>OZ242348.1:0-3298779 GCA_965208625.1 Dehalococcoidia bacterium
TCGCGGGCGGAGCGGTAGTCGGCGGCGCCGGTGGCGGTGGCCATCATCTCGGGGGTGGGTTCGCGGTCGGCGAGTTCGGCGGACGGGGCGCCGGAGGCCTGGTGTTCGAGCGATTCGTAGATGGTGCGGACGGTCTGGGTGAATGTGCCGTGACCGCGCAGGGCGATCTTGACGCCGTAGGGGGCGAGGACGTCGGGCGTGAGCGACTCCGGCGTCGTGCCGAGCATGAAGGGCAGGCTCGTGACGGCGCGCACAGCCTGCAGGTGAGCCTCCTCCCGGATGCCCATGAGGAAGATGGCGTCCACGCCGGTCTCGGCGTAGGCGGCGACGCGCTCGACGGCATCGTCGAGACTCGTGGCGTTGATGGCGTGCGTGCGCCCGATGATGACGGTTGCATCGTCCTGCCGGGCCGCGACGGCTGCGCGCAGCTTGCCTGTCATCTCGTCGAGTGAGATGAGTTCCTCCTTGCCGCCTGAGCCGTAGCGGCTGGGGAGCGACGTGTCCTCAATGGTCATGCCGCTCGCGCCGGCGTCTTCCAGCTCGTGAACGGTGCGCATGACGTTGAGCGCGTTGCCGTAGCCGTTGTCGGCATCGATGACCTGGCTGATGTCGGAGGCGCGGGTGATGCGGCGGACCTGGTCGGCGAGCTCGGTGAGCGTCATGACTGCGACGTCCGGCGCGCCGAGGATGACGGCGCTCGCTATCGAGCCGCCGAGCATGCCCACCTCGAAGCCGAGGGCGTAGGCGGTGCGCGACGAGACGGGGTCGAACACGGACGCGGGACGGATGCAGCCCTCGCGCTGGAAGTAGTCGCGCAGGCGTCGGCGGCGGTCGGTGACGTGCATGTCGTGGCTCCTGTGACACCGGCCCATTGTGCGTTCGCGGTGGGGGCCGGTAGGTTGGTTCGAGGGCGATGATAGCCCATGGTTCGACAGGCTCACCATGAGCGGAGGGGGCTGCACAGTGAGCGGAGGGCGGGGTTGCGCGCTGAAGCGCGGGCCTTCGCAGGGACGACGGAGGGATAGGAGTGAGGGGAATGGCGTGGAGAACGACGGAGAAAGGCGGGACGCGGGGGCGGTTCGCGAACCGCCCCTACACCGGGCGGGGTTGCGTGCTGAAGCACGGGCCTCCGCAGGATGGTTCGACAGGCTCACCATGAGCGGGCGTGAGGGCACCATGAGCGGAGGGGGCTGCGCCGTGAGCGGAGAGTGGTTCACCGTGAGTGGGGGTCGGGGTTCCTGCCTCCGCAGGAACGACAGAAGAGTAGTATCATTTGGGAGGATAGAGGCAGGATGACTGGTACGACGTACGCGATAGAAGCGACAGACATCTACAGGCAGTTCGGCGAGGTGCATGCCGTCGAGGGCGTCAGCCTCGCGGTGAGTCCCGGCGAGATATATGGATTCCTCGGCCCGAACGGGGCCGGCAAGACCACGACCCTCCGGATCCTGACGACGTTGCTGCTCCCGTCGAGCGGCAGCGCAACGGTGGCGGGGTTCGACGTGGTGTCGGAGGCGGTGCAGGTCCGTCTGCGGATCGGGACGGCGCTGCAGGACGTGGGGCTCGACCCGAAGCAGTCCGGCCTCGAACTGCTGCGCCTCCAGGGCTCGCTGTACGGCCTCTCCCGGAGGGAGACGAACCGCCGCATCGAGGAGCTCGAGCACCTCGTCGACATCGGCGACGCGATCAAGCGGATGATCGGGACGTACTCCGGCGGCATGAAGCGCCGCCTCGACCTCGCGGCGTCGCTCATCCATGCGCCGGAGGTGCTGTTCCTCGACGAGCCGACGACGGGCCTCGACCCCATCAGCCGTTCCCGCGTGTGGGAGTACGTACGCGCCATCAGCCGGGAGATGGGCGTGACCATCTTCCTGACGACGCAGTACCTCGAAGAAGCGGACGCGCTCGCGGAGCGTGTGGGCATCATCAACCACGGCGTGGTGTCGGCGGAGGGCACGCCGGCCGAACTGAAGCGGTCGGTGGGCTCCGACGTCATCGTTGCGACCGTGGGCGAGCCTGAGCAGGGCCGCGCTGCGTTGGAGCGCGTGCGTTCCGTTCAGCAGGTGGACGTGTACGAGAACGAGATATCCATCTCAACGGCGAACGGTGCGGCGCTGGTAAGCGACGTTGCGCTCGCGCTCAACCAGGCGGGAGTGACGGTGAGCTCGCTCACGCTGCGGACGCCGACTCTGGACGACGTGTTCCTGCACGTCACTGGCGCGCGCATGGAAGCCGAGGCCGAAGACGTGGAGCACGACGGGGAGCCGCAGGGGGTGGCCTCGTGACCACCGCAACACGCTCCATGACGCCGGTAACGGCGCGCCGGGCCGGGTTCCTGCGCGACGTGATGAGCCTGGGCGGGCGCGCGCTGCGCTCCATCCCCCGCGACGTGGAGACGCTCATCCCGGCGCTCATCATCCCGGTGTTCTTCTTCGTCATCAACGTGGGAGCGCTCCAGGACCTGACCGAGATACCGACCGGGGCCGCCTCGGAAGGTTTCGACTACAAGGCGTTCCAGATACCCGTGGCCATCCTGTTCGCGGTAACAGGGCTGAGCCGCGCGAACATACTGGTGCTGGACATACAGAACGGCTACTTCGACCGCCTGGCGCTGTCCCCGGTGAACCGGCTGGCGATGCTGCTGGGGTTCATGGTGGCGGACATGGCGCTCGCGGTGGCGATGTCGGTGCCGGTGTTCATCCTGGCGTTCGCGATCGGCGTCGACTTCGCGACGGGGTTGCTCGGCATCGTCGCGCTGCTCGTGCTCACGGTTATCTGGGCGATCGCCTACAACGGCTTCCCGTACGCCATCGCGCTGAAGACGGGCAATCCGGCGGCGGTGAACTCCAGCTTCATCATCTTCTTCCCCGTGGTCTTCCTGAGCCCGGTGTTCGTTCCGCAGGAAGCGATGACCGGCTGGATGGAGACCATCGTCCGGTACAACCCGGTGACCTACCTGCTGCGCGGGATGCGTTCGCTCATCAGCGATGGGTGGGTGCCGGAGGACATCTTCGTGGCGTTGCTGGGCATCGCGATCATCGGCGTCGTGACGATACCGCTGGCGGCGCTGGCGTTGCTGGGGCGGGTGCGGAGGTCGTAGGGGGCGTCCTCACCCGCCGCTGCGCGGGTGGTTCGACAGGCTCACCATGAGCGGGGGACCCCATCACCGCGAACGGGGTATGCCCCGCTGTGGTGCGGGGAGGGCACCCACAAGGGATGCCCCTACACCAAGCCGCCCGAGAGGATGTTGTGCGCTAAAGCGCGGACTCCGCCTCCGGGTACGCTCAACATGACAAGGGACGCGGGGCGTGTATGGTAGGGGCCTCATGGAGAGCGGCCCCGCGCGCATACAGCAGTTGCCCCGTCTGTGGCCGTCGCGCGCCTACTACGGCTGGGCAATCGTCTTCACCAGCTTCTTCATCTCCATCGCCCAGGTCCCGATGTACGGCCCTGTCTTCTCGGTGTTCGTGAAGCCCATCGAGGATGAGCTTGGGTGGTCGCGCACGACGATAACGGTCGCGTTCACGGTGGGGAGCCTGGGGGGTGCGCTGCTGGCCTCGGTCGTCGGCCCGATCGTGGACCGCTATGGGGCACGGGGCGTGATGAGCGTGACCGGACTGCTCGTGACGGCGGGGCTGCTTTCGATCGCGGCGATGACCGAGCCGTGGCATTTCTGGGTGGCGTACGGGGTGGCGCGGACCGTGTCTGTCGCGGGCGTGGGGCTCGGCACGTCGGTTGCCATCGCTAACTGGTTCATCCGCAAGCGCGGACGCGCCATCGCGATGCGCGCCGCCGGACAGCGCACCGGGCAGGCCATCGTGCCGCTGCTCATCCTGCCGGTGCTGCTTACACTGGGATGGCGCGAGTCGTTCGTCGTACTGGGGGTCGTGGCGGCGCTCTTCATCACCATTCCGTCGTTGATGTTCATACGGCGGAGGCCTGAGGACTTCGGGCTGCGCCCGGATGGGGACAGGGCTCCGGATCACCCCCATCCTAACCTTCCCCCATCAAGAGGGAAGGGACCAGGCGGGGTTCCTGCCTCCGCAGGAACGACGATAGCGGAAGAGTATTCGTGGACGCTTCGGCAGGTGCGGGCGACGCGGACGCTCTGGCTGCTGACCCTGGGGATGGCGGCCGGGCTTTCGGCGCAGATCGCTATCAACGTACATGCGGTGGCGAACTTCGAGGACAAGGGCATCTCACAGGGGCTGGCGGTGACGGTGGCGAGCATCTTCACCGGCGTCGCGGCGGTCTCGATGATGGGGTGGGGGATGCTGGTGGAGCGCATCCACGTGCGCTACGTGAGCATGGCGGCGATGGGGCTGTTCTTCCTGGCGATGGGCGTGCTGCTCGTGGCGGAGACGTACCCGATGGCAGTGCTATTCGCCGCGCTGTTCGGCCTCGGGACGGGCGGTTGGACGGTGGCGCAGATGATCATGATCCCGAACTACTTCGGGCGTCTGCACGCAGGGTCGATCAAGGGGTTCATCTCGCCGGTCGAGGGGCTGCTGGGCATCAGC
Source organism: Dehalococcoidia bacterium (assembly GCA_965208625.1). Classification (GTDB taxonomy): domain Bacteria; phylum Chloroflexota; class Dehalococcoidia; order Lucifugimonadales; family Australimonadaceae; genus Bin16. Next base: position 4,521 of record OZ242348.1, read on the forward strand.
GGGCCGCTCGTAGCGGCGTTCGTATTTGATGCGACGGGCAGCTACGACGCTGCGTTCGTCGCAGCCGCGGCGACGTTCGCCGTGGGCTGTGCCGCGTTCTACCTCGCGAAGCCGCTGCGCGTTCCAACAACGGCGGGAGCGACGGCCTGATGCGTGAGCAGCAGCAACAGCCGCTCTCGCGGCTCTGGCCCTTCAAAAACATCTTCTACGGCTGGGCGATCGTCAGCACGTCCGTCGTGGTGACGTTCGCGCAGGTGTCGATGTACGGGCCTGTGCTGTCCGTTTTCGTGACGCCCATCGAGGAGGAGCTGGGGTGGGCGCGCTGGGAGACCGCCATGGCGTTCACCATCGGCAGCCTGGGCGGGTCGATCGGGTCGGCGGCGGTCGGACACCTGCTGGACCGGTACGGCGCGCGGACGGCGGTGGTGGTCGCGGGGATGATAGTTACCGCGGCGCTGCTGGGGCTGGCGGTCATGCAGGAGGTGTGGCAGTTCTGGTTGTTCTTCGGGGTGGGGAGGACGGCTGCGCTCACCGGCGTGAACCTGGGCCTCACGGTTGCGCTGGGCAACTGGTTCATCCGCAAGCGAGGGCGGGCGGTGTCGTTCATGAGCATCGGCCTGCGGGCGGGACAGGCGCTCGTGCCACTGGTAATCGTGACGCCGCTCATCCTGGCCTACTCGTGGCGGCACGCCTACTTCGCGCTTGCGTTGATGGCGTTCCTGTTCATCGCGCTCCCCGGCTGGCTGATCATCCGGCGCAGGCCGGAGGACTACGGTCTGCCGCCGGACGGCGTGCAGCCCGGCGAAGCCGCCTTGCAGGCGCCCGGCGCTCCCCCTCCCGACCCGGACGGGGAGGTGTCGTTCACGCTGGCGGAGGCGAAACGCACCCCGGCGTTCTGGCTGTTGACGATCGCGACGATGACGGTGATCTTCGCGCAGACCGCGGTGAACGTGCACGCCGTGCCGAGCGTGGAGGACCGTGGGGTGAGCCAGGCGTTCTCCGGCGCGTTCGTCTTCATCATCATGGGGACGGCGGCGCTCTCGGCCTATGGGTGGGGCGCGCTGATGGACAAGTTCCACGTGCGATGGGGGACGGCCATAGCCACCGTGTTCTCAGCGGTCGCCATGATCATCCTCATGTTCGCGGACAACATCCTCATGGCATCGATATTCGGGGTACTGTTCGGGCTCGGCACGGGAGGCTGGACGATCGCGCAGACGATGCTGTTCGCCAACTACTTCGGGAGGCGGCACCTTGGCGCGATACGCGGGCTGTCGCAACTGCTGTCCGCGCCGCTCTCCTCGTTCGGGGCCGTGCTGGCGGGCGCGATCCAGTCCACGACGGGCAGCTACACGCTGGCGTTCCTCATCTTCTTCGGGGCGCTGGTGATCGTGGTGCTGGCGCTGCTGTTGGCGACCCCACCGCGGAAGCCTGTGGGTTCAACCCCATCGTGACCTTCCCCATCAAGGGACCTTTGCGTAATTGCCTTCAGCGCAGCGCGGCTCTTCCCACCCACCCGCCCGTACGCTTGTGGGGGACACCCCCACGCCCCCGGCAGAGGGGATTCCCCCTCTGCACTCCCCGTCATCTGGCAGCCTGTGCGGTGGTTCGACAAGCTCATCATGAGCGGGATATCGACTGGCTCACCACGCGCGGGACTGGAGTTATGCAAGGGTCTCGTCGAGGGGGAAGGGAGGCACTTAGCGCGGGGCAGGGCACCCACAAGGGGATGCCCCTACACCAGGCACCCCACTCACGCCGCCGGTTCGCCCCCTTCCTAACCTTCCCCCATCGAGGGGGAAGGGATCGGCTGGACGAACAGGGGGAAGGGACCGGCTAGACGAAGCCGCGCAGCTTGATGGCCCGGGCGACGCGCTCGACGCCGATCTCGTAGGCCGCTTCCCGGTAGGACTGACCCGTCTCGCTAGCTTTCGATGCGACCGCCTCGTAGGCGGCGACGATGCGCTGGCGCAGCTCCTCGTTCACGCGCTCTTCCGGCCAGCTGAACTGCTGCAGGTTCTGCGTCCATTCGAAGTAGGAGACGGTGACGCCGCCGCCGTTGACGAGGATGTCCGGCAGGACGGGGATGCCGCGCTCACAGAGGATGCGGTCTGCTTCGGGAGTCGTGGGGTGGTTGGCGGCTTCCAGCACGAGTTTCGTGGGGAGCGTTCGCGCGTTCTCCTCGGTCAGCGCGTTCTCCATCGCGGCGGGGACGAAGACGTCGCAGTCGACGGAGAAGATGTCCTCGGTGCGGCAGTTCTCGCCGCCCGTGAACCCGGCGACGGTGCGGTGTTCCTTCGCGTATTCCGCGAGCGCTGGGATGTCCAGTCCGTTGGCGTTGCAGACCGACCCGTGCAGGTCGGCGACAGCCACGACGCGCATCCCATGCTCGTGCGCGATGCGCGCGAACCAAGAGCCGACGTTGCCGAAGCCCTGCACGGCGATGCGTGCGCCGCGCATTTCCATGCCGAGGTCGCGCATCGCCTCAATGAGCACGAACACGGCGCCTCGCCCGGTGGCGGCCTCGCGTCCTGCGGAGCCGCCGAGTTCGATGGGTTTGCCGGTCACGACGGACGGGTTGTAGCCGTGCATCTGGCCGTACTCGTCCATCATCCATGCCATCGTCTGGGCGTTGGTGCCCATGTCGGGGGCCGGGATGTCGCGGTGGGGGCCGAGGAGGTGCTGGATGCTGCGGGTGTAGCGCCGCGTGACGCGGTTCAGTTCGGCCTCGCTCAGCGTGTGTGGGTCGAGCTCGATGCCGCCCTTCGCGCCGCCGAACGGGATGTCGAGCAGCGCGGTCTTCCAGGTCATCAGCGAGGCGAGCGCGCGGACCTCGTCCTCGTCGGCGTGGGGGTGGTAGCGGACGCCGCCCTTGTACGGGCCGCGCACAGCGTTGTGCTGCACGCGGTAGCCGATGAACACCTCCACGCGGCCATCGTCCATCCGCACGGGGAGGGAGACGCGGAGTTCCCGCCACGGTTCGACGAGCATGCTGCACATGCCCTGCGGCAGGCCCAACCGGTCCGCCGCGCAATCGAACGACAGCCGGACGTCTTCCTGTGCGCTTCGCTCCTTGACTGCCATGGCCTCACCTCCCCTCAATTCGAGGATATCACCCACCCCCTGCATGACCCGTGCACAGGAGGAGCACCGCGAGGCGCGGAGGCTGCTATGCTCGCGGCATGGCGACGGGTAACGCATGAGCGCGTCAGGCCGGCGGAGGCACCCCGCCCTCACTCATGCCCCCATTTTCTTCTCCTTCTTCACGTGGGGGTTCGGCACGGGCGCTCAGAACCTGGGACGCCCGCTGTTCGTGCTGGCTGTCACGGGCAACGTCTTCCTCGTGGGCGTGATGCTCGCCGCCAATGCCGTGCCGCGGGCGTTCACCGGTCCCATAACCGGATTCCTCACCGACAAGCTGGGGCGCAAGCCGATGGTGCTGATGGGCCCCATCGTGCGGGGCGTCACCAACGTCGGGCAGTACTTCGCGGACGACTTCGTCACGTTCTTCGTGCTGGAGGTCATCGGTCAGATCGGCGTCGCCATGTGGGCGACGAGCTCGAACGTTCTGCTCTCCGACGTCACCACGATAGAGAGCAGGGGCCGTGTGCTGGCGTTGCGCAACATGGCGACGCGGCTGGGGTTCGTCGCGGGCCCTGCATTGGGCGGCGTGCTGGCGGCGACGTACGGGCTGGAGTCGGTGTTCCTGCTGAACGGCGTGAGCAAGGTCGTCATCGTTGTGGTCGTGCTGACGATGGTGAAGGAGACACGGCCTGAGGAACTTGCCGCGCCGGACGCACCGGGGCGGCAGCGGGCAAGATTGTCGTTCGAGCCATTCCGCAACCGGACGTTCGCGGTGGTGGCGATGGCTACGGCCGTGTTCTCGATGGCCAATGCGGGCATCGTGCAGACGCTTCTGCCGGTGCACGCGGTGGATGCGCTGAACCTGGACGAGGCGGTCGTTGGCTTCCTCATCAGCCTCACGTCTGCGCTGGCGTTCCTCTGGGCATTCCCGAACGGGATGATCGCGGACCGCTTCGGACGAAAGTGGTCGCTCGGGCCGGGGTTGCTGCTGATGGCGGCGGCGGCGGTAGCGCTGACCGTGGGCGACGTGTACGCGGCGCTGCTGGTTGCGGCGGTCTTCCTCGGCATGGGCGAAGCGGCGGGTATGGGAACGTCGCAGACGTTCGCGATGGACCTGGCGCCGCCGGAGAAGCGCGGGATGTACATGGGCCTTTCCATGCTGGCGAACTCGGTGGGCGCTACGGCGGGACCCCTGCTGCTGGCGGCGCTGTACCACTTCGTCCTCCCGGACGTGTCGTTCTTCACGATGACGGTGCTGCTGCTGGTGGCGACGCTGATGCTGGCGCTGCTGGCGCGGGAGACCGGCGGGCGGGCGCGGCTTCGTGGGGAGTGAGGGACGGGCCTTCGGAGGGACGACGGATGCGGCGAGAGGCGGGGGCGGTTCGCAGAACCGCCCCTACACCAGGGGAGGTTGCGCGCTCAAGCGCGAGCGTGATCGGGGACACGAGCGCTTCCCGAGAGATGTTTCGACTCCGCTGCGCTGCGCTCAACATGACACTCTCCCTTCCGTCCCGCCTGGGCTGCGGAGGTTGCGGGACAAGCGCGGGTCTTCGGAGGGACGACGGATGCGACGAGAGGCGGGGGCGGTTCGCGAACCGCCCCTACATGAGGCGAGGTTGCGCGCCAAGGCGCGGGCGTGAGCAGGAACGACGAGGGAGTTGCGCCGAAATCTGATTGACCGGCATCGCGGATACGGGGCATCATCGCAATATCGAATCACACGTGGCATCTCCCTCCAATCCAACCGTCGCTCCGCCGTACTCGTTCCTCGACAGGCAGCAGGCGCTCGACGATGCGGTCGAGGCGCTCGCGTCTTCCTCGATGGTCGGCGTTGACACCGAGGCCGACAGCCGTCACCACTATCCGGAGAAGGTCTGTCTGCTCCAACTGTCGAACGGCGAGCGGACGGACATCGTGGACCCGCTGGCCGGCCTGGACTACAGCGCCATAGGCGATCTGTTCCGCGATGACGCCGTCCAGAAGGTGCTGCACGGCGGCGACTTCGACCTGCGCGGGCTGCACCGGGACTTCGGCTTCACGTTCGCCAACTGCTACGACACGTCCATCGCGGCGCGGTTCGCGGGTATCGAGCGGGTAGGGCTGGCGTCGCTCCTCGAAGAGCTGCTGGACATCAGCATCCCGAAGGACCAGCGCCTGCGGCGGGCCGACTGGTCGCGGCGTCCGCTGCAGGAGGATGCGCTTACCTACGCCGCTTCCGACGTGGTGCACCTGCCCGACCTGCGTAACGTGATCGAGGAGCGGTTGCGCGCGCTCGGCAGGGAGTCGTGGGTAGCGGAGGAGTGCGAGCGTCTCACGGAGATACGCTACGTCCCGCCGGACCCGGAGACAGCGTGGCTATCGGTGAAGGGCGCGCACGTGCTGGACGGCAAGGGCCTGGCGGTGCTGAAACCGCTGTACGAGTTCCGCGAGGCGGAGGCGCTGCGGCTGAACCGCCCGCCGGGGTACGTGCTTCCCGCGCATGCGCTCGTCTACCTCGCGGCGCATCCGGACGCGGCGATGGAGGACGTTCCGGGGATGAGCCCCACGCTCGTCCGACGCTACGGACGGGGTGTCCGCGCCGCCATCAGGGCAGGTGTAGCGTCGCCCCCGCTGCGGCGTCCACGCCCCCAACAGCCACTGTTCCCGCGCATGACGAAAGCCGAGTCCGCGCGGCTGACACAGCTCAAGCGATGGCGCGCCAACCTTGGAGCAGATCTGGAGGTCGACCCCTCGATCCTCTGGCCGATGCGGAGCCTGGAGCGGCTGGCGCGCGCGCCGGAGTCGCTGGACGCTGAGTGCGTGTCGGCGGACGTGCGCGCGTGGCAGCGGGAGCGGTTCGCCGAACTGCTGCGCCAGGCATTGGCGACGTGATGCAGCCGCCAACGATACGGGACGTTTACGAGGCGCGAAAGACAATCGCGCCCTACCTGAACCGCACGCCGCTGCAGTATTCGGCGGGGCTGAGCCGGTTGTTCGATGCCGAGGTGTACCTGAAGCATGAGGAGCACCATCCGCTGGGCGCGTTCAAGATGCGCGGCGGCATCAACCTGCTGGCGCACATGAGCGAGGAAGAGCGGAGCCGGGGGCTCATCACGGCCTCGACCGGCAACCACGGACAGTCGATAGCCAACGCCTGCCGGATATTCGGGGCGAGGGCGCTCATCGTCCTGCCTGAGAAGGACCCCAACCCGCAGAAGGTGGCCGCCATGGAGGCCCTGGGCGCGGAACTCGTCTTCCACGGCGACAACTTCGACGAGGCCAAGGCTCTCTGCGACCGGCTGGCCGCGGAGGAGGGCTACCGCTACGTGCATCCCGTCAATGAACCGCTGCTCATCGCGGGCGTGGCGACGCAAGCATTGGAGATCATCGAGGACCTGCCGGACGTGGAGGTGTTGTACCTGCCGTTGGGAGGCGGCAGCGGTGTGGCTGGCGCTTGTGTGGTCGCCGGTGCGATCGACGAGAACATCAAGGTCAGGGCGGTGCAGTCTGAAGGAGCGCCGGCAGGTTTCCTGTCCTGGCAGCAGGGGGAGTTGGTGCAGGCCCCGATGAATACCTTCGCCGAGGGCATCGCCACGATGTCCGGCTACGAGCTTTCCCAACAGATCATCCGCCACGCACTCGATGACTTCGTGCTCGTCAGCGACGACGAGATACGCCAGGCCATGGGTCTGCTCATCGAGAAGGCGCATACGCTATCGGAAGGCGCAGGAGCTACGGCCACGGCAGGAGCGTACAAGCAGCGGGAGTCGCTGGCCGGCAAGAAGGTGTCCATCACCGTCAGCGGCGCGAACACGACGACGGCGCAGTTGATGGCTGCGTTGGACACGTATTCGAGGATGGAGGGGTAGCGCCGGTTCACGCCTGGGACACGGGCGGTTCGCGAACCGCCCCTACACCAGACCGGGCTGTGAGGTTGCGCGCTGAAGCGCGGGGCAGGGCGCCACCCACGCCCCACCCCGGAGTGCCCTCACCCGCTCCTTCAGGAGAAGGGGCGGGCGCTCCGTGCTATCCTTGCGGCATCCCTGATCTTTGCCGGAGTTTGCGATGGTTGCTCAACCCAACGGGCGCGCTATCGGCGTGCCCACGCCCCGTATCGATGGCGTCGACAAGACGACAGGCCGCGCCAACTACACCGCCGACGTACAGCTGGACGGAGCGCTCTTCGGGAAGACGCTGCGCTCCCCGTTCCCCCACGCCCGCATCGTTTCGATAGACACGTCTGCCGCCTCGCAGGTGCCGGGCGTGCACGCTGTGGTAACCGGCGCCGACATCTTCGACGGGGCGCGGCACGGACGCGCGGTGCTGGACATCCCGGTGCTCGCGCAGGGAGTCGTGCGCTTCATCGGCGAGCAGGTGGCGGCCGTGGCAGCGGACGACGAGGACATCGCGCAGCGCGCGCTCGATCTCATCGAGGTGGAGTACGAGGAGCTGCCCGCCGTCCTGACGATGGACGAGGCGAAGGCCGAAGGCGCGCCGCTCGTGCACGAGGACATGATGCAGGTGAAGGGCTACCCGAAGGAGCTCACGGAGCCGACCAACGTCTACACCGTCTGGGAGTGGGCGAAGGGCGACGTCGACGCAGGGATGGCGAACGCGGACGTCATCGTGGAGAACACGTTCACGACGCCGCGCCAGCATCAGGCGTACCTGGAGCCGCACACCTGCCTCGTGCAGGCGCATCCTTCCGGCAAGGTGGACGTGTGGGCCGGGAACAAGTCACCGCACCCGGGCAAGCGTATGGTGGCGATGGCGGTAGGGCTGGACGCCTCCGAGGTGGTGTTCAATCCGGTCACCATCGGCGGCGACTTCGGCGGCAAGGGCTCCGCGATGGCGATCCCCGCCGCGTGGATGCTTTCCACGCGCACCGGCAGGCCGGTGAAGATCGTCTTCGACTACTCGGAGGACCTCACGTCCGCGAACCCGCGCCACGCCTCGCGTGTCACGGTCCGCACGGGCGCGACGCGCGACGGGGTTATCGTCGCGCACGAGGCGCTGGTGGAGTACGACAGCGGCGCGTACGCGGGGTTCAAGCCGGGCGGACACCTCGGGGGCGCGAGCGCTGCGGCGGGGCCGTACCGTGCGGCGAACACGCGCATCATCGAGCACCAGGTGTATACGAACAACGTCCCGTGCGGGTACATGCGCGGTCCCGGCGAGCCGCAGGCGATGTTCGCGGCGGAGTCGCAGATCGACTGTCTCGCCGCGGCGCTGGGGATGGATCCGGCGGAACTTCGCCGCAAGAACCTCGTTGTCGAAGGCGAGGAGGACTCGCTCGGGACCGTGTTCGAGCAGGTGCGCTCCGTCGAGACGCTGAACGCCGCGCTGGACGCCGCTGGCTACGCGGAACCCAGGCCATCGGACGAGCGTTTCGCCTACGGCAAGGGCGTCGCCATCGGCGAGCGCGTGCAGGCGGGCGGCGAGACGCATGCGGGCGTCACGCTGCACCCGGACGGGTCGGTCACGGTCAATACGTCCGTGTTCGAGCAGGGCACCGGCTCCTACACCGTCATGCAGCAGATCGTCGCGGACGAACTGCGCATGCCCATCGAGCGGGTGCGCGTCGCGGTGTGGGACACGGCGAGCACGTCGTTCGACTCCGGCATCGGCGGCGCCCGGGTGACGCGCATGGCGAGCGCGGCGGTCTGGAACGCGGCACAGGCCGCGAAGGGCGAACTGTTCAAGCTGGCGGCGGACATCCTCGGATGGCCCGAGGAGTCGCTGGAGGTTGACGGCCCGGCGCTGCGCCGCACGGATACCGGCGAGAGCACCGCGTGGGCCTCGCTCGCGGAGCGCACCGGCGCGCCTATCGTGGGGCTCGGAGACGTGCAGGACACGGCCCGCAACCCGTATACCGCGTTCACGGCGCAGGTTGCCGAGGTGGCTGTCGACCGCGAGACGGGGCAGGTGAAGCTGCTCACGATCACGACGGCGCACGACACCGGCAAGATACTCAACCCGATCGGCCACCAGGGGCAGGTCAACGGCGGAGTGGTGCAGGGCATCGGCTTCGGGTTGCAGGAGGAGTTGACGGTGGAGGACGGACGCGTCACCACGGCCTCGTTCGCGGACTACAAGATACCGACGGCGGCCGACCTGCCGGAACTGCGCACCGTGCTGCTGGACGAGGAGCAGGGCGGAGGATGGGGGCCGTACCAGGTCAAGGGCATCGGCGAGCAGTCCAACTCGCAGGCCGCGCCCGCGATAGCGAACGCCGTCGCTGACGCCGTGGGCGTTCGCGTGCGCGACCTTCCCGTCACGGCGGAGAAGGTCTACCGGGCGCTGCACGCCTAGTGATGCGGCAGCCGGAGCGCGGAGACGCGCCATCCGACGGTGAACAGAGCAGCGCCGGGCGTTCCCCGCGCACCTTCGCCGCACTGGGGTTCGCGCAGTACCGGCGGCTCTGGGGCGGCACGTTCTTCACGTTCGCGGCGGGCCAGATGACGCAGGTTGCGCGCCCGTGGCTCGCCTACGAACTGACGGGGTCTGCGTTCTGGGTGGGAGTCGTCGCGCTTGCGCAGGGCATCCCCATGTTCTTCATGTCGCCCCTGGGCGGCGTAGCGGCAGACAAGCTCTCCAAGCGTGCAGTGCTCCTCGCCTCCCAGACCGCGCTGTTGGCGATGGCGCTGATGTTCGTGGTCCTGCTGTACCTGGAGATCGTGGAGGTCTGGCACCTCGTACTGTTCTCCCTCGTTCATGGGACGGCGATGCCATTCAACATGCCGGTGCGCCAGTCCTACGTGCCGCTGCTGCTGCCGAGGAGGCTGATCCCGAACGGCGTTGCCCTGCAGGCGGCGGGACGGAACGTCAACCAGGTCGCCGCGCCGGGTGTCGTGGGCATCCTGCTGGGGATAGATCCGCTCATCGCGTTCGCGACGGTTGCGGTGTTCCACGTGATCTCCATGGGGATGTCGCTCACGTTCCCGTCGGGGCGAGCCGAGCAACAGCGCAGTCGCGGGATGCGCGGCGAACTGCTGTTGGGCTTCCGCTATGTGATGTCGACGCCGCTCCTGCGGCTGCTGTTCGGGATGCTGCTGCTCATGCTGGTGCTGGGCATGCCGTACGTGCACCTGCTGCCGGTGTTCCAGGAAGTGCTGGAGATCGGGCCGGAGCTGCTGGGATTCATGTACGCGGCTATAGGCTTCGGCGGGTTCTGCGGCTCGCTGACCGTCGCGTCGTTCTCGCGGCTCGCGAACGGCATGCCGCAGATGATCGTCGGCATCGCTTTCGGGGTGGGGCTCGCTGGCTTTGCGCTGTCGCCGTACTACCCGCTCAGCATCGCGCTGCTGTTCTGCACGGGCTTCGCGCACCAGGCGTACACCACCATCAACCAGACGCTCATCATCACGCGGACGGACCCGGCGCTGTACGGGCGCGTGATGAGTATCAACCTCATGCTGCGCTCGTTCATCACCATGGCCATCCTGCCGTTCGGCCTGCTCGTGGACGCTTTCGGCGCGCCGGGCACGCTCGCGGTGACCGGCGTGGTGCTCGCCGCGGCGCTGCTGCTCATCGGAGTCGTGCGGGGAACGGCGGTGCCGGAGGGCGTGCGGAGCGTGTGATCGGGGGGCGGTGTGGCGTGGGCGGAGCCTGGCTGCCACTACGATGGACTGAACCACCCGAGCGAGGAATGTGTTCATAATGGACACATTCAACGACCAGTCATATAAGATGTCTATGTGCTGGAAGGAGGCGCGGTCATGAAGACGATGGGAGCAGCGAAATTCAAGGAGCAGTGCCTGGCGTTGCTCGACCAGCTTGACCTCGACGGGCTGGTCATCACGAAGCGCGGCAAGCCTGTCGCGCGCGTCGTCCCTTACCGCCAGGACGCCCAGGACGCCGACCTCATCGGGAGCCTGCGGCACAAGATCGAGGTGACGGGCGACGTCTTCACGACCGGCGTCCGCTGGGATGCAGATGCTTAATCTCGATACTCACATCCTCGTCTTTGCTGTCAGCGGCTCGCTCCGGCCCGCAGAGCAGCGCCTGCTGGCTTCGAACAACTGGTCAATCTCGGCCATCGTGCTGTGGGAGTTGGCCAAACTCGTGCAACTGGGCCGCGTGGGTCTGGACCTGGACGACCGGGAAGTGATGCGCGTGCTGAGCCGGGTGCACGTGTGGCCGATCGACCTGGCAATCGCACAGGCGTCGACGCGCCTCGACTTCAGAGGCGACCCGGCGGACGAGATCATCGCTGCTACCAGCATCGTGCACGGCGTCCCGTTGCTTACGCGCGACCGCGTGATCAGGCGCTCGAAGGCTGTTCCCCTGGCCTCGTAGGGCATTCCCGCAGAGGGATTCGGGGCAGTGCGCAGCGTTGCCCGCCGCCGTCGTGCTTCGGTAGACTGCCTGAAGGAAGAGAGATATGACAACGGACGACCGGAACTCAAGGCTTGCTCAAGCGCTGTCGGAGATGGCCGAGGCTCAAGTTCGAATCGACGAAGCGATGCGTCACGTAGATGACGCACGGCAGAGGACCATGCAGGTGCTCGAACGATTGCGGGCGTTGAACGAGCGGGAGTGACGGGGCCAGGCCCTCAACCAGGGCTGCTGGATTCCCGCTTCCGCGGGAATGACGAGAAAGGCGGAAGTGACGATGGACGAAGCTATCCGTGACCGGATCGAAGCCGCGTTGAAAGACGCGGGCGGGCAGTATGTGGAGGTGCACGTCGAGGAGGCGTCGTCGTCCACGATCCGCTACCGGGCCCGCGATCTGGAAGAGATCGGGCGTGGGAGCGCTATCGGCGGCAACGTCCGTGCGCTCGCGGGCGGAGGTTGGGGGTTCGCGTCGTTTAACGACCTGGACAGCCTCGAGTACAAGGTGCGGCAGGCGGTCGAGCAGGCGCGGGTCATCGGCGGGGAGCGTGTCGAGCTCGCGGAGACGCCTCCGGTGGTGGACCACGTTCCGCCCGTGCTTGGGCGCGATCCGAGCGCCATGGCGCTCGCTGAGAAGAAAGAGGTGCTGGACGAGTACGCGGACGTGATGATGGGCACGCCGGGCGTGCAGTCGGCCAGCGTTGGCTACACCGACGCTCGGCGCCGCATGGTGTATGCGAACTCCGAGGGCTCGTACATCGACCAGGAGCGCGTGGACGTGAACCTGCGCCTGAACGCGCAGGCGCGGAACGGGGCGGACGTGCAGCAGTACGGGATCAGCCTCGGCAGCCTCGGCGATTTCGAGTTCGTGATGAACCTGCAGGAAAGCGCGAGCGAGGCGGCGCAGAAGGCGGTCCAGTTGCTGGACGCGCCTGAGGTGAAGGGCGGCGAGTACACCGTGATCCTCGACCCCATCCTCGCGGGCGTCTTCATCCACGAGGCCTTCGGCCATCTGTCGGAGGCGGACCACATCTACGCGGAGCCGCGCCTGCAGGAGCTGATGAAGCCCGGCAAGCGGTTCGGTGGCGAGCACCTGAACGTGAAGGATGGCGCGACCATCCCGCGTCCCACGCTGCGCGGTTCCTACCTGTACGACGACGAGGGCGTGCAGGGGCAGGAGACCGACCTCATCCGCGACGGCGTGCTCGTTGGGCGGCTGCACTCGCGAGAGACGGCGGCGAAGCTCGGCGAGCGTCCGACCGGCAACGCGCGAGCGCTGAACTACCGCTTCGCGCCCATCGTGCGCATGACCAACACGTTCATCGTCCCCGGCGAGTCGAGCGTCGACGATCTGTTCGCGGACGTCGAGGACGGGCTGTACGTGAAGAACTGGTACGGCGGCATGACCTCCATGGAGATGTTCACCTTCTCCGCGGGAGAGGCGTACCGCATCCGCAACGGCAAGATCGCGGAGCTGTGCAGGCCGGTGATGCTCTCCGGCAACGTGTTCACGACGCTGCACAACCTGGACGCCATCGCGGGCGACCTGGAGATGAACGAGGGCGGCGGTTGCGGCAAGGCGGGGCAGAGCCCCCTGCCGGTCTCCAACGGCAGCCCCCACATCCGCATCCGCCAGTGTCTCATCGGAGGAGCGTAGCCATCGTTTCCCCGGAACAGGCCAGGGCAGCGGCGGAGCAGATACTGGAGCGGGCGCTCCGTTCCGCCGACGAGGCGGAGGTCTTCTACGCCGCGTCGTCCAGCACGCCCGTGCGGTTCGAAGCGAACGTCATCAAGGGCGTCGACGCGAACGACGCCATGGGCGCGGCGCTCCGCATCATCAAGGACGGGCGCGTCGGGTTCAGCTCAACGTCGAACCTGGACGAGCCGCAGGCGCTGGTCGACGCCGCCATCGAGACGGCCCCGTTCGGCGCCGAGGCGCATTTCGAATTCCCCTGCACGCAGTCCTACCCGGACGTGCGGCCGTACGACTCGTCCGTTGAGGAAGCGACGCTCGAAGAGATGGTGGCGCTGGGCGAGCGGGCCATCGCGGACCTGCGCGCCTACTCCACCGAGGCGCAGGTTGAGGGTGGCGTCGGCAAGTCCACGTCAACGCTTGCGCTTGTCAACAGCCGGGGCGGCAGCGTTGCGTATGAGCGCTCACGCTTCCAGCTCGGGTTCGAGGGTACGGTGATACGCGGCGAGGACATGCTCTTCACGATGGATAGCGAGAGCAGCATCGCTGCGTTGCACGACCCCTCCGGTGTCGTGAAATCCGTCATCCGGCAGCTCGAATGGGCGAAGGAGACGGCGGCAGCGGAGACGAAAACCATGCCTGTGATCCTGATGCCGACCGCGGTGCGGAGCGTGCTGCTCTCGCCGCTGCTCGCCGGGTTGAACGGCAAGTCCGTGCTGCAGGGCACGTCGCCGCTCGTGGGACGGCTCGGGGAGCGCATCGTGGACGAGCGGTTCAGCGTCACCGACGACCCCACGCTCACCGGCGTGGCGGGCGCGCGGCCTGCCGACGACGAATGCGTGGCCAGCCGCCGCATGCCGCTCATCGAGTCCGGCGTTGCGTCAGCGTTCTTCTACGACCTGCAGACGGCGGGACAGGCGGGCGTATTGAGCACCGGTGCGGGCGAGCGCGGACTCGGCTCGCTGCCGGGACCGTCCACGAGCGTGCTGCTCGTGGACGAGGGCGACGCTGCGCTGGACGACATCATCGCGGGTATGGAAGAGGCGCTCATCGTGGAGCGGCTGCTCGGCGCGGGGCAAAGCAACGTGCTGGGCGGGGACTTCAATGCGAACATACTGCTGGGGTATAAGGTGGAGCACGGCCGCGTCGTTGGCCGCGTGAAGAACACGATGATATCCGGCAATGCATACCGCGCCCTGAACGACGTGCTGGCGCTGGGGAGCGAGGGACGCTGGATGGGAAGCCTCTACGCTCCCGCCATCGCCGTCGGTGGGATCTCGGTATCCAGCACGGGTTAGTCATGGCGCTCGGCGACGTCATCCCCCAACTGCTCGACGCGGGCTCCGAACTGAAGCCGTCCCTGCTCGGACGCCTCAGCGGGCTGGCGCTCGAGGAGCAACGCGAGTTGCTACAGGTATGGAGCGACATCCCCACGGCGCGCCGGCTGATGATCATCCGCGCGGTGACGGGCATGGCCGAGGACAACATCGAGATGGAGTTCACCGCTCTGCTGTGTGCGTCACTCAAGGACGACGACGCTTCCGTGCGTGCGAGCGCCGCTGCCGGACTGTGGGAGACCGTGGACCGCACGGTCATCGCTCCGCTCACGGCGATGCTCGAGAACGACGACTCCCACGAGGCGCGGGCGGCTGCCGCCAGCGCGCTGGGCCATTTCGCGGAGATGGCCGAGGCGGGGAAGCTGATAGAGCGCGACGCCGCGATGTTGCGGAGCGCGCTTCTCGGCGCGGTGGAGGACGAGGCTGAGGAGGCCGCGGTGCGCCGCCGAGCGCTGGAGGCGATAGCGCCGATGCGCCACCCGGACGTTCCGGGGTGGATACGGTGGGCCTACCAGAGCGGCGAACCGCTGCTGCGGCAGAGCGCCGTCTACGCGATGGGGCGCACCTGCGACCCGGCGTGGCTGCCCGTCATCGTGGCGGAGTTCGGCAGCGACATCGCCGCGATGCGTTTCGAGGCAGCCAACGCGGCCCGTGAACTCGCGGATGCGAAGACGCTGCCCCACCTGCACGAACTGACGAACGACGACGACCCGCAGGTGGCGCTCGCGGCGGTGCATGCCGTCGGCGGCATCGGCGGCACGGCGGCGCGCCGACTGCTCAAGCACTACGTGGAGCAGGGCGATTCGACGCTGAGCGAGGCCGCGCAGGAAGCGCTGCGCGTGCTGGAAGCCGACGAGGGCGACTTCTCCATGCTCACGTTGCAGGAGCCGTAGCCATGGCAGGCGGTTCCCGGGTTACGCAGGCTGTGTCTGCGGGCGGCGTGGTCTGCGAGGAGCATGGCGGCGACGTGATGATTGCCGTCTGCGGCCGGTTGAAGACCGGCCTGTGGGCGCTGCCCAAGGGCACTCCGGACGCTGGCGAGACTCTGGAGGAGACGGCCCTGCGCGAGGTGCGGGAGGAGACCGGGCTGTCCGTGGAGATAGCGGCTCCACTGGGGCACATCGAATACTGGTTCACCGGCGACAGCGAGCGCATCCACAAGCGCGTGTACTTCTACCTCATGCGACCGTGCGGCGGCTCGTTCGACGACCACGACCCGGAGTTCGACGTCGTGCGCTGGGTTTCCGCCGTGGAAGCCCGCGACACGCTGACCTACCCATCGGAGCGCGAGGTGTTGCAGCGGGCGATGTCGGCGCTGGATGCAGGGGAGCCCGTTCGATGAGCGAGAACGGCATCCGAGGGCAGAAGGTCGTGATCCGCGACAAGCGCATCGAGGACGGCGAGGACGACCATCGCTGGCGGTCCGACCAGGAGCTTGCCGAACTCGACGCCGCGCCCCGCCTCCGGCAGCCGCTGGAGGACTTCCTGCGCGACTACGCCAACGAGTTGAGGTACCCGACGCCCTGGGTCCGCCGCTACGGCATCGACACGCTGGACGGCCTGCACATCGGCAACTGCATGGTGTACGACATCGACAACTTCAAGGGCCAGTGCGAGGTTGGCATCCTGGTCGGGAACCGGGACTACTGGGGCAGGGGCTATGGCCGGGAGGCGGTGCAACTGCTGGTGGGCCAGTGCTTCAGGAACCCGGCGATGAGCCGGCTCTACCTGCACACGCTGGAGTGGAACGCCCGCGCCCGGCGCGCGTTCGCGATGTGCGGGTTCCGCGAAGTGAAGCCCGTGCGCCGCGCGGGGTACAACTTCATCCTGATGGAGTTGACCCGCGAGGAGTGGGAGGCCCTGCAGGACGGGGCGGACTAGCGCGAGGGCAGCGCCACGACGGCTTCGCCTGTGGTCGTGCGAACGCCAGCGCCGTTCTCTATCCAGATGTCGCAGCGCACGGAGCCTGCGTCCTCGTCACGCTCCACCACCGTGCCCTTGCACGTCAGCACGTCGCCCGGAACGTCCATCTCGCGGTAGCGGACCGAGAGCGACAGCAGCCGCCCCTCCGCCCCAACCCAGTCCGTGACGAGCTGGCCGAGGTATGCGCTCTTCAGCGCGCCGTGCAGGATCACGCCCGGCAGGCCCTGCTCCGCGGCGAAGTCCTTGTCGTAGTGGATCTCGTAGAAATCGCCGGACGCGCCTGCGTACATCACCAGCTGGCGGGTCGTCGGCTCCTTGACCAGCGCGGGGAGTTCCGTGCCGACTGCGGCGTCGTCCAGGTACGGCTGCGTGCTCATGCTGCGGGCATCCTTATGAGGGTGTTGCGTTGCGATGCGGCGAGTTCGCCGCGCTGGTTCGTGTAGCGGGTGACGTAGGTGGCGATGAGCATCGACCCCATGCGTCCCTCGCGCTCGATGAGCGTCTCCATCTGCGTGACGATCGTGATGGCGTCGCCCGGACGCACCGGCTCGCCGTACGTCCACTCGCTGCCGCCGTCCAGCACGCGCGGCACGCTCTCGCTGTCGGGCAGGGTGGGGATGGCGAGGCCGACGGAGCGCAGGAAGGTCGGCGGAGCGACGTCGGGGTAGGCGGGATTGTCGTCGCCGATGGCGGCGGCGAAGCGCTCGATGGCGCCGCGTTCAATGACGGCGGTGCGCGCCTCGCCGTCGCGTCCGACGGCGGCCTGCATCGCGGGAGTGAGTATGGACACGTTTGCTGCTCCGGTGCTGGGGTCGGCGGGGAGGCTAGTGGCGGGCGCCGGGAGTGTCAAGCGGCGCTGGAGAGGATGAGACAACAGCAGAGGATGCGCCTGAGGTAGATGTTTCCGTAATGGTTGACAGCTGCACCACCGGCGGGGTAGCCTGCACTCCTACAGAGCGATACTTCGTATCAATATGGTCTAAAGGAGGACCCTATATGAACACGTCTCGCAGAGTACCCGTCACCATCCTCACCGGCTTCCTCGGCTCTGGCAAGACGACCCTGCTCAACCGGATCTTGACTGAGGAGCACGGCAAGCGCATCGCCGTGATAGAGAACGAGTATGGGGAGGTCGGCATCGATCAGGCCCTCGTCATCAACGCTGACGAGGAGGTCTTCGAGATGTCGAACGGTTGCATCTGCTGCACGGTGCGCGGAGACCTGATCCGCGTACTCAACAATCTCAATAAGCGCCGTGACAAGTTCGACTATGTGCTAGTGGAGACCACGGGGCTCGCCGATCCCGGTCCGGTCGCGCAGACGTTCTTCATGGATGACGAGCTTCGCGCGGAGTATTCGCTTGACGGGATCGTCACGCTCGTCGATGCGGCCCACATCAACCAGCAGCTCGGCCGAAGCAAAGAAAGCACGGAGCAAATCGCGTTCGCAGACGTTCTCCTCCTCAACAAGACGGACCTCGTCAACGGCGAGGCCCTCGACAGTTTGGAAGCTCGACTCCGAGGCATGAACCGAATGGCGCGAGTCGTGCGCAGCGAGCGAGCGGACGTACCCGTCGACACTGTCCTCGACCTCGGCGCCTTCAACCTGAACGAGGTCCTCCAGCGTCGTCCCACCTTCCTCGAGCCGGAGTATCCCTTCGAGTGGACGGGGGTCTATTCGCTCGATACCGGCCGCTACGAACTCAAGCTTGCCGAAGGACCCGATCCGGCGATGTCGCTGGTCGTCGTGTCTGGCCAGGCCACGGATGACGCTGCCCTCCGGGAGGGTGCGGAGTGGTGTGTCCGGGAGTTCGCCGAACCAGCGGAAATCATTCAGCCGGAGGGAGAGATTCCCTTCGACAAGCATGTGAACCTCCGGCTCGATGTCCCGGGAAGCAAGTCTTTCTTCCTTGAAGTCGATACGCCGGGGCTGTTTGGTCTTTACGCCCAGCACCTGGCGGAGGAGTTCCAGCTCCACCTGAGGAACGCGGATGGAGCGGTGGTTCCAGTCAAGGCCGACCGGACCTGGGTCGCTCAGCACGAGCACGACGATGAGGTGGGTTCGATCTCTATCGAGAGAGACGGCGACTGCGATCCCCAAAGGCTCGACGACTGGCTTAGCAAACTGCTCAGTGAGCGTGGGGTGGACATCTTCCGCATGAAGGGCTTCATCAGTATCGCGGGAGACTCGCGCCGCTTCGTTTTCCAGGGGGTCCACATGCTCTTTGACGGACAGCCGGAGCGAGAATGGGGGGACGCGCCCCGGCGCAATCAGCTCGTCTTCATCGGCCGCAACCTCGATGGACAGAGTATGCGGGAGGAATTCGAAGCATGTCTGGTCTAAAGGCCAGCAGCCCCGCGGGCGTTCTTGACCGAGGCTGGTTTGCGACGGTCAGCGACTACGCTATCGCCGGAGGTTGGGTCCTGGGCGGTGAGGCGCTGGTGGTCGGCGATGCCGGGGGTGGCGTGTACGGCTTCGATGGCAGATCCGGCGCGGCCGTCTGGGAGCGGCACAAGGTTCATGAAGGCGGTGTGCTCGCGATGGCGGTCCACCCGAGTGGGACCGAGTTCGCTACGGCCGGCCAGGACGGGCGAGTCTTGATCTGGAGCGCCGCCGAAGGTCAGATAACCCGTTCTATCGACGTCGGCAGCGGTTGGGTGGAAAACGTATCGTGGTCGCCGGACGGCCGATTGTTGGCGGCCTCGTGCTCCCGGCAGGTCTGTGCGTATGACGCGGACGGAGCGGAGGTCTGGCGGTCTGACGATCACCCCAGCACCGTCAGCGCCATCGCCTGGTCGAGCACAGATGAGCTGGCCACGGCCTGTTACGGCCGAGTGTCGTTCTTCAACCCTTCCACCGGCTCGCTTCGCCAGAAGATGGAGTGGCAGGGGTCCCTGGTGTCGATGGTGTTGAGCCCGAACGGGGATATCGTGGTCTGCGGCAGCCAGGACAACACGGTGCACTTCTGGCGTCGGTCCACGGAACAGGACTCCATGATGTCAGGGTATCCCGGCAAGCCGTCGGCCCTGGCTTTCGATAGCGCCGGCACCCTTTTGGCCACCGGTGGTGGAGAGGCGGTCACGGTTTGGAGCTTCCGGGGAAAGGGGCCCGAAGGCACGCGGCCCGGCGTTCTGGAGTTTCATCAAGAGTCCATAACGACCTTAACATTCGCGCCCGGCGTGAGGCGCCTGGCATCGGGCGCGCGCGATGGCGCCGTGGTTGTGTGGTCGCTGCAGAAAAATGGAAACGGCAGCCCGATCGGGGCCGAAGATGTGGGGGACTCAGTGGCCGAACTGTACTGGCGGCCTGACGGGGACGGGCTTGCCGCCCTCGACGCGCAGGGTGGCGTTACGTTTTGGCGGATCGGACCAGTAAAGGGCCGAAGCAGCCGCCCTCGCGCGCCACAGCGCACCAGTTCGAGTGGCGGCTGACCCTCCCCCAGCCATCGAGCGATCACACCTGGTGCACCCCGCTACGTCTCCCTGATCGGGTTGCATGCGGCATGATTGTTGACAACCCAGCGAGGCACTGCTAACTGCCTCCGCCTTATGCTCGTGCATGCCAACCAACAATCCGTGCCGTAAATCTCTCTGGATATTCTGGTTGGAGATTCGCAATAGAGACGTATTGACAATGCGTGGCGCAGGCGTTAATGTCTCGTGCTCACACGGTATCCGTCGTGTAACGTTGTGATTGAAGACGGTATGGGTTGCCGGGCCATCCAGTTCCCGCAAGGCCTACCGCCCGTCAACAGCCCCTCCAGAGCGGAGGGGCTCTGACTTTAAAGGGGGTGCGCGTCACTCCCGTGCGATTGACCCTCAGAGGCGGCGAGTGCTACGCTTTGAGGTAGCGCAGGAGTGTAGCTCAGCCTGGTAGAGCAGCGGTCTCCAAAACCGCCGGCCGAGGGTTCGAATCCTTCCACTCCTGCCAGATCACCGCTTCGGAAACGGAGCAAATCGGGCGCAGGTGGTGGAATAGGTAGACACGCTGTCTTGAGGGGGCAGTGGGAGCAGTCCCGTAAGAGTTCAAATCTCTTCCTGCGCACCAACCCGGCATTCAACGAGAAGCCCCGGCAAGCCGCCGGGGCTTCTTCATGCCTCCGCCGCCCTCACCCGCCGCTGCGCGGCGACCTCTCCCAGGGGGAGAGGTGAGGCTGCGAGGTTGCGCGCTGAAGCGCGGGCCTTCGCAGGAACGACGGGATAGCCCCGAGGGGATGTTGCGCGCTAAAGCGCGGACTGCGCTCCGCTCAACATGACAAGCCCCCATGCACCGCCCCGTGTGCGCGGGCAGCGCACGTGTGCCCTGTCGGGCACCGGGATTCCCGCCGGTGCAGGAATGACGGGGAGGGGTGGCTTGGCGGTACAATCCGCTGCGCACGCCTACACGCTACGGAGGAGCCATGCCAACCGTTTCCCACGACAGACTGCAGAACATCGCCGACCGCCTGCTCCAGTGCGCCGGAGCGAGCGGCGAGGAGGCCGGCGTCATCGCCCGCCACGTCATCGGCGCGAACCTCGCGGGGCACGACTCCCACGGCATCATCCAGATACCAACCTACATCGACCGCATCAAGCGCGGGCACATCGTCCCCGGAGCGCCGTTCGACATCGTCAACGAGACGCCGTCGACGCTCGTGGCTGACGGCCACTGGGGGTTCGGGTACGTCGTTTCCGAAAAGGCGATGAGTCTGCTCATCGAGAAGGGGAAACAGCAGGGCTCCGCCGCCGCGACGGTCTACCGGCAGAGCCACGTTGGGCGTGTCGCCGACTATCCCCTCATGGCAATGCGCGAGGGCATGATCGGCCTGATGACCGCCGACTCCGGCAGGACGACCAAGAACGTCGCCCCGTTCGGCGGACGAGAGCCCCGGCTCGGGACGAACCCGATCTGCGTCGCGGTGCCGAGTAACCTCGAAGGGCCGTTGTTCATAGACATGGCCACGAGCGCGGTTGCCGCGGGCAAGGTGGACCTGGCCGCGGCACGCGGCGTGCCCATCCCGGAGGGGTGGGTCGTCGACAGCAACGGCAACCCCGTGACGGACCCGAATGTCATGCGCGAGCAGGGCGGCGCGCTGCTGCCGCTCGGCGGCTCGGAGGGGTACAAGGGTTACGGACTCTCCGTCATCGTGGAGATACTCTCCGGCCTGCTGACGGGCCTCGGCTTCGGGCACGACCCGCGGGGGTTCCACAACGACGGCTGCTTCATGGCCGTGTTCGACGTCTCGGCGTTCCGCCCGCTGGAAGAGTTCAAGCAGCAGGTTACGGAACTCGCGGGCTACCTGAAGGCGTCCAAGCGGGCGGCGGGGTTCGACGAGATCCTCTACCCCGGCGAGATCGAGCACCGGAACACGCAGCGCCGCCTGCAGGAAGGCATCTTCGTGGAGGATGCGACGTGGGGCAAACTCGCGGCGCTCGCGGAGGAGTACGGCGTCAGCGCTGAGTTGGAGTTGTAGGGGCCGGACGTCCCGGACGAGGAGCGGCGCGGCTGCCGCGCCGCCTTCGCGTAGCGTGTACGCTCGCGTGTCGTACCCGGTGCCTGACCCGACAACTGGTGTACGCCCGCATACGCACGTTCCGCTGCAGCAGCCGCGTGCGTGACCTGTACGTGGTCAGTTCCTTGTGCCGCCGCCTCCGGATGGTCTCCAGTTCGTGCCGGGCTTTCCGCACTTTCCGGACTTCCCGGATGACGGCGAACGCCAGCAGGAGCGGCCCCACGACGAAGGCGGCCACGCTGACGATGCCCAGCGCGAACCGCAAGCTGATGCCGAACGCCAGTGAACTGGTTGTTCCGACCGCCGGAGCCGCACCGGGGAAGAGGGTCAACAGCTTTGCTCCCATCGGGCGCACGATGTTGAGGACCGTCGCGGACCACACCTTCCAGACGGTTCCTGCAGCGAAGCCCGCGCCCTGGCGTCCGATGATGCTGGTCCGGGAGTGCGGAGAGCCGTCGGCGACGGTGCGCTTCCGGCGTCTGAGGACCCGCCGCCACAGCGGCGGCGGTTCGGGGAGCGTCTCACTCTCCTGGAGGGAAGCCGGGTACTCCGGCTCCGGCACACCCAGCCGGTGGCAGAGATGCACTTGCTGGTCGTACTGCTCGAGTACCTCGTCCCGGTGACGCTCTTCCAACTCCTGCAGCTCGGCGCGCAGCGCGTTGAGCCGCTCGTGGCTTCGCAGCTTCGCAGCCGCCTGTGCCACGGCTGAGCCGCCGGCGATGGCCAGGGGGATGAGCAGGGCTGGTAATGGCATGTTCGTGTTCGGGTGGGGGACGGTCAGTGTCGCGTTGGGCAGGCGCTCCTTGCACCCATCAACATTCTACCAACCGCCCCGCCACTCCCAGCGGTGCCGTGCTATCGTTGACGGAGAGGCGCGTTTCTCGTTAACCTGATTCGTCACGGCGACGTAGCCAAGTGGTTAAGGCGGAGGTCTGCAAAACCTCTATTCGGCGGTTCGATTCCGCCCGTCGCCTCCAATCTCACTCAGCACGGCTCGCAACCTCATCGGAAGGAGCGGCTCATGGAAGAGATCGTCAGGAAGGTCCAATTAGGGGAGTCCGTCCCGAACGCCGCCCGCCAGGACGGTGTCCGGCGGGAGATCGTCATCGAGGTCGAGGCGGAGACGCTCGAGCGCCAGCGCAAGCTGGCCCGCGTCCGCTCCGGCGGCGGGACGGGCAGCACGTTCGAGATGATCTGCGACGAAGGGACCCGCATAGGCGGCGACGACACCGCGCCTTCCCCGCTCGCCTATTTCTCGGCGGGCGTCGCATTCTGACTGCTCACCCAGCTCGCTCGGTTGAGCGAGATGACCCACATCGCCTACAGCAAGGTGCGGTTGCAGCAGACGACGCGCTTCTACCGCGACGGCTCCGCGCTCGCGGGCACCATCGTCGGTGGCCCTGCGGGACTCGAGACGACCGTCAACGTGGAGTCGGACGAGCCGCCTGAGCGCATACGCCGTCTCGTCGATATGGCGGAGTCGAGCTGCTACGCCCTGCAGTCGCTGGTGCAGAACATGGAAGTGGCGTCCGTGTTCACGCTAAACGGCGAGGCGCTTCCGGAGGGCGCTCCCGTCTAGGGATGGGCTGGCGGGCCTGCGGTACACCCCCATCCTAACCTTCCCCCATCAAGGGGGAAGGGATCAGGCACGGGCTGCGAGGTTCCTGCCTTCGCAGGAACGACGAGGCCTCCCTCTTATTCAGCGTATTCCCTGCAGGGTATTGGTGGGCTAGTCGGCGAGGTCCTTGCCCACCTCGTTCATGAAGCGCTCGGCGAGTGCGAGGTGTTCGGCGGCCGTCGTGAACCCGCCGCGGCTCGTGTTGACCGCGAGGTGGGTTGCGTCGAGTTGACGCCAGCGCTCGGCGGCCAGGGCCCATCCTTCCGCGTTGCCTCCCACGAGCGGCATGCGCCCCTGGACCTGGACGGCGTCGCGCGGGCGGCCGGCGGCCTCCGACGCGTTGCGGATGGTCTCGAGTTGCGCTTCGGCGTCACCCTGAGCGGAGCTGCTGGCGACCCAGCCGTCGGCCAGGCGGCCGATACGCTCGAGTGGACGCCTGCCGTGCCCGCCGCCTATCCAGATGGGGATGGGCCGCTGCACGGGCAGCACCGTGAGGCCGCCGTCGATGATGTGGTGCCAACGTCCCTCGAAGTTCACGACGTCCTGTGTCCACAGCATGCGCATGACCTCGATCTGCTCCTCGACGCGGGCCCCGCGGTTGTGGAAGTCAGTGCCGAGGCCGATGGCCTCCTCCTCGTTGCTGCCGAGACCGATGCCGAGGCGTATGCGTCCTCCGGAGAGCGCGTCGATCTCGGCTGCCTGGCGCGCCACGACGACGGTCTGCCGCTGCGGGAGGATGAGTATCGAGTTCGCGAACTGGATCGTCCGGGTGACCGCGGCGAGGAATGCGAACAGCACCATGGGCTCGTGGATGTGGACGTCCGGCGTGTAGCTGGAGCTGGTCCGCACGCCAAGGGTGTGCTCGAGCGCCGTCATGTGGTGGAAACCGAGCTGCTCCGCGCCCTGCGCGAAGGCCTTCATCTCTTCAGGGTCTTGCAGCTCTATGGTAGGGAAGGAGATTCCGATCTTCATTGTCGTCCCTCCGTTGGTTGATGGCATGGTACCGCACGAGGTCAGTCCCAGCGCTGCAGCAGACCGATAACCACGGTCAGCGTCACGAGGCTGGCGACCGTGCCGATGATGACCGAGCTCGCCACGAACCGCGGCACGATGCGGTACTCGGTCGCGAGGATGGAGACGAACACGGCGGCAGGCATCGCGGCGATGAGCACGACGGTGTTGCGGACGACGCCTTCGAGGCCGAGCAGCGTCGTCACGCCGGCGCCGACCATCGCCCCTGCGATCAGCCGCGTAGCGAGGACCGTCGTCATGCTGCCCGGCTGCCGGAACTCGATGCCCTGCGCCAGTTGATAGCCCAGCACGAGCAGCATGGCGGGTATCGCCGCGTCCGCCATCATGCTGATCGGCCTTTCGAGCGTCGTGGGGAGCGTCCAGTCGAACCCTCGTATGACCAGCGCGATTGGGACGGCGTAGAGCGTTGGCGCTCTGAGGGACTGGAGCAGCGGGGCCCAGCCCCTGGCGCGTCCGCGTGCGGCGATATAGATGCCGACGGGCCAATTGACGGAGGTGTGCGTCACGAACACCATGATCGCCACGGAGAGTCCGTCTTCGCCGAACGCGAGGAACGAGATGGGGATACCCATGTTGCCTGAGTTGCCGAACGCTCCGGCGAGCATGAAGCCGCTCTCCGTCGTCCTGTCGTGCCGCAGCAGCCGTGACACGATCCAGGCGACGGCGACCATCGCGAGCATGGTGACGGCTGCCGCCGCGACGATGCGCAGGGATACGTCCAGGGGCAGCTGCGTCCGCAGCAGGCCGTTCAGCACGAGCGCGGGCCCGAAGATGTAGAGGGCTGCAGGACCCAGCAGGCCCAGCGCTCCGGGCCGCATGCGCTGCAGCGCCGCGCCGGAGCCGGCGACGATGAAGATGGGCAGTACGACGGTGAGGAATATGTTGAGCAAGGCGGCGCCTGAAAGGGGAACCGGGGCAGTGTACCTTTCCCGCCCAGAGGCCAACCAGCCTGTACGAGTACACGAACCCTCAACTGCAGTTCGCCCCGGTCCTCCCGGCGGATGGCCGGGTCACGTTGCCTGCTGTAAGCTCTGGGCCGTGGATAGCCAGCCCTATACCATCCATGTCACGGACGACGTCCTCGACGATCTGCGCGAGCGGCTCGGCAGGACCCGGTGGCCGGACGCGGTCGATGGCGCCGGCTGGGACTACGGGGCCAACCTCGACTACATCCGCGAGCTGGCCGAGTACTGGCGCACGGGGTTCGACTGGCGCGCTCAGGAAGCGCGGCTGAACTCGCTGCCCAACTACCGGGCCGAAGTCGGCGGGATGGGCATCCACTTCATCCACGTCCGCGGCAACGGCCCCCATCCCCTGCCGATCGTGCTGACCCACGGGTGGCCGAGCACGTTCCTCGAAGAGCTGGAGATACTCCCTCTGCTGGCCGACCCTGCGGCGCATGGCGGCGACGCTGCCGACGCTTTCGACGTCGTCATTCCGTCGCTGCCGGGCTATGGCTTCTCCGACCGGCCGTCGCAGAAGGGCACGAACCCCAAGCGTACAGCTGCGCTGTGGACGGAGCTCATGCAGGGACTTGGCTACTCCCGGTTCGTGGCCCACGGGGGCGACTGGGGCGCTGCCGTCACCACGCAGCTTGGCCTTGCGCACACCGATCATTGTCAGCGGGATCCACCTGTCGTCGGCAACCGTTGTTGCCCCGCATCTCGGTGAAGGGTCTGCGCCTCTGAGCCCAGCCGAGGAAGCGCTCGTTGAGCACCGGGACCGGTGGCAAGCCATCGAGCAAGGGTACTCGCACGAACAGCGTACGAAGCCGTTGACGCTGGCCTGGATCGTCGAGAAGTTCTGGAAGTGGAGCGACAACGAGGGCGACGTCGAGGCCCGGTTCACCAAGGACGAGCTGCTCACGAACGCGACGATCTATTGGGCCACGGAGACGATCGCGTCGTCCGTCCGGTTCTACAAGGAGTCGGCAGCGGACCCGGTGCGCTTTGGGCCGGGCGAGCGAGTCGAGGTTCCCACCGGCTTCGCGGTATTCCCCGGCGACTCAAGCCAGCCGCCGCGCGAATGGGCCGAGCGCTCCTACAACGTCCAGCGCTACACGCTGATGCCGAGCGGCGGACACTTCGGCGCATGGGAAGAGCCGGAGCTGTTGGCAAACGAGCTGCGGGAGTTCTTCCGGCCGCTCGCCCGGGTGGACTAAACTGCGCGCGAGGCGAAAGGATTGCAGCGAGGAGGGATGTCCAGATGCCAGTGATCGACGCCGATGCGCACGTGGTCGAGGCCGAAGCTACATGGGAGTACATGGACCCATCGGAGGAGAAGTACCGGCCGCAAATCCTCACCGATAACGACGGGGTGCGTTACTGGGTCATCGACGGGAAGCTGCGGGGACGCGTCCGCGGGGAGTTTACGGCCCGAGGCATATCAGCGCAGGCCGAGCGAAGGATGGTGACGGACGAAGCGAAGCGGTTGATGCAGGATATACCGGGGCGGATCGCCCACATGGACGAGCTAGGGATCGACGTCCAGATCCTCTACCCGACCATCATCACCCGGAGGTTCTGCGACACGCCCGAGTCCGAAGTTGCTCTCTCCAGGAGCTACAACCGCTGGCTCGCGGACATCTGGGAGCAGGGCAAGGGCCGTCTTCGCTGGACCTGCATGCTGCCCCTCTGGACGATGGACGAGGCGCTGAAGCAGCTGCACTGGTCGGTCGAACACGGAGCGTGCGGCGTGACCATGCGCGCAGTCGAGGACGAACGGCTGATCGTCGACCCCTACTTCGACCCCCTCTACGCGGAGGCAGAACGCCTGAACGTGCCGATCGCGGTCCACATAGCCGATTCCAACGTCTACCTGCCCGACTACTACGCCCGCGACGGCGTCGGCGGGACGTTCGGGGCGTTCCGGCTGCCCGCCGCAGCGGACTGCCACATGCTCATCACCAACGAGATGGTCAAGAGGTTCCCGAAGCTCCGATGGGGGATCATCGAGGCGTCGTCACAGTGGGTCCCGTACGTGATCCACGACCTGCGACGGCGGCTCGAGACTCGCGGGCGCAAGCTCGACGATGAACCGCTGAAGGCGAACAACATCTGGGTGACCTGCCAGAACGACGACGACCTCCCCTACGTGCTCAGTTACGCAGGAGACAGCCAACTGGTCATCGGCACGGACTACGGGCACCAGGACCAGTCGTCCGAGATCGAGGCGATGCGCATCCTGCGCGACGAGGGAGAGGTCGATCCCGTGGTCATCGACAAGATCATGGGCGAGAACGCGGTCAACCTGTACGGTCTCGAGGTCTAGCCGGTCACAAGTAGAGACCGGCTGACGCGAGAACCTGCTTCCTCAGGTGCGAGGCCACGGACGGCCTTGAAGCCGTCTCTGAGCCGTTCGGCGACCTCGACGCTTCCGGGCCATGGGCCCGCTAGTCGTCGAACTTGATCACGCCGCGGCCCACCGCCCCTCGGGCGAGCTCCTCGTACGCTTCGTTGACCTGTTCCAGCTTGTAAGAGCGAGTGATCAGGCCGTCGATGTCGATCTGCCCCGTCTCGTACATCTCGACCATGTGGTAGAAACCGAGGGGCGGTTTGGAAGAGCCGTAGTAGGCGCCTTTCAGCGTCTTCTCCTGCCGCACGAGCATCACGGGGTCGATCGACGCCGATTCGCCGAAGGGCGATATGCCCGCGACAACCGCGGTCCCGTGCTTCCGCGCGGCCTCGAACGCCATTGTGACGGTCTCTGGCAAGCCGATGGCCTCAAACGTGTAGTCCGCTCCCTTACCTTCAGTCAGGTCGCGTACCGCTTTGACCGGATCGCCGTTCCGGGGGTTGACCGAGTGCGTAGCTCCGAACCTGGTGGCGAACTCGAGCGCGGCATCGTTCAGGTCCACCGCAATGATGCGGCTCGCCCCGGCCACTCGCGCGCCCTGCACGATATTCAGGCCCACGCCGCCGACACCGATGACAGCGACGGTGCTCCCCGGGTGGACGCCTGCGGCGTAGATCGCCGACCCAACGCCGGTCGTGACGCTGCAACCGATGAGGGCGGCGCACTCGAGGGGGATGGACGGGTCTATCTTGACGACGCCGGTCTCGGGGACAACCGCCTCTTCACCGAAACAGCCGAGCTTGACCATCTGCGTCAAGTCCTGGCCGCCGATATGGATGCGGCTCGTCCCGTCGAACATCTTGCCCGAATCGCGTTGGTGCGCGTCGCAGCTGTTGCGGTGCCCCAACAGGCAGGACTCGCAGCGGCCGCAGTAGGAGGAGAACGAGAGGATGACGTGGTCGCCGGGCTGCACTGAGGTCACGCCTTCGCCGATCTCCGACACAACGGCCGAGCCCTCATGGCCAAGTACAGCGGGCGTCCTGATGGGCGCGTGACCCGTCATGAAGTGGAGGTCGCTGTGGCACACTCCGGTGACGGCCAACTTCACCTTCACCTCGAACGCTTTCGGCGGATCGATGTCCACATCTTCGATCACCAGCGGTGTGTTCGTTTCGTAAAGCACTGCGGCTTTCATCTCATCGCTCCTGTCTTAACCTGTGCCGGAGCTGCGCTTCGCTGCGGCGGAGCGCAGCATAGCCGCCCGCCCAGCTTCGGAACAACCGATGCGGCGTGTGCGGGCCCCTTGCGTGATGTAGATTCAAGTGAAGGGCAACGTCAGGTCGAGGTGAGGTCTTGAGCACGACGAAGATCAACATAGGGGCCGTCGAAGTTACCGCGGTCTCAGACGGGACCCTCTTCATAGACCGCGACGAGTTCTTCCCGAACGTCCCGCCGGATGCGTGGATACCGTACCGAGACGAGCTCAATGCCGCAGGCCGGGTGATGCTCAATATGGGCTCGTTCGTGTTGCGTTCGGACGGTCAGACCATCCTCGTCGACACTGGACTGGGGCCTGATCCGCTTGGTCTCGACGCCGACTGTGGGCACCTCCTGGGCGAGCTCGAGCTTGGCGCCGTGACGCCGGACGAGGTTGACACGGTGCTCATGACGCACGTCCACCCGGACCATATCGGGTGGAACCTCACGTACGGGGCCACAGCTCCTTCGCCGACCTTCCCGCGAGCCCGTTACCTGGTGCCGAGGGCTGACTGGGAGGCAAACGTGCACGAGACGGAGGGCTTGAATGCCGGTCCTATGGACCGGACGCGCGCGGAGCGCCAGTCAGGTTCGTTCTCACGCCAGGTCGCGCCTCTGGAGGCAGCAGGCAAGCTGGACCTGTACGAGGGAGAGCACGCTGTCACGAGTGCGATAACCACGCTGCCCACCCCAGGACACACGCCCGGCCACATGGCGATACTGATCGCCTCTCAAGGAGAACGCGCCCTGGTGGCCGGGGACCTGGTACACATGCCGCTCGAAGTCCACGAGACCTCGTGGACCACACGCGCCGACATGGACCCGGCCCGCGCGGTCGCGAGCCGTCGGTAAACGCTCGATCGCATAGAGCGCGATCAATCCGTGCTGATGGCCGGGCACTTTCCTGCGCCGGGATTCGGCCGGCTCGAAAGGCTGGCGGGAAGGCGCTACTGGAGAGCCCTCTAGTCTGCCGGAGATGAGGCTGCCTCCTGCCGGAGCAGCGCCCAGCCCAAGACCCTGATCCGCAGCCCCAATCCGGTCAACCGGGCGGCAGCGGGCTGTTGCCCAGCTTTGTTACAGATTCGTAATAAGAAAGAAACATCGGCGCAAAATCTCTTCTGCAAACTGTTCTCATCACTGATAGGGAGGGTGCCGCCATGGACAGTGGTTCGATAGCCTGGTTGCTGACCGCATCGGCTCTGGTGTTGCTCATGACGCCAGGGCTTGCCTTCTTCTACGGAGGCTTAGTCCGCAGCCGCAACGTCATCAGCACCATCATGCTGAGTTTCATGAGCATGGCAGTGGTCAGCGTCGTGTGGGTCCTCTGGGGCTACAGCGTCGCGTTCGGCGAGGGCAGTGCGATCGTGGGAGACCTCTCCCTCCTTGGCCTGTCCGGTATCGAGCCCGGCGACGACATGCTGTTCGCCGTGTTCCAGATGATGTTCGCCATCATCACACCGGCCCTGATCACGGGAGCGATGGTAGAGCGGTTCAAGTTCACCACCTACCTCGTCTTCCTGGTCGCATGGGTAACGCTGGTCTACGCGCCCATCGCCCACTGGGTGTGGGCCGGTAACGGCTGGCTGTTCGAACTTGGTGCGCTCGACTTTGCGGGCGGCACCGTCGTCCACATCAACGCCGCAGTGGCCGCGGTTGCAGCAGCACTGGTGGTTGGCAAGCGGCGTGACCCCGGTCTGGAGCCCGGCAACGTGCCGTACGTCGTTATCGGCGCTGCGCTCCTCTGGTTCGGGTGGTTCGGGTTCAACGCAGGCTCCGGTCTCGCTGCGGACGGAGTCGCCATCAACGCGTTCCTCGTGACGAACACTGCTGCCGCAACTGCAGCGCTCACGTGGGGCATCCTGTCGCAGATCCAGAACAAGCGCATGAGCGCGGCCGGTGTCGCGACGGGTGCGGTCGGCGGTCTCGTCGCCATCACGCCTGCCGCAGGCGCGGTTGGCGTCATGGGCGCGCTGGCCATCGGCCTGGGCGCGGGCGTGTTCTGCTACCTTGCAGTGCTCATCCGCCCGAAGCTGGGTATCGACGACTCGCTGGACGTGTTCGCGGTCCACGGCATCGGCGGTATCTGGGGCGCCCTGGCGACCGGTATCTTCACGGTCTCAGCGTTCGCCGGAGTCGAAGGACTGATTGAGGGCAACGTCGAACAGCTGGGCATTCAGGCAGTTGGCGTGGGCGCCACGATCGTCTACTCCTTCGTCGCATCGTTCATCATCCTGAAGGTGCTGGACCTGATCCCGGGTCTCGGCGTGCGCGTCAGCGAGCGTGACGAGGGCACCGGCCTGGACGTGGCCGCTCACGGTGAGCGCGCCTACGTGAGTGACGGGGCCGACTAATCGAGACAAGCAGACGGCCTGGGGGTATGCTGAGGCGGTATACCCCCAGGGAACGAGGAGAGGGGATAACAGCCATGATAAGCATTGAAGCGATAGTCCGGCCGGAGCGGGTCCACCGGGTGACGGAAGCGTTGCAGGACGCGGGATGCCAGGGCTTCTACTACTGCAACGTGACGGGCGAGGGGCGCCAGCGCGGCGTCGAGGTCTTCGTCGGACGCGGCGGCACGATGGCGAGCCGTGCATCGGTGCCGAAGACGCTGGTCCGTACGGTCGTCACCGACGACATGCAGGAGGCGGTGATCGCCGCCATCATCGAAGCGGCGCGGACGCCGGACGACGGCGAGATCGGCGACGGCAAGATATTCGTGACACCGGTCAACGAAGTCGTGCGAGTGCGCACCGGCGAGCGGGGAGAGGTCGCGATCTAACCCCGCGCCTGATAGAGGGTCCGTTGGAGGGCTCGGCTCCTGATGGGGCTGAGCCCTCCTGCTGTTAAGGCGCGTGGTTCGACAGGCTCACCGTGAGCGGACCATTGTCATTTCGAGCGGAGCCGAGGAATCTCTCGGGAGACGCCCCGTTGTGCGCCAACGCCCCCGAGAGATGCTTCGACTCCGCCTCCGGCTCCGCTCAGCATGACAGGGACGACGGACCACTCGCGCTGTTCGGGTTACTCGCGCCATTCGGCGAGGGCGTCCCACTTCGGTTCGAGGCCGAGGCCGGGGGTGTCAGGCATCGTGGTCCAGCCCTGTTGCGGGCCGACGCAGCCGTCGAACACCATCTCGCCGCACTTCCACATCACGTAGTGGTACTCGATGCGCCAGCCGTTCGGGACGGCGGCCTGCAGCTGCATGTTGTGGTGCGGCCAGCCGCCGCCGTTGGCTATCGGCAGGTTGAACGCCTGGGCCAGCGCGGCGAACTTCATCCCCTCCGTGTAGCCGCCGCAGTAGACGACGTTCGGCTGGAGGATGTCGATCGACTGGTGCACGAGCAGTTCGCGGGCGCGGAAGCGGTGTCCCTCGTTCTGCCCTGCCGAGAGCGGGATGCTGGTGCGCATCCGCAACTCGTGGAGCAGCGGGGCGTCGTTGCCCCAGATAGGCTCCTCGAACCACTCGACGTTGCACTCCTCGACGGCCTTCGCGAGGTTCAGGGCGTTGTTGAACTGGAACATGTAGTTCGCGTCCAGCGAGAGCTGCACGCCGGGGCCGATGGCGTCTCGGACGGCGTGGACGCGGTCGGAGTCCTCGCGCCAGGCCTGGTGGTCGCCCGCGACGCCCACCACCATCTTCAGCTTGTCCTCGCCCTGCGCCACGAAGTCGCGCGCGACCTGCACGAGCTGTTCCTCCGTGTACTCCGGCAGGCCGAAGGTGATGTAGGCGGGGACGACCGGCTGTGCGCCGCCGAGCAGACGCCACACCGGCATGCCGAGCGCCTTACCCTTGATGTCCCAGAGCGCGATGTCGATGGCACTCACGGCGCTCGACCAGACGCCGGTCTGTGAACGCGGGTTGTGCTCGACGTAGCAGAGGTGCCAGATGCGCTCCGTGTCCATCGGGTCCATGCCGGTGACGAGCGGGCCGAGCTCGGCGTTGATGTGCTCGCGCACCGCCTTCCGCTGGATGGGGCCGGAGATGCCGTAGCCGGTGACGCCCGCGTCGGTGTCGACCTGGCAGAAGACGAACGGACGCATGACGGGCTCGTCCATCAGCGGGACGGGCACCGGCACGTTATGGGTGGTGGCCTGGACGTTGGTGATCTTCACGAGTGCTCCTCACGACGGGGAATGGATAGGGAAGATAGCGATGCGGCGTGGGAATGGCAAACCCGCGCACGCCTGCCGGGGCGGTTACAGGGGCGGCCGGTCCTCAAAAGTGAGCCATTTTGAGCCATTTCTGGCCATTTCACTCCCAGGCGGGCGGGTCGGAACCTACTTGCTTCAGGGGAACCAGCGTAGCGGGCGGGGCGTCGAGGGGGCAATGGGCGGATGTCACGCTCGGCTATACTGCGGCAATCCTCGCCGCACCACCGGAGCCTCCGTTGCGCGCACTCCGACTCGTTGTACCTCTGATGACGCTCACCGCGTTGCTCCCCGTGGCGGTCGCCTGCTCCGACTCCTGGTCTGTTTCCGTGACGAGGTCGACGCCCACGCCCACGCCGACTCCAACGGCGACGCCTGCCCCCACGCCGACCCCCACCCCAACCCCCACGGCGGAAGTCGAGGCAACCGTCGTACTCGAGGAGCAAGCGACCGAAGCCGCCGAACCTGCGTCTACCCCGGCGCCAACACCGACGGCGACGCTCACTCCCACACCGGCGCCGGAGCCTACCGCAACCTCCACTCCGACCCCGACCGCAAGCCCTACGCCTACGCCCGTGCCTTGTCCGTTACCCGACGAGGAAGCGTACATCGACAAGCTGCGCGAGGCAGAGGGGGAGTTGGCGCAGGCCACGACCGCGCTCGGCGAGCTGGCATTCGGGGTTGTCAACGACCCCTCACGCCTGGACGATCAGGGATGGAACCTCCAGTTGGACCGGGTGTTGTCGCTGCTGCAGACGAGCGCTCAGCGCATCCGCGAGATACAGCCGGTGCCGGCATCCGTTCAGCAGATACATAACGGCATGGAGGAGGTAGCCGACCTGATCGACCGGGGCACCGAGGCGTTCAGCCGGGGCGTTGAGAACGGGGACCCCGGGCGCATAGGCGCCGGGAGCGAATTATTCCAGGAAGCGGCGGCGATACGAAGTTCAGTTGCCCTGACGCTCCTGGGTTTCTGCGGCTAGCTATGCCACGGCTGCCCTCATCCGCGCCGCCAGAGCACCGTTTACGCGCATTCCGGCTCACCGCATCTCTGCTGATACTCGCCGTGTCGCTCCCTCTGGCTGTTGGCTGCTCCGACTCCTGGTCTGTTTCCGTGAGCAGAGGCACGCCGACGCCGTCCCCGATAACTGCACCTGCTCCCACACCGACCGCCACGGTCGAGGCCACGGCAACCGCAGAGACAGAAGAGCGAGCGGTCGCAGGGCCGGGACCTGCGTTCACGCCCGTGCCGACGCCGGAACCAACTCCCATTCCCAGTCCTGTCCCCACGGCAACCCCCACGCCTACCCCGACCGCGACCTCCACACCTACGCCGGAGCCTTGCCCACCACCGGAGGCGAGCGCTTACTTCGATCGGGTGGGCGAGATATACGCGTCATTGGCGGAGCCGATGAACACCGTCGGCGAACTGGCATACCGCCTCGTAACCGATCCGGCTCTCGGCGGCGACCAGGCATGGAATGCCCAGGCGACGGCGGTCTCGCCTGCGCTGCGAACGAACGCGCAGCGGATCCGCGAGATACAGCCGGTGCCCTCATCCGTTCAGCGCATACATGCCGACCTGGAGGAGCTGGCAGCCCTGCTCGACGGCGGCTTCGAGGCGTTCCGCCAGGGCCTGGAGAGCGGAGAACTCGAAGTCCTGATTGTCGGGGACCAGCGGTTCCAGGTCCACGTGGAATCGCGCGCCAGAGTTGCCGTGGCGATCGAAGAATTCTGCGGTTAGCGTCGGTCAGTCGGGCAACTCAGAACACCGCTACCGGGTTCACCGGCGACCCCGTGCCTCCCTCGATGCGGAGCGGGTTGATGGTGATCATGAATTCCCAGCGGTTCCGCTCCGCGCACGCTTCCGCGAGCCGCTCCAGATCCGCGTTGTCGAGTATCCAGAGGCCCATGGCGACGATGCCCACCTGGTGCACCGGGTTGGTGAGCCGGTCGAAGCCCGGATGGATGAGGCTGTTGCCGGTGTCCGACCCCAGCATGGCGATGGAGCGCTCCTGGTAGAAGGGCAGGCAGTTGGCGTGGGTGCCCGTGCCGCCCTCCGCTGCGATGTTCCACGGGCCGAGCTCCGCGCGGCGGCGCAGTTGCCCCGTCCGCACGAGCAGGACGTCGCCCGGCTCGACGCGGACGCCCTCGGCGGCTTCCGCGGCTTCGAGGTCCTCGCGCAGGATGCCCTCGCCGGGGTTGAACCACGGGACGCCGCGCAAGCGGGGGATGTCGAGCAGCACGCCACGGGCGAGCACGCCGCCCTGCAGCACCTCGATCGACTCCCGTAGCGCGCCGTAGCGCGTGGAGACGAGGCTGGAGGGTTTGCCGTTGTACATCTGCCCGTTAAAGAAGAAGTGCGACAGGCTGTCGACGTGGGTGATGACGTGGCCGTGGAATGCGACGCCGATGAAATCCGAGGAGGTCTGCGCCGGACGGGGCGGCCCGGCCTTCTCGTCGTGGGCGTAGCCCTCGCCCGACTCGATCATGAAGTGCATCGGCTGGAACGTGACGTCCGGCCCTGTGGCGTTGCTGAGCGTCCGCGCGCACGACACGGTCACGCCCTCCTGCACGAGCGACACCGCGCGGCGTCGCGTCTCCGGCGTGATGTGGTTCATCGTGCCGAGCTCGTCGTCGTCGCCCCACCGTCCCCAGTTGCTCAGCGAGTCGAAGTAGGACAGGACTTCATCCTGGGTCGGCAGGTCCGGCATGGCTGGCCTCCTCTCGCGGCTCGCGATGGCGGGGCAAGCATACTATGGCGCGGCAGCGGGGCGAGACGGGAACAGGGCTGCCCTCAGTCATGCCAAGGGCAGCCCCGAATCCAGCCTGTCCTCTCCTTCAGCCGTCGATCACCTGTCGGCGAAAGCCCCGCCATCCACGAGGTCGTAGTGCCGCGAGATGCTGCCGTCATCGTAGTGGACGTAGGTCAGGTAGAGGTGCATCTCGACCTCGCTGGCGAGCAGGTCAGTTGTGCCGTCCGCCACCTGCTGCGCCGTCAGCCGGTCTCTCCAGCCCTGCGGGTTGTCCGGGTGTGCTTCGTCCCGGTTGCCGGGGATCTCCAACGCCTGCACAGGAACGTCGTGGTTCCGTCCCGGCCCCAGTAGTGAGCCGCTGTAGTGTTCCGACGTGTAGGAGTCTCCGTAGGCTTCCAGTTGCTCCACAGACGTCGGCTCACCGGAGGGGTCTTCCCGGACGTTGGTGATTCCCTTGCAGGACCAGGCGTAGCGTGTCACCTCGCGCTGCTGGTTCCTCTCCACACCCCATGGCCAGCAACTGTTCTCGCTGGGCTCGGTGTAGTCGCTGTGATCAACGGGGTTCCCGTCACGCATGAAGTTGTAGCGGTACATGAACCGGAGCCGCTGCACGGAGTAGCGGTCGATATTGTCATGTTGGCCAGCCCACACGCTCCAGTTGATCTGGTATTCACCGTTGGGACGAATGGTCTTGACCGAGAAGCGGTTGGCCGTACAGGCCACCGCGCGTCCGGCGTCGATCTCCTCCCGGCACTCTGCCATGGTTGCGGGGCTGTTCTGGTGGCTGACACTTGCCGGCGAGCCCTGTGCCAGGGGCGGCGACAGCGCCAGCAACGCGGCCACGGCGGCTACCGCGGCAACGATCGAAAGCGCGATCGTGCTGCGACGCCATGCAAGCAGATTCCAGTAAAGCATCGGTGCACCTCCTGTCTGTCCCCCAACTGCTCGATGAGGTCCCCGGACGATGCTGGCCGGATTACGCATCCCGACCACGCCTTCCTTCGGGGCCCTGGGAAGACAGTAGGCGACGCTTCGCGATAAGTCTGTGCAGGGACGTTTTTTGACGCTCTCTTCACACGTTGTGCGATAATTGAGGTAGGCGATAACGAGATACGTAGAAATGCCCGAACGGGATGTGCAGAGCGCCAGGGCGGTCCAGGTAGGGGCCTTGACGAGGTCCTACCGCGAAGCCTTCCTTTCCGGCGATGGCCGGAGGGGGCTTACGCAGGAAGCGTTGCTGGCGCGAATGGCGGCGGTGGACAGTGATTACGCCGAACGGTACAGCCACGGTACCGTTTCGCGGTGGGAGTCGGGCGGTACTCGTCCCACGCTCCGGCGCCTGAGGGTCTTTGGCACAGCCCTCAACCTCTCACGGGCAGAGACAGCCGGCCTGATACTGCTGGCGGGGCTTGCGCCGGACTATCAAGCGGCCCTGCGCCGGGTTTCCGGGGACGATGGAGACGAGGCTGCCTACACGGCAACGCGCGACGTGCCTGCCCCCAGTGTTCCGGACGGCGTAAGGGAACCCATACCCGCAAGCGCATCGCCAGCCCCGAGGGCCGCCCTCCGTTTCTGGTTGTTCAGGAGCCTGCCGCTTGGGATCTGCATCGTTGGTTGTGGATATGCCCTGTCGTACTTCGGCATGGGCGGCGGCTGGATGCCCTTCGTGTACATCGCTTTCGTCCTGGGGGTCGTGCTGGCGCAGGGGTTCCTGTTCCCGGACCCCGACGCCGGGCTGAGAGAGTTCTTCTGGGTCTCGCTGTTCTTCCTGTTGACAACTCCCCTGCTGCAGTTCGCCCAGATACGGACCGACCATTACAACTTCTATGCCATCAGGAGCCTCACCGGCACCCAGCTTCCTTACATGCTGGCCCTTGTCGTGAACCTGGTGGTCGCATCCATAGCCGCGCGGATGTTTCAGCGGCTATGGATGCGGCAGTACGCCAGTGGCAAGGGAGGCAGCCATGCCCTTCAGCGGGCAGTCTGGGTGACGCTGCCGCCGGTGGTCTTCGTGTACGCAGTCGTGCTCGTCACCACAAATATCTGGGTGTCCATACAGCTCGCGATCCTCCTGCCTGCATTCGGAGCCGTGTTCACGATGCTGATGATTCTGCGGGACCCCGCCCTCAGCCTTAGCGAGCGCGACCGGCGGTTCCTGCTCTCGACGACGATGGCAGTCGGGACGGTTGCGACGGCCCTGGGAACTATCACCGTTCTCACGATATTCGTGTCACCGGACCTTCCGGGCGTCCTGCCCGACCACAACCTGCTGCGTTCCTGGGAGATCGACTTCGCAGCGTTGGGCCACTCTCGAGAACAGGCGCTGGACCGCTTGAACCTGGGATACGCGTGGCACGCGGCGTGGGTCCTCGCCTATATGGTCATTGTGGTCGGCGGCCACCTCATCGTAGCCATCCACCGCAACGGCAGGGGTCAGGGACCTGCCCCGAGATACTGAGGCATCGTGCGGGCCTGCTTGCCGGCTGCGTATCGGCCTGCTCTCTGACCTCCGCCACTTCACACCTGAGCGGGATGGTGTATACTGAACCGCGAACAAAGAAGAGCGGACAGACGATTTAGGTCCCGCGGGACGGAACATGCTGGATACAGCTACCAAGCAACGCATCATCGGAGAGTACCAGGCGAAGCCGGGAGACACCGGCTCTACGGAAGTGCAGGTAGCGCTTCTCTCCGAGCGTATACGCGGCCTTACCGATCACCTCCGCCGGAACCACAAAGACCACGCCACGCGCAGGGGTCTTCTGAAGTTGGTCGGGCAACGCCGCCGTCTCCTGCGATATCTCGCGAGAGAGGACGTAGGACGATACCGGACGGTCATCAGCAGGCTTGGGCTCCGCAGATAACGCGACCCCGGAAACAGCGCTTCGCCAGAGGCGCTGTTCCTCTATAAGCCAGCTGACACTCCTGCCCCCGCTTCGAGTTTCCCCCGCGCATGGCCTGCGAAAAACAGGAGTTGTTACTTATGCCCACGTACCATGAGATAGAGCTAGCCGGACGAACCCTCTCCATAGAGACGGGCAAGCTGGCACAGCAGGCGCACGGCTCAGCCGTCGTGCGGTACGGCGACGCCGTCGTGCTCGTCACCGCCGTGATGGGAGGCGTCCGAGAAGGGTTGGACTTCTTCCCGCTCACCATCGAATACGAAGAGCGCCTCTACGCCGTCGGCCGCATCCCCGGAAGCTTCTTCCGCCGCGAGGGACGCCCGACCACCGAGGCGACGCTCGCCGCCCGGCTGACGGACCGCCCCCTGCGCCCGCGCTTCCCGAAGGGGATGCGGAACGAGGTGCAGATCATCACGACCGTTCTCTCCGCCGACCACGTGAACCAGCCGGACATCCTCGGCATCATCGGCGCCTCCGCCGCGCTCTCCGTTTCCCAGATCCCGTTCAACGGGCCCGTCGCCGCGACGCGTATGGGCTACGTGGACGGCGAACTCGTCGTGAACCCCACGTACGAGCAGCTCGCCGAGGGCAAGCTCGACCTGACCATCGCGGGCAGCCGCGACGCCGTCATCATGATCGAGGCCGGAGCGAAGGAAGTGAGCGAGGAGATCGTCCTCGAAGCGCTCCGCATCGGCCAGGAGAACAACGTCAAGGTCATCGACCTCCAGGACAAGATCGTGGCTGAGGCCGGCAAGGCCAAGGTCGATGTCGTGGTCGCCGAACAGGCCGACCCTGCACTGGTGTCGAGCATCGAGGGCATCGCCAAGTCGGCGATCGAGAGCATCATCGACCGTGGCGAGGGCCGCGGCGAGCGCAACGAAGGCATCAAGCAGGCCGAGCGCGAGGCCATCGAGCAGCTCAGCGAGCAGTACGATGCCAAGACGGTCGCAAAGGTGTTCGACGACGTGCTGAAGAAGACGGTGCGCGCCAAGGTTATCAAGGAGGGCAAGCGCCCGGACGGGCGTGCGCTCACCGAGGTACGCCCGCTCTCCAGCGAGGTCGGACTGCTGCCGCGCACGCACGGCTCCGCGCTCTTCCAGCGCGGCGAGACGCAGATCCTCACGGTGGCGACGCTCGGCTCGATGTCCATGACGCAGAAGCTGGACGGCCTCAGCCCCGAGGACACGAAGCGCTACATCCACCACTACAACTTCCCTCCGTTCTCCACCGGCGAGGCCCGCCGCATGGGGACTGGCCGCCGGGAGATCGGTCACGGCGCGCTCGCTGAGCGGGCGCTCGCGCCCGTCATTCCGGACGATGCAGACTTTCCGTACGCGTTCCGCGTCGTCTCGGAGGCGCTCGGCTCGAACGGCAGCACGTCCATGGGAAGCGTCTGCGGCAGCACGATGGCGCTGATGGACGCAGGCGTGCCCATCAAGCGGCCCGTCTCCGGCGTCGCGATGGGCCTGATGACGGACGACGAGGGCAACTTCCAGGTGCTCACGGACATCCAGGGCGTCGAGGACTTCTTCGGCGACATGGACTTCAAGGTCGCGGGCACGAAGGAGGGCATCACTGCCCTGCAGATGGACATCAAGGTCTCCGGCATCACGCAGGAGATATTCCGGCAGGCGCTCGCGCAGGCGAAGGACGGGCGCGCCTTCATCCTCAACCACATGCTCGGCACGCTCGCTGAGCCGAGGACGGAGCTGAACCCGAACGCGCCTCGCATGACGCGCGTGACCATCCCTGTCGACAAGATCGGCGCGCTCATCGGCCCCGGCGGCAAGACGATCCGCAGCATCATCGAGGCCACCGGCGCATCGGTCGACGTGGAGAACGACGGCGTCGTCACCATCGGCGCATCGGACCAGGCCGCTGCAGAGCACGCCATCCGCATGATCGAGGGGCTCACGAAGGAGATCGAGGTCGGCGAGCGGTACACCGGCACGGTGACGCGGCTGATGAACTTCGGCGCGTTCGTGGAGATCCTTCCGGGCAAGGAAGGCATGGTGCACATCAGCGAACTCGACACCACCCGCGTCGAGTCCGTCGAGGCCGCAGTGAAGATGGGCGACGAGGTCGAAGTGATGGTCGTCGAGATCGACCGCATGGGACGGGTCAACCTCTCCCGCCGCGCGGTGCTCGAGAACCTCTCACCCGAGGACGTGGCCAGCCGCTCCAACGGACGCAGCAGCGATCGCGGCCCGCGCGACCGTGGTGGCCGTCCGGGTGGCGACCGCGATCGCGGCCCTCGCCGCCCGCGCGAGTTTGGACGCCGGTAGTCCACAGCAGGCATACGGCAGAACACGGCGCTGCGGTCGACTCGACCGCAGCGCCGTTTCTCGTCACCGGGACAAGGGGATGCACCGTTGCGGCGCCAGTATCAAAGACGACCGGCATACTGATAACGAATATCGCCTGAACGCTCGGCAGCCGTGTGTATAGTTTCTTCTCGTATATCTACAAGTGGGAGTGAGCGGTGAAGAAAGGCATAGTCTCGTTGCTGGCTGCGGGAGCAGTCGTAGTGAGCGTACTCGCGGGAGGCTGCACTACCGACCCGGCGCCAACGGCCGTACCGGCAGATACCCCCGCTCCCACATCCACACCGACGGCAACTCCGACGCCGGTCCCGCCTGCCCCTACACCTACGCCGCTCCCGACTCCCACGCCTACACCGATCCCAACCGCAACCCCGGCGCCGACGGCAACCCCCGTCCCGGCTTCCACTGCCACACCCGTTCCCACAGCGACGCCCACGCCGAGGCCGACCGCGACCCCGACTGCGGCGCCCACGCCGACGCCCACCCCCGACCCGTCGGCATCGCCCGACTACGCACCGGGGCTGGAACACGCCCGCGCCGAGGGGCTGGAGGGCGGGGACGCCGCGAGATACGCGGCGGCGTTCGTCCACGGGAAGTCACTGGGGCTCGATGATGAGTACGCCGTCGCTTTCGCGAGCGGGGTCCTCTACTTCGCGATCACTGCAGAGGACGTACTGCTGGGCCGGGGCCGCTATGCGGACTACGATGCCTACGCGAGGGAGCGATATGTCGAACCGTTCGAGGAGGCCCTCGCAGATGGAGCCTCGCCGGTCGAAGCGCTCGGCCTGGCGGACGAGGCGTTCCGTGTCGTCGGCAAGTGGTGGCCGCTCGCAGGACTTCGAGGCCGTCCCTACGAAGGAACGCTCGCGGAGGACTACACGAAGGCGTTCGCCCGGACGGACGAGGTCGGGCTTGCCGCACACCAGTACTCCCTCTTCTACGCAGGGAACAGGTACTTCGGTTTCTCAGAGGAGGAGTCCCACATCGCGGGCAGCATCATCGCCCGGGCGTACCGTGCATCGGACCAGCGGGACGCGCAACTGCGCATCAAGTATGCGTCGGCCTACCTGTTGGGCTACCAGCACGCACACCGGACGCACGAGTTCGACGACCTCGACAGGGACCACGTGTGGGCGGACTCGTACGCTGATGGATACGTGCTGGGATGGCTTCGCGCCACCAACAGCCAGTGGCTGGACGCCAACAACGTGGCGTTCGACTTCGCGGAGATCTACGCCCACGCGAAGATGGACTGGGGCTACTCTGAGCAGGACGCCTTTCTGCGTGCGGAAGCCTACATGCGCGGCTCCTACCAGGCGTTCCTGCTCGATTACGACCCGTACGGCGACGACGACTACTACGATTACGCGTGGGAGTACTACCTGGCGTACTACGACTGGTCCGTGGAGCGGAGCTGGAACGAGGAGCGCTCGCATGCCTACGCCAGCGCATACGCCGGGCAGAGGCTCGACGGCGCATCGGAAGAGGACGCCAGGGCGTACGCAACCGCCTACGAGCGCGCCTACGTGGCAGCACGCGCCGACGGCCAGAGCGAGGAAGAGGCGCACGAGACTGCGTCGTCGTCGGCTGCTGCTTAGGGGAGACGAGCTATTCAATGAGAACTTGTAACACATTGTATATTTGGAATATCATTGACAAATAGGAGTATCATTGGAGATGTTCTTATGAAACAGATCACGACGAAACTCACTCAACGCAGCCAGGTAACCGTTCCCGCCGAAGTGCTGCGTCTGTTGGGACTGAAACCGCGGGACCGAGTCGTATTCGCCATCGAAGACGGGAGGGTATCCCTCGCCCCAGCCGCATTCAGCCTGGAGTCGGCGTACGGTTCGGTGAAGCCATCCCGGAAGCCGGAGGACTTCGAGGCGCTCATCCGTGAAGCCAAGGAAGCCAAGGTTGAGGAGACCGTGGGGGAACTCGCCCAGTCATGAGGTTTCTCGATACGAACGTCGTCCTCCGATTCCTGACCAGGGACGACGAAGCCAAGGCGGCAGACTGCTACAGGCTGTTCCAGCGCGTGCAGCAGGGAGAGGAAGAACTGCTCACCTGCGAGTCCGTTGTCTCCGAAGCGGCGTACGTCCTCTCGTCCTCTCGTCTGTCGTACCGACTGACGCACGAGGAGATACGGGAGCGCCTCCTGCCCATATTGACCCTCCGTGGAGTCAGGCTCCCGCAGAAGCGGGTCTGCCTCCAGGCCCTGGACATATACGCGACCTCTCCGTTCCTCGATTTCGAGGATGCGCTTGCCGTGGCGCACATGGGACAGGCGGGGGTTACCGAGATAGTCAGCTACGACAGGGACTTCGACCGGGTCCCAGGTGTTCAGCGTGTCGAGCCCTGA
The DNA here is from genome assembly GCA_965208625.1 of Dehalococcoidia bacterium. Taxonomy (GTDB): domain Bacteria; phylum Chloroflexota; class Dehalococcoidia; order Lucifugimonadales; family Australimonadaceae; genus Bin16. Next base: position 48,054 of record OZ242348.1, read on the forward strand.
GATCCTGGTGTCCCGACCTGACATGATGCGAGCGCCATGGCTTTCCTGAAACGGCTCATCATCTGGACGGCGCTGGCCGTCCCGCTCGGCATCGGCATCGGAACGGTCGTCTCTCTGACCTGGGGGCCGGACTCCAACATCGACCGCGCGACTGCCGGGTTCAACGGCGCTATCGCGGGACTCTGGCTCGGCCTCATCGGCGCGCTGGCGGCTGCCGTGACGACGCGCATCGCCCGTGACCCGCTACGGCGGGCAGGGGGCTCGGAATGCCTCACCGGCGGCGTTATCGTGTTGGGTCTGTTTGCGGTGGGGCTTGGTGTGCTGACTCAGGCCTGACCGGTTACGCTGCTGCGCCCACCGGCAGGTCTATCTCGTACTTCGCCAGCATCCCGTCCAGGAACGCGGCGGTCTTGTCGTCCGCCTCCACTAGCGGCAGGCGAAGTCCGCCCACGTTGAAGCCCGCTTTGTTCAGGCAGTACTTGACCGGTATCGGGTTCGAGACGACGAAGAGGCCGGACGACATCGGCAACTGCCGCTTGTGCTCCGCCGCCGCTTCCGCGAGGTCGCCTGCCGCGGTGAGCTCAATGAGCCGCTTGATCTGCCGCCCTATGAGGTGCGACGCCACGCTGACGACGCCCCAACCGCCGAGGCTCACGACCCCGAACGTGTCGCTGTCGTTGCCGCTCCACACGCGGAAGCCGTCCGGCGCATCGCGGATGATGGTCCCGATCTGGGCGAGGTCGCCCGACGCCTCCTTCGTGCCCACGATGTTCGGGACGTCGTGCGCGAGGCGCAGGGTCGTCTCTGCGGTCATGTTGACGATGGTGCGGCTCGGCACGTTGTAGAGGATGCAGGGCAGGGAGGTGCTCTCCGCGATGGCTTTGAAGTGGCGGTACAGCCCCTCTTGCGTGGGCTTGTTGTAGTAGGGCACGACGAGGAGTTGAGCGTCCGCGCCTGCCTCCTCCGCCATCTGCGCGAGCTTGATCGTCTCGCCGGTGCCGTTCGTGCCGGAGCCTGCGATGACGGTTGCGGAGTCGCCGATCGCCTCCTTGACCTCGGTCCAGAGGCGCAGGTTCTCCTCGTGGGCAAGCGACGGGTTCTCGCCCGTCGTGCCGGTCACGACGAGGCCGTCGCTGCCGGACGCCACGAGCGCCTGCGCGAGCCGCCGCGCCTGCTCGTAGTCGATCTCCATCGCCGCGTCGAACGGCGTGACCATCGCTGTGATGAGACGGCCTATGTCGGTCATGCCCCGCCTCCTCCCGAAGGGGTCTGCGCTTCAGATTCTACCTGACGGCGCAACGGGGCAGTGGGACGCGCTCCGCTTGCGCGGGGACGGGATATGACAGACCATCGGAGCCGCCATGGCCCTCGACCTGACCAAGACTGCCGGACATCTGTACGCGGCGATGCCTTCCATGCGCGAGCAGTGGGGCTCGCACCTGCAAGCGCTCGAGCGCGCCGCAGCGCACTTCGCGACCGCCGACCCGCACGAGACGGAGGAGCGTCGCGCGGCAGGGAGGGCGACGTGGCTCGCCGCTCGGCTGGATGGCGCGCTTCGGGGCGGCTTCGCGCCGCCCCCGCTGCCGCCCGACCACGTCGTCGTTGCGGTGGACGGCTCGCACGTCGACGTCGACCGTCACGCGGCGGCGCGCTGCTTCCTCATCAACATCGGCTACGTCACGCTGCGCTACGGCGAGGTGCCGCACGCCGAACTGCGCAGCGAACCGCACCTGTACGCCGACGACTCGTCGCTTGCGCTGCGCGACCCGCATGGCGTGCGCGAGGCGAACATCGAGGGCGAGCTGCTCGGGATGCACCGTGCCGTCATGGAGATCGAGGCGCTGGCGGATGCGGTCGAAGCCGCGCCGGAGGGACTGCCGGTGCTCGGCCTGCTGGACGGCACGCTCGTGCTCTGGGGGCTGACCGGCGGCATGGACTTCGTGCGCGAGGAGCTGGTGGACCGCCGCCTGACACTCGCGATGGACCGGCTGCGCACGGAGTCGCAGCGGCGGACGCTTGCTATTGCAAGTCACATCAGCCGTCCGCGCAGCGCGGAAGTGATGAGCGCGCTCCGCATCTCGCGCGAAGTGTGCGGCCACGAGACCGTGAACTGCGACGCCCACTGCGGCCAGCTGCGGCGCGGCGAGCGCAACTGCGACGTGGTCGGCGGCGTGACGGACGCGTCGCTCTTCGCGCGGGAGCTGGAACCGGGGGAGCGTTCGGCGCTCTTCCACAGCGCGTCGAGCATCGTCACCGAGCACTACGGCGACCACCAGGTGTGCTTCTTCTACGCTAACGTGGGCGAGGAGATCGCGCGCATGGAGATGCCCTCGTGGACGAGTGAGGAGGGCATCCGGCTGGCGCACGCGGGACTGCTCGCGCAGACGGAGAAGGGGCACGGCTATCCGCTCGCGTTGCAGGAGGCGCACGAGCAGGCGGTCATCAACGGAGCAGACCGCGAGTACTTCTCGCGGCTGCTGTACGAGACTGTATCGTCGGAGCGGCTGCCCGCGCCGACGTCGCAGAAGGCGCGCAGCAAGCGGACGCGGTTCATCTGACAGAGGGGACGAGATTCCCGCCTTCGCGGGAATGACGGACAGATGGGCGGGATCCAGGCGCGCGACGCAACGAATACGAGACAGGGAGGAGCGCGGAATGGCGCAGAACGGCTACAAGGTCATGGACTCGGATATGCACATCGTCGAACCATCGGACATGTTCGACAAGTATCTCGACGCGCGGTTCGCCGACCAGGCGCCGCGCATCTCCCGCGCGCCGGGCAAGCGGGTAGGGGTGTTCTTGTTCGACGGCGAGCGGCTCCCGACCTGCGACGTGGACAACCCCCATCGCATGCAGGGCATGACCAATCGCACCGACGCAGCCACCCGTCCGATGCGCGAGCGCGGCTACGACGGGCCGTCGCAGCTGGAGGCGATGGACATGGAGGGCATAGACGTGGCGGTGATGTACCCCACGGTCTGCCTCTACGTGCCGAACGGGCTGGACGACGTGGACGGCCCGCTGTCGGCGGCCGTCTGCCGCGCCTACAACAACTGGCTGTACGATTTCTGCCAGACGGACCCGGCGCGGATGAAGGTCGCGGCGATGGTGCCGCAGCACGACCCGAAGGAGGCGGTGTGGGAGGCGCGCCGCGCGGTGAACGAACTGGGGGCGGTGGGCATCTACATGCGCCCCAACTTCGTGAACGGCGTGACGTTCCACAGCGCGGACTACGCCGAGCTCTGGGCGACGCTGGAGGAACTGAACGTTCCGGTGGGATTCCACGAGGGCACGGGCTCCGTCTACCACCAGGACGGCTCCGAGTTCGCCGACAACCGGCTCATGCTGCACGCGTGCTCGCACCCCATCGGCATGATGAAGGCGATGATCAGCATGATCTGTGGCGGCGTGTTCGAGAGCTTCCCCGGCCTGCGCGCCGCGTACCTGGAGGCGAATGCGGGCTGGGTGCCGTTCTGGCTCGGGCGGATGGACCGGGACTACTCGCTCTACCGCGAGTGGGACGCGCCGTTCCTGACGCGCCTGCCCAGCGAGTACTTCGCGAGCAACTGCTACGTCGGCACCGAGGCGGACGAGGCCGAGCTTCGGTACACGGTCGACGCCGTGGGCGGGAGCAACATCGTCTTCTCGTCCGACTATCCGCACCACGACTCAGAGTTCCCGAATTCCGTCAACGAGTTCCTCAGCCACGAGGACCTGGCGGACGAGGTGAAGCGCAACATCCTCTGGGACAACTGCGCCAGGCTCTACGCGCTCGACCGGTAAGGGGCGGATATGACCGCACTTCTCCCTGCGTGGATCACACGGGATGCCGCGCTCATCATCGCGGCGCGGGCGCTGCACACGTTCTCGCAGGGCCTGCTGGCCGTGATGCTGGCCGTCTACCTGAGGGAACAGCTGGGGATGGCCGTGTTCCTGGTGGGGCTGTTCTTCAGCCTGGGGTTCGCTAGCACGGCTGCCTTCTCGTTCCTCTCCACGTTCGTCAGCGAGCGCGTCGGGCGGCGCAAGCTGATGGTCTCCTACTCGTTGATCACGCTGGCTGGGAGCGTGGGGCTGGTTGTCACCTCGAACCCGGCGGTGCTGCTGCCGTTCGCGTTCATCGGCTCGTTCAACGGCGCCGCCGGTAACGTCGGGCCGACGCAGTCGCTGGAACAGGCGGCGATCGCGGGGGTGGTCGAACCGCAGCGTCGCACGGAGCTCTTCGCGCTCTACCGGGTGGCCGCGGCGAGCGCCGGTGCGCTGGGTGCGCTGGCTGCGGGCCTGCCCGTTGCGCTGCAAACGCTGGAGGGCGTAAGCGAGCCTGCATCCTTCCGCATCGTGCTGTGGGGGATGGTAGGACTGCGACTGTTGATAGCGCTCCTGTTCATGCTGATCTCCGACAAGGTGGAAGCCGAGCAGGGGCGGCGGGAGTGGGTGAACCCGGTGCGGCTCCCGTCCAGCAGCCGGATATTCACGCTCTCGGGGCTGTTCAGTCTGGACCAGCTCGCGGGCGCCATCATCGTGCGCGGCCTGCTGGCGCTCTGGTTCGTCGAGCGGTTCGGGCTGGACCTCGCCTCGCTGGGGGTGCTCTTCTTCGTCGCGCAGATCATCGGTGTGGCGTCGCTGGGGATGGCGGGGAAGATCGCGAACCGCATCGGCCTCATCAACACCATGTCGCTGTTGCACCTGCCGTCGGGACTGCTGCTCATCTGTATAGCGTTCTCGCCGTGGGCGTGGCTGGCGGTGGGGCTGCTGCTCTTCCGGTCTCTGTTCGACCAGATAGACGTTCCCGCACGGGACTCCTACATCATGTCCGTGGTCCAGCCGCACGAGCGAGTGGCGATGGGAAGCATCCACATCGTGGGGCGCTCCATCTCCGGCACCATCGGGCCGACGCTCTCCACCGGGGTACTCGCGGCGATAGCCCTCAGTGCGCCGCTCGTCGGTTCCGCGCTCGTGAAGGTGACATACACGCTGTCGCTCTACTTCATGTTCAGGAACGTCAAGGCGCCGCAGGAGATGCGCTCCGCCGAGCGGCGGGAGGAGTAGCGGGTGAGGATTGAAGGATGCCAAACCGAGGTCCTCGCTCCCGCGCTAAATCCTACACGGTATCACTTAAATCAAAAGCGATCACGGTTGCTATGGTCAGAAGAGAAACCAGCCCCACCAACGTTCCGCCACATATTGCGATTAGCCATGCTGCCATTTTCAGGTATGCGTAATCAGGCAACGGCAAGCGGTGGGGGAGGTTCCGGTCTGCCTTGTACTTGCGCAGCAGTACACGCAGCACTCTGACTTGGAAGTACACGCTGGCCGCGGCAAGCACAAAGAGCAATATGGCAGTGATTCCGTACGGAACGGCCCATCCGAGATCGGGCGCAATTTGCTCACCCTGAGTTGCAAACGCCGCCGCAAAAACTGCAGTGAGTCCTGTGGCTGCTAGACAGACGGCGTAGAGAACGGCGTAGCTGGCTCCGACGATCGGCGTTGGGACCGGTCTGCCCAGCAGCCGGGCAAGCAGGTATAGCCAGGGGAAGAAGAGTAACGCGGAGTACAGTGCCCCCGCGCGCGCATAGGCCTGGTGGTTTGAGGGTCCCGTGGGCTCCGTGAGCTGCCTCCGCCGGGCAACAGCCACCGTGATAAGCGCGGCGAACGGAGCCCACACTACTCCGAGGAGGATGAGTGCCCAGGGGTGAGGGCAAGGACGAAGAGCGGGGGAGTATACCAGGGTGCGTCATCCATAAGAGCTACTCCCCGGGGGCGGTCTCCTCCACCTCGAGGTCGCCGTCGTACTGGTCTGCCGGCCACCATGACACCTTGAAGTGGTTGGTGAGTCGCTCTTCGAGGACACCGAGCCGGCGGTACTCGCTGATGAGGTCGTTGAACAGCTCCTTCACGCTCTGCTCTGCCTCATCCATCGTCTTGCCGTAGCCCGTGAGCCCTAACTCCGGGATTTGCGCGACGCAGACGTCGCCCCGGTACTCCTTCGTCAGGGTGGTGGCTACGATGATCTTCCCGGTCTCTGCCATGGCGGTCTCCTGCCGCGGGCATTCTATCCGTATGGCGTCTGCTCCACCCTCACCCGCCGCGCCATCGCGCGTCGGCCTCTCCCAGGGGGAGAGGCGGGCTGCGGTGCGCTGAAGCGCTGGTTCCTGCGCAGGCAGGAACGACGGGGGTCAATCTGCTAGACTCACCCACATAATGGCGCGCCAGCGCGCGACACATCTGCCAGAGGTTGAGATGACCGGCGACGCTCACCAGTTCCTCGCGGACGGCCTCGTAACCAGCCCCCAACGGTTCATCGCGGGTGGCTCCTACGTTGGCCTCAAGACCTACGCTCCGGACAAGATGGACGTGGGACTGCTCCTCTCCGAGTTGCCGTGCCGAACGACGGGCGTCTACACCACCAACAAGTTCGTCTCGCCGTCGGTGACGCTCACGAAGCAGAACGTCGACGCCGGAAAGGTACGCGGCGTGTTCGTGACCAGCGGCATCGCCAACGCCGGCGTCGGCGAGCAGGGGATGACGGACGTCAGGGAGTGCCTGCAACTCGCCGGTGAGCACCTGGGCATCGGAGCGGACGAACTGGGCGCGGGCACCACGGGCGTTATCGGCGTGGAGTTGCCGATGGCGCTCATCAGGGGCGGCATGTCCGGCATCACCGTCGACGGGGACGGGGGCGCCGCGTTCGCCCGCGCCATCATGACGACCGACCGCGTGCCCAAGTCCGCCGCGGTGTCGTTCACCTGCGCAGGCGGCGAGACGGTGACCATCGGCGGCTGCGTCAAGGGCTCCGGCATGATCCACCCGAACATGGCCACGATGCTTGCGTTCCTCACGACGGACGCCGCCGTGGACGGCGCGTTCCTGGACGCGGCGCTCCGCAACTGCGCCGACGACACGTTCAACATGGTGACGATAGACGGCGACACCAGCACGAACGACATGGTGCTGCTGCTCGCCAACGGGGCCGCCGGGAACGCGGAGATAGGCGAAGGTTCGCCGGACGCCGAAGCGTTCGGCGCTGCGCTCTACGCGCTCTGCTCGCATCTCTCGCGCGAACTCGTGCGGGACGCTGAGGGCTCCTCCAAGGTCTTCTCGGTGCGGGTGGCGGGCGCGGCGAGCAAGCGAGACGCCCGCCTCGCGGCGCGCGCCATCGCCGCCTCCCTGCTGGTGAAGTCGGCGATACACGGCAATGACCCCAACTGGGGGCGCGTCGTCTGCGCCGCGGGGTACAGCGGGGCGGAACTGGACGTGAGCAAGGTCTCCTTCTTCATCAACGACGTCGCGATCATGGAGGGCGGGACGCCGATCCCGTTCCACCGGGAGAGCGTCATAGCCATCATGAGCAGGGAAGAGGTCGCACTCACGGTGACGCTGGGCATGGGCGAGCACGAAGCGACCGCATGGGGCTGCGAACTCACGGAAGAGTACGTGGTGTTCAACAGCGCCTACACCACGTAGGCAGGAGCCGCGTCCGGCCCGAAGGGCTCTCATGGAAGCAGACAGCCCCATCATCCTCATCAAGATCGGCGGCAGCACGCTGAGTTCGGAGGACACGTCCTTCGCCGACGTGGCCGCGCTGCAGCGGCATGGCGCGCGCGTGGTCATCGTGCACGGCGGCGGCCCCGCCATCACCTCCTGGATGGCGAAGATGGGCATCCACGCCGAGTTCGTGCGCGGCCTGCGCGTCACGGACGGCCCGAGCCTCGAGGTCGCGACTGCGGTGCTCGCGGGTCTCATCAACAAGCAACTCGTCTCGGAGATGCGGGGCCTCGGCGTGAACGCGGTCGGCGTCTCCGGCGCGGACGGCGGCCTGCTGTGCGGGCGCGTCACCGACCCCGACCTGGGGTTCGTCGCTGGCGAGCTGGAGACCGACGCGTCGCTCATCGAACGCCTGACGGACGCGGGCTACGTGCCCGTCGTGTCGCCCATCGCGTCGAGCGCGGACGGCGCGGGGCAGCTGCTCAACGTGAACGCGGACTCGGCGGCGGGCGCGCTCGCCGTTGCGCTGGGCGCGCAGCGCCTCGTCTTCCTGACGGACGTGGACGGCATACTGAACGCGGACGGACGCCTCATCAAGCGCGTTCCGCTCGACACGGGCGAAGAACTCCTGCACTCCGGCATCGTGAAGGGCGGGATGCTGCCGAAGCTGGAGGCGTGCATCCTGGCTGCCCGCGCCGGAGTGAAGGCGGGGATCATCAACGGAACGAGCGCCGGAGCGCTGCCCTCCTGGCTGGAGGGGTCGCTCCCCGGTACGGCAGTCGCCTGAAGAGCGGGATGCCATGACCACGCGCCCCCCGGACGACTACGAAGAAGGCGAACTGCCGGAGTGGCTCCGGACGCTCTTCTCCCGTGAGAGCCTCTTCTTCCAGGCGGGCGTCGTGCTCGCGAGCCTGTTCGCGCTCTACCTGCTGCTGGACCTGCTGCGCGGGGCGTACACGAACTGGCTCTGGTTCTCCCACCTGGGCCTGCGCAGCGTCTACAGCACGGTGCTGTTCACGCGCATCTGGCTCTTCATCGCCGGGCTGGTGGTCAGCGGCGGTGCGCTCTGGCTGAGCTACTACGCCGCGTTCAGGTATGCGTGGGGCGAGAGCGTCTTCCGGTTCTCCCTGACCACGATCCAGTGGATACGGCTCTCGCTCATCGTGGGCTCGGTCGCGATGGGCGGCTTCATCGCGTTCACGTTCGCGTCCAGCCTCGCGAACCAGTACGGCAACTTCCTGCTGTTCATGAACGCCGCGGACTTTGGCATAGAGGACCCGCAGTTCCACAACGACGTCGGCTTCTACACGTTCGTCCTGCCCGTGCTGCACACCGTCCAGGGATGGTTGATGGGCCTCGCCCTCGTCACCCTCGTCACGACGACAGGGCTGTACATGCTCATCTTCAGCGCACGGGGGATAAACCCGGCCATCGGCACCGGGGCGCGCACGCAGCTGGCGCTCACCGGAGCTTGGCTCATGGTGACCATCGCGTTCGCGCACTTCCTCGACCGCTACGAGACGCTGTTCTCACCCGCGGGCGCGGTGACCGGCACGGCCTACACCGACGTGAACGCGCGCCTGCCCGCGCTGCTGGTGCTCACGGTCATCGCGCTGATCTCCGCCGGCATCATGCTGTACGCAATCCGAGTGGCGAACCTGCGGCAGTCGCTCCGGCTCATCTTCGCGGCGTTCGGGCTGTGGCTCATCGCGGGGATAGTCGCGGGGATCGGATGGCCCGCGCTGACCCAACGCCTCGCCGTCGCGCCGTCCGAGTTGCAGCGCGAGCGCCCCTACATCGAGCGCAACATCGAGTGGACGCGCCGCGGCTTCGACCTCGGGCGCGTGGACACGCGGCTCCACGACGTGCGCGAGGAGACGCTGGCGGAGGGGATAGCCCGGAGCCCGGAGACGATCCGGAACATCCGCCTGTGGGACCCGCGCCCGCTGGAGGCCGTGCTCAACCAGTTGCAGCACCTGCGCCTCTACTACTCGTTCCTTGACGTGGACGTGGACCGCTACGTCGTGGACGGGGAGTACCGGCAGGTGCTGCTCGGCGCTCGCGAACTCTTCCAGAGCGGGTTGGACGACGCCGCGCAGAACTGGGTCAACCGCTCCATCATCTACACGCACGGCTACGGCGCGGTGATGAGCACCGCCACGACGTTCAGCGAGTCCGGTCAGCCCGACTTCATCGTGCGCGACGTTCCCCCCGCCGGCGCCTTCGATATCACGCAGCCGCGCGTCTACTACGGCGAGGCGTACGGCATCGACGAGGAAGAGTACATCGACCGCCTGAACCTCGACCCGGACGTGGCCGCTGAGATAAGGCCCGGCATCATCACGAACGACGCCATCGTTGTGAACACGAACGAGCCGCAGTTCGACCGTCCTGCCGGAGAGGAGACCGAGAAACCTGAGTACATCGACCGCTACGACGGAAAGGGCGGCGTGCCGCTGAGCAGCCTGTTCAAACGCGCAGTATTCGCGTGGGAATTGCTCGACGTCAACATCCTGCTCAGCCGCCAGCTCACACCGGAGAGCAAGGTGCTCTACCGCCGCAACATCAGGGAGCGCGTCGGCGAGGTCGCGCCGTTCCTCGAACTCGACGACGATCCGTACCTCGTCATCAACGAAGGACATCTCTACTGGATACAGGACGCGTTCACCACGACCGACCGCTTCCCCTACTCACGCCGCATCGACAGCAGCAGGGTGGGATTCAACGGCGACTTCACCGGATTCGAGCGTCCGTTCAACTACATCCGCAACAGCGTGAAGGTGGTCATCGACGCCTTCGACGGCTCCATGGACTTCTACACCATCGAGACGGGCGGGCCGGACCCGGTGCTCCAGACCTACCGCAACATCTTCCCTGACCTGTTCACCCCGATCGAGAAGATGCCTCCCGGCCTGCGCGAGCACATCCGCTACCCCGAGGAGCTGCTCCGCGCCCAGGCAGACACGTTCCTCCAGTACCACATGACGGACGTGAAGGAGTTCTTCCTGAAGGAGGACGAGTGGGAGTTCTCGCAGGAGGTCGTTGGCACGGACCTGATCGATGAGGACGGGAACCGCATAGGCCCGCGCAACCGCACCATCACGCCCTACTACGTCATCATGAAGGTGCCGGGCGAGGACGTGACGGAGTTCGTCCTCATCCTGCCGTTTACGCCCAAGGACAAGCCGAACCTCGTGGCGTGGATGGCGGCGCGCTCGGACGGACCTAACTACGGGGAGAGCATCGTCTTCGAGTTCCCGCGCGAGCGTATCTTCAACGGTCCCAGCCAGATAGAGGCCCGCATCGACAACGACCCGGTCATCTCGGAGCAGTTCACGCTCTGGAACCAGTCCGGCTCGCAGGTGTATCGCGGCAACCTGCTCGTTATCCCCATCGGCGAGACGCTGCTCTACGCGGAGCCCATCTACCTCCGTGCGGAGTCGCTTGCGTTCCCTGAGCTGAAACGCGTCATCCTCGCCACGAACACGAAGGTCGTGATGGAGCCGACGCTGGACGAGGCCGTCGCCGCGCTGCTCGGCGACGAACAGATCACCGCGGCCCCGGATTCCGGCGAGCCGGTGGAGGGCATATCGCGTGACGAATTACTGCGTATTCTCGACGGAATCGCGCAGGCGTTAGAATCTATGCAGGGCGGCGCACAGGACCTCGACGATTCCGTGCAAGCCCTGCGAGACCTCATAGGGGAGAGCAACCGATGACCACCGACTCGACCGCACACGACTCCGCATACTGGATGGCGCAGGAATCCGAGTATTACGTTCACACGTTCAACCGCCAGCCCATCGTTATCGAGCGGGGAGAAGGCGCGCGAGTCTGGGATGTCGACGGCAACGAGTACCTCGATTTCGTGGCCGGACTGGCCGTCGTCGGCCTGGGGCACTCTCACCCCGCCGTTGCCGAGGCGGTGCGCGATCAGGTCGGCACGCTCCTGCAGACGTCCAACCTCTACTACACCGTGCCGCAGCTGGAGCTGGGCCGGATGCTGGTGGAGAACAGCTGCATGGACAAGGTGTTCTTCGCCAACAGCGGCGTGGAGGCGAACGAGGGCGCGGTGAAGCTCGCCCGCAAGTACGGCAGGCTCCACCGCAACGGCGCGCAGAGCGTTATCACCGTGCTCAACTCCTTCCACGGCAGGACGCTCGGCATGATCGCCGCGACCGGACAGCCCGCCTACCAGGAGGCGTGGCTCCCTCTCGCCGAGGGCTTCACGAACGTCCCCTACGACGACCTCGACGCCATCCGCGAGGCCACGACCGACGAGACCTGCGCCATCATGGTCGAGGTCGTGCAGGGCGAGGGCGGCGTGAACGTCCCCACGGAGGGCTACCTGAAGGGCCTGCGCGAGTGGTGCGACGAGAACAACCTCCTCCTCATCTTCGACGAGGTGCAGACCGGCATGGGGCGTCTCGGCCACTTCTGGGGCTACGAGCACTCGGGCGTCGAGCCTGACGTGATGACGATCGCCAAGGCGCTTGGCAACGGCGTGCCTGTCGGCGCATTCCTCTGCAAGGAGCGCTGCAACGTCCTGGAGCCCGGCGACCACGGCAGCACGTTCGGCGGCAACGTCCTTGCCACCGCTGCGGGACGTGCGACACTCGGCTACATGTTGGAGAACGACGTCCCCGGCCACGCTGCCCGCGTTGGCGACTACCTCCGGGCGAAGCTTGAGGAATTTGCGGCTGCGCACGCTCCGGCGACCGTGGGCGTGCGCGGCGTCGGCCTGCTGCAGGCGCTACTCTTCGACCAGCCCATCGCGCGCGCTGTCGTCACGAACGCGAACGCGGAGGGCGTGCTGCTCAACCCCGTGCTTCCCAATGCCATCCGCTTCATGCCCCCGCTCATCATCACCGAGGCGGACGTCGACGAGTGCCTCACGAAGCTCGACGCTGCCCTCACGAAAACACTGGCCGCTTAGACGGCGACTCTGACACCGGAAAGGAAACCGCTTCTCCATGGCTGACAAGATAGTTCTCGCTTACAGCGGGGGTCTCGACACCTCCGTTGCCATCCGCTGGCTGCAGGAGCAGTACGGCGTAGACATCGCCACGCTCACGATGGACCTGGGCGGACAGGTGGACCTGGAAGCCGCGCGCCAGCGCGCGCTCGACATCGGCGCCATACGCGCCGACGTGATGGACGCACGCGAGGAGTTCGTGCGCGACTACGTCTGGCCCGCCCTGCGGGCTGGCGCCATCTACGAGGGCGTCTATCCGCTCGCGACCGCGCTCGGCAGGCCACTCATCGCCAAGCACCTCGTGCGCATCGCGCAGGAGGAAGAGGCCTTGGGGATCGCTCACGGCTGCACTGGCAAGGGGAACGACCAGGTGCGCTTCGACGTCAGCGCCGGGGCGCTCGCGCCCTCGCTCAAGGTCGTCGCGCCCGCCCGCGAGTGGGGCATGACCCGCGACGACGAGATCGCCTACGCGAAGGAGCGCGACATCGAACTGGACCTGAACAAGCGCAGCTCCTACTCGACAGACGAGAACCTCTGGGGCCGCAGCATCGAGGCAGGCGACCTCGAGGACCCGTGGATGGAGCCACCGGAAGAAGCGTACGCGTGGACGGTCTCCGTCGCCGCCGCTCCGGACGAGGCGCGCTACGTGGAGATACGCTTCGCGGAGGGCGTGCCCGTCGCCATCGACGGCGAGGAGCTGAACGGCGTTGCGCTCATCGAACTGCTGAACGAGGTGGCGGGCGCGCACGGCGTGGGGCGCATCGACCACATCGAGAACCGGCTGGTCGGCATCAAGTCACGCGAGGTCTACGAGGCTCCTGCCGGGACGGTGCTGCACCTGGCGCACCGCGCGCTCGAGCAGATGTGCCTCACCAAGGAGCAGTCGCGCTTCAAGGAGCGGCTCGCGCAGGAGTACGCCGACCTCGTCTACAACGGACTCTGGTTCACCGCGCACCGCCGCGACCTGGACGCCTACGTCCTCAGCACGCAGCGCCACGTCAACGGCACGGTGCGCGTTCGCCTGCACAAGGGCAGCGCGACGGTCACCGGACGCGAGAGCGCCGAGGCGCTCTACCGCCACGACCTCGCCACGTACGACGCGGGCGACACGTTCGACCACCAGGCGTCGGTCGGCTTCATCTCCGTCTTCGGACTGCCGGTCCGGACGCAGGCCCGCGTGCAGGGAGAGGCCGAGTAGGTCGCGCTCTTCCAACGCGCAATGAAGAGCCCGGTCATTGTCATTCCGAGCGTAGCCGAGGAATCTCCCGGGAGACGCCCGCGACACGCCAACGCTTCCCCGAGAGGCTGCTGCGCGCTAAAGCGCGGGACTCCGCTCAATATGACAACACCGACGGTCGGCAAGTGAATCACCCCAAGGTCCCCGCGTGAGCGGCGCACTCCTCGCGATTGCCGCCGCCGCGATGCTCGGCCTGAACACGGCCGTCGTCCGGCGGAGCATGCTCCGTGCATCGGCCTACAACGGCATAGTCATCTCCATCGTGCTCTCCGTGCCGCTGTTCGCGGTGCTCGCGCTCGTCTCCGGCCAACTCACACAACTCGGCGGGTTCACCGGCATGCAGTACGCCGTCCTCTCCGTCGGCGGCATCCTCAACTTCCTCGGCGGACGCTTCTCCCAGTTCCTCGCGATCCAGGCGGTCGGCGCGAACCTCACCGCGCCGGTGCGCGTGCTCTCTGCGCTCGTCGGCGCTGTCTTCGGCATCACGCTGCTGGGCGAGCAGGTGGGGCTGCTGCGCGGCATGGGCATCGCCTTGCTCATCGTCGCCCCGCTCGTGGCGTTCGCGCGGCCCCCGACCGTCCGCCTCGGCTCGCTGCAGATAGCGCGAGGCATCGTCTTCGGCCTTTCCGCGGCGGCGACCTACGGCGGCTCGACTGTCCTCCTGCGCTGGGCGCTCGACGACTCCGGCCTCACGATGCTCGGCGGTCTCGTCGCGCACGGAGCGGCGGCTGTCGTCCTCATCGCATCGCTCGCCCTGCCGGGACGACTGCAGGGCCTGCGCGAGGTCGACCGCACCGCGTTCAAACTCTTCGTCGCGGTGACCGCCATCATGACGGCGGCGCAGGTGCTCCGCTTCGCAGCGCTCGAATCCGCAGACGCTGCCGTCGTCGCCCCGCTCACCGAGACGATGGCCTTCTTCGGCATCGGCTTCGCCTTCCTCCTCAACCGCGAGACCGAAGCCTTCAACCCGCTCGTCCTGCTCGGCATCGTTCTCGCCGCCGCGGGAGCCATCGCCATTACACTTTGATCTATGGGAAGAGAAGCGCGTGTCATGCTGAGCGGAGCGGAAGGCGCAGCCTGAGCGCAGTCGAAGCATCTCTCGGGGGGACGTTGGTGCACGATGGCATGCCTCCGAGAGATTCCTCGGCTACGCTCGGAATGACAACCAAGCAACAGGAGGACGCACGATGCGTATCGGATGGATCGGCATAGGCCGCATGGGACGCCCCATGGTGGAGAACCTCATCCGCAAGGGGTTCGACGTGACGGTGCAGAACCGCAGCCAGGGCAAGGTACACGAACTCGCCGCGATGGGGGCGACCGTCGGCGAGTCGTTCGCCGCGATGGGCGCGGAGCTGGACGAGATGCACACCTGCCTGCCGGAGACCGCTGTCGTGGAGCAGGTGCTCACCGGCCCAGGCGGCGTGCTCGAACGCCCCAAGCCCGGGCTGATCGTCGTCGACCACAGCACCATCCATCCGGACGCCGCGCGCGCCCTCGCCGCCGCCGCCCGCGAGCGCGGCGCGTCGTTCATCGACGCCCCGGTCTCCGGCTCCGGCCCCGTCGCCGAACGCGGCGAGATGACCATCATGTGCGGCGGCGACGAGGAAGCCTTCGCCGCCGCGCGCCCCGCGATGGAGGCCATGGGCCGCACCGTCGAACTGATGGGCGCGTCCGGTTCGGGCGCGGCGACCAAGGTGGTGAGCAACTTCCTCATGGCGACGAACCTCGCCGTGGCGATGGAATCACTCCTGCTGGCCGACAAGGCCGGGCTGGACCTCGAACGGCTCTTCGCCGTCATCCGGACGGCGTCGGGCGCGAGCCGCGCCTGGGAGCGGAACGTCCCGCGCATCCTCAAGCGCGAGTTCGGCAAGGACGGCTCCGCCTGGCTCACGATGAAGGACCTCGACCACGCGCACGAACTGGCGGTCGAGTTCGGGCTGGACCTGCAGTTGTTCGAGACGGGCCGCCGCTTCTGGCACGCCGTCGTGGAGGAGTACGGCCTCGGCGAGGAGGACCCCTCGCACGGCTTCACCGCGCTCGAACAACGCCTCGGCGTCACCTTGGGTGGCTAGGCGCGTATCCTGCGCCCCATGAGGTCGGTCGGTGGGACACGACATTTCATCGTCACCTATCGGTGGGAGATAGCGCTGGTTGCTGTCATGCCTGCCTTAGGCATGGGGTATTGGGTGCTGTGGATGGCCGGTCCATTGGAACTCTACGGCCTCGCGTATCACTTCGCGTGGTGGAGCGTCTTTGTCCTGCTTCCTGCCCTGCTGATGGGCGTGCTCTACCTGCGCCTGCGCCGCCGGGGGTATGGCTGGGAAAGCCTGCTGCTCGTCGCCATCCCCTACTGGGCTGTACTGTCTGGAGTCGTTTACTCTGCGTTGATCTATCGCTTCCTCTTGCCGGACTCCGAGAGATGGAGATGCCTCGTACTGGGCCTTACCGACTGGAGTATCCCCGATCAGTTCTTCACGGCCATCCTGCTCGCCGCGCTCTACCCTGCGGTCCGACGTCTGGGACGCGAATTCCTGCGCCTGACGTGGCAGTTCCTCCTCGTGGTTGCGGTCATCGGAGTGGTTGTGGACAGCCTCTTCATGACGATGCAGTTGCGCGGGCTGGATTTGGGATCCGGTTCGGCGGTTTGGGATGCCATGCTGCTCAGCTTCCTGCTGACCGGCCCAGTGGCAATGTTCTTCCTGCTCAGGCTCATCCACCAGGTGTCTCGGTTCAGCCTCGCGCACGCGTTCTTCATGGCTGCTCTGGCCTTCAGCTTCCCCTGGCGCTACCTGTTTGAGCCCTCGGCTGGAGTAATGCCGGAAACGAGGCTGGACTATCTGGCGTTGGCAGCGTTGAACGTAGCGGTGAACTCCCTCATTGTCGGCATGACTGTCTTCACAGCCTGGCTTTTGTTCAACTTCGACAAGTGGGAGCCGGTGTTCCGAGGGCGCGCAGTCCTCGCCCTGTTCGGCGTGCATGCACTGGGCGGAGTTTTGTTCTCCCTGTGGCTCATCCAAGGATTGGAGCTTACGGATGACGCAGGAGTGCTGCTGGCATTGTTGGTGATCGTCCTCGCGTGGCTCGCTACGTTCTGGGCCGTCTATCTCGTCCGCGTGCGCCAGCCCGTGCCGAGCGAGGAGAGCTGACGTGCCACGCTTTCTCGTCACCTACCGATGGGAGCTGTGGCTGTTGCTCTGGACTCCTCTCCTGAGCGTCATAGCCTCCGTGCTGGCGTTCTCACTGTACGCTTCCCTGTACGACGAGGACCGCGTGGTCCCCCGCTACGTCTCGTACGCTCAGGGGGTGGCAGCAAGTCTTGTGCACGCAGGACTGCTGGCGGTCTTCTACACGCGGATACGCCGCCTGGAGCGCCCGTTCTTCACGCTGGTCTGGAGCTATGCAATCTGGCTGGCAGTTGTCGGTACCCTGGTGTGGCTGATTGTCGCTGCCCTTGCGCCAGATGACGAGGGTTCCGGATTGTTCTCGACATCGCAATGGGCGCGCGCACGATTGTTGGTTCACGGGCTCGCAGCGCTCCTTCCGCTGTTCTGGTTCGCGCGCAGGGCGTCGCTTATCAGCCTGGCCCACGCATACTTCCTCTTCCTCGTCCTGAAGACGTATTCCCTGATGATACCCATCCTTTCCACGGCACAGAACCTTGGGCTCTTCGACCTGGTTCCCATCGGTCTGCAGATCGCGGGAACCTATGTCCTGATCCTTGGATTGGGATTCCTGCTCGCCTGGCTGTTGGCCACCTTCGATGCGCGCGGCATCATCTTCCGGAGGTGGGTACTGGGGTGGTTGCTGGCCGCGCACGTGGTGTCCGTTGTGTGGGAACTGCACGGGGTCTCGGTCCTGCTCCACGACAGGCTGGTCCTCGCACAGTTCGTGGTCGATCTCATCGTCCCCCTCGCCCTCATCTACCTCGTCCGCATACGCGACCCTGCCCCCGCCTCCGAGCCACCCGCAGACCTTCGCGTACAATAGACGCGACGCCATGACCGACTACACGACCCACCACTTCGAGGCCGCCTCGCGCTATACCGTCTCCGTCGGCTACGACCGCCGCCTCTACGAGCACGACATCGCGGGCTCCGTCGCGCACGCCCGCATGCTCGGCCGGCAGGGCATCATCGCCGACGCCGACGCGAACGCCATCGTCGAGGGTCTGGACGCCGTGCGCCGCGAGATTGCCGACGGCGCGTTCAACTGGCGCGAGGAGCTCGAAGACCTCCACATGAACATCGAGACGCGCCTGCACGAGCTCATCGGCGAGCCCGCTGCGCGCCTCCACACCGCACGCTCCCGCAACGACCAGGTCGCGACCGCCACACGTCTCTACGTCCGCGACGCCGTCGACCGCGCAGCGTCGCTGCTCCGCGCCCTGCAGGGCGCGCTGCTGTCGCTCGCCGAGCGCGAGCAGGACACCCTCCTCCCCGGCTACACCCACCTGCAGCGCGCGCAACCCGTGCCCTTCGCGCACCATATGCTCGCCTATTTCGAAATGTTCGACCGCGATGCCGACCGCCTCGCCGACGCCCGCAGGCGCGTGAACGTTCTCCCGCTCGGCTCCGGCGCGCTCGCCGGGGCCCCGTACCCCCTCGACCGCGAGTCCGTCGCGCGCGAGCTCGGCTTCGACGGCATCTCCGCCAACTCGATGGACGCCGTCTCCGACCGCGACTACGCCGTCGAGTTCCTCGCCGCCGCCGCGACGTGCATGATGCACTGCTCACGCCTCGCGGAGGAGATCGTGCTCTGGACCTCGCACGAGTTCGGCTACCTGCAGCTCGGGCGGCAGTGGGTCACCGGCTCGTCCATCATGCCCCAGAAGCGCAACCCGGACTTCGCGGAGATCGCGCGCGGCAAGACGGGCCGCGTCTACGGCAGCCTCGTCGGCCTGCTCACCACCCTCAAGGGCCTCCCCCTCACCTACAACCGCGACCTCCAGGAGGACAAGGAAGGCCTCTTCGACGCCATCGACACCCTCGAAGCAACCCTCGACGCCATGCGCGGCATGCTCAGCGACTGCACCGTGAACGCCGAGCGCATGCACGAGGCCGCCGAGGACAGCGCGCTGCTCGCGACCGACATGGCCGACTACCTCGTCGGCAAGGGCGTCCCCTTCCGCGAGGCCCACGCCGCCGTCAGTGCCCTCTGCGAGCTCGCCGCCGAGCGCGGCGTCGCCGTCACCTCGCTCCCCCTCGACGACATGCAGGCCCGCTGCCCCGCCTTCGACGACGGCGTGCGCAACCTCACCGCCCTCGCCAGCGCGACCGCCCGCGACGTCCCCGGCGGCGCATCCCCCGCCCGCGTCCGCGAAGCCCTCGCCGCCGCCAAGGCCCGCCTGGAGGGAGCCAATGCCTGACGTCAAACTCGCCCCCTCCATCCTCTCCGCCGACTTCGCCCGCATCGGCGACGTCGTCCGCGAGACCGAAGACGCCGGCGCCGACTACATCCACGTCGACGTCATGGACGGACGCTTCGTCCCGAACCTCACCATCGGCCCGCTCGTCGTCGAGGCGATACGCCCCCACACCACCCTCCCGCTCGATGTCCACCTGATGATCGTCGAGCCGGAACGCCTCATCCCCGACTTCATCGCCGCGGGCGCCGACAAGATCACCGTGCACCAGGAAGCCGTGACGCACCTCGACCGCGCCGTCCACCAGATACGCGACCTCGGCGCGACCGCCGGCGTCTCGCTCAACCCCTCGACGCCCGACACCACGCTCACCGAGGTCCTCCCGGAGCTCGACCTCGTGCTCGTCATGTCGGTCAACCCCGGCTTCGGCGGCCAGCCCTTCATCCCCGGCGTCCTCCCGAAGATCGAACGCCTCCGCTCCGCGATAGACGAACGCGGCCTCGCCACCGAGCTGGAGGTCGACGGCGGCGTCAAGCCCGACAACGTGGCGCGCGTCGTCGCCGCGGGCGCGAGCGTCATCGTGGCGGGCTCCGCCGTGTACAATGACGGCATGACCGTCGCCGAAGCAGTCGCCGCCATGCGCTCCGCCATGACCGGATCGGGCGTGCCCGATTAGCCCCCGCATCGCCCACGTCCTCTGCCCCGGCCTCTCCGGGGCCGTCCTCCTCATCGTCGCCCTGACGCTCGCCGTCGCCTGCGCGTCCCCCACACCGACCCCAACCCCCGTGCCCGTCGCCGAGGAAGGCGACCGCGCAATGGTCCACTACACCGGCACCCTCGATGGCGGCACCGAGTTCGACTCCTCCCGCGACGGCTTCCCGCTCGACTTCGTCATCGGCAACGGCGAACTCATCGACGGCTTCGACAGCGCCGTGCGCGGCCTA
This sequence comes from Dehalococcoidia bacterium, assembly GCA_965208625.1. Classification (GTDB taxonomy): domain Bacteria; phylum Chloroflexota; class Dehalococcoidia; order Lucifugimonadales; family Australimonadaceae; genus Bin16. Next base: position 68,057 of record OZ242348.1, read on the forward strand.
GCCGTCGGGGAAAGCGTCACCGTGCGCCTGGAAGCCGCCGAAGGCTATGGCGAACCCAACCCCGAACTCATCGCCGACGTGCCGATAGAGGAGTTCCCGCCGGAACTCCTGAGCCAGCTTGCCATCGGCATGTCCATCCCGCTCTCCAACGGCATCTCCCCCGTCATCACCAACATCACCGACACCTTCGTCACCCTCGACGCCAACCACCCCCTCGCCGGTGAAGCCCTCACCTTCGACATAGAACTCGTCGACCTCATCAAACCCACCCCCGCCCCCGAAACCACCCCCGTCGCCTGACAGCCCTCCGTCCCTTCCTGCGAAGGCGGGAACCCGGGGTGCTGCTCAGCGAGCCGCACACGGCGGGGCATGGGGACGGGGGCGCGTCATGCCGAGCGAAACCCGCGCCTTACTGGGCGCCATCCTCTCCGGATGTTCCGATGTAGGGGCGGTTCGCGAACCGCCCTGTCCCCAAGGGCGGCTCTCATGACGCCTCCCGTAGTGGAAGCCCCCAAAACCCGCATAATCTCCCCACAAATACGCTTGACGCTGCCCGCGCGGAAGACGAATCTAGCGACTCACGTTTCGGGGTACGGAGGCGAACGGGCTCGTGGACACGGCGGAACAGATACTGCGCGACAGCAAGGTCATCGCCGTCGTCGGCCTGTCCGACAGGCCAGACCGTCCGTCGCACGGGGTCGCGAGGTACATGCAGGAGCACGGCTACCGCATCATCCCCGTGAACCCGAAGCTCACGGAGCCTGTGCTCGGCGAGCAGCCTTACGCAAGACTGGAGGACGTGCCGGAGCACGTCGACGTGGTGGACATATTCAGGAGAGCGGTGGATGTGCCGCCCGTCGTGGACGGGGCCATCCGCATGGGAGCCTCCGCCGTGTGGATGCAACTGGGGATATCCCACGGCGAGGCTGGAGCAAAGGCGGAAGCCGCCGGCCTGCGCGTTGTCATGGACAAGTGCATGGCCATCGAACACCGCCTGATGAGAGGTTCGTAAGCAGCAGAGAGACGCCGCCACAAGAGGGGGTGCGTGCGCTGGCGACGGGAGACGTCGTCATGATTTACCGTGAAGAGGAGCATGTCCGGTTGTTGAAGGAACAGTCCCGCACAGCAGTGCGTCTGGCGATGGAAGGGGAGTGGGCGGAAGCCGCCCGGCTCAACCGCGAGATCCTGGAAGCTGCGCCCGATAACGTCGAGGCGATGAACCGCCTCGGCAAGGCGCTCACCGAGCTTGGTGAGTTCGGCGCGGCGCTCGATGCCTTCCGCCGCGCGCTCGTGTTCAGCCCCGACAACCCCATCGCCACCAAGAACGTCGACCGGCTCATGGCCGAGGCGGACAGCGCTCACGCCCGCCGCTCCGGTAACGGCAACGGAGGCACGCTCAAACCGCGCATGTTCATCGCCGACCACGGCAAGAGCGCCGATGTCACCCTGCTGGCGTCCACCGGCGCGGGCAACTCCTCGCCCGGTACGCCCGTGACCCTGGAGGCGAACGGCGCAACCCTAGGCGTCATGGACCCGGACGGTAACTGCCTGGGCCTCGTCCCCCCGAACATGGCAGGCCGTCTCCTCTGCCTCATGTCCGGCGGCAACCGCTACGACGGCGCCGTCTCCGGAACGGCCTCCGGTGCCGTGCGCGTCGTGCTCCGCGAGGCCTACCAGCACCCGAGTCAGCGCTCCAGGATCTCGTTCCCGGCGCAGCCGAGACCCCTCGCAGAGCCTGTCCTCCCCGTGCTTGAATCCGTCGAAGCGCCCGACACAACCCCCGTCAACGTCCCCGAGGTCCCCCTCTCCCTCCTCGACGACTCACCCGAACTCGCCGCCGTAGGCGCCGGCATCGGCATCTTCGACGACGCCCTCCTCCCCGACCTTCCCGAGGACGACGAATAGCCCGACGTCCACTCGGGCCTGCCTGTTCCCCTCTCCCTACAAGGGGAGAGGGACAGGGTGAGGGTACTCCGGGGTCTGCAGGTAGCCTGCGTCTCGCCGAGCGCAGTGAGCCCTTCGCGAGCGCCCCTACGCCCCCTCGAGGCTCTCCGCCAGCAGTTCCAGCAAGTCCTTCGCGGACTTGCTGTCCTCCTCCCCCTTCGCGCCGATGCCCTCCTCCATCATCTGGAGGCAGAACGGGCACGACACCCCGACCGCGTCCGCGCCCGTGTCGAGGAAGTGGTCGGTGCGGATGTGGTTGACCCGTGTGCCCTGCTCCTCCATCCACATGCGCCCGCCGCCCGCGCCGCAGCAGAAGCCGCGCTCCCTGCAGCGCCCCTCGCCCATCTCCACGAGCTCCAGGCCGGGGATGGCCCGCGCGATCTCCCGCGGCGCCTCGTAGATGTCGTTGTGCCGCCCCAGGTAGCACGAGTCGTGGTAGGCGACCGATAGCGGCACCGCCTTCGCAGGCCGGATGCGCCCGTCGCGTATCAGCCCCGCGACGAACTCGGTGTAGTGCGTCACCTCGAACTCCCCACCGAACTGCGGGTACTCGTTCTTCAGCGTGTTGAAGCAGTGCGGGCAGAGCGTCACGATCCGCTGCACCTCGTAGCCGTTCAGCGTCTCGATGTTCTGTTCCGCCATCATCTGGAAGAGGTACTCGTTCCCCATGCGCCGTGCGGGGTCGCCGGTGCACGTCTCCTCGCTGCCAAGCACCCGGTACTTGACCCCCGCCAGCTTCAGCACCGACGCCATCGCCCGCGCCACTTGCTGCCCCCGCCCGTCCAGCGCCGACGTGCAGCCGACCCACAGCAGCACGTCGTGCTCCGGGTTGTCGCTCATCGCAACGGCGTCCGCGCCCTCCATCCAGTCGGTGCGGGTGGCCTGCGTGCCGCGCCACGGGTGCCCCCGCTGCTCCATCGACGTGAGCGCGTTCATCGCGCCCTCGGGCACGTCGGCCTCCTCCATCGTGAGGAACCGCCGCATGTCCACGATGGAGTCGATGTGCTCGACGAATGCAGGGCACGCCTCCATGCACGCCCGGCACGTCGTGCACGACCAGAGCACGTCGGTCGATATCGCGCCGTGCACGAGGTCGGCTTCCGGCGGGGGCGGCTCGGCGTCCGGCCCCAGCGCCAGCAGCACCGGCGCGCGTGACTCCATGTAGGCCTTCGCGTCCTGCACCAGCTTCCGGGGCGACAGCGGCTTCCCGCTGCGCCACGCGGGGCACTGGTCCTGGCATCGCCCGCAGTTCGTACAGGCGTCGTAGTCGAGAAGCTGCTTCGACGTGAGCTGCGTAATCTCCCGCGCGCCGAACACCTCCAGCGTATCGAGGTCGCCCATCGGCCGCAGCGCGCCCTTGGGCCTCATGACGGACGAGCGCATCACGAGGTTGAGCGGACTGATGAAGATGTGCATGAGCGGCCCGAACCGCCACGCCGCGTAGACGAACGTCGCGGACATCAGCCCCGCGTGCGCCCACCAGAGCACGAAATGTGAGACCTCCATCGCGTAGACCGTGAACCCCACCCCTCGGATGCCCACCGCGATGACGTAGGAGAACGGGGACCAGTACGCCGACGCTACGCTGTAGAGGTCGCTCGTCGGCTCCAGCTCCGTCGCCGCCATGCGTAGCGACTGCAGGACGAAGCCCGAGAGCGCGCTCGCCAGCAGCAGGGCGAGCAGCACGTTGTTCTCCAGCATCGTGTTCAGCCTTGGCGGACGCACAACGTACCGCCGCCACGCGGCGAGGCCGATGCCCGCGATGAGCATCACCCCGCCGATGTCCCATATCAGTTCGAGCTGCAGCCCGATGTCGCGCGTTGGGAGATGCCAGCCGAAGTACTGCTCCGAGTTGAATTCCAGCGCGTCGAGCGACGTCGCGATGAACAGGATGACGATGCCCCAGAAGATGAGGAAGTGCATCGTGCCGGGGTAGCGCTCGCTGCGGACGAAGCGCCGGTGTCCCACGGAGTCGATGAGCAGCGTGCGCAGCCCTCCCGCGAGCCGCGTCCGCCACGGCCCGGCGTCCGGGTTCGGCTTGCCCAGCCGCCAGTAGCGCGAGCGCTGCCAGAGCGCCCAGGCGATGGCGGCCAGCGCGATGGGGGCAGTGAGGTAGACGAACGCCCCCAGCGGGTAGCCGATGTTCCAGAAGTCGAGCCGTCCGGACAGTTCAGGTGGCAATGCACAACCTCGGGAGGAGTCTCGCGGGAGTTTAGCAGCCGCACGAGAGAGAAGGCAGGCGTAGAGCGCACCGGCAGTGCTACCATTACCCTGCACGGAGGGATGGCAGAGTGGACGATTGCGGCGGTCTTGAAAACCGCTGTGCCGGCGACGGTACCGTGGGTTCGAATCCCACTCCCTCCGCCACATCGTGCTGTTGTGGAGTAAAGTAGCCGCATCGCGCCCGCCGTCTCTCGCAAGGGCGGCGTCAAGGAGGCCACCAATGGCAGAGATCGTGCTCGTCGAGGCCTGCTCCCACTCGCCTTTCCTCTTCATGGAGCCGCATCTGTGGAACCAGGTGCGGGCCGCCCGTCCGCCGCTGACCGACAACCCGGTCATGTCCGAGGACGAGAACGCCGCTCAGCACAAGCGCTGCATGGATGCGTTCGAGACGCTGCGCCAGAAGATGGAGGAGGCCAAACCGGACGTGATCCTCGTCTTCGGAGACGACCAGCAGGAACTCTTCGGGCTGGACAACTTCCCCGCCTTCGGCATCTTCGTCGGCGACGAGTTCGAGGGCTATCGCACGAGCGCGCGGACGGGCTTCATCCCCGGCGAGCAGCGGGGCTGGCGCGAGAAGACGCCCGAGACGTGGGTGAAGGTGCAGAGCAACCCGCAACTCGCGCAGGAACTAGCGGTCGGGCTGACACACCGCGACTTCGACATCTCGTTCAGCTTCGAGGTGCCGAACAAAGAGCACGGCATGGGGCACGCGTTCATGCGTCCCTTCACCCGCATCGTCCCGGACTTCGACATCCCGATGATCCCGTTCTTCCTGAACTGCTACTTCGGTCCACAGCCGTCGGCCAACCGCTGCTACCGCCTCGGCAGGGCAGTGCGGGAGGTGATCGAGGCGTCGCCGCTGGACCTCCGCGTCGCCGTCCTCGGCTCGGGCGGACTGTGGCACACGCCGGGCAGCCCCACCTCGTGGCTCAACACCGAGTTCGATGAGCGCATCCTCTCCTACATCCCCACGGGTGACGCAAAGGGGATGGCGGAGGCGTTCGATGCGGAGGGCGCCACACCTCCGGCGGACTATGGTCCGAAGACGGCGCGCTGGGTCGACGGCGGGACGGGGATGTACACGGGCATCGGGAGCGGCACGGGCGAGACGCGGAACTGGGTGGCTGCCGCGGGTGTCGCTGACGGCAAAGCGGGCGTAGTACTGGACTACGTGCCGGTCTTCGCGTCGCCGTGCGGGATGGGCTTCGCGTACTGGGAGATGTAGCGCGACAAGCCGCTACTACTGGCCGGGCGCCATCGTGCGAATACCGTAGCGCCGGATGTGGGCGTCCCGCGTCACGAGAGTCAATCCCTCCGCCTGCGCCTGCGCGATCAGCATCCGGTCGAATGGGTCGCGGTGATGCATAGGCAGCATTGCCGCCTGCTCCGCGTGGAACAGGGACAAGGGCAAGGGCGTGAAGCCAGCTTGTTCCACCATGCCAGCCAGGCCTTCCGGGGCATCCAAAAAGGACTTGGCCCGCTTCAGCGCGATCTCCCAGATGCTCGCAGCGCTGACGAAGACTTCGTTGTCAGGATCAGCAATAGCGGCGGCGGCACGTGCGCCGAGCAGCGGGCTCTGCCATAAGAACCAGAGCAGTACGTGCGAATCGAGTAGCAGCCTCATTGGAAGAGCGGATCGTCAGGGTCGTCCTGGTAGAACATCTCCTCGATCTCCTCGTCTGCCCACTCGAGCAGGTCCCAGTTTGGCTCAGGCCAGCCCTGCTCTTTCAAGATACCCAGTTTGCGCGGCTCGCGTTTCTTCTCCTCATAGGGGAGCAGTTCCAGGTAAGGCTTGCCTGCCTTGGCGATGATGATGCGTTCGCCCTGGCAGGCGAGTTCACCGAGGCGCGAGAGTTGGGATTTGGCTTCGTGCATGTTGACCTGCATGCCGAATGCTCCTTGGTCGGACTAAGCTTAGCTAATCACAGCAAGGCCCTGCCGTCAAGCGAGGCTGGTTGGGGAACTCCTACCCGGCGCTGCCGTACTGCCCTTCGTGGAAGAGGAGCGCGCCGCCTTCCCGGACCTCCACGTGCTCGACCGCCGCGACGAACAGCGTGTGGTCGCCTGCCTCAACAGCCTGCTCGATGTGGCAGACCATGCCGACCAGCGCCTCGTCCAGCAGTGCGACGCCGCTCCCGTGCGTCGTGTGCGCCTGGGGCAATATCCGGCGCTCCTCGGGTGCGGCTCGACCGTAGAAATCAGCCACCTCGGCCTGATCCCCGCGCAGGAAGTTCACCCCGAAGCACCCCTCGCGGCGGAGGTAGTCGCACGTGTTCCCGCCTGTCGCGACGCTCAGCAGCAGCAGCGGCGGGTCGAGCGCCACGGAGAGGAGCGCGTTCGCAGTCGTGGCGTAGGGCGCGCCGTCGGGCGAGCGCGTGGTCACGACGCTGACGCCGGTCGGGAACCTGCGCCACGCCTGACGGTAGAGGGTGGGGTCGGCTGTCATCGGCGTGTAGGATAGAGCATCCTCACGACTTGCGCAGGTGTGGAGGTCAGAAACCGATGAATGAGCAAGAGCTGGTGCGGACCCTGAACTCGGTGGGTAGGAGATGCTTCATCACCTATTTCAGGCAGTTCTGCGACCCCTCCCTCTCGAACGAATCTGTTGCAGCGCAGATAGAAGAGGCGGAAGGATACTCATCCAAAGCCTGCCGGAGTCGGGTGAGCGGCGCACGGCGCATCATCAGTGCAGGACGAGGCCGTGATGCGCTGACCATCATCGCCGGTTCCAGGGCGGATGCTCGAACCCGGCAGGAAGCATCGAGGTTCCTGACGTCTCGGGGCTAGAACCTGGTAGGGCCTACCCCACGCTGGCTGGCGCCTTAACCCCCAGCCATTCCGGCACGACGCGGAAGAGGTCGTCCTCCTTGTTGTGCCAGCCGTGGTCGCCGCCCTCCAGGTGCACCCAGGTGACGTTGTGCATGCCCTCGCAGAGGGCGGCCATATCGCGGCCTGCGTCGCGCATGCGGGGGTGCGTCTCCTCGGTGCCGGTGAGGATGAGCAGCGGGCACTCAATCTCGTTCGTGTGCGCCTTCGTGATGTCGTAGTGCTCGGAGCAGTGGCGGTCCAGGTAGACTTCGGCTGAGAAGTACGCACCGGGGTTGGGGAAGTCCACGAACATGATCTCGTGGCCGCGCCCGTCGGCAACCATCGCCTTCGCCCTCTCGTAGTTCCGCAAGTGCTCCTCCCCCATCTCACAGGCTGAGTAGTACTCGTGAGAGAACCGCAGCGGCGCGAGCGAGATGACGACTGCGACGTTCGGGTCCTGGTTCTTCGCCTGTGCGAGCACGACACGCACCGCGCCGAGGCTGCTGCCCCAGATGCCCACGTGGGCGTACCCTCGCTCCACCATGAACGTCACCATCGCCTTCAGGTCAAGGTGGGTCTCGGAGAGCAACTCGTAGACGTTGCCGGTGCGCACCTTCCCGGCGCGCCCACCCACCACGTCGTGGCCGCGCGTGTTGAAGAGCGCGGTGGGGATGCCCATGTCGCGCAGTTTCGCGGCGCGCGGGTTGGAGGGCGAGAGGTAGAAGTTGCCGGCGGAGCCGTGCACCATCACCATCGCGTCCACGAGCAGGTCCGTCCGGGGCTGCTCCGGCTCCAGCACGATGCCGCTCAGGGTAACGTCGTCGCTCGTCTTGGTGTGTACCAAGTCAACCAGCATAGGTCGCGCCTCCTCTTGCCGTGTGTTGCTGCAGTATAGTCTGTGGCTTCGCCCGGTGCGTCAGTCCTCGTCGTGCGGTTCCGGCATCAACACGAACTCGGGGTACGCCTCCATCCCCAGCTCACCGATGTCCTGTCCCAGCCGTTCGATGTTGTACGACACGCGCGCTCCCAGCGTTGCCCTGAACGCCATCCAGAGCAGCCAGGAAACAGGAAAGACGAACGCGCCTACCGCCAGCACGCCGATGAGTTGCACGTGGAACTGCGCTCCGGCGGCGATGGAGGCGGCGAGCGTTCCCCAGATGCCCGCGAACAGGTGCGCGGGCACCGCGCCGACGACGTCGTCCAGTTTCACCGTCTCCAGCACCTTGAGCCCGGCGACAACGATCAGTCCGCCGATCGCCCCGATGATGATCGCCCAGTAGTGGTCGATGATGTCGGGTCCGGCGGTGATCGAGACGAGCCCGGCGATAGCGCCGTTCAGCGCGGCGAAGAGGTCTATGCGTCCGAGAATCCAGCGCGAGACCAGTATGGCCGTGATGACGCCTGCCGCTGCCGCGAGGTTCGTGTTCACTATCACGATGCTCATCGCCACCGCGTCTACGGCGCTCGCCAGTGCGAGTTGCGACCCGCCGTTGAAGCCGAACCAGCCGAGCCAGAGGATGAACACGCCCAGCGTCACCGCGATGGTGTTCGAGGGCGGCGTCGGCCTCGCCTTGCCGTCACGCCCGAACTTACCGAGCCTCGGGCCGACGACGAGTATGCCTGCCAGCGCGGCCCAGCCCCCGGTGCTGTGAACGATGGTCGAGCCCGCGAAATCCTGGAAGCCCATCTCGTAGAGCCACCCCTCACCCCACGTCCACGCCCCGACCACGGGGTAGATGAACCCGGTCAGCAGGAGCGTGAAGATGAAGAACGACCACATCTTCACGCGCTCTGCCAGCGCGCCGGACACGATGGAGGCTGCGGTCGCCACGAACACCATCTGGAAGAACCAGTCCGACATCACCGAGTAGCTGCTCTCCTCGAGGACTGCAGCCGCATCACCTTCCCCGACGAGCAACGCCACCTCGCTGGCGGACGGTCCGTAGAGGAGGTTGAACGAGCCGATGACGCCTCCGACGATGTCCACGTACATCAGGTTGTACCCGACGAAGAAGTAGGCCAGCCCCGCGATGGAGTAGAGGCCGATGTTCTTCATGCAGATCATGGAGGCGTTCTTGGTGCGGACCGAACCGGCCTCCAGCATCGTGAACCCGGCGGCCATCCACATCACCAGCGCGCCCCAGACGAGGAAGGCGAACGTGTTGAGAACGAACGCGGTCTCCGAAGTGACGTCCGCAGCGCGTGCAACGGCAGGCTGAGCAACGAAGAGTACCAAGGCGAGAACGCCGGATACGGCAAGGATGATGGGGAGACGACGGTACGACAGGACGCGCGGGACAGTCACGGCACTCAACCTCCGCTCTCCGGTTCGGCGGGAGCGTAGCGCATCCCGCTGGGAGGCGACAATGCGGCAGATGCCCAGTTTCCCGCGGGGCACTGGTATCATGGACGTCCTATGCTCGTCCGAGACCTCATCGCCGCACGCCTGCGCGACGCCATCGACGAAGCGCGACGCACCGGCGCGCTCCCCCCGTTTGACCTGCCGCAATTGGGAATCGTGGAGCGCCCACAGAAGACCGGCCACGGCGACTTCGCCTCGGGCCTTCCCCTGCGTGTCGCCAAGGCCGCCAAACGCCCGCCGTTGGAGATAGCGCAGACACTCGCGGACGCTCTCATGCGGAATGCTGAACACGGAGACCCCATCGGCGAAGTCTCCGCCGCTCCTCCGGGGTTCGTGAACTTCCACCTGAGCGATGACTGGCTGCGCGCGCAGGTGGAGGTGATCCGCTCCGCAGGCGAGACGTTCGGCAACGTGGAGATCGGCGAGGGCAGGCGAGTGCAGGTCGAGTTCGTGAGCGTGAACCCCACCGGGCCGGTGCACGTCGGCCACGCCCGCGGCGCTGTGCTCGGCAGCGGGCTCGCCCGTGCGCTCGCAGCCGCCGGGTTCGACGTCACCCGCGAGTACTACGTGAACGACGCGGGCAACCAGATGGAGCTGTTCTACCGCTCCGTGTTCGCGCGGTACGCGGAGGCGCTCGGCAGGACGGACGTACCGCTGCCGGAGGACGGCTACCAGGGCGCCTACCTCGTGGAAGTTGGTGAGGAACTGGCCGGGCGTCACGGTCCGCGCTACCTGGAGATGGATGAGGCTGAGGCGGTTGCAGAGCTCGGCGAGGAAGCCCTCAATCGCATGCTGGACGTGATACGCGCCGACCTCGAACGCATCGGCGTCGACTTCGACGTCTGGTTCCGCGAGCGCGACCTCTACGCCGATGGGCAGTACGAGGAGACGATGACGCTCCTCCGCGAGCGCGGTTACACCGCGGTGCGCGACGGCGCGGAGTGGTTCACCTCAACTGCGCTCGGCGACGAGAAGGACAATGTCATCGTGCGGAGCACGGGCGCGCCGACGTACTTCGCGTCCGACATCGCCTACCACCGCGACAAGTTCGGGCGGCGCGGCTTCGACCGCGTCATCAACATCTGGGGCGCCGACCACCAGGGTCACGTGCCGCGCATGAAGGCGGTCATGCAGGCCCTCGACCTCGATCCTGACCGTCTCACTATCCTCATCGGCCAGCTCGTGACGCTGAAGAGCGGCGGCGACATCGTGCGCGCGTCCAAGCGCTCCGGCAATATCGTCACTCTCGGCGACCTCGTGGACGAGGTGGGCGCGGATGCCTGCCGCTACTTCTTCCTCGCACGCGCAGCCGAGAGCCAGATGGAATTCGACCTCGAACTCGCGAAGAGGGAATCGAGCGAGAACCCCGTCTACTACGTGCAGTACGCGCACGCGCGCATCGCCGGCATCGTCCGGCAGGCATCCGAACGAGGCGTTGCCTGGGACGACGGTGATACCGCGCTACTGACCGACTCCGCTGAGCTTGCGCTGGTGCGGAAGATGCTGCAGTTGCCGGAGATCGTGGACTCGATCGCCGTCACGCTCGCACCGCACTCGCTGCCGCACTACGCAGTCGACCTCGCGACGGCCTTCCACTGGTTCTACGACCATTGCCGCGTGCTCTCGTCCGATCCGGCGGACGCGCCGCTGATGAAGGCGCGCCTCAAGCTGACCGAGGCCGCGCGCGTCGCGCTTTCCCGTACGCTCGCGCTGATGGGCATGAGCGCGCCCGAGACGATGTAGGCCGCAGATGCGCCGCGTCTGGGAGGTGTTGCTCACCGCCGGGTGGCTCGGCCTCACCTCGTTCGGCGGCCCTGTCGCCCACATCGGTTACTTCCGCGAGGCGTACGTCGTCCGCAAGCGCTGGCTGGACGAGGAGACGTTCGCCGGACTCGTCGCGCTCTGCCAATTCCTGCCCGGCCCCGCGAGCAGCCAGCTGGGGATAGCCATCGGCATCCGGCGTGCGGGGCTGCTCGGCGGCTTCGCGGCGTGGTTCGCGTTCACCCTGCCGTCCGCCGCCGCGCTCATCCTGTTCGCCTACGGCGTGCAGTCGCTGGGCGACCAGACAGACGCGGGCTGGCTGCACGGACTGAAGGTCGTCGCCGTCGCCGTGGTTGCGCTGGCGCTGTGGGGCATGGCGCGGACGCTCGCGCCGGACAGGCCGCGCGTGACGATAGCGGCGCTCGCGGCCATCGCGCTGCTGGCGGCGCCGGGAATCGCCGCGCAACTCGCCGTCATCGCAGGCGGGGGACTGTTGGGGCTGGTGCTACTGCGCGCCGATGCTTCTCAGCCCCAGCAGGCAGACGCGCAGCGCGGGACGCCGTGGCTCGCCGTGGTTGCGCTGCTGGCGTTCTTCGCGCTGCTCATCGCGCTGCCGGTTGCGGCGCGGGTCGTCGACAATGGGGCGCTGGCTGTTGTCGACAGCTTCTACCGTGCGGGGTCGCTGGTGTTCGGTGGGGGGCACGTCGTGCTGCCGCTGCTGGAGGCGGAGGTCGTGCCGCCGGGTTGGGTGACGAAGGACGAGTTCATCGCAGGGTATGGGGCGGCACAGGCGGTGCCGGGGCCGCTGTTCACGTTCGCGGGCTACCTCGGCGCGGCGATGGAGGTGGTCTCGCCGCGATGGCTGGGCGGTTTGCTGGCGCTGGGCGCGGTGTTCCTGCCGTCGTTCTTCCTCGTGGTCGGTGTGCTGCCGTTCTGGGAGCGGCTGCGCGGCCTTGTCCGCGTGCGGCGGGCGCTGATGGGCGTCAACGCCGCGGTTGTCGGGCTGCTGCTTGCGGCGCTGTACGACCCAGTGTGGACGAGCGCGGTGCGCGCGCCGGAGGACTTCGCGCTGGCCGTGGGCGCGTTCGCGCTCCTGGCGTTCTGGCGCGTGCCGCCGTGGGCGGTCGTCGTACTGGCAGCAGGAGCGGGCGCGGCGCTTGCAGCGTTCTAGCCCGCGCCCCTAGTGCCGAACTCTAGCTCGCGACGACCTGCGCGTCCGGTGAGCGGTTGGCCCCGATCTGAGCGATGCCCACGTCGACGTTCGTGTTGATGAGCGGCTGGTTCGGGTCTCGGAAGACGCCGATGGGGTCCTCGCCGCGCTGCACGCGCTCGATCTGCTCCTTCATTACGCGGCGCAGCAGCACGACGCCCCGGTCCGAGTAGGAGAGGTGCTCGATGGTGCGGTCGGTGATGGGGCCCTGCGTTTCCCACGCCATCTGGTCCTGCGCGTTGACGTCGCGCAGGATGAACCGGGTGAAGGGGTGATCCTTGTCCGGGTCCTCCTTGATGGGCGGGTCGAACTTGAACTCCGGGTTGAACGCGTCCGGGTCCTCGCTGCCGTCCTCGTTCGGGTAGAAGTGCATGCGAAGGTGCCAGGTGTGCGTGTCGTCGATCGGCGTGCGGAACTGTGTGCTGGAGCCCTGGCGCAGGATGTTCGGCATGAGGACGGGGTGTTCGTCCACCATGCCGTTCTTGTAGGTGCGCTTCTTCATGAGTCCGCCGTAGTCGGTCACGTAGAACTCGAAGTGCTCGACGTCGTCGGTGAAGCCGCGCGTCGTGTTGACGGGCTGGCGGCCGCCGCCGGTGAACTCCTGGTGCAGCACCTGGAGGTGGGCCGGGTCCATCGAGTTCTCCATGGCCTGGAACCAGTTGCAGTTGAGCGGCGGATGGAAGCGCACCATGCGCTTGCCGTCCTTGCGGAACATCGTGTCGTAGGGGGCCATCGGGGGTGCGGGCAGGGGGCCCATGTAGGCGAAGATGAGGCCGATGTGCTCCTGCACCTTGTAGGCGGTCTGCTTCACGGAGCGCATGATCGCCTCGTTCTTCTCAGGCGGGGTCTCGAGGATGTTGCCGTCGCAGTCGTACAACCAGCCGTGGTAGGCGCAGGAGATGCCGCGCTCCTCGACACGGCCGTACACGAGCGAGGCGCTGCGGTGCGCGCAGTGGTCGGCGAGCAGGCCGATGCGCCCGGACTTGTCCTTGAAGAGGACGAGGTCTTCACTCAAGACGCGGACGGCCTTGGTGGGGCGTTCGTCCGTGAGGTCTGAGGCGATGGCGATGGGGTGCCAGTAGCGGCGGAGCAGTTCGCCCCCCGGCGTGCCGGGGCCGACTCTCGTGAGCAGGTCGTTCTCTTGCTGTGTGAGCATCGTTGCACCTCTCGTGCGTACCTACATTCTCGTAGGCGTACTGTACTCCCGTTCCGGTTTGCCGTTCAAGCACGCGAGGCTACGCCCCATCCTCATCGGTGGACGGGAGCAGATAGCCCGCGATCCTGAGCAGTGCTTCCCAGTCCTGGCGCTTCGGGCGGAGGCCGGTGTCCACCTGCACCGTCCATCCCTGGAACTCCTGGTTGTACCCGGATATCTCCAGGCAACCGACCTTCTTCGCGAGCCGGGCGACCGCCGGGTCACCGGAGAGCGTGTCGAACAGCCCCGTGCCGCGGTCGTCGCCGTGCCACGTGACGGCGGTCACCCGGCCGAACAGGGGGAAGCTCTTCTCGCGGCTCGTCTTGATATCGACCGCCTGCCTGTTGTCGACGTAGCGCAGGTCGTCCGGGTTGTCGTCCCGTTCCTCGTCCGGCAGGCAGAAGACGGTCCACCATCGCGTGGGGCTGTACTGGTTGCCGTCCTGCTTGACGATGTTGACCCACCGGAACGGCCCTTCCGCGATGTCGATGACTCCGATCGAGCGCGTGAACGTTCGTTTGCAGATCTCCTCCTCGGGCCGGCCGCGTTCTGCCATCCCGGCGCGCAGGCCGAGCGAGTTGAGGGCCTTCGCGATGTCGTCGCGGGTCTTGTCACGCCATCGTTCGTGGAACCGTTCGCGCATAGGGGTCTCCTTCTGGGCACCCACAAGGGATGCCCCTACATCGCTTCCTGGGCGAAGGTTATCTTCCACTCGCCGTCGACGGCCTGGAACTCCATGCGGATGCGCCGCGTGCCGAGCGGCTCCTTCAGCGTGAGGTACATCTCCCGCCTGCCGCCCTCGATGACCCAGGGCGGGGCCTCCTCGCTCACGCCGAGCTGCACGTTGAAGAGGTCGATGCGGCCGATCTCCGTGCGGACCATCTCCTCCCGCTGCGCGCGGTACTCGTCCTCCAGGTAGGCGAGCGTCCGGTCGGCGTCGTAGGCGTTGAACGCTTCCCAGTAGCCGAAGGCGATCTCGCGCAGGAGGGCGGCCTCATCGGGGTCGGCTACGGGGCCGGGGCTGAGCGTGGGGGTGGGTTCGCCCTCGCACGCGACTCCAACGGCTGCCAGCGCCGCGAGCGTCACAACGGCTGCCCATCGCCTCAGCATCGTTGCCCGCACTTCGGCAGGGTGTGACCAAGAGTGCCAACCCTGAAGAATTCTGGCACTCCTGGTGCGCGCGTTGCGAGTGAAACGGGGACCTCGTTTGGCACTCTTGGCATCCTTGGTCGGGGGTGTTTCCAAGGCCGTGGCCTGCTTCCGCCGACCAAGGGCGCAAGGATGCCAAGGAAAGCGAATATTCCGCAGCCGACCCATAGATCCTGTCTATAGCTGGGCGCTGAGGTATAGACACGGTCTTTAGGCGCTGCCAGATACACGGTCATGTTATCCAGCGTACGCGGTCAGAGGGCAACGGCGTAAGGGGCGCGTGTCACAACCCGGACAACGGACATCGATGCGCAGGATGGACGGGATAGAGACTGTCATGCCTGGCCCTTAGCCGGGCGTGGGGTAGGGCGGTTCGCGAACCGCCCCTACGGATGGCACCCGTCCCCTACTCCTTCCCGCTGGAAGGAGAGGACCTCTTATGGGTCTCGGGCACGAACAGGGCGAGGACGACGGAGGAGAGCATGCCTGCTGCGCCGACGACGCCCAGCGCCAGCGTGAAGCCGGAGAGCGCCGTGCAGACCGAGACGATCACGGGATTGGTCGTGAACCCCGCCTGCGTGACGGTGCGCCCCACAGCGAAGAACCGGCCCCTGCCGCCCGGAGGCGCGAGGTCGGAGCCGACGACCTGCCAAGAGCCGGTGAGCAGGCTGTTCATGGTCTGCATGACGACGAACCCGACGATGAACCAGCCGAAACCCATCCCGAAGAACGACGTTACTCCCAGGAAGGCCATCCCTGCGCCCAACAGGAAGAGGCCGGGCACGATGGATATCTTCCGCCCGAAGCGGTCCATCAGGTACCCGGCGGCGAAGGTGAGCGGTATCCCCGCGCCCGCCATCAGGCTGCTCAGGATGCCGAGCGTCGCAGGGTCGGCTTCCTGGTAGGCGTAGGCGGCGTAGAGGAACACGGTGTTACCCGCGACGATGCCGCCGCGCGCCGTCATGCCGAGCCACTGGGCGAGGAACATGACCGGTATCGGGTGAGCGAGGAGCGCCTTCCATGAGAAGCTATCGGCGGGAGAGGACGCTCCGGTTCCTGCGCCGCGGCGGCGCTCGCCCTGCGGCATCGTCTCCTTTGCGAAGAAACCGGGGACCATGGCGACGACGGCGAAGACGCCCTGGATGATGAACGCGATCTCCAAGCCGTACGCCACGGCCAGCAGCCCGCCTGCCAGCGGCCCGGCCAGCGTGCCGACGTGCTGCACACCGAGGAGGCTGGTGATCATGCGCCCTCGCGAGCCCGAGGAGCTGGTGTCGGCAATCATGGTGAGCCGGCTGAGCGTCCACATCTGCGTGCCCCATCCGCCGATGAAGCGATAGATGAGCAGCACCTCGAAGGAGCCGGCTGAGGCGGTGAGGAAGGCTGAGAGGGCGGTGAGCGCCGGTCCGAGGATGAGGATGCGCCGCCGTCCGACCCTGTCGAGCAGGTAGCCGATGGGGATGCTGGCGGTGAGCCCGCCGAGCATGGTGGCCGCGAACACGAGGGCGGCCTTCTCCGGCCCCACGCCGAACGACAGCGCGAACTCCGGCAGGACGGGGACCGTCGCTCCCATGCCGAACCCGAGTGCGATGGCGGGCAGGTGGAGCTGGAAGAGTATCCGCAGGATGGGATGCGCGGAGGCGCCCGCATCCGTTGCGGGCGTCTCAGGCTGGTTGGAGGACGGCTGCTTCGTCACGCAGGGAGGGTTACACCTATGGCAGGGCTCCCGCCCCACCTAGCTCAACGCACATGGATAGACAGGATGCACAGGATGGGCTTGTCATGCTGAGCGGAGTCCGCGCATTAGCGCGCAGCATCCTCTCAGGGGACGTTCGTGTGTAGTGGGGCGCTTTCCCGAGAGATTTCTCGGCTACGCTCGAAATGACAAGGGGTCTTGAAATGACAGGGGGCGCGGTCGTGGCGAGCCTGTCGAGCCACCCTCGTGCTAGCGTGTAGTACTGAGCGCTTCCGGCTTACGCGTATCGAGAAGGAGGAGACGAGGCGATGCAGGGCAGAGAGGAAGGACAGGAGGACTCATTCCGGCGGGCCGAGTTTCCCCGTTCCGCGAAATACGACCCGGACTGGGTCCTGGACAACATGATGGGGCCGAACGCCCTGTGGTTGACGGAGTCCCTGGCCGAGTGCATGGACCTGCACCCCGGCATGCGGGTGCTGGATATGGGTTGCGGAATGGGATTGAGCTCCATATTCCTGGCCAAGGAGTACGGCCTGCAGGTGTGGGCGACGGATCTGTGGATAGCCGCCAGTGACAACCTCGGCCGTATCCGCGACGCCGGAGTGGAAGAGAGCGTGTTTCCCATCCATGCGGAGGCACACGCCCTGCCGTTCGCCGACGGGTTCTTCGACGCCATGGTAAGCGTGGACGCCTACCACTACTTCGGGACGGGCGATCTCTACCTGCAGGACCACATGGCCAGGCTGGTCAAGCCCAGCGGGCAGTTGGGGATCGTCGTGCCTGGGTTGGTCGAAGAGCTGACCTCTGACCAGCCGCCTGAACACCTGCGGTCCTACTGGGAGCCGGAGCTCTTCAGCCTCCACAGCCCGGCCTGGTGGCGGCGTCACTGGGAACGAAGTGCGTTGGTGGCCGTCGAGCGTGCAGACCTGGTCCCGGACGGATGGAGGCTCTGGATGGCGTCGGACCGGCTGTGGTCGAAGCGGCTGGGCAAGCCTGCCGACGAGGCTGACATGCTGGCTCTGGACGGAGGGCGAGTCCTGGGATTCACCCGCATGGTGGCCCGCCGGAACGAACGGCCGATAGCGCGGCTGGACGCACTGTAGGTGGGGCTGGGGCGCGAAGCCTCGTGCTGCACACTACCCAGAGACGGAACGCTTGCGTTCCTGTTCCTGACGTTCCCGGTGCTTGCCGCCGCAGCGTGCAATCCCGCCCCGCCGCCGTCCTCGCTCAATCCACAGGCGTAACGATCCCTATTGCAGCTCGATCACGCCGCAGGCTACGCGTTGGCCGGTGTCCGACTCCTCTTCTCCGTAGGCATCCGGGTTTTCGTGCACGATGATGGCGGAGCCGTCATCATCGAATACGGAATGACGCAGGTCCACGTCCAGTGTGATGCCAGCGGTAAAGAAGTCTGCGCGTGCAGAACCGTCAGAAGCGGCGTAGATATTGGGCAGGTCGCCGCCGTGTCCTCCCTCTGATTCGCCCTTCCAGGCCGGATGGACGAGACCATGTTCCGCATCAGTGGGGTTGAAGTGGTCCCCGGCGGCGCCAAAGTCAGGCGAACACGTGCCCACCTCGTGGACGATGAAGGCATGGCCGCCTGGGGCCAGTCCCTTCACGTCAGCCATGATCAGGAGTCCGGAGCTTGCTTGCCGGAACGTAACGGCCCCCATGGGATCGCCGGACGGAGATTCCAGTACAGCCTCCGCCGTCAGGCCGACTCTGGGTTGAGCCGCTTCACCGGATCCGACAGTCATCAAGGTGAAGATGCCGATGATCACGGTGGTTACGATAACCGCCGGCACCACGAAGATAGCCATCTCCCATCTCACAGGCATTCTGGGAATCAACTCCTTGGCTGCCCTGCTGCAATAGAAGAGAACCTTGGAGTACAAGAGGCCCGGTGAGCATGGACGAACGCGGGCAACCTCTGTCTGCACTCGGGTGGGAGCATACAGAGGGCAGTGGTGGTTGTGTGGGTATCCGCAGTCTCATTCCGGGTATCAACACTGATACCGACGGGTGGGCTGCGGCGCGCTAAAGCGCAGATTCCCGCCTTTGCGAGATGACGGCGCTAGCCCGTCTGTTCGCGGTACCAGCGGTAGACCTCGGTGGCGGTCATGGGGATCGCGCCGGGGGTGTTCATGATGAGTTCCAGCATCTTGACGAAGTAGGGGAAGCGGTGCGGCTGGCCCACGATGAACGGGTGCAGGCCGATGGACATCACACGCGCGGTTTCCGGCTCATCGTTCAGGAGCGTCGTGAGGTGGTCGTGGACGCGCTCGAGCATCGACGGTCCCGGATGGCCGAGGCGTATGTAAACGCCGATGTCGTTCAGTTCGAGGGAGTAGGGGACGGAGAAGAGCCTGCCGTTGGCGACGTTCAATTCGTAGGGCTGGTCGTCGTTGACCCAGTCGAGGACGAACTCGACGCCTTCGTCGACGAGCCGCTCCGGGGTATCGGCGGTCTCGCCGAGTCCGGGGCCGAGCCACCCGAGGGGCCGCGTGCCGCTGAACGCCTCGATGGTGTTGAGCGCACGGCTGATCTCGGCTGCCTCTTCGTCCACGGCGGGCATCGGGCGCTGGTGGTAGCCGTGGCCGACGGCGTCCCACCCGGCGTCGAAGGCGGCGCGGGCGACCTGGGGGTAGGCGTCGCAGACGGAGCCGTTGAGGGCCATCGTCATCGGGACGTTGAGTTTGCGCGTGGCGTTGAGGACCCGCCAGAAACCGGAGCGGAGGCCGTATTCGAACCACGAGAAGTTGGGCACGTCGGGCAGGCGCTCGCGTCCGGGCGGCTGGGGGCTGAGCGGGCGTCCGACGTGCTGGTCGAACTCGTTCTGCTCGACGTTCATCACGAGTATGACGGCGACGCGGGCTCCGCGCGGCAGGTGCAGCGTTGGCCTGTCGGGCAGAGGGACGAAGTCGGCTCTCGGGTTCGGCATGGGGTGCCTCCGGCGGGGTGCGGGGAGTATTTCACATGGATGGACAGGATGCACAGGATGGGGGCAATCCTCATCCGCGGCTGCGCGATAAAGCGCGGAGCGACCAGGGCACCTACAAGGGATGCCCCTACACCAGGCACCTCCTCGTCGCGCACCCACCGGGCGACCGCGCGGGCGTGCGGTCTACCCCCGGATGGCAGCGCGCCGCGCCTCCGGAGGCTTTACAGGAGGGGCGCTGCGGACAGACAATGAGGGGACGCGCAGTGGGGCGGTTAGCTCAGTTGGTTAGAGCGCTTGCTTCACACGCAAGAGGTCACAGGTTCAAGTCCTGTATCGCCCACCACTGTGGTGGGGGCCCCTACTGCGTAGGGGTGTGCCGAGGTGGCGGAACGGCAGACGCGCTGTGTTCAGGGCGCAGTGTCCTTACGGGCGTGCGAGTTCAAATCTCGCCCTCGGCACCAAATGTGAAAGATGACGCCTCCGGCCCCGCAACCGGCGGCACCTTGAAAGTGCGCTAGTAGCTCAGTGGATAGAGCGCATCCCTGCGGAGGATGAGGTCGTGGGTTCGAGTCCCGCCTAGCGCGCCACTCTTCTCTCCCCGTACACTGGCAGCCGGAACGCTCCGTGCGCCCACGATGAACGACACTATCTCCCTGCACCAACGCTACCTGCCATGGATGCTCGCGCTCGCGGCGCTGTTCGCGCTGCGCGTGCTGGCGCAGGCGGTGCAGTGGGCGAGCCCGGTGCCGTTCCTCCCGGAGTTCGACACCTGGCAGGGCTCGGGACTGCCGTACCCGGCGCTGCTGGCGTCGCAGGTGATTATCATCGTGCTGCTCGCGCGGGCGTTGGTGGTGGTGCGGTCGCAGTCGATCAAGCCCGCGTCGTGGAAGCACCGCGCGTGCTTCATCCTCGGCGGAGCGTACTTTGGGGCGATGGCGTTCCGGCTCGTAGCGGGGCTCACGTTCCTCTCTGATGTCGATTGGTTCGCGGAGAGCCTGCCCGCCCTCTTTCACCTGGTGCTCGCGGCGTTCGTGCTGCTGTTCGGACACTACGTCTACAGCGCGGGCCGGGACCCCGGAGGCGCGGCGTGACCGGCGCGAACGCGGACACGACGCTATCGCGCCTCGTCGTCGTGGGTTCGTACCCGGCGGTGCTGGCGACAGGGTTCGCGGTCTACGCGGCGCTCGTGGGGTCCGGCTGGCAGGTCACGGCTGCGTCGTGGGTGGCGGTCATAGTCGGCGCGGCGCTCGTGACGCTGCACGAGGCGCGGCTGCCGTACCGGCGGGAGTGGCATCCGACGGGGAGCGACGTCCGTGCGGACGTGATGTTCCTGGCGACGGTGCAGGCGGTACTGCCGTTGCTGTTCTCGGTGACGGTTGTCGTCGCATTCGCTGAGTTGCTGGACGCGGGAGGGCTGGCGGTCGAGGGGCTGTGGCCGCACGGCTTCCCGATCGCGGCGCAGGTCGTCCTGATGATCGCGGCGGCGGACTTCCCGCGCTACTGGCTGCACCGGGCGTTCCACCGCTTCCTGCCGATGTGGCGTCTGCACGCGGTGCACCACTCGCCACACCGGCTCTACTGGCTGAACGTGGGGCGCTTCCACCCCATCGAAAAGGCGGTCCAGTACACGGTCGACACACTGCCGTTCGCGCTGGTGGGCGTGCCGCCTGAGGTGCTCGCCGCATACTTCGTCTTCTATGCGCTCAACGGCTTCTTCCAGCACTCCAACTGCCGGATGCGGCTCGGGCCGCTCAACTACGTGGTGAGCGGGCCGGAGTTACACCGCTGGCACCACTCGGAGGTAACTGTGGAATCGGACAACAACTTCGGCAACAACCTCATCGTCTGGGACGTGCTGTTCGGCACGCGGTTCCTCCCGACGGACCGCGAGGTGGGCCCGCTCGGGTTGCACAATCGCGAATACCCTCTGGGCTTCCTGGTGCAGATGAGGACGCCATTCATAGCGGGGCTGGAACGATGAGCAAACTGACCTACAAGCTGTTCAAGACGGCGCTTAGCGCGACGCAGGCGCGTCGTTACAAGCGGATGATGCGCGCGGCGGAGTCGCCTCGCGAAACGCAAGAGGCGGTGCTGCGCCGCATCCTCCTCGCGAACGCGGAGACGGAGTTTTGCAGGGAGCACGGGCTCACGAGTGTCGCGAGCGTAAGCGACTTCCGCCAGGCCGTGCCGGTGCTGACGTATGAGGACCTGCGCGAGGCTATCGAGCGGCAGGAGCTGACCAGCGAGCGCTGCCTGACGCAGGAGCAGCCCGTCTACTACCACCGCACGAGTGGGACGGTGGGTGCGCCGAAGAACATCCCCGTGACGGCGTCCGGCCTCGCGCAGATGAAGCGCGACCAGCGGCTCTCCGCGTATGTCTGGGCGCGGGACTCCGGCGTGCTGGAGGGCAAGGTGTTCGCCATCAGCGGTTCGGCGGTGGAGGGGCACATGGACGGCGGCACGCCGTTCGGCTCCGCGTCGGGTCTGCTGTACCGTCACCAGTCGCGCTTCGTGCAGTCGCGGTACGTGCTGCCCGCCGAGGTGTCGGACATCGAGGACTACGACGCCCGATACGTCGCGATGGCGGCCTACGGCCTCGCCGAGCCGGGCGTGACCGGCGCGGCGACGGCGAACCCGTCGACGTTCCTTCGCCTGCTGTCGGTGGTGCACGACAATGCTGACGCCGTGCTGGGCGCCATCGCGTCGGGGCGGCTGCCGGGCGAGGCATCGGGTCTGCCGCTGACGCCCCGCCCTGAGCGCGCGCGGGAGCTGGAACGCAAACTGGGCGCGGCGGGGCGGCTGACCTACGCCGACATCTGGCCCGGCCTGCGCGGCATCGTGACGTGGACGGGCGGGAGCTGCGGCATCGCGCTCGGCAACCTGTCGCCGCTGCTGCCGGACGGCGTGCAGATCATCGAGTGGGGGTACTCGTCGAGCGAATTCCGGGGAACGCTGAACGTCGACGTGGGGCGCAATGCGTGCCTGCCGACCTTCCTCAACACGTTCTTCGAGTTCGCAGAGCGCGATGCGTGGGAGGCGGACACCGGCGAGATCCTCTGCCTCGACGAACTGGAGGACGGTCGGGAGTACTACGTGTTCGTGACGACGGGCGACGGGCTCTACCGGTACGACATCAACGACATCGTGCGGGTGAACGGCTGGGTGGGGAATACGCCAACGTTCGGGTTCGTGCAGAAGGGCAAGGGCGTCACGAACATCACCGGGGAGAAGGTCACGGAGGCACAGGTGCTCAACGTGGTGACGTCGGCCTTCGCCGCCACGGGCGCGCCGCCGGAGTTCTTCATCATGCTGGCAGACGAGGCCGCGTCCGGCTACACGCTCTACGTGGAGACTCCGGCATCGGCGTTCGCCGGGGGCGGGGCCGCGAACGAGATCGACGGCCTGCTGAGCGGATCGAACATCGAATACGAGAGCAAGCGGAAGAGCGGACGGCTTGCGCCGCTGCGCGTGCGGTTGCTGCCGGACGGCGCGGGCGGGCGCTACCGCGAGAGTTGCGTGGCGTCGGGGCAGCGGGACGCGCAGTTCAAGTACCTGCACCTGCAGTACGCGCGCGACTGCGCCTTCGATTTCGACGCCATCGCTGCGGCGGAGTGAGGCGTTGCGCATCGAGCGTCTGGACGTCTACAGCTTCCCGGTGCCGTTCAAGGCGGTCTTCCGCCACGCGTCGGCGAGCCGCTCACGCGCCGAGAACCTCATCGTCGCGGCGCGCTCGGACGACGGCCTCACCGGCTACGGCGAGGGCTGCCCGCGCGACTACGTGACAGGCGAGACGGTCGAGGGCGGAGCCGCGTTCATCCGGCGTCACGCCGGCGCGATAGCGGACGAGGTGACCGACGGGCCAGGCCTGCGGGCGTGGGCCGATGCCCATCGAAGCGAGATAGACGAGCACCCGGCGGCGTTCTGCGCCATCGAACTGGCGGTGCTGGACCTGCTCGGCAAGGCGCAGGGCGCGCCGGTCGAGGACATCGTCGGCGTGCCGCGCGTCGAAGGTGGCTTCACGTACTCCGCCGTGCTCGGCGACTCGCCGTACCTCGTCTACCGGCTACAGCACTTCCGCTATCGCAGGAAGGGTTTCACGGACTTCAAGGTGAAGGTCTCCGGCGACCTCCGACGCGACCGCCGCAAGCTGCGCGTGTTCGGGAAGAGGCGAGTGCATGTGCGGCTCGATGCGAACAACCTCTGGGCATCGGCGGACGATTGCATCGAGCATCTCAACGCGCTCGGTGACGGCGTGTCGGCGATAGAGGAGCCGCTCACGGCGGGCGACCTCGCCGGTTTCGAGCACGTGAGCGAGGAGTGCGGTGTCCGCATCATCCTCGATGAGAGCCTGCTGCGCGCCTCGCAGTTGGATGAGCTGAGCAGCCCGGAGCGGTGGATCGTGAACGTGCGCGTCTCCAAGATGGGCGGGGTCGGGAGGTCGCTGGAGGTGGTCGAGCGCGCCGCGAGCCTGGGAGTGGGCGTCATCGTCGGGGCGCAGGTGGGCGAGACGAGCATCCTCACGCGAGCGGGGCTGACGGTGATGCAGGCGGCGCGTCCCGTGCTTGCAGCGTCGGAGGGCGCGTTTGGGACGCACCTGCTGCGCGAAGACCTGACGGCGGAGAGTCTGATGTTCGGCGACGGCGGTGTGCTGACGATAGGAGACGCGGGCGCGCCGGGACTCGGGCTGGCAGTGCGGGAGGAGATGTTGGTGGAGGCGTAGGGGGTGCTGCCACGGGCGTCATCATGCGGTTGACATGCGCGCCACAGGTGCCTAGATTGGTAATCGGCGACCGGGAGTGGGCCGCTCGTTCAGCGACCCCTTCACCCTCCGGGGTGGCTCGGCCGCCACTTGGTGACTATTGGGTAACACGCTCACGGTCTCTAACACGAGAGTACTGCTTGTAGGAGGTCATCCCACATTGGTGTTCAACACTTTCAATCATGCCGCAGCACACGTAGCAGTCAGGATTAGTATGACGGAGTCTGGGAGCGCCGGTGAGAGAACCGGTACAGGCTTCCTCTATAAGGCTGACTTTGCTATGCACGAGGGAGTCTCGCTGCCAAGGCTCTTGTTGATTTCAAACAGACACGTATTCCAATTGAATAAACCAACCCTAAGCAGTAAAGAAAGAATGACTCTGGTTCTGAACAAGAAGCTTCCTGATGGGACTCCCAATCACGGAGAAACGCACTCCTTCTATCTGGAGAGGCTTGACAAAGAATTGCATTGTCACCCTGATGCTAACGTTGACTTGGCATGTGTTGATGTGTCCGGCATAGCAAATTCCGAGGCTTATATAGGATGTATTCGCGAAGAGTTCCTTGAATCTATCGATTACGAAAAGGTTGCATTGGGCGGAACAGTGTTGTTCGTCGGCTATCCGAATGGATTTTATGATGACTTCAACAATCTGCCGCTGGTGCGATCAGGAACATTGGCGTCGCTACCAAGCATGGATTTTCAGGGTAGAGGCGAGATAATCATTGATGCACAGGTATTTGGCGGTTCAAGCGGGAGTCCGGTTTTTGTCGATTGGGATGACAAATATCGACTTCTCGGTGTCATCCGAGGCACCTTGGAAGGGAGGACTCCAAGCGGAACTAATGCTGTACTCGGCCTAGGGGCCGTTGTAAAACAGAGGCATGTAAAAGAATTGATAAATCATGCCGGTAGCCAGATTATTGGGAACTTTATTTCTTCGCGACCCGGTTGAAACAAATCAGCTTGCCTAGATTGCAGTCAAGCATGACACTTGGTTGCCTGCACTCACTCGCCGTAGGGGTGCGGTTCGTGCTATCGTAGCCCTGCCGCGCGGAGGCGCGGCAGGAGGCATGGGTCATGCTCAGCGCCGAGGACAACGCCCTGCTCACCGCAACGTCGCGCGGGACGGCGATGGGCGATCTGCTGCGCCGCTTCTGGGTGCCGTTCCTCCTCTCCGACGAACTGCCGAAGCCGGACTGTCCGCCCATCCGGACGCGCCTCATGAACGAGGCGCTCGTTGCGTTCCGCGACACGTCGGGGCGCGTGGGGCTGCTGGCGGAGCGCTGCCCCCACCGCCGCGCGAGCCTCTTCTTCGGGCGGAACGAGGAGGACGGCCTCCGCTGTATCTACCACGGCTGGAAGTTCGACGTGGACGGGCAGTGCGTGGACATGCCGTCCGAGCCTGCGAGCAGCAACTACAGGGACAAGGTGCGCCAGACCGCCTATCCCACGGTCGAGGCCGGAGGCGTCGTCTGGGCGTACCTCGGCCCGGCGGAGCAGACGCCCGCGATGCCGGATTTCTCATGGCTCCACCTGCCGCTGTCGCACGTCCACGTCACGAAGCGGCTGGAGCGCACAAACTGGGTGCAGGGGCTCGAGGGCGGCATCGACTCGGCGCATTCCAACTTCCTGCACGCGACGGTCGATGGCTTCCGACGGACGCCCGCGTGGCTGGAGCGCGCCCAGGCCGCGACCGACCTGCGCGCCCGCTACCACGCGCTCGACCGCTCGCCCGTGTTCCTGCCGGAGGATACCGACTACGGCCTGCGCGTCGGGGCGCGGCGGGACATCGGCGAGGGCACGCACTACTGGCGCTTCACCCACTGGATGATGCCGTTCTACAACCTGTTCAAGCAGGGCTCCAAGAAGCCGGGCGCCAACAGCCAGGGCATCGCGTGGACGCCGATAGACGACCATAGTTGCTGGACCATCGTGGTGACGTGGAACGACGAGCGTCCACTGAGCGGCGAGGACATTGAGGTCGCGGAGGACTTCGCGGGGCCTGCGCTCCCCGGCTCGTTCCTGCCCGTCCGCAACATAGAGAACGACTACATGATCGACCGGGAGTTGCAGGTGAACGGAACGTTCACGGGCATCGCTGGTACGCAGGCGCAGGACATGGCGGTGCAGGAGAGCATGGGCTCCATCGTGGCGCGGTTCGAGGAGCACCTCGGCACCAGCGACGCCGCCATCATCAAGATGCGGCGAAGGCTGATCCGGCAGGCGCGCTCCCTCGCGGATGGCGCGGACGCACCGCTCGCCTCGCGCGACGGCTCCGTCTACCGCGTGCGGTTCGGGGAGACGCTCGTGCAGGAAGGCGAGGAGCTCGACGCGGCAACGCGTGAGCGTCTGTGCGCTCCTGCGGCATCGTAACGATTGGTTGAGACCGGACATCACCGAGGAGGGACGACATGGCGCGGCTGACCATCGCTGACCTGCAACAGATGAAGGACGACGGGAAGAAGATCGCTGCGGGCGTCTGCTACGACGTGCAGATGACGCGCATCCTGGAGCGCGCGGGCGTCGACCTGCTCTCGGTGGGCGACAGCGTCAGCAGGACGTTCCTCGGCATGGAGAGCGACGACGAGTTCTCACTCGAGGCGATGTTGTTGTTCGGCAAGGCCGTGGGCCGCGTCGCGGAGCGGGCCGTCATCAACGTGGACATGCCGACGGTCGTCTGCAACGCAGGGCCGAAGGCGGTGGAGGAGGCCACGCGCCGCATCAAGGCGGAGACGGGCGCGGACATGACGAAGGTCGACATCCGCACCCAGGAGGAGGAGCTGTTCGACGACGTGCTGGCCGTCATCGGAGCGGGGCTTCCGGTGTACCCGCAGATCGGCTTCCAGGTGTTCGAGCCTCGCCACGGCGGGCCTGAAGCGCACGAGCACATCATGAAGTGGGCGAACGCGGTGCAGGATGCGGGCGCGGTGATGATCGACCTCACGAACGTGACGCTCGACATCTACGCCGACGTCGCGAAGGCGATGCGCATCCCCGTCATCGGCGGGCAGACTGGGCCGGAGTCGGACGGACGCATCTACGTGAGCTACGCGCTGGCGGGCTATCGCGCCGACACCATCGACCGCACGGACGGCGGAGCGAGCGCCGCCCGCTACATCTACGAGATCGCCGAGAAGGCGATAGCAAGCGTCCACGACGCCACGTGGGTCGCGCCCTAGGAGACCCTCGCTAACGCATGTCCCTCGTCAGGCATTTCACCGCCACCGGCTTCGTCGTTCAGGACGGCGCGACGCTGTTGCACTGGCACCCCAAGCTGAACATGTGGCTTCCTCCCGGCGGCCACGTGGAGGAGAACGAAGACCCGGTGCAGGCCGTGCTTCGGGAGGTGGAAGAGGAGACCGGGATACCGGTCGAGGTGGTGCCCACGGGAGACTTCGAGCACGACCATGCCTATCCCGTCCAGATACCTCCTCCTCTGACCATCCTTGTCGAGGACATCGACGATCCGGTGGACGGATTCCACCAGCACATCGACTTCATCTATGCCTGCCGCCCGGCGGCTGCCGTGAGCGGGGCGCCGGACGGCTGGGTGTGGGTGAGCGAGGAAGAACTTGCTGCGGGTACACCATTGAGCCTCCCGGGAGTGAGCCCGGAGCCCCCGCCGGAAGACGTGCGGTTGGTGGGAGGGCAGGCGTTCCGGGCGGTTCGAGCGGTTCCTCCAGGCTGAGGCAGCAGGCAGCCCGCGGCTACGGCTAGAGGCTGTCGAGCAGCCGTCCCCAGCCGGTGTTGCGTGGCTGCGCGCCCATCGCTCTGAGCGTTCCCCAGTACATGGCGAGGTCTCCTGCGACGACCGGCACGCCGGTCTTCGCTTCGAGGTTCGCGGCGTGCCCAAGGAGACGGAGGCCCCCGCCGCAGACGACGATGGCGTCGGCGCGGCCCTCCGCGCGCTCCGCGGTTCTCAGGACGTGGGCGTTGGTGGTGGCTGCGTCCTGCTCCCATGCGAGCTTGTCGGACTCTTCGGCTGAACCGACGATGCCCTGCTCGAGCCAGTTCTCCTGGAGGACGACGTCGAATCCATTGGACTCGAAGCCGTGCCTGGCCATGGAGACCCACTCGTCTGGGGTGTAGTAACCGCCTGCGATGGCGATGCGGTGGACGCCCAGGTGGTCGAGCGCATCGAGTATCGAGGCGCCCATCAGCACGACCGGGACGCCTGCGGCTGTCGCCACCTGCGATTGCGCATCCCGCGCCCGCTCCGCGTGGGTGAGCGAGAACGGGATGCCGAACTGCGCAACGACGTCTGCTCCGGCTTCCGCGAGGTCTCGCGCAGCCTCCTGCATGGCGGGGACCGCTTCCGCGATGCGGTCGAGGCCGAAGCCGGCCATCGTCCGGGTTTGGCCGCGCGATGGGATGAATGCGCCGGCGACGCTGGTGCCCTCCGGGGCGACCCGGAGGAATTCGAGTGGAAGGTCGTTCCAGGTTGTGAGAGGAGCGAGGAAACCGACCTTCGTCATGGCCCGCTTATCTTCAACGTGTGGCCGGTGGGAACCTCGCCGGTGTAGGCCCAGTCCGGCATGTCGAACTCGACGCCCTCGATGGCGAGCATGCGCTTGTACTCCTCGCGGATGTAGGGGTCCTCTTCCTGGTAGGTGATGCTGCGCCCGCCCATCTCGATGGGCAGGTTGCCGGAAACCTCGGTCTCGCCCTGGCGCCTCAACTGTATGCCGACGCCCTGCGGGATGCCGCCGAAGACGAGGAGCCGCAGCGGTTGCTGGCCCGTGCTGTGGTGCATGTGGAACCAGCCTGTGCCGCCGGGGTTGTTCACCACCATGCCGCCGGGGCGGTAGTCCTGCCGCATGACCGACTCGCCGTTGCCGGTCTCCCAGGGGCGGATCGTGGCGGACTGTGGCCACGCGAGTGTGTAGCCGGAGCCATTGATGCAGATGAGCACGACGGAGCCGGGGCCGGGCGGGTGGTGCGCCATCGAGTAGCGCCCGCTGTGGTGCTCGCCCACGAACGTGTAGAAGCGGCCGTGCGCCATCTGCGGGATGACGCGCCGGTAGCCGGGCGAGCGCTGGTTGTCCAGTGGCAGCTCGCAGGTCGCCATGTCCGGGATCAGGTTGGTGACGCGCATGGCGCGCTCGTGCAGCGGGTCGGCGACGATGCCGTCCTGCGGACGGAAGTAGTCGTCGGAATCGTCGAAGCGGTCGTTGAACGCGAAGTTGCTGTCGAAGATGAACTGCTCGTTGTCGAAGAGGTTGAAGAGAGGCGGGGCGGTCGTGCCCCCGACGAGGACGACAGGGCTGGAGCTCGCATTGATGATGCGGTGGTTGGTGTTGACCGGTATCGCGAAGAGGCTGCCGGCCTGCCACTCGAACGTGTGCTTGCGGTCGCTGCCCTCGCGCCACACCTCCGTCGAGCCCCGGCCCTCAAAGACGTAGTAGACCTCTTCGTAGATGTGGCGCTCTACGGTCGATTCGGAGCGCGGCGGCAGTTCCCAGGCGTACATGCCGAGCTTGCCGTCTGTGCCGTCGAGCTGGATGAATGAGCCGAGCCCGCCCATGCGTTTCCAAGGGGACTTGGGTATCTCGCGGATGTCGTACATACCGAGCCCGCGGTAGATGGGAAGGCCCTGCGCCTCCATGAAGTGGTCGTATGGCGTCCGCGCCACCTTCCACGCGCCGAGTCCCGCACGCTCCTTCTCACCCGATGGTTCGACGAATGCCCTCGCCTCGTTCACCTGCGTCATCGTGCTCACCTCCCGTCAGCCCAGGGATTGCTCACGGGGCAATCTTTGCGCGTATCGCGCGTTGTGGCAAGCGGGGGCGCGGACATATGGTCGTTGTGGAGTCGATAGTGCGGAGGCTACGGTAGACGCCACTCAGGTTTCAGAGGTGGGCAGTTGCCTTCGCACTTCGTGTTCGTTGACGAAACGGGGGACTTGGGCCCCAAGGGTACTGGTTACTATGGATACGGCATTTTGGAGGTGGCTGCGGTCGACTATGGCACGATTAGGAACTGCTTGCGGAAGCGCGTATGAAGTACAGGCTCTATAGAGACCTGGAAATGGATCTGCGTAAGCAGCCCTTGACAGAGATATTCACACACCTGAGCGAACTTGCTTCCCGGGACGTGGTCAGGTGCAGCGGCTTGTACATCGACAAGCTGCGGTACAGCGGGCGGTACCTTACGTGGTCAGATGTGGACTTCACCCGTAAGTCGGACTGGGCGCATCATCTGAGAAACTACCTACTTAGAGTCGCGCTCGAGCACCACTATCAGCCGTATGGAGTGGGAGGCCGGAGCATTGATCTCATCCTCGATCGTGTCGCCTTGAATGTGGAGCAACACAGGAACCTCGAGGACTATCTGGCGAATCGTGTACCTACTCGCGCTGGTAGGCCGTTTCGCTTACCCGCCATGGAATATCTAACCATCTCAGATAGCCGGTACACGGGCGCCTTGCAGATTGCTCATATCCTGGCTGACGTGGTGAAGCACTACGCCAAGCAGACCATCGACCCGAACCGCTGGGCACCGGTGGGGTTCGTACGAGTGTCTGCCTTCCTTGGTTCCCCACCGACTGGTTATGTGTGGCAATTCCCCGGTTAACAAGCCGAGGGGCCGCGCCATCCAATGGGATGACCGACCCCTCACTCAGATGTATTCATCATACCGGCAACGCTGGGGATGTCAATCTGATAGTGGCTGCGTACCCACTCTATGCGGGCTACGACTGTCCTTCCTCTGGCGCGGCAGGGTTGACCGGAGTGCGGCTGCGCCTTGGCCTGGAGATGTTGTAGCGCGCGCTCACCCGCCTGCTCAACCGGACGACGACCCAGCCGAGCACTATGAGCGGGATGAAGACGACGACCCAGATGAGGATGTAGGAGAGCGCGATGCCGACCGCCGAGAGGGCGCGCACCGCGTCCTTGAACGTGTTCTCGACCTCCCATCCGCCGATGAGGAAGCCTTCGGATTCACTCACGAACACCTCGAAGGAACCGGAGGACGATATGCGTCCCGCGTCGCTCATGGCGCTGACGGTCAGCCGCACGCTGTAGGGGTCCGGCCGGAAGTCGATGTAGGCGTGCGTGGCCTCGACGCGGGTGCCCTCGTCGATCTCGCCGCTGACGGTGGGCGAGCCGTCGCCGAAGTCCCACTGGTACTCGTAGTCCCAGAGCTCCTCGGGTGCGGTGAAGGAGGCGGTGTAGCGGACCTCCTCGCCCTCCTCGACCGTGCGCCATTCGCCGGCGAAGACCTCGATGGACGGCACCTCGGTCACGGTCGCCAGGAGCGAGTCCGTCCCCTCTGCGATGCCGCCCTCGCCCCTGCCGGTGATCTCGACGGTGGCGATGTAGGGCGAGTCGTGGTCGTCGGGGTAGACGTGGTTCACGGTCGCGGTGACGCGCTGCCCGTCGAGGGTCGGCGCGGTGGTGGCGCCGAAGACCGTCGAACCGTCGCCGAAGTCCCAGCTGAACTCGAACTCGTCGATGCCGTCCGGCGGCGTGAACGTCGCGCGGAAGCGCGCCGGCTCGCCGACCCTGAACGCCTCGTCCGGGCCCACGTCCACGCTCATGTCGAGCGGCGCTACGGTCAGGTTGACCTCGATGAGCGAGAAAGCCGAGACCTGCTGGAAGTAGTTGAGCCGCCCCTGCATCTCCTCGATCTGCAACTGGATGGAGGAGAGCTCGTTCTGGACCTCGAGCGCCTCCTCCACGTTCTGCGCCTGTTCGAGGAACCCCAGGAGGCGCGACTGGGTCGCCTGCAGGCTGGAGAGGCGCGACTGCGTGTCGACGTACTGGTCGGTCACGTCCTCGCTGGTGACGGCCCGGGTGACGACGTCCCGCGCGGTCGCCTCGATCATGTCGAAGGCCCGGTCGAGCGACTCCGCGGGCACGCGGATGGCGACCGCGCCGGTGTGGCGCGATATGCGATCGGAGCTGACCAGCCATCCGCCGAGCGACGCGGCGATGCCCGCGATGCGGTCGAGCGTACCGGCGACGTCGTCCACGATGAGCGACATCTGCGCCGTGTGAACGATGATGCGGCTCTGGGTGAGCGGGGAGGAGCGAGGGCTTCCGGGGCCGCCATCGGACTCCTCCGCCCCGTCCATGGACTCCATCATGGCAGGGGGTGTGGGGGTGGCCTGCGCCATCATGGCGCCGGGCGCCTCCTCCATCATGACGCTGTCGGAGGCGGCCTCATCGTCTACAGAGAGACCCAGCCATGCCCTGTCGGCAGTAGGGGTGGGGTCGCTCCCACCGCAGGCTGCGGCCAGCAACAGCGCCACCGGGACCAGCGCCGCAAGCAGCACCCTCGTCATCGTCGCCAGCTTCTTCATTCCCGCCCCTCCGCGCGCGTTTACAGTCTACGCGCCTCACGTTTCGCGGCGCTCACACCTCGCCGTGCTCTTGGAGTAGTATGCGCTCACCGCGCGAAACGTTCCCGCGGGACGCTGCGCGGCGACACCTTCCGCATCGCACAGGAGTAACGGACCAGATGATCATCGACTCCCACGGCCACTACACCACTGCGCCCGCCGGGGTGCAGATCTTCCGCGCCACCCAGATCACCTTCATGGGCGCGCCCGTGAAGCACCCCGTCAACGTCTCCGACGACGAGATACGCGCTTCGCTGGAGAACGGCCAGCTCAAACTTCAGAACGAGCGCGGCACGGACGTCGCCATCTTCTCGCCGCGCGCCTCCTGGATGGGCCATCACTTCGGCGGCGAGCTCATCAGCCGCTACTGGACCGAGATCAACAACGACATGATCAAGCGCGTCTGCGACATCTACCCGGACCGCTTCATCGGCGCGTGCTCGTTGCCGCAATCGCCCGGCGTACCGCCGGAGCGCGGCGTCGTGCAGGAGCTCGAGCGCGCCGTGAACGACCTGGGGTTCGTCGGCTGCAACCTCAACCCGGACCCGTCCGGCGGCTACTGGACCGACCCGCCGCTCGGCGACCGCTACTGGTACCCGCTCTACGAGAAGATGGTGGAGCTGGACGTGCCCGCGATGATCCACGGCTCAGGCACGTGCAACCCCGCGTTCACCACCACCGGCTCCCACTACATGAACGTCGACAACACCGGCTTCGTCCAGTTGATGGACTCCAACATCTTCCAGGACTTCCCCGGCATCAGGTTCATCCTGCCGCACGGCGGCGGGGCCATCCCCTACCAGTACGCGCGCTTCAAGGGGCTGAGCATCATGGCGAAGCGCGAGCCGTTCGACGAGTTCCTCAGCCGCCTCTACTTCGACACCGCCATCTACAACCAGGCCGCGACGGAGTTCATGCTGAAGACCATCGGCGTCGACAACGTGCTCTTCGCCTCCGAGATGATCGGCGGCGTGCAGGCCATCGACCCAGACACCGGGCGCTGGTACGACGACACGAAGCCGTACATCGATGGCATCGACTGGCTGACCGACGACGACAGGTACAAGCTGTTTCACGGCAACGTGCTGAAGGCATACCCGCGCGCGAAGCCGTACATCGAGCGCATCGAGGCAGGTAACGCGTAGGGACAACAGAGGAGGAAGCCATGGAGACGACTCTCGCTGCAGTCAAGGTTGAGCCCCGCAAGGCGGAGATACAGGAGATTGATGTCCCTGATATCGACTACAACAGCGCCCTGATGAGAGTCGAAGCCGCCGGCATGTGCGGCTCCTACGGCTACTTCACGGGAGCGGGGCGCGGAGGGAGTCCAACCCCGGGGATGAACGCGCACGAGAACGCGGGCATCATCGTGAAGGCAGGGCAGGGCTTCCTGGACCGGCACGGCGTCGAGGAAGGCGAGCTCGTCGCGCTGGAAGAGTACCTTCCGTGCGGGCACTGTGAGTGGTGCCGCATCGGCGAGTTCAGGCACTGCTGGTTCACCGACACGCACAACAACCCCAACCCCAGCAGGCTCGACGGCGGCTTCCGGAAGGACCTCTACCTCCCCCCGAACGTCGTGCTGCACAAGGTCTCGCAGTCGCTGACGCCCGACGAGGCCGCGCTGGCCCTGCCGGTCGGCAACGGCGTGCAGTGGGCGGTCAAGGAAGGCGAGGCCGCTCCGGGCAAGACGGTCGTCGTGCAGGGGCCGGGCTCCAAGGGCCTCGGCGCCACCCTCGCGGCGAAGAAGGCCGGCGCGACGGTCATCGTGACGGGCCTGTCCAAGGACGGTTCGCGGCTCGAAGCGGCGAGGCGGCTCGGCGCGGACCACACCGTCGACGTCCAGACCAACGACTTCACCGAGACGATCATGGACATCACGAACGGGCGCGGCGCTGACGCGGTGGTCGACTGCACGACCGGCCGCATCCCCGCCATCTTCAACCAGGCCATCGACGTCCTGGTGCGGCGCGGCGGCATCGTGGTCACGCAGGCCTACGAGCTCGAATCGTTCTCGCTGGAGAAGCTGACCGGCAAGTACGGACAGCTCCGGGCGTGCCGGGGCCACAGCTACGCCAGCGTAGCGATGGGCCTCGAACTGATCGCCTCCGGCGGGTACCCGCTCAAGGAGCTGGTGACGCACAACTTCCCCCTGGACCTGACCGGCGAGGCCTGCCTCGCCTCAGGCGGCGAGGGCGATGCGGGCGACGCCGTCTGGGTGATGGTCAACCCCAACATGGAAACGGCTGCCTGAATGTGTGGGCTCTCGTAGGGGCGGTTCGCGAACCGCCCCTACACCTGACGGAGACAGCGACCCGGGGCGCAGGGACCACGAAAGGAGCGACGGTATGGCCACCTTAGTCGGAACGTTCTTCCACTCGCACGGAGGCACGACGTCGCTCCCGCCGGAGCTGTGGGTCGAGCGCCGGAACGCGCGGCCGATCCGCCCCGACATGCCCAACGAGTCCCTGGAAGTGAACATCGAGAAGGCCAACCGCACGCACGAGGGCTTCCGCGTCCTGCGAGAGCGCATCGCTGAGCTGAAACCCGACGTGTTGGTCATATTCAGCGACGACCAGTTGGAATGCTTCGACTTCAACAACTACCCCGCGTTCGCGCTGTACGTCGGAGACAGCTACGCGAAGTCGCCGCGAGAGCCGCGCACCGCGGAGATCGGGCGTCACGCCGAGCCCGGCTACCGCTTCCCCGGCCACCCGGACCTCGCCGTTCACCTGCTCTCCGGCGTCATGCAGCGCGGCTTCGACCCCGCGTTCTGCATGGAAATGCCGAAGCCGGACCGCGGCCTCGCGGGCGGCGTCATCCGCTCCGTCGAGGAGCTGACCGACTTCTCGCTGCCCTCGGTGCCCATCATGATGAACCTCTACTTCGCGCCGCAGGTCTCGGGCCTGCGCAGCTATCAGTTCGGCAGGGCCGTGCGCGAGGCGATCGACGACGCACCGTCCGACCTGCGCGTCGCCGTCGCGGCGTCGGGTGGCCTCTGGCACACGCCGGGGATGCCGGGCGCGTGGCTGAACGAGGAGTTCGACCGCGCGATATTGGCCCGCCTCGAAGAGGGCGATGCTCGCGGCATGGCCGACTACTTCGACTCCTACGTCATCCCGGAGGACGACACGAGCCAAGACGCCGCCTACCGCGGACGCGTCAGCACCGGCATGCCGTCGCCGGGCGGCCCCGCGTTCGGCACGCGCGAGACCTGCGCGTGGATAGCCGCCGCCGCCGTCACCGACGGCCGCCCCACCACCATCGTCGACTACATCGAGGTCTACGCCTCGCCGGTCGGGAATGCGTTTGCGTATTGCGACGACGTGTGAGTGTCTGATCCCCTCTCCCTCGATGGGAGAGGGTTAGGGTGAGGGTGAATCGGAGGTGTAGGGCATGGGCGCCGTCGTTCCTGCGCAGGCAGGAACCTCGTAGCCCTGTGTGGCGCGGCGAAGCGTATGCGATGGGCCTACGCCTCACCGGTCGGCAACGCCTTCGCTTATAGTGATAGCGGAGCGTACAGGAGAGGGCTGATGTTGGAGTACAAGGTCTATATTGGTGAGGTCGTGTACGACGAAGAGGCTGAAGTCCTGCACGCCCGCGTCATCAACAGCGGCCCTTACCCCATAGCCAACGCCGAGGCCACTGACGTGGAGGGCATCAAGCGGGAATTCCGCATCTCGATCGACGTCTATCTCGACGGGTGCACGGAGCTTGGCATTGAGCCGGTCGCGCCCACAGCGGTTCCGGTTACGTCATAGGCTGCCGTCAGCGACGGTCACGCCACCACCCATCGTCGACTACATCGAGGTCTACGCCTCACCGGTGGGGAATGCCTTCGCCTACTGCGACGACGTGGGGTAGGGTGGTTATACTTGGCTCGATGCAGTCCCGCACTGGTCTTCTCTCGTCCCTCGCATTGCTGCTGGTCGCGGTGGCAGCCTGCACTTCCTCAACGCCTACGCCTGTGCCAACCGCGACACCGTCTTCAACGCCGCCGGCGGCAGCGCTTTCCCCAACGCCAGGTTTGAGTGCGGCGCCCACTCTCACTCCCACCCCAACGCTCACCGCCGCACCCGCCACCCCTCCAACGCCCACCGCCGTCCCGGCAGTGCTGTCGGCAGCGCAGGCCGAAGCGCTGCTCCATGAGAATGCAGCGAGGGTGCGCGATGAGTTCATCCGCGACGTGCGGCACTGCGAGGTCGCGTATGCGTACGGCGGATGGCCGGGGGAACGCAAGACCGGCTGGACGGCAGAGAACTACATGGGCATGCGTGGCGAACGATTGTCGTCCTGGCGCAGCTCCAACTGGCCGGACCCCACGCACGTTGCCGCAGACCGGATACACGGGTTCGGGTCCGGAGACTACGATCCGGCTGAGTGGTTCGGCGCGGAACACCGGCGGTTCGTGGAAGGTGAACCTCGGGGGACCTATGTCGGTCAGTTCACCTACCTGAGGCAGCCAAGCTTGCGGTACGAGACTCGTACGGAACACACGAGTAGCGCGGGGACGGCCGTGGCCACCATCC
Organism: Dehalococcoidia bacterium; assembly: GCA_965208625.1. Lineage (GTDB taxonomy): Bacteria > Chloroflexota > Dehalococcoidia > Lucifugimonadales > Australimonadaceae > Bin16. The sequence continues at coordinate 104,978 of OZ242348.1, forward strand.
TCTCGATCGACTACCTCGTCGAGGACCCCTACGTCTTCATCGAGAACGAATTCAGCGTGTTCGAGGACGGCACCCGCCAACTGGAACGGCAGTTCACGCTGCACCGGCATGAACTGAGAGACTGTACTGAAGGTGGGAACCATGACGATGCCGCCGTAGCCGCACAACGGGGACTTGCGGAGGGGGCAGCGGAACGATACGCACTCCTAAGGGATGGCGCCTTCGCAGGCTGCGACCTTGCGTTCAGGCAGGATGGAGTCCAGTGGACAGACTTTCGGGGCGATCCTCTCCCTGGCGGCCCGTTCGAAGGAGAGGGGAGCATCGTCATCGCCCGCGATGTAGAAGGCCATTGGCGGGTCACCGACGAAGTAGTGGCTCGACAGGACGGAAATATCGTGTATTCGACGAGGACGACGCCCGACGGGACCTGGCTCTTGGCCCCTCAGAGTGGAGAATGGAGAAAGGTATCCTCGGACGGGTGGGGAAGGCCCTATGAGAACCCCCTCGATTTCCTTGCGAGCAACATTCCGAGCATCGGCGGCGGCAGGCTGGTGGACCAGCAGGGCTTCCCCCACTTCACCAACGACGGTCGCTTCTTCGATTACCTCTACGCAGGCAGGACGGAGATAGACGGGCGAGCGGCCGTGCGTTACGAGAAGGCATCGGTGACCAAAAGAGCCGGGTCCGTCGGGGAAGACCCTGATCCTGATAGGGAAGGATTGGAGTTTACGTGGGATGTGTATGAATTCTTCGAGGATAACCCGCTGCTGTCCCGCCGGAGTAACTACCGTATCCTCCCCGACGGCGAACTGCAGCCCCTTTTCGAAGGCACGATTGCCGAGATAGGTCTGCAAGACTGCCCGAATGAAGAGGAGGAGGCCACGGCGCCGACGCAGACGCCGGCAGATGCCGCTACTCCAACGCCGGTGGCGACGGAACCCTCAACCCCCTCGCCATCACCTCTTCCGGGCCGTGAGACGGAGTTCCTCTATGAGACGGCGGCACAGCTTCGAGACGATCTTGCGCGGCAGGTGGAGCATTGCGATTTCACCTACGCGTTTGCCAAGTGGCCGGGTGGTTGGCAGGGATATCGTTCGATGGCTACCGAGAACGGCCGGATGCGGGTCTATGGAAGCGGGACTTCGTCAGCCGATTCCGGCTTCAACCCTGGAGGCAGGGATACGGTGTGGGTCCCCGAGGATGAGATGTTTGCCAGTTACGATCCCGCAGAGTGGTTCGGCATGGAGTACCAGCGTTTGGTGGACAACGCGCCTCGTGGGGAGTACGTCGGCCAGTCCACATACGTGGGTCGGCCAGCCCTGCGCTATGAACTCCGCGTTGAACACGATGCCGCCCCCGGGCAGGATTCACCCGTGGCAACGCTGTTCACAGTGGACTACCTCGTCGCCAACCCGTTCGTATTCATCGAACACGAGTACAGCATCTCTGCGGACGGGAGCAGGAAACTCGTACGGCAGTTCACCCGGCACAAGTTCGAACTGACACGCTGCACGGGGGGAGACGCACAGGACGTTGAGGCACGGGAGGTCCTGTTGGAACTCATACGAAACGCAGTGCCGGCCTATGCCCTGGTGCGGGACGCCGTATCGGACGGCTGCCAGGTGGCCATCACCACGGAGAATGCCACCTGGCGTATGCCGGAGGGAACTGAGCAGGGACAGCTTGCGACCGAAGAGACCGTCCGGTCCATCCTTACCCGGGGCGATGACGGCTCCTGGCTGCTCACTACGTCCACTTCTGACTCCACGGGCTCTCCGGTTGACAATCCATTGGACTGGCTCGCGCGGAGTCTTCCGGTTGTCGGTATCGCTGGCCTGATCGACCTGGATGGCTTCCCGCAGCTCGATCACGTAAGCGACCGGTTCATCAACGATAGGTACGCAGGTGAGTCCGAGATCGATGGCCGGCCCGCGGTCCGGTTCGAACGATTCGATATAGAAACGGACTCGAATCTGCGCCACGTAGTGTGGGGGTTGGAATTCGTCAGAGACAATCCGCTGCTGCATCGAGAGACCTATTCCTACGTTCTTCCGGATGGAAGCCTGCGGACCGGTTCGATGACTGCGGTTACGGCCGTTTCGGTCGGGCAGTGTCCCGGCCAGGAGTAGCGGAGAGTCGGCAGCGGCCGGTCCCTCCTACCCCGGGAACATCGCGATGATCTCGTCGATCTTGGGATTGTAGGCCTGGTGGCCGTGGTAGATCATCCGCGCCTGATTGCGGTCCGGCGTGTAGTACAACTTCTCCTGCGTCATCTCGATGCACTGGTTGGTTTCCGAGTCGCGGAAGACGTTCATCGGGTCGCCGCCGTCCGCGACAGTGGCCATCGCCTCGTTCAGCATCCGGCGCAGCATGATGACGCCCGTGTCGGACTCGCCGAGCTTCTCGCGGGTGCGGTCGGCGATGGGCGTCTGCGTCACCCACGCCATGAAGTCCTGCACCAGCGGCACCTCCACGTTCAGCCCGCCGTTCGCGTCGTAGAGCGGGATCTCGTAGTACGGCACCCTCTCCTGCGGCGGCACCTCCACCTCCGGCGGAAACTGGTAGCGCGTGTAGACGACGTGCAGCGTGTTCTCGTCGTCGACCGGCACGCGTATCTGGAACTCCGTGCTGGTCGTGCCGGTGGTGGAGCGGAGGATGTTGGGGAACACCCACGGGTGACCGACCTTCCAGATGTCGTCCTCCTCGGTGCTGCCCTCGACGATGCGGCGCTTGAAGACGCCGTTGGCGAACTCCGTGAAGCCGATGCGCTGGTGAGGCCGCATCATCGCCTGGCGCCACGTCGGCACCTCCTCGCCCGTCTTCTGCGCGAGGTACCAGCCGTAGACGCCGTGCAGCCACTCCGCGTGGACGGGGTCGGCTGAGTTCTCCTGGCACTGCAGCCAGTTGCACGGCAGCATCGTGAAGCCGATGTCGCGCCACGCGTGGTCGGTCACGAACAGGTCCCAGCGCGGGACGAGCGGCGCGGGCAGCGGCCCCATGTATGCGAACAGCAGCCCGCTGAGTTCCTCGACCGGGTACGCGGTGACCTTCACCTTCTCCTTGAAGCGCCCGTCCGGGTGCACCGTCTCCTCGAACGGCTGCTCGATGCACTGGCCGCTCTCGTCCATCATCCATCCGTGGTACATGCAGCGGAGGCCGTGTTCCTCGGGGATGCCGTACGAGAGATCGACGCGGCGGTGCGGGCAGAAGCGGTCGATCAACCCCAGCGTGCCGGACCTGTCCTTGTACAGCACGAGGTCCTCGCCGAGCAGGCGCACCGGCTTGGTGGGGCGCTCGTCCATCTCGGCGGCCGCGGCGATGGGATGCCAGTAGCGCCGCATCAGCTCGCCCATCGGCGTCCCCGGCCCGACCTGCGTGAGACGTTCGTTCTCCTGCTGCGTAAGCATCGTTGCGCCTCCTCTGTGCGGAGCGGTCCTGCTGCGCGGGATTGTAGCGCACGCGCGCTCCGTCCCGTCATTCCGTGGTCCGTCGTTCCTGCAAAGGCAGGAACCTCGCAACCTCGCCTGGTGTAGGGGCGTCCCTTGTGGGCGCCCTGTGCGTGGGGGTTGTCATGCTGAGCGGAGTGCAGCGGAGTCGAAGCATCTCTCGGGCACCCCTCCGCGTGTGCCATCTGCCCCTTTGCACAACCCTGCCCGCACGGTACCGTGATAGTTGGGACGGTGGTCTCCCTCCCGCCCTCCTATGCGGGGCGGGCCGTGACGGACTTGTCGGACCACCCTGGGAAAGCAACGGAATGCAACGATTCTCAGAAAACTCCCCTCCGCGCCACTCCTGGCGCCTCCGCCCTGGGCGTGTGCAGATCGTTGCTTTTCCGTTGCTTCTGCGTTGCCTTCCGTCCGCACTGGCGTTGCAAAGAGTCTGCGTCGGTGTTGCATAACCCTGGGTTACCCCGCGTTGCGCATGGCATCTGCCCGCCAGGCGCAACGCGGACGTATAATGTGCCCCATCAAGGGGCATAAGGAGGGAGACGATGGCTATCTACGGGTTCGAGGACCACTGCTGGCAGGACGTGGTGAGCGCGGAAGACATCGAACTGTACAAGCACTACGAGCGCGAGCTCTTTGTCGGACGGCGTCCGGCGATACTGGCGATCGACCTCTACAACTCGGCGTACCAGGGCGGCCCGAAGCCGGTGCACGAGGTGGCGAAGGAGTTTCCGAGCGCCTGCGGCGAGCACGCGTGGAACGCCATAGATCCGACGAAGCAGCTGTTCGCGATGGCCCGCGCCCGCGGCTTCCCGGTCGTCTACACCACGGGCGAGGACCGGCCTGAGGCGCGCCCGAACCGCCTGAAGTCGACGAACCGCCGCTCAAGGAACCAGGGCGAGAACCCCTTCGGCATCTACGAGGCGTTCGCGCCGGAGCCGGAGGACCTCATCATCTACAAGCAGCGAGCGAGCGGCTTCTACGGGACGCCGTTGGTCGCGCAGCTCGTCCAGATGGGCGTCGACACGGTGCTGGTCTGCGGCGAGAGCACGAGCGGCTGCGTCCGTGCCTCCGTCGCCGACGCCTACTCCAACGGCTTCCACGTCGTCATTGCCGAGGAGTGCGTCTACGACCGTGCCCAGCTGTCGCATAAGGTCAACCTCTTCGACATGCACCACAAGTACGCCGACGTCATGCACCTCGACGAACTCGCGGAGCACCTGGAGGCCTTCCCCGAGGCATAGAGGGATGCCAGGGATAGCCTGAACAGGTGGCGAATCTGCCCTGACTGCGCGTGCGGCGCCTGATCCCTTCCCCCTTGATGGGGGAAGGTCAGGATGGGGGTGAGTCGCCCGGAAGGGCGGTGCGAGCGGAGTCGTGCCTACCGCTGGGCGCCCTGCACCCGGGACTCGCGGCCTGCCCACTCCCGCTCGCGCAGGACGTACTTCTGGATCTTGCCTGTGGCGGTCTTGGGGAGGTCGCCGAACTCGACGTGGCGCGGCGCCTTGAAGTGCGCGATGCGTTCGCGGCAGAAGGCGATGACCTCCTCCGCGGTGAGCACCGCGCCCTCGCGCAGCGTGATGAACGCCTTGGGCGTCTCGCCCCAGCGGTCGTCCGGCACCGCTACGACGGAGACCTCCAGCACGCCGGGGTGCTCCATGATGACCTTCTCCACTTCCTGGCTGGAGATGTTCTCCCCGCCGGAGATGATGACGTCCTTGGCTCGGTCCTTCAGCTCGATCTGGCCGTCCGGGTGCCACACGCCGAGGTCGCCCGAGTGGAACCAGCCCCCCGCGAACGCCTTCTCTGTGGCGTCCGGGTCGTCCAGGTAGCCGGACATCACGCCGTTGGAGCGCATGACGACCTCACCCATCGTCTCGCCGTCGCGGGGCACGTCGTTCATCTGCTCGTCTACGACGCGGAGGCCGGTGCCCGCGTGGACGTAGGGCACGCCCTGTTTCGCCTTGGCGAACGCGCGCTCCTCCGCCGTCATGTCGTCCCACGCAAGTTGGGGCACGCAGAGCGTGATGGGGCCGTAGGTCTCGGTGAGGCCGTAGAGGTGGATGATGTTCGCGCCCATGCCTTCCATCGTGCGGACGACTTGCGGGGCGGGTGGCGCGCCGCCGGTGGCGATGGTGAGGCCGGAGAGGTCCTGCCCTTCTGCAGCGGGCGATGAGTACATCCCCGTGAGCACCGTCGGCGCTCCGCACATGTTGGTGACCCCGTGCTGCTCGATGAGCCGGTAGACCTCGGCGGGGTCGACGCGCCGCAGGCAGACGTGCGTGCCGCCGACGGCGGTGACGGCCCAGGTGTGGCACCAGCCGTTGCAGTGGAACATGGGAAGAGTCCAGAGGTAGACGCTGCGCCAGTTCAGCCCGGTCTCGATGACCTCGCCGAGCGCGTTGAGATACGCGCCGCGCGCGTGGTACTGCACTCCCTTGGGCATGCCGGTGGTGCCCGAGGTGTAGTTGATGGTGATGATGTCCATCTCAGAGGCGATGGGGTCGCGGTGCTCGCCGTCCGGCGCCGACGCGAGGAACTCTTCGTACTCCGGGCCGGGGATGTCGTCGGCGCGCGGGACCTCGTCCACAACCTGCACGTAGAGCGATATACCCGGGACCTCGTCGCGCACCTGCCGGACGGTGGGCGCAAACTCAGAGTCGAACACGAGCACCTTCGCCTTCGAGTGGTTGAGGATGTAGGCGATCTCGCGCGGGGAGAGGCGCGTGTTGATGGCGACGAGCGCCGCACCGATGCTCATGGGGCCGTAGTGCCCCTCCAGCAGCGGCGGGAGGTTAGGGACGATGAACGCTACGCGATCGCCCCTGCCGACGCCTGCATTCTTCAGCGCTCCGGCGAGCTTGTTCACACGGTCGCGCAGTTCGCTGTAGGTGTAGACGCGCTCCTTGTAGATGACGGCGGGCTTGTCCGGGTATACGAACGAGCTCCGCTCCAGGAACGAGAACGGCTCCAGGTTCTGGTAGAAGACGCTGTTGTCCATGCGTGGCCTCCGAGGTTCGGCGGTTGCGGCGCTATCCTAGCATCGGCAGCGGTCGTGGGGATGCATGAGGCGGGTGGTATCATCGTCGTGTGGGGCAGTCCCTGCCGAGATCTCCCAAGAGGTGTTGCGTCGTGTCAGTTGCCGAGAACCGTTTGCAGGAGTTGGGTTTGGAGTTGCCGCAGGTGTCCACTCCGGTGGCGAACTATATTCCCGCCGTACGTACAGGCAACCTGCTGTTCGTCGCAGGGCAGGTGCCGCGCAACGCGGACGGTGCCATGATTACCGGCAAGGTGGGCGCGGACATGGACGTCGACGACGCCTACAACGCGGCGCGCATCTGCGGGCTCTCCGCGCTCGCCGTGGCGAAGCGCGAGATAGGCGACCTCGACAACGTCGTGCGGGTCGTGCGCGTGATGGGCCTGGTGAATGCCACACCGGACTACACGCAGCAGCCCCAGGTGATCAACGGCTTCTCCGACCTGATGGTCGCGGTCTTTGGCGAGGCGGGACGCCACGCGCGCGTTGCCTACGGTGCAGGGTCGTTGCCGGGCGGGGCTGCGGTGGAGGTCGAGTCGCTCTTCGAGGTGCGCTAGGGCTCTCTGCGGGGCTAGATGCTCTCGCCAGCGGCGAGGCGTGCGGCGCGGAGGGTGTTCGTGAGCAGCATGGCGATGGTCATGGGGCCGACGCCTCCGGGCACCGGCGTGATGGCCGATGCCTTCTCCGCAACTGCGTCGTAGTCCACGTCCCCAACGAGCCGGTAGCCGGACTTCCGCGTTGCGTCGTCGACGCGATTGATGCCCACGTCGATGACCACCGCGCCGTCGGCCACCATGTCTGCGGTGAGCGCTCGCGGCCTGCCTAACGCGGCGACGACTATGTCGGCCTGACGCGTGAGCACCGACAGGTCGCGCGTACCCGTGTGACAGACGGTAACGGTGGCGTTCGCGCCGGTCGCCTTCTGCATGAGCAGGACCGAGAGCGGCTTGCCGACGATGTTGCTGCGCCCCACGATGGCGACATGTTTCCCTGCAGGGTCGTTGCCGGAGCGGACGAGCATCTGCTGCACGCCCGCGGGCGTCGCGGGGAGGAACCGGGGGCTGCCCTCCAGCAAGCGTCCACCGTTGATGGGGTGCATGCCGTCCACGTCCTTGTCGGGGTCTATGGCGAGGATGACCTCTCGCTCCTCGATGTGAGCGGGAAGCGGGAGCTGGACGAGGATGCCGTGGAAGCGAGGATCGGCGTTGAGTTGCCGGACCAGGGCGATGAGCTCGTCCTGTGAGGTCTCTGTTGGCAGTTCGAACGTCTCGCTGAACATGTCCGCCTCGTCGCAGGCGCGGCGCTTGTTGCGTACGTAGACGGCGGAAGCAGGATCTTCGCCCACGAGCACGGCGGCGAGTCCGGGAACCACGCCGAGGCGCTTCGTGAGCGTGCGCGTCTCCACGGCGATTTCGCCACGGATATCCTCTGCCATCTGCTTGCCATCGATAACGGTCGCGGTCACGGACATCGCCTCCGGTGGGGGTGCGTCAGATGATAGCAGCCGGTGAGGGCAGAGGCTGATATGATGCTGCCCGCTGGGTGTATCAGGCTTCGCCAGTACATCCAGCGTGTTGCAGATGGAGGAAGGAAGGTGCAGGACATCTCCGTCGGCGTGGACATGATTGAGATAGACCGCATCGCAGCCGCGCTGGAGCGTTTCGGGACGCGGTTCCTGGAGCGCGTCTATACGGAGAATGAGATTGCTTACTGTCGCGGACGCGCACCGCAATTGGCCGCGCGGTTCGCTGCGAAGGAAGCGACGATGAAGGCACTGGGGACCGGCACGCGCGGCGTCGGGTGGCGCGAGGTCGAGGTAACACGGAAACGAAGCGGCGAGCCGGAGATTGCCCTGCACGGCAGGGCGGACGCCCGGGCGCGGAAACTGGGCATAGACCGGCTCGCGGTAAGCCTTTCGCATTCGCGCGCCTACGCGGTGGCATCGGTAGTGGGGCGTCTGTCTTGAAGGTCGTAACCTCGGAGGAGATGCGGCTCCTGGAGTCGCGTGCGGCGGAGGCCGGGGTCCCGGCGGAGTCACTGATGGAGAGTGCGGGGCTCGCGGTTGCACGCAGCATCGCGCACCGGCTGGACGGCGTGCGAAGCAAACGCGTCGTCGTGCTGGTGGGACCGGGGAACAACGGCGGCGACGGTATGGTCGCGGCGCGTTACCTGGCGGACTGGGGGGCGGTGGTGACCCTCTACATGACGACGGCGCGGCGGCGTGAGGACAAGTTCGAGGAATGCCGCGAGCGCCGCTGCCGTGTGGTCGAGGCGTCCGAAGACCTCGAATGCTGGCAGCTGGGCAGCTACGTCTCGCTTGCCGATCTCGTGCTCGACGCGGTGCTCGGCATCGGCGCGCACCCAGGCCTCGACCCGGTCCTGCGGGCGATCTTCGAGTCCGTGGCGGAGATGAAGGCGCACTCCCAGCGACCGGTGTTCGCCGCGCTCGACCTACCCACAGGCCTCGACGCGGATACCGGCGAGTGCGACGACGCCTGCTTCCCTGCGGACGTGACACTCGCGCTCGGCGCGCCGAAAGCAGGCCTGCTTCAGTTCCCGGGCGCCGGACGCGTTGGAACGCTCGAAACGCTCTCCATCGGTTTGCCGGAAGGCGTCGACTACGGGCTGCCGCTCGACCTCGTGGATGCTTCGCTCACGGGTGGCCTGTTGCCTCCCCGCCCCGCGGACGGCCATAAGGGGAGTTTCGGGAACGTACTCGTTGTGGGGGGGCACCGGCGGTATGTTGGCGCACCGGTGTTGGCGGCGTCTGCGGCGTACCGCATGGGAGCCGGGCTGGTCAACCTCGCCGCACCCGAGAGCGTGAGCCGCATCGCGGCCTCGCGGCTCATCGAACAGGTCCATGCACCGCTCGCGGAGAACGCGGACGGCGGAATCTCGCCCGACGCTGCAGGGACGGCTCGCGAGGCCCTGAATGCTGCTTCGGCAGCCGTGGTCGGGCCAGGCATGGGGGCAGACGAATCGTCGGTCGCGTTCCTGCGCGCACTGCTGCTCACCGAGCCTGCGGTGCCTACGCCGGTCGTGTTGGACGCGGACGCGCTGAACATCCTCGCGAACATCTACGGCTGGCCGTCGATGCTCGCCGTACCCACTGTGCTGACGCCGCACCCGGGAGAGATGGGGAAGTTGCTCGGACGGCCTGCGCACGAGGTGCAGGTGGACCGCAAGGGCGCGGCGATGGCGTCGGCGGAACAGTGGGGCCAGGTGGTGGTGCTCAAGGGCGCGCATACGGTCATCGCGGCGCCGGACGGTCGTGTTGCGCTCAGCCCGTTCGCGAATCCCGCGCTCGCCACGGCTGGCTCTGGCGACGTGCTCGCCGGCATCATAGGCGGCCTGCTGGCGCAGGGCATGGAGCGCTACGAGGCTGCGGTGGCGAGCGTGTACGTGCACGGAGCTGCGGCTGAACGCTGGAGCGCGGCGAACGGCAGTGGGGGCATGCTCGCGAGCGATCTCCTCGCGCTGCTTCCGCGCGTTACGGAGGACACGCGCGCTCGCTGAGGGGTCGAGCCCTAGCTCCGTGTCAGAGAGAGGACGATCTTCGAGGCAGGCACGAAGTCATCGCGGTGGACGCGGATGGAGGCGTTGGTCGAAGGCATGGAAGGCGTGATGTCGAATCCGCCCATGGTCTTGAACTGCACGCGGATGCCCTGACGCTTCAGTTCCTCGTAGATGGCGACAGCCCCGTTCTTGCGCGCTGCGCCCCAGACCGTGTGCACCTCCCGCCAGGTGCGGGCTTCGCGGTACGCCCGGTAGTACCAGACACCGCCAGCGATGGCGGCGGCAATGAGTGCGATGACGAAGAGGAATTCCACGCTTATCTCTCTTGCGAATGCCTTGCGTCCACCAGTGCTGCGACACGATCGAGGATCGCCATTGCCACGTCATATTTTGCCATGAGCGGCAGTTCTGTGTCCCCGCTTTCGTCTACGAGCCAGACCTTGTTCTCGTCTGAACCGAAACCTGCGCCAGGCAGCGTGATGTCGTTTGCCGCGACGAGATGGACGCGCTTGCCCTCCAGTTTGGCGCGAGCGTTCTTCAGCAGACTGCTGCTCTCTGCGGCGAAAGCCACCTTCACGATGCCGTCCGGCGCGGCTGCGATGATGTCCTCCGTACGCTCCAGGGCGAGCGTCAGATCGGCCGTCGCTTCCTTCTTGATCTTCTCGCCGCTGGGTTCAGCGGGACGGTAGTCGGCGACAGCGGCTGCCATGACGAGGGCATCAGCAGAGCAGGCGGCCTCCTGGACAGCGGTGCGCATCTGTTCCGCGGTGTTCGCACGCGCGACGCGCACACCGACTGGAGGGTCGATCGAGGCGGGCGCGGTCACGAGCGTCACATCCGCGCCGCGGTCCCTCGCCGCCTCTGCGATGGCGTACCCCATCTTGCCGGAGGAGCGGTTGGTGAGAACACGCACGGGGTCGAGGGGTTCCTGGGTGCCACCCGCGCTGACGACGATGCTGCGCCCGCGCAGGTCGCCGTTCGCGCCGAGCGTCTGCGCGATGCGTCCGAGCAGTTCCGGTGTATCGGTGAGTCGTCCCCAACCCACGAGCCCCGAGGCGAGCCGTCCTTCGCCCGGCCCGACGATGATTGCACCGCGCTCCATAAGCGTGTTCACATTCTGCCGCACGGCCGGGTGCTCCCACATGTTGGCGTCCATCGCGGGGGCGATGAGCAACGGCGCGCCGGTCGCCAGCGCGGTCACGCTGATGGGGTCGTCGGCCAGGCCGAGCGCAAGCTTCGCGAGCATGTGAGCGGTCGCGGGAGCGACGACGAGGATGTGCGCGGCTTGCGCGAGGGCGACGTGCTCGATCGCCTCCGGTGAATGCAGGTCGAACAGGTCGGTCAATACGGGGCGGTGGGTGATGCTGTGGAAGGTGAGCGGTGTTACGAACCGGGTTGCGGAGTGCGTCATGAGCACGTCGACTTCGGCACCGCCCTGGGTGAGCTTGCTGGCGAGGTCGGCAGCCTTGTAGGCGGCGATGCTGCCGCTGACGCCGACCAGGATGCGCTTGCCGTGGAACGGGCCGCTCATCGCGCGCCTCCCGTCTGGGCGGGCTCGCGGTTCAGGTTGAAGATGTGGCGCAGGCCGCGCAGGGTCAACTCCGGGTCGACCACGTCGAATACCGAGGTCTGCTCGGCAATGATCGGGACGAGACCGCCAGTGCCGACGACTGTCGCATCCGGCGCGTCCATCTCGTCGCGGAAGCGGCGCACCATCGCCTCAACGAGTCCGGTGAAACCGAAGACGAGTCCGGAGTTGATGGAGGCCGTGGTGTTCTTGCCGATGGCGTGCTCCGGCGCGGTGAGATCCACGCGGCGCAGCATGGAGGTGTTGGCGGCGAGCGCATCCCCCGCAAGGCCGACGCCGATGGAGATCGCCCCACCGAGGTAGTCGCCGTCCGCCGTGACGGCGTCGAAGACGGTTGCGGTCCCGAGGTCCACGACGATGGCAGGTCCGCCGTAGTAGTGGAGGGCAGCAGCGGCGTCTACAACACGGTCGGCGCCCACGTCGTGGGGGCTCTGGTACTGGATGCGGATGCCGGTGCGGGTTCCCGCGCCCACGACGACGGGGTCGCAGGAGAAGAGGGAGCGCGCGACCTCCTCGAACACGCCGGTGAGCGGGGGGACGACGCTGCACATGGCAGTGTCGGTGACGTCGCCCACAGCGATGCTCTTCAAGGGCAGGAGTTCGCGCAGTTGGAGGGCGTACTCGTCCGTCAGGCGCCGCGAGTCGGTGGAGAGTCGCCAGCTCGCGACGAGGTCATCGCCATCGAAGGCACCGATGGTGATGTTGGTGTTGCCTATGTCCAGCGTAAGGAGCATGGAGAGATTATACGCCCCTCACGAGTGGGCTCCCGATACCTACTCGTCTCGGGTGCTGCGAGCGCCGAGCAGCGCGGCGACGGCCAAGAGGATCAGGACGAAGGTGGCCATTTCGAAAAGGAAAACGCTTCGCAAACCCCAGGTGACGACCATCGCTCCCCCTGCGAGCGGCCCCAGCGCGACGCCAAACGCGTGTGCGAGCTGCGCGGAGCCGAACGCTGCCCCGTGCTGTCCGCTGGGCGAGCGCAGCGCGATGAGGCCGTTCACGAGTCCGGAGAGGCCGCCAGAGAAGAGCGCGATGGCTGCGAAGCCAGCCGCAAGGGTGAGGTAGTCGTTTGCGAAGTAGGGCACGAGGGACGAGAACGCTGCGAGCACCGCCCCAAACATGAGGACGCGCTGCAGCCCTATCTTGGGGGCGAGCCAGCCCATCCCTATAGAGGAGATGGCTGACGCGATCCCTCCCAGAGCGAACACGATGCCCGATGCAGTGCCGCTGTGGGAGCCGCCCTCGACGATGCCAACGAGTCCGGGGATGGCGGGCTGGATCATGAGGTGTGCGGCAAGCACGAGGAAGACGACGCCGTAGAGCGGCAGCATCGCTCGGGACGTGCTCAGCCGCCACAGGACCACGAATGGCTGCACGAGACCCAGGGCAGACTCAGACGGACGGAAGTCTTCCCGCACCAGGAAGATGACGATGACGGCGGAACCCCAGAGTGCGGCGCCGGTAGCGAAGAATGCTGCTCTGAATCCGAATGCGTCGTAGATCATCCCGCCGAACAACGGGCCGAGCGCTACGCCTACGAACAGGCCCGACTGAACGATACCGGCGGCGAAGGGAAGCCGCTCCCTGGGCGTATGCGCCGCAACGAGGGCCATGATGGTTGGAACGACGCCGCTCGTTGCTCCGATCACGAAGCGGGAGGCCATAAGCTGGAACGGTGTTTGAGAGAAGCCGGAGATCGTAAGGAACAGGCCTCCCAGGATCAGAGACCTCAGGACGTTCAATTTGCGCCCGTAGCGGTCGCCCAGGACGCCCCAGATAGGGCTGGAGAGTCCCATACCGAGGCCGAATACCCACCCGGCCAGTCCGGCCCAGAAGGCGGCGCGCTCCGTTGTGAACCCTCCCAACTCCTCGAAGAAGAGCGGGTAGAAGGGAAACGTAAAGGAGAAGCCCAGCGTCGTCCCCACCTGGGCGAACCACAGTGCGACGAGGTTCTTCTTCCAGGAGACAGGACGGGAGAGCGTAGTCATGGACACCACAGCAGGATAGCATTCGCTACCCTGAGCGGACGCATGGCAGCATCACGCGGGCTGAGCGTTGCGTCTGCTAACATGGATGCTCCACAGCCCAGCGTTCCGGAGTCCCCGCGCATGACGACGAAACCGGCCGGAGAGCCGCTTCCGAAAGCCTACGACCCGCGCCAGGTTGAGGGCAGACTGTACGACTGGTGGGAGCGCTCCGGTTACTTCAAGGCTACGCCTGACCCGGCCAGGGAACCGTTCACCATCATCATGCCCCCGCCCAACGTCACGGGCGAACTGCACCTCGGCCATGCGATGACGGCCGCGATAGAAGACGCGCTCACCCGCTATCACCGCATGAAGGGCGACGTGGCCCTCTATCTTCCAGGCACCGACCATGCGGGCATCGCCACGCAGGTCGTTGTTGAGCGCCAGCTTGCCGCAGACGAACTGACGCGCCACGACATCGGGCGCGAGGCGTTCCTGAAGCGCATCTGGGAGTGGGTGGACAAGACGGGCGACACGATAGACAACCAGCACCGCAGGCTTGGCGCGTCGTGCGACTGGGAGCGTAAGACGTTCACGCTGGACGAGGGTCCGGCACGGGCCGTTCGCACGACGTTCAAGAACCTCTACGACGAGGGACTCATCTACCGCGGCGAACGGATGATCAACTGGTGCGTCAGTTGTCGTACCGCGCTATCCGATCTTGAGGTTGAGCACGAGGAAGTACAAGGCAACCTGTACTACATCCGCTATCTCTACGAGGACGGCTCCGGGCACCTGACCGTTGCGACGACCCGCCCGGAAACGCTGCTGGGCGACACAGCGGTTGCGGTGAACCCAACGGATGAACGGTACGCAGGCGCTCCGGGCAAACGGGTCCGTCTGCCGGTGCTTGGGCGGCTTATCCCCGTCATCGCCGACGATGCAGTCGCAGCCGAGTTCGGCACGGGCGCGCTGAAGATCACGCCTGGGCATGACCCCAACGACTTCGAAACAGGAGAACGTCATGGTCTGCCCATCGTGAACGTGCTGAATGCAGACGGCACGCTGAACGAGGAGGCGGGCCCATACGCCGGGTTCGACCGCTTCGATGCCCGCAAGGCGATCATTACGCAGCTGGAAGAAGAGGGATTGCTGGAGAAGGTGGAGCCGCACTCGCACTCAGTAGGCCATTGCCAGCGCAGCGGCGACCCCGTCGAACCCATAGTCTCGATGCAATGGTTCGTCAAGGTCGCTCCGCTGGCCGAACCCGCGCTCGCCGCTGTGCAGGACGAGCGCATCCGCATCGTTCCCGAGCGCTTCGCGCGCGTCTACGCGAATTGGATGGAGAACATCCGGGACTGGTGCATCTCCCGGCAACTGTGGTGGGGGCACCGTATCCCGGTCTGGTACTGCGGGGCGTGCAGCCATCAAACCGTTGCGGTAGATGAGCCGCAGGTATGCGAGGGGTGCGGTTCGGGCGATATCGAGCAGGACGAAGACGTACTCGATACCTGGTTCTCGTCTGGTCTGTGGACGCACTCGACGCTCGGCTGGCCGGAGAGCAATGCCGATCTGAATTACTTCTATCCGACCTCCGTGATGGAGACGGGCTACGACATCCTCTTCTTCTGGGTGGCCCGCATGATCATGATGGGTATGTGGAACATGGGGGATGTCCCCTTCCGTACCGTGTACCTGCACGGCCTTGTGCGCGACGAGCAGGGACAGAAGATGAGCAAGACACGGGGAAACGTCCGCGACCCCCTGGACGTTATCGATCAGTATGGAACCGACGCGCTGCGCTTCGCGTTGACGACCGGCACTACGCCCGGCAACGACTCCCGCTTCAGCGACGACCGCTTGGAGGCGGCGCGCAACTTCGCGAACAAGCTGTGGAACGTCGGCAGGTTCGTCATCGCCCAGACGGAGGGACAGGAAGGCATGGGCGGTTGGTACGCCACCCCGCCGCGCGAGCACCGGCAGGACAGGTGGATGCTCTCCAAGGCGCAGCAAACCGCTGTCCGTGTGAACGACCTCATCGCCGAGTTCCAGATAGGCGAAGCGGAGCGCGTCCTCCACGAGTTCATCTGGAGCGACTTCGCCGACTGGTACATCGAACTGGCGAAGGTACGGCTGCGCAATGGCGACGACCAGCCTCGTCAAGTGCTGGCACACGTGCTCGAACGGGTGCTACGACTGCTCCACCCTTTCATGCCGTTCGTTACGGAGGAGATATGGCAGCGGCTCACTGCCGTGTTGCCCGCCGAGGGCAACCTGCCCGAGTCCATCATGATCGCTCCGTACCCGGACCCAAAGGCCCGCCTGTCCGAGGAGGAATTGCAGGCGCGCAGGGATGCCGACGCTCCGGCTTCCGAGGAAGTGGATCTGCTGATCGACCTCGTGCGGGCCATCCGCAACGTCCGCGCCGAGCTGAAGATTGAGCCCCAGACGCTGCTGGATGCCGCAGTCGCTACATCCCGGCCCGCCGCCGCACTGGAAACCGAGACAGACGCCATCCGGGGACTCGCCCGCGTCGGCGCGCTGCGGTTCGGCGATGCGGACGTGGGTCAGGACATGGTGCGTCTCGTGGTGCGGGACGTGACGGTAGCGCTCAACGTTGGAGGGTCGGTGGACCTGGGGGCGGAACGGGAGCGCCTGCGTGGAGAAGCTGCGAGCGTGGAGAAGCACGTCGCAGGGCTGGAAGGCCGTCTGAGCAACGCGCAGTTCCTGGACAAGGCGCCTGGGGAGGTGGTGGAGCGCGAGCGTGAGCGCTTGGAGAGTGGCCGTGCCAGGCTGGAGCGCATCACCGAGTTGCTTCGGGACTTGGGAGGGTAGCCGCATCGGTACGAGGAAGCACGCTGGCGCGGAAGGCCGCGAACCGCTGACGGACGCAGACGCCGTGGGCGGCTCGTAGGCAATGCGACTACCCTCGAAACGCGGCATCATGGGTGGGCTCCGGCTGGAGCTGGTCGTCATCACCGGCGGGCTGATTGCGTCGGCCCACGCCTCGATGATGATCATCACGCCGGTGATGCCGGAATTCATCAATCTGATCGGCGGCGGCGTTTTCGCGCTCGGCCTCACCTTTTCTGTCTACGGTGTGGGTCGCTTCATCACGAACATCCCGGCGGGCGTGATATCGGAGAAGGTGGGGCGGAAGTGGATCATCACGATCGGCGGGCTGGGGGTTGCGCTGTTCGCGACCCTGGGCGGTTTCGCTGAGGACGTCCCAACGTTTCTGACCCTCCGGTTCCTGAGCGGGGTGGCGAGCTCCATGACCATCGTGATGGCGAATGTCGTCGCGGCGGACCTGAGTACGGTGGAGAACCGGGGACGTGTTCTGGGACTCATGCACGGGCTGCAACTCGTCGTGGGGACGGGCAGCCCGGCGTTGGGAGGGCTGATAGGCGAGGTGTTCGGGACACGTGCGCCGTTCTACGTCTCCGGGATCTTCGTGCTGACGTTCGCGCTGTGGGGAATCGTACGGTTGCCTGAGACACGCCCTCAGCCGGGGAGCGAGGGCGCCGGCGGGCATATCCGGCACCGCAATTCTCCGCGCGGTGCGCTCTTCCTGTTGCGGGACATGAGCTTCTTCATCGTCTGTGTGAGCGGATTCTCCACGTTCTTCCTGCGTGGAGGGATGGCAACGACGCTTATTCCGCAGTTCGCCTACGACGTTATGGAGCTGGGGCCGGGCGCGATAGGCCTCCTCTTCACCGTCTCATCGCTCATGCACGGCATCCTTATCTATCCGGCGGGAGCGCTCTCAGACAAGTATGGGCGGAAGATCATCATCGTACCTGCCGGCCTGCTGACCGGTCTGACCGTCGCTGCACTGCCTTTTTCGGACACGCTGCCAGCGTTCGTCACCGTGTTCGTGTTTCTGCACATCGCGCAGGGCTGGGGCGGGCAGGCGCCCATCGCCTACGTTGCCGACCTTGCACCCGCGGGGATGCGGGGTATGGCGATAGGGCTCTACAGGACGTTCGGGGACGCGGCGGGGATGATTGGGCCGGTGGTCTCCACGAGCCTCGTCGCGGGCGTCTCCTACCACGCTGCGTTCGGGTTCAATGCGGTGCTGTGGACGGTGACGATCGTGGTGTTCGCCTATCTGGCTGTGGAGACCGCGGGGAAGCACCGCAAGCGAGGGCCCATCGCGGCGCCGCAGGAAGCGCAGCCGGAGCGGGCGCAGCCGTAGGCGGAGGAGTTCTACCCCCTATCGGCGGCTGCGCGCTCGCGGAGTTCGTTGAGCATGCGCAGTCCCTTGCGGGTGTCGCTGGCGATGCGGGCCTGTTCCGAGTTGCCGATGCGCCGCTTGAAGAGCCAGTAGGTGAACGCGCGGGACTGGGCCAGCGTGAGACGCACGCGGCGTCCGCGCCTGTGCTCGCGCTGGAACTGCCTCAGGAGGGGCATGAGTTCGGCGCGGTAGAGCCGCTCGGCGATGAGGTTCTGCACGCCGAACGGGTGCTGAAGGCCAAGCACGCTGCGCTCCTTCTCCACCTCGCGTTCCACGGCGTACCAGAGCGCCTCCTCCACGACGACGCCGTAGAAGTGGTTGAGGTGCGCGCGGTACTTCTCCGGACCCAGGAGACTCTTGAACCGAGCCTCGGTTATACCATCCGGCAGCATGCCGGTGAAGAGCAACTCCTCTGCCTCGCTGGCGGGGATGCGGCCCGCCGGAGCCTCGCGCAGCAGGCGCTCCGCCAGGAGGAGCCAGTCGAAGGCCTCACCCTCGATGAGGTAGTCGATTTGCACACCGTCCACGACCTCGGAGGGGGCGGTCCACTCGCCGATGGCGGTCAGGAGGGCTTCCGGCCAGGGCGCGCCGTTGGAGAGCGCGTTGCGGAACCGTTCGACCGTTCCGTTGGCCGCTTCATCGGTTGGAGGAGTGGATACCGGTGTGGGGCGCAGCGCGACGGTCGCTTCCATGGCGGCTATCTGCCCTTCCGCTTGCGGGCCTTCTTGCTGCCGCCTGCCGCGCGTTCCGCCTGCCGCCGCAACCATCGCGGGGCGTCGGGCGGCACGTCGACGGGCGCCGCAGCGGCAGCGGCAGGGCGCCGTTGACCGATGGCGTTGGCCATCACGGTCTCGGTTCGCGTGGTGTCCACGGTTGCGGCCCTGCCGTTCGTGCTGCCCGCCTTCGGCGCCGCCTGTCCGACAGGCGCGACGTGGAAGATGGTGTGGACGATATCGTGCTGCACCCGTTCCAGCAGGCCGTCGAAGGCCTCGTGGCCCTGTTTCTTGTACATGACGAGAGGGTCGCGCTGGCCGTAGGCGTAGAGGCCGATGCCCTGCCGCAGGTTGGACATCATGGTGAGGTGTTGCACCCAGAGCCGGTCGATGGTCTGGAGCATGACGGCGCGTTCGATGGCGCGCATGGTCTCCGCGCCGAATTCCTCTTCCCGCTGCTCGTAGAGGGACTCGGCGGCGGCGAGGAGCTCCTCCTCGGTCTGCGCCGCCCCTTCCCGGAGCAGGGAGTCGGCATCGAATCCGGCGGGCAGGGGCATGATGACGCCGACGCTTGCGAGGAACGGCTCGATCTCCCATTCCTCCGGCTCGCCGGGGAGGTAGGTCTGCACGAGGGCTGAGATCTCCTTGCCGATCATCTCCTGGATGTTGGCCCGGAGGTCGGCTCCTTCCAGTACCTTGTCCCGCTCCGCGTAGATGACCTCCCGCTGGCGGTTGACGACGTCGTCGTACTCGACGAGGTGCTTGCGGATGTCGAAGAAGTAGGACTCGGCCTTGCCCTGGGTCATCTCGAGGCTCTTGGTGAGCATGCCGCTCTCCAGCGGGGCGTCTTCGGCGAACGCCTTGCCCACGAGGCGGCCCACCATGCCGCCGGAGAACCGGGTGAGGATGTCGTCCTCCAGCGAGCCGTAGAAGCGCGTCTCGCCCGGGTCGCCCTGGCGTCCGGAGCGTCCGCGGAGCTGGTTGTCTATGCGGCGCGATTCGTAGCGCTCGGCGCCGATGACGTAGAGGCCCCCTTTGGATACGACGTCTTCATGCGCGTGCTGCCACGCGCCGGGCTCCGCCTGCGACGACGGGTCGCCGCCGAGGATGATGTCCGTGCCGCGTCCTGCCATGTTGGTGGAGACAGTGACCGCGCCGGGCTTCCCCGCCTCCGCCACGATCTGCGCCTCGCGCTCGTGATTCTTGGCGTTAAGTACCTCATGCTTGATACCGCGCCTGCGGAGCAGGCCGCTGAGCTGCTCCGAGCGTTCGATGGAGGTCGTGCCAACGAGTACGGGCCTGCCCTCGGCGTTCAACTCCTCGATCTGGTCGGCGATGGCCCGGAACTTCGCGGCGTGTGTCTTGTAGACGAAGTCCGCGTGGTCTTCCCGGACCATGGGAGCGTTGGTGGGGACGGCGAGCACCTCCAAGCCGTAGACCTTGAAGAACTCCTCCGCTTCGGTGAGGGCGGTGCCGGTCATGCCGGCCAGTTTGGCGTACATGCGGAAGTAGTTCTGGAGCGTGACGGTGGCGTAGGTGATGGTCTCGCGCTGGACCTTGACGCCCTCCTTCGCCTCGATTGCCTGGTGGAGGCCCTCGCCGTAGCGGCGTCCGGGCATGAGGCGGCCGGTGAACTCGTCGACGATGACGACCTCGCCGTCCCTGACGACGTAGTCCCTGTCCCGCTGGTAGACGAACTGGGCCCGCAGCGCGTTCTCCACGAAGTGGGTGAGGACAGAGTTGGACGGGTCGTAGAGGTTGCCGATGTTGAGGAGAGATTCGATCTTCGAGATGCCCGAGTCGGTGAGCAGGGCCTGCCGCTCCTTCTCCGCGATGGTGTAGTCCTCCTCCGCCCGCAGGCGGGGGATGACGCGGGCGACCGTGCCGTAGAGCGTCGTTGATTCCTGGGAGGGGCCGCTGATGATGAGTGGGGTGCGGGCCTCGTCGATGAGGATGTTGTCCACCTCGTCGACGATGGCGTAGTGCAGTTGCCGCTGCACCTTCTGGACGAGGGCAGAGGCCATGTTGTCGCGGAGGTAATCGAAGCCGAACTCGTTGTTGGTGCCGTAGGTGATGTCGGCCTCGTAGGCCTCCTTGCGGGAGACGGGGCGCATCTCCGGCGGGGCGCTGCCGGGCCGGTAGCCGGGGTCCAGGACGTGGGCGGCCTCGTGCTGGAGGCAGCCGGTGGAGAGGCCGAGGAAGGAGTAGACCTTGCCCATCCAGAGCGCGTCGCGACGGGCGAGGTAGTCGTTGACCGTCACGACGTGGACGCCGTTGCCTTCCAGCGCGTTGAGGTAGACGGGGAGGGTTGCGACGAGGGTCTTGCCCTCGCCGGTCTTCATCTCTGCGACCTTGCCCTCGTGGAGGGCTGCGCCGCCGATGAGCTGGACGTCGAAGTGGCGCAGGCCGATGGCGCGCCACGCGGCCTCCCGCACGACGGCGAATGCCTCATCGCGGAGGTCATCGAGCGTTTCGCCGCGGGCGATGCGCTCGCGGAAAGCGGCGGTGCGGGCGGCGAGCTCGTCGTCGGTGAGGGCAGTCAGGCTGCGTTCGAAGTCTCCGACGACGTCGACCACGCGCTGGTAGCGCTTGACTTCCTTGTCGTTCGAGTCGCCGAAGACGTTGAGCAGTTTGCCGAGCATGTTATGGACGGCCTCCCGTGTTCATTCTAGCAGCACCTCTCAAGGCTCGAATGCGGAAATCGCCTGCTGGCAGAATCGATGCAAAAGTCACTGCCTGCTAACGGAATCGATGAAAAAGTTATCGATTGTTAACGTAGGGCGTGCGCGACGGTGCGTATACTGCGCCCGGAACGGAGAAGGAATCCGTATGAGCTACAGCTTCCGAACGTTTCGAGGGGACGTCTTCGGCGGGATCACAGCGGTGGTGGTGGTGTTGCCGGTATCGCTCGCTTTCGGCGTGGCGTCGGGGCTGGGAGCGATCGCAGGGCTGTACGGCGCGGTCGCGGTCGGTTTCTTCGCAGCCGTATTCGGCGGGACGAAGTCCCAGATATCCAGCCCCACGGGTCCCATGGCCGTGGCGATGGCCGTGATCGTGACGAGCCACGCGGAGACCTTCACGCAGGCGTTCACCATCGTCATCATGGCCGGGGTGATACAGGTCATGCTTGGCGTGCTGCGGATCGGACGGTTCGTGGCGTATACGCCGTACTCGGTGATATCCGGGTTCATGTCCGGCATCGGGGTAATTATCATCCTCATCCAGACGCTGCCATTCCTCGGGGTGGCCACGGCGACAGGCGGGCCGGTGGGAGCGGTCCGTGCGTGGCCGGATGCGTTGAGTGACCTGAACCTGAGCGCGGTCGCCATCGCCGCGACGACACTGGTGGTCGGCGTGGCCTGGCCCGCCCGCTTAGGGAAGTACCTGCCGCCCACGCTGGCGGCGCTGATCGCCGGGTCGCTGCTGGGAGTCCTATGGCTGACGAACACGCCGGTCATCGGCGAGGTCCCGACCGGTCTGCCGGAGCTGCAGCGGCCCGACTTCTCCCCCGGGTTCCTGGTGGGGGCGATACAACCGGCGTTGATCCTTGCGCTCCTGGGGTCCATAGACAGCCTGCTGACCTCGCTGGTGGCCGATGCGATAACGCGCACGCAGCACGATCCCAACCGTGAACTGGTGGGGCAGGGCATCGCCAACACCGTCGCCGGGTTCATCGGCGGGCTGCCTGGCGCCGGAGCCACGGTGGGCACCGTGGTGAACCTTCGGGCCGGAGGGAGGACACGGGTATCCGGCGTGCTCTGCGCAGCGGTGCTGCTGGCGCTGGTGCTGGAACTCGGCCGGTTCGTCGAGCAGGTCCCGCACGCCGTCCTCGCGGGCATCCTGATGAAGGTAGGCTGGGACATCATCGACTGGCGTTTCATCACCCGGATGCACCGCGTCCACCGGGAACACCTGCTGGTGATGTTGCTCACCCTGGGGCTTACCGTGTTCCTGGACCTGGTGACCGCCGTCGCCATAGGCCTGATCGTGGCCGGGATGGCGAGCGCCCGGCACTGGGAGCGGCTGGAGCTGGACAGCGTGATGTCCATACCGCTCCTGGACAGCACCTTCCTCACCCCTGACGACGAGTCCGACGACGCGGATATCTTCTCCGCGCGGGTCGGCCTCGTATCGATGCGCGGGAGTTTCTCCGTTGCATCGTCCGGCAAGATGATCGACGCGATAAGCGCCGACATCCGCGACCATGAAATCGTCATCCTCAATTTTTCGGATACGGTGCACATGGACGACAGCGCGGCGCTCGTGATAGAGCAGATGGTCAACGTGGCGCACGAGCAGGACACGGAGTGTATCGTCATGGGGCTCGGCGGCAGGCCGGCCATCGCGATGCGGGCACTGAACGTGCTGCGGCGAGTTCCCGAGGACCACTTCGCCGCCGATATCGACGAGGCCAGGGAGATAGCGAAAAGGATACTCGCATGAAGATCAACTACAGCCTCACGACGTTCCGGGGCGACGTTCTCGGCGGCGTGACGGCGGGAGTCGTGGGGCTTCCGCTGGCGCTCGCGTTCGGCGTAGCGTCCGGCCTCGGGGCGACCGCGGGCATCTACGGGGCGGTCGCGGTCGGTTTCTTCGCGGCGGTGTTCGGGGGGACGAAGTCGCAGATATCGGGCCCGACGGGCTCGATGACGGTGGCGATGGCGGTCATCGTGACCGCCCACGCGGGGAGCCTGGCAGAGGCGTTCACGATCGTGGTGATGGCGGGCGTGATACAGATCGCGCTCGGCCTCATGCGAGTAGGGCGGTACGTCTCCTATACCCCTTACTCCGTGGTGTCCGGGTTCATGTCCGGGATCGGCATCCTCATCATCCTCATCCAGACGTTGCCGTTCCTGGGGGCGCCTGTTGTTACCGGCGGGCCCGCGGACGCGGTGAACGGGTGGCCGGATGCGCTGGCCAGTGTCAACTACGCCGCGCTCGCAGTTGGGGTGACCACGCTGGTGGTGATGGTGGGCTGGCCAGGCCGGTTCTCGAAGTTCTTCCCGGCGACCCTGGTGGCGCTGCTTGCAGGGACGCTCCTGAGCGTTCTGTGGTTGACCGACGTTCCCGCCATCGGGGATGTGTCGGCCACGCTGCCGGGGTTGCAACGGCTGGACTTCGCCCCGAGCGTGCTGGCCGGGGCGATACAGCCGGCGCTGATCCTTGCACTGCTCGGCTCGATAGACAGCCTGCTGACCTCGCTGGTTGCGGATTCGATGACCCGGACGCGCCACGATTCCGACCGGGAGCTGGTGGGGCAGGGCATCGGCAACACCATAGCGGGGCTCATCGGCGCGCTGCCCGGCGCCGGTTCCACGCCGGGCTCCGTGGTCAACATCCGTTCCGGCGGGCGGACTCAGGTATCGGGAGCCATACGCGCGGGAGTCGTGCTGCTGCTCGTGCTGGGCCTTGCCGAGTACGTCAAGGTGATTCCCCATGCTGTGCTTGCGGGCATCCTGATAAAGGTGGGCTGGGACATCATCGACTGGCGTTTCGTCACGCGCTTGCACCGGGTCCAGCGGGAGCACCTGCTGGTGATGGTGCTGACCATGGGGCTGACGGTGTTCCTGGACCTCGTGACCGCCGTCGCCATAGGCCTGATCGTGGCGGGCATGGCGAGCGCCCGGCACTGGGAGCGGCTGGAGCTGGACAGCGTGATGTCCATCCCGCTCCTGGATAGTACCTTCCTCACGCCGGACGACGAGTCCGACGATACGGATATCTTCTCCGCGCGGGTCGGTCTCGTATCGATGCGCGGGAGTTTCTCGGTCGCGTCGTCGGGCAAGCTGACGACTGTGATAACCGCCGACATCAGGGACCATGAGGTGGTGATCCTGAACTTCTCCGATACGCTGCACATGGACGATAGCGCGGCGCTGGTGATCGAGCAGTTGATCGACGTCGCCTACGACCAGGAAACGGCGTGCATCATCATGGGCCTGAAGGGCAGGCCCGCCGTCACGTTGCAGGCTTTGAACGTGCTGCGGCGCGTTCCCGAGGGGCGGTTCGTCGAGAACATCGACGAGGCGCGCGAGGCAGCCAGGAGCATACTCGGGGACCGGGACGAGGTTGATATACTCCCCGCATCCCAAGACTGATGCGGAGGAACGATGGCCGACCTTGAGAAGCGAACGCTGGGGCGCACCGGGATGGACGTTACGGTGCTGGGTTTCGGGGCGATGGAACTGCGGGGCGCGCCACGCGGCAGAGAGATATCCGAGGAGGACGCCGGGAGGCTGCTGAACACGGTGCTCGACCTCGGCATCAACTACATCGATACGTCAATCGACTACGGCGTAAGCGAGGAGCGCATCGGGCGGCACATCGCGAATCGTCGCGGCGAGTATTTCCTTGCGAGCAAGTGCGGGTGCCTCGTGGGCTGGGAGCCTGAGCCGGGCGTGGACCGGGGCGGGCCGCACGTCTACACGAAGGACAACGTTGTTGCGGGGGTCGAGCAGAGCCTGCGCCGGATGAACACGGACTACATGGACCTGTTGCAGGTGCACATGACGCCCTCCCGCCAGGTGCTGGAGGAGAGCGGCACCATTGAGGCGATGCAGGAGTTGCAGCAACAGGGGAAGGTTCGCTTCCTCGGCATGTCCGGCACGATCCCGAACCTCGCGGACCACATCGAGATGGGCGTGTTCGACGCGTTCCAGATCCCGTATTCAGCGTCGCAGCGCGAGCACGAGGACCTCGTCGCGGCAGCGGCGGCAGCGGGGTCGGGGACGGTCATCCGGGGCGGCGCCGCACGAGGAGCGCCGAGCGGCGAGGAACGCGTGGCCACGCGGAACCCGGAGCTGCTGGACGTCTGGGAGCAGGCGAAGATGGACGAGCTGCTGGAAGAGGGGCAGTCCCGGATGGAGTTCGTCATCCGCTTCACGCAGACGCACCCGGGCATGCACACGAATATCGTGGGTACGCTCAACCCGGAGCACCTCCGGCAGAACCTGGCGGCGGCGGCGAAGGGCAACCTCTCGGACGGCGTGTACGAAGAGGCGAAGCGCCGCCTGGCGGAGGCGGGCACAGCCCCGGCGTAGCATGGCCGGTCCCGTCGGCATCATCAGCGCAGGCGACATGGGCGCGGCCATCGGCGCGGTGCTCGTGTCGGGGGGCGTCGACGTTGCCGCGAACCTCACCGGCCGGAGCGAGCTGACGCGGCTCCGCGCCCACGAGGCGGGGGTACGCGACGCGGGGAGCACGGATGCGCTCGTCGAGGAGTGCGGCCTGCTGCTGTCGGTGCTGCCGCCCTCGGAGGCGGTGAGCATCGCGGAGGAGGTCGCCGGGGCGATGGCGCGCACGGGCTCGACGCCGGTGTTCGCGGAGTGCAATGCCATCGCACCGCAGACGGTGGTGCGTATCGCCACGCTCATGCTGGACACGGGCGCGCCGTTCATCGACGCGGGCATCATCGGAGGGCCGCCGGGGCCGGGTTCCGATCCGCACATCTACTGCTCCGGCCCGGACACGTCGGTGCTGGAGTCGTTGCGGGAGTGCGGGCTGGACATCCGCCGGGTCGGGCCGGGGTTCGGGCAGGCGTCCGGTCTCAAGATGGTCTACGCCGCGTCCACCAAGGGCACGACGGCGGTGTGGACGGAGCTGCTGACGGCTGCGGAGGCGATGGGGCTGACGGACGCGCTGCTGGCCGAGTTTGGCGACGCGGTCGACCCTGCGCGTCATATCAAGGCGGCGACGCAGATGCCGCGACGCGCCCGTCGATGGGTGGGGGAGATGGAGGAGATCGCGGCGACGTTCGAACACCTCGGGCTGACGCCACGCATCCTGCTCGGCGCGGCGGACATGTTCCGTCTCACGGGAGAGACGAGCCTCGCGGACCAGACGTCGCGTGAGCCGGACCCGGAGTTGGGTGAGATGCTGCGCGCGCTGGCGGAGCAGGCGAATACAGGTGGTTGAGGGTGGCGGTCGTTCGACACGATCTCTCTCCGACGTGGAGTTGAGGCATGCAAGATGAACCTGTCCTAAACGCCGAGGCTGCGCGTTGCGTTGCGGCAGAGGCCGTCGCGCGGGGCCACGCGGCACTGGAGCAATACGCTACCGCCCAGGGTACGTTCCAGGAGTGGCGGAAGGAGGATGGCAGCCTGGTGACTGCCGCCGACCTCGCGTCTGATGACGAGATTGCCGCTTGCATCCGCAGGTTGGCGCCTGGCACGAGCATCCTCTCAGAAGAACGAACGGAAGCTATCCCCGGACAACAAGCCAGTTGGCTCGTGGACCCTCTTTGCGGCACTGCCCCCTTCGCACAGGGGCTGGTCAACTGGGGAGTGAGCGTGGCATTCCAAGAGGATGGTCGCCTTGTTGCGGGAGCCTTTGCGACTTCCATGACGAAGACGCCATGGTCCGGCGGCGCAGGAATGGGCGTGCGGGTCGGAGAGGAGGTCGCTCCTGCGTACTCGGGTCCTTCCGAACTCGGTACGAGCATCGTTTGCATAGAGAATTCTCCGGGAGGCACGTTCCCCGACCACGTCAACACCTACCGCGACGTACTCCGGCGGGCGGAGCATGTCCACACGTACGGTTCGGCTGTCTTCCCGGGAGCCCAGGTATGCATGGGCCGTATGGGCGCGGTGTTGTTTCCGGAGGCAGACCTCGTCCACGTTGCGGGAGTGGCGGCGGTCGCTGAGGGAGTCGGCCTGATGGTGAGTGACGCACAGGGTCGTGGGATCGACTGGTCGGCGGGTCACGCTTCTCTTGTGCTCATCGCTCCGCCACGGATCCATGCACAGGTGCTGGATGCGATTAACCACGGCTAAGGGTGGGTGACCAGGCCGCGCACTCGCGAAGGCTTGCCCGCGCGACGCGAGCCCGCTAAAACAGGGACACTCATCAGGGAAGATTGCATGGAGCGCCACACCATTTGTCATATCGGGGTACGCCCTTGACGACGGGGAATCAACAGCCCAGCGGTGCAACCGAAGGCGCGTTGCTGTGGACGCCGTCGGAGGAGCGGCGGGCGGGGACGCGGCTCGCTGCGTACGAGCGATGGCTCGGGGAGGCGCACGGGCTTCGCTTCGGGGACTACGAGGAACTGTGGGAGTGGTCGGTGGAGGACGTTGGGCGCTTCTGGGAATCGTGCTGGGACTATTTCGGAGTGAAAGCGCATACGCCGTATACGGACGTGCTCGCTCCGGGGCCGAACGGGACGCGCGTCGAGGGCGCGAGGTGGTTCACCGGCGCGACGCTGAATTACGCGGAGCATGTTCTCGCGCGGAGCGGCAGCGAGGTCTGCATCGTCGGCGTGCACGAGTCCGGCGCAACGGTGGAGTGGACGTGGGACGACCTTCGCGCCCGGACGGCGGAGGCGGCGGCAGGGTTGTGGGCGCTGGGCGTGGGGCGCGGCGACGGCGTGGTCGCGTTCATGCCGAACGTGCCGGAGGCCATCGCGGCGGCGCTGGCGGCGGCATCGCTTGGGGCGTCGTGGTCGAGTTGCCCGCCGGAGTTCGGCACGCAGAGCGTCATCGAGCGGTTCCGGCAGATGGACCCGAAGGTGCTGTTCGCCGTGGACGGCTATACGTACAACGGTAAGCGGTTCGACTCGCGCGACGCGGTCGGCGTTATCCAGGCTGCGCTGCCGACGCTCGAACGGACGGTCGTGCTCCCGTACCTCGAATCGCAGCCTGACCTGCGCCCGCTGGGCACCGCGACCTCGCTGTGGGCGGATTTCGTCGTCCCCGGAGAGGAGTTGGCGTTCGAGCCGGTGCCGTTCGACCATCCGCTCTGCGTGGCGTACTCGTCGGGCACCACCGGGGCCCCGAAGGCCATCGTGCACGGGCACGGCGGCGCGCTGCTGGAGCACGCGAAATTCCTCTCGCTGCAGATGGACATCGGCGAGGGCGACCGCTTCTTCTGGTTCAGCACGACGGGCTGGATCATGTGGAACATCCTGATGAGCGGGCTGTTGCTGGGCGCGTCCATCGTCGTGTACGACGGCAGCCCCGGCCACCCGGACATGTACGCGCTGTGGCGGGTGGCAGAGCGGACGCGCATCACGTCGTTCGGCGTGAGCGCGCCGTACATCCTCGGCTGCATGAAGGCGGAGATCGAGCCGGGGGCGTCGCTGGACCTGAGCGCGATGCGATCCATCGGCTCAACGGGCGCGCCGCTGCCGCCGGAGGGCTTTGCGTGGGTGTACGAGCACGTCAAGAGCGACCTGCTGCTCGCGTCGATCAGCGGCGGCACGGACATCTTCACCGCGTTCGTCGGGGGAGGCGCCGGGCTGCCCGTTCGCGCGGGCGAGATCCAGTGCCGGTGCCTCGGCTGCAAAGTGGAGAGCTTCGGCGAGGACGGCGTGCCGGTCGTTGGGGAGGTCGGCGAACTGGTCGTCACCGAGCCAATGCCGTCGATGCCGGTGCGCTTCCTGAACGACCCGGGCGGCGAGCGGCTGCACGAGAGCTACTTCGACGTCTACCCGGACGTATGGCGGCACGGCGACTGGCTGAAGGTGACCGAGGAGGGTGCGTGCGTCATCTACGGGCGCTCCGACTCGACGCTTAACCGAAGCGGCGTCCGAATGGGGACTAGCGAGTTCTACCGCGTCGTGGAGGACATACCGGAGGTGCTGGACAGCCTCGTCATCGACACGACGCTACTCGGGGTCGAGGGCAAGCTGTACCTCTTCCTCGTGATGCGCGAGGGCTGCGCGCTGGACGACGCGATGCGGCAGCGCATCGCGGGGGCGATACGCACCACGCTCTCGCCGCGCCATGTTCCGGACGAGATGCGGCAGATAGCAGAAGTGCCGCGTACGCTCAACGGGAAGAAGCTGGAAGTGCCGGTGAAGAAGATGCTGAACGGCGTTCCGCTGGAGCAAGCCGTTAGCAGGGACGCGCTGGCGAACCCGGACTCGCTGACCTACTTCGTGGAGATGGCGGACGCTTCACCCGCGTCCCCGCATCAAGTGCGGGGCAGGCTCTAACCTTCTCCCATCGAGGGGGAAGGGATCAACGCCATCCCTAGGCACTGGCCCGAGGGGCTTCTTCTTCCTCGCCCTCGGGCGGGAGGCCGCGACGACCGAAGTCGTAAAGCACCGGCGAGAGCAGGCCCGCGGCGATGGCGAACCCGCTGAAGATGTAGATGGACGTTGCGATGCTCGTCTGTTCCGCGAGGAACCCGAACAGGAGCGGCGAGAGGAAGATGCCGATTGCCCAGTAGAGGCCCACGACGGAGAGGGCCATCGCGCGCTGGTTCGGTTCGCTGTTCTCTGCCGCAAGCGTCGGGTAGAGCGAGCGCAGGCTGCCGAACGTCATGCCGGTGATAGCCATGAATACCACGGGAACGATCGGCACGTGACCTGTCAGGCCAACGCCCGCGGCAAGGACGCCGGTGATGGTGATGCCGAGCGCAGCGGTGCGGCGGCTGCCGAGACGTCCGAGGATCATGCCGAAGAAGTAAGCGAGAACGCTGACGCCGATGCTGTTGAGTCGTATAACCAGCGCGGTCTCGCCCTCGCTGTAGTCCACCTCGCGGAAGAATGCGACGAACAGCCCCATGACGAGGCCTATGTACGCCGCGCTCGTGAACGCCACCATGTGCGCGTGGAGGAGCGTGCGCTTGACGAGCATCGTCTTCGCCGGAGCGAGGCTGGCAGCGAAGCTGCGCACCTGGTCCTTGCGCGGGAGCCTCGGCAGCGAGGAGGTGACGATGAAGCCGATGAACGTCGCTATCGCGGTCATGAGGAAGGCTTCCGGGTAGCCGATGCCCCCAGCGATGAACCCGGCGACGACTCCGCCGATGATGCCCCCACCCGACTCGAAAGCCAGCTGCCGCCCCATCACCTTCCCGGCCTCGCCCTCCGCGCTGCGGCTGATGTACGACTGCGCCGCCGACCAGTAGACCGAGCGGGAGCCGCCGTTGAAGAACTGCGCGATGGTGAGCCAGATGAAGGAAGCCGCGAACACGGGGACCATCGAGGCGATGGTGACGGTTGAGAAGCTGAACCAGAGGATGAACTTCTCGCCGAAGCGATCAGAGAGTGCGCCGCCCACGAGCCTCAACATGATCATGATGATGCCGGGCGCGGCGACGATGAAACCCTGGCTGGAGAGGGAGAAGCCCTGGTCGATGGCATAGAGCGGGAAGAGGATGGTGGATGCGCCCATCCCGAACCCGTAGAACAGGCCGTTCACGTACCCCAGGTAGGTGGGGTGGCGGCGCGGATGACGGGCGAAAGCCCCGAGGAGCGCGAGGTTGGGGAGCGCGTTCACGTCCGCAACCTACCCCCGCGACTGCGCGGCGTCAATCGGAGAGGGAAGTGGCGGGGTCACCCCTATCCTGGCCTTCCCCCATCGAGAGGGAAGGGAGCGGGCGGCCCTGCTCCGCGTTGACACGCTCGCGGAGGCGTTCGTAGACTCTTTCCAGTCCGTGTGCTCTCGAACAGAGCGCGTCCCCCGTAGAGGTCCGTACACCCTTGGCCGACATGCCCCCCACGACCAGCGACGAGATCCGCGCTGCATATCTGCGATTCTTCGAGGAGCGCGGCCATTTGGTGATGCCGAGCGCATCACTGATCCCGGCGGGCGACCCCACGCTGCTCCTGACGTCCGCGGGCATGGCACCGTTCAAACCTTACTACGCGGGTGACGAGACGCCACCCAACCCTCGACTTGCGTCTGTGCAGAAGTGCTTCCGCACCACCGACATCGACGAGGTGGGCGACTTCACGCACCACACGATGTTCGAGATGCTGGGCAACTTCAGCATCGGCGACTACTTCAAGCGCGAGGCGATCTCGTGGGCGTGGGAGTTCACGATCGGCGTGCTTCTGCTGCCCCCGGAACGCATCTGGGTGACGGTGCACGACACCGACGACGAGGCGCGCGCGATATGGCGCGACGAGGTGGGAGTGCCCGACGAGCGCATCGTGACGCTGGGCGACAAGGACAACTTCTGGGGCCCAGCGGGCGACGAGGGCGCGTGCGGTCCGTCGAGCGAGCTCTACTACGACTTCGGCGAGGAGTACGGGCCAGGCGCGAAGCCGGGCGACGACACGAGCCGGTTCCTCGAGTACTGGAACCTCGTCTTCCCGCAGTTCTACCAGGCGGTGGACGGCACGCGGACAGACCTGCCCGCGCCGGGCATCGACACCGGCATGGGGCTTGAGCGGATGACCGCCATCATGCAGGGCGTGTCCTCCGCCTACGAGACCGACCTGCTCACGCCGATTCGCCAGCGCGTAGAGCAGTTGGCGGGCAAGACGTACCGAGAAGACCCCGACGACGACTTCGCCATCCACGTCGTGACGGAGCATGCACGGAGCGCAGCGTTCCTCATCGCGGACGGGGTCGTGCCTGCGAACGAGGGGCGCGGCTACGTGCTGCGCCGCGTGATACGGCGCGGCATCCGCTTCGCGCGGAAGCTCGGCATCGAGGCTGGTTTCCTGCCGGACGTGGCGGCGACCGTGATCGAGCGGTTCGGCGCGCTCTATCCCGAACTTCGGGAGCACGAGCGGTTCGTCCTCAAGACGCTGGAATCCGAGGAGGAGCGCTTCTACGAGGCCATCGCGTTGGGGATGCCTGTGCTGGAGGAGTGCATCGCGCGGGGAGGGACGATAGACGGCGCTGACGCGTTCCGCCTGTACGACACGTTCGGCTTTCCGCTGGAGCTCACGCAGGAGATAGCGCGAGAGCAGGGGCTGGACGTCGATACCATAGGCTTCGAGCGGGCGATGGAGGAGCAGCGCGAGCGCGGTCGAGCCGCCGCCCGCTTCGGCGGCGGGCGCGAGGAGATACGCGTCTACGAGGCGCTGGACGTTCGTGAGACCGCGTTCCTCGGCTACGACCGCATCGAGACGGATACCGTGATCGCGGCCATCCTCAAGGACGGTGAATCCGTGCAGCGCGCCGACGCCAGAGCGCGTGTGGAGATCGTGCTGCGCGAGACGCCGTTCTACGCGGAGGGCGGCGGGCAGGTCGGGGATACGGGCCTCATCGCGGCATCCGGCGGCTCGGTTCGGGTGAGCGACACACAGAAGCCGTTCGGAGAACTCATCGTCCATGCGGCGGAGGTCGTCGAGGGATCGGTTGCGGTCGGCGACGCGGTGCATGCGTCGGTCGATGGGGAGCGGAGGCTGGATGTTGCGCGGAACCACACGGCGACGCACCTGCTGCACGCGGCGCTGCGTGACGTGCTCGGCTCGCACGTGCGGCAGGCGGGGTCGCTGGTCGCGCCGGACCGGCTGCGGTTCGACTTCACGCACGTCTCGGCGGTGAGTCGCGACGAGTTGGGGGAGATCGAGCGGCGCATCAATGAGTCGGTGCGCGGCGACCTGTCGCTCGTGAAGGACGAGCGCTCGTACCGCGAGGCGACGGCGGACGGCGCGTTGGCGTTCTTCGGCGAGCGGTATGGGGACCGCGTGCGCACGGTGCAGATCGGCGAGACGGAGCCGGTGAGTTTCGAGGTATGCGGCGGCACGCACCTGGAGCGCA
Organism: Dehalococcoidia bacterium; assembly: GCA_965208625.1. Lineage (GTDB taxonomy): Bacteria > Chloroflexota > Dehalococcoidia > Lucifugimonadales > Australimonadaceae > Bin16. The sequence continues at coordinate 137,923 of OZ242348.1, forward strand.
CGGGGCAGATTGGATTCTTCCACATCGTAGGCGAGAGCAGCGTGGGGGCCGGGTTACGGCGTATCGAGGCGGTAACGGGCCGTGGAAGCGAACAATGGATTAGCCAACGATTGAGCGTATTGGATGAGGCTGCTGTGATATTGCGCACGGAACCCATCGAGCTTCCGGCGCGGATCCGGCCGTTGCTGGAGCAAGTGGAAGAGGCTCGGCGCTCGCTGCGCGCGGGGCAGCGTGAGGCGTCGCGCCAGGAAGCGGACAACCTCCGTTTCGCGGTCAGCGTCATTGGCGGCGTGAAGGTGGTGGCGGTGCGGAGCGACGCTCCCGATGCCCAGTCGCTCCGCGAACAGGGCGACCGCCTGCGCGACAGTCTCGGCTCGGGCGTTGTCGTGCTCGGCAGCGTAGTCAATGGGCGCCCTGGTCTGCTGGCGATGGTGACACGCGACCTGGTGGGGCGCGGTTTCGACGCCGGAGCTATTGTCAACGAGGCGGCGAGGGTAATGGGCGGTGGCGGCGGAGGCCAGCCGCGGCTTGCGCAGGCAGGCGGCAGGGACGCTTCGAAGTTGGACGATGCGCTCAAGGCGGTCGCGGACATCATTAAGCGGCAGACGGGCTGATGCGCGCGCTGGGGCTCGACGTTGGCGAACGCCGCATCGGCGTGGCGTCGGGCGACACGGATTCAGGGATCGCGGTTCCGGCGGGAGTGATCGAGAACTCACCGGAGGCCACGGCGGAAGTGGCGCGGGAGGCGAACGCGCGGGACGCAGGGGTCGTTGTCGTGGGGATGCCGTACTCGATGTCCGGACGCGTGGGGCCGCAGGCTCAGGTCGTGCAGGAGTTCGTGCGCGGACTGCAGGAGGTGGGGCTCGCGGTCGAGACGGTGGACGAGCGGCTCTCGTCAGCGGAGGCGGAACGTGCCCTGGCCGGAGGCCGGACGCAAGGGCGGGGCCGACGGAGGCTGGAGAAGGGCGCCGTGGATGCGGCAGCGGCGGTAGTGATCCTGCAGGCGTGGCTGGACGGAAAACGCGGCTCTGGAGCAGGTTGATAGAATGGCGCGTATGCGGATGCGAGGAAACCCCCGTGTGTATGGAGCGGCCGGCGCTTCGGTGCTGGCGGCCGCCGTTACGGCGCGCTACATCGCCAAGTGGCGGCAGCGACGCACGATGGGGCACCGCGGCGGCGGGCGGGAGATCGGCGGCGGACGCTGCTTCATCGGACTCGATCTCACGGATCCGACGGCAGCGCAGCAGCGTCCGTGCGACTACGCGGTGCTCGATACGGACCTGTCGTGCTCATTCGGGCAGTGGGACTATCGCGAGGACGCTTCGCACATCATCCCGGACCGTGCTATCGGGCGCTCATTCATCCTTGCCATCGATGGCCCGCAAGGGCTTGCCGGTTCGCCGGAGGCGACGATGCGGGAGTCGGAGCGGCGTGTGAACGCGCCCGGGCGCACGCCCTACACGCTGCCCGCCGACGGCAAGCCGTACTCCGGCCTCATCGTGGGATCGGTGCGGCTGTTCCACCGGCTGGTCGAGAGCGGGAGCCGGTTCCGCCTGCTGGGGCTGGACGGCACACCCGCGTCCAACTCGACGCTGATCGAGGTGTTTCCTGGCGGGGCGTGGAAGGCAGTGTCGAACGGAACGAAACTTCCCACGAAGCGCACGATGGAGGGCCGCCAGGCCCGCACCGAACTGCTGTCCACGCTGGGCGTGCAGCTGCCATCCGATGACACGCCGACGGACGATCAGTTGGATGCTGCCATGGCGGCATGGACGGCGTACAAGCTATGGGTGGGCGAGGCGGTCATCGAAGGCGAGGGGCCACGCTGGGACGCCGAGGCGGGGGTCATCCGCGAGGGGTACGTCGTGCAGCCCGCGCCTGCGCCGGAGACCGAGGCCGCGGAGGCGGCGTAGGGCTGGGTGACCGCATCACGCAGCGCCAGGTATCGCTCAGTCACCCCCATCCTGGCCTTCCCCATCAAGGGGGAAGGGATCAAGCAGTCGGAGACAGGCAATAGGGACAGGACGGGGCGCCTCACATGAGGCGCCCCGTTTGCGTAGGTGGTTTACGGATGGCGAGGATCAGACTGCCGCGTAGTTCACGTTCTCCTTGGGGGTGCGGAACTCCTCGGAAGCCTCGACCCATTCGGACTCGCGCGGCAGCACCACGGCGGCCGACCTGATGTAGTAGACGTCCGGGTCCCACACGGACTCGGGTTCGATGCCGTAGTCGCGCAGGAGTTTCGCGGCCCTGAGCAGCGCTCGGCGGGTGCGGATGATGCCGGTGTCGCTGATGCCGAGGTGCTCGGCGGTCCGGTTGGTCACGCGGCCCATCGTCTCCTGCATGCCGGAGTCCTGCGGCCAGGTGCCGGGGAGGCCGGAGAACTGGACGGTCTTCTGGCGCTCCCAGTCCACGTTGAAGTCGTTGTCGATGTGGTGCTTCGGCCACCATGCGTTCTCGGGGCGGTTGGCCATCGGCGGGAGGAAGCCGTCTACGGAGGGGTGGAGACCCTGCTGTCCGTTGCCGGGGCCGAACTTCAGGAAGTCGAGCTCCTTCTCGGTGAGCGGTCGCACGGGGTTGTAGGTGAAGCAGAGGGCGAGGACGTGTTTGTCGTCCATGGGGATGTAGGCGTGGCCGCTGAAGAGCGGGTCCGCGCCGTAGGGAGGGATGATGGTGTGGAAGGGGAGCATGTACTGGGTGATGCGCCAGTAGTAAGAGTCTTCCTCGGCGTTGCGGCGCGCGCCGATGAGCACGCCGTAGTCGGTGTCCTTCACCTGGAAGCGGGGATGACGGTCCCGCATCTTGTAGATCATCCCCTGCTCCTGCTTCGATTCGAGCCGGAACGGGTCGAGGAAGTTGGAGTGGAGGAAGCCGCTGTGGCTGGAGTCGATCTCGCCCTCGATGGTCTGGAAGTAGTTGTTCTGGGCGATGCGCTTGGTGAGGTAGCAGTGGGACTCCGGAACCATGTTCCACTCGAGGTTCGGCAGCGCGGGAGGGGAGTCCTGGTCCGGTCCCATGTAGGTCCAGATGACGCCGTTGCGCTCCAGGGTGCGGTAGGTCTTGAGCGTCACCTTGTCCTTGAAGTTGCTCTCTGGGGGCTCGCTGGGCATGTCCATGCAGCTACCGTCCGCAGCGAACTTCCAGCCGTGGTAGGCGCAGCGCAGGCCCTCCTCCTCGTTGCGTCCGAAGTAGAGCGACGCGGTGCGGTGGGGACAGTACGGAGTCATGGTTGCGACGTCGCCGCTCGTAAGGCGCACAACGAGGAGGTCTTCACCGAGGAGCCGCGTGCGGTGCGGCACGCCGTCGGCCTCGACCTCATAGGAGAAGACCGCAGGGATCCAGTAGCGGCGCATGAGGTCGCCCATAGGCGTCCCGGCGCTCACCTCCGTCAGCAGTTCATTGTCCGTCGCTGAGAGCATGATTCCTCCTGAACCCGTACTCCGTGTGCCTGAAGGTATCCTTGCGCGTGAGTATACGACTCCCTTGTGTGTGAATCCACATCAGAGCGAGCAGGCGTGGGGTAGAATGGAAAGACGTTGCGCGGGAGGTTGTCATCTTGGTGCGATTCCTGACTGCCGGCGAGTCTCACGGGCCCGGACTCGTTGCATTGCTCGAAGGGCTGCCCGCGGGCGTCGCCATATCTGAGGCGGTGATTCGCGAGGACCTGGCGCGCCGCCAGATGGGCTACGGGCGCGGCGGACGCATGCAGATCGAGACGGACTACGCGGTTCTGCAGTCCGGCGTACGCCACGGCTACACGACGGGCGCGCCCATCGCGATGCTCATCGAGAACCGCGACCACACGACCGGCAACGGCCCGGACGGCAAGCCGTGGACGCACACGATGTCGAAGGAGCCCGTTGAGGGCGAGGTGACGCCGATCCACCGGCTGCGCCCCGGTCACGCGGACACGCCCGGCATCAGCAAGTACCTGCAGGACGATGCGCGGAACATCCTGGAGCGCTCGTCAGCGCGCGAGTCGACGTCGCGGGTCGCTGTGGGGGCGATCTGCCGGGCGTTCCTGTCCGAGTTCGGCGTCGAGGTGCACAGCCACGTCACAAACATCGGCGGCGTGCAGGCGCATCCCCCGGAGCCGGTGGACTGGGACGCGGCAGAGGACTCGCCGGTGCGCTGCGCCGACCCGGACGCGAGCGCGCTGATGGTTCGTGAGGTCGACGCTGCGAAGGAGGCTGGCGACAGCCTCGGCGGCGTCGTGGAGGTCGTTGCGACAGGGTTGCCGATCGGGCTGGGCTCGCACATCCAGTGGGACACGAAACTGAGCACACGGCTCATGGCGTCGGTGGGGAGCGTGAACGCGGTGAAAGGCGTCGAGGTCGGCAAGGGCTTCGAACTCGCCGACCTGCGCGGCTCCAAGGTGCACGACGTCATCAAGCCCATCGAGGAGTGGGAGGGCAACGGGAACGGTGGATGGGCGAAGCCTTGGCCCCGCCGCACGAACAATGCGGGCGGTCTGGAAGGCGGCATGACGACCGGCGAGCCGCTCATCATCCGCGCGGTGGTCAAGCCCATCGCCACGATGATAAGCCCGCTCCCGTCCGTCGACCTGACGACCGGCGAGTTGGCCCAAGCGCACTACGAACGGAGCGACATCACGTTCGTGCCAACGTGCGGTGTGATCGCCGAGGCGATGGTTCTGGTAACGCTGGCCGATGCGTTCATGGAGAAGTTCGGCGGCGACCACATCTCCGAGACGCTTCGCAACTACGAGAGCTACCGGGCGACGGTGGGGCCGCGAAACGGGTCATAGGCGCATGATCGGAACGGGGACATGAGAGTCCTTGGGCTGCTGCTCGTTGCCGGCATGTTGCTGCTCGCTGCGGGTTGGATGTTCAGGCATAGCAGGAACATCTCCGGCGCGACGAAGTTCATCCTGATCGCCGGCGGTACTGTCCTTGCAGGCGTTGCGCTGGCGTTCCTGATCAGCGCGGTCATCGAGTCTGTGATGTCGTTCTAGGGCAAGTGGGAGCAATGACCACCCGTAACCGCATCTACCTCATCGGATTCTCAGGCGCTGGCAAGAGCGCCGTTGGGCGCAGCACTGCACGCCTGCTCGGGTGGCGTTTCGTGGACGCCGACGAGCGCATCGTGGAGCGCGCGGGGAAGGCGGTCGAGCGCATCTTCGCCGAGGACGGCGAGCCCGCGTTCCGTGAACTGGAGCGCGCCGCCATCGCGGAGTTCGCGCGCGAGGAGCACATCGTCGTCTCGACGGGCGCGGGGTCTGTTATGCACGACCAGTCGCTCGGCGGGATGCTCAGCTCGGGCCTCGTCGTGGCGCTCGAAGCGCGACCGGAGACCGTGTACCGGCGGCTGTCGCACATCGCGGAGCTGGACGGCGCCGAGGCGATGGCGCGTCCGATGCTGCAGTCGGACGATCCGCTTGGGCGCATCGAATCGCTGAAGCGCGAGCGCCAGTGGGCGTACTCGCATGCGCATTGGACGGTGCACACGGACGACCTGACGATAGAACAGGCTGCGCAAGAGGTCGTGCAGGCATGGCGTCGGCTGGGCGCGCCTGCGGCGTGGGAAGACGACCCAGAGCTCGCCGCGACGGTGAGGCTGGAGCAGGGCGCCTATCCCATATTCGTGGGGTGGGACACGCTGGAGGAGCAACTGGGGCGCCGCCTCGCGCAGATGGGCCTGTCCGGCCGGGCGTTCATCGTCTGCGACAGCAACGTCGTGCATCCTTACGGACGCGCGGCGCAACGGTCGCTGCACGCGGCGGGCATCGAGATGGGGCTGTTCACGTTCCCCGCTGGCGAAGCGAGCAAGAACCTGGCGACAGCCACCGTCCTCTACGAATGGCTTGCCGAACGGAAGGCGGAACGCCGCGACGCCATCGTCGCGGTCGGCGGGGGCGTCGTGGGCGACCTCGCGGGCTACGTCGCTGCGACGTTCCTGCGCGGCATACGCGTCGTGCAGGTGCCGACGTCGCTGACGGCGATGGTCGATTCGAGCATCGGTGGGAAGACGGGCGTCGACCTGCCGGTGGCGAAGAACATGGTGGGCGCATTCCACCATCCGTCGATGGTGCTGGCCGACGTGTCGGCGCTGCGGACGCTGCCGGAGCGCGCGCTGCGCGAGGGCTGGGCGGAGGCGGTGAAGCACGGGCTCGCGCTCGAAGCGGGACTGGTGGACCTCTACGAGGAGCACGCCGATGCGCTGCAGTCGCTGGACCCGGAACTGACGGCGCGCGCCGTTGCATGGAACATGGCGGTTAAGGCACGGGTGGTGAGCGCGGACGAGCGCGAGACGAGCGGGCTGCGGCAGCTGCTGAACTACGGTCACACGATAGGGCACGGCGTCGAGGCTGCTGCGGGCTACGACGCGTACCTGCACGGCGAGGCGGTCGCCATCGGCATGACGGGCGCGGCGCGTCTCGGGATGCTGGAGGGAGTCACGCCGCCGGAACTGGTAGAACGCCAGGCGTCGCTCATCGCGCGGTTCGGTCTGCCGTCCGCCTACATGGGCGTCAATCCTGATGCGATCATCGAGGCGATGAGCCGCGACAAGAAGACGACGGCGGGGCAGATCTCGTGGGTGCTGCTGGACGGCGTTGGCTCGTCGCGCACGCACCGGGGCATCGCGCCTGAGCGCGTCGCGAGTGTCGTGCGGGAGTTGGGGGCGTAGGGTCTAGGAACGCTCTGAACGAGCGGACGTTTCCTGAGAGATGCTTCGACTCCGCTGCGCTGCGCTCAGCATGACAACACTCCATCCGCCCGCGCAGCCGCCTCGTGCGCTGCCCGCGCACCCTGGATTCCCGCTGGTGCGGGAATGACGGAGGCTGATCCAGGCTGTCCCTAGCTTGCTGCTGCGGGTTCCAGTTCCCCGGCCTTGAGTTGCCGGAGGGTGTGGAGGATGGAGGCGGTGGATGGGCGGTCGCCGATGTCCTGCCCCACCTGCATCGCGACGATGCGATCCGAGGTCAGGATGATGGTCGTGGGGGCCGCCACGCCGTCGCCGAGCAGGTCGAACACGCCGTATGCCTTCGCGACCGCCTGGTCCGGGTCTGCGAGGACAGGGTATCTGGCGCCGGTGCGCTGCTGCATGTTCTGGGCGCGGGGTACGTCGTCTGTGCTCAGGGCAATCAGTTCGGCATCCAGCGCTCGCATCTCGTCGTAGGCCGCTTCCAGCTCGCCGAGCTGGTTGATGCAGGTCCCTCAGAAGTTGCCCCGGTAGAAGACCACCACGACTACTTCGTTGGCCGCGAGCGTATCGGAGAGGCTGACGAGGCCGCCCTGCGCGGCGGCGAGTTCGAAGTCGGGGACAGGTATGCCGCTTGTGGGGTCTGGAGCGGGTTCTGACTCACCGTTACAGGAGAGCGCGATGACCGGGAACAGCAGCGAGAGGACGATGAGCATCGAGAAGCCGATGGCAACGCGCTGCCACCACGGGTTCTGAAAGAAGGAGCGGTGGTCGTCCGTGAGGCTGTTGAGTTCTTCGATCTCGGCGAGCTCTCGCTCGGAGTACTCGTCGTTTTTCCTGGGGCCGAGCATCAGAACCTATCCCCCAGCGACTGCCGGGACGATGCTCACCTCGTCCCCCGCTTTGACGGGCGTGCCGAGCCCCTCCAGGAAGCGGACGTCCTCATTGTTGAGGTAGAGGTTCACGAAGTAGCGCAGCGCGCCGTTCTCATCCAGGATGCGATCCTGGATGCCGGGGTACTGCGCTTCGAGTTCCGCGATGACGCCCCCGAGGGTGTCAGCGGTCACTGCTGCCTTGTCTGCGCCATCGGTGATCCGCCGCAGCGGACCGGGTATGCGTACGGTAACGCTCATCCTGCTCTGGTCCTCCGAGTTACGGTTCTATCAGGTCGCCCAGCGCGTGGTCGACCCTGACGCCAAGCGAGCGCACCCACTCGAGGCTGCGCTCGATCTCTTCCAACTCACCCTCGATCTCGAGTATCACCCACCCCACACCTTCCTGTACGTCGGCGCGGCGGATGTTGGTGACGACGTCGAAGTCGTGTCCCATCCGGTAGATGACGGGCTGCTTGATCATATGGTCAAGAAAGGTGAAGCGCACCCGTTGCATCGTCGTGGTCATGATACTCAAGCCTTCACGCCCACGTTTTGCTCGAACGCCGAGACCGTGCCCTCGATGAGGATGGGGTTCACGACGTCGCTCACGATCTCCGTGGTCTTGAGCCCGTTGCCGGTGATATACACAACGGTCGGCTCGTCCGGCTGGATCTCTCCGCGCTCGACGAGGCGCTTCAGCCCGGCGATGGCGACGCCGCCCGCGCCCTCGGTGAAGATGCCCTCGGTCTGCGCGAGGAGCTTGATGCCCTCCGCAACCTCGTGCTCCTCCGCGATGACGGCGGAGCCGCCGGACGCCTCGATGGTCTTCAGCGCGTAGTAGCCGTCGGCGGGATTGCCGATGCCAAGCGACTTGGCGATGGTGGCGGGCTTCACGGGGCGTATCACGAAGCGGCCCTCTTCGTAAGCGGTCGCGATGGGGGAGCAGCCGCGCGCCTGCGCGCAGTGCATTCGCGTCTCCACCGGGCCGATGATGCCGGTCTGCTCGAACTCCTTGAGTCCCTGGTAGATCTTCGTGAACATCGCACCGGATGCCGAGGGCGCGATGGCGTGCGCGGGTGCGCGCCAGCCGAGCTGCTCCGCGACCTCGTAGCCGAGCGTCTTGCTGCCGTCGGCGTAGAAGGGGCGGACGTTGATGTTGACGAACGCCCACTGGTACTGGTCGGCCAGTTCGCTGCAGAGGCGGTTGACGTCGTCGTAGCTGCCGTTGACGGCAATCATGGTCGGGTTGTAGATGGCCGCGCCCAGCACCTTGCCCGCCTCGAGGTCCGAGGGGATGAAGACGTAGGCCGCCATCCCGGCCCGTGCCGCGTGGGCGGCGACGGCGCAGGCGAGGTTGCCGGTCGAGGCGCACGCGAGCGTCTCGAATCCGAGTTCCAGCGCTTTCGCTGAAGCGACTGCGACGACGCGGTCCTTGAACGAGTAGGACGGGTTGACGCTGTCGTTCTTGATCCAGAGTTCCTCCAGCCCGAGTTGCTTCGCAAGCCCGTGTGAACGGATGAGCGGGGTGAACCCGGCGTTGATGTCCACGAGCGGGTTGTACTCGGCTGGGAGGAAATCGGCGTAGCGCCAGAGGCTGTTGGGGCCGGACATGATGCGCTCTCTGCTGGCGATGTCCGCGATGGCGTCCATGTCATAGACGACTTCCAGCGGTCCGAAGCAGAAATCACAGACGTTGAAAGCGCCGATGGGGTATTCGCGGGAACATTCCTTACAGCGCAGCGCGGCGACGTTCACCATGTGGCAACCTCCTGCGTGCGATGCATCACGCGCGCGGCGGTTCGCCTACTCCGCGCACGCTGTCCCCGTTCTGTTTGCCGTTCAAGGCGTGGGAGCGCATCTTGCACACTCGTAACAGAGTAGCAGTTGGGGGAGTCGAGCGTCAAAGGCGTAGGGGTGCGGCGGAGCCCTTATCACGCTGTGCGCGTGCTAGGCTGAACGCAGGAGGCTGACGATGACAGACGGGCATGGCGTCGTGCTGATCACCGGAGCGTCGAGCGGCATCGGCATGGCAACGGCGCTCTACATGGCGGAGCGAGGATTCCGGGTGGTGGGGACCAGCCGGGCGAAGGAGCGACTCGCCGAGTTGGAAGCGGAAGCCGCACGGCGGAACCTGCCCGTCTACGGGGTCGAGTTGGACATCAATCGAGACGCAGGTCTGGCGGAGGACCTCGCAGCCATCGTGGAGGACCACGGCCCTGTGTCGGTGCTGGTCAATAACGCCGGATACGGCCTGTTCGGGCCCGTGCAGACACTCACTTCGGACGAACTGCGGGCACAGTTCGAGACCAACGTCTTTGCCGTGGCGCGCCTCATGCGGGCGGTCCTGCCGGGCATGATCGAGCAGGGCGGCGGGACTATCGTGAACGTCAGCTCCATCCTGGGGCGGATCGGCGCGCCGTTCCACGGGGCATATGCCTCCTCCAAGTTTGCGCTCGAAGGGCTGACCGAATCGCTCAGGACTGAGGTTTGGCCGCTCGGCGTTCGCGTCGTGCTGGTCGAACCGGGGCTGATACGCACCGCATTCCCGGAGAACCAGCTCATGGCTGAGGGCATCGACTCCGGCGATGGAGCGCCGTATGCCCGGTACGTCCAGGCCTACCGGAAGAGGGCCTGCGGGGCGTTCAGGCGAGGCGCAGACCCGGTCATCGTCGCGAAGGTCATCCATGGCATCGTCCGTGCCCGGCGTCCCCGCTTCCGCTACCCGGCCGGCATCGACTCGCGATCCGGCTCCCTGGCGGCTCGCGTGTTGCCGGAGCGCATATTCCTCTCGCTGCTGGGCTGGGCGACGCGCCGCTAGCCGCCGCGCGAGCCGCTGCCGCTCAAGGTTTATAGCTAGCCACTCAAGTTTGCTATACTACGAGTAGAGCAGATTACTCGTATCGAGCGGTGTCATGGCGAAGAACTACTACGAAACGCTGGGGGTGGCCAAGAACGCCACCGAGAAGGAGATACGCTCCGCGTACCGCCGTCTCGCACGGAAGCACCATCCGGACGTGAACCACGGCGACAGCAGCGCCGAGGCGAAGTTCAAGGAGATCAACGAGGCGTACCAGGTGCTCTCGGACGCCGACTCCCGGAAGAAGTACGACCGCTTCGGCGAGAACTGGCGGCACGCCGACCAGATGCACGGCGGCGGGCAGGGGTCGGGAGCGTCGCCGTTCACGTTCTTCACGAACGCTCGTACGCGCCGGAGCGGCGGTTCCCCCGGGTTCAGCGCATTCACGGACATGGACGGCCTCGGCGACTTCAGCAACCTCTTCGACGGATTCGCCGACGCGCGCTGGGGTGCGCGCCGGCAGGCAGCGCCCCGCCGGTTGGACGTGCCGGTGACCGTCACGCTGGAGGAGGCGTTCGCAGGCTCGACGCGCACGGTGCAGCATCCCGGCGGCAAGCGGCTGGAGGTGCGGATACCCGCAGGCGTCGAGAGCGGAGCGCGCATACACGTGAACCCGAAACGTGACGGCGTTGACGAGTTCTACCTCGTGGTGACCGTTGCACCGCACGCCGTGTTCGAGCGTGCAGGCGACGACGTGCGCTTTACGGCGCGCGTGCCGCTGCTGGACGCGGTGCTCGGCGGCGAGACGCAGGCCCCCACGCTCGGCGGCAAGAGCGTCGCAGTGCGCATCCCGCCCGGAACGCAGAACGGACGCACGATACGTCTCCGCGGGAAGGGGATGCCGAAGCGCGGCGGCAGTGGCCACGGCGACATGCTGGTCACGGTGATGGCGGTGCTGCCGGTGGAGTTGACCGAAGAACAGCGCGAGCTGTTCGAACGGCTGCGCGACGCTGAGCACAGCGCGGAGCAGTCCCGGGTGTAGGAGGGCGTGATGGTGCGGAGGAGGACGGCATGATGGAGCAGACGGTGGTCACAGAGGCATGGGTCCGGCCGGTGAGCGTCGATGGCGTGAACGACAACGAGCCGTGCTACGTCATCAGCGTTGCATCCCGCATGGTGGGCGTGCACGCGCAGACGCTCCGCACGTACGAGCGTATCGGGCTGCTTACGCCGAAGCGCTCGCGGGGGAACATCCGCATGTTTTCTCCAGCGGACATCTCCCGCGCGCGCTGGATTAAGTCGCTCATGGAGGACCTGGGTATCAACCTCGCCGGAGTGGAGGTGCTGATGCGTATGCAGGCGCGGCTCGTCGAGTTGGAGCGCCAGGTACGCCGTTTGGAGGAACGCCTCGGCAACCGCTGATGCGCGTTGTCCGGGGCTGATCGGAGTACGTTATGGTTTTCAAGCAGGAAGATTTCACGGAACAGGCACAAGTTGTCATCGGCGCGAGCTACGAGCTCGTCCGGAGGTTCCGCCACTCGCAATGGGACGTGGAGCACGTCATGCTCGCGCTGCTGGAAAGCGCCGAGTCCGTGCCTGCGCGCGTACTGAGCGGTATGGGCGTCAACGTGGACCGCACCCGGGGTGAACTGGAGATCGTGCTCAAGAAGACGCCCCAACTCGCCTACGACTCCAACCAGATGCACCCCACGCCTCGAGCCATGGCCATGCTGCAGGCGGCGAAGGATGAAGCTGAGCGGCTGCACGACGAGCACATCGCCACCGAGCACCTCTTCCTCGCCATCCTCTCCGACGCACGCGGTGAAGCGGCGCGCATCCTGGCCGAGCACGGCGTCACGAAGGAGCGTGTCTACCAGGCCCTCCTGAACGTGCGCGGCGGACACCGCGTCACCGACCCGCGCGCAGAGCACCGCTACCAGACGCTCGAACGCTACACGATAGACCTGACCCAGCTCGCCCGCGAAGGGAAGCTGGACCCGGTCATAGGCCGCATGGACGAGATACGCCGCGTGATGCAGACGCTGATCCGCCGCACAAAGGACAACCCGGTCATCATCGGCGGGGCGGGCGTCGGCAAGACGGCGATCGCTGAAGGACTCGCGCAGCGCATCGTCGCCGGCGACGTGCCGGAGTCGCTGCGGGACAAGCGCGTGCTCGCATTGGACATGGCGGGACTGGTCGCCGGTGCGAAGTTCCGCGGCGAGTTCGAGGAGCGGCTGAAGTCGGTGATCGACGAGATGAAGGAGGCGCGCCGGGAGGTGGTGCTCTTCATCGACGAACTGCACACCGTCGTGGGAGCCGGAGCGGGCGAGGGAGGACTGGATGCCGCGAACATCATGAAGCCTGCACTTGCGCGCGGCGAGTTGCAGGTCATCGGGGCTACGACGCCGGACGAGTACCGCAAGCACATCGAGAAGGACGCCGCGCTCGAGCGCCGGTTCCAGACGATATGGCTGGAAGAGCCAACGGTCGATCAGACCATCGAGATACTCCGCGGATTGCGCCCGCGCTTCGAGGCGCATCACAGGGTGCAGTTGGACGACACCGCACTCGTCGCGGCGGCGCGCCTGAGCGCGCGTTACATCTCCGGCAGGAACATGCCGGACAAGGCGGTCGACCTGATAGACGAGGCTGCGGCGAAACTGCGGCTGGACGTGGAGAGCCTGCCGCCGGAGCTCACCGTGCAGGACCAGCAGATCCGCGACCTGCTGGAGCAGGAGGAGTCGGCGGCCCAGCGGAGCGATTACGAAGGAGCGGCCAGCCTGAAGGTGGAGCGTGTCCGGCTGGAGGAAGAGTTCAACCGCGACCGCAGCGAGTTCCTGGGGCGCGACCACACCGACCTCGTGGTGCGCACGGAGGACATCGCCACGCTCATCGCGACGTGGACGGGCATCCCTGCCGCCCGCCTGATGGAGGAGGAAGCGGAGCGCCTGTTGCACCTGGAGGACCGTCTGCACGAGCGGGTCGTCGGCCAGCATGACGCCGTCGTCGCCGTGGCCGATGCGATACGCCGCGCCCGGGCAGGGCTGCGCGACGAAAAGCGTCCGGTAGGCTCGTTCATGTTCCTCGGCCCGACGGGCGTCGGGAAGACGGAACTGGCCCGTGCGCTCGCGGCCTGCCTGTTCGACGACGAGGAGAACATGGTGCGCGTGGACATGTCCGAATTTGCAGAACGGCACACCGTCTCCCGTCTCATCGGCGCTCCGCCGGGCTACGTCGGCTACGACGAGGCCGGACAGCTCACCGAGGCGATACGCCGCAGGCCGTTCCGGGTCGTACTCTTCGACGAGATCGAGAAGGGACACCCGGATGTCTTCAGCGTCATGCTCCAGATCCTGGAGGACGGGCGGCTGACGGATGGCCACGGGCGCACCGTGGACTTCAGCCACACCATCATCATCATGACCAGCAACATCGGCACGGCGGAGTTCAGCAAGGGAGGCATCGGCTTTCGCCCCGGGCAGCCCACCACGGAGGAAGAGCGGCATCGCCGCGCGGTGATGGAGGCGCTCAAGAAGCACTTCACCCCAGAGTTCCTGAACCGCGTGGACGAGTACATCGTCTTCCACCCGCTGACCCGTGAGGAACTGCATGACATCATCGGCCTGATGGTGCGCCAGGTGCAGGAGCGTCTCGCCGAGCGCTCGATAGCGATTCACCTCACCGATGCGGCGAAGGACTGGCTGGAGGACGAAGGGTTCGATCCAGTCTACGGCGCACGCCCGCTGCGGCGCGCGGTGGAGCGCCACGTGGAGAACGTCATCGCAAGGGGCATCCTCGCCGGAGAGTACGTCGACGGCGACACCGTCACCGTGGACGCGGGAAGCGGTGGCCTGACGTTCACGAAAACGCCTGCCGCCGAAACTGTGACTGCAGGCGTGTAGCGCATAGTTGACACGCGTGTACAGGGGCGCCCGCGCGGGCGCCCCTCACTCTGTCTGTCTGCCACATCCCGTCTCCGAGATTGACTCCGGGGGGCGCATCTGGTATGGCTTGCGCACGCATATCGCTGGTTCCTTTCATATCGCCCGCTCAGGCGAGACGGAATCCGCCGCTAAACAGGTTGGAGCCTGGTGGTATGCAGGAATCCTGTTGATGCAGAGGGAGGCCTGCGATGAGGAACCTGAGCAGAACAATGATGGGGCGGTTGACCGCCCTGCTCCTGATGGGCGTGCTCGTTGCCGTGATGACGGGGGCGTGCGGCAGCGACCCCACCGCCACACCGGCCCCGACGGCAACGCCCGTTCCCTCGCAGCCGTCTGACCCGGCGCCTGACCCCACGGCCACCCCGACCCCCGACGCGATGATGGAGTTCAAGTCGGAGTGGGAGGACCTCATCGCGGCGGCGCAGGAAGAAGGCGAAGTCACCATCGTGATGGGCGGCTCCGCGAGCCGGAACTACCGGCCCGTTGTCGCGGTATTCGAAGAAGAGTTCGGCATCACCGCTACGGTCTCAACCGGCAGCGGCGGCGCGCAGACAGACCGTGTTCTTGCCGAACAGTCCGCCGGACGCTACGACGTCGACGTGCTCATGATAGGCGGCACGTCGGCCTTGCGGCTCATCGCTGCAGAGGCGCTGGTTCCGATCCCGCCGCTCCTCATCCACCCGGAAGTTACGAGCGGCGATGGCTGGTTCCAGGGCCGGGTCTGGTACTCGGACGCAGCGACGCAGGAATATGTCCTGAACCATGGTGCAGCGGCGTCTCCCGAGAACCTGGGCATGCGTTACAACACGGACCTGGTCACCCAGGCGGACATCGACGCGATGAACTCTGTCTTTGACTACCTCGACCCGAAGTGGGCGAATCAGATCGTCGCTATCCCCTCCATCGCGGAGGGCGCCGGTGGCACGTACTCCACCATCATCAGCCATCCGGATATAGGTGAGGAGTTCATGGAGCGGTTCGTGGACCCGGACTTCGGCGTCACATTCTCGACGGACTTCCGGTTCATCACGGACAGCCTTGCGGGAGGCAAGTTCGCTATGGGCATCGCGATCGGCTCGGCCGGGCGCGACCTCGACGAACTCGCGGAGCAGGGCGGACCTGCTGACCGCCTGATCAAGCCATTCGCGGAACGCGACACGATGAGTGGCGGCGGAGCAGGGGACAACGTGCAGATGCCCATCAATGCCCCCAACCCGAACGCGGCGAAGCTGTTCCTCAACTGGTTCCTCTCCATCGACGGCCAGACCGCCAAGCACGAGGTGAGCGAAGGCACTCCGAGCCCGAGCCTGCGCGACGACATCCCCTGCACCGGCACGGTGGACCCGCGTGAGTGCAGAGAGCCCGGGAAGAGCTACATCTACCTGACCGGCGACCCGGAGTACACGCAGCGGACAGAGGAGAGCCTCGAGCGTGCCCGGGAGATCCACCGCGCGGCGCGCGGCGGATAGAGGAGCAGAACATGCTGGGGCGCTCCGGTGACGGGGCGCCCCCAGCTTTAGATCGAGGAGGCAGGGCATGCAGTTAGCAAGGCCGCGCCCACGGGCCCGGCGCTTCAGGATGCCCCCCACGAACGCCTATATCATGGCGGTCGTTCTTATCGTGCTGGGCTTCTACCTGATCTGGCCCGTGCTCCTGCTCGTCATCAACAGCTTCGACGCACGGGCCGACTGGTTCGTGGGCGAGCGTCAGTGGGGACTGCAGCATTGGCGGGATGCCTGGTCTACGCCCGGTCTCGTCGTCTCGCTTGGCAACAGCATCATGATCTGGGCGTTCGTCGTTGGGATCAGCTTCCCGATCGCCGTGCTCATCTCGTGGGTTCTCGCACGGACGAACATCCCGTTCAGTCACAGCATCGAGTTCCTCTTCTGGGTCTCCTTCATGATGCCGGGCATCGCCACGACCATCGCCTGGATCACGTTGATGGACCCGGATATCGGTCTTCTCAACATCGCGATAGCGAAACTGCCGTTCATAGAGAACGGGCCGTTCAACATCTTCACTGTGCAGGGCATCGTCTGGGCGCACCTGATGGCGAATGGCATCTCCATAAAGGTTATGCTGCTCACGCCCGCCTTCAGAAACATGGACGCCAGCATGGAGGAGGCCGCACGGGTGAGCGGCGCCTCCAACATCCTCACCATGATGCGCGTCACGTTGCCGCTCATGGTCTCGCCTATGGCGCTCGTGTTCGCCCTGCAACTGCTGCGCATCTTCCAATCGTTCGAGACCGAACTGCTGCTGGGTCTCCCGTTCGATTTCTACGTCTACTCCACCAAGATATTCGAACTCGTGCGCCAGCCGATACCGAACTACGGCGTCGCGACGGTGCTTGCGAGCCTGACGCTGCTGGTCATCGCAGTCATCATTCCCGCGCAACGCTGGATCATCCAGCGCCGCCGCTACACCACCATCACCGGCAGTTTCAAGCCGGGGCTCATAGACCTGGGTCCGTGGAGGGTCCCTCTCTTCGTCATCATCGGGTCCCTGATCTTCATGCTCACCATAGGCCCGGCGATATCGCTCCTGTTCGGCAGCTTCATGACCCGTGCGGGCTACTTCTACCTCGACCCCACCTACACGCTGGAGCACTGGCAGCTCGTCCTCACGGACAACCTCTTCCTGAAGGCGATGCGGACGACGCTCACCCTCGCAATCACCGCTGCGATACTCAGTCCACTGCTCTTCTCGCTCATCGCCTACATCCTCGTCCGCACGAGGTGGACGGGCAGGTGGGCGTTGGACCTCATCATCTGGGGCTCGGGAGCGATACCAGGCATCCTCTCCGGACTCGGCCTGCTCTGGCTGTTCCTGGGCACACCGTTGCTCAGCGCCCTCTACGGCACGATCTACGCCCTGCTGCTCGTCGTCATCATCCAGGGCAACACCACCGGGACCAACGTCATGAAGGGTGTGTTCGTGCAGATAGGCGCGGACATGGAAGAAGCCGCGCGCGTCTCCGGCGCGGGATGGATACGCACCTACTTCCGCATCTGGATACCGCTGCTGATGCCGACCCTCATCCTGCTCGCGACGCTCAACTTCGTCATAGCCGCCGGCACGACCAGCAGCATCGTCCTGCTCGCCTCGCGCGACACCATCACGCTTTCGCTGCTGGCGCTGGAGTTTGCCTCGCCCGGTATCGGACAGCGAGAGGAAGCGAGCATCGTCGGTCTGTTCATCATCGTCCTTACGGTGGGGCTGGCAACGCTCGCCCGCGCGTTCGGCCTTCGCCTTGGTGTACGGCACGAGCAACGGGCGAGTGCGCGGCAGGTCGAAGAAAGCCAGGCAACCGCGTCTGCACCGGTGCGGCCATAGCGAGGCTTGGTCTTTGGGTTCAGGAGGAAGGGGCGTGCTAGAGGCCGGACCGCCCCCTCGGGCCCGCGGGTCCAGGATGTCCCCCACGAGTGCCTACCTCATGGCGGTCGTCCTCCTCCTGCTGGGCTTCTTCCTGATATTGCCCGTTCTCCTGATCGTCATCAACAGCTTCGACGTCGGCGCCTACTGGTTCGTGGGCGAGCGTCAGTGGGGCCTGCAGCACTGGCGGGACGCGTGGTCCACGCCGGGGCTGCTCGTTTCGCTGGGCAACACCATCATGATCTGGGCGCTGGTCCTTGGCATCAGCTTCCCCATCGCCGTGCTCATCTCGTGGGTGCTGGCCCGGACGAACATCCCGTTCAGCCGCACCATCGAGTTCCTCTTCTGGGTCTCTTTCATAATGCCTGGCATTGCCACGACCATTGCCTGGATAATGCTGTTTGACCCGGACACCGGTCTCCTCAACATCGCGATAGCGAAACTGCCGTTCATTGAAGGGGGGCCGTTCAACATCTTCAGCGTCCCGGGCATCGTCTGGGCGCACCTCATGGCGAACGGCATCTCCATCAAGGTCATGCTGCTCACGCCCGCATTCCGCAACATGGACGCCAGCATGGAGGAGGCCGACCGGGTGAGCGGCGCCTCCAGCGTCTTCAAGATGATGCGTGTGACGCTGCCCCTCATGGTCCCGCCCATGGCACTCGTGTTCGCGCTGCAGTTGTGGCAGACCTTCCAGTCGTTCGAAACCGAACTGCTGCTTGGCCTCCCTTTCGACTTCTACGTTTACTCCACAAAGATATTCGAGCTTGTCCGGCAGGACGTTCCCAACTATGGCATCGCGACCGTCCTCGCCAGCCTCACCCTGCTGGTCATCGCGCTCGTCATCCCGGTGCAGCGTTGGATCATCCAGCGCCACCGCTACACAACCATTACCGGCAGCTTCAGGCCCGGCCTCATAGACCTTGGCGCGTGGAGACTGCCTGTCTTCGGCGTCATCGGATTCCTGATCGTTTTGCTCACTATCGGCCCGGCGATAGTGCTGCTGTTAGGCAGTTTCATCGGGGCGGTGAGCTCCTTCTACACCACGCCCATCTACACGCTTTCGCACTGGGAGCTCGTCCTTACGGACCACATCTTCCTTCCGGCGCTCCGCACGACCCTCATTCTGGCCGTCACTGTCGCGATACTCGGCCCGCTCCTCTTCTCCCTCATCGCCTACATCCTCGTCCGGACGCGCTGGAAGGGCAGATGGGCGCTCGACCTCATTATCTGGGGCTCCGGCGCTATCCCGGGCATACTCTCCGGCCTCGGCTTGTTCTGGCTCTTCCTCGGCACCCCGTTACTCAGTGTGCTCTATGGCACCATCTACGCGCTGCTGCTCGTGGTTATCATCCAGGGCACCACCACCGGGACGAACATCATGAAGGGCGTGTTCGTCCAGATAGGCGCGGACATAGAGGAGTCCGCGCGCGTCTCAGGGGTGGGATGGATACGCGCCTACTTCTGTATCTGGGTCCCGCTGCTGATGCCGACGCTGATCCTGGTGGCAACGCTCAACTTCGTCATCGTGGCGGGCACGGTCAGCAGCATCATCATGCTCGCCACGCGCGACACCATCACCCTCCCACTGCTGGCACTGGAGTTCGCTGCCACGGGTCAGCGCGAGGAGGCGGGCATCGTGAGCCTCATCATCATCATCCTCACGGTGGGGCTGCTGACGGTCGCCCGGGCGCTCGGTCTGCGCCTCGGGACCCGGCACGAACAACAGGCCAACGCGCGCCAGGCCGAGGCGAGCCAGGCAGGCGCGGCTGACGAAAGAACGAGGTGAACCGCTATGACGACTGACGCCGAGATCAGACGCGCGGAGACGCCCGACGACCTGGAGGTCTTCCCGGAGCCGGACGCCTACCTGGAGTGGCAGCGCGACGAGGGCGTGAAGGTCATCGTGGAATTCGCTTTCGAGGACCTCGCCCGCATCGAACTCGGGGATTGGGAGCGGAAGGGCGGCAGGGGCGCAATCATCAACATCCCGAACCCGCTCCTCCTCAACGACTCCCACCTCGTGGAGATAAGCCCCGGCGGCAGTTCGGAGCCGGAGCACCACCTCTACGAGGAGATGGTCTACATCGTTGCAGGGCGCGGTGCGACGAGAGTCTGGCTGGATGGCGGCGCGGAGCAGACGTTCGAGTGGCATGCCGGCAGCCTGTTCTCGATCCCGCTCAACGCGTGGTACCGCCACTTCAACGCCAGCGGCACGGAGCCCGCTCGTTACCTCGGCGTGACCAACGCTCCGCCTGTGCTTCGCTGGTGGCGCAACCGCGAGTTCGTGTTCAACAACGACTTCCGCTTCACCGACCGCTTCGGCGGGGACGGCGACTACTTCAGCGGGAGCGGCACGCTCTACCAGCGCTGCAAGTGGGCGAGCAACTTCATCCCCAACGCGCCCGGCATGCCGCTCTACGACTACCTCACCCGCGGCGCGGGCGGCGTGAACGCCAGCCTGGAGATGGCGGGCAACGTCACCAAGGCGCACATCTCCGAGTTCCCCATCGGCACGTACAAGAAGGCGCACCGCCACGGCCCCGGCGCGCACCTCGTCATCCTCAGCGGCGAGGGCTTCTCCCTGCTCTGGAACGACGACGAGCAGTCCGACCTGCGCAAGGCGGACTGGAAGGTCGGCGGCATGGTCGTCGTCCCGGCGGACCGCACGTTCCACCAGCACTTCAACGGCGGGCCGACGCGGGCGCGCTACCTCGCGCTGCGGCCCGGCACCGGGCTCGTCAACGGGCCGCGTTCCTCTGACCTGAGCGTCAACGAAGGCGGCGGCCAGATCGAGTACGAGGAAGAATCGCCCCGCATCCACGAGATATTCGAGGCGGAGCTGGCGAAGAGCGGTGCGCCCTGCCGGATGAAGGCGTTCATTCCGTGGTGCACCGGCGAGGTCGGCCCCACCAGCGTGCGGGACACGTAGCCCTTCGCCAGCGCCCCGCGGGATTCGCCCCGCGTGGTAACCTCCCCCGCATGGATACGAAACCGTTGGGAAAGAGTGGCGTTGCGCTTCCGGAGGTCGGCTTCGGCACGTGGGAGTTCAGCGGGGAATCTGCGGTCATCCACCGCGCGATAGAGCTCGGCTCGTACCTCGTCGACACAGCCGAGTCCTACGACACAGAGGGGCGCGTCGGCAAGGCGATCGCCGGTCGGCGGGACGAGGTGTTTGTCGCCACGAAGGTCTCGCCCTGGCACTTCCGGCACACGGACGTACTCGACGCGTGTGACCGCAGCCTGAAGGCGCTGGGCATCGAGACGATAGACCTCTACCAGCTGCACGCGCCGTCCGCCGACGTCCCCATCGAGGAGACGATGGGTGCGATGGCCGACCTCGTCGCGGCGGGCAAGGTGCGCCACGTCGGCGTCAGCAACTTCTCTGTGCGGGAGATGGAGGCGGCGGAGAACGCGCTGGGCGCGGACCTGATCGTCGAGAACCAGATCAAGTACAGCCTGTTCGACCACGAGTTCGCCGACAGCGTGATCCCGTACTGCGAGGAGCGCGGCATCATGGTGCTGGCGTACAGCTCGCTGGAACAGGGCGCGTTCCAGCGCGAGATGCGCAGCAACGCGCGGCTCGTCGAGGTGATGCAGAGCGTCTGCGCGGAGACCGGAAAGACCGCCGCGCAGGTGCTGCTGAACTGGACGCTCCGCTCACCCGTCGTCATCACCATCCCGAAGACCAACACCCTCTCCCGCGTGGACGAGAACTGCGCCGCGGCGGGCT
Organism: Dehalococcoidia bacterium; assembly: GCA_965208625.1. GTDB lineage: Bacteria > Chloroflexota > Dehalococcoidia > Lucifugimonadales > Australimonadaceae > Bin16. The sequence continues at coordinate 159,313 of OZ242348.1, forward strand.
CGCGGCTCACCGACGCTCAGTGGCACGCGCTCACCGACGCTGCGGGCTCGACTCGCTCCTCCTACTGGTGGAGGTAGCGTGAGCGCAGGCGCCATCGTTGTCGCCGCGGGCTCGAGCACCCGCATGGGCAGCGCGGGCGACAAGACGCTGGCCGACATCGGCGGCGAGCCGCTCATCGCCCGCACCATCGACGTCTTCGAGCGCTGCGACGCCATAGCCGCCATCGTGCTTGTCGTCTCCCAACACAACCTGGACGCCATCGGCGCGCTGCGCGATGAGAAGGGCTGGCAGAAGACCCTGTCCCCGCTCATCGGAGGCGCGCGGCGGCAGGACAGCGTCCGCGCCGGACTCGACGCGCTCCCGCCCGATTGCGGCTGGGTCCTCGTGCACGACGGCGCGCGCCCGTTCGTCACGTCCCGCATGATCGAGGAAGGGCTCGCCGCTGCCGCCGATACCGGCGTGGCGATCGCCGTCGTGCCCGCGTTCGACACCGTGAAGCGCATCGGGGAGGGAGGGCGTGTCGTCGAGACGCTCGACCGCAGCGAACTTGCGATGGTGCAGACCCCGCAGGTGTTCCGTCGCGGCGTCCTCGAACGCGCCCACGCTGAGGTCACGGACGACGTGACCGACGACGCCGCGATGGTGGAGCGCATCGGCGTCGAGGTGCGGACCTTCGAGGGCGCGCGCGGTAACATCAAGGTGACGACGCCTGAGGATCTGGTGATCGCGTCCGCGATGCTGGAGTGAGCCTCCCCAAGCTTGTGACATCCGCCCCTTACCCCGTTGCCCCGCGCCCGTTACGCTGGATGGATGACTGCTCAGCCGCTTCTAACCATAGACCGTCCCCATATCCCCCGCCGTTGCGATAGACAGCGTCCAAGGCCGGACTTACACACACCCCTTCTCTGGTCTGCCCTTGGATTCTTGAACGCTGAAGCAGGCCGTGGCCTTGCCGGCCAAGATTCCAAGATCAGGAAAAACCCCGCGCTCACTCGTAGGTATCGGATCTTGAAACCGGTTGTTGAAACAGGCCTCCTCCCGGCCCTTGTATCACCGCGTGGTCTCTGGCCGGTGGTTCGCACACTCCCTCGATGCGCTCCAGTTGAACAGGAGAACGCGGAAGCAGGCCAAGGCCTTGCGGAGCAAGGTGTCAGAGCCCCCGCCTGTCCCTCGTTTACTGGTTGGGCTGACGCCTTGAGCCACACTTTGCTCGCAGACCCCTCAGCCCGTGGAGTGGGGCGGTTTGCGTTCCGCTGCTAAACTCACGGGCACACCGCGACGGAGGATGACGCGATGACCACCCGGTTCGGCATCGGCTACGACGCACACGCGCTGGAGGCAGGCGTGCCGCTCACGCTCGGCGGCGTCCGTATCCCGTCGGACCGTGGGCTCGCCGGGCACAGCGACGGCGACGTTGTAGCGCATGCCATCATCGACGCGCTGCTCGGCGCGGCAGCCCTCGGCGACATCGGCACGCACTTCAAGGCAGACGACCCTTCCGTCCCGCAGGGTGTGAGGAGCACGTCGCTCCTCGAGCGCACCGTGGCCATGCTCCGCCGGGCCGGATGGAGCGTGGTCAACGTCGATGCTACAATCGTTCTCCAGCGCCCCCATCTCTCGGAGTTCGTCCCGGCCATGCGGTGGGCCATCGCCGCTTCGCTTGGAGTGGGGCTCTCTGCCGTGAGCATCAAGGCCACCACTGAGGACGGCCTCGGGTACACGGGCTCGGAAACGGGCGCAGCGGCCATGGCCGTGGCATCCATCACAGACGGCAATCCATGAAACTCTCTGACACCCTCACCGGCGAGAAGCGCGATTTCGAACCCGCCGGCGACGAGGTCCGCATCTACGTCTGCGGCGTGACCCCGTACTCCTCCGCGCACATCGGCCACGCGATGAGCTACATCATCTTCGACGTGCTCCACCGCTACCTGGAGTTCCGGGGGTTCATGGTGCGCCGCGTCCAGAATTTCACCGACATCGACGACAAGCTCATCGACCGCGCCGCCCAGGAAGGCGCGACCGTCGAAGAGCTCGCCGAACGCCACATCGGCGAGTACTTCGCGAACATGGCCGCGCTCAACGTTCGCGAGGCCGACGAGTACCCCCGCGCCACGCAGGAAGTGCCGAAGATCATCGAGGTCATCTCCGGCCTCATCGACACCGGCCACGCCTACGAGTCCAACGGCGACGTCTACTTCCGCGTCCGGAGCGACGAGCAATACGGAAAACTCAGCCACCGCTCGCTGGACGCGATGCGGGCGGGAGCGCGCATCGAGCCGGGCGTGCAGAAGGAACACCCCATGGACTTCGCGCTCTGGAAGTCCGCCAAACCCGGTGAGCCGTCGTGGGAGAGCCCGTGGGGCGGCGGACGCCCTGGCTGGCACATCGAGTGCTCGGCAATGGCGCTGCGCTACCTCGGCGAGAGCATCGACATCCACGGCGGCGGGCAGGACCTCATCTTCCCGCACCACGAGAACGAGATCGCCCAGAGCGAAGCGTTTACCGGAACCCGCCCGTTCGCGCGGTTCTGGCTGCACAACGGCCTGCTGAACATGGACGCCCAGAAGATGAGCAAGTCGCTCGGCAACCTCGTCACCATCAGCGATGCGCTAGAGCACTACTCGGCGGACGCCATCCGGCTCTCTGTGCTCAACGCGCACTACCGCAGCCCCGGCTATTACTCGGACGAGGCGCTCGTCGGGTCCGAGCGTGCCGCCGGAAGGCTCCGGCAGGCGGCTTCGGCGGAGTCCAACGCAGGCGCAGGCGATACGCTAGACGCCTCCGAAGTGCGAGCCCGCTTCATTGAGGCGATGGACGACGACCTCAACAGCCCGCAGGCGGTCGCCGCACTCTTCGACCTGGCGCGCGATATCAACCGTGGCTCGACCGAGGGGCAGGATGTTGCCTCGGCGCAGGAAACGCTCTGCGAGCTGACCGCCGTGTTGGGCCTGACGCTGGAGGAGCGCGAGGCCTCGGTCGACGCGGACCTCGCTGCACGAGTCGAGGCACTCGTCGAGCAGCGCGCCGCCCTTCGCGCCGCCCGCGACTTCGCTGGCGCAGACGCCGTCCGCGACGAGCTCACCGCGATGGGCGTCGAGCTCACGGACTCCCCCTCCGGCACCACTTGGCGCGTCGTCGGGTAGGGTCGCGTGGGGGCATGAGCACCACGTCCGCCACTGACCTGCGCGATGCCCTCGCCGCCATCGTTGGCGCGGAGCACGTCCTGACCGACGACGAGTCCCGGGAGCGGCTGTCCTTCGACGCCGTGACCGCCCACCGGCTCGGCGGGCGATCGGGACTTGCCGAGGCACGGGTGGAAGCCGTAACGCGACCGGCGAGCACCGCGGAAGTTGCGGCGGTGGTCTCGTTCGCGTCGGAGCGCGGCATACCGGTCGTGCCCTACGGCGGCGGCACCGGTGTCATGGGCGCGGTCGTGCCAGTGCAGGGCGGCATCGCGCTCGACCTGCGGCGGATGAACAACATCATTGAGGTGAGCCGTGAGGACAGGACGGCGCGCGTGCAGCCCGGCGTCTACCTCGCCGACCTCGATGCTGCCGCCCATGACCACGGCATGATGCTGGGGCACGATCCGTGGAGCGTGCCCATTGCCACGGTCGGCGGCGCGATCTCTACGGACAGCGTCGGGTATCGTGCCAGCAGGTACGGCTCGATGGGGCAGCAGGTGCGCGCGCTGGAGGTGGTGCTGGGGAGCGGGGAGGTTGTTCGGACGCGCGCCATCCAGCGACAGAGCAGCGGCCCGATGCTCAAGGGACTATTCGCCGGAGCCGAGGGCACGATGGGAGTCATCACCGAGGCCACGATCGACCTGCGCGCCCTGCCGGAGGTGCGGGAATTCGCGTCGGTGGGGTTCGACATGTTCGAGCAGGGCTACCCCGTGGTGGCCCGGCTGTTCGACATCGGCCTCGTCCCTGCGCTGATAGACCTCACCGAGGAACCCGGGACTCCAGAGAACGCCGCGCCATGCATCCTCTACCTCGGCTTCGAGGGCTATCGTGAGCAGGTGGAGGCCCAGCGCAATCGCACGATGGCCGAGGCGCTCTCGGCGGGCGGACGCGACCTCGGCCCCGGCCCGACGCGCGAGTACTGGGAGACGCGGCACGCCGTCGCCGAACGTTGGCGCGACCGGACCCGACCGCTGCGCCCGACCGAACGCTGGAAGGAGCAGCGATGGCGCTATGCCGACTACCTGCACGTCGCGATGCCCTTGTCGCGCGTGCTCGCCTACAAGCGCTACTGCGAAGAGACCGCCGCACACTACGGTCTGGACATACGGGAGTCCGCTGTATGGACGCACCCTGAGTTATTCTCCGTGTTCGTGCGCGCTCCGCATGGTGAGGGCGACGGCGATGCGTCGGCAACGGCCCTGCGGCGGGCGGTCGATGCCATGCTGGAAGAGGCGCTGCGCCTCGGCGGGGGCGTCGAATACTGCCACGGTCTCGGCGTGAAGCTCGACTCCTGGGCCGAGCGTGAATGGGGCGATGCCCTGCTGCTCGCTCGGCGGCTGAAGCATGCGGTCGACCCGAACGGCATCCTGAACCCGGAAAAGCTGGGGCTGTGAGCCTTCCACTCGTTGTTGTCGCCGGCGCGACCGGCGCGATCGGCGCGGAGGTCGTCCGCGAGCTGCAGTCGAGAGGCTCGAGGGTGCGGGTGCTGGTCCGCGAGCCCTCGCGTCTCACGACGGAACCGGAGGAGGTATTCGTCGGCAACCTGCTCAACCCGCGGACGCTGGAAGGCTCGTGCGCAGGCGCTGACGCAGTCGTCTCGTGCGTTGGCGCCAAGCTCACATCGAGGATGTTCACGTACAAGGCAGAGGCGTTCCATGCGGTGGACGACGGAGGCAACCGCAGCCTGCTGCGTGAGGCTGAGGAAGCGGGCGTGCGGCGGTTCGGGTACGTCTCCGTATATGGCGGGCGCTTCCTCGGCATGATGGAGTACGTCAGGGCGCACGAGTCGTTCGCCGCCGCCATGCGCATGTCCTCCATCGGCCACCTGATCGTGCGCCCCACGGTCACGTTCGCGCGACTCGCACTGCTGGTGGAGCAAGGCCGCAAGCGGGGGAGGCTGTCTTTGATCGGCACCGGTCAGGCGCAGGTGAATCCCGTGCATGAAGCGGACGTGGCGAAGGCGCTCGTGGACGGCCTGGAAGGCCGGGAAGACGAGGTGGACGTTGGCGGGCCGGAGGTGCTGACCTGGGAGGAGATAGGGGGGCTGGCTGCGGCCGCTGCCGGAGACGCGGACGTGCGCTTCTCCTACCTGTGGCGTGCGCAGTTGCGCGCGGCGCTGCGGCGCTTTACCGGACGTCATGGGTACGACTCGGCGGTCTACCGCATCTCGGAGTCGGCGGTGGACATCGTCGCTCCTGCCGTGGGTGAGCGGCGGCTGGCGGACTATCTCGCGTCGCTGGAGGCTAGGTGACGGTCAGGTTGAGGACTGCGAGGATGACGAAGATGACGCCCAGGCCGATGGTGAATTGGAAGAGCGTGCGCTCGACACCCCGCCGCGTCCGGTAGGACTGTATCGAGCCTGCGCCGAAGAGGCCGCCACCCGCGCCGCGCACCTGCATGAGGATGCTCGCCACGAGCAGAGCGACCACGATGATTACTGCGAAACTGATGTAGGTTCCCAAGTGCTCCCCCTAGCTTTTCATCGCGTCCAACTGCTCGACAATGAGCCCGGCCACGACCGATGGGTTGGCGTTCCCGCGCGTCGCCTTCATCACCTGTCCCACAAGGAACTTGGCCGCGGTCTCTTTCCCTGCCAGATAGTCTGCAACCGCCTGGGGGTTCCCGTCTATGGCCTGGGCGACGGCGTCCGTGAGTGCGTTCGAGTCCGAGATCTGGACGAGTCCAAGGTCGGCCACGACCGCTTCTGCGGACTTGCCGGTGCGGAACATCTCCTCGATGGCGCGCTTCCCTTGCGGCGTGCCAAGCGTGCCGCTCTCCAGCATGCCCAGAAGCTCCGCGAGCCGCTCCGGCGTCACCGGCGAGCCGTGGATGTCGGTGTGCGTCTCGTTGGCGAGGCGTCCGAGTTCGGTGAGCGTCCAGTTCGCCGCGGCCTTTGCCGTAGCGTCCGAGCCCCCGTTCGTCCTGGCGTGCCGGACGGTGGCCTCGTAGTAGTCGGCCAGACCGGGTGTTGCGGTGAGGAGCGTGGCGTCGTAGGCCGGCAGGCCGTAGTCGTCGACGAATCGCTGCCTGCGTTCTTCCGGCAGCTCCGGCAGCAGTTCCTCTATCTCTGCGACCCACGCGGGGTCCACGTTGAGCGGCGGCAGGTCCGGCTCCGGGAAGTAGCGGTAGTCGTTCGCCTCTTCCTTGCTGCGAAGGGAAGTCGTGATGCCCCTGTCCTCCAGCCAGCCGCGCGTTTCCTGCACGACGCGCCCGCCGGAGTCCAGCACGTTCGCCTGGCGCTCGATCTCGTGCTCGATGGCGCGGAAGACCGAGCGGAACGAGTTCATGTTCTTGACCTCGACCTTCGTGCCGAACGTGTCGCTGCCCTTCGGGCGGATGCTGACGTTGGCGTCGCACCGGAACGAGCCCTCGTCCATGTTGGCGGTCGATACTCCGAGGTAACGGAGGATGGTCTGGTAGGCCATGAGGTACTGCCGAGCCTCCTCCGCGGAGCGGATGTCAGGCCGGCTGACCATCTCAACCAGCGGCACGCCGGAGCGGTTCACGTCCACGAGCGAGTAGCCCTCGCCGGTGGCAGGGTCGCTCAGGTGACTCAGCTTGGCAACGTCCTCTTCCATGTGGACGCGCTCAATGCCGACACGGCGTCGCTCACCGTCCACCGAGACGTCCAGGTAGCCGTCGTTGCAGAGGGGGAGGTCGTACTGGGAAATCTGATACCCCTTCATCAGGTCGGGGTAGGGGTAGTTCTTGCGGTCGAACTTGCTGTGAGGCGCGATGCTGCAGTTGAGCGCCAGCCCAATCATGATGATGGAGCGGATCGCTTCGCGGTTGATGACGGGCAGGGAGCCCGGCAGCCCCAGACACACCGGACAGACGCGGGTGTTGGGTTCTGCATCCTGGTAGTCGGCGGGGCAAGCGCAGTACATCTTGCTGCTCGTTCGCAGTTGCGCGTGCACTTCGAGGCCGATGACTGGTTCGTACTCGGTCATGGGGTTTTCATTATAGCGCAGGGAGTTGCAGGAGCGGCGGCGCGTCGAAGCCGGCAGCCTGCCGAATGTGGCAGGGTACAATTCCGGTATGACGACTGACTACGGAAGGGTGAACGCGCCGGACTTTCCCGCGGATGCGGACTGGGTGAACGCGGACCGTCCACTCCGCCTGGCGGACTTCGCGGGGAAACTGCTGCTGCTCGATTTCTGGACGTACTGCTGCATCAACTGCATGCACCTGCTGCCGACGCTCCGGCGGCTGGAGCGCGAGTTCCCCGAGGAGCTCGCGGTTGTGGGAGTGCACACCGCGAAGTTCGACGGAGAGCGCGCCACGGAGAACGTGCGCCAGGCGGTGATGCGGTATGGGATAGGTCACCCGGTGCTCAATGACGCCTCGATGGAGACCTGGCGGCAGTATGCAGTACGCGCCTGGCCGACGCTGATGTTCGTCGATCCTTCCGGAAGAGTCATCGGCAAGGTGGAAGGCGAGCTCGGCTTCGAGCAGGGGGCCGAGCTGATCCGCAAGATGCTGGAGCTATTCCGTGCCGAAGGGACGCTGCGGCCCGGGCCGCAGGCATACGACGTGGAGGCCCCTCGCTCCGGTGTGCTCTGCTACCCCGGCAAGGCGCTCGCTGACCCTATCGGGGAGCGGTTGTTCATCGCTGACTCAGGCCATCACCGCGTGCTCGTTACAGACCTGGAAGGCGAGATACAGACGGTCATCGGCAGCGGCGACGAGGGCTTGGCTGACGGCGTACCGGAGGGCGCGCGCTTCAGCAATCCGCAGGGCATGGCGTTGTCGGGTGAGGTGTTGTACGTCGCCGACACCGGGAACCACGCGATCCGCGCCGTGGATCTGGAGATGGCGGTAGTCGAGACCGTGGCAGGGACAGGTGAACGCGGGGTGGGGCGAGTGGATGGCGGGCCGGGGCCGACGGTACCGCTGCGCTCGCCGTGGGACCTGGTGCTCGTCGGAAGGCGGCTCTTCATCGCGATGGCCGGCAGTCACCAGTTGTGGATGTACGACCTCGAGAATGGCTTGGTGCAGGCGGTCGCCGGCACCGGTGGCGAGGGCATCGTGGACGGCCCACCGGAAGATGCGTTGCTTGCGCAGCCCAGCGGCATCGCCGCCGACGAGGACGGCGTGCTCTTCTTCGCGGACAGCGAGACGAGCTCGATACGCCAGGCCGACCTCATCACCGCGCACGAGGTCACCACACTGGTTGGCGCGGGGCTGTTCGACTTCGGCGATGTGGATGGGGAGGTTTCCTTCGCGCGGATGCAGCACCCGTTGGGCGTAGCGGTCGAAGGGGGAGTCGTCTACGTCGCGGATACGTACAACAACAAGGTCAAGCGTGTGGGAACGGAAACATTGACGGCTGTGACGATGGCAGGCACTGGGGAGCCGGGTTATGAAGACGGAGCGTTTGCATCGTCGCGGTTCCACGAACCCGGCGGACTGAGCATATGGGGCGGAAAGATATACGTGGCAGATACCAACAACCACGCCGTGCGCGTACTCGACGTTGCCAGCGGGAATGTTTCGACACTGCCCGTTGACTATTAGACAGGCGGAGAACTCATGGAAGTGAACGGGCAATCGCCAGCTGTGCTTGAGCGTTAGCTCTCAGGAGGGGAGAACCGCTTCCGCAGCCAGAGCGCGGAGCCCAGGAGCGCGAGTACGATTGCTGCCTGGAGCACGATGGTCGTCACGGTGCCAAGCGTGCTCTGGAAGCTGAAGTACACGACCATGAGCAGAGCGAAGAGACCTATGAAGACGAATCCAGGGCGCATGGACCACCTTTCATGCTCGGCAGGCATAACCGCCTGATTCTAGAATCAAGCCAACGATAGCATGATTTATGCAAATTGCACAAGATATAGTTCTGGTGCTGAAGCAATCCTTCATTCGTGTATATGGCACAGGTTCCGCAACATGTTCCGAGCCATTGATACAGCCACTAACGAGGGCGGGGAGGCTTCGCCAGCAGCACGATAACGCCTGAGGCGCCCCACGCCAGCGCGGCAGTGAGGAACGCTAGTGTGTAGCCGCCCTGCAGGTCGTAGAGCGCTCCAAATATGATCGGTCCCGCTGCGCCGGTGCCCATGACGATCGGCCTGAAGAGGCTGTTTACCGCGCCGAGATGCGCTCTGCCGAAATAGTTGGCAGTCAGCAGCGCGCGCAGGATGAGGTAACCACCCATGATGAATCCGGCCATGAACATAACGGGGATGAGCGCAGCCATTCCACGCACGTTCAGGAAGACCATGATGAGCACGGCGGTCGCGACGGAGACACCTCCCAGGAGGTAGCGGGCCGGGTAGCGTTCGCCGAGCAGTCCCCATCCGGGCCGCACCAATCCCGATACGAGTCCGTAGATGGCGATGCCGAACGACGCCTCCGCGGGGCCAAACCCCGTCTCCACGAGGAAAGGGTGCCAGTTGCTCTGGAAGCCGGTGATGCCGAGCCCGACGAAGCTGAACGCCGCCAGCAGGAGCCAGAAGGCCGGTGTCCGCACCGCCTCCCGTCGCGTGAGCGAACGCTCCTCGGCGGTCGTGGAGGCGCCGGGTTGGGCGCTCGAACGGGTCGTGACGCCGTCCGGCAGCAGACCGGCCTCTTCCGGCGTCGTGCGAAGAAGCAACGCGAGCGCGAACGCGATGATGCCGACGCCCACGCCGAACCACAGCCATGCGCCGCGCCAGCCCACAGCATCGATGAGCAAAGAGATGGCGGTTGGGAAGACGAGGGCTCCCAATCCGACGCCCATAATGGAGACGCCGAGCGCCCGGCCGCGCTTCCGTACGAACCACTTGGGGACCAGCGCCTGGGAGATGAAGAAGCCGCCACCCAGCTCTGCAATCCCACCCAGCACGCCAAAGAGGACGATGAACTGCCACAGTTCCGTGACGTTCTTGATGAACACCATCGAGACACCGAGCAGTACCGCTCCGGCGAGCGCGAGTACACGCGGGCCGTGCTTCGTGTCGTAGAGCGGCCCGACGAGTGGCGCGGCGAGGCCGATGATGAGCTCCCGCACCAGGAACGCGGAGAAGAACTCAGCCCGTGACCAACCGAGCTCCTCGGTCATCGGGAGGAGCAGGACACTCGGCCCCCATATCGCGACTCCGGACCCGATGCCGGAGGCGACGAACGCAACACCGACGATGACCCAGCCGTAGAAGAACGGCCAGCGCTCAGGCCTCACGGGAGAGTCAGGACGTCCACCAGGAGTCCGGGGGGAAGACGTTGGTGCACATGTGGCGCATGGGGTCCTCGGCGTAGATGTCCGCCGTCGCCTCGCGATACTTCAGGAAGTGCGGCATGCCGCGGTGTGCTTCCAGCGCCGCCTCGTCCTTGTACACCTCGTACAGGAAGAAGCGGTCGGGGTCGTTCTGGTCGCGGACGCAGCTGAACTGGAAGTTGCCTTCCTCGTTCGCGTGCGTCCCTTCGCCATCCGCCTGAACCGCGGCTATGTAGTCGTCCGCGCGTCCTGGCTTCACCTTCACACTCACTACGAGAACGAGCATCGCTCTGCCTCCGGATGGATGTAGGCGGGGATTGTACCTTGCTCTAGGCTGTGGGGCAGGCCAGTGTGGCTCGACTATGCCGCGACCGCGCTCAGCGCGATGACCGCCGCCACAGTAACGCCTGCACCGGCCCATTGCAGCAAGCGCGGCCGCTCGCGGAGCAGGACGATGGCGAGAGCGACCGTCACCACGGGGTGTGCGGCCACGATCGGCGCGACGACGGGTACCGGCGCGGCATCGATGCCCAGGTTGTAGGTGACGTAGCCTCCGGCGTCCAGGAGCGCCGCTCCGAGCAGGAGGCGTTTCCCATCCCATCCCTGCGGCAGGCGGATGACCTCGCCGCGCGACCGGATGAAGAGATACGCAGGGAACATGGAAAGCGCCCTGACGATGAGCACTGCGACCATCGGGCTTGACGCTTCGGTGACTCGGTCCAGCACGGCGAGTGCAAGCCCGAGTGCGAACATCGCACCAAGTCCCCAGACCAGCCCGGTGCTGCCGCCGGAGCGGGTGGACGGCTGTACAGAGAGCATGAAGATGCCGCCCAGCACGACGCCCATCAGCAGGGCCTGCGGCAGCGAGATGTGCTCCCCAAAAAAGAGCACGGTGACCGTGACCGTGACTGCGAGCCAGGCGGACGCCGCGCTCGAGACGACTGAGACGGAGCCGCGCTGCAGGCCGGTGTAGTAGCAGAGGTAGCCGGCGCCGAGGCACGCTCCACACAGGGGCGCCCAGATCGCCATCGCTCCCCAGTCCACATCGAGGCCGTTGGCGGCAAGCTCGGGGATGACGAACGGCAGCGGCAGAGCGAGTCCGAACAACTGGACGAGGATGGCTGTGCTGAGGCTACCGACGCGCACCGAGACGGAACGCGCGAGGTAGTCTGCGATGCCCCAGGAGAGGAGGCCGAGGCTGCCCCAGAAGATGCCGTTCAGCGGGTCGATGTGAGCTCCTCCGAGTGAGCGCTGCGTTCAGGGTACCCGGAGGGTACTCGTCAACAGACCGTTACGCAGCCTAGATCAGGTAGATGCGCTCCTGCAGGCGGCGGTCTTCCAATGCGCGGATGGCGCGTGCCTGTGAGATGAATTCCGCGAGCGGGACATCCGAGATGAGTCCGGTGTCCGTGAGCAGTGCGTGGAGAGCGGGGAAGAGGCGGTCCGCAGTGGGGTCGACGTTCAGGAAGTCGCCGGCGAAGTGGTAGGGGAGGAAGTACGGGGTGAAGTAGGCGAAGTTCTCCCGCAGGATGTCCCGTTCGGTGTCCCTGGCAACCGCGCATCGGGCTTCGACGTAGGCCATGGTCAGCGGTGGTGAGAAGTCCACGTAGGTGAGGTCTGCGTCCTCGCCTACGAAATTCTTGATGTGCGGGTCGATGGCGAGCCCGGCGTCGATGGCGCGCTTGATGATGCCGAGGGCGCTCGTCAGCACGTCCGCGCGCCCGTTGGTCAGCAGTTCCGGCTGCTCGTATCGCTCGACAAGGTTCAGACCGCCGTCCTCGCAGAGGTAGACGATGGTGTCGTCTGTGACCTGGCTCTCGACGACTCGTGGCATCGGGACGCCCGCTGTGGTCAGCTGGTCGCGGTACGAGTCCATCTCCGCCTTGAGTTCTGTCAAGGTTACGTCCAGCGGCGCATTGCGGCTTATCGTCTTCTCGACGAGTGATTCGCCGTTGACGGTTAGCCTGCGTACACGCGTGTTGTTGACCGAAAAGGGGTTGGCGGCAGCCATGGTGGGTATGTTAACCGACATAACGGCGGAAGGTAACCGACAGGTGCTGGTCTCACGTTTGCGGGCTGCCTGCTCCAGGCAGCCCGCAAGGGTAACGTCTCGTGTGACGAGTGCTCGTCAGCTTCCGGCACCGACGAGCGAGCCGACAGGCTGGAGCTGCGCGACGAACTTCTTGGTGGAGGCCATGTGCCGGGAGAGGCCCAGTTCCTTGGGGTCGAGGCCGATGGCGAGGCCAACGATCTGCGGGAGGTGGAGTATGGGCAGGTCGAATTGGCGGCCTGTGGCCTTCTCAACCTCTCTCTGCTCGCCGTCCATCTCGAGGTGGCAGAGCGGGCAGGGGACGACCATGGCGTCTGCGCCCTTGCTGACCGCCTCGCCGAGGTGCTTCGCGGTCATGGCGAAGGCGTTCTCCTCGTTGGCGGTGAGCGACGGGAAGCCGCAGCACTTGCCCTTGCCGCTGATGTCGACGTTCGTGCCGCCCAGCGCCTCGGTCACCTGCTCCAAATAGAGCTTGCGCTCGGGGCGCTGGATGACGTCTATGGGGCGGCGGAGGTAGCAGCCGTAGAAGGGGGAGAAGCCGAGGCCGTCCAGCGGGCGCCTGATCTTGCTCTGGACGACGTCCAGTCCCACGTCTTCGACGAGCGCCCAGAGGAAGTGCTTCACGTCCGTCGTGCCCTTGTATTCGAGCCCCTGATCGGCCAGGTGCTCGCGGTTGATGCGGGCACGGTAGGCAGGGTCAGTGAGCCGGAGCGCGCTCCCACCGATGACACCCTGGCAGGTGCTGCAGATGGTGAGCAGGGAGAGGCCCATGGCCTCCGCCTTGGCGAGCGTGCGAGCGTTGATGGGGTCGGATATCTCAGCCGGGATGAGTCCCGCGCCGCTGCAGCCGACGTCCTTCAACTCTTCCACTTCGATGTCGAACTCGGCTGCGACCCGAACGAACGAGTCGTAGAGTTCAGGGCAGAAGCCCTTGGAAACACATCCGGGGTAGAAGGCGAACCGGTGGCTCATCGCTGCTTCTCCTTTCGCAGCCCCGCGTTGTCGCGGTTGTATCGGTCGAAGATCCTCCTGATGTGCTCAGCCCCCGGCCGCTTGTAGTGCGGCTTCAGGGTTGCCTTGCCCTTCCGGAGGGCGCGGAGGCCGAGGGGGAGTGTCTTGATTCCGCCCTTGATGAGGCCGCCGTAGGTCTGGAGCGCGACGGAGCGCTCGTCGAGCCAGCCCTTGCGGGAGATGGACTCCTCGAACGCGTCGTAGTGGCGCTCCAGCATCTTGTTGCCGTAGCCGGACTTGATTCCGTGGGCGACAGCCCGGTCCCGCGTGTCCATGATGAGGTGCGTGGGCTCCAGTCCGAACGGACAGTGCTCCGTCGCCTCCCAGCAGTGGACGCAGTCCCAGATGCCGTGGACCTCGCTGCCTTCACGCAGGCGCTCGGAGGTGATGCCGTCGCGGGGGTCGAACGCGAAGCGGTAGAGCTTGGTGAGCGCGGCGGGGCCGTAGAAGTCTAGGTTGACGTCTATGACCGTGCACCCCTCGTCGCAGAGGCCGCAGGTGGTGCAGCGCATCGCCTTGCGGACGGGCCGGAGCTCCTCGTCAGTGACGGGGTGGCCACCGTTGGGAACGACGCCGCGCGCGAAGACATCCACCTTGTCCCAGAGGAACTTGCGCATGTCGTGCATCACGTCCTTCTCGACCGGCGCGTACCGGATCGGCTGGACGGTGATGACGCCCTCCTTCTGGGTCTTGCCGACGTTGATGAGGCAGGTGACCTTCTGCGCGCCGTTGACGCTGAGGGTACAGTCGCCGCAGAAGCCGACGGAGCAGTTGCCCCTGAAGGCGAGCGTGCCGTCCTGGGTCTCGCGCACGGCCACGAGCGCATCGAAGACAGTCATCTCAGGCGGCACGTCTATCTGGTAGTCGACGTACTCGGGCTGTGCCCGCGTGCCTCCGCGCTGAAACTTGAAGGTAATCTCCATCTGCGCGACTCCTCTCTGCGATTCTCTACGCTCGCTGCGTCTCTGCTATGCGGGAGCGGTCTCCCTGCTCACCTGTGCTCCGCTCTCGCCCTTCGTGACCCGAAGGCGAGCGCTCTGCTGGTCGTCCTGTGCCGGATGGTCGGTGCGCTTGTGGACGCCCCTGCTCTCGGTGCGTTCCAGGGCGCTCGCGGCGATGGCTTCCGCGGCGTCCAGCAGCCAGCCCACTTCCAGGTACTGGACGAGGCCGAAGTTGTAGTCACGGGCGTCGGAGCCCGCGCCGAGTTGCGCGTGCTCCTCGCGCATCGCGCCTATGCGTTGCAGGGCTTCGCCGAGGCCGGCGCCGTCGCGGCTCTCGCCCACCTTCTCATGCATGAGCGACGCCAACTCGCTTCGCAGGGCGGCGACAGGCGCCCCACCGGGGCGGCCCAGCGCAGCGTCCAACTCCGAGCGCACCGCGCCCGCGGCCTGCTCGCCGACGGCGCTGTCGCCGAACGGGCGCACCTGCGCCGCCGCTGCCAACCCGGCGCTCTTGCCGGAGGCGATCGACGCGAGGAGGAAGTTGCCGTCCAGCCCCTGTGCGCCGTGGAAGCCGTTGCCCGCGCATTCACCGGCTGCGAATAGTCCTGCCAGGGACGATTCCCCCTGCACCGTTACGTCGATGCCACCGAGCAGCCGGGACATCGCCCGATGCACAGGCGCGGGAGCCTCGAGCAGGTTCACACCGGCGAGCGCATCCACGCGGATCAGCGTGTCGGGGAAGCGTGCCTCCACCTGCGCGCTGTCCAAGGCGCCGTTCAGCCGGAGGTTGCCGTCCTCCAGCACCGCGCCCGCTCCGAGCAGCAGCGGGGAGAGAGCGAGGCGGCTGCCGCTCAGCACAGCGGGGTAGTACTGGACGAACTCCATGTCCGCGAGCGCCGCGCCGGCCTCGTACGCCAGTGCGATGCCGGAGCCGCTGCACAGCAGGGATGCGGTGCTGGGCTCGAATGCGCGGCGCGGGCCGCCCGTAGCGAGCACGACGCCCTTCGCGCGGAACGGCTCCACCTCACCGGTGGCGAGTTGGAGCGCGACGACGCCCGCACATTCTCCGTTCTCTATGACCAGCGAGAGAGCGATCCACTCTTCGTAGATTTCAACGCCCGCGCCGATGGCCTGTTCCCAGAGGGTCTGCGTGACGGCGAGGCCGGTGATGTCGTTTACAAAGGCGGCCCGGGCGTCGCCAGAGCCGGAGACGCTCGCCCGGTCTATGACGGAGCCGACGCGGTTGAAAGGCACGCCCATGCGGTCGAGCTCTTCGACGAGGCCCGCTGCTTCGCTGCAGACGATTTCGACCACCGATGCGACGTTCAGTCCCGCTCCGGCGGCCAGCGTTTCGCTGATGTGGCTCTCGCGGCCATCGGCGCCGGCCGGCGCGTTGATGCCGTCCTGTACGGTGACCGAGTAACTGCGGGTGGGGTGCGACTGGGTGATCAGCGCTACCGATGCGCCTGCTCCCTTCGCGGCAACCGCGGCGCGGAGCCCGGCTATCCCGCCGCCAACGACGAGCACGTCATACATGTGCTCTCCCTCCGTGTATGTCTTGATGATGCGGGAAGCGCGCCCTTTGCGGCCTCATCCGGATCATGGCGCATCGCGCTCGGAGCGTCCGGCTCCATGTTGGGAAGCGCCCTCTCGTGCGCAACTTTACCACATCCTTCGCCCAACCTTGATTAACCGGAGTTGACGGCGTACGGCGCGCATCAAGAATGCCAACCCCGCCGAAATCTGGCACCCTTGATCGGCTGCTTACGAGTAAACCGGCCATGCCGTTTGGCATCCTTGAGATCCTTGATCGGAGCGTTTTCGTGGCCGTGGCCTGCTTCCCGGGCTTTGGAGCATCAAGAATCTCAAGAAGGCCAGTGTTTTCAAAAGTTCGAGCCCGAGCCATAGACGTTGTCGATGGGTGCGGTTGCCAGCCATAGACGGGGCCTATAGGTCGAGCCTGAGGGTCAGCCATACAGACAGCGTAGCGGAGGGGGGAGCGACAGGGTAAGGGGCGTATGTCACGGTAGGTGGTTCCTGCTGGGAACCGGCGGGGGCTATCATCTGTGCGTATGAATGGATTTCCGCGCCACACAAAGATCGTCGCCACGCTTGGGCCTGCGGTCGCCTCGGATGAGCATCTGCGGCAGGCCATCGCGGCAGGAGTGGACGTCTTCCGCCTCAACTTCTCCCACGCCACGCATGCTGAGCTGGAGCAGACCGTTCCGCGCATCCGGGCCGTCAGCCGTGAGATCGGGCGCACCGTCGCCCTGCTGCAGGACATCCAAGGGCCGCGCCTGCGCACAAGCGTCGTGGAGGACCCCGACGGCGTCCGGCTCACACCGGGAGAGACGGTGCGCGTCCTGTGCGACGACGTGCCAACGACGCAGGGCTCGGTCGCTATCCCGTACCCGCGGCTGGCCAGCGACGTCAGCGTAGGAGACCGCATCCTCATCGCGGACGGGAACCTCGTGTTGCGCCTCACCGAGGTGAAGAGCGGCGACATGCGCGCTTCCGTCATCTCGGGCGGCGTGCTGACGTCGCACAAGGGCGTCAACCTGCCGGACTCCAGGGTCACGGCGGACCCGCTGACCGAGAAGGACCGGAAGGACCTGGCCTACGGGGTGTTCATCGGCGTGGACTACGTCGCGATGAGTTTCGTCCGCAGCGGCGACGACGTGCGCTCCTGCCGGGAGCTGCTGCAGAAGATGCGCTCGGCGTCGCCCATCATTTCGAAGATCGAGCACCCGATGGCGATCGAGCACCTCGATGAGATCATCGAAGAATCGGACGGCATCATGGTCGCGCGGGGCGACCTCGGGGTGGAGGTCTCGCCGGAGCGAGTGCCGCTGCTGCAGAAGCTCATCATCAGCAAGGCGAACGAGGCAGGGAAGCCTGTCATCACGGCTACGCAGATGCTGGGTTCGATGATGGACAGCCCCATCCCGTCGCGAGCAGAGGCGAGCGACATCGCCAATGCGATCCTCGACGGTACGGACGCGGTGATGCTCTCCGAGGAGACGGCAGTCGGGCAGTACCCGGTGGAAGCGATAGCGACGATGGGCCGCATCGCGCTGCAGGCTGAGACTGCCGAAACGCCGTTCCACGTCAAGCACCCGCACGACGAGTCCCACGCGATGGCCGAGGCCGCGCGCTTCGTAGCGGAGCGGCTGCAGGCCGAGGCGCTGGTGGTGTTCACGCAGTCCGGCCACACGGCGAAGACGATCTCCCACCTGCGGCCGAAGGCCCCCGTCTACGCGTTCACGCCCGACCCCGCGGTCTGCAACGGGCTGGCTCTCTGCTATGGCGTGCGCCCCATCCATGCGGACCTCTCCGATCGCACCGAGACGCGCGTGCTGCAGGCGTTCGCCACACTCCGCGAACGCGGCGCTGTGGCACCCGGCGACCGAGTCGTCGTGTTCGGAGCGACGCGCATCGGCGCGGGCGGCATACCGAACGACATCAACGTTCGCACCGTCGGGGACCAGTGATCCGGGGGCAAGGGCGGTTGACGCACGAGGCTGCGTCTGTACACTCTCGGCATGGCCGAAAGCCCTGAAACCGGTTATCTCCGCCTCTTTCCTCTGCAGGCCGTCGTTCTGTACCCGGGGATGGAGCTGCCGCTCGTCGTATTCGAGCCGCGCTACCTCCAACTGACCGACGAGTGCCTGTCGAACGACGAACCGTTCGGCGTGCTGTTGCTCAAGGAGGGCGGCGAGGTGGGAACGAGCGAGGTGACGCCGTTCGAGACCGGCACGACGGCGCACATCATGACGACGAGCGAAGCAGGGGGCGGACGGTTGAGCGTCGTTGCGGTTGGAGGTCGACGGTTCAAGGTGCGGGAGTTCCTGCGCGATAACGCCTACCTCGCAGCCGACGTGGAGTACCTGCAAGACGAAAGCCACGAGATGGTGGACCCGTCGCTGGTGGAGAACGTGCGCTTCGACGCGGCCTCGTTCGTGCGGCAGTTGGTCGCCTCGCGCGGTGGCTACGTGCGGGAGGTCAACTTTCCGGACGATCCGGAGGTGCTCTCCTACCAGGTGGCGCAGATATTCCAGGGCAACCTCGGGGTGCAGCAGAAGCTGCTGGAGCAGCCGGCGTTCGACCGGCTCTGGGATGAGCTGGAGCTGCTGAAGGACGCCCGCAAGCAGTTGGAGCGGCGCAGTCGACGCCGGCCTTCGCACGGGTTCTCCGAGAACTAGGTGTCCGCTTAGCGGGTGTAGTTGTTCCCACCCACCCAACGCTTGTGGGGGAGACCGCCACACCGCGTGAGAGGGGTATTCCTCTGTATTGCCCCGGGCAGGGCACCCACAAGAGGTGCCCCTACACCAGAACTCCCCACACCTTTCTGCCGGTCACTGCCACCCTCTCAAGGGAGAGAGGATCCTGCTTGCGTCACGCATCACGTGGGGCGGGCGGTTGCAGCACTGGGTTGCGCCGCCTATACTTCCGGTGCGGTGTTGCACCGCAACCGACCTTTAAATCCAGTCCCGTGAGGCTGGCAAGGTTAGGTAGCGTAAGACTCGGGACGGGTCGCGTCCCGGAGTATGAGACGAGACCTCTTGCCGGCGGGCGAGAGGTTTTTTTCTTGGCAGAAGGACGGCTTATCCTCACTGGCGAGGAGATGCGGCGAGCGCTGACGCGTATCGCGCATGAGATCGTTGAGTCCAACAAGGGACTCGATGGGCTGACGCTGGTGGGGATCCGGCGCAGGGGCGTGCCCCTTGCGCGGCGCATCGCCGACGCCATCGCTTCGTTCGAAGACTCGAGCGTTCCGGTCGGGGCGCTGGACATCAACCTGTACCGCGACGATCTGACGAGCCGTCCGCAGCCCCTCGTGCGTCCCACCGAGATGCCCTCCGGCATCGAGGGCAAGGCGGTGGTGCTGGTGGACGACGTGTTGTTCACCGGGCGCACCACCCGCGCCGCGCTCAATGCGCTGATGGACCTCGGGAGGCCGCGCATCGTGCAACTCGCAGTCCTGGTGGACCGCGGCCACCACGAGATCCCCATCCGGGCCGACTACGTGGGGAAGAACGTTCCCACGTCGCTCGACGAGATCGTGGAGGTGCGGGTCAGCGAGATCGACGGCGTGGAAGAGGTGGGGATCGTCGAGCGCACGAAGGCGGTGTCGACATGATGACGCACGCACAGGAACAGAGCGCGGTCGCGACGCAGACGGAGGCGCCGCATCGCCGCAGGCACGTGCTGGACCTGGACGACTTCTCGCGTGACGAGATAACAGCGCTGCTGGACTCGGCGGAAGCGATGCGCGAACTGCTGAGCAGGAGCATCAAGAAGGCCCCGTCGCTACGGGGGAAGGTGGTGCTGACGCTCTTCCTGGAGCCGAGCACCCGGACACGGGTGTCGTTCGAGCAGGCAGGAAAGATGCTGAGCGCGGACGTCATCAACATCAGCGGCTCTGGCAGCAGCGCGGAGAAGGGCGAATCGTTGCTGAACACGGCGCTCACGCTTCAGGCGATGCAGGCGGACCTCATCGTCATCCGGAGCCCGCACTCGGGCGCACCGTACTTCCTCGCGCGAAACCTCCATCGGATGGGCGTTGTGAATGCGGGCGACGGACGCCACGCGCATCCGACGCAGGCGCTGCTCGACCTGATGACCATGCGGCACCACATCGGCGGACTCGAGGGCAAGCGCGTCGTCATCGTGGGTGACGTGCTGCACAGCCGTGTTGCGCGGTCGGACGTGTTCGGCCTGCAGGCGCTCGGGGCGTCGGTCGTTCTGTGCGGCCCGCCGACACTCATCCCGCTCGACCTGCTGCGCGGCGGGGAAGGGGAGAGCCTGCAGGGCGTCAGCGTCGAGCACGACCTCGACAAGGCGATAGAGGACGCTGACGCGATGATAGCGCTGCGCATCCAGCAGGAGCGGCAGGGCGCGGGCATGCTGCCGAGCATGCGCGAGTACACGCGGCGCTGGCAGGTCACCGAGGCGCGCTATCGCAAAGCGAAGCCCGGCGCGCTGCTCATGCACCCGGGTCCGATGAACGAAGGCGTAGAGATAGCGTCGTCGCTCGCGCATGGGCCGGGCTCGCAGATCGAGGAACAGGTGACGAACGGCGTCGCGGTGCGGATGGCGCTGCTCTACCAACTGCTGACCGGCGGGCAGGAAGAGGCGGCGGAGTGAGCAGGCCCATCTTCATCACGGACGCACGCATCATCGACCCGGTCTCGGGCTCAGATGGTACGGGCAATCTGTTCATGCGGGACGGCGTCATCGCGGATGTGCCGGAGACGGCTCCCGCGGACGCGCTCGTCGTAGACGGAAAGGGGCTCGTTGCTGCGCCGGGGTTCATCGACCTGCACGCGCACCTTCGAGAGCCGGGCTTCGAGGACAGGGAGTCCATCGAGACGGGCACTGCGGCTGCCGCAGCCGGAGGATTCACGACGGTCTGCGCGATGCCGAATACGTCGCCGGCGATAGATACGTCTGCCGTCGTCAGCTTCATAGCGGAGCGCGCGCGGGAGGCAGGGCCGGTGCGGGTGCTGGCGTTCGGCGCGGTTTCGAGAGGACGCAAGGGCGTCGAGTTGACGGACATGGAGGAGCTTGCGCATGCGGGCGTTGTCGGGTTCACGGACGATGGAAGCCCGGTCGCGACAGGTCTGCTCATGGAGCACGCGCTCCTCTACGCGGGCGAACTCGGCCTGCCGGTGATGGACCACTGCGAGGACCACTCCATCACGGCTGGGCTGGGCATGCACGAAGGGGCGGTCGCTTCGCGGCTGGGGCTCGCGGGGTATCCGTCGGCTGCGGAGGAATCGATCGTAGCGCGAGACATCGCGCTGCTCGGCCTCGCTGGTGGACATTTCCACGCGGCGCACATCAGTACGGCAGGCGGCGTGGAGATGGTGCGGAATGCCAAGCGGCGCGGGCTGCGCGTCACGGCAGAGGTAACGCCCAATCACCTGACGATGACGGACGAATGGGTGCTCGGCGCGAATGGCTCGGCGGACGGCATAGCCGGATCGCTCACGCTTGCCGCGTATGAAACGCGGGCCAAGGTCAGCCCTCCGCTGCGGTCGCGCACCGATCGCGAGGCGCTCGTGGAGGGGCTGCGCGACGGCACGATAGACGCGGTGGCGACCGACCATGCGCCGCACACGTTCGGGGACAAGGCGACGCCGTTCGACGAGGCGGCGGTCGGCATCTCCACGCTCGAAACGGCGCTTGGCTCGCTGATAGGTCTCGTTCGGTCGGGCGCCATAGACCTGCCGACGCTCGTTGCGCGCCTCACGACAGGGCCTGCGTCGGTGCTGGGCGAGCGTTTCGCGAACCTGGCCTCACTGGCAGTCGGCACGCCTGCGGATGTCGTGCTTTTCGACCCTGAGGAGCGCTGGACGGTTGACGTGAGCCGGTTCGCGTCGAAAGGGAAGAACACGCCGCTGGCCGGACAAACGCTACAGGGCAGGGTGAGGATGACCATCGCGGGCGGACAGATCGCATTCGGAGAGGTGGGGCAGTGACGGCCGCGTATCTCGTGCTGAGCGACGGGACGGTGTACGAGGGCCATGCGTTCGGGGCAGAGCGCGATGCCTTTGGTGAGGTCGTCTTCAACACGAGCATGTCCGGCTACCAGGAGATGCTGACCGACCCTTCCTACGCAGGGCAGATCCTCGTGCCGACGTACCCGATGCAGGGGAACTACGGCATCAACGGTTCGGACTCGGAATCGAAGGACATCAAGGTTGCGGCGTTCGTGGTGCGCGAGCACTCGTCGACGCCGAGCCACTATGACTCGACGCGCACGCTGCACACGTATCTTGCCGACGAGGGCGTCCCGGGCATATGGGGCGTGGATACGCGGGCCATCACCCGGCGCATCCGCTCCCACGGGGTGATGATGGGCGTGCTGACTACGCGCGACCCGCAGACGGCGCTCCGTGAACTGGCGTCGTTGCCTCCATACGACACCGTGAACTTCGTCGACCGCGTGACGGTGGACGAGGCCTACGAGTGGAGCGGTGAGGGCGGCAGGCGAATCGCGGTGGTGGACTGCGGCGTGAAGTACAACATCCTGCGGCTTCTGACACAGCGCGGGTGCCGAGTGCGCGTTCATCCCGCAGCCGCCACGGCGGACGAGATCCTGCACGACAACCCGGATGGAATCGTCTTCTCGCCGGGGCCGGGCGACCCTGTACACAACGCGCCTACCGTCGAGACGGCACGTTCGGTCATCGAGCGGGTGCCTGCGCTCGGCATCTGCCTGGGGCACCAGATCATCGCCCGCGCGCTTGGCGCGGAGACATACAAGCTGAAGTTCGGCCACCGCGGGGGCAACCACCCGGTGCAGGACATCGCTACCGGGCGGGTCTACATCACCGCGCAGAACCACGGGTTCGCCGTTTCCGACGAGGCGCTGCCTGGCGCCATCGAGGTAACGCACCGCAACCTGAACGACGGAACGATCGAGGGCATCCGACACCGCGAGTTGCCGGTGCTCACCATCCAGTACCACTCGGAGGCGTCTCCGGGGCCGCTCGACAACGAATACATCTTCGACCGCTTCCTGGACATGGTGAACGGCCAAGAAGGAAACCTATGACGGAGCTGATTGCTAAGTTGAAAGAGTGTCTTGCTGAAGTCGAGTACTTGAGGCACCTTGAATACACGAATCAAGATTGGAAACTGTGGCGGGACAAAGTTTGGGATTTGCTCAGCATTCATTTGGGACCTGGCGCTGAAGAGCAGCGCCGCTTCAGGGGGTCCGGTGTCGGGACTAGCGACCCCAGTAAGCGTCAGAAATACTACCTTATGGACATCGGGTCTTACGAAACTCAGCTTAAGTCGATTATCCAGAAGCTAGAATTGCAATCAGAAGTGACCGGGCCAGTAGAGTCAACCTTAACTAGTGCTCCTCGGTTGCCATCCTCTACGCACCAGAAAATTCAAGCCGTTGCAGCCCCGTTGTATGCTAGTGGCCATTACGCATCGGCGATCTTTGAAGCATTCAAGGCAGTCAATAATGAAGTCAAGATTTTGTCTGGTCTAAATAAAGACGGACAACAATTGATGGCTGCTGCATTCGACGAGAACCATTCGTTGCTTCGTTTGAACGCCCTACAATCCCAATCCGATAGAGATGAACAGGCAGGATTTAAATTCCTGTATATGGGTGCTATATTGGGCATCCGAAATCCGAAAGCGCATGATAATGTGGCAAACCCTGACGAAGCAAGGACACTTGAATACCTTTCGTTCGCTAGTCTCCTGATGAGGCGGTTAGACGATGCAAGCAACAATACCCTTTAATCTCCGCAAGGTACTCGTCATCGGCAGCGGGCCCATCGTCATCGGCCAGGCGGCCGAGTTCGACTACGCGGGGACACAGGCGTGCAAGTCGCTGCGCGAGGAGGGCATCTCCGTCGTCCTCGTCAACTCCAACCCCGCGACCATCATGACGGACGATGGGGTGGCGGATGCGGTCTACATCGAGCCGCTGACGGTCGAGGTGATAGAGCGCATCATCGCGCGGGAGCGTCCGGAGGGCCTACTGCCGACACTCGGAGGGCAGACGGGGCTGAACCTGGCGGTCGCGCTGCATGAGGCGGGTGTGCTCGACAGGTACGACGTCCGGCTGCTCGGCACCTCCATCGAGACGATCAAGACGGCAGAGGACCGTGAACTCTTCCGAGACCTGCTGAACCGGCTGGGAGAACCCACCCCGCCGAGCGAGATAGCGAACTCGCTGGAGGAAGGGATGCGGGTGGGGCGCGAGCTGGGTCTGCCGCTGGTGGTGCGGCCGGCGTATACGCTGGGCGGCACGGGCGGCGGATTCGCCACGACGATGGAGGAATTGGAGACGGTGGTCACGAGCGGGCTCGCGGCCAGCCCCATCCACCAGGTGTTGGTGGAGCGTTCGATGCGCGGCTGGCGCGAGGTCGAGTACGAGGTGATGCGCGACGCTGCCGACACGTGCATCACCATATGCAACATGGAGAACCTGGACGCGATGGGCGTCCACACCGGAGACAGCATCGTCATCGCGCCGAGCCAGACGCTCTCGGACAAGGAGTACCAGATGCTCCGCTCCGCGAGCATCCGCATCATCCGGGCGCTGGGCATCGAGGGCGGATGCAATATCCAGTTCGGGTTGTCGCCGCATCCGATCGTCGGCGAGGTGCTGCCGGGCGGCGTACCCGACCCGATGCAGTATTTCGTCATCGAGGTGAACCCGCGCGTGAGCCGCTCATCTGCGCTGGCGTCCAAGGCAACGGGTTATCCCATCGCCCGCGTTGCGGCCAAGATCGCGGTCGGGCGGAGGCTGGACGAGATACCGAACGCGGTGACGCAGCGCACGAAAGCCGCGTTCGAGCCTGCGCTGGACTACTGCGTCATCAAGTCGCCGCGCTGGCCGTTCGACAAGTTCGCTCGGGGCGATCGTGTCATCGGTACGCAGATGAAGGCGACGGGCGAAGTGATGGCGATAGACCGGGGGTTCGAGGCTGCGTTGCAGAAGGCGGTGCGCTCGATAGAGCTCGGTGGCCGCACGCTGCTGTGGGAGTCGCCGGAGTGGGACGGGCTTGCAGCCGAGGAGCTTCCGCTCGATCCGACGGATGAGCGGCTGTGGGCGATGGCCGCCGCGCTTCGCAGAGGTATGACGCCGGACGCGCTGGCGCAGGCGACCCACGTCGACCCGTGGTTCCTGCATGGCCTCCTGCGCATCATCGAGATGGAGGAGCGGATTCGCTCTGAAACGATGTCCCGCGAGCTGCTGTGGGACGCCAAGCGGCTGGGGATGCCGGACGAAGTTATAGCTGCGCTCACGGGCAGGACGCATGAGGAGATGCGAGCGCTCAGGCATGGGTTCGGACTGCGGCCCGTCTACAAGATGGTGGACACCTGCGCTGCCGAATTCGAGGCAGTGACGCCATACTTCTACAGCACCTACGAACAGGAGAACGAGGCGGAGCCGCTACAGGGAGACAAGGCCGTGGTCATCGGCAGCGGGCCGATACGCATCGGACAGGGCATCGAATTCGACTACTGCTCGGTCCACGCGGCATGGGCGCTGGACGACGCAGGCGTCAACTCCATCATGGTCAACTCCAACCCCGAGACGGTCTCAACCGACTTCGATACGAGCGACCGCCTCTACTTCGAGCCGCTCGACGAGGAGAGTGTCCGGGACATCATCGAGAACGAGGGCATGGACGGCGTGTATCCGCCGTCGGTTGTGCAGTTCGGCGGGCAGACCGCTATCAACCTGAGCCAGTCGATCGGCGCGGCGGGGTTGCCAATCCTCGGCTCGTCCGCGGATGCGATAGACATCGCCTCCGACCGCGAGCGGTTCGGCAACCTCATGGAGAGCCTCGGCATACCGCAGCCGATGGGCGACACGGCGATTTCGCTCGACGAGGGGAACGCGATAGCGGAGCGGCTCGGCTTTCCGCTGGTGGTAAGGCCGAGCTACGTGCTCGGCGGTCGGGCGATGGAGATAGTGGACAACATGACGGAGTTCCGGCGCTACCTGTCACGCGCGTTCGAGGCCGCGCCGGGCCACCCCATCCTGATCGACAAGTACCTGCAGGGACGTGAGGTTGAGGTGGATGCGGTCGTGGACGGCGAGCAGGTGCTGATCCCCGGCATAATGGAGCATATCGAGCGCGCGGGCGTCCACTCCGGGGACTCGATGGCGGTCTACCCCGCGGAAGGGATATCGGAGCACGAACGGGACCTGCTCGTCGACTACACCGCACGCATCGGGCTCGCCATTGGTGTGCGCGGCCTGATGAACATCCAGTATGTCATCGTGGACGAGAGCAGACCGTTCGGCCTGACTGTTGCTGCCGACAGCGGGCTGTCGTCGGTGTACGTCATCGAGGTCAACCCCAGGTCGAGCCGCACGGTGCCGTTCATCTCCAAGGTCACGGGCATCCCGATGGTGCAACTGGCGACCAACGTGATGCTCGGGCACTCTATAGCAGAGCAGGGCTACACCGACGGACTGCAGCCGGATCCGCCCATGGCCAGTGTGAAGGCGCCGGTATTCTCCATGTCCAAGCTTGCGGGAGTGGACACGTATCTGGGTCCAGAGATGAAGTCCACCGGGGAGGTGATGGGGATAGACGTGAGCACCCGGCCCGCGGTGGCGAAAGCGCTCATGGCAGCGGGACTCATGCTGCCGCCTTCCGGTCGCATCCTCATCACCATCGCGGACAGGGACAAATCTGATGCCGTTGCGTGGTTGAAGATGCTGGGTTCGATGGACTATGAACTGTATGCCACGCGGGGAACAGCGGCGCTGATGCGCGGGCTGGGACTGACGGTCAACGAAGTGAACAAAGTGGCCGAGCCTCATCCCAACGCCTACTCCGTTGTGGCGGATGGGACGGTGGACGCCGTGTTGAACACGGTTGAGGAGGTCGCGCAGGCGTTGCGCGACGGATTCGAGATACGCCGGGCGGCAACAGAGCGCAGGATACCGTGCTATACCTCCATGGACACGGCGCGGGCAGCGGTCGAAGCATTGGTGTTGGGCGGGTCCGATTACAACGTTGCGACCACTGCGGAATACGTACGCGGCGCACTACGGGTGGAAGAGCAGCACTCCACGCTATGAACCTGACAAACCTGGAACGAGAGGTCTGACAAGATGGTGCAGGATCCCCAGCAGGCAGACCCCCCCGAGGACCCGGAACCGCGCCCTCGACGGCGCAGGGCCACACGTGGCCGTACTGCGGACGCCACAACCGAAAGCGCGTCTACGACCGATGCGGTGAACGAATCATCGGCCGCTTCGGAAGAACCTCAGCGCGCACCTGCGCGGCGTCGCGGGCGTCGCTCGCCTGGCATCGCTGCCGCGCAGCCGTCCGATGAAGCGAGCGAAGCGCCTGCGCAGGACGACACTGCACCCGAAGAACCACAGCGGGCTACAACGCGTCGGCGCGGACGTCGTTCGCCCGGCATAGCTGCTGCAGCTGTTTCGGAGGAAGCGAGCGAAGCGCCTGCAGACGATGCTGCTGCCGAGGAACCGCAGCGCGCACCCACGCGTCGCCGTGGGAGTCGTTCGCCCGGCATAGCTGCCGCACCTGTTTCGGAGGAAGTGAGCGAAGCGCCTGCAGAGGATGCTGCTGTCGAGGAAGCGCAGCGCGCACCTAGGCGCCGCCGTGGGAGTCGTTCGCCTGGCATAGCGGGCGCGCCTCCGTCCGATGAGGTAAGCGAAGCGCCTGCGCAGGACGCGGCTTCTGAAGAGCCGCAGCAGGCGCCGACGCGTCGTCGCGGACGCCGTTCGCCCGGCATCGCTGCCGCGCAGTCGACCGAGGAGGTAAGCGAGCGTCCGGCAGAGGATGCTGGTCCTGGCGAAGCGCAACGAACCCCATCACGTCGTCGCGGCCGGGGCAGGCAGACTGCGGAACGCGCTGCGCTGGGGATGCCCCCGCCGTCGAATGAGCCGCGAGGGACAGAACGGGACCGGGACGCAGGCGGAGCTAGGAGAGGGCGTCGTGGCGGCCGTCGTGAGATGGACGACGTGGCTCCCACCAAGGCCTTCATGCACCCGAGCGAGAAGGAATTCGCCGACCTTCTCGACTACTACCACATCAACTACCTCTACGAGCCTCGCTCCTTCCCCCTGCGGTGGGACGGGAGCCGCGTCGTGGAGATGTTCACGCCGGACTTCTACCTGCCGGAGTACGACCAGTACTTCGAGCTGACCACGATGAAGCAGAACCTGGTCACCCAGAAGAACCGGAAGCTCCGGCACGTGCGGGAACTGTATCCGGAAGTGAACGTGCAACTGCTCTACCGCCGCGACCTGATGCGGCTGATGGGCAAGTACGGCTTCGGGCCACTCTCGGAGGTGTCGGTCGAGGGGACGGAGCGTGTGCTGTTCGATGAGGCCACCGTGCAGAGGCGCGTACGGGAACTCGGCGCTCAGATCACTGAGGACTATGCAGGGGAGGAGCCGGTGCTGATCGGCATCCTCCGGGGCGTGGTCGTGTTCATGGCGGACCTCATGCGGGCCATGAACCTGCCGGTGCAGGTCGAGTTCATGGAGATCACGCACTACGGCGAGGAGCGGGAGAAGAGCATCGATGTCATCCGTGACGTGATGACGGAGCTCAAGGGGCGGCACGTGATCATCGTCGAGGACATCGTGGACACCGGCCTCACGCTGCGCTATCTGCTGGAGTATCTGCAGGCGAAGGGCCCCGCGAGTGTTCGCGTCTGCACGATGCTCGACAAGTCCGTGCGCCGGATGGCGGACGTCCCCATAGGCTACGTGGGCTTCGAGGTGCCGGACGAGTTCGTCATCGGCTACGGGCTGGACTACGGCGGGCGCTACCGCAATCTGCCCTACATCGGGGTGCTGCAGCCCGTGGAGCCGAAGGCCGTCCCTCAGCGTTAGGTAAGGCTAGAGCCCGAAGAGGCGCTTCCCGTTTTCGTACGTGATCTTCCGGAGGCTCGCTGCAGAGATGTCCTGCCGAGACTCGAGGTATTCGAGGTTCTCGGGGAACCGGGCATCCCAGTGTGGAACGTCGGATGCGAACAGGAAGTGGTCGTCTCCGAGGTGTTCGATAGTCTGGGGGAGCAACGTCTCCTCCGGCTCCACGCTCACGTAGATCTCATGCTCGCGGAAGGCGTCCGTTGGCCGTTTCGTGGCATGCGGCAACTCCACCGCGCCACGGAGCTCCCAGTGCTCGTCCAGCCGGTCCAGCCAGTAGGGCAGCCACGTCGCGCCGACCTCCAGGAAGGCGAGCTTCAGCTTCGGGAAGCGTTCGAGCACCCCGTTCGCCATGACGCTGACGAAGTGCAGGGTGACGGACGCGGGGAAGACGTAGGTGTGCACCTCGGCGAACGTCTTGAACCGGTCGGCGCCCACCTCCTCGGGCCTGGAGCGGGTGCCGTGTATGCAGAGCGGCACGCCAAGGCGCTCGGCCTCGGCGAAGATGGGGTCATAGAAGGGGTCACCGAATCCCATCGTAAGTCCCTGCGAGAGGATCTCGAAGCTGACCAGCCCCAGTTCCGTGACCGCCCGGCGGAGCTCTTCCGCTGCTGCATGCGGGTCGCGCATGGGCAGGACGCCGACGGGGCGGAGGCGCGGCGATGCTGCGCCGTAGTCAGTCGCGAAGTGGGTGTTGGTCGCGCGCGAGACCGCGATCGCCCACTCGGGCTCGGGGATGTAGGCGACGTGTCCGGAGCCGGTGGGGAAGAGGACAGCCGTCTCGATGTTCTCCCGGTCAGCGATGCGCAGCCACGTCTCTACCTGGCGCTCGGGCTCCAGACCTCCGTCCTTGTAATCGTGGTTGGTCAGCGTTCCGGCCAGCTCGGCATCCCACGGATGACCTCCCGGCCAGAGGCCGCCCCCACGTTTATCGAATGGCGGCTCGATGTACCGCCACACATCCTGGGCTCGCTCCAGGATGTGGCCGTCCGCGTCGATCACTGGACCTCGTGCCATGTTGCCCTCCTCAAGGCCACCTGGGCCAGCGGCGTCCGGCTGACGGACGCCGGGTCTATCCCGTCGAACGGAGTCCCCACATAGGGGGACTCTCCATAGCGCGCTGCCAGGATAGTAACCCCACCGACCTCAATCGCCAACCTCGGGGCGAAGGACTGCGGGGGGAGTGAAGGCGCGTTTTTCTACTCTCTGTTGCTTTCTGCTGCATCAGGCGTACTTCTCTCGTGGTTCGGGCCCTTTATTGCAACAATCGGGCTGCGCTCCGCACCGGTGATGCGGACGGAAGGCAACGGCAGAGCAACGGGAATGCAACGATCTGCAACTGGGTCTTCCGTGGGGCGCAAAGGCGGAGGTCGACGGCCTGGGAACAGGGTACGGAGGGGCGTTTCGCTCGCACAAGGGGCAGATGTCATACCTCGCATCCGAGGCACTGCGCAGTGGCCACGCCTCCGGCGGCGCCTTGCCGGACTCGCAGTGAGGGCTGGAGCATCCGGCTGATAGACTCCGTCCAGATAACCGCAACATGCGAAGTTTCACTCCAAGCCTCACTGCGCCACTGACCAGTGGCGCTGCTCGTCAGATCAGGCTCCTGCTCTTGCTGTCGGCAGCGTTGGCAGGCTTCTTTCTGCTCCTCGAATCTGTCGTATCCGTGGTGTCTACAGGCCCCCAGGACATACTGGCAGTCAGTCCGTCGCAAGAGAGGAGATTCGGCGTACCCAACGGTGTCGACCTGCTCGAGTTCCTGGCCTTCGCCGTATCCATCGTCATTGCGCTGGCCGCGCTTATCACATCTCTCGGCTGGCCCTTACGCAGAACGTCTCTCCGGCCTTCGTGGTCCCTCGCCGCCGGCATGTTGGTGGCGGCTGCTCTGGTCTCGGCGGGGGCGTACCTGTCCTTCTCGGGAATCCTGGGCAACGCGATCTCCTACGATGAACACCTGGTGCAACGCTCCTACCTGGAGTCAGGCGGCCTTCTCCTGCTGGCGGCGTTCTTCTTGTCCCTGACCATTGCCGGACTAGTCAACTGGAGGCTGTTGGCGGTGTCTCTGGTTGTCTGGCTGGCAGCCGCCGGTGCCTTCGGTTTGCTGGACACCGAGCCTATCGACGGACTGCTCCTCTTCCCTCGCGCGCAGTTCCTGGAGGTGCCTGCCAGCTTCGCGGCGGCAGTGAGGAGTTTCCAGCAAGCGGACGGAACGTCGTCGTCCGGACAGCCCGCGGACTCAGGGGCTGCTGCCGCGAGCGGTGTGTCGGATACGTCCCTGCTATCGGAACCCACGGCACGGCAACTCCTTCCACCCGAGAATATTCCTGTATTCCGAGTGGCGGGCTCAGCCCACACGAGGTACCTCAGAACCGCCACAGGGGACAGCTACAGCGACGGAACGTGGAGCCAGTCGGACCCGGCTGGCGTGAAGCTGGACGAGGACGCCTCTGTCCCGGACGCGCTGGCGCCCTTGAACGAAGAACTGCACCTGCCAAGGGCAACTCCGCTCCATGAATTCGTCGACCGGATAGTGGTATCGCCCATCGAAGGGGGCGACGGTTTCCCGGCGGGTGTGCTCCCGATATCCAAGAACCTGCAGAGTGTCGATACCCCGGCGACGTACTATCCATTCAGCGAGACCCTGATAGTCGACAGCGGCGTGTCCAGCTACACGTGGGAGGCTACCCTTCCGGTGTTCGCGCTGCGGGACAAGGTCGAGGCTCCTCCGGCTGCGGCCCCGGCCTATCTCGAGCTGCCGGATGGGCTTCCCCCGCGTGTCTATGAGCTGGCCGGACAGATCGGCGACGCCGAGTCTCCGTACCTGAAAGCCCGTCTGCTCCAGATATACCTGCAGGAGGAGTATGCCTTCGGAGCCGCAAGCGCGGAGGTGGAGGTCCAGGCGCCGCCTGGCCAGGACCCGGTCGACTGGTTCCTCTTCGACCACCGCGTGGGCACCAGTGGCAACTTCAGCAGCGCGTTTGCAGTGCTTGCCAGGGCGGCGGGGATTCCGGCCAGAGTGGTGTCCGGATGGGTGGTCGTGAGACAGGAGGACACCCAGACGGTCCATCGCGGCCAGACCCACCAGTGGGCGGAGGTCGCCCTGGGCGGCCTGGGCTGGGTGACCGTCGATCCCATCCCCAGGGACGCCTTCGCGGAGGTCGACGTCGACCATGCGTTGGAGACCGCGCTCGACGAGATGGCCACCAGCGCGGGACCGGAAGTGCGGGAGGCGGTGGCGGAACTGTGGGGCAGCCGAGACGATCCGGAAGCACTGCTCCTGCTGTTTCAAGCGATAGACAACGTGCAGGATACGAACGCCAGGGGTGCCGCGCAGACGGCACTCAGCACGCTGGCCCTCGACCAGTTCATAGAGATATTGCTGGACCATGAAGACCCTCGCATGAGGGCCGCGGCGGCCTACGGCATGGGTGTGCTGGCCGACCCCCGGGCACTGGACGCATCGATACAGGCCCTGGCTTTGGACGAGGACGCCCGAGTCAGAGCGGAGGCGGCCGGCGCTCTTGCAGTCCTGGGGAAAGACAAAGCCGAGGAGCCGCTGCTACGGGCGCTGGGTACGGACCCGGACGTTGCCGTCAGGGCGGTTGCGGCCCAGGCGCTGGGTACTCTGAAGACCGACTGGACCGCGAGCAGGATCGCGCCTTCTCTCGACCTGGACGTCGCCCCGGAGGTGCGCGCAGAAGTCGCGCTCGCCCTGGGTGCGATCAGGGACAGCGTGGCGCTGCGGCCACTGCTCGACGCCCGGTCCGAAGACGCATCGGCCGACGTCAAGGCGGCCGCAGACGAGGCCCTCGCCGAGTGGGACTTCGCCGCCCTGCTGGAAGTCCTCCAAAGTGCCGAAGACCCGGAACAGCGGGCCGCGGCTGCCCAGCTCATCGGGGAACGAAAGTACCCTACAGCGTCCGACAAGATGGTGCCCATTCTCAGTTCCGACCCCTCCTCACTGGTTCGCGCAGAAGTCGCACTGGCTTTGGGGAATATCAGGGACAGGGGAGCGCTGCGGCCTCTGCTCGACGCTCGTTCCAATGACGAATCGGCTGACGTGAGGGCAGCAGCGGATGAGGCCCTGGCCCAGTGGGACTTCGATGCACTGCTATTGATCCTCGAAACCGCGGTGGACCCCCTGCAGCGGGCTGCAGCTGCTCAACTCATGGGGGAGCGGGGGTACCGCGAGGCGATACCGGCCTTGACCAGGGCCTTGGCCGACCCCGCTGAGGAGGTCCGCGATGCCGCACTGGAAGCCTTGGAGCGGCTGGGCGTAGACGTGACCGAACCGGATGGCAGCGCCGGTACAGGCGAGCAGCGGAGCGGTTCGGGTTCAGGCGGATCGGGGGTCGGCACAGGCGACGGCACGGGCATATCGCTGTCGTGGGAGGACCTCGTGTCGCTTGCGCGGGAAGACGAAGCGACGCGCGATGCCGCTCTGGAAGCACTGGAGGAACAGGGCGCGGAGGTGACCCGGCTGGAAAGCGGCGCGGCGTTTGTTGAGTCAGGCGATAGAACATCTGTGTACTCAGGGACGACAACGCGCCAGGCTGCGAGACCGCCGCGCTTCCCTGTTTACGAGGTGCTGGGGGCTGCTAACACGAGTTATCTGAGAACGTCCACCGGGGACGTATATGAGGATGGGAGCTGGAAGCAGCTGGACCCCGTAGAGATTCAGTACACAAGCGGAGTCTTGATTCCGGATGCGGTTTGGGAGCCATACATCGCCCAGACCGGGGACTTCGGTTCGGTTCCCTCCGGGAGGCGGGCCTCCGAAGCGCTATTCGGATTCCGGGACAACCCGCTTCTGGTCGTCTCCGACCGGATCCGATTATTCCCTGCCCGAGAGTTCCAAGGGTTGCCGCAGGGAGTGATGCCCTCGTCAGTCGACCTGCTGCAGGCAGACTTCGACGGAGCTTTCTATCCCTTCAGCGCCACGATTTCGTCGAACAGTCCAGCAGCAAGTCTCTCCTGGACATCCAATGTCTTGTTCTTCTCACAGGAACAGTATGAAGCCGCCGCTGCCAGTCCTGACACCACGTATACGCACTTACCACCGGACCTGCCTGACCGGATCGGGCAGTTGGCCCAGGACATAACCCGCCTCTACGATTCTCCCTATGCCAAGGCCGAGGCACTGGAACGCTACCTGAAGACGCGGTACGCCTACGCGTTCGCCGATAGCGCCAGTGCAGGGCTGCCCGTGGGACGCGACCCCGTGGACTGGTTCCTCTTCGATCGGCAAGAGGGCACCTGTGGACAGTTCAGCAGCGCATTCGTCGTCCTGGCCCGATCCGTGGGTATACCTGCCAGGGTGGTTTCGGGGTGGAGCATCTCGCCGACGGCAGGAGAGCTGACCGTCTATTCAGACCAGGCGCACCAATGGGCAGAGATCGGGTTGGAGGGGATCGGCTGGGTGCGTTTCGATCCAACGGCTTCGGGTGGTGCGCCGTCACGGGTGACGGGCATTCCACCCGTGGTCAGGCCCATCCCGGTGACCAGGCCCATCGAAGAGAGCGGAACGGACATGCAGCCGTTGCTCATTAAGACGGTAACGGACATCACCCGCTGGCCAGCGGAGATCCGGCGTATGACGCCGTTCGTGGTGGGCGGGACCGTGCTCACCGCCAGCGGGCAGAACGTCAGCGGGATGACGGTAGAGATCTACATCAACGAGACGAAGGACCATGGCGGCACGAAGATCGGAACGACCACATCCCGCTTCGGCCGCTTCGAGGCAGAGGTGCAGCTCCCCGCGGACATGGAACTGGGCGGGTACCAGCTCCTCGCCCGCGCCGTTGGGAATGAGCGGTTCATCGAGTCCTGGAGCGACCCTGACATCAAGGTCTTCTCCGGGAACAGGATCGAACTGAGCGGCCCGGCGGAAGTCGCGCTCAACGCTCGGGCCGTGTTCAATGGAATGCTCATCGAAGACTCCGGCAGGGGAGTGGCCGGCCGCGAGTTGACGGTGACGTTCGATGGGAACACGGCGCCTTCAGTGGCGACCGACCCGGCGGGACGATTCACCTTCTCCGAGTCCTTCTCGCGGCTGGGGCAGCACTGGGTGGAAGTAGAGATCCAGGGAGAGGAATTCCTGCTGGACAACACGGCCCGCCTGGATTTCCGGGTCGTCCTGCCGACAGAGATCGCGGTCTACGCGCCTGCTTCCGTAGTGATAGGGGAAGAGTTCCTGGTGTCCGGCGAGCTTCGCGGAGCAGACGGGCTTGCTCTCGCAGGGAAGCGTGTGGGCGTGAAGATCGGGCGCGACCCTGAGCAGTCGATCCCTACAGACAGAGAAGGCCGGTTCCAGATCGCCGGTTCGGCATCGACCGCGGGGGAGTTTCCGGTCAGCGTAAGGTTCCGGGGCGAGGGCTCGGTGCTCGCTTCCAGCGCGACAGCCCGCTCGGAAGCCCTTCACGTTGTAGCCCTGACATTGGAAGGGCCGCTCCGCCTGGAACAGGGCGAGGGTGCGACGTTCACGGGCAGGGTTGCGTCAGAAACGTTCTCGCCCGCCGGCCAAGTAGAGTTGGCCGTGAGGAGCGCAGGGGACGAACATCTCGTTGCGGTGAACGTCGGTGAGGGTGGGACGTTCGAGTACCAGCATCCTTCCTTCGGAAGCACGGGTCAGCACACACTCACAGGCCACTTCGCGGGAGGAGAGTTCGTAGAGCCGGCCTCGGCGGAGTTCGTCTTCGAGGTGCTGGCGCTCACCGTCATGACGCTTGACGGGCCGACCATCGTAAGGGACGGCGAGATTTTCCAGCTCACGGGCGCACTGCGTGAAAATGGCGGTCGCCCGGTCCCGAACGCTGCGGTGAAGGTGCTCGGCGGAGAGCCGCTGTCTCTCACGACCGATGCCGAAGGCAGGTTCGCGTGGGCTGCTGAGGCAGCCTTCGACGAGAGTTCCGCACACGACCCGAATGAGTCCGCGTTGAGCATCGAGGTAGTGTTCGAGGACACGGACCAACTGGCTTCCAGCCGCGCCGCGCTGGATGTTCCTGTCGGGCTCCCCCGGATCGTCGTGGAACCCCTGGAGCCCATGGCGCGGGGCGGTGAG
This sequence comes from Dehalococcoidia bacterium, assembly GCA_965208625.1. GTDB lineage: Bacteria > Chloroflexota > Dehalococcoidia > Lucifugimonadales > Australimonadaceae > Bin16. The sequence goes on from OZ242348.1 coordinate 195,159, forward strand.
GCAACTCTCCGAGGCACCGTCCTGCTGGGCACCTATCCTGTGCCCGGCGCGGAACTGACGGCTGGTTCCGGCGTTGCTTTTGAGACCAACGACGTGGGTACGTTTACGCACCCATACCCGGTGCCCGGCGATGAACCGCTGGGGACAACCGAGGTAGTGCTCACGGCGCCTGCATTCGACGCCAGCATTTCGGCGTCTCTCGTGGTCAAGTCTGCGGCCAACCTCATCGTGACTCCGGTGGACAGTGTGAGTCCCGGCAGCACAACGTTAATTCAGGCGGCCCTGCTGGACGACACGGGCACAGGGATACCGCAGGCGACGGTGCGGTCGAGTCAGGGCGTGGAAGCCGTGACGGACGAGTTCGGGATCGCATCGCTGGAGCTCACGGTACCGGAACAGGAAGACTTGCAGGGCGCCGCGGTGGTGTTCACTTACACCGGCGACGACCTCCACACCCCGCTCACCGTACCGTACTTCTGGGAGGGCGCTATCACGCCCGCCGGATTCAACTGGCTTCTGTGGGTGGGAACCCCCGGCCTCATTGCTCTGGCCGCGGCCGCCGCCTACGTGGGCAGGAGGTCCAACTTGATGCCGGTCCCGGCACGCAAGCGTTGGAGGGGTGCACCAGCCGAGCCGGTCCCGGCAGCGCCTGACCCGGTTGACGAAGGTGAAGAGGTCGAGGAGGCCGCAGGCCCGGAGCCGCAGCCCGTCCAACTGCGGATCGAGTTCCAGAAGGCGGCTGCGGACCTGGCGGATGTGTGGGGGGTCGATGAAGAGGTGAGTATCGCCTTGACGGTGACCGACGAGGAGGAACGTGCCATTACCGGGGCCATCGTCAACGTCTCCGTAGGGGAGGACGCCCCATCTCAACTGGCAATCGTCGGCAGCGACAGAGCATTCACGTTCAGTTGGAGCGGCACCGAACCGGGTGAATACCCGGTGTCGGTAGATTTCGGAGGCGATGACGAATACCTGCCGTCCTCCGAATCGCGGAGCTTCCGGATAGTGGACTTCAGGGAGGAGATAGTTCGCCTCTATAACGTTTTCCTGGACTGGGCGAAGGAGAGGGCCGAGGGCATAACGGAACAATCGACGCCGCGAGAGGTGGAAGTCCTGCTGGTGTCCCAGGGACTCCCGATCGCCCAGAAGGCGCTCGATGAACTCATCTCCCGGTTCGAGGAGGCAGACTACAGCGAGCACCCGATCGCGCGCCGGCACTACGAAGCGATGTACCGCGCGTGGAGCGCAGTGGTGGGGGCTGAGCGGTGAGGAACACTGACCTCGCTCAACGCCCGGCGCTCGCCGCCGCGCTCCTGGCAATCGGCGCGCTGGTGGCGCTCGTGCTGCTGTGGGACGCGGACAGCCTCCTCTCCCGACTGATGCGGCTGGACCTGAGTTTCCTGGCCTTTCCCCTGGCGTGGTGCGGGGTCTTGCTGGCCATAGGCAGGTTTGCCCTGTGGTTGCGCAGTACAGAGTTGGCCGAGCGCGTCACCTGGCGGCTGCGAGTCGGCGGGGGAACACCCCGCGTGATCCCGCTGACTGCGGTGCTCCCCGTCGCCGAGCGGCTGCTGACGGACCTGGCCTGGGCCGCGCTCGGCCTGGGGTTGCTGTTGTCCGTACCGACATTGCCGGGCGTGGTCTCCGGACACCCGTGGACTCCCGACATCGCCTCTCTCGCGCCCTACCTGGGTGGTTTCAGCTCACTGGCGGTCTGGAGCATCTTCCTGGTGGCCCCGTTCATCGCCGCTCGAGCGGTTGCGGAAGTCCGCTCGCCCGTCCGTGAGATCGTCGACTTCCCCTGGGTCCCACTGTCGGTTTTCGGCGCCGCCTATGCCTTGCTGGGTTACGAAGGCGCTCTCTCCAATGCGTTCGCCCTGGACGGCACCTGGGCACTGCTGGGATTCGGACTTGCGTTGGGATTGTCCTACGCCGCTGCGGTCATCCGGCGTGCCATGGCGATCAGGCCACCGGAGTACGTTCCGAAACTCCGCAGAGCGCTCTACGGGACCGAGGCTGCGTGGGTTGTTGCGTTATGGGGCGCGGTGGCAATCCTGGCTCGCTCGGCGGAGAACGCATCTACAGGCTTTGACGGGGTAAGTGCGGGCTCCGTCGACGCGTCGTACCTGGCGGTCCTGTACTCGCTGTCGGTCTTGCAAACGCTCGCAGTGCTGCTCCCCTTTGCACTGGTCCACTACGCCGGAGTGCTCCGGCCCAGCGTGGCCCGCATCCTTGGGGCCCCCATCTGGCATCTCGCATCGCTGGCCGCTGCATATGTCGTGTTTTCCGGCAGCGGAGTGCTTTCGACAGCGTTTGCGGTCGATGTCTCAGGGGTGTTGACCGCGCTCATCGTCGCTTCGGTCCTCTCCTACGCGGCGATGGTGCTTCGCAATGTCGCCAAGTTCGAGGTCCCTGAGCGGTACGCGCTGTTGACGGCGAACGCATCAAGAGCTCTGAGTGCACTGGCTCTTGCCGCGGCCCTCGCCGTGGCCGTTGGAGTTGGGCTCGCTCACTTTCCTGTCGCCAACGCCGTGCTTCTGGACCGTCCCGGAACGATGGAGCTTGGTGAAACGTTGCTGCCTTTCCTGGGTGGGTTCCACGAAGCCCGTTATTCCATCGCCTGGTTGTCGTTCACGGCAGTTACGATGCTTCTCCTGCCCCGGGTGCTGGAGGGTCCCGTCTTCCTTCGCTATAAGGTGATGCTGTCAGCCGTGAGCTACTTCGCAGTGGGATGCCTTACCTGGCTCACGGCTACCGGCCTGTCCACATTCGGACACGGTTTCGCATTTGGCGGCGCCATCACTGCCGCAGGCATGTTCTCTCTGGCGTTGACCCGGTTGGCGCGGTACGGCACCACGTCTTCCAATCTGGCCGTAGCCGACATAGCCAACTGGCTCACGGCATCCCAGGTTCGGGGCTTCGTGTTCGGAGCCGCCATCGCCTTCTACGTGCTGATGCTGCGGCCCGTGGTCTACGAGATGCTATGGTTCGCCTCCCTTTTCGAGTATACCGCTCTCCTCGTCCTGCTCCTGGCGACCCTGCTGAACGTCATTAACAAGTTGCGTATCGTCGCCAACACACCCGGAACCGTGGAGCCCGCTTGGACGGACTGGTCTCGTCATCAACAGGTCCTCGAAAGCAAGGCGGACCCGCGGGCTGAGCTGGCAAACGCACTGCGGCAGCGATTCGTGGACCGCGGCGATTGGAAGCCCCTGTGGGTGTACCTGTTCGGGTTGCTCTACCGCAGCGAGGCGTCTCTGGACGCGATGCTGGCGGTCTGCCGTTCTCTGCGCCGCGGCGTTGCCTCGCCTCCGGTGTGGGACATCCTCGGGTACAGCGGCAGGAGGTCGAAGAGGCTCGCTGCGATAGAACACGCGCTGGACACGGTGGGCTGGGCGCTGGCCTCTCCCGTGCCGCAACTCGAGCGGGTGCGCGAGGGCGACATATGGCAGGCGGCCTCGATGTTCCTGGACAGAGGGACAGACCCTGAACCGCTGGCCGTGGCTCTGGTGGTCGCCCATTGCCAGAGAGGCGACGATCTGGAAGACGCGGTGGACCGCTGGTTCTTACTGGTCGACGCGCCAGACTCGGCCCCTCAGTCGTTCGTTGGGCCAGGGGGCCGGTCGAAGACCGAGTCTGGAACCCCACTGCGTCGTTTCGATCTGGTCGACAAGGCAATCGCGTCACTCTTCGGGGACGCAACGCAACCGGAGCCTGCTTCACCACAGGACTACGAGAGAAGCCATAGATGACGGCAGCCTGAACATGAGTGGCGCACTCAAGAGCGTGCGATGACGAATAAGGAGGTTGGCTATGCCGATGAGAACGATGCTCATTCCTGATGGGGCGGTGGCCCTCTCATGAACGAACAAGAACTGGAAGAGGCCCGTTCCTCCTGCGAACAGATCATCGACCGCGTTGCCGAAGCCTTCGTTGGCAATCGCTTACTCCTGCGAAAGCTCCTGGCGGCGGCGTTGGCCAACGGCCACGTGCTGTTCGAGGACTATCCCGGCCTGGGGAAAACGCTGCTGGCCAAAGTATTCGCACGGGCGATCGGCGGAGACACCAAGCGTGTCCAGTTCACTCCCGACCTGCTTCCCTCCGACATTCTGGGGATGAATGTGTGGCGGCAGAAGGACGGGACTTTCCAGATGATGCGGGGCCCTGTGTTCACCAACGTGCTCCTGTCGGACGAGATCAACCGTGCTCCGCCCAAGACCCAGTCCGCTCTCCTCGAAGCTATGGAGGAGCGCCAAGTCACCATCGACGGGGTGACCCTGAGCCTCGACTTACCCTTCGTGGTCATCGCAACGCAGAACCCCATCGAGCAGGAGGGCACATACCCGCTGCCGGAAGCCCAACTGGACCGCTTCCTGCTCAAGCTCTCCGCCGGATACCCGGCCAACGCGGCATTGGAGAACGACATCCTTCTGCGACGCATCCACTGGCAGAAGGATGACCCCACTGCGGACATAGAGCCGGCGGTCGACGTGCGCCGGTTCGTGGGGTTGCAGCGGTCCGTGGAGACCGGCGTCTACACCGATCGACTCATCGTGGACTACATCACGCAGTTGGTCAGACTCTCCCGCGAACATCCAAGGGTGGCGGTTGGCGTCAGCCCCCGGGGCGGGCTGGCCCTGCTGAGGGCATCGCGAGCGATGGCCCTGATACACGGCAGGGATTTCGTCGTACCAGACGACGTCAAGATGCTCGTCCCGGACGTGCTTGCTCATCGCATCATCCTGAACATCGAAGACACACTGGAGGGCGTTCGCGGCGACCTCGTCGTCGAGGAGCTCCTGTCGCAGGTGCCCGTACCCGGTGAGATAGAACGGACTGCGACGTAGTGACGTACCAGCCGTCCCAACTGAGTTGGATCGCCGTCGCCCTGGTCCTTCTGGTGGTGGGGCTGGTCCTGGGCAACGTGGTCATCCTGACCGGGGCTATCTTCGTCCTGGTCTCGGCGCTGCTGTCCACTGCCTTGCCTCCTCCATCCGGCATCGTTGTGGCCAGGAAACTCCCCAAGGTCGCGTGCTGGGTCGGCGATACCCTGGTTGTGGAACGGGAGTTGACGGCCAGTAGAGGCATCGGCGCCGTCTTCGTACACGACCATCTGCCTCCCGAAGTCCGGGTAGTGAATGGGAGCAACCTGCGCGTCGTGTGGAAATGGCCGGGGAGCTATTCCGCAGACATCTCCTACGAGGTCCAATTCTCGAAGCGTGGACTGTTCACTCTGGATGAGACCGGCTGGGAGTCGCGCGCGCCCTTCGGCGTCAACCAGGGCGTGTCCGGCTCCGGCGGGTCCTCATTCCAGGTGTCCGTGGTGCCCCGGATCCGAAGCATCACCCGTCTGAACGAGGTCCGTGCCGTGGGCAGGAGCGGCCGGTACCTGGGCGATCTTGCCCGGACAGGGGCAGCCACCGACGAGTTCCGGGAGCTTCGGTCCTACCAGCCGGGCGATCCCTTCAAGCGGATCAACTGGAAGGCCAGTGCGCGGGGTACCAGGGCGGACAATCTCCCACTGGTCAACGATGTGGAACCGGAGACCAAGAAGGGAGTCTGGGTCTTCCTGGACATGGCGGACTACATGGACGTAGGCGTGCCGTTGTCCAATCCCCTGGAGAACACCGTGGAGGCCTCCGGTACCCTGGCCCAGTACTACCTCGCGCAGGGGTCTACGCTCGGCGCTTACGCCTACAACAGCTACGACGGCAGAGGCGAGTTGTTGACGCCCGAGGCGGGGAAACGTCAGTTCAATCGTCTCATACAGATGCTGGCCGGCCTGAAGCCGGGCCCACCGGAGGAGGACCTGCTGCAAGCGGTGGAACGGTGCAAGAGCTTTCTCTACCGGCTGCGGCCGGATGTCTTCGTCATCACGCGGTTGGATGTTCACTACCTCAGACCTGGGGAAACTGCCGGCTCCCTCGAGCGCTTCAGGACGGCGATAACCCGCCTTGCGTCCCTCGGGACACTCTCCGGCCGGCATAGTTCGGTACGGGTTGTACACGTGGACACACAGGAATCCCGGGAGACATCGCAGGGATTGGGGCTGACCAGATGGGAATCGAGGTCCGTTGCCAGGGACCTGCGGGGTGCGGGCGCGTCCGTCATTGAATGGGAGCCCGCTCGGGAGGAATTCACGTCGGTATTGGTGCGGCATGTTGAAGCCTATCGGTAGACCGGACTGGCGTGGTGGAAGCCTGCGGTTCATTGCCGCGGAGTCGCTGCTGCTGGCCGGCTTGTTACTGCTTGCGGCCTACGTGCTTTGGGACGTGGGCGTCCTTCTGAAAGTGCAGGTGCCCACATGGGTGGCACGGGCGGATGAATTGGCCCTCTTCTTCGTGCCCTGGCAACCGGTGCTTCTGCTCTCCGGAGGTCTCGCGGCATATTGGATGCTTCAGGCCATGGGCCGCGACCGCATCGCTTTCTGGTTCCTTGCGCTGGCAGCTGCCCTTCCCCACGCCATGCCGGCATGGTCCCACAACCGCATCGGATGGCATGTACTTCTCGACTTTCAAACGGAACTGGTGAGCGACCGCTCCGTGTATCTGGACATGATCCTCTTCGGTGCATGCCTGGTCGGTCTTGTAGCCCTGCACCGCCTCGTGGGGATGAAGGGGCTGGAACGCCGGATGCTGCTGCGGAGAGTGGAACCGCTGGACAAGCGCCGGGTCATGCGTTACGAGAGCCTCATGCTCATCGGACTGCTCACTGGAGGCTTGCTGCTGACTGGCCTGATGATGCTGGTTGCCGCGCTGTTGGGAAGGTACGACGGACTGTTGGACGGGTCGCCCCTGGCCATAGTGACACTTGGAGGAGGCGCAGCCCTCCTACTCGCTCTGACGCTCTTGTTCTGGTTCCGGGGCCGGCAAGACGCCCAGGATGCACAGGGCTCCATGCGCGCAACGGACGGGGGCACGTAAGCGAGTACAAGGCCGCATGCGGAAAGGGCCAGAGTGCTACACTCCTCTCTGTCGTATGTGCGGGATATTCGGATACACCGGCCCTCGTGACGCCTCCAGCATCCTGCTGGACGGGCTCACGCGGCTCTCCTATCGCGGGTACGACAGTGCAGGGGTCGCCGTTGTGGACGATTTCGGGCACCTCTCCATCCGGCGCGCGGCGGGGAAGCTGGACAATCTGCGCCGGCTGGTGGAGAACGAACCCGTCACCGGACGGCAGGGCATCGGCCACACGCGGTGGGCTACGCATGGGCCCGCCTCCAACATCAACGCGCACCCGCACACGGACGGCACCGGTGAGATCGTGGTCGTCCACAACGGCATCGTCGAGAACTGCGCCGAGCTCAAAGCGCGGCTGATCGCGAACGGCCATCAGTTCCATTCGCAGACGGACACCGAGATCATCCCCCACACGATCGAGGAGCTGCTTGCGGACGGGCTCTCGTTCGAAGAGGCGGTGCGTCTCGCTGCTGGACGGCTGCGGGGCGCACATGCGATAGCGTGCATGCACGCACGAACGCCGGAGACGATCGTCGTGGCGCGCATCGGAAATGCGGGCGGCATCGCCGTGGGCTCGGGCGACGGCGAGATGCTCATCGCAAGCGATTTGCCCGCGCTGACGCCCTATACGTCGACCGCGATCTTCCTGGAGCCGGGCGAGTCGGCAGTGGTGCGCCCGGAAGGGTTCGAGCTTCGGATGTTGGGCGGCCGCCCGTCCACGCGGGCGCTGCGCCCGGTGGGTGTGAGCGGCGGGGCTGCTGCCAAGGGCGGCTACAAGCACTTCACGCTGAAGGAGATACACGAGCAGCCGGAGTCCGCGATGAGCGCGCTGCACGGACGCATCGCATTCTCACAGGGTGAAGCGCAACTGGACGAGTTACTGCTGCCCTTCACCGACGCAGAGGCGATGGCGCTGACCCGCGTGTTGTTCATAGGCATGGGCACGAGCGTCCATGCGGGTATGGTGGGCGCGCGCTACGTGGAGACACTCGCACGCATCCCATCGTGGGCAGAGAACGCCGCTGAGTTCCTTCACCGCGACCCGGTGCTGGACAGGCACACGCTGGTCGTGGGCGTTACGCAGTCCGGCGAGACGGCGGACACGCTGCAGGCGCTGCATGAGGCGCGGATGCGCGGGGCGCGGACCGCGGTCATCACCAACGTTCCGGAGAGCGAGGCCACCCGCGCCGTGGAGTATCCGCTGCTCATGCACGCGGGTCACGAGGTTGGCGTTGCGTCGACGAAGACGATGGTCAATTCGATGGTTGTGATGTATCTCGCGGCCTGTGCGCTCGGGCAGCAGCGTGACACGCTGAGCGCGGAGAGCGCGGCGCGTTCCGTGGAGGAGATCACGCGTCTGCCAGCCTTGCTCGGAGCCGCGCTCGAGATGGCAGAACGAGACGTGGAGGAGGTCGCGCGGCGTTACATGAACGCACGGCGGTTCCTCTTCCTGGGACGCGGGCTCATGGAACCAGTGGCGCGCGAGGGCGCGTACAAGATGAAGGAGACGAGCTACATCCACGCGGAGGGCATGCCCGCCGCGGAGATCAAGCACGGCCCCATCGCGCTCATTGACGAGGAGACGCCGGTGGTCGCGGTCGCGCCGCGCAACGTGCTGTACGAGAAGATGCTCATCAGCATGTCGCAGGTGCGCGCTCGCGGGGGGAATGTCATTGCCGCGGCGACGGCCGGGAGCGCAGAGACCACGGCGTACGCGGACGACGTGCTTTGGATGCCGGAGTGTCCACCCCTGCTGCAGCCGATGGTGGCGGTCGTACCCCTGCAGTTGTTCGCCTACCGGATGGCGGACCTGCTGGGCAACGACGTCGACCAGCCGCGTAACCTGGCGAAGAGCGTAACCGTCGAGTAGCGCGGGGCCGCGCGTATGCAACTGGGCGTCACGTATCTCGGCAACCGGTTCGTCCGGCATTACGCGGAACGGGACCTTCCTGAGATCGTCGAAGCCGGGTGCGATTACGTCGTCCATACCTTCAGCGAGTACGACCTTGCCTTCCACTCCGGCGAGATCGGCGCCCTGGTGGAGGCTACTCACGAGGCCGGGCTCGGGGCCTGGCTGGACTGCTGGGGGCTTGGCGGCCTCTTCGCAGGCGAGGCGTTCAGCGATCTCCTGCTCCGGCATCCCGAAGCCTGGCAGGTCCGACCTGATGGGGGGCGAATCCCTGTAGTCTGTCCCAACGCGCCCGCCTTCCGTGAGTTGCTTCAGACCTGGGTCGAGGCGGCAGCGCGAGCAGGCGCCGACGCTGTGTTCTTCGACGACCCGCTGGTTCCCGCTCAGGAGGCATGCGTCTGCGATGGCTGCCAGGAAGCGCAAACTGTCGTTTCCGCAGCGGATGAGCCGGGAGGTGCAGGCCGGATGGACGGACGGACAACCCTGCAGCGGGGCCTTGTCCGCCTGTTAGAGGACGCGTGCGGCAGCGCCCGTGGTCTTGGACTGCGCACCGCAGTTGGCGTGCTCCCCGGGCCAAGTCTTCCGGAGCAGATGGCGGCTGCCCGGGCGGCTGACGTCGTCGCAATGTCGCCCTTGTGGCGAGCGCATGGGCAGCCCGTCTCCCCGTACGTGTACGACGCGTGCGCTGCGGTCGCCGCTGCATGCGGTGAATCCGGGCAGGAGCCCATGGCGTGGCTCCAGGCGTTCTCGATACCGGCGGGGCAGGAGTACGAGATCAGCGATGCAGTGGACGCGATGGCCGCAGCCGGGATAGCCAACGTATCGACGTGGTGCTACCGCGCGGGCGAGCAGATGACTGCGATCCGCTCAGAGCGAGCGCAGGTGGCGTGGGAGGCGGTGGTGGCGGCGTACCGCCGCCTGAAGTCGGCGTCCGTCGGCGGGTGACGCCGGATCACGGACGGGCAAGCACCAGCGCAAACATCTCGTCAGGGTCCGTGTACCAGCGGACGTTGCCGAAGCCTGCGTCGTGCAGCGCCCCGGCGAAGCTGTCCTTGGTGAACTTGTAGGAGCTCTCGGTCCAGATCGTTTCTCCCGCTCCGATGCGAACCACGTCGCCGGTTGCCGGCAGGGTGAACGCTACGTCGGCCTCGGCCTGCAAGTGCATCTCGATCCGCGAGTGCTCGGCGTTGAAGAAGGCGCGGTGTCTGAACAGGCTGATGTCGATCTCCGTGCCCAGCAGATCGTTCACGGCCTTCAGGGAGTTGAGGTTGAACAGGGCCGTTATGCCCTTGGCGTCGTTGTAGGCCGCCTCGATGATGCGTGTGTCCTTGACGAGGTCCGCACCCACGAGGAGTGCGTCCTCGGTCCGGGGCATCAGCGCTCGGACCTCCTCGAGGAAGCGGCTCCGCTCGTCCGGGTGCAGGTTTCCGATCGTGGACCCCAGGAAAGCGATGAGTCGTGTTCCCTGCGGATCGGGTATGGCGGGGAGGTGGCGCTCGAAATCGCCGACGACGGCGGCGATCTCTCCCAGGTCCGGGTACATGCCGAACAGGGCTCGCGCGCCCTCCCGTACGGCCGACTCGCTGATGTCGAACGGGATGTAACGCTTCAGCGTTCCGGCTAGCAGGGCGGGTCCGAGAAGCGTCCCGCTCTTGGCGCTGTTGCCGGGCCCCAACTCGACGATCTCCTGGGGGCGGACATCCTGAACTATCCCGGCGCCGGAGCCATCGAGCAACGAACGCTCGATGCGGGTGGGGTAGTACTCCTCCAGGTGCGTAATCTCATCGAACAGGCCGGAGCCTTCCTCGTGATAGAGGAACTTGGGGCTAAGCGTCTTCGGTTCAGCGGTCAGGCCTCGAACGATCTCTTCTGCCGCCAACAGGCGTTCTTCGCCCGCGGAAGTGCAGACCGTGACACTGAAGCGGCCGGTCATTGCAGTAACCCCTGTTCTATCGTCTCGCGCCCCTTTGCGAAGCGGGTCGACACCCAATCTCCGAAGGCCTGGGCGACGGAGGAATCGAGCGAGGTCCGCCTAACCATGTACAAGCTTCGCGTCGTGTCGAGGCCGGTCAGGCGCGCCGGGTAGACCTGGTCGAATCCGTGCTCGTGGACCGCGAGCGACGACACGATGCTGAACCCGAAGCCGTTGTTGACGGCTGCCAGTGTCGCGTGGGTCGAGTTAACGACCATGACCGGGATGTATCCGGGCTCCCTGATACCCGCTCTTTCCAACGCGCCGCGAAGACCGGTCCAGGTGCCGGACCCGGGCTCCCGCTCGATGAACGGCAGACCCTTCAGCTCGGTCACGTCAACCGAAGTCCTGCCAGCGAAAGGGTGCCTTCCGGGCACCGCAAGGACCAACTCGTCTTCAGCGACGACCGTCCATTCGAGAGACGGGTGCGCCACCTTCATCCCGACGAAGCCCAGTGCGGACTGGCCATCCACGACCTGTGCGGTCGCCGATGCTGAGTCAGTGACGGCAACGTGTGGCCGAACCCGGGGGTATATCTCGGTGAACTGCGATAGCAGGCCCGGAAGCAGGTATTCGCCCGGCGCGGTGCTGGCCGCGATGCGGAGCTCTCCTTCGACCGCCGCATCATCCCGCGCGAGCGACTCGATGATGCGGTCGTGTGCAGCAAGGCTGTCCACGGCATAAGCGAAGAGCCTGCTGCCCGCGGCGGTTGGCACCACGCGTTTCCGGTGGCGGGCCAGCAGGATCACGCCAAGCTCTGACTCGAGCCGTTGCACGTGCCGGCTCACGCCTGGCTGACTGACATGCCGCTCACGGGCTGCCTCCCGGAAGCTGCCGGAACGGCATACGGCAACGAAGCTCCTCAGCGCGCTCACGTCCATGGTTCGATGATAATTCGTAATCGTTCCCCATACCAGCTATCACGAGACGGTATCATACCGGCACTTCATCACGTACCGACGGAGAGTTACAAGGAATCATGGGAAAGATCGTAGTTGTGTTGGCCGTTGCCTTGCTGGCAGTGATGGTTGCATGTTCGAGTGAGGAAGAGCAGGAACTGCTTATCGCCGGCATCCCCGATCAGGATGTGAGCTTGCTGGAAGCGCGTTTCAACAACCTGGCCGAGTACCTCGCCGAGGAAACGGGCCTGAACGTGCGCTACGTGCCGCAGGCGGACTACGCCGCTGTCGTCACCTCCTTCAAGCAGGGCGACATCCATCTCGTGTGGTACGGCGCACTCACCGGCGTGCAGGCGCGACTCAACGTCCCCGAGGCCGACGCGATCGCGCACCGCCCGCGCGACGGCGAGTTCCATTCCGTCTTCGTCGCAGCGCCCGGTTCGGGCATCAGCAGCCTCGATGACCTGCGCGGCAAGACGGTGACGTTCGGTTCCGAGAGCTCCACCTCCGGGCACCTGATGCCCCGCTACTACCTGAGCCAGGCGGGAGTCGACACGGAGACGGAGCTGGGCGCCCTCAGTTTCAGCGGTTCACACGACACCACGTGGAAACTCGTGGAGGCTGGCTCGTTTGACGCCGGCGCGCTCAGCGAGGCCGTGTGGGAGAGACGCGTCGCGAATGGCGAGGTCGACACGTCCAAGGTCGACGTGTTCTACCGAACGCCGGCGTACGTCAACTACCACTGGGTGGCGCACCCCGCGATCGCCGACGAGTTCGGCGAGGACGTGTTGGATGACATCACCGACGCGCTGCTCACCGTGGACGTTGACCGGGGCGGGCAGGCGAAGGAGATCGCCGAGTCTTTCAATGGCGAACGGTTCGTTCGCACGAGCAACGACAGGTACCAAGCGATTGAGGATGCTGCACGCGAATTCGGCATTATCGAGTAGCGAGACGTCAGTCGCGGCGACGGCGGTCCCCGCCGTCCGCTTCGAGGGCGCTTCGATGCGCTACGGGCAAACGACCGTGCTGGCGCCGTTGGATTTCGTCGTCGAGCGCGGCACCCGGGTGGCCGTGGTCGGGCCGAGCGGCGCCGGAAAGACGACGCTCCTGCGCCTCATGGCGGGCGCCGCCGCCCCGACGACCGGCGTTGTCGAGCTCTGCGGGCGTGACCTCACCAACCTTCGTCCTGGCCGCGAACTCGCCCGCCTCGTTGGCATGATCGCGCAGCAGTTCGACCTCGTCCCAAACCTGTCTGTGCTGCACAACGTGCTGGCCGGCAGGCTCGGCGAGTGGAGTTTCGGCAAGTCATTGCTCTCGCTGGTCTGGCCCCGCGACCAGCGGCTGGCGTTCGACGCACTCGAGCGCGTCGGCGTCACGCACCTTGCGCACCAGCGCGCCGGACGCCTCTCCGGAGGCGAACAGCAGCGGGTCGCGATAGCCCGCGTTCTCGTTCAGCGCCCCACCGTCGTCCTCGCGGACGAGCCCGTGGCCTCGCTCGACCCCGCGCGAGCGAGAGAGGTGGTTCGCCTGCTCACCGACGTAACCGAGGAGCAGGGCGAAACGCTCGTCGCCAGCATCCACTCGATCGAACTTGCGCGCGAGTTCTTCGACCGCATCGTGGGACTGCGGAACGGGCTCGTGCAGTTCGATGTGCCCGCGTTCAGCATCGGCGACCACGTGCTCAATGAGCTGTACGAGATCGAGGGGCTCCGGAGTGAGGTCTAAGCCGCCCGCATCCCGGGGGCGTCCGCGAGCGATCGAGAGCCGGCGAGCCATCACCCTCATCCTCATCGGCGCGTTCGCGCTGAGCCTGCTGGGCGTCGACTGGAGCGAGGGCGTTTTCAGACCGCGCGGCCTGATCGCGATCGGAGAGACGCTCGGTGCGCTCTTCCGGCCCGACCTCTCGCCCGAACTCCTCAGGAAAGCCGCAGCTGCCGCATGGCAGACGCTGGTCTATGCCGTCGCCGGGCTGACGGTCGCCCTGCTCATCGGTGTCCCGCTGGGAGTGATCGCATCCGGCGCCATTGCGCGCTCGCGTCTGGGGGCCGTCACCCAGATCGGCGCCGCACGGGCCGTTCTTGCCTTCTTCCGGGCCATCCATGAGCTCGTATGGGCGCTCCTGTTCGTTGCCGCCATAGGCCTCTCGCCGATGGCGGCGGTGCTGGCCCTGGGCATCCCCTACGGAGGAATCCTGGGCCGCATCTACTCAGAACTGCTGCAGGACGTGCCGCAGGCGCCACTCGACGCGCTGCGGCGTTCGGGGGCGTCGGAGTGGCGGGTGTTCCTGTTCGGGCGGTTGCCGATGGCGCTCCCGGACATGGTCTCGTACACGTTCTACCGGTTGGAGTGCGGCATACGGTCAGCGGCAGTGCTCGGCTGGGTCGGGCTTGGCGGGCTGGGGTTCCAGGTGCAGATCGCGCTCGAAGACCTTGCGTACTCGCGCGTCTGGACGTTCCTCTGGGTGCTTGTCGGGATGGTTGTGCTCGTGGACCTGTGGAGTTCGCAAGTGCGGAGGAGGCTCGCGCCGTGAGTGCGACCCCGACCACTGCCCAGGTTCCGGAGAGCAGGCCGCTGAGGCTGACGTTCGTGTCGGGCTCCGTGTTGGCGATGTTCGTTCTCATCATCTGCTCGTGGATGTACATCATCCTTGGGCAGTCGTGGCCTAGCCATGGCTTCTTCTCCGGAGAGACGGCTTCGCGGGCGTGGTCGTTCCTTGGTGACCTGGCAGGCAAAGGCCGTGAAGGAACGCCTGCCTATCTGGACGGAGCAGCGTGGGCGGAGGCTAGCCGGCTGGCACTGGCGACCCTCGCCATGAGCGTGCTCGCAGCAGGAATCGCCGCCGTCGGGGCACTGCTTACGTTCATGTTCGCGGCGCGCAATGTCATGTCGGGCGAGCTTGCGCCGTACCGGAGCCCGATGTGGGTCGCGTGGCTCGGGATCGTACGGCTCTTCTACGCGCTGAGCCGCTCGGTGCCTGAGCTGATATGGGCGATGCTGCTGGTGTTCATATTCTCGCCGGGCATCCTTCCCGGAGCGCTGGCGCTGGCGATCCACAACTTCGGGATCCTCGGCAAGCTGTCGGCGGAAGTAGTGGAGGGACTAGACACTCGCCCGGCACGCGCTCTCAGGACGTCGGGCGCCGGCTGGTTCCAGGTCATCGCGTACGCCATCCTGCCTGCGGCGCTGCCGCGGTTCATCACATACCTCTTCTACCGCTGGGAGGTCATCATCCGGACGACCCTCGTCGTCGGACTCGTCGCGGCAGGCGGGCTGGGCATGGAGTTCCGGCTCGCCCTGAGCCACTTCCACTACACGACCGTAACCCTGCTCCTCATCTGGTACCTGTTGCTGGTGCTGGGGGTCGATATCGTGTCAGCCGCGATGCGGCGACTGGCGCGCTAGCTGGCGCCCGGCGCGATCTCATCGAGGAGCGCTGCCCAGTCGGCGCACTCGTGCTGGGGGTCGAGGAGCGAACGGAGCGGCGCTTCGGCTTCGCGAAGGTGGGTGAGGAAGGTGGGGTCGGTCTCGCAACAGAGCAGCAGGCGCCGCAGCTCCGAGCTGTCGCCCACGGGGAAGTATCCCGGATAGTCGTCGCCCAGCAGGCCCACGTTGCCGGGCATCCGAGACGCCAGTATCGGGACACCGTCGACCGTGGCCTCAGAGACGACGTTCGCTCCCCCTTCCGAGAGCGATGAGATCACCATCACCTGGGACCTCTTGAGCAATCGCCGGGCGCGCCATGCGGGCAGGCCGCGTATCCAGGTGTACCGCGGGTTCCTTGCAGCGAACGCACTGGCTCTGCGGGTCATGGCGGAGCCCATCGAGTCGCCGAGTTGCAGCACTCGGATGCGGGATTCACGTGGAAGGCGGCGGGTTGCTTCGGCTGTGAGGAAGGGGTCCTTTACCGGCCTCAGGTGCCCCACGACGGTCACATCGAAGTGACGGGCGTTCGGCGACGGGCCGGATGTCGGCGTGGGCCTGGCGGACTGAACGATGGTCCGCACCTTGTCCTTGTGCTCCGGCCAGAGCTCGTCGACGGCGAGGCGTTGGAGCGTGACCAGGCGGTCTGCCGCGTCGAGGACGGGGCCGCCGCCTTCCTCGTAGAGCGGTCCGTAGACGTCGGTGCCTGCAAGGAGCACCACGACGGGACTGGCCGGTCGGCGGGCCTTGAACGCCGCGACGGCCTCTGCGCTCCGCAGCGCGTGGATCGCGACCAGCAGGTCGAAGTCCTGTCCGTTGTAGGTCTGGCTGATGGTGACGCGGTGGCCCAGGCTTCGAAGGATCCCGGCCCAGCGGTTCGCCGTGACGCGGTTGCCGTTCCGGCTGTACGGCGGGGCAGGCGTCACGAGGCCGATGTACACGAGCGATACCTCCGGAGGGTCAGGCCGCGCAGGTGCGGAAACCGCACATCACGTCGCGACGATCGGGCGGGTAGAAGTTGCGCCAGGTGTTGCGGATCAAGCGGCTGCGCGTGCTCCACGCTCCTCCACGAAGAACCTTGTGGCCGCTGAACCAAGGCTCAGAGTACTCCTTGTATGGGTCGGCGACGAACCCCGGGTACGGACCGAATGCCGTCGAGGTCCACTCCCAGACGTTGCCCAACATCTGCCTGATGCCCAAGGGGGTGTCTCCCGCGGGGAACGCGCGTACGTCGACGGTGCCGCATCCTCGGAAATCGAGGTTGGCGCGGCCGTCTGTCTGGGGCTCGTCGCCCCAGGGGTAACGGCGCTTCGTGGCTCCGTCGGCGCCGCCCGCCGCTGCCAGCTCCCACTCGGCTTCGGTCGGCAACCGCCTGCCGGCCCAGGCGCAATAGGCATTCGCTTCGTGCCAGTTCACGTGGATGATCGCAGCGTGCGGGTCGATGGGCACCCAGGCGTCGTAGCGTCTGGCCAGCCACGTGCCGTCGTTCTCGCGGCGCCAGTAGACGGGGTGCTCCGCACCGAGCGCCTGCTTCCACCACCAGCCTTCGTCTGTCCAGCATGAGCGGTCGCGGTAGCCGCCGGACTCGACGAAGCGGAGGAACTCGCCGTTGCTCACCGCGGTTGCTGCTATCGCGAAGGGTTCGACGTGGACCTCGTGCCCCCACTTCTCGTTGTCGAAGACGAACGGCAGCTCGCCTTCGATGGCGCCCAGCGTGAAGGTTCCGCCGGGAACGGCGACGTCGTGAGGTTCGAAATCGGACTGTGGTGAGGGAACAGCCGTCGATGGAAGCGCTGGTTCGGGGAAGCCTAGCGTCTGGCGCGTATACGTGAACGCCTCGGCGTGCATGTCGGTGTGGATGGTGGCGAGCTGGATGAAGTACTGCTCCAGCGCATCCGGTTCATCCCGTCCGAGGCGTCCGGTCGCGTCGTGAGCCACCTTTAGCGCAAAGGCTCGCGTGTCCTCCCAGGTCGGAAAGCTCAGCCGCCAGCGGGTGTCGTGCGCGATGGCCGCCGAGTCGTAGAGAGCGTCGGACTGAGGGATCTTGCTCTGCGCTTCGTAGAGATTGCGCAGCGTCCACTTCTCGAAGAACCACCCCACGTGGCCGACCTCCCAGAGCGCCGGGTTCACGATGGGGATCATGGGGCCCTGCTGTTGGGGGGTGTCGAGGTCGGCAGTCAGAGCAAGGACGGTCTCTACCGAGTCCAGTGCTTCCGCGACGAGGTCGTCTGTTCTTCGCGAAGGTGCGGGCGGGAGGTCATACGTGCTCATGGCAACGATTGCCCACGCTAGGCCGCGACCTCGAGCGTGTTGGCGGCGTCTTCAGGGGCGACGACGCGGCCGATCACCGCTCCAGTAACCCCCCGTTTGGTAAGCCCGTCCAGGACTGTCTGGGTCGAGGTAGACGGCACGGCGATGAGCAAACCGCCGGAAGTCTGCGCGTCGCAGAAGATGAGCTTCTCCTCATCGGTGACGTCGGGCCCCCAGGCGATGTCCGGGTCGAACGCATCGAGGTTGTTCCGCGTTCCGCCTGGAACGACACCCTGGTCGGCGAGTTCCCGCACTCCGGGCAGGAGTGGGATGTCGGAGAAGCGGAGCTTCGCGGCGGTCCCGCTCGCCTTCAGCATGCCGAGCAGGTGGCCCGCCAATCCGAAGCCGGTGACGTCTGTGGCGGACTTGACTCCCGCTTCCACCATGGCCTCGGCGCCGGCGCGGTTCAACTGGCGCATCGTCTCGACAGCGCCGTTGAGCGTCGCGTCATCGGTGACCCCTGCCTTGGCCGCGGTCGTGATGATCCCCGAGCCGAGCGGCTTCGTAAGCACGAGGTAGTCGCCAACCGCTGCTGCGGCGTTGGTGACGATGCTATCGGGTCGAACGATGCCGGTAACCGAAAGCCCATACTTCGGCTCGCGGTCCTTCACGGTGTGGCCACCGGCGATGACGATGCCCGCCTCTTTCGCGACGTCCATGCCACCGAGCAGCATGCGCCCGAGCACCTCCTTAGGCAGGTCCTCGGGGAAGCAGACGATGTTCAGCGCAAGGAGTGGAGTGCCACCCATGGCGTAGACGTCGCTCAGGGCGTTCACGGCGGCGATGGCGCCGAAGTCGTAGGCGTCGTCGACGATGGGCGGGAAGAAGTCGATCGTCTGCACGACGGCGATGTCTTCGGTCAGGCGGTAGACGGCTGCGTCGTCGCTCGTGTCGAATCCCACGAGCAGATCATCGTGCTGCACGTGGGGGAGGTGGCTCAGGACCTCGCCGAGGTCCTCAGGGCTGAACTTCCCCGCTCACCCCGCGCAAGTAGCCAGACTGGTCAGGCGGATTTCTTCTTGTTGCATGGGGTGATTATAGACGCTCGCAATGCCGAGTGCTGTGCCTGGTGATGCCTATGTGATTGCCATCGATGCCATGACCTGGCCGAGGTCGGTCTGCTCCTCGAGATGCCAGAGGCGGTCCAAGGCTGCCTGCTGGCGGGACTCATCGAGCAGGCCGGTCGTGAGCCGCCGGAACTTGTCTTCGATATCTGTGTCGCTCATGGGCTTCTTGAAGTGCCCGGTGTAGTAGGGGACGGACGCCGTGTGCTCGCGACTGTCCGAGGTCTGGACGGTCAGGATATTGAGGATGGCCTCCGGCCAGGCTGCGTCACACTCCGGGTCCTGTACGACCTCGATGCGCTGCATCAGGTCCAGCAACGCCGGGTCGCGCAGGACGTCGTCCTCGAAGTGCGCAGGTTCGACCGTGCCGAACCGAAGGGCGCAGGCAACGACGAATGGGATGCTGTGGTCGGCGGTCTCCCGCGTTTCAGGGCGCCAGCGGGTGGGGTCGCCCGCCATGATCCGTTTGCCGCTTTCGAATGTCCGGATGTGGACGTGGGAGATGTTTTCAGTGTCGGCGATACCGAGCGCCTCGCGTGCCTCCATCGCACCCTCGATGGCGGTCTGGGAGACGAAGCCCGCCGGGAACCGTTTGAAGCGCGACTCCATGAGCCGGAACGCGCGGTCGTTGCCGTCCTCCTTAGCCAGTGGTTCAAGTTCGATGGGGGCGCCAGCCACTCCTGCGAAGAACCCGTGCGAGCCGGAGAACACCTCCGGTGGGCCTGTCATTCCGCGCCGGGCGAGCATCGCTGCGAAGACGCCGTTCCTGCCTGCGTTGGGGACAGCCGCCGCCTTCCAGTGGGAGATGGTCCCGCGGCGTGCTTCGCCAAGCGTCATGCTGCTGACTACTGAGATGCGCAGCGCTTCCGCAAGCTGTTCCGCCGCGAGGCCTATCACCTTGCCCGCTCCGAGCGGCGCAGAGATGGCGGCATATGCGGCTTGGTCCCAGGCGCCACCTGATGCGAGTTGGAAGCTGTCCGCCCATGCAGCCTGAACCTCGTAGGCGAGGGCAACAGCCGTGATCAGCGCTCGCCCCGACGCTCCGTGCGCCTCCGCAGCGGCGAGCACTGCGGGGATGTTGTCGGAGGGGTGGGCGATGTCCTTACCGTTATAGGAGTCGTTGAAGTCGAGGTAGCGCACCATGGTGCCATTCACGAAGGCGGCCATGTCCGCCGTGGTCGTTTCGGTGGTGCCCAGCAGCGTGGCTGGTGACGACCCCTGCACATCGAGTGCCAGGTCTCGAGCGGCGCGCACCGGGTCGGCATCGCTGGCTGCCAGTCCACAGCCCAGTGAATCGATCATGAGCCGTTTGACCTGCTGCACGACCTCGGGGGGCAAGCCGTCGTGCCCGAGGCTGGCCGCGTACTTCGTGAGACGTTCAACGATGGGATCGGTCATGCTCTCGCACCTCCTACGGGACTCACTGGCCTGCCGAGTCTAGTCTCCAGGAGGGGCAGGTTCCACTCATGTGACTGCGTCTGGATCGGTCGTTCGGGGAGCACGTTGCGCTGGGGCGCGGTTGGAGGATAATGCGGCCACAAGGTCGCAGAGGAGGCGAGGATGATCATCGACGCGCACCAGCATCTGGTTACAGGGTCGCAGATCGGTCAGTATCAGGCGTTCCTCATCAACGGGCGCGGATTCCACGGCAAAGGACATGCGGGCGTTACCGCGGAGACCGTTGCCAGTTGGAAGACTGCGGGCAAGAGTCACTCCGAGCTGTTGGACGACGTGGGAACGGACATAGCGTTCCTGTCTCCGCGCCCGTACTCGCTGATGCACTCAGAGAAGCCGGACAAGATCGTGCACTGGTTCTGCGAGGCGAACAACAACGCGATCGCGCTGGCCGTGCAGAACGAGCCTGACCGGTTCCGGGGCGTTGCGGGCCTGCCACAGTGCGATGGGGCGCCCGTGACCGATACGTTCGAGGAGATCGACCGCTGCATCAACGACCTGGGGTTCATCGGCATCATGATCAACCCGGACCCGAGCGAGGGGCAGCACACGACGCCGACGATGGGCGAGGAGTACTGGTACCCGCTCTACGAGAAGATGGAGAATGAAGACATACCGGCGCTGATCCATCCGGCAAGCTGCAAGGACCTGCGCGAGTCGTTCCACAACCACTTCATCACGGAGGAGAGCATCGCCATCCTCTCGCTTGCCAAGTCCACGGTGTTCGACGACTTTCCCAGGCTGAAGATCATCATGAGCCACGGCGGCGGCTCGATCCCCTACCAGATAGGGCGCTGGCGGGCACGTATGCGCGGCGCGAACGGGGAGGAAACGTTCGACCGTCACGTGAAGAACCTCTACTACGACACCTGCCTCTACAACCAGGAGTCGCTGGAATTGCTTTTCAAGATAGTGGGGACGGACCGCTGCCTGTTCGGCACCGAGCGTCCTGGTGCGGGGTCGGCCGACAACCCGCGCACCGGCGAGTGGTACGACAACACGAAGCCCCTCATCGACGACATCGATTTCCTGTCCGATGAGGATCGGGGCGCCATCTACGAGGGCAACGCCCGCGGCGTGTACGGCAAGCGGTTCTCGTAGGGGGGCGGCAGCGCCGCTAGTTCATCTTCGTGGGCTGTTGGAGTGGTGCCGAAGGCCGGATTCGAACCGGCATGAGGTTGCCCTCAACGGTTTTTGAGACCGTCGCGTCTACCATTCCGCCACTTCGGCTCTGGTTCGGATTATAGCGAAGCGCATCGCGCTGACTCTGCCCGCAGCACAACGCTGAGAGCAACCTGGGCAGGACGTAAGGGTGGACTCGCACACTCTTGGAGATTGGAGCTGGAGCGGAAGACGGGATTTGAACCCGCGACCTTCTCCTTGGCAAGGAGACGCTCTACCCCTGAGCCACTTCCGCTCGTACCAGCACCGGGCCCTTACAGCCTGGTGCCGAGGCCCAGACTTGAACTGGGGACACCAGCATTTTCAGTGCTGTGCTCTACCAACTGAGCTACCTCGGCCCGGTCATTTCATGCTACGGAGCGGCCTGAAGCGTGTCAACCGGCGAGGACCGCTCTACAGGAGCCCTGCGCCGAGGGCGCGCTTGCGCGTCTCCAGACTCACGAACGTCTCCGTATGCCGTATGCCCTGCACGATGCCCACCTTGTTATGCAGGAACGAGGCGAGGGCCTCAGAACTCGTCAGGTTCACCCAGATGAAGATGTCGTAGCTCCCGGTGGTGATGGACACGTGTTCCGCCTCCGCCAGCTCGGACAACTCGTCTGCCACGGCTTCAACCCGTGACGGGTCTACCTGCAACCCGATGAAAGCGGACGTGTGGTAACCAAGACGTTCCGGGTCCGGGATCGCTGCGACCTTGATGACCTTGTCCTGCAACAGCTTGGCCAAGCGGCGGCGCGCTGTTCCCTCGCTCAGCCCCAACTCGCGGGCCATCTGCGCGTGAGAGGCACGACCGTCCTGCTGGAGCGTTTCGATGATTCGTCGGTCGATGTTGTCCAAGGCTGCCCTCCGCACACAAGCGTTGAGTGGTCTGTTGAGCTGGTACGCCTTCTACCGGCGGGCTGCTCCGCATCGGTGCAGCATCAGTTGAACCAAACGCATCGTATAAGAGGATTCATGCATCGTCAAACGCACAGGGGAATGTTAATCGCCGTGAGAAGGGATATCCGCGACGCGTTTCCTTAGGAACCGTAAGGGATAAGCGCGATTCGTAACGCTCAGCGCTGGATGCGCGTGTCGCCGCGGGGCTGGAAGATGGAGCCTGCGCCTGGAAGGTCGGCAGGAGTGGAACGTCCCTGCTGTCCGATGCCGCCGATGCGCCCCCTGGAGAGGATGCCCAACGCGGAGGCCGCCGCGCCTACCAAAGCAACGCGTTTCAGGAAGCCGCGACGGGTTACGGTGTTTCGGGCGGTCGCTTCGTTCTGTCCTGCCATCGTCTGCTGCGCTCCTGCGGCCAAGCTGGCCGCGACGAACAATTGTAGGCGGACACCAGAGGATTGCAAGTGGCCGCATCCACTGAAGAGGGGACGCCGGAGATCTCGGGGATCGAGCGTCTCAGTGCATCTGCCCAACCCGTGTGCGAAATTCATCACAAACTGTTGACACCCACCCCAGAGGTGGTTTAACGTGCTCTTCTTGGCGGGAGGATCGCCGATGGTATGTTCGCACAGCGTCTCTCCGCCCAATCCAGAAGCAGGCAGGGCTTCCGGCGACGCTGTTGAAACGCAGGCCCTCGGACGATGTGAATGACCGGCCCAGACCCCTCTTTCATAACGGCATCTGACTGGGCTGCTGCTGCTGACCTTCTCGCAGCGCTGTGGTTCCTCCTCGGATCGGCCCTTGGCTTCGGAGCGTGCATGCTCCTGGCCCACGGCATGATTCCGTCCCTCGCTATCACGAGGGACATCCCAGGGCACGTGGCTCGCCGCATCCGCATCCCGCTCTACGCGGGAGCAGTCCTGTTCCTGCTACTTGGGTTCTATGCACTCTCGCTCTTCATCGAGAGGCTGGACTTCATCTCTGATCTGTTCTACAGGGGGGCGCAGTAGAGCCGGGGTCTCCCGGCGTGCAAGCGATGAGCAACTCCCTTATCAAGATAGCTGTTCCGGTCATCGGTCTCGTTGCAGCTCTGGTTCTCGCCTTCGTGGCCTACTTCTTTGTACTGGCCTGGTGGGCGCAGCCTCCCGCCGTCCTCGGTTTCGGCGACGGTCCGACGCAGCCGATAGCGTTCCCTCACACGGTGCACGTCACCACTGCCGGACTGGACTGCCAGTTCTGCCATCGCACCGTGTCGACGGAAGAGGCCGCTGGCGTGCCCGCTGTGGCGCAGTGCCAGTTCTGCCACGACTTCACCCGGATCACAGGCGAGGAGTCCGACTCTCCGACTGCGGAAACTGAGATTGCCAAGCTGATCGGAGACCCGCTGGAAGGGCCGGACCCGGTCAACTGGGTGCGAGTCCATAGGCTCCCCGACCACGTGCAGTTCGTGCACGCCCCGCATATCCAGCAGGGATTCTCCTGTTCGACTTGCCACGGCGACATCGCGAGCATGGAGGTCGTTGAGCAGGTCCGAAACTTAAAGATGCGTGATTGCGTCGACTGCCACCGCGACAACGAGGCGCCGACCGATTGCACGACGTGCCACTACTAGGAAGAGCGAATGGCGCTGACTCGCAGACAGTTTCTGAAATGGGCGGGCGTGACCGGCATAGGCGCTGTTGTCTTCAACGGCTGCCGGGTACCGGACCACGAGATCCAGGTTCAGAGCCCTGTCGAGATGCCGGAAGACCTCGTCACCGGCAGAGACAACTACTACGCCACCACTGCCCAGATCGGTCCGGCGAGTGAGGGACTGCTCGTCCGCGTGATGGAGGGTCGCGCCAAGAAGATCGAGGGCAACCCTGACCATCCGGTGAACACCGGCAAGCACGGCATCCGCGCCGAGGCTCTGCTACAGGCGCTCTACCACCCGGACAGGATCAAAACCCCGCTGCTCCGCATCGCCAAGGGCGGACCGTACCGCCGTATCGACTGGACAGAGGGCATCGAGCGCCTTACTGCCATCATCAACGACCGACCGTCGAGCGAAGTGCTGCTCGCGACTCCGTTGCTCCGCGGGCGTGTCGCCGACGTCGTGCAGACGTTAGCCGACGGTTCCGGCATACGGCTCCAGGGCTTCGATGCGCTTGGTTGCGAAAGCGTCGCTCGGGAGGCGCTGCGCCAGCTCTACGGCCAGAACGCACAACCCGACTTCGACATCGCGCATGCGAGCTACATACTCAATTTCGGCGCCGACTTCCTCGGCACCTGGATCAACCCCACACACTTCTCGCGCGGCTACGGTGAGTTCCGCCAGGGCGACGGCCGCTCGCGCGGACGCCTGGTGCACGTTGGAGCGCGCTACTCCACGACAGCCGCCGCCGCCGACCATTGGGTGTACGCAACCCCCGGTTCAGAGGGGCTGCTGGCGATGTCGATCGCGTACACCATGATCGACGAAGGCACGGCGGACTCGGACGCGGCGTCTGCTCTGACAGGTGGAGCGGGAGCGAGGGCGCTACAGGCCTTCGCGCCCGAGCGCGTGGCCGCGCAGGTGGGCGTCGACGCGCACGTGATAACCGAGCTGGCCCACGAGTTGGCGGACAAAAAGCACCATCCTGCGCTGGTCATGGGGGGCGGTCCGGCAGCGGCCCAGGTGAACGGTCTGTTCAACATGATGGCGGTCTACGCGCTCAATGCGCTCGTCGGGTCGGTGAACCGGCCCGGTGGGCTCGTCTTCAACCCCGAACCGATCAGCGGACGGGTCAGTTCCGCCTCACTGCGCGAATGGAAGCAGACGCTCGCCGACATGCGCTCCGGCGACATCACCGCTGTGCTGGTGCGCGAGGCGGACCTCGCTTACGGCCTACCCGGTGCACTCGATGCCCGAGGCGCGCTGCGCAGCGTGGACACCATTGTCAGCTTCTCCAGCTTCCTCGACGAGACGAGCGAGCTTGCCGACCTCATCCTGCCGTGCCACACCCCATTAGAAGAGTGGGGCACGGACGAACCGAACCCCGGTCCCGGCTACACGACGATCGGCTTCCAGCAGCCCGCAGTGAACCGCTTCCACGACACTCCGGGTTACGGCACGTTGAGTTTCGGCGACGTACTGCTGCAGACGGGGAGCCAGTTGGGGTTGTCCGGCCTGCCGTGGGAGAACATGCGTGAGGCGGTACGCGCACTGGCGCAGGACCTCCACGCGCAGGGACGCGGCTCCGTCGTACAGCCAACGTTCGCAGAGTTCTGGAAGCGCACCCTGGAACGTGGCGGCTGGTGGGACACAGGCGCGACTGCGGACGGTTCCCGGCCTGACCTTCCCGCCCTTCCGACCAGTGCGCCGGCAGTTTCTTCGGCAGACCCGAACCGCTACCCGCTGCATCTCGTGCCATTCGAGGGCATCGGGGTGGGCGCGGGGCAGTACTCGCACCTGCCATGGGCGCAGTCGGCGCCGGACCCCATCACCAGCGCTGCCTGGGACACGTGGGTGGAACTGAACCCGCACACCGCCGATGAGATGGGACTCAAGAACAACGATGTCGTCATCGTGGAGGCGGCCACGGGCCGCACAATCCGCGCATCGGTATACATCAACCCTGCCACGCCTCCCGACGTGGCCGCCGTGCCCATGGGGCAGGGCCATCGCGCCTTTACGAGCTACGCGGCCCGGCGTGGCGCGAACGTGCTGGACATACTGGAGCCCGCTGAAGACGCAGAGACCGGGGCATTCGCCTGGGGCGCTACTCGCGTCCGCATTTCTGGCACTACCCGGACGAAGGTGGTTCCGAAGCTGGAGGGCATCGAGCCCGCTCGCCAACTCCACGGCGAAGAACTCATATTCGTGCACAAGGCATAACGCAAAGCAGGACTTGTCATGGCGACACGCACACAGGTAAAGAACAGGGCAGATCACAAGTGGGGGATGGTCATAGACCTGGACCGCTGCACCGGCTGCCAGGCATGCGTCATCGCCTGCCAGTCTGAGAACAACATCCCGCTCAACGATCAGTCCGCATTCCTGGATGGCCGGGCCATCGAGTGGATACGAGTGGAGCGCTATTGGGAAGGGGACTACCCGGACATCAAGGCGCGCTTCCTGCCCGTCCTGTGCCAGCACTGCGACAACGCCCCGTGCGAGTCCGTCTGCCCGGTGTATGCGACCTACCACAACAATGAGGGACTCAACGTGCAGGTGTACAACCGCTGCGTGGGTACACGCTTCTGCGGCAACAACTGCCCCTACCACGCCCGGCTGTTCAACTACTGGGAGCCGGTCTGGCCGGAGGACCTCCGGAACCAGTTGAACCCGGACGTTACCGTGCGGACGCGCGGCATCATGGAGAAGTGCACCTTCTGCATCCAGCGCATCCGCCGGAGCACCCGAGGCGGCAAACAGGTGGAGGACCAGGCGTTCAACCCTGCGTGCGTGCAGGCGTGCCCGACCGACGCCATGACATTCGGGGACCTGAACAATCCCGACTCTCGCGTTTCGCAGAAGTGGGAGGACGAGCGCGCCTTCCGCGTGCTCGAGGCGCTCGGCACCAACCCCAGCGTGAAGTACCTGAAGCAGGTAGACGCACATGCATAACGGCGAACACGAATTCACGGCCGGCCCTCTGCCGACGCATCAAGACGTCGCGAGGGACGTGCTCGGCCGCTTCCAGGACCTGGGACACCGGTACTGGGGCTGGGTAACCGTGCTCGCGTTCCTGTTCCTCCTCGGCATCGTCGGTTTCATCATCCGCCTGTCGGAGGGCTTCAACGACGAGAACCGCGCGAATTGGGGCTACTTCGTCGCGACGCTTGCGTTCATCGTCACAACGTTCACGGCCATGCCGGTCATCTCAGCGGGGCTGCGTCTCGCGAAGGCGAACTGGCGGCGGCCGCTCACGCGTGTGACGGAGAACATGGCCATCACCGGCTTGCTCGTCGTGCTGATGCTCATCCCCGCGTTGATCGCACTGCCTTCCATAGAGGGCAGGCTCAGCATCTGGTTCGAATTCCCGTTGGGCGCCCCCGGCGTGTGGGACGTCATCGGCTACGGCACACTGGCGTTCATCGGCCTCGCCCTGCTCTGGGGCGTCGCTCTGCCCGACCTCGCGGCGGCACGGGACCATCTTCCCGGTTCGACGCGACAGCGCGTCATCGGTTGGTTGTCGCTCGGGTGGGTCGGCGGCGTGCGCCAGTGGCGCGTGCTCTACCAGGGCTCGTTGCTGGCTGGTGCGATGTACCTGCTCACGTACCCGCTCGTGCAGACGCTGATGATCTCGGACTTCCACCACGGTCTCATACCGGGGCTGAAGGACGCCATCATCCCCGCGACGGTGGTGGTCAACGGCCTGCAGGGCGCGGTGGGCATGACGCTCCTCACCATGTACCTGATGCGCCGGTTGGGGAACTACGAGAAGTACTTCAGCGTGGAACAGTTCTGGGCGCTCTCCAAGCCGTTGCTGTCGTTCTCCCTGCTCTGGTTCTACTTCTGGTGGGCGAGCTTCATCACCTTCTGGTACGGACGCCAGCCGGGCGAGAGTGAGGTCATCCGCCTGCTGGTGCTGGACGAGTACCGGGGCGCGCTGATGATCTCCTTCTTCCTCAACTTCATCGGCCCGCTCATCGCGCTGGTCTGGAACCCCGTGCGCCGCAGCGTGTGGGGCCCCGCGCTCGTGGGAACGGGCGTGGTCATCGGAGCGCTCGTCAATCAGGTGCGGCTCTACGTCTCGGCCTTCTCGGTCGCAGACCCGAGCCAGCACGTGCTGCACCCGCGCCCGGCAACGCAGTGGCCGGACGCACCGGACCTGCTCATCATGGTCGGCGCGATCTCCGGATGCGTGCTGCTCTTCATGCTTGTCAGCAAGATCATCCCGGTGGTCTCCATCTGGGAGATCGGCGAGGGACTCAGACTCGTGAAGGTGAGGCGTTACCTGAACCGCTACGCAAGAGTGATAGCCAAGTCGCACTAGCCACACAGGCACGGACAACAGCCGGATGTATTACCGCAGAACGTTAACCGACGCACAGATAAACAGGGAGCTCCTGGATGTTGTGTTCAGGACGCCCATGTGGTGGGTCGTCATAGTCTCTTGCCTGGGGCTCATCGTAGCGGGCGCGGCGAGCGCGTTCGGCTTCATGATGAACCAGGGCCTTGGCGTCACCGGCTTGCAGCAGCCCATCTTCTGGGGCTTCTTCATAACCAACTTCATCTTCTGGGTCGGCATCAGCCACGCGGGCGTGATGATTTCCGCCATCCTGCGGCTGAGCCAGGCAGAGTGGCGCAGACCGATGGTCCGCGCGGCGGAGACCATGACGGTCTTCGCGCTGATGACCTCCCTGCTGCAACCGCTCATCCACGCGGGCAGGCCGTGGCGCATCTTCTACTGGGTGTTCCCCTACGACTGGGCGCGCGGCATCTGGCCGGACGTGCGGTCGCCGCTGGTGTGGGACCCCACCGCCATCATCACCTATCTCACGTCCAGCTCGCTGTTCGTATACACCGCGCTGATACCTGACCTTGCCATCATCCGCGACCGCAGCACCGGCTGGCGGCGCACGGTTTACGGCATCCTGGCGCTCGGCTGGCACGGCAACCCGCGGCAGTGGAAGCTGCAGGGCATCGCGGGCATCCTGCTCTCGGCCCTCATCCTGCCGGTGTTCGTCTCTGTGCACAGCATCGTGTCGTGGGACTTCGGCGTGAGCCTCGTGCCGTCTTGGCACGTGACCGTATTCGCGCCCTACTTCGTTATCGGAGCCGTGCACTCGGGCGTGTCGGCGGTTGTCACGCTGATGATCCTGATGCGGAAGCTGTACAAGCTGGAGAACTTCATCTGGGAAGAGCACATCGACGCCGTGGCGAGGCTGCTCATCGTCGTCGCCACCGCATGGCTCTTCTTCTTCTGGCTGGACCTGGTCTTCGCCCTGTGGTTGAAAGAAGAGCAAGAGATGACCGTCTGGCACCTCCGCCTCTTCGAGCCGCCGTGGAGCTGGCTGTTCCTGGCGTTCATCGTCTTCTCGTACATCATCCCGGTGCCGTTATGGATGTTCCGGCGCGTTAGACGGAGCTTCACCTGGATGCTCTGGACGAGCCTCATGGTGAACGTCGGCATGTTCCTGGAACGTCTCATCATCATCGTTCCCGCGCTCATGCGGAAGGGACCGTGGGTGTTCACGTACGACACGTATCGCCCGAGTGCAGTGGAGGTGACGCTCATCGTCGGCTCCATCGCGCTGGTGGCATTACTCCTGATGCTGTTCAGCAAGTTCTTCCCGCTCATCCCCGTCTGGGAGGAGAAGGAAGGTCAGAAACTGATAGACGAGGTCAAAGTTGGCGACCGTGTGATTCCTGCTCTGGTGAAAGAGCACTAGCGGGCGGAGCGAGGAGAGTTCGATGGCAAATACGAAACTGATGGGGCTGTTCCAGGACCCCGAACAAGCTGCGGGGGCCATGACCAAGCTCAAGGAAGATGGCTTCCCCGTCGAAGACCTGGACGTCTACTCCGGCAGCCCGTTCCCCGAGGGATCGTTCGGCGAACACGAGCCTGAGATGCGGTTGTACATGTTCCCGCTGGTGGGCGCACTGGTCGGATTCGCCATCGGCCTGCTGTGGACGGCCGGTACGCAGATCTCCTACCCGCTGGTCACAGGCGGCAAGCCGCTGCTCAGCATCCCGCCCATGACCATCATCATGTACGAGAACACGATGCTCGGCGCGATCATCTTCACGGTGCTCGGCGTGCTCTTCGAGTCCCGCCTGCCGCGCCGCAACCTTGGCCTCTACGACGAGCGCATCACGGAGGGATACATCGGCGTTATCGTCGACTGCCCCGAAGAACGCGCCTCCGCTGCCGAGTCTGCGCTCCAAGGCGCGGGCGCCGAAGAAATCAAGAGGGAAGAAGGCTAGGCCACTCGTGCAGATCAGCCGCCGCAACACTCCTCTGCTGCTGTCCGTCGCCGTCGCTCTGGCGGCAGTCGCTGCCGCATGCTCGCCGGGAGACCCCTTCCGCTCCACCGGTTCCTATCCCATCGACGTCTTCCAGGAGATGCACTACAACCAGACGCAGAAGTCGCAGGAGCCGCCTCGCTTCCTGCCTCCCGAGGACTCCTACCCGGTGGAAGGAGGCTACATCTCTGTTGACGAGATAGAGAATATCGCGGAGTTGGAGAACCCCCTCGCGGGTGACCCGCTTGCGCTGCACCGCGGCGCCCTGCTCTACAAGCAGAACTGCTCGGTGTGTCACGGGCTCAGTGGGGGCGGCGATGGCTACGTGGGCGGATTGCTCAGCGAATACAACGTTACCCGTCCTCCCGCGTTCGGAGACGGCGAGGGCGTGATAGTCATCCGTGACACCGGCACGACTGAGGTAAGCCCGGCGAGACGTTCGGCAACATCTCCGGCGGAAAGGGCTTCATGCCTGCGTTCGAGCCTCTGCTCACCGTGGAAGACCGCTGGGCGCTCGTCACACTCATCGACGCGACCGTTGCCGAGCGGCAGGCCGTGCTCGAGTCGATCAACGACATTCCGGAAGAGCAGCGCACCCTCGACCTTCTCCGGCTGCGGGGGCAGCTCTAGCGCGGGCGGCTTACAGCCGCCGGGCGACAGCTGCCGTGAGAACCGCCCACAATACCCCGCGACTCCGTGGCGTTGCATCGCTTCTTCTGGCGTGTGCGATTCTCTCCGTTGTGTCTATTGCACCTGCCAGCGCCCAGTCGTACGAGGAACTCCCTCCCGAGCTGGAGGAGCGTGCACAGGGCATCTACTCCGGCGTCATGTGTCCTCAGTGCGCCGGGCAGACGATCGACGAATCGAACGCGCCTATCGCCGAGGCCATGCGGACGACGATCAAGGCGCAACTACGCAACGGCGCATCGGACGACGCCATCGTGGACAGCCTCGTACAATCGTATGGCGAAGGGATACTGGCCTCACCCCCGACGCGCGGCTTCTCGCTGCTGGCCTGGCTCGTCCCGCCGCTCGCGCTTCTGCTCGGCGCAGCAATTGTCTTTCTGACGATACGTAACATGCGCGGGCGTCCGGTGACCGAACCCGCCGCCGCTGGAGACGGCGGAATCTTCGGGGCAGCTCCGGGCGCTCCGCCCTTGCCCTTCGACCTCGTGGACAGAGAGTTGGGCGAGGACACCAAAGGGACGGAGGAACGCTGAACGCATGGCAAACCTCGGTACGGCGACCATACTCATCGCGCTGCTTCTTACGGCCTACAGCGTGCTCACGTCGTTCGTGGGCGCGAAGCGGCGCGATGCTCCCGCCATCGTCAGCGCTCAACGCGCGAACTACCTGGTCACGCTCACGCTGGCCGTGTCCATGGGTGCGTTGGTATACGCGTTCCTCGAGAACGACTTCAGCATCAGGTACGTGGCGGAGAACAGCAATCTTGCGATGCCGCGCATCTACACCTGGGTCGCATTCTACGCGGGGAACGCGGGATCCCTCCTGTATGTCGCCTTCGCGTTGAGCGGCATGGCGGCGCTCTCCATGGCGCTCGCTCCCAACCGGCTGGGTGCGCTCCGTCCATACGCCAATGGCGTGCTCATGCTCATCCTGCTCTTCTTCCTGGTGGTGCTCTTCTTCCTCGCCAACCCGTTCGCCACGCTGGAACGGGCCCCGGCAGATGGGCAGGGCATCAACCCGCTGCTTACGCACCCCGGCATGTTCGCGCATCCGCCGCTCATCATGACGGGCCTCGTCGCGATAGCAGTGCCGTTCTCCCTGGCCGTCGCGGCGCTGTTGCGAGGTCGGATAGACGAAGACTGGGTGGATGCCGGTCGGGTCTGGGGCCTGGCCGCGTGGGTGCTGCTGGCCATCGGCCTGCTGCTCGGCTCGTGGTGGGCGTACACAATCCTCGGTTGGGGAGGCTACTGGGCCTGGGACCCCGTCGAGAACGCCGCGTTCATGCCCTGGCTGGCGCTCACCGCCTTCATCCATTCCATCATGGTGCAGAAGCGCCGAGGCATGTTCCGCATGTGGAACATCGCTCTCATCAACATCAGCTTCACCCTGGGAGCGTTCGGCATCTTCATCAACCGGGGCGGGCCTGTGCCGTCGGTGCACTCGTTCGGCGCGTCCACGCTTGGCTGGGTGTTCCTTACATTCCTGGGCGTGGTGACGGTGGCGTCATTCGCCCTCTTCTTCTACCGAATGGCTGTGCTGCGCAGCCCCTCTTCGCTCGAATCTGCGCTCTCGCGCGAGGCTGCCTTCCTCGTGAACAACCTGCTCCTGCTCGGCATCGCCTTCGTTACGTTGTGGGGCGTCGTCTTCCCGCTCATCTCGGAGTTGGTGACCGGAGACACCATCACCGTGGGGGAGCCGTTCTTCAATAGCGTGAACGGCCCGATCATGCTCGCGCTCATCCTGCTGATGGGCATCGGGCCGCTGTTGCCGTGGCGCACCGCGACGTGGCAGAGCGTCCGCCGCGCGCTGCTCGTTCCGGGCGTGATTACGCTCGTCATCACAGCGGTTGCTGCGCTCCTCTTCCGGGTGACGGTGCCCGTGGTCGTGCTCGGCATCGCGGTCAGCACGTTCGCGGGAATCAGCATCCTGCAGGAATGGGTGCGGGGAACGCTGGCGCGCAGCCGCTCTACCGGCGCGATGTGGCCTGTGGCGTTCGGCCAACTGATCGCCTCCAACCGGCCGCGCTATGGCGGCTACATCGTGCACCTCGCCGTCGTCATGCTTGCCTTCGGCATCGTGGGCTCCTCGTTCTACGATCAGGAACGGGACGTGTTCATGTCCGTCGGCGACCGGGCCACCATAGGCGAGTACACCGTCGAGTTCATGGACGTCGACGCCGAGACGTTCGCCGACCGCACCGAGCGCACTGCGATCCTGAACGTCACGAGAGGAGGCGAGAGCCTCGGCACGCTCAACGCGTGGCAGGGGGTCTACCCGTCGTTCTCCATGATCTCGACCCGTGCGGGTATACGCTCCACGCCTCAGGAAGACCTGTACGTCATATTCAGCGAACTTCAGCCGGACGGCCAAACGGCAGCGTTCCGCCTGCTGGTGAACCCCATGGTCTGGTGGATGTGGCTGGCGGGTCCATTCGTCATCCTCGGCACCGTCGTTGCGCTCTGGCCGGCGCGCCGGCGCGCGGTTGCTTACGCCATCCCGCAAATTCCAGGTGCGGCGACAAGCGGCGGAGCGCCCTAGGCTGGCTGCGGCCTTGGCCCCGGCAAGATAGCCATGACCATCCTCGTCCTAACACTGCTCGTCGTCGTGGCGATCGCCGTCCTCGTCTACCCGTTCTGGGCAGCACGGTACGGCGGCGTGCTCTTCGACGACCCCGCGCGTGACCTTGAGGCTGGCATTCGCAGAGCCCGCGACCGAGTCTACGAGGAGATCCGCGCCCTCCAGCAGGAGTACTTCCTGGGAAACATGACCGAGGCCGAGTACCGGGCACTGCTCCAAACAGCGCGCCGGCGCGCAGCGGAACTGATCCGCGAACAGCAGCAGGTCAACGAGACCGCAGCCGCCATCGGTAGCCGCGTAGACGATGAGTTGCGGGAACTCCTCCCGCGCGACGGAGAGCGAGAGGAAGAGGCGTGATGCGCGCAACCGCATCGGTCGTCGTCCTGCTGGCAGCGCTACTGCTGCTGCCAGCTCAGGCCCTCGCCCAGCAAGTGGGAGAGACCGAGATCTCAGGTCGCGTTGAACACGGGGCGGACGCTGCCTCATTCGACCCCACGCAAGCCCGGGTGACGCTCAACGTACTGGAGGGCATCACCCTCGTCTCGCAGGACTCCACCCAACCCGATGAGTCCGGCGTGTTCAGTTTCAGTATCACGGCCGCCGAGGGGCGCACCTACTTCTTCTCTGTCGAGTACCAGGGCGCGAGCTACTCCGCCGTGCGCGGCGCCAGCGAACTGGGCGCGCCCGTGGTCATCACCGTCTTCGACGCCACGAATGACACCTCCGTCCTCGCTGTGCAGAGCCACACCGTCATCGTGACCGGAGCGGTGCCGGAGGATGGGTTCGTGGAGATACTCGAGCGCGTCATCGTGAGGAACGACAGCAACCTCACGTTGACCCCTGACCTGAACGCTGAGGGCCCGGCTATGCTGAGCTTCCTGCGCTTCGCTCTTCCCCCCGGTGCGTACAACCTTGACGTGCGGTCGAACATCACCGGCGGGCAGGTGCTGGAGGTCGACCGCGGCTTCGCGATCAACTCGCCGGTCCCTCCGACCGTTCCGGGACTGCCTCACCAGTTCGAGTTCGTCTACCGCCTCGACTACGACGAGCCCACGATCGACCTCTCGCGCACGATGCGGTTCGGCGCGGAGTCGGTGCGGTTCGTCGTGCCGGTGGATGTTGCCACGCCATCGTCCGCTCGCCTGACGGACCTCGGCGCGACGGACCTCAACGGCCGTCTGCTGCGGTTGCTGGAAGGACAGAACATCGCACCCGCTGAGGTGCTGCCGCTCGGTGTCTCCGGCCTGCCCGGCGAGTCGGCGTTGGACGCTGCGCTCGAGTCGACCGGAGAGTGGTACGTCCGCTATATCGTTCCTGCCGTCGTTGGCCTGACAGCTGCAGCACTCCTGCTGCTTTCGTTCCGCCGCCGCCGCGCGGTGGCCACGGGCGGCGCTACGAAGGAGCAACTACTCGCTGAAGCTCGTACCCTGCGCGACGCATACGACCGGCACGCTATCAGCACGGCGGCGTACGAGGGCAGGTGGCGCGTGATTCGAGACGCGCTCGTGCAGGCAGACGTTCGCGCCCGCCTCGCCGACGCAGGTGAGGAAGGCCACACCAGAGACTGACTACGTGCGCCCATTGCGCTGCGCATCGGTTGGACGTATCGTTGGCGTATGCGCGTATCTTTCCCACGCCGCAGAACGCACGAGGCGTCCGTAGCTTGCGACGGACCAGCCGTCCAGGTTGCTGGGCTGGCCAAGTCGTTCAACGGCACAACCGCCCTTCGCGAGGCCACGTTCGATGCCGAACGCGGAAGCATGGTCGCGCTCCTGGGCCCGAGTGGCGGCGGCAAGACGACGACGCTGCGGCTCGTCGCTGGATTCGAGACCCCCGACGCTGGCACAGTGACGATCGACGGCCAGACCGTCGCTGGACCGGGGAGGTTCCTGCCGCCTGAGCGCCGCCGTGTGGGCATGGTGTTTCAGGACTATGCGCTCTTCCCGCATCTTACCGTTCGCAAGAACGTGGCGTTCGGTGTTCCTCACGGCCCCGGTCATGATCGGGCGGTACAGGAGGCGTTGGAGCTCGTCGGCATGACGGCTGAGGCGGAGCGGATGCCGGACCAGCTCTCTGGAGGGCAGCAGCAGCGAGTCGCGCTCGCGCGGGCGCTTGCACCCAAGCCGAGCGTAGTGCTGCTCGACGAGCCGTTCTCGAACCTTGATGCGAACCTGCGGCGGCACGTGCGGGGTCACATCCGCCAGATTCTGCGCGATGCAGAGACCACCGCGGTCTTCGTGACGCACGACCAGGATGAGGCGTTCAGCATTGCCGACAAGCTGTGCGTCATGCTGGATAACCGGCTCGAACAGACAGGCGCGCCGGAGGATGTGTACCTCTACCCTGCGTCACTCGGCGTCGCGCGGTTCATGGGGGTAGCCAATATCCTGCCCGGCGAGTGCTCAGGCGGCTACGTCCGCTGCGAACTGGGGGTGCTTCCGGTGGGCAATCCCGACCCTCCGAAGGGACTGGTGATCGTGTGTGTGCGCCCGGAGACGGTGCGCCTGCACACGGAATCGGACGCGTCGGTCGAGGGGGTCGTGACCTCCGTCGAGTTCCACGGCACCTCCAAGGCGGTGAACCTGCGGCTCCGTTCCGGCAGGCCGGTGCGCTGTGTGATGGGCGTGCACATCCCCGCCGAGGTGGGGGAGACAGTGAAGGTGGGGGTCAACAGTTTCGTGGCGGCCTTCCCGCCGCCGCCCGCTCACGATACCGCCCGGGCGGCCTAACGCGACGGCCCTGCGCCGTCCACGATCCCGAGCACCTCACCCAGCTCTCCTATCGTGAATGCTCCAGATGTGCCTATGCCTGCAAAGAGGCACCCGGCTGCTGCCGCGGCCTGCCGTCCGGTATCCGATGAGTCCACCAGCATCACCTCCCACGGAGGCACGCCCAGCACCTCGCAGGCGCGGAAGAGTGCGTCTGGCGCAGGCATCGGATTCCGCTGATCGTCTGTCCCCACGAGCGCATGCGGAATGAGCCCCAGCCTTTCGAGGAGCTCCCGTGCGGGTCCCGAGGGGCCATTCGCAAGTACGGCAGAAGCGACGCCACGCGCATCCAGGGCCTCGACCAATGCGGGGGCGTCCGGCTTCGCCGCGCCGTCCACCACGATGCTGTCCAGTGTGAAGAAGACTGCACTCAACTGCATGCCGCACAGGATAGCGGCTGACGCGATAAACTACCCCTGCTCAATGACAGAGAAGGAGCGGACCAGATGGCGCTTTACGAGTACCGTTGCACGGACTGCGGAACCGAGTTCGAGCAGCGCAAGCCGATGAGCGAGGCCGACAGTCCGGCGGAGTGCCCGTCGTGCGGCAAGGCGGCAGCGAGGCTGCCTTCCGTGTTCGCCTCGAAGGATGGCTACACCCTGCGGGTCCCCCGCGCCGGGGCCTTCCGAGCAGGACAGTCCGGCCAGAGCTGAATCACAACACCAGGGAGCGAGCAGTATGGTCACGAAGTCGGAG
Organism: Dehalococcoidia bacterium; assembly: GCA_965208625.1. GTDB lineage: Bacteria > Chloroflexota > Dehalococcoidia > Lucifugimonadales > Australimonadaceae > Bin16. Next base: position 231,869 of record OZ242348.1, read on the forward strand.
CTTACGGTCGTGGAGGTCGAACTCAAGCAGGTGCGGGTCGAACTGGCGTCGCTCCGCACTGAGATCGCTTCGCTGCGCAGCGAGTTGGACGAGCTGAAGGCGAAGGGCTAGGCGCACCGCGTAGGCGCGATCGCAGAGTCCGCGCCTACGCCCCGCACGCAGGTGCGGTACCATGCGGGGCGATGTCCGCCGCACCCCGCCCATTCGTTGCTGAAACAGGCCTCTACGTACATACGACCGCGTACAGCGTCGTGCTTGGCGGCATCATCGTCCTGGTGCCGCTGTACATCATCTCGCTCGGCTACAACCCGGGCTGGCTGGGCGTCATCATCGCGGGGCAGGGATTGTTCCAGGTGGCGCTGCGGCTCTTCGGCGGCGTCATCTCCGACCGTATCGGCGAACGGTGGGTCATCCAGGCAAGCTTCGCCGCGCTGGTGGTCGGGACCCTCGGCCTCGCTCTCTCCTCTTCGCTGTTCGCGCTGCTGTTGGCGCAGGTGCTCTTTGGCGGCTCCCGCGCCATCTACTGGACGTCCTCCCAGTCCTACGGAAGCCGGATAGACGAGTCTCGCCCGACGACGCTGATGGGGCGCTTCTTCGGGTTCGCGGCGGTGGGCGGCCTGGCGGGGAACGCGGGGGGCGGGTTCGTTGCGGTCGTCCTCGGCTATCAGGAGGGGTTCCTCATTGCGGCGGGCCTGTCGGCGGCGGCCATGCTCGTCGTCGCTGTGATGCCGCAGTTGCCGAGGCGGGCAGCGATGACGCTGCGCGAGATCCTCGGGCCGGTGCCCGGCGTCTTTCGCAACCGCGCCACGCTGCTCCCCGCCGTCATGGCGCTCGGGACCTCGCTGCACGTCTCGGTGCTGTCCTCCGTGGGAGCGGCGGTCTACAAGGAGTTCGGCCTCTCCGACGATGCGTTCGGCGTGCTCATGGCCATCCATGCAGGCGGCGCTATCGTGGCAGGGTTCCTGTTTGCACGAGTCTTGCAGCGAGTGGGGCAGCGGCCAACCTTCGCGGTGACGATGGCGCTTCACGGCCTGCCGCTCATCGGGATCGTGCTGTGGGGCGGCACCTACCCACTGGCGGTCGCGCTCATGTTCATCCTCGGGCTGTCGTTCAACGCCGGGCGGGTGCTGAACGTGAGCGTCACAGCGATGGTGAGCAGCCCGGAGCAGCGGGGCGTGTTCATGGCGGTGGTCGGCATCTACTGGGCGTCGGGGCAGATGCTGGGGCCGTTGGTGTTCGGACCGCTGGCGGCGGTCACGAGCCTCACCTTCTCCTTCATCGCCGCAGGGGCCCTGATGACCGTGACCGCACTGCTCACGCCGCTGCTCTACACCGCGGCGCGTGGCCGGAGCGAGAGCAGGCAGGAGTGAGGGTTGTGTCCTGTCATGCTGAGCGGAGCCGGTAGGCGCAGTCGAAGCATCTCTCAGAGGACGTTCGTGGACCTTGGCATACGCTCCCCGAGAGATTCCTCGGCTTCGCTCGGAATGACAGCGTCCTCTATGACGCACCCTCCACCGACATGGGCGGTTGGTGCGACCTCGTGGCGCGCTCCAGCTTGCGGCGGGGCGTGAGCAGGTAGTGGCCGCAGGTGAGGCAGCGGATGCCGACGTCTGCGCCGAGCCGCTCGACGCGCCACTCGACGCCGCCGCACGGGTGCGGCTTGCGGAGCGTGAGCCGCTCGCCGAGGTGGAACTCTACGGCCACGGCGTGCCCATCCGCTCGAGTTCCGCATTGATGGCATCGCGCAAGCGCAGAGCCTCGGCGCGAGCGGCCTCCGCGAAGTCATCGCCCTTCGATGCGTAGATGACGCTGCGGGATGCGGCGATGAGTGCGCGGCGGCCGTTCTCATCCGTGCCGTTCCGCACGGCGGCCTCGAGATCGCCGCCCTGCGCGCCGATGCCGGGAATGAGGATCGGCATCGAGCCGACGATGCTCCGCACCCGCGCGAGCTCGTCCGGCGCCGTCGCGCCGACGACCAGTCCGATGTTGCCGTTGTCGTTCCACGCGACCGCCTGCCGTGCGACCTCCTCGTAGAGCGGGCCCTCGGAGCCGTTGCGCCGCACGGTGAGATTCTGAAACTCGGCGCTGCCAGGGTTGGACGTGCGCGTAAGCACGAACACGCCCCTGTCCGCGTAGTCCAGGAACGGCTGCACGGCGTCGTGCCCCTGGTACGGGTTCACGGTGAGGGCGTCTGCGCCCCACTGCTCGAAAGCCGCCTTCGCATAGGCGCGGGCGGTGTTGTCCATGTCGCCGCGCTTGGCGTCGAGCAGGACGGGCACGCCGTCGGGCACGGCCTCGATGGTGGTCTGCAGCGCCTCGATGCCGGGGATGCCCTCGGCCTCGTAGAACGCCCACTGCGGCTTGTACGCACAGACGAGGTCGCTCGTGGCGGCGATGATGGCGCGGTTGAACTCGGCGATGCTGTCGATGGGCATCGAAGGGAGCGAAGGGTCGAGGCCGACGCACAGGAGGCTCCGGTTGCGCGCGGCGGCGGCGTCCAGTTGTTCGATGAAGGTGCTCATGGTTCTCAGTGTACCAAGCGTGGACGGCTGGTAGCATCGGGCGCATGGCACGACCCGCCCCCGCTCCCATGCGCCGCTCGGCCCGCGTTACGCGGCTGCTCACCACGATGTATGACCGCCTCCTCGCGCACCACGGCCCGCAGGGCTGGTGGCCGGGCGACGGCCCGTTCGAGACGATCGTCGGCGCGATACTCACGCAGAACACGGCGTGGACGAACGCCGCGCGCGCCATCGCGAACCTCAGGGCGGCGGACGCGATGTCGCCCGCTGCTTTGCGCGCGATGCCGGAGGAGGCGCTGGCCGAGGTCGTCCGCCCGAGCGGCTACTTTAACGCCAAGGCACGCAAGCTGAAGGCGATGGCCGACTTCCTGGGTCGCTACGGCGACAGCGTGGAGGCGTGGCGCACCATGCAGCCGAAGACGCTGCGCGAGGAGCTGCTGTCGGTGCACGGCATCGGACCGGAGACGGCGGACGACATCGTGCTGTACGTGGCGGAACTCCCGTCGTTCGTGATGGACGTCTACACCCAGCGGATCGTCGACCGGATGCTGCCGCGCCACGGCCTGCGGGGCTACGACGCCTACCAGGCGCTGTTCGAGCGGCACCTGCCGTCCGACGCCGCGCTCTTCAACGAGTACCACGCCCTGCTGGACGCCCACGCCAAGGACATCTGCACCAAGCGCGAACCTCGCTGCGCATCCTGCGTCCTCTCCGACCTCTGTGCGACGGGCCGGCGCGCCGCCCGCAAGCAAGGGTGAGGAAGGCTTCGTAGGGAATTGCTGCTCATTTCTGCTCATCAGCCCCGATCTACCTCTGAAACTGGCCTTCCGCGTGAGCAGTCCGGCTACTCATAACTGCTCATCCGCTACTCATTCCCTGTGCATTTCTGCTCGTTTCTGTTCATAACTGCTCGCTGGTCTCGTGGCCGTTTGTGCCGCTGGGGGCCCGGCGCAATTTCATCGGAACCAGCGTACGCGGCTGGGGTGCGACCACGGAAGGGGCGGGTGTCACAGTTTCAATACTCACAGGGTAGACCGTCTGTACAGCGATGGAGACCAGCGATGTGCAGCAGCGCAGGAGCGTGTGTCGGTAGTGGTTCGACTGACTCACGACGAACGGGAAGGGGCTGCGAGGTTCCTGCCTGCGCAGGAACGACGAGGTCCCCCATCCTGTGCATCGATGTTGATTTCCCGCCCCCGTGACACGCGGCCCTTACGCGGTCGTGCCGTGATTGCGCACGCTGTCTCCATGGGCGGAGCGGAAGACATCGGGGCGCGCTGAAGCGCGGGAACGACGGCAGGGCGAATGCAACAGAATGCAACGGCTTTCAGAGACACACCCGCCGCCGTCACTCCTGACGGCTCCGCTCAGGAGTGGAGGGGCTGTTGCATCCGCGTTGCAATGGTGCGGCATCGCCGTTTGCTCGATGCTGCGCGGGTGTTGCGCTCTAGGTCTCGCGTTCGTTGGTGACGGCGGCGTCGCCGGTGCAGTAGGGGATGAAGTTCTTCATGTGGCAGACCGCGCCGTTCCTGGCGAGTTCGGCCTCGAAGAGGTCGTGGATCTCGCGGGCCTCGTCCTCGTACTCGACCTGCCTGCCGCCGGACTTCATGCTGAGGTCCGCGCCGGGGCGGGAGCCGCCGTAGGGGGCAACGAGGCCGTGCTCGCCCTGCCGCAGTGCGAGGTAGCGCGCCCGCTTCGTACCGGCGTTGAAGTGCTGGTGGAACGTCCGCTCGCTGGGAACGACGACCATGGAGCCCTTCTTCCAGTCCACCTTCCGCATGTCGGAGCGGTCGTCCTCGTTCCAGAGGAGCGAGAAGCCGGCGTCGCCGCTGAGGATGATGAGGTGCGCGCCAGGGCCGTGGTGGTGCGCCTTCTTGTAGGTGCCGACGGGGAACTCGGAGATGTGCGCAGTGATGCTGTTCTTCGCCATCTCCAGCTGCGCGTTGATGCCGCCCGCGCCGCGCAGGGGCATGCCGTAGAGCGGCATGTTGTCGGCGTTCGGGATGAAGTTGGACTCCCAGATGCGTCCGTTGTAGAGCTTGCCGCTGCCGTTGTAGGAGTCGTCCGCGATGCGGCCGGAGAAGACGTAGGGCAGGTTGAAGATGAAGTGGTTGTCGCGGTAGAGCCGCATGATGGGCGGCGCGCTGGTGACGGCGATGTAGCGCGCGGGCTCGGCGCCGGAGCCGTTGAAGAGCTGGTACCAGGCGTTCAGCGGGATGGCGAAGACGCTGCCCGCCTTCCACTCGAACGTCTGCTTGCGGCTCTCGTCCACCCAGATGCTCGCCGCGCCCCTGCCGGAGAGGACGTACATCTGCGTCTCGTACATGTGGTGGACGGGCTCGGACTTGCCGCCGGGCGCGATCTCAACGACGTGCGCGTCGTTCGGAAGGAGACGGTTGGGGATGTTGATGATGGCGCCGCTGCCGCCCTTCGGCTCCCACGGCGAGAGTTCGAGCGCGTTCAGGTCCTCGAAAGCGTAGCCGACGATATGCCGGACGCCCTGCTCGCGCACCCACGCCATGTACGGGTCGTCCACCTCGAAGTCGCCGAGAGGCTCGGCGGGCTCCTCCGCTCGCAGCATCCTGCCGTCCTGGGCGCTGACGTTGGTGGCCATGGCGTTGCTCCTTCCGCTCTGATAGCGAAAGGGCGGGAGCACCAGCCCACGCCCTTCGCCTGCGTTTCGCCCTCACCCTGGCCCTCTCCCAGAGGGAGAGGGGGTTAGGAGATCGCCTACGTGTCGCGCTCGCTGGTGACGCCTGCGACGCCGGTGCAGTAGGGGATGAACGCCTTCATGTTGCACTGGGCGCCGGACTTGGCGAGCTCGGCCTCGAAGATCTCGTGGATCTCGCGGTCCTCGTCCTCGTACTCGACCTGGATGCCGCCCTCCTTGATGCTGACGTCGGCGGTGGCACGCTGGTTGGGGCCGATGAAGCCGCCGTTGCCGCCGCGCAGCGCCATGTAGCGGGCGCGCTTGGTGCCGGAGTTGAAGTGCTGGTGGTAGGTGCCGTCACCGGGAACGATGACGATGGAGCCGATCTGCCAGTCGCACTTGATCATGTCGGAGCGGTCTTCCTTGGTCCACAGGAGGGAGAAGCCGGAGTCGCCGCTGAGGAGGAAGAGGTGGGCGCCGGGGCCGTGGCGGTGGGCCTTCTTGTACGTGCCGATGGGGAACTCGGAGATGTGGTTGCCCATGTCGTTCTTGCCCATCTGCAACATGGCGTTGATGCCGCCCGCGCCGCGCTCCTTCCAGCCGTAGAGGGCCATGTCCGGAGCGTTGGGGATGAAGTTCGTCTCCCAGATGCGCTTGTTGTAGAGCGTGCCGTTGCCGCTGAAGTAGGACTCGTCGTCCGTGTAGCGGGAGCGGAACATGAAGTCGTTGTTGAACATGAAGTCGGTGTCGCGGAAGAGGCGCATCATCGGCGGGGCGTTGGTGGTTGCCATGTAGCGCACCTTCTCGTCGCCGGAGCCGTTGAAGTGCTGGTACCAGGCATTCAGGGGGATGGTGAAGAGAGAGCCGGCCCTCCACTCGAACGTCTGCTTGCTGTCCTCGTCCATCCAGACGGTCGTCGCGCCGCGCCCGGAGACGATGTAGAAGTTGATCTCGTACATGTGGTGCTCGGGCTCGGACTTGCCGCCGGGCACGATGTCCACGACGTGGAGGTCGTTCGGCATGTGGGCGTTGTCGATGTGGACGACTGCGCCCTCGCCGCCCTTGCGCTCCCAAGGACCAACCTCGACCTCGTGCCAGTTGGGGACGTAGAAGGTCTTGTGGACCATCACCCCTTCGCTCTCCAGCCAGTTCTCGTAGGCGTCGGGGATGCGGAAGTCTTCGAGCTGTCCGGTTGGCGTCTCCGCCACCTTCATGTCGGTGCCTTGCATAACCATCAGGCGTCACCTCACTCCGTTGAATGTGGGGCAAGCGTATCTCAATAGCGCGGCGCGCACAAACGGCGGGGTCTCAGACGGGGCCACCCTGTCTCATTGCGGCTACCAGGTCCGCCAACGACGAGAAGTCACGGACGGATGCAACGCCCGGTGGAGACCCAGCTGGGTTGGGGTCGAAGAGCACACTCCGAATACCCTGGGACACTGCCGCTGCCACATTCTCAATCCGGTCGTCAACGAACACGCAGGTGGCACCCTGCGGCACGGCCTGCAGGAAGGCGTCGTAGATGGCCTCGTCCGGCTTTCGATGCCCAACGTCGCCGCTGATCGTCCACGAGCCGATGGCGCCAGAGAGCCCGAGGTGTCCCGCTCTCAGGACCGCCCATTCCGAGATGTCGTTCGAGATGCAAGCTACGGGGATGCCCGCGCCGTCACACCAGCGGAGAAAGTCGGTGAGGCCATCGGTCAGCGAGTAGCGAGACACTACTTCCAGATCCAGCAAACCCGGGTCGCCAGAGACCCTGAGGCGCTCCCACAGTTCCCGTGTGGTCAGGAGCCCACGGGAGGCGACGTTGTAGAGGCGAATGATCTCGGCGTCTGACTCGATGCACTCTCGCTCCCGCAAGAATGGAATGACTATGTCGTCGACATCAGCACCTGGTTGATAGATGACGCCCATGGCGTCCAGCACTACGATGAATCCAGGGTTCACGCGGTGCAAGTCTCCTCCCGTTCAGCCGACTCTCGTAAGGATAATCCGTGCCGACGTGGCAAGACGGCACATAAGAAGGGGCAGGCAACTGGTGCCTGCCCCTTGTGTGCGAACGTTGGCCGTGCGGTCTAGACCGGCACCGGCGCCTCCACCTTGTAGAAGCGGGCGCAGTTGTCCCAGAGGATCTTGCGCTTGTCCTCGTCGGTGATGTCGAGCTCGAGGAACGCTGTGACTGCGTTCGGGTAGCGCGAGTCGCCGTGGGGGTAGTCGGTGGAGAAGACCAGCTGGTCGTTGCCGATGTAGTCGATGGCGTACCTTGCGGGGTCCTCGTCCGGCTCGATGGAGACCCAGCATTGGCGCTTGAAGAGCTCGATGGGGCTCTCCTGGAGCTCCGGCATGTAGGCGTCGAGTTCGAGCTCGTGCATCTCCTCGATGCGCCAGAGGAGCCAGGGGATCCACGCGCAGTTGGCCTCCAGGAATGCGACTCGAAGGTCCGGGTGGCGCTCCAGGACGCCGCCGCCAACGAAGCTGCCGAGGCCCATCATCTGCTCGAACGGCTGGGCGTAAACGCGGCGCAGCATGAAGTTGTCGAAGTGCTCGCCGGCCTGCTTGGACATGGAACCGGAGGCTTCGTGGAAGCCGATGGGCACGTCCAGTTCCTGCAGCGTTTCCCAGAGCGGGTCGTACCAGGCGTCGTGCCAGTTCCTGCCGTTGACGACGTTGGAGCGGACGAAGACAGCCTTGAAGCCGAGCTCCTGCACGGCGCGCCGCGCCTCCGCTACGGCGTCGTTGATGTCGTACACGGAGATCATGCCCGCGCCGAACATGCGGTTAGGGTCGACGGAGCAGAAGTCGTACATCCAGTCGTTGTAGGCGCGTGCGATCGCAGCGCCCAGGCCGGCGTCGATGTCGGGCCGAGTGAGGACGCTGAGGCCGCGGCTGGGGAACATGACGGCGACGTCGATGCCTTCGGCCTCCATCGCCTCCAGCTGGCAGTAGGAGTCCCACCCGCGCGAGGAGTGCTCCTTGTAGAGCACCTGGTTCTTCTCGTAGTTGTGCCCCTTGCGGTTGATGGTGGTCCCGCCCGCGCCGGTGCCATCGGCGATCTTCGCGAGGTCGGGCCAGCTGATGCGGAGGTCGCGCACGTTCTCCGAGGTGATGCCGACCGGCGCGGCGCTCTTGTAGCGCTCGTCTATGTAGCGCTGCCAGAGGTCCGGCGGTTCCATGATGTGCATGTCGCTGTCAAAGATGAGGAAGCCGTTCTTAGCCATCGCTGCTCCTCCTCTGCGGCTCGTTCAGTGCCGCATCGTCTCGTGTTCCTCTCCCTAGCTCCTGTTGCTCGCGACCACCTCGTCGGCGTGGTTCGCCCAGGTGTCGAGCACGCCCTGGATGTCGCTCTTCACCTGCTCGCTCTCGCCGGCCTGCGCGGTGAAGTAGGTCGAGATCCGGCTGACTTCCTGCAGTGATGGCCAGCGCTCGAGCGGCAGTTCGATGCTGCAATTCTTCTCCGCGTCACGGATGACGTTGATGGGGTCGCCGCCGTCTTCCACAATCTTCATCTGCTCCGTCAGCTGCTTGCGGAGCAGGATGATGCCGCGGTCGGACTCGCCGAGCTTCTCCTGGACGCGGTCGGCGTTCGGGCCCTGCGTGATCCACGCAACGAAGTCCTGGTGGTTCACGAGGTCAGGGATGAGCTTGCCGGACTCGTCGTAGAGCGGGACGATGAAGTGCGGCACCTTTTCCTGCTTCGGCAGCGTCGTGCCCGGCGCGGCCTTGTAGAAGAACCAGGTGATGTGAAGGGTCGTGGTGTCGTCGACCGGTGTGCGGTACTGGAAGTTGCACTTCACGCCGTCGCCCACGAAGAGGATGTTCGGGAAGAGCGCGGGGTGGCCGACCTTCCAGTCGTGGTCTTCCTTCGAGGTGCCCTCGACGACGCGGCGCTTGATTATGCCGTGCTCGAACTCGGTGAAGCCGATCTCCTTGTGGTTGCGCGGAATGATAGGGCTGAGGTCGGCCTCGCCGCCGAGGGCGATGGCCTTCTCGCGCTGCTGCACGACGCCCCAGTAGCCGTGCAGCCACTCGAGGTGTACGGGGTCGTGGGAGTTTTCCTGGCACTGCAGCCAGTTGCACGGGAGTTCCGCGATGCCGATGTCCGAGTAGCCGTTCTCGTAGGTGTACGGCTCCCACATGGGGATGAGCGGCACGGGGGCCGGGCCCATGTACGCCCAGAGCATCCCCGCCATCTCCTGCACGGGGTAGCCGGCGACCTTCACCTTCTCCTTGAATCGTCCGTCCGGGTGGACGGTCTCCTCGAAGGGCTGCTCGATGCACTGGCCGGTCTCATCCATCATCCATCCGTGGTACATGCAGCGGAGGCCGTGCTCCTCGGGGATGCCGTAGGAGAGGTCGACGCGTCGGTGGGGGCAGAAGCGTTCGATGAGGCCGAGCGTACCGGACTTGTCGCGGTAGAGGACGAGGTCCTCACCGAGCAGGCGCACCGCTTTGGTGGGGCGTTCGTCTAGTTCGGTCGCGGCGGCGAAGGGGTGCCAGTAGCGGCGCATAAGCTCGCCCATGGGCGTTCCGGCGCCGACCTGCGTTAGGCGTTCGTTGTCCTGTGCGGAGAGCATCGCTTCATCCTCCCGGTGCAGGCAGATTGGCGGGATTGTAGCACGCGTGGGGGAGTTGCACTGTATTCTCTGGCGAGTGCTGGTGGCGGTTACGACTCTTGCCAGGGGTTGGCCACTTCGATGGGGAGGTAGTCGAAGTCGGCAACGTTGCGCGTGGCAAGGGAGAGGTCGTTTGCTATGGCGATCCCGGCGATGAGCGCGTCGTTCACTCTCAGCAATCGACCGGAGCGCTGGGCCTGCGCACGGAGAGTGCCGGCATACTCGGCCGCTTCGCGGTACAAGGGCAGGATGCGGTCTTCGTATGCCGTAATGATGACGCTCATGGCGGATTCCAGTTCAGAGCGCCCCCTGCCGGCTGGCAGGAGCTGCAGACCATACTGCACCTCCTCCAGCGCTATCACCGGGAGCCAGAAATCATGCTCCGATGAGAAAAACGTCAGAACATTCGAATCGGGTGGCCTCTTGGTCAGCTCGGAGATGACGTTGGTGTCGAGCAGATAGCTGCTCATGCTTCTGATTCATCCCGCTCATCGGAGAAAGGAGGTTCTCGTTCAGGTGGCGGTGGTGGAATCTCCAGATTGACGCGAGGAAAGTTCTCCACGAGCCATTGCCCGAGGGGCTTGCGAGGGCGTGCGCGCTCCTGCCACAGGCGTTCCGGCACGACGATGAACGCGTGCTTGACGCCGATACGCTGCGGACCTTCCTCCTCTGCGAGACGGAGGATCTCGGACAGCCGCGCTTTGGTGTCGGCGATGGTCCACGTGCGGGTGGAATCAGCTTGTGACGGCGGGGTGCGTGTGGTCATGGGTCAGCCTGCCTCTCGTTGAATATAGACTAGTCTATATCATCCAGACCAGACTAGTCTATATCCATAAACCGAGAATAGCCCTCTGGTTGCACTGCGGAGCAAAGGAAGGGGTTAGGCGGGCGCTTCGAACGTGCCGAAGACGTCGCGCAGCGTCGAGCAGATCTCGCCGAGCGTGGCGTAGGACTCGACGCACTCGAGGATGGGCGGCATGAGGTTGGCCGACGGTGTGCGCGCCGCCTCCCCGAGCCGCTGCAGCGATGCTTCGCTCGCGGCGGTGTCGCGCTCGTTGCGGACGCGGGCGAGGCGGTCGAGCTGGCGCTGTGCTGCGTGTGGGGGAATCGTCTGGAGCTCGATGCGCTCGTCTTCCTCCGATGTGAAGGCGTTGACGCCGACGATGACGCGCTCGCCGCTCTCCACGAGCTGGAAGTGGCGGTATGCGGCCTCCTCGATCTCGCCGCGCTGGAAGCCTGCCTCGATGGCCGCGACCGCGCCGCCCATCGCGTCGATGCGCTCGATGTAGGCCGCTGCCTCGCGCTCGATGGTGTTCGTCAGGTGCTCGACGTAGTACGAGCCGCCGAGCGGGTCTATCGTCTCCGCGACGCCTGACTCGTTCGCGAGTACCTGCTGCGTGCGGAGCGCGAGCGCCGCCGAGTCTTCGGTCGGCAGGCCCAGCGCCTCGTCCTTCGAGTTGACGTGAAGCGACTGCGTACCCCCGAGCACCGCGGCGAGCGCCTGCACCGTCGTGCGGACGACGTTGATGTCGGGCTGCTGCGCCTGGAGCGTGACGCCTGCGGTCTGCGTGTGGAAGCGGAGCATCCAGGAGCGAGGGTCCTTCGCGCCGAAGCGGTGACGCATGATGTGCGCCCACATGCGGCGAGCCGCGCGGAACTTCGCTGCCTCCTCGAACAGATTGTTATGCGACGCGAAGAAGAAAGAAAGGCGCCCGGCGAAGTCGTCCACGTTCAGGCCCGCGTCGACCGCGGCCTGCACGTAGGAGATGCCATTCGCCAGCGTGAAGGCCAACTCCTGGGGGGCAGTCGCGCCTGCCTCGCGCATGTGGTAGCCGCTGATGCTGATGGTGTTCCAGCGGGGCACCTCTTCAGCGCAGTAGGCGAACATGTCCGTCGCCAACCGCAGTGACGGCACGGGCGGGAAGATGTGCGTGCCGCGGGCGATGTACTCCTTCAGCACGTCATTCTGCGTCGTGCCGCCGATCTCTGGGAACGGCGCGCCCTGCTTGCGGGCGACGGCGAGATAGAGCGCGAGCAACATCGGCGCGGTGGCATTGATGGTCATGGACGTGGTGACGTCGCTGAGCGGGATGCCGTCGAAGAGCGCTTCCATGTCGGCGAGGCTGGATATGGGCACGCCGACCTTGCCGATCTCCGCGCGGGCCATGTCGTGGTCGGCGTCGTAGCCCGTCTGGGTAGGCAGATCGAATGCGACCGAGAGGCCGGTCTGTCCCTGCGAGAGCAGGAAGCGGTAGCGGGCGTTGGAGTCCTCCGGGGTGGAATAGCCCGCGTACTGGCGCATCGTCCAGAGCCGTCCGCGGTACATGGACGGCTGCACACCGCGCGTGAACGGGTACTCGCCCGGGTAGCCGAGGCGCTCCTCCTCAGTCTGCCCCGAGCCGTCGGGGCCGTAGAGCGGCTCAGCCTCGATGCCGGACTCGGTGGGGAAGGCGGGCTTGCGCTCCGGCACGCGCCGGACGGCGGGCCCGTACGTCTCGCGTTGCCAGCGCTCGTAGGCGTCGTCGGTCATGGGGTTAGTGTACAAGGTGCATGCTCTCGTACGCGCCCCATGCGCTAGAATCGCGGCGGGATGGCCAACGAACGCATCGTCTCTGGGGCAGCGTACGAGGAAGACCGGGGTTCGGAGGGCGGGCTGCGCCCACGGCGCCTCGCCGAATACATCGGCCAGGAGCGCGTGAAGGAGACCCTCACCATCTCCATGGACGCCGCCCTGCAGCGCGGTGAGCCGCTCGACCACGTACTGCTCTACGGCCCGCCCGGCCTCGGCAAGACGACGCTCGCCTCCATCATCGCCGCTGAGATGGGCGCGAACCTGCGCACGACGGCGGGACCGGCAATCGAGCGCCCCGGCGACATGGCATCGCTCCTCACCCAGCTCAAGGCCGGCGATGTGCTGTTCATCGACGAGATTCACCGGCTGAGCAAGATCGTGGAGGAGATCCTCTACCCCGCGATGGAGGACTACTCGCTCTCATGGGTGATGGGGAAGGGACTGCAGGCGCAGAGCATCAACCTGAAGGTGGAGCCGTTCACGCTCGTCGGTGCAACGACGCGTTACTCGATGCTGAGTGCGCCGCTGCGCGACCGGTTCGGCTCGGTGTACCGCCTCGATTTCTACGACGAGGCCGCGATGCAGGCCATCGTTCGGCGCTCCACGCGCATATTTGACTTGGAGACAGACGAGGGCGGCGTGGAAGAGATCGCCAAGCGCGCGCGGGGGACGCCCCGCGTGGCGAACCGGCTGCTGCGCCGGGTGCGCGACTTCGCGCAGGTGCGCGCCGACGGCCGTGTCACGCGCGACGTTGCATCGCAGGCACTCGGGCTGATGGAGGTGGACGCGATCGGCCTCGACGAGGTGGACCATCGCCTCGTGCGGATGATCGCGGAGAAGTACGGCGGTGGCCCGGTGGGGCTGGACACACTCGCGGCATCAACAGGCGAGGAAGCCGACACCATCATGGACGTGTACGAGCCGTACCTGATGCAGCTGGGCTTCCTGAATCGCACGCCACGCGGACGGATGCTTACGCGCGCGGCCTATGAGCACCTGGGCCTCACGCCCCCGTCCCGTTTAGCGGTCGGTCAGCCCCAGTTGTGGGACAGTACGGGGCAGTGAACATGTGCAGGAGGGAGACGCGATGCTGACCGCGCAGGATAACGAACTGCTGACACGCGTAGGGCCCGGCACACCCGGCGGTGAGCTGATGCGCCGCTACTGGCATCCCATCCTGGCGACCCAGCGGTTGGACGAGAATCCGGTCCGCAAGGTGAAGATTCTCGGCGAGGAGCTTGCGCTCTACCGCGACCGCTCCGGAACGCTGGGTCTCTTGGGGCTGCGCTGTCCCCACCGGCTGATGAGCCTGGAGTACGGGATCCCGGAGGAGCATGGGCTGCGTTGCGGCTACCACGGGTGGATGTTCGACGAGGAAGGCCGATGCATCGAGACGCCACTGGAGCCCCCGGACAGCACGTTCAGGGAGAAGGTGGAAGCGCTGCATTACCCTGTGCAGGAGATGGGCGGGCTCGTCTGGGCGTACCTCGGCCCTACACCCGCGCCGCTGCTTCCGCGCTGGGACCTCTTCGTGCGCCCGGGCGGCTTCCGTCAGATCGTCGCTCACCACCTGCCGTGCAACTGGCTGCAGGTGATGGAGAACCGTGGCGACCTCGGACACGCGACCTACCTGCACGGACGGCTCGCGCAGTATGCGCTCGAACGCCAGGGCAGGCTCACCGACGATAGCCGCGCGCGCTACAACGCAACGATGCGCCAGCAGCAGGACAGGTTGGACCGGGGCGTCTACACGAAGTACCAGCCCGTTTGGAACCAGTTCGGGTTCTCGAAAGGCAACCTGGAATCGGACAAGAGCGAGGACTCTCCGTCATGGAACATAGGCGCGAACTCTTTCCTCTTCCCCTACACCCTCACGTTCGCGCCGTACCAACCGGGGACCATACGCAAGTCGTACCAGATCGGCGTGCCGCTGGACGACACGAGCACCTGGCACTTCCAGTACTTCTACTACGACTTCCCACCCGGCGTGGACGTGCCGGAGCAGGACGGCGTGCCCTTCGCCGAGGTGCCGCTGGACTACGAGAGCGGTGAGCCGATACTGGACAACGTGCTCTCGCAGGACATGATCGCATGGTGGTCGCAGGGCGAGATAGCGGACAGAACGCAGGAACACCTCGGTGTCTCTGACGCCTGTGTCATTGCGTACCGTAACCTGCTGAAAGAGCAGATCAAGGTGGTGCAGGACGGGGGCGAGCCTATGAACGTCTTTCGCGACCCGTCCACGATCGAGCGTCCCGAACGGGTCCTTGAGCAGGACAGCGAGACAGCGGCCAAGGTCCTGGCCAGCCGGGGGGCAAGAGGGACGATCTACTACCGCGCCAACTTCCACAAGGTATCCAAGGGCGGCTGGCTCTATATAGACGACGACGTAGACCGGTACTGCCCGGACCGCGACACCATCGTGCAGCTCTACAGGGAGACCGAGGAGCTCCAAGCGCGGCAGGCGCAAGGGGCCTGACAATCGACGCCGTGCCCTCAATCGCTCGTTCTCGTACCGTACTGCTGCCCGCCGCGTTGTCGCTGTGCGCGGCGCTCTTGTCGGTGGCGCTCGCGTGCACTCCCGACCCGACGCCAACCCCTACTCCCGTTCCCACCCCAACGCCTACTGCAACTCCCACGCCGACACCGAGCCCAACACCCACGCTGACTCCGACCCCGGCCCCTGCACCGACATCCACGCCTACTCCCGCGCCGACCGCGACGCCGTCCGGTTACCCGCAGGCCGAGGTGACGATCGCGGGGTTCACATTCGGCGTGGACGTGGCGGACACGTATGAGCGGCGCGGGCTGGGGCTTGGCGGACGGGACGAACTGGCGCGGGAGCGCGGTATGTGGTTCGACATGGGCGGCACGGGGAATGCCACGTTCTGGATGCGGGGCATGCGCTTCCCGATAGACATCGTGTGGGTATCGGACGACCTTGTCGTGACCGGCGTGGCGGAGCGGTTGCCGTTCCCCGAGCCGGGGACGCCGGACTCGTCGCTGCCGCGTTATTCCTCTGGCGTGCCGATACGGTACGTCCTGGAGATCAACGCGGGGTTGGCCGAGGAGCTTGGCATCCGTGAAGGGTCGGCCGTCACCTTCATCCCGCAGCCATGAACCGGCGCGATGGAGTATCCTCGCGCGGCTGAGGAGGTTCCCATGATCTACGAGATGCGCACCTACTACGCGATGCCCGGTAAGCTGCGCGCGGTCGTGCAGCGGTTCGCGGATGTTACTCACGAACTCTTCCTGAAGTACGGGTTCCGCCCCGTGGGGTACTGGACGGAGTCGGTGGGCGACAACACGAAGTTCCACTACATGCTGGCATGGGAGGACGACGCGGAGCGCCGCGCGAAGTGGGCCGAGTTCCGCGAGGACCCGGAGCGCATCCGTGCGTTCGCGGAGTCGGAGAAGGATGGCCTCATTGTCGAAAGGATCGAGAACTCGATCTGGGAGGCGACGTCGTTCTCCCCGCAGCCATAGTTCCAGCGTCTGATTCGTGCGAGGACACGGAGCGTTACAATAGGGAGTTGCACTGGCCCGGTGCCCCGTGGTGCAGTGGTAGCACAGCAGACTTTGGATCTGTTGACCCTGGTTCGAATCCAGGCGGGGCAGCCAGACCGGAGCCTGCTGGTAGCAAGGAAGGGATGATTTGAAAGACGGTCCAACAGGAACGGGCGATACCTGCGTCCAGTTCGTGTTCTTCAAGGTGGATGGGTCGTGGCGGCGGCAGCCCGCCGAAGCGAGGACTCGCCACAAGGAAGAGTTTGTGACGACCCTCCGGGCGACGGAGGACGAGGTGCCAGCCCATGCGTACAGCACGCTTGGACTGCGCGCTGACACCGACTTCATGCTGTGGCGGACGTCCACCGGACTCGAGTGCCTCGAAGAGACGCTTGGAGCGCTGCTGTCGACTGAGTTGGGCGGATTCCTGGAGGTCAGCCATTCGTACTTCGGTCTGCTTCGACGGTCGACCTACGGGCAGGCGCGTACAGACCAGGACCACGCTGAGCAGTCGCAGGAGAAGGGCAGGTACTTCGTGCTCTACCCCTTCACCAAGACCATCGATTGGTACCTCATCTCCCGTGAGGCGAGGCAGGGGATGATGAACGAGCACATCCGCGTGGGGCGCACGCACCCTGACATCAGCCAGATACTGCTCTACTCAACCGGGCTGGGCGATCAGGAGTTCATCGTGGGTTACGAGACCGACTCTCTGGCCGAATTCCAGGACCTCGTCATCGAGCTCCGCTCGACCGAGGCGAGGCGTCACACCCTGCGCGACACCCCCATCTTCACGTGCGTGAAGAGAGACCCTGAACGTATCCTGAACATGCTCGGATAGCCGGGCGAATCTTCGATGAATACCCCTGCGATACAGATCGAGCGTGAACCTGCGCTGCTGAAAGCCGCCCGGATGGAGAAGGCGGGGGGCACGCCTCTGTGGTTCATGCGGCAGGCCGGGCGGATATTGCCCGAATACCGGGAGGTGCGCGGGAAGCACAGCCTGCTGGACATCTGCCGTAACCCGGAACTCGCTGCCGTCGTAACGATGCAACCCGTCGAGCGCTTCGACGTGGACGCCGCCATCATCTTCGCCGACATCGTCACACCGCTGGTGGGAATCGGTATCGACGTGCAGCTGGTCGAGAAGGTTGGTCCAGTTATCGACCCGCCGATCCGCTCCGAGAGCGACCTCGAACGCCTGCGGCCGCTCGACCCCGAACAGGACGTGCCGTACATGCTGGAGGCGCTCAGGCTCGTGAGGAACGAGTTGTCCGAGGAGAAGGCGCTCATAGGGTTCGCAGGCGCTCCATTCACTCTTGCCACCTACCTCATCGAGGGCGGACCGTCCCGCAACTACGCCACGACCAAGGCGATGATGTACGGCCAGCCGGACCTGTGGCACGGTCTGATGAGCAGGCTGAGCGACATGATCGTCGCATACCTGCGCGCCCAGGCGGGCGCAGGGGCGCAGATGCTGCAGTTGTTCGATAGTTGGGTTGGTTGGCTGAGCCCACAGGACTATCGCCGGTACGTCTTTCCGTACACCCGTGAGATCATCGGCGCGGTCAAGGAAACCGGCGTCCCTGCCATCCACTTCGCGACCGGCTCCGGCGGGCTCAACGAAGTCATCAGGGACAGTGGAGCCGATGTGATCGGCCTGGACTGGCGCGTTCCGCTGGACGAGGCGTGGGCTTCGCTGGGCGATGTTGCCGTGCAGGGGAATCTCGATCCCGCAGTCCTGCTCGGGCCGCCCGACGTGGTGCGCGAGCAGACCCTCGACGTACTGAAACGCGCCGGAGGACGCTCCGGCCACATCTTCAACCTGGGCCACGGCTTCCTGCCCCAGACCCCGATCGACAACATCATGCACATGATTGATTGCGTTCGGGAATGGGACGCCTCGCATGCCGCCTGACCATGACACCCCCGACGAGAATCGCCTGTCGGTAGTCATCGTGGGTGGCGGCATCACCGGCCTCGCCACCGCGTGGTACCTCGAAAAGGCATGCCGGGAGAGCGGGACCGATCTCTCTGCTGTCCTGATTGAGCGTGAAGGATTCCTCGGCGGCAAGATAAGCACGCTGAACGAGGACGGCTTCATCGTGGAGGGCGGACCGGACGGATTCCTCACGAGGAAGCCGTGGGCGCTCGAACTGGCGAACGAACTGGGCATCGGGGACGACGTCGTCTACATGCAGGCAACCGGTGCGTTGCTTCGCCGAAACGGGGAGTTGCACCGCATCCCTCCGGGCCTGATGGGGCCGGCGCCTGCCAGCCGGAAGGACGTATGGAGTGCGTCGTTCCTGTCGTGGCGTGGCAAGCTGCGCGCCAGCATCGAGCCGCTGGTGCGCAGGCGGAAGGCCAAAGGGCGTGAGTCGCTGGGCGGGTTTCTGCGGAGGCGCCTGGGCGCAGAGTTCACCGACACACTGCTGGAGCCGCTCACCGCCGGGATATACGGGAGCGATTCCTACGAAATGAGCCTGGATGCGCTCTTCCCGATGCTGGAAGAGTGGGAGCAGCGCTACGGCAGCATAACGCGGGGGATGGGTGAGGCGAGGAAGGCGGCGCACGGTTCCAACCAGCCACCGAGTGCCTTCTTCTCGCTCAAGGGGGGTGCCCACCGGCTCGTGCAGGCGGTCGTGGGGAGCCTCGAACGTACGGAGACCGTCAGCGGGCACGCAGCGATTGCGGTCGACCGCATCCGAGATGCGGCCCCTCGGTACCGCGTCACGCTGGAGGACGAGAGTTCGTTCGAGGCGGACGCGGTAGTGCTCGCGACGCCTGCGCAGGGGGCGGGGAGCCTCGTCGGGTCGTTCGCACCAAGGCTGACCGGGCTGCTGGATCGGATGCGAAGCGCGCCAGCGGTCAGCGTGTACCTGGCGTTCCGTCGCGAGGATGTGGCCCACGCGCTGGACGGCTCCGGCTTCCTGTCGCCGCGCTCCGAGGCGGGCCCGGTTGCGGGTTGCACGTGGATGTCGTCGAAGTGGCCGGGCCGAAGTCCGCAGGACTACGTGCTGCTGCGTGCATTCATGCGGGCCGAGGATGATGCATCAGCCGGCCAGAGCGACGCTGGACTGGTCGAGGCCGCAACCGAGGCACTGCGTCCGCTTCTCGGCATAGGCGGCGCGCCGGAACGAAGCTGGGTGCATCGATGGGCGGACGGGCTGCCGCAGTACAAGATCGACCATACTGAGTGGCTGGACAGCGTTGACCGAGAGCTCGATGCACATCCCGGTATCTTCCTGTGCGGTGCGTCGTACCGTGGGGTCGGCGTCCCCGACTGCATCCGGCAAGGGCGCGGTGCCGCGGAGCGCGTCCATACGTTCGCGCGTCGAGGCGCAGCGCAGACCACGAGCGTCTAGCGCGAGGACGGAGAGAAGGAGTGTCAGGGTTGAAAGGCGTTCTGCTGATGGCGTACGGGACGCCGGAGCACCTGAACGACGTTGAGCCATACTACCGCGACATACTCGGCGGGCGGGAACCCAGCCCGGAAGCGGTGGCCACGCTCGTGGAGCGGTACCGCGCGGTGGGCGGCAGGACGCCGCTGCTGGAGATTACCTGGAGTGTCGCGGACCTGTTGGAGCAGCGCCTGAACCGCGATGCCAGAGACGCCTCATGGCGCGTGTACGTCGGCATGAAGCACTGGCACCCGTACATCGCGGAGAGTGTCGAGCGGATCCTGGCCGACGGGGTAGACGAACTCGTTGCGCTGCCGCTGGCGCCGCACTACTCCAGGATGAGCATCGCTGGGTACCGTGAGGCCGTGGTGTGCAGCATGGCGCAAGCGTCGTCGCCTCCACCGATGCAGTTCGTCGAGAGCTGGCATGCGAATCCCCTGTTCGTGGCGCTTGTCGCGCAGCGCATCAAGGACGCGATTGCCTGGTTCGACGCTGGCCCTTCGGACGTGGAAGTGCTGTTTTCTGCGCACAGCCTGCCCGCGCGGATAGTCGATGAAGGCGACCCGTATCCACTGGAGTTAGCGGAGAGCGCCGCGGCCGTAGCGCAGGCGGCAGGACTGGCAACGTGGCGCTTCGCCTATCAGAGCGCTGCGAAGACCGGCACGCCGTGGCTGGGGCCGGACATCCTCGAAAGCATCGAGCAGGTCGCGCGCGAGGGTGGGAAGAACGTGCTGGTCGTTCCGTTCGGCTTCGTGTGCGATCACTTGGAGATACTGTTCGACATCGACATCACAGCCATGCAAGCGGCAGAAGGCCTCGGAGTGGGACTGTCGCGCATCGAGATGCCGAACGACTCGCCGGACTTCGTCGAGGTGCTGTTTGACCTCGTCATGATCGGCGCGGGCGCGCGGGTGACGGAACTGCGTGCCTGACGACAGCGGTTCCTGCGCCTACAGCCGGTAGAAGCTTCGTGGATTGTGGGAGAGGATCTTCTCCTTCAGTTCCGGCTCCACATCCTCGCGTGCATTGAGCTCGTCGACGATGGAGTAGTTCGCCGAGGGGTCTGTGTGGCCCCAGTCTGAGCCGATGAGGAGCTGGTCCTCCGGGATGCACTGCGCCAGGTAGGAGATGTCCTCGTCCGCCTCGCACGCCACGAACAGGCGGTAGTCCTTCAGCACTGCACCGTCCCAGCGGTCGCTGCCGTCGCGCACGCGATGCTTCAGATAGTGCAGCAGGTATGGCACCCACGACGCGCTCGTCTCGATGAAGCCTATGCGGAGGTCAGGGAATCGCTCCGGGACGCGGTGGGAGACGAGGTCATGGAAGCCGATGAGCGGCAGCAGGCGCTGCTGCGGGAACGACTGCACGATCGTCGTGTCGAACGCCTCGGTGATCGCGGGGTTGCCTGCGCCGGTGTGGATGCAGATGGGCAGGCCGAGTTTCTGCGCCTCGTCGTAGACCGGGAAGAAGTAAGGGTCGCAGAGCGAGCGGCTGCCTTCCATGCCGCGGAAGAGGACGCCGACCGCGCCGTTCGCGACGCCGAAGTGCATCTCCTCTATGGCTCGGTCGATGGACTGGAGCGGCGGAACGAGTATCCAGCGCAGGCGGTCATTGGACTTTGACCAGACGTCCGCCATGAAGCGGTTGTATGCGCGGCACAGCCCGAGCTCCAGTTGCGGGTCGCCGGTGAGATAGACGATGAAGAGCGTGGGGTAGACGACTTGCACGTCGACGCTCATCTCATCGGCTGCCTGCAGCCGGTAGGACAGGTCCTGCAGCGACTTGCCGCCCCAGAACTGACTGGCCAGGACTTCGGCATCCGCGGGCGGCGCCTGAGCGTTGTGCCCTCCCGGTCCTGCAGGCTGCGGAATCAGTCGCCGGCCGATGACCCACCGGTTGCGCGGGAGGCCCGAAGACGGCTCCATCGTGCCCACGAGCACCGGTTTCAGGTGCGCAAGGTCCTCGTCGAAGAACTCCCAGACCGCTTCCGATTCGACCACGTGGGTATCGGCGTCAATCACGGTTGCCATCACGCACCCCGCTCACTTGTTCAGGTTTGCTGCGTACGCGCGCAACTATAGCCGAGAACCGCATGAGAGGTATTTCGCGGCCGACGCACGACCGATGGGGGGCCTCAGAACGGGATGATAGCCGCGCCGGTCGCTATCTCGGCCATCAGCGCCACGCCGAACAAGAGGCTCGCGGCGCCTGCTACGCCGGCGATCGCCTGCTGCCACTGCCTTGCGCGCGTCGTGAGCGCGAACGGCACACCCAGGGCGATAGTGATGAGAGCCATGGAAGCGATGGTCCCGACGCCAAACACCACCAAGTAGCCCAGTCCCACCCAGAACACTTCTATCTGCGGCAGGAGCACCAGCATCACTGCCGCGCTCCCGGCGAGACCGTGCACGATGCCGACCCCAAACGACTTGAGGCGGAACTGTGGACGGAGGATCTCGTGGAGTCCGTTCCCGTTGCCGGGTTCGCTGCCCTCGTGGTGCGTCGCATGAACGTGCACGTGAGCATGGCCTTCGTGCTGGTGCGAATGCGCGTGCAACGTGCCCCGGCGGAGGTTGTAAAAGACCTGGGCTCCGAGGAAGACCAGCATGATTCCTACGCCGAACTCCAGCACGGGCGCGACGTCCTCGTAGCGGTCGAGCAGGGCCTCCTTCACCAGCAGGATGACGATGCCGAGGATGAGCAGTGGAGTCGTGTGTCCGAGCCCCCACGATGCGCCGACCCATAGCCCGCGCCATACGTTGCCATGCTCCGTCGCGAAGGTCGCGACGGCCACGACGTGGTCGGCGTCGGTGGCGTGCTTCAGTCCCAGCAGCATCCCGATGGCCAGGATGGCCCATATGCCGGAAGTGGCTTCTATCACTGCTGGCTTCCCATTCCGGCGCCGCGGTCAAGCGCAGGTGACATAGAGTGTTCGTGGTGTTGGGTCTGGGCGTGCGTGTGGCCGCTGTGCGAGTGCTCCTCATCCTGCCGGCAATCCTGGCAGAGCCCGCTCATCGTGAGGTGCTCCAGGTGCAGTTCGAAACCGGTGTCGCGCAGAAGAGCCTCACGCAGTTCGTCGAGGTGTGTCGTTGAGGCATGTATGGCCCTGTCGCAGTGTTCGCACACCATATGGCCGTGCCGCTTGCCCGGAGCAGAGTACTCGTAATGGTTCACACCGCCGATGGAGACTTCGTTCAACAGGTGCAGGCGGCTGAGCAGTCCTGCGGTGCGGTAGACGGTCGCGAGGTCCATCTGGGGATGCTTCTCGCGCACCCTCGCCGCGACCTGGTCGACGGCGACGTGCCCATCCATCTCGCGGATGGCGTCCAGCACGGCGACACGCTGGATGGTGACGCGGTGCCCTGTGGCACGTAGCGATTGGGCGGTATCGTTCGGGTTTTGCATCGAATAGCTCTTGCGAAGATTCGCAGGAAGATTATCACTTATTAGACGGCCAATCAAAACTGCCTAACTTCAACAGCGAAATCGCTCCCAACGCTTGGCATTGACAGTACCCGCCTGTTATCGTTCGCTCCGTGTCTGCGAGCCCACTCGCAGCGCGGGAGGAAAGACATGCGTTTGACGCGACTCTTCGCCCTTACACTGGCGCTGCTCATGGCGGCGCTCCTGGCTGTCGCCTGTGGAGGCGACGAAGAGCCTGATCCCACAGCTACACCTACACCTGTGCCTGCGGTTACGCCTACGCCGACGGCCATGGACGCCATGGAACCGGAGGAACCAGCGGCCACGCCGACCCCGCTTCCACCGGGCGTAACGCCGCCACCACCGACTCCAACCCCGACGTCGCCCCCGCCCCCGACGGCGACGCCTATCCCCGGCTTCGACCCGGAGGAGCACTTCAAGAACAAGCGCATCTCCATCAACGTCGGCTTCTCGCCGGGCGGCGGCTACGACACGTTCGGACGAGTGGTGGCGAAGTTCCTGCCCAGGCACCTGCCCGGTAACCCGCGCATCCTCGTAAGGAACCTGACCGGCGGCGGGGGAGAGCGGATATTCCGGCCGACGCTGGTCGACATCGAGCCTGAGGGTTATGCCGCTGCCGTCGTGCACCCGCGCTTCTTCAAGCGCGAACTGGTTGGCATAGACGTGCCCGACTTTGACATGAATGAAATCAGAATCATCGGCACGGCCTCAGCAGTATCGACGGTGAGCGCGCAGTTCGCCTTCCGAGACTTGGGCACGACGTGGGATGAGGCCGTGGCGAATGCCGGCGGCGAACTCAAGGTTGGCGCAACCGAGCCGGGCGACAGCGGAGGACTTGCCACGACGTTCATCGAGCTGGTCGGCGGCCCCATCAAGAACATCTACGGCTACCCCGGCTCCTCCGACATCGCCGCGGCGTTCGACCGGCGTGAGATCGACATCACCACCAGAGGATCTGAGGCCACGGCGAAGAGCCTCTTCCCCGAGTGGGTAGAGCAGCAGCAGATCGTGCCGCTCTTCTACTGGGGCGCTGACCCGTCTACCGACCAGGCGTTTACGAACTACGTTGTGAACGATCTCGGGGCCGAGCTACCGCCGCACGTGTTCGACATCATCGACCTGACGGAGGAGCAGAAGACGCTGTTCAGCGTCACCGAGACGATCAACGACAAGATGTCACGGCTGTTCATCATGCACCCGGACACGCCGGACCACATCTACCAGGTCTGGGTGGACGCATTCCGCGCTACGGCGCATGACCCCGAGTTCCTGGAAGCGATGTCCCTCCTCAACCGTGAGGTTGGTTATGCAGGACCTGACGAGATCGTGCAGGTGCTGCAGGAGGGCCTGGTCGCGCTGGAGGACCCGGTGCTCCGTGAGGGCTTCATCACACTCGCAGGCGGTGTGGACTAGCCCGACGGCGGAAGTCACGGCTGACACGAAGGAGCCCTCCCGATTTCGGGAGGGCTCCTCGCTATAGGCCTGCGTTAGCGGGGGGCTACGCCAGCGACGCCTCGACGCTGAGCTCGACGTTGCCCGCCATCGCGGTTGAGATGGGGCAGCCGTTCTTGGCGTCCTCTGCGGCCTGTTGGAAGTCGGCCTCGCTCATGTCAGGCACTTCGCCTACGACTTTGAGCGCGCTGGACGCGACCTTCGCGCCGCCCTCGAACAGCTCGAACGTGACCGTGGCGTCCGCTTCCAGCCGGGTCGCGACCTTGCGGTCGGCTCCGAGGCGGGCGGAGAGCGCCATGCAGAAGCAACTCGCGTGGGCTGCGGCGACCAGCTCCTCGGGGCTGGTGCTGGGGCCTGCGGCCTCGTCGCTGCGCGCCTTCCACGATACGGGAAGCTCGTTGTACGCGCCGGACGACGACGCGGTGACCGTGCCGGTGCCGGAGAACAGGTCGCCGCTCCAAACGGCGTGCGCAGATCGGGTGATTGCCATAACTCCTCCTTGGGGGTATTCCGAAGATAAGGCCGCTCGTCGAGCGGCCCACATCAATTATCGGCGGGAGGATACCGATGGGTCAACGCGCTGCTGTCCGATTCACCCTCACCGAGGGCTGAAGCGCGTTGCCCACTACTTCTACGGAGAGGGAACGAGGCCCTTGGAGTCAGGCCTTGAGCGCTTCCAGGTGCTCCTTGCGGAGCTTGGCGACCTTCGGCGCGATGATGACCTGGCAGTAGCCCGCCCACGGATTGTTGCGGAAGTACTGCTGGTGGTAGTCCTCGGCGTCGTAGAAGACGTCGAGCGGCTGCAACTCGGTGACGATGGGGTCGCGCCAGACGCGGCGCTCCGTGAAGTCGGCGATGATCTCTTCCGCGATCCGGCGCTGCTCGTCGTCGTGGTAGTAGATAGCGGAGCGGTACTGCGTGCCGGTGTCCGGCCCCTGGCGGTTGAGCGTCGTCGGGTCGTGCATCGTGAAGAAGAGTTCGACCAGCTGGCGGTACGAGACGATGTCAGGGTCGTAGGTGAGCTGCACGGCCTCGGCGTGGCCAGTGTTGCCGGAGCAGACCGCGTAGTAGGTGGGGTCAACGGTCGTGCCGCCTGTGTAGCCGTTGACGACCTTCTCGACGCCGCGCACCTGTTCGTACACGGCCTCCAGGCACCAGAAGCAGCCTCCGGCCAGCGTGGCCATCTCCGTCGTCATACCGGGAACCTCCTACTTACCGTTGCTTCCGGCGCATCACTGCCATCAGGTACACAGAGCCTCCCCACCGTAGCCTTCCAGCGCCGCCAGCTCGTAGCCGTTCGCGTCCATCTGGTTCAGCCACTCGGCGAGCTTCGGCGCCTTGTCGCGCTCTATCTCGTAGGTGACGTACTCGTCGCCTACCGCGCCGCCCTGACCCTTCGGGGGTTTGTCCTGTTTCGTCAGGGCGCGGTAGTCCACCTGTTTGCTCCTGGATTCCCGCTTTCGCGGGAATGACGGGTGAGGTGCGGGAACGACGGGAGCTGCTGTGCAATGACCGGGCTGCTACGCCGGAACTGGCGCGCGGCTGCGAAGCGTGCGGCCCGGGTATGCCCCGGTGTGCTCGCCGTCCTCCAGCAGCACCTCCCCGTTAACGATAGTGTAGTCCACGCCGTTGGCCTTCTGGCGCAGGCGCATCAGCCCACCGGGGAGGTCGTTCACCTCGTCCGGCTCTTCCGCGCCGACGGTGTCCGGGTCGAACACCACTACGTCGGCGGCGAAGCCGGGGCGCAGCAGGCCGCGGTCGTGGAGTCCGAAGAGCGAAGCCTGCATGAAGCTGAGCTTCCGCACCGCTTCCTCCAGCGAGAGCGCGCCCTCCTCGCGTACCCACTTGCCGAGGACGACCGTGCTGTAGCCGTAGCCTGCCTCGAAAACGACATGCGCGCCTGCGTCCGAGAGGCCGATGACGGTGTAGGGGCTGGCGATGAGCCGACCCATCACGCCGCCGTCCGCGCCGGCCTGGCTGTTCTGCATGCCGGTCCCGAGGTCCTCGTCCAGCACGAGGTCGAGGAAACCGTCGATGACATCCTTGCCCTGGGCCTCGGCCATCTCCGCGATGCTCATGCCCTTGAATGCGCTGTTGCGTTCCTTGAGCGTGCGGGTGATGAATATTCGCTCCCACGTGACGGGCAGCGCGCCGGACGGCAGACCCTTGCCGTCCACGGCCTCGGCGCGGAGCTTGTCGCGCACCGCGGGGTCGCGGAAGGCGGCGGCTTTCTCCTCGACGGAGCCGAGCATCACATCACGCCAGGTGGGCATCCGGTCGAATATCTGGGCGTTGCGCATGGTGAAGCGCTGCGCCTGGGGGCGGGGGTTGATGACGGGGTACACCTGCTTCCCTTCGGCGATGCCGCGCTCGACGATGTCCAGGTGGCGCTTCCACCGGTCAGGCTCGCTGGGGTGGTGGACGATCTGGTTGTAGACGACGGGGCGCTGCGCGTACTCGCCGAGTTTCGTGGCGAAGCCGTCGCGTATCTCCAGCGGGTACGCCGCACCGCACTGCACGACGCCAGCGCCCACATCGCGGAGCGCGGTGGCGAGTTCGTACAACTCCTCGACGGGAGGCACGATGCCGGGGATGGGGCGTCCGAGCAGGTCCATGTGGCCGCTGTTGCGGTTGAACGAGAGGCCGAGTGCGCCCTGCCGGATGGAATCGCGGATGAGTTGCTTCATCTCTTCCATCTCGGCGGGTGTGGCCTCGGCGCGCTGGAACGACTCATCGCCCATCACCCAGCGGCGTATGGCGGAGTGGCCGACGAGCGAGCCCGCGTTGACGCCGAGGCGCTGGTCGAGGAAGTCGAGGTAGCCGCCGAACGTTGTCCACTCCCACGGGATGCCTTCCTGCAGGCTCTCCATGGGGATCGCCTCGACGCGTGAGAGCATCATCGCGAGGGCGTCGTGGTCCTCCGGCTTCACCGGTGCGAGCGTCAGTGAGCAGTTGCCGAAGATGACGCTCGTGACGCCGTGCTGCGGAGAGAAGGTGCAGAGCGGGTCCCACGTGGCCTGCGCGTCGAAGTGGCAGTGGTTGTCGATGAACCCGGGCGCGACGACGCGTCCTTCGGCGTCGATAGTGCGCTGCGCCGGACCGGAGAGGCGGCCCACGTCGGCGACGCGTCCGTCCACGATGCCGACGTCGGCGATGAACGAGGGCATGCCCGAACCGTCAGCGACTCTTCCATTCTTGATCAGCAGGTCGTACATGGCGCGCTCCCAGCCGTTCGTTTCCTGCGAGGCTACCCCGATACGAGTCGCAGGGCAAGGGCAGGGCAGGCGTCAGCTGTCACTCCCCACCTTGCGTTCTCAGCAAGTGGCTCCATCTGGCCCCATCTGGCCCCATTCACTCGTGAGACCGAGGGCTGCGCGGGGCCGGTATGAGGCTGAAACGGGGCCGATTCGGGGCCGGATGAGCGAGGTTTGGGGCCATTTGGAGCCACTCCTTGAGGGCCGGGCCTGGGGCTTGCCGCAGGCGCCCGTTCCTTGCAGAACCAACGTAGAGACTCAGCTGCATCCGGGTAAGGGGCAGGTGTCGCAACACCGGGGAGTCAGTAGCGATGAGCCACTCCCCTGCGTATCATGCGGCCCATGTTGTCAGCGGCTGAGAACGAACGGCTTACGCGGGTAGGGCCGGGCACGCCGATGGGCGAGTTGATGCGGCGCTACTGGCAGCCCATCGCCGTCACCTCTGAGTTGAACGCCAGACGCACGAAGCCCATGCGCATCCTCGACGAGGCTCTCGTCCTCTACCGCGACCGCTCAGGCGAGTATGGGCTGATCGAACGGTACTGCGCGCATCGCCGCGTCGATCTCTCCTACGGCATACCGGAGGAGCATGGCCTGCGGTGCATGTACCACGGCTGGATGTTCGATGCGGATGGGCAGTGTATCGAGCAGCCGTTCGAGGAGACCGTCCACCCAGATGGACGCTTCAAGGAGAAAGTGCGGGTCGCTGCCTACCCGGTGCAGGAGCTGGGTGGGCTGCTGTGGGCGTACATGGGGCCTGCTCCCGCGCCGTTGCTGCCGCGTTGGGACCTCTTGGTATGGGACAACGTGTTGCGCGACATCGGCGTCGTGGTGCTGCCGTGCAACTGGCTCCAGTGCGTGGAGAACGCGGTCGACCCCGTCCACACGGAGTGGTTGCACGTCAACCTGACGAGCGCGGTACTGGAGCGCGAGGGTTCGATAGCCGACCGCAACGAGATGCCGCGCCGCCCGCACCGGAAGATCGGGTTGGACCGCTATGAGAACGGCGTCATCAAGAGACGGGTAGTCGAAGGCACGACCGAACAGGACCGCGAGTGGACGGTCGGCCATCCCATCATCTTTCCGACGTGGGTGAGTATCATCAACGGCTTCCAGATGCGCGTGCCGGTGGACGACACCCACACGTTGAACTTCTTCTACCACGTCTACGTGCCGCCGGAGGGCGTCGAACTGGAGCCGCAGGAGGAGATACCCGGCTACGACGTTCCTTATGTGGGCGAGGACGGGCGTTACCTGCAGAACTTCGTCGTGGCGCAGGATTCGTCGGCCTGGGTCACGCAGGGGCCGATAGCGGACCGGACGAGGGAGAAACTTGGGCAGTCGGACGTCGGGGTCATCATGTACCGCAAGCTTCTGGAGGAGCAGATGCGGCTCGTGGAGGACGGCGCAGACCCGATGAACACGTTCCGCGACCCTGCGGAGAACGAGATCCTCTACTCGTTCGATGAGTACCGGGCGCCGGGCGCGCGACCCGAGAAGGGCCTGTTGCAACTCGGGGGCGCGTTCATGGCTGTGCCCATGTCCGGCGAGCGCCAGCCGGAAACGGGCAGGCACGTACCCAGCCTCACGGGCAGGTACAGCCCCATCGCCTTCACGGCGGAGGAGACCTTCGCAGAGGCGAAGCGCCGGGCTACTCCGTCTGCGTAGACGCTCCGCATACCCCAGCGTATGATGCGCCCGACGTTCACAGGTTGGGGGTGTGGTCATGCTGTCAACGGCTGAGAACGAACGGCTCACGCGCGTAGGACCGGGCACGCCGATGGGCGAGCTGATGCGGCGCTACTGGCAGCCCGTCGCGGTCACGTCGGAACTGAACAAGAGGCCTACGACGCCTGTTCGTATCCTGGGGGAGGACCTCGTCCTCTACCGCGACCGCTCCGGCGAGTATGGACTGCTCGACCGCTTCTGCCCCCACCGCCGCGTCGACCTCTCCTACGGCATACCGGAAGAGCACGGCCTGCGCTGCATGTACCACGGCTGGATGATGGACGAGACAGGCCAGTGCATCGAGCAGCCGTTCGAGGAGACCGTTCACCCGGACGGCAGATTCAAGGAGAAGGTGCGCGTCACGGCCTACCCCGTGGAGGAACTTGGCGGGCTGCTCTGGGCATACATGGGCCCTGCGCCCGCGCCGCTGCTGCCGCGATGGGACTTGCTCGCGTGGGACAACGTGCTGCGCGACATCGGCACCACCGTCCTGCCGTGCAACTGGCTGCAGTGCATGGAGAACTCGATGGACCCCGTCCACACCGAGTGGCTGCACGTCTACCAGACGAGCGCGGTGCTGGAGCGCGAGGGTGCGATAGCCGACCGCAGTGAGATCGCTCGGCGCACGCATCAGAAGATAGGTTTCGACCGCTACGCGAACGGCCTCGTAAAGAAGCGCGTGGTTGAGGGGACGACCGAGGACGACCCGGAGTGGACGATCGGCCATCCCATCATCTTCCCGAACTGGCTGGGCGGCACCACCGGCTTCCAGATGCGCGTGCCGATAGACGATACGACCACGTGGCACATCCTCTACAACGTCTACGTGCCGCCGGAGGGCGTCGAGCTGGAGCCACAGGAAGAGATACCCGGCTACGACGTGCCGTACGTCGACGAGGAAGGCCGTGCCGCCGTGAACTTCGTCATCGGGCAGGACACGATGGCGTGGTGGACGCAGGGGCCCATCGCGAAGCGCCACCTGGAGAAGCTGGGGCAGTCGGACATCGGCATCATCATGTACCGCAAGCTGCTGGAAGAGCAGATGCGGCTGGTTGAGGACGGCATCGACCCGATGAACACGTTCCGCGACCCCGCGGAGAACGAGATCATCTTCACATTCGACGAGCACCGCGCGCCCGGCGAGCGCAGGCTGAAGGGACGCCGCCAGATAGGCGGAGCGTTCCAGGCCCTGCCCATGTCCGGCGAGAAGGACCCGGACACGGGCAAGCTCGTTCGCAGCCCAACTGGCAAGTACGGTCCCATCGCGCGCACCGCAGAGGAGATCTTCGCGCGAGCGGCGGGCCGTTAGCGAAAGCTACGCCGGAAAGATTGCCTTGCTCGGTATCTGCGGCCAGGCGGCGGGAGCGCCGGCCTTTTCGAGGCGCTCCTCTATGGGGAGCGACTCGTCCCAGTCGTAGGCGATGAACCGGCGGCCGTTGACGCCGTCAGCGTCGTCGGAGGCGAGCCAGACCACCGGCACGCGCATGACGTCCGGCTGGATGAGTTTCGCCCGGTCGAATGGGGAGTCGGGCGGGAGGAGGTTGGTGTTCACCGGGCCACCGGGAACGAGGACGTTCGCGGTGACGCCGGTGCCCTCGAGTTCGGTCGCCATCGTGGCGACGAGCGCCTCGTGTCCGGCCTTGGACGGGCCGTAGGGCGACATGTTGATGCGGATCATCGTGTCCAGGCTGGTGGTGACGCCGATGATGCGGCCCCAGCCCTGCTCCAGCATGTGGCTGACCGCTGCGCGCGCCATGTGGAACGGGCCACTGAAGTTGACCGCGATGACGCGGGCCCACGCCTCCGGCGTCACATCCCACCAGGGCTCCATGAGCGTGTTGCTCATGCCGACGTTGCGTTGGTTCGTGCCGGCGTTGTTGACGAGCACGTGCAACCCGCCGAAGTGGTCCAGCGCCGACTGCACGACGCGCTGCGCGTCGGCGTAGCTCGTGACGTCGGCGACTACGCTCAGGATCTGCTCGTCGCTGCTGGCCTCGCGGGCGTCGCTCGCACTTGCCTCAAGCGTTGCGCCGTCGATGTCCATCATCACGACGTTCGCACCTGCGGATGCGAGTGAGATGGACATCTCGCGACCCATGCCTATGGGCGAACCCGCGCCCGTTACGATGATCGTCTTGCCGTCCAGCACTCCGTCTGCCATGTCGTTCTCCTTGTTCTGTCGTCCTTGGATTCACCCCCTTCAGAAGGAGGTGGTGCGTGAGGGTCATGCCCCGTGGAGCATGTTGTAGACCCGCTCCGCTGTGAGCGGGAGCGAATGCACCGGTATGCCGATAGCGTCGTGCACCGCGTTCGCGATGGCGGAGGCGGTCGGCACGTTGGCGGACTCGGCTATCGCGCCCGCGTTGAACGGCCCCGGCCCTTCGCCGCTCGGGATGAGCACGGTCTCGAATGCCGGTATGTCCGCGATGTTGGGTATCTTGTAGTCCGCGAGGTTGAGCGCGACGGGGCGTCCGTCCTCGATGATGTGCTCTTCCACTGTGGCCATGCCGAGGCCCTGTATCGCCCCGCCAAGAATCTGGCCGCGGTGTCCTTCCGGGTTGATGATGGTGCCGACGTCGTGCGCGCTCACGAGCCTGCGCACGGTGACGTTGCCGGTCTCGGGGTCCACTTCGACCTCCGCGGCCTGCGCCGTGAACTCGGTCGTGGGTGGATCAGGGAAGAGCGGCACCTTCTTGTAGGTGTTCACCGATACGTCGCCGCCGTTGGCGCGGCAGAGTTCGGCGGCGGCCTCTGCGAAGGGGGCGTCGCCTGCAGCCTCGCGCAACTGGGCGCGCAGGGTGTTGATGGACTCCTGTACGGTCACACCTAGCGCGAACGTGGTGCGGCTGCCGGAGACGCCGAAGTCGAACGTCAGCTCGTCGGTGGGGGCGGGGAGCACGCTGATGGTCTCCGGCTCGATGCCCAATTCTTCCGCGATGACCTGCTGCATCGCCGTATACGCGCCCTGGCCGGGGTCGGCGATGGGCACGTACAGCGTCAGCGAGGCGTCCGGGTGCAGCACGAGGCGGCAACTGGAATCGCCGCCGATGGGGCCGCGCTCGTACAGGGAGACGCCGCGTCCGACGTAGGGAGCCCTGGGCGCGTTCCAGCCTATCGCCTCGACGGCGGCGTCGAGCGCCTCGACCGCCTTGATCGCGCCCCACTGCTCGCCGTTCGGGGAGGTGTCGCCGGGGCGAAGCAGGTTCCGCCTGCGGAACTCGGCGGCGTCCATCCCCAGCTCTGCCGCGACGATGTTCAACTGCGACTCGACGGCGAAGTTGACCTGCGGCCCGCCGGGTGAGCGCATGTGGCCGGAGGGGAGCGTGTTCGTATAGACGATGTGGCTCGTCACGTCGAGCGCGGTGAACCTGTAGCAACTGCCGGCCTGCTCCAGACCGTGCAGGTTGACGTTGGGGGCGGGCTTGAACGCGCCGTACGCGCCGCTGTCGAAGTACGCCTCGATCTGCATCCCGGTGACATCGCCGTCCTCCGTGACGCCGGTGCGTACGGTGATCGTACCGGGGTGGCGGGTGTTCGCCGCGAGCAGCTCTTCCTGGTAGGACATCACGATCTTCACGGGGCGTCCCGTTGCCTGGGAGAGGAGGTAGGCAACGGGGGTGTCCATCGGGGAGCCCTTGCCGCCGAAGTCGCCGCCCACGGGCATCGGATGCACTCGGATGGTTGGGACGTCCACGCCCATCGCGGCGGCGAGCTGGCCTCGCAGCATGTGCGGGCTCTTGTTGGATGCCCACACGTCCGCCGTGCCGTCCGGGTGGACGGAGACGGCGCAGGCGTGCGTCTCCATGTAGACGTGGTGCTCCTTCTGCGTCACGAACGTGTTCTCGAACACGCGGTGCGAGCCCGCGAGCGCGGCCTCGACATCGCCGTGCGTCCAACGTCCGTAGGAGCAGAGGTTTGGCAGGTCGGGGCGCTCCGGGTGCACGAACGCGCCCGCGTACTGGGTGGGGTCGTCGTGGACGGTCGGCGCGTCCGGCGCGAGCGCCTCGGGAACGTCGAACACGGCGGGTAGCTCTTCGTACTCGATCTCGATTAGCGCGAGCGCTTCGTTCGCAGCGTCCGCCGAGTCTGCCGCGACGGCGGCGACGCGCTCGCCGATGAAACGGACCCTGTCGACCGCGAGCACGGGAAGGTCGCGCATGATGCGTCCTATCCAGTGGGGGTGCTGCTCGCCGGTGAGGACGGAGTGTACGCCCGGTACGCGCTCGGCTGCCGCGGTGTCGATGCGGACGATTCGCGCGTGAGGGTGCGGACTGCGGAGCACCTTGCCCCACAGGCAGCCTTCGGGAGCCAAGTCGGCGGCGTAGCGGAGGCGCCCGCTCGTCTTGTCGGGGCCCTCGATGCGGGGGGTGCGCTTGCCGACTACGCGCATCGTCATGCCGCGTCTCCTTCGCCTATCGGACGCATCACGCGCCCGCGCCGTCCGTGGCGGGCGGAGCGTATCACGCGAGAGGCGTCGGGAGAAGGCGGCGGTGCACTACAGCAGCCGGCCTCAGTGCAGAAGGGCATCTACCTTGCCTTGGACTTCGGCCACTACCTGCAAAGTAGTTTGGCATGCGAGGCGTGCCCATCGTGCTCGCCAATCCAGGCTCTTGATCTGGTCGGCAAGAACAACACCCGTAACGACGTTATCGGAGGGAAGCAGGACTTCGAACGGGTAGCCCTTCACCTGTGAAGTGATAGGACAACAAAGCGCCAGCCCGGTTCTTTCGTTATAGACCTGCGGGCTCAGGACGAGGGCTGGACGATGGCCAGCTTGTTCGTGTCCTGCCTGAGGCGTGAAGTCAAGCCAAACGATGTCGCCTCGGCGGGGAACGTAGTCGCCCCCTACCATGCCTCATTGCCCCGAGGCTTACCGAAGTCCTGCTCTGCGTGCAGGTTGTCCGGCGTCACTTCAGCGAGCATGGCCTCCAAGTCGTACGGCTGCTTACGAAGCACGACCTCTCCTCCACGTGAAATCAACTCTATCGCCGAGCCTTCCTGAACACCCCACTGTTCGACAATCGCCTTGGGGATACGGACGGCGAGGCTGGTTCCCCAGCGGGAGACGTGTGTCTTCGCGCCCATTCAGTCCACCTCCTTCATATATAGCTATTATATAGCTGAATCGTATGCCTGCAATGCTGTGTGGCCCACTTTACAACTGCGTCCCGATGATGACGGTGATGACTCCGGAGACGGCGAAGAGGGTGCCGAGGACGAGCGGCAGCGTGATGCGCTCCAGCCGCTGCAGGAAGAAGTGAGCCAGCACCAGTGCCACGACCGGATTGAGCGCGAACACCGGCGAGACCACTACCACGGGGGCTTTGCTCAGCGCCAGGTAGAGGAACGCGACACCAGAGGACATGAACAGGCCGCCCAGCGCTACGGACAGGAGCGCCCGCCGCGGCGCGTCCCGCAGCATGACGGGTATCGATTTCGAGGAGAACAGTCCCATGACGATGAAGCCGACGAGCATCGTGTACGTCGCGGTGACGAGGGGAACGGTGAAGTCGGTGACGGCGATTCGCCCGAGTACCGTGATAGTGCCGTAGGAACAGGCTGCTCCAAACGCCGCAAGGTAACCGAAGAGGCGTGGCCGACGTTCGAGGAGCCCCAGCCGTTTGCCATCCGGGGACGGCGCAGGAGCTACCGGGCGCGTGGCGGCGCCCCCACGCGCCTTCACCTCGCCGTAGACCGCTACGATGACGCCCGTGACGGTCAGCAGCGTCCCTCCCGCTATCGCCCAGTTGAGACGCTCGCCGAGAAAGACGACGCCCTCGAATGCGGAGATGATAGGAGCCATCGCGAGGACGGGGTTGGCCCTGAGGATGCCGAGGTTCTTGATGCTGACGAAGTTCAGGAAGCGGCCCGCAGGGAAGTTGATGATGCCGATCATCGCGAGCCAGGCGAACGTACCGAGCGTGACGCCGAAGAGCGCGTCCGGATAGAGCACTGTCGTCAGGCTTGCGATGAGCACCCAGCCGACGATGAGCGATACGAAGTTGCCTGCGCCTGCGGGGATGTGTACGAGCCCGACACGCGCGAGCAGCATGCCGGTGCCGAAACAGAGCGGCACCAGGAGCGCTATCAGTGCGCCGGTGAGTTCAGGCGACATGCGCCACTGGACCACCAGGTTCGGTGGCGGTAAGGGTGCTCATACCTGCGTCCCGATGATAACGACGATGACTCCCCCGACGGCAAAGGAGGTCCCGAGGACGAGCGGAAACGTGATGCGCTCCAGCCGCTGCAGGAATATATGCGCCAGCACGAGCGAGACGACGGCTGTGAGCGCGAACACCGGCGAGACCACTATCACCGGGGCTTTGCTCAACGCCAGGTA
Source organism: Dehalococcoidia bacterium (assembly GCA_965208625.1). Lineage (GTDB taxonomy): Bacteria > Chloroflexota > Dehalococcoidia > Lucifugimonadales > Australimonadaceae > Bin16. Next base: position 267,352 of record OZ242348.1, read on the forward strand.
GAGGAACGAGACGCCCGTAGACATCGCTGCGCCCCCAAGCGCGACGAGGACCAGGGAGCGTCGAGGAGCGTTCCGCAGCATCCCCGGTATCGACCCGGCGGAGAACACCCCCATGACGATGAAGCCGACAAGCATCGTGTACGTCGCGGAGACGAGCGGGATGGCGAAGTCGGTCACTGCGACGCGGCCGAGCGCGGGAACCGTCCCGTACGCGCACGCAGCCCCCGCCGCCGCGATGTAGCCGAACACGCGCGGGTGGCGTTCGATGAGCCCGAGGCGTCTCGCACCGGGGGCCGGTGCGGGCGCCGCCGGCTGAGGGACGCGCCCGCCGCGGGCGGATACTTCTCCGTAAACGACGATGATGAGGCCCATGACCGCCAGCAGCGTCCCCGTGGCTATCGCCCAGTTGAGTTGTTCGTCGAGGAAGAAGACGCCCTCGAACGCCGAGACGATGGGCGCCATCGCAAGGATGGGGTTGGCCCTGAGGATGCCGAGGTGCTTGATGCTGACGAAATTCAGGAACCGTCCGCCGGGGAAGTTGACGACGCCGATCATGGCGAGCCAGCCGAACGTGCCCAGGGTGATGCCGAAGAGGGCGTCCGGGTAGAGCACCGCGGTGATGCTTGCGATGAGCACCCAGCCTGTCACGAGTGACAGGAAGTTGCCTGCGCCCGCGGGGACATGCACGAGACCGGCGCGCGCCAGCACGGTGCCGGTGCCGAAGCAAAGGGGTACGAGGAGCGCTATCAGCCCGCCGGTGAGCTCAGGCGACATGCGTCGCTAAGTAACCAGGTTCGGTAGCCAGGTGGCGATCTGGGGGAAGGCTATGACCAGGCCTACCGCGATGGCGTCCAGGATCACGAACGGGATGCTCGCGCGGTAGAGGTCGGACATGGACGCCTGCGGGACGACGCCCTTGAGTGCGAACAGCATCATGCCGAACGGCGGCGTGATCGCGCCGATGGAGATGTTCATGAGGAACAGCACCCAGAACCAGACCGGGTCTATACCCAGCGGCTCCAGGATCGGCACCAGCACCGGGATGGCCACCAGCATGATGGAGAGCTGGTCGATGAAGAAGCCGAGGATGAGCACTGCAAGCTGCACGATGATGACGAGCATGACGGCGGAGAGACCGAGTTCGACGATGAACGCGAGGAACTCGCGCGTCGCGCCCGTGAATGCCAGCAGCTGGCCAAGCGCCACCGCGCCGGTGATGATGAGGAAGATCATTCCGCCGATGTAGAGCGTGCCGTAGAGCGAGTCCTTGACCACCTTGAAGGTGAGCCGCCGGTAGAGCGCCGCGACGATGAACGCGCCTATCGCGCCCGTGGCTGCAGCCTCGCTCGGCGTCGTGACGCCGAAGAGGATGAAGCCCATGACCATGATCACGATGATGCCGAGGGGGCTCATCTGCACGAGGCCCAGGAAGCGGTAACGCCAGGTGATCACCTCGCCCGTGTACGGCGGCGCGAGGCTCGGGTTCATCCGTACTCGGAGCCATATGTAAATGGCGTAGACGGCGACCATCAGCAGGCCGGGCATGAAGCCCGCGATGAGCAGCCGCGCGATGGAGACCTCCGCCAGGCTGCCGACCAGCACCGCGAGCGCGCTGGGCGGGATGATGGCGGCGAGCAGTCCCGACGACATGATGGTGCCAAGCGAGAGGCGGCGGTCGTAGCCTCGCCTCTCCATCTCCGGGTGGAGCGTCGTGCCGAGCAGGGCGGTGTCCGCCATGCCCGCGCCGCTGAGGGTCGCGAGGATCGTTCCCGCGCCGAGCGAGGTGAATAGCAGGCGCGCGCGCACCTTGCCTATCCATCTATCCATCACGTCGATCGTTAACCCGATGACGCGGGACTGGAACAGCACCTCGCCGAGCAGGAAGAACATCGGTATGGCGAGCAGATTGAACGTCGCCACCGATCTATAGACGCTTCCGGCCAGCAGCTCGAGGCCCTTGAGTCCGTCCACAACGAGGAGGAGTCCGGCGATGTTCAGCACAGCGAAGGCCATGGCCACCGGCATCCCCGTCGACATGAGCGCAAGCAGGAGTGCGAAGAAGATGATGAGGGTCAGCCACCAGGCGAATTCGTAGCCGAAGAATTCCATGAGCTGGCGCTAGATGCCTGCCTCCTCGACCGTCTCTCTGAAGCGGCGCAGGCGCACGGCATTGATGCCCATGCGGAGGAACTGCAGGCCGAGCAGGATGAACCCGTAGGGGATGACCCACGTGACCAGCGCGCGGTGGACCTCGATGCCGGAGAGGAGGATGGAGCCGGACTGGAACTCCTCCAACGTTTTCTCGAACGACTTCCAGGCCATGATGCCGCAGACGCCCGAGGAGATGAACGAACCGACGATGTAGAACCAGAGCTTCGCCGTGTTGCCCAGCCGTTCGGTGATGGCGGTCATGCGCACGTGGCCTTCACGCCGGAGAACGATGGGCGCGGCAAGGAAGGTGAGATACAGCAGGCTGTATTCCGTCGTGGGCAGCGCCCACTTCAGCGGCGATTCGAAGACGTAGCGTCCCAGCACGTTCGCGCCGATGGTCAGCGCCACATAGAGCACGATGAGCGCACCCGCAAATGCGGAGATGTCGATGACCCAGTCGAATATCTGGGTGACCAGTGGGTTCCTGGAGCGGGCCGCCCGCTGCTGCTCTGTGATGTCCAGGAACGTCTCCACCAGGCGCGCAAGGGGATGCTTCGACCCTTCCGGTTTGTCTTGCTGGGTGTCAGTCGCTTCTGCCATCGTCCGTTCGCCTGTTACCTCCCACCCGCCGGAGTGGGATAGGGTGAACCGCTGCGGGCCGGGCCTCCTCGCGGAAGCCCGGCCCGCATACACGGTCCGTTCTACTGCCGGTCAGGCAGCACGATGTCGTTCACGCAGCGGATGGCGTCGGCCAGGGGCTGACCGAGCACCGGGTCCGGCGCGATGATGAAGTCTTCGATGATCTTGTTGTAGTGGTCGTTGGTGAAGGTTGCCGTCATCTCGTCCGACCACTCGATCTTCTCGATGCCTTGTTCTTCGAGTACCGCGACTTCCTCCCGCTCAACCTCGTCGATGAACTCGGTGTAGAACTTCGAGGCAGTCTTGGTCGCGGCGCGCACGGCCTCCTGCTGGCGAGGAGACATCGCGTCCCATGATTCCTGGTTGAACATGATGCCGATGCCGCCGCCGCCCGCGAGCGAGTCGGGGTACTGGTACTTGACGACCTCGTTCCACTTACCGGCCAGCGCGCCAGCGCCGCCCCAGTAGAGACCCTGGATGACGCCCTTCTCGAGCGCGGGGTAGATCTCGGAGAACTGCAGCGGGGCGGTCGTTGCGCCGTACGCGTGCAGGAACGGCTGGTAGATGGTTGCCGCTCGCAGGTGCACACCATCCAGGTCGCTGATCTCTCGGATCGGGTCTACCGTCCACAGCCGGGCGCCCCAGCCACCGGCGATAGAGCCGACGTACTGGATGCCGAGCGGCTCATAGATGGCTTCCAGAGCATCGTACATGCCGCACTCCACGCGCGGCGTGTGGTTGTCCGCGACGCGGGTGTAGTTGGCCGCGACGTTCTCGCCGAGGCCGAGCTTGGTGTGGTCGGTGTGGTAGGCGCCCACGGTCGCGATAGCGTCGTACACGCCGTCGCGTGTCGGAGCGAACTGCTCCAGGGAGTGGGTGACCTCGGGGCCGCCAACGCGGTTGATCGTGACCGAGCCGTTGGAGATCCGGTTGACCTCTTCGATGAAGAAGGCCGTGGACCTGGCAACGTCCAGCACGGTCGGGAACGCGTCGATCAGGTCGATCGTGACGGGGTCGTCCACGACTTCGCGGTCAGGCAGCACGATGTCGTTCACGCAGCGGATGGCGTCGGCCAAGGGCTGACCGAGCACCGGGTCCGGCGCGATGATGAAGTCTTCGATGATCTTGTCGTAGTGGTCGTTGGTCCAGCGATTCTTGAGGTCGTCAGGCCACGGGATGCTCTCGATGCCTTGTTCCGCGAGTACCGCGACTTCCTCCCGCTCAACACCATCGATGAACTCGGTGTAGAACTCGGAGGCCTTCGCGATCGCGTCCCTGACTGCCTGCTGCTGGTTCTCGGACATCGCGTCCCATGATTCCTGGTTGAACATGATGCCGACGCCACCGCCGCCCGCAAGCGAGTCGGGGTACTGGTACTTGACGACCTCGTTCCACTTGCCGGCCAGCGCGCCAGCGCCGCCCCAGTAGAGACCCTGAATGACGCCCTTCTCGAGCGCGGGGTAGATCTCGGAGAACTGCAGCGGGGCCGTCGTTGCACCGTAGTCGTGCAGGAACGGCTGGTAGATGGTTGCCGCCCGCAGGTGCACGCCGTCAAGGTCGGACACGTCACGGACCGGGTCTATCGTCCACAGCCGGGCGCCCCAGCCACCGGCGATGGAGCCGACGTACTGGATGCCGAGCGGCGCGTAGATGTCTTCCAGCGCGGTGTAGAGGCCACAGTCCACGCGCGGGGTGTAGTTGTCTCCGATGCGGGTGTAGTTGGCCGCGACGTTCTCACCGAGGCCGAGCTTGGTGTGGTCGGTGTGGTAGGCGCCCACGGTTGCGATGGCGTCATACACGCCGTCGCGCGTCGGAGCGAACTGCTCCAGCGAGTGGGTGACCTCGGGGCCACCAACGCGGTTGATGGTGACGGAGCCCCCGGAGATCTCGGTGACCTGTTCGATGAAGAAGGCCGTGGCCCTGGCAACGTCGAGCACTTCGGGGAAGGCGTCGATCAGGTCGATCGTGACCGGCTCATCTTCCTCTTCCATCATCGCCGCTGTCGGCGTCGGCTCGGCGGCTGCCGGGACCGGTGTAGCCGTCGGTTCCGGTTCGTCGTCGCCGCATGCGCTCGCAAAGAGGCCGAGGGCGGCGATCAGTGCGATTGCGAATAGGTACCTGCTGACTCTCATGGTTCCTCCCTAACCCTGATAAAGGGACGTTTTTGTTCCGGCGTGCTCCCGGCGGGCTTACGCCGCCGCGGAGCTGAGTCCGTAGAAGTCCAGCGAGTTCTTCCAGAGGATGGCTTCCTTCTCCTCCGGGGAGAGCTCTTCAATCTCGATCAGCTCCTCTATCTCGTGCCGGATGCTGCCGAGGTTCACCTCGTGCGGGAAGTCGGACGAGAAGATGAACGCCTCCGGCCCGGCGACGTGCACGGCGTAGGCGAGCGCGGGCTCGTCACCCTCGACGCCGACGCGTATCCGCCCCTGGCGGCAGAGGCTGACGAGGTACTCGCGCACGTTCATGCCCTCCGGCAACTGCAGGAGTTCGGCGCGGGGGTCGAACGGAGTGAACGCTTCATAGGAGCCGTTGAACCGCTCCAGCGCCATCAGGAACCAGCCGACGCCGCCCTCCAGGAAGCCGACCTTGAGGCCGGGGAAGCGTTCGAACACGCCGTTGAAGAGCATGCCGGCGAGACCGATCATGATGCCGACGGGGTGGCCGATGGCGTGCGTGGCCGCGAACACGTTCATCGTGTTCATGCCCAGGTCATGGTGCGCGCCGCCGTGCACCGCCAGCGGAACACCGAGGCGCTCCGCCTCCGCGTATATCGGCCAGTACGTCTTGGCTCCCAGATGCGTCATCAGCCCGGTGGAGGGGAGCATCGCCCCGCACATGCCGAGGTCAACCACGGCCCGGCGCAACTCCTCGACCGCGGCGTCCGGCTCCTGCATGGGAATGAGCGCCACCGGGTGCAGGCGGCTGTCCTGATAGGAGTAGGCGTCGGTGACCCAGTCGTTGTACGCCTGGCATGCCTGGATGGCGAAGTCCAGGTCGATAATCTTGCCGTAGGAGAGGCCGGAGGTCGGGTAGAGCACGGCGGACTCGACGCCGGCCCTGTCCATGAACTCGCCCCAGCCCTCGACACCCGGGTCCTTGAAGACGCCGTTGCTGATGCCGAACGAGTCCTCCGGGTTGCGCACGACGCTGTGGTGCAGGTGGTCCAGCTGGGGGAAGATGCTGAACAGTTTGGCGATGTTGGCATCCGCCAGCGGCTTCCTCAGGTGCTTTCTCAGCCCTTCTCCATCTTCGAAGATGTGGCCGTCGCCGTCGATCACGATCTCCAGGTTCGCCATCATGTCCTCCCACTCCTGCGCCGTTACGGTGGGCGCAGACGCGCGGATGATACTTGGAAACTCCTCGCTTGTGTCAAGAAAAACGCCGGATCGCGGACTGATCCCGGAGGGACGGGGTGGATTCCCGCTTTCGTGGGAGGCGACGCTCCTGCCTCCGCAGGAACGTCGGGGCGCGCTCGCCCGTACTTGCCAGCCGCGTGATGCAGTAGAAGGCAGGAAGCGCCCACCCATCCACTCTGCCCCGTGTGACCTGCCCGGTCACGTGCGACCTTGCGGTCGCCAGGGATTCCCGCCGGTGCGGGAATGACGGGACGGCGGGAATCACGGAAGAGATTCATGCGATCGTTCTTCATCCGGTCCTCACTCGTGGGCGCGGGCGTTTCCGGATCTTGCGGATCTTGATCGAGCAGGCCACGGCCTTGTTCCGGGTTCCAGATATCAAGATCCGGTCCCGGAGACGTGTGTACTGTGTTCAGGGAGGGAACAGAGCCAATAACCATTGCCGCGCGGTTCCTCCTTCGGGTTGACGCGGGTTGTGGCGACATCGCAGATGGCCCGGGCACGGTAGAGCTGATATCTGGATATGCCGAGTTGGGCAGCGCGGCGAGTGAGCTCGGCGGCGGGCCTGGGCCCTTCGGCGAGGGTCTCGGTGAGGAAGCGGCAGGCGTGGGCGGTCACGTCCGGGAGTTGGAGCCCGGGGGTCTTCGCGGCGTCGATGGCGAGGAGGCGTTCGTGGGAGATGGGCTCGCGCCAGGCGATAGGCGGAGCGTCGTGGAAGTTGAAGGGGATGGGCGGGAGGGTGTCGTGCATGGGCGGGCTGAGGGGAACGAGGAAGCGAGAACGGTCCTCGCCGACGAGAGCGATGGTGTAGACGGTGCCGGCCATGTCGAGGCGGGACTGCATGTGCCGGGCAGCGGCGGCGAGGGAGTGGGCGGGGTTGTGCATGAGGGCGAGGACGGCTGCGCCGGTGCGCGCCGCCAGGGCGTTCAGCAGCCCCGCGACGTGGCCCACCCTGGCGTTGTGAACGAGGGCGAGGTGCTCGATCTGGTCGACGACGAGGAGGGCGGCGCTCCCACGGGTGATGAGGTTGGCAAGGCGGTTCATGACGACGGGGAGCGACGGGCCTCGCACGGGCACCTGGGGTCTGGGCGGCGGGGGCGGAGGCGCGTAGGGGTCGATCATGGTGGGAGGCTCGCTGTAGCGGGCGTGCTCGCGGACTTCCTGAGTGTGGTCTTCGAGGCTGTCGACGTGGTCGTCCTCCGAGAAGTCGGCGAGGTGGACCGGAGAGAGGACGTCTGCGTGGAAGACGAGGTTGAGGTCCGCGCCGAGGGTCTTGAGGCGGGGGAGGAGCGACGCGCGGGGGTTCTTGAGGGGCGCGGCAATGACGACGGGGGCGCGGACGAAGGGGACCCCGGGCTGGTCGGGCGTGTCCGCGCCGAGGGAGACGCGGGTGGCGACGTCGAGCGCGACGGCGGTCTTGCCGGAGGCAGGGTAGCCAGCGACGAGGGTGAGTTCGCCCATGGGGATGCGGTTGGGCCAGAGCCAGTCGGCAGGCTGAGGGATGAGTAACCCATATGAGGTGAGCCCGCCTTCGACGGCGCCGGCGGCGGCGTGGAGCGCGGTCTCCGTCGGCAGCCCGCGCCGGGCAAGGGCTTCTTCGATATCAGTCGAGGGACAGCCGGAGGTGCAGGAGAAGGAGAGGAATCCGACGTCCGGGTCGTGGGTGACTCGGAGCGTCGGGACGTAGGGACTGGGGTGGACGGGGCAGTGGAAGCGGTCGGTTGGGACGGGAGCGCATCTGCAGTCCGGGTCACCGCATCGGAGGGCGCGTCCGATGGCGTCGAGGTAGGCGTGCTGTTGGGGGGTGAGATGGATGTTTGTCATTCGTTAAGGTTAATCGGTGACACAGTGGCGACAGAAGGGGCGGATGTCACAAGGCGAGTGTTCCGAGCGGAGCGGCGTTCTCCTCGAACGTTCCCCGAGAGGATGCTGTGAGTCAACGCGTTGCCTTCTCCTCTGGTGAGAGCTTCGCGTAACTGCCTTCAGCGCAGCGCGATTATTCCCACCCACCCGCCCCTACGCTTTGTGGGGGACACCCCCACAGCCCCCGGCAGAGGGGATTCCCCCTCTGCACTCCCCTCATCCCTCAGGTTGCTTCGTGGTTCGACAGGCTCCCCACGCGATACTGATTTCATAAACCGACGCCCCAGCGCAACCTCCGCCACGTCCGTTCCTCCTATCGGACTGTCCTCCGGCGTCGGGACCGCGTAGTGGATCGTAGCACGCCCTGGACGCACCACGATCTCCCTGATGAACGTTCGCAGGAACGCTTTCGTCTCCGCCAGCCCGCTCTCCAGCAGCCACTCCCCCATCTCGCGCGCATACGCAGCAACAACTTCGGCATCCTGTACCCCCGCCAGCCGAGCATCCAGCTCCACCCGAGCCTCATCGGCAGCACGCTCCAGCCGCTCCTGGTTCTCCTGGTGGTGCCGGATGCGCGGAAGGATGTCCTCCACCGTCATATCCGTCTTCTCCACCAGCTGCCACAGGCGGTCCATCCGCTGGCGAACCTCCCGCAGTTCCAGCTCCGCAGCCTCCAGCCGCTCTCGCTCCCCCGCGATCACACTGTCCATCTCTTCGTTCACCATCCGCACGAGGTCGCGCATGTTGCTCTCGGTCAGGATGTGCTCGCGTATCTGGTCGATGACCAGGCGCTCGAACCGCTTCGCGGGCAGCCTCGGTGTCGTGCACGTGCCCTTCCCCCGGTTCAGCAGTGAGTGACAGACGTAATAGGTGTACCTGCCGCCGTGCGCCTCCGAAGCGCTCATCGCCCTCCCGCACGCCTCGCACTTCAGCAGACCGCTCAGCAGGTACGGGCTGGCGATACGTCTCGGGTGCACGCTCTTGGGTGCGCGGGAGACCAGCATCCGCGCGACTCGCTTGAACTCCTGCTTGGTGACGATGGCCGGGAAGGCGTTCTCCACGCGCACCGGGGGCACGTTGTCCTTCGCCCTCGTGCCCCACACCAGCGTTCCCGTGTACACCTCGTTGGAGAGCATCCGGTAGATCGTGGCCTTCAGCCACTTCGCCCCGAACGGGCTCGGCACGCCGTCGGCATTGAGGGCCTTGGCGATGTCGAGGGTTGAGGAGCCGTGCAGGGCCATGTCGAACATGCGGCGCACCACCGCATCGGCGGGTGGGTCCAGCTCGAGCTTGGGCCGCTTCTTCACGCCGTCCTGGACGTGCACCTTCCGGTAGCCGTAAGGGGCGAGGGTGGGCATCCAGAAGCCGCGTGAGGCGGACTCCCGCATCCCCCGCAGGACCTCCTGCGCGAGGTTCTCCGAGTAGAACTCGTCGACTGACTCGATGATGGCCTCCATGAGCTTGCCGGTGGGGGTGTCGTCGGCGTGCTCGGTGATGGAGACGACGCGGATGCCCTTCTTGCGGAGCATGGACTTGAAGGCCACGGCGTGCTCGCGCTTGCGGGTGAAGCGGGAGAACTTCCAGACGAGGATGACCTCGAAGGGTGAACTGGGTCTGCTCCCCTCGTCGATCATGCGGCGGAACTGGGGCCGGTCTGCGACGCGTCCGCTCTCGGCCTCGTCGACGTACTGGCGGACGATGACGAAGCCGTTGCGCTCGGCGTACTCGCGGAGGGCGCGGAGTTGTGCTGCGACGGAGAGGTCGACGTCCTGCCGATCGCTGGAAACGCGTGCGTAGACGGCTGCGGGGGTGAGGTTCTGTCGTTCGGTCATGGGAGGGACTCCTTCTGCGCTCTGTTTCGCGTTATGCCTCGTAGATTGCCAACGGGCGGGCAGTTGGTGTACAGCGATGGTGTGGTCCGGGCTCACGGGAAGTCAACGGTCTCGTGTCAGGTCTCCTGGTCGGGTTGCGTCATCCATTTGATAGCCTATCATAATGGTTGTAATATGATATACTATACCATAAAGGTTGTATAACTGCTCAGCAGACCAAAAGGAGGTCAGTGATGAAAAGACAACGCTCCGCTATTACTCCGGGTGAAATCCGCTTCATTCGAGAACGCCTCGGGCTCTCGCAGGTGCAGGCTGGCGAGCTCATAGGTGGTGGACCGAGTGCGTTCGCCAAGTATGAGACAGGGGTCATCAAACCTGCCGCCAGCGTCGTCAACCTACTCCGCGTCTTGGAAGCTAACCCAGCAGCGATCGAAGCGCTACGTGCTGGCACTTCCCCCGTGCCCACATGGACACCTTCTCCCTTTGAAGTGACTGGACAGGACATAGCTGCCCTGACAGAGAGGACGTTCCCAGACTTCCTCCGCAGGGTGCTGGATGCCGAGGCGGAGACCAACAGTCTCCCTGTGCCGAGGATCCATGTCTCCAGCAACATCCATGCTGCGGACGGAGGGGAAGACGGACGCATCTCATGGCGAGGTGGCCCCAGCCAAACACCCTTCCTCCGCTCGCGGCTCTGCCAGTTTCAGTTGAAGGCCGGTGGAGTATCGCCCGCTCGAGCGGCTCGCGATGTCCTCGCCAAGGACAGCTCCGTCAAGGACGCCGTGCGTTCCGCGTTAGAAGCGGGCGGCCACTATGCGATGCTCTGCGCACATGCCTACACACCGCAGCAGGTTGAAGAACGTAGTTCCCGGATTCGCAGAGCACTCCGCAGTGCGGGGATGGAGATTACTGACGATCAGGTCGACTTCCTGGATGCGGACCAGATTGCGAGGTGGGCAAATCGGTACCCCGCCGTCGCCATCTGGGTAAAGGAACAGACCCAGCCTGGAACCATGGACTGTTTTCGCTCGTGGGGTCACTGGGCCGAACGCCCGGAGCACCACGGCTCGCCCTGGGTTGAAGACCCACGCCTACCGGAACTGCGCTTAGCGTTGCAGACGCTAGCGACGGAGCCGCACGGGATTGCTCGGGTTGTGGGTCTATCAGGCGTTGGCACGTCCCGCCTCGTGCTTGAAGCACTACGGAGGAATGAGGACGAGGAGTTGGGACACGGCCTGACCAGTCTCGTGATGTACGCGCTGCAATCCGAGTCCGGGGCCGAAGTGATTCAGCGTACTGTCCAACGCCTGGCGGACGCTCGAGTACGTGGGGTGCTGGTTGTAGACGATTGCGACCCCGAAACGCATCGCGTCCTTGCAGGCATGGCTCTGCGAGAGAGCAGTCGACTGTCCCTAGTCACGATCGATGATGACATCTCCTCTCCGGTCCCCGGCACGGAGACGTTGAGGGTCCCGGAGGCACCTTCTGAGGTCACCGAGGAAATCATCAGGCAAGCCTCCCCCGGCCTTCCATCCGAAGACCAGCGCCGGCTCGCTCGGTTTTCCAAGGGCTTCCCGGGGATGGCGATACGCATCTGCAGGGCATGGGAAGAATCGATCCCCATTGCTGACGCAACGGAAGATGACCTCGTCGATGCCTTCGTTTTGGGTCGCAGACCTCGAGACCGTGACCTTGTTCTCAAGTCGGCCGAGTTGTTGGCCGCGTTCGGCTTGGTCAGGATTGAAGGTCTTCTGGCTGGACAGATCGTCTTCAGAGGTCCGCTTGCGCATCCCAGCCTCGAGGAGATTGCCAAACTGGGGCGCAGCCTGACCAGTGAGGACTTCCACTCTGCTGTCAAACAACTTCTCCGTCGTGAAGTTGCCAAGCGCCGAGGACGGCTTGCCGTCCTCCAGCCGCGCCCCATAGCCATGAAGTTGGCCGAGCGCCAATGGCGCGAAGGTTGGATGCAAGGATCGTGGGAGACCGTGTTGGCAGGGGATGTCCCACCTCACCTCAAAGTTCAAGCTGCTCGGCAACTTGCCCTCCTCAACACAACGGCAGTCTCCCAAGATGTCGTAAGGCACGTCTGCCGGGTCAACGGCCTATTCGATGGCCTTGAGGGTCTCTCGAAGCCGGGGCATGCGGAAGTGTTGGCGGCCCTTGCCGACATCGAGCCGCAGCTGGTCGCCAATCAGGTAAAGCGTTCCTTGGATGACGTGGAAGACCTCTTTGAAGTCAACGGGGATGTCCGCCGTCACCTTGTGGGGGCTTTAGAGAGGATAGCCTTTCATCCCCACACGTTCGAAGATGCTGCGGGTCTCTTGTTGCGTCTCGCCACCGCCGAGAACGAGACGTGGGTCAATAATGCAACCGGCCATTTCAGCGGACTGTTCCCCGTGCTTCTGGGTGGTACAGCAGCGGACGGGACCGCGCGACTCGCGTTCCTTGACGCGGTTTTGAGCGCCTGTGACTCTGCCCAGCGTGTCATCGCCGCAGGGGCCCTCGCAGCTGGCTGCAACATAAGTCACTTTTCGCGTTGGGTGGGCGCGGAATCGCAGGGTTCCCGCCCCGCTCTTGACTCTTGGCGCCCAGCCACTGATGAAGAGGCGTTTCACTACATCAACGGGTGCGTGCAACGCCTCGCTGAACTCGCAGCAGAGAATGACGAGGCTGGCATCGCCGCGCGCTCAAGCTTGGGAGACGCGTTAAGTTCCCTGGTACTTGCGGGGCTGATTGAAGCGGTGGAAGACGCGGTCAGTCGAGTGGAGGAAGGGGTCGGCTACTGGCCAGAGGGTGCGAACAGCTTGCGTATGGTCCTCGCACACGACGCCGAGCACGTCAGCAGCGAAGTCATGGAGCGTGTGAAGGCACTCGTGGTTGCCCTGCGGCCCAGAACCTTGGAAGCAAGGATACGAGCACTCGTTACGGAGATGTCGTGGTTCTACCTCGAGGACGAAGATTACGATTTCCAAGAGATGTCTCGGCGTCAGGATGAGACTGTACGTGAACTGGCCTGTGAGCTGTTGGAGCAGCCCGCTGTTCTCAGGGAAGCTTTGCCAGGGCTTAGCCGGGGCGAACAGCGTATGGCATATGTCCTTGGAAGGGCCCTAGCCGACCTCGGCGACTCTCCCCTTGAATGGTTGGAGCCCGTCACTCAGGCTGCTGTGGAAGCACTGGAAGATGAGCGCAACTATGATCTCCTGGCTGGGCTCGTAGGAGGCCTTGGGAAGAGCCATCCCGACGCTGTACAAGCGTTCAAACTGAGGGCCGCACAGTCCATCGAACTCGTACCAGTGCTTCCTCAGGTCTGCTTACAACTGGGAGTCACTCCATCCGACGTCGAACTCGCAGTCGGTGCTCTTCAAGAGGGCCTACTGCCCCCCTGGCGAGTGCATCAGTGGGCTTACCGTAGAGCGCTGGCTGAGCTCCCCGTCTCAGCGGTTGTCCCCTTGTTCGATGTGTTACTCGACGATGGTGCCGAGGCGTTCGCCGTTGCACTGGTTCTGATGGGTGCGTACTCGGTTGACTCGCCCGAGGCGTTGGACGAACTCCACCCGCAGGTACTCAGGCTCGCGGAGAACTCCACGCGGTGGAACAGCACGAGAGACGAGCCAGTCTTGCAGCTACCGATGGCCGAGTACTACTTCGAACGGATAATGGACCGGGTCTTGGAGAAGGGCCGGGACGATCGCAACGCCAGTGCAACTGCCTTGAGTCTCGCGAAAGCGGTGGTAAACGCGCAAGGCTACTCGGAGAGTCGTCTGATAGAACCGCTCCTCCCGCGATTGCTGTCAGGCTTCCCCGAAGTTGCCTGGCAGCTGATCGGCGAGGCGATTGTCTCTGGTGAGGGACGTGCTTTCCTCCTGTCTTCAATCTTGAGTGAAAAGTATTCCCTAAGGCGTGGGACCGCCCCCCCTATCTTGAGCCTTCCTGAGGACACTCTCCTTGCATGGTGCCATGCCAACCCAGACCGGGCGCCATCTTTCACTGCGGAGGTCTTGCCGATCCTTACCCCTCCGCAAGACGGTGCACCCCAGAGGTCATTGCATCCTGTAATGGCCCGCCTGATCGATGAATTTGGGGAACGGGAGGACGTAAGGCGGTCCATCGAGGCGAATATGCACCCATTCAGCTGGTCAGGATCTATGGAACCCTACTTCGCACGTTACAGGGAACCGCTGAGTGACCTACTGGGTCATTCGAAAGCGGAGGTCCGCAGTTGGGCCAGGACAGTGCTTCATCGGTTAGAGGCCGCCATTGAGGGTGCGCGCAACGAAGATGAAGAAATGGTAGCGCTACGGGAGGACTGGTGAGCGCCCGAGGTAGGAGGAGTGGGTCTAAGCGCCGGGAGGCACGGCTCGGATGCGGTACACACCAGGCCTAGCCGGGAGGGTGTCTCTAGTCTGCTGACCCATTGGCATCCAATCTGTCCAATCAAGCGTGCTGACCGTACCTTCCCGCTTGGGGATGACTTGATTACCCGTAATCCACTTCCCCGTGAGAGACTTGAAGCTCGGCGTCCGTCCGTTCCACTCGTAGTACGCCCGAATAAGCGCGGCTTCATGGGTTACAGCGCTCTCATTGCTTTCGGTCTCAGCCCATGAGACTTCCAAGTCCCACTTCATCTCTACAGCCGTCTTTGTCGCATGATTCAGCTGTGAACCGGAATGAGGAGATTTCAGGTTATTGAGGTGGATCCTGATTTTCTCGCCTAGTCGGTGTCTGAGGTTGGCTCCTGCACCAATGTCGACGAACCTAGGCTCCAAGATGCTCGCCTCAACCGTCAGCCTCATCACAAGCTACGCTCCCACGTGTACCACGACTCAGTTCGTCCGTCAGCGAAACGCTCGTTCGCAGGTTATGATGTTTGTCCATCCCCGTCGTTTCAGTTGCGGAATGGCACTATAGCATGAAGCAGCCAAATCCCGGGGGTCGAGTAAATGCCTCACTCTCGCTCCCTTGGAGAGGAAAGCATCCAGTAGCTGAGGGGCGCGGGAAGGCTGGCGCAATGTCCGTGTGTGGGCTTCATAGCGGAATGGAGGCCGACGCCACGGTGCTAAAGTGCTGGGTCAGACAGCGGCTCAAACATGTGTCCGCTCGCGATGGAGGTGACACCTATGCCCACGTTCAGCACGCTTCCGATCGGCGAAGCACGCGCAAGGAGCGCGACCGGCAAGCGCGCGGCGCTGCTCCAAGAATACGTCAGCTACATTGAGCGGGTCGCGCCCGGTGAGGCGGGCAAGCTCGAGGCCGCGGAGGACGAGACGACCCAAGCAATCCGGCGCAGGCTGAACGCGGCTGCGGATGCGCTGGGCAAGAAGCTGGAGTTCCGCCGCACGGACAGCGCCGTCTACTTCTGGTCGTCGGATGGACGTCGGCGCGGCAGACTGCGCAAGAATCCGGTCGAGTAAGGCTGCGGTCCCACAGCCCGGACCGCAGCAGCGTGAGGGTGCTGTTGCCGTCCTGACGAGGGGCATCCCATATCGCCATGCCGATGACGGTGCTGTTGCCCTCCTCGTGGGCGATTAAGACGAGTCCACCGGAACGGATGCAGGCACGCATGCTTGCTGCCCAGTACCAGCGCAGCTTTCCCGGTCGCTGCACATCTGCCGACAACGAGGAATCTGAACCGGGGAGCATCGGAGAACGCGTTGGCCATCACGCGTGCCGCCGAAGGAACTTGGTCGTTGCATATAAGGGATACCAGCATCCCAGTCATGAAGTGCACCGGCAGGTGAGTAAAGTGAGGTTCATGGATGGGTCATCCTCCCTGCTGCTCGTCGAGTCTTCCCAGTGCGCGCAGGAACCGCCTGAACGGTGTTGCAACTGCGCTGCTGAACGAGAGCCCAGCTGTAACACCTGCTACCGTTACCCAGACCGGTCCGTCCGTAAGTGCATCTGCAATAAGTACGGCGAGTACAGCGGGTGGCATCACCATTAGGAACATCGTCAGGCTTTCCATCCCGGGTCCTAGGAGGGGACGGTGTCGTGTTCTGGTAGTGCAGACCATGGATTGTGAGAGGAAGAGTGCCCACACGACTCCTACAACTGAAAGCGCTGGCAGCGGCAATAGAAAGACATCCAGTGTTCCATCGGGTAGCACTATCAGGATCAGTAAGTAGGCAAATAGTGCGACGGCATGCGCAATTAGCCCGGCTAGCACCAGTCTATTCCGGGCAGCAATGAACCAGGACAGCCAAAGCCAAGGCAGTGACGCTACGAGTGATGCTCCATTTAGCACCAAGAAGGGCAAATCATATCGACTTCCGAATTCAATCGCCAGAAGAGATACTGCAATTAGAGCGAAGGCCAGCGACTCGAAGCGGAATCTCTGGAGCTCACGTTTGAAGTTGCGTATAGCTGCGAGGAGCAGCAGAGAAGCTACTGCAAGCGCTACGGTCATAGACACTGGCGCGAGCAGTTCTTCAAAAAGACCGAATCCCCATACTACGAATCCAAGTGACAACAGTCCGATCAAACCCATCGCTACGTTGACAAGCAGGATAATCGGCCTGCAGGAATGCCTAAGAGTCACGCTGTTAACTCTCCATTTGCTCGCAGTGGGTCCCGCACCACGGGAAGCCTCCAATCCGGGGCATAGTCCCGGCGCCACGTCCTGCTGCAGCAGAGGGATGGGCTTCCCCCTACGCCAGCCGCCACCCCACGATCAGACTGACGATCAGCAGCACGGCCAGCACAGCGACGGCGCAGACCAGCCTGCCCACCCCTCGCCCCGTCTGCTCGTGCTCCGCACATTCCCTCAGATACAGCTCCTTCAATTCCTCGTACACGGCCTCCCAGCCAGCCACCTCACGCTTCGCCGTGTCACGCTCCAACTCCTCCGTCCCGGCTCGGCGTCGGCGTGGGTGTCGCGGCGGGCGCTGGCATAGCCGTAGGCGTGGCGGTTGGTGCTGGCGTGCAAGCCATCGTCGCGGCGATCGCAATTGCCAACGCGACCGCAGGGACTATCACGCTCCGATCACTCACCCGAATCACAGTTCCCTACTCCTGTGGAACTTGCTCTCCCTGTACGGTCGTCGAACTCATTATAGCCGTGGCGGTGAGCGGTCCCGGTCCAAGGCTCTCCTACGTCAGCAGTCGCCACACCACAATCACGGCGATAGTCAGCAACACGACCAGCAAGGCGACGGCACGAGCCAGCCTGCCGACCCATCGTCTTGTCCGCTCGTGCGCCGCACATTCGGCCAGGTATTCGTCCTCCAACCCCTCGTACGCATCCTCCCAGCCAGCCGCGTCCCTCTTCGCCGCGTCGCGCTCGCGCTCCAGCTCTGACGCGATGCGCTCCCACCTCCTCACCGCCTCCTCCAACTCGTCCGTCCTGGCCCTGGCGCGGAGCAGCAATTCCTCATCGCTCAGGTATTCCGGATCATCCACCCGCACGTACACCCGGCGGCCCTCTCGCAGCATCTCGGATGTCGCTATCGAACTGGAGTCGGTAACCGTGCGGAATCGGTCTCAGTCCTGAGTCGAGCTGTTGAGGTGTTGTTCTCCGAGGTCTGCGGGAGGCAGTGACACCTCCTGCCGGAGGTAGGCGCGCACGGCGAGCCTCGCGAGGATGCGCAGTCCCTGCTCGAGCAACTCCTGCTGCTCCGGCGAGTAGCGGAGCGCTGACGCACCGTTCCCGGGCGCCTGGCCGCCGCCGGCGGTGGACCGTACGTCCGGCTCACCGGTGAGTGGAATTGGATGCTCGCCGTCAGAACTTCTCACAATGGCCTCCAGTGCTCTTCGTAGTGTGCGAGAGACATGCGCCGGGGCGTAATGCCCTGTAAGGGGGGCTTGTGCGCGAGCCCCCCTTACAGGGCGCGCATGTTCCGGGCCGCGCTGTGTTGCTAAGGACGTGTACAGAGATTCGAGGTTGGTCGGAAGGCGCGGGCTGGGTCGTGGGCAAGGCCGTGGCCTATCGGACGGGCAACGCGGAGTGTCGTCAGCAAGCAATCTGAGTTTGGGGCGGATTGCACAACCTGATGCAAGGCCCACTCCTGAAACTGCAAGTTTGCACAGGGAGTGAGTGGGGGTTCCGTGCAAGCCTCACCTCTGGAAACTACAAGTTTGGCACGGGGAGGCAACGAGGGTGGAGCACGGCGTTGCGGAGCTGAACACGAGCCGGATCATCGAGGCCGTGCACGGCATCCGGCTGATGAGGAATGAGAAGGGGAGCGGCGGCGGATGGGAGCGAAGCACTGGGCAGGGCTGGAATCGCGAGGGAGAGCCTCGTTCCAGCGCGTCCGGAGGGGCTGGTGTCGGGAGCGTAGGCAGGACCGCGTGCTGACGCGGAACGTCCCTTGGTGTGGACGGGCTCGCCGGCGCTGGCGATGACCGTGGGCCCACGGTGAACGCGGCGAGAGCGGAGGTCGCTGCTCGGACCGGCGGATCGGGCACGCAGGGGGAGTCTCCCTCCCGTGGGGGGGCTCGCGCGTGAGCCCCCCCCCAGAAGCCATGACGGGCAATGGGGCGGCTGTGATGTCATAGCCGTGTACAGAGATTCGACTTCTGTACGCGAGGGAGGCTGTGTCGTGGGCAGGGCCGTGGCCTATCGGGCGGGGCATCGCGCCGGTTATCTGCGAGCACTTCGGCTCCGGGGCTCCTGCCGCTCGGAAGTTGCAGTGCCTCTCGCAGACGGTTGCAGAAGTGCAATCGGGGGGACCGGCGCGGAGTTGCAGTGCCTCTCGTGAGCAGTTGCAGTAGCACAATCGGGGAGCTCGGGATGATGGAGGACAGGAAACTGAACGGGGACTCGGGAGAGGAGCCGGAGGAGTCTAGGGAGGCTCGGCTGCTGGCGCTGCTGCGCGACCTCGTCGAGACCGAGGGGAAGATGAACGCGGCGCGGGTGCTGGGGGTCAACTATCGAACGCTGCAGGGCGCAACCGAGTCGGACGTGCTGACAGAACGCATGACTGCGGCGCTGGAGCGAGTGCTGCTGGGCGGCGGGGTGGCGGCTGCGCGGGAGCGCGAGCGGGTGGATGTCCTGGTGAAGCACGCCGGGGAGTTGGCCGATGGGCTGCGCGAATCCGTGGACCGCATCGAAGCTGCCCGCGCGGAGATTGCTGCGCTCAAGGCAGAGGTCGTCGCCGCAGGGGAGGAGCAGGCCGAGACCCTGCGGCTGGTAGAGCAGCGCCTGGCAACGCTGGAGGCGGCGCGTCAGGGGAGCGAGGCGGCCTCAGGGTCGGCAAGCGGCGGCGGGCAGGCGGGGCAGCCGGGGGACCGGCCCCGGTACGTTCCGCCGAGGAGATACCCGCAGCTGGTGACGAAGGAGGCGGAGGAGGGCGAGGAGCTTGTGTACGGGGAGGCCGCGCCGGTGATCGCCGAGTGGCGCAGGACGTATGCGGAGATGATGCGGCTGGTGAAGTCAGGCCCGCCGCTGCGGTGCAACGCGGTGAACGAGCGGAGGCTGGAGCTGGAGGTCGCGCTGATCGGGGAGCACGGGCTGACGCTGCCGCCTTCGCGGTACCCGTGGAGCCGGTCCGAGCACCAGGGGCAGCTGTGGAACCGGCGTCAGCTGCAGCGGATCAACCGGAGGGAGCGCGGTCGGCTGCTGCTGCGGAAGTGGCTGCTCCGGGTGCTGACCCCTGGGAGAGGGCAGCGCGCTTTAGCGCGCGGTGAGGGCCCCCTAGTCGTTGGGCCGCCCGGTGGTGGGGAACCAGACGCTCCAGCCGTTGCCGTTCTGGATGCGGAGTTCGACCTCCTGCAAGGCGCCGTCAGTGAGACCGGTGATCGTGTAGCTCCTGGGGTTCGAGCAAGGAAACCCACTGCGCAAGCGGCAATCTCGCTGCATGTGGCGCACATACTGGGTGTCGCTGGTGGTCCAGTTCGCTGTCCCGCTGACACGGTGGCGGACCTCGTAGGCGAAGGGCCTCGAGCCGCTGTCGGGCAGCTCCCACTCGAGGGTCAGCGACTTGCTGTCGCCCGGCGTGACGCTGTACTCGACGCCCCAGGGGACCACGGTGCTGGCCGCATTCACGGTGACGGTCAGGATCTCGGAGGTGAAGCCGAGGATCGGCGAGTCGGTGGTATTCGGGTCCTCGTCGTCGCCGTCGCTGCGGCCGCGGACGCGGACCTGCCAGGTCCCGTCGGCGAGAGCTGCGTTGGATGGGCCCTTGATGGTTGCGGTGCGCGTCATAAAGGTCGTGGTCGTGTCCGCGAAGACGGTGTCTGTCCAGGCGCCACTGGTGCCGGAGCGGTGCTGGACGATGTAGGCATCGAGGTTGCCGACACCAGGAGCGCCTGCGGCCTCCCAGGCGACGGCGATCTGGCCGGCGCCGCCGGATCCCCAGACCTGGAATCCGCTTGGACCGCCGACGGTTCCTTCCGAGGGCGACAGTTGCCCGTTGAACGATCCTGTGCCTGTGGCTGTGACTGCTCCCGCAGTATCCAGACTGACGAGGGTTTCCGGCGGGCAGTTGATCTCGGCATCGGTGAGGTTGGGGCCGCTGACCGAGCAAGTTACTTCCACCCCTGTCTTGTTAGAGTCGACATACATGAAGGTGCGGCCGACTGCCGGATTGGCGTTGGGCGTGTTGTCAGTGAACCAGAGCTGGGTCGGCTCGGACCAGGCGCGGATGGCCGGCGCCCAGACCGACCAGGCGTCGCTGGTGTTCGACGTGTCGCCGGTGGGATGCGTGCGCGCGGCGACGCGGGCGGTGTAGAGCAGACCGTCGGTCAGCCCGGTGATATTGAAGCGGCGTAGTTGGAAATCGCTCGTAGGTGTGGCGTCCGATTCCAACTCGCTCGACATGACGGCGCCGGATTCCGTCTTCCACTGAATGACGTAGGCGCTCAGCGTCCGTCCGCTCGCCACGGTGGGCTCGCCCCAGGTGATGAACGCGTTGCTGTTGTTGTGGGCATAGAGGCGGACGGTGCCGGGGCTGTTGGCTTCGGCGTCGGCGTCCGAGGGGTCGTTCTTGACGATCGTGGCTTTCTGGATGGTGGTCGTGTACCTGTCGCCGGAGGCGTCGTAGGCGGCGATCCTGAAGTCGTAGCCGACGTACGGCTCCATCCCGTAGAAGACAAAGTCAGTGGCCTGGTTCTGGTCGGTGTACGCCCAGGAGGGCCGCCCAGGCGGGCCGGTTGGGCTTGTGTCAGGCCGCACGAGCGACCAGGGGAACCTGCCGTAGCTGGACCAGTAGTCGTCGCCGCTGCGCTTGATCTCGAACTCGAACTCCTCGCGGGCCATGCAGCCGTCGCCGTCGACGCTGGCGATCTTGCCGGCGATGGAGTCGCGGCCGTAGGGCTCGACGGCGAGGGTGATGCACGCGTCGGGCACGTGGTGGCTGCTGTATGCGGTCTCGAGGTCCTCGGAGTCTCCCTCGGCGTACTGGATGCGGACGGAGAAGACGTAGTCGCCGGGGGTGAGGCCGCGCAGGGTGTGCGTGCGGGCGGCGGGGTCGGTCACGACGTCCTCGAGGCTGAGGCGCTCATCGCCCGTGCCGGTGGCGCTGACGACGAAGCCGGTCACGACGCAGGCGTCGTCCTGGTCACCGGGCACGGTCCAGGAGACGACGGCGCCCTGGCCGATGGTGAGGGCCTCGACGGATGAGGGCGCCGTCAGCTCGCAGTCCGGATCGGTGGGCAGTACGTGTTCCCAGTCGACCTTGTGGTTGGCGTCGTGGCCCAGTCCGGCGTGCGAGAGGTCGGCGCCGGTCTGCGAGGATGTGGAGTTGATCGAGCCGCCGTTCAGCTTGAGCGTGTCCTCGAGGACGGCGATGCCCTGCGACGAGAAGTTCGGTTGGACGACCGTGTGGGTGAAGGTCAGGCTGGTGGAGCCGGTCCCGCTGAGGTAGTTGGCCCACTTCGTGCCCCAGTCGGCGGGGTCCATGTCGATCGCCAGTTGGGGTGTGCCGGTGACATCGACCGCTTCGCTGAAGCTGAGCGTGATGCGGATGACGTCGTCTTTGGCATACGTCTTGTCGCCGCCGGGATTGGAAGTGACGGCGACGGCGGTGACGGTCGGCGTGGTTGGGGCGAGATGCCAGTCGACCTTGTGGTTGGCGTCGTGGCCGAGGCCGTCGTGTGCGAGGTTGGCGTCGGTGGGCGAGGCAGCGGCCGAGATCGTGCCGCCGTTGAGCTTGAGCGTGTTGGCCAGGACGGCGATGCCCCTGGTCGAGTAGTTCGGCTCGACGACCCTGTGGCTGAAGGTCAGGGTGGCGGAGCCGGTCCCGCGCAGGTAGTTGGCCCACTTGGTGCCCCAGTGGGCGGGGTCCATGTCGATCGCGAGTTGCGGCGTACCGGTCACGAGGACGGCTTCGCTGAAGCTGACGGTGATGAGGATGGTGTCGCCAAGGGCGTAGGTGCGGTCCGGGCCTGCGTCGGAGGTGACGGCCACGCCGGTCACCGTCGGGGCGTTGGACTGCGCCTGCGACGGGTTGGCGCCGGAGAGCAGGACGGCCAGCGCAAGCAGCAGAACGGCTGCAAGCAGCCACCGGGGACGGACGAGTGGAGCGAAAGTGGAGAGCCTCATGCCGTCACCTCCGTTGGGAGATGGGCGCGAGGACCTGAGATGTTGGGGTTACTGCGTGAAAATCGGGGGGGGGGGGGGGGGGTAGAACCAATGTGCTATTTCCGGCGCGCCGGACATGGTGGTGCGCCGTCGGCTGCCGGTCCGTGCGGCTCTTCGCCGTAACAGTATCTTCTCTATCTCTGGTACTCATGATTCCCTCTTCTTGCGCGGCTAACGTGATACTCCCTGTTGTATGGGGATTCGATACAGGGAATATCGAGCATCTCACTGGAGAGTCGTTATCCTACATTTCACTCCTCCGAAAGTCAACCCAGCGCCGCAAACGGTAGCTGTTCCGGTAGTGCTCCGTCACTCCTGTCATTCCCCCATTACCCGCAAATCCGGTCGCAGTTCCGGCAGTGCTTATACGCGCTTATGTGCGCTTGAAACGTCGCGATTATCGATCGTAAAACCCCGGTACGGCCGGGCCTCGTTATGTTGAGCGAAGGGAGGGGGCGTGGTTCGGCGGGCGCGGCATTGGCGGGGCGAAGGGCACCCACAAGGGATGCCCCTACACCGGGCAGCCCATCCACACCCCCACGCCGGTTCATGCCCGTGCTGGCTTCCTCCAAGACGGGGCGAGGGGGCAAACGCGCCCCTCCCGGCCCTGCCCCGCCGCGTGCCCTGCCCGGGCACCCTGGATTCCCGCCTGTGCGGGAATGACGGAGGGAGGGGGCGTGGCTCGGCGGGTGTGGGAGTGGCGGGGGCCCTCACCCGACGCGCAGGCGCGTTGCCCTCTCCCAGGGTTCTGGTGGGAGTAGGTCTCTGCTCGAAACCTGCTGCATCGGAGCAAGCGATGTGCGGGGCGATGGCCGGAAAGCCTTGAACGGGGCAGACGTCCAGCGGGATACTGAACCCGTTGTTGGCTTGCCAGCGTTCGCACCGCAGAATGCTGGGGGTCTGTTCCTGACCCGGGACTGCCATGAGGATCGAGCGCTGCTCTCCCCAGACCGCATCGAAGACGGGAACACCGGGCAGGCATCCTGACAAGCCTCGCTCTCACAAGCGCCGGAGCGGGAGTGATGCCTTGGCGACTGCCTCGCGTGCGCGAGATGGACGCCCGGGCAGCAGGACTCAAAGAGGACAAAGCCGCGACTGCCTCGCGTGCGCGGGATGGACCGCTGCCGAGGCTTCTTCCCACACGCCGGTCTGCCGCAGATGCCGCAGGCTGACCTTGACGCTGGCGCGGAGGCTGGCTTCCCCCACTGTAGGGCTCCGGTAGCCCGCAGGCCCCCCATGCCCCGGCTTCCCTTCCCCAGAGTGGTGATGGAGTGCCGACCCCCATCTCCCCTGGATCGGCACCCCACCGCCGACCGGTAGGATACTGCCTACGTCGTGCGCCGGGGCCCGTGCCTCCCAAGGGGTTAACCGGCGTGCCCTGACGGCGGCGTTGGCGCGGCATCACCAGCGCCGCCGTCGCATGTTCCGGGCGCAGGTGCGGGACTAAGCCCCACCCGCCCCGCCACCCCATCTTCCCTGTTGACCGCAACCGGTTCCCCACCGAGGGGTTCCGGTCGGTTCCGCATGTCTCCCGCCATGGCCGCTCCGCGTTCGATCCGCGCAGGCCGGGCATACCCATCCCACAACGCTCCGTCTCCGCGTCGGCATCCACACCGGGGGCGACGTCTGTCCATTTCACAACGCCATCGAATACGCCCGCCGCGCCGGATGCCGGCGTGGGGCAGAAGAACAAGGAGGTGGCAGCCGCCACGCAAGGGTTCCCACTGAGGAACGTCAGGGATAGCGAGAGGCCGGGGGAACGCCCTTCCCCCGGCCTCTCTGCTCCTGCGCGACAGAGGCGATGTACAGCCCGGCGCAACAGGAGGTACGACCCATGCTAGCACGGTACGCATACGACCCACGAGGACTCGACCGCCGTTGGGCGATGGCCCTCCCCGGCGCGACGGAGGAGGTGTAGCCATGGCCGCATACCTCATCCAGAGCACCCGCCAGCTCCACCTGGCACTGCGCGACGTCCACAGCGCCCGCATGGGCACCGTGTCATGGCAGGCCGCCGCCGAGCGGCTCGCCGGCGCCGTCCGCATCAGCATCAACCGGCACCGCGACCGGCCCGGCATGGGCCGGAGGCCAGTGCGCCTGCTCAACCGCGACGTCTTCTTCACCGCTTCCGAGCGCCTGCAGCTCACCCAGCGCGCCCTCAGCCTCAGGGTCGGCCTGGCGGAGGACACGCTGGGCAAGATCGTCTCGCACCAGCGGGGCGCATCCCCGGCGGACCATCGAGGCGCTCAGCGCGGCACTCGAGGTCTCCCCCGATGACCTCTTCTTCGCCAGCGCGTACCGCGAGGGAGGTGGGGCATGACCTCGCCCATGGTGCGCTCACACGCACGCCACGCCCCGCGTCCGACGCCGACGCGGGACGAGCTCCAGCACATCTCCGCGCCCCTGGTCGTCCAGGTGGCGTGGTCGGCCCAGCGCCAGCGCTGGGTCTGGTTCGAGTACCTCGACGAGATCGAGGACCTGGTCGAGCAGCCGCTGCTGCGGCCTGTTACCGAAGATTGCATCTGGCAATGGGTCTTGAAGTCGCCAACGGTCAAGAGCAGTGTTCAATAAACGGGAGGTGGTCGAGTTCATTAGGAAGCTTGATTAGGATGTCATCTACGTCGGTATCGTTCACTTCTACATGAACAGCATGTTCACGCAACGTAGTGAAACCGCCTGGGCCGAGCCAGCCAACAAAGGTACATCCAGCGTCGAAATCAGCATAGACGTCCAAGGTGAATGAACCATCCGGCACGCGCAAGACAAATGTGCCGTCAGGACCTGTCCTGCCAGAGCCACTGTTATCCCTCGCTCCCTGCCAAGCCCACAGGCCGATGCCTTCTAATGCCTGGTCATCAGGGCCAACCACGCGTCCCCGGATGCTGAAGAGATTGATGTCTTTGGTCAAATGGCAGGATGACGTTACGGCTGTGTCTCCGAATACTTCCTGGATCAGCCCGGACAGTGCTGGATCATAACCCTCCAGTTCGCTTTGAGTGTTTATGTTGTTGTGAGACTGGTCTGGCGTGTCATTCAGCCCGAACCACGACTGGACACCCTCGGCCCAGTATTCATCTGGGTTTGTAGCTGCATAGGTGCTTTCCCAGAGTCCGGTACTGAGTGCCTCTTTATAGGCCGCATTCAGCCGATTCCTGAAATCCTGTCCTCCCGATTGGGGTTCTACACCCATACGCAAGATTGTATGGGCAAACTCATGCACAAATATATCCTCATCCGGATGGGCATCCCCATTTCCACATAGGAGGTTCTGTGCCCAGATTGCCGTCGTCTTATCCTGCTGGTTGCCAGCAAGTCCGCCACCTTGCACCCTCTGGTTCCAATCAGTGCCCGGATACTTCTTGTATAGGTCACGAAACTCGGGGATGTCGGTAATAACCTCTGAGTCTGCTACGACAGTCACTCTTCTACCCTCTCCGGCGATTGTAGCCCTCAAGTCGGGCCGATTGGCGAGCAATTCATCGATTATGTCACGGGCTCGAACGAGGGCTGCGTCTGGCACTCTTGAGGATGCAACTATAGGTATCCCACCGGCATCCAAGTACTTCTCATAGAAGGCATCCAAGCGCTCTGGTGTAGGAGTCGGAGCAGGCGTAGCCGTGGGAAGCGGTGTAACGGTCGGCGTAGGAGTAGGACTCGGCGTTGGCGTTGCGGTAGCCGTCGGCGTAGGGGTCGCCGTGGGCTCAGGTGTTGGCGTGGGCGTCAGCGTTGGGGTTGGCCTCGGCGTCGCGGTCGCCGTGGCGGTCGGCGTTGGCGTTCCTGTCGCGGTCGGCGCGGGAACTGGCGTTGCGGTGGCCGTCGCGCTTGGCGTCGGCGTACTTGTAGGGGCAGCCTCACAGCCGAGGAGCGCGCAGAGGGTGCAGGCCCCCAGGACAAACAACGGGACAGCGACGCAGATGCGGACGTCGTAGACCATCGCGCGCAAACTGGTGCTCACTCCTGAATTCGCTCGGTGACGGAATCTAATGAATACTTCCAAGAGTTTCGTGTATTCCCTCTTCCATTGCCTATGACTCCCATCTCCCATGAACCCCCGCATCCGCCATTACGCTCGATGTTCCCACAGTAGCACACTTAGAAACGCCCATCGTGGAAGCGGCCGGACGGGGCAACACGTATTCGGATTACGGGAGAGCGGGGAGTGCGCGGAGAGATGAGACTCACCGAGGAGCAGGGGGAACTGCGGTTGGCGGGGCTGCGCATCCTCGCGCGTCTGGCAGTGCGCGTCCACATGGCCTCGCTCATGGACGATGCCCCGGAGACAGCCGGTGGCGCTGCAGCCGAGGTACGTCCGGTTCGCAGACCGCGCAGGCCAGGGTCGGTGAGGCGGAACTGTGAGTCCCGCAACACGGGGAGCCTCCAATCCGGGGCATAGTCCCGGTGCCACGTCCTGCTGAGGCAGGAGGGTGGGCTCCGCTCCTACGCCAGCAGCCGCCACACCACGGTCAGGCTGACGGCCAGCAGCACGACCAGCACGGCGACGGCACGTGCAAGCCTGCCGACCCATCGCCCCGTCCGCTTGTGCTCAGCACACTTCTCCAGGTGCAACTCCTTCAACTTCTCGTACACTTCCTCCCAGCCGGCCGCGTCCCTCTTCGCCTCGTCCCGCTCACGCTCCAACTCCGATGCGATGCGCTCCCACCTCCGCACCGCCCCCGTCCGAGAGCGTGTAGCGAACGCCGCCGCGACGTCCGTGACGCTCGATCAGGCCCCAGGTATCGACGAGGCTGCGCATCACCTGGCTCACGCGGCCCTCGGAGACGCCGAGCCAGCGCCCGAGGTGCTCACGCGGCAGCATCGGGTGGTCGGTCAGCAGATCGAGGACGCGCTTCTCCGACGGGCTGAGGCCGAACGCAGGCGCCTCGCGCGCCATCCGCTCAGGATGGGGCATCGAGGCGCGTCTCCGGGCCCGCCGCTGTGGCAACGGCTCCCTGACGGTGCGGCTTCGCACACGCACG
The DNA here is from genome assembly GCA_965208625.1 of Dehalococcoidia bacterium. Taxonomy (GTDB): domain Bacteria; phylum Chloroflexota; class Dehalococcoidia; order Lucifugimonadales; family Australimonadaceae; genus Bin16. Next base: position 294,683 of record OZ242348.1, read on the forward strand.
TCGTGGAGGGTGTGGTAGCTGTAACCGTACGTCCACGTCCGCTCCAGCCAGAGGCGGTCGGTCTCGCGCTCCAGCGCGTCGCACGACTCCACGCCGACGTAGCAGTCGGCGAGGCGCACGCGCTCGCACAGCCGCGCCGTCAGCCGCTGCTCCCACGCGCTCGGCACCAGCACCAGCACCGTGCCAGGATGGCGGGAGAAGTCGTACTCGGCTATCGCCCGCAGGCGGTCGTGCAGCGAGCGCGTGCGCAGCGCCAGCCCCTGCCGCACTACGCCGAACGTCCGTCCGTCGTGCAGGGTGATCATGGCATCGAACCGCCCGCGCCGGTAGGGCTCCACCCGGGACCGGTACGAGCGATACCCCGGCGAGAGCGCGGTCGCCAGGCGGTACACGCTGGCGACCGCGTCCATCCGGCGCAGCAGCAGCGTCAGCCACTGCTGCGAGACCGGGTACGCCCGCACGAACTCGGACGGCGTCGCGAAGCCGAGGGCATCCGACGCCTCCTCTATGCCCTCGGCCGTCAGGAACCATCTCCCACCTTGTCGGCAGGTGGACGATCCCATGGTTGACCCGCCCGGCGATGCGGTCGGCGAGCAGCCCGGTCAGCGCGCGGTGCACCGTCGAATACGCCTCACCGAGGATGACCGCAAGCTCCAGCGTGTCGGCGAACGGCATCCGCGCGAGCGCATCGAGCAGTTGTCGTTCAGTGAGTCTCATGGGACGAGCGTAGCGACGGACGGGCCGTCCGCGCACCCACCGGATGTCACGGGGATCCCAGTGGGCTGTCCAGCGGCGATGATGCCCTTGGGCGTAGGGAAGTAGCGGCGCTGCGCGTGCGGACCGTGGGCGTTTGTCCGGTGAGTGACGGGGCCGGCGAGGCGGCATTCGAGGAAGCGCCAGATGGTCTGCCGTGAGATGCGGAGGTCCGCTGCGGCCCTGGCCTGGCCGTGGCGGCTGATGTGGGCGTCGACGGAGCCCCGGATGAGGTTGATGGGGCTATGGTTGGCGTTGCGGGCTCTTCTGCTGCTGGTGCGTGCTGGCATGCGTCATCCTCCCGTTCCAGAATGGTCTGATCTTCGATTGTGAACGGGAATCGCTTGCTGGGTAAGGCCTGCAGGACCTTGTGGAGGAGGCGGGTCTGTGGTAGGCGCATTCGGGCGCGAGGGTCACAGTGCCTCCAGCCCGCAGACTGATTCTGGAGGGTCGAGGTACATGTGTTCAGTCCGCGACGAAGGCGGCCTCGGTATACTTCTGAGGCCAGCCACGGAGGTATGAGAGCGCCATTCACGAAGTGCTACACGTATTGTGGGACTCCGGCCATGCCTCAGCTGGGCTGATGTGTGCCTCTTCGTGGGAGGAGTGCACACAGAAAGAGTTGAGTGTGGGAGGATTGATAGTGCCACTTAAGGAGCGTCCGCTGGATGAGCACATCTACACGCTGTACGGCAATCCAGCGGTACGCCACGGCATGACAATAGAAGAAGTCCGAGCACGGGACACTAGGCAGGCACGCTGACAAGCCTCGCCCAACGGAGACCGCCAGGGAGGCGAGTGATGCTCTGGCGACTGCCTCGCGTACGCGGTTAGACTGCTGCCGACGCTGAGGCTTCTTCCCACATGCCGGTCTGCCTCGGATACCGCGCTGGGCTCATCGCGACACAAGCGACGGCCGGTTCCCCGCCGTAGGGCTTCGCCGTAGCTTCTGCGCCCCCCGTCTCCACACCTCCCGTTCTCGCAGTAGCGCGGACTCCTCGTCGATGTCGGGATTCAGATCCACAAGGCAGCGTTGTCCACGCTCTTTCGCGGGTCGAGCGGCTTTACGGACCGCAGCGACAGCGGAGAAACTAACAGTCGGCGCAGGGAACTACCCGGCGACGCTGCTGCTGGCCGCTGCAACCACGGCAGATATCGGCGCGGGTCTGGGAGTTCAGCAGTGGGGTGGCCGGCGGCGACGAGGGCGGTCATGTGATCCGCTCTCACGGGTCTTGGTTGTTCTTGTTGTGCTGTTCGCGGTTTCGTTGTATGCAGTAAATGGTTCCGTATAGTGCTGGCACTGCCAATGTGTTGGCAAGAGCAAGCAATATTAGCACTAGGAGCGTCTGGGGAAGTGCAGGACTGAGAATGTCTGCTCCCTCTTCTGCAACCAACCATAAATAGGCCGTGCCCAACGATCCGATGGCGATAAACACCCTTGCCAGAACATGATGGCTGCCCAACCCGGCGCTACGGGATATCGCGATGACAGCGGTGAAGAACGCTACGAGAGGGGCGTAGGACCCAGGTTTGTTATCGGACAGGAATGGAGCCGCTATGGCGACCAAGACGAGCATGTAGAGGGAGCAGTACCACCAGGACAACAGGCCGTCGAGACAGTTGTGTCTTTTCATTGGTCGGTGACCCTCTATGCACTGGAAAGGTTGTGGGCTCCTGCAACGTCCATCTGGCCATGCGCTCGCTCAAGGGGCGAGGGAGACGTGGGAGTAGAGGTGGAGATGGTCGGCGGCCCGGCAACCGTGAAACGCTTCCCCGGGCTCAGGGGTGGGGGTGGTAGTGTGGGCGTCATCGTCTCTGTGCTTTCCTGCGCCTGCATGGGCAGTCGCCATCGTACATCGGTCCGCCTACCACGTGAACCAGTCTGCAACGCCTCTGAAGTGTCCCCATCCGTGGAAGAGGAATGTGCTGACGTGCACTACAGCCAGTCATTGTCAACGGCGGCAGGCCCAATTCACGCGATGAACTGTTGCTATACTCTCCCCATGTCAAGACCTCGCAAGCTCCATGGAGAGTTGTTCAAGTAACTGTTCAGACTTGAGGGGAGAGGAGCATCTGTCGGCATGCGAAGAGGGGGTTGAGGTTCCGGGCCCGCCAGGTGCCGAACAGGGAGGCGAGGGCCATCTTGCTCTCAGTTCCACGCGCTGACCGCGTGCCCCCGCTCACCTTCCGGCTGACGACCAGAGACCGCAGGCTCCGCTCCGAGCCATTGTTGTCCGGGGGCACACGCGGTTCGGCCACGAACACGAACAGCTCCTCGACCTGCCGCACGATGCGGCGGCACAGCTTGCCCTGCACTGCTGACTGGTCGTCGGCATACGGCTTGCACAGCGCCCGCAGACGCTCCTCCAACCGCCGTTGCGCCGCATACCGCTTGCGCGGGTCGCGATGGTGCACCGCGTTGGCCTTCGTGTAGACGTCTTTGACCCTCGCCCCCCAACGCCTCAGCTTCACATCGCCGGGGTGCTGCGCCTTCAGATCATGGACCTCACGCAGCAGGTGCGCCCAGCATCGCTGCTTCAGGCCAGGGTAGTGGTCGTAGGCCCCATAGAAATCGCTCACCAGCACGCCCGCGAACTCCTCCCCCAGCACGTCGTCGACCATCTCCTTCCTGCGACTCCCGCACACGAAGTAGCGCTCCGTCGGCGATTTCCATGTGAGGGACACCGAGGCGCTCCACGATGAGGTTGAGGTCCTGTGATGACGGTGAGCACGTCGCCGGCGATCTGCTCAATGAAGCGACTGAGGTCTCCGCGGATGGCGGGCGGGACAGCGAGCGCGTCACCCGCACGGATGCGGTCAGGGGGCGACTGCGGAAGGGATTAGTGTCACGCTGCGTCTCCGTGACCGCAAAACATGTTGTGCTATCCTGCGTGGGTAGCAGTACGGAGGCCACCATGGAGCAGAAGGTACGGGAAGTCGCAGCCAGGTTCGTCCGTGAAGACTTGGAGAGCCGCTTCGGGGATGCGTTCGTCTTCGACCCTATCCTTGTAGAGCAGCGCGTAGACCACGACGGCGAAGAGTACTTGCGCATCGACATCGTCTTCGACGGCGACCAGCGTAACCTCGATCCCGAATGGACAGCCGGGCTCTTGCTGCGCCTCCACCTGAAGCTGCGCGAACTCGGCATCGCTTCCATACCGTCGCCGCACTTCATCAAGAAATCGGAGTGGAAGGAGTACGCACGGGCGATGGACCGGAGGAAGCGGCAAGTTGCAGCCTCGTGACTTTATCGCGACGGCGCGAGACCTCGCAGGAACGAACCGGCGCCGTCCCAGGCAGACCAACCTCCGAAGGGCAGTGAGCACGGCCTACTACGCCCTGTTCCATTGCCTCACTGCCTGCTGCGCCGACACGCTCGCCGGCCGGGCCGGAGCAGGCAGCAGTGCGGAGGCGTGGCGGCAGGCGTACCGCGCGCTCAACCACGGGCCAGCCGGAAGCCGCTGCAAGGAAGCCGTCGCCGAACGCAACTTCCCTCCCGGTATATTGGACTTCGCAATGCTCTTCACCGCCATGAAACGGGAGCGCGAACGCGCAGACTACGACCCCGATGCCAGATTTACGAAAGCCGAAGTCACACAGCACATCAACGAAACCGCTACCACCATCAGCGGGTTTCTCGCAACGTCGATCAAGGACCGGCGCGCCTTCGCAGTTTACGTTCTGTTACGTACCCGGCAGCAAAGCTGAAACCCCAGCTAAACGCTGGCCATCGACGGTGACCGCCAGCCCGCAAGGCGACGGTCCGCCAACGCCCCACGCCATGCTGAGTGCGGCGCAGCGGAGTCGAAGCGGTCGCTCACCAAGGGATGCGCCACCGGCCTGCGTACGCGGCCACGGGACGACTGCGGAAGAAGCGCATGTCGTGACTGCCTATGCTTATCAGCGGTACGAGGCCACGGACTACGCCTCCGCCAGCCTCACGAGGATCAGGGAGGTCGCAGGCGCCCTCGGCGCTTCAGAGGGGCAGTGACCCCACTCCGTCACCGACCAGCGTAGGCGTCACGGGGCGATTGCGGACGGGGCGGGTGGACTCGGAATCCACACAGAGCGAACTCCCCCAGATTTCGCTGCGTCCGATAACGTTATCGGCGCAAAGACTAACCAAATGAATCCACGAGGTTGTTCAACAAGTTTTCCGCGCCGAGTAACATTCCAGGTAATTCAGGTGCGCCGGGTTCTAATTGAGACGCGCCCAGCAATGTGTGCTTTACCACCTCGATAAGTAGCATCCTAGCACGCTGTGTTTCACTTAGTTCATCTGCTATGGTGATTGCGTCTGACGTAGCTCGCTCAAGTGCCACAATAGCTGTGATGTATTCACTGCTATCCGTCAGTACAAGTTGCACTGAGCTAGAAGCCTCTTTCAAGGCGTCAATGAGGTCTCGTTTGTAAACATCCTTGGATTCCATAGCTGTCTCCCTAACGGCGTTCAGCTGGCTGATTCATTGGTTTCCTTAATGCCTGCGTACAAACAGGTAGAGCATCTGAAGATTTGTACGTTCGTGTTAGGTACAGTCGTAAGCGAATGCAATGTTGCCTTCTGGCAGTTCACGCACCTGAGTCCCATACCGGATCCCGGATGCACAGGATCCCCAACGCACCATCCGATAAAGCCGCAAGTCGAGCACTCGCTGAACGACCCTGTGTCTTCAATGTGAAGTGTCTGGTTCCAGCAGGATGGGCACTTTCTGCCTTTCGCCATGGATGTCTCCTATCTTGCCGTAACACTCTCCTATCGCACACGAGCCGCAACCCTACCCGCGCCTCCCCATCCCGTCAACCTCCAGCCTCGATTCGCGGGATGTCGGGGCACGGCTCCTCTGTACGCGGCTCTGCGCCCGCACCGAAACGCAGTTCAACGTGGCCTACGAAGCAGGGACTCGCCAGCAACGGGAATGGATACGTTAGGTCAGCCTGCTGTTCGCTGTTCAGGTGGAAGGTCACCGGCTCGTCGGCGTAGCTGTAGTTCGGCGGGCCCACGAGGAGGCAACCCTTGTCACCACACACCAACACACCGTCGCGCACAGGAATCCTCGTCGAACGCTCCCAATTCCCCACTCGGACTACCAATTCACCCTCCGCGACGGGTTGGCCGTCCAGCAGCACGGTGCCCTCTAGGTACAAGATTGGGAACGGTGAGATGGTCTGTACCCATTCGTGAGCCGATGTGCTCGAAGGAACGCGCACAGACCCTGAGCACTGTCGTGGGGTTGCATTTTGGGCAGCGACGTCCACGCCCTCAACAGTGAAGCACTCGCTTTCAGGCGGGGATGCTTGGCCGTGGTCGTAATCGCTGCCTTCTGCACCCCAACAGACCGCACTCCCATCGGGCCGCAGTGCACATGTGTGGGAACCACCACTGCTGATGAACGCAAACCTCTCACTCGCTGGCGGCGACGACCGTCCTCCTCCCCAGCAAGTAGCACTACCATCTGGTCTCAGTGCGCATGTATGGGAACCACCGCTGCTGATGAACGCAAATCGCTCACTCGCTGGCGGCGACGACCGTTCTCTTCCCCAGCAAACAGCACTACCATCAAGCCGCAAAGCGCATGTATGCGACGGGCTAACTCCTGAGCCATTGCTGATGGAGGTAAATCGCCCTTCCGGAGGTGACAACTGTCCGCTAGCATTCCTCCCCCAGCAAACCGCGCTGCCGTCAGGATGCAACGCACACGTATGTTCCGAGCCACTACTGATTGTTCTAAACTGCCCTATTTCTGGTGGAGACGCTTGTCTTAGTTGATTCCCACCCCAACAGACCGCACTCCCATCGGGCCGCAGTGCACAGGTGTGCTTGCCCCCACTGCTCAATGACACAAAGTGCTCCTTCTCTGATGGCGCTGGGTGCGAACCCCAGCAGACTGGGCTGCCATCCGGTCGCAGTCCGCATGTGTGCGCTCCGCCGCTGCTAATCGATACGAAGCGCTCTCCTTCTGGGGGTGACGCCTGCCCTTGTCGATCATCGCCCCAACATACGGCAGTGCCATCCGGTCGCAGCGCGCATGTGTGCCTCCCTCCACTACTCAATGTCGTATGCTGCTCCGGTGCCCGAAAGTCCTCCGGCACGGGGTACGGCGTCGCCGTAGGTGTAGGGGTAACCGTAGGCGTCGGTGTGTCCGTAGGCACAGGTGTCGGGGGCGGCTTAAGCGACCACCAGCCGCAGCCTTCGGACGCGCGGAAGCCAGCGTCGGTCGGCAGGATGGCGACGGTCGGCGGGGCGGTCGTCGAATCCTCGAACAGTACGTCCGCGCCGTCGGCGTCGAGCCTGCTGAGCCGCGCCCACTCGCACGTTCCCGATACCTGAGTAGCCTCGTACACGCCGGGGACGATCTGCTCGCCCACGCGCCACGACCCCGGTGGGAACGCGGTCCACGGGAATGGCGCGGGGGTTGGCGTCGGGGTGGCGGTGGGAGTCGGCGCCGGCGTTGGAGTAGGTGTAGGAGTTGCGGTAGGCGTTGGCGTTGGGGTGAAGGTCGGGGTAGGCGTTAGGGTCGCGGTCGGAGTCGGGGTCGACGTGGCGGTCGACGTAGGGCGTGGGATGGGCGTAGCGGTGGGGATCGGCGTCGGCGTGGGGCGAGCGCCGGTGTCCACGACGCCGATCGTCGGGGCGGAGTCGCACGCCGCGACCACGAGCGCAAGGAGCGTGAGGGCGGGGAGCGCAAGCGTTCGCAACGGGCGGCGTCTCCGGTGGTAGGGGTGGCGGCGAGTGTAGCACAGGGGAACAGGCGGGGTTCCTCCTGCATGCCCCCTGTCAACGCTACTCCATATGGGTACTAACGAGCTTGGCCGCGTTGTAATACTGACCAGTTCCGGCAGTAGCTGCCAACTACAGTGCAACCTCCCATTCGAAGTTCGCAGTACAGTATCCTCTGGTCCGCTACGGCGGATCTGACCGCACTTGGCACAACAACACAACTCAGTGCCGAGGTGCGTGACCAGGACTCCACTGTAATGACTGGAGTCACCGTGACCTGGACGACCAGTGCCAACTCGGTGGCGACAGTGGATGCGGCCGGTGTGGTGACGACGATGGGCACCGGGACGGCGACGATCACCGCGACGGCCGGGGCGGCGTCAGGGACCGCGGTGCTGACGGTGACGCAGACGGTGGCCTCGGTGGAGGTGTCGCCAGCCATGACCGAGCTCACCGCATGGGGTAAGACCGTTCAGCTAACGGCGGAGGCGTTCGACGCGAACGGGCATGAGGTGGCGGGAACCGAATTCTCGTGGCAGTCCTCTGACCTTCTGGTGGCGGAGGTGGACGCGCTTGGTCTGGTGTCTGGAATTGCGGAAGGGGAGGCGACGATCACAGCCAGTGCGGGCGCAGCGTCCGGGTCCGCACTGGTAGCGGTTCCATCCACGTTCACTCTCTCTGGGGCAGTACGGGACAGCCGGGAAAACGGGCCAATGCTGGCGGGCGCCATCGTGCGGCTCGAGAACGGTAAACGAGAGTCCATGGTCATCGGTCCCGACGGGGGCTACCTCTTCCCGAACGTTTGGGGGACGGTCACGGTCAGGGCCATCGCCGGGCCCACCCATGGAACCGAGACCGTCGAGATTACGGTGGACGAAGACCGCACGTTGGACTTCGATCTCGAACACAGGGGGATCCCGCCCTACCAAGGGACCGTGTTCATCACTCCGAACCTTCTCGGACCTACAGAGCCCACTTCGCTTCAGAGCGTCGCCTATGTCGGGCGCGGGGAGCGCGTCATCTATGATCGACGACCCGATGGGTGGATCACGGTCAACGCCTACCTGTTTAGCGTGCGCTACGAGGGCGCAGTTCTTGAGTTTCAGGTCAATCCGGAATTCGGGAGCAGAGAGGCAGCGCGGAAGGAGGTCGACACTTACGCGGCCGCGTTGGGGCGACTGCCGGCGGTCTTCCTGTCGAGAGCCCAGAAGGTGCAGGTCAATGCTGGCCATGAGCTGTCCGGGGGCAACTGGCACGACAGGAGTTTCCTCATCCACACCGACCAAGGGAAGGAATACATCAGCACCGGCTATCTGGAGGAGGTTCTCATCCATGAAGGCGCGCACATCTCTCTGGATGGTCATGCTAGTGCCGCCGAATGGCGTGCAGCTCGAACCAGGGATGGCGTCTTTGTCTCGGAGTATGCCCGCGACTATCCAGACCGGGAAGATATTGCGGAGAGCATCTTGCCATACTTCGCCCTGCGTTACCGTCCTGACCGACTGACCGATTCTGACCGGGCTGCGATTCGGGCTGCAATATCGAATCGCCTGGCCTACTTTGACGAGCAGGGATTCGACATGTCGCCCTACACGCTATCGGAGGGTCCAGGAGCCCTCCGGTGAAGTTGTCACCATTCAGGGCAAGGTGATCGGGCCGAATAGTGAGCCGTTGGAATGGATAAAACTGTGGGCTTGGGCCGGGAGCGTGGATAACAGCGGAAATGCCACGACCGGGGAGGACGGGATCTTTGCCATAGTAGTCCCTGATGGTTCCTACACCTTGGACGTTTACGTCGGCGGGGTATGCATAGGGTGGTACGGCCCGGGGGATTCACCACTGAGTGGGAAGATGTAACCTGCATTGAGGTAGACGGCGAAAGTGTCTTAGACATCGTCATACGGCTTCCGGACCACGCGGACGCCTTGCCTCGCATTTGCTGATTGCGCCTGACCAAGTTACTCTGCGCGGGGGACGAGTCCACTGTTGGAGATGGGACTTCAGGTGGTCTTGCCGTCCACGTCCGTCCGTTAATCACGGGAACAGGGCCTCGGTGGATGCACAGAGTCGCCACTCACCTTCTCTTGAGCGATTCCCATCACCGGGACACTCTTCGCTGCCTTTGAATCCGACAGAACGCCCCGGCCCGCCCGGTTCGTCTGGCGGGCTAAAGGCTGACTCCCACCGAAGCGGTGGAGCTGGGGGTCTCATAGCGGGAGTTCCGTACACGCCACTGCCGGATTCGCTCCCGGCGATTCCAGCGAGGCATGAGAGAAGACAACCGAAATGACCGCGTCATCTGTTCATGTCCGCTGTCTCGCAGTATTGACGGTCCTGGCTATTGCCGTTCTCCCAGGCGCCTGTACCGAAGATTCCGCTCCAACGCTGGAGCCGACGCCCACTGCGACCGCCACTCCAAGTCTGGAGCCGACTGCTACGGCGACATCTGAGCCCACCCTTCCCACGCCGGCGCCAACTGCCACGGCCACGGCTACTCCAAGCCCGGAGCCAACTGCTACGGCGATACCTGAGCCTGCCCGCCCTACGACGGTCACGATCAGCCCCGCTACGGTGCAGCTGACTGCGCTTGGCGCAACAACGGCATTGAGGGCGGATGTGCGTGACCAGGACTCTACCGCAATGACTGGAGTCACCGTGACCTGGACGACCAGCGCCAACTCGGTGGCGACAGTGGATGCGGCCGGTGTCGTGACGGGGGTGGGCAACGGGACGGCCAAGATTACAGCGTCGGCCGAGTCAGCATCAGGATCCGTAGTGGTGACAGTGGCGCAGGAGGTGGCCTCAGTGGAGGTGTCGCCGTCTATGGCCAGGCTGACCGCCGGGGGCGAGACCCTTCAGCTGGCGACGGAGGCCCTCGACGCGAACGGGCATGCGGTGGCGGTGGCCGAATTCTCGTGGGAGACCTCCGACCCCTGGGTTGCCACCGTGTCGGAGGGAACGGTCACCGCCGTTGGGGGTGGAAACGCAATGATCACCGTAGCCTACGAGGGACGAAGGACGGCAGTACCTGTTTCCGTACGAGTCTCCACCAGGTCCACGGGCACCGTCCGGGTTCTGTATGCGGTTCCGTCGGACGTAGACTTCATCGCCGATGCCAGTGAGGGCATTACTCACGCCATTGTGGATGTGCAGTCCTGGTATCGCCGGGAACTCGGAGGGCTTACGTTTTCAATCTATGAGGCCACGCCTGAGGAGTGCCGCATGAGCCAACCTTCGGACTTCTATGCCCGGTACTCTTGGGACAAAGTGCTGGCGGCTGTGCAGCACTGCGCTCCCGTCAAACATGACGACCGAAACCACGTATGGATCGTGTATGCCGATGTGTTGACAGAGTGCGGACCATGGGAATTGGGCGGCGACCAACTCGGGAGAGGCTGGGGCAGTATCACCATTCTGCCGCAATGGGATCTTCTGGGTGTCGCCGGCGGGCGTGAGTTTTCCTACTGTACTGGGGACGAACTATCCATTGGGGACGAACCATCCGGACCCCACAGCCCGGAGAGCGAACTCCCTGGAAGATGGACGGGAGGGCTCGCCCACGAGCTTGCGCACGCGTTTGGGCTATCTCATCCGCCTGGATGCGATCAGGGTAATAATGCGATCTGCGACTTTGACGCGCTGCTGCATGTGGGGTATCCGTTGTACCCAGGCACGTACTTGCGGTCCACCGACAAGGAAATCCTGATGCGCTCGCACTTCTTCAATCCAGATCTTGGGTTCTTGAGTCGTCCACCGGCAAGCCTCGGGCTGGACCGGTTCTACCAGAAATACATGGACGCCGACGGACTACCTATCGTTGCCTCATCGGTAGTGCCTGACCGAGTGCTTTTCACGGCTCGGGACATCATCGACGAAATGCTCGCCCTCCGGCCAGATTTGCGGTCCACAATTGCCGCTCAGGGGGTTAGAGTGGCAGTCATGGCTCATTGGTCGGTGCTGACCGATCTTCCGGAATTCAGTCACCTCACCGAACACTCGCCCGGGGTAAGCTGGGACGAGCGGACCCGGGGTGGGGGTGTCGAGCCGACGGATACCAGGCCCGTCGTGGCAATAGCAGAAGAGAACCTCCTCTGCTACGGGGGTGACGACGTGTTCCCTTACGAGGACATCTTTGTTCACGTGTTCGCCCATGCGGTGCTCAACATGGGCATCGAGCGGCTACCCGGGGGCGAGGAGTTTCGCGGGCGACTCGAAGTCGCCTACGCTGAGGCTTTGGACGCCGGTCTTTGGGAGAACACCAATGCGGCAGAGAACCCCGACGAGTATTGGGCGGAGGGCGTGCAGTCCTGGTTTGGCCTGAATGACCCGCCCGGCGAGATGCACAACGAGGTAAACACGCGCGCCGAGTTGGAGGCATACGACCCGGTACTCGCCAGCCTGATCCGGGAGGTGTTTGGCGACGTTACTGTTTCAGCTTCCTGCCATGAGACCATTGACCTGAAGCAATAGTCCAGAATTCAGGGCAAGGTGATTGAGCCGAACAACCAAGCGTTGGAAAGGATATCCTGTGGGCCTGGACCGAAGCGTTGATAGCAGCGCACATACCACGACCGGGGAGGACGGCTCCTTTGCCATAGTAGTCTCCGATGGTTCCTACACACCGGGGCGGACAGGCCGACCGGCTCGCTGGAATGCTATGTGCTCGCAGGGACAGTCGGGCTGCCCAGCCACAACTCGAAGACGGTTCTGCCCCGGTGGGCGGTCATAATCGCGGGCATTGCCGGTATGGCGGTGACGCTGCTCTCGTACGTCTACATCTTCGCCGAGTTCAGCGAAGCCGCCGAAGGCGCCAACGTCAGCATAATTACGGTTCCCCACATAGGCTGGTTCTTGGCGGGAGGATGCTTCCTGGCGATGACCGTGCTGGGGCTCATCCCTCGCCTCAACAGGTCCAATGGTTAGATGCAAGACCGGCGGCGGAGACGCGGGCGCGTTCCTCCACGATGCGGCGTTCCTGTCGGCCGGTCAGAGAGGGCGCCTACGCCGGACATCAACGACGTGAATGGAGATAAAATGACCAGTAGAGCGAGAAGATACGGGACCCTGTTGAGCGTCGTCCTTGCGCTGTTGCTTGCGACGGCCCTCGCGGCCTGCACCGATGACGAGGGCGACCCCGGAGGAACTCCCGGCTCGCTCCTCGAACGGGCGGCTGAGCTGGAAGCGACGCAGGAGGCCGAAACCTCGGGATCGCAATCCTTGTCGGAATCCTCGGCGCTCGACCCAACCACGGAATCCACCATAGAGCTTGGCGCCTGCTCACCCAGGTCGGCGACCCTGCCCCGGCCCCTGGAGACCTCCGCCGAGACCGACAAGGACGCGCTTCTGACCATCTTCGACGCCACAGACGGCGATGGCTGGGATGAAAGCGGCACCTGGGCCGGCCGCAAGCCCATCGGTGAATGGGCGGGCGTCACCACCGACAATGATGGCCGTGTCGTCGGACTCGACGTCAACCTGGGCGGAGCGGAGATTCCGCCCGAGGTGGGCCACCTCACCGGTCTGACGACCCTGACGCTGTCCGGCGTGAGCGGCGAGCTGCCGCCGGAGCTGGTCTACCTCGTCAACCTGACGGAGCTTGACCTGTCGGACAACAGGCTGTGTGGAGAGATTCCGGCGGTGCTGGGAAGCCTTGCCAGACTGCAATCGCTGAACCTCAGCGACAATCAGCTGACCGGGGAGATTCCCCCGGAGCTGGGAAGCCTTGGAGTCCTGCAATCGCTGAACCTCGAGCGCAATCAACTGACCGGGGATGTACCCGATGAGCTGGGAAGCCTCGGAGTCCTGCAAGATTTGGACTTGGCAGACAACCAGCTTGGGTGCATACCCGACCTCCTGAGAGGCTGGGCCGGGGAGATTCCAATTTGTACTACCGAAGACCACCCCGGCGACACTGAAGCGCTGATCGCCCTGTACAACGCCTGGGGCCAGCCCGACCTCGAAAAATGGCTGAGCCGGGAGCCCATCAGCGAGTGGGAAGGCGTTTCCGTGGACGCCAACGGCCGCGTAGTAACCTTGGACCTGGCAGAGAAGGGGTTGACCGGAGAGCTGCCGCCGGAACTGGGCAGCCTGGAAAGCCTGAATGTCTTGTATCTGTCCGGGAACGATCTGACCGGCGGCGGCAGGTGCCTTCCCAATGCGACCCTATCCTTGCCGAACTCGATTTTGGCGCCCCTTGGGGAACTTTGCGTAACGGGAGGGGAATTCACCTCCGTCAGCGCCGGGCCTGGCCACACCTGCGGGGTGAGGACCGACGGCTCCGTCGCCTGCTGGGGCAGCGACTATAGGGGCCAGGCCACGCCGCCTGCGGGGGAGTTCGCCTCCGTCAGCGCCGCCAACGGCTACACCTGCGGGGTGACGACTGACGGCTCCGTCGCCTGCTGGGGCAGCGACTATAGGGGCCGGGCCACGCCGCCGTGGGGCGAGTTCGCCTCCGTCAGCACCGGTGTGAACCACGCCTGCGGGGTGAGGACCGACGGCTCCATCGCCTGCTGGGGCAGAAACATTAATGGCAGTGTCACGCCGCCGGAGGGGGCGTTCGCCTCCGTCAGCGTCGGGGAGCACTACGCCTGCGGGGTGAGGACCGACGGCTCCGTCGCCTGCTGGGGCGATGACTGGAATGGCCAGGCCACGCCGCCGGAGGGGGAGTTCGTCTCCGTCAGCACCGCCTACAGCTACGCCTGCGGGGTGAGGACCGACAGCTCCGTCGCCTGCTGGGGCAGCGACGGAAATGGCGAAGTCACGCCGCCGGAGGGCGAGTTCGCCTCCGTCAGCGCCGCCTACGACCCCAGCCTGCCCGCCGGCAACAACTGCGGGGTGAGGACCGACGGCTCCGTCGCCTGCTGGGGGGCGCGGTTCTAGCATCAGGGGCTGACTCAAGGCAACCCTCGGCCACGGGCAGAGGCCAAACACACCTATGGCGTGAGGACCGGCGGCTCCGTCGCCTGTTGGGGTGATAACGACGGTGGCAAGTCCAGGCCGTGGGGGTGAGAGGAGTCATAATACCCCTCTCAACGGACTCCAGGGACCGGACCAGAACCTTCAGATCCATATCGGCCCGGGGGAGTTGAGCGCGCCTGTGGCGTGAGGACCGGCGGCAACGTTCGTTATGGAGGAAAGAACATCCGTAGGACTGTTAGTGACGGGTTGAAAATGACCCAGTAGTGACGGAATGGAATTGACCCACCCCTGAGCAAGAGCATCCTCCCTGCAGACTGACGGGGAGGAGAACGTTGCTGAAAGGTGGGACGATGAAAGACCTGTACGAGATGAGGGGTCTGGGGTATTCGATCCGTGGGATCACGCGGGAGTTGGGCGTTTCCCGGAACTCGGTGCGCAAGTATCTGAGGTCGCCGGGAGTGCCGCAGGCGAAGCAGCGCCCGCGGCGGGGGTCCAAGCTGGACGCCTATGCCGGCTACATCGACCGCCGGTTGGGGGAGGGTCTGGACAACTGCGTCGTGCTGCACCGGGAGTTGCGGTCGCTGGGCTACGAAGGCGGCTACACGATCTTGGTGGAGTATGTTCGGCTGCGGCGCCCTCGGCGCGAGCTGCGCGCGACGATGCGGTTCGAGACGGAGCCCGGCGAGCATGAACACTCATCAGGCACTGAGCCGGGAGCGCCTGATGAGCCGGGTCTGGTCGGCGCGGGAGTCCGTCGATTCCAGGGTGGTGCGGGCCTACGTGAAGCGGCTGCGCCAGAAGCTGGGGAGGGTTAGTAGGTCTGGAATTTTACACCGGGAAAGGTGAGGCAGGACACTGAAACGCACGACGGGGCCTGCTTCTCCGTGAGGCAGGCCCCCTTCTCAAGCGTCAGATAGTTCTAACGGCTACGGGCGGCAGGTCCCGCACCGATGCGGCGTATGCCCTCGCGCGCGCATGGCACGTTCCGCGGCCTCCAAGTTTGGATACCGTTCGCTGTCCCATTTCGTCGTCGCCGTGGTGTACCCGGGCGGACGAACGTGATCGCACGTGCTCCTGTGGATTCGGCTCAGACGGTACCTGTCCATGTCGTAGCGAACGGCATACGATAGGGGCTCCTCGTCCTCCACGGCCCCTTCCACTTCCGCCGGCTCATTCCTCAGTATCTGGAGTATCTCGTCGAGTCTTCGGTCCTGTTCTTTCAGGTGGGCGCGTTCATCGAGAGTGACTATGAAAGCAAACCCCACCGATATGGCTGTAAAGAGAAACGCGTACCCGACACTCAGGTCTAGTACTGTCAACACCACAGCAGCGATGGCGACGTAGAAGATGAAGAGCGCAACCAAGCAACCCCTTCCAATGCGGGCTGCCATGGTGCGCAGGCGGTTAGAGGTTGGCATCGTATACTCCTCCGACCGGAGTCTACTCCTCCATCATCGCCTGGATCAGGTCGATCGCTATGTCAACAGGCACCGCCGCAGCACCCCGCCGGAGTATTAGAACGCGTTGACGTGGCACTGCATGAAGCTCGCCACGTCCGCACGCCGGACGACTCCACGTAGATCGTTCGCGACCAGCCCAGCACCATCACGAACGCCCAGAGCCGGTGCGTGCGGCCGTCTGCCCCAACGTAGCTGAAGCTGCCCCAGTCCACCTGCGCCTGCTCGCCGGGCTCCGTCTCGAATCACATCGTCGCGCGCGGCTCGCGCCGAGGGCGCCGCAGCCGCACATATTGCGACTGGCCTCCATCCAAGCACTCGCAACAATCCTTCACGGATCCGCCAATCACGAGCATTCACGGCTTGTCGAAATCGATCTGCCTAGCGATGTCTTCGACGTGCTGCCTGTGCTCCCTGCGCGAAGCTTCCTCTTTGAGCTTGAATAGCGCGTTGCCTCTCTCGTAGTTCCTTGTATTGTCGATTGGTTTCGTCGATGGCCAGCGATAGAGTGCTCTGGTGGTACTTCTGCACTTCTTCGATGGTGGTGCCATCCAAGACCACGACGGTATCCCTGACGCTGGCAATGCCTGGCCGGTGCATCGTGGTATAGCGCGGAGGGTGGTTCCAGTTCTGTACAAATAGACGTGACCATTCAGGGCTGGGGCGGTTCGAAAGAGAGAAAGAGACCGCATACAGAGCACTCCCCGGCGTGCCCTCGTTCCGTGGTTGAGTTATGGACTTGACGACTATCCCTGTGATCCTGATATCTCCGTCATCCGGTGTTGAACTGTCGCTTCTCTCGCGGCTCTGCTCCTGCACTGCAGGTACTTGCGACACGGCATCCGTTAGAACGTCGGATCGACGATGCCGGAGCGTCTGGGCGATTGGACTGCCGCCTCTCTGAATTGGCGCAGTGTCCCGACAGCCTCACGGCAACAGAGCGCGCGCTGACACCCGGGGTTGCATTGCGGGAACAGCCATACCATAATAGAGTTGTCTTGGGGTCGGTCAGAACCCCGCGCCAATCGAGAAAGACAGCGAAGGCAATCTCGACAAGATCACTTACCGCCAATTACAAGGGTTAGCACTGTGTATGCAAAGGTGAAACTCCACAAGCTCGCAAGAGTCGGTTGGAAAGGGCTCAAACAGGTAAACGTATATACCGCCGTGGTCTTGCCCCCAGCTGTAGCTGGGGGCATCGCGTTGCTGGCCGTATATTACGGGGTAGAGTGGGAGGGCGGGCGCAAACTACCGACCGAATGGAGCAGCTACACTCCAAAGTCGCTGACCAGTGGACTTCTCATGACCTTCATGCTGGTAGGCACCGCGTTTGTCACATACCAACAAACCCGGAAACACCCAACCTTGGCCAATGGGTCTACGGCTACCGGAATCGCAACCACAGGAACTCTGAGTGGGGCAATGCAACAGTGCAACTGGTTTGGCGGCATTGCGGTCGGTCTCACGGCTGCCGGCACAATTATCATCGTAGCGACAGTCTTGAAAGCACTGATGAATGGAAGCATTAAACGGAATATGGCCATACTGCGTCAAGTTAAAGAACCACAGCAAGGAACAGAAGGAATTGTATCGGCCATGCAAATCGGCATGGCTATCTATATGGGCATAGTAGTCCTCATTGCACTGTTGCATGAGGATGTGTCGTCGTCAGCACGCCCTTTGTTACTGGTCTTCGCCGGTGTAGGAATGATGGCGGCCGCTACCGTTTCATCAGAACACACTCTGAAGAACTACATGGCAATCGCCGGAATGATTGTATCGCTGGTAGGCTCATATATTCAGATAGACCTGGCGATTGCCGCTGCTGACGAAAGTGGTGCTAGTGCTTCCGATATAATGTTCGTTGCCGTAATATTGGCGTTTGCGCCATTTACGGTGTTTGCATCTCAAAAACACCAGCTAGTGAGGACTCTGACCGTGCCGGTATTGGCGGCAGTTATTGTATTTCTTATTGCTATTTCCATAACGATGATCCCTGCGATCGTCACATCCCAAGGGTGTAATGTAAGCGACAATCTATTTGCCCTGGTGCTCCCAGTGATCAGCATAACAGCCACGGTCTTCGGTGTAGCAGCTTTCTTTATCGTTCTATGGGCGCTGACACTTGGGAAAAAGGCCCCCCCAACGCAGTTAAATGACGATGCGTAGCCGGAAGAGACCGGCACCGAATCGACGACGGCCTCCCTTCCCCTGCGTCACTAGGCCTTAGCCAGACTCGGGCTTCGCCAACATGACGGAGTGACCCCTCTCATCCACCAGTGAGCACTGACACCTGGCCCGGCTGTCATAACCGGCGCGGTAGGCGTACTCCACTTCGACGACGACCCCCGTCGCTGAAGAGGAAGGGACTGGTAAGAGTGTCGGTGCTGGCGGGCGACGGAAGAGGGCACCACGGGCGCGAGCGGTCACACTACTGAACGATTCCGCCCGATGCTCGTGCCGCGAGGGCACCGTGGGCGTAGCGGCAGGCGTTGGCATGCGTGTGATGCCAGCCTGCTAGGCTCGGTCTGCAAGGGAGCTGGCGTATTCCTACCAGGTGCCCGTTGCGTGTGGCGCCCCTACAGCGCTACATCCCACTGGAAAGTTCGCAGTACAGTAACCTTAGGTTCACCATGAGCGGATCGTCTCCGAGAGATGTTTCGACTCCGCTGCACTTCGCTCAACATGACAACCCACCGCCCCACCGTTCCACTCCGCCCCGTGTGGCCTGCCCGGCCACGCTGGATTCCCGCCGGTGCGGGAATGACGGGAACGGGCTGCCTAACGCCTTCGCGGGGATTACGGGGAGAGACGGGAATTACGGGACCTGCCATGTACCTAGTCGCTCATGAAGCCTGGACGGTTACCGGCACGCGGTTGGTGGTAGGATTCCGACAGCAGGACAGGGGAGGAGGGAACCATGACCAGCACACAGGTCAGGCTATTGGACTCGGACGGTCACCTGATCGAGTCGAACAGCGAACTTGGGGCGTACGTGGACGACTCCATCAAGGCGGTCGCTACGGGGCAGGTGCCCGCGCAGGACGGCCCGTTCCCGACGCTGGACGGCATCCACAACTTCTTTAAGGGACAAGGGGGGCGGTTCGGCGGGCAGCGGACGATGGCCAGCGAGGAACGCACCGGCTCTGGCGAGGACTGGACGCACTTCCTCGACAAGACCGGTATCGAGCAGACCGTCATCTTTCCCACGCGCGGCCTCGCCGTCGGCTTCATCCAGACGCCGGAGTACGCGGACCGTCTCTGCCGCGCCTACAACGACTACGTGTACGACCGCTATCACAAGGTGGACGCTCGCATACATCCTGTCGGGCTGATACCGATGCAGAGCCCCAGCCTCGCGGTTGCGGAGCTGCGCCGCATCGTGGGCGACCTCGGCATGCCGGGCGCGATGCTGCCGACGACCGGCCTGCCGCTGCACCTGGCTCACGAGTACTACTGGCCTGTCTACGAGGAAGCGGCCAACCTCGGCTGCGTTCTCGCGCTGCACGGGGGGTCGAACCGCGGGATCGGGCTCGACACGTTCACCGACTTCGTGGGCTCGCACGTCCTGCATCACCCGGTGCCGCTCATGTACTCGCTCGTGGCGCTGGTCTACCACGGCGTGTTCGACCGCTACCCCGGCCTCAAGCTCGCGTTCCTGGAAGGCGGGCCGGGCTGGCTCGTGCCGGTGCTCGACCGCGCGATACGCGACGACGAGTTCTTCGGCAAGGTGGCGAAGCGTCCCTTCGACGAGTACATCACGAGCGGGAACGTGCTCATCGGGTGCGAGGGGAACGACGTGAGCCTGCCGTACGTGGCTTCGCGCATCGGCATCGAGCCGTTCGCCTACTCGTCCGACTACCCGCACGAGGTCGACCTCGCCGCGGCGATGCACGAGATCGAGGAGACGCTGGAGGACGAGACGCTCACCGACGACCAGAAGCACGCGGTGCTCTTCGAGAACACCCGCCGCTTCTACGGCTTCTCATAGTCAACATCGATGGACAGGATAGGAGAACAGGAGGTAGGAGATCATGGTCAGCAAGCCCAAGCTCCGGCTCAGTTTCATGTCGTCGAGCAGCGACCGCGTCGCCCCGTTGATCGACGGGCGCATCCAGCCCGAGGGGATCGAGCTCATCCATACGTTCGGGGGGATGTCCGAGGGCGCGTGGCGGCACCTTAACTTCCACGAGTTCGAGTTCCACGAGCTGTCCATCTCGTCGTACCTCATCTCGAAGGAGCAGGGAGCGGACTGGATCGCGATACCCGTCTTCCCGCACCGCAGCTTCATGCACATGGGGCTGCACTACAACACGGACTCGGGCATCGAGAAGCCGTCCGACGTGGTCGGCAAGCGCATCGGGGTAGGGGAGTACCAGCAGACGGCGGCGTTGTGGATGCGCGGCATCATGGACCACGACCACGGCGTGTCGCAGTACAAGGTGCACTGGTACATGGAGCGGACGGAAGAGATGAGCCACGGCGGCGCGACCGGTTTCGAGCCTCCGGAGGGCATCTCCTTCCAGCGCGTCCCACCGGACAAGAGCCTCGCGTCGATGCTGCTCGCCAACGAGCTGGACATCGCGTCGGTCAACCCCGCGGCCCTCAACGAGCCCGGAGGGCAGGGGCCGAACCTCGTCGACCGCTCGTGGCGCATCCAGGGCCAGGGTGACCTGAGCAAGATCAAGCCGATGTTCCCGGACCGCATCGCGGAGGGGTCGCGATTCTTCACGGAGCACGGGTTCATCCCCGCCAACCACACCTACGTGATCCGGGGCGACGTCTACCGCGAGTACCCCTGGGTGGCGCTGAACCTGTACAACGCGTTCGTCCAGGCGAAGGACCTGTCGGTGCGGACGCTGTCCGCGCGGATGCCGACGGACCTCGTCTTCGGCAACGACTACATGCGGCAGACGCGGGCGGTTTTCGGGAACGACCCGTACCCCTATGGGGTGAAGGCGAACGAGGCGATGCTCAATACGCTCATCGACTACTCGCACGAGCAGGGGCTGACGAAGAATCGGGCCAATATCGAGGAGTTGTTCGCGCCTATCACGCTGGGGCTGTAGGGGGTCTGGGCAGGCGAGCGTTTCCCGAGAGGATGTTGCGCGCTGAAGCACGGACTCCGCCTGCGCAGGAACGACCGGGCCCCACTCCACCCCTCCCCCCAACGCGTGACCTGCCCGGTCACCCTGGATTCCCGCCGGTGCGGGAATGACGAAGTGTGGCAGGGGTGTGGGCTACTCGCTCCCCGGTGGGCCTGACGGCGTCCCTTCCACCTCGCGCCGACGCCGTACGCGTGTCTCGGGCCCGAACGCTGCCATCGCGAGCCCTGCTATCACGAGGAAGCCTGCGACCGCGATGAACGCCGTCCCGAACCCCCAGAGTTCGGCGATCGCGCCTGCGGTCAGCGGACCTACGGCGGAGCCGAAGCTCTGGAATGCCGACCAGACCCCGAGGAAGGCGCCGCGCTTGTCCTCCGGAGCGAGGTCCATGGCGAAGGCCTGGGTCGAACCCATCGTCATCGCCTGCGCCAGGCCGAACACGACTATCGCCGCCAGCGCGCCGTTGAAGTCTCCGGCGAACGAGAGCAGGACGGACGCTCCCGCGGCGAACAGCAGTCCCGGCACGAGTGACGTCTTACGTCCGAAACGGTCCACCAGCATGCCGTTCGGGAAGGAGCAGAGCAGGGTGATCAGACTCGCGACGCCGATGAGCAGGCCGATCTGGCTCTCGTCCAACCCCGCAACTTCCTTTCCGGCCACGGGAAACATCACCTGCACGATGCCCTGACCGATGAGCGCCGCGGCGATGGTCGTGAGGCCCAGTGCGATGAAGGCCCGGCTCAGGACGATGGGGAGCAGGTCGGCGCGCAGGCCGGTGCGCTCCGCTGCAGGACGGCGCTCGCGGGTAGGGCGGGTCTCGCCGATGAGGTAGAGCGTGATGAACATCACCAGGATCTTGGAGACGCCGTTCACCACGAACACTTCCTGCAGGCCCCAGGTCGCGGCGATGACGCCGCCGAGCACCGGCCCGATGATCTGGCCGAGGCGCAGGGACGAGTTCCGCATCGCGACGGCGCGACCCCGGTTCTCCGGCGTGCTCATGTCCGCGATGACGACCTGCGAGGTGGTCTGCCACATGGACACGCCGGTGTTGCCGATGAGCTCTATCACGAAGAACGCCGCGTAGTTGTCGATGTAGAGGACGGCGAACGACGCTACGCCCCGCAGGGCGGCCCCCACCACTGCCAGCGGCTTGCGCCCGATGCGGTCCGCCAGGAAGCCGGTGAGCGGAGCGGAGATGATGCGCGAAGCGCCCAGCGCCGCGATGAGCAGCGTGACGAGGAATATCGAGTCAGCGAGTTCGTACGCGAACAGCGGCCGGCCCAGCGTCTGCGCCCCACTTCCCGTCCCCCAGATGAGGTACGTCGCGAACAGCGGCAGACCCTGTCTGCTGAACATGCTGGAACCGGGCCCAGCCTGCATGCTCCGTCTCATACGCCTGTGCTCCGACCTTGCACCGGAGTCTACTCCCTATCTCTTACCGCTAATGGCGCGTTCCTTGACGCTCCCTGAGCGCGCTCCTACACTTACTCGCGCCGCCGCACCGCCTCCGAGCGGACGCGCGCGCCTCGGAGTTTCCTTGACACAACCGCAACGCGAAGGCTTCACCGGCTCTGACCGATCGTTCATGGGCGAGGAGGAGCTGCACCTCACCAGCGTCGGCGTGGACATCGGCTCGTCCACGTCCCACCTCGTCTTCTCGGCGCTCGAACTGGAACGCCGCAACACCCGCTACGTCATCGTCAAGCGGACCATCATCCGCGAGTCGGACATCCTCCTGACGCCCTACGTGGACGACGGCGCGACGATAGACGCCGCGGCGCTCGGCGCGTTCATCGACGCGCAGTACCGCGCCACCGGACTCCGCCGCGAGCAGATCGACACGGGCGCGCTGATCCTGACCGGCGTCGCGGTCCGGCGGCACAATGCACGCGCCATCGCGGAGCTCTTCGCGCAGGAGGCGGGGAAGTTCGTCGCGGTTAGCGCGGGGGACGGTCTGGAGGCGGCGATGGCCGCCCACGGCTCCGGCGCGGTCGCTGAGTCCGAGAAGACGCACGGCGTCGTGATGAACATCGACATCGGCGGGGGGACCAGCAAGGTCGCCGTCTGCCAGGGCGGCAAGACGCTCGAGGTCACCGCCCTCGACGCGGGCGCGCGCCTGCTTGCATTCAACGAGGAAGACCGCATCGTCCGCATCGAGGAGGCGGGGCGCTTCTACGCCAGCGAGGCAGGCGTCAGCGTCGAGCTCGGCGCGACGCTCTCCGAGGACGAGAAGCAGGCCATCGCAGGGAAGATGGTGGACCGCCTCATGGAGGTCGCCCTCCGCAAAGGTGTCTCCGATGAAACGAAGGGCCTGATGCGCCTGCCGGAACTCACGTACGAAGGCCCGGTAAGCAGCGTCATCTTCTCCGGCGGCGTCTCCGAGTTCGTCTATGGCTACGACAAGAAGAGCTACGGCGACCTTGGCCCGCTCCTCGCCCGCACGATGCGGCAGCGCGTCGGCGAACTGGGCGCGATGCTCATGGCGCCCGCCGCGGGCATCCGCGCGACGGTTGTCGGCGCGTCGCAGTACACCGTTCAGGTGAGCGGCAGCACCATCTTCATCTCGCCCATCGAGGCCGTGCCCATCCGCAACATCCCCGTGATGACGCCCGAGTTCGACCTCACCGGCGACGATATCGACTCCGATGCCGTTGCCAACGCGGTGCGGGCCGGGCTCACACGGCTCGACCTGCATGACGCCGATACGGCGGTCGCCATCGGCTTCCGGTGGGGCGGGTCGGCCACTTTTCAGCGGCTGGACTCATTCACGCGTGGCGCGGCATCCGCCATGAGCGCGCTGCTGGACAAGGGCAACCCCCTCGTCCTCGTGAGCGACGGCGACATCGGCGGGTTGCTGGGGCTGCACCTCCGCGAGGAGGTCGGCCTGTCCAATCCGCTGATCTCCATCGACGGCATCGAACTGCGCGAGTTCGACTACATCGACATCGGCGCGCTCATCCCGTCGTCCGGCGCCGCGCCGGTCGTCATCAAGTCGCTCGTCTTTCCCGGACAGCAGGACGGCGTGTAGCAGAGGAGGACCCATGGAGTACCGGCGGCTGGGCGGCACGGACATGGACGTATCGGTCATCGGCGCGGGCGGCTATCCGTTCGGCCCGCCGCTGCTCGGCCAGGACGAGACGACCGCCGTTGTGCACCGTGCCATCGACTGCGGCATCAACTTCTTCGACACGTCTGACGTCTACGGCGGCGGTCAGAGCGAGGACTTCCTCGGCAACGCCCTGGTCGGCAAGCGCGACGCCATCTACCTCTCCACCAAGTTCAACCTGCGCGACCTCGGCGACCAGACGCCGCGCGACCGCATCTTCGCCCGCTGCGAGGAGGCGTTGCGCAAGCTGCACACGGACCACATCGACCTGTTTCAAGTGCACTACTCGACGCCCGAGGTGCCGCACGAGGAGCTGCTCGGCCCGCTCGACGACCTCGTCGGGCAGGGCAAGGTGCGCTACATCGGCAACTGCAACACTGCGTCGTGGCGCTGGCTGGAGGAGATCGAGACCTCCCGCGCCAACGGCATGGCGGAGTTCCAGTCGACGCAGAACCACTACAGCCTTCTCTACCGCCACGCCGAGGTTGAGCTCATCCCGTTCTGCCGTGCGTATGGCAGGTCGCTCCTCGCGTACTTTCCGCTCGGCGGTGGCTGGCTCACCGGCACGTACCGACCGGGGGAACCACCGCCGGAGGGGAGCCGCGCCGCGAAGGTGCCAACCGGCATCGTGACGCGCCTTCGCTCGGAGCGTGTCGACCGCCTCGTTCCGATGCTCGAATCGTTCGCCGGAGAGCGCGGGCACACCGTGACCGAGCTTGCGCTCGCGTGGGTCATCGCGCACCCGGAGGTCGTGCTTGCCCTCACCGGCTTCGACCGCCCGGAGCACGTCGAGGCGAACGTCAAGGGCGCGGACTGGAAGCTCACCGCCGAGGACATGGACGAGCTCGATGCCCTCACGTCCTGGTGGGAGGGGCGCAACGCCATCATCGACAGCGCCACTCCTCCTCCACGCCCGGACGTCCCGCGATGAACGACTGGTACCTCATCCGCCACGGCGAGACGCAGTGGAACGCGGAGCGGCGCGTCCAGGGCCACACGGACATTCCCCTGCACGACGGCGGCCGCGAACAAGCGGCGCTTACTGGCCGGCGACTCGCAGACATCGGGTTCGGCGCGGTCTATTCGAGCGACCTCATCCGCGCCCGCGAGACGGCGGAGATCATCGTCGCCGCCAGCAATACCGGCCCGTACGAGATCGTCTTCGACGAGCGTCTCCGCGAGGTCTCCTTCGGGGAGCTGGAAGGCAAGACGTGGACGGAGATGGACGAGGGGATAAGGGCGGTGCAGAACGAGCGGAACCTCGACTTCGCGCCGCCAGGTGGTGAGTCCTATCGCGGGATGCTGGACCGGCTGGGCGGGTTCGCCGAGATGCTGAAGGAACGCCATCCCAACGAGGACGTGCTCGTGGTCGGCCACGGCGCGGCGTTCCGCGCGCTCGCCGTGCGCATGCTCGACCTCCCGGACGAGACGTTCTGGTCGCTCAGCGGTCTGCGCTCCGCGAGCATCTCGCGCGTCCGCAGGCGGGACGACGGCCGCACCGCACTGTTCGCGTGGAGCGACGCCGGTCACCTGGAGAGCCTCCTCCCCGCGGTAAGTGCTCGCTGAGCCGAGTGCTTGTCTACAGTCTTTCGACCGCGGCCATGACGCGCCGGGCCAGCCGGAGCATCCCCTGTGGCGGGATCGCTCCGCGCCCACCGTGGCGGACCTCATCAAGGCTGTACGTATACAGGTTCCGACTTCGACGGAGGCGGTGCAGGTCGTTGCCGGCGGCGAATTCCCATCTTCGAAGGGCCACTGCCAGGGCCTGATGGTCGCCAGCTCCGGAGGAAGGATCGAACAGTCCCCGGCTTCGCAGGCGCTCGCGGCATAGCAGGAAGGCCGCGTAGTAGGCGCGGTCACACCCGGCGCGCACCGCTTCCGGCGATGCTCCGCTCACCAGCGACTCCGCGAACGTCAGTATGTCGCGCGGCGCGGTTGCAGGAGTCGTCATGCGGGTTCGACGTCGAAGAACAAGGTGTTCATCAGCCGCTCACGGACGGCTCTGTTCATGCGGCCGATGCACGCTTCAAGCACGCTGTAGCACCCTTCGAGCACCCGCTCGGACTCCTCGGGGTCTGCGTCAAGGATGAAAACGAGTTCGACAGTCCGTGCACCGTGGTCTTCCGGGTCCGTCTCCACGCGTACCTGCGTTCCGGCGACCGGCCACTCTTTGCGTCGCGCCTCCGCGTCGACGGCCTTGATAACTGTATCAAGCGCGCGGACGCAACCAGCACCCAGCAGCTGAGTCGCATCGGCCGGAAGAGCGAGGTCACGCCGGGCTATAACACTTGTGCGGTTCGCGGGCAATGTACGATCCTCCAGCTGGTTCGCCTACACATCATATCCCGCGCTGCCTGTCTGCGGAACGGACTGATGGCGCAACCCCCGTGCTGGTATACTCTCTCCCGCACACCTCACTCAGTAGCGAGCAAACCATGCCCCGCATCAAGAAAGCGAAGAAAGAGAAACCCGCCGAGACGACCGAGCAGTTCGTCGCGCGGGTCAGCAAGAAGGACGAGACGCGCAACGGCAAGCGCGTCCGCTTCGGGTTCACCAAGCGCGTCCGCTGATCTCCATCACCGACCGTGACTCTCTCGCCCCCGCTCCTTAGAGCGGAGGGTTGAGTTCGACGCCCAGCGCCTGCTCGACCCATGCCGCGGCGCGCAGGAGTTGCGCCTCGCGGAACGGGCCGCACGCGAGTTGCGCGCCGAGCGGCAGGCCGTCGCTGGCCAGCCCGATGGGCACCGAGATGCTGGGGAACCCCGTGTAGCTCCACGGACTCTGGAAGCGCGTGTCGCCGGTCTGCGTGCGGTCTCGGGGAGGGGGGCCGGATGCGGTCGGCATGATGAGGGCGTCCACCTGTTCCATCGCGCTCGCCGCCAGGCTTTGCACCTCACGACGGTAGTCCGACGCCGCGACGTAGTCCCGCGCGGTGTGCGAGAAGCCGTTCTGGATGTAGACGGTGATCTTCGGTCCGTACAAATCTTCGTTGCCGGTGTAGAGCGGGGTGTGCCAGACGGCCATCTCCGATTCCTGCATGATGCGGTGCGAGGCGTAGGCGCGCGCGAAGTCGACGCCGGGATCGACCTCCTCGACGACGGCGCCTGCATTCGCGAGTTCCTGCGCCGTCTCTTCCATCAGGAGGCGCGTCTCCGCGTCCGCCTCGTTCGCGAACCAGCCGCGCACGAGGCCGAGTCGCGGCGCGGGCAGGTCGCCGCTGACGGCAGCGACGTAGTCGTCGGCCGGAACGTCTGCGCAGTACGGGTCGTCCGGGTCGTGCTGCGCGAGCACGCTCAGCAGCAGCGCGACGTCCTCGACGCTCCGCACGAGCACGCCGACGTGGTCGAAAGAGGTGGCCATCGGCACGACGCCGAGGCGGGGGATGCGCCCGAACGTGGGCTTGAAGCCGACGACGCCGTTGTAGGCAGCGGGGCGCAGCACGGAACCGACGGTCTGCGAGCCGAACGCCCACGGCACCATGCGGGTCGCGACCGCGACGCCGGAGCCGGTGCTGGAGCCGCCGGGGGTGTGCTCGGCGTTCCAGGGGTTGAAGCAGGGCGCGGGATCGCCGTCGGCGAATTCGGTGGTGTGCAGCTTGCCCAGCAGCACCGCGCCCGCGTTGCGCGCGAGCGCGATGGGCGCGGCGTCAGTGTTGGGCACGCGCTCGGCCCATATCTTCGAGCCTGCCGCCGTGCGGATGCCCGCCGTGTCGAAGATGTCCTTCGCGCCGTAGGGGACGCCCGCGAGCGGGCCGCGCGAGCCGTCAGATGCGGCGTCGGCGGCGCGGGCGGCAGCGAGCGCCTGTTCCGGCAGGAGCGTCGCCCAAGCCTGCAGTCGCGGTTCCAGCGCCTCGATGCGCGCGAGCAGCGACTCGGTCAGTTCCACGGATGAGAGCCGCCCTGCCGTAATCTCAGCGGCGGCCTGCGTGAGGGTCAGTTCGTAGGGTTCAGCCACGGGGTGCCTCTGTACTCTGGATTGCGCTCGGCGCGAGCGTACAGGGTAGGAGAGGCGGCGTTACCGGCGCAATGGCCGGGCGTTACGCAGGGGCGAGGCCGGGGACTTCGTCGTCGAACTCGTTAGTGGGGGCGTAGTCCCGCTTGGCGCCCGATGCTGCGAGGCGCGCGTGCAGCTCGTGCTGCTGTGCGTACAGTCCTCCGAGCGCTACCAGTTCGTCGTGGTTGCCCAGTTCCACGATGCGGCCCTTCTCCATCACCACGATCTTGTCCGCGTTGCGGATGGTGGAGAGCCGGTGCGCGATGACGATGGCCGTCCGCCCGTGCAGCATCCTGCCTATCGCCTGCTGGATCAGCTGCTCCGTCTGCGTGTCGACGCTCGCCGTCGCTTCGTCGAGCACGATGATGCGCGGGTCAGCGACGAGTGCACGGGCGAAGCTGACGAGCTGGCGCTGGCCGAGGCTCATGTTGCCGCCGCGCTCCTCCATCATCGTCTCGTAGCCGTCTCGCAGGCTCGCGATGTGGTCGTGCAGGCCAACGGCTTTCGCGGCCTCGTACACCGTCTCGTCGCTCGCCTCGGGGTGGTTGTAGCGGATGTTGTCCATGATGGTGCCGGAGAACTGGAACGGCTCCTGCAGCACGATGCCCATCTGCTTCGCTAGCGACTCGCGCGTCACGTCGCGTACGTCGTGGCCGTCGATCGTGATGCGCCCGCCGACCACGTCGAAGAAGCGGGAGACGAGCGCGGCCATCGTCGTCTTGCCTGCGCCCGTGCGTCCCACGAACGCGATGGTCTCGCCAGGTTCCACGTCCAGGTCCACGTCGTTCAACACGAACTTGCCGGGCTCGTACGCGAACGACACGTTCTCGTAGCGGATCGCGCCCTGTATCTGTGGCATCGGCCTGGCGTCCGGTGCGTCCACGAGGTCCGGCTCGGTGTCCAGCAGGTCGAAGATGCGCGCTCCGGAGGCCATCGCGCGCTGCAATTGCGTGAACTGCATCGTCAGGCTTCGGATCGGGTCGTAGAAGCGCTGGATGTAGAGGGTGAACTGCACGAGCTGACCGGCGCCCAGCGTTCCGCCGAGCACGAGCCTCCCGCCGAAGATGATGGTCGCGGCTAGGCTGAACGACATGAACATCTCCACCACCGGCATGAGCGAAGAGGCGAGCCGCTGGGCGCGCAGGTTCGTCTGGAGGTGGCGGTCATTCAGGCCGTCGAACGCCGTCATGTTCGTCTTCTGGCGGTTCATGCTCTGTACGACGCGTACGCCGTCCAGGTTCTCGGCAAGCGATGCGTTCACCTGCGAAATGGCGACGCGGACGCGCAGGAACGCGGGGCGTGCGTGCCTCTGCCACACCCAGATGATGACCATCAGGATGGGCAGGCTGGCGAACGAGAGCAGGGACAGTTGCCAGTCCCGGACCAGCATGAATGCGATGATGCCGCTGAGGCTCAGCAGGTCGCCGATGCTCAGCACGACGATGTCCAGGAACTCCTGCAGCTGGTAGACGTCGTTCTGGGCTCGCGACATCACGGAGCCGACCTTGTGCCGGTTGTGGAACGACATCGGCAGGTCCTGCAGGTGTTTGAAGAGGTCGTTCCGCAGGTCGTAGATGACGCGCTGGCTCACGCGCGCCAGCAGCACCTGGTGTGTGTAGTTGGCGGCGTAATGCACCACCAGCACGACACCGAACCAGATGGCGAGCGTGTTGAGCCCCGAGACGTCGCCGTTCTCGATGTAGCGGTCTATCCCTATGGCGATGATGAGCGGTATCGCGACCGTCGCGCCGGTGTAGACGACCACGGCCAACATGGCGAGGAATACCGGGAACTTGTACGGGCGCACGTACCAGAGCATGCGCAGGATGACACGCTGGTCGTACAGCTTCGTGCCGTCCTCGTCGATGTCTCCCTGCTGGCCGCGGGTCATCCAGTTGCCGCCGCCCGTGTTCATCATCATGGCGTGGCTCTCCTCTGCGCAGGCGAACCCATGCGCACAGCGGCAACGCCGTTCAGGCTGGTGGCGTACTGCAACTCGGTAACGTGGGTGAACAGACCGCCGGACTCGATCAACTCGTCAGGCGAGCCCATCTCGCCGATCTCGCCGTTCTGCATCACGATGACGAGCCCGGCGTGCTGGATGGACGAGAGCCGGTGCGCGATGATGAACGTCGTCCGGTCCTTCACCACCTCCGCCATCGCGTCCTGGATTCCGGACTCCGTGCCGGCGTCGACGCTCGACGTCGAGTCGTCGAGTACGAGTATCGGCGGGTCGAGCGCCAGCGTCCGCGCGATGGAGAGCCGCTGCCGCTGGCCGCCGGAGAGCGAGACGCCCCGCTCGCCGATGACCGTCTCGTAGCCTTCCGGCAGCGCCATGATCTCATCGTGGATCTGGGCGGTCCTGGCCGCGGTGATGATGTCGTCCATCGTCGCGTCCTCGCGTCCGTAGGCGATGTTCTCCGCCACCGTCGCGCTGAACAGGAAGACGTCCTGCTGGACGATGCCGATAGCCGACCTGAGCGAGGCGAGTTGGCAATCGCGGATGTCCTTGCCGTCTACGGTGACACGCCCGCTGTCCGGGTCGTAGAAGCGCGCGAGCAGGCTCATCAGCGTGGTCTTGCCGGACCCCGGCGCGCCCATGAGCGCGGTGACCTGTCCCGGTTTGGCCTCGAACGAGACGTTCCGCACTGCTTCACGGTTGGTGTAGCTGAAGGAGACGTTCTCGAACCGCACGTGGCCGCGCACGTTCCCGATGGGGGCTGCCTCCGGCAGGTCCCGCACCGGCGAGTCGGCGTCGAGCACCGCGAACACGCGCTCGCCGGCGGACGCCGCCCGGGCGAACGTGTTGACGAGGAAGCCGAGCATGCGGATGGGCTGCACGAGCAGGCTGATGTAGAGGAAGAACTCCGTCAGTTCGCCCGGCGTCATGCGCCCTTCGATGACGGCCCTCCCGCCGAACCAGAGGATGACGCCGGAAGCACTCCAGAAGACGATCTGCATGAGCGAGGTGTTGAAGGACTGGGCCTTCTGCACTTCGAACGTGCGGTTGAACACCTCGTCGTTCTGTGCCCGGAACTTGCGCTTTTCGTGGTCCTCCGCGCCGAATGCCTTGACGACGCGCTGGCCGGAGAGGTTCTCCTGCAGCACGGTGGTGAGCTTGCCCATCTCTATCTGTGTCTGGAGCCACATGTGGCGCATCCGCCTGCTCGCCCAGATGGCGCGCGCGGCGATGATGGGAGCGAAGGAGAGGCTGATGAGCGCGAGCGGCACGTCCGTCAGCATCATCATCGTCGCGGAGCCTGCGGTGAACAGGACGATCTGCCCGGCGCGGATGAGCCCCATGCTCACGAACATCCGCGTCATCTCCACGTCCACCGTGGACTTGGACATGAGGTTGCCGGTGTGCTCGCGGTCGTGGAACGCGAAACTCAGATGCTGCAGCTTGTCGTACAGCATGTTGCGGATGCGGTAGGCGACACGTTGGGAAACGGCCTCCGCCATATAGAGGTTGCCGTAGTTGAAGACGCTCCGTGCGGCGATGACGCCGATCACCAACAGGCCCAACCGTACGAGGTCGCTGCTGTCTCCCTGCCCGTCGGCGCCGACCGCGGCGTCGACCGCTGTGCCCACCAGCCGGGGCACCGAGAGGAAGAGCACGGATGCGGTGATGAGCGAAACCCAGGCTATGATGAGCCGCCCCTTCTCGAGGGCGGCGAGTTTCGTTATGCGCCAGAGGATTCTTCGCATCGAGGGTTCAGGGGCGGGTAGCGAGGGTACGAATCCTGCCTAGTATACGCCACCTTTAAGGACTCGTTAAGGCGGTGAGACTGCTGCTTTGCCGTAGGAGTGATGGCTACAGAGATGGGGCGTACTGGATCCCCCGTTCCATGAGCGGGGTGCTAGAATCGGAGGCGTTCCCTGCAGGTGGTTCTGACGACGTGCGCCGAGAAGCAGTACTCCCCTACTCATTGCGCCCCATGGACTGGGACGACCTCGACCAGGTCGGGGAGATGGAGCGCGAGGCGTTCCCCACCCTCTGGCCTCCCACCAACTACCGCCGCGAGATGCGGAACCGCACCGCGGAGTACCTCGTCTGCGTGCGGGACGGGGAGTACCTCACCGTCAAGCGCAACCAGGGCGCGCTCCGCCGCCTCTTCCGCCGCAACAAGCCCGAGCCGCCGGAGCGGCGGCGGTTCCTCGCCGGGTTCCTCGGCGTGTGGCACATGGCGGGCGAGGCGCACATCGTCTCGATAGCGGTGAGGGAGGATTATCGTCGGCGGGGACTCGGCGAGTTGCTGGTCATCGGCGCGATCGAGATGGGGATGGCGCGCGGCGCGCAGGTCGTGACGCTGGAGGCGCGCGTCTCCAACGAGCCCGCGATAGCGCTCTATGCCAAGTACGGCTTCCACGAGGCGGGTATCCGGCGCCGCTACTACGCCGACAACCACGAGGACGCCGTC
Source organism: Dehalococcoidia bacterium (assembly GCA_965208625.1). Taxonomy (GTDB): domain Bacteria; phylum Chloroflexota; class Dehalococcoidia; order Lucifugimonadales; family Australimonadaceae; genus Bin16. The sequence goes on from OZ242348.1 coordinate 327,157, forward strand.
ATCATGACCACGGACGCTCTCGACTCCCCGGAGTACCGCGCCCTCTTCGACCGCCTCCGCCATGCCTTCGACGAGCGTTACGGCGAAGCCGTCCGCGAGTACATCCAGTGAGGGCTTCAGGCTCACCACGAACGGTTCGACCGCGCTACAATCCTGACCCATGCTTCGCTTGATCTTCGTTCGCCATGGCCGCACCTCGTGGAACGTGCAAGGCCGCGTGCAGGGCGGCGGCGGACTGGACGAGGTGGGCAGGGCTCAGGTCGCCGCGCTGACCGAACGCCTCGCCGCCGAGCCCATCACCGCCGTCTACGCCTCGCCCGCGTGGCGCGCCCGCCAGACCGCCCAACCGCTTGCCGATACGCTCGGTCTGCCCGTACGCCGACGCCAACTGCTGCGCGACCTCGACTACGGACGGTACGCGGGCGCGTTCGTCGCCGACGTGATGCGGGACGATCCTGACCTGCTGCACCGATGGCGCACCGAGCCGCAGAACGTCACGTTCGACGGCGGGGAGAACCTCGCCGCGCTGCGGGGGCGCATCGAGCGTTTCATCCGGGACATGGCGGCGGCGCACCCGGAGGGGACGGTCGTCGCCGCGACGCACGACTCGCCGGTCCGGATGGCGGTCGCCATCGCGCACGGCCTGCCGGACTCGTCCCACCGCGATGAATGGATCAAGACGACGTACGCCTCGCTGACGGCGCTGGAGGTGGGGGACGGGGCCGTGCGGCTGGCGTCCCACAACGACGTGGCGCACCTGGCGAGCATCGAATGACGATCGCACCGCGCAGGGCCCGCCGCAAGGTGCTGCGTCCGCGCAGCGTGCGCGGCGTCAAACCGTACACACCGGACGAGGTCTACGACCTGCTGGAGGACTACTACGGCGTACCGAGTCGACGCCAGCGGCTCGACGGCATGTCCGAACTCGTGTGGACGATCCTGTCGCAGCACACGTCCGACCTGAACGCGGAGCGCGCGTTCGCCGCGCTCTCCGACCGCTACGAGTCGTGGGAGGACGTGCTGAACGCGCCGGAGGCAGACCTGGCGGACACGATCCGCAGCGGCGGGCTCGCCAACCAGAAGGCGCCGCGCATCCAGCAGGTGCTCAGCTCCGTTCGCGAGCGCACGGGCGGGTTCGACATCTCGTTCCTCGAGCGCATGCCGCTGGAGGAGGCGAAGGCATGGCTGCGCGCCATGCCGGGCGTTGGACCGAAGACGGCAGGCGTCGTGCTGTCGTTCTCGATGGGGCAGCCCGCGATGGCGGTGGATACCCACATCTACCGCGTCTCGAAGCGGCTCGCGCTCATCGGGCCGAAGGTGACGGCGGACGAGGCGCACGATGTGCTGGAGCAGGCCATCGCGCCTGAGCGGGTGCTGAACATGCACGTCTATCTCATCACGCACGGGCGCCGGGTCTGCAAGGCGCAGCGTCCGCTCTGCCACGCCTGCCCGTTGAGCGAGCAGTGCCCTGAGCGTCCGCGCCATCTCCGCGAGGATGATCCGCGCGTCCCGACCGCCACGCTCAGCCACAAGCCGCTGTGAGCGAGCCCCGCCCCATCTCGCCGCTCGAACGCGCTTCGGTGGAGCGCCTGCTGACGGCGTTGTGTGAGGAGCACGACATATCGCCGCAACCGGCGCTGGAGTGGTCCCGCCGATTACGGCGCGTGCTCGGCAAGGCGTACCACGAACGGCGACTCATCCGGCTCTCCGCGTGGCTCGACCACGAGCAGGCGCAGGCGACGCTGCGGCACGAGCTGGCGCACGTTGCGGTGGGAAGGGGACGGCGTCCGCACGGCGAGCGCTGGAAGGCGTGGGCGGTGAAACTGGGCGCGGACCCGCGCGCAACAGCGCATCGTGGCCCCGCGCTCGCGCCGGAGCCCGCGGCAGAGCGTCGCTGCTCCGGCTTGGAGTGCCCCGGCTGCGGCATACGCATCGTGCGCTTCCGCGTGCTTCGGGGCCTCTACTGCAAGGCGTGTGGGCCGCGTCGAGGCATGCTTTCACGGGCGCTGCGCGGCCCGTATGCAGAGGTAGCCGCGTGGGCGAAGGGGGATGGGTGAGGGGAGGCTGATCGAAGGCGCCTCAGTGGAGTTACCGGGGCGTACGCCATATCCCGCGCCCATTCTCCTGAGCCTCGGCCTGGGCTGCGACGATGCCCTCCAGCTCACCGAACTGGAGAAGTGCATAGGCGTAGCCTTGCCGCACCATCTCGACGTTAATCAAACGTGAGGCATCTTTCGTCTGGAGCACGACGACTCTTCGCCCGTACTTGTCCACGTCCCTTCCTTCTGCGTACAGGTTGCTGCCGAACATAGCAATAAGGTCTATCAGAGCCGCGCGTGACACGTCGTCGCGTTCTGGTGCGTCGATGCCGTACAACCTGAACTCGAACTCCCCGTCCGCATCCGCGGCGATGCCCGAGTCTCCATCGAACGCAGTGAAGACACGCACCTGTTGCAGGCCGGGGGCCGCAGTGAGAGGTTCGGTAGCAGGCGCGCAGGCCGAGATAAGCAGTGTGAGCAGGATGATGAGCAGGGCAGGGGTTTGCATCATGCGTGAGCCTATTACCACCCATGCATGTTCGTACTACACGTTAGTGCGCATATTCCCCGAAACTTGCGCGCGATGGGCTTGGCAAGCGGGGATTCGACCCCTAATATGGCGCGTGCGGCGATAGGCCGCAGAAAGGGGGTGATCCGTAGTGCATACATCATTACCTAGCACTGCTGCGTCACCCGCTGCTCGCCGCTAGGGACCGAACCGGTCGATGTCGGTCGGCCCGCGGTGTCCCGTGGGACCTCAGTGGTGGGTCCTTGCGGGAGGCGCGGCAGGGTGCACCCTGTGGAGGCTCCGCTCCGGTGGCGCCGACATGGGGAAAGGACGGGCGCCTCGGCTCCTCATGGAGCCGGGGCGCTGCGTTTAAGGGAGGTAACGTGCAAGGCGTGTGCCACGCGAGCACGGCATGCTACGATGCTTGAAGTGAGCTGCGGGAGTCCTACACCAGAGAGGCATCAGCAGATGAAGCAAGTATTCACGGCTAGCGTCTGCAAAGAAGGTGAGTGGTTCGTGGCGCAGGCACTGGAGGCCGACGTAGCCAGCCAGGGCACGTCGGTAGAGGATGCGCTGGCGAATCTGCGCGAGGCGTTGGAACTGCACTTCGAACCGCCTGTGGCCACGGCAACACCGGAGGTCCGGCGCATCGAGGTAGAGGTTGCCGCCGGTTAGGCCGTTACCCTACCGGGAAGTCGTCCGCAAACTCAGGGCGGCAGGTTTCACTGACGCTGCACAGAGAGGCAGCCACGTCAAGTTCATCAGAGAATCAAGCGAAGGGTTGTTCACGGCAATCGTGCCTCGTCACCGAGAGGTGGCTGTAGGCACACTGCGCAGCATCATTCGACAGGCAGGGTTGACGCCCTCCCAGTTCGATCAACTGTAGGCACAAGGGCAGGCAAGAACAGGCTGCTGGTAGAATCCGGGCGATGCGATGAACGGGCGGAGGATGGCATGTCGGTGAAGATAGGGCTGGCCGGGGCCTCGGTGATGGCGCGCGAGGGGCGCGAGACGTTCCTGCGCTACATCGACGCCGCCGAGGAGCTGGACTGGGACTCCATCTGGTTCTCGGACCGCATCGTCGGCCCGGCGTGGCGGATGGACCCCATCGCGGGCATGGCCATCGTCACCGGACGTTCGGAGACGCTGAAATTCGGCACCGGCGTGCTGCTGATGTCGATGCGCAGCCCGGTCACTGCAGCACGCGAGCTCGCCACGATAGACCTGCTCTCCAACGGGCGCCTCGTGCTTGGCGTCGGCGTCGGACAGGAGTCGCCCGCGGAGTACGAGGCGATGGGGGTGCGCAAGCGCGACCGCGGCAAGCGGCTCGACGAGGCCATCCACATCATGCGGCGTCTCTGGACTGAGGAGCGCGTCACCTACGAGAGCGAGTTCATCAAGCTGACGGACGCGACGATAGGGGTGCGTCCGAAGCAGGCGAACGTGCCGATTTGGATGGGCAGCCGCTCCGAGGCCGGGCTGCGCCGCACGGGCAGGCTGGGCGACGGCTGGCTGCCGACGCAGATAACGCCGGAGGAGGTCGCGGCAGGCATCGCGCGCATCCAGGAGTACGCCGCGGGAGCGGGGAACCACATCGAGGATGATCACTTCGGCCTGCAGATCAACAGCTATCTCGTGGAGAGTGGCACGGTGCCGGACCATATCAAGGAGCGCTATCTGCTGCGGCGCCGCTCCGACGTGCCGCCCGAGCAACTGAACCTGCTCGGCACGCCGGACCAGATCATGGCGCGGCTGCGGGAGTACATCGACGCGGGCGCGTCCAAGTTCGTGTTCAATCCCGCCTGCGGGGCGGACGAGATGCTGGAGCAGATGCGGCTGCAGGCTGAGGCTATCGTGCAGCCGTTCCACAACAAGCTCGTGCCGCTGGGGGCGTAGGCTTCTCCTCTATAATGGGGCATGCAGCCTGTCGTACTGGATTCCCGCCTTCGCGGGAATGACGGGTGAAGGGCGGGTGAGGGCAGGAACAACGGGTTGCACAACGACGGGTCAGGGTGAGGACATATGAAGATAGGCATCATCAATGTGACGGGGTACGCGGGCATCGAGCTTGCGCGCATCCTGTACCGCCATCCTGAGGCGGAAGTGGTCAGCGTCACGGGGCGCAGCCAGGCTGGCGAGGAGCTGGGCGACGCGCTGCCGCACCTGTCGCGGATGGACATCACCATCGAGCCGGAGATCACGCGCAGCGTAGATGTCGTATTCTCGGCGCTGCCGCAGGTTGCCTCTGCTGAGGCGTGCGTCCCGTTCGCACGGGACGGCGTGAAGGTCGTTGACATCTCTGCCGACTTCCGCCTGCACGACCCGGACGAGTACGCGCGCTGGTACGGCGCCGAGCACCCCGCCCCCGATCTGCTGGAGACGTCGGTCTACGGTCTCACGGAACTGGACAGGGACGGCATCTCCTCGGCGCAACTCGTCGCGAACCCCGGCTGCTACCCCACCGCTGCGCTGCTGGCGCTCGCGCCGGTGGTCGAGAAGGGCCTCATCGGCGAGCAGATCGTGGTCGACTGCAAATCCGGCGTGTCTGGCGCGGGCCGCGGCTTGAGCATGACGACGCACTTCTCTGAGGTCAACGAGAACGTGTTCGCGTACGCGGTCGGCGGCCACCGCCACCTGCCGGAGATCACGCAGGAGCTGCGCCGCATCAAGGACGGCTATGCGCCGAAGGTGCTCTTCCAGCCGCACCTCATCCCCATGACGCGGGGCATCCTCGACACCATCTACGCCGACTTCGTGGATGGCATATTCGGCTCGGTGGAGGAGGCGTCTGCCTCGGTGACGGAGCTCTACCGCGAGTACTACCGCGATGAGCCGTTCGTGAAAGTGACCGATAAGTCGCCCCAGACCAAGCAGACCTGGGGCAATAACGACTGCCTGGTTTATCCTACGGTGGACAGGCACACGGGAAAGCTGGTCGTCTTCTCCGCGCTGGACAATCTCGTCAAGGGCGCGGCGGGACAGGCGGTGCAGAACATGAACCTCATGTTCGGGCTGCCGGAGGCGACGGGTCTGGAACAACTGGCCATCTACCCATAGTGCGCCTGCCATTAGGCGCGCTGCCGCACGCGTGCCCCTATAGTCTAGCGGCCTAGGACGCCACCCTTTCAAGGTGGAGATCGCGGGTTCGAATCCCGCTGGGGGCACCAGAACCCTCCTGTTTTACGAGTAAATCGAGAGGGTAATCGTGCTCGTTGTCACTTGCGTTGTCACTTGTTGCCTAAGACTCTGGTCCTCGGTGATGCCCAGAATGCTACATGCCAGCAAGCAATTCATGGAGTCGGCCAGACCAACGCTGTTGCGCGTTGTACGATGGTGAGGTTGGAGGCTGACTGCCCTTCAGGACTATCCACGGAGGAGGTGCGCGCGATGCAACTGTTGAGGGTGAAAGACGTAGAACGGGAACTGGGGATAAGCCGAACGACGATATGGCGGCTGGTCAAAGCAGGTGCGTTTCCTCCCCCACTCCGCATCACCCCCAAGGCGATTGCCTGGAGGCGGGCTGATATCGAGGCATGGCAGGAGCAACTGGCGGAGAAGGCGGCCTGAGCATAGTAACCGGCATTTCAACAGAGAGGAGAAATGTCAGCAGGGCTGATGACGCACCGTCTGTTCAAGTCCGGTCTGGCCATGATGCGTTCAACGCGCTCATGGCCGATGACATCCCCGACGACCGCATGATGGGCAGGTGCCCAAATGCTGGACGGCAGCCGGGTCAGAGCGGCCAGAGTGACCCTGTTACTACTGCTGAATCCAAGGTGCGCCTTGCTGATCATGGGTCTAGGAACTGTCCCTCATCCCAATTTCCCGGGTGAGCATGTTAGCGCCGGTTTGAAAATGACCCACCGATGGCGGAATGGAATTGACCCACCCATAAGCAGAGCATCCTCCCATGAGAGCTGAAGGGGAGGGCAAGTTGCTGAAAGGTGGGACGATGAAAGAGCTGTACGAGATGAGGGGTCAGGGGCATTCGATCCGTGGGATCGCACGGGAGTTGGGGGTCTCTCGGAACTCGGTGCGGAAGTACCTGAGGTCGCCGGGAGTGCCGCAGGCGAAGCAGCGGGAGCGGCGGGGGTCCAAGCTGGACCCGTATGCCGCCTACATTGACCGCCGCCTGGGAGAGGGTTTGGACAACTGCGTGGTGCTGCTGCGCGAGCTGCAGTCGCTGGGTTACGCGGGAAGCTACACGATCCTGAGGGAGCACGTTCATCTGCACCGCCCGCGGCGTGAGCCCCGAGCGACGATGCGGTTCGAGACGGAGCCCGGCGAGCAGGCGCAGGTGGACTGGGGGAGCTTCAGTTACGTTGGCGCGGACGGTCGCAAGCACCGGCTGTGGGCATTCGTGATGGTGCTGGGCTGGTCGCGAGCGATCTACGTCGAGTTCGTCCGGCGTGCGGACGTGGCGAGCTTCATGCAGTGTCACGTCAACGCGTTCGAATACTTCGGGGGCGCGCCGCAGCGGTGCCTGTATGACAACGCGAAGGTGGTGGTGCTGGGGCGTGATGCGTCCGGGCGTCCGGAGTGGAATCAGCGGATGCTGGACATGTCGCTGCGGATGGGGTTCGAGCTGCGGGTGTGCCAGCCGTATCGGGCGCAGACGAAGGGGAAGGTGGAGAGCGGGGTGAAGTATGTGCGCGGGAACCTGTGGCCCGGCGTCCGGTTCACGGACGACGCGGACCTGAACCGGCAGAGCCTCGAGTGGTGCGACAGCGTGGCGAACCGGCGCGTGCACGGGACGACGGGCCGGCGCCCGTGGGAGATGCTGGCCGAGGAGCGGGTGCGCCTCGGAGGGCTGCCGGAGCGTTCGACGCTGGCGCCGTATCTGCGGGACGACCGCAGGGTGGCGCATGACGGCTATGTGCACTGGGAAGGCTCTCGCTACGGTGTGTCCTGGCGGTGGGCGGGAGCGACGGTGCAGGTAGGACAGCGCTCGGGGACGGTAGAGATATGGACGGGCGACCAGCGCCTGGCGGTGCACCCGCGTGCCGATCGCCCCGGGCAGCGCTTCACTGCGCCGGGCCAGTGGGCAGGGCTGTCCAGGGGAGACGGTCGCCCACGACAGGAGGCACTGGCAGTCCAGGTGGCGGTTGAGGAAGTGGAGCGGCGCTCGCTGGATGTCTACGAGTTGGCAGCAGCGGGGGGTGTGCGGTGATCGCCCTGGAGCAGGTCCGCCAATACTTGGAGAGCCTGGGGCTCAAGCAGGCGGCCGAGGCGCTCGACAACACGCTGGACGCCGCGGCCGGCAAGCAGTTGACCTATCCGGAGATGCTCGCCGAGCTGCTGGGCGTGGAGGTCGACGCTCGCCGTGACCGCTACCTCACCACGAGAACCAGGCTCGCGCATCTGCCCTTCCAGCGCTCCATCGAGCAGTTCGACTTCTCTTTTCAGCCCTCCGTCGACGAGCGCCAGGTCAAGGAGTTGGCCAACCTCGCCTTCGTCGCCGAGGCCACTAACATCCTGCTGCTCGGACCGCCCGGCGTGGGCAAGACGCATCTGGCCGTCGCCTTGGCGCTCAAGGCTATCGAGCACGGCCACGGCGCCTATTTCGTTCGCGCCTACGATCTGATGGAAGACCTCAGGAAGGCCCAGGCTGAGCAGAACCTCGGACGGCGCATGCGCGTCTATCTCGCTCCCAAGGTCCTCGTCGTCGACGAGTTCGGCATCTGGCCCTATGACAGAGACGCGGCGACCGCCTTCTTCACGCTGGTCTCAGCTCGCTACGAGCGTGGGAGCATCATCCTGACCTCAAACAAGGGCTTCGGCGAGTGGGGAGAGCTGCTGGGTGACACCGTCGTCGCCTCCGCCATCCTGGACCGGCTGCTGCACCACAGCCACATCCTCAACATCCGGGGGGAGAGCTACCGGCTCAAGGAGAAGCGCCAGGCAGGTCTATTCACCTCGCATCACGTGCTCGGCGCAGCACAGGAAGGGCAACCGACAACCGACAGAATCGCCGGCCACAACGGCGGGGTGGGTCAATTCTAAACCGTCACAGGTGGGTCAAAAGTAAACCGCCGTTGACAAGCAACGGAGGCGTACGTTGCAACACTGAAGTCACGCGAGGCTCAATGTCCTCTACGCTGCCCAGCACTTGAGATAGATGAACGAGGGCAAGACCGTACCCGAGCACAAGGCGACCCAACCACAGAACCAACTGTGCATAGACGAACCCACTCTCGCCTGTGGAGAACCCGCCGTGGCCCGCCGAGATCATTAGCTTTTGCGGCGTCGGGTGGTCGTATGTGGCTAGGAGCCCGCTACTCGCTTCTTTGGCCCACCAGTCAACATCTATTTCATCTAGTCGCAACGATGAGGGCAAGTCCTTCCACACTATGCTCATCTGATCGTATGCGGCTCTAACCTCTGGGGCCATTACGTGCTCGACGCCGGCTCCGATTTCCCAGCGATTGATCGCCAGAACGTGAAGGCCTATCTTCCTCATGCGACCAATCCAATTCTGCTCATTTGCCTCCATGTCGCGGGTAGGTGCATCAACCTCCAAATGGATAGTAGTTAGTTCAGCGAGCAAATCCCGGAATCGTTCGCACCGCGTGCGTAGCTGGGTAATACCGTCGTCACTTTCGAGTATCGATTCAGTCATTCAGTTAGGCCCTCCATTGCTCAACTCCTTGATTGCCGACATCGCTCGGTCCCTGAGGGCTTCAAGCTCAGCACGTACCTTCTGAAAGTGGCCTAGAATGATCTCCGTTCGCTCGTCTAATGTCTTTTCTGATGGAATCTGTAGAGCCGCATACGCGTTCATGACGGCCACCTGGTTCGCCAAATAGTCCATGAATCCAGCAAACGTAAACTTGTCCTCAACCGTGTTCATAGAGCGGACACCACCACGCCAAAAATGTCCTCTCCACTCTGCCCTACCATGACAAAAATACTCACTCAAGTAACTGTACCAAGCCTTACCTCCATGAAGTGACGCCACTTTGTCCTCTTGCCTAAAGCTCTTGACATTGGCTTCTTCCTCATTGAATTCCTTACGAATATCCGAGATGTGCGCGAGTAGTTGTTCGTGGGTTACCTGACCCTTCGTCGCGCCAATTATGGTTCGGTAGTAATCCGCGTCCATGTAATCGAGGGCTTTCCCCGCCGCTTTCCGGTCGACAAACACGTTGTGGACGACGAGTACAACCTGACCGGCGCACTCAAGGACCGGCCTCATCTGCACGGCCAGCGAGTGTAGATTGTTGCTTTCGTTGGCACCGAGCACTGCTACCATGTGCAATTGCGCTTTGTGCAACAGCAAGGCGCAATGGAGCCGGAAAGGTCCAAGTGGGACGTCTTTGAGAGCCGCACGTTCCGAAGCATCGTCTCCAACCACAACGCCCAGCCGTCGTTTGATTACGTTCACCTCCTCAACTTGACTGTTCAGGAGGCTCGCCGTCCCAGTGCGATAGTCGCCGATTGCATTTGCCGATACCATGTTGCCTCCAAGGAATTGAGAGTCGAGGGTTATCACGCAGTCATCATTACTGATTGATCGAACTATTATAGTGGCCCTTTGATAAGGCTGATATCGAGGCATGGCAGGAGCAACTGGCCGAGAAGGCGGCCTGAGCATAGTAGCCGGCATCTCTACTCCTCAGCCAATGAGGACCGTGCCGTCCTAGTACAGGATCATGTGGGTGGGAACCAGGCGCTGAGAGGTTGGGTCTACCGCCAAGGCTAGACCCTCGAGGGTGTAGGCCCCGAGCAGGGGAGGCGCTTCGTCCTCTCCGAAGACCACGATCGTCACTTCGCTATCCCCGTTGACCGTGGCCCAGGCCCTCCCGTAGTCCATATCAACCCGCCGGCCGTCAGCCAGCAGGAACCGGCGTTTCCCCATGGGCTCAACTCCGAGGTCCCGAAGCAAACCGGCAGGCAATGTGGTGTAAGCGGCTCCGGTGTCAACCGTAGCTTCAATATCCTGAACCTGTTGACCGTCCATGCTGGATATCCGCACCGGCCACTTGAAAGTCCCCATGCACCGGGCCCTCCAATCCCAACTGCACCCCATCTTACTCGTTTTGCAGCGCTCCTCAAAGAAGGCTGACGCCTTGGCGGAGACCAGTCTGACTCGTCACGCGGCATGGTCCCGTCTGGGGCTTGCCGCCGCGTCGCCCTGTGGCAGCATCGAGCCGGTCCTTCAAGGTCGGCGCCGTCGTTGCGGGAGGGCAGACGTCCTCGCCCAGCAGGAGTTGCACGCCGCCCGGCACGCGCGCCGCCAGCTTGAAGAGGGAAAACAGCGCGTCTCCGCAGGGCGCCGTGCCGTCGCGCCAGCGCTGCACCTGCCGAGGATCGGCGTCCACGCACATCGCGACCCCCTCCCACGTGAGCCCCGCCTCCTCCTTGAAGCGCTTCAAGCGGTCGGGGAAGTCCTCCGGCAGAAAACCGGAGCCGAGGAAGAGGTGCGAGGGCGGCGACCTACGGTTCACGCGCCGCCTCCAGTACGAAGAGGTCGTCGAATGCGGCGGCCAGCGCCTGCTGCAGGCGTCGCCGCGTCTCCGGGCCGGGTCTGCGCTTCCCGGTAATCAGTTGGGAGAGATAGCCCGACGAGATACCCGCCAGGCGCGCCAGCTCGTTCTGGGTCATGTTCAGCCGGTTGAGTCGCTCCCAGACCGCGCGGGGTTCGAGTCTCGCGGTGAGCAGACGGCGCCTACCCGACATGCCCGCCATCCTTCCCGATCGGCCTGCGGCCCGAGTGCGCGTGGACGCCGGGAGATTCGCTCCATGACGCTTCTTCCTCCGGGTGCAAGCCCAGGTGGACGCACGAGATGATGGGAGCCGGTATCCGCAGCCCGTTCAACCGCAGTTCGTCCTGCTCGCTGGTCAGTCTCCGCTTCTTCTGCCGCATGTTTCCGCTCCGCTTGGGGTCAGATCCGGGCCACGCGCCGATGACACGCCGGTAGCGGGTGATGTCTCTCGTCGTGAGAACATACGTTCTATTCGTGGCGAGTGTACCAACGGCGTCGGCGCAGACACAACGGCCCCGGTGACACATCGAGGCGAACAGCCGGTGATTGCTTGCTCGGATGAAGCAACTTCACCGGAACCGCCGGTGGGGAAGCAGTCCTTTCCCGAAGCCGGTCGTCCCGGTCATCATGAGTATCAGGTGCGCCCAGCGCGTTCTCCGCTTGACGCCTCAGACGGAAAAGTTCGCGTTCCAACGACCTTACGTGGTTCGACAGTTGGGTCCTGAGCCATCTTTGCGATGAAGGCGCGCATTGCCTTGTCCGCCCTCTCGTTAAATGCATGGGCGAGCCTAAAGTCACTATCGTCCTCCCGAGCACAGGCCCAGAAGAGGAGGGCTGTGGCGGCTGCCGAGACCAAGACTATGAACATACTGACGCACAGGTCTCTGTGGAAGTAGGGAATGACAAACCTATCCCCTTCGTGCGAGGTCCGATGGGCGAAGATGTGGTCCAGCGCGTTCGGATGAAGGTAGTAGTCGCTCAACGCGCCGTACGTCCTCGCGCTTTGGGGAGCCGTGAAATGCTCCCGCTTCAGCATCCCCCTCACATTCTCCGTGCTGAATTTTTTCCTCCTCTGCCCCCTGTTGCCATGACGGTAAGCCTCAAGGTCGTCGCGGGAGGCCATCAAGAGCGCCATGAGATTGACCGTCTCACCCAAGGGCCGAAAGAGTGCGCCAGCCTCGCTGGGGTATCCGCAGGCAGTAAGAGGGAGAATCGCTCTGATGCGGGTGACGCAAATCGCCAACAAGTGCTTTTCCGGGTGGTCATCATCGCATCCCCATCCGCAATCAATGAACCTGTCGAGGGCCAGCATCATCTCCCCGAAGGCTTCCAAGATGTCCAGATCGCCCTCGCCGTTGTAGGACTCTATCCACTCGAAAAACATCCGCTCAAACGCGTTGTTCTGAGCACCGATGGCTTTCAGGAAGTCCCGCCCTGTCGTCATGTCACTTCTCCTCCTCACCACCCATAGCTCCCCGCACTCAGGGAGTGGTGGGCGGTTCCTCGCTCGCCCCCTCCCCCACCGGAATCCGGCAGCCGACGCGGCGCTCGTTGAAGATGTAGGTGGGTTTGGCTCCGGCGTCTCCCAACTTTCGCGGGAGGTCGCTTACTACTGCGCGCCTGACGGCGTGTGCCCTTGTTGTCATCAATCGCCAGCACGTCCCAATACCAGGTCGCCCCAATCGGTTGGAGGGCCTTCCCTCAACAATTTCAAGATTCCCTCGCGGCACAACCGTTGTGCATTCGCTAGAAGCTCTCGATTGTCGTTGGTGTAAGCGATGTTGCCGGTATGTACAGCTCCTGAAGCTCTGTCGTACGCGTCCCGCAGAGTCTTACGGATTCGTCGTCGGTCTTCAAAGTCCTTGCCCAAGAACCAAGCTCCGATAAGTGAAAGGCGGAATCGCATTTCTTGACTTTGCTCGTTTGTGAAATCTTTCAGGAAGAGCGCCTCCAGAGCCATCCGCAAATCTACGAATTGGTCGACGAGACCTTGGCTCGAATCTCTCGATCTAGTCAACCTCGTAGCGGAAATCCTAGTTCCCCGGTATTTCGGCTCCATCAATGCCCTAATAGTATTGCCCAGATCTGTTTCGTTCAAATCAGATAGCGGTTGGTCTCCGGGCGAAACCGTCACGACGCCAGTCTGCAAATCGGTGCTCTGGCTCCAGCCGGGCTTCAACTGGCTTCTCAAACTGGATCCAGACCTCGCCCAAATTGAACTGCTGCGAGTAGGGAATACTTCCCGCAGGTCGCCGTAATCGTTCCATTGAAATGCGACTTCTACGAAGTCGTCCGACTCCAGTGCCAGCGCCTCACAAACGGCATCGACATCTGCAATTGATTGAGTCGATGCCTGTACTGGATTGTGAACTCCATCCGGCCCTGGTCGAAACAATGGCGGAGTTGCTAGCGTATCGACGCAAATGATTGTCCTACCAAGATAATCCTCTGGAGCACTGGATGCGGGAAGCGGCAAGTCATCAGGTAGGTCGTCAGACGACCAAGGCAGTGGTGCGATTCTAATACCCGCCACGGGTTCGAGAGGCACCTTGACGTTTATCCCGTTCAATACAACGCAGCTGCGATATTGCACAGGCCGACCTTCTACCCAACTGGCAAGCAAAGATCCCACTGTTCCTGATCCCACCAGTGCGGAACCCTTCACAAGGGCTCTAGCAAATACGTCCAATGCTGTTATGCAAGTCTCAGCGCATAGCCCGTCAGCTTGATGAGTGGTTCTTGTCCTGGCGTAAGTATTGCTCACCTTCGGAAACGCGTGGCCCACAGTTTCCTCGTCCACATCAATGTAATCATTCAAGAGAACTCGAAGGTGCTCTACCAACAGCGAAATGGCTGCTTCTGGACAGATCAACCGGGCTTCTCTGACTCCGTCAGGGTCTGGAACGCCTGAATCATTGCCCTCTGACAACTGACGCAGTTCGTGGGTCGAAACCACCTCCCCAGGTCTCGAAGCCCATGACCTCGAAGAATGGCCTTCCGCCGTCTCTACGTGACCGAGGTCGAATTGGGATTGGTCCAAGATATACTCGATGACTTGCTCAACGTCTTCCATAGAATGGCCTCATGAAACGAATGTGGATTTGCCTACTCGAGGGTAGGCTAGTGCTCTCTGTTCTTCGGTGACGATCAAATCCAGGCCTCTCTCTTTCGGACCGCCCAACGGCCTCCGCTCAGGGAGTCGCTGCCCCTCCCTGCCCCTCCGGCATTCGGAAGCCGACGCGGGGCTCGGTGAAGATGTAGGTGGGGTTGCGTGGGTCGTCGCCCAGCTTGCGGCGGAGCTTGCTGACCATGGTGTGCATGGGCCGCACATTGCCGTCGCCCCGCTCCCTCCAGGCCCGTTCCAGCAGGCGCTCGTAGGTCAACACCTGTCCCGCGCGGGCCGATAGCTCCGCCAGCATCCTGTACTCCGTCGGGGTCAGCTGCACCCGGCGGCCGACCAGGGTCACCCTATGCTGCGCGTAGTCGATGGTCAGGTCGCCCAACACGTAGGGTCCCGGCCGCTCTGCGATCACACGCCTCCGAAGGGCCGCCCTGATCCTCGCCGCAAGCTCGGTGGGAGAGAATGGCTTGACCACGTAGTCGGCGGCCCCCATCTCGAAGGCCCTGGCGACGACCTCCTCCCGCCCGTAGGCGGACAGGAAGATGACCGGCACGTCCCTGACATCCAGGATGTCCTTCATCAGCTCGATGCCGTCTGTGCCGGGTAGCATCAGGTCCAGCAGCACAAGCTCCGGCCTCTCCTGCTCCACGAGGCGGAGCGCCTCCTCCGCATCTCCGGTCAGGACCGGGTCGTAGCCCGACTTGACCAGGGTGTCGCGGACGTAGCGGAGGTCCTGGGGATCGTCGTCCACCGCAAGGATGCGCGGGCGCTCCTCCCCCTCCTTCTGCTCACGCAGCATTGATGTCGAAGCGAGGCGTCGGGCCGCTCCGTCCCCGGAGTCCTCGACCGACGGCAGGGTGAAGGTGAAGCACGCTCCCGTTCCCGGCCCGTTGCTCGCGGCCCAGATGCGGCCCCCGTGCGCCTCCACTATGCCCTTGCAGATGGCGAGGCCAAGCCCGGTGTCCCCTCCCTGCTCCTCCGAGTGCGCCCTGGAGAACTTGCGGAACAGGTCGGGCAGGCTCTCGGCCGGGATGCCCCGCCCATCGTCGGCCACAGAGACCGCGACGTGAACGCCGTCCCGCACCGCGCTCACCCTGATGACCGACGATTCCGGGGAGTGCCGGGCGGCGTTGGACAGCAGGTTGCCGAGCACCTGTACGATGCGCCGCCTGTCAGCCATCACCAGTGGCAGGTCCGGCTCGACGTCGATGGCGAGGTTGTTTCTGCCATTCGCGCTCTTGAAGGCGCTCCTGGCCCGGTCCACCAGCACGGCCACCTCGGCGGGCTCGGGGCTTACAGGCAGCGTGCCCGTCTCGATGCGGGCCACATCCAGCAGGTCCGCGACTAGGGCGTTCATGTGCTCGGCCTGGTCTCCGATGATGCGGACGAACTGCCGGACCACCGCGGGGTCGAGGTCCGCCCCGGAGTGCATGATCGCCCCGGCCGAGCCCATGATGGAGGTCAGGGGAGTCCTCAGCTCGTGGCTCACCATCGCCAGGAACTCCGCTCTCAGCCGCTCCAGCTCCTGGACGTCGGCCATGTCCTGCAGGGTGACGACCAGGGACTCGACAGAGCCCTGGTCGGAGAGGATGGGCGTGGCGTTGAGCAGGGTTGTGACGCTGCGTCCGTCGGGGACCTGTAGGACGATCTCCTCGGCCCGCACGGTTTCCCCCGTGTTCACGAGCTCGGCCATCGGGAATTCCCGCAGGGAGAATTCCCGCCCGTCGGCGCGCCTGTAGGTCAACACCTCCAGGAGATCTTCCGGCGACTGGTCGGGATTGCGCAGGCTGTCCACGATCCTCCGCGCCTCCCGGTTGAAGGACACGGGCGCGCCGGTGGCGACGTCGAAGACCGCGACGCCCACCGGAGAGGTGTCTATCAGCGTCTCCAGGTCTGCCCTGGCCCGCCGCTCCTCGCGGTGCCTGCGGGCATTGGCGATGGCCATGGCCGCTTGGGACGCGAAGAGGACGAGGGTCTCCTCGTCCTCCTGGGTGAACTCCCGGTCGCCGGCCTCATGGGCCAGGTAGATCGTGCCGACTCCGACCCCCTGGTTGCGGATGGGGGCGACCAGCAGGGACTTCACCGGCACCGAGGGCAGGAACCGGGGCATGTCCAGCCCTCCTAGGTGGCTGTCCACGTCCGAGACCCGCAGGGGCTGCTCCAGCCCGCTGAGATACTCGAAGAATCCCAGTCCCTCCGGCATGTCCCACAGCCCCTGGTGCTCCTCCCCGGTGAGGCCGGAGACGATGAAGTCGGGCGTCTGTCCGGCTTCGCCAAGGACCGTTATGGCCGCGTAGCGCGAGGCCGTCAGGTTCCGGGCGCTGTCCACCACCTCCTGCAACACCGTGTCGAAGTCCAGGCTCTCGATGATGCGGAGGCTGGCCTCGCTCAGGCGGGAGAGACGCTCCCGCAGGGCCTCGTTCTCTCGCATCATTTCTTCCGGTTGGCCCAACTCAGTACCTCGATGGGACGCGGCTTTGGCGGGTCAAGTATGCCATCTTCGGCGGATGGTAACAATAAGTTACCGAAAATCACCGACATAGTGAACGAACGGAAATAGGAACGGTGGTAAAATCGCCAAGGAGTATGCCCGGAATATGGGAGGTGGCAACTTGGCTATCGTACAGAGACACCGATTCTTCCGAAAACCCCTCGCCGCTCTGCAATTCGCACTTCATTTCCGAGGCGCCCACGCGGTGATCGCAGCCCTGCTCCTTACGGTTGTGCTGGTTGTGGCGTGTTCGCCGGACCCAACGGCCACTCCCGTTCCCACCGATACCCCCGTTCCCACCGATACCGACGCCCACGCCGACTCCGCACCTGAGCCCACTCCTACGCCGGAACCTACTCCCACGCCGGAACCCCCGACGGACATGATGTCCTGGATGATGCTGGACGAGAACATGACTGGCGGCGACCTAATGGCCATGATGAGCGCCGAGGAAATCGCGTGCGTGCAGTCCATCGTCGGCGGTACGAGCGGCGGTGAGAGCGTCCCACCGATGCAGGAGACGCCCATCTTCATGCTCCCGGACTCAATATACGGGGACTGCTTCTCCCTTGAGTTGCAGATTATGCTGGGCATTGCCGCCTTGTCCGCCGAAATCGGCGGCCTGAGCGCTGAGAGCGGCGCCTGCCTCACGGAAATATATGGGGAGTACGCCGACACGCCTCCCCACGAGAGCGACCAGGCTGCAGAGATTGTATTCGATTTCAGCTTCCTGGCGTGCTTCACCGACGAGCAGGCAATCGCCTTCTCCGCCGAAGACGAGATCCTGCTGCTCCCCTCGCAATTGGAGTGCCTGACCTCCCAGGTGAGTGTCGAGGACCTGGCTGCGCTGCTGGCAAACCTGAAAGGGCTATTCGCGGACGATGCCTCGCCGGAGATGCTGCAGACGTTCCAGGAGCTGATTATCGCCTCGGAGGCCTGTGGCGTCGATCTCGATCTATTGATGGAGGAGGCCTCGGAGAGATGGTGGGACTGAAGCCAGACACAGACCGGCAGCCGACGGCGTCGCGCCTCAAGATCGACATGGACCCGGCGGAATGGGGCGAGAAGCTGGCCGCCTACCACAGCGGCAGCGGCTCGGCCACCCTCACCTTCACGCACCGGGTGGTGAATCCGAACCTGTCCACGCAGGGCATCGCCGTGCTGGCGAACTCGCTGGAGCTGAACGGCGGCGCAATCTCGTCGGACGGCCTCGCCGCCCTGCTATCCCACACCGGCCTCGCCCACGACGCCAACCACAAGGTGGACTGGCAGTTGCCGGAGGATGGCGGCGCGGGTTCCTGAGAAACGGAGCCTGGGGTCAGGACTCGATACGGGGCTGGGCGGCTTCCCGCGGCGATGGGAAGCCGCCCAGCATGTATTCCCGCAGGAGGGGGCGCCGATCTTGAAGGACCGGCTCGATGCCGAGGCAGCACACCTGCCGGGCGAGGATGTCTGCCATCCCGCAAGGCCGGTGTAGGCATGGTGGGCGGTAGGCGGCGCAGAAACTACACGGAGGAAGGCGATGCGGGCGGGAATTACCGGGATGCCCTCCCCCGGCATTGCTCCAGCCGGGGTGGACTAGCGCCATGGGACGGAGGCGGAAGACGCACCGGCGCGTCTCGTTCGACTTTCCGGCCGATTTCCCGGAGCGGCTGGAGCGGTTCAAGGAGGCGGCCGGCCTGTCGTGGCGTTCGCTTGCCCGCCTGCTTGGCGTGAGTCCCTACCGGGTCAGGGAGTGGCGGCGCGGCGCGGTCCCCGGCTCGGTGCATCTCTTCCTGCTCCTCACTCTGGCCGAGCGGCTGGAGCTGCTGGAGACACTGATGCGCGCGGAGCGGGATAATCCGGAGGCGTGGACGGAGGTGGATGCTGATCTGCCGGCGGCGATGTGACTCAGGCTTCCAGGCTAAAGCCGCGATCGGGCGTTATGCTGGAACCGAGGAGAAGGGAACCATGGTAACGTGGCGCGCGCGCAATCCCCACACCAATAGGACCGCGACGCGCGGGAGGAACTCGCCAGGGATCTCCAGAGTGTCCTGGTCCGTGCTTAGGACGCGGCCCTCTACCTACTGAGTATCACGCCTCCCATGAGGCGCTCTCGTCCGGACTCGACGCGGGACGCAGGAGGGCCTCTATGCGCGGCCGGAGGTCGCCGATGACCACGTCGAACGGTGGCAGTCCCGGCACGAGTGGCCCCAGCGACTGCTGCCAGGTCCTCGCGACATCGGCGAGCATCTCCTCGCGAAGGAAGTCCTCCGGCCCCTCGAACGCGACTCCCCTGGCCGCGCACTTCTCGCGCAGGAGCGCGTCGAAGCCGGTGAGGTCCATCCGGCCGCCGTATGAGCCGAGCACCCGCCACAGGTCGTAGTGGTCGCGTGCGCGGGACCTGCTCCATCCACGCTCGCGGCGCGCGGCGGCCTGCTGGAGGATCGCCCGCAGCTTCTCGGCGACGATCTCTTCGAGCGAGTAGACGCGGATCGCCGCACCGAGGGGTTCCTCGTAGTCGTGGATGATGGGCCGCTCCTCCGGCGGCCTGAGGACCCGCTCGTCCATCGTCACCTCGATCATGACGCGGGTCTGGGGGCCGGGCTGCCATGGGAACTGCGCCCTGACGTTGAAGGCCTCCTGACCGGCGGGGTGGGGCTGGCGCTCTTCGTAGCGCTCGTGCGTGAGCCTGACGGGGGCGTACTCGTCCAGGAGGCGTTCGGCGGCCCTGCACGCTTCGCCGACCAGAACGTCCAGCTCTGCGCCCGTGGGGACGCCATCCAGCGCGGAGAAGTCGAGGTCCTCGGAGAAGCGGTAGTCGCCGAAGTAGCACTTCTTGAGCGCGGTGCCGCCCTTGAACACGAGCTTCTCCTGAAGGACCGGCACGTGGGCGATGCCGGCCAGCACCCAGGACAGCAGGTAGTCCCGCTCGAGGACGTACCAGGGAATGCCGAGCCGGCCGCGTGCCTCCTGGAGGCGCGTGCGGAGCGGTCTCACGGTTCGACCATCCCCGGAAGGTTCTCCCGGAGCATCCATCGGCTGTTGCACGGTCCGCCGTGGGGGCCGGTGGGGTCGAGCCTGCGGTAGCCCTTGACGGGAAGCCGGGCCAGCCGCTCCAGTTCGGGGCCCTCGTAGCCGTGGTGCTCGAGCGTCCAGCCCAGGCGCTTGGCGGTTGCCGTGTTCAGCCGCACCGCGTAGCCGGCCATGCGCTCGATGTCCAGCCGGTCCATCCCCGCGCCGAGGGCATGGAGCACCTCCGGGAAGCCACCGCAGTGCTGCGGCATGGAGAGGCCGTCGAGCAGGGTGCGTTCCCGGTCCGTGATGGACACACGGGCCTCGCCCACCCAGACCCGCTCCGTGCCGAAGAAGCGGTGGGGGCGCACCTGGATGAACCGGTAGACCGTATCCCCCGCCGGGAAGCCACCCTCGTCCGCGTCCCCGGCCTGCCTCGTGCGGGGAACAGCGCTCCCGGTCGTCGTGAGCACGAAGACCGTCCGCGGCGCCTGCTCGGTCATGCCGTGGTGGTGGAGGGCCGACCAGTGCGAGATGGCTGCGGGGCTCACGAGGGCCATGGCGACCTCGAACTCGTGGACGGGGGCGACGCCGGGAACGGCGGACGACAGGGCGTAGAGCCCGCGGCGCAGCGGGACGATCCAGCCGTTCCTTGCGAGGTGATGGAGGGCCTCATGGAGATAGGGGGCCTTCAGCCCCGCGTCGGGGGCGACCTGCCTCGCGCGGTCGGTCGAGAAGATGCGGTCTCCCTGTTGGGCGAGGCGCCTGACCATCTCGATGCCTACGAGTGATTGCTTGGGCTTGGTGATGGTTTCCATCGGCCTTGTTCCGAACCGTGATGCGCTATCTAGTGTATGGCAGACATTGGACATTGTCCAAATAACGGCGCAGATAGTATAGAACCCGACCTGCGCGACCGCTCGGCACGGGCGCTCAACTCACGGGGAAGGCGCAGGCGGCTTCCCACCTGCCCGGCGTGCGCCATGCCCGTCCCAGCGGCCCCTCCCTCTCCAGCAGGCCCGCATGCGAGACCCACAGCGGGACTCGGACTCCCACCCGCGCGGTCTCCCGCCGCGCCACGCGCAGGAAGTGGGCTGCGGAGAGCTCGTCCTCGAAGACGACGAGAACGGCGGGCTGCGCTCCGTGGTCTTCGACGGGCCGCGCCGATGCGAAGTAGCGCAGGTAGGGTGCGAGCCGCGCCGCCATGGTGACGGGCCTGACGGCGCGGCGCTCCCATTCGAGGAAGAACGGCAGCGGCCTGCCGCCCCCGCGCAGGATGCCGAATGCGTCGGGCCGTATCGAGTGGAGCCGCCCGCGATGCCGGAAGAACCGCGAGGCGCGGTGGGGCGGGTCGAGCTGCGCCACCGCGCAACCCGTCGAGCGGGCCTGTCCCGCGAGCGCCGCGACGAAACCGTGGACGGCCTCGGTGTGCTCGACGTTCCTGAGCAGATGGCGGCTCCCGGCGCCGGAGACGTTGCGCCAGGACAGGGGAGCGCGGAGGTCGACGGCATCCGCGCTCCATCGCCCGCGGGCTGCCCCCACGGACACGCGGTCCCTGCGCGCGAGCAGCGCCAGCCCCTTATCGGAGAGTGTGAGCCGGCGGCGTTCACCGGCGGCGACGGAGACCGTGAGCCCCAGCGCCTGGAGCTGCCCCATGAGGTGGGAGAGGCGGGGCGGTCGCACGCCCAGCAGCTCGCCGAGATGTGCGGGCGTCAGCCACGGCCACGCGGCGAGCAGATCGAGGGCGCGCTTCTCCGCCGGCCTCAGGCGGACTGGCAGCAGATGGTCAAGAGCATAGGTCACGATGCCGCCGTGAGGGAGGTCCGCGGGCATCGACGCGCGGAGGCGTTGCCTCTCGGCGGGCAGTGCGCCTCCGGGCCTCGCCCTCGCGAGCGCGGTGCGGAGGCTGAGCGCCGCCTCACCGGACGGCGTGTTCCAGACCGGCCCGTGCGCCGCCGCCGATGTCGCGTCGCATTCGAGGGCCAGGAACGCCGGGACGGGCAGGCTGTCCAGCAGCCTGTGGGCGTGCTGCAGCCGCGAGCCGTCCGATGCGAGCACGAGGAGCGCGCCCGGCAGCCGCCCCCCGTACAGGCGCCGGAGCCGCTTGGCGAAAGCCGTCCTGCCCGCCGTGGCGCCCTGCCGGACGATGCCGACGGTGCGGCCGCCGGGCAGGACGAGGACCGCGTCGAGCGCCGTCGCCCGGAACCAGCGGAACCCTTCCAGGGAGCCGCATTCGGCGGCGACGGCGGCCGCGAGCCGGTAGATGACTGCGACGGCGTCGAGCCGCTGCAGCAGGATGCGCCGCCACTGCGCGGAGGCGGGGTGGGCGCGCAGCAGGATACTCGTGGGGACGCCCTCGTCGACCGCCAGGCGGTGAAGACCCCTGGCGGTGAGGTGGAACCGCCGCGTGGGCCGGATGAGCGCCGAAGCGTGGGGCAGGGCGGCCACGAGGCGCTCGTCCTCCAGCGCGGCGATGGCGTAGTAGGCGGCGCGCTCGGACGCGCCGGTCACGGCGGCGAGCTCCAGCCGGTCGAGGAACGGCATCGCGGCCAGCCGGTGCAGGAGCCGGGCCTGGAGTTCCGCTCCGCTCACGCCGCTTCCTCCGGCGCGTCCGGCTCCGGCTGCGGGGTGACGGGGTTGCGGGAGCGGGCCTTCCTGTGCGGATCCGCGCGTCCCTGTTCGTCACGTGTCCCGTCGTTGCCGGGCGCTGCGCCGTCTCCTCCCGGCTCGTCCTCCTGCATGTGGAGCAGCTGCTCCCTGAACCGCTCGGCGAGCCGCCGGCGCTCCTCCTCGGCCGCGGCGATCTCCTCGGCGGAGGTGGTGTAGCCCGCGGCTGCGGCGCGGACGCCGGCGGCGGTCCCGGCGTCGCCCGGCTCGGGTCTGCGGACCATCATGGAGAAAGCGGGGAGGCGCTCGCCGTCCACGGTGGCCCTGACGTAGCAGTGGTGGACGGGTAGGGAGGTGACGTCGTCCTCGGAGACGCGCTCGCGCCCCAGCTCCCAGACCAGCCTGCGGGCGTCGGACCCTGCGACCTGGAAGACGGCGAGGCAGCCGGTGTTGGCGAGGACCGTGTCCTGCATGGTGCGGGAGAGGTCGTCGAGCTTGGCGAGGCTCTGGGTGGCGAGGACGAAGGATGCGCCGAACTTGCCGAGCTCGGAGAGCATGGCCTCGTAGTCGACGCCGGACATGGACTGCATCTCGTCGACCACCACGAGGGCGCCCCTGCGCTCGGCGGGCGGCAGCTTTCCCTGCTCGCGGATCACGGCGTCGACGAGGTTCAGCAGGGAGGCGCCCACCAGCGCGGCCACGTCGCGGCCCACGGCGCCCTGTGCGGTCGAGACGAGCAGGATGCCGCCGTCGAGGATGGTGCGGCGCACGTCGACGGTGGAGCGGCGCTGGCCGAGGATGGCGCGAGCCCGCTTGGAGGACGCGTAGTAGGCGAGGCGGGTCTGGACGGGCGCGAGCGCCTCGGCCCGGTACTCGCGGCGCCAGTTCCCGAAGTCGCGCGCCCACCACTCCAGGATGTAGGGGTCGCTCACCCGCGCCAGCACGCGCATCCGGAACTTCGCGTCCGAGAGCAGGGGCAGGCCGTCGAGGATCGTGTACTGATCGGCGGGGTCGGTAGTGGGGTGCATGTTCGCCTCGTGGAGGCTCTTGACGACGTGCTCCAGGATCGACTGCATGCGCGGCCCCCACTGCTCCCAGAGGCCCTTGGCGACGCGCACCACCGAGTCGGCGGTGCGGTCGCGGTCGGTGAAGATGCGGGCATCCAGCAGGTTGATGCCGACCGCGCCGGTCTCGTCGGCGAGGTCGATGAGGCGCACGCGCTCGGCGGTCTCCGGGGGCACGTGTTCGAGGAGTCCGTCGACGAGGTCGGCGTGGGGGTCGACGACGACGATGGCGTCGCCGTCGCGTCCCTCGGCCTTCTCGCGCATCTTGTGGGCGGCGACGTGGTGCATGAGGGTGGACTTGCCCATGCGGGTGCGGGCGATGTAGAGGTGGTGGCGGCGGAGCAGGTCGTCGGGGAAGCGCACCTCCCTGGTCTTGCCCGCGGTGGTGTCGCCGACCGGGGCGCCCTCCCTGAGGCCGAGCGGGGAGGGTACGAGGGCGCGGGAGCCGGAGCGCTCGACGAGCGGCGTCTCGTCGCCGGGGCTCGGCGGGTGCCAGAGGGCGGCGGCCTCGCGGACGCCGATGATGCTGCGCCTGCCGAGGAACCCGCCCCTTGCGGGTTCGAGGGAGACGTCTGGGACCGGAGTGGGTTCGACCTCGCCGACGGTGAAGCTGGCCCCCGCGGGGTTGTCGTAGTGACGGTAGGCGGCGGTCACCTGCTCCAGTATCCCGGCGGCCCGCTGCTGGTCCGCGCCGGGCGGGAGGATGACCGTCACCCGCACTTCGGCGTCGAAGGCGATGCGGGAGACCTTCTCCTGGATGAGGGCAGGCGCGTAGGTGCGGGCCTGCTTGAAGAACCGGGCCTTCACCCAGCCGGCGGCAACGATCGCCGCCGTGATGCCGAGCCCCAGCAGGACGGCCTTCCACGTCTCGCCTGCCTGCAACCACCGGTAGGCGGTGAGCGCGGCGAACGCGCCGGCGCCGAGGACGGCCATGCCGAGGCCGCCCGCTGCCTGCGGCGTCCCGGCCTGCGGGGGCTGCGCCTTGCCGGGTGCGGGGCGCTCGTTGACGAGGCGCTGGTGGTGGACGGCCCAGTCCGGGCCGATGGAGCGCATGAGCAGGCGAGCGACGACGCGCTCGCCGGGATCGAGGTCGGAGAGCGCCCCGAGCAGGGCGATGAGGGGATCGGAGCCGGGGTCGGTGAGGTCGTCGTCGCGGAAGGTGCGCAGGGGGACGTACTCGGGACCTGCCGAGCGCAGCGTCATCGTCCACGCCTGCTCGCCGTCGTCGAGGCGCAGGGGGTCGTCCTCCGGGGCGACCTCGCGGATGCGGGCCTGGGGGTAGTGGGCCATGATCTGGCCCCGCACGACGTCGCCGCCGCGGCAGCGGGCCATGAGGGTCACGCCGCCGGCGCCGCCCGCGATCTCGAGGGAGAAGGGTTCCGGCACGGCGATGGAGGCGAGGAGGTTCTCGACGCCGAGGAGGGTGCGCTCGCCGCTGCGCGGCGGAGTCACCGCCAGCAGTACCGGCTCCCTGGCGGCGGCTCGCTTGTCGGATGGGCCACTCGGTCTCATGGGGTTCCTTCCTTTCCGTGCGCTGCACGCACGTTGTCGTTCGCGGGGCGCGGCCTAGTGCCTGCCGGGCCGCCACTCGATGACCTCGGTCTCCTCGGGGGTTGCCTCGATGCGGACGGGGAATCTTCCTCCGCGCGCGAGCAGGAGCCCGTCGCCTCTCGGGCAGGAGAGCAGCCACCGCTGCAGCTCGACGGGCAGATCGAACGCCTCGCCGACGGTTGAGATGGCGGCGGCGTCCTGCTGGAGGAGGAGCTTGAAGGCGGCGTTCTGCAGCAGCGCCCTGCCGGAGTGGCCGGTGATGGCGCGGGAGGAGTCCTCGGAGAGGAGGTCCTGCACGTCCTGGGTGATGAACTGCAACCCCAGGCGGTGTTTCCTCGCCCGCTTCGCCATACTGACCATGAACGCCGCGCCCTCGGGGTGCTGCATGATCGACCAGACCTCGTCGACGACGAGGAGGCGGGGCCTGGGGTTCTGCGCGGCGGCGGCCCAGACGGTCTCGGTGCAGACCATGGCGGCTGCGGGGCGCAGCTCGGGTTCGAGGAGGCGGAGGTCGAAGACGGTGACGAGCGCCTCGTTGGTGAGCAGGTCGTCGCCCTCGTCGGAGAGGAGGTGGCGGAGGCTGCCAGTGGCGAAGGGCCTCAGCAGCCGTGCCAGCACCTCGTCCTCGCCGTTCTGCAGGTAGGCGTAGAAGTCTTTGAAGCCGGTGCGTTCGCGCGGTTCGGAGTAGTAGCCCGCGAGCGCGTGGTCGAGGGCGGACCGGCGCTCGGCGCTCAGCCGCTCGCCGACCATCACCTCGATCAGGCGGCGGAGGCTGCCGATGCGCAGCAGGAGCTCCTCGGCATCGCCCTGATTGATGACGAACGGGTTCATGCCCTGTCCGGGGACGCCGGGGGAGAGAACGCGCCCGCCCGCGGCGCGGGCCATGTCGGCGTACTCGCCCTCCGGGTCGATGACGTAGGCGGTGATCCCCCGTGTCAGCCCTCTGAGCATGCCGAGCTTCGTGGAGAACGATTTCCCGCTGCCGGACCGTGCGAGCACTGCAGTATTGGCGTTGAGGTGGGTGCCGTCCCACGGGTCGTAGACGACGGGGGAGCAGGCGCGCAGGTCGATGCCGTAGAGGGTGCCGCTGCGGGTGTCGAGGTCGGGGGGAGAGAAGGGGAAGAGCCGCGCGATCGACGAGGTATCGAGGCTGCGCCACTCGGCGACCGCGTTCAAGGCGATGGGCAGCGTGGAGAGCAACCCGACGCGTTGGCGGAAGGGGAGCGTGTCGAGCTTGCCGAGCGTGGCGGCGAAGTGGGCCCGCGCCCGCTGGGTCATCTCCTTGAGCGCGTCGTCGTCCTTCGCGTGGAGCGTGATCGAGAGGGAGGAGTGGAAGAGCCGCTCGCGCCCACGCTGCACCTCGTCGCGGAGGCGGGTGATGTCCTCCAGGGCGATCTCGGCCTCGGGCGACATGGTGCGCCCCCGGCGCAGGGAGAGCGACTGGGCCGACTCGAAGCGCACCTTCTGCCACTCCAGGGTACGGGCGGCCTGCTCGGCGGGGATGGGGCCGAGGTGGATAGCGAGGTCCATGGGCGCTCCGGCGGCCATGAGCCCCTGCAGGAAGCCGGGAGCGAGGGCGCGCGGCCAGCGCCCCAGGTGGAGCGAGCGCGTGAGGTGGTCCCCCACGCGGATCTCGCGGCGGTTGACCGTCACCTCCACCGGCTCGTCCTCGTGCCGGTCCGCGGGTGAGCCGCCCAGGGTTGCGGCGAGCAGGAAGAGGCGGAGGGCGCGGCCCGTGAGGGGGTGGGCGGAGAGGCCCGCCTTGCCCAGCAGGACGCGCAGGTCGCCCGCGCGGTCGAACGGGCAGACGGCGTAGAAGCGGCGGTCGAGGATGCCGTCGCGGTGCTCCAGCGTCGTGAGCAGGCCGCGGAGCGACTCCGCCGCCGCGGCGGTCTGCGGGGGAAGGTCGCCGGGTTCGGCCTCCTGCAGTCGCTCCCGCATGCGTTTGAGGTCGGGCGGGTGCTGGCGGATCAGGAGCTGGAGCGGGAAGTCGAGGGCGTTCAGCGCCCCCGCGAAGGCGCCCAGCTTCGGCTCGTCGAGCTCGAGGCCCATGACCTCGAAGACGCCGAGCTTGAGACCGTCGATGCGGACGGGGCCGTCGTCCTCCAGGTGGGAGAGCATGAAGCAGAGGGGAAGCGGCAGCGGCGGCTTCGGGACGCGCTCCTTCGGCTGCCGGTTGGCAGCGGTCGCCCGGTGCAGGACGCGCCGCGCCATGCTCCCGGCCCGTCGAGCCAGCTGTCGCAGGGCGGGACTCCTTCTCCGGGGGATGGAGGCGATGGCCCTGCGCAGGGCACGTCGGGCCATGTTCCTGGTTCGTTCGAGTAGCGTTCTCAATGCGTTGTGCTCCTGTGGGTTACGGGGTGGGGACGATGCCGCTGCGCAGGGCGAGGGCGATCGCCTTGGCGGAGAGGACGATCACGAGACCGAGGAGCGCCCCTGCGACGGCGTTGCGAGCGCGACCCGCGCTGCGGGACTCGCTCCCCTCGGCCATGAGCACGAATCCCGCCCAGACGACGGCGAAGACGGCGAGGCTGGCTGCCACATAGGCCATTGCGGTCAGCACGCCGTCGAAGGCGCCGAGCATCGCCTCCTCCTCGTGGTGCGCGGCGGCGGAGACCGCCGCCGCGCTGGGGACCGTGAGGGCCGCCGCGGTGCGTCTCACCACGGCCACTCCCATCCGAGGATGCCGAACAGTCCGCCGCCCTCCTGCTTGGTGAGCGGGGTCTGGGCGGGGGTCGGCGTCGGCTCCGGCATCGCCGGGGGGGTGAACGGCCGGTAGGGGGCGTCCGCCCCGACGGTGAGCGCCATCTTCACGGTCTCCTCCCTGCTGCCGTACGCGCTCCCGCGGGGGCGCACCTCGGCCGCGATGTACTCCTCGTACTTGATCAGGACGGCTGGCACGACGGTGATGATCTCGGGAGGGATGGTGAGGCGGGCGGAGATCTCGTGGGAGGATGTCGTGCCGTCCTTGTTCCGGACGGTGACCGTGTCGCGGACGACCTTGCTGGTGCCGGGCCGCAGCACCTTGACCGGCACCAGGCGTGTCTCCTCCCGCTCCGGGATGAGGGTGAGGACCACCAGCGGCGGAGCGTTGCCCCGCAGGTTCGCTTCGAAAGTGGTCTCGATGGTCAGCTCGTGCAGGCGCTTGCCCGGGGGCACGGTCAGCCGGAAGACCGCGCTGCCGGGCGGGTCGAGGTTGACGGTGGTGCTCGCATCGCCGGAGGAGACCGTGACGGAGCCGTAGACGTTCGTCACGCGGGTCTTCATGACCAGGGGCCCCGCGATGTGCTCCTCCCCGGTGATCAGGACGAGGTCGATCGGGTGGTCCACCGACTGGATGCACTCGTCGGCGGCCAGGCTTCCGGTGATGGAGCCGGGGCTCCAGCGCAGCTGCGTGACGCGGACGTCGCAGAGCTCCCCCTCGACGACGGGCAGGGGGTGCGGCAGCTGGTCGCCCCTGAGGCTGACGGCGCCCGCCAGTCCGAGCGTGTCGACCCAGGCGAAGGTGAAGGACGGGGCGTCGCCGGAGAGCGGCAGCGTGTAGAAGGTGCTCTGCCCCGCGCGGACGCTGGCCGCTCCCCAGAAGCCCAGCTCCTGGCCCCCCGGCCCGCCGAACGCCTGCACGCTGAGGTCGATGTCCGTGGCGGCCCGCAGGGTGACGGTGGCCCTGTCCTCGAAGACGGCGAGGCTCTCGACGTAGAGCCGCCGTCCGGGGACGGGGTCGGGTGGGTCGAACTCGATCTCGTTGCGCCAGCGCTCCGGGCTGGTCTGCGGGTAGGGGGTGCCCGGCCCCGGGGTGGGCTCGGGCGTGGGGGTGCCGGACGCGGCCACGGCGGTCACCGCCAACAGCGCCATGGCTGCGAGCAGGGCGATGCGGCGCATCGCCGCGTGGCCGCCTTTCTCGTTACCCCGGTCGCGTGGCCTGCGCCGGTCGCGGAACCAGCGCTGCGGACGCGGCGTCCGGCGCCCGTTCCGCCGTTCGCGGCTCCTGCGCACCCGGCTTGCCTTGAATCCTCTGTGCAGCCTGCGGAGCCTGTGGCGCGTCTTCTGCGCCACGTGCTGGACGAGGCCGGGGTTGTCGTTCGGCTGGACGGGCGGCTCGCTGCGCGCCAGCTCTGCGGGCGTGCCGGCGTAGCATCGGCCCCCCAGCCGGAACTGGAGCAGGTCGGCGGCCACCAGGGGCAGCCGCCGGCCTCCGATCCGCCCCACGATCGCCGCGAGGCCCGTCAAGGCGAAGAGGACGGCGAGGCCGATGCGGACCTCGGGCCACGGGATGGGCGCGTAGCGGTAGAGGCCGTAGGCCAGCGCCCCCACCGCCGTCACCGCGACGATCTGCGGGAAGGTGAACCAGAGCAGGACCTTGTCCTCGGCCTGCACGTGGGTGGGAACTTCGTGTGCTTGCATGGTGAATCCTCCTGTGCGGGCGCCGTTATCCGCCGGGGACTGGGGTGGGCGTTGCGGGATCGGGCACGCCGGGGGTGACGGGCGGGTTGACGACGGCGTTCATGACGACGTCGACGACGCCGTAGGCGACCATGGCGAGGACGACGCCCGCGATGGCGGTCATCATGGCGGACTTCCCGCGCTCCATCTGGTGCGGCGCGCCGCTGGCGGTGAGGTAGAGGTAGGCCCCGTAGACGAAGAAGCCGACGCCGACCGCGCCCACCAGTCCCAGCAGGATGCCCACCAGGTTCGATATCGTTTGCGTGAGTTGTTCCATCTCCGTGTGTACTCCTCTCGTGTGCCGGGCGTTCTTCCGCCCGGTCTGATCCGTTCTTCACCTTCCGGCTCGCTGCTCTACTGGCACATCGCTCTGCCTCCTTCCGCGTGTGTGGGTCGGCGCGGGCCTCGTGCGCCCGCGTGTCTGCCATTACTCGCTGCTGCTCCTGGGCGCTGCGGCGCTGCCTGCGCCCGGCGGCGTCGCAGCGTCCGCTGCGGAGCGCGCAGCGCCGAGTCCTCCCGTCGCCGCCGAGGCTGCCGCCCCTGCGCCGGAGGCGGCGCTCGATCCCATGGCTGAGCCCGCCGACATCGCCCCTGCCGCTGCGCTGCCGATGCCGCCGGCCATGGTCGCCGCGCCCTGCGCCGCCATCGCTCCCGCCGCGATCCCTGCCGGCCCTCCGGCGGCGCCCGCGAGCATCGGGCCGACCGTCCGGGCGGCCCGCATGGCGGTCATGGGGAGCGATAGGCCGAAGTAGAGGGTGTGGAGCCAGGCGTCGAACGTGCCCGCGTTGCCGAGCATCGAGGGGACGCGCGTGGCGAGGTAGATGAATGCCGCCGAGAGGATCAGCTTCCAGACGAGGTCCCGGGTGGGCTCGAACGAGCCGATGGCCGCGAACTCGTTGAGCATCGTGAAGCCCATCGAGAGCGTGACGATCTGGACCGCCTGCTGGAAGACGGTCGTCATGAACAGGCGGAGCCAGTGCTTCCCCCACCCCGCGGTGTGCGGGAGTATCCAGAGACCCAGTGCGATGGGGGCGAGCGCCAGGAGCAGGTCGATAAGCGCGATGCGCAGCACCATCTGCACGAGCACGTAGAGGACGAAGAAGCCGTAGACGAGGTAGAGCAGGGTGATCAGCAGCGCCATGCCCACGCTGCCCGCCTCAACGGCGGCGAGCAGCGTCTCCCTGGATGCCCTGAGCAGGTCGCTGGCGGTGAAGCCGAGCGATGCGGCGACGAAACCGGTGACCGCGTCGGCGGTGTCGATGACGAGGGCGCACCACCAGAGCGAAGAGGCGGCGGCGACCAGCCCCAGCACGAGCCGGGGCACGATCTCGCGCCAGCCCGCCTGGGGCCTGCCGAGGTGCTCGGAGACGATGAGGCTGAGGCCGATCCAGCCGATGATGACGACGAGGGCGCCGGAGGCGACGGCCCAGACCGTCGTCCACGCCTGGACGACGATCGGGTGCATGTGGGTGAGCTCGGCCGGGGTGCCGGTGAGGACGTCGTTCATGGAGGCTATCTCCCGCTGCAGGCGCCAGCGCCTGCCACGCGCTCGACGATGCCGCAGAGCGCGCCGAAGACGGCCTCGACCACCCAGGCAGCGAACGCCCGCGCCCACCGGCCCGGGTCGAGGGCGGCGAGGACGCGGTCCCACAGGCCGGTGGGCTGGTAGATCGGGATGACGGCGTTGAAGGTGTGGGCGTCGCCGCCGTCCACGGCGACGATGACGAGCAGGAACGCCTGCTCGGGGTCCAGGTCCGGCTGCTGGGGCACGACGGGGTAGTGCCACGAGTACTCCCGGCCCTCCCCGACGTCCTTCCCCGAGGAGTGGACCCGGTACATGGGGGCGATCCAGTTGCCGGTCTCGGGATGGCGGATGCCGTAGTGGAGGGCGTCCACCTGCCGGTCGAAGACGGGGCGGGCGATGAAGCCCCCGTGATTCCTGCGCTCGACGAAGTCCCTGTCGTGGTTGACGAGGCTGAGGCCGTCGCCGCTCTGGGCGGAGGCTGCGCCGGCTGCCGTCGCCGCGGCCAGCGCCGCCAGGAGCAGCGCTGCCGTGAACGTGATGAGCCGTCTTCTCGTATCGGTCCCGGTCTTCGCCTGCGGTTGCGGTTTCACCTGAGCGCCCTCCCCTGTGATGAGAACATACGTTCTGTCCCACAGTGTGCGAGGGCGCGCGGACGGGGCGTAATGGCTCTTAAGGGGGGCTCGCGCACAGGCCCCCCTTACGGGGCGTGCATGTTTCGGGCCGCGCTGTGTTGGTATGGACGTGTACAGAGATCCGAGGCGGGTCGGAAGGCGCGGGCTGGGTCGCGGGCAAGGCCGTGGCCTATCGGACGGGCGGGGAGGCGTGTCGCTGGCAAGCGATCCGGGTTTGGGGCGGGTTGCACGGCCTCGTGCAAGGGCCACTCCTGGCAACAGCAAGTTTGCGGATGGGGTGAGCGGGGGTTTCGTGCAAGCCTCGCCTCTGGCAACTGCAAGTTTGCACGGGGGAGGGAGCGGCGATGGAGCAAGACGTCACGGAACTGGATGCGGGACGGAGCGTCGAGGACGTGCACGGCGTCCGGCTGATGGCGCTGCTGCAGGAGCTGGTGCGGGAGCGCGGTCTGAAGGGGGCGGCCGAGGAGCTCGGCGTGGACGCGAGGACGCTGGCGACGAGCATCCGCAGGGGCCGTTTGTCCGGGCACACGCGGGTCGCGCTGGAGCGGCTGCTGCTCGCGGACAGCGTGGCCGCGGTGGAGCGGCTGGCCGAGCAGGTGCGGGCGCTGGAGCAGCGGGTGGACGGGCTGGAGGAGCGGGTGGCGGCGTCTGAGGCTTCGCCGGGTCTGATCGAACGGGTGGGCACGGCGGTCGATGGCGCGGTCGCGTCGCTGCGCGAGGAGCATGCGGGGGCTGTGCGCGGACTGGGACGGCGGTTGGCGCGGGTCGAGGCGGCGCTGCAGAGCGGGTCCGGGACGGCGGCGGGAGCGGAGGGAGACCGGCCGCGGAGGTCCGCGTACCGGCGGGCCCATCCCAGGGTGGTGACGGCCGAGCCGGAGTCCGGCGAGGAGGACGTGTACGGGGAGGCCGCGCCGGTGGTCGTCGAGTGGCGGCTAGCGCGGGACGCATGGACGGCGGCGCAGGGTGGGCTGGCGCGTGCGGTGGCCGAGGAGCGGATGCGGGAGCTGGAGGTCGCGCTCATCGGGGAGCACGGCCTGACGCTGCCGCCGAACGTCGATCCGTGGGACGGCCTCGCGCTGCAGAACCGGCTGTGGGGGCGGCGGGTGGAGCTGGACCGCGTGCGGCGGGAGCGGGGGAGGGCGCAGCGCCGCCGGTGGCTGCGCCGGGTGCTCACCCTCGGTCTGTGGTGGGAGTAGGGCCGGACACGCCCTACGGTGTCCGCAGGTGGAGAGCGGACGCGGGCGGAGTGCTATAGTGCCGGCCATAGAGGCGGCTGCGGCACGCGGCTGCACGCACAGGAGGTGGACGGCATGCCCACGTTCAGCACGCTACCGATCGGCGAGGCCCGCGCGCGAAGTGCGACCGGCAAGCGCGCGGCGCTGCTGCAGGAGTACGTCGGCTACATCGAGCGGGTGGCGCCGGGAGAGGCGGGGAAGTTGGAGGCCGGGGAGGGCGAGACGACGCAGGCGATCCGGCGCAGGCTGAACGCGGCGGCCGAGGCGCTGGGCAAGCGCCTGGAGTTCCGGCGAACGGCCAACGCAGTCTACTTCTGGGCCTCTGATGGTCGGCGGCGGGGCAGGCCGAGGAAGAACCCCGGCGCGTAGTCCGGGGGGTCCGAATCTCCCTCCCTTGTGCCGGGCCCGGTGTCGGTCGCTGCGGCGGTCCGATCAGTGGCGACGGCTCGGTTGTGGCTGGAGTTGACGCTCGACCTCTGCGGGTGACGTGAGGCGTATCAGGGGGATGAGGCCGTCGGAGTTTGCTTCATCGTTGCACGAAAGGAGCAAGTGATTCGCGCGGCGGGCGTCCGCAACCGTTGAAGGCTGCTGACGGCGGGGGGATACTGAGACCGTTGTTTGGCTTCCCAGCGCTTCGCACCAGAGAACGTTGGAGGGTTGCATCCCGGCCCTGGCTGGACCTGAGGGATCGAGCACCGCGCTCTTCCGAAGGCTGCCGAAGAGGGATACGCCGCCACCGGTTGCGGGAAGCGGGCGGCAGGGTTCGAGCGAACTCCCCTGCGACGCCGCTTCGTAGGCCGGAACATCGGAGACGGAGTGCCGTCTGGCGCTTCGCCTCTCTGTAGCAGTGGTCGAGGAGCATCCAGGCTCTGACCGCTGACCGCACGAGCCGGTCTGCAGCACGAGCCGCAGGCTGGCCTTCTCATGTCCGCGCGCCGCCGTCTCCCACTGGGGTCCCGGTTGGTCCGCGCGTCTCGCCACGGCCGCTCCGCGTTCCAACCGCTCCCAGGCCGGGCATTCATCCCCATCTCCGTCTCCCGCGTCAGGCATCCACCGGGGGCGGAGCCTGCCCGTTTCACGACAGGCCATCGAGCACGTCCGCCGCCCCGGATGCCGGGTGCCGGGCAACACCACGAGGAGGTGCGCAATGCACGCCGGAGGACTGATTCGACAGGTGACTGGTCTCATCGGACGCCGCAGGAGTGCGGAGTGCACGGTGCGGTACACGCCCGAGTGCGCGTACTGCGGGGTCCCTGACGACGCGGCGACGCGGTACCCGGGCGGAATCTCGGTCTGCCGCGACTGCCACGGGAGCGAGAACGAGGACGGCTGCTAGGGCCGCAACGAACACCGGCGAACAGAAGGGGCTGCGGGACAACCTGCAGCCCCTTCTTGCGCTTAACGCCAAGGAGGTGCGCATGAACGTCTGGACTCTGATCGGAGTGGCTGCAGGATTCGTGGGCAGGCGCAGGAGGCCGTTCGCGCTGGCGGCGGTGCTCCTGCTGCTGGTGATGGGGCCTCTGCCGCTGACCGGCAGTGTGGAGGTGCTCGCCCTGAACGCTGCGGGCCTCGCATGGGTGGGGCTGCTACTTCTGCGGCTCACAGGAACCGGAAACAGGACGACAAACAGGTCAACCAGAAGGAGGACGCGATGACGACGGCAACGATGGGACTGAACGGACTGATCGAGGCGGACCGGCGCGAGCGCAGGCTGCAGGAGCTGGCGGGGCGGGTGATCGACGCGTTGCTCGCCGGCATCGGCGGGAAGCGGGAGGCCAGCGTGGCGCGGGCCGTGCATGACGCGCGGCGGCAACGCCAGACGGGCGACCTCGACGGGGCGCTGGCCGCGTTCGCTGGCCTCGACCCCATGGACGCCTCGGAGCAAGAGGCGCGATGGGCATACGGCGAGTGGGTCGGGCTGGCGCGGCGGCGGTTCGCCGGATGCGGCGCCGCAGTCTACAGCCCGGGCACTGGACGGGCGGCTGTCCTCGCTCCAACCGATGGGGAGGACGGGATGCTGGAAGTGCTGGCCGTGCTAGCGATGCGCTGGCAGCCGGGACAGAGGATCTCGCGGCGGAGCCTGCGCGGGCTGCGCCCGCTGGCCGGGGGCGCGTCATGACCATGGTCGACCTGCCTGCGCTGAAACGGCGGAACCCCCTGGGCGACGTCGTGGAGGCGTCCGGCGTGCAGCTGCGTGGGCAGGGCAGGGTGCGCCAGGGCGTCTGCCCGTTCCACGAGGAGACGGAAGGAAGCTTCACCGTGTACGCCGACTCGGAGCGGTGGTTCTGCTTCGGGTGTGGCGAGGGCGGAGACGTGCTAGATTTCGTGCGGCGCGTCGAGAGCCTGGACCTCCCTGAGGCCATAGTGCGTCTGAACGGCGGCGTTGGGAAGGGCGTTCCCGGCGTCACCGTTCTTCGTCCGGTGGCGGTGTCCCCGCCCCGGCGCACAGCTTCCCCATCGACCGACCCAGCCCTGCTGACCGCGGCCGCCCGGTTCTACGCCGGCCGGCTGCGGCGCAGCCCCGAGGCGCAGGCGTACCTGCGCTCGCGGGGCATCCGGCCTGAGACCGCGAGGCGGCTCGGCCTCGGCTACGCGCCGGGCGGCGGGCTGCGCGCCCACCTCGCCGGAGTGGGGTTCTCCCCCGAGCGCCTCAGGAACTCGGGGCTGTTCACCGGGGATGGCGAGCGGTTCGCCAGGATGGTCGTCGTCCCCGACCTGACCGCCGGCGGGCGCGTCCGGTGGCTCGCCGGACGCGCCGTCGACCCGGGACGTTCGCCCCGCTTCCAGGCGCTGCCCGGCGCCAAGCCGGTGCTCGGCGCCGGGTTTCTCGGTTCCGCTCCGTCGTGGACGGTGCTGACCGAGGGCCTGTTCGACTGGCTGGCGCTCGCCCAGTGGGGCGTGCCCGCCTGCGCCGCGCTCGGCACGCAGGGCGCCGAGCGCATCGCGGCAGCCCTGCGGGGCTGCTCCCGCGTCTTCCTCGCGTTCGACGCGGACGACGCGGGCCGCTCGGCGGCTGAGCGTTTCACCCAGCTGCTGGGGCGCAGGTCCGCCGTCGTCAGCCTCCCCCGCGAGACCGCCGACGTGGCGGAGCTCGCTGCACGCCCCCACGGCTACGCAATGTTCCAGCGCCTGCTCAGGCAGGCGGCGCGCAACGCCGCGTAGCCGTCCACTCCCCACCTGATCCAGGACACCGAGCGGGAGACCGCCACCCTCGCAGTGACGGCGGTCTCCCGCTCGGCGTCGACCCATCTCTCCCCGCATCCCCATTGAAGGAGGCCGCATGCCCCACGCGCGACGGCTCATCCCGCCCACGCGCTCCCCCACCGGGAGCCCGCGCCCCATCGACAGGACACACACCACACGATTCCAAGGAGACAGCGATGACACAGAACGGAACGGTACACGACGGATCGAACAACGGCGTCCACCGGGACGTCGTCCCCGACAGCCCGCACGACCTGCTGTGGGACAGCCTCCCGCCGAAGGTCGTCTCGGAGCTGGAGAAGCCCCTCGACCCCGGACTGGTCTCGTACCGCAAGGGACGGAAAGGGCAGACGTACGCCTACATCGAAGGGCGCACGGCCATCGAACAGGCGAACCGCGTCTTCGGCCGCGGCGGCTGGGGCTACGAGGTCATCGGCGAGGTCTCGCAGTGGGTGACCGAGCGCGTGGACCCCGAGACCGCGCAGGTGCACCGCTCCTGCTCCTACGCCGCGGCGGTGCGGGTCACCGTCCCCGGCGCGCCGCCGCGCACGGACGTGGGTTTCCACACCGTGGCCGACGACAACGCCGAAGGGCACGAGACGGCGTACAAGGGAGCCGTCACGGACGGTCTGAAGCGCGCGCTGCGCGGCTTCGGCGACCAGTTCGGCAATGCCCTGCACGGCGACGGCGTCGCGGAAGCACTCGCGCCGTCGCTGCGCAGGGCGCTGGTCGACCTCGGCGTTGCCCAGGGCTACGACGAGGCGCAGATGCGCGCCGCCGTGCGGACCAAGACGGGGAAGAACCTCGACGACCTGCCCGTCTCCGAGCTGACCCACCTCGTCGAGGGTGCGGCGCGGAAGGTCCAGCAGGCGCAGAGAGCGCAGGCCGTGACCCAGCCTCACGAGGTTTCTCCTGTGGGTGAGACCCAGCCTGACGAGGTCCCATCTGCGGATGAGGCCGACCTGCCGATGGCCGCCTGAACGGCGGTCTGCAACCGGACAAGCCACGGAGCCGCCTCTTCGGAAGCGGCCCTGCGGCTTGTCATCACCCGAAGAAGGGAGAGAGCCGATGACTGCAACTATCCCGACGCTCATGGACCGGGTGGAGGAGGCACTCGCCGACCTCTGGTTCCTCATGGAGGAGGCGGGCGAGCCTGAGCTCCAGGAGGAGATCGAGGAGGTGGCGCGCCTCTTCCCCGCGCCGGAGGAGAGTCCCGCCGGGCGCCGCGCCGTCGAGCGGGCGCACGGCCTCTTCCGGCGGCTTCAGGCCGACTGCCCGCACTGCAGATGCACGGCCTGACGGAGCACGGCTCCGCATGACTCCGGCCGCTCCCGCCGGGAGCGCCCACGGGACGCCTCCCCATCAGGGAATACGGCCCGCGACTCGACCACACCGGGCGCGGCAGGGCCGCGTCACGTCACCAGTGCAAGGAGGCACATCATGGCAAGGACCATCAACAGGATCGAACTGCTCGGACGCGTCGGAACTGACCCGGAGATGCGGTACGCCCCCAGCGGCACCGCCGTCACCACGTTCCGCGTGGCGACGGACCGCCGCCGCCAGAGCGGCGACGTGGAAACCGACTGGCACAACGTCGTCTGCTTCGCGAAGCAGGCCGAGGCCGTCGACACCTACGTCGGCAAGGGCGACCGCATCTACGTGAGCGGCTCGCTGGCGCAGAACAGCTACGAGACCGAGGACGGCCAGCGCCGCCACCGCACCGAGGTGCACGCCTCGGAGGTCGTCTTCCTCGACTCCCGCAACGGGGAGCGCACGGGGGAGAACGGCCACGCCGGAGCGGAGGCCGTCCAGGCTGCGCCCGTAACGGGCGCGCCCGTTGCCGCCGGGGCCGACCCCTTCTAGCCCATCACGGCACACACCCGACGTCCGCATGCGCGGGCGCATCACGGGGCCGCTCCATTCCGGGGCGGCCCCGTTCCCTTTCTTCACCCATCCTCACCCGAAGGAGTCCCTATGACCACCGCCAATCCGATGCTCATACCGCCCGGAGAGGCGCTGCTGGACGCCCTGCGCTCCAACATGCTCCTCCTCGGCGAACTCGCCGTGCGCTACGGCGTCGAGACACAACCCGAACGGCCCGCTTCCCCGCCCGTCATCTCGACATCGGACGAAGTCCAGAGGCTGATGGGGCAGGAGATGGCCGCGCTCGCACAGGAGCAACTGAGAGTGCTCCTGCTCGAT
Source organism: Dehalococcoidia bacterium (assembly GCA_965208625.1). Lineage (GTDB taxonomy): Bacteria > Chloroflexota > Dehalococcoidia > Lucifugimonadales > Australimonadaceae > Bin16. Next base: position 365,259 of record OZ242348.1, read on the forward strand.
GCCAAGAACCGACTCGTCGGCCAGCGCGTCGTCTACCAGGGGAATATCAGCCAGGTGATGGTGCGGATCGCCGAGGTGCTGCGCCCCGCCATCGTCGAGGCCGTTCCCCACCTCATCATGGTCCACAACCACCCTTCCGGCGACCCCGAGCCGAGCGTTGCGGACATCGCACTTACCAGGGAGATCTACAAGGGCGCCAAGTTGCTCGGACTCGACCTCCTCGACCACGTCGTCATCGGCGGAGAGGACTTCGTGAGCTTCAAGGATCGGGCCATCATCCCCTGCCAGCTCTGACCCTTCTAACGGAACGGATATCCCCACTCGAAAGGACACCCACCATGCAGAACCCCCGTGAGACTCCGGAACCGGAGCTGTACACGATCACGGCGGGCGGCTTCTCGGCCACCGCCGACGCGTTCGCCAGGGACCCGGAGACGGACGGTCTCTGGTTCCTCTCGATGGTCGGCGCCCAGACCGCGCTCAAGGCCATCTGGGCCTCCCTCCTGAAGCAGCCGCCCGACCCTGCGCACATCATCAGGGGCGCGGACGGAATGGCGCTCTCCGGCGGCTACCAGCGCTGCGTCATCCCCTCCCACACGGTCGGCACCTGGACGACCAAGATCGCCCGCCTGCCCGCGAGCGGGGGCTGGCATGCGCTGGTCTACACGAAGATGGCCGAGTTCGCCTCGGGGCACGACGGCTTCCTCCTGCTCGCACACGAGGGCGACGACCTGTCGGCGCTCCACCACCGCTTCCTCGACCGTCGCAGCCCGCTGCCGCTGCATCACACCTGGGCCGAGTGGCTCTGGCGGCGGGGGCTGTCGAACGGGGAGATCGTCCCACTGCAGTCGGCGGGCATCACCGCCCATGTCTGCAGACCCGATGCCGAATCGCTGCGGGAGGACCTCTCCCGCGCAGTCGCGCTGGGCCTTCTCTCCCTACCGGAGGACGTGACTCTCGACGTGGACACGGGCTCGAACCATCACACACTAGGAGTGGCAGCATGAGACTTGCAGGACAGGCCAAGGGCGGCTTCTATCCGACACCGCCCCGCGTCGTCGACCTGATCGCGGGACTGGTCCACGCTCCCGTGACCTACGGCTCCCGCCGCCGTGGCGGGGAAACGCTCCGCATCCTCGACCCGTGCTGCGGCGCGGGCGAGGCGGTTGCACAGCTCGCGGAGCGGCTGAGGCAGCCCTACACGATGCCGCTCGAGACCTACGGCGTGGAGCTCCACCGCGACCGCGCCGCCGAGGCCGGGGAGCGCCTGCACCGGGCGCTGGCCGCCGACCTCTTCCAGACCTCTATCGCCAACCGGGCGTTCGGTCTCCTCTACCTCAACCCACCGTACGACTACGACAACGAGCAGAGGCGCTCCGAACATGCCTTCCTGACGCAGACCTCGCGCTACCTCGCCGAGAGCGGCGTGCTCGTCTTCGTCGTGCCCCGCCAGCGGCTCGAGGTCTCGGCCCGTTACCTCTCGTCCCACTACCGAAACCTCCGGTGCTGGGCGTTCCCCCAGCCGGAGCGGGAGGCGTTCGACCAGGTGGTGCTGACGGGCTACCACCGGGCCGAGCCCCACACCGACGTGCACGCCGAGATGCGTGTGCGGGAGTGGGCGGCGGGCTCGCTCGACGAGCTCTCCACTTCCCCGTACACGGAGTTCACCATCCCGCCACTGCCGGACGGGGACGTGCTCTTCACCACCCGCACGGTTGACCCCATATCGGCCGCGTCGGAAGCGCGGCGCTCCGGACTCTGGGCCAGCGCGGGGATCAACGACGCGCTCTGGCCGAGGGGAGACACGAGGACCCGCCCGCTGATGCCGCTGCGCCGCGGGCACATGGCGATGCTGGTCGCGGCCGGCTTCCTCGACAACCTCTGCCTGGAGGCCGACGGACGCCGCATCCTCGTCAAGGGCCGCACCACCAAGGAGATGGTGCTGGTCGAGGAGACGGAGGAGACGGAGACGTGGCGGGAGCGGCTGCGCACCACCGTGGTCGCCCTCGGCCTCGACGACGGCGAGATCACCGACATCGCCGCATAGCGGACTCCCCATAGAGGCCACACCACGGAGCCCGAGGGTCCGCTGTGGATTGTTGATGAGAACATTGCCTCCTTGGGTCTGGTCCCGCCGGAAAGACAGCTCCATCCTCGATTGAACCAATTCAAGGCTATTGTCAATCTTTGCGAGAAGTTTGACATCGTGAAGTGGATCAGAGATGTTGCCAAGAGAACTGGAGACGGCACGGCGAGTGAAGAAGAGCGTGGGGCTCTGTACCAACAGATCGTCAGCGCAAGTAGGAAGTTAGATCGCAAGACTAAGTCCTTGCTCAGAAAATCGCCCGTCTTGAAAGACCACAGGGGCCATTGGGTGGCTCCATCCGCCATCATGGGCAGGCGGGTCCCTGGAGCCCGCTATCTGGAACCGGTCTTGCACTTTCCTCATCAGGGTTACACGAGTGACTCTGACATGAGTCGAGCCTTGGGCTTCAGGAAAAAGGTTGCTGGCGATGACTTGGTGAGTTTTGCCAGGCTAGTAGCCGAGGACAACGAGTATGCCGAGCGATTCGAGGAGGCGCTGTGGAATCTCAGGCGCCTCCTCAGTCCTCAAGTCATCAGGAAGTTATCAAACTATCCTTTCGTCCGGATATCGCTAGGAGGGGTTGCCAAGCCTGGTGATGCTTATTTGCGGACTCAGCTGAATGATGTTTGTCTCGGCCGTGAGGCTCCTTTCGTTGTGGGCGATCGTCCTTCATTGTACAAACGGCTTGGGTGCCAAGAAGGCCCACGGTCTTCAGATATTCTCAAGCACATTTCGGCTCTTCGGGAGCGTCAAGAACCACCAGCCGAACCCGCCATCCTGTACGCGACCCTAGTTGAATCCCTTCGAACGGAGAAGCAGGATTTGGATTCTCATTCTGGCGAAGAGATCCTATGGGTAGCGGGTGCTTTTCACGCCCCTGCGGAGGTACTCATCGGGCCACGACATGACAGAATCTTTTTGAACGTAGTGCCGCAGGTCATCGGTGCAACAGCATCTTTCCAAAAATCAGCGCAGGCTCTGGGTGCATTCCCTCAACCTCAGCCGCAGCATTGGTTACAGCTGCTGCGGTCGTATGCCCAGAAATACGAACATACTCAGGGGCCGGTATCAACATCTGAGCGACATTCTCTCCGCGAGGCGTACAAAGGAATGTCTTCTCTTCCTGAAGGCATATCCAAAGGAGCCAGATTTCTACTTGATCAATCCGGCTTGCTCCACGCCCTCAAAGACGCCGAGGCCGGGACGTTTCTCATCGATGATGAGCCGCAGTTGTCTTATTCCGCTTCCGAACAAGGAATAGCTGTGTCGTTCGCAGATTATGGTAGCGTCGGCAACCTTCCGTTCTTCACTGAAATCGGTGTCAAGAAACTCACGGAGGTGCGGCAGCTCATTCGAATTCGCCACGGAGAGCCAACTTCTGCTCCGGCAGGAATAAATGTTGATCGCCTCTTAGGCAAAATACACTCCCCTCACTTCGCTTCAGCGGTCTGCAGGCTCGCCGAAGCTAGATTACCAAATACGTCGAAGACTGGACAGGTTACTCCCTTGGAACTATTGGGCATGCTTAGAGCTCGTTCTCAGGTCGCGTTTGTTGAGCAGTTGGAAGTAGTCTACAAAGTGGCCGGCCATGAGGTCGTAGTACCTAAGGAACTGGCGGTGGAGGACCAAAGGTTCGTTTCGGAGCGCGTTTCAAACATGTCGGACCTCAGGGGACACTTGAGCGGCGCGATTGCCAATCTCGTCACCGACGATATCCCTCTTGGGAGAGGAATAGCTGACTCCATATTCAGGTTGCTGGCTTGTTCTTCTCTGAAAGCGATGGAACGGTATCTGCAAAGCCAGGGGATCCCGTGGTCCCCCGGGCTGCACCGAGACGAGGAAGGTGAACTCGAAGAGTGGAATGATGAAGAAGAGTCTAGCGAGGGCGAAGGTGACGAGGTGACTGAGTTGGTTTTCCAGATGCTCTCGGACGACTTGACCAAGAAGCAGGCGAATGACGCTGAAGACTCAGAAGAGGAACAACCTCCTCCATCCAACAATCAAAATCCCGATCAGAAACCCAAGGACGATCCTCCTCAGTCACCTGCAAGGCAACTGCCACCGATCGACGAGGTTACCGTTCAACCTTTGGCTACAGGTGGTTCTCTTTCGGTAAAAGGTTCCCCTACAGGGACGGGTGGGGGAGGGTCCGGTTCGTGGAGTCCGCCCGCTCCAGAACAGGAAGAATGGGAACGTTCCATCGGGCACCGTGGTGAGGAGATCATCTACCGCAGAGAAATAGCTAGGGTCAATGTACTAGGAGGGGATGAATCCAAAGTCGTCTGGGTATCCCAGGGTAACCCTGGATCTGACTTCGACATTAGCTCAATCGACGACGACGGAAAGAAGCTCTGGATAGAGGTGAAGTCTACCAGTGGTACTGACGGGCGATTCCGCTGGTCCAAAGCCGAGTTCGACAAGGCTCGCCAACTCCGCGGGCAGTATATCTTGTATCGAGTGTATGAGGCAGACACTCGCGCTCCGTCAGTGAAGGAGTTTCGAGATCCTGTTGGCTTGCTCTTGAATGACGCGATGAGATTACATGTGAGCTCGTTAAATGCCGAGGTGGAGGCTTTGAATCCCCGCTAAAATTGAGGGTAAAAGCGCAAAAGGCGATACTAGGTCTGTGGACAAGTCAATGGTGAGAGACGAGAATGGCAGATAGTAGAAGAACTACCTCTGGGTTCGCAGAGCGTACACGACGCAACTTGGAGTTGGCGAAAGCTTCTTTCGACTCAAGAGAAGACTTCCACCGTTGTAACTCAACTGGTGAATTCTCTCTCTTAGGCATAGCTGTGGTTCCTTGGCAACGGCATACAGAAGAAAGCGAACAGGACTTTGAGTCGGGCGTTAGGCAGGAACTCTTTCAGCGGGGGTGGCCGAACTGGACATCTACGGGCCAGGACAAGGGAAAAGAGAGCAAGAGCCTGAGGATCTCGCCAGGAACTTGAGACTTGCCGCCGCCAACGGTCACTTTACTTTCTCAGAGAACCCCGATTCCCGCTACCTGCATGAGTGACGATTAAGGTCGGGAATGGAGCGCCCGACAGTCGCCATGGAGTTATGAAATCAGGGGAGACAAACTGTACGGCTTCTGTACCAAGCTCTCGGAGTACCTGGAACCTCAGTGAGCGGCGGACAGTGGCGCACTATATCCCCCATTGACATCAAGAGCCTTGCGGCAATCGCTGCGGGTATCGTGCCTCTCGAAAGAAAAGCCCCGCAGAAATGACGGGCTTTAGAAGCCATAGCCTTGGCACTCATGTGCCTCTAGCTGATCACACCGCTACTCTAAACGTGAGCGCGAAGGTCCTTGATTTTATCAAGTCTGGTGGGCTGTGAGCATGAGGCGTTGTCGCCCATGCTGCCGTGCCATAGTCAGCGGTAGCAGGCCTGGGCGAGCCTGACAGGGCCCAGCCACATCTCAAAGACGGTTCTGTCTATCGTCAAGTTTGGTGGACCCAGGGAGACTCGAACTACATCGGAGCCAACTACAGCCCCCTATGTCGGACTTAGCTTTCTAGGCCGATTCTTCACAGCGATGCTGCGAACCTTCATTGTCGAGGAAGCGTCTGTACCCGCGGTACCCATGCCCCGGACATGCTCGCATAGGACATGGTTCTCCCAGCGCCGCACCAGCGAGGAACAGATGCCCTACAAGTCAGCGATCGATAGCAGCGTGGCCTGCCTTCCTTCGGTAGTAATGTACTGGTATCGGACCGGTCCTCTGTACCGTCTGATTACCTTGTCCGAGACTCCCCGTGTCAGCCATCTGTCAACCTGAGCCTTGGTCACATCCAGGTTGTCTGCTATCTCAGCCGAGGTCAGAGGATCGGTGGAAGTCATCTGTGCGCACCGAATGAGGAACAAATCGTAGAACTCGATATCGCTCTGCGCTTGGTGTACGGCGGCCGTGCCCTGGGCCTCGATGACCTCTGTACCGGCTATGATTGCCTCGCTGGTAGATCGCGGTAGTTGCGTGGCTGTAGGCTGCTCTTGCATCACTCCTGAGGAAGCCGCATCGTCGTCGAACAACGAGGCTGCCACAGGTGGCGCTTCACTAGGTGAGACGACTACCGGACCGGCTAGGAGGGAGGCGATAGAATCCAGAGTCTCGGGCAGCCAGCGAGCGCCGTGCTCCACGAGGTTTGAATTACCCGATGTCGAATAGGAACTGGGCTTCACCCAAACGGGAACCCAACCTGCCTTCACACCCTCGAGTGCTCCATTCCAAGTACCGCCCTTGCCTGCCGTGCTGCTGATGACGATGACTGCGTCTCCCAGGCAATAAATGTATCGATTGCGGGACATCGCCTTCCCAACGTCGAATCCTGTCTCAGGGTTGTTGGGGGAGACCAGTACGAGGTTGCCGGAAAGAAGGGAGTTGCGGTATTTGGCGGACGTCGCGGAGCGCAGAAGACTGTCAGCCAACACGCCTACTGCTGTTCCATCGTTCTGAAGAGCGCCGAACATCGCCCTCTGGTCAACTCCGCGAGCTCCTCCAGAAACGATGGCGTAGCCTTCCTCGGCGACCCTGCCCCCCAGGTGCTCAGTGAAGAGCAGATCGTTCTCGTTCGCATCGCGAGAACCTACGACCGCCAGACCACCGTGATTCAAGAGCATCCTGTCTCCGCAACCAAAAAGCACCGGTGGGGAATCCGACCGAAGACGCTGCTTCAGACGTTCTGGGTATTCGAGGTCTGCACGAGTAATGACCCATAATCCTGCCCGCTGCCATCTCTCGAGCGCCAGACCCAGTGCACTCCCGCGATCGAGGAGGCTCTCAATACGAGGCAGTGTGACCGATTGATCCACCCACCCGGACAGCACACTTCGAAGATCGCCTTTGAGCAGGGCCGAGGGCTCCAATGCCTGGTCTCTCAACCAGCCTGCGAATCTTCCCCATTCCTTTGCGGAGAGTGGGTTAACGCCCAAGTTGCTCGACTTTCCCAGGGAGACCGTCAGCAACAGGATGGCCGGAGTCTGGGAGTTCATGTCCATTTCACCCTCCTGCAGTCGAGGACGCCAAGGCCAGTGGATAGACCGGTCCGCTACCGGCCTGCTTCAGCAGGGCCGCCACGATGGTCAACGTCCATCCTGAATCCGTGACGTCGTCGACCAGGAGAACCGGTCCATTCGGGATAGCGCCTCGAATGGCGAAGACTCCGTCGAGGTTTTGGCATTGATGGTATCTGTTCTGCTGTTCCTTTTGCGGACTGTTGTCTTTCGTCTTGGCCACCGCCTGGGTGAAGGGCAGGCCGAGGGCGGCAGCCAGGCGTCTAGCGTAGTCTGGAACGAGGTCGGCGTTCTTCCTGGAAGGCACGCAGGTGACCCACGTGGGTGGAGGCGATGGGCGCCATCGCTCTCCCAACATTTCGATAGCGGCATCGACGAGCTCGTCGGGAAAGTGTCCGTCACCCTTGCCATCGGCGACTACGCGTCCCCACCCGGCATCTCCCCACCGCGAGAGTGTCCGTCCTGTCTCAGCCCGCAAGTGGGCGGCTAAGTTCCCATGCCACCCATACCGGGCAAGTGCGCCTGCGGGCACTTGCTTGTTGCATTCCAAAGGGAACTCGGAATGTCGCAGGAACCGAGCCGCGGCGATCGCTGTCACACTGGCAATGTAAGGACTCACGAGTGGTTGACCGACGCAGCGAGCACACTTCCCGCATTCCCAGGGCGTGGGGTCGTCCAGTGCCTCAGCGAGGCGCCTCATCAGGCATCCTTCTTCGTCTATGTAGCTCTGAATCTCCTGCCATTCAACCTCACGCTGCAAGGTCAGCCGACGAATCTGTTCACCATCCATCTGGTATCGGACGGGCGTGCGTCTCCACTTATTCCCAATCTTGATGACCGGGGCTGGGTTCTCTACCGACAGGTATTTGAGCAAGTGCTCGATCTGCCCATATCGCAGATTGACGATCGCCTCGAGTTCTCGAACGCTGAGCCCATCGTTAGCCTCCAAGGCGTGAAGGACTGATTGCACCCATGCTTCGCTGGGAAACGCGCTCCTGCGGAAGAACTCTTGGATGTCGTCGTCCTCATCCCCCGACATCAGGACCCCGAGTGCGTATGGGATTTCGCGACCGGCTCTACCCACCTGCTGGTAGTACGCGACGATCGAGCCCGGCGTTTGGTAGTGCACCACGAATCCCAAGTCAGGCTTATCGTATCCCATGCCTAAGGCGGTGGTGGCGACCAATACCTTCAGGTCGTTGTCCAATAGTCGTTGTTCGAGATGCTGGCGATAGCTGTTTGAATCGTTGAAATCATCAGCAATCACATCGCTGTAGTACGCCTCTGCCGAAACCCCGTGCTCTGTGAGCCAGTCCGCCACACGGTTCGCATCACGCTTCGTCAATGTGTAGATGATTCCGGTGCCAGGCAACTCATTGATGTGATCGACCAACCACGCCAGCCGCCCCGCTTGGGTAGGTATGCGAATCGTCTGCAGGGCGAGGGTCTCGCGCATCAACGGCCCACGCTGTACGGCCAGATCACCCAGTTGCCTCTGGATGTCCTGTATGACTCTATCGTTGGCGGTAGCCGTGGTTCCCAATACCGGTACATTGCCGGGTACTCGCTGTAGGACGTTCACCAGGCGTCGGTAGTCCGGCCGGAAGTCGTGACCCCAGTCGGAGATGCAGTGCGTCTCATCTACGACCAGCAGGCCGATGTGCTCAGCGATGCGTGTCAGGACATCCTCCACAAAACGATCATTCGCAAGTCGCTCCGGCGAGATGAGGAGGAGGTCTGTCTCATTCAGAAGTAGGTCTCGTTGTGATGCCGCCCAGTCGTTTCGATTGGCGGCGTTTATCGTGGCGGCTCGAATACCCAGTCTCCGGGCAGCTTCGACCTGGTTGCGCATCAGGGCCTGGAGGGGCGAAACGATGAGGGTCAGGCCGCCCCCGTGACTGCGGAGAATCTTCGTGGCGACAAAGTAGACCATACTCTTGCCCCACCCAGTGCGCTGTACGACAAGGCAGCGCTCTCTCCTGTTGACAAGGGCATCGATGGCTTCCCACTGACCGTGACGAAAGTCGGCCGCCTCGCTTCCTAGGGCCAGCCTGAGGAGGCCAAGGGCTTGCAGTCTGTCAGTCATTCCTACCAACCCGCATCTGGTCCTGACCGGACGGCCTGCGCGAATCACCGAGGGGCCGACGATGCGGAGTATACGTCCCGTCTTTGCCCGACGCCATCGACGCTTTGATTTGCGCGAGGACGGAAGACGTGAGTCAGAGACCACCAACACTTCACGAAGAGTGAGATGCACGGCCCTGCGAGTCTCGACGCACCTCATTGACAACAGAACAACCTGGGCTAGCTCGACCCCGAGGACCCCGGCGTATAGGACATGATCAACGAGGGCAGGTTCAAGGGCATCTTCCTGCTCCAGTCGCCGGGCGCAGCTCAAGATGGGGCAGCGTCTGCGTTCGCGCAACCTGCTCGACCTCGCCTACCCAGGTGGCGCTCATCCGGCCCGGCGTCGGCGTGCAGGAGAGTGCGGTGAGCCAGTTCGTGGAGCGCTCCGGCGCGGCGTGCCCTAGGACTGCGACAATTCCCTGAGCAGCGCGCAGCCGACCTCGTGCGACGCACCGGGCTGACGCCACAGGCGGTGCTCTCATTGGTCATGGCCAGGCCCTCAACAGCGTGGGGCCCAACCGCAGGGAGGCTCTGCGGCACGCCGGGCTCGGCATCCGCCCCGGAAGGAACGGCCAGCCGGCGTTCGCCATCGCCGATGATGGAGGCACGCCTGCGTTCGCCGACTCCACGGACGAGGAGAAAATTATGGGGGCGAGTATCGGGTGATGGGGTTCTATCCGAAGGGGCACGTCATGGAGTTCGTGCGCCCGCGCCTGCGTCCGAAGGTGCTGCCCGCCGCAGCCGTCAAGACGGTGCGAGATGGTGACGCCGTTACTGTAGCCCGGTTGGCCGGTGGCCCAACAGCTCCCGCGCGGGAAATCGGGGACCGTGTTTGTCACTGTTGAGGACGATACCGGGGACATACAGCTCATCCTGTGGCCGCATGTGTTCGCCCGGTTCAGGCGGGAGCTGGACAGCCGCCTGCTCGTGTCCCATGGCATGATCTCCCGCTGGGACGGGACGACCAACGTCATCGTCTCCCGGTTGGAGGGCCTGCGGACAAAGACGCCGCTACCGTCGGCGCACGACCGGCGCTGTTAGTCACGGCTTGTCGAAATTAATCTGCCTAGCGATGTCTTCGACGGGCTGCCTGAGCTCCATGCTCGAACTTCCTCTTGAGCTTGAATTGGCTGACCTTGTCAGACTCGCCAAAGCCTGCTGCCGCGCGACATGGCACGGCGACAACGGCACCCATGAGAGTCTCCACCAGGTCAGGCCATCGCAGCCACCGGCGTCAATGGCGCCGCTGAACGCTTCTTCCGAACTGACGGTCCACTGCCGTGACCCTCTTGCGAAATGCCAACATCTGCCTGCTCACTCCGTAACGCTCGCAGATAACTGGGTCTGTAGCCCGTTGTCGTTGGGCCCTCATGAGCGCTTCTCTCGGCAGCAGCAGCGCCCCGGCGAGCCAGTTCGCCTCTTCCTCCGCAGCGGTGTCATATCCCCGCAGTGCCAACTCCTCGCTTCCAACGAAGAACCAGCTGATGGGCGTGTGGCCTAGTAGTAAGTGTGCTAGTTCGTGCATCACGTCGCTTGAGTATCGGCCACCGCGATGATTCGGGTTGACGATGATGGCCTCGCGGCCTGATGCCGAAACGGTGATTGCAGACCAAGCGTCGGGGTCTTCATGCACGAGCTGATGGACATCCTTGTCTTCGAGGCCAAGCTCTGTGACAGACCAGATGGAAACGTCCAGATAGGAGGCAAGATGATTCGGGTTGAGTGGAGCCGTAGGGTCTAGGTCGAGTTCGAGACGCAGGGAGTGCGCCATCTCCTCGCAACGGGCCTTAAAGCCGCGCTCCATGTGTGCCCCCATCCCCCGGCCAGTCCGCAAGCATCCGCTGGGCTTTGATGATTGCGTGAGCCAAGGCCGATGCGGTTGCGGGAGCAATCTCACGATTCGCCTTGAGGTGCGCCACGACCATGCCCTGATCCGAGGTTTCTGGTATATGCGCGGAGACTCCGAGAAGGGCACCGGGGTCTACCTCGAGCCAGCGACACAGCTTCCCGAAGGTCTGTATGTCCGGCATCTTCCCCGCCTCAATCCTGGACAGGGTCGGCGCGCTGGTCCCTATATCCGCTGCTACGACCCTGAGCCCCCGGGTTCCTCTCTTCTCACGAACGATGGTTCCTAAGTTCTGGAGAGTGACCTTGGCCACGCACACCTCCTGTTATGACCTTGAAACCATTTCTTGACAATGAAACGGCAAGCGAGTACAGTGACTGGGCACACCCGTGAAACGCTGTCTTGGCAGTGATACTAGGCGTCGGCTTGGGAGCTGTCAAGGCATCGCCGGAACGGGTGTAGACCACTACCATATCCATACATGGGACGTGAGGCGCACGATGGACCTACCCAGCTACTTCAACGACATGCTCTCAGCGATTCGACCCTCGCAGGAACTCCTTGACGAGTGCGTCAGTGCGCACACTGAGTTACGGGAGTTCTTGGAGGACGATCCCGACCTGAAGGACATCATCGTCACCACCTTCCTCCAGGGAAGCTATCGCAGGAGCACCCTGATCCAGCCTGCCAAGGGTTCCAAGCCCGACGTGGACGTGGTGGTGGTGACCAACCTCGACCCGAACTCTTGGCCCCCCGCAGAGGTGCAGAACCTGTTCTGCGGGGTCTTGGACAAGCATCGTCACTACAGGGGGAACTACCAGCGTCAGGGCCGTTCGATCGGTCTGTCGCACGGGCCGGTCAACCTCGACCTCGTCATCACGGCGGCCCCCTCGGAGGTTCTAACGAGTATCTTGAAGTCGGAGTCCTTCGGTTTGGCCTTCTCGCTGGAGGCCAACCCTGAGTGGGTGCTCCGGAAGGGCCTTGCATCGCGTGGACAGGAGTGGAAGGGCGAACCGCTACTGATTCCCGACCGCGACGCCAACCGGTGGGAGAAGACGGACCCCATATCTCAGATCGAGTGGACGCACGATAAGAACCGGATTACCAACGGGCACTATGTGAACGTCGTCAAGGCGATCAAGTGGTGGTGGGCACAAAACAGCTCTGGCAAGAAGGGAACACCCAAGGGTTACCTCATCGAGCGGCTGGTGGGCCTGCATTGCCCAGACGACATCGAGAGTGTGGCGCAAGGTGTCACGCAAACGCTGGAGGGAATCCGCGATGCCTATGCCGTCGATGTGCAGCTCGGGAAGACCCCTTTCATCCCAGACGTAGGCATTCCCTCCAACAACGTCTTCAAGCGGATAGGGCCGGAGTCCTTCCGGGCCTTCCACGAGTCCGCCAGCGCGTGCGCACAACAGACCCGGGTGGCCCTCGACGATCCCGACACCGGCACCAGCGCTGAAAAGTGGGCGGGGGTCTTCGGGGATGTGTTCCCCAAGGCTTCTGATGGGGGCGGGAGCACCGGCGGGAATTCCTCTGATTCCGGAGGGTTCTCGCGTCCCACTCGCCCCGCCGTGCCCAAGAAGGGCACGTTCGCCTGAGATGGCTGCTCGCAGGGCCCCAGAGGCGCTAATCGTCGGCCGACGAGCACTCGAGGGGATTCCAGGGTACCGTCTCCTGGACGATCTGGCCTGGTGCGGTGAATCGGGCCGGTGGCTCCTGCGCTGCAGCTTGACGATTCGTGACCCAGGGAATGGAGTAATCTCGGGCACGACAGATTGGTGCGTCTTGGTTGCAGACTCCTACCCCGGAGGCAGCATCAAGATCTTCCCTGCCGCGGACGGCGGGATAATCGAGACGTTCCCACACCAGCGCTACAACGCGGCACCGGTCGGGGACAGGCCGTGGAGGGGCGGCCTGATCTGCGTGACGACGCCGACCAGAGTGCTCGGCAGGCTTGCGCAGAGCGAGGAACCAGACACTGCGGAAGAGCGCCTAGGTTGGCACGTAGAGCGAGCACTGGTCTGGCTGGAATACGCCTCCGCCGATGAGCTGCGCGTGCCCGGAGACCTGTACGAGATACCGGACTTCCCTTCGGGCCGGGACGTCCACTTCGCGTTCGCAGAGGATCGTTCGACGCTGAACACGCTGATCGATGGTTACCGAGCCGGGGTGGCCGAGTTGGTCCGGTACAGACGTCCGTCGGGCGACACGCTAGTTGTCACCCGGTTCCTGTCGCAACAGAGGCAAGAGCTCCGAAGTGTTCCCTGGGGAGCGGCCGTCCCGGCCGCGGACTCAGGTGCAGCCGAAACAGCCTTGTGGGTGCTGCTGCAGTCCGAACCCGTGATCTGGCCTTGGCAGGCGCCGGTGACGTTCGCCGAGGTGCGCCGTGTGCTTGCGTCGCGGGGCGACTCCTTCGATGACCTCGTGCTGCCCCTCTGCAACCGGATTCGGGACGGGCGCTCTCACCTGCTGCTCCTCGGGTTCCCCATTCCTGAGGTGATAGGCGGTCCTCCGATGCAACTGCACTGGCAGGCCATGCGGGTGCCACCTCTAACCCGAAGGCCCCTAGCGGGGTTCCGTGCGAACGAGATCGGGTGGCGCGAGGCCGACAAGAGGGACACATTCGCGCCCGACAACGGGGTCGACTGGGTGGCTTCAGACAACTGGAGCGAGGCCAACGCGCACGCCCGAGGTCGCTTCACCGAACAGCTTGTTGCCAAGAAGATACTGCTCATAGGAGCCGGAGCATTGGGATCCGCTGTCGCCGAGATGCTGGTCCGCGGTGGCGTGCGGCAAATGGTGATTTGCGACGGCGACACCTTCGAGCACGGGAACCTTTCGAGGCACACGCTCACCATGAGGGACGAGCACGCTTCCAAGGCCGCCTCACTGGCTGCCCGGCTCACAGAGGCGTCCGCCCACGTGAGGGTTTACGCCGTGCACGCCGAGTTCCCGAATCTCACCGCCGAGCAGCAGGCCAGCATCGCCGACTGCGACCTCATCCTGGATTGCACGGCCGAGAGGGATGCCCTCTTCCGGATTGAGGCATACAGGTGGGCTGAAGACGCGTATGTCGTATCGATGGCCTTCGGTTTGCACCTCCATAGGCTGTACGTCATCGGCGCTCCCGCACGGGAGTTCATCGGGAGCGCCGCAACTGGGTTGCTGGATCCCTTGGTGCAGGAAGACTTGGCGAACCATGAGACTGAAGGTTTCCTTCGCGAGGGCCCGGGGTGCTGGCACCCGGTCTTCCCGGGCCGGATCGACGATTCGTGGATGATGGCGGCAATGGGGGTGAAGGAGTTGGAGCACCTGGTTGAGCAACGTCCCGCCGGCGTCCGGGGCGCGATGTACAGATGGATGGAAGGAGAAGGCTTTGAAGGGGTGTCCAGGCAGGCCTTAGCCCCATGAGTCCGCTCTACTGGGATGATGCTGCGTCCTACCGGGTCGGGGTGGACGAGGATGCCCTCGCCTTCATGCTCTCGGCTTGTGAGGAGGCAGGGCACGTCGAGACTGGCGGCATACTCGTCGGGACGTACTCTGAGGATGGGACCTCAGCAAGGATCAGCCGGGCACTAGGGCCGCCCGAGGGATCGGAAGCGACGTCTACGAGTTTCGTGCGAAGCGAGATGGGGTTGGACGAGGTGCTGAAGCGGTTCTGGGCTGTCCAACAGCACTACTTGGGAGAGTGGCACTCCCATCCCAAAGGAGCAGGGGTCCCCTCTGCTCAAGATAGACGACAGATGGCCTCGATCAGCGACGACTCGGCGTATTCCTGCCCCAATCCGATACTGCTGGTGGTCGGACGTGCTACCGCCTGGAGGGCCGGGGTCTGGGTATTTGATGCCGGGCGGTTCGTGCGCCTTCGAAGGATAGAGAAGGAGGTACCTCTTGGGACTTGGACTGCGGACACTGCTCCGTCGTTTTGACCGGCACAACCCATCCCGTGTTGGTCTTGGCAAGGTCGATCCTCGTGGGCCCGTCTTCCTCTCGTACCGGCAGAGCGACGGTTCCGACCTCGCGATCGAGACCGCGTGGGCGTTGCGGGCTGCCGGAGTGCCGGTCTGGCACGACCGAAGCGACCTCCCGCCGGGCGATACCGAGCGGCGCCTGGCCGAGGCGCTCGAATCCGGCCTCTCGGGAGCCGTGCTGCTCGTGACCCCCGGGATCGAGCTCTCCAGAGTGGTGCGTGAGGTCGAACTCCCCCAGTTGCTTGAGCTCGAAGGCAACGAGGCGTTCACGCTCTCCGTGCTCTCGACGATCGAACGCGGGCCAGGCAAGCTCGACTATGACGCACCCGACCGGCTCCTCGCTCAGCCCAGCGGGACGCTGGGACGTCTCAAGCAAGAACCGGCGGACACCCCGCGCCGGCGAGCAGATGCCGCACGCGCGCAGTGCCAGCGACGCATGCAGGCGATTCGGAGGGACGTCGAGGCCGTGGGGCGAGTACTCACAATCGACGTACAGACCCGCATTCCGCCATTCGCCACACGAACCGATTCGGACCTCGTCCTGCGACTGCGACCGCCAGTCGACGGAGACCGCCGACCGCACCACCAAGGTCTGCACGATCTCAGATTGTTCCTCGCTGACCTCCCTCAACTGGTCGCGCTCGCCGGTGCCGAGCACGTGATGGTGCGGGGTGGGGCACACCTCTCCGCCTCCTATGCGCTCGGGGCAGCACTGCCTACGACTCTCATTGGGCGCGTGGAGGTCGTCGACAGCGCTGGTGACGTCTGGGCACTCACAGGCAACGCGCCCGTGTCTGAGGGATCGAACCAACTGCTGAGCGTCGAATCGGCCTTGCCGGCATCTGCGTCGGCCGGAGCAATCCTTGTCTACTTGGACCTGCTCCCAACGCGGAGCGATGCCGCTTTCGATGACCTCGTGGCCGAAGGTGCTGGCCGGTTCGCCAGCGCGTATCACGTTCGACCGACTCGGAACGGCACGCTGAGGCCGGAGGAGGCAGCTGCGGTTGTCGGAGAGGCATCCCGAGCCATACGGGATCTGGCTGGGCAGTTTCGGACATCTGAAGTACACCTGCTGCTGCGGTGCCCGTGGACAACAGCCCTCCTTCTCGGACGTACGCTCAACACCTTCCGTATCCACCTGTACGAATGGGAGGACGGTCCAGACGACCACGACAACCTCACTAAGCCACGGTACCTACCAAGCCTGGTAGTGCGATCCGGGGCTGGCGGAAGCCCGATCGAGGACGTTTCCTTGCCGATTCGTTCCTAGCCATGCGGGAGGGACTAGTGGCACGCTGTCAGATCCGATCCGGCACTGTTTTGACGAATATGGCGGCTCCGTTGTACATGCTGGGATGGACCGTCCACCCGTGCTTTCACGCTTGTCCCGTACAGGCGGGGTAGTCACATCCCTTGCGATGCCTGCCAGAAGTGAGTAAGGGAGTGAGTAAGGGAACCGCTCAACCTGCTAATTTACGAGTAGAATCGGGGAATCTTGGTGACCCGCGAGGGACTTGAACCCACAACCCGCTGATTAAGAGTCAGCTGCTCTGCCAAATTGAGCTAGCGGGCCACGCCCTTCAAGGGTAGGGGACAGCGCGTCACCCGTCAACGCGCGGAGGCCTGCCTACTCCGCAACGTCCGTTACGGTGATGGTGACCGTGGCCGTGTCCCTCAGCCCGTTCACGTCGCGCGTCTCGACGGTCAACGTGTATGACGTGGTCGTCTCGTAGTCCAACGTCTTCATGAGCCAGAGGTCGCCCCTGTTCAGGTCGATGGCGAACATCCCTGCGCCGTTCCCCGCAATGATGTGGAATGTAACCGCCTCGCTCGCTTCAGTGTCCACCGCGTCCAACAAGCCGACGCGTGTCCACACCCCGGCATCCTCCGCGATGGAGAACGTGTAGCTGGACACCGACGGCACGACGATGACGACCGTTGCCGTGTCCGTCAGCCCACTATTGTCCCGCGCCTCCACCGTCAGCGTATGCAGGGAGGCCGCCCCGCTGGACGGCGCCTTTGCGAGCCGGATGTCGCCGAAGTTGAGGTCGATGGTAAACGTCCCTCCGTCGTTTCCTGCAGTGATGTGGTACGTGACCGAGTCGCCCGCGTCCTGGTCTGCCGCGGTCACGAGGCCGACGCGCGTCCCGATTGCCGTGTTCTGCGCGGTCGGGAAGACGTAGCGTGACTGCGGGAACGCAGGGGCGTGCATGCATCCTTCCGTGACCGTGTACGAAGCGGCGCCGGACGGCATGCCCCACTCGGCGAGGTACGCCGCGCCGTCGCCGCGCGCACGCACGCGGAACTCGAGTGTGGTCCCACAGAGGGTGGAGCCGGGCGGCGTGAATGCCGTGCTCAGGCTCGCTATGTCCTCCACGTTCGTCCATGCGTCCGGTGACTGGGCCGCGCGGTGCTGCACGCGGTACAGGTCCACCCCTGCCACCGCGGACCAGGCGATCCCTATCTCGGCGTCAGCGTTGTCCGCCACGGTGACCATGTCCGCCGCCGGAGGTATCTCGTCACAGTAGCTGAGATTGAGCGTGCTCAGGTCGTTGTTCGCAACATCCCGCAGCCCCGGTGGCAGGCATATCGTGAAGGAGTTCCCCGCCAACCGCAGGAACGTCAGGCTATCCAGGCCGTCCAACTCCTGAGGCAGCATGCCAGACAGGCTGTTGCCGTTCAGTGTCAGGTGCGTCAGCGCCGACAGCAGTCCAAGCGACGGTGGAACGCGCCCGGTGAGGCTCCGCGACGGCAGTTGTAGTTTCGTCACGCGGCCCGGCGTACCGGCGACCGTCACTCCGTCCCAGCTCGTTATCGCCGTGTCCACGCTCCAGTTCAGCGTTGCCGTTCCCGCCAGGGAGTCCTTCGCCTTCAGAAGCGCATCGCAGTCGAAGGCCAGTTCGCGATTGAGTCCGGCGTTCGGTACGGCGGCTCCCGTGTCGCAAGCCGACACGGCAGGCGTATCGTTGTCGAGGACGTTCACGACAGCGCTCGACGTTCCGATCTGGTAAGCGGTGCCCGACCGGACTTCCACGCGGACCGTGCCGTGCCGCTCATAGGTCGTATCGTCGTCCGTTCGGAGAACGAGGTCAGCCGTGGCGCTTCCGCGGCGGATCGTGACGCTGCGCGGCAGTTGAGTCGTGCCCTCGATGAAGGAGCCGGTCGTCGCGACGCTCACTCCCACGGTAAGGTCCGCCGCCGGGGCCGGTGCTGCCCTCAGTGTGAAGGCAACGTTGGTCCCCTCGTTCACGTCGCCGCTGCTCTTCCGTGCGATGCTTACTACGGGCAGAGACAACGGCGTCCCCCTTGCGCTGGAAGACCACGGGCTGCAGGGAGGCAGACCACCCACGCCGGCGCAGGCCCGCACCTGCACGTCGTACGAGTTCGCGCTGAGCTGGGTCAGCGTCTTGCTTGCCGTGCCGGCTGTCAAAGAGGTCACTGTCCATGACGGCGCGCTGTCAGGGGCGGACGTGAGCTTGTACCGTATCTGATAGCCGGTGATTGCGGAGCCTGCCGGGGGGGTGCCCCGGGTCACCTGGAGCCTTGCGGTCCCCGCCGTGACCGTTGGCCGAGACATCCTGGACGGACAGTCTCCGATGCTTGCCGAAGCGCTCGACGACCACAGGCCCCACTCGGCCGAATAGGCGGAGCCGTTCCCTTTCGCGCGGACCTCGAACTGGTAGGTTGCTCCGCATTCGCCCGTGCTGAACGGCGTTATGGCGACGTGCGTTCCGGTAGCCGTGTCCTTAGTCCAAGGGCTGGAGGAATCCTTCCGGTAGGCGAATTCATACTCGGCCGCGCCCGTCACGGCTTCCCAACTCAGCGTGAACGACCCATTCGAGTAGGTTGCGGATACGTTCGAAGGCGCGGGAGCGCACGCCCGTGCGGTCACGGTCTCGGGCTCCGACCACGCACCCCACCCGTCCAGATGCTCTTGGCCGTCCCCGCGGGCGCTCACGCTGAATTCATACTTGCTTCCGCAATCGATGCCCTCGTCGGGCGTTATCGTCGTGCTCGTATCTGCAGTCGTCTCCGAGTTCCCCCAGCCGGCGTCCGACGTTTTCCTGTACCTGTACCGGTACTCGGTCACACCCTCCACGGCGTCCCAACTGAACACGAAAGAGTCCGACGGCTGGCTGATCCCCAGGGAAGAAGGACTTTCGACCTCAGTGAGTTCGCTGGCTGGCAGCGGGGCGGAGAGTGTGGGCGGCGGGAGGAATGGGGTCGGGGTTGAGGTGGGGGCCGGCGTTGGAGTCGGGGTCGGTGTCGGAGTCGGCGTGGGCGCTGGAGTCGGCGTTGAAGTGGGGGCCGGCGTTGGCGTTGCAATGAGGAGCGATGCCTTCGTCTCCGAACGTGCCACGTTTCCAGTGCCTGCATCCCTGATGGTGAAGCTTATGGAGTCGCTGTCCGAGTTCTCGTGGTCTGTAGCGCTTACCGTTACCGTCCCCGCGCCGTTCACGCGCACGTTCACGGATCGCAGGCCGTCGAAGTTCGGTCCACCAAGCCATGTGCCGGTAACTTCCACTCCTCCAGTGCTTGAAACATCCCACGAGCCAGCCGCGCCTCTCTCCATATCACACGTGATGACGTGGTTTGAGCCGGGCCGGACCTCCCCGCCTCCTTCGCACGCAACGGAGAAGGAGTCATGACTCTCGGCGCTGCCCGAAGTCCTCTGGGGAACGAACTGCAGCACCAGCAATACGGTGAGCGCGGCCACCCCCACCGATATCGCCGTTCTGAGCAGCACTCCGGGCTGCCAGTCTCTCAGGCGAGCGTACATCCCTGTCAGGCTAGTGTCAGGCGTGGAGGGATACAACGCGATAGGGTTGCCAACTGTGCACTCTCAGAGCATGGAGGTGCGTGCAGGTTCTATAATCCCCCCGCCGCGCTCGGCGCGGCCTGGGAAGCACGAACGACATGGACCTCAACACGCTCGAACCCGGCTACGCACTGGTCGACCGGGACATAGTCATCACCTCGGCGATGGCCAGCGCCTACGTCCGCTCCGTGGGCGACGGCAATACGCTCTACGCCGAGGAAGGGCTGGTGCCGCCGATGGCGGTGGCAGCGCTGGTGATGGCCGAGGCGATGGACGCGGTCAGCCTGCCCGCGGGTACCGTGCACACCGGACAGGAGTTGACGTTCTCCCGTCCTGTCGCGATGGGAGCGACGGTGCGCTGCTCGGCGACCGTCGCGGCGAACAGCGTGCGGCGCGGGACGCGCTTCCTGACGCTCGACCTGTGCGGCAATCTCGAAGGCGAGGCGGCGGTGGAGGGCAGGGCGGCGCTCGCGCTCCCGGAGGCGGACGGATGAGCGTCGCGCCGGAGACCCTGCAGCCGGTGGAGCGCCGCATAACACAGGAGCAGTTGGTACAGTATGCGGACGCCAGCGGCGACCACAACCCGCTGCACCTGGACGAGGAGTTCGCGCGGGACACACCCTACGGCAGGACCATCGCGCACGGTATGCTCGTGCTGGCGCTGGTGTCGGAGCTGATGACACACTCGTTCGGCGAGGCATGGCTGCGCGGCGGGAGGCTCAAGACGCGCTTCCGAGCGCCGGTCTTCCCGGGCGATACGGTCCGCGTGACCGGAATGCTGAAGACATCCGACGAAGGCAGCGCGACGTACGAGGTGACTGTCGCGAACCAGGACGGGGAGAACGTGATCACAGGCGACGCGTCGGTGGCGCTGAACGCCTGACCGGCGGAGGAACAGAATTTGGCGAAGTACACGATCGCACTGGACGCGATGGGCGGAGACCTCGCACCCGCGGTGCCGGTAGAGGCCGCGGTCATCGCGGCGCGCGAATACGACGCTGCCGTGGCCCTCGTGGGAGATGAGGCGGCAGTCTCGGCGGAACTCGCGAAGCACGATGCGGGCAACCTTGCCGTGCAGGTCGTGCCGGCCGAGGGCGTCGTCTCCGAGGACGAGGCCCCGGCACGTGCGCTGCTGAGCAAGCCGCGGGCGTCCATCGCAGTGGCTGTGGGGATGGTGAAGGCCGGGCAGGCGCACGCGGCTATCAGCATGGGCTCGACGGGCGGAACGATGGCCGCAGCCGTCCTTGCGCTGGGGATGTTTCCGGGGTTGGAGCGTCCGACGCTCGGCGGGCCGTTCATCGGACTCGTACCGGAGACGACGATCATCGACCTCGGTGCGAATGTGGACTGCAAGCCTGCGCAGTTGCTCAGCTTCGGCGCGCTCGGCGCGTCGTTCGAACGCGTCTACCATGGCAAGGAAGCGCCGCGCGTCGGTCTGCTGAGCGTTGGCTCGGAGGATGGGAAGGGGAACAAGCAGGTGCAGGAGGCGTTCCCGCTCTTCCGGGCGAGCGGCCTCAACTTCGTGGGGAACGTCGAGGGACACGAGATATTCGCGGACAAGGCGGACGTGCTCGTGTGCGACGGGTTCGTGGGGAACGTGCTGCTGAAGTACACCGAGGGACTCGCCGCGGCGGCGGGGCGCTACCTCGCATCCCGGCTGGGGCCGGACAGCCCGGCGGTGCAGGCGATAGCGGGCCTGGCGTCGGCGGCGGAAGGCGGAGGCGGGCCGCTGTTCGGCGTGAACGGCGTTGTCATCGCAGGGCACGGGCGCTCGAGCGCGGAGAGCATCGCGCGCTCCGTTGGGCTGGCGTGCTTTGCCCTCGACCGCAACCTGATAGAGACGATGCGTGACGACCTCGCGCAGGCGCTCGTCCGGGCGGAGGTCGGCAGTGAGCAGGCTTAGCGGTCAGCGGGCGCTGGTCACCGGCGCTAGCAGGGGCATCGGCCGCGCCGTTGCGCTGCGCCTCGCCTCGGAAGGGGCGAGCGTCGCGCTGAACTACAACTCCGGCCAGGAAGAGGCGGAGGCTGTCGCGGCGGAGATCGCGGCGGCGGGTGGCAGCGCGGTAACGCTCCAGGGGAACGTCGCGGACGCCGCGCAGGCCGAGGCGCTGGTCGATGCGACCGCGGAGGCGCTCGGCGGGCTGGACATCCTCGTTAACAACGCCGGCATCACCCGCGACAACCTGCTCATGCGTCTCTCCGAGGACGATTGGGATGCGGTTATCGACACGAACCTGAAAGGCGCGTTCCTGTGCACGAAGGCGGCTATCCGCCCCATGCTGCGCCAGCGCTCCGGCCGCATCGTCAACATGTCGTCGGTCGTGGCGATCACGGGTAACCCCGGGCAGGCGAACTACACCGCGGCCAAGGCGGGGCTCATCGGCTTCACGCGGACGGTCGCGCGTGAGGTGGCTTCGCGTGGCATCACGGTGAATGCGCTCGCACCGGGGTTCATCGCGACGCAGATGGTCGATTCGATACCGGAGGACCTGCAAGCGCAGATACGCGAGCGCATACCGCTGGGAGCGTTCGGCACACCGGAGGACGTGGCGGGCTGCGTCGCGTTCCTCGTCAGTGCGGACGCCGCATACATCACGGGCCAGGTGCTCAGCATAGATGGAGGTTTGGGGCTGTAATGACAGACTGGCCGGAAGAACACGAAGGTCCGGGGCACAGGATACTCGTTATCGTTGCGCACCCGGACGACGCCGAGTTCATGTGTGCCGCGAGCGTCGCTCGCTGGACATCGGAGGGCAAGGAGGTCGTGTACGCGCTCGTTACGTCCGGCGACAAGGGCACGTCCGACCCCACCGTCGTGCCGTCGGAGTTGGCGGCGCTGCGTGAGAAGGAGCAGCAGGAGGTGTGCCGCATCCTCGGAGTGAAGAAGGTGGAGTTCCTGCGCTACGAGGACGGCATGGTGCAGAATACGCTCGAGCTGCGGAAGGACATCGTCCGGCTCATCCGCAAGCACAAGCCAAGCGCGGTGATCACGCAGAACCCCATGGTTCGCTGGTCTGGGCACTACATCAACCACCCAGACCATCGGAACACGGGGGACGCGACGCTCGACGCGGTGTTTCCGTCGGCGCGCGACGTGCACATGTTCCCGGAGCTCGCGCTGAACGAGGGGCTGGAAGCGCACATCGTCGAGCACGTCTACCTCGGCGCGCGTGACGACATCGCCGACGTGTACTTCGACGTCACGGACACGGTCGAGACGAAGATCCGTGCGCTGAAGGCACACGCCAGCCAGATGCGGTTCACTCCTGCCAACGACGGCGAACCGTCCGAGGAAGAGCAGCAGTTCGCCGAGCGGCTCGCTGGCTGGCTGAAGGACCGCGGATCACAGAAGGGCATCCCTTACGCTGAGTCGTTCAAATACTTCTACCTGGGGTAGGAAGTCTGCATGAGCAAGAGCGCCCCAGGCTACAACCGCATCTCGCAGTTGACGCACTGGGCGAGTGCGCTGTTGATCCTGGGGATGCTGGGCATGGGGCTGGCGATGACGCGGATCGGCGAGGGCGAGGCGCAGGAGGTGCTGTACAACGCGCACGTGGGCGTCGGCCTTGCGACGCTTGCGCTGACCGCCGTTCGCCTTGTGGCCCTCGTCGTGCACCGGTGGCCTTCGCCGCCGCCGGGGCTGTCATCGGCGAACGAGCGGGCGTTCATCGGGACGCACGTCCTGTTGTACGTACTGCTTGTCGCGCTGCTAGCGAGCGGCATCGGGACGCTTGCACTGAGTGGGCTGTCGCTCGCTCCGGGCAGCATCGTCCCCGCCGACATCGAGAACGTGCCGCCGCGCATGGCCCACGACCTGCTCTCGAAGGTGTTCACAGCGTTGCTGCTGGTCCACGTCGCGGGCGTCGTCCGCTATCAGTTGGGGAAGGGCGACACGCTGGGCCGGATGGGCGTGCCCTGGTTCAGCCGCTCCCGTAAATGATCTACACGGAGCGCGTGACGGACTCATGCCGATTGCTCTCTACGCCTCTACCGGCTCCGTTGCCAGCGCGTAGGCAGGCTCCGACAGCGCAATGGCCCCGCCGTCTGCTATGTGCAGAGACGAAGCTGCGTGCTTCGCCGCAACGAGCGCCAGCCCAATCACGCGGCCATCGCCGGTGTCGAATGCTGAGGTGACGACTCCGGCTTGCGAACCGTCCTCCGCCTGCAGAGCGTCGCCCGGCACGGCGGGGGCATCGGACGTGAACGACATCAGGAGCCGTTGCACCTTGCGGTACGTCTGGAGCCGGGCGATGACCTCCTGCCCCGTGTAGCAGCCCTTGTCGTCGCTGATGGAGCCGAGCAGCCGCGCCTCCAGCGGGTTGTTGAACGCCCCGAACTCGGTGCCGTAGGCGGGCACACCCTGCGCGATGCGGTATGCCTCGAACGCGCCCGCGTCCACCTCTTGCGCATTGGCGCCTAATGCTGCTTTCACACGCTCCGCATCGGTGAGCGGCAGCAGCACGTCGTAGGCGGGGTGCGCTCCGAAAGGCGAGGCGACCACCACTGCGCCGTCCTGAGAGAGCACCCCGTCGAGCGATGGAACGGGTAGACCTGCGCTCGCGAGGGCATCCACAGCCAGCGGCCCCATGACGGTTAGCTGCGCGGTCTCTCTGCTTTCGTCGACGACCGTGATGTCCTCGCCGAACGTGTAGAGGTCAATCCAGTCGGCGACGTCCTCTGCTCTGCCGGGGCTGGTGAGGCACCACATGCCGCCGTCGACCGCCGCGAGGCGCAGGTGGTCGATCACACGGGCGTCGCCATTCGTCAGAACAGTCGAGCGCGCCGTGCCCTCAGGCAGCGTCTCGAGTTGGTTGGTCGTGAGGCGGTTGAGGAGGTCGAGGGCGTCTGGGCCCGTGATCCACAGCCGGTCACAATCGCTACGGTCGGTGAAACCGGCGCGTTCCGTAAGTGCGGCGAGGGCTACAGCATCGATGCTCATAACTTGAGCATAACAGGGCAGGACAAGAGAGGGCGTATGGGAGGGGGCGAGGCTAGACGGAGAACGAGGTGCCGCAGCCGCATGCCTTCTTGGCGTTGGGGTTGTTGAAGACGAATCCCTTGCCGTTCAGGCCGCCGGAGTAGTCCAACTCCGTTCCCGCGAGGAAGACGTAGCTCTTCCGGTCCACGGCGAGCGTAACGCCGTTCTGCTCGATGACCTTGTCGCCGTCCTGCGCCTCGTTCGTGAGGTCTAGCACATAGGTCAGACCGGAACAACCGCCGCCCTTCACCGCGACACGCAAGATACCGCTGTCGACGCCCTCGGCGGCCATGAACTGCTGCACGTGCTTCGCGCCGTTCTCGGTGATGGTTATGGTCATGGGCTGTTGTGTGGTGGTCATCTCTACGTCCTCGTTCTTCGCTTCCCGTATGCCAACCTATCGTAGGGAGGGAGCGGGGGTGCGTCAAGCGGAGTAAGTCGCGCACGCGTCACTTCCTGCCATCCGGGGGGCGCATCCCCGCGGTCGCTGGCATACAATGCCGCTCGTGCGCAGGCTGATCAACAAGATACTGAGCAACATTCCCCACGCCCGCCACGGCGTCTCGTAGTCCATGACCGCTCGCGCAGATGCACTCCTGGAAGGGCTGAACCCGCCTCAACGACAGGCCGTCCAATGCGTGGAAGGGCCTTTGCTCATCGTGGCCGGGCCCGGCTCCGGCAAGACGCGCGTCATCACGAACCGCATCGCCTACCTGAATCAACACGTCGGCATCCGTCCGGGCCGTATCGCGGCAGTGACCTTCACGAACCGTGCCGCTCGGGAGATGCGCAACCGGCTCGCCGCGCTGATGGGCGACGGCGCGCAGCGCCTCACCGCCGGGACGTTCCACGCGCTCTGCGCCTCGATCCTGCGCCGCGACGGCGAGGTCATCGGTATCCCTCCCGATTACGTCATCATGGACGACGAAGACCAGATGAACCTGATCAAGCAGTCCATGGAACAGCTGCAGTTGGACCCCAAGCGCTTCCCTCCGCGCTCCCTGCTCTCAGCCATCAGCAGGGCGAAGTCACAACTCCTGGGGCCGGACGCGCTTGCTGCGAAGGCCGACGGCTATTACGACGAAGTCGTTCACCGAGTCTTCGCGGCGTACCAGGCGTCGCTCGCGCGCAGCCACGGCGTGGACTTCGACGACCTGCTCGGCAAGACAGTTGAACTCTACCGGCGTGCGCCGGAGGTCCGCGACAGGTGGCAGGAGCGGTTCATCCACTTCATGGTGGACGAGTTCCAGGACACGAACACCGCGCAGTACGAGATCGCACGCCTGCTCGCGGGGAAACATCGCAACCTCGCCGTCGTGGGCGACCCCGACCAGTCCATCTACTCGTGGCGCAACGCGGACATCCGCAACATCCTCTCGTTCAAGAAGGACTACCCGGACGCTACGATTGTTGCGCTCTCGCAGAACTACCGCTCCACGAGCACCATTTTGGATGCGGCACGGCACGTCATCCGTGCAAACAGCCAGCGCATCGAGCAGGAGCTGTTCACGGAGAACGGACAGGGCGTTCCCATCCGCATCGCAGATACCTACTCGGAGGAAGAGGAGGCGCAGGAGGTCATCCGCGAGGTGCAGCGTCTCATGGAGAACGAGGGTGTGACGCTGCGCGACTGCGTCGTGACGTACCGGGTGAACGCTCAGTCCCGTGCACTGGAAGAGGCGTGCCTGCGCTATGGCATGCCCTACAAGATTGTTGGCGGCGTGCGCTTCTACCAGCGGCGTGAGGTGAAAGACCTGATCTGCTACCTCCGCCTCCTGGAGAACCCCTTCGACGAAGTGAGCCTCGCCCGCATCATCAACGTCCCGACGCGGGGGATAGGCAAACGCACAGTGGACGAACTGCTCGCATGGGCGAACTCCCTGGATGTTCCCGCCTATACCGCTCTCCAACTGCTGCAGGACGACGCGGAGCGCCCTTCGCCTTTCGACCTGCGGCAGAAACGGCAGCTCGGTGGGTTCCTCGCGTTGCTGAACGGGCTGGGTGAGCTCAAGGCGGAGATGGAGTTGCCGCAACTCATCGACGAGGTGCTGGATCAGTCCGGACTGCGCCGGGCCATCCTGGAGTCCGACGACCCGGACGCGGAGGACCGCCTGGAGAACCTGCGGGAACTGCGCGGGCTGAGCGCCGAGTTCGCGGATGCCCCTGCCGAGGAGAGCCTCTCTGCCTTCCTGGAGCGCATAGCTCTCGTGTCGGACCAGGACGTGCTGGACGAGGACGAGCAGCAGTACATCACGCTCATCACCCTTCACCAGATCAAGGGACTCGAGTTTCCCGTCGTGTTCATCACCGGCATGGAGGACGGCGTGCTGCCGCACATGCGCTCCATCGACGACCCCGACCAGTTGGAGGAGGAGCGGCGCATCGCGTACGTGGGCATGACACGAGCGCGTGAGCGGCTCTATCTCTTCCGCTCACTGCGGCGGCGCATGTTCGGCTCGTTCGGGTCATCGCGCCGGTCGCGCTTCCTGAAGGACATCCCGTTCGACCTGATCGAAGCGCCGGAGCGCGGGCAGCGTTACGGGAACGGCGGGATGGGCAGACCCGAACGCGAACTCGCGGCTGTCGGAGCGGACGGCGCTTCGGTACAGGCGCCGCCGTTCAAGACGGGTGAGAAGGTGACGCATCCGGTCTTCGGACTCGGCATCGTCGTAGACTGCAGTCCACGCCCCGGCGACTACGAGGTGACGGTTGCGTTCCCCGGCAACCAGGGCGTGAAACGCATCCTCCACAGCTATGGCAAACTCGAAGGAGTGGCCCGCTCGTGACCGCCCTGCTCTCCATCGTCATCCCTGCCTATAACGAGCAGGGACGCATACGTCCAACGCTGGAGGAGTATGTCGAGCACTTCCGCAGTTGGTACGAGGGCGATTTCGAGATCGTTGTCGTGCTGAACGGCTGCCGCGACAACACGCGAGGTGTAGTTGAGGAGGTTGCAGCGTCTGCGCCCGAGGTCCGACTTGCCGAGTTCGCCGCGCCGCTCGGGAAGGGTGGGGCGCTCCGGGAGGGGCTGGCGCTCGCTGAAGGCTCGCTCATTCTGTTCGTCGACGCCGACAACATGGTGCGAGCACCAGAGGCTGCGAAGCTGGTAGAGGCCCTCGAAACGCACGACATCGCCATCGGCGACAGGTTCAACGGCGAGGACGAGGAAGAGGGGAAGTCCCGTTCGCGCCGGTTCGTCAGCAAGGCGTCGCGGCTTTGGGTGCGCCGCTTCCTCAGCCTGCCGTTTTCGGACACGCAGTGCGGGGCCAAGGCGTTGCGTGCCGAGGCGTGGCGCACCATCGCCCCGCACATCCGGGAGAACGGATGGGCGTTCGACCTCGACCTGCTCGGTCATGCTGAGCGGCTCGGCTGCTCTATCGTGGACGTGCCGGTGCGCTGGCAGCACATCGCTGAGGGCTCCAAGGTGCAGGCGTGGCGTGACGCCCCCGCAACGTTCCTCGCCACGTTCCGTATCAGGTCGCGGATGCGGAAGTAGCCCGGGCCCGGCGTAATCGGCGAGGGGCAAGCCGGAGACAGAGCACCGCCAGCGCCAGCGCCTCCCGCGCGTCCGCCTTGGATACGCCCGCGTACCGGTTCTGGAAGACGATGGGCGACTCGTTCACCTGCAGGCCTCCGTACACCGTGAGCAACTCCAGCAACCACTTGAACCCGCGCGACGAGTATCGCGTGGGCATCTGCGTGAGCAGTTCGCGCCGGCAGAGCGCGTAGCCCGTCAGCACGTCGTGCTGGGGCAGCATGAGTATCACGCGGACGCCGGTGTTCAGCACCCGGCTGATCAGCCGGCGTGCGAGAGGTTGGTTGGCGAACGACCCGCCGCGAACGTAGCGGGAACCGATCACAACGTCGCAGCCGTCCTCGGCGCGGGCGAGCATCTCCGGCAGGAGTTCGGGGTCGTGGGAGAGGTCGGCGTCCATGACGGCGACGAGCCGCCCGCGAGCCTCCGCCGCTCCGGCGAACACCGCGCTGGCGAGTCCCGCCTTGCCGGACCGTTCCACGAGCCGTATGCGCGCGTCGGATGCTGCCATCTCACGCACGGTACCGGCGGTGCCGTCCGGACTGCCGTCGTCCACCACGATCACTTCGCAGGGAACGTCGCGCAGGATGTCGAGGAGTCGCGGCACCAGCACGGACACGTTCTCGCGTTCGTTGTACGTCGGGAGGATGACTGACAGCAGGGGTTCGGGTGCGGCGGCCACGACAGGTTCCGGCGGCAGTATAGGAGTGCCTCGTGTGGCGGACAAGGCATGTATGTTCGCGTTTACCTGCCGTTCTATAGCCCGATAGACTACGTGCGTGAGTACGACAGCCCAACCGAAGACCGCGCTGGTGCTTGCCGGAGGCAAGGGCGAACGCCTCTGGCCGCTTACGCAGGACAGGCCCAAGCCGATGGCGGAAGTGAACGGCAGGCCCATCGTGGAGCACCATCTGGCCTGGCTGCGGGCAAATGGCGTCGAGCGAGCGTTCCTGCTCACCGGCTATATGCACGAGGTCATCGCGGAACACTTCGCGACGCCGCGCATCGACGGACTGGACGTGCGCTGCATCGCGGAAGCGTCTCCGCTCGGACGCGGCGGTGCATTCAAGAACGCCTATCGCGAGGCGGGACTTGCCGACAACGCCGTCATCGCCACGAACGGCGACGTGCTCACGGAACAGCCGCTCATTCCCCTGGTAGAGGCGCACGAGCGGGCGGGCGCACTCGCGACTGTCCTGCTCACTCCCATGATCAGTCCGTTCGGCATCGTGGAGACGGACGGCGGTTTGGTCACCGGCTTCAGAGAGAAGCCGCCGTTGCCGTACTGGATCAACGCCGGGGTCTACGTCCTCACGCGGGAGGCAATCGCTCGCTTTCCGGACGTGGGCGATCACGAAACGGAGACGTTCCCCGCGCTGGCGTCGGAGGGGCGACTGGCGGCGTTCGAGAGTGGCGCGTACTGGAAGTCCGTCGAGTCGCAGAAGGACCTGCGCGAGGCCGGAGAGCGTCTGGCGCGGGTGCCGTAAGAGCAGCGCGGCTGCATCGCTGTGCTAGAATCGAAGAGGCGGCCTTCGTGAGGCCGCTTCCCGCGTCGGGGAGTAGCGCAGTCCGGTAGCGCGCTACGTTCGGGACGTAGAGGCCCCGGGTTCAAATCCCGGCTCCCCGACCAGCCTTCTTCTAAGCCGCCCCCCTGTTTCGTAATGTTTAGTTTCGCGCCGCATGGTTTCCGCGCGCTTGCGCGCGGGGAGTGGTATGCTTGCGCTGAAAAGCCTGCCAGGGAGGATGGAACATGCTGACGACTGAACAGAACGATCGGTTGGCTCGTGTTGGCCCCGGCACGCCCGGAGGCGAATTGCTGCGCCGGTACTGGGTGCCGTTCCTGCCCAGCGCGAAACTCGACGAAGATCCCGTGCAGGCCGTCCGCCTGCTCGGCGAAGACCTCACCTGCTACCGGGACAAGTCCGGCAACATCGGACTCATCGGCCAGCGATGCATGCACCGCGCCGTTGACCTTCGCTGGGGCATCCCGGACGAGAATGGCCTCCGCTGTCCCTACCACGGCTGGATGTACGACGCGAGCGGTGCTTGCGTCGACGCGCCGCTGGAAGCCCGCCGCGACATGTTCAAGGACCGGCTCAAGCTCCCCGGTTACCCGGTGAAGGAGATGGGCGGCCTGCTGTTCGCCTACATGGGCCCGCAGCCCGCGCCGCTGCTCCCTCCGTGGGACCTGTTCGTCTGGCCCAACTCCGTCCGGCAGATGGGCATCGCCGTCCTCAACGCCAACTGGCTCCAGTGCCAGGAGAACACCGGCGACCCCACACACGGCGTGTGGCTCCACGGCTTCCAGTTCCAGTACATCCTCGAGAAGATGGGCGACCACGACCGCCTCGAGAAGATGAGCAAGGGGTTCATGCAGCAGGGCGTCGGCATCAAGGACCTGTACGTCCACTCCACGCAGTACGGCATGGAGAAGGGCGTCATCTTCTCCAAGGAGCTCGGCGCGCCCGAGGACAAGAAGTCCCGCCACTCCACCGTCATCTTCCCGTTCTACACGGAGCAGAACGCTGCTGGCGCTCCCTGGAGCGAGTTCCAGATCCGCGTGCCGATCGACGACGAGCACACCTACCACATCTCCTACAACACCTACGCCGCACCGCCTGGCGTCGAAGCGCCCAAGCAGGACAAGGTGCCCTACTACGAGGTGCCGATCTACGACGAGGACGGGAAGCCGATCCTGGACTGCATCCTCAACCAGGACTTCATCGGCTGGTGGGCGCAGGGTCCGCTGACCGACCGCAGCGCGGAGAACCTCGGACGCACGGACATCCCCGTCGTCTTCCTCCGGCGCCAGTTGGATGAGCAGATACGTATCGTCGAGGACGGCGGCGACCCGTTGAACGTCTTCCGCGACGAGGCAGAGATCGACGCCCTTCCGAACGAGGGTGGGGAGATACCCATCCTGTACGGCGGTGGCAGACCTGCGGACGCGTGGCTCAACCCCGACTGGGCGAAGGACGTTCCCGAACTGACGCGGAACACGCGCGCCCAGTACCACAAGGGCGGAGCGGTCTGGGAGTCTGACCGCTACGGTCCCGCCATTCCGTTGGCAGCCGAACTCCACCGGCGGATGGAGGAGGCTGTGGAGAAGGCGCAGGCCGGGCCCGCCTAACGCCACTGCATCTGTACCCTTACAGAGAAGCCCAGCACTGCTGGGCTTCTCTAGATTTAGCGGTGTCTCAGGCGCAATGAGCAACACAATTGCACGCTTAACGTAGTAGGGTATGGGGCGCACCACATCAGACGACCGAGGCAAGCCCCGCCTCCGGAGAGAAGCGTGACCCAGAGCCAGACAGACCAGACCCTGCCCCAGGTGCTGCCCGAGTTCAGCGCCGCACTCAACGAACTCATCGCCCTCGCGAAACGCGGCCACACCCCTGGCAGCGGACTCTTCAACCCCAGCGACGAATGGCTCGTTTCCCGCATGCGGGAGATCGGCGGACTGCCGGACTCCGACCGCGGGGCGGCACTCGACGAGTGGCGGAGCATCGCGGAAGAGGCCGCCGCCGCGAACGCAGAGGGCCGGGCGGCGGGACGCGCGGGCCCGGAGGCAGTCGTACGGCTCAACTCCGGCGGGTTCGCCTTCTACAGCCAGCGCGGCGTTGCCCGCCAGCCGCACCTCACTCGCTACCTCATGGACGGCTTCACGCCGAACCGCGACTCGCTCGAGTTCGGCCACGACGACCAGCGGCTCTTCTGCCGCATCCTGCCGCTCATCACTGCGAGGCTCAGCGAGTGGCTCGACGCGGGCGAGACCGTCGTGCAGTCCGACCGCCGGGTATGCGACGCACCGGGGCGTTCGTTCCATGCGCGGCAGTTGGTCGTGGGCGCGCGCTATCCGCAACTGCCGTACCTGTGGCGGCAACTCACGTTCGACCTACCGGAAGGGGAGCGCTCGGGCGACCCAGACATCGTGGAGTTCTCCATACCGGAGTGGCTGGAGATACTCGACCTGCCTGACGACGTACGCGGTGAGATAGAGGCCCAGAGCCTCACGCGGCTCGTGTTCAAGGCTCCGACGCGCGGGCTGTCGCTGCACCTCGGTTTCGACTACGTGGGCGAGCACAAGATGGGCCCGCTCAGCATCGCGATGCACCAGACGAAGATGAACGGTGGGCTTGCGCTGCAGGCGGCGCTGAGCGTTGCGCGCATCCGGGCGCTGGACGGCAGCATGAACAACGCCGCCGTCGTGACGACCGGGCCGTCGCTGCACGGCAAGAGCACGCTCACCATCATGATCGAGCTGGCGAACAGCGAACTCGCTTCCCGTCTCTCGCTGCAACCGGACCCCGAGGAAGGGGTCTACCCGATGAACGACGACATCATCCTGCTCCAGCCGCTCGCCGAGCCGGTCGACGTGGAACTGGACGGGCAGCGCGTCTCCTACGCCTACGGCATCGACGGCACCGAGAACAACTTCTACGCCGTGCCGTCCGGCCTGACGCGAGAGGACGACCCCGTGACCTACGACGTCGTGCGCGGCGCGCCCGGCGAACCGAACCCGCAGGAGACGCTGGAGAACGTCGTGGCCGACCCGGCGACCGGCGAGCCCGACTTCTCGCAGAACCCGACGCGGAACATGCGGATGGTGCTCTCGCGGCGCAGGCTGCTGCAGCGCAAGGGCGTGGCGGAAGTCATCAGCCGGGTAACGGGCGGAGCGCTGACGGAGGCTGCCCACGTCCCGATGGGGCACATGCACCGCATCATCTGGCAGGCCGTCATGCGGGAGAACACCGTCATCCCGCCGCTGCGCAAGCTCAGCCTGGAGCAGTACGTCCGCGTGCTCATGTACGGCGAGGCCGTGCAGATGGGCGCGGCTGCGGGCGCCATCGGCAGGCCGTACGTCGAGTACTTCTCGGACCCGTTCATCATAGGGCTGGAGGATGACAACGCGAACCTCCTGTACGACATCCTCCGCCGGATGCAGGCGGACGGCGTGCGGCAGGAGTTCTACGCCTTCAACACCGGCGGTCTCGGGGCGGACACCAACGACGCGGCAGAGGGAAGGCTGTACCGCAAGATCCCGCGCGAGGTGACGCTTGCGCTGCAGGAGGCCGTGCTGCGTAACGCGGCGAAGTACGAGTACGACCCGTACATCGGCTCCGAGGTTGCGGCGGCTGTGACCGACGCCTCGGGGAACGAGGTGCTCGACCTGCGCGCCGAGTGGCTGCCGCGCAACGTCTACGGCGAGGAAGACTACGTTCGCCGTATCGACGCTCTGCGCTACCGGCGTTTCTATGGCTCGCCCGAGAACGAGCGCACCGGCATACTGCGCTATACGAAGGTCGTGAACGACCTCACCGACCTGAGCGACGTTCCACCGCCGCGCTCCGAATGGGAGGCGGCGCGCCTGCTCTCGTTCTACTGGAGCCTGGACCGCTCCTACGAGACGCTTGCCGAGACTGCAGCGCACCGTGCGGAGGGAGAGGCGCCGTCCGCCGAGTTGCTGAGCGCGCTGAGTTATGCTTGCGCTCGGGGCGTCGTGGAAGGGCTGGCGCTCTCTTCCGGCGCGGAGGCCGCGCTGCGCGAGCTCGGCATCCGGATATAGCAAGGCTGGGCCACGCTCGCCTGGCGCGATGCCCCCTGCAGCCAGAGTGAGGACGGTCACGCAACAACGCAGACAGGAGGGTGGCGAATGGCAAATGTAGAGCATCTGCAACCGGAAGGCATGTCCCCGAACGGGGGCCGGTACACGCACGTCGTGAAGGTCGGCTCGTGGGTCTTCATCGCGGGGCAGACGGCATCGGACGAGAACGGCGACGTCGTGGGCATAGGCGACCCCACAGCGCAGGTCGGGCAGGTGATGAAGAACCTGCGCCTCGCGGTCGAGTCCGTCGGCGGGAAGTTCGAGGACATCGTCAAGACGACGGTGTACGTCGTGGGCGAGGAGAACGTGGAGGAGGTGCGCGCTGCGCGTGCGCAGTACCGTCCCGAGAAGCCGCCGACGAGCACGCTCCTCATCATCTCCGGGCTGGCGAGGCCGGAGTTCATAATCGAGATAGAGGCAGTCGCCTACGTGGAGTAACTGCGCGGGATAGCCTGCGTGGACTAGGTCAGCCTGCGGTAGGATACGCACGAGCAAAGCAGAGGAGGGAAGAGCATGGCAGCAGTAACGGTCCTGCACCCGGGGATGACGACTGAGACGATCCAGATCACCGGACACAACGGCGACGAGATCGACGCCTACGTGGCGAGGCCGGAAGGCCCCGGCCCGTTCGCGACGGTGCTCGTGGCGCACCACATGCCCGGATGGGACGAATGGTGCATCGAGGTGACGCGCCGGTTCGCCCACCACGGCTACCTGGCGGTCTGCCCGAACCTGCATCACCGCATGGGCCCCGGCACACCCGCCGAGATGTCGGCCCGCATCCGCGACGACGGCGGGCAGCGCGACGCGTTCGTGCTCGGCGACCTGCAGGGCGCGCTGGACTACATCCGCGCCCGGGACGACGCGACAGGCAAGGTGGGCGTCATCGGCTTCTGCTCCGGCGGGCGCGTCGCCTATATGGCGGGCTGCAACCTGGAGCTGGACGCGGCGGTTGACTGCTGGGGCGGCAACGTCATTCCGACGCCTGACCGCATCAACGAGAACCAGCCGGACCCGGTCATCGACATGACGCCCAACATGGGCTGTCCCGTGCTGGGATTGTTCGGCAACGACGACGGCAACCCGGACATCGAGCAGGTGAACGCCATCGAGGCGGAGTTGCAGAAGCACGGGAAGGAGTACGAGTTCCACCGCTACGACGGCGCGGGGCACGCGTTCTTCAACTGGAGCGGCGCGTCGCACCGTCCGGAGCAGGCCAAAGACGGCTGGGACAAGGTGTTCGACTTCTACGCCAGGCACCTGAGCCAGGCGCAACGCTGAAGAGTGCGGCGCGAGTGGCCTGACGGCCACGCCGGATTCCGGCTTTCGCTGGAATGACGGGACTTGCCGGAAGAGCCGGTCTGTCCGCCGCGAGTGTTCGGGCGGACAGACCACGTCTGTGAAACAGGAGAGCGAGCGGTGAAAGCGGCATTCATACGGAACCACGGAGGGCCATCGGCCATCCAGTACGGCGACATGCCGGAGCCGGAGGCCGGACCGGGCGAGGTGCTCGTCCGCGTGCGTGCATCGGCGCTGAACCGGCTGGACCTCTACACCCGCGCCGGGCTGCGCGGCACGAAGGTTGCGCCGGAGGACATGCCGCGCATCCTGGGCGGCGACTGCGCCGGCGAGATCGCAGCGCTGGGCGAGGGGGTGGACAGCGTCAGCGTGGGTGAGCGCGTCGTCGTGAACCCGCTCTGCAGCACGAGTCCCCCCTCGATGATCGGCACGAACCGGCAGGGGTCGAACGCCGAATACGTTGCCGTTCCGGCGGAGAACGTCGTGCCGATACCGGACTCGCTCTCCTTCAAGGACGCTGCGGCGCTGCCGACCATCTACCTGCCGACGTGGGGCATCGTCGTGCGGGAGGGGCGGCTGCAGGCGAATGAGACCGCGCTGGTGCTCTCGTCGTCCAGCGGGGTCGGCACCGCGGCCATCCAGCTCATCAAGGGCGTCGTCGGCGCGACGTGCATCGCGGCCACGAGCACGGGCGAGAAGGTGCGCAAGTCCAAGGAGCTGGGCGCGGACTACGCCATCAACTACAAGGTGGAGAACCTCGCACAGCGGACGAAGGAGCTGACCGGCGGGCGCGGCGTCGACCTCGTGGTGGACAGCACCGGCGCGGCGTTCTTCGAGGACGCGTACGCGTCGCTGGCGCGCGGCGGCAGGTACGGCATCTGCGGCGTTACGGCGGGCTACCAGGCGCAGATACACCTGGGCCAGCTGTTCAGCAAGCAACTGCGGCTGTTCGGCACGTTCATGGGCTCGACGGACGAACTGCGGCGCATCGTCGATGCCGCTTCCAGGGGGCAGATAGGCACGGCCATCCAGGCCAGTGTTCCGCTGGCTGGGACCGCAACCGCTCACGAGGAGATGGAGAAGTCGGAGCACTTCGGCAAGTTCATCATCGTCGTGCCCTGATGAGCCTCTGCCGAGCGCCCTCGCCCTACCGGTTCTCCCTGGCGAGCGTCGTTCTTCCCACCCGCCCGCCCGAACGCCCTTCGGCAGGCTCAGGACAGGCTTGGGGGACACCCCCGCGCCCCCGGCAGAGGGGCACTGCCCCTCTGCACTCCCCATTAAGACGCTCCCAAAGCAATGCAAGAGACTGAGGGCTACCGGCCTCCCACGCGACGGCGCAAGCCGTGGTTCTACGGGTGGACCATCGTCATCGTCATCGTCCTCTCGGTCATATCGTTCGCGGGGGGCGTCGAGACGAACCCGGTGCTCGGCGTCTTCCAGGGGCCGATGACGGAGGAGTTCGGCTGGAGCCGCGCGCTCTACACGCTCCCGATGTCGATCGGCTCGTTCATGGGCGGGCTTGCCTCGCTGATCGTGGGGCCGCTGATGGACCGGTACGGCTCGCGCATCATCATGACCGTGGCCATTGCCATCATGGGACTGACCTTTGTGCTGATGGGGGCGGTGCAGGAGCTGTGGCACCACTTCGCTCTCCAGATACTCGGGCGGACGGTCATCGCGTCCACGTTCTTCATGGTCATCGGCGTCGTCATCCCCAAGTGGTTCATCGTCATGCGTGGCAGGGCGGGGGCGCTTTCGAACCTCGGCCAGCGCTTCGGGCAGATCGCGTTCCCCGTCATGGTGGAGCGCATCCTCGTCTCCGGCTCGTGGCGGACGGCGTGGGTGGCGATGGGCATCACGGTCTGGGCGTCGTCGCTGCTGCCCGCGCTGCTGTTCCTGCGGCGGCAGCCCGAGGACCTCGGGTTGCTGCCCGACGGCGTGGACATCCGCGACGCCGGTCGGCAGGGGAGGCGTGCGGCGCCCGTCGAGGTCGCGTTCGACCGCCGGATGGCGCTGCGCTCGGCCGCGTTCTACCTCATCGCGGCCGCGGTGAGCATCCAGAGCTTCGTGACCACGAGCATCCACTTCCACTGGTACTCCTACCTGACCGACGTCGGCGTCTCCAGCGAGGCGGCGGTCATCTCGCTGTCGCTCTCGCCGCTCATCTCCATGCCGGTCTCCATCGCGGCGGGGCTGGCCGCCGAGCGGGTGCCGGTGCAGCGGCTGATGGCGGTGAGCTACTACTTCATGGCGGTGAGCATCGTCCTGTTCCTGTTCACGGACAGCGCGCTGCTGTCGTATGCGTTCGGGCTGCTGTTCGGCACGGCGACGGGCATCCTCTTCACGGTGATGAACATCATCTGGGCGGACTACTTCGGGCGGGCCTCCATCGGCGGCATCCGCGGGATGGTGTCGCCGGTGCACATGTTCAGCAACTCGATGGGCCCGCTGGCGGCGGCGTGGTCGCACGACCTTACGGGCAGCTACCTGCTCGTCTTCACGCTCAGCGCCGTGCTGAGCGCCGTCGGCGGGACGCTCGTCCTCCTCGCGCGCCGGCCCCGGCTGACCGACGGCTGAGGGGGCGCCGCAGGGGGGTTGGAAGCGTTTTCGCGGAAAACCGGCTCATTTCGGCTCATTTGCACGATTTCACTCGTAGAACCGGTTGCCCCGGTGAGCCTTTCAGGGGCTCATCCGGGCTCATTGCCCCCGATTTCTGAGCCCTGCTGAGCCATAGTGAACCTCCCGCGTCGATCCTCGCCCCGGCCCCTTCCTCCGCTGGAGGAGTTGGGGAGGCGCCTGTGGGACATGGTAGGAAGCGCGGCATCGTCGGCGCAATGGGCGCGTGTCACAGTGAGGGGCGTGTGACATCCGCTCATTGCGCGGTTGGCATGCGCCGTGCGGCAATGGGAGCAATGAAAGAAGGCAGGACTGTACCGGTGCGCCGGACGAACCACGCGGAGATAATGACGCGGCCATGAGCGACAACTCAAAGATCGAGTGGACGGAAGCGACGTGGAACCCCGTGACGGGCTGCACGCAGATATCGCCGGGGTGCGCGCACTGCTACGCGATGCGCTTCGCAAACCGGTTCCGGGGCGTGCCCGGTCATCCGTACGAGCAGGGGTTCGACCTGCAACTGCGCCCGGAGCGACTGCGCCAACCGCTCGAATGGGAGAAGCCGCGCCGCATCTTCGTGAACTCCATGTCCGACCTCTTCCACGAAGAGGTGCCGGAGGAGTACATCCGGCAGGTGTTCGACGTGATGGAGGAGGCCGGGCAGCACACCTTCCAGGTGCTCACGAAGCGCGCCGAGCGCGCGCGGCAACTCGCGCCGACGCTGCAGTGGCCGTCCAACGTCTGGCTCGGCGTGTCGGTCGAGAACAGGTACTGGACGCGTCGCATCGACTCGCTCCGCGAGGTGCCCGCCGCCGTGCGCTTCCTCTCGTGCGAGCCGCTGCTCGGTCCGCTCAACGACCTCAACCTGACCGGCGTTCACTGGGTGATCGCGGGCGGCGAGAGCGGCCCCGGCGCGCGGCGTCCGAGGCTGGAGTGGTTCCGCTCCATCCGCGACCAGTGCGCCGAGGCGGAGGTCGACTTCTTCTTCAAGCAGTGGGGCGCGTTCGACGCCGACGGCAGGCGCGTCGGGAAGAAGAAGGCGGGCAGGGACCTCGATGGGCGTGTGTGGGATGGGATGCCGGTGGCGGTCCCTGCGTTATAGAGCGAGCCGACCCTGTCCCGTTGCGTCCGGCTGATTGAACGCCCAGTTCATAATGCGCCCCCCTGCTGGATCTTTGCTGGCAAAGAGTAGGTAGTACAGATGCTTATTGCCGTCTCCCTTGACTAAGCGGGAGTGCGAGGGCTGTTCATTCCACCCTGACTCAGCTAGGCGGTCCAAGTAGAAGCGAATCAGCCCTGATGTGCGAGACAGCCGCCCTCCATTCCAATACTCCCGCCACTCGGGCGTCCCGAAGTACGCCTCGGTCTTGGCAGACTCCGCGTTTCTGTTGATGGACATGCCCAACGGGAAGTTGATGAGCAACTCAGTCCGCCATGCCGCTAGTGATTGGATTGTCTCCCAACGGGGTTCGATTCCTTCCGTATCCAATAGGACAAAGGCGGGTGACCTCTGGTTGATTCTGGTCATCAGCCGAGGGAGTGCGACATTGACGTCCCCATAGATGACTTCGGCTCGATGGCTCTCGCCAAGTCTTGCTATATGAGACCGCAACTCCGTGATTGCGTCGGCATCGTCGTCTATGAAGAACAAGCGATCGAAGCCTCGACCGTCCTTGCCCTTTGCCGAAAGGGCAATCAGTGGCGAGCCATCAATGATTTCTCCGGTTCGCTCAAGGATATTCGTACCCGGACCTGCGAATGCGTCTATGTAGACGCGTTCTGTGGCTCTCTGTGTTGCCGTCAGGTAAGGGGAGAGATAGTCCTCAACTACTTTGAGCTTGTCTTTCGTCCACGGGCCGACTTCTCTAGGCATGCATCCACCCTATGCACTGCTGCTGCGCTCGTGCAATGGGCTGGTGTCACACCCCCTCGCCCCAGGTCTTGCCGAAGTCGTTCTTGCGGAGGATGAGGCCGGTGAGGGCCATGGGGGGCTGGGCGAGCATCCAGAGGAACGACGGCTCGACGGTCTCGACGCTCTCCTTGGCGCGGGGCCAGCTCATGTCGGTCAGGACGTGGCCGGGCGTCCATGAGACGACCTCGATGTTCTGCTCGCGCACCTCGAGGGCGAGCGCCTGCGAGAAGATGTCGAGCGCGGCCTTCGCCGCCGAGTAGGCGACGCGCCCTACCGCGAAGCGGATCGCGAGGTCGCTCGACACGTTGTAGATGCGTCCGCCGCCCTGCCGCGCAATGACCGGCAACGCCGCGCGCGTCACGTAGAAGACGGCGTTCATGTTCACGTCCATGTTGTCGTGCCAGTCCTCGTCGGACATCTCGGCGATGCGCGCCTCCGGGTAGACGCCCGCGTTATTCAGGAGGATGTCCAGCCGACCGGCGCGCTCGACGGTCTCTTCGACGAGGCGCGCC
This sequence comes from Dehalococcoidia bacterium, assembly GCA_965208625.1. Lineage (GTDB taxonomy): Bacteria > Chloroflexota > Dehalococcoidia > Lucifugimonadales > Australimonadaceae > Bin16. Next base: position 405,587 of record OZ242348.1, read on the forward strand.
GCGTCCGCGGAGCCGGTGATCGTGGCGGGGATGGCGTGGGCCGTGCCGCCCGCGGCAACGATCTCATCGGCAGTCCCGCGCAGCGTGCCGCCGCTGCCGGGGGAGGAGTCGAGGTTGCGCGCGGTGACGACCACGGTCGCGCCGTGGCGCGCCATCGCGAGGGCGAGCTGTCGTCCGATGCCGCGGCTGCCGCCGGTGACGAGGGCTACCTGTCCGGTGAGGTCAGGGGTGGTCATTCGGGGTAACCCGAGCGTCTGCTCCCCTCTTCGATCTCTTGGAGCATGACGTCGATGTCGGCGGTAGGGAAGTCGTACTGTGACGCCTTCTCAATCGCGCGCAACTTCTCTTCGACCGATTTGAGGGGCACGCCTTTCCCTGTCATACGGTGAGTCTACCATTCGATACTCCACATCCCGCCCGCTGCGTGTCGCAAGGGCTGCGAGGTTCCTGCCTCCGCAGGAACGACGAACTCATAGCGACGCGATGGAGCGGAGGGGGCGGGTGGACTGTCGGATGCGCCAGAAGAGGTACTGGTTGGCGTAACCGGCATCCGCGCCGAAGCGTTCCCATGCCCACTCGCGCGCCGTCGCGTACTTGGCGTTCGCGGGCAGACCGTACCACTCGCGGAGCACCTTCAGCACCCAGCGGTCGGCTGGGAACGCCTCTGTCTTCTCCAACGAGAACAGCATCGCGCAGTCGGCGATCTTCTCACCGATGCCGTGCAGCGCCGTGAGCGCGGCGAGCGCCTCGTCGTAGGACGCCTCCCGCAGCGCGTCGAGCGTCAGCCTGCCGTCGGCGACGGCCTCTGCCGCCTGCGCCAGGTACGGCGCGCGGAAGCCGCATCCGAGCTCGCGCAGGCGCGCCTCGCCCGCCTCGGCGAGCTGCGCCGCGCCCGGGAACGCGTAGCGCTCCGCGCCGTCGAGCGTCAGGCGCTCGCCGAACGTCGTGGCGAGCAGTTCGACGGTGCGGCTGATGCGGGGCATGTTGGACGTGGACGACAGGATGAAGGCGGCGAGCGTCTCCCACGGCTCCTGCCGGAGGATGCGCATGCCGGGGTACATTGCGATGCCCTCGCGTACGTTGTCGTCCCACGCGATGCGCTGCTGCACGGCAGGGAGGTCGTCGCCGATGCGGAAGTAGGCGCGCAGGGCGTGCGCGGTCTCGTCCGGCGGGGCAGGGGCGCTCGCGACGCGCAGGCCGTCGCGCGTGCGTTCCAGTCGCACGATGCTGCCGCTCAGCACGCCGGTCCAGCGTCCGTCGGCGTCGACGCGCCATCGGAAGCACTGGCCGGACGTGAGCGAGCTCTGTAGGTCGAGCGGCTCCTCGACGCGCATCGTGACGGTCGCGGTCACGATTCCAGCGCCAGCCAGCGGCCCACAGCGGGGGCGAGCTCGTCGAAGCGTCCCTTGACGATGGTGGCGGGCGGCATCGAGTTGAGGAACATGCGCCCGTACGCCTTGGACGTGATGCGGCTGTCCAGCACGACGGCGACGCCGCGGTCGCCCTTGCTGCGGATGAGGCGTCCGAACCCCTGGCGGAAACGGAGGACGGCCTGCGGCACCGCGTACTGCATGAACGGCTGCTCGTACTGGCCCGAGCGCGCTGCGAAGATCGGCTCCGTCGGCACGTTGAACGGGAGCCGGGCCACGACGAGCACCTTGAGCGTCTCGTTGCCGACGTCGACGCCCTCCCAGAACGACGCGGTGCCGAGCAGGACGGCGCTGCGCTGGGCGCGGAAGCGCGCGAGCAGTTGCTGCGGCGTGCCGTCGACTCCCTGCGCGAGCACGCCGATGCCGCGCTTCGGCAGCACCCGGCGGAGCCGCGATGCGGTAGCGCGGACGGCGGCGTGCGACGTGAACAGCGCCATCGTCCGGCCCTCGGCAACGTTCGCCAGGCGCTCCAGCACGGTCGCGACGGCGTCGGTGTAGCGCGGGTCGTTCGGCTCCGGCATGTCAGTCGGCAGGCAGAGCAGGGCGGCGTTCCGGTAGTCGAACGGCGAGCCGAGGCAGACCTCGCCGGGATCCTCGACGCCGAGCCGCGTGCGGACGTGCGCGAAGCCGCCCGCGACGGTGAGCGTGGCGCTCGTGAGGACGACGGTCGGCTTCGGCGCGAACAGCTCCTCGTGCAGGCGTGGGGCGACGTCGAGCGGCGCGCCGTTCAGCGAGAGGTTGTCGCCGCGCCCCACCCAGTAGACGGTATCCGCGTCCGGCTCGGAGACGAAGCTGCGTATCTTCTGCCGCGCCTCGGCCTGGTCGACCATCCACTCGGTGAGTTCGCCCTTCAACTGCTCCAGCACGGGCGCGGTCTCCGGCGGCAGGCTCTCCATCTCGCGCAGCAGGGCGTCGGCGCGCTCGCTGGCCTCGGCGGCGCTGCGCTCGAAGCCGTCCCACGCGATGTCGAGCGCCGACCACGCGGGCTGCGCTCGCTCCGAGGGCGTGATGCGTATCTCGCCCTCGTCCGACTCGCGCTGCTCCGCCGTGAACTGCGCGAGTCCCGCCGTGAGCTGCGCCCACTCGTCGCGCACCTTGTAGAGCGGCATCTGCGCCTCGTCGCGGCGGAGCTCGGCGCTCTCCTTGCGCGACTCCTCCAGCGCACTCGCCCGGACGACTGTCCCGAAGCCGTGGAGCACGTCGCCAAGCCGTTCGACGAGGTTCTCGACGGTCGAGTGCGAGACGCGGAAGCCGAACTGGCGCGTCGCCTCGGCCTCGAGGTTGTGCGCCTCGTCGACGATGAGGTAGTCGTAGTCGGGGAGCAGCGAGCCGCCGACCTGGAGATTCGAGAGCAGCAGCGAGTGGTTCACGACAAGCAGGTGCGCGGACGCGGCCTCGTCGCGGGCATGGCGGTAGAAGCACGCGCCCTCCCGCGCGCCGGTGCAGACCGCGAAGCCGCTTGCGCTCATGCGGTCCCACGAGAAGAGCTCCGAACCGGACAGCCGCAGCTCCGAGCGGTCGCCGGTGCGCGTCTCGCGGAGCCACGCGAGCGTCTTCGCCAACGTGCGGGCGTCGTCGGGCGACGTCATGTCGCTGTTCGCCGCCGCCTCCCAGCGTCGCAGGCAGAGGTAGTTCGCCTTCCCCTTGAACTGTGCGTACCGGAAGTTGGAGACGTCCAGCCCTGGCACCCCGCGCAGCACGTCCAGCAGGTCCGGGATGTCCTTGCTAATCAACTGCTCCTGCAGGTTGATGGTGTTCGTGGAGACGACGACGCGCACGTTGTTGCGCAGCGCGAAGAGCACGGCGGGCAGCAGGTAGGCGACGGACTTGCCGATGCCGGTGCCGCCCTCCACGAGCAGGTGGTGCGGCTCCGCGTCCGCGTCAGACGAGCCGAACGCCCGTGCGACCGCCTCGGCCATCTCGGCCTGCTCACCGCGCGCCTCGTAACGGCGGAAGCGCTGCGCAAACGGGCCGTCGTTCGACAGCAGTTGGCGCACCTCGTCAGGCGTCACCGGCTTCGTGGGCTTCGGCATGCCGAGGCTGCGCGGGCGTTCCAGTCGGTGCGCGATCTCCTGCGGGTCGATGCCGCCGATGGGCCCTGCCTCGCCCGCCGAAGGCGACTCGGCGAGCGCAAACACGAGGTCGGTGAGCGGGCTGTGCGCTCGCGCCAGCAGGTCGGCGAGGCGCCGCAGCAACCCGGCTCCGAGGCCCTGCGCTCGCTCCACGAGTGCGAGGTAGACGGCGTAGGTGAGCCGGGCATCGGTGACAGCGGGCCGCTCTGCGCCTCCGCTGTCGGGCGTGTCGACGCCTAGGCGTCCAGCGAGTTGCGCGAGCGAGTCGTCGGCGCTCTCGGGCGTTAGGAGCTCGGCGAGTTCGCGCACGTCCCATACGCCTGCGCTCATCGCGGACGCCGCGTCTTCGCCGAGCGCGTCCGCCAGGCCGTGCGCCACGATGGGCGCGCCGCTTGCGAAGTCGGCGAGTGCGACCATCGCGCTGGCGTCGGCGGCGTGGAAGGTGTCGAGCTCGCGGGTGCCGTGGCACTTCACGGCGCCGACGGCGGTGAGCCGTGTGCGCGCGGCTCCGGGCGCGGTCATGCTCGCGGCCAGCGCGACGACCGGCGCGTCGAGCGGGTGGACGCTCAGCAGCCGCATGCGGTAGGTGGACTCGGTCATCCCCCGAACGGTACGGGAGCGTGCGCCCGCCGCGCAAGGAGTGAGCGTCGCCTGCGCGCGTGTTGACCCCTCGCGCTGCCACCAGCACAATGCGGGCGAACGCCCACCGGCAGGAGGCAGGCCATGAGCACCGACGCTCCCGCGCAGAGATTCGTCGACGAGGTGATCAACGACATCATCGAGCCCGGCGTCGAGCGGCTGCTGGAAAGCCGCTACTTCGCGGACCTGCGCGCGGGCACGCTCACGAAGCGCCGCATGCAGGGGTTCGCCATCCAGCACTACCGGCACAACATGGCCATCCTCAAGGGATTCGCGCTGCTCGCGGTGCAGGCCGCGCCCCGCAACGACCTCTTCCGCGTCTACGCGGGCGGGCTGAACGAGGAGATAACCCACCCGGATATGTGCAAGAAATTCGGGTTCGCGCTCGGCCTCAGCGACGACGAATTCGAGAACGCGCTGCCCGCCTACGGCTGCCTCGCGCACACCGCGGCCTGCCTGCACGACATGTACCTCGCCACCCCCGCGCAGATGCGCGCCAACGCCCTCTCCAACGAGACGATGGTGCAGCGCTATGCGACCGAGTTCTACAACCACCTCCACTCCTACGGCATACCTGAGGAAGCGATGGAGTTCTTCGTCGTTCATATGGGCGCGGACATCGAGCACACGGAGCGCGCGGCGAACGCGATAGCCCAGCTCGCGGTCACGGACGAGGAGCAGGAGCGCGTGCGCGCCGTCTGCCGCAACATGGCGAAGTTCAAGCTCGGCAAGTTCGAGAGCATCTACGACGAGTACGCGTAGCTAAGAGCTGTCATGTTGAGCGAAGCCGGAGGCGAAGTCGAAACATCCCTCAGAGGAGCGTTGCGTGTGCGGTGCGTTCCCTGAGAGATTCCCCGGCTTCGCTGCACTTCGCTCGGAATGACAATCACCCCACGCGCCGGTACACGAGCGTGTTGCCGTCCTTGCCGCAGATCTCGATGACGCCCCCCTCGCGGAAGCAGTACGCCGCCTGCTGAGCGAGGCTCCGCGTTGATCCCATGGTCACTGCGATGTCGGTCGTCGTGAACGTCTCAGGGAGACGGGCATCGACCAGGGCGAAGAGGTCGGCCATCGACGCGATGGTGTGCGTTTCGACGACGTCCACGAGCCGGCGGTCGACGCGCGTAAAGTCGCGCCGCCATCGTCCCCGGCGCTCGCTCGGGGCGCGCACTTCCTCCTCGACGGTCATCACGACCTCCAGCGTCAGGTTGGGGTGCGCGAGCGACCCCGGGATGCTGACCAGCGCCGGGAAGACGTCGAACACTGAGCCGTGCTTCGGCGACTTTCGCCGCGTCGGCGGCAGGGCAGGGTCGTCCGGCACTCTGACGAGGTATCTGTCCTTGGCGATGGGATGCACCAGCGTGATGGGATGCGCATCGAGCAGGCGTGTCAGCTTGTTCCTGAGCGGCCCGAAGCTGCCGGTCTGTATCTCGACGATCCGGCCATCCGCGACCACGTCGGTCACGAAGCCGTCGATGACCTGCTCGGTCTCGCTCCCGGGGACGGCGTAGCGCTCCTTCAGTGCCCGGTGCAGCGACCGTTCGTTGAGCTCGCCGATGGACGTCATGCCGGGCTACCCTTGAGCGGCAAGCCGCTCCCGCACGAAGCGCTCCGCCTGGGTGCGACCCCGCACGACGCCGTCCAGCACGGCGTTGCGCAGCGAGGTGAGCATCGCGCCGACCGCAGGCCCCGGCGGCACTCCGAGCGCCAGCATGTCGTGGCCGTCCAGCGGCGATCGGCGACGCGATGCGTCGAGGTAGCGCGCGAGGTTGCGGCGGGCGGACGCGCTCGCGGCTGCGGCTGACGCCGCCTCCACGGCCTCGCGGGGCGCTACGCCCACGATGGCCGATGTCCTGCTGACACGCGTCGCTGAGGCCAACCTTGGTTCGGACTCGCGCAGGCGCACGACGGCGCGCATGACCTGCGCCTGCCGCTTGCCCGCGCCGATGCGCTCGCGGAAGGCGTCGGCGGGTTCGGCGGGCAGGGGATAGGCGAGCGCGCCGAGGAGCACCTGCCCCCGTAGACCGCGTGCGTCGGCACGCTTCAACGCTGCTCTGACCTCCGGTGCGGCGAGTCCGGCCTCGACTGCGGGAAGCACGCCGAGCCGGAGCGCCGTGAGCACGGCGCGAGCCGCGTCCTGCTCGGTCAGCATGCGGTCGATCTCGCGACGGACCCGTGCGGCGGAGAGGGCGTCGACGTGCCGGAGATTGTTCCGCAACTGCCTGCGCGTCGCAGCATCGAGCCGGAACCCCAACCGCGAGACGTACCGAGCCGCGCGGAAGATGCGCGTGGGGTCGTCGCGAAACGAGGCCCGATGCAGCACGCGCACGACGCCTGCGTCGAGGTCAGCCACGCCGCCTTGGCTGTCGAGCAGCTCTCCGAAGCGCTTCGGGTGCAACGATGCCGCCATCGCGTTGATGCCGAAGTCGCGCCGTGCTTGGTCGTCTGCGATACCGGCACCCGCCACGATGACTGGCAGCGATGCAGGGTAGGGGTAGACCTCGGCGCGGGCGGTAGCGAGGTCGAGCGTCCTGCCACCCAGCCGCAGCTTGACCGTGCCGAACTGCGACCTCGCCCCGCACGTCCCGCCGAGCCGCTCAGCGAGCCGTGGACCGAGTTCGGCCGCGGGCGCTTCCGACGCGAGGTCGAGGTCGAGCACGGGGCGCCTCAGCAGGGCGTCGCGCACCGGTCCGCCGACCAGCCACAACTCGACGCCCTCGTTCGTGGCAGCATCGCCGAGGCGGCGCAGCAGAGCGAGGTCATCCGGGGCGAGCGCGGCGTCGAGCGGTACGAGGGCCATGCGGAAAGGGTATCACTCTACGAGTGGCGTTCTCTCACAGAGGGACGATGCGGACGCCGTCTCCGTCGACCACGAGCACGACTTCCTCGCCCGGTGTGCTGCGGATGCGCTCTGCGATGGCCGACGCCTCGTCGTCGGAGAGCGAAGGCACGCCTGCGGCGTCGGCGCGGGTGCGCCGCTCGATGCTCGTGCCGAGCGCGCGTTCGAGCGCTTCGATCAGTGCAGCGTCGTCCGCGCTCACGAGCACCGTCACTCGCTTGGGAGGCGCCTGCGGCACGGATGGCCGCTCCGGTGCAGGCGGCGCTGCCGCTGCGTCCTCGCGCAGGACAAGCCAGTGGTAGACGCTCACCACTACCGCGGTCACCGCCACGCCCAGCGCCCACTTGCCGCCATCCAGCACGGCGGTGGAGAGTTCGTTGTTGAGGGCCGCTTCCAGCACGCCGTAGAGGAGGGTGATGAGCGAGATGAGCCCCGCCGCAACGGAAACGCCGAATACGGTGAAGAGGTAGGCGCGGCGTGAGAGCGAGGCGCGCTCGTCCGCATCGGAGTGTGCTGCGCTCTGCAGTCGTGGCCAGTGCCAGCCCCAGAGCCCCGCGCCGACGATGAGAAGCGTGATGCTGATGGAGAGCGGCGTGCCCCACCAGCGATCGCCCGTGAACGAGCCCTGCGCGCTCGGCACGGCGAGCCCCACTGCGACGGCGATAAGCAGCGTGAGCGCGACCCAGAGCGTGCCGAGGCCGATGGCGGCGGAGAGGTGGCGGTAGGCGCGCTGTGCACGCACTCCCTGTCCGGGCGCTGCCGCAGCCTCGGAGAGCGCGACCTGCCGGTGGTACGCGGCCACGGCGGCGGTTACCAGCAGCACCACCAACGTCTCTGGCACGGCGTCGAAGTGTTCCAGGCCCGACCTGCCCCGTTCCGGGTCCAGCGGCCATCTGATGAAGATGACGAGGAGCGTGGAGAGCGCGCCCGTGGCTGCCGCCGTCCCGCCGAAGACGCCCAGCACGTAGAGCACCGCCTGCCGGAGACCGGAGGCGTCGCCGCGAGCGAACCAGAGCCAGTGTGTGCCCCACAGCGCCGCGCCCACGATGAAGAAGCTCCACGCTTCGGGCAGGCCGTCCGGGCTGTTGTCGCCGTTGAACGCGGTTTGGTACCCGGCGTTCAGCAGCGCTCCGCCGAGGATGGCGGCTCCGGCGGCCAGGAGTATGAGGCCGTAGACCGACAAGGTGTAGATGTAGATCCGCCGAGCGGTTGCAGCCGCCTGCGAGCGCTGTCCCTCCGCAGCCTCGATGCGCCAGTGGAACGCCCAGACGCCGGCCCAGACGAGCGGGATGGCGAGGTCACCGAGGTCCGCGCCGATGCCGTCGATCAGGTCTCCGATGAACAGCGTGAGAGAGAACGCGATGGTTATCGCTGCCGCTCCGAGCACGAGGTAGACGTAGACCTTGCGGCCCAGCGCTCCGGCCTCCGCAGGGTGGCGCTCCACGGAACGTTGCGCCGCGCGCCAGAGCAGCGCCCACACCGCGAGCCCGACGCCTCCGGCGGCGATGCCGAACGCGAGGGCGCTCGCACCATCACCGGCGATGACGTCTCCGGAGATTTGAGTGAGCAGGGCGCCCGCCAGCAGGGCGAATCCGCTCGCCGCCGTGATGAGTGCGGCGAACGCGAGGCCGTACAGGAAGATGCGGCGCGTCGTCCCGATGCCCGGGTCGGCGCCGTCATTCCGCGACCGGAGCGCGAGCGCGATGATGCTGGCCGCTCCTCCAGCGAGGAGCACCAGCGCGACGATGGGGATGATGAGGAAGTCAAATCCTGAGAACAAGATGGTTATGGCTCCGCTTTCGAGACCGTGGCCGGTGGGGTAGGCGTGTCCTTGGGCGGACACCACCCCGGGTAGTGTAGCCGCCATTCGCCCTCTTCGCGGGTGAGCTCGTATGTCTGCTCGTACTCGGAGACCGAACCGCCGAAGAACGGGATGTCCCCGGGCGTGTCTACCTCCGTGACCTCGACTGTAACGGTGGCCTCGTCGTCGTCCTCTTCCTCACGCAGCAACCGGATGCTGAACGAGTCCGAGGGGAAGTAGCCCAGGGGAGCATAGAATCTCCCGCTGGACAGGTTGTCCCAGTCGCAGCGCTCGCGCGTCTCCTCGCTCAGTAGTGCGTTGGCTGCGCGTATGCCGTCCTCCTGCACCACGAGGAGGTAGTCCTGCACGGCGCGCCCCGGCGACCCCGCGGGGAGGAGGTCGGGCTCGCGGTCGCGATTCCCTACGCCCATGACGAGGCTGAACGCGATGGTCAGGGTGCCGATGACGATGGCGCCGACGAGCCACCGGCCGGAGGTGGTCTGCGGGATCATCCGCTGTTCCCGTTCGTGGACTCCACGGCGCGCACCTCGAATCTCCCCGGTTCGGACGTCTTGTCGGCGAACCCGGTCACGACCATCGTAACAGGGCTGTCGGCGCGGAACGACGCGGCACCGTCGCTGCTTACGGTCAGCGCCGTGACGTTTGCCGCGTCTCCCCTGCCCTCAACGAGCCGGATGGCGAACCGCTGTTCGACGCCTGCGCGTCCGATGCGCACGAACCCGTCGGCCCGCCAATCGCCGTCCGTCTCGGCGTCGTCGAACAGGTCGATGTCGTCGATGGCGATGTCGTCGATGCACCAGCCGCTCTCGTGGGTCGAGTCGTCGGTGAGGTAGTCAAAGCGGAGCAGCGCTTCATGCCCCGCGAACGGGGTGAGGTCGGCGGTTTCGCGCCGCCAGCTACGCGAAGAGCCTGTATAGGACGGCCCGAACGCGACCTGGAAGGGGTCGTCCGTCGTGGTCCTCGTGGCGCTCAGGATGCTCCACGACTCCCCGCCGTCGGTCGACACCGAGACGTAGCCCCTGTCCCAGTGCTGCTCGATCTCCCACCACGCCCGGAACGACAGCAAGGCGTTGTCCACGCCGGTGAGGTCGATCGTTCGGGTGAGGCTGGCGTGGAGCGAGTCCCCCGCGTTGCCCCACCAGCACGACTCGCCGCTGAACGGCTCCACGGGCAGGAGTGGCGTTGCCCTCTCTCCGGTGAACGTCACGTCGAGCGGAGCGCTCGCGTCGATATCGAGCAGCCACGCGCCCATCTGGGTCACCTCGCCCTCGACGCGCCCCGGCCCCGTGAGCGTGCGTGTCGCCTGGACGGTGGGCGACGCGTTGGCGTAGCCGTAGGGCGGGGTCGAACCGCCGGACGCATTCGCGGCGAGCCAGTCGGCGAAGAGCGCCTCGAAGTCCGTTCCGGGATAAGCCTCGTCCAGCACGGCCTGCACGCTCTCCTCGCCGTCCATCGACTCCGCTGCGATGGCCGCGATGCCGTCCGAGCCCAGGCGGTCCGCCAGGTAAGTGGCGAAGAGCGCCGCGCCTGCGTAATTGGGGAGCGGGTCCTCGTCCAGCGGTGGCCAGTCGCGGATGGAGACCTCCGGGTTGCCGCGGTAGAAGAGGAATGGGATGGCGTCGTAGCCGAGCGTTCGCGCCGCGAGTTCCGAGAATCCTTCCTGCACCCATGCGGACTCGGTGGGGTCGGCCAGCCAGTGGACGAGGTGCTGTAGTTCGTGCGCAAGCACCGCGACATAGACGTCGCTGCCGATGGGCTGGTCGTCGTTCAGGTACAGCCCCACCCGCTCGTTGCTGTGCGCGCGTACGGCGCGGGGGAATACGTCGCCCCCGTTGAAATAGCCGCCCACGCCGGGCAGCGAGCCGTGAACGATGGCGATCCTGCCGGGCAACGCACGCTCCGGCAGGACGAGATCGAGAACGCCCGGCAGGATGTGTCGCTCGAACTCATCCGCTGCTTCGGCCAGCGCGTCGGTGTCCACCTCGGCGTCCGCCCGGAAATACCAGACGGCGTTGGGGGTCACGAACCTTACGGTGGCGTCGAACTCGAACGTGGTGTTGGCGATGAGGTTGAAACCGATGAACCGTCGCGTGAAGCCTACCTCCTCGTTCGCGTAGAGCGTTTCGATGGGCAGGGGAGCGGCCGCCACGCCGGAGAACCGTTGCGCGAGCGCAAAGTCGTCGCGTTCGGGAGCGTTGGGGACCTCGGCGAACGGAGCGGATGCCGGGACGGGCGTTGGAGTTGGCGTGGCCGTTGCAAGAGGTATGGGCGTCGCGGTAGCCCACGGAACGCGCGTCGGCGTCGGCGTTGCGTCCGTGCAGGCAGACGCGGCGAGGAGCAGGGCGGTGGCAGCGGCGATGCGGACGGACAGGCGCACGATCAGTTGAAGTTGTCCATCGCGTAGTTGACGCCGTGCGTGAGCCACGCCTCCGCGGCATCGGCGGCGCGCGTTATGGCCGCTTCGGCCTCCGGCGCTTCGTCGGGCGTGAACGCGCCGAGGACGTAGCCTATCGTCTCTCTATCCGGCCTCCCGATGCCGATGCGCAGGCGCGCGTAGTCCTGCGTGCCGAGCGCCGCGTTGATGGAGTTGAGGCCGTTGTGGCCGCCGGAGCCGCCGCTCGCGCGCATCCGTATCCTGCCGAGCGGCAGGTCGAGGTCGTCCAGGACGATGAGCACGGACTCCGCCCGCACGGGGTAGCGGTCCATCGCGTAGCGCACCGCCTCGCCTGAGACGTTCATGAACGTGCGAGGCTTGACCAACACGACGCGCCTGCCCTCGATGCGGCCTTCGCCCAGCAGCGCCGACTTCCGCTTGTCGTTCAGCGAGATTCCCGTGCGCTCGGCGAGCCGGTCGACGCACATGAAGCCCGCGTTGTGCCGCGTTCCAGCGTACTTCGGGCCGGGGTTGCCGAGCCCCACGATGACGAGCGTAGGCTCGCGCTCCCGTTCCGCCCCGCGCCGCACCAACCGACCCAGCAGCCCGCTACGCATCGGCTGCCTCTTCGGGGGAGAGGGTTCCCGTCGTTCCTGCGGAGGCAGGGACCTCGCCCGGGTGCAGCTTCCCCTCCGCAAATGCCGTGAGCTCGTCTTCCAAGAGGATGATCACCCCGAGCCGCACTGCGTCGTCGCGCTTGGAGCCCGGCTCCTCACCCACGACGACATAGTCCGTCTTCTTGCTGACGCTGCCGCTGACCTGACCCCCACGCTCCTTGATGAACCCCTCTGCCTGCGAGCGAGTGAAGCCTTCCAGCCGCCCCGTGACGACGAACCGCATGCCCTCGAACGGCATCGGACCGTCGGCCTGCCCTGCGTCCCAGCCCTCCGGCGCTTCCAGTGCCACGCCCGCCTCGCGGAGCCGCGTCACGATGCTCCGGTTACCCTCGTTCGCGAAGTGCGACGCGATGCCTGCCGCAACGATGGGGCCGATGCCGGGAACGGCCTCGAGTTCCTCCTGCGTTGCGTCCATGAGCCGCTTGACGCTCCCGAACCGGCGCGCGAGCAGTTCCGCCGTCTCGCCTCCGACGTGCAGGATGCCCAGCGCTGAAATGACCGACGGCAGCGGGCGCTGCTTGCTCGCCACAATCGCCGCGAGCAGGTTCTCCGACGACTTCTCGCCCATGCGCTCCAGCGTCGTGAGTCGCTCCGGCTCCTGCGTCAGCTTGTAGATGTCCGGGATGTCGTGGATCGTGGCGATGTCTTCGTTGGGGTGGAGGTAGACTTGCTCGGTTTCGAGGTCGCACGATGGGTACATACCCAGCAGCTGCGCCACAAGCTTCTCGCCGAGCCCCTCGATGTCCATCGCGGCCTGCGATACGAAGTGCCGGATGCGCTCGTACCGCTGCGCCGGGCAGGCTGCGTTGACGCAGCGGTGCGCCGCAGCGCCCTCGTCCCGCACGATGCCCGTCCCGCACGCCGGGCAGAGCGTTGGCATTGCGAACTCCGTCTCCTTGCCGGTGCGCTGCTCCACGACGGGGCCGACGACCTGCGGGATGACCTCGCCCGCGCGCTCCACGACGACGTGGTCGCCGATGCGGATGTCCTTCCGCCGGATGTCGTCCTCATTGTGGAGCGTCGCCTGCCGCACGGTGACTCCGCTCACCTGCACGGGCTCCAGGATGGCGTACGGGTTCAGCGCGCCGGTGCGTCCGACGTTGATGCCGATGTTCAGCAGTCGCGTGACGGCGCGCTCCGCCGGGAACTTCCACGCGATGGCCCAGCGCGGCTCGCGTCCGACGAACCCGAGGTGCCGCTGGTAGTCCAGCCGGTCGATCTTCACGACGACGCCGTCCGTCTGGTAGTTCTTCTCGCCGCGCTCCTGCTCCCAGCGGTGGCAGTAATCCTGGACCTCTTCCAGCGTTTCGAAGCGCGCGATCTCCGGGTTGACGCGGAAGCCGAGTTCTCGAAGCCACTGCATCGTTTCCCAGTGCGTGGGTGGCGTCTCTGCGTCCTCTACCCAGCCCAGCTGGTAGACCCAGATGGCGAGCTGGCGCGACGCGGTGATGCGCGCGTCGAGCTGGCGCAGCGAGCCCGCGGCGGCATTACGCGGGTTCGCGAACAGCGGTTCGCCTGCATCCTCGCGCTCTTCGTTCATGCGGCGGAAGGCGTCGCGCGGGAAGTACACCTCGCCGCGCACCTCCATGCGGGGTGGGAGCGTCCAGGCATGGACTCCCTCTCCCCCTGGGAGAGGGCTGGGGTGAGGGTGAGCCCCCTGCAGCACGAGCGGCACCGACTTGATGGTGCGCACGTTCAGCGTCACGTCCTCACCCCGCACGCCGTCGCCGCGCGTGGCGGCGCGCGTCAATCGCCCAGCTTTGTAGGTGAGTGCGATGGCGAGGCCGTCTATCTTCGGCTCGCAGACCATCGCGAAGTCGTCGCGCTCCAGCATCCCGGCGGCGCGCCGGCGCCACGCGGCGAGTTCGTCCTCGTTGAACGCGTTGCCGAGGCTGAGCATCGGGACCGGGTGCGTCACCTCGTCGAACTGGGGCGCAGGCGCGGCGCCGACGCGCTGCGTCGGCGAACCGGCGTCGGCCAGTTCGGGGTGCGCTTCCTCCAGCGACTGCAGTTCGCGGAAGAGGGCGTCGTACTCGGCGTCGGTGATGAGCGGGGAGTCGAGGACGTGGTAGAGGTAGTTGTGGCGGTGCAACTGCTCCCGCAGTTCCTGCACGCGCTCGGTGGTTGCGGCGTCGGCCATCTGTGTCTCGTACTCCGGGGTGTGGCGTCAAGTATACGAGGGTGGAGAGTGAGCGCGCCCCGTGTCGCAAGGGTAAGATGCGCGCATCCCGTCATGGACACCCCCACCGCAGCATCTCCTCGCATCCCCCGGCTCTGGCCGTTCAAACGCGTCTACTACGGGTGGGCCATCGTGTGGGCGTCCACCGTCGCTGCGTTCGGCATGGCGCCGATGTTCGGGCCGGTGCTTGGCGTTTTCTTCTCGTCCATTGAGGAGGAGCTCGGTTGGAACCGGGCCACCATCTCGCTGGCGTTCACCCTGGGAAGCGCGACAGGGTCAGTCATGCAGTTCCTCACGGGACGGCTGCTGGACCGCTACGGCGCGCGGATGGTGGTCGTCGCTGCGGGCATCATCATCGCGCTCGCGATGGTCGGCCTCTCCTGGATGCACGAGCCCTGGCACTTCTGGCTGGCGTTCGGCGCGGGCAGGGGCTCCGCACTTGCGGGCATACAGGTCGGCACCGGCGTTGCGCTCTCCAACTGGTTCATCCGCAAGCGCGGACGGACGATAGCGATACGCGGCATGGGGCAGCGGGCGGGGCAGTCCATCATGCCGATGGCGATATTCGCCATCATGGCCGTGGCGGGCTGGCGCGCCGCATTCCTCTCGCTCGCGGGCGTCACCGCCATCCTCATTATCCTTCCGGCGCTCTTCTACCTGCGGCGTCGTCCCGAGGACCTCGGCATGACGCTGGAGAACATGACGCCGGAAGAGCTGGCGGAGATGAACAGCGGCCGGGGAGGGCGCGGCTCGCTTGGAAGGCTCTCGCGTCAGGTGCGCGACGTGTCGTTCACGCTCGCCGAGGCGAAACGCACGCGCGCGTTCTGGCTGCTGCTCTTCTTTGTCATCGTGGAGCGGTTCGCGCTCGGCTCCGTCAACCTCCACATGGTGGTGAACTTCGAGGACAGGGGCCTCGCGCAGGGCCTTGCGGTCAGCACGCTCTCCATCTTCGCCGCGACCTCCGCAGTCACCGGCCTGCCCTGGGGGTTCGTGTTCGAGCACCTGCACATCCGCATCGGGGCGATGATCATGAGCGGGCTGCTGGCGCTCTCGATGGTCGTGCTGCTCGTTGCGGACAACTACCCGTTGGCCGTGATGTTCGCCGTCCTGTTCGGCGTTGCCATCGGCGCGGGGAACATCATCGAGAACCTGCTGTGGGCGGACTACTTCGGGCGCGATCACCTGGGACAGATCCGGGGTTTTGGCGCACCATTCCGCATCGCCAGCCCCACCGGCCCGGTGCTCACGGGGTTCCTGTTCGACTGGACGGGCTCCTACACGGTGCCGTTCCTGGTCTTCACCGTCATCTTCATCGTGATGACGGCGGCCATGTACTTCGCCACGCCGCCGGTGAAGCCTGCGCCGAGCGGGGAGGACTGAGAGCGGCCTACCCCCGCGCGTCCTCGTCCATGAGTGCGGCGACCTGCCGCCCCATCCGCACGGAGTAGTTCGTGCCGCGGTCCTCCGGGTAGATCTGCGTCGTGTTCGCGAGGTAGAGGCCGGATATCGGCGTGCGGTGGTCTGGGATGCGGTCGGTGTAGCCCTGCGTCACGATGGGCTGCGCGGCGTCCACCTTGTGGTGGTGGTACTCCGTCACCCACGACTCGTCGAACGCCGGGTTGATCTGCTGCAGGTGCGGCACGTACTCCCGGTACAGCTCCTCCGGCGTCATCTTGTAGAGCGGGTCGTCGCGCTCCAGGTAGTTCGTGAGGTAGACGATGTGCGCGCCGCCGTAGTGCTCCGGCGGGATGAAGTTCGTGTGCTCGATGATGCCGAGGAAGGGCAGCGTGCGGTCGCCCACGTACGTCCAGTAGTGCGGGCTGAGCGAGCGGTTCATCACGAGGATGACCAGCACCGCGGCGAGGTAGACCTTGTCGGTCAGCTTGCCGAGGTAGTCTTCGGGCAGGTCCACCAGCCGGGGGAAGATGTACGACGGCGTCGTCGACAGCACCTGGTCGTACTCGCGGCGCTCCGGCTCTCCGCCGTCGACGCTTACCTCGAGTCCCCGAGCGCGTCCGTCCTCGACGATGACGCGGCGTACGCCGGATGAGATGTGCACCTCGCCGCCCTGCTCCCGCACGCGTTCGCCGAGCGCGTCGAAAATCTCGCCGAATGAGCCGGTGGGGTAGGCGAGTTGCTCCTTGAACTTGCCGGCCAGCCCCTTGCCGCGTGACGCCGTGCGGAGCGCGAACTTGTTCCAGAGCCAAGCCATCGTGATCTGGTCGTGGTAGCGCCCGAACTTGCCCCGCAGCATCGGTTCGAAGATGGCGTCGTACGCCCGGTTGCCCGCGTTCTTGCGCATCCATTCCGTCGCCGTTGTCTGTTCGAGCGACGCCCATTCCTTGCGGCGCTGCAGGCCGAGCGTGACCAGGCCGAGGCGGATGCGGTCCACGAACGGCATGGGGCGGAAGCGCAGGAGGTCGAGCGGCGAGGTGAACTTCCAGAGCCGTCCCCGTGCGTAGTAGCCCACGTTGGAGTCGATCCACTTCAGCCGGTGCGACAGCCCGAGTTCGCCCATGAGGTCGATCATGGCCGTGTCGCTGCGGAAGAGGTGGTGGTAGCCGCGCTCCAGCGGAACGCCGTTCACGGGGAACGTGGACGCCTGCCCGCCGAGGAACGGCGCGCCCTCGAATACCTCTACGTGGTGTCCTCGAAGTCCCAGTTCGTAGGCTGCCGCGAGTCCCGCCGCGCCTCCGCCGATGATGCCTGCTTTCACGATTGTCCTTTCGCTGTCGATTCGGTGCGGCCCTGCAGCAGGTCACCCAGGGGGATGCTGCGTACCGCCAGGTAGAGCAGTCCAACGACTATGACGGGCAGCAGCAGGGCTGCATGCAGCACGATGGCGTAAGCCGATGCATGGACCGACCCCACGCCCAGCACGACGAGAGCCAGCGCCGCGAAAATCTCGAACGGGCCGACGCCTCCCTGCGACAGCGGCACCGATATGGCCAGGTTCGCAAGGGAGATGATGAGCAGCATGGAGCCCACCAGTAACCACTGGCTGCCGAGGTGCGCGTCCAGGTCGAACCCCAGTGCGATGCAGTAGTACGTAACGCCTTCCGCTATCCACACGGGTACGGTCAATACAGCCACCCGGGCAAGACGGCCGGGCCTGTGCAGCCCCTCGAATCCATCGATGAAGCGTTTCGCGAATGCGCTGATGAGCGCACGGAAACGCACCGGTGCGGGCAGCCGACGCGCGGACCAGTTGCTCATGGCGAGGAACTTCTGCGGATGCAGCGCCGCCAGGATGATGACCGTGAACCCGCCGACGAACGGCACAACCATCACCGCCGCCGCCGCCCACACGGGAATGTCGACGGCGTCCCGCACGCCCTCCGGCAGCCCGGAGAACGGAAGGAAGAGGACACCGGCGGACAGCAACAGCAGCATGAGCAGGCCGTCGAATACCCGCTCGATGATGATCGTCGCCAGCGCTGTCGCGCCGCTGACTGGCTCACGGCGCGAGAGGTAGTAACTGCGGACGAACTCACCCGCGCGCAACGGCAGGAGGTTGTTCGCCATGTATCCGACGATGACCACCGGGTACAGGCGCGTGGTTGTCGTATCGACGAACGGGCTGAGCAGGTACCGCCACCGGAGCGCCCGGAGGTAGAACGATGCGAAGTACGCCGCGAGAGCGGGCGCGAGCCACGCGTAGTTCGCTTCCGAGAGCGCGTCCACCCACGTCTGGTAGTCGCTGCGGACGAACAGGAAGAAGAGCACCGCGAGGAACCCCGCGGTGGGGGCCATGCCCAGCAGGATCCGCGTCCTGCGCGACATGCCCCGCCCGCGTGTGCGTTCTGTGCCGGGGGGAGGGCTCATCCTGTCGCCATGTCGTCGCGGCTCTGGACGTTCAAGAACGCCTGGCACCCCTGCGTGTGTTGTATGAGGTCGTTCCGCACGTAGACGGCGCCCCGTGCGTACTGCATGTCGGACCCGACCTCGCGCTGCAGCTGGTAGTCGACGACCAGTTGCCAGCCTTCGCTGGAGGTCGCTCCTTCGAGCACGTCGGCGGGCGTGAGGTTGTCGTAAGCGTAGTTGGGGTACCACCAGAGCGTGTGCAGTTCACCCAGTCGCGTGTAGTTCGCCAGGTGCTCCCTGTTGGCGTCTTCGGACCAGATGCTCATCATCACCAGGTGGTCCTCCGGCGGCTCGGTCACCGGGTCGGTGTTCAACGCCCGGTAGGTGACCCAGGGGTAGTCGCGCAGGTACCAGCGCCACTGCCACGCGAAGTTATCGTGCTCGTCGGCGAGTATGCGCAGGTCGCCCTGTCCGAGCCCCGCGCTCACCGCGAAGCCCTCGATACACTCGACGGCGTAGGGCGTCTCCTGGCCCGTCTGCGAGTAGACCAGCAGTTCACGCGGGCGTTCGAACCCTTCATAGGAGTAGCTTGCCCGGGCTGAGATGAACACCGTCATCCCGAACGCTACCACGAGGATGCCGAGCGTCAGGATCGCCAGGTGCGGTGAGGCCCTCCGCACGGGTCTCACCGCGGTTCCTGCCGCCCTCGCCAGGAGACGGCCCAGCGCGCGCAACGCCGCCGTCGCCAGCCGCACTATGGCTCGCACCGGGGCCATCAGCAGCCGCACGATCGATGCGCCCAGCCTGCGCGCTCGCTCGCCCCGCGCTGCGCGTCTGCGCTCCGCGCGGCTTCCCCGCGCCTGGCTTGCTTCCGCCTGGCTCCCCCGCGCCTGCCTAGCTTCCGCGCGGCTCCTCTGCGCCTGGTTAGCTTCCGCTTGGCTCCCCCGCGCCTCGCTCCCCTCTGCCTGTACTATCCCCTCTCCCTCTGGGAGAGGGCTGGGGTGAGGGTCAGGACGGCCCTTCCAAAGCGTCGCGGCGTGTTCGGCCAGCATCCCGGCTACCCGGCCCGCCACGAACGCGCAGGGTACGGCGATGCCTGTCAGCAGCCAGGGCATCCGTTCGCCCGCGTACGAGTAGACGGCGAAGGAGAGCCACGCCCATCCCACTATCGCCACGTCGAACGTGTTGCGGCGTCGCGCCAGCAGGTAGACGCTGCCGATGAGCGTGGGGATGGCTATGGCGAACTCGTATACCGAGAGGCCGATCGTGTAGTAGTACCACGGCTGGTTCGCGCGCTCGACGCCTTGCTGCGCTATCCAGTACCCCAGCGAACCCCAGAGGCCGGTGAAGAAGCCCTCCCAGTTCGAGAAGAGGCTGGTGAACAGCAGCAGCCACACCGCCGCGAACGCTCCGAGCAGCAGCGGCCACCGCCTCCTGTCCCACTTCAACCCCAGCGTGACGGATATGGCTGTCAGCGCCAGAACGATGAACCCGGCTATGTACTTCGCGCCGCCCACGGGTGCGCCGGTCGGTTCGTCGGCGCGGAACAGATCGCCGCTCTGCACCAGCGGGTGGTTGCCGTCCGGGTTCACCAGGATGAAACCGAACGTGTCCTGCACCAGCCCGAAGACGGGAGCCCACATCGGCAGGGTCAGCGTTCCCATCACGATGAGCAGGTCTGCCGCCGGGCCTGCCTGGGAGAGAGGGCGCAGGTTCCGTACCCACCGCACCAGTGCGGGCGCCGCGCGGGCCAGCAGAAGAAGCCCGAACATCCCCACCAGGAAGAACGCGCTCTCCTTAGACGCGAACGTCAGCGCCCAGAGCACCGCCCACGCGAAGAGCATCCACGTTCGCGGTCGCTCCATGTAACGGAGCGCCAATGCAAGCAGCGCAACCGCCCAGACGGCCATGTAGATGTCGTTCCGCATGAAGCGGGCGAAATAGAGAACGGTGGGAGAGGCCAGCAGGAAGAGGGAAGCCGCGAGCGCTCCATAGCGCCCCAGCTCTTTGCGGAAGAGCCACGGCATCACGACTAACACTGCGCCGAACAGCGCAGGCACCAGCCGGGCGGCGAACTCGCTTGAGCCGATGAGCCTGTAGGTTGCCGCGCCGACGTGGTAGAGCAGGGGACCGTGGGTCAGCGGATTGTGGGCGTAGCCGCCGCCTTCGGCGTAGAGCCACGAGTACCAGGCGTGGAGGATCTCGTCGTAGTGGAGCGCGCGTCCTCCCAGGTCCCAGAGCCGCGTTACGAGCGCCACGACCAGCAGCGCGAGTATCGCCCATCCTTCCCAGGTCCGAGGTGGACGGATACTGGAGATGTGTCTGCGGGCCTGTGACGGCACTCGTCTGATGGCCCCGATGCTGGATCGGGCGCCTCGCACGGCTTGCACTTACGCCGCTCCCTCCGCGTCGATGCGGTACACGGTGATGCCTCCGTCTGCAAACACACTGGAACCCAGCGCCGAGAACTTCGGGATGCCGGACTCACCGTAGATGTCGCGTTCTCTGGGTCCTACTACTACGTAGTCTACCCCGTACTTGTCGAGGAGCAGCGCGGCAGTCTCCGCCTGTTCCGTCTCGTAGATGGTGCGAACGTCCCGCTGGCGCTGCTCGAAATCGGCGCTTTCGTTGCTGCGCCACTGGCGTTCGTGCCACTCCCAACCGAGGATGGTGGGCCGTCCGGTGGCCGACGCGATCCGTGTGAGTTCGGGCTTCCAGTCGTTGCATCCGCCGGCGTTCTCCGGGCATGGCACGAGGGAGCCCTCCAGCACGACGGCGTCGCCCGGGGTGTTCCCGCGTACCCACTCTATCGTGTTGTAGTCGGCTGGCGAATACATCTCCACGTACGCGGTCCCGTTGAGGGTGAACCTGTCCTGCTCCGTGATGCGTGTGGCCACTGCCGCCGCCGGATAGTAGGAGACTGCCACGAAGATGATCACGAGCAGCCCCAGCGCCGCGTATCCGCTCACCCGGCCGATGGTCTGCTTCATGTTCCATCGGACCGTTACGAACCAGATCGAGAACCCCCCGAGCACTGCGAGGATCAGCCACGCCTGGTAGTACAGCTTGAAGATGGTGTTCATCCGCCGGAGGTCTCCCCCGAAGATATCCACCACGTGGAACAGCTCCGCTCCCAGGACGAGCATCGCTGCGACACCGAACAGGAAGAGGCCCGGGACCACCGGGTTCCACTGCGCCGCGCGCTCGCGGTCCACGGAGAGGCGCATCGTCTCGCTGTCCCGGTGCGCCAGCGCCCACGCGCCGAACAGGGAAAGGCCCACGATGATGGACAGCGGGATGACCGGTATGAGCCGGTCCACCGCGAGCAGTTCGCCCTCGATGCCTCGCTCGCCGTTCACGATGCCGTCCCACAGGATGCCCGCGATGATAGCGATGCTGCCGGCGATGAGCGTGACCCGCGGGTTGAAAGCGAAGAGCGCCTCGTCCGCGCGTGGCTGCTTCACGCCCAGCTGGTGGAACCCGAAGAGCACCGCCGCGATGGCTATGATGGGGATTCCGTACAGCGGCTGCATCCAGAGCAGCACCGGCGAGAACGCTATGAGCATGGGGATGCTGAAGCGCAGCAGGCTCCAGTTCCCGTGCCGGAAGACGTGCCGCATCACAACGATGAAGAAGGGAACGGTCAGAACGCCCAGTACCCCCCATACCAGCACGAGATGCGCAGGCCGGGTCAACACTTCCTGCACCGGGCTGATGCCCTTTGCCGAGCTCTCGAAGTTAAACAGGAACGGGAACGCCGCAAGCAGGGAGCCCGCTGCGAACAAAGCTGTCGTCAGCAGCGCGCGTCCCAGGCGCCGCCGTCCCGTGATCTTCTTCTCGTGCGTCCACGTTTCGAGGACCCGGCTGAACGTGTAGGCGCTGCCCTGTCCTCCGCCTGGCGCCCCGAGCACGACCGTGTCGTTCCGTATGGCGACCGCACTCCCGAGCGCTGTGTCGACACTCGTGTCGTCTGCGGTCAGCTCAGCCTGGAAGCGCCAGCCGCGGGACGTCTCTTCGAAGACGAATGCGCAGCCTGCGTTCGGCGCGGGGCCCTTGCCGCCCGGTGCTCCCACGACGAGGTAGTAGTCCTGCAGTGCAACTGCGGAACCGAAAGATTCCTTTGCGGCTGGCACGGGGCATCCGAGTGTCGCCAGGGGCACCCAGCCGCGCTGCGCCTCGCTGAATATCGTGACGACCGCATCGCCGCCTACGGCCAGGCGTCCGGCATCGAGCGAGATGCTCCTTCCGAACCGGTTCGTGTCGGTGAATGAGGGATGTATCGCCGACGAGTGCGACCACTCGCCGTTCGCTCGTTTGTAGACGTCCACCAGCCAGCCGTCGAAGCTCAGGATCCCCACGGCCAGCAGGTCGTTCTCCAGCGCCACCTGGGTAGGCAGGCCGTCCTCCGCGGAAGGGTAGAGCCTTGTCGCAAGCGTCCAGTCCCGGTCTTCACCGGTGTACACGTAGACCGCTTCCAGTGAGGCGACCACAACCGTATCGCCGTATATCGCCACGGACTGACCGAACCCCACCACCCCTTCTGCGTCCTCGGGCCTGAGTGTCGCGGCGTGAGTCCACCGCTCGTCGACGAGGGCGTAGAGCTCGACGAGGCCGCCCAGGTTCGCCCTCGGGGCGCCGACCGCGACCATATCCTCGTGGGCCGCCACCGATGCGCCGAAGTCCGAATCGATGCCCAGCCCTCGCGCTTGTATCCCATGGACGAGGCGCCACTTGTTCCCCTGCTTGGCGTACAGCCACGCGGTGTTCACGTCCTCTTCCGCGCGCGGGCCGGCCGCCGTGCCGATGATGAGGAACCGGTCGGTGAACGCCAGCGAACGCCCGAACTGGATGCGCCGTTCGTTCCGCGCTGTGTTCAGCAGCACTGCGCCCCCAACCAGCGTCAGACCCAGTGGCAGGTCCCAGAGGTTGATCGCCCCCAGGCTCCCGACGCTCACACACGTCACGAGGATGAGTGGGAAGTGCCGCCAGAACATGTCGCGCTGAATGATCCCCGGCCGCAGGTACAACTGGAGGGCGACGCCTATGACCACGAGAACGAACCCGATGGACATGACGTGCGGGTGCATGTCTCCCAGCAGGAAGCTGAACGCGGGGAACTCCGTTATCGCGTTCGGCACCGCGCGTGACACGCGCCACCACCACCAGAACTCTTCCGGGCGCCACGAAGCTGACGCCTGAGCGTTCTGGTACCAATCTGCGTTGGGCGTTATCCACGCCCAGAATGACGCGGTCCCCGCATTGGAGGCCCACGCGAGTTCCAGCACGCCCAGGACGTTGCTCGCTATCAGCAGCAGGAAGACGGACGCTGCCCCGGCGGATGCTCCCGCCAGGAGCGATCCTCTCGACAGACGCACGAGGTTGAACGTCAGACCGAACGCCGCGACCGCCGCGATGGCGGCGTAGGTGGCGAGACCCAGCGTGTAGGCGATGGGCGTTATCGTGTTCGTGAGCAACGCCACGGAGCCGATGAGCAGGTAGCCCAGGTAGTAGTAGGAGACCGCTTCGCCGGCGAACCACGCGTCCATAGGGGGGTAGTAGGGGCTGGCGACTGTGGAGCTCAGGAACATCAGGTCCATCGGCTGTTCGGTCGTGGCGATGTCCGGGACCATCGCTCGGTACAGCGTCATGGCTGCAAACACGAGAAGGAACAGGCCCTCGGTCATGAGCACTATGGTCCGGTTGTTCCACAGGAATCCCCATATCTCGCGGCGCCAGCGCCGGACCGCGAGTACCCCGATGGCAAAGACGATCGCCACCGCTGCCAGCACCGACAGGTTGGAGACGGGGATGGTGCGGGTCATGCCGATGAGCCCTGCAAGGAAGCCGACGCTCAGCAGTCCCAGCGGCTTGGAGAACGCATAGCCCCGGTCAGGCATGCGAGAGAACGCCCGGAAGGCGATGGGGAACGCGGCGAACGAGAACGCCTCCAGCGTCAGGAACCACAGGGCTGCGTCGAACAGTCCCATCACGCCCCCTCGCCCCCTCGTTCCTGCGGGGGCAGGGACCTCGCAGCCCCGTCTGGCCCCCTCTCACTTGAGGGGAGAGGCACGCGCTTCAGCGCGCGGTGAGGGTGATCCCCGAAGAGCGCATCGACGAAATCGTCCGTGTCGAACAGCGTCAGGTCGTCCGTGCCCTCGCCGGTGCCGATGAACACCACCGGCAGGCGAAGTTGCTGCGCGATGGCGACCGTCACTCCGCCCTTGGCCGTGCCGTCCAGTTTCGCGAGGAAGACGCCGTCCACGCCGACGGCCTCCTGGAAGAGGCGGGCCTGCTCCACGCCGTTGTGTCCCGTCGTCGCGTCCAGCACGAGGAGCGTCTGCTGCGGCGCTCCGGGCGCGCGGCTCTCGAACACGCGGCGTACCTTCCGCAACTCATCCATGAGCGGCGCTTTCGTGTGCAGTCTGCCCGCGGTGTCGAACAGGAGGACGTCGGCTCCGCGTGCCGTCGCAGCCTCGTACGCGTCGAAGGCTACCGCGCCGGGGTCGGAGCCCGGCTGGTGCGCGACGATGTCCGCTTGGAGCCGGTCTCCCCATACCTTCAACTGGTCTATCGCCGCAGCCCGGAACGTATCGCCTGCGCCGATGAGGACGGATTTTCCCATGCGCTGGTAGTGGGCCGCCATCTTGGCGATGCTCGTGGTCTTCCCCGCGCCGTTCACTCCAACGATCATGAGTACGAACGGCTTGGCCGCAAGGTTCTCCTGGTCGTACCAGTCCCAGAAACTCTTGTCCTCAGGGTCGAGGAGGAAGGCGAGTTCCTCCTTGAACAGCTCGATGACGTCGTCCGGGTCGTCTATGCCCTCTTCCCTGACGCGTTGGCGAACGGTGTTCACGACGGCCAGCGAGGTGTCGACGCCCACGTCCGCGGAGATGAGCGCGTCCTCCAGGTCCTCCCACAGGCGGTCGTCCGAGAGCGTCGCGCCCTGGAACAGCGCGGCCAGCCCTCCTCCCCAGCCCTTCCGCGTCTTGGCCAGAGCGTGTGTCGTCTTGTCCTTACGGCGGAGGAAGTTGAAAACCACGTGGGTGAAACGTTCCTTTGTCCGGGTAGTTGCTCTGCGGCAGCCTCCCACTTACAGCCTGCATGGTATCAATGGCGTGAATCTACTCACAAGACGCGGGCTGCGGGCGGACGCATCATTTCGAGGTCAGACCCCCGGCTCGCCATTCCTTGCTCTCCTCCGTCATTCCCGCACCGGCGGGAATCCAGACGTGCGGTGTAGCCGCGCGCATGCGCAGCAGCGCACGCGTGACTGGGGTGAGGGAACTTGTCGTTCCTGCGGAGGCAGGAACCTCGCAGCCAGATGTAGTGTGGAGCGGGGCTGTCATGCTGAACGTAGCCCGCGCTCTAGCGCGCAGCATCCTTTCTCGCGCCTGTTCCTTCTCCTGAGAAAGGGGACAGGCGTGAGTTGGCTGCCCCGCTCATGGTGAGCCTGTCGAACCACGCAGCGCCGCTAACGCCTCCCGCGCCGCGGCCTGTTCCGCGTCGGACCTCCGACTGCCCACGCCTTGACCCATGGCGCGCCCGTCCACCAGCACGCGCACAGCGAACTCCTTATCGTGCGGCTCGCCGGAGTCCGAGACCGTTTCGTAGACGGGCAGGGGTAGCCCTTGCCCCTGGAGGAATTCCTGCAGCGCGCTCTTGGCGTCCCGTTCGGCTCCAGAGTCTCCCATCGCGTCGATGCGGGGTTGGAGCCACTGCAGGACGAGCGACCGGCCTGCCTCCTCGCCCTGGTCCAGCAGCACCGCGCCGATCAACGCCTCGAGCGCCGCCGCGAGATTGCGGTCGCGGTCGCGCCCCCCGCTCGCTTCCTCCCCCTGGCCGAGCAGGAGATACGCTCCGAGGCCAAGGCTGCGCGCGACGTCCGCGAGCGTTTCGCCGCGTACGAGCGATGCGCGGGCGCGCGTCAGATCGCCCTCGTCGTAGTGCGGGTAGAGCCGGTACAACTCGGCGGCAACAACCCAGTCGAGAAACGCGTCGCCGAGGTACTCCAGCCTGTCGTAGCTCGCCAGCGAAGGGTCGTCCTGCTCGTTCAGGAACGAGCGATGCACGAGCGCCTCACGCAACAGGCGGCGTTTCTTGAAACGCACGCCAAGCGTCCGCTCCAGCGCGGCGCCTGCCCCCGTCGTTCCTGCGGAGGCAGGGACCTCGCCTGGGTGTTCGGGCGCCCTGTCCGATCCCTTCCCCCTTGATGGGGGAAGGTTAGGATGGGGGTGTCCGCCCGGCAGGTTAGTCAAACACACCCTTGGGCCACGGCGGCTGCGGGCGCTTCACTTCGCCGACGAACACCTCGTCCCGCATCAGCCCCAGCAGCGAGTTGAATGCGCTGAGCGCCTGCTCGTTCTCCTGCGGCCTGATGAGCTTCAGGAACGCGGAGCCCCCGCCCTCGAACACGAACGTCGGCGTCCCGAAGACGCCCAACTCCTCGACGGCGTGGGTGTGGCTCTCGGCGATCTCGTCCAGCGTCGATCGGTCGTTCAGGTCGGCGGTGAACTTGTCCACGTCGAGACCTGCCTCGCCGGCGAGCCGCTGGAGCACGGCGATGTCGTTCAGCTCCACGCGGTCCTGGTGGCGGGCGTTGAGCAGCAGCGGAAGGAACGCCCTGAGCGCGTCCTCGCCTTGGCGCCGCGCGGCCTGTCCGGCGCGCAGTCCCCAAAGGCTCTGGTCGAGACTCTCGTCCGGCTCGTTCCAGGCCCTGTAGTCAGGGTCGCCCGTCTTCTGGTTGATCTGCGCGAGCGAAAGAGGCTTCCACGTGACCTCGAGCGGCGCCTCGCCGTTCATCGCCTGTGTCACTTTATCCAGCCACACGGCTGCATTGAAAACGAACGGTCAACGGAAGTCGTAGTAAACGTCTGCCTTCTGCGTGGCCATAAGCGCCTCCGGTGCGTTGATGTCCGACTGCGTCGTTCCTGCGTAGGCAGGAACCTCGCATCCTCCAACTGGTCCACCGCGATTGTACCCTCTCGCGCAATCCGTGGGATAGGCAGCGCGCCCGGTCCCTTCCCCCTTTATGGGAGGAGGTTAGGACGGGGGTGGACCGGTGGGCGGCGGCTCCGCTGGCGGAGGCGGTTGTGCAGGCGGGTTGTCCGGGTCGTCGTACGCGCCGACCTCGCGGAAGTACGATTCAAGCTGGTTGGCGTCGGTGACCAGCATCGGCAGGTCCACGCCTGCGGCCCTGCCTGGGATGTCCTCCGAGGCAACCCGCCCGCCGTACTCGGCAACGCGGGCTTTGTGGGCCGTCGTCACTGCTTGAGTAAACGCCGACAGCGTCATCTCGAGCGAATCTTGGCGGCTCTGATACACGTCGGGCCTCAGCGCCCTGTAGTCGTCTCTATGTGGATGAACGGCTACCACCGTCCCGTCTTTTCGGGTTTCCACTCCCCACGTGCGGAATACTTGCCAGGCTTCGCCCCCAACGTCATGCGAAGGACCGAGGAAGAACACCGCCTCTCTGCCCTGTATACCCTCGCCCGAACGATCTTCGCCCTCTGTGAGCCAGACTTGGTATCCGGCGACGAACCATTCTTCCGCTTCCTGCAAGGTGTCTACGTCCGGGAAGCCTATGGATTGGATGGTTTGCACGACTTGAGGGTCTGGGTAGTAGTGGTGGAAATAGACTTGGACGGTCAACTGGGGAGGGCCAGATCCCACCGTATAGGCATTCACACGCACGTCGGCGTAGCACTTATAGAGCAATGAATGGGCGTAGAGGGATGCGGGGTCTTCATAGGACGGCAGGCGGTACAGGTTGCCAGACGTGCAGCGCACCGTGTCTGGAAGGTAGGTGCCACGCAGCACGATGTGGGGAATAGAGATCAACGAATCGCCGTTGAGGTAACTGCGGATGGACTTAGGTTCGTCCCGAGTAAACACCGGGTTGTCTGCCCCCATGGACGATCCCGATACGCGCGGCACCATGTCGGGCTCGCACGGGTCTACAGAAGTCCCATCCGCGGGCGTACACGGTGGAATCTCCTCCGTTAAGTACTCATGTGCGGGGGTGGGGGTGGGAGCAGGTGTCGCAGTGGGGGAATCGGGGCTATCTTGCGAGTTGCATGCAGGGATCGCAAGTGCTGCGAGTACGACCGCTGCCAGTAGGATGCGATTCATGCCGTGCTCCCCGGACGCGAGCGCGAACGCCTCGATAATGAGATAGTACGCCACGACGGTTGCAGCGCAATCGGCTAACTTCCTTCCCTTGCCATTGCGAACGGCTTTGTATAAGACCTTGTCTGCCCCTAACCGTTCTCCTGCGCGGAACCAGTGGGTGGCAGCGGCGGCGCTGGCGGCCCGTCGGGATGGTCATACGCGCCGATCTCGCGGAAGAAGTCGCTCAGCCGATTCGCGTCGGTGACGAGCATCGGGTAGCTGGGGTCTGACGCTGTGCGGCCGTCGTTGGCGGCGACGCGGGCCTCGTGGGCTTCCGTAACCGCCTGTTCGAAGGTGAGTAATTCAATTTCCAACTGAGAGCGGTACTCGGGCCCGCGCGAGAGCCAATAACCCCTATCGGGGTGGGCGGCGACTACCGCGCCGCCGCTCGTTCGTGCCAGATTCCATGCGCGGAACAGCTTCCATGCTTCTGTCGACATATCGACAGACGGTCCGATGAACAGTATCTCTTCACGACCGGCAGTTCCGCCTGCTTCTATGCTGTATTCACTATGTAAGTCCCCACCCTCCATAAGTGCCCGCACATAACGGCGCTTCAACCCTACTACATCTTCATTCGTCCACTCGTCGTTGTAGGTCTCGTGCGCTACCTCAACTGTCAGAACGGGTGGGCCGGAGCCAAGGATGTAGGCATTCACCCGTACGTCGGCATAGCACTGGAGCAACAACGGGAAGGTGTTGTATCCCCACGAGCCGGTGTATGCCGGAGGCCGGAAGCGGTTTCCGTAGCTGCAGCGTATTGTCCCAGGAAGGTAGGTTCCGCGGATGACGATGTGCGGCACATAGATTCCCGCGACGCCATCTAGGTCGGACCGTATGCTGTAGGGCTCGTCACCGGGATCATTCAGAAGTCCCGCTCCTCCACGTAGAGAAGCGCTGGTTGCGCATGGGTCTACGTCGAAGCCCGGCGCGGGAGTGCAAGGTGGTATCTCCTCCGTCAAGTACTCAGGTGCGGGGGTGGGCGTGGGAGCAGGTGTCGCAGTGGGGGAATGGGGGCTATCTTGCGAGTTGCATGCAGGAATGGCAAGTGCTGCGAGTACGACCGCTGCCAGTATGATGCGATTCATGACCTGTTCCCCGGACGCGAGCGCGAACGCCTCGATAATGAGGACGAAGAGCAAACCCCGCCCGGGCTGTGCCCTGCCATCGTCCGATGGCGGTCTGCCGCCATCCGCCGCTCCGCGCTCACTCGGCCCGCATCATAGTACAGACCCCTTCCGGCAAGTCTCCGCCCCGTCGTTCTTGTGAAAGGCGCCACGGTGATCAGGGCGCTGCCTACGGCGCGGACGGCGGGGGTGGTTGCTTGGGCGGGTTGTCCGGGTCGTCGTACGCGCCGACTTCGCGGAAGTACGATTCAAGCTGGTTGGCATCGATGACCAGCATAGGGAAATCTGGCTCCGGGCGCGTCCGCCCCCCGTTGGCGGTGACACGGGATTCGTGCGCTGCGGTCACCGCCTGCTTGAAGGCGGATAATGTCAGCACCAGTTGTGGGCGGAGACTCTCGTAGATATCGGGGCGCTGGTACTGGTAAGAGTACGTATGGGGATGGACGGCAACCGCCGTGCCGTCTTCCTGCTGCTGAACATCCCATGTTGCATAGACTTCCCAAGCCTCGATAGAGGCATCCGACGAGGGACCTAGGAACAGGACAGCTTCCCTGCCGGTAATTCCCTTGGGCGGACCGATTACGATGTGTGGATAAGGGCGGTGCGCCTGTTGGTCCCCTTCGGTCAAAGCACGTTCCCATATCGTTCGGAGTGCCTCGACCTCTGCCTCCTCGTAGTATGGCTGGCCCTTCTCTCCGTACTTCTCAAACGCAACGACGACGGTGAGCGCCGACGGGCCTGTGCCGACGACATAGGCGTTCACACGCATGTCCGCATAACACTCGATAAACAAGGCGTTGTCTAAGACAGATGGCGGTTGGTCTTCTCCAGGGAGCATATGAGACGGCACTAGGAAGCTGTTTCCAGACGTGCAACGCACGGTATCGGGGAGATAGGTGCCCCGCACCACGACGTGCCCTATGCCGTAGTCCCACCATCCGAATCCATCTAGGTAGTCACCCACGCTATACGGCACGGATGGAAGATCAGTGACAAGGCGGGATACCGAACCAGGAACGGCATCGAACAGTCCGGCACCTACTTCGCATGGGGCAACTGACGAGCCTTCCACTGGTGTGCACGGTGGAATCTCCTCCGTTAAGTACTCATGTGCGGGGGTGGGCGTGGGAGCAGGTGTCGCAGTGGGGGAATGGGGGCTATCTTGCGAGTTGCATGCAGGAATGGCAAGTGCTGCGAGTACGACCGCTGCCAGTAGGATGCGATTCATGCCGTGCTCCCCGGACGCGAGCGCGAACGCCTCGATAATGAGGACGAAGAGCAAACCCCGCCCGGGCATGTGCCCTGCCATCGTCCGATGGCGGTCTGCCGTCATGCGCCGCTCCGCGCTCACTCGGCCCGCATCATAGTACAGACCCCTTCCGGCAAGTCTCTGCCCGCTATACTTTGACGGAACCGCACAACCGCGACAGGGGAGAGTGCCTTGGTAGACTTCCGACCGTTCAGAGCCGTCCGCTACTCCGACGCGGCAGGCCCCCTCGACAACCTCATCTGCCCGCCGTACGACGTCATATCTCCGGATGCTGAGCGTGACCTGCTCGACCGCAGCCCGCACAACATGGTGCGCATGGAGCTCGCGGAGCTGGACGGCCCTCCGCCGCCCGACCGCTACGACAACGCCGCCGCCGCCCTCCGTGCCATGCTGAGCGATGGGGTGCTCGAGCGCGAAGAAGCCCCGGCCTACTACCTGCTGCGGCAGCGCTTCTCCGTTGGCGCAGCCGAGCGCGAGCGGCACTGCCTGTTCGGCGCGCTCCAACTGGAGGAGCTGGGCTCGGGCGTGCTCCCGCACGAGAACACCGCAGCCGGTCCCAAAGAAGACAGGCTCGCCCTCATGCGCGCCGCCCACGCCAACTTCAGCCCCATCCTCATGCTCTACCGGG
This sequence comes from Dehalococcoidia bacterium, assembly GCA_965208625.1. GTDB lineage: Bacteria > Chloroflexota > Dehalococcoidia > Lucifugimonadales > Australimonadaceae > Bin16. Next base: position 436,615 of record OZ242348.1, read on the forward strand.
ACGAGACCGACACTATCGCCCGGACACTCGCCGAGGCGGCTGCCGCGCCACCCACCGCCGAGTTCGCGGCGGGCGATGAGCGGTACGCACTCTGGGTGCTGCAGGACCCGTCCGCCGTTGACGCGGTCTCCGGTACGCTCGCGGATGAGAAGCTGTACGTCGCGGACGGACATCACCGCTATGAGACGGCGCTCGTCTACCGCGACGAGGCTCAGGACGGCGCGGAGTTCGTGCTCACCGGCCTCGTTGCCTTCGATGACCCGGGACTCCTCATCCAGCCGTACTACCGCGTCGTCCACAGCGCGTCGCCCGCGCAGGTGGCGAAGCTCGACCAGTTGCTCTCGTTCTACTTCGTGTCACGCCCATCGGGGACGCCTCCCGGCGAACCGGGGCAACTGGATGCCGTCGTTGCCACGTTGGGGCAGGGGCAGACCGTGCTGGGCGTCGTTCAGCAGGGAGGCCCCCCACGGCTGCTCACGCCCGCGAACGACATCATCCCCGAGCCGGACCCCGAGGCCCCGCCGGAGACGCAGGTGCGCTCGGTGGAGGCGTTCGTGCTCCAGGAGATGCTGTTCCGCCCGGTGTTCGGCGACGCGTTCCCCGAGCACGTAGAGTACGTCCACGACGGCGCGGAGGCGATGGCGATGGTGGAGCGCGGCGAGGGGCAGGTAGCGTTCTTCGTGAAGGGCCTGCCGGCGGACGTCTTCCGGGCCGTGGTCGGCGCGGGCATACGGCTTCCGCGGAAGAGCACGTACTTCTACCCGAAACTCCCGAGCGGAGTCGTCATCAACCTGCTCGACGAGAGCGCGTAGGGGCTCCCTGCCGGCTAGGCGAAGATCTGCCCGTCATCGTCTACCCCTGCGTGGCGCCTGCTCGGCCGGTGAACGAGTGACACCAGCCCGCCGGGCACCGGCCGGAGCCCCCGGCGCAGGTTGAGCATCTGGGCCTCGTCGGTGCGCCTGATCTCGCTCGAGAACTCCGCGCACCACACCAGGATCACCGAGACCACGTAGAGGAACAGCATGGTGACGACGACCGTGGTGATACTGCCGTAGACCAGGTCCAGCCGGGAGAGGTTCCCGAGGTAGTAGGAGAACAGGAGTTTCGTGAGTTCCAGGGCGAGCGCGGCGATAACGCCGGGGATTATGGCGTCCCGCCAGCGCACGTCCGTGTCGGGGAGCATCCGGTACACCAGCACGAACAGCCCCAGGCTCACGAGGAACGGCAGCACGCTGAAGAAGAACCCCCATGGGATCGTCACCGGCAGCAGGTCGGTCTCCGATGCAACCGTCCGCCCCACCGACCCGGCAACAGCCGCCGAGATGAACAGCAGCACCGCGCCCACGGACGCGGCTATCTGGGCGAGTTGGTCGATGAGGAAGTGCGGGCGCTCGGCTATCTTCCAGGCGCGGTTGACCACTCGCCGCACTGCGCCGAACACGGCTCGTCCCGCCCAGACGAGGCCCACCATCGCGATAGCCCCCAGGGCGCTCCTGGCCGCTTGCAGGTCTTCGAGGTGGTCCTCGACGTAGTCGTGATCATGGCCGGGCAACTGCCGGTCGATGAAGTGGACCACGTCTTGCTGGAGGTCTGCCGAGTGGATGAAGTACTCGGTCACCGCGATCGTCGCGAGCATCAACGGGAACAGCGAGAAGATGGCGTAGTAGGCGACTCCCGCAGCCATGTGGGAGCCCTCGTTCAGTGCAAAGTTCCTGGTGGTGCGGAAGAGCATCTCCGCTATGGAGCGGAAGATCGGCGGCGCAGGGAAGCTGTGGAAGAAATCCCTGGCCTGGTGCAATCGTGCCGCGTACAGGGAGCGCATAAGGACTGCATTCTACAAACCGGACGAGGGTATGTCTCAATAATCAGGAGGCGCTTGCGCGCCATAATGAACCGGCTGTCGCCGCCAGGAAACGTTCGTGGATGCGCGGCGCGCCTGCGGCGATGCTCCGGCTCTCCGGTGTGAGTGGGCCTCCGTTGAGTTCGGTGGCTATGCCGCCTGCCTCCCGCACGACGACGATCGCTGCGGCGATGTCCCATGGTTGGACGTAGTGATGCGCGTAGAGTTCAAGCCGGCCGCAGCCCGCGTAGGTGATGCCGAGTGCGGCGGAGCCCATCATGCGCACGGACTGGAAGCCCGGCCATAGTTCGGCGACCGCGCCCAGCAGCAGCTTGCCCTCCGGTCCCTTGTAGCCGATGTCGAACCCGAGCAGCGCCTCTTCCATGCTGCTCTCGTCAGAGACGGTCACGGGCGTGCCGTTCAGCGCAGACCCGCGCCCGGCTGCGGCGGTGAACGTCTCTTGCCGGATGGGGTCGAGCAGCACGCCTACGATGGGCTCGCCGTGCCCCCAGAGGCCGACGCTGACGCAGATGTGGGGGAGGCCGCTCGCGAAGTTGCGGGTGCCGTCGATGGGGTCGACGTACCAGCGGTAGGGGGAATCGCCGCCGTGTGAGCCGGACTCCTCGCCGACGATCTCGTGATCGGGGAATGCGGCGATCAGCACTGCGAGCGCGGCGTCCTCGGCCGCCTTGTCGACCTCGGTGACGCGGTCGTTCCAGCCGCCTTTGGTGGTGAGGCCGAGGCGTTCCTTTGCGCCGGAGCCTATCGTGTCGGGGAGGCGGCGCTCGATCTCAGCGCCTGCCGCCTGCGCGACCCGCACTGCCACCTGCAACGCATCGCTTCCGTCCGATGCGACCGGCAGGGGAGGGAGCTCCGCCATGCCTACCGCAGCCCCATGCGGCCGTAGACTTCCTCCACGGTCGCGTTCGCGACGGCCTGCGCGCGCTTGGAGCCCTCGTGCAGTATCTCCTGCACGCGCTCCGGCGATTCCGACAGCTCGCGGCGGCGCTCGCGGAACTCGCGCAGGTAGCGGTTGATGCCCTCCGCGAGGTCGCGCTTGTCGTCGACGCAGCCGATGCCCGCAGTCGTGCAGAGGCGGTGTATCTCGTCCGTCTTGTCCGGGTTGAATATCTTCTGGAGCGAGAAGACGTTGCAGACCTCCGGCCTGCCGGGGTCGGAGCGGCGCGCGCGCTGGGGATCGGTGACCATCGCCATCGTGCGCTTCGTCGTCTCTTCGTCGGGGGCTGCGAGCTCGATCTGGTTGTCCAGGCTCTTGCTCATCTTGTTCTGGCCGTCGGTGCCGACGATCATGGGGGACTCGGTCAGCAGGGCCTGCGGCTCCGGGAACGTCTCGCCATAGAGGCGGTTGAAGCGGCGGGCGATCTCGCGGGAGATCTCGATGTGCGACGCCTGGTCGATGCCGACCGGCACCTTGTCCGCCTTGTAGATGATGATGTCGGCGGTCTGGAGCACGGGGTAGCCGACGAGGCCGTACGGGACGTGCTCCTCGTCCTCGCCCATCTGGCGCAGGCGCTCCTTGAACGTGGGCACGCGCAGCAGCCAGCCGAGCGGCGTGCTCATGCTCAGCAGCCCGTGCAGGACGAGATGCTCCGGGACGTGCGACTGCACGAAGATGACGCAGCGCTCAGGGTCGAGCCCGGCGGCGAGCCAGTCGAGCACCATCTCCTGGGTGTCCGCGCCGATGGACCGCACCTCGTCCCCGCCGGAGAGCGTAGTGAGCGCGTGGACGTCGGCCACCATGTAGAAGCACTCGTACTCGTTCTGGAGGCGCACCCAGTTCTGCAGCGCCCCGAAGTAGTTGCCGAGGTGCAGCCTGCCGGATGGGCGCATGCCCGAGAGTATCCTGCCGTCAGTCATGCTCATCTTCCGTGTTGCGTGATTTTGCGCGCCGGGCAGGGCGGTTCGCGAACCGCCCCTACGGTTCCTGTTCCCGCCTTCGCGGGAATGACGAAGGGAGGGCGGGAAGGACGGAAGGGAAGGGCGCTCCCATAACGGGATGCCGTCCCCGACGAGGAAGGGCGCTCCTCAAGGATACAGTGGCCGGGCGCCGTACTGCACGAGCTTGCCGCTGCGCTCATTGTCATGTTGAGCGGAGCCGGAGGCGGAGTCGAAACATCTCTCGGCGGGCGTTCGCTCATGGCGGGGCGTCTCCCGAGAGATTCCTCGGCTGCGCTCGGAATGACAAGGGGCGAGGTTCCTGCCTTCGCAGGAACGACAGATTGGAAAGCGAAGGGGGACGTCATACCCAGATGTCCAGGGATGGGGGTTCCATGAAGGCGAGGGCCAGGGCGTCGGCGCGGTCCGGGGAGGCGACGCCTCGGTGGCGGAGCTTGGTCTTGCTCTCGAGGCGGATGCGTCCGGTGGAGGAGACGTCATAGCGGAGGGCGAGGAGTTGGCCGACGAGGACGGAGTCGTTGGGGATGGAGGCGGCGTCCTCGCGGAGGAGGCGGGCGACCTCCCAGAAGATCTCGGCGCGGAGGTCGGCGAACTGGGAGGGGCGGCGGGCCTTGCCGCCCACGTCGACGCCGATGACGGGGACGCCGAGCTGGCCGAGCCGGTCGACGACGCCGGTGCCAACGCCCGTGCCGTCCGCGAAGACGGCGTTGATGCCGAGAGCGTCGGTCCACGCCTTCACCTCGTCGGCGACCTGCATGTTGTCGAGGCCGCGCCTGAGGGGGATGAGGTGCTCGACGCGGTAGCCGCGGCGGATGCAGATGACGGACTCGTTGCCGCCGAAGCGGGCTACGTCGACGCCCATGCGGTAGGGGAGCGGGCGGCCGCGCTCGTCCAAAGGCTGCGAGGTTCCTGCCTCCGCAGGAACGACGGAAGTTTCCTCGTGGCGGGCGATGGCGCGGTCGACGTGGTTGCGGGTGGTGAGGGAGTCCTCGAGGGCGTCGGGGAACTGGCCGAGGACGGACGCGACGTAGAGCGGGGAGTCTGCGCCCCAGTCGCGGCGGTGGTGTTCGACGTCCTCCGGCGTGACGAGGCCGGGGATGCGGAATCGCTTGCGGCGGAAGTTGGGGGAGTCGAAGGCGGAGATGGTGATCTGGTGGTAGAGGGAGGACTTGGCGTGGTGGGACTCGTAGAGTTCGCCCTCGTGGGCGAGGGGGTTGCCGATGAGGAGGACCTTCGTGGGGTTGAGGCGCTTGATGGCCTCCATGTAGACCTGTTTCACGCCCTGGGCCTCCGTGACGATGACGAGGAGGTTGGGGGAGTGGAAGCCCTGGATGTTGTGGTGGGAGTTGGAGGAGAAGGCGATGGCGAAGCGGTCCTCGTCGATGACGTACTTGTCGTTTGTGATCTTGCCGGGGAGGGCGTCGCCGGCGGCCGCGACGGCGATGCGGAGCTCGTGCCAGAGGATGTCCCTGATCTGGCGACGGGTGGGGCCGGTGACGACGACCTTGGCGTTCGTGCGGGTGTGGAGCCACCAGACGATGGCGCGGGCGGCGGCCCAGTCCTTGCCCGAAGAGTTGCACGCGGCGACGGAGACGCGGGGCTGTTTTGCGAGGGCTTTCAAGATCTCCTCCTGTTTGTCATAGGGTCTGCCTGCTGCGCCGAGGATGTCCTTGACGAAGCCGACGGGGTCTTTCTTGTAGCGTTCGAACATGGCTGCGGCCTTCTCCACCCGGTTAACGCGAAAGAGCCGCTTGGCCTGTGCTGCCAAGCGGCTCGTCCGCTTTCTCCGGGTCCGTGTGGTTATGGGGTCTGTGACATCAGTGTGACGGAGGCGCGTCGGTTGCGCAAGGGGGTGGTGTCACATTGCAGCAACATCGCTACTGCGACACGACTCGCGGTCATGTGATAAGAGTGGACTACGCGAGTTCCTAGGAGGGTCGCAAGCATAACGGCAGCCTTGATGCCGATGCCAGAAGGGGAGGCGGAAGGACTGATCGGCGGTGGGGGTTCTGAGCGACTTCATGCTTGGCACTGCTGGGCACGCGCGACTTAGTCCACTCGTCCTCTATCTCCACGGTCGTCGCATGTACTGAAAAACATTGCCATAGAGGCCACCTTCAAGTTCGGCAGGTGTTGCGTGTACTATGTCTACACCAGAACCGAGTTTGCTGGTCCACTGACCATCATGTAGTTGGCGAGCCATGTGAGTAACTTCCATCATTGAATCTGCATAAATCGCAACCTTCTCGAATCCCTCTTCGCGGTCACCGTCATTGCATGGCCGATAGCCCATATCCTCGAAGATTTCGATGAAATCATGAACTTCGTCACCTGGCCAGTGCCATTCAGTGGTGATGCCAGCTGCCCACGCAATACAGTTGTAATCGTCGTCTGGTAGGCTCGTCTCATCATAATTCTGAAGGGCCGGAAATTCATTGGAGTTCGCTATCATGGATAACTCTTTAAATGTAGCCGTTGTCCCTACCCCAAGAGATCCATGCGTTGGCCATTGCTTTGACATTCCGAGAGTGTTCCTTTTTGACTGGATCTACCCCGGTGATGGTTCGCAGTGCTATGAACCACTGTTTATGTGTCTTCGCCAAATCAGAGAGAATCAGCGGGAGGGCTTTGCGCTCCATAGCAATGATTGCCTGATATGCTGGGTGTCTCGCAATCGCTCGTGGTGAAGACAAGTAAACTGTTTCCTTCTGCCATTCGTCGGCCAACCGCTTGAACTTCGCCCGATTGTTCAGAATAGTGTGGAGGAGTAGGTCGTCGCTCATGAGAAGGCCTGGCATCGCAATAGCGCTTTCGCCTATAGAGCCAGCCATTCTCTTAGGGAAGGTGTACTCAATGTGGGCCGCATACTCACTCAGTGTGATTATGCGATCGTCCCACAGGGAAACGTCTTGCATATAGTTCGAGTGCGGTATTCTAACGGTCTGGCACCGCCAACAACCGGTCGAATCGTGCGCAGTGCCGATGTCGACACGGGCACCTCCAATCTCTCTTGCTTGAGTTATCGTTGTATGGCGGAGCCGCTCTCTGTTCCAAAGCGAGACACTGTAGGCGTAATATGAGTCTGATGTCTCCAGTATCTCGCCATGCGGAGAATAACTCACCAGAGGGTCAGTATCCCACATCTCGGGCTGCGTTAGTCGGGGTCTCGATGTCATGACTCTGCCTCGTCTTCATCTGCACGCAGAACCATCTTAGAGCGAAGTTTGCTCAAGAGTGTTAATGCCTGGCTTGGTGTCTTGGGAGACAGCGTTGTGTGAAAGTTAACTTGCAAGTTAATCCATTGAGAGCCGTCACTGTTCATATCCATTATAGTGGTTTCTGTTTCCTTGCCTTCTTCAATCTTGACGGTCCGTACACCTCTGATCTGGTCGAATGCATTGTTCGACGAATGCAATGTTATCAATGGAAGACTCACCACCGCCTTCCATCCTGGCGATATATCACAGGCGGCGGACCCTATAACAAAACAGGGTACAGATAGTCCCCGTAGAAGGGTTCTGATGTCAGTAAATCCCTTGCGTAAGGCTGACTTCCGAGAACTTTCGATAGTGAGAGGTGTGTATCTGAGCGTTATTTCAGGAGGGTCATCGTGGCTAACTATGCTGGCGAACACATGGTAATCCACAGCATTCTTCTTGAACCCACCGGTGATATAGGCATGCACAGCATTGTTGGGGCCGGGCACCACTTCACGCCCCATCTGCGCCAACACGCTCTCAATCTCTGCCACGGCGAGGTCTGGCCAGAGTCGGAGGGTAAACTGGTCAAAGCCGTGGAGCCCCAAATCTACATTCATGCGGTCCCCAGCCCTCCTTTCGATCGCCTCACGCCATGTCCTCCATTACAGTGTAGGCACGGTCGGCGGGAGCCTACAAGGGTCTGAAGGTCAACGCAACCAGCAGTAAGGAGCCACTCGATCGGGATGGCCTAGGCCATCAGTAGCAGGTGCGCCCGGTTCTTCGGGGTATTTGCCCTGCCAACCACTGAAACATGCCCTCACTCCCCGTGCAGGTCGCGCTCGTCGATGACGCGGCGGGCTTTGAACTGGGTGCGTTCCAGTTGGCCGGGGGCTTTGAGGTCGACGTTGGAGCGGATGCCGAGGGTGGCGCCGAGGTCGGACTGGAGCTGGCGCTTGACGGCTTCGATGCCGGCCTCGGTGGCGGCGGCCTCGGGGGTGTACTCGGCGAGGACGGTGAGCTCGTCCATGGTGCGCTCGCGGGAGACGACTATGCGGAACTCGCCGGTGAGGCCGGGGATGGCGCGGACTACGTTCTCGACGGCGCTCGGGTAGACGTTCTCGCCGCGCACGACAACCATGTCGTCGACGCGGCCGTAGATGCCGCGCGGCATGGTGGGGTAGGTGCGTCCGCACGGGCAGGGGTCGTCCGTCCAACTGGCTAGGTCGCCGGACCAGAAGCGGATAAGCGGCTGGGATGTGCGTTCCAGATGGGTGTAGACGGGTACGCCCTCGCCGCCGTAGGGGGCGACTTCGAGCGTCATGGGGTCGATGAGCTGGGTGAAGACCATGTCCTGCCAGAGGTGCATGCCGCTGGCGTGGCGGCAGCCGCCGTTGCTCATCCACGGCGACATCTCGCCGGTCGAGCCGCTGTCGACGATGACGGGGTTGCCGTATGCCTCCTCGAGGGTGCGTCGCGTCGCGGGGATGGAGGCTCCGGGCTCGCCGGAGAAGAAGAGCGTGCGGAAGCCGAACTCCTTCGGGTCGACGCCGTCCTCGCGGGCGGTCTCGGCGAGGTAGAGGCAGAACGACGGGGTGCCGTAGAAGACGGACGGTTTCGCGGCGAGGCACCAGCGCACGGCCATGCGCGTCTGTCCCGGCGCGCCCGCGCCGAACGGGAAGCACTTTGCGCCCATGCGCTCAGCGCCGACGAGCATCCCCCACGCGCCCATGTAGAGGGAGAATGGGGCGGCCATGAACACGGTGTCGCTGGGCCGCACGCCAGCGCCCCACTCGACGCGGGCGTGGGCCTCGCCGATGCGCTCCCAGTCGCCCTTGCTGATGGCGATGATGGTGGGGATGCCGGTGGTGCCGGACGAGCCGTGGACGCGCAGGATGTTCTGCCAGTCGTCGGCGATGTTGCTGCCGAACGGCGGGTTGGCGAGGAGGTCCTGCCGGAGGTCTTCCTTCGTGATGATGGGGATGCGCTGGATGTCGTCCAGCGTCCTGAGCTGGTCGGGGTGGAACCCGGCCTCGCCCCAGCGCTTCTGGTAGAAGGGAGAGCGTTCGAACGCCCATGCCGCCTGCCGCTGGAGCTTCGCGACGATGAGGGCGTCGCGCTCCTGCGGGGGCATCGTCTCCAGCGTGGGGTCCCAGTACTCCTGGTCGTCAGGAGGGACGTAGGAGGGGTCGTAGATGGGCGGCCATTCAGGGGTCATGGGTGGTGCTCTCCGTCGGGTGCAATCAGCGGAGCGGGACGTTTCCCGAGAGGATGCTGCGCGCTGAAGCGCGGACTGTGCTCAGCATGACAAACCGCTTCCGCCACTCCTACTCAGGCATTCCGTCCGACAGGCGCTCCTTGATGAACGCCTCGATGTCGCGCAGGCTGGAGCCGACGGGGAAGACGCCGTCGATGCCGATCTCCTCGAGCGCTTCGCGGTCGCCGTCGGGGACGGTTCCGCCGAGGAGGATGAGCGTTTCGCCGCGCATCTCGCGCTCGTCGACGACCTTCATCAGGCGGGTCATGAGCGGCTTGTGCGCGCCGGAGAGGAGCGAGATACCGATGACGTCGGCGTCTTCCCGCTGCGCGCGGTCGACGACCTGCTCGGGCGTGACGCGCATGCCCATGTAGACGACGTCCATGCCGGCCTTCTCGAGGGCCTTGGCGATGACCTTGATGCCGCGGTCGTGGCCGTCGAGGCCGAGTTTGGCGAGGATGACTTTGGTTGGTTTGGGTGTCGTCATGCTTCTTCCTCCACCTCGCCCCGAAGTACCCTCACCCTAACCCTCTCCCCTTGTAGGGAGAGGGGATCAGGCACTCCCGCCCATTCAACCATGGAGCACTGGTACCCGCACGACACGGGGAGGCTCCCCGACCTGTTTGATGAGATACGGGCCGCGTCCGAAGCGTGCGACTGCGGTCTGCGCAGCTTCTTCGAAGTCGTCGAACGCTCCTATGAATTTCTCGTCGTGGAAGACCACCCACTTCCCGAAGTGGTCCCTTTCGAGGCTGTCGCGGTTGCGTTCATAGGCAGCGATCTCGATTTCTATCTCTGCCATGGGTCTCTCCTTCGACTCACTTCCAAGCCGCCTGGGCCTCTGATTCAAGGCTATCCACCGCCCTGGCGAGCGTCAACGCGTCCGTGACCACGGAGCGCATGTTGCGGAAGCGAGGTCGTCATGGCTAGAAGATGCCTGGGTCCTCGTGGTCGCCGAAGACGTCTCGGAGGGCGCCCATGATCTCGCCCTCGGTGGCGTCGGCGCGGGAGGCGTCGAGGATGAAGGGCATCGTGTTGTCGGCGCCGCGGGCGGCCTGCCGCAGGGCTTCGAGCGCGGCATCGGTGCGGGCGGCGTCGCGCTCGTGGATGACGGCTTCGAGGCGGGCGATCTGGCGCTCCTCCTCATCGTCGTCGTGCTCGTAGAGCTCGGGCGGCGGGACGGAGTCTTCCTCGTGCTCGTTGAGGCCGAGCACCTTGTACTCGTGCTCCTCGATGCGCTCCTGGTAGTCGTACGCGGCTTCGGAGATCTCGCGCTCGATGTAGCCGTTCTCGATGGCGGCGAACATCCCCGCGAGCACGCCCTCGCCGCCGCCCATGTCCTCGATGGTGCGGATGTAGGCGAGCGCCTCCTCCTCGATCTCGTTCGTGAGCTTCTCGATGAAGAACGAGCCGCCGAGCGGGTCGATGGTGTTCGCGACGCCGGTCTCGTTGCCGATGATGCGCTGCGTGTTGAGCGACATGCGCATCGCGTCCTCGGACGGGATGTCGTGCGCCTCGTCGTAGCCGCTGACGTGGAGCGACTGCGTGCCGCCGAGGACGGCGGCCATCGCCTGCGTCGTGCCGCGTATCAGGTTGTTGAGCGCGCCCTCGCGGATCAGGGTCGAGCCGAGCGTCTGCGAGTGGAAGCGGCAGAGCATCGCGCGGGGGTCGGTTGCGCCGTAGCGCTCCTTCATGATGCGCGCCCAGAGGCGCCGGGCCGCGCGGAGCTTGGCGACCTCCTCGAAGAAGTCCATGTGGACGCCGAAGAAGAACGAGAGGCGCGGGCCGAACTCGTCGGGCGTGAGGCCGCGCTGCAGTCCGCCCTCGACGTAGGCCATGCCCTGCGCGAGCGTGAAGCCCACCTCCTGGCCGGCGGTCGAGCCTGCCTCGCGGGTGTGGTAGCCGGAGATGGAGATGGTGTTCCAGTTCGGCACGTTGCGGGTGCAGAACTCCACGACGTCCATCGTCATGCGGTACGCGCCGCGCGGGGGCAGGGCGAACGTCTTCTGGCCATGGAACTCCTTGAGAGAGTCGTTCTGCACGGTGCCGCGCAGGGTGTCCCACGGCACGCCGACCTTCTCGGCGTGCGCGAGCAGGAACGAGAGCAGCACGATGGCCGGGTGGTTGATGGTGAGCGAGATGCTGACCTTGTCGATGGGGATGTCGTCGAAGAGGTCAGACATGTCGCGCGCGGTGTCTATCGCGACGCCGAGCCTGCCGACCTCGCCCTCGGAGAGCGGGTGGAGGGAGTCGTAGCCCGTGAGGGTAGGGTGGTCGAAGTCGGTGGAGAGTCCGGTCTGTCCGTGGGCGAGCAGGTACTTGTAGCGCTCGTTCGTGGACTTCGCCGTGCCGAAACCGGCTATCTGGCGTCGCGTCCACTGGCGGGCGCGGTACATCGTGGGGTAGACGCCGCGCGTGAAGGGGTAGGCGCCGGGGAAGCCGATGTCGGAGGCGTAGTCGAGGTCGGGGGCGTCGGCGGGGGTGTAGATGCGGTCGATCTCACGACCGGAGACGGTCAGGAAGCGCTCCTGCGACTCGGGGGCGCGTTCGAGCGTCCTGCGCAACTCGTCGTGCTCCCACGCGAGTTCCGCCTCCTGGGCTTTCTTCGTGGCTTTCGGGTCGTAGAGCGTCATGGAGTGAACCGTCCGGTGGCAAGTATACGGCAGTGGGAGTGCGCGGGGGCCTGCTACAGTCAACCGGTCAGTTGTGGCCGGTTTCCTCAATGACCACGGCCCCGTCCACTTCTACGTCCAGGGTCACCCTGCTGCCCACGAGGAGATTCATCCCGAGCAGGGCTTCATTGCCCGATTCCAATGCCGTAACGCTCAGCGGTTGATCGTGCCATAGCGCCGTGGCCTCGTAGCCGTTCAGGTACACTTCCTGGCCATTGGCCAACGTCGCTTTGAAAACCGTTCCCCGTGTGAGGCCCAAGCGCCGTATCGTCGCAGGCGGCAGGGCCAAGTCCCCATTGAAGCCGGTGTCCAGCACAACTTCGACCGGCTGGTATTGTCCTTCTCGGCTCATTATCAGGACCGGGACTACAGGTTTGAGCGCGGCACTGATTCTGCCTTCGAACACTACCCGCCCTCACCCTGTCAACCCAGACTGTAGGCTGCGCTGTGGCCCACGCGGACGCCGTAGCTGACTGCGCCGGGCCGGCGCTCGCGCAGCCGTGCGGAGGCGGCCAGAACCTCTGCGTCGATCTCGTAATCCCCGCTATCGACGTCGATCACTACGAACTTCCCCGTCTGCGCTGGCTCCACCAGGGGCCGTATCTTCTCCCGGTAGATGGCTTCCCCACGGACGCCAATCTCCTCCGGTCTGCTGCGTCTCGGTGGCATTGTCAGCCTCCTCCATCGCGGGGTCCTTCTCGCGGCTGCGGAGACTATCGTAAGGGCGGACCGACCGCGAGTCTACCGGCCATACCCGCCGTCGCCAGGTTCTCCTCGATGGCCACGTCGAGCCGCGCTGCCTCGGCCGGCTGCTCGCGCCATTGCGCGGCCAGGCACTCTACCTTCCGGGGAACGGTTGCTCCCGCCGCTCCAAACCCCCATTATTCCTCGCGTATCATTGCCGGACGCGCTCTCACTCTAAGCGCGGAAGGAGTCCCCATGCTGCGCAGCCTCGGCGGGAAGAGCCCGCAGGTCCATCCCACCGCGTTCGTCAGCGAGTTCGCATACGTCGTTGGCGACGTCCGCATCGGCGCGTATGCGTCCATCTGGCCGGGGGTCGTGCTTCGCTCCGACCGCGGCACGATGACCATCGGCGAGGGCACCAACATCCAGGACGGCTCCATCTGCCACGCCGACGGCGACCTCACGATCGGCGACTACGTGACGCTCGGGCACGCGGTCGTGTGTCACGCGGAGACGGTGGGCGATCACTGCCTGCTGGGGAACAACTGCACGCTCAACGACAAGTCGAACGTGGGGTCGTGGTGCATCGTCGCCGCGGGCGCGGTGCTGCTGGAGGGGCGCAACGTGCCGGACCGCTCCATCGCCGCGGGCGTGCCGGCGAAGGTGCTCGGCCCGCTCACCGACAAGCACTACGAACTCGTGCAGATGAACGCGGACGAGTACGTGAAGTTGGGGCAGGAGTACAAGTCGGAGGGGACGTTGGAGGGGTAGGGGGTGGGAGCTCTCCGGTGTACACTAAGGCACGGAGGCTGCGAATGAACGCCGAATACGTTCAATACAAGGTCTGTCTTACGTGGGACGAGGAAACGAGCCAGATGGACGCCGCCGTTCCCACGCTCGGAATCGGCGACTGCGGCCCTGACACAAACGCCGCCCTCGACAACCTGCGCCAGATGGTCTCCTTCCACGTCGAGTGCTTACTGGACGAGGGCGAGCAATTGCCTGAGTCGGACGAAGGCGAGGGCGTGTACATCCGCGTGCAGGTTCCCGTTCGTGCCGCTCAGGCCGCTCCCACCGCGTGAGGCGCTGCGCCGCCTCCGTCGCGCAGGTTTCGTGGAAGTCCGTCAGCGCGGCAGCCATGTACGGCTGCGCCACATGAACGGGAGGAGGGTGACAGTGGCCGTGCATCCGCGCGACCTGACGCCCCTAAGGATTCGCGACATACTCCGGCAGGCCGGTCTCACCGAGGAAGAGTGGGACAGGCTGTGACCCGTCCTTTGACGCACTGTCCGCAGACTTTGTGAAACGGCGCACAGATGGTTGTCGCAGCGAGGGGCGAACGCCTATAATCGCTGCGGCGGTTGCCGTTCGGGGCGCCGCTCTGTATGTACCCCTGCGCGCCCGCGCTGCCCTGTTTGCGATACGCCGCAGTGCGCCGCGCCCGCCTGAGAGGAGGCACCGATGGCCAACCTGCGCCTGCCCGGACCCACGCCCGTCCCGCCGGACGTCTACAAGGCGATGAGCAAGGAGATGATCGACCATCGCGGCGTCGAGTTCGCCGAGATGCTGCGACGCACAACCGCCAATCTCAAGCGCGCCTTCCAGACCGAGAACGACCTGTACGTCCTCACGTCGTCCGGCACCGGAGCGATGGAGGCCGCCGTCGTCAACACGCTCTCGCCCGGCGAGCGCGTCCTCGGCGTGACCATCGGCAACTTCGGCGACCGCTTCCTCAAGATCGCGTCGGCGTACGGCGCGAGTGTCAACGAGCTGAAGTTCCCGGACGGCGACGTGGCCATCCCTGAGCAGATACGGCAGGCGCTGAAGGACGACCCGGACGTGACGACGGTGCTCGTCACGCACAACGAGACGTCCACCGGCATCACGAACGACCTCGAGACCATCGCGGGCATCGTGAAGGGCGAGTTCGACAAGATGATCCTCGTGGACGCCATCTCCTCGATGGGCTCCATCAAGCTCCCCGTGGACGAGTGGGGGCTGGACGTGGTGGTCGCCGGTTCACAGAAGGGGTGGATGTGCCCGCCCGGCCTCGCGATGATCAGCTTCAGCGAGCGCGCGTGGAAGGCTGCCGAGACGTCGAAGATGCCGAAGTTCTACTTCAGCCTCGCCGAGGCGGAGAAGTCGCTGAAGATGGGGCAGACGCCCTGGACGCCTGCCATCTCGCTGCTGTTCGGCCTCGACTACGCGGTGCAGCAGATGCTCGCCCGCGGCGACATGCAGGCGGTGTATGACTTCCACCAGGAGATCGCTCAGTACACGCGCGACGGCCTCAAGGCGATGGGCATCGGGCTCGTTGCCAAGGACGAGCGTTTCGCCTCCAACACCGTGACGGCCGCCTGGGTGCCGGAGGGCATCACCGACGAGGCGCTGCTCGCGATGTTGCGCGACGAGTACGACATCATCGCGGCGGAGGGCCGCGGCCTGCTCACGGGGCGTGTGTTCCGCATCGGCCACATGGGCTACGTGAACCAGGAGGACATCGACGACGTGTTCGGCGCGCTGAAGGATGCGCTGCCGAAGCTCGGGCGCCAGGCGTCGGCGGTGGGGCAGGCGTGACCGCCGAACGGCGTCTACGACGGGCTCGGCGGTCGAGGTGCAGACATGCGTAGCGGTTCCCGATCGGGCACCAGGCCCCTTGGAGTACCCTCACCCCAGCCCTCTCCCCTTGTAGGGAGAGGGGGCCGGACCGGAGACCTGCATGGCTAGGGTTCTCGTAGCCGACCCGATAGATGAGCTTGGCGTTGCCCGGCTGAAAGCGGCCGGGCATTACGTCGACGTTCGCAAGGGGCTCAGCGAGGACGAGCTGTGCGCCATGGTGGGCGACTACGAGGCGATGGTCGTCCGCAGCGAGACGAAGGTCACCGAGCGCATCATCGAGCACGCCACGAGGATGGTCGGCATCGGGCGCGCGGGCGTCGGCGTCGACAACATCGACGTGGACGCGGCCACGCAGCACGGCATCGCAGTCGTGAACTCGCCCACCGGCAACACCATCGCCGCGGCCGAGCACGCGTTCGCGCTGATGATCTCGCTCGCCCGCAACATCCCGCAGGCGGATGCGTCGATGCGCCGCAGCGAGTGGACGCGGTCCCGGTTCATGGGCGTGGAGTTGCGCGGCAAGACGCTGGGCATCATCGGACTCGGTCGCGTCGGCTCCGAGGTGGCCCACCGGGCGCGCGCCTTCCAGATGCACGTCATCGCGTACGACCCGTACGTCTCGATGGAGCGGGTGCGCAGCCTTGGCGTCGAGTCGGTGCCGATGGAGCGGCTGCTTCGCGAGTCCGACTTCATCACCATCCACACGCCGCTCACCTCCGGCACGAAGAGCCTCATCGGCGAGCCGGAGTTCGCCCTGCTCAAGCCGGGGGTCCGCATCGTGAACGCGGCACGCGGAGGACTCGTGGACGAGCGCCTGCTGCAGGAGGGGCTCGCCAGCGGGAAGATCGGCGGCGCGGCGCTGGACGTGTTTCCCGTCGAGCCGCCGCAGGACCTTCCTCTTCGGGAGGAGAACCGCGTGGTGCTCACGCCGCACCTCGGCGCATCCACGGAGGAGGCGCAGGTGGAGGTGGCGCTGGAGGTGGTCGAACAGCTGAACGCCATTCTTGGCGGCGGCGCGGCGCAGTACACCATCAACATGCCGTTCGTTCCGCAGGAGGTGATGGAGGCGCTTGGCCCCTACCTGCCTGTCGCGACGGCGATGGGACGCCTCGCCATCCAGCTCGCCGATGGCCAGCTGGAGACGGTTGCGGTCCGCGTCGCGGGGGATATAGCACACCACGACATCGAGATCCTCGCGTCAGCGGCACTGGTGGGCGTGCTCAGCGTGGCGACGGACATGCGCATCAACCTCGTGAACGCCCAGGCGATGGCGCAGGAGCGCGGCATCAGGATCGTCGAGGAGAAGGACCCCGAAGGCGGCGAGCAGTACCTGAACCTCGTAGGGGTGGAGGTGCGCTCCACCGGCGGCACGGTCTACACGGCGGGGACGTCGGTGCACGGCGCGGTGCACCTGAACCGCCTCAACGACTTTACCCTCGACATGGAGCCGAGCGCGCCGTACATGCTCTTCACCACGCACACGGACCAGCCCGGCATGATCGGCAAGGTCGGCACGATAGCGGGTGAGCACGACGCGAACATCTCCTTCATGGAGGTAGGGCGAGCGGCTCCGCGCGGCGCGGCCACGATGATCGTGGGATTCGACGATACCGTGACGGACGAGATGCTCAAGGACATCAAGGCCATCGAGGGTATGACGAGCGCACGGCTCGTGACGTACGAGACGTCGGAGCCGGTGCAGCCGCGCCTGCGGGGGACATAGGATTCGCAGTACCATCTAAGGCAGCGACCTGACTCCTCATAGGCCAGGAATGGTCATAACAGGCTTCTCCCTCGTAGCCACGCTCTTCACCCCCATCCTAACCTTCCCCCATCGAGGGGGAAGGGATCAGGCAGTCCGACATGGTCGGCGTTCTTGTCCGTGCTCTCCCCTCGTGCTACGATGCGGCACACCGTTCGTTAGGAATTTCACGAACAGACGCTGCCCATGACGACCACATCCAGACCGCATGGCGCTCCCGATGACGCATCACCCGGCTCCCTGCGCGAACGCGCGCGCAGGGCCATAGAGGAGCAGCCCTCGCCCACGGTCACGGTGCTCTCGTCGTTGCTCGCCGCCCAGGACGAATTGGGGTATCTCCCGTACGAGGCCATCGACGAGGTCTCGATGTGCACGGGTTCGAGCGTCAACGAGGTCTGGGCGGTCGCGTCGTTCTATCCCAACTTCCGGTTCACGCCTCCGGCCCGCCACTCGGTCGAGATCTGCTGGGGGCCGACGTGCCACGTGCTCGGGGCGCAGCCCATCCTGCAGGGCATCGTGAGCCACCTTGGTCTCGACGGGGAGGGAGATACCGAGGATGGCAGCATCTCGCTCAAGTACAACACCTGTCTGGGCGTCTGCCCGCACGCTCCTGCGATGAGCTTCGATCACGAGCTGGCCGGACGCATGTCGCTCGATGAGGCGGTCAGCCGCGTCGAGCGCATCCGGGCCGCCGACATGGAGCAGCAGGCGTGACGGAGGCGTACGAGGCCCTGGCGAAGCGTGCCGCGGCGCGGTGGGACGAACTGCACGCCAGGCCCTGGGTGCGCGTCGGCACGGGGCTGATGGGCGAGGCCGTGGGCGCGCTCGAAGTGCTTGCGGCGGTGCGGGAAGCCGTCGAAGGGGCGGGTGTCGAGGCGACCATCTCCGAGGTGGGGACGACCGGGCTCTGCTACGCGGAGCCGATCGTGGACGTCCACGTGCCGGACGGACCGCGCGTGCTCTACGGCAACGTGCGCCCCGAGCAGGTCGAGACCATCGTGCAGCGGCACGTCGTTGGCAAGGAACCGGTTACGGAACTCGCGCTGGCGACCGTCGATTCGAACGCAGGGGGCATTCCTCGCCGCGAAGAGTTGCCGATGATGCAGGGCCAGGTGCGCGTCGCGCTGCGCAATGCGGGCGAGATCGACCCGACCGACATCGACCAATACGTCGCGCGCGGGGGCTTCTCCGGGTTGGACAAGGCGCTGACGTCGCTCACGACGGAGCAGACGCTGGACGAGGTGAAGAACTCCGGCCTGCGCGGCCGCGGCGGCGCGGCGTTCTCGACCGGCATGAAGTGGGGCTTCCTCGCAGGCAACCCCGCGCCGCAGAAGTACATCCTCTGCAACTGCGAGGAGGGTGACCCCGGCGCGTTCAACGACAAGACGATCCTGGAGTCGGACCCGTTCACGCTCGTCGAGGGCTGCATCATCGCGGGCTACGCGACGGGCGCGAGCAACGGCATCGTCTTCATCCGCCACGGCCACGATTCCCCGATAGACCGCACGCGCGCCGCGATACAGGCGTGCTACGACAACGGCGTGCTCGGGAGCAGCGTCCTCGACACGGACTTCTCGTTTGACATGGAGGTCTCGCTCGTCGGCGAGTCGTACGTTGCTGGCGAGGAGACGGCGTTGATGGAGGCGATAGAGGGCAAGCGTTCAATGCCCCGGTTCCGGCCTCCGTTCCCGGCGGCCTACGGCGTGTGGGGCAGGCCGTCCAACATCAACAACATCAAGACGCTCAGCTACGCGCCGGAGATCGTTCGTCGCGGCGCGGAGTGGTTCTCGAGCATCGGCACCGAGAAGAGCACAGGCACGGCCATCGCCTGCCTCTCCGGCGACATCCGCTACCCGGGCCTCGTCGAGGTGCCGTTCGGCCTGACGGTCCACGACATCATCGAGGGGATGGGCGGCGGCGAGCCGAACGGCAAGGCGCTGAAGTTCCTGCAGACCGGCGGGCCGCTCGGCGGCGTGCTGCCGGCGGAGCAGTTCGACATGGTGCTCGACTTCGACGCGATGGTCGCGGCGGGCGCGATGTTCGGCTCAGGCGGCCTCATCGTCTGCAACGAGGAGCGTTCGGTCGTCGACCTCACGCGCACGCTCGTCGCGTTCGATCAGATGGAGTCGTGCGGGAAGTGTTTCCCGTGCAGGCTCGGCATGAGCCACATCCTGGAGATACTGGAGCGCATCGCGGACGGGAAGGGGCGCAGCAGCGACATGGACCTGATGGAGCGCGTCGGCGTGAACATGCGCGGAGGTTCGCTCTGCGGTCACGGGCAACTGGGGTACAACCCCGTGGCGAGCGCGGTGCGCTTCTTCGGCAGCGAGTTCGAGGCGCAACTGGAGGACGGCGCGCCATCCCTGGCTTCGTTCGTGGGGCCGAAGTCCACGCGGCGCGGTGCGCAGATGTCGGGCGACACGCCGACGGCGTCGGTGAAGCCGGACTTCGTGATGCACATCGAGGCTGCGGGGGCAGCACCCCCATCCTAGCCTTCCCCCATCAAGGGGGAAGGGACCGAACCGGTGAACAGGAACCGGACAGGAGGCAGAGACCGAGCAGAGGGCATAGGCGGACGAGGGACGGGAACCGGACAGAGGCAAGGAACGAAGGGTAGGCGAACCAGGCAGGACATGGCTGACGAGATTACGATCACGATAGACGGGCAGGAGGTCACGACGACCCCCGGCAAGATGGTGGTGCAGGCCGCCAACGACGCCGGCATCTACGTGCCGTACCTCTGCTACCACCCCGGCATGAAGCCGTACGGCGCGTGCCGCATGTGCGTCGTCGAGGTCGAGGGTCAGCGCGGTACGCCTGCGTCCTGCACGTTGCCGGTCCGCGACGGCATGGTCGTGAACACCAAGGGCGACGAGGCAGTGAAGGTGCGGGACACGACGCTCGACCTGCTGCTGTCGGAACATCCACACGGATGCTTGACATGCCACCGGATAGACCTGTGCGGGCCGCAGGACATCTGCCTCCGGCATGTGGACGTGGTCGACCGGTGCGTGACCTGCCCGAAGAACGAACGGTGCGAACTGAAGGACACGACGCGGTTCCACCCGCAGGAGCTCGTCTCGCCGCTGACGTACCAGTACCGCAACCTGCAAGTGGAGACGAAGGACCCGTTCTACGACCGCGACTACAACCTCTGCATCGTCTGTGCGCGCTGCACGCGGGCGTGCGACGAACTGCGCGGCGACGTTGCGATAGGCATGACGGAGCGCGCGGGCCAGGTGCTCGTCGGTACCGTGATGGGTGATTCGCTCCTTGAGTCTGGCTGCGAGTTCTGCGGGGCGTGCATCGACGTCTGCCCCGTCGGCGCGCTCACCGAGACCTCCTACAAATGGGAGCGTCCCGCGCGCGTCGAGCAGTCGGTGTGCGCTGAGTGCCCGGTCGGTTGCACGATGACCTACGAGGTCAACCACTGGGAACGGGTCGTGCGCGCCGTGCCGGAGCTGAACTCTCCGGCGAACATGGGGCAGGCGTGCTTCCAGGGCAAGTTCGGGTTCGAGTACGTCAACGACAAGCGCCGCATCCGGAAGCCGCTTGTGCGCCGGAACGGCGAACTGCAGGAGGCCACGTGGGACGAGGCGGTCGCCGCCGCGGCAGCGGGGCTCGCGCAGCACAAGGGCTCGACGTTCGCGCTGATGGCGAACCCGCGCAACACGAACGAGGAGCTGTACGCCGCGCAGAAGTTCGCGCGCGCGGTCATGGGCTCGAACAGCGTCGACGTGGCGTCGAACGACCGCCCCGGCACGGTCGAGGGGCTACAGGACGTGTTCGGCTACTTCGCCGGAACGATGACCACTTGGGAGCTTGCCGACTCCGCCGCCGTCATGGTGGTCAGTGCAAACCTTACTGAAGAACAGAACGTCGTCGGCGTGCCGATCAAGCGCGCCGTCCGCGCTGGAACGCAACGGCTCATCGTCATCGACTCGCGCGAGGTGGAACTGACGCGATACGCGTCGCTCTGGCTGAGGCCGTACCCGGGCACCGACCCCGTCCTGCTCGGCGGCCTGCTGCGCTGCATCGTCGACAACGGACTGGCGGACATGGCGTTTGTCAACGAGCGCGCGGACGGCTGGGACGACCTCGTTGCCTGCCTCACCCCGTTCACACTGGAGGCGGTCGCCGCCGAGACCGGCGTGCCAGCGGCAAGCATCGAAGAGGCGGCGCGTCTCTACGCCGGGTCTGGCGCCTCGGCGCTGCTGCTGGGCGGCGACGGTTCCGTCGGCGGCACGCGCCGGACGATGTCGCGGATGGCTGCTGCGCTCGCCATCGCCACGGGCAACGTGGGCAAGCGCGGCGCGGGCGTCATGCCGCTCTACCAGGGCGCGAACGGGCAGGGCGCGTGGGACATGGGTATCTGGCCGGGAGCGACGCCCGGTCACAACCTCATCCAGGAATCGCCGGAGGCCCGCGAGGCGCTCGGCTCGCTCTGGGGTGCTCCGGTGCCGCTGGAGAACGGCTCAGGCAACCGTCACATGTTCGACCGGGCGCGCGAGGGCTCGATCAAGGCGATGCTCGTGCTGGACGACCACGTCCACTACGAGGACGGCACGCTCGGCGACGTGACCGGCGGGCTTGATGCGCTGGAGTTCCTCGTGGCCACGAGCGCGTTCCCGTCGACGGTCACGGAGCGGGCGGACGTCGTCTTTCCCGCCGAGGTATGGGCCGAGAAGACGGGCACGTACACGAACATCGAGCGTCGGGTGCAGCCGCTCCGGAAGGTGGCGAAGAACAAGCGCGTCGACTCGCGGAGCGACCTCGACGTGGTCTGCGCCATCGCGGGCGCGATGGGAGCGCAGGGATTCGCCTGGGACGGACCGGCGCAGGTGTTGGACGAGATAGGGCAGGCCGTGCCCGAGTACGCCGGCATCTCGTGGGAGCGCCTGCTTCGCGAGCGGCTCGACATCGTGACGACTCCGAGCGACGAACCTCAGCCGACCCAGGTGATGTACACCGGCAACGTGCTCACGGGCCTCCAGTGGCCGTGTGCGGCCGAGGGTTCGGCAGATGAACCGGAGATGTTCGTAAGCCGGTTCCGTCACGGCAAGGCGCGGCTGCAGCCTGTCGCGTGGCACCCGCGCCCCGCAGTCGGTGCGGAGTTCCCGCTGATGCTTGCGCATGGGCGCGTGCTCCTGGAGCCGGGCCGCAAGCCGAACGTGACGGTCGTCGGCAAGCGCAACCGCGTGGAGCGTGAGGAGCGCTTCGTGCTCAACCCCGCGGACGCCGCTGCCGCCAGGCTCGGCGAAGGCGACGCGGCCTCGGTGACGACGGCCGACGGCAGCGAGCGGCGCGGCGTGGTCGCGCTCTCGGACGCCGTGCCTGCGGGCGTGGTGTCGCTGACGACGCTCTTCGGAGAGCTGGCGGTCGAGGTCGACTCCTCCGACCGCCCTGACCCCATGAATCACATCGCCCGGCTGAACGCCGTGCCGGTTCGTATCGCGGCCACGCCCCACGCCGGTTCACCCTCACCCTAGCCCTCTCCCCTCAAGGGAGAGGGGACTAAAATGACGCCGCAGTAACGGAGGAACATGACGCAAGCGCAGGACCGTTTGGCGAATCTGCCGCGTGCATACGTGGCGAAGAAACAGGAAGTGGCGGAAGACCTTTTCCTGTTGTGGCTCCGTCCCGATGAGCCGTTCCGATTCAAGCCCGGCCAGTACATCACGATAGGGACGGGCGGGATCGAGCGCCCATACTCGATAGCGTCCGCGCCGTACGAGTCGCTCATCGAGCTGTTCATCGAGTATGTGCTGCCGGAGTATGGCGGGAAGCTCACGCCTTTGCTCTGGAACCTGCACGTGGGGGACTCGGTCTCCATGCGCCCGCGCGCCAAGGGGCTGTTCGTTTTCCAGCCGCAGTTCCACCACCACCTCATGCTGGGGACCGTGACGGGCGTCGCACCTTTCGTGAGCATGATCCGCCAGGCGCTGAAGGACAACATCCGCGGCCATCACTTCTACGTGATGGAGGGCGCCAGCCACCAGGACGAGTTCGTCTACGACTCCGAACTGCTCCGGCTCGCCGAGCGGATGCCCGAAGTCGTCACGTTCGTGACGACGGTGAGCCGTCCGCAGGCCGAGCGCAACCGCAGCTGGAACGGCCCCACGGGCAGGGTGAACACGCTCGTCGAGGAGTACATGCAGCGCTGGAGCCTGCCGAGGGAGGACACCGCCATCTACCTCTGCGGCAACCCCGGCATGATCGAGGATGTGAAAGAGCGCCTCGCCGGGCAGGACTGGAACCTCTACGAGGAGCGCTTCTGGAAGGAAGACGAGTAGGGGAAACTCAACATCGATGGACAGGAAGCACAGGGTGAGGGGCAGCTAGCATCTGCAAGTGGGAGAAGTGCGATGACCACCGGCGACAGTAAGCCACTGCGGTCGCCGGTCGCAATTCTGCCACTGTCGCTCATGAAGCGCACGAGGGGGGTCGCGAGACAGCATCCCTGGGAGTTCTTCCTGCTGTTCACTGTCCCTGTCGTCTTCGGCGCAATCCGCATGACGCTCGCGCTCTTTGAGACTCCAGCTTGGGACGGGTTCGGGGTCAGCATCGTCTATCTGCTTGTGCTCATCGCGACTTTCCCGTTCGTCCGACGAAACGGCAAGCAATTGCTGACCCTGCTCTGGCTGGTCCTGATTCTGGGCAACATCTATCGGCGTGTTTTGGTCGTCATTCAGAATCCTCCGGGGTTCGAGCGCACAGACAGCCTCAACATCGTCAAGGTTGCTGTCGATATTCAGGACGGCCTGACGTACTTAGTGCTCACGGCAGGCATGGTCGGCTCTATTGTGCTGGCAGTCGTCTTCATGATGGCCGCGGCGCGCCTGGGTGGTCTGGGCTACGCGTTCCTGCTGTTCGGCCTACTTGGCCTCGAGCAGACATTCTCGTTCAGCAGCTCTCTGCTCTCTGCCTCTCGTTACGACTTCGTGCCGCTCTGGTACTTCGCTCCGATGAGCCTGCATCTACTGGCGCAGGTTGGAATCAACGTGCTCATGTTCCGCGCGCTCACGAGACTCGACACGCGTGCACTCACGTGGATTACGCTCATCGTGGGCTCGTTACTGCTCGGGCTTGCGAACCTCACGCTCTGGGCTGCGATGGTCTTCTGGCCGTTCAATGTCGGCCTGCCTCACGGTCCGTACGTCTCTTTTTCTCTGCTGGCTGTCAGCGCGACGCACAGCGTCGGGCAGACACTGGCCATTGTCGTGTTGGCGCTCGTGCTGCACTACGCGCTGCGTCGCCTCACCCGCCGCGCTGTCGTGCAGGTGCGTGTGGAGTAGGGGCAGAGTGATAAACTCGGCGTGCAGCCGCTTGAAAAGGAGTCTTTCGATGGAAGTCAAGGAACTCGGCCACGTCGTGCTGTTCGTCGCGGACGTGGAACGCTCGCGCCACTTCTACACCGACATCCTCGGCTTTCACGAGCTGCACCGCGAGGGCCAGCGCCCGAATACCGCGATGTACTCCACGGGACGGACGCACCATGAGCTCTACCTGATGCAGGTGGGCGAGGACGCGCAGCCGATTCCGGCAGGGAAGCGACTGGGCCTGTACCACATCGGCATCAAGATCGGCACGACGGACGAAGAATTGCAGACCGCACTCGCGGAGCTTCAGGAGGCGGGGGTCCGCGTCGTGGGCCACAACGACCACGGCCACACCCACAGCCTGTACATCCTCGACCCCGACGGCAACGAGATCGAGCTGTACATCGACGTGCAGCCGGAGACCTGGCGTGAGGAGCTCGCGCAGGTAGTGCCACCTCTGCCTGCGCTGCGGTAGGGGGCGGGCATCGACACCCCCATCCTAACCTTCCCCCATCGAGAGGGAGGGGACCAGGCGCCCGAGAGATGCTTCGACTCCGCTGCACTCCGCTCAGCATGACAAGGGGAACCCCTATTCTGTCCATCGATGTTCGAATAGCGGCGGCGCATTCCGTTTGTCCCGCTGGCTGACTAGAATCCCTCTGTGGCCAGCCCCGTCCGCAAGCAGTACCTGGAGATCAAGTCGCGCTATCCGGATGCGCTGCTCCTGTACCGCATGGGTGACTTCTACGAGACGTTCGACGAGGATGCACGGCTGGCCGCGCGCGATCTGCAGATAGTCCTCACGCAGCGGGACATGGGGCAGGGGGAGGTGGTGCCGCTCGCGGGCATCCCGTACCACGCGCTGGACAGCTATCTCGCCAAGCTGGTGCGCAAGGGGCACCGGGTCGCCATCGCGGAGCAGACGAGCGAGCCGGACGGCAGGACGCTCGTGAGCAGGGACGTCGTCCGTGTCGTGACGCCCGGCACGGTCATCGAGCCGGGGATGCTGGACTCCGGCGCGAACAACTACCTCGCCGCCGTGGCGCAGGGCGGCGCGCAGTCCGGCATCGCTTTCGTGGACATCACCACGGGGGAGTTCGCGGTTGCGCAGTTGCCTACAGGTGCAGTGCCGCAGGAGATCGCCCGGCTCGCTCCGTCCGAACTCCTCCTGGCGGAGTCGGACACGACCAGCGTTCCCACCGCCGCGCCCGATTGTCACGTGACCCGATTGAACGGGGCGAGTTTCGCGCCGAACGCCGCGCGGCGGCGGGTGCTCGACCACTTCGGCGTGCGGTCGCTCGACGCCTTCGGTTGCGAGGGGCTGGAGTTCGCGACCGTCGCGGCTGCCGTCGTGCTGGATTACGTGGGCAGCACGCACATGGCTGCGCTGCCGCAACTGACCGGCCTGCGGACGTACTCGACCGACGCCTTCATGGCGCTCGATCCGCAGACGCGGCGGAACCTCGAACTGTTCGAGGGTGGCCGCTGGGGAGCGAAGGGGCAGTCGCTGCTGAGCGTGCTCGACGGCACGGAGACGCCGATGGGGGCGCGGCTGCTGCGGCGGTGGGTCGGCCAGCCGCTGCTGGACCTCGATGCGCTCGAACGCCGACTGGACGCCGTGGCGTGGCTGCACGCGTCGGATGTCCGGCGGCAGCGGATACGCGCGGAACTGGCCGAGGTGTCGGACCTCGAACGGGCGGTGCAGC
This sequence comes from Dehalococcoidia bacterium, assembly GCA_965208625.1. GTDB lineage: Bacteria > Chloroflexota > Dehalococcoidia > Lucifugimonadales > Australimonadaceae > Bin16. Next base: position 462,588 of record OZ242348.1, read on the forward strand.
GTATCGGCACGGGCGTCGCGTTCCCGCGCGAACTGGCGGGGCTGCGTCGCTCGCTGGAACGCGTCCCGGCGCTCCGTGGCCTGATGGAGGAAGCGGGGGCCGACCTGGCGTGGCTCACGTCGGAGTTGGACCCGTGCGAGAGCCCGGTGGAGCGGATCAAGGCGGCCATTGCCGACGACCCCCAGGGCGACGTCGGGCAGGGGAGAGTGGTCCGCGAGGGCTACTCCGAGGAGATGGACGAGGTGCGGCTGGCCGCTCAGGATGCGCGGTCGTACATCGCGGGGCTGGAGCGGAAGGAGCGGGAGCGCACCGGCATCTCGAACCTGAAGGTCGGCTACAACAAGGTGTTCGGCTACTACCTGGAGGTCTCCAACGCCCACAGCGCGAGCGTGCCCGAGGACTACGTCCGCCGCCAGACGCTCGTCAACGCGGAGCGGTTCTACACGCAGGAGCTGAAGGAGCACGAGAACCGCGTGCTCAGCGCGGGCGACCGCCTGCAGGAGATGGAAACGGCCATTTACAAGCAGGTCTGCCGCGACGTGGCGGCGCACGCCTCGGAGATACTCGCGACCGCCGCCGCGCTCGCGACGCTGGATGCACTGCTGTCGCTGGCCGAGGCCGCCGTCCGCTACGGTTACGTGCGGCCTGTGCTGGACGAGGGCGAGCGGCTCGTGTTGCGCGACGCGCGGCATCCGGTGGTGGAGCGCTTCCTGCCCAGCGGTGCGTTCGTCCCGAACGACACCGACCTCTCCACCGACGAGAACCAGCTGGTGATACTCACGGGCCCGAACATGGCGGGCAAGTCCACCTACCTCCGGCAGGTGGCCGTCGCGGTGCTGATGGCGCAGATCGGCTCGTTCGTGCCCGCGGCTGAGGCGCACGTGGGGCTGGTCGACCGCATCTTCACGCGCGTCGGCCTGCAGGACGACCTCGCGAGCGGGCAGTCGACGTTCATGGTCGAGATGGTCGAGACCGCCGCGATACTCCATCACGCGACCCGGCGCTCGCTCGTGATACTGGACGAGATAGGGCGGGGCACCTCGACGTTCGACGGCCTCTCCATCGCGCAGGCGGTGGCGGAGCACATCCACGACGCATCCCGTCTCGGCTGCCGCACGCTGTTCGCGACGCACTACCACGAACTGACGGCGCTGGCCGACCGCCTGCCGCGCGTCCACAACCTGAGCGTCGCCGTTTCCGATCGCGACGGGGAGGTGGTCTTCCTGCACCGCATCGTGCACGGCGGCGCGGACAGGAGCTACGGCGTGCACGTCGCGCAGCTCGCGGGGCTGCCGAGGCCACTCATCTCGCGGGCGAAGGAGTTGCTCGCGGAGCACGAGGGCATGCCCGCGAAGGGCCGCACGCGCGGGAAGCGTCCGCTGCCGGGCGCACCTTCCCAAGGCGCGATGTCGCTCTTCGGCGGCGTCCCGCCGGAGGCGTCGCGCATCCTCGACGAGTTGCGGGAGCTGGACCTGGACAACCTCACGCCGCGCCAGGCGCTGGACAAGCTCGCGGAACTGCGGGAGCAGGCTGGGGAGTCGTGAGGTGGACTGGTCTACCCGTGTGTTCGTGGACGGCAACAACGTCATGGGGTCGCGGCCCGACGGCTGGTGGCGCGACCGCGCCGGTGCAGCGCGCCGGCTCATCGCCGACCTGACGCCGCTCGCACGCGGCTCTGGCGCCTGGACTGTCGTGTTCGACGGCTCTCCGCCGGACGAGACGGCGCAGCCGATGGGCGGGCTCAGCGTGGAGTACGCGCCGCGTCATGGCGCGGATGCCGCGGACGACCGCATCGTCGAACTGCTGAGCGGACTGCCTCCGGGGACAGATACGGTGGTCTACACGTCCGACCGCCGGCTGCGCGAGCGTGCTATCGTGCTCGGCGCGCGGGTCGAAGGCGCGAGCGCGCTGTTGCGGGCGATAGCGGAGGGAGCCATGAGCGAGACGGCATCGTGGGGAGAGTTCGAGACGGCGTCGCCGGAGCTGGCGCGCATCGGGCGGGGGCTGTTCGACGAGACGGGGCTGGTGATGCTGGGGACGATCCGCAAGGACGGCTTTCCACGCGTCAGTCCGGTGGAGTTCTTCATCTTCGCGGGCGAGCTCTACCTCGGCATGATCTGGCAGTCGTACAAGGCGCAGGACCTGAAGCGCGACCCCCGGTGCATGCTGATGAGCACGGTGCACGACAAGCAGCTGCAGGACGGCGAATTCAAGATGGCGTGCATCGCAACCGAGGTTACCGACGAAGCAGAGCGGAAGGCGTGGGCGGCGGCGCTCCTGGAGCACATGGGGTGGTCGCCGGAAGACGATGACGATGAGCCGTACGACCTGTTCAAGATCGGCGTCGTCACGGCCTCCTTCGCGAAGATAGAGAACGAGGACTGGTTCCGGCTCTTCTGGCGAGCGGGAGATCAGGCGGAGGAACAGCAAGCCGTCAGTCGGAATGAAGGTGGGAGTGCGGGCAACGGACGTAGCCGGGGACGAGAGACACGCTCTTGTTAAAGCCCAGCTTGACTCCTAACCGGGAGCTGCGAACGGCTGCAAGTTCCTCTTCGGTTTCGAAGAGCACATAGCCGGTGGCATCAAAGAAGACGGCGGGATAGACCTTAGGTCGTTGATAGAAGGTACCGTCCTTATGGTAGTAGCCCACTCTGGTACGGCTCTCCAGCCCGTGCGTCCTCCTGAGCGTTCTGCCGAAGACTTGGCGAGGAGCGTAAGGGACAAGGGATTCGCGGAATTCGCGCTCGCTGTCGGGCTTCTCTTTCTCGTAATTCGCTGGCGTTCCTGGCTCCCCCAGTCCGAGAATCGTTCGGAGCACTTGGTTCGGAGTGCCGAATATGAGGTTCTGTTCGATCGCTTGGCGCTCAAGCTCGCGTCGAACGTCCTCGTCAATGCGTATCACTGGAGCCATGGGTCCAACCTCCTGCCAAGGAGCGCCGATTCTAGTAGTGGTTCGTGTGACTGGCCTTGTTTGTAACGCTGTAACCCTGCCATGGCTTCCCTTGCGCCCCATCGGGCTTGTGCGGGGGTATAAACTGCGAACTGAAGTGCTTGCGCACGAGCAGTGTGGGAGGTGCGTGATGGTGCGAGAAGCCGAGCGGGCAGGAGCGGACGGCAAGGCGGAGACGGGCCTTGCGGAGCAGTTCGCGCTGCATCCGCAGATGGACGAGCCGCCGGATTTTCTTGGCGGGCCATACAACCTCTCCGTGTGGCAACCGAAGGACGCCGAGCACCGCCAGTTCCAGCAGAACGCCCCGAGGGCCGGCGAGCCGATGCCGGACTTCACACTGCCGTTGCTGGACGGGGGCGAACTGACGCTGTCGTCGCTGCGTGGGAAGCCGGTGATGATCGAGTTCGGCTCCGTCACCTGACCGCCATGCGTGGCGGAGTCTCCGTCAATGGAAGACCTTGCGAGCAGGTATGCGGACGACGCGCACTTCCTGTTCGTCTACACCCGAGAGGCGCACCCCGGCGAGCACTACCCACCGATCCACTACTACGAGCAGAAGGTGTTGCACGCGCGCTCCTTCAGGGAGCGGCTGGGGATAGGGCGCACGATCCTCGTGGACTCGGTGCAGGGGAAGGTGCACCGGGTGTTCGGGGGCGTGTCGAATATGTCGTGGATCGTCGACCACACGGGGCGCGTCGCCTATCGCGCGGCGTGGACGGTGGCGGACGATATCGAGAGCGCGCTCCAGGAGGTGCTGCGAGCCCGGATGCTGAAGCGTGAGGGACAGCCTGCGGCGGTGTTCTACCGGGAGATCGTCGGACTGCGAACGATGCGCGAAGGTCCGCCGGACGGGCTGCCGCGATACATGGGCGGCGAGGTCGCCGCGCGGCAGTTCGAGGCTGCCCGCCGCAAGACGGAACGAGCGTAGGGACTGGAGGTAGCGTGCCCATCTACGAGTTCAGGTGCAACGCGTGCGGCGCGAAGTCGTCGGCGTTCTTCAGGATGATGCGTTCGGACGCCGCGGCGGCCTGCGGCCGCTGCGGGAGCGCCGACACCCGGCGGCTGTTCTCCACGTTCAAGGTCCGGATGCCGCGTCCCGGTCCGGAGCAGCTCAACAAGGCGGAGCTGCTTGACGGCGTCGACTACACGAATCCCGCCTCGATGGCGAACTTCTTCCGCAAGATGGGGAGCGCCTTCGACGACGAGCCGAACGAGCACATGGACGAGATCATGGGCAGGCTCGACCACGGTGAGCCGGTGTACAAGGCGCTGGACCTGGACATGGGCGGGCACGCGGGGCATTCGCACGGGCCTGCTCCGCAAGAGTAGGGGAGCTTAGCCGAGTCACCCCCGTCCTGGCCTTCCCCCATCAAGGGGGAAGGGACCCTGAGTGCAGAGAAAGAAGAGAGGGGCAGGATTTCCTGCCCCTCTCTCTCGTTCCGGTATGTCCGGCTTTGCCTTAGACGTTGGCGAAAGCAGGGAAGACCTTCAACGGGTTCTTGTTGACGATGGTCAGCTTGTCCTCTTCCGACAGCCCAGGCAGGTAGTCGATGACCGGGAGGAGGTTGTCCGAGGTGAGGCCGACGGCCGTGTGGGACGGGTGGTCGCTCTCCTGGCGGACGTTGCGGCCGGAGCCGGGGGCCTCGGTGCCCAACGCCATGTTGGCGACGCCCCATTGCTTGATGGCAAGCTCCAGGTAGTCGATGTCGTAGGTGCAGGTGTCGAAGAAGAGGTTGTCGCCTTCCCAGTTGCCGCGGTGGCGGGAGGAGGCGATGAACCGGTCCAGCGCTCCGCCCGCGTGGGCGATGCAGATGCGGAGGCCGGGGAACTTCGTGAAGATGTCGCTGTAGGCAAGGATGCGGGTCGCGAGGAAGGTCTCAACGACGAACCCGACTTGGTAGTTGCCGGGGATATGGCCGATGCGCGGGTCCAGGCAGTTCGTGCCGTGGATGAACACGGGGACGTTCCACTCCTGGCACTTCTCGTAGACGGGGTACCAGTAAGGCTCGTGCATGCCGGGGGAGTTGTGGCGGCCGTCGGGGTCGGGGCTGAGGTACGTGCCGACGAAGCCGTACTCCTTGACGTTCTTCTCGAACTCCGGGATGCAGTTGCTGAGGTCGTCAGCTTCGGCCAACTGGGGCAGCATGGACGCGCCGAGGTAGCGCGTGGGGAAGTTGTCGACCTGCTTCTTGATGGTGTCGTTGGTGAACTCGCACCACGGGCCGTAGAGGTTGCGGGGCATCCAGCCCATCATCGTAAAGGGGCGGGGGCCGATAACCTGGACGTCGATGTTGCGCTCGTCCATGTACTCGGTGTGCATGGTGTTGGTGCGCAAGAACGCTTCGTCGCTGAGGTCACCGGACGCGGAGCCTGTCGCGCGCAGCGGGCTTGCACCGACGTGGCCGGAGGAGAACCCCCCGACAATCCAGGTGCGCACCGAGTTGGGCGCTGATACATGGCCATGGACATCGAAGACCTTTGTGCCTTTGAACATGGGTCCTCCTCCTGTGCTCGCTTCTAAAGCGGCTGTGTTATCAAACGCTCGCGGCTGGAATCCCCCCTCAGCACGCGACGCGCCAGTAGGTCGCGCGGAGGGTAGTCCTTCCAGCCGCCGGTTGCAACTTTGCCGGTTACGCGACCAGGACGCCTGCCTCTGAGGGATCCGCCCAGCATGTGTGAATCAGAAGGGCGGGGCGAAGCCATCCTTTCCTACGCCCAGCGTTGCGCCTCCTTGGGTGAGCGTGGTTTTCAGTACCGCATACGCTTCCGCGTAGTGTGCATCGTAGCGCTCGCGGACGGATGCGCGGTCACAGTTGAGTTTCTGGGCCATCAACTCAACCGCCTTCTCGCGCGTCGACGCAACGAACTTGCCCCGCTGGTGGTGGAAGGGCTGGACGATGAAGCTCTTGACGCCCGTCGCCAGCAGGCTCTCAGCGAAAGCGTATGGGTTGCTCACCCATAGCAATGGGGTCATCGTGATACAGGTCTGCACACCCGCGGCCTGAACCTCGGCGATGGCGCGGAGCCGCACAGTGTTCGACGGGCAAGATGGCTCAAAGGTCCGCCGCACCTCCTCATCGTCGGTCGTTACTGTCATGTTGACCTGCACTCTCCCGCCGTTCTCGTCGATGCGGCGGAACAGGTCGCAGTCCCGCACCACGTCCGGGCTGCGGGTTTGCACGACAAGTTTCGGACGGGGCCTGCTGGCGGAAGGTGGCTGGTGTACGTCGGTCAGCATCGGCATCTGCCCTTCCTGGGGTACACCATCCGCCATGGCTTCCAGCAGGGAGCGGGTAAGGCCGATTTGCCGCTCGACCGGCTGGTAGGGGTCGGTGACGCTGCTCATGTAGATGAGCTTGTCGTCCAGTGCGCCGGGTCTGCGCTCTAGCTTCTTCCTCAGGAGGGACTCTGCGTTCTCCTTCACCTTGACCCAGTATCCCCACTCGTCACGGGCCTCTGCCGTATGACTGAAGAAGGCGGCGTAGCAGTAGGTGCACCCGAACGAGCAGCCGCTGTAGGGGTTCAGTGTAAAGTCGTACTCGCCCATGAACCCCGTGGCCTTGGTCAGCACCTCACTGGCAGGAGTGTAGGAGATGTCCGTACCGCCTAGGCGTGCTGAACCAGCGACCGGTTTGGCAACGAGGAATTCAGGGTGTTGCTTAGTCCTGAGACTCATGAACTACTTGAGTCCATTATAGATCAACCATGCTTCCGACGGCCACTGCCACGCTACATTCCTATCTAAGTATTGGTGCTGGAGGCCAGTCTTGGAATTAAGCGACCTCCTCCAATGAGAGACTTGGACTGCATTCCCTGGTATAGGAGCTTCAATAGAATCAGTCCCACTCATGCAATTCCTGAATTTGGCAGGTCTCACTTGCTGAAGCATATAGTGTTTTGATTGGTGAGTAGAAATCAACATGGCAATAGGGCTTAAAGTTTGAGTAGCACCCAACACTCGTTTGATAGCAGCCGCATTGTCGTCATAGAGTGCATGAATCGCACTTACCCAGTATTCGTATCCAGCGGCTTCTTCGCGAAAGAGGTCAGGCGGTGACGTGCTGCATTGCACTTCGACTAGGGAAAGTGCTTTATTGAGAGGAGGTATTGCACTGGATTCAACTACAAATTGTTCCCATAGTCTCACTCCTAAGTCTATCATTGGGCGGCTGGTATCGGAAGAGTGAATGTTGATTGAATCAATAGCTTGACCGTCAATAATGGCATCGGTAACAGCCAGTGCTACCGCAAACTGCATCGCTAGAGCTCCACATCCGAAATCAATAACCCGAAGCCGCCCACTCGGCCCTAGAATCAATGAGCGATTGCCTCTAACGCTTAGTAATCTCTTTATCATGCCGTAGGCTAGATTGATTTGTTTCGGTTGATACCAAAGCACGTAGAACAACGCGACCCAGTCATTCTGGTAGTCGGGTTGCTCCCCTGATTGCAGAAGGTCCAAGGATCTGAGCGCGAGCCGAATCTTGGTCTTGCGCTCAGATAGAGTTAGATCCTTTGATAGGCGCTGATACTCAGTTTCGCCCACCTTCTGAATTGTTCGGTCAATAGCACTGGCTATCGACCGTGTGGTTCGCGCGTCCACGGATCGTCCTTGCTCTGAACCTACCCCACGAGCACGCCGGCCTCGGAGGGGAGCTGGTCGAAGATCTTGGCGTTGGCGTACTGCGGGTGGACGGGCACCTGGTGCTGCAGCTCGATCATGTTGCCGGTCTTCCCGGACTCGATGACGGCGAGCGTCGCCTCAAGCGTCGCCATGCCCCACTCGGGCGTGTGGTAGACGGGCGCGCCGTTGACGACGGCGTCGTACAGCTCCTTGAGCTCGGCGCGGCGGTTCATCGCCCACCCTGAGGGCGGCTTCAGGTCGATGGTGTGGTGGCCGTCGTTGTCGTAGATGGTGACGCCGTAGGCGGAGCGGGTGATGTCGCCGCGCTCACAAGAGACGACGACGAAGCCGGGCTCGGCGGGCACCCACGGCTCGCCACCGGGGTCGCGGTTCTGCCCCTCGCGCTTGAAGATCTCGACCTCGCGCTCACCCCCGATGCGGATCGCCTGCTTGTCGGACTCCTCGTCGCGGGTGCCGGTGATCATGCCGTTGCGCACCTTCATGCGCTCGGTCTCGTCGTACCGCTGGCGGTCGTGTCCCCAGGGGACGAGCTGCGCGCCCATGAAGTAGCCGTGTGCGTTGTGGATGATGGTGGAAACGGCGCCGTTCTCGAACTCGAAGAGGGCTGAGTAGTAGCCGGGGATGGGGCGCTCGGGCATCCACTGGCCGACGACGCCTCGCACGTTCTTGACCATGCCTCCGCCGAGCAGGCGCACGGTGTCGATCTGGTGCGGGCCCTGCCGGTAGACGAGGCCGCCGCCCTGCGCGAGGTCGAGTTCCTCCGCGACGCGGGGGCGCAGCAGCCAGTCCGTGTAGGCCATGAAGTTGATGGCCTTCACCGCGCCGAGCTGGCCGGACTCGATGATGCTGTACATCTTGCGGAACGGGGGGATGAACGAGCGCGTGTGGCCGGCGATGAGCACGTTGCCCGTGCGCTTCGCGGCGTCGCACATCGCCTGCGCCTCTTCGAGGTTGAGCGCCATCGGCTTCTCGACAACGACGTGCTTGCCGTGCTCGAGCGCGTAGATGGTCATGGGGGCGTGGAACCGGTTGGGCGTCGAGATCCAGACGGCCTCGACGTCGTCGTCCTCGCAGAGTGCTTCGATGCTCTCGTAGGCCTTCGCCTCGTAGCGGGCCTGGAAGCGCTCTCTCGTGAGCGGGTTGATGTCCGCTCCGGCGATAAGGTCGATCTCCTCCATCTGCTCGAAGGCGGGAAGCATCTCCGTGCCGCCCACGCCGATGCCTGCCATCGCCACGCCAAGTGTTCGTTTGGTTGTCATGTTGCTCTCCTTTGCGCCATCGTAGTTCTTCCCACCCACCCGCCCGGAGCGCTTGTGGGGGACACCCCCACGTCCCCGGCACAGGGGCTTCGCCCCTCTGCACTCCCCCAGGCAGGCTATCCGGCAGTGTTATACACCTGCACGCGCAAGCGCGCCACGCTTACCCCTCCTGCTCTGCCAACTCCTCCTGCAGCAGGTCCTCCGCGTACCGGAGCAGCGTCTGTTCGCGGTCATCGGGCGTGGCTTTCGACTGGAAGTAGCGCCGCAGGGCGTCGAGGGGCTCAATGCGCTCGGCGTCCTCCCACGGGAGGCGCGTCCGGCGCTCGCGCTCGACACGGCGTTCGATGCCGGCGACGTAGAACGCGGAGGCGAGCGCCGCGCGCACGTCTGCCTCGCGGAACGCGGGCTCCTGCTCGGCGCGCATGTCGATGCGCAGACGGACGATGGAGCGCGCAAGTTCCTCCTCCGCGTGCGCGGCGATGGCCTGGACCGCGGCCTCGGTGGGATTGTCCATCGGACCTGTGGCCACGCGTATCGTGAGCATGGGGCGGGCAGGGGTCGGTACGAACTCGTAGCCGATGAGGCGCTCACCCTGCGGACGGGCGGGGTCTATCTCGGCGACGACGAAGCCCTTGTCCTCGCGCTCCTCGCTGAAGTCGACGCGTTCGATGCTGCCCGCGTAGACGACCGGCGGATGCTCCGTGAGCACCTGGTGCTTGTGGATGTTGCCGAGCGCGACGTAGTCGAACTGCGGGATGGCCACGGTGCCAAGGCTGAGGACGTGGTCGTTCCCCAGCATCATCGACTGCTCGGAGGCGGTCTTCGCTCCGGCGATGTTGACGTGCGCGCAGAGCACGGCGGGGACGGCGGGGTCGAGCTTGTCGACCTCTTCCTGGAGGTACGTGACGAGGCCTGTTTCGACCTCCTGCTTGATCTGCTCCAGCGTCTTGCCGCGCGTCTCCTCGCGGTTCATGAACTGGCCGATGCGTATCCACGGCAGCGCGACGACCTGCACGTCCCCAGCCTTCGTGGGGATGCGGTGCGTGCCGAGCGTCTGTCCGACGGTGACGTTGGCGACGCTGAGCGTGGGGAAGATCTCGAGCGCGGTGGCGCGGTTGGCGACGTGCGGCAGGTCGTGGTTGCCGATGGTGAGGAACGTGGGGATGCCCGCCGCGGAGAGGCGCGCGATGCGGCGCGCGAACTCGCGCTGGTGCGTCTGCGTGGGGTTGCGCGCCTTGTAGGCGTCGCCCGCGAAGAGGACGAGGTCGCAGCCGCCGTCGATGGCGTAGTCGACGGCGTAGTCCATCGCGGCGAGGAAGTCGAGGAGGCGCGTGTTGACGCCGAGGTACTCCGTGCGGTCGACGTTCGGCGCGAACCAGTCCGGCAGCGCGTCCAGGTCGGCCTGCGAGGCAGGGCGTCCGTACGTCTCGACGCCGACGTGGATGTCGGAGATGTGGAGGAGGCGCATGGGGGTCAGGCCCTCACACTCGGCGTGTTCCGGATGCCGCACCATTCAAGAAAGTGGGCCATTTTGAGCCATTCTGAGCCATCCACTCGGGGATATGGCGTGGGGACCCAAGGGCTCCGCCTGCCGCCTCGCTGCCATGGTAGGTGGCCCGGCGCGGACGGCACAAGGGGCGGGTGGCACTCCCCAAACGCGCGTGTTGTCCGTAGTCGCGTGGGGTGGGTAGTGGGCGGTAGGTTGCCGTCGAGCGGACCGAACATCGCCCTGGATGCCCCAGCGTATAATGAATGGGAGTGAGGAGTCTTGGTTATGGGTTGGCAGGAATACATAGCGGTAGACCCGAATGTCTGTCATGGTCAGGCCTGCGTCGCAGGAACCCGTGTCATGGTCAGCGTTGTTCTGGACAACCTCGCCGCGGGACTGACCGCTGAAGAGATCGCAGAGAGCTACCCGTCCGTTTCCGCTGATGCGGTGAGAGCTGCCTTGCGTTACGCCGCAGAGTTGGCCAAGGAGCGAGTAGTGCCACTGGGCGCATAGGGTCGCTCCATGCGGGTGAAGATCGACGAGAACCTCCCGGTTGAGTTCAAGCGCCTATTCGCTGAATCCGGCCACGATGCGGAAACGGTTTTCGATGAGAGCATGGGTGGCGCAATCGATGCGGAGGTTGCGTCGGCCTGCATCTCCGAAGACCGTGTGCTGGTGACACAGGACCTTGATTTCGCCGACATCAGGGCATATCCACCCTCGGAGTATTCCGGCATCGTCGTCTTCCGGCTGGCAAATCAGGGGCGAGACCAACTCCTCCAGGTCGGCGCCGCCCTTATCGAGACGTTGACCAGGTCATCGCCTGCGGGACAGCTCTGGATCGTGGAGGAAGCGCGGGTGCGCATCAGAGAGTAACCAAGACCACCCTCAGGAGAGTATTGGGCACCCATGCCCACTCTCTAAACCCGGGTGCTGCCCATGTCGCGGAGGGCGGCGCGGAGGGCGTCGGGGAGCTCGGCGATGGGGACGCGGTGCTGCTGCATGGTGTCGCGGTTGCGGATGGTGACCGCCTGGTCCTCCTCCACGGTCTGGAAATCGACGGTGACGCAGAGCGGGGTGCCGATCTCATCCTGGCGGCGGTAGCGGCGGCCGATGGACTGGGCGTCGTCGTACTGGGCGCGGAAGACGCGGCGCACCTGCGCGTGCACGTCGCGCGCGGTGGGGGTCAGTTTGACGTTGCGGCTGAGCGGGAGGACGGCGACCTGCGCGGGCGCGATGTCCGGGTGGAAGCGGAGGACGGTGCGCACCTCCTCTTTGCCGTCGCCGGTGGGCGCCATCTCCTCGTCGTAGGCGTCGAACATGAACGTGAGCGCTGCGCGGTCGGCCCCGGCGGCGGGTTCGATGACGTACGGGAAGTAGTGCTCGTTCGCCTCCTGGTCGAAGTACTTCATCGTCTTGCCGGAGACGGCCTCGTGCTGGCTCAGGTCGAAGTCGGTGCGGTTGGCGATGCCCTCGAGTTCGCCCCAGCCCCAGGGGAAGTTGTACTCGACGTCCGCCGTGGCCTTGGCGTAGTGGGCGAGCTCGTCCGGGTCGTGGTCGCGGAGGCGCAGGTTCTCCTCCTTGATGCCGAGGTCCTTGTACCAGTTGAAGCGCTGCTCTATCCAGTGGCTGTGCCAGTAGTCGTCCTCGCCGGGCTTCACGAAGAACTCCATCTCCATCTGCTCGAACTCGCGAGTGCGGAAGATGAAGTTGCCGGGCGTGATCTCGTTCCGGAAGGACTTGCCGATCTGCGCGATGCCGAACGGCAGTTTGTTGCGCATGGCGGTGAGCACGTTGTCGAAGTTGATGAAGATGCCCTGCGCGGTCTCCGGGCGCAGCCAGACCTGGTTCGCCGAGTCCTCGACCGGCCCGACGAACGTCTTGAACATCAGGTTGAACATGCGCGGGCTGGAGAGCGCCGCGCCGTCGTCCGGGCACTTCGAGTGGTCGTCCAGGTGGTCGGGGCGGAAGCGCTTGCGGCATTCCGGACACTCGACGAGCGGGTCGGTGAAGTTCTCGGCGTGGCCGCTGGCGACCCACACCTGCGGGTTCTGGATGATGGCGCTGTCGAGGCCGACGACATCGTTGCGGTCGTAGACCATCGCGCGCCACCACGCCTCCTTGACGTTGCGCTTCAGCTCGACGCCGAGCGGTCCGTAGTCCCAACTCGATCCGATGCCCCCGTAGATCTCGCTCGAGGGGAATACGAACCCGCGCCGCTTGGCGAGGGAGACGAGCTTTGACAGGTCGGGTGGGGCCATCGGTTCAACTCCTGGGGTACGCGGAGGGTGCAGGGCGCGCCCGTCAAGTATAGCGGACGCCTGTGCATGGGCGGGGCAGGGTGAGCGTGCGCGGGGTGTATAGTGGCGACATCCCCGTGCTCCGAGCGGAGAAGCGATGAGCCCCATAGTGCGTGGGCTGACGATGCTTTACCTGACGACGATCCTGCTCGGGTTCGCGCACGGGATGCTGCCCCCTATCATCCCGGTCCTTGCGAACGAGTTCCACATCTCAGGAGGGTTCGCGGCGCAGGTGGTCACCGCCTTCACCGCGGGGCGGCTGATCGGCCAGCCGGTCGGCGGAACGCTGATCGACAAGTTCGGCACGAAGCCGGCGGTCATCGGTGGGCCGATCATCATCGGAATCTCGGTATCGATCGGTATCGTGACGCCGTGGTTCTGGCCGTTGCTCTTGGGGCTGTTCGTTGCGGGCGCCGCGGACAGCGTCTGGATGCTGGGACGTGAGGTTGCAGGCGTGGACCTGGTGAAGGCGAACCAGCGCGGACGGCTCATGAGCGGGTTCATGGGTTTCCACGGCGTGGGGATGGGACTTGGGGCGTGGCTGGGCGGGACCGTGGGCGAGGAGATGGGCGCAACGGTCGTGTTCGGCATCTACACCGCTATCGCGGCGTTCGTCTTCTTCATCAGCGTGCTCATCCCCAGCGCCGACCGGCCGAAGACCGCTCCTGCCGCAAGGCTCCCGGTCGAGGACGTCAGGGAAGGGAGCCAGCTGGACCGCGTGCGCAACCTCTATCTGCAGATCGACCCGCGCCTCAGGGCGACGTACATCGTGCTGGTGTTCGCGACGGCGAGCATGATGCTCTACCGCATGGCGTACCAGGCCATCCTGCCCCTGCACATGGACGAGATCGGGCTGGACCCCAGCCAGATCGGCGAACTCTTCGCCGTCGTTGCCATCGGCTCGCTGGTGATGATCGTGCCAGCGGGGTTCGTTGTGGACAAGATCGGGCGGAAGTGGGCGACCGTGCCGAGCACGGCGATACCCGGCATCGCCTTCCTGTTCATCCCGTTCACGGGCGACATGGGGCCGCTCATCGCGATAGCCGTGCTCATGGGCTTCTCGAACGGACTGTCACTGGGGTCGGTCGCCACGTCCACGTACGACGTCGCGCCGGATGCGATACGCGCGCGGCTGCAGGCGGCGCGGCGGACGGTCGCGGAGGTGGGCGCCATCACGGGCCCGCTGCTCGGCGGGTTCATCGCGGTGCAGTTCGGAGCGGGCACTGCATTCTTCGTGTACGCGCCGGTGTTGCTCCTGGCTGCGATACTGTTGCTGTTCGTCGCCCGCGAGACGCTCGTGAAGGTCTCGGCCGCCGCAGCGTCCCTCGGGAACGGAGAACCCGTCTCCGGCCTCGCGCTCCTGAAGTCGATTCCGGTGCTGCTCATCGGCGCTGCGCTGCTGGTGTTCGTCGCGCGGAGCAGGCGGACGAAGCGTCTGACGGATGAGGGTTCCCGCGACCGCAGCGCCGCAGGTGCGGACCGCTCGTGATACGGGGCCTCGCGCAGCGCACGCCGTTCTACTACGGATGGGTCGTTGCCGGCGCGGTGCTGATGACGATGACGATCAGCGGGGCGGTCGCTGCCCCGATGTTCAGCGTCTTCATCCCCCGGTGGTCGGACGAGTTCGGCTGGTCGCGCACGGCCATCTCCGGCGCGTTCAGCTTCGGGACTGTCGCTGCCGCGCTGGCCGGTCCGCTGGTCGGCAGGGCGCTCGACAAGTACGGCGGGCGGTGGGTGATGGGTGGCGGTGGGCTGCTCATGGCGGCCTCGGTTGCGGGACTGGGGTTCGTGGGGAGCCTCGTCGGTCTTTACGCCGCGCTCGTGGTCGCGCGCACTGCGTTGATGAGCATCCAGAACTTGGGCGGGCACACGGTGATCGCCAACTGGTTCGTGCAACAGAGGGCGTTCGCGACGGCGATCGCGGTGAATGGGAGCCGCCTGGGGCTGGGGCTGTGGCCGCTGCTTGGAGCGGCGCTCATCGCCGTGATGGGCTGGCGGGAGGCGCTGTGGATGGTCGGCGCGCTCATGGCGTTGCTGTCGTTCTTCCCGCTCATTGCCATCGTCTCGCGGCAGCCGGAGGACGTGGGGCTGTACCCGGACGGGCGTCCGCCGCTGTCCATCCAGGAGGCCCAGTCGCGACAGGTGCGTGCGGAGCACCAGTGGCGTCCGCGGGAAGCACTGCGCACGCATGCGTTCTGGCTGCTGCTGTTCGCGCACATGGGCGCGATGGTGGCGGGCGGCGGCTACGGCCTGCATCGCATCCCGCTATTCCTCGACCGCGGCCTGGCGGACGATTGGGTGGGCCCGGTGCTGATGTTCCACGCGGTGGGCATGCTCGTGGGCGGGTTCGTTGCCGCATGGTTCATGGGGCGCACGTCGTACCGCATCGTCATCGCGGGATCGATGGCGGGGGCGTCGGCGGCGATGGCGGCTGCGGGGTTCATCCCGCCGGGCGTGCCGATGGCTGTGTTTACGTTCGCGGAATCGATGGTTTTCGGCGGCGTTTTCGCGATGTTGCCCGTCGTTTACGCCGAATATTTCGGGCGCGACTCGCTTGGAACGATACGAGGTATCGCGCATCCGGCGGTGGTGGCGTCGAACGCGGTCGGGCCGGTCTTCGCGGGATACGTGTTCGAATCGTCGGGGGCGTACACGATGGCGCTCGTTACCTTCAGCGTCGTGTTGGGCGTGGGGGCGGTCAGCGCGCTGCTGGCGCGCCGCCCGGTCCTGCGCTGAGGAAGCAGAGCCTGGAAATCGGCGATGTTCGCCATGGGGTAATCGCAACCAAGTATCAGTTTCCGGCACCTTGTTGACATTCGTGCCGGAGAGGTAAACAATCTCTCCTGAATCCACGGCTGATTCTGGGAACGAGCACTCAAGGAGGAAAGATGACCACTCACGTTCGCGAGCATGACCACAGCGAAGCGGGTGACCACTGCCACGAGCACGAGGGCGAGCATTGCCATAGCCATGGCGATGTGCACTGCCACGAGCACGGCGCGGGCCACTGCCACGTCCACGGCGACGAGGCATGCGCGTCCCTCGGCGGGGGCGAGCAGTTCGACGAGCACGGCGCCGAGCACTGCCACCAGCACGGCGAGGAGCACTGCGCGGACGCGGACGACCCGCACCACGCACCCCACGCAGCGTAAGGTCTCAAGAAGAGTGCTATAGTGCCGGTTGATAGCCGGTAAGGCAGCTTGGGCGGCGGCCTGGGATACCGGGCCGCCGTCTTTGTGTAAAGGAGCCGTGTCGTTGTGACAACTGAACACCGCCACGAGGATGAGGGCGACGATCACGACGAGCATGAGCATGGCCACGAGGGCCATGACCATGATGCGCAGGCCGAGCACGACCATGGCCACGACCACGATGCGCACGCCGAGCACGACCATGGCCACGAGGGCCATGACCATGATGCGCACGCGGAGCACGACCATGGCCACGAAGGCCACGACCACGACGCGCATGCCGAGCACGACCATGGCCACGAGGGCCACGACCACGACGCGCACGCCGAGCACGACCATGGCCACGAAGACCACGACCACGACGCGCACGCCAGGCATGACCATGGCCACGAGGGCCACGACCATGATGCGCACGCCGAGCATGATCACGGCCACGAAGACCACGACGCGCACGCCGGGCATGACCATGATGATCACGGGCACGGCGGGCACGACCACCACGGACATGGCCACGAGGGCCACGACCATGACCACGCCCACGACCTGCGCGGAGCAAGCAAGAAAAGCCTTGTCATCGCCCTGGCGCTAATCTCCAGTTTCATGTTCGTAGAGGTGGTGGGCGGCGTACTGTCGGGGAGCCTTGCGCTGCTCGCGGATGCGGGCCACATGCTCACGGACGCCGCGGCGATCCTGCTCGCGCTCTTCGCCATGTGGATAGCGGAGCGCCCCGCGTCGGTCGAGAGCACGTTCGGCTACTACAGAACCGAAGTGCTTGCCGCGCTGGCCAATACGCTCAGCCTGTGGCTCATAGCGGGCTGGATATTCTTCGAGGCATACCACCGCATCAGGGATACGCCCGAGGTCGAGGGGCCGCTGCTCCTCGGAGTCGGCGCGGCGGGTCTGGTCGTCAACATCCTGGCGGCCTACGTCCTCCACCGCGCGGCGGGCGAGAGCCTGAACGCCGAGGGCGCGTTCCAGCACGTCATGGCGGACCTGTTCGGCTCCATCGGCGTCGTGGTATCGGGCGTGCTGATTCTCGCGTTCGCGACGAGCCCGGACTCCCCCTGGTTCATCGTCGACCCTATCCTGAGCATCGGCATCGGCCTGCTCATCCTGCGGAGCTCCTGGGGCCTGTTCATGCGGGTGTTCAACGTGCTCATCGAAGGCACGCCCAAGCACCTGGACATGTACCGCATCTGCAGCGACATGGAAGACGTCCCCGGCGTGACCATCATCCACGACGTACACGCCTGGACGATCACTTCCGGGTACGACGCTATGACCGCGCACGTGCTGGTGGACTCCGCCCAACGCGGCAAGGAGGACGACATGCTCGCCCGGCTGCGTGAGATCGCCTACGGCTACGGCCTCGGCCACGTGACCTTGCAGTTGGAGTACTCCGCCACGGATTGCGAGGAGAACCACCACGTCGAGCACCTGGTAGCGCGTTCGCGGGCATAACGGCTTGGGGCAGATACACACGGGAGAGGGGGCGCAACAGCGCTCCCTCTTCATGTCCGGCGCCGACAACGCGATGCTCGCTTGCCGTTGCGTTCCCCGCCTCGTAACCTTCCGCTCGGAGGTGGGTTATGGCTGACTATCCCCGGAACGACCTGCTCGTCGAGACCGGCTGGCTCGCGGAGCATCTGACGGACCCGAACGTACGCGTCATCGAGATGGCGCAGGACGGCAGCGACTTCGAGGCCGGGCATATCCCCGGCGCGGCGCTCTCGCCGACCTGGCAGGTCAAGGGCTCGGAGCAGAAAAGGCTTGTCGCGCCGCCGGACGAGGCGAAGGCGTGGTTCGAGTCCGTGGGCGTCGGCGACGATACGCTCGTCGTGGGGTACGACCGCTTCCACAGCCGGGATGCGTCGCGCCTCTGGTGGGTGCTGAACTACTACGGCCACACCAACGTTCGTGTGCTGAACGGCGGCTGGACGAAGTGGACGGCGGAAGGCCGCGACGTCGAGTCCGGCCCGTCGCAGGTTGCGAGCGGCGGCGTGACGTTCACCCCGCAGCCTCCGAACCATGATATCGAATCGGACATCGACAAGCTGAAGGCCGCTATTGGCGCGGACGACACCGTCATCTGGGACGTGCGGACGGAAGCCGAGTACACGGGAGCGAACCCGCGCGGCAACGCGCGGGTAGGGCATGTGCCCGGCGCGGCGTTCCTGGAGTGGGTGCATCTCGTGGCGGACGACGACACCTTCAAGTCCGCAGAGGAGATCGAGCAGATAGCGCGCGGGCTCGGCATCACGCGGGAGAAGACGGTCCACGTCTACTGACAGGGCGGGGTGCGTGCGTCGCACGCCATGCTCGCCCTCAAGCTCATCGGCCACGAGTCCGTGTGCATGTACGACGGCTCGATGGGCGAGTGGGCCAATCGGGACGACACCCCGCTGGAGGTGTAGGCGCGCGCTCCCGGTGCGGTCGCTACTCGATGGCGAACACCGCCTGCACGCGCACGCTCACCTCGAGTTCGCCGCCGAAGAACTGCGTCGGTGGGCCAGCGGAGTCCATCGCCGCGACCGCGAACCGTGCTTCGGCCACCGGGAACTCATTGAAGCTGCCCTCCGATATGGAGACGAGCGGGCCGCGAACGACCGAGAGTTGCTCGGCGTAGAGGTCTGCCTTCGCGAGAGCGTCCTCGATGGCGAGTATGCGCGCCTCTTCCTCGAGCGCGCTCGTGTCCTCTATCTGGAATGAGACGCTCTGAACGCGGGTGAGGTCGCCGCCCGCGGTCACCGCGCGGTCCACGACGTCGCCGGTGGCGTTCAGGTCGCGCAGCGTGACGCTGAGCGTGTTCGTCACCTGGAAGCCGAGCAGTTGCTGCTGGCCGTCGCGCACGTACTCGTAGCGGGGGTTGATGGAGAAGCGCGCCGTCCGGATGTCGTCCTCGGCGACCCCTGCGGCGCGCAACTCCTCGACGATGGCCGCGAGCGACCGCGCGGCGTCGTCCCGCGCCTCGCTCACGCTGTCGCGCAGCGCCTCGACGCCCAGCGAGATGACCGCGATATCCGGCTCGCCGGAGACGGTGCCGACTCCCGCGGCGTGGATGCCGCTGTTCGTGTCGTAAACGATCGTGCTGTTGCCAGTGCGCAGGTCGGTTGCCGCGGAGCCGTCGGCGTCCCCATTGCCGTCGCCGTTGCCGTTGCCGGAGCAGGCGGCCAACACGGCCACCATCACCAGCGCTGCGCTCAGCAGCAGGACAGTCTTCCTGGCTCCGGATGTCTTGAGGGTGGTCATGCGTTCTCCTGTTCTGCCGGTTGGTCGCACGGTGTTCTCGTTAAGGATAACGTCCCGAACCGTAGCGCGGTTCCGGTGGCGATGCTCCCGCGCGGCGTTCCCGTATACTGAAGAGTACGCGCCGAGCCGCGCGTTCGTTCCCTGTCATGCGCTCTATCCTCCGCGAAACCATCCAGACCATCGCGCTTGCGACCTTCTTCATCCTGCTGCTGCAGGGCGGTGTGCAGAACTACCGGGTGGAAGGCCCCAGCATGCTTCCCCTCCTGGAGAACCAGGATGGCGTGTTCGTCAACAAGCTGGCGTACGAGACGGTCGACGCGGAGCACGTGGCCCGCTGGGTCCCCGGGCTGGGGGCGGCGCCGGGCGAGGTGTGGTACCCGTTCGGCGAGCCGGGCTACGGCGACGTGGTCGTCTTCCGCTGGCCGAGGGACGAGCGGCAGTTCTTCGTGAAGCGCGTCATCGGCCTGCCCGGCGACGCCATCGAGATCGAGCGGGGCGAGATATACCGCAACGGCGAACCGCTCGCCGAGCCGTACGTGGAGCACGCGTCCGGCGAGACGATCATCGAGCGCGTCGTGCCGGAAGGCCACTACTATGTGCTGGGCGACAATCGCGCACAGAGCGACGACTCCCGCCGGTGGGGGTTCGTGCCCGCGGAGAACATCGTGGGCGAGCTGTGGTTCGGCTACTGGCCGCTGGAGCGTTTCGGCTTCTTCTAGGGCAGGGCGTGGTTCGACAGGCTCACCACGAGCGAACGAGGCTCACCATGAGCGGACGAGCAGTGGTTTACGGTAGCCTTTAGGGGATGCCCCCGTAGCTCAATGGCAGAGCGCCGGGCTTTTAACCCGGGCGTTGCAGGTTCGAGTCCTGTCGGGGGTACCATGGTGTACCGATCTCATAACCTCCCAGTTGAAGGCGACCTACGCGGTCCCAACTGAGACGGAGCGCGCCACGTGATTCGAGCTTGCCCGCCTATCAACGCCAGGGCGAGGATATGATCCGCCTGGGAGCAGGGGTCCGGCTCCATGTGCCCCGGGCGGTGCGTTCGAGCGCTTCCGCAGGATCGAAGCGGATCGCGTCGTCCGCGTGAACCACTGGGAAGCAGGCACCGAAATGTGAGGAGGATGCCCGATGGCCGCCGCGACAACCCTGACCACGATAGACGCCGATACGCACATCGACGAGACCGAGGACACCTGGGAGTACATGGCCTCCAGCGAGGCACAGTTCAAGCCCGTGGTTGGCTACCCAAGCAACCCCAGCCCCGGCAGGGCGACACAGCGATTCTGGGTCATCGACGGCGACCGCCAGCCACGGCTGCACAGAGAAGACTCCAAAACGATGACCACAGTCGAAACGCGTGAACTGCTGGACGTCGGGGCGCGGTTGCGGGACATGGACGGGCTCAACGTCCGAACCCAGATCATCTATCCCACGCTATTCCTCGTCCAACCCACTACCAAGCCTGAGGGAGACGTGGCCCTCAAGCGTGCGTACAACCGGTGGTTGGGGGACCGGTGTGCCGAGTCCGACGGTCGGCTGGGGTGGCTGTGCCTCCCTCCACTGATGGACATGGACGAGGCGGTCAAGGAAGTACGATGGGCCAGGGACCACGGGGCGGTCGGCATCTTCAAGAAGGGCAATCGGGAAGCCGACCACAACTTCACGGACGAGTATTTTGACCCGTTGTGGGAGGTCGCCAACGAACTGGAGGTGGCGGTGTGCATGCACATCGGCAGCGGCATCCCCAACACCCGTGAGAACCGGACGGACGGCGATTTCCGGGGCCCGCGCGTGCCCTTCGCCTACCTGCCCGAGACGTTCTCGTCACTGGTACTGAGCAAGCTGCCCCACCGGTACCCGAGAATCCGCTGGGGGTTCATCGAAGCCGCGTCAGGCTGGATACCGCACGAGCTCTACCAGATAAGGCGCCGTCTCGATCACCCTGGCTCTCTGGGACCGTCCTCAAAGACGCTCACGTATGCTGACCTGCCGGACGGGTTTGATACCCTGCACGACACGCTGCGGGAGTTGAACATCTTCGTCACCTGCCTCGTGGATGAAGACCTGCCCTACATCCTCAATTTCGCAGGCGAGGACAATATCCTGGTGGGCTCCGACTACACACATGCCGACCAGTCCCAGGAGCGCCATTTCCAGGAAGCGCTCCAGACGCGTGTAGACGCAGGCGAGATCTCGCGGCAGGCTGTCGACAAGATCCTCTGTGATAATCCGAAGCGACTGTACGGCTTGTAAGGATTCCGCTGCCGAGCGCTGTGCGCCGAGGAGGGGACCATGCCTCACGCACTCGATGGAATAAGGGTGATCGACCTCACGACGGGCATCGCCGGTCCCGGCACCGCTGTGTACCTTGCCGATCAGGGCGCCGAGGTCATAAGGGTCGAACCGCCGCCTCAGGCCGCCTCCGCCGACCCGGCTGCCGACGCCGGCACGGGTTACGTCGTGCAGAACCGGAACAAGCAGAGCATGACACTGAACCTCGCCACCCCGGAGGGGAGGGAGGTCTTCAGGAGGCTCGCCGAGTCCTCCGACATCCTGATCGGGAACATGCGTCTCGCTGCGGCGCAGAAGCTTGGCGTCGACTACGAATCGGTCCAGGCGATCAATCCCCGGCTCATCTACGCATCCATCAGTGCGTACGGCAGCAGGGGCCCGTATGCGGGCAAGCCGGGCTATGACCGCCTCACCCAGGGATTCTCAGGCGCGCAGTACCGGCGTTGGGAGAATGGCGTGCCGGTGAGTACGGGCATCTTCCTCTCAGACCCGTGCATACCGATGCTGCTGGGCTACGCCATCACGCTGGCTCTCCTCCAGCGGGAGAGGACCGGCCGCGGGCAGCTGATCGAGACCTCGCTCCTGCACGCCGCGATAGCCATGCAGATGACCAGCCTGGTCAAATTCGAGAACGAGGAGGAGCCCCATCACGAACTCGAGATGCCTGCCTACGGCATCTACCGTTGCGCCGACGATGTCTTCGTCAACGTGACCGCGCTTCGCCCGGCGCAGTTCCACCGCTTATGCATGGTTCTCGAGCTGCCGCACATCGCCGAGGACCCTCGGGCGAAGATACCCGACAACAGCACCAGGGACTTCCGCGAGGAGATCTACCCGGTGTTCGAAGCGATCTTCGAGACCAAACCCTCGAAGGAATGGCTGAGATTGCTCGACGAGGCAGATGTCCCGGTGGCCCCCGTGCTGGAGCGTGACCAGGTCTTCTACGAACCCCAGATGGTTGAGAATGACATGTTCGTAAGGGTGAACCATCCTGAGAAAGGGCCGGTGCTTTCCTTTGCTCCTCCCTTCACCATGTCGGGGGTTGACCCGGTGGACCACCGGGCGCCTCCTCTGTTGGGTGAGCACACCGGCCAGGTGTTGAGTGGTCTGGGGTACTCGTCCGAAGAGATAGAGGGACTGCGCGCGACGGGCGTGGTCTAGTTCCCGACGGGGTGTACTTACCGCCAGAGAAAGCAGGTGCCTGAATGGCAGAAGTCCACTACGAGAAGCACGGGTACGTCGTGCTCATCACGATGGAAGGGGACAACGACCTCAACCTGGGGATGACGACGGACCTGCTCTACGATCGCCTCGCTGCGTACGCGGCCGACGACGAGCTCCGTTGCGCCATCATCACGGGCGCCGGGCAGCGGGCCTTCTCTGCCGGTGGCAACCTCAAAAGCGCCGCTCAATCAGGGCGTATCGGCGGACCGAGCTCCATCTGGGACCCAAGCCCCCTGACCATCATCAACGGCCTCGAACTGCGCAAACCCATCATCGCCGCGGTCAACGGCTATGCCATCGGGGGCGGATGTATGCTGGCGCTCGCCTGCGATATACGCATCGCCTCCGAGAATGCGGAGTTCGGCATCCCGGAGATTAAGTACGGCATTCCTCCCGGAATGGGCGCTCCTCAACGCCTTCCCAACCTCATCCCACTGGGCGCCGCGTTGGAGATGCTGCTCACCGGCGACCGGGTCAAGGCTGACCAGGCGCTGCAGTGGGGCCTGGTGAACCGGGTCGTGCCGCAGGACGAGTTGCTGGACGCGGCGTTCGACCTCGCCAATCGTATCGCTGCCAGCCCTCCACTCGCCGTGAAGGCGGTCAAGGAGATCGTGTACAGGTCTCGCGAGATGGCGTTCCGGGACGCCGTCCGCATGTCCGAACTGCTCGGACACATCGGACGCGAAACCGAAGATGCCCAGGAGGGCCTTCGCGCGTTCGCCGAGAAGCGGAAGCCGGACTTCCAGGGACGCTGAGGACGCATATGAGGACAGGATCGGCTGGAGGTGCGATTTGACGACGCACAACGAACTGTCGCTGCATGAAGCAGCAGCCGTTACGGGAGTCACTATCGCGGACAACAGGCTGCCCGCCAGCCGCTACGCGGACGTCGGCATCCGCCTCCACTACCTGGACTGGGGGAGCGAAGACAAGCCCTGGCTCCTCTGCCTGCACGGCGCTGCACAGAACGCTCACATGTGGGACTTCACCGCACTGGCGCTGTGCACCCGCTATCGCGTCATCGCAGTCGATCAACGAGGCCACGGTGACAGTGCATGGGCATCGAACGGGGAGTACGACCGGGCGTCCTACGTCGAAGACGTGGGGAACTTCGTAGACCACCTTGGCATGGAGAGTCTCGTCCTCGTGGGCCTGTCCATGGGAGGGAGCAACTCGGTGGCCTACGCGGCCGCACACCCGGACAGGGTCAAGGCGCTGGTCGTCGTTGACGTCGGGCCGGAGCCAGCCCGCAGTGGTGGGCGAGCGGTGAATAACTTCGTTACCCAGAAGGACGTCCTCGACACCTACGAGGAATTCGTCCAGCGCGTCATCGAGTACAGCCCTTTCCGTCCGGAGTGGCAGATCAGGGGTTCCCTGCGGCACAGCCTCATGCAGCGACCGGACGGCAAATGGACGTGGAAGTACGACCCTGTCCTCAGAGACCCGGCCCGTCGCGCTCAACAACAAAGCGTGAGAGAAGACCCTGCGTCCCGCTGGGAACTCTGGGAACGCGTCGCGTGCCCCACGCTCGTCATCCGCGGCGAACAGAGCGACGTACTGAGTAGCGAGGTCGCTCAGCGGATGCTGGAACGCAACGGCAACAGCCGCCTGGTCGAGGTCCCAAACGCGGGGCATCGCGTTCCCGGCGACAACCCGGTGGCGTTCGAGGAGGCCGTTCGCGCGTTCCTGGATGACGTCGACGCCCCGTAACCCATCAGGCTATGGCCTCGGCCTCTTCGAGCCGTCGCCGCTCCTCCGGAGACAGCTTGAGGAGCGCGTCGAACACGTAATCGTTCCCTCCCCCGAAGACTGGGCGGCCGTCCATCTGTTGCTGCCCCGGAGTCTCCGGCAGGTGGATCGAGAGGCCGGTGACGTCCATGGGGCCTGATTCGGGATCGTCAACCGGCACGACGAAGCCCCGTTCACGGAGATGAACGTCGTAGTACACGTCCTCGCCGGTCTGCACCACGGCGGCGGGCACGCCTGCTTTCTGAAGCATGTGCATGACCTGCCTTGGTGTGAGGTCGCCGGTCCACGCTGTGATGACTTCGTCCAGCGCGTCGGCGTTCTCGATCCGTCCGGCCAGGGTTGCGAAGCGCGCGTCGTTGGCAAGGTGGGCGCGGCCCATCGTGCGGCACAGAGCTTCCCATTGCTCATCGGTCACGCACGTGATGGCGCAGTAGGAGTCGCGTCCCCGGCAGAAGTAGACGTCATAGGGCGCGGCGTCGAGCTTCCGGTTGCCGGAGGGCTGCCAGTCGCGGCTGTTGACCGAGGAGTCGAGCAGCCCCACGCCCAGCGCGGCGACGAGTGCCTCCAGCTGGGCGATCTCGATCTCCTGCCCCGCTCCGATGGCATCCCGGGCGTGGAGCGCGGCTGTCACCGCCAGGGCGCCCTGCGCGCCTCCGAGGAAATCGGGGATGGCTGCCCGCCCGCGTCGTTCCACTGGCGTGTCGGGCTGACCCCAGATGTAGAACAGGCCCGAATCGGCCATGAGCTGCGCTCCGTGGGAAGCATTCAGCCGTCCCGGCCCGGTGCTGCCGTAGCCCGGCATGCTGAGGACGATGATGCCCGGGTTGACCTTGCGGAGCTCCTCGTAGCCGAGGTTGAAACGCTCCAGCGTCCCCGGGCGGTAGTTGTTCACCAGGACGTCGCTCTGCTCAGCCAGACGCCTGACGAGTCCTTGCCCCTCCGGATGGTGAAGGTCGATCGTGATACTCATCTTGTTGCGGTTGAGTTCCGTGTAGATCCCGGCGCGTCCCTCCCGCTGAGTGTCGAACTTGCCGGACTCGATCTTGATGACCTCGGCGCCGTAGTCAGCGAGCAATCGCGTGCAGAAGGGGCCTGCCCATGCACGGGTCAGGTCGATGACCCGGATGCCCTTCAGTGGAGGGCCTTCGTGGCGCTCGCCTCCTGAGGCAGGTCCGCGAGAGCCGGCTCCAGCCGCCTGCAACACGTCCTCCGTGTGCTCTCCGAGGAGCGGCGCGGTACGGGAGTATCGCGGAGGCGTGGCACTCATCGTCCATGGGAAGCCGGGCATGCTGACGTCGCCCAGTTCCGGGTGCCTGACATCCTTGAACCAATTCCGCCCCAGGAGGACCGGACTGCGGCGCACGTCCGAGAACGTATTCACCGGAGCGACGGGCAATCCTCGCTTCCTTCCTCCGCTCACGAACTCCTCGGTGGTCATCGAGGCGGTGAACTCCTTGATGATCTCTTCGGCTACCTCGGCGCTCTCGCTGCGGGCCTCTGTGCTGAGCCAGTAGGGGTCCTTCAGCACGGGATGGTCTATCCATTCGACGAGTTTCTGCCACAGTTGCGCGAAGTGGATGTTCATCTGGGCGTACCCGTCCGAGCATGGGTAGCAGTTGACGCCAGCGGCATTGGTGTGGGACCCCATCCGGCGCATGATCTGCGCCGCGGCCGAGAAGCGTCCGATGGGGAAGGAGGATGCGGATGCGGTCATCGCCTCGTGTACCGACACGTCCACGTGCTGACCCCGTCCCGACTTCCGCCGGGTGTAGAGGGCCAGGAGCGTGCCCAGGGCTGCGTGGGTGCCGCCGATGTGCGTGCTGGGGTCGCCCGGTGCGGCGCAGGGATGGTCCCCTTCCTCGCCGACGTTCCACAGCCAGTCGGCCATCGCTTGTGCGATGAGGTCGCTTCCCTTCATCCCGGCATACGGCCCCACCTGGCCGAAGGGCGTAACCGAAGTAACGACGATGCCCGGGTTCGCCTGTTGCAGCATCGCATAGCCAAGGCCCCGACCTTCCAGATACCCAGGAGGGAAGTCTTCTACCAGCGCGTCCGCGCCGGACGCCAGTTGAAGCAGCCTGGTGCGGTCGTCCTGATCTTCGATGTCGAGGACAACGCTCCTCTTGTTGGAGTTGAGGTGGAGGAAGGCGAGACTTCGGTCCGGCCCGGGCAGATCCTGTGCGAAGGGCGGCGTTCTTCGCGCCGCTCCACCATCGGGTGGCTCGATGCGAAGCACATCGGCGCCAAGATCTGCGAGGAGCCTGGTCGTGTACTGGCCCAGACCTTGAGTGAGGTCGAGGATCCGGAAGGTTCCCAGAGCGGTCTGGTCGAGTGCCATTCGCCAACTCCTATCCGTGATCCTGGTCGACGAGGAACGCTGCGTTCCTCGCTCGCCTGCCTGGCCGGGGTCAGCCCGAAAGTTGGAATTTAGGCAGGGTAAACTCCGGCGTGACGTCGTCCCAGACC
Organism: Dehalococcoidia bacterium; assembly: GCA_965208625.1. Classification (GTDB taxonomy): domain Bacteria; phylum Chloroflexota; class Dehalococcoidia; order Lucifugimonadales; family Australimonadaceae; genus Bin16. Next base: position 489,405 of record OZ242348.1, read on the forward strand.
ACCTCGACGCGCGCTCCGATCTCGATGCTGTCGTGGTCGCAGTTGACGATGTTCGTGTTCATCCGCCATCCCTCTTCCAGTTCCACGATGGCCAGCACGTAGGGGACTTCGTCGGCGAACCCTGGGTGCGCCGGTTGGTAGGAGATGGTGTAGGAGTAGACCCATCCCCTGCCGGTTGATTCCACCCATTCCAGGGTTCCGACGCCGAAGCACTCCGGGCCCGGACAGACGTCGCGAGGGTAGAACACCCGTGTGCCGCATGACCGGCAGCGTTGGTATACCAACCGGTGCTCCTTTGTGGCATCCCAGAAGGGCTGGCTCACGGCGCTGGGGGTGGGCAAGGGCTTGTTGTATGCGGGTTCACTCGTCATCGCGCGTTCCTGGCTCGGCTCGCCTACAGCGTTGCTTCGCCGCCGAGCAGCATCGCTGACTGCTGTGAGAATGCGCCTCCGGAACCGGTGACGTAGACCAAGTCGGTCGGCCCCGGCACCTGGTGCTCGCCGCCGTCCCGCCGGATCTGCCTGACAGACTCGGTGACCTGGGCGCAGCCTCCTGCGGTCGAAGCCTGACCGTAGGACAGCTGGCCTCCGTGCGTGTTCATGGGCTTGTCCCCCTTGAACGTCAGGTCGTGCGCCGCTATCCAGTCCGCGGCCTCACCCTTTTTGCAGAAGCCGGACTCTTCCAACTCGCACATCACGGTGATGGTGAACGAGTCGTATATCTCCATCACCTGAACGTCGGACGGCCCGTAGCCTGCCATGGAGAACGCCTTCTCCGCTCCGCGCCCCACGGGGCTGACCGTAATCTCTCCGACGTGCGTCAGGTTGCCCCGCAGTATCCCGAGGCCGCCGCCGAGGATGTAGGCCGGTTTATGCGGCATGCTCTGCGCGATATCCGCACTGGTGACGACGAAAGCGCACCCCCCGGCGCACGGCATGACGCACTCCAGCAGGTGCAGCGGGTCCGCCACGATGCGGGAGTTCACCACGTCGTCCACCGTGATGGGAGTGTCGTGGAATATCGCCATCGGATTGTGGTTGGCGTTGTAGCGGAAGTCGACGGACACCTTTGCGCGCTTCTCCACGGTGGCCCCGTACAGCGCCTCGTACCGCTTGGCGATCATTGCGTACCAGCCGTTCGCCGCGACTGTTGGGCCGAACGGCGCCTGGAACTCCGTGGTGGCGGTCTCGGTCCGCCCACCGGCTGGGGGCCTGCGGCGCATCGCCGGGTCTATGGCCGCGCCCATGCCGCACAGAACGTACCTCGCCAGTCCGGCCTTGATGTAGGCGGCAGCCTGCAGCGCCATCGCAACCCCTGCCGCGCCCTGCGCGTCGCAGCCCGTCGCCCAGGTGGGATAGATGCCCATGTACTCGGCCATCCGGGCCGCGTAGCCCCCGCCGCTCCCCACGGCCAACTCCGGGTCGACGATCATTCCGTCGATGTCAGCCTTCGTAAGCCCGGCATCCTGAATCGCCAGGTACGCGGCCTCAGCCAGCAGGCTCATCGCGTCTCTGCCGGGGCGGGTGCGCTCCGGCTTCAACTCCCCTATACCCACTATCGCGGCTGCGCCGCGGAGGCTGTCATCCATCGGAGTGACCTTCGCTTACCCCACTCTCAACAAACGGGCGCCGTACCTGTGTGGAACTCCCAACTCCGTGTGCGGGGCTGTCCGCACCGTCAGAGGTGGGACGACGGTGGCAATCTATATTTCGGGTACAGGAGAGTCAAACCGCCCATCACTCGGAATTCATTCGCGGGTAACTTGCTGTGTGCTGCAAAGCCCTGGCCGACAACCGACCTGGCTCGTAGCCTTCGCCGGGTTGAGACTCCGGGCAATGCAGGGGAGGGTGGTTCCCAGCGCTATGGTCTCCCGGCAAGCCGTCACTCCGCCGGGATCGACAACCCCTCGATGAACTCCAGACCCGGCAGCTTCTCCAGCTCCCGGGGCGCCATCATCAGCTTGCCGGACCTGCTGCCTGCTCCGAGGATGATGTAGTCCATCTCGAGGAGGCGCACGTCAGCGTAGATCGGTAACCCCTCCGGAAGCGCCAGTGCCGTAACCCCGCCGATCATCATCCCCGTCACTTCACGGGTCTCCTCTGCCGATGCGAACGACGCCCGCGACACCCCCATCAGGCCGCGCACTCGCTTGTTCACGTCCAGCCGGTCGCACGCCCGCACGATCCCCGCACAATACGCCGCCGGTCCCCGCTTGCTGGCCACGATGATCGTGTTGGCGGAATGGGGTAGGTCATACCCGTACCGTTCGCAGAAGTCCGCAGTGTCGGCGTACTGCGGATCGATCGTGATCCACTCCCAGCTTGCGATGCCCAATCCGTCCAGCGCTACGCGAACTCGCCCTTCGATGTCTTCAGGTGTACTCATGGTGCCGTCCCGTGTAGTGGTACAGGGCCTTCCCGGAACTTCCGGTTGCGCTGCTCTTGCTCAACCGAACCCGATTGCCGATTCTACAATCGTTCCGATTGCGTACCCCGCAGAGCCCGCATCGAACTCGACTGTCAAGGAGCACCGCAACGTTTGGGTGTTGTCTCGCGGGCAGGGCGAGAGTACGTCCTCGCAGACATCGTGGGCGCTCATCGCGGCGGGTGAAGCGCTCAGCTAGTCCGTCGAGCGGGGCGTCGAGTTCCTCCTCCAGCGTCAGCAGGACGACGGAACGTGGGACGAGCCGCAGTTCACGGGGTGCGGCTTTCCCGGCTACGGCCCCGGCAACCAGCCCGAGAGGTACGAGCCGCTCGACGACCCGAACTCGCAGGGGCTGGAACTGAGTGCTGAGTTCATGATCAACTGCCGCCTCTATCGCAACTACTTACCGCTCTGGGCGCTGGGGCGTCTAGCCGACCCGCCCCGGCCTGCGCGCGTGGCCTGCGCGTTTGCGGCCTGTCCGTGAGTGAATCGTTGCCGTGCAACCCCCCGAATGTGAGGCGGCGGAGCCTGCTCACAGAGAACGCACCCTACGGCCACCAGAAAGTCATTGCAACGTAATAGTTTTTCCTTTTAAAGTCACCCTATTTTCATCTCAAAGGGCGTATATTGGAGTGTGTCGGCCGCACACAGGCAGCTCTGCATGGGCGGCCGTGGCGAGAAGATGAATGAGCGTTACTTGTACGCCCCGCTGGCCGGCGGAGTACCTGCCGCGGGGAATCGAGGCTTCGTGGGGGGAGTGCAGGGACTGGGCTCTCCCCACGGGGGACCTCCTGGGCATGAGGTGAAACTGCCCACCTGGTGAACTGTCCCGTTCGGCCACACGGGTGCTCACGCAGTGGCCGCGCGGTGGCTTCGTTTGGGACCGATCAGGGGGTTGCATTGCTCGACGTGTTGCTCACAGCGATGGCGGGCATCGTGATAGGGGCTGTGCTGCTTATCGGCGGCCTCGTTATACATGCACGGCGTCAACGGCATTGAAGCCGTTGCTCGGAGCAGCCGGCGCTCGCCCGATCCTCAGTCCCGGGTGGATGGGGGAACCGTTAGACCGCCCAAGCGGCCGCTGCCCCGTCGCTCATCGGTCCTGAACCTCCTTACACATCGTTCGCTCTGCGACCGGAGCGCAGCCCCGGCTCAAACCCTTCGCATTCGACGCACTACAAGCACGTAGTCCCCGGGACCGGAAACCACGGCCCGCCGCGCCGGTGAGTGTTGCCAATGCCAGTGTCTCCACGTGGTTCACTGGTCCTCTTCGGACGCATCCCTGGCCAGGGCCTGCCCGTTGCAATCCGGCGCCGTTCACGCGTACAGGGAGGTTGCGTCACTGCGGCAAGCGTATCGATCTGTGCTGGACGAACGATGGCCATGGCGGTGACATAGGGGTGACTTCACGAGCGTGATTAGATTACAGTATGGTGACACTACGGAATGAGGCGGTCACACCCGCTGTGCTAACCAGCACCTAACGCGGAGTGCAACGTCAGGGAGGCGAGCGAGTGACACAACAGGACGAACAAGCCCGGGAGATAGAAGCGCTGCGGGACCGCCTCTCGAAACTGAGCGAGGCGAGCCTCCGCATAAACGAGAACCTGGACCTCGACGCGGTGTTGGGGGGAGTCCTGGACAGCGCCCGGTCACTGACGGGGGCCCACTATGCGGTCATCACTACCTTTGACGATTCCGGGAGGCTGGAGGATCACGTAGCGGCAGGAATGACTGCTGAAGAGGCTGCGCAGCTGTGGGAGATGCCCTACGGCGAGAGGTTCCACGATTACCTCAATGCCATGGCAACGCCTCTGCGTGTCGCAGACCTCACAAGTTTCCTCGAAGCGATGGGATTGCCGGAGTTCCACCCGCCCGTAACGATCAGCGCCTGCATGGCCGCTCCCCTCCTCCACCGGGGCGTCGCTGTGGGCCATGTCTACGTGGGGAAGCGAGACCCCGGCGATGAATTCAGTCGCCAGGATGAAGAAACCCTGGTCTTGTTCGCTTTGCTGGTGGCGCTGGTGATCGCCAACGCCCGCAGGCACCGGGAAGAGCAGCGGGCCAGGACCAACGTGGAGACGTTGATAGACACCTCTCCGGTCGCCGTAGTGGTCTTTGACGTGGCAGCGGGAGCCCTGAAGTCGTTCAACCAGGAAGCCCGCAGGATGTTCAACTATCTTCGGAACACTGAACAGACGCCGGAGCAACTGCTGGAGTCGCTTCTGTTCAAGCGTGCGGACGGGCGCGAGATCTTCCTGCGCGATTTCTCGATGGGCGAGCTCCTGAGCATCGGAGAGACGGTGCGCGCAGAGGAGATCGTCCTGGAGGTCCCTGACGGAAGGCACATTACGGGCCTGCTCAACGCAACACCCATCCACGCCGACGATGGTACGATCGAGTCGATGGTCGTCACCGTTCAGGACATGGCTGAAGTCGAGGAGATGGAACGGCTGCGCGCGGAGTTCCTGGGCATGGTCAGCCACGAACTACGGACACCGCTGACCTCTATCAGGGGAGCGGCGACGACCATGCTGGACACTTCATCGGAATTCGATCCCACTGAGGTGCGCCAGCTCATGCGGATCATCGTCGATCAAGCCGACAGCATGCGCGAGCTTATCGGTGGTCTGCTCGACGTAGCGCGCATCGAGACAGGCTCCCTGTCGGTCAGCCCCGAACCGGTTGACGTGGCCGGGCTGGTGGACCGGGCCAGGACCACCTTCCTGAGCGGGGGCGGCAGGAATCTCCTCGAGATCGACCTCGGAGCGGACCTGCCCATCGTCATGGCGGACAGACGCCGCATCGTCCAGGTCATCGGCAACCTGCTTTCCAACGCCTCGAGGCGTTCCCCGGAATCGTCGGTGATCAGGTTGAATGCCGCCAGGGAGGGGGTATACGTAGCGGTATCCGTGGTGGACGAAGGGAGCGGCATCACGGCTGAGCGGCTGCCTTACCTGTTCCGCAAGTTCTCAAGGAACGAGGCCGAGGAGCAGGGAGGAGACACCGGCCTTGGTCTCGCCATATGCAAGGGGATAGTTGAAGCCCACGGCGGGCGCATATGGGCGGAGAGCGACGGACCGGGACTCGGCGCTCGATTCACCTTCACCCTCCCAGTGGTCGAAGAGACTGCGAACCAGCTCCACCGGTTCCCCGTATCCTCACGGTCGAGGAGGGGTGTAAATGAGCCCATCCTCGTCGTGGACGACGACCCGCAGGCGTTGACGTATGTTCGGAACGCGCTCACGGATGCCGGCTACAGCGCGATAGTGTCCTCCGATCCCGAGGAGACTCTGAGCCTCGTGAAGGAGAGTGGGGCCCGCCTCGTCCTTCTTGACCTCATGCTGCCGGGCTACGATGGGATCGAGCTGATGAAGGACATCCTCAGTACGGCCAACATCCCCGTCATCTTCCTATCCGCCTACGGCAAGGACCACGTTATCGCTCAGGCTTTCGAGGCCGGAGCGACCGACTACATCGTCAAACCCTTCTCCCCGACCGAGCTCGCCGCGAGGGTCAGGGCGGCCCTTCGAAGGCAGAGTGGACGCTACCTGGACGAACCGTCGGAACCCTACGTGGCGGGCGATCTGACCATCGACTACTCCGAGCGCCTCGTGACCCTGGCAGGCCGTCCTGTACGACTGACCGCCACGGAGTACAGCCTGCTCTTCCAGCTCTCAGTCAACGCAGGGCGGGTGCTAACGCACGACCAGTTGCTGCGAAGGGCCTGGCGTTCCGAAAAGCCCGGCGACATGCAAGCCCTCCGCGCTCACGTGAGGAGGCTCCGCCAGAAACTGGGAGAGGACGGAAGCTCCCCCACCTACATCTTCGCGGAGCCTCGGGTCGGCTATCGTATGCCCAAGGCGGAGAACCAGGGCCGGGAGTAGGGGCGAGCAGGCCTCGCCCGGAGCACACCGACTCGTCGTGAGGCAGGACGATGCCTGCTAGTTCGACGGGAGGCGGATAGTCACCGTTGCGCCCCGACCGGGTCCGTCGCTCGCCACGGCGACAGTGCCTCCATGCGCTTCGACTATAGTCCGGGTGATGGCTAACCCGAGGCCGGTGCCGCCTATCCCGTGGCTGCGCGACTGGTCGGTACGGTAGAAGCGTTCGAACACGTTTGGAAGGCCCGCGGCATCGATGCCGATTCCGTCGTCAGCGATCGAGACGGCCAGTGCGTCGCCGCTTTCCAACCACGTCCTGATCACGATGCGCCCTCCGGCGTTGGTGCAACGGATGGCGTTGCTCAGCACGTTCCCCAGTGCTTGGCTCATCCGCATCCGGTCGAAGCGCGTCTCCGGCAGGTCGCCGGACACTTCCAGCGAGAGCGAGACCTGTCGGGCCTCGGCCTGCGGCTGCCAGCGCTCCGCCTCCGCGGCGAGCAGTTCGCGGACCGAACCTGCCTCCAGCGTGAGCCGCAACTCCCCGTGGTCCGTCTCCGCCAGCCAGTTCAGGTCCGTTACCAGCCCGCGCAGCCGCTCCACTTCCTGGATGATGTGGCCGGAGGCGCTCTCGGCGGTCTGGAGTCCGTCGCGCAACCCCGCCGCCTCCAGTTGGATCACGCTCAGCGGCGTATTCAGCTCATGGGAGACGTCGTTTATCAGCCGCCTGCGGAGCTCGCGCTGGGTCTCCAGGGATGAGGTCATCCGGTTGAAGGCCACGCTCATCTTTCCCAACTCGTCCGAGGATGTGACCGGCAGCCGGGCCGTATCCCCCTGGGCTATCGCCTCGGTCGCCTCAGTCAAAGCCGCCACGGGAGCCGTGACCCGCTTCGACAACCAGGCGGCCAGCAGTATGGCGACGCCCACCGTCACCGCCCCGCCGGCCAGGACGATGTACAGGAGCGTGCTGAGGAACCCGTGCGACTCGGTCGACAGGAACGCTCGATTGACGTCCACGTAGACGTGCCCCACGGGCCGGTTCGCCGCGAGATCGAACACCGTCTCACGGCGACCCGCCAGGTCGGACGCGGCGGCGCCGCGCGCCAGGACGGACAAGTTGTCTCGCACCACGCGTCCGTTTACGTCGGCTACGACGATTCGCACCTGGTCATTGTGGAAGAGTTCCGACGATTCGCCCTCGCTTCCTTCATGCTCCCCGCTCTCCCGGACTCCCTCATAGGCGTATCCGGCCTCGGACAGTGCGGTGTCTACGGTTCCCCAGCCGGCGGCGGCGGTGTACTCCCGGCTCAGGTCACGCGCCAGTTGGACCGCCTCGTCGTTGCCTATCCGGTCCACGAACACGTCCAGCCGGGACTGCGTCGCGTAGTAACCCACGCCGACGCTGATCAACACAGTGAGGACGACGATAAAGATGGTCGCGCCCATGATGCGCCAGCGCAGCGACATCACACGTCCTCCGTCACGAACCTGTAACCCCCGCCGTAGACGGTCTGGATCGGCTGTCTGCCGTCGCGGTTGATCTGTTTTCGGAGGCGGGCCACCTGGCTGTCGATGGCGCGGTCGAACCCTTCGAACTCTTCGTTGAAGGCCAACGAGATCAGCTGATCGCGCGTGAGCAGTTGGTTGGGGTGGCGCATGAACGTCGACAGCAGGGCGGTCTGCCCCTGGCTCAGCGTCACGGGCTCTTCATCGACGGTCACAACTCCGGTGGTCTCGTTCAGGGTGATGTTGCCGCGCGTCAGCACCTGCTGGACCTTGCCCTTGACACGGCGGAGCACCGCCTCGGCGCGTGCGATGACCTCATCCGGGTCGAAGGGCTTGACGATGTAATCGTCGGCGCCGCTGTCCAGTCCGTTGATGCGTTCGACGGGGGCCTCCCTGGCCGTCAGCATGATGATCGGAACGTCCGACTCCCGGCGCAGTATCCTGCACAGTTCCACCCCGTCGAGACGGGGAAGCATGAGGTCGAGGATGATCAGGTCCGGGGCGAGGTCGCGGGCCAGGGCAAGGCCGGATTCACCGTCGTGAGTAACCTCGGCGGAGAACCCGGCTCGCTCGAAGTACACCCTGACCCAGTTTGCGATCCTTGTATCGTCTTCGACGATCAGTACGGTGCCGCTCATCGCTGGTCCTTTCGGAGTCACGTTGGACGCGGCGCCTGAAGAGGCGCCGCGTCCGTCTGCGGGTGCCTCCGTGGCCGGATTATATCCGGCCACGGACCGGCTCTAGCCGCTGCCCCGCTCACCGCCGGAGCCGTGCTCGCCACCGCTGCCTTCACTACTGCCGCCGCCGGAGCCGTGCTCGCCGCCGGAACCTTCGCCGCCGGATTCACTGCCTTCACCGCCGCCACCGGAACCGTGCTCGCCACCGGCCTCGCCGCCACCAGCCTCGCCGCCACCAGCCTCGCCGCCGCCGACCTCGGCATGCGCCACCCATCCGGTGAACGAAGCCTGCGTCGAGGGCAGGAGGACCATCGCTGTCTGGCCTGGGGCCAGGTCTGCGGGCGTTGTCGGCCCGAGCTCGGTGCCGTTGGAGAGGTGCACCTCGATCCTGACCCTGGTGAGGGTGCTGTTGGTCGTGTTCTCGACCGTGCCGATGAAGGCGTTGCTTGCGGCGTCGTAGTTCAGGATCAGCCGCGCGCCGCTGCGGACCATGTCGAAGGTCTGGTCGGGCGCCAGCATGGCCGCGCTGCCTTCCTCGCTGCCGGATGCGCCGGACTCGCCGCTGCCTTCGCTGCCGGAGCCTTCGCTCCCGCCTTCGCCGCCGGGACCGTGCCCTTCGCCTCCGGCTCCTTCGCCGCCGCTGCCCTCAGCGCCTTCTCCGCCGGTGTGCGGCAGGGGGCCGGGGCCGGCGCAGTCGAACACTTCCATATGGACGACGTACCCGTCGAAGGAGACTCCCGCGAGGCCCGGTTCGCTGGCAACTGACACGCTGGACACTGCCTGCTGCCCCGGAGCCAGATCCCCCAGCACGTCGGGGCCGAGCTCGCCCACCGTCTGCGTCCCCGACTTCAGGTGCGGTTCCGCCTGCACGTAGCAGAGCGTCTGCGACAACGTGTTCCGCACCGTCGCCTGGACGGACTGCGTTGCCGCGTCGTACCGCGCGGAGATCGCGAGCCCGCCGAGAACGCCGCTCCAGGTCTGGTCGAGGGGCGTGATGGGGCTGGACATGAGGGCTTCCATCGCGGCCTCATTGCCGCTCTCGGGGCCTTCGGGACCGTCGGGGCCGCTTTCGCCACCCTCACCTCCGGCCTCGCCGGACTGGCCTCCCTCGCCGCCGCCGACTCTGCGTGCGCTATCCACCCGGTGAACGACGCCTGAGTCGAGGGCAGAGCGACCGCCATGACCTCGCCGGGAGCCAGGTCTATCGGCGTAGTCGGCCCGAGTTCGGTGCCGTTCGAGAGGTGGACCTCGATCCTGACCCTCGTCAGGGTGCTGTTGGTCGTGTTCTCGACGGTGCCGACGAAGGCGTTGCTCGCGGAGTCGAAATTCATGACCAGCCGCGCGCCGCCGCGGACCGCGTCGAAGGTCTGGTCGGGCGCGAGGGTGGCCGCGCTGGCCTCTTCGCCGCCGGATGCACCGGACTCGCTGCCTTCACTGCCTTCACTGCCTTCACCGCCGGAGCCTTCGCCACCGGAGCCGTGCTCGCCGCCGGAGCCCTCGCTCGCCTGGGCGCGTTCGCCGTTCTCGGGGCCTTCCGACCCCCGCTCGCCCGTGCAACCGGTGAGCATCAAAGCCAGGAGCATGACCCCCAGCGCCATCCAGGACAGGAACCTCTTCGTCACTGACTTCATGCGGATCATCGCTTCACCTCCTATGTGAGAGATCCGTGACAACCCTCACGATAGGAGTGAAATGTGGCAGGAATATGTCGCCGGGCAGCAGTTTTTCCGCCCTCAGCCCCACCTGGACCAGGGGCTTGCGGTGCCATGAATAGAAACTGGACCGGGGCGCCTCCGCCGTCACTCAGGAGGCGGGATTCCTGCCTACGCAGGAACGACGAAACCGGCTGCCGCCCTCGTATTCACCCGCATGGGCCGCACCTGGCGCGGGCATGGTCGGATAGCTCCGCCGTGCCGAAGCACTCCCGGATGCTCTTCCGGGCTTCGGCCCTGCCTAGCTGTCCAGCGCCCCAGCGGCGATGAACCCTGCGAGCGGCTGCTTCTGCGGAGTCATGCCGTGCTCGACGGCGAAGGTCTGCACCAGGTCGATGGCCGCCGCGTTGGCGGCGAGGCCGTAGGCGTAGGGGTTGTCGCCGAACGTCTCGCGCTGGCGCTCCATCATCTCCCGCGCGAAGACGAGTGCTGACGGCGGCTCTTTCATCGCGCGCTCCATCGTCAGCCGTTGCGCCTCGATGAATGCGTCGAGGAGGCTCTTCGCCGCCCACGGATGCGCGTCGAGCATGCTCTTGCGGACGATGGTCGCGTGATGAGCGGGAAAGATGCCCGTCCCGGCGTAGTAACGCTCCGACTCCGCGACGCCGTCCGCGAACAGCGGAACGAAGCGTGAGCGGTCGGCCAGCGGGCCGCTCGCAGGCGGATGGACCGAATACATCGCATCGAGCGCGCCGTCGGCCATCATCTGTTCGAGGTCGTTGGGCGGCGGGTTGATCACGACCCCCTCCGGCGGACGGAAGGGCTGTGTCTGGCCCGGGATGGTGGGGTCGGGCCTGCCCTGGAACCACTCGACTGCGCTCGGGGCGACGCCGAACTCGTGCTCCAGGATGCCCCGCGTCCAGAGCGCTGCCGTCATCTGGTAATCGACGACGCCAACGCGCTTGCCGATCATGTCCTCGGGGTGGTCCTGTCGGATGCCTGAGCCGAGGCGGATCATCGTGTTCACGTAGGAGAAGGTGCGGTTGTGGAAGACGGGCAGGACGCGGTAGTCCCAGCCCAGTGGGATGGCCTGCAGCGTGAAGGACATCGACATCTCCGAGATGTCGAACTCGTTGCCCTGGAGCTGGCGGCGCCAGATGTCCTGGAGCGGTATGTCATGGTGCTCCAGCGTTATGCCCTCAGGCCTCACCTCGCCGGTCAGCAGGGGACCGATGCGGTCCCAGGGGGTCATCGCCATCGTCAGTTTCAGGTCGGGCATGGTTGCTACCTCGTGGGCCACGGTTTCCAGTTCAGGTCCAATCGCCGCCGCCCGCCGGACATCTCAAGAGCGCGGTCGTCTTCGAGGTGCTCACCGGACGAGCTGTACCCGCCGCCAGGCCTTTCGAACACTGTCTCCAACCGGTTGCGTCCCCACCATCCCCAAGGGCGGACAACTGCCTCCCGGAACCCGCCCGCCGTCAGGATGTCGACCCGCTCCGTCAGCCGCTCGATCTCCCTCTCAGCATCCTCGGCGCAGGCGTCACAGCCGCAGATGGGGAACAGCTCGGCGGACCATCGTCCGAATCTGACGCTCAGCCCGGGGAAGTCCGTGAAAGCCCCGTCAGGGGAGCAGCTTCCGGGTCGGTGGGCCTGAGCGCGATGGTGGGCCGCAGCAGCCCGCGGATCTTCAACTCCTCGTCCAGGTCGTAGCCTTCGATGCGTTCGACGTCGAACCGCTGCTCCAGTGCCGTGAGCATCTCCAGGGCGGCGTTATGCAACGGCAGGAAGCGCTCCGGGTTGGTTAACCGGCTGTAGGCTTCCTCGGGCGGCCCCTCGGGTCCCCACCTATCCTGCCTGGACATGCTGCCATCAACCCCCATCCGCTTTGGGAGATTCCAGCCTAGCACATGGCTGCGTCCGGTCAGCCTGTCCTTTCGCCGCGCGCTCCAGCCGCCTGGTGCCTGAGCGAGCCGCACGTCCTCCGGCCTGCTATACTCCCCTGCGGTGCGCGGCAGGCGCTGCCGCCCCATCGAAATGCAACGCGATTCCATGCGGAATAGAGGTGAAACATGGCGAGGAAGGTGATCCACATCCCCGGCAACTGGCACGCCGGCCAGCCCATCCCCCCGGCCACCAAAACGGGGCCCATCGTCACGTCCGGCGGCGTCAGCGGACTCAACCCTGACACCAACGAGATGCCGACCGACCTGGCGGAGCAGGCCCAGTGGGCGTTCGAGCACGTGCGCCGCATCGTGACCGAGGCCGGCGGCACCACGGACGACATCGCTCACATGAACGTCTACGTGAAGAGCCGTGACATCCGGCCGCTCGTGAACGAGCAGTGGGTCGCCATGTTCCCGGACGAGGAGAACCGCCCGACGCGTCACACCATCCAGTACGACGCGCTCGCTGGCGGCATGGAGATGCAGATCCAGTTCATCGCCTACGTCGGCGGATAGTTCCCGTCGACAGGGGAGAGGAAGCGATGGCGGTTGACACGTGGGTTGAACGGTTGCGCGAGTTGGACACCTGCGCCGTCTCGGACGCGCAGGACAAGCTCGGCATCAAGGGCACCGTCCTCGGCATCCTTCCGTTGTACGAGACGGGACGGATCGCCGGACGCGCGGTAACGTTCAAGCTGAAGACGAAGGGCAACGAGACAACGACGCGCCACCTCGGCACAGCCGCCGTTGAAGCCTCGGACCCGGGCGACATCATCGTCTGCGACCACCGGGGCAGGACGGACGTGGCGGGCTGGGGCGGCATCCTCTCGACCGCAGCCAAGACGCGCGGCGTCGCGGGCGTCATCATCGACGGCGCATCACGCGACGTCGACGAGGCGAAGGGTCTCGGTCTGCCGCTCTTCGCGAAGGCGGCGGTGCCGCTCACGGCGCGGAACCGCGTCGTCGAGGAGTCCACGAACGAGCCCATCGAGATAGGCGGCGTAAGCCTCGCGCCCGGCGACTACGTCATCGCCGACAACAGCGGCATCGTCGTTGTGCCGCAGGACCGGGTTGCCGAGGTCGTGCCGGAGGCGGAGAGCATCGTCGCTCGTGAGCAGGCGATGGCGCGCGACGTGATGGACGGCAAGTCGGTCGTGGAAGTGATGGGGATCAACTACGAGCAGATGCTCGCACGCTAGCATATCTTCCGGTCATTCCCGCGAAAGCGGGATCCAGAACGATCGTCAGGAGGAGAACAATGACGCAGACACTCACTCGCCCGGATGCCGCACTGATCGAGGCGGTACGAGGCATCGGGACCGCGACGTTGCACGAGGCCGGAGGCCAGATCGGCGCGCTGCCGTCCTACATCAAACCGGTCGTGGCGAACTGGTACATATGCGGCCCGGCGATGACCGTGCTTTCGCCGCCGAAGGACAACCTGTGGCTGCACCGCGGCATCTACCACGCGCAGCCCGGTGACGTGATGGTGGTGGACACCGGACACTTCCACGAGGCCGGGTACTGGGGCGAGATCATGACGCACGCCGCGAAGCAGGTCGGCATGGCCGGTCTCGTGATAGACGGCTGCGTGCGCGACGGCTCCCTCCTGGACGAGTTGTACGAGAGCGGGGAGGGCATACCCGTCTTCTCCGCCGGGCTCTGCATCAGGGGCACGGGCAAGGACAAGGAAGCCTACGGCGCCATCAACATCCCCGTCCGCATCGGCGAGATATGGGTTTTCCCCGGCGACCTCGTTGTTGGCGACCGGGACGGCGTCGTTGTCGTGCCGCAGGCGCGCATAGCTGAGGTAACGGAAAAGGCCAAGGCTCGCGAAGAGAAGGAAGCGAACACCATCTCCCGCCTCAAGCAGGGCGAGCGCACGGTGGACATGTACGGCTTCTAGGCCCGGTTACGCTGAGGGATATCGAAGGGAAAGGCGGCGCGCATGTGCCGCCTCTCTTTTTTTCCTGCCGCCCGTAGCAGAAACACGTTTCAAAAGGGCAGCGCCAGATGATACAACGTGGTGACTCTTGGGGAGGGGAGGTACGCATGGACAAGAAGAAGATCATCATCGGGATCATCGCGATAGCGATCGTCCTGACCATCATCATCAACGTAGCGGGATAGTGCTCAGCCCGGCGGCGGCAGCGTCACCGTCGCGTCGCCGAGGAAGAGCGGTTCGCCGCGCAGAACGCGCATGAACAGTTCGTGCGTGAGATCGAGGTCGACGCGGTTGTAGTCGACGAGGCGCTGAGGGTATTCGGCCCATGCGCGCGCGTTCTGCCGGTGGTCCCACGTCACCTTCTCCTCTCCGAACGTGTAGGCGCAGAGCCGGTCCAGGCTGATGCGCCGCCCCGCCGCCTGCACGATTGCGATCATCAGGTCGTAGTGCTGTTGCACGGCGAGGCCGAGCCCCAACGCGTCACGCATCCAGCGGTCGAGGATCGGGATGTCGAAGCGTGCGCCGTTGAACGTGACGACGGGGCCGTCGAAGTTGACCACGAGGCTGTGCAGTTGGGCGAGGCTCGCGGGCTCAGCGGTGTACATCCCGTAGAGCGTGCCCTGCCGCGTGCCGGTCAGGAGCAGCCGGAACCCCTCCGGGAAGTTCTGCATCGACCCGCCCGACGTTTCGACATCCAGTACGAGGAACTCTCCGGCATCCATCACGACTCGTCAGGATAGCGCAGCGGGAGGGTGCATTGTTCTCTCTCCCTCAGGGAGAGTTCAGGCTGAGGGTGGGCTACCGGGGCCTGCTCTGCTGCAGGGGGTCGTCTTCAGGACGAGTCACATCCTCGGCTGGCCTGTCCTGAACCTCGGGCGCAGGTTCTTCGGCCTCGGCTGCGGGGACATGGTCAGGAGCAGGCGCTTGCTCTGGCTCCTCTTCCTGCTCGGGAGGAAGGTACGGCTCCAGGGGTTCCTCGGGAGCGAACTCCTCGGTTGCGGCCTGGGTGGCCTCCAGCTCGGCGAGCGCTTCCGCCGCCGCCATCGCTTCCAGTGCAGCCAGCGCCTCTTCTTCCGCTATTGCCCTCGATTCGGCTTCCCTCGTGGACGCTTCCCTGTTCTCCAGGATGCGGCGTTGCTCCTCCGTCTCCCGCCGTGTCCGGATGACCATTCCGTAGTGCACGGCCAGCGTGTAGACGACGCCCATGGTCGGCACGCCGAGGAGCGCTCCCGTAATCCCGGCGAGCCGCGCGCCGAGCACCACCGCGACGACGACGAGCATGGCGGGCATCCGCACAGCGCTCCCCAGGATGCGGGGGCTGAGGATGTTGAGCATGACCTGCTGGATGAACAGCAACACCAGTAGCACCGTAATCAGGTCCGTGAAGTCTCCCCAGACGGCGGCGATGATGAGCGGCAGCGCGAGCGCGAGCCAGTCCCCGATGAACGGGACCGCGAGGAGCAGGCTGGAGACGAGTGCCGTGGGAAGCGCGGCGGGCAGGCCGGTATACAGCATGACCGAGGCCGTGCCGACACCGTAGATGAGGGAGATGAGCATCATGCCGCGAAGGTAGCTGCGGAACGTCTCGTCGATGACTCCCAGTACGTACCGGGTCTCGCGCTCGGCGTTACGGGGCAGGACCTTGAGCGCCTCGTTGAGGCGGCGTCCGCCATCCAGCACGACGTAGAAGGAGATGACGATGATCAGCGAGATGGCGAAGACAACGGCGACGACGTTCCCCAGGAGCCCGATGGCGTTGCTCGTGATGCTCTCCTGGACGTTTGCGGCGATGCTGTCCAACTGATCGACCTGGAGCAGTGTCGTGAGGTCAATCTGTATCTGGAACCTCGCGAGATAATTCTCGGCAGCCGTGATGAACTCGGGGATGCGGTCTACCAGGTCCGGTATTTCCTCTGCCAGGGTGATGGTCTGCGTGATGGTGGCAGGAATCACCAGCGCGCCGAGGACCGCCACGATGGAGATGAGGAAGAGATAGACGATAAGGATGGCCAGGGGCCACTTCATGCCCGGTACGCGCATGAGTGGCTTGACGGTGTGGATGATGAGCGACCCGACGAGGTAGGCCAGGAAGAGGACGAGGATCAGGTCGCCGAGGAAGTCCCAGACCCGCCGCATGGTGTCGACGACGAAGATGATCGCGCTGAACGCGATGACGACGATAGCGGTCCTGAACCAGAAGTTGCGCTCTAGCATCTCAGCCCGGCGGCATTCTAACTGTTCCGGGGCGTTGGTGAAACGCGGGACCCTTAATGCGGATCAAGCCGAGGGCCTGTCAGGGAGTGCCGGCGAGTTGCAGTGCGAGTGTTGCCGGGTCGTGGGCGGGCAGATCGCAGACGTAGCCGTGGCAGACGTAAGCGGTGGGCGCAGCCGCGCCCGCGCGTCCCTCAAGCAGCGGCGTGAGGAACGGCGACACCTCGTTGGGGGCCAGCCCCACGAATGCGAATGATGGCAGCCGCTCCCGCAGCGGCGCCAGCAGCGAGCGAGCGCCCTCGCCGGACGGGTCTCCGGTGACGACGACCTCCGTAGGCGGCGCGAGGTAACGGTCGATGATCCGCAGCCAGTTCCCGAACCCCAGTGGATAGCGCGCCGCGAGCGGTGCAATGCCCCGTATGAGGCGCTCCGCCTTCTGTGTGAGCGACTCGTCACCCGCAAGTACGGCCATGCGCAGCAGCGCCTCGGCGGCTGCCGAACTGCCGCACGGCGTAGCGTTGTCCGTGATGTCGCGCGGGCGCACGATCAGCTCCTCGTGGTCGGAGCCCACGTCGTAGAACACGCCTTCGTTGTCGTCCCAGAAGAGTGCCAGCATCTCGCCCGTCAGCGCCTCCGCCTCGTGGAGCCAGCGGTGCGAGAACGTCGCGGTGTGCAGCGACAGCAGCCCGTTGATGAGCAGCGCGTAGTCTTCCAGGTAGGCGAGCAGGTGCGCCTTGCCGTCCTTCCACGTGCGGAGCAGCCGTCCGTCACGGCGCATCTCGCGCAGCAGGAAATCGGCGTTGCGTTCCGCGGCCTCGCGAAGGTCCACCCGGTCGAGCGCGAATGCCGCCTCAGCGAACGCGCGCAGCGCGAGGCCGTTCCACGCGGTCAGCACCTTGTCGTCGGTCGCCGGCGGTATGCGCTCCGCCCGCCGTTCCAGGAGCGCGCGGCGCATCGGCCGCAGATGTTCGAGCAGCTCAGCCGCGTCGACACCCAACTCGCGTCCGGCTGCTGCCGCGCTGTCGCGCACGTGCAGGATGTGGCGACCCTCGAAGTTCGGGTGCACGCCTACGCCGTAGTAACGGCGGAACAGATGAGCGTCCTCCGCGCCGAGCACCGCCTCGAGCTCCTGCGGCGTCCAGACGTAGAACTTGCCCTCGACTCCCTCGCTGTCAGCGTCCTGCGACGAGAAGAAGCCGCCGTCCGGGTGGCACAGGTCGCGCAGCAGGTACGCGACCGTCTCCTCGACGACCTCCCGGTAGCGCGGGTTCCCCGTCGCCTGGAACGCCTGCGTGTACAACGAGACGAGGAGCGCGTTGTCGTACAGCATCTTCTCGAAGTGCGGCACCAGCCAGAAGCGGTCCGTAGAATAGCGCGCGAAGCCGCCGCCGAGGTGATCGTAGATGCCGCCGTTGTGCATCGCCGCGAGCGACGCCTCGACCGTTTCGAGGGCGTCCGCGTCCTGTGCCCGCGCGTTGCGGGCGAGCAGGAACTCCATCGGCATCGACTGCGGGAACTTGGGCGCTCCGCCGAAGCCGCCGTGCTCCGCGTCGTGCAGCGCGACGACTCCCGCGCTCGCCTCCGCAAGCAGCGCGTCGCTCACGTCCTCGTCAGCCATCGCGATGCCGGACGCGTTCCGCAATGCGTCGGTGAGAACGCGCGCGTTCTCCAGCACGGCGTCGCGGTTGTTGCGGTAGGCGTCGTTGACCGCCGCGACAACCCGCGTCCAGGACGGCATGTTGCTGCGGTCCAGGGGAGGGAAGTACGTGCCGCCGTAGAAGGGACGCCCGTTCGGCAGGAGGAAGACGTTGAGCGGCCAGCCGCCGTGCCCGTGCAACTGCTGCACGGCGCTCATGTAGATGCCGTCCACGTCCGGCCGTTCCTCACGGTCGACCTTGATGGCGACGAGGAGGTCGTTCATCACCTGCGCGGTCGCCTCGTTCTCGAACGACTCGCGCTCCATGACGTGGCACCAGTGGCACGCCGCGTAGCCGATGGAGACCAGCACCACCTTGTCCTCGACCTTCGCCCGCTCGAACGCCTCCTCGCCCCACGGGTACCAGTCGACGGGGTTGTGCGCGTGCTGCAGCAGGTAAGGGGAGGTCTCGTTGATGAGCCGGTTAGGCATGGCGCATGGCCGGGGCCTTGAGCACCCAGGATTCGGGCCCGTTCTCAACCAGCGTCCGCCCATGCGCGCGGGCGATGGCCTCGTGAACGCGAGAGGCGGGGCAGGGCATGTTTGAGAACCTGATCTCCCTGTCACCAGCCTTGTCCTCGGTGCACACGAGGATCTGGTCGATAGCGGATGGGGAGACTGCCCCTATCCGGGCGAAATCGAATTCAATGGGGGTGCCGTCTTCCGCGATCTGATCGAGGACCACTGGAATCACGGCTTCGACAGAGGCTCGCGCGGTGAGCACCCGCTTGTCGATATGTTCCGCCATTACCACGTGCGTCATGGGAGCCTCACAGGGATATTCTTGCACCGGCCAGCGTACCGGGAAACAGGACGGGGCATTGTCGTGCAACTGGATCGCTATCTTCTTTCTCAAGATGCATTATGCCTGTTCCTGAGTGGATTATGAATGCGTTACCCGGGGGACGCATGTCCTCTGCGATGCCAAAGAGGCCCAACCCCCTGTGAGACGATCCTGTGCCTGTCACCAGCTCCTTCAGAGCTTCTTCGATTGCCGTCCAGTCATATCTCGGTTTGAGGGCGGGATTGCGAGCGAGGGATGCTCGGATGCCCATTCCTGCGTCTGCAACAACACACCAGAACTGCGTTCCTCCCCCAGCGGGGGCATAGCGTTGCACCATGCCGAACGCCCCCACTGGCGAAGCGGCATGCTCGGCGGCATTGTTCCCAAGCTCGGCGAATGTGTTGGCTATCAGGGCGCTCAGATTCCCTGCTACCGGCTTGTCTGCACTGAGACGGTCGAGCGCCTCGTCTGCCAGTTGTTCAACCCCGGATACGTCACTGAACCTCTGCAAGGGGACTAGAGTCTGTGAATCCTTGCCGGTCCCCAAACCTCTTGTATCGATCGTTACCTGAACCTCCTCGAGCATGGAGAAAAGCCCCAACGTCATGAGATAGGCAGCAACGCCAGAGTGCTCGGGCACCAGCAGTTCACAGTCGATCCCCTTCCACCGCACGAGCGACGCATACACTACGCACCACAGCGCCGCGGGAGGGTCGATGACCGCACAACCGCGCAGGTCGATGACTACGCCATCCGGCGCGAAGTCATCCCGCCTCGGGTCCTGGTAGCGCCTGGCGAACCGTGAGGCTAGACGGGCGGGGGCATCGAAGTCTCGCGGCGCTCGTATCTCCAGCATCGCCACGTCCCTACACCATCGCCAGCAGCGCCATGACCGCCGCCGAGGCGAGCGGGACCGTCAGGTTGTCGTCGACCGGGACCGGCGCAAACTCCGTGAGCGCAGCCGCGACCGCGCCTGGCACGACCCACCAGGCGAGCGGAACGTCCGGGTGGAGCGTTGCGAGCAGCCCCGCGCCCAGCGCCACGACTGCGAAAGCAATGGTCCCCGCGAGCGACTTCCCGAATCGCCGCGTGCGGTGGTCGCGAACGCCGATGAGCGCCGCGAACGGGTCGCCCACCGACAGGAAGAGGAGCGCCAGCACCGCGATCTCCTTGTCGAACACGAAGACGAGGAACGTGGCCGCGAGCCACATGTACGTCGCGCCCGTCACCTGGCGGTCCTCGGCTGCCTTGAAGAACGGCAGCGTACGCACCATCCAGTCGTTGACCCCGCCCACGAGCCCGCGCAGCACCTCCAGCGCCACTGCGCCGAGACTCCCCGCGATGAGCAGCCACTCCGCCAGGTCGAGGGGAAGGAAGAGGATAGCGAGGGGAAGGCATGACCCCGCCACGAGGTGGAAGACGCGGCGCGGCCAGAGCGTGGGCGCGACCGGCGGCTCGTACAGGAACTCTGCAACCGGCTCGGGGAGCTTCATGGCCTCCTACCGGGACGCCGCCTTCGACAGCGCGCGCAGCTTCGGCACGAGGTGCGCCATCGTCTCGACAACGTAGTCGACTTCCTCCGCCGTATTCTCCGGCCCGAGTGTGAACCGCACGCAACTCCGCGCCAGTTCGTTCGAGTGCCCGAGCGCCAGCAGGACGTGCGACGGCTCCAGCGACCCCGCCGTGCACGCGCTGCCGCTCGATGCCGCGACGCCCGCGAGGTCGAGCCCCATCAGCAGCGGCTCCGCCTCGACGCCGTGGAACGAGACGTTCACGTTGCCCGGCAGCCGTACGTCCGTGTCGCCGTTCACCTCGACGCGGTCCACGCGCTCGAGGATGCCGCTCAGCAGGCGGTCGCGCAGCGCGGCGCACGCTGCGGCGTTCTGCTCGCGCTCGCGTTCCGCGCGCTCCAGCGCGACGCTCATCCCGACGATGCCCGCCGTGTTCTCGGTGCCCGCGCGGCGTTCGCGCTCCTGCGCGCCGCCCACCTGCGTCGGCGCGAACGGCGTGCCGCGACGGACGTACAGCAGCCCGACGCCCTTCGGCCCCCCGAACTTGTGCGCCGAGAGCGACAGTAGATCGACGCCGAGGTCGTCGACCCTGACCGGCGCGGCGCCCGCCGCCTGCACCGCGTCCGTGTGCACGGCGATGGCCCGCCGCTCCGACGCCGCGCGCTCCTTGACGAGCCGCGCTATCTCCGCGACGGGCTGCAGCGTGCCGATCTCGTTGTTCGCCAGCATAACGCTCACGACAGCCGTATCCGGCCTGACGGCGGCCGCGACGTCCTCCGGACGCACGATGCCGTCGCGGCCCGGTGAGACGTACGTCGCCTCCCAGCCGAGGCTCTCGACCAGCTCGACGGCGTGCAGCACCGCGTGGTGCTCGATGGACGTGGTCACGACGTGCCGCCCACGCTCCTTGAGCGCGAGGGCAGGGCCCATGATGCCCGCGTTGTCGGACTCCGTGCCGCCGCTCGTGAAGACGATCTCCCCCGCCCGTGTCCCCAGCACCCGCGCGCACCGCTCCCGCGCCTCATCGAGCGCCTGCCGCGCCTCCTGTGCGAGCGCGTAGATGCTGGACGGATTGCCGTACCGCTCCGTGAAGAACGGACGCATCGCCTCCGCCACCTCCGGCAGCACCGGAGTGGTGGCCGCGTGGTCCATGTAGACCGTCTGCTCAGGCGTCATCGCGTTATGCTCCGCTCATCCCGTCGCCGTCCAGCATACCCCTTTCCCTGTCATCCTCGCCCTCGGGTGTAGGGGCTCCCCTTGTGGGTGCCCTGTTCGGTCCCCTCTCCCTCGAGGGGTGAGGGTTAGTGCGTGGTGTAGGGGTGGTTCGCGAACCGCCCCTACGTTTGCCGACCCTTGCGTTGGTCCTACCCCGCCGACGCGTACCCGAACAGCTTGTAAACCAGCTTCGCCGCCGTGTACGCGCACGCCTCAGGCCCCTCGTCCGGCGCGAGCTCGACCACGTCGAAGCCCACGATGCGCCGACGCTCACCGACGGCGCGCAGGATGCGCAGCGCCTCCCACCACCCCATGCCCCCCGGCTCCGGCGTCCCAACCGCCGCCATGAACGACGGATCGAACGCGTCGAGATCGAACGAGACGTAGACGTCCTCGCCGAGCGTGTCGACGATGCCGTCGACGTCCGTTATTGCCTCCGCGCCGCGCGGAAAGACCGGGACGCCGCACTCCTGCGCGAACGCGGCTTCCTCGCCGGTCATGCTGCGCACGCCGACGAGCGTGAGGCTCGACGCGTGGTCGAGCACGCGCCGAGCCGCGCAGGCGTGGCTGTGCGACCAGCCCTGGTAGTCGTCCCGAAGGTCGGCCTGCGCGTCGAAGATGAGCACGCTCAGGCCGGGGTGCCGCTCCGCGTGCGCGGCGACTGCCCCCGACGTGACCGAGTGCTCGCCCCCGAGCATCCCCACGAGCTTGCCCTGGCCTGCGTAGTAGGACACCGCCTCCCGCACGCGCCCCGCCATCGCCTCCGGCCCCCCGTTGGATTCGAGAGCGGGCGGGGCTTCGAGCACCGGCGCCGTGTGGATGCCGACTGCGCACGGCTCGCAGCCGAGCTCGACGTCGTAGTCCTCCATCTCGGCGGACGCACGGATGATGGCCTCCGGCCCGCCCCGCGTCCCCTTGCGGTAGCTCGTCGTCTCCTCGTACGGAACGGGCAGCACGACGCACCGCGAGCGCTCGAGCGAGTGCTCGTCCGGGTCGAGTATCAGGAACGTGTCGGGGAGGGTGGGCTGCTCGGCATTACTCATTCCGCTCACCCTGAGCCTGTCGAAGGGTCGAAGGGCTCTTAAACGCGCTGGCGGACGGTCTCCCGCTCTTCTTCGACCACCGTCTTGGCCGTCGCGGGGTCGAGGTGCTCCAGCCCCCGGTCCAGCACCCAGTGCCGGATGTCGTCCATGGAGAAGAAGCCGCACACCTCGGCCATCGCCTCGTCGGCGTCGAACTCTTTGCACGAGAAGACGTCGATGTTGACGTAGCCCCGGTCCGGGAACGTGTGCACGCTGATGTGGCTCTCCGCGATGATGACGAACCCGGAGACGCCCCAGTCCTCCTCCGTCGGCCCGTGGTAGGTGTAGACGGCGGGCGGCGTGATCTTGGTCATGCTGATGCGGTCCGGGAACTCGTCCAGGAACCGCCGCACGCGCTCTGCGTCCGAGATCTCCGCGGCGTCGCAGCCGTGTCCATCGATCACGAGGTGCATGGGGGATTCTCTCCTGGCACAATAACAGCGCCCCGCTCTCGGGACGCCGCGCCTCAGCATAGCACGACGCCTGCGCCCCTCACAACCGCGCCCCGCCTGGTGTAGGGGCGTCCCTTGTGGGCGCCCACGCGTCGTTCCTGTGAAAATAGGCGTTCGTCGTTCCTGCGGAGGCAGGAACCCCGCCTGGTGTAGGGGCATCCCTTGTGGGTGCCCTGCGCCCCGCCAATGCCGCGCCCGCCGAACCACGCCCCCTCCCTCCGTCATTCCCGCACAGGCGGGAATCCAGCGTGCGCGGGCAGCGCACACGGGGCGGAGGTGGAAGGGTGGGGCGCATCTGCCGTCTACTGTGTTACTCGGTTGGCAAGAAAGGGTGAGCGTGACCTGTCGCCTCCTCATTTTCATTTCTTTACACGGCCTGACAAAGCCCCGAGGCATTCCTGCGGAGGCTCGCGCTTTAGCGCGCAACCTCGCAGCCCTTGCCTGGTGTAGGGGCGCCCCTTGTGGGCGTCCACCGTCGTTCCTGTGAAAATAGGCGTTCGTCGTTCCTGCGGAGGCAGGAACCCCGCCTGGTGTAGGGGCATCCCTTGTGGGTGCCCTGCGCCCCGCCAATGCCGCGCCCGCCGAACCACGCCCCTTCCCTCCTTCATTCCCGCACAGGCGGGAATCCACGGTGGTGTAGGGGCAGGTTTCAAACCTGCCCCTACCGGGGGCGGGGACGGGGGTGCGCCGCAAGCACTGGCGGGGCGCGTCCTGCCGTCTACTGCGTTACTCGGCTGGCAGGCACTGGCGAGCGTGGCCTGCCGCCTCCCCCCCTTTTCATCTCCTTACACGGCCTGACAAGGCCCCGAGGCATTCCTGCGGAGGCCCGCCACGCCCCCCTACCGCACCCCCAGCCCCTCCAACCTCCCCTCGACCTCCTCCGCCTCCAGCGACAGCCGCTCCCACTCCTCCCAGAGCGTCCCCGCCTCCTCCTTGAGCGTGCCGTACTCCTCTCCCGCCGACGCCATGTGCGCTGGACCTTCGAACCGGTCGGGCTGCGAGAACATCGCCTCCAGTTCCGTGATGCGCGACTCTCGCTCGGACAGCGAAGCGCCGAGCTCCTCGATGCGCATCGACAGCCTGCGAGCCTCGCTCCGCAGCGACCGACGCTCGACCTCCGCGTCGTCGAGCGGCCGCCCGCGCCTCCGGCCGTAGCCCCGCCCCGGCGCTGCGCCGACCGCCCCGTTGACCGCGGGCGCGGCGACCCCGTTGCCGGCCTCGGTCTGCTTCCGGTACAGGTAGTCGTCGTAGCTGCCGAGGAACACCGTGGGCTCGCGACCGTCGATCTCGACGATCTTGTTGGCCGTCTGCCGGATGAGCGTCCGGTCATGCGTGATGAGGCAGATCGTGCCCTTGTAGTCCTCGAGCGCGTCCGCGAGTATCTCCCGCGACGCGATGTCGAGGTGGTTCGTCGGCTCGTCCATGAGGAGCAGGTTGCTCGGCTGCAGGAGCAGCTTGGCCAGCGCCACCCGCGCCTTCTCGCCACCCGACAGCACGGATATCGGCTTGCGCACGTCGTCGCCGCTGAACAGGAAGCCGCCCAGCGTCGTCCGAAGGCGCTGCTCCGGTATGTCCGGCGCCGCGTGCCGAAGCTCGTCGAGTATCGAGTTCGCCGGGTCGAGCAGTTCGAGCACGTGCTGCGCGTAGTACGACGTCACGACGTTGTGCCCCGTCCTCCGCTCCCCGCCGTCGATCGGCAGGACGCCTGCGAGAATCTTCAGCATCGTCGTCTTCCCCGCGCCGTTCGGCCCGACCAGCGCGACGCGGTCCCCGCGCGACAGCGACAGGTTGACGCCCCGGTACACCGTTGTCTCCCCGTACGACTTGCTGACGCCGTTCAGCGATATGACGTCCGTGCCGCTGCGGGGCGGCTCCGGGAACGAGTACCGCACCTTCTTCGTCGTCCGCGGCAACTCGATGGTCTGCACCTTCTCCAGTTGCTTCAGGCGGCTCTGCACCTGGGTGGCCTTCGTCGCCTTGGACCGGAAACGCTCCACGAAGCGCATCTGCTTCTGCATCCGGCGCTCCTGCCGGGCCGCGGCCGCACGCTTGATCTCCAGCGACTGCTCGCGCGCCACGACGTACTCGTCGTAGCTGCCCCGCATGAGGACGACCTCCTCCTCCTCGATGGCGAGCACCTTCGTCGCCACCTGGTTCAGGAAGGCTCGGTCGTGCGACGTGATGAGCACCCCGCCCGGGAACCCGGCCAGGTACTTCTCGAACCACAGGTTCGCTTCGAGGTCGAGGTGGTTGGTCGGCTCGTCCAGGAACAGCAGGGCAGGGTTCTGGAACAGCAGCCGCGCGAGGCCTGCCCGCATCACCCAGCCGCCGCTGAACTCGCTCATCGGCCGCGCGAAGTCGGTCTGCTTGAACCCGAGGCCCGACAGGATGGTCTTCGCCTCGTGCTCCCGGTCGTCCCCGCCCGCGGCGTCCAGCGCCATGTCGAGCTCGCTCAGGCGCTCCAGCAGCCCGGCCTGCCGCGCCGGGTCCGCCTCCGACGCCAGCGCCTCCCGCGTCGCCGCGATGTCGGCCACGAGCGCGATCACGTCCTCGCTGGCGTCCAGCACCTCCTGGAGGAGCGGCTTGCCGTCGAACGACGCCGGCTCCTGCCGGAGGTAGCCGACAGACACCCCACGCCGCATGGACACGTTCCCCGAGTCAGTCGGCGTATCGCCCGCCAGGATGTCCATGAGCGTCGACTTCCCGGACCCGTTCGCGCCTATCAGCGCGATGCGGTCTCCGGCGTCCACGTTGAGGGTGAGCCCACTGAACAGCGTCCTGGTCGAGTAGGCCTTACTGATGTTGAAGGCAGATAGCATGTAATTCTGGGTGGGGAGGGTATTGTAGCAGTGGGGGCGTGGGGAGCTAGAGACAAGGGCAGATGTAAGTGGATGGGGTCAATGGGCGTGTAGGCTAGGAGTGATCCAGCCAGTTCGCTTCGCGGTCGTGTATCTTGCCTTCAACTTGATAGTTGTCAGTAATCTCTCGGAGCAGTTTGGCCGTGAAGGGCCATTGCGCTCTGATTCTTGCCGAGTCAGCTCGGTATCCATCGGCAAGCGTACGTTCCTGCTTGCCGCCATCGAATAAACTCCGAGAGGTCACGCCACGTTGGTTTCGTTTTCCAACGACGAAGCCAACACCTACGTGATGAGAACCAATCTCTTCAAGCAGGTCCCTCATAGGCTCGCAAGGCCAAATCCCATCCGAACCTACTGGTGCATTGGATAGGACTTGACCTATCTGCTGATCCCCAATGACTTCTCTATCTCTGTCTTTGCAGAGACGGCGTGCTTCTCTGACCCAGGATTCTAGGGTCTCATAGTGAACGGCATTATCTTCCAATAGGCCAGGAACCTCACGTAGGTTCCGTAGGATTGCATAGGCACGGTCCCCACGAACCTGACGGGTCTGATCGTCAACAACTTCCTCGTCCTGTCCGTCGAATCGTTTGAAAACCCAAGCAATTAGGTCGGCAAAGAGAGCGGGAGATTTCATTACTTGACGGCTGAGTGCTAATTGGGGGCGATAGTCTTCCAGAATGTCCATGTACGGAATCTCTAGTCTGGCGATAGTCTCTTCAGAAACCTCAGGCTCGTTGTCAAGGCTTTCTAAGAGATGACCAATCCAAAAGCCATCGGACAGGAGTTCAGGGAATTCTGGAGTATCGATATCGAAAGGTATCTGTTCAAGTGTTCGTATTATGACACTTGATGGAACCGATGCATAGGAAATTAAGTGGAGCGCAGCCCTTGAACGTCGCACATCAAGGAATTGCTGAACTGCGATGCAGATGCTCTCGGTGTCCAGATTTGCCACACGGAATGGATTCACCTGTTTCCAATAAGCTTCAACCACGTCGGGTTCTTCATTCTGGATCCGTTGCCAAGTGTCGAGGGTTACTGGTGCTGCCAGATAAACATCCGATATAGCCTCGATGCTGGGCGTACTATTCTTGAAGGTTACGAGTGCTCTGTCCAGAGCGACCCAGCCGGTTTTATCGAAGAGGCCTTGAAGCATTCCGTGTGCAAAAGACCTCAACAGTGGGTCGTTAGACACCAGTATCTCCGTGGCTGAAGCAAGGGCTGCCTCACTATCGATAACCTGAGATGCTATTCTGCCTACTAGATATGGGTTGGGAGCGGCTACTGCGAGACGAAGAACCTCAGGGATGCCTCCCTGTGCATATATTGCTGCGAAGGTCAATTGTTGCTGTTTCGCGAGGTGCTCACGGTCGGCATCGAAATCTACGGGTTCATTCTGGGGGTCTATCGGCAATGGGTCTGGTACCGCAGCCAATCCGCTGGAAAACCAGTCAACGAAAAGCCATGCGTGAGCGACACCGAGGTCCGATGGCATTAGCGCTTCGTATATGGTTTCGATTGCTTTGAGATCCTCCTGCCTCATTGCCCATGATGCTTTCGGGTACCTGCGGTGATGGTGCAGCACTGCTCGTGCTTTTGCCCATAAGGCATCTCGGTTAGGGCTTTGTTTCAGAGTATCAACCTGCTCTTGAAGTAGCATCAGTGCTTCCAACCTGAAATCAGGTGCCAACCGAGAGAGGATGCCCAAAACATCGCTCCACCTATTGGCGTCGGCTCGAACGTTCTCTAGCAGTAGGCGATTCATCTCTCCGATGTAGGCGGCACACTCTCGGTGAGTGACTCCGGCAACACCGTCCTGGGCCCAAGGCTGCCACGAAGGAGGCGTGCGCTGCAATATGAAATATGTTTCACGGTATAGCATGACTAACAGCTGCCATCCAGTGTTCGGAAATGTTCTCAATAGCATGGCAAGTGTCAGCAACCGTTCGTTATCCGGTGCTTCTGACATTCTGATTGACGGTATGAATAGTTCACACAAACTGTTGATAGGCCGATTGGATACCCTGCCACCGGGGTCAAGTTCGGCAAGGTGGGCCAGTATCTTGACGACTCTTCCGAAATAGTCCTCTGACCACGCTAAACACTCCAATGCCCATAGAATCCCCGTGTGAGGGATAGAGCTGAAAACTCCTTCTCCTTCTTGTTCAAAGAGCACTTTGAACGAACTGTCGGATGAGTTGACGTTCGTTTCAATGACGTCCAAGAAAACCTCAGGAGCTGCCTCGGCAAGCACAGCCAGGTTCTTCCCAAGCGTCGCCCATTTGTGCCATTCGCTGTCTGATCCCAATACACGCCTTATGACATGGGCAGGTAGATTGCCAGCTTCTTCAGCATGTATCGCACGTTCCGGCTGTGTTCCCATTATCGCTAGGCCTCTCGTGATACCTTCGCGCAGCGTGTTGCTATGTGGAAGCACTTTGCCAAGAATACTTGCCAAGTAGCGTTCACCGATAGGCATGTCAAATTCAGGTGATAATTCTCCCAGTACTTTCAGAGCAGCTCGCTCAAACCTCTGCAGGATAGTAGGGGTCAGTCTTGATGCAAGGAGATGCCAGGCCTCTTCTTGAGAGATGAATCGCCATCGGCTGCCAATCTTCTGCAGAGGGGAATCCGGAACCAATGCCAAGGCTGTTATTGTAGACTCAATCTCTGCAAATGTTCTTCCTGCGACTTCTACAACAATCTCTCTATCACCCTCGTTATTCGTGTCCCATTGCCCTACCAGCATTAAGGCAACTAGGGCCTCATCAGCATTGGATACCCATTCCGGCTGCGGTCCACCGGCCTCGTCGATGAGAAACCGGCGCATGATGGATAGCCGCCTTGCGCTTTTCCTGACGAGCGAACGAGCACGGGTTTCAGAGAGGCCCATAGCGATCAGTGCATTGGGAGCCTCATCGCGTCCCAACGTGTCGAGCATGCTACCGTTGCCGTGCGGTTCTTCATGTTCGCCCAATGGTATGAGAACGTGGTGGCCGTTCTGGACTGTGGCCTGAGAAGCCACATCCTCCTTAAAGTGGCGAATCAGCACCAAGGGCATATGGTGGTGTTCGAGGCGTTGCCAAGCATCAACGGTCCGAACGACGATAGCCTTTGAGAGTAACGAGGCTCCCCATGGAGCATCAGCGCTTAGCGCACACGAGGCAACAAACGCAATCGCTTCCTCTCTGGTATTCGCCAGTACATAATGGCGACCCGGTATTCCCTGAGCCCATGCACATATTCCTTCAGCTTGGCTATGGCGGCCTGCAAGCACCAATCCAGTGGAGATGGGCGGATTTGTCATGCGTGACCAGTGTTCCCACCACTCATCAAGTGCTGTCCAACCCTCATCGGGCAGCTTACCTATGAGTCGAGCGAACCAGTGTGCAACCCCTGGAGCCTCGCCGATCCAAGCGACTAGGTCATCAGCGTCCCAAGCCCTTACTTCAGCCCATTCTCCTAGCGCTCTATGCCTGCTAACCCAAGCATCCTTTTGCTTCCACCTGCGTGGCGTTACGAATATGAATGTAGTTTGTGCGGGGTCCTGACCCATTGGGGATGTCGTTCGCTTTCGATAATCAGAGTTTGCTTTTCGAGGGATATCTTTCTGACGGCTCATCTCCCAGGCCGAAGCCCCATCAGGAACCCATGAGTTCCCTAGGCTAACGTCCAGCACCCCATCCCAGTCTCCTAGATGTACTGAACTGCCGCTGGGCATGTCTATGATTGACGGCGAAGGACAGGTAGCCAAAATCAACCGTCGCACAAGCTCAGGCAGTTGATCCGCAGCGTTAGGCAGTTCGGCCCAGGCCACGAAGTCGGAGGGGTCAAAAGTAATCATCTCCACATATTGTACCGCAGCAGGCCCACGCTCCTCCCCTTGTGACATCCGCCCCTTACGCCCACACCCCCCGACCGCGTACGCTGGTTGCCTGACCGCCGTACCGGGCATCCCGGGGGCGCGAGGACCAGGAGGCGGGTGAGCAGAAATGAGCAGGAATGAGCAGGAAAAGACTGGAAATGAGCAGCGAATGAGCAGTAATGGGCAGTTGGACTGCTCACGCGGAAGACCGGATTCAGAGGTGGATCGAGGCCCGGTGAGCAGAAATGAGCAGAATTTCCCTGTGAACCCTTCCCTCCGGCGTAGCGCGGCAGCCTCCACCCGCCGTGGCTGGACAGGCTCACCGCGTACAACGGCCCCCGTCCTGCCCATCCTGTCCATCGATGTCGATTCCCCGCTATACTCGCGCGTGCCGTGATTCCGGGGTAGGGAAGACATGAACACTGAGATCATCGCCGTCGGCACCGAGCTCCTCATGGGCGAGACCCAGGACACCAACTCGTCCTGGCTCGGCCAGCGCCTGCCGGAGTTCGGGCTCGAACTCAAGTTCGTCACCATCGTCGGCGACGACCTCACGCGCCTCACCGAAACGCTCGACCGCGCGTGGCGCAGGTCGGACGTCGTCATCGCCATGGGCGGCCTCGGCCCCACGCTCGACGACATGACGCGCGACGGCATCGCCAACATGCTCGGCGAGCAGATCACCACGGACCCGGAGCTCAAGGTGTGGCTGGAGGAGAACTTCTCCCGCCGCAACATCAACCCCATGCCCCAGCAGAACTACCGCCAGGCCGGCATCATCCCGTCCGCCGCCGCCATCCGCAACGCCATGGGCACCGCGCCCAGCTGGTGGATAGACAAGGGCGGCAAGCTCCTCATCACGCTCCCCGGCCCCCCGCGCGAACTCACCAACATGTGGACCACCGAGATCGCCCCGCGCCTCAAGGAACGCCTCCCCGGCCAGAAGATCATGGCCCGCACCTTCAAGACCATCGGACTCAGCGAGGCCGCCGTCGACGAGATGGTGCGCGACGTCTACGACGTCCCCGGCATGGACTTCGGCGTCTACGCGAAGCAGGACGGCATCTACCTCCGCGGCATCGCGAAAGCCGACACCGAGGCCGAAGCCCTCACGACCCTCCTCCGCGCCGAGACGATGGTGCGCGACGCCCTGGGCGACTACATCTGGGGCACCGACGAGGAGTACCCACCGGAGCGCGTCGGCGACCTGCTGCGCGAGAAGGGCTACACGCTCGCGGTGCTGGAGTCCTGCACCGGCGGCATGATCGGCGCCGCGCTCACGGAGATCCCCGGCTCGTCCGAGTACTTCGTCGGCGGCGCCATCACCTACTCGGACGACATGAAAGCGCAGGCCGGCGTCCCCCGCGAGACGCTCGACGCCCACGGCGCGGTCAGCGAGGAGACCGCCCGCGCCATGGCCGACGCCGCCCGCGCCACCTACGCCGCCGACTGCGGCGTCAGCGTCACCGGCGTCGCCGGCCCCGGCGACCAGGGCGGCGTCAAGGCTGGCACCGTCTACATCGGCGTCTCCACCCCGTCCACCTCGACCGTCACCCGCCACGAGTTCCCCTCCCGCCGCCCCCTCGTCCGCAACCGCGCCGTCACCGCCGCCCTCCTCCAACTAATCCGCGCCTTGCAGTCGGAATAGGAAAACGATTGTCATTCCGAACGCAGTGAGGAATCTCGCGGGGAACGTCCGTCGCCCGTGCCGGTTCCCGCGCGGGCGCGCGTACCCATGTAGGGGCATCCCTCGTGGGTGCCCTGTCTGGTCCCCTCTCCCTCGATGGGAGAGGGCTAGGGTGAGGGTGAAGGCTGGGGTGAGCGTTCTGGTGTAGGGGCATCCCTCGTGGGTGCCCTGCCTGTTCCCCTCTCCCTACAAGGGGAGAGGGTTAGGGTGAGGGTACCGGAGCGTACCAGTGACACCGGCGCATTGCCGAAGTGCCACCCCCGCGCTAACCTCTGAACCAGAGGTGAAGAACGCTGCAGCGCAGCGGAGGTAACAGAATGGCCAGCGCAGCGAAGAAGACTGCAAGACCCAGGAAACCCCTGCCCCGCACGCCTGTGCGCCCGAAGGTCGCAACGAAACACGTTACGCCGAGTGAGGCTGCAAGGTGGCTGGCAGACGAATTCAGGAAGCAGCGGAATGGCGAGGGAGAACAGGTGGCAAACGAGGAGAAGAAGAGCCGCAGGCTGAAGAAACCTCTGCCCCGCACGCCTGTGCGTCCGAAGGTGATAACAAAGTACATGACTCCAGACGAGGCTGCTCAGTGGCTGTTAGACGACTTCAGGAAGCAGCGGAATGGCGGCTGATGGAGGCCCCGTGATGGCGGACTCCAATGTGTGGTTCGACTGGTACAACGGAAAAACTACGCAGGGGACTTTGCTCTTGGAGCAATTGCTCGCCGCACGGAGGATATGGGTACATTCCGACGTCATCAGGGAGTTCGCGCTGGGCAGGAAGACGACGCGGCTGACGGACTACATCGTGGCCATGCGGCAACTGCCCCGCGTTGACGACCTTTCCATCAACGAGTTCCTTGCCGTCGTGGACGAGTTCAACCTGCGCGGAAGCGGCAAGTCCCGCGACACGTTCCTGTTCGCCGCCGCTATCCAGCATGACGTGCTGATTCTCACGTCCGACCGGGCATTCCAACGGAAGTGTGAACGCGTAAGCCTCTGCTATTTCTGCCAGGAGGGCATCCCGCACGAAGCAGCGCTTCAGTAGGCCGCAGACCCCCTAATGCCCGCCCCCGGACGATGACGCGGCGCGCTCCTCCCGGTAGAACACCTCCTCCGGGAAGATCTCGTCCCAAGGCTGCTTGGCGGCGCTGAGCCCCTGCTCCATGGAGAACGTCTGCGCCATGTCGAACGCCTTGGCGTTCGCCGTGATGCCGTAGGCGAACGGGTCCGGCCCGAACACCCCGTCGATCTCCTGCTGGAATTGCCTCCCGAACACGTAGAGCGTCGGCGGCATGGCCCGCAACCGCTGGATGGCGAGCCGCTTGGACGACTCGAACGCCTCCATGAGGCTCACCGCCACCCACGGGTGCTCCTCCACGATGCTCTCCCGCACGACCGTCACGTGGTGCGGCGGGAAGACCCCGTGCTTCTGAAAGAAACGGACGGACTCCGCCTTCGGGTCGGAGAACAGCGTTGGGAAGTCCGGGTTGTCGATCAGGTTGACGCTCTGCATCCGGTCGATGCCCGACCCCTGCGCGGAACCGATGCCGATGGAAGCGTCGAGCTCGCCGTCGAGGTACATCGAGCTGAAGTCGGTGGTTGCGTGCCGCAGATCGAGGTCCTCCGGCAGACCCAGCCCCGCGTCCTTCGATGCCCCGGTATGGCTGAAGTGCTCGCTGCGCTCCATGAACCACGTCATGTCCTGCGGCTCGATGCCCCACTCCAGCTTCAGGATGCCCCGAGTCCACAGCCCCACGGACTGCTGGTAGTCGCCGATGCCGAACCGCTTGCCCTTCAGGTCCTCCGGGTGGTCCTGCCGGATACCGGCCGCCTTCCGGATGAAGACGTTGGTGTACGAGAACGTGCGGTTGTGGAACACCGGCAGCATCCGGTACGGGAACCCCAGCGGCCGCATCCGCAGGTACGAGGACATCGACATCTCGGAGACGTCGAAGCGGTGGTACTTGATCTGCTCATAGAAGACGCGCGGCACCGCGCCGGGCATCCCCTGGTAGTCGAGCGTGATGCCGTCCGGTTTCACCTCGCCGTTGATCATGGGCATGACGCGGTCGTAGGCGGTGATGGCGAACGAGAGTTCGATGTCGGGCATGACGTGCCTCCGCACGGGCAGGGTGCGGCGATGATACCCCAGACGGGGCTACGCGGCGCGCCGGTCAGCTATCGCTAGCCAATCTCCAGCGTACGGAACGCGCCGCGCTGCAGGGCCGCAGTCGCGAGCAGTTGCTCCAGGACGACCTGCGCCTCGGGCCGGCGCAGGTCCAGCGAAGACGCGCCGATAGCCCGGTACAGCACACCCGATCCCACCTTGGTGCTCACCTCGCCACCAACCTCCTCCGGCAGCTCCACTCCAAGCGCGAACGCCATCGCCTGCGCCTGCAGCGCGCCGACCCCAGAGGCGTGCGTCTTGGTGAGCGCGCGCCTGTTGTAGAGCAGCGTGTACCCGTTCTTGTTGCGCCGGAGCGTCACCGGCGTCTCCCCGCGCGGCCGGTTGATGAGGCGCTCCGCGTAGTCGAGCGCTTTCGTGCGTGAGAGAGCCATGGGCTATCGCCGCTGTACGCCCATGTTAAGGCCAAAGTAGCGTGCAACGACCGCTATGCCGAGCGTCATGAAGACGATGAGCGCCCCGACGACGGATGCCTCCTCGAATCGCCCGTCGACGATGTGGTCAAGTTGGAGTATGGCCAGCGGCCGGGTTGACGACGTTGTGAGGATGGCGATGTGGCTCACCGCGCGCGTCGCGCCGACGAATGCAAGCGTCCCCACCGCGATGAGCGTCGGCGCCATGAGCGGCAGGACGATGCGTCTGAACGTGTAGAGCCAGCCCGCGCCCGCCAGCCACGAGGCCTCTTCCAGCTCGGCGCTGATCTGCAGGAGGTTGCTCTTGAGCAACTGCACGCCGATGGTCATGGAGGTCACCGAGACAGCGGCGATGAGCGCCCAGTGCGTGCCGAAGAGCGGTCGGAGCAGCGGGATGTTCAGGAGCACGAGCATGAGGCCCAGCCCCAGAACGATGCCGGGGATGGTGATCGGCATCCAGGAGACGAAGTCCAGGGCGTGCCGTCCGATGAAGCGGGTCCTGACCACGATGTAGGCGACCGTGGAGTAGACGGTCATGGCGATGCCCGCGGCGCCGAAGGCGATGATGAGCGTGTTCTTCACCGAACTGAGGAAGATGGGGTCGGCGAGGACGTCCGCCCAGTTCTCCATGGTGAACGGAGAGCCGGTCACGTCGAAGAAGCCGAAGAGCTTCATGAAAGTGCCGAGCATCATCATGCTCAGCGGCACGACGGTGATGAGGCTGATGAAGAACATCGCTCCGGCGAAGGCGGGCCAGCGGAACCTGCCGAGGGGGAAGAGCTGGGGCTTGAACTGGCCGGTGATGGTGGTGTAGCGCCTGCGGCGGGCGTTCCACTGCTGCACGAGGATGAGCGGCGTCATCAGCACCAGGACGGAGACGCCCAGCGCCGTGGCGTTGGCGAACGAGGGCGGCTGCTTGGCGACCTCGCGGAAGATGAACGTTCCGTAGTTGAAGAACTGGATAGGGGGGCCGACGACACGCTCGATCTCGAAGCTCTCAAGTCCGAACAGGATGCCGAGCAGGACGACCGTCATGATGGCGGGAGCCATGATGGGCATGACGATCCGCATGAGTGTGAACGGACCACTGGTGCCGCACACCCTCGCAGCCTCCTCCAGCGAGGCGTCCATGTTCTGGAACACGGGGCGGAGGAGGATGGCCTTGACCGCTATGGTCTTGGTCACGAGGTGTAGCCAGACGATGCCGGCCATCGAGTAGATGTTGAAGGGGCCGCTGCCGCCGAACAGCGCCGCCCACGCCTGGTTGAGCAGCCCGAACTCGGGCGCGAGGAGCAGGATGTAGCCGAGCACAACGGGCAGCGTGGGGAGGAAGAAGGCGACCCAGAAGGCGAGGTCTATCCACTCCTTGCCGGGAAGATCGGTGCGGGCCGTGAGCCACGCGAGCGTGATGCCGACAGGGGTCGCTACCGTCTGGACGATGGCGACGATGAGGATGGTATTCCACAGGGCCTGGATAAGGCCGGGGTTCTGGTAGGCGGACACCCAGTTCGAGATGCCCCATCCGGCGCGCGGGGTGAAGACGCCGTCGCCGATCTTGAAGCTGTCCACGAAGAGCAGGAGGATGGGGTAGAGGACGATGACCCCCACCCACATGATGACGATCATGAAGAGGATCGTCTTAACCTCTACCCTGAGCAGTGCCGGGCGTAGCTGGCCTATTCGGGTTGCCATGCGCTGACCGCTCCTTCGGGCAGGTAGACGGTGAGGGTGTCTCCCTCTTTCTTCCGGGTGTCCCGCGGGAGCGAGATCATGACCGAGTCCCCCGCGAGTCGCAGGTAGCACTCGTACCGGTCGCCGACGAACAGCAGGTTCTCAATCGTGCCTTCCAGCAGGTTGGACTCGGCCCCGGGCTCTCCGCCGACCACCACGTCCTCCGGCCGCACCGATATGGTCGCGGCGTTCCCTATGACCAGGTCCCTCGACACATGCGCTCCCGCCACCACGCTCTGCGAGCCGCCGTCGATGCTCACTTCGAGCTTGCCGGAGCCGTCCACGGAGATGACCGTGCCGGAGAGTTTCAGCATCTTGCCCAGGAAGTCGCGCACGAATGAGTCCTCGGGTTGTTCGTAGAGCACCTTGGGCTCCGCGACCTGGATGGCGTGCCCATTGCTCATCACCGCTATGCGGTCTGAGAGGCTGAGCGCTTCCGTCTGGTCGTGCGTCACGAAGAGGACGGTGATCCCGAGCGTCTTCTGCAGCTGCTTCACCTCCACGCGCATCTGCTCGCGCAGCTTTGAGTCGAGGTTGCTGAAGGGCTCGTCGAGCAGGAGCACGGCGGGCTCGTAGATGAGGGCGCGGGCGAGGGCGACGCGCTGCTGCTGGCCGCCGCTGAGCATCGGGGCGGGACGGCTTCCCAGGCCGTCCAGGCCAACGAGGTTCAGCACACGCTCCACCCTGTCCCGGATCTCTGCGCGCTTCATCCGCCGGATGCGGAGCGGGTAGCTTACGTTGTCGAACACGTTCATGTGCGGCCAGATGGCGTAGGACTGGAACACCATCCCCATCATGCGCTGGTGGGGCGGCACGAACGTGTTGCGGGGGACGGAAGCGACCAGCCGGTCACGCACCCATATCTCGCCGTTGTCCGGCTGTTCGAGGCCGGCAACGAGGCGGAGGGTCGTCGTCTTCCCGCATCCGCTCGGTCCGAGCAGCGTGAATATCTCGCCCGCCTGCACGTCGAGCGAGACCTGGTCGACAGCCTTGGTTGTGCCGAAGGTCCTGCTCACACGGTCCAATTGGAGGATGCTGTCCGACATCGAAACCCCGGCGTAGTACTCAGCGAGCCACAGGCTCAGCCTGTGGCTCGCCCGATTGGGGAAAGCCGTCTGCTGGTGAGGCGCATCACGCCTCACCAGCAGTGGTGAGTCTTACTGTATCAGGACGCCCTGCACCAGTTCCGTGAACCGGGCGCGGTCTTCCGAGAGCCCCTCGTCCTGGCTGAGCCGGAATGTTGTGAGGTCTTCTTCCGTCACGGTCAGGTTGCAGCGGCCGCAATCGACGTCCTTGCGGCGGCTGTTCGTGGGCACCACTTCGTTCCACAACTGCTGATGCTCCCTGGTGAGCAGCCAGTTCACGTAGACCTTGGCGGCGTTGGGGTGGGGCATGTTGTTGTGCAACTGGAGCGATTCGCAGGCGTTGCTGAGGCTCGGGGCCTCCTCGGAGAGCGACTCGATGTGGCTGAGGTCGACGCCCTCCGCGATGAAGTCCCTCAGCGCGTTGGTGTCGACGGTCGTCGCTATCCCGTATTGCCCGCGGAGCAGGAACTCGATCTGCTGGCGGTGGTCGCGTATCACGACGGGCTCGTTCGCGAGGAGGTCGTTGAGCCAGTCCTCTCCGTACTGGAGCATCTGCATCATCATCGTGTTCTGGGCCGCTCCACCCTCCGAGCTGAGGGAGATGATCTGGCCCTTCCACTTCGGGTCTGTGATCTGCTCGACGGAGCTGAGTTCCGACTCGGGGATGATGTTCCGGTTGACCCAGAAGCTGTCTCCGGCCGAGGAAGTGAGCACGATAGGCCAGGCGAACTGCTTCGTCGTGTCCAGCCAGACGCCGTCTATGCCGCCGAGCCAGACGTCCGGGTCGCGGACCTCCGGCAGGATGAACCACTCGTCGAAGTCCAGCGGTGCGTGAGTGCTGTTGGTGTGCATCGCGCTGAACGTCGTGGTGTCGGCGCCGCCGATACGGATGTCGAAGTTGTGCTGGCCGAAGCCGGCCTCACGGACGACGAGCGGCCAGAGGTCCCGGCTGTTGAACGGCTGGTGTTCCAGGGTGATGTTCGGGAACTCCTCAGCCCAGCCCTCGTTCATGGCGCGGCGCCGGCCCTCGCCTCCGCAGGAGGTCACCACCACTTTGCCTTCCTCCTCCGCCGCGGCGATGGTCTCTTCCCACCGGATCTCCCACTCGGGACGCGACGGCGTCGGAGTTGCCGTTGCCACCTGGACCGGCATCGGCGTTGGCGTTGCCTCAGGCGGTGGGGTGGGCGTGGGGGCGGGAGTCGGCGTTGCGGTGGGGTCCGCCCCGCAAGCAACCAGCAGCGCACCTGTGGTGACTGCCATCAGTATCGTCAACAAGATGTGTCGCATATCGAACCGCAGCATGGCTTCCTCCCTGTGCACGTAGGCGCGGTGTGATGATCAAGGGCAGGGGTGCCCGTCAGTGTGCGGCGGCCCCCACTTTCAAGTATTGCCTCCATGAGGTACGCCAGTCCTCGCCTGCGGGCACGATGGCGTCTGCGCAGATGAGGTCCTCGTAGTTGTTGCGGGCAGGGTCGTGCGTCACGTTGGGCGGTTCTGCGCCGTCCTGGACAGCGCGGACAGCCTGCAGCAGCAGGCGACGGTGCGCGGCGATGGCCTTGTCCGTCGTGCCGAGATGCTCGGCTGAGCGGTCCTGTATGGCTCCCTGCGTCTCGGTCGCGTAGAGGTCGTGCGCGGCGAAGAACCGGCCCATGCCGATGAAGCTTGTGGCGACCATCTCCTCACGGTCCTGCATGAACCGGTTGCCGAGGTTCCGGTGGGGCACCCAGTCGTCGCCCATCTCGGAGTAGAAATCGTTGCGGAGCTGCTCCTTGTCCAGCGGGCCGCCCCGCCTGAAGTTGACGCGGAACTTCCAGTGGTGGGTGTCGTCGATGGGGACGTGCCAGTTGATGTTGAAGCCGTCCACGCCCTGCGGGTTCGGGGCCATGTTGGGGTAGACGAAGTTGGTTATACGCACGTAACTCGCGCCGTCGCCGCCGTCGCGCACGGAGAATATGCGCAGCCCGAAGAAGGTCTCCTCCACCTCGATCGTCGGGCTCACGTCGTGGGTGAAGTAGGAATTGGAAGAACCGGTGCCGCCGACGACCGCGCGCGCCCGCTCGTCCTCCCGCAGGAAGCGGTGGAGGTACGAGAGGTGCACGGGGTCGATGTTGCCCTCGTTTCCCTGCAGGTAGTTGCAGGCGGAGAGCAGCTTCGACGCGAAGACGGACTCCTCCGGAGCCGTGAGGAACTCATAGGCAGGGAGCAGCGGCGGTTCGCCCGGGCCCATGTAGGCCAGGATGAACCCGCCGGCCTCGACGCACGGGTAAGCGAGGTGCTTGACCTTGTCCTTGAAGGTGCTGCCTTCCGGCTCGCCGGGCTGCTCCAGGCAGTTGCCGTGGACGTCGTACAGCCAGCCGTGGTAGAGGCAGCGCAGACCGCCGTCCTCGATGCGTGCATAACTGAGGTCAGCTGCGCGGTGCGAGCAGTGGATTCCCAGCAGGCCGAGTTCACCGTACTGGTTGCGGAAGAGTGCGAGGTCTTCGCCGAGGATACGTACATGCAGGGGGGCGCCACCGAGCGGCAACTCTTCTGCAAGGGCGACAGGGTGCCAGTAGCGGCGGAGCATCTCGCCTCCCGGCGTGCCCGGCCCTGTCTGGGTGAGTAGCGCATTGTCTTCCGCGCTGAGCATCGCTGTTTCTCCTCCCAGCGTCGTTACTCCGCCGACCGTACCCTCAGGGCAAACTAGCCCAGCACATGGGCAAAGTCAAGGCGAGATTGGAGGTTAACTGCATCGTACAGGCGTAGCGGTACGATTCACGCGCATTGACAGGGGAAATGGCAATCCATACATTCATGGAAGACGCATGGATGGACGAGCATAGAAGCTGCTGGGCAGGAGGAGCCGATGCTGACTCGCGAAGACAATGAGTTGATGACCCGTGTCGGCCCCGGCACGCCGATGGGCGAGATGATCCGGCAGTACTGGACGCCGGTCATGCGCTCATCCGACCTTCCCGAACGCGACAGCAGCCCGGAGCGCATCCGCCTGCTGGGCGAGGACCTCGTGATACTGCGGGACACGAGCGGACGGGTTGGCCTGATGGCAGAGAACTGCTCGCACCGCGGGTGCTCGCTCTTCTACGGCCGCAACGAGGATGACGGCATCCGCTGCATCTACCACGGCTGGAAGTACGACATGACCGGCCAGTGCGTGGACATGCCAAATGAGCCCGCGGCGAGCAACTTCAAGACCAAGGTGCGGCAGCGGGCGTACCCGTGTATCGAGGCGGGCGGCATGGTGTGGACGTACATGGGCCCTCGCGAGACGCCGCCCCCGCTGCCCGACCTGGAGTGGATGTCGGTGCCCGCGTCGCACCGGCGGCTCACCCCGTTCCAGCGGGAGTGCAACTGGGTGCAGGCCTTGGAGGGGGACATCGACACCAGTCACCTCTACTTCCTTCACGGC
Source organism: Dehalococcoidia bacterium (assembly GCA_965208625.1). GTDB lineage: Bacteria > Chloroflexota > Dehalococcoidia > Lucifugimonadales > Australimonadaceae > Bin16. The sequence goes on from OZ242348.1 coordinate 529,610, forward strand.
AGGCTGAACCCGGACGACCCTCCGTACATGGGCGTCTGGCACACGGACAAGCACCCGAAGCTGGAAGTGGTGCCGACGAACTACGGCGTCGTCTACGCGGCGAACCGCGAGGAGGACCCGGAGACGACGTACTGGCGCGTGACGCAGTTCATGTTTCCCATCCACACGCTCTTCCCGGGCTATCCGGATGGGACGGTACCAGGGCACATCTGGGTGCCGATGGACGACTACCACACCATCGTGTGGACGGTGCTGTGGAACCCGGTGACGTCGCTTGAGGAACTGATGGGGCCGACCGGAGCGATGGCCCGAGGCGGCAGCGGCGTGGGCGAGTTCCGGCCGAGGGAAGCGGACGGCCTCTCCTGGTGGCGGCCTGAGATGAACCGCAGCAACCACTACGGTCAGGACCGCGAGGCGCAGCGCGAGAAGACGTTCACCGGCATACCGACGATTCCGCTGCAGGACCAGGCCGCGACCGAGAGCATGGGGCCGATCTACGACCGGACACAGGAGCACTTGGGGACGTCCGACGCGATGATCATCCGGGTGCGGCGCAGGCTTATCCGCGCGGCGCGGGAGTTGAGCGAGCAGGGCGTCACGCCGCCCGGTGTCGACAACCCCGAGTGGTATCGTGTGCGGACGACTTCGGCGACGTTGCCGAAGGGCGCAGACTGGCTCGACCAGTTGGAGGACTGGCTGCACGCAAAGTCCAACAAGATCCCGGAGGCGAAGCTCAGGGTTCCCGGGTAGCCGGTCACCCAGCTCAAGAATAGACGCAGGGGCGGCCATAGGCCGCCCCTGCTTGCTTAACGTGCCTCTCTGGTGAAGCTTCAGAGCGTGCCGGCGGCGCGGGCCGCTGCGACGTCGTCAGCGTGGCCCCAAGTCTCGAAGCCGCCGAAGCCCTGCTCCTCGTTGAAGCCCATGCAGCTTATCCAGCGCCCGGTGATGCCGCTGCCGTCCTGCTCGGCGAGGTGGAGGGCAAGAGGGACGACGTTGTCGGCGCGCACGCGGCGCGGTGTCCAGTTGGACCTCTCCTGGCCCAGCTTCATCCTGATCTCGTGGCGCACCTGCTCCTGCTCGTCGGAGCCGGTGGTGGCGGTGTGGCCGGGAAGCATGACGTTCGCGGCGATGTTGTACTGCTGGAGCTCCTTGGCGAGGTAGATGGTCATGGAGCCCATGGCGGCCTTGGCGGGCTGGTATGCGCCCTCTCTGCTCATGCCGTAGAAGACGGGCTCGCCCTGGCCGGATGCGTGGGCGTTGAGCAGCTGGCTGGACGAGGAGTTGATGATGCTGCCGCTGCGCTTCTCAATCATCGGCTGCACGAACCGCTTGATAACGCGGAGGTTGCCGAAGACGTGTGTGCCGAACATCTTCTCCCATTCGCTGATGTCGGTCTCGAGGACGGTGACGCTGCCGTGGGTGTCGAGGTAGAGGTCGCGCTGGCGCGTGCCGCCGTTGTTGATGATGACGTCGACCGTGCCGAACTTCTCGATCGTCTTCCGGTACGCCTCGTCGACGTGCGACTGGAGCGTGATGTCCATCGTGCAGATGAGCGCGTTGGGGTCCTCCCTGATCTCTTCGAAGAAGTCGAAGTCGTCGTTGGAGACGCCGGTGGGCACCCACGAGAGGTCGGTTGCGACGACCTTGGCCCCTTCCTTCAGGAACGCGCGCACCATCTCGCGTCCCATCCCTCGCGCGCCTCCGGTGATGAGTACTACCTTGCCTTCTACGGACATGGCTCCCTCCTTATGCACAGTTCATCGAATGGCTTGACTCTACCAGAGAAGCATCGCGCAATCACGGGAAGGGCACCCCGAGGGGTGCCCTTGTAGGTCTATGGATTCCCGTGCGGTGTACTAGACCGCGCACTCGCCTTCGCCGCGCTCGAGCTTGTAGAGGATGTTCTTGCCCCAGTCGATGTAGGTGTCGAGGTTCTCCTTGTTGAGGGCGCCGACCTCGCGGAACTGCCCGGCGAGCTCCTCGAACGGGGCGGTGCCGACGCGGTCCACGAAGTCGTTGAACGACTCGCCGTTCTCGCGGTTGGACTGGTAGTGGGCGAGGATGCCGTCCATGAAGGCGGGGACGCGCTTGGCTGGCACCTTGGCCTTCACGCGGTGGCCGAAGCGGGTGGGGTCCTGGTTGCCGTAGTTGCCCGCGAGGAAGACCTCGTAGGCGGGCACCTGGTTGCCGTCGCCCTTGGTGGCCGCGCCGTGGAAGCCGATGTTGGCGATGTGGTGGCGCGAGCAGCCGTTGGGGCAGCCGCTGACCTTGACGTGCAGGCTCTTGACGGCAGGGTCATCGGAGCCGTAGCTGCGGATGCTGCTGCGGAGCGCCTCTGCGACGCCCATTGAGGAGGTGATGCCCATCTTGCAGCTGTCGGTGCCGGGGCAGGAGACGACGTCGGTGATGGAGTTCGCGCCGTCCTCGGCGAGGCCTGTGGCCTTGAGCGCGGCCCACACGTCGTGCAGGTAGCCCTCCGGCACCCAGCGGTAGAGGATGTTCTGCTCCGTGGATGCGCGTATGCCGCCCGCGTACTTGCGTCCGATGTCGGCGAGTACGGGGAACTGGTGCGCGAAGATGTCACCGAGCGGGAGCGTGACGTAGACGACGTAGTAGCCCTCCTGCTGCTGCGGGTGGGCGTTGTCCTTGCGCCACGCGAGGAACTCCGGCTCGTCGTGCGCTTCGACCGGCACGAGGGCAGGGGGCTCGTCGATCATCTCGGGCGGGAGCTCCATCCAGGGCGTGGGGTCGAAGTCGGCCTGCGCCCAGTCGCCCTCCATCTCCTGCTCGACCTCCTCGCGGAAGGCTTCGATGCCGATGCGGTCGACGTAGAACTTGATGCGCGCGCGCATACGGTTCTTGCGGAGCTCGTCGGTGCGGTGGAAGACGCGGATGGCTGCCTCGGCGACCTTGAGGTACTCGGTCACGGGCACGAAATCGTAGAGCGTCCAGGCGAGGCGGGGCATGATGGACGTGCCGCCGCCGATGCGGATCTCGAAGCCCTTCTCCGGCTCGCTGCCGTCTTCGCGGTCGCGGAGCTTCGGGAGGAAGGCGAGGTCGTGGATGTCGGCCACGACGTCATCGTCTCCGCCGCTGGAGAAGGAGGTCTTCCACTTGCGGGGGAGGGCCTGGGTGTACTCGTGGCGGACGAAGTAGCGGGCGTAGGCCGCGAGGTAGGGCGCGACGTAGAAGGGCTCCTCCAGCTTCACGCCGGAGAGGGGGTCGCCCGCGACGTTGCGGACGGTGTTGCCGCACGCCTCGCGGGTGATGAGGCCGGCGTCGCCGAGGATGCGCATGACGTGCGGGGTGTCGGCGAGCTTGACGAAGTGGACCTGCAGGTTCTCACGGGTGGTGATGTGGCCCTTCTTGAGGGGAGCGTACTGGGTGACGACGTCGCCGAACGCTTCGATGTGCTCGGGCGTGAGCGCGCCGCCGGGGATCTTGATGCGCATCATCTGCACGTCCGCCTGGCGCTGGCCGTAGACCCCCCGCACGAGGCGGTACATGATGAACTGCTCCTCAGTGGGCCATTCGCCGTTGAGGTAGCGGGTCGCCTCCGTCTCGAAGTCGTCGACCTCTTCGGGGACGTAGGGCAGCACGCTCTTGGAGTAGTCGTACTGCCTCTTCTCCTCGATGGTCTTGGTGCCACGGATGATGGGGCGGGGCGCGGTGCTGGTCATCTGGTTCTCCTTCTGTACAACAAAGCGCCCTTCTCGGGGTTCCTGAGAAGGGCGCAGTTTTGACGGCGTGTGAGTACTGTCGGCCCTATGGTCGACAACAACAAGCGCACGTGGTGACGGCGATGTTCATACCGCGGAAGAGTGTAGCACAGGTTGGCAAGTGGGCGCTATGGGGGTCCGACACTGGCTCAGTCCACCAACCAGTCGCGCTTCGGCTGGGGCACACGCACGAGCCAGGCCAGCGCCAGTGGGACAACGACGGACAGTCCCATCCATGTCCCGCTCGCCATCCCCCACAGTTGGAGTTCCGGTTGGCGAATGTCGCTGAATCCGTCGTAGTAGCCCACGGCCGCGAAGAGGGCTATGCGGGATGCCACGCTCCTGAGGAACCATACACCCAAGACCGCCGCCAGCATCAGCCACCGCGTGCGGATGCCGCTTACGTCGAAGCGGACCATCATCCAGAGCATGACGACGTTGAGGCCCACTTGCAGCGCAAGGGACATGGCGGAAGTGATGATTGCGTACGAGGTACGGAGGTACGGCACGAACGGGTATACGGAGAAACTCGAATCGGCGAGGGAGAGCGCCACGAGCAGGAACGCATGGCCGGCGCTGATACGCGAGGCGCGCCTGGCAAACCAGAGCGTCAGGATGAGGTAAACGAGGGACGCAGAGGAATAGCTGACCTCCGTGCTCGTGCTGCCGGAAGCAGTCGTGGCCACCTCCAGGGGGATGGCGAAGAGTACGGGGGTTATCGGGGTGTCCCTGCCGAGCGCGAGATGGATACCGTTCATCGTCAGCGCCAAGGCGGCTATGGCGATCTCCAGCATCCAGAGCAGTGTCAGCAGTTCGCGGCCCTGTCGCCGGACGGCACGCCAGGAGACGGCCATGAGCAGCAGGCGCACACTCCCGCTGGCCACAGAGGGACCAGAGAGGCATAGGAGCCCGGTACACCCCTGGAATTCAAGGACAGACGCGAATGCGAGATGGTAGGTGAGGCCCGTGATGGCGGGTATGCCGAAGAGCAGCCACAGCTCCCAGCGGTACCTCGCGACCGTATGCCGGCCGGGGAGGGCGGCGGCGAGCGATCCAAGGCTCAGCGTTGGCATAGAGCAATCTCCCAGGAAGGTTCCGGGGGGAACGACTGCTCATTTCTACTCATTTCCTCTTCCCCACTCGTAGATCAGGCCTCCGGAGTGAGCAGTCAGGCTGTTCATTTCCGCTCATTCGCTGTTCATTCCTGCTCAGAAACTGTTCATTTCTGTTCATTTCTGCTCACGATGCCGAGCATGGTGGCCACCCCACCAACCCGTGCCGCCCTGCGAACCATGGTAGGGAGGCGGGGGCCATCGGCGCAATGGGGGCGTGTCACTCCAGCGACGCGGGTTCGGTCCCCGCCCCCGTCTCCGGCGTGGCCGGCGGTTCCGGGGGGTTCGTGTGGAGGCTTGTCACCCGGATGTCCCCGGCTTCCAGGGGGAAGCGGTTCTCGTCGTTCGTGAAAATCATGTCGTACTCGTCGAACAGCACACCCTCTGTGGTGTGGCTCTGGCCTGTTGCGCCTTCGCTGTCGCAACTTGCACCGTCGCAGATGTACACGTCCATCACGACGAAGTCGCCATCGGTTCGGCTAACTATACCGAGGTTGCGCAGGTGCTCCGGGTTGAAGAGGCCAAACGGCACCCTATAGTGGTTCTCGCCAAGTTCCTCAACATAGGTGGAATCCCTTGAGGCATCGTAGGTAGTGAACGTTCGGCCTTTCTGCTCCTGGTAGGATCCCGTGTAGTCGCGTGTGCGACTTGCTGCCGTCCGGGAACGTACGCACGAGTGGTGTGGCGGATATGGTGGTGGCTTTCCAGTCGTCGGAGGCATTCCAGACGAGCCTCCTCGTTTCCCTGCTCACCTGGACTTGACCATCCGGGGTACGAAGTTCTGCGCCGTTCATCTCGACGACTGTGATGAACGGCGGCCAGTCAGGCGGGTCCGGAATCGTTGCCTCCTGTCCTAGCGGGCCAGTACCGCCACAGGACATGATGGCGAACCCGGCAGTCGCGAGAAGTATCGCGAGCACGATAGCGCCCTTGATGGTTGCGGTTCTGGTGCTGATTGTGGACCTCATGGGGGATACCGTCGTCGGGTGCCGCTCTGCCCCCGTTCCACCGGATGAGCGTCCATCCAAGCGCTTCCTGTTTGAGACATTCTACTCAAACTACTGCCACTTAAGGGTTACTTTTATCAGATTATCTATGATGTTTGTGTGTCAATGGGATGAGGGATGGGGAGGCCATCCGGCCATTCCCACGGGCTACGGGGTTCCTGCCTGCGCAGGAACGACGAAGGGGGGGTGGGAATGAGGAGGGGGCGGCCAACTGGCCGTCCCCTTCAGTACCCTCACCCTAGCCCTCTCCCCTGGTAGGGAGAGGGGACCGCACCGGATGGTTACGGGGCGACCATGTCGCCGGAGACCTTCTTCTTGTAGGAGTTCCAGACGCCGTCGCGAGGCGGGTTGCCGCCGATACTGCGCATGAGCTCCTTGAAGTGCGGGTACTCGTGCTGCGGCGGGCGGTTCACCGATTCCATGACGAGCTCGTCGGAGAGGTAGGGGTGGTCGGAGCCCTTGGCGACGAGGCCCCAGTAGTTCATGCGCGCCTGCTCCTCCAACTGGAGCATGCTGATGACGGAGTCCTGGGGGTCTCTGCCGGTCATCGATGCGCCGTGACCCTGCATGAGGACGAACTTGTTGTCGCCGAGGCACTCCGCGAGTTCCAGGCCCTCCTCGTGGCTCCAGACGGTCTTGGTGTGGGGGTAGAGGGGGTGGGGGTGCTCCATGACCATCTGCGAACCTTCCTGCGCCATCGGGCGGATCGGCTCGCCGAGAACGGTCATCAGGACGACGTTGCGCGGGTGCACGTGGACTACCGAGTTCACGTCCGGGCGGGCCTTCATGATGGAGGAGTGGATCTTGACCTCGGAGCACTGGGTGGACCTGGCGGGGCCGTCCACCTTGTAGCCGTCCAGGTTGCAGACGATCATGTCGTAGTACTGCATCTCCTCCAGGGCGTCGATGGCGTAGCCCCGGCCCTTGACGACGAACAGCTCAGGCTGGTTGGGGACGCGCATACTGACGTGCCCCAGGGCGGCGGTCACGCCGGTGGCGAGGCCCATGTGGGAGAGGATGCGGGTTGCCATTGCGACTTCGTACTTGATCTCGTCGATCTCGCGGGACATAGGTCCTCCTTTACGTTCGGTCAGGTTTTGTGGCGCAGGCCTAGAAGAGTTCCAGGTCCTTCGGTTGGGCAGCGACCTCCTCCGGCACCCACGAGCGAAGCACTTCCTCGATCATGGGGATGATGGGGCTTTCGCCGCCCTCGCCGGGGCGGTAGCGTCCGTCCGGCTTGATGCCGTGCTTGACGCTTTCCATGGGCAGCGCGATGTGGTTCGCGACGGCAGGGTCGCGGAAGACGTTCATGGGCTCGCCGCCATCCTCGACGACCTTCATCTGCTGGCGGAGCATCTTGCGGAAGAGGATGAGGCCGACGTCGGACTCGCCGAGCATCTCCTTGTCGCGCTTGGCGATGGCGCCCTGGGTTACCCACATGGTGTAGTCCTGGTTGAACGTGACGCCGGTGTAGAAGCGCCCGTCCGGCTCGTAGAGCGGCACGTAGCGGTAGGCGGCGACGTCCTGCTGCGGCACGGGGGTGCCGGGCCTGGCGCGGTAGACGTAGTAGGAGACGTGGTAGGTGTTCTCGTCGTCGATCGGCACCCGCCACTGCGTGGTGGTGCGGACCTGGTCGCCGACGAAGAGGATGTTGGGGAACATGATGGGATGGCCCTTGGCCCAGTCCTCGCCGTCCTCAGGAAAGCCCAGCTGCAGCCTGCGCTTGATGATGCCGTACTCGAAGGCGTCGAACGCGATCTTGATGGTCTTGGGCTGGCTCTCAGGCGGGGCGGCGACGCCGTTGCGGACGTAGTTGCCGAAGTAGAAGTGCAGCCACTCCGTGTGGACGGGGTCGACCGAGTTCTCCTGGCACTGCAGCCAGTTGCAGGGCAGGTGCGAGATGGCGATATCGCGCACCGCGTCGTCGTAGGTGAGCTGCTCCCAGCGGGGGAGCAGGGGCGCGGGCTGCGGGCCCATGTAGGCGAAGATGAGTCCGCCGAGCTCCTGCACGGGGTAACCGGCGATCTTGACCTTCTCCTTGAAACGTCCGTCCGGGTGGACGGTCTCCTCGAAGGGCTGCTCGATGCACTGGCCGGTCTCGTCCATCATCCAGCCGTGGTACATGCAGCGCAGGCCGTTCTCCTCGGGGATGCCGTAGGAGAGGTCGACGCGGCGGTGGGGGCAGAAGCGTTCGATGAGTCCGAGTGTGCCGGACTTGTCCTTGTAGAGGACGAGGTCCTCACCGAGGATGCGGACCGCCTTCGTGGGGCGCTCCATCAACTCGCCGGCGGCGGCGACGGGATGCCAGTAGCGGCGCATGAGCTCGCCCATGGGCGTGCCCGCGCTGACCTGCGTGAGCTCCTCGTTGACGTGGCTTGGAATCATGTCCTCTTACACCTCGTTGTACTACTTCGGGTTTCGTTCCTGGCTACGCGTCGCCGAGACGGTAGAAGCGGCGGGAGTTCTTGTGGAGGATGGCTTCCTTGTCCTCGTCGGTGAGCTGGGGGTTGTCCAGGAGTTCCTGCAGTTCGTGGCGGCAGGTCTCGGTCGTGACCTCGTGGGGGAAGTCGGTGGAGAAGAAGAAGGGTTTGTTGCCGACCTGGCTGACCGCGAACGCGATCGCAGGCTCCTCGCCCTCGCAGCCGATGAAGAGGCGGTCGTTGTCGATCTGGCGCTGGATGTACTCGTGGACGCTGTCGCCGACCTTGGGGCCGAGCATGTCGTCGTCGCGGAGCTGGTACTCCATGTGAGTGCTGTGGGAGCGGTCGAAGCGCTCCAGGCACATGACGAACCAGCCGATGCCGCCCTCGAGGAAGCCGAAGCGGGCGTTGGGGAAGCGCTCGAAGACGCCGTTGAAGACCATGCCTGCGAGGGCGATGGCCTGTCCGGCGGGGTGGCCAAGCGCGTGGATGGGGGCGTAGACGTTCATGTGGTCCAGCCCGATGCCGCTGTGGGCGCCGCCGTGGACGGCGATGGCGCAGCCGAGGCGGTCAGCCTCCTCGTAGACAGGCCAGTAGATCTTCGAGCCGAGGTGGTCGGGCAGGCCGAAAGAGGGGAGCATGGCGCCTACGAAGCCGAGGTCCTCGACGCAGCGGCGGAGTTCCTTGACGGCCTCCGCGGGCTCCTGCATGGGGATGAGGCCGACGCCGTGGAAGCGGCCGTCGCGCTTGACGTAGGTGTCGTAGAGCCAGTCGTTGTAGGCCTGCGCCGTGGCAATGGCCCAGTCGCGGCTGACGATCTTGCCGTAGGAGAGGGCGGTGGTGGGGTAGAGGACGGTGGCGTCGATGCCGACGTCGGTGAGGAAGACCTCCCAGCCGTCCGGGCCGACGAACGCGCCCTTGCGGTCGCGGCGTCCTGGGGTCTCGACGAAGTGTCCTGCGTGGAGGTGGTCGAGGGGCGGGAAGAGGGAGGAGTTGAGGTTGCGAGACGGGTGGTCACGGAACTTGGGCGGGAGGAACTGGGCCATAGCCGGAATGTCCTCCATGATGTGCCCGTCGCCGTCGACGATTATCTCAAGATTCGTGGTGGTCATGTGCTGCCTCCCGGTTGCGTTGTCTCAATATGGCGGTTCGTGCGCGCGGATTCTAGCAGGTCACGCGTGAGTAGGGGTGTCGGGGCCGGCAGGCTCGCTCAGCGGAGCTTCACGCCCTGACATGAGGCCGTCCAAGTCCGGGTCGTCGCGCTCATGGAGGAGGGAGATGGGGACGGCGGGGAGGGTGGTGATGCTCACCCCGATGTGGACGCCGAGACGGACGGAGTAACGTGCCGCGGCCTCGTTGTCGGGCGCCTGGATGATGCTGACGAAATCGTAGGGGCCGAGCACGGCGTAGAGGCCGAGGCCGGTCACTTCCGGTACGTGGACCTCGGCGGCAGCCAGCGCGATGGAATCCGGGTTCTCCAGGATGGCGTGCTGTCCTTCCGGTGTGAGCTTCATGAGGAGGATGTAGTTCGCCATGGCGTCTCCATGCGGGCGGGTTAGCCGGATTCTAGCAGTGGCAGCGCTCCGGTGCCGGACGGGCCCCCGTTCCGGTAGAGTGAGGTGACATACTGACCGGGAGAGCGACATTCAGAAGGGGGTATCAGATGGACTTCGCCTCGCTGCGTGATTCGATCGCCTGCATGGAGTCGATGACCTACATGAACGCGGGCTGGGCCGGGCCGAGCCCGTCGCAGGTGATCGAGCGCATGCGGGACGCAGGTGCGCGCGAAAGCGCAGGAGGGCCCGCGGGGCCGGAGGGCCGGGCGTTCGCGTCGGGCGTGGAGGAAGAGGCGCGGACGGAGGCGGCGCAGCTGTTCAACGTCGACCCGGCGGACATGCTGATCACGCACGGGACGTCGGAGGGCGTCGCCATCGCGCTGTTCGGGCTCGACTGGCAACCGGGCGACGTGCTGCTCACGACGGACCTCGAGCACCCAGGCATCGACTCACCGGTGGCGGTGCTGGAGGAGCGCGGGGTGGAGATCAGACGCGCGTCGATACCGCCGGACGCTTCGGCGGACGCGTGCATCGAGGCGATGCGGTCCGCCCTGGACTCTCGTGTGAAGGTGGCGGCGCTCAGCCACATCATGTTTACGACGGGCCTGCGCGTGCCCGCGGAGGAGATCGTGGCGGCGGCTCACGAGGTTGGCGCGCTGGTGTTGTATGACGGGGCGCAGACCGGGGGGCATATCGCGATGGACTTCGCCGCGATGGGAGTCGATTTCTACGCCACGTCAGGGCAGAAGTGGCTGATGGGGCCGACGGGCAGCGGCGCGTTCTACGTGCGGCCCGACCGCAGGGAGCTGCTGAAACCGCTGCTGCGCCGGTCCGGCACGGGGTTCCGGTCGGGGCTGGCCCAGTACTCGCTGGCGTCGCAGGGTGTCGCGGAGCGGGCAGGGTATGCGGAGGCGGTGCGCATCCAGCGCGAGTTGGGGCCCGAGCGCGTCGAGGAGCACACCTGCGGGCTGGCGTCGGCGCTGCGCGCGGAGCTGTCCGGCATCGATGGGGTCAGCTTCAATGGGCCTGTCGACGGCCCCACGTCGTGCGCCATCACGGTTATCAGCGTGGAGGGCTGGGAGGCGCCGGCGTTCGTCGAGGCGCTGTGGGAGACGCACCGCATCGTGGCGCGCCACGTAGCGCATCCCCCCGGCGTGCGGATCTGCACGGCGGCGTTCAACAACGAGAGCGACGTCGAGCGCGCGGTTGCGGCGATAGCGGAGCTGGCAGGGCGTTAGCCGAGGTACTCAGCCGGAGATGGCGGAGGGCAGGCTTATCTCGGCGCCGTACTCGCCGTTCGTGGCCCGCACCTCGTACCGGACGCAGACGCTGGTGTCGCGAGGGTCGAAGTTCCAGTGCATCTCGTAGGCTGAGATGTGGTGCGTGTCCTCGTCGAGCGTGATGCCTACGCGGAGGGTGACGCTGCGCACCCACGTCAATTGCGGGTCAAACCGCAAGGTTGTGTCGAGGTTGACGGTTCCCCTCGGGGTACGCGTGACCCTGATGGAGCCGGGGTCGGCGTGGGCGATGACGTTGAGGAGCATCTCAACGGGGTCGGCGAATGCGAGGCGCCAGGGGGTGGCTTCGTAGACCTGCTCGAGGCTGCCTTCCTTCCACCCGCCGGAGATCCGATGCCAGCCCTGCCAGCCCCTGGCGTCGGAGTGGGCCAGGATGACGTCGGCCGGACTGCCATCGAAGCGAACGATGCTGGGGTAGCCGCGTGCGAAGCCTCCCGTCGCGTGGCTGCCAGCGAAGGCCATCTCGCAACCGCGGTCCGGCCAGCCGCCCCGGATGTCGAAGCGTGCCGAGCCTGCGTCCAGCATCGCGGCGTAGGCGCTTTCGGCGAACCGGATGCCGTCGTCGCTCCGAGCGGCAGGGGGAGGGTCGAGCAGTTCGTCGGCGAACACGATGAGCCGTCGGACCTCGGGCATCGTCATGCCGGGGCGGACGAGGGGGTGTGCGTGCAGGCGGAGCAAAGCCTCGTCCGAGTCGCTGAGCGAGGGCAGGCGGAGCGCGGAACTGACGGACATGATGCTTTGCAGGGCGGGCCGGTGGTGCATCGCGGCGAGCGCATGCAGCGCCTCGTGCAGGGTCGCATGCGCGATCTCGTTTTCAGTCAGCGGGGCTTCCTGCGGGCTGTTCAGCCAGACGCTCATGGACGCGCTCGTGATGGCGCCGTCTTCGTAGGAATCCGGCCCGCCGCAGCCGACCGTGTCCTGGCAGAAGGCGTCGAGGCCGAGGCTCGCCGCCCGCGTGGACGGCACGCCGACGTACGCCTTGAGCGTGGCCTCGGCTTCGGTCTCGACCCACTCGACATCGAGGTTGAGCAGCGGTGCGAGTTCGTCGAGCGTCTCTTCGAGTATGCGCACATAGCGAGCGTCGCCGGAGGGGTCGGCCCATGCGCGCACCGGCTCATCGGGGTCCCACTTCAGCACGGTTCCCGACGTCCATCCGCCGCAGCCGCCGAGGAAGTCGTTCTCGTACGTGGCGCTGCGCTGCGGCCTGTCGCTGAAGCATCGCCAGGTGTCGCGCTCGACGCCGATGATGCGCTCCGGTACGACGACGGTGTTCGATGCCGTGCCGTCGTCCAGCACGGCGCGGAGTTCGGTGCCCATCGGCGCTTGGATGAGCAGTGTGCTCTCGGTGCCGGACCTGTCGGGCGGGGCGAAGTCTCTGAATGGCCGGTCGCAGCCTTCCACCGGCTCGCCGTGCAACAGGCACTTGGCCGTGACGGCAGGTATCTCCTCCAGCGTGTGGCCGCCTTCGTTGATGAGCGCGAGGCTCAGCTCGATATCAGCCGTGCCGTCCTGCCGGTAGCCGTACACGGTAAGTAGCAGATCGAGGGCGAGCGCAGTTTCCGGCGCGTCTGGCGCAGGCGTGGGGGTAGCCGTCGCAGTGGCGGGCGTAGGGGTGAGCGTGGGCGTCGGTGCAGCGGATGGCGCGGGAGGTGCCGTTGGCGTGGCGGTGGGAGCCGATTCGCAGGCGAGCAGCGCGCCCACGACGCACGCGAACGCCGCCAGTACGGCGGTCATGCGCGCGAGGGGGCGCGGGCGGTTCACGCCAGGCCGAGCTCCTGCTCCGTGGCGGTGAGCGAGCGCTCGAAGATGTCTGCTATGTCGTCGATCTCTTCCGCGGTTACGCAGAGCGGGGGTGCGAAGAAGACCTGGCGGGTCGCGCGGGTGTAGAGCCCGCCGTCCAGCAGGCGCTGGTTGAGGCCTTCGACCGCGCCGGGGGTTTCGGCGAGGGGGGTCTTCGCCTCCTTGTCGGAGACAAGGTCGACGGCGCACATGAGGCCGAGGCCGCGCACGTCACCGACGGTGGGGCGGTCCCGGAGCGCCTCGAGCCGGTCGAGCAGGCGCTTGCCCATGCGCTCCGAGTTCCCGATGAGGTCCTCGCGCTCCATGATGTCGACGTTCACAAGGCCCGCCGCGCCGCCGGCGGGGTGTCCGCCGTAGGTGATGCCGTGGCGGTACGTCGTCTCCGGCCCGCCCTGGAACTCCTCGCACACGGCGTCGCGCACGACGCACGCGCCGACGGGGAAGTAGCCGCTGGTGATGCCCTTGGCCATCGTCATCATGTCCGGAACGACGTTCCAGTGCTCGATGCCGAACCACCTGCCGGTGCGTCCCCAGCCGGTGATGACCTCGTCCGCGATGAGCAGCACGCCGTGGCGGTCACAGATGTCGCGGAGCATCGGCCAGTACTCGGCGGCGGGGATGGCGACCCCGGCGGAGAAGGAGACGGGCTCCGCGATGACGGCGGCGACGGTCTCCGGCCCTTCCTCGACGATGATGTCCTCGACGGCCTGGGCGCACTGGATGCTGAACTCGGACGGCGAGAGCGACGTGTCTTCGCGGCGGTAGTACGCGGGCTGCGGAGCGGTGCGGAAGTTGTCCGGCAGGATCTCGCCGTAGCTGGGGCGGTCGAGGACGGCAGAGGTGGAGACGCTGAGCGCGCCACGCGTTGTGCCGTGGTAGGAACCCTCGCGCCCGATGAACTTGCGCCTGCCCGGCTCGCCGCAGTTGTAGTGGTAGCGGTAGGCGATCTTCAGCGCAGTTTCAACTGCCTCGGAGCCGCCGCTCGTGAAATAGGTGCGGTTGAGGTCGCCCGGCGTGTGCGAGGCCACCTTGGCGGCGAAGCGCACCACGGGCTCCGAGCCGTACTTGAACGTGTTGGCGTAGTGCAGCTTGCCCAACTGAGCGGCGACGGCGTCCACGATCTCCTGGCGTCCATGCCCGACGTTCACGAGCATCAGCCCGGCCACGCCGTCGTAGCCCCACTTGCCGTCGCTTGACTTGATGCGGACGCCTTCGCCCTCGTCCATGAACGTCACGCCGTTCTCGGCGAGGTCGCTCCAGTCCTGGGTAGGCATCCAGAGGTGGTTGAGGGCTGCTTCCTGCAGTTCGTCGTGCGGGTTGGTGGTCATCGTGTGCTCCTAGGGCCCCTGTGCGCCGGCGGGGCGTCCGAGCTGGGGCCAGGCGGCGGGCGCCGCGGCGGCCTCCAGGCGCTGTTCGAGGGGCAGGCTCTCGTCCCACTTCGAGGCGATGATGCGCCGTCCGGTAGTGGCGTCGGCCTCGCCCGATGCGAGCCAGACGATGGGCGCCCGCATCACGTCCGGCTGGATGAGGGCGTCGCGGTCGCGCACGTCGGCGTCCGAGATGAAGTTGGTGTTCGTGGCTCCGCCGGGGATGAGGACGTTCGCGGTGACGCCGGAGCCGTCGAGCTGCTTCGCGATGATGGCGATGAACGACTCGTGCGCGGACTTCGACGGGCCGTAGGGGAGGTTGCGGATCATGGTGTCGAGGCTGGTGGTCACTCCGATGATGCGTCCCCAGCCCTGCTCCCGCATGTGGTTCACGGCGGCGCGCGCCATGAGGAATGGGCCGTTGGTGTTGACGCTGAGGGCGTGTATCCACTCCTCCGGCGGCAGCTCCCAGAAACCGCCGGGTCGGCGGCTGGGGACTCCTGCGTTGTTGATGACTATGTGCAGGCCGCCGAGGCCAGCGATGGTCTCGCTCACGGCGCGCTGAGCGTCGTCCCAGCTGTTGACGCTGCCGACGATGGGGAGCGCGCAGCCGTCGCCGCCGACCTCGCGCGCGTCGTTCGCGTTGCGCTCGAGCTGGTCGGCGTCGATGTCCATGAGGGCGACGCGCGCTCCGGCTTCCGCGAGCGCAAGCGCCATCTCGCGCCCCATTCCCATGGAGCTTCCCGCGCCGGTTACGAGCGCAACCTTGCCTTCCAGCGGCTTGTCCGCCATGCACGTCCTCCTGAGTCGTCGGGTATCACGCGCAAGCCTATCACGGAGCGGCTTCGATGCGGGCGTCGAAGGCTAGGGTACGACGCTGAACCCCGGAGGGAGCGGGGCGCGCCCCGTCAGCGCGAAGGCTACATTCATGCCTGTTTCCTGCCGCATGGCATAGTCCGCGAGGACGTAGAGCGTGGCCCGGACGCACTCGCGCGGCGGCTCGGCTTCGACCCCCAGCGCTCTGGCGAGGTCGATGGTATGTATCGTCAACTCCGCAACGCGGGTAGGGAGGTACCGGGAGAGGGGACGCACGCCGCCCGGCGTGTGCATGGGGTGATCGTCGGGCAGGCCTTCCACGAGTGCGAGCACTCGGTCAGCGAGCGTGCGCAGCGCGCTTGCCGGGTCGTCGCCGAGCGCACGG
This sequence comes from Dehalococcoidia bacterium, assembly GCA_965208625.1. Taxonomy (GTDB): domain Bacteria; phylum Chloroflexota; class Dehalococcoidia; order Lucifugimonadales; family Australimonadaceae; genus Bin16. The sequence continues at coordinate 545,090 of OZ242348.1, forward strand.
CCCGCCTGCCGCCCGCGTTCCGCAATCTCATCCGGCGTGCCGAAACCGCTCCGGGTCGTTCCCTCTGTGGCGTACTCCTCAACGAGCAAGATGGCGCGGCTCGTGTGGCCAACGAGGTCGCGGACGTTCCAGACGCCCAGCGCCTCATTCGTCCAGGCGTTGGCGGGAACGTGGGAAGCCACATCGAGGAAGAACGCGACCGCTTCGCTGAAGGTCTCCTTGCTCATGCCGCTGCCTCCGGACTGCGCTTGCCCATGGTTGGACTATGCTACAAGCCATGCAGAGGAAATTGTGGCTACTCTGGGTATCCGGTACGGCTATCGGGCTGGGAGTGGGTGCGGGATTGGCCGAGGTCGTGAGCAGCGCCATAGCGGTCGAGAGCGGTCTGGGCAACCTCCTCTTCTCATGGCGATGGCAGATACCCGTGGGGCTGAGTCTCGGCGTTCCCGTGCTCCTTGCGCAGTACCTCATCCTGCGGGCGTTCGTGCCCGGCGCATTCCGATGGGTGGTGATGACTCTGGCGGGCCTGCTCATCGGCGCTGCTATCGGCGCTTTTGTTGGGTTGATACCCGCGATATGGACGATGTTCCTGGCCATGGGGTGCCGGGCTGCTTCGCTGGATGCCTGCAGTGCGGGTGTATCTCTCCTCGTGTTTCCGGCCGCAGGTGGCGCGGCCGGGGCCGCGACGGGTGGCGTCATGGGGGCACTGCTGAGGCTTGGGCCGAGAGCGTGGTCGCAGGAGTGGACGTGCCCACTGGCGAGGGCGTGGGCCGGTATCGGAGCAGTCTTCTGGTTACTCGCGTCGCTGCTGGTGAGGCCGCCGATCAGCGAAGCGGGGCTGTTGGACACCGACGCGAGTCTGACCACGGTTGCGCTCATGGGCGTGGCGGGTCTTGTCGCAGGCGCGGTGGGAGGCGCGCTCTCAGCGGGACACTTCGTCAGGACAGCAAGGGGTGAGTAGGTCGTTCTACTGGAACACGCCGTCGTCTGACAGCGCGCGGTATTCGCTCTCGGGCATGCCGAGCAGTTCGCGCATGACGTACTCGGTGTGCTCGCCGAGGAGAGGAGAGCGGCGGTACTCCGGCGCGGTCTCGGAGAGCTGGAAGCAGTTGGCGTCCGAGGCGTAGCGTCCCATCTCCGGGTGGTCCATGAATACGAAGTGGCCGCGATGCGCCTCCTGCGGGTCGTCGAAGAGATCGCGGCAGTCGCGCACCGCACCCGCGGCGACGCCCGCGGCCTGGCATGCCTGCATCACCTCGTCGGGCGAGCGGGTGATCGTCCACGCCTCGATGGCGGCGTCGAGTTCGGCCTCGCGCTGCTTGCGTCCGTCTAGGGTCGCGAGGCTGGCGTCGTCGGCCAGGTCGGGGCGGTCTATCGTCTGTGCGAGAGCGTGCCACGCGGCGTCGGTGGGGCAGGCGATGGCGCACCAGCGGTCGTTGCCGTCGCAGCGGTAGACGGCGTGGGGGGCCATGTCGGGGTCGTGGTTGCCGTTGCGCGTCTGGATGCGTCCGTTGGCGAGGTAGTCCAGGACGGGAGGCCCCGCGAAGTAGAGCGCGGCCTCCAGTTGCGAAAGGTCGAGGTACTGCCCCTGGCCGGTGCGGCGCTTGTGGTCGAGCGCGGCGCAGACGGCGGAGAACGCGATGTGCGGGATGAGGAAGTCCGTGTACGCGCCGTAGGGGCTGACGGGCACGCGGTCAGGCCAGCCGGTGAAGTTGGTGTGACCGGAGAGCGCGGTGAGGACGGGGCCGAAGCCGGGCTGGGAGTCGTAAGGGCCGCCGCGCCCGAGCATAGACGCGCTGAACATGACGAGGCCGGGGTTGTGCCGGCGCAGCGCGTCGTAGCCGAGCCCCCACTTCTCCATCGTGCCGGGCGTGAAGTTCTCGGTGACGACGTCCGCCCACTCCGTTGCGAGGCGGAAGGCGAGAATTCGCGCTCGCTCGTCGGCCATGTTGAGGCCGAGCCCGAGCTTGCCGCTGTTGTAGTTGGCCCAGTAGCCACTCCGGTTGACGCCCGGCTTGCCCTCCGCGAACGGCAGCCCGTGGCGGATGACGTCGGGACGCAGCGACGATTCGACGCGCAGCACCTCGGCGCCGAAGTCGCTGAAGTAGCGCGTCGTCATGGGGCCGATGACGACCCAGCAGAAGTCGAGAACGCGCAGGCCCTCGAACGGTTGGCCGGATGTCTGAGTCATCGCACCGCTCCCGACTCGCGCAGTTCTGCTATCTCATCCGTCGAGAAACCGACGCTGGCGAGGATCTCTCCGGTGTGCTCGCCAAGCCTCGGCGCGCGGCGCAGCGGCAGCGGGCGTTCGCTCGACTTCACCCACGGGCCTAGGGTCGTCATCGTGCCGCCGTCCGGGGCTTCGGTCTCCCGGAAGAAGCCGCGCGCGGCGAGCTGGGGGTACGAGCAGACATCGGCGGGGTCGTTGACGGGGAAGAGGAGGACGCGCCGCTTGATCGCCTCCTCGGAGAGGTGGCGCTTCGTGCGGGAGCGGAAGAACGCCTCGAGCGTCTCGCTCATCGCGTCGAGCACGTCGTCGGGCAACTGGCCGAAGCCGTACGCGCCGAAGTCGGTTTCGCTGAGCAGGGGATGGCCCTCGCTGTGCTCGTCCATCCACGTGCAGAGGGCGGCCATGGCGCGTCCACCGGTCGCGCCGCCGGGCTGGATGTAGTTGACGTAGCCGTCGGCGCACTCGAAGTTCACGCGGAGGTTGCGTCCGTCGCCGATGGGGCGGAAGGGGCCGGAGCGCTTGAGGATGATCTCGTTCATGTCCCAGAACTGGGGTGCGTGGGAGAGCGTGCGGGTGAGCGCCTGCTGGCATGAGACGTCCACGCGCTGGCCGCGTCCCGTGTTGATGCGGTGGGCGTGCGCCGTCATCGCGCCCGCAGCGCCTGCCGCGCCACCCAGCGTCCAGAACTGCGGCACGCTCACGCGCAGCGGCGGACGGTCGGGGTCGCCGGTGAGGTAGGCGAAGCCGCTGAGCGCCGAGCCGGTGAGGTCGGTCGCGGCGAATTCGCGGTACGGGCCGTCCTGGCCGAACGGCGTTATCGAGACGTACACGAGCGTGGGATTGAGCGCGCGGACGTCGTCGTAGCCGAGGCCGAGACTGTCGAGGTAGCCGGGGCGGAACGATTCGACGAGGAAATCGGCGGAGGCGATGAGCCGTCGCAGCGCTTCGCGCACGGTGTCGGACGCGATGTCCAGCGCTAGGCTCTTCTTGTTCGCGGCGTAGAGCTGCCAGAAGAGGCTGCTCTCGACGCCGGGCTCGTCGTGGTAGAAGGGGCCGATGCGGCGGGCGGGGTCACCGGCGACGGGTTCGACCTTGACGACCTCCGAGCCGAGGTCTGCTAGGACGCGTCCACAGAAGATGCCGCGGTCGTCGGCGAGGTCGATGACGCGGTAGGGAGAGAGCATGGGGAGGACAGGCCCGGCTAGAGGCCGAGCGCCCCGGCGAGCCTGCGGCGGTGGTAGCGGGGGCTGCCGAGGTGGTGGTAGAGGGTGCGGGACATGCGGGTGTGCAGGGTAAGGCCGTACTCGCGGACGATGCCGACGCCTGCGTGGACGTCGTGCGCGGCGTTGCAGGCGAGGTAGTAGCCCTCGCTTGCCAGGGCGGCTGCCATGTGCACGCCGCCCTCGGCGGGACGTCCGGTGTCGAGCTTCCAGAGCGCCTCGTAGGTCGTCCAGCGCGCGGCGTCCAGGTGGTTCACGATGTCGATGATGTGGTCTTGCACGCGCTGAAAGCGTCCGATGGGCTGCTGGAACTGTCGCCGGGTGCGGCTGTACTCCAGGCACATCTGGAAGACGCTCTCCAGCCCGCCGACCTGGTACGCAGAGAGCACCGCGGTCGCCTTGAGCATCGCGCGCTCGAACGCATCCCAGCCGTCCGCCGCGCCGCCGAGCAGCGCATCCTCTCCGACAGCGACGCCGTCCAACCGCACCTCACCGAGGCCGGTCGAGAGCCCGCTAAGCGTCCTGCACGCGACGCCGGGCGCGTCGGCGGGAACGATGAAGAGGCCGACGCTGTCGCCGTCGGTGCGAGCGGCAACGATGAGGTGGGTCGCTTGCGTGACATCGGGTACGTGGAGCTTCACACCGCTGAGTGTGTAACCGTCCGCCGAGCGCTCCGCGGCCGTCTGAACGTCGCCGCGCTCCCAGCCGTACTCCGGTTCAGTGACGGCGACGGCGAAGACCTCATCGCCCGATGCGATGGCGGGCAGGTGCGCGGCCTGCTGGTCGGCGCTGCCGCCTTCCTGCAGGACGAGCGCTGCGAAGATGCCGGACGAGAAGTGCGCGCCGGGGACCGGCCCTCTGCCGAGCTCTTCGAATAGGACGCCTGCGTCGCTGAACGAACCGCCAACCCCGCCGTGCTCCTCCGGCACGAGGCTGCCGAGCAGGCCGGTGGACGCGAGCGCGGGCCAGCCCTGCGCAACGTCCGTGTTCCCAGCGTCGATGGCAACGAGCGTCTCCTTCGTGAGATCGCGGCGCAGCAGGTCCTGGATGGTGGACTGCAGCATGCGCTGCTGTTCGTTGAGGAGCAGGTCCATGACTAGCGGAGTCTCCCCGGCTCTTCCCGCACGTCGCGCCCGATGCCGAGCCTCCGCGCGATGATGACGCGCTGTATCTCGGCGGTGCCGCCGGGGTGCTGGTCGACGATGGAGCCGCGCTGGTGCACTTCGACGTGGCCGTCGGCGACGGCCCAGTCGTCGGGCGCTTCGATGAGCGCCTGCGGCCCCATCACGTCGAGCACGGCGCGCGCCTTGGAGAGCTGGCCGCGCTTCTGGTAGAGGTACGCCTGCGCGCCCTCGTAGGTGAGCTGCCTGCCCTGACCGCGCCAGGCGTAGTTGCGGAAGTGCAGCAGGCGCGTCACTTCAGCGTCGACGTAGAAGTCGACGAGCCGGTCGCGCACGTCCTGGTCTTCCAGCAGCGGCCTGCCGCCTCGTTTCGCGTTGCGGGCGTAGTCGAAGACGCGCTCGGTGAGCGGGTCGTCGCGGACGGCGCTGCGGAGCAGGCCGTGCTCGATCTCCAGGTGTGTCCCCGCAACCTTCCAGCCGTTACCCTCGCCGCCGACGAGGTTGAACGCGGGCACGCGGACGTTGTCGAAGTAGACCGTGTTCTTGATGCCGCTCGCGGCCCCGCGCTCGCCGCCGACGAAGAGGAGGTCCATCTGCTCGACGGTGATGCTGGGCAGGTCCATCGGCATCATCAGCCAGCCGAGGTTCTCGTGGCGCGGAGCGTCCGGGTCGGTCACGACGATCATCCACGAATACTCGGCGCCGTGGCTGCTGCCGACGAATATCTTGGTGCCGTTGACGACGTACTCGTCGCCGTCTCGGATGGCAGTCGTGCGGACGCTGGCGAGGTCGGAGCCGGACTCTGGCTCGGTGAGCAACTGCCAGGTGCGTATCTCGCCGCGCAGGATCATCGGGAGGAAGTGCGCCTTCTGCTCCTCCGTGCCCCAGACGAGGATGGCGACCCCGCCGAGCTTCCCGCCGGTGTCGTAGTAGGGCGGCAGCGGCATGTTGTAGCGGTCGAGCTCCTCCTCCAGCGCCATGGCGAGTTCCATGGAGAGCCCGCCGCCGCCGTACTCGGCGGGCATGGTGGGGTAGAGCCAGCCCTTCGCGCCCAGCCTGCGCCCGAAATCGCGCTGGAGTTCGTACTCCTCGCGGGTGAGGTTCGCGGGGTCCGGGTGGTCGGGGATGTTCGGGACGTTCTGCTCGATCCAGGCGCGCGCCTCCTGCCGGAAGGCGTCCTGCTCAGGCGTCCATTCGAGTTCGAAGTCCATGGCAGGCGGATGTTAGCAGATGGGAGGCGTAGGAGAGGGGCGAGAGGCTAGGCAGCGAGTGGTTCGATAGTTACGGGGCCGCCGTCGACCACGTCCATCGTGACGCGGCTTCCAGCGAGCAGACGCATCCCAATAAGGGGTTTGTCGCCCATGCCCATTATGGGAATCGTTCGCCGTTCCTCGTGCCAGATGACCGCAGTGCGGTAGATGTCGTGCATCTGCACGCTTCCGTCAGCCAGTGTAATGCGGCCTTCGCCTTCGCTGATCAGCCCGAACCGACGAATCATCGGTTGCGGCAGCGCAAGGTATCCCGTGAAACCCGTGTCTAGCACAGCGGCTAACGGTTGCTCGGTACTCGCCCTATCCAGAATGAGCATCTGAACAACGGCTTCCCTCCCGTGCACTGCCCCGCTATTCATTGTCATCGGGGATGGCGGCTCCTCCGGTGCTGTAGAGGGCTCTATAGCCAACGCGCTCAGCCCAGGTATGCGCGCCGGGCCGTCGGGCCAGGAGGGTTTCGAATGCGCGCGCGTCGTCGTCGTCTACTTCGTAGTCGCCGCTGTCAACGTCGATAACGACGATCCGTCCCTTCATCTGCGGGTAAACGAATGGGCGTACCTTCTTGCGATATATGGCGTGCCCGCGAGCAGCGATGCTTCTGCGCGGGAACGGCAGCTTGATGTTCATGCCTTCCTCCGCCTGACAACCGTCACCACGAGTGTAGACCGCACTCAAATCGGGGGGCAATGGCCGTGTGTCGCATAACACGACTATCCCGCGCCGCAAGCCGGCGCGGGATAGTCTCCGGTCACTGTGTCCTCGCTGCGCTACAGCGTGATCTTCTTGTAGAGCTGCGGGAGGCGGCGGGGGAGCTCCATGATGTCGGGCAGCACCTCGTAGTTGAGGTCGCCGGTCATGGTGCGGAGGTAGTCGTGGCCGTTGCGGTCGACGGTGAGGCAGAACGGCGTGATGTCAATGTTGCGCGCCTCCATGAGGGCCATGCGCGTGTCCTGCACCGCGTACTCTTTCTCGACGCCCTCGCGCGAGTAGCCGCGGTCCTGCGGGCGGCCGTCGCTGATGACGAACATGAACTTGGTCTTGGCGTCCACGCCCGCGAGTTTCGAGGTGGCGTGGCGGATGGCCGGGCCCATGCGCGTGGCGTGGAGCGGAGCGACCTTATCCATGCGGCGCTTCACGCGATCGGAGAAGAGCTCCTCGACCTCCTTGATGACGTAGAACTCGACGTTCTCACGCCCGAAGCCGGAGAAGCCGTAGACGCCGTAGCGGTCGCCGATGGTCTCCAGCGCGTTCATCAGCAGCACCATCGACTCCTTCTCGACGTCGATGATGCGCTTGTAGGGGCGGCGCGCGGTCTCGCCCCTGCGGGCGCGGAGCCACGCGGTGTAGGCGACGGGGTCGCCGGGGGCGTTCCAGTCGGACTCCCGTGAACTCTCCTCCACGGCTTCAGCCGTGGACGCGCTCATGTCCAGCAGGAAGACGACAGCGACGTCGCGCTCGTCCTTGTTGCGGCGCCAGTAGATGCGCTCGTCCGGCGTCATCTTGTTCCGCAGGTCAATGAGCGCCTCGATGCCTGCGTCGAGGTCGACGTCCTCGCCCTCGGGCAGGCGCTTCACCTTGCGGTACATCTCCGGGCGGACGGACTCGAACTGGCGACGGATCTGCTCGATGAGCCCGGCGTAGGAGTGCATCGTCTCGTTGTAGAAGGCGGTCTCGCCGGAGACGGCGAGGCGCTCCTGCACGATGCACCAGCGCGGGCGGTAGTCGTTGGCGCGGAAGTCCCATTCGTCGTAGGCGTAGGAGCGCGGCTCGAGGGCCTCGAGCGGCCCGCCTTCCTCGTCGACATGCGGTATCTGGTTGTAGCCGGAGCCCGCGGGGTTCTGCGGAGCGTCCGCGCCCATCTCCTTCATCATGTTGGCGGCGACGGTGGTCACTTCCGCGTCGTCCGCGAAGTCGATCTCCGTGGATTCGCGCAGCGCCTGTTCGAGTTCGGCCTGCGATATGCCCTGCGCGCTCTCGGAGCCATCTTCTTCGCCGGGCTCGGCCTGCCCGCGCATCTGGGCGAGGAGCTGCACCATCTCCGGCTTGAAGTCGCCGCGGTAGTCGACGTCGTCCGGCGACTCGTACTCGTCGCCCGACGCTTCCTCCTGCGCCTCCTCGGCCTCGGCGCGCAGGCGCTCGACGATCTCTTCGAGCGTCGGTTCGTCGAAGCCGGCCTTGGAGAGGTCGACGTCCTCCCAGTCGTCCAGCGGCACGAATGCGTTGGGCACCTGGGAGAGCGTGTAGTACATGCGAAGCGCGGCCTCGGCGGAATCCTCGACCGTGGCGTCGCGGTTGCGCACGCTGCGGAGCAGGCCGGCGAGCTGCCGTGCCTGATCGGCGTAGGTGGAGGGGATGCGGGCGTTGGTCTGCCCGAGGCTCTGGCGGACGAGCATCTCCATGAGCGCCTGCTGGGCCGGCATCATCTCGATGGGGCCGCGCGACGCGAGGGCGTCGCTCTGCACGCGCTCGTAGCTCGGCGCGAGTCCGCGGTACTGCTCCACGATGCGCTGGTCTATGCGGGCGCTCTCCGTTGCGGTGAAGAGGTCGGCCGCCATCGCGCGGACGGGGAACAGGTCGAAGAACGATGCGACCTCGGTTGTGCCCGGAGTCGCGCCGATGCCCTCCGCGATGCCCTCGCGGTAGTCGTTGAACCCTGCCGAGGGCGCATGGAAGTCGAAGTCGAAGCTCTGGAACTCGAGGTGTCCAACCTGGTGCGTTGTGACGACCTTGAGCCAGGCGAAGTTCTCGCTCTTGGTGTCGCGCAGGTCGACTGTGGGGGGCAGGAAGACGCTCTTGCCGTCGGTCGTGGCGAACTCCACGGAGACCCAGCCGATGTTGCGGTGGGTGATGTCCGTGGACTCCTGCAGTTCGACCTCGGTGCCGGCGAGCGCGTTGGAGTACATGCGGAGCAGCCCGTGCACCTTCTCGAGTTCGATGCTGGACGAGAGCTGGTCGAGCAGCGTCTCGGCGCGCGCGGACTCCAGCCGGAAGTACGCGATGCCCGCGTCAGGGTTCTCCTTCAGGAACTCGAGGCCACGCCCGAACCAGGTGTCCAACTGGGCGGGGCTGATGCGGTCCAGCACGTTCGGCGCAGTGCGCAGGAAGGCGCTGACCGCCTCGGCGGAGGTGTCGGCGAGGTCTTCCGCACGCTCCAGCACCATCGTCTGCAGCTCCTGAGGGAGCAGACCGAGCGACTGCGCGCTCTCCACCATAAACGCGGAGACGTTGCCGAGCCCCTGCCGTGCGAGCCGCTCGCTGAGCGCGAAGTAGCGCGGGCGCAGGCGGCGGTCGACGCTGTTGCCGACGCGCGTCGCGGCCTCGAACGAGCCGCGCACCTCGCGCCAGCTCGTCTCGGCGAGCACCTTGGCGAGCGAGATCAGTTCCTCGCGCTCGCTGACCGCAGGCAGGACACGCTGGCCGAGCACGAGCGCCTCGGCGGCGAGGTCGTAGGAGCGGCTCGCGAGCGTCTGCACGAGCGAGACGAACAACTGCAGTTCGTGGAAGTTGACCTGCTGCACGAGTTCGTCGCTGACGTCGAAGAAGCGCGCCGCGAGGCTGGACGACTTCCAGGTGCCCTTCGAGAGCCCGCGTCCGAGTCCGGCCCATCCGGCGATGTGGCGCGGCGCGAGCGTGGGGAGGACGCGTGGGCTGGCGCGGAAGAACGACGCCGCGATGACGGGCGCCTCCGCGGTGAGTTCGATGCCACTCTCAGCCCACCGTTCGAACTGGGTGAAGCCGATGGTCTGCACGACCTGTGGCGACGCCTTGAAGTACTCCGTGGCCGCTTCCCATGCGCGCGGCCCCTGCGACGCGATGCGGACGCCCTGCTGCGCCCACCGGAGGGCAGGGGCAGGACCAAGAGCGTCGGCCACCTCGTCGGCGACCGCTTCGTAGGCGGAGATGAGGGCGGACGGGTGCTTCTTCAGCTCCTCGATGACGCTGTCGTGCTCGTTCGTCACGCCGTCTCCTTCTCCTGCCCCGCATCTTCGGGGCGCAGGTCACGCAGCAGGTCGAGCAGTTGCGCGAGTATCCAGGCGGTCGCGCCGAATACGAGATTCGGGCCGTGAACGTACGCCTTGCGCTGCAGCAGGCTGCCGTCCGGCTGGATCCTCGCCTCGTGCCGTTCTGCGTCGTCGGTCAGCAGGTGGTCGAGCGGTATCTCGATGATCTCGGCGACCTCGTTCTCGTCGACCTCGAACCGGTACGGATGCGGGATGACTCCCACCGTGGACCAGACGAGGTAGTCCGTTCGAGTAAGGACAGGTTCCAGCGAGCCGATGACGTCCACGTCCTCTGGGGCGATGCCCATCTCCTCGTGGGCCTCCCGGAGGGCGCATGCCAGCATGTCCGGGTCGGTCGGCTCGAACTTGCCGCCGGGGAATGCGATCTCGCCCTGGTGCATGCCGACGAACTGCGAACGCACGTTGAGGATGACGTGCCACTCGCCGTCGTGGAAGTGCAGGGGGATGAGGACGGCAGCAGGCCTCGCGCCGTCCGTGTTGGACGGAGCCGAGGGCTTGCGCTCGGCGAGCGCGCTTCTCAGCGCCTCGATGCGGGAGGCTGCTTCCGCCGGTACCGGCGTTGTCTGCAAGGTGGCCGCCATTACGGGAAGATGGAGGTCACGATCTCCATCACGCTCGCCTGCGTCTCGTGGTCGTCGGTGAGGCCCCACACGACAGCGACCTCGCACGCCCTGCGCGACGCGATGCCGTGCTCGATGAGCTTGCCGGCGTAGATGAGCAGGCGCGTGCTGACGCCCTCCTGCAGGCCCTGACCGATGAGGTTGCGTATCTTCTCCCCGAGCAGGGCGAGCTGCTGGGCCGTGGTGCGGTCGACGCCGCTCTCGTGCTCGATGATCGGCCCCTCGAGGTCGCGCGGCGGGAAGTCGAATTCGATCGCGATGAAGCGCTGGCGTGTCGAGTGCTTCAGGTCCTTCAGCGCGCTCTGGTAGCCGGGGTTGTAAGAGATGACGAGCAGGAAGTTGGGGTGCGACTCCAGCACCTCGCCGATCTTCTCGATGTGCAGCAGGCGGCGGTGGTCGGAGAGGGGGTGGATGAGCACGGTGGTGTCCTTCCGCGCCTCGACGACCTCGTCGAGGTAGCAGATGCCGCCGTACTTGACCGCGCGGGTGAGCGGGCCGTCTATCCAGCGCGTACCTTCCGGTTCGAGCAGGTAGCGTCCGACCAGGTCGCTCGCGGTGAGGTCCTCGTGGCAGGCGACGGTGACGAGCGGCGACATCTGGTCGGCGCGGCCGTCGCGCTTGCGGGCCTGGTTGAGGCGCCACGACATGTACTCGACGAATCGCGTCTTGCCGGAGCCGGTCGGTCCCTTGAGGAGGATGGGCACCCGCTGCGCGTAGGCCGCCTCGAAGATGTCGATCTCGTCGGCGACCTCCAGGTAGAAGGGCTCCTTGTCGATGAAGTACTCTTCGATGTTGTGCTGCTGATAGAGCTGGGTCTGGTTCGCCATGTGTCGCACTACCTTACGGACAGGATTCTCTCTTCCCACAGTCCCTGAACGCGCGCCCGCAGGTCTTCCGGCGAACCCGAGTTCTCTATGATGGCGTCTGCCTTGCTCAGCGCGGCCTCGGCCCCGCTCTGCGCCTCGGCGCGTCGCCGAACGTCCTCCGGAGTCATCCCGCGCTTCTGCAGGTGTTCCAGTACCGCTGCGGGGGACGCGGAGACGACCCACACCTCGTCCGCGAGGTCGTCCCATTTCGCCTGGTAGAGGAGCGCTGCGTCGATGACGACGGCGTGCTCGCCGTTCTGCCGGTGCTGCTCTATCGCCTGCGCCACCTGCTGACGGATGAGCGGGTGGATCGCGGCGTTGAGCCAGGCGAGCGCCTGGGGGTTGGCAAAGACGAGTTCGCCGAGGCGGGCGCGGTCTATCTCCTGGTCGTCGTTCAGTATGCCGCTGCTGAATATCTCGACGAGACGCCTCCAGCCGATGGTTCCTTTCGCATAGGCGCGGTGCCCCTCTGCGTCGGCGTCGATAACCACTGCGCCAAGGCTCGCAAGGATGCTCGCAGCCTCGCTCTTGCCAGTGCCGATCCCGCCCGTCAGCCCGATGACCCGCACGTTGCCCCGGAGCCTCCGTTTCCGCGCCGCTCCCTCCCGGTGCGATGGCGCAATGGCTGAGTTTAGCACGGAAAACAGGGTCGGCATAGGTGTGGCTGCTCATGCGAGCCATGGGTTACGGGAAGAAGCGGTAGATGTCTCTACGATGCAGGAATCTGACCAACACCACCACATCGCCATTGAGGGCGATGCCGAGGCGGTAGTCGCCTATCCTGATCCGATAGTGGGGCTCTCCCGTTGCGGTGATTCTCACCATGCCTGGGATCGCAGTGATGTCCGCAGCCGATTCGATGGTTTCGATCGCTCGTTCGACTCTGCGCCGTACGGTGGCGCTGCGTAAACGCTTCAGGTCGCGTATGAAGCTTGCTCTGGTTTCAGTCTCCATCCGTCTCCCGCAGCACCTTCTTGGCTTCCTCAATGCTGACGGGTTCTTCCTTCAGTCCCTCTGCTATGGCGCGCGACAGGGCGGCGTCTTCCGCTTCCACGCTGTCGTGCGTCTTGTCTGCGTAAGTGGCCTTCTTCTGGAGTGCCATGTTGTTCCTCCCGGACGAGGCCAGTGTAACACGGGACTACCGGGTCTTCGGAGCCGCTGACACGTGACGTGATTCAGGACTTAACCATCGGCCCCCTGTAGAATCCGGCGAACGATGACGAACCTGCCGGACGTGCGGCCCGCCTCTGCGACGGGGCCTGAACTGCGCGAGCGGACGCTGGAGCTGCTGGAGTTCCCCCGCATCCGCGAGGCGTTGGCGAGCCATACCCGCACGCCGATGTCCCGCGAACGCGCGCTGGCGCTCTCGCCCGTCTACGACGCTGCGGCCGTCGCCGAACTGCAACAAGAGACGGCCGAGGCCGCGCTGCTGCTCGACGAGTCGCTGTCGCTTGCGCTCTCCCACGACCCACGACCGCTGGTCCAGCGCGCCGCGGTGGGCGGCATGCTCATCGGCAGTGAACTGATCACCGTCGCCGACGGCCTCGACGCCGCCCGCTCCGCGAAGGCGCTCGGCGGCACGGCGCGCTCCCGGACGCCGCTCCTGCGGAACCTCATGCGCAACATCGCCGACCTGCGTCCGCTGGAGCGCGAGTTGCGCTCGAAGCTGACCCCATCGGGTGAACTGAGGGACGACGCCAGCCCACTGCTCCGCCAGCTCCGCACGGAGAGCCGTGACGCCTATCACCAGGCGGCGGGCGGGCTGCAGGCGTACGTCGACTCCGACCTCGGCGCGGAGGTGCTGCAGGACAGCCTCTACACGGTGCGCGGCGGCAGGCTCGTGCTGCCGGTGAAGGCCGACTTCAAGGGCAGGATGCCCGGCATCGTGCACGGCTCGTCCGACTCCGGCGCGACGCTGTTCATCGAGCCGTTCTCGAACGTACACCGCACGAACCGCTGGCGCGAGGCGGGCGACGCGGAGCAGGAGGAGGTGCGCCGCATCCTGCAACGCCTCACCGTGAGCGTGGCGCGCCGCGCGGCGGAGACGATGCACGCGCTGGAGATGGTCGCGCGGCTGGACGCTGCGCTTGCCAAGGCGCGCTATGCACAGACGTACCGGGGCGTGGCAGTGGGGGAGGGCGATTCGGTGAGGCTCGTCGAGGCTCGCCATCCGTTGCTCGGAGCGGCGGTACCCGTATCACTCGCGCTCGAACCGCCGGTGTCGGTGCTCGTCGTGACCGGCCCGAACACGGGCGGCAAGACCGTCGCGCTCAAGACGCTAGGCCTCATGGCGCTCATGCGGCAGGGCGGACTGATGCTCCCATGCTCGCCACAGACGTCACTCCCGCTCTTCGACGGCGTCTACGCCGATATCGGCGACCAGCAGAGCATCGAGCTTGCCGTTTCCACGTTCAGTTCGCACGTCACGGCCATCGCCGGGATACTGGTGCATGCGACGCCGCGTTCGCTCGTGCTGTTCGACGAGCTCGGCACGTCGACGGACCCCGAGGAGGGCGCGGCGCTCGGCTGCGCGGTCGCGGCGCACCTCGCGGAGCAGGGCGTGCCGTGCGTCGTCACGACGCACCACCGGCCCCTCGCGGCGCTCGCCGAGGAGCACGAGGCGATGGAGAACGCCAGCGTCGAACTCGACCCGCAGACGCTCCGCCCCACGTACAAGCTGACGATGGGCCTGCCCGGCAGGAGTTACGCGATGGACATCGCGGCGCGGACCGGGCTCGACGCACGCATCGTCGAGGCCGCCCAGCATCGGCTCGGCCCGGTGCACCGCGAGACGGAAGGGCTTCTGTCGGCGATACGCTGGGAGCGCGCACTGACGCGGGAGAAGCTCGACGAGGCGGAGGCGGAGCGCGCCAGGGCAGCGGAACTTTCGGCGGAACTCGCGAAGCAGGTCGAGGCGCTGGAATCGGCGCAAGCGTCGGTCGTGGAAGAGGTGCGGACGGAGTTGCGCCAGGAGGCGAACCGCGTTCGTGCGAAGTTGAAGCAGGCCGAGTCCGCGGCGGAGTGGCAGGCGTTCCGTGGCGAGCCGCCGCCTCCGCGCGTGATGGAAGCGGCCTCCGCCGACGTTGCCGACGTGCAGCGCGCGCTCCGCTCCCGGGTCTGGGGGAAACACGCTGCGCCGACTCCGACGGAGCGTAAGACGAAACTCGCGGTTGGCGAGACGGTGGAGGTGGGTGCGCTCGGCATCAAGGGCTCCGTGCTGACCGAACCCGACAACTCGGGACGCGTGGAGGTGCTTGTGGGCTCGGCGCGGCTCCAGATGGACGTCTCGCGCCTGCGCCGGACGGGAGAGCCGATCGAGGAGGAGCGTCCCGTCCGTTCCGGCGTCTCTATCCCGCTCTCCACGCCTGCGCCCGGCATCGAATTGGACGTGCGCGGCGAGCGCGCCAACGAGGCCGTCGAGCGGCTCGACGCCTACATCGACAGCGCCCTCGCCTATGGTCTTACGCACGTTCGTATCGTGCACGGGAAAGGGACGGGCGCGCTGCGCAACGCGGTCTGGCGGCGGCTCGCGGACAGCAGCACGGTGGCGTCGTATGCGTTCGCTCCCCGCGAACGAGGTGGCGACGGCGCGACCGAAGTGGAACTGCGGTAGACCCACGCAGCCTCACGGTTGCACAGGCTCACCGTTATACTGCGAGAGGACAACACCGCCATAAGGGGGTGAGCCGGATGCAGAACATCGGGTTGGGGCTGTTGCTGCTCGGGCTTGTCGGGTTGCTCGGCGTCGGGGTCTACTACGCGCTGGCGGAGCTGTTCGCTGCGGACGAGGTCCCCTTCCTGATAAGGCTCTCCATCGCCGCCGTCATCGTCGGGTTCGTGGTGCTGATGGCCTCGGTCGTCCGCGACCGGATACGCGAGAGCAAGAGCGAACGATTCGAGGAGGTTGACCGATGATCCTTGCCACGTCCGACACAGTCCCGGGGAAGCGCGTTACCGAAGTGAAGGGCCTCGTGCAGGGCAACACGATCCGCGCGCGCAACATCGGACGCGACATCGTCGCCGGCCTGCGCAACATCGTGGGCGGCGAGGTCACTGAGTACACGCGCCTGATGGCTGAGTCGCGCGAGCAGGCCTGCGCGCGGATGGTGGAGCAGGCAGAGTCCATGGGGGCGAACGCCGTCGTAGGCATGCGGTTCGTCACGTCCATGGTGATGACGGGCGCGTCCGAACTGCTCGCCTACGGCACGGCGGTCGTCGTGGAGGACGAAGGGTAGGGGTCAGCCTGCCTGCGTCTTCCGGTAGTCCGCGATGGCGTCCTGGAGGGTCGTCCAGCCGAGCAGGGCGCACTTGATGCGGATGGGGAACTCGCGCACCCCTTGCAGCGCCACGATTTCACCGAGCGCGTCTTCTTCTTCCTCGGAGAGTTCGTCGCCCTGCATGATGCCCTTGAACGTCTGCACGAGCGCCTCCGCCTCCTCGATCGTCTGACCGCCGAGGTGCGCCGCGAGCATCGAGGCCGACGCCTGGCTGATCGAGCACCCCTCACCCTCGAAGCCGGTCTCGCTGATGCGGCCGTCGCTGTCGAGGCTGACGGTCAGCACCACCTGGTCGCCGCAGAACGGGTTGAAGCCTGTCGACTTCAGGTCCGGGTCGGGGAGGAGGCCCTGCTTCCGGGGGCGGCGGTAATGGTCCAGGATGATGTCCTTGTAGAGGTCATCGAGCCTGTCGGGCATCTGCATCGCTGAAGTACTCCATCGTGTGCCTGAGCGCGGAGATGAGCACGTCCACCTCCTGCTCCGTATTGTAGAGGTAGAAACTCGCCCGCGCGGTTGCGGGGACCTGCAGTTTGCTGCGCACGAGCGGCATCGCGCAGTGGTGTCCGGCGCGTATCGCGACCCCGAAGCTGTCGAGCACCTGGCTGATGTCGTGGGGGTGGATGCCGCTCATGTAGAACGAGACGACGCCGCCGCGCACCGAGAGGTCGGTCGGGCCGTACGTCTCCACGTCCTCCAGTTCCCGGAAGCGTTCGAGCGCGTAGCCGGTGAGCGCTATCTCGTGCTCGCGGATCTGCTCCATGCCGAGGCCGCTCAGGTAGTCGACCGCCGCGCCGAGCGCGATGGCGTCCGCGATGTTCGGCGTGCCGGCCTCGAACTTCATCGGCGGACGGCTCCACGTCGCGCTCTCGTAGGTCACTTCCAGTACCATCTCGCCGCCGCGCAGGAACGGCTCGACCTCGTCGATGACGTCGGGCGAGATATACAGCCCGCCGATGCCGGTGGGCCCCGCCATCTTGTGGCCGGAGAACGCCATGAAGTCGCAGCCCATCTCCTGTACGTCCACAGGCATGTGCGGGACGCTCTGCGCGGCGTCCACGAGCACGCGAGCGCCCACGCGGTGCGCGGCCTCCGTGATCTCCTTCACCGGCGTGATGGTGCCGAGCACGTTGGACATGTGCGTGAGCGCAACCAGCCTCGTGTTGAGGCTCAGGAGCTCGTCGAGGTCGGACAGGTCGAGCGTGTAGTCTGCGCCGACCGCCATCAGGCGCAGTTCGGCGTTCTTCGTCTGCGCGACGTGCTGCCACGGCACGAGGTTGGAGTGGTGCTCCATCTCCGTGCTGACGATGCGGTCGCCCGCGCCGACGCGCTCCGCCGCCCAGGTGTGCGCCACGAGGTTGATCGCCTCCGTCGTGTTGCGCACGAAGACGATGTTCTCCGGCGACGGGGCGTTGATGAACGCGGCGACCTTCTCTCGCGCCTCCTCGTATGCCACAGTTGCTTCCATGGCGAGGGTGTGCGCGCCCCGGTGGACGTTCGCGTTGTACTGCTCGTAGTAGTCGACGAGCGCGGCGATGACGGAAGCGGGCTTCTGCGACGTGGCCGCGTTGTCCAGGTACACCAGCGGCACGTTGTTGACCATGCGGTTCAGGATTGGAAAGTCCTTCCGCACCTGCTGGATGTCGTACATCACCGGCTCCCGCTCAGGCACCCGGCGACGGCCTGTTCGACGTGCTGCCGCACTGCGCCGTCCTCTATCGCATCCAGCACCTCGCTCACGAACCCGTGCACGAGCAGGTTGCGCGCCACGTCCTCGCCTATGCCCCGGCTCTTCAGGTAGAAGAGTGCGTCGGCGTCCAGTTGCCCGACCGCCGCGCCGTGCGTACAGGTGACGTCGTCGGCGTATATCTCCAGCTTCGGCTGCGTGTCCACCTCCGCGTCGGAGGAAAGCAGCAGGTTCTTGTTCACCTGGTGCGCCACCGTCTGCTGCGAGTCCGGCCTCACGAGCACGCCCCCGGAGAACACACCGTGCGACGCGTCGTCCAGGATGCCCTTGTAGACCTCGTTCGACGACGCTCCGGGCGCCGCGTGGTCCACGAACGTCTGGTTGTCCACGTGACAGTTCCCCGCGCCGTAGTACAGCCCGCTGAGGTCCACGCTGGCGCCGGACGCGCCGAGCAGCGTGGCGGTCTCGCGGCGCACGAGCCGCCCCCCGAGGTCGACAACGACGGAGGCGATGCGGCTGTCGCGCGCCTGTTCCATGCGCGTCGTGGCGATGTGGAAGGCGTCGTTGCTCTCGCGCTGGAGGGTGCAGAGTCGGAGGTTCGCGCCGGGGGCGGTGACGACCTCCGTAAGCGCGTTGGTGAGGTACGTGCCGCCGTCCAGGCTGTGGAAGCTCTGGAGGACGGTTGCACTGCTGTCCGCACCCGCTGCGATGAGCACGCGGGGGTGTGTGACTACGGCCTGCGCGCCGGTGGAGATGAAGAGCAGGTAGATGGGCTCCGGCACGAATGTGCCTTCCGGTATCTGGACGAAGGCGCCATCGCGCAGGAACGCCGTGTTGAGCGCGGTGAACGCGTTGCCCGGCGCCGGTGCGAGCCGTCCCAGGTGCTCGCGCACGAGCGGAACCCGGTACTCGATGGCGTCGGCGAGCCGACCCACGACCGGCCCGTCGCCGTGGCGTCCGAGCACGTCGTTGTGCAGTCCGGCCTCGGTGACCGGCTCGGTCGAGAGCCCCGGCTCATAGTGGCCGTCCACGAAGACGAGCTGGTGGACGCGCGGGCAGGGGAGTTCGTAGGCATGCAGGTCGATGCTTGCGCTCACGTCCGGGTCGTACTCTGCGAGCGCGAACGTGGCGTCGGCTATCGGGCGGACGTTGGTGTACTTCCACGGCTCGTTGCCCCTGCGGGCGGTCGGGAAGCCGAGGCGTTCGAAGTCGCCGAACGCGCTCCTGCGGACTTCGCGCAGCCAAGCCGGGCTGATCTCCGCGCCGTTGTGTTCGAAGCGGCGGAACTGCTCGGACCAGGATCCGGTGACGGTCGCGTGCTGGGTCATCGGAGTGTCAGGCGCCTGCTCCGGCCTCGAGCCAGTCGTAGCCGCGCTCCTCGATCTCCTTCGCGAGCGCCCTGCCGCCGGAGCGCGCGATGCGGCCGTCGATGAGCACGTGGACCTGGTCCGGTTCGAGGTAGGAGAGGACGCGGTCGTAGTGGGTGACGAGGATGGTGGACGTGCCAGGGACGCTGAGGTCCGAGATTCCGCGCGCGACCTCGCGGAGCGCGTCGACGTCCAGCCCGGAGTCGATCTCGTCCAGGATGCGCAGGCGCGGCTCCAGCACCGCCATCTGCAGCACCTCGTTCCGCTTCTTCTCGCCGCCGGAGAAGCCCTCGTTGACGGCGCGCTTGGTCATCCCCGGCTCCATCTCGACTTCCTTGGCCTTGCTGCGTATCAGCCGGTCGAATTTGAGCGGGTCGAGCTGCTCCTCTCCCGCGCTCTTGCGCAGTTCGTTGTAGCCCGCGCGCAGGAAGTGGTCCATCCGCACGCCGGGTATCTCTATCGGGTGCTGGAACGAGAGGAACAGCCCCCTGCGGGCGCGCTCCTCGGCGGGCAGGGCGAGCAGGTCCTCGCCGTCGAACGTGACGCTGCCCGCGGTGACTTCGTAGCCCGGACGCCCCGCGAGTACGTAGGCGAGCGTGCTCTTGCCGGAGCCGTTCGGCCCCATGATGGCGTGCGACTCGTCCACGCCGACG
Organism: Dehalococcoidia bacterium; assembly: GCA_965208625.1. Classification (GTDB taxonomy): domain Bacteria; phylum Chloroflexota; class Dehalococcoidia; order Lucifugimonadales; family Australimonadaceae; genus Bin16. Next base: position 564,421 of record OZ242348.1, read on the forward strand.
CTCAGGTCGACGCCTTTCAGTATCTGGACGCCGTTCACTTCGGCGTGTAGTCCCTGTACTTCGAGCATCAGCCGACCGTCCCCTCCAGATTGACTTCGAGCAGCCGGTCAGCCTCGACCGCGAACTCGAGCGGCAGCCGCTTCACCACGTCCCGCACGAAGCCGTTGACGATGACGGACTGCGCGTCCTCCCGCGCGAGCCCGCGCTGCTGGCAGTAGAAGAGCTGCTCTTCGCTCACCTTTGTCGTGGACGCCTCGTGCTCCACGCTGGCGGAGCGGTTCTGCACCTCGATGTAGGGCACCGTGTGCGCGCCGCACTGGTCGCCGATGAGCAGCGAGTCGCACTGCGTGAAGTTGACTGCGCCCTCCGCCTTCGGCATCACCTTCACGAGGCCCCGGTACGTGTTGTTGCCGCGGCCCGCGGAGATGCCCTTGGAGATGATGCGGCTGGACGTGTTTTTCCCGATGTGCGTCATCTTCGTGCCGGTGTCCGCCTGCTGGCGCCCCTTCGCGAGCGCGACCGAGTAGAACTCGCCGGTCGAGTGGTCGCCCTGCAGCAGCACGCTCGGATACTTCCACGTGATGGCGGAGCCGGTCTCGACCTGCGTCCAGGAGATGCGCGACCGGTCGCCCGCGCACTTCCCGCGCTTCGTGACGAAGTTGTAGATGCCGCCCTTGCCGTTGTCGTCGCCGGGATACCAGTTCTGGATGGTCGAGTACTTGATCTCGGCGTCGTCCAGCGCAACGAGCTCGACGACGGCGGCGTGCAGTTGGTTCTCGTCCCGCATCGGCGCGGAGCAGCCCTCGAGGTAGCTCACGTACGAACCCTTGTCCGCGATGATGAGCGTTCGCTCGAACTGCCCCGACCCCTCCGCGTTGATGCGGAAGTACGTGGACAGCTCCAGCGGGCAGCGGACGCCCGGCGGGATGTAGACGAACGACCCGTCCGAGAACACGGCCGAGTTCAGCGCCGCGTAGAAGTTGTCAGAGTGCGGAACGACAGAGCCGAGGTACTTGCGCACGAGCTCCGGGTGCTCCTTCACCGCCTCCGAGACCGACGAGAAGATGACGCCGTATTTCGCCAGCGTCTCCTTCGCGGTGGTCATGATGCTCACGCTGTCGAAGATGGCGTCGACCGCCACGCCCGCGAGCCGCTTCTGCTCCTCGAGCGGGATGCCGAGCTTCTCGTACGTCTTCAGGATCTCGGCGTCGACCTCGTCGATGCTGTCGAGTTCCAGCTTCGGTTTCGGCGCGGCGTAGTAGCGTATCGACTGGAAGTCGATGGGCGGGTGGGACACGTTCGCCCAGGTGGGGAGCCGTGCGTCGCCGAGCAGGTCCATGAAGTGGCGGAACGCCTTCAGCCGCCACTCCAGCAGCCACTCCGGCTCGCCCTTGCGCTCCGATATCCACCGCACGATCTCCTCGCTGAGGCCGGGCGGCGCGGACTCCTCCTCGACCTCGGTAGTCCACCCGTACTTATAGGACTGCTCGGCAAGTTCTTGAACGGTGCGGTTCGTCATTTCGGGTGTATCGGTTCCTTATCCCTCTCCCCCTGGGAGAGGCTGCCTCCGCGGGGCGGCGGCGGTTGAGGGCTCGCCTATTGTCGACTAAGGAAGTCAACAATAGCCTATGGTCGGGACTCTCTCCTGTCAAGGACGCCGCGCCCACGTGCCCCGGTTGAGGTACGCCTCCAGCGCCTCGCGCGAGGTGTGCCTGCACATGAAGCGCGTCTCTGAGGTCAGCTTCTCCATGCTCACCGTCCACGGCCACCGGATGAAGCCCAGCCCGGACGACGGAGAGTCGTTCTGCAGATGGATGCGCCACGCCAGCCCCGTCAGTGCGGAGGCGAGCGGGCCCGGGAGCCGGACCAGGCGCTTCCCAGCGAGCGACACGGCCTCGCTCCAACGTACGCTGCCAGCCCCTCCCACGTTGAACACGCCCGGGTGCGGCTCCATGGCGAACTTCGCCAGCACCTCCGCGAGGTCGTCCTCGTGGATGAACTGCATCCTCGGATCGTCGCCCCTGATGCCGATGAGCAACCGCTTGTCCAGCGCGGCGGTGATGAAGTTAGCCGCGTTCGGGCCCATCACGACGCACCCGCGCAGGATGGAGACGCACGTCTCCGGATGCTCCTCTGCGAACGTCTGGAAGAGCGCCTCGCAGGCTGCCTTGTCCTCCGCGTAGGCGAACCCCCTTGGAGGGCGGAGCGGCGCATCCTCGGTCAGCGCGACCGGGTTGTCGCGGCGCGGACCATAGACGGTCGCGCTCGACATCAGCACGACGCGACCCACGCCCGCGTTCGCGCAGGCGCGCAGCACGCTCTCGGAGCCGCCGACGTTGATCCGCCTGCCCTCCGCACGCTTGCGGAGCTGCCGCAGCACGAACGCCAGGTGAATGACCGCCTCCGCCCCTGCGAACGCGTCGCCGAGCGGCTCGGTCATGTCCTGCTGGATGTGGGTGTAGCGCTCGTGCTCTATCGTCGAAGGAAGTACGTCCACACCTGTGACGCGCTCGATGCCCCGCGTTTCGAGCAGGCGCCGCACGAGGCGCGTCCCGATGTACCCCGCCGCGCCGGTCACGGCAACGGTGTACGCGCCGGTGGCAGCCACGGGGCGCAGTGTGCTCACCCCGCGCCGCGCTCCGTCGCGGCAGCCTCGTCAGAGAAGTCGAAGCCAAGCTCCCCGAGCCCTGCAACCTCGAACCCCAGGCCTACCTTGTGCGGCCCCGGCGCGACTGCCCCGCCGCGGTAGGAGATGGTCGTCGTCTTGTTCATCGCGAGTGTGAACGGGACGCTCTCGGACACTGCGTCGAACGTCGTCTCCGCGCCGTCGATCTCGAACGAGGACGCGGTCAGGTCCAGTGGCTCGCCGTCGAGCGTCAGCGGCAGCATGCGCTTCGCGTAACCGGAGCCCAGCTTGTTCTGCAACTGGAACGTGAAGCCGTCAGCCGTCGCGGTGAGGCTGCCCTTCACGTACAGCCTGCGGAGCAGGAACGGGGGGACCTTCATGCGCCCTCCACCTTTCGGCTCACGAAGTGGGGTATGTCATGTTGAGCGGAGCCGGAGGCGGAGTCGAAACATCTCTCGGGAGAGGAACCTTCGGCAGTACGGCACGCCATCCCGAGAGATTCCTCGGCTGCGCTGCGCTCCGCTTGGAGTGACAAAGGGTTTGCCGTCATGTGCTCTCCACCTTCCGGCTCATGCGGAACAGCGCCGTTTCAGTAGCGATAGCTTCGTCCGGCAAGGGATTGGGCGTGCCGAGCGCCTTCGCCGCCGCGTAGATGTGCGCGATGTGCTCCGCCAGCTGGCAGACGTGCAGCGCCTCCGCGAGGCTGCTCCCGACGCCGACGAGGCCGTGGTTCCGGATGAGCGCCGCGTTCCGTTCCCCAAGCGCCGCGACGACCGCGTCGCCAAGCTCTTCCGTGGCAGGGAAAGCGTAGTCGGAAACCTGGATGCTGTCGCCCAGCACGATGACCATCTCGTCGATCAGGGGCGGAAGCGGCTCGCCGGCGACCGCAAGCGCGCTCGCGTAGACGGAGTGCGTGTGCATCACGGCGCGCACGTCCGGGCGGGCGCGATAGATTGCGACGTGCATCAGCATCTCGGTGGACGGCAGGCCGTCGCCCTCGACGGCGTCGCCCTCGAAGTCGGTGATGACCACCTCGTCGAGGCCCATCGTCTCGTAGTCCTTGCCCGCCGTCGTGATGGCGAGCAACTCCTCGCCGCGCACGCGCGTGCTCACGTTGCCGGACGAGCCCACGACGAGCCCGCTCCGGTGCATCGCCCGCGCGCTCTCGACCACTTCCCATCGCAGTTGCTCGTATGTCGTTCCGTTGGAAGTCATCCTGGGCTAAGCATAGCAGCGCACACCCCATGTGCGGGAGCGCCCTTCGTCGTTCCTGCGCAGGCAGGAACCTCGCAGCTCCACGGGCAGGGGACGGTGCGCGTCAGCGCACATGGAGGTGTGAAGCGCCTTACAACTCGTCCGTCAGCGCGTCGAGCCGCTCCCGAAGCCGCAGCCAGCGCTCGTACGATTCGCCGCACTCCCGCGAGCGTGGGCCGGGCTCGATGCTCGTGCCGCTCACGGCGAGGTCGGCGCTGCGTCCCGCGAGTTCATGCGCCGGCGTCGCCGCCAGCGACGCAGCGCCGGTTGCCGTCGCGTTGCGGTGTACGCGCACCGGCTCGCCCAGCACGTCGGCCAGCAGCTGTGGGAAGACGGCGCTCTCCGCCATCCCGCCGGTGAGCGCAACCGCTCGCGGCTCCGTCCCCGCGACGCTGCGCGCGAGCGCCAGGCTCTCCCGTATGGCGAACGCGGCGTTCTCGAACGCGGCCCGCGCGACGTCGGCGGCGTCCAGCCCCCCGTGCGTGATGGGAGCAGGCATCAGGACGCCCCCCATGGTGATGCCGGGATCGGAGAGGTCGATGGCGCGCGGGCCGAGGAACGCGGCCACGGGGCGTCCGCTCTCGAAGGCGGACTGCGCCAGCGCGTCGAATCGCTCGTGCGATGCGCGGGGCGCCAGCAGGCGCCGTACGGCGTCGAGCGCGCGTCCGGTCTCGCCGGGGTGCGCCTCCACCGTCCACTTCCCGACGACGCCGTGCAGCGACGCCCACGTCCGTGCCTGCGGGTCGAACGCCGGCGACGCCGTCGTTACGTGCACCGGCGCGCTCCATCCGGCGGCGCACGCCGCTGCACCGTCCGACGCTGGACCGCAACCGACCGCAGCGGCGTGCGAGTCCGGCCCCGCGAGGTGCACCGGCGTTGTGCGCGGCAGCCCGGTTGCCTCGGCGGCCTCTGCCGTCAACTGCCCGACTACGGCGTCCGGCGACAGCACGTCCGGCAGCAATCCGAGCGGCACGCCGAGCCGTTCCAGCAGCCCCCCGGCCGGCTTGCCGGACGTCACGTCCAGCAGCCCGGACTCCGCGAGGCCCAGCCTCGTTTCGGCGAGCGTTCCGGTCAGTTGGAGCGCGGCCCATGCGTCGAGCCCCGCCGTCTTCGCGATGCGCTGTGCCGTTCGGGGACGGCTCTCCTGCCACCAGGCGTACATGGCCGGTGTGAACAGCATGGACGGCAGGTGGCCGGTCGTGCGGTAGATGAGCGCACCGTTGGCGTCGTCCATCGCGCCGCCCTGGAAGACGGCGCGGGTGTCGTTGTTCGCCCCCGCGCTCAGTGTCGCGAGGTCCGCGTCGAAGAAGCAGGCCGCGAGCCGCTGCGCCGTTACGGCGATCGCGGCTACGTTGCGCGGCCCGGCGGCCTGCGCCCCCTGCGCCAGTACGCGGAGCAGGCGCTCGCGGAGCAGTCGAGGGTTGTAGGCGTGGGCGAGCGCTCCGGCGCGGTCGTTCGTGGCGGGGTAGGGGGCACGCGCCGATTCCAGTGGCGCGCCGCCGCAGTCGAGCGGGACCGCCGCGCACCGCAGGCGGCTGCTGCCGAGGTCGAGCACGAGCGTTACGGGCGGCATAACGCGCGGAAGGCTACCACCCGCCGGGCGGCGCCGCATTGACCGCCACGCACCGGTTCCGGTAGAAAGACTCCATGAAGAACGGGTTCAAGGTCCTCGACAGCGACATCCACGTCATCGAACCGGCGAGCCTCTTCGAGGACTACCTCGAAGCGCCGTTCCGCTCCCGCATGCCCGTCATGCAGCGAAGCGACGTCACCGGCGTCGACACGTGGGTGATAGACGGCAAGCCGTTCCCCCTCTGGAACGAGTGGCCGGAATTCGCCAAGGCGAACGAGCTCCTGAAGGCGAAGAAGGAACGGACGCCGTTCCAGGTCAAGGCGTTCGAGCACGGGTTCGACGCAGCGACCACCCTCGAGGCGATGGACATCGAGGGCGTGGACGTTGCCGCGCTCTTCCGCACGAACGGCGGCACGTGGATCGTCGGGCTGGACGACCTCGAACCAGACTACGCGGCGGCCCTCTGCCGCGCGTACAACAACTGGATGCGCGACTACTGCGCGACCGACCCCGACCGGCTGAAGGGCATCGCGCTCCTCCCGTTGCAGGCGCTCGACCTCGCCATCGAGGAGGCACGCCGCGCGGTGACCGAGCTGGGCTTCGTCGGCGTCACCGTCCACACGGAGCCGGTCAACGGCAGGCTGCTCTACGACGAGGAAGTAGAGCCGCTCTGGACGGAGGTGGAGCGCCTGGGAGCCGCGGTCTGCCTGCACGGCACGTCCACGGCGCCGGGTCGGGAGGACATCAGCCGCAAGTTCCTGCGCCACCCGTCGCCGCGCACGATGACGCACGCCCTCAGCTTCCCCACGCAGATCATGGCCGCGATGGCCGGGCTGACGATGACGGGCGTGCTGGAGCGCCACCCCGCGCTGCGCGTCGCGTTCCTCGAGGCCAACTGCGGCTGGCTTCCCTGGCTCCTCTACCGGCTGGACGACCAGTACGCCAAGTACGTGGAGGCCGACCTGTCGCTGCAGCCGAGCGAGTACTTCCTCCGCCAGTGCGTCCTTTCCATGGAGGCGGACGAGGAGCTGGCGGCGGACGTGATGGAGCGCTTCGGCAACGACATCATGGTCATCTCCACCGACTACCCTCACCCGGACAGCGCCTTCCCCCACGCCATGGACGAGTTCTTCGAGCTCGACCTGCCCGACGAGTCCCGCCGCAAGGTACTCTGGGACAACTGCGCCCGCCTCTACCAGCTGGAGGGCTAGGCTTATCCCTTCCCCCTCGATGAGGGAAGGTTAGGAAGGGGGTGCACCGGCGGGGCGTGGGGTGGAGTCCGGTCGTTCCTGCGCAGGCAGGAACCTCGCAGTCTTGGGGTTGGGTCACGGATGCCTAACCCCGCAGCCGACCCCACATCTCCGGGTTGACGAGCCGCAACGGCTGCTCGCCGCGTGCGAAGCGCTCGAAGTCCTCGGCCACCATCGCCGAGTGCCGCTCTATCGTCTCCTGCGTCGCGCCGCCGATGTGGGGCGTGAGCAGCACGTTCGACAGGCCGAGGAACGGCGAGTCCGGCGGGATGGGGTGCGCCTCGTGTACGTCCAGCGCGGCCCCGGCGAGCCTGCCCTCGACGAGCGCCGCCGCCAGCGCAGCCCGGTCCGCCACCGACGAGTTCGTGACGTTCACGATGTAAGCGCCGGGCTTCATCACCGCGATGCGGGCTTCGTTCAGCATCCCCATCGTCTCCGGCGTGTCCGGCACGTGCATCGACACGAAGTCCGACGCGGCCAGCAGCGCTTCGAGGCCGGTCATCTCCACGCCCTCCGCCGCGTCCGCTCTGGCGGACGCAGACACGTACGGGTCGTACGCGAGGATGCGCATCCCGAAGCCTGCGGCGATCCGTGCCACGGTACGCCCTATCGCGCCGAAGCCAACGATGCCCAGCGTCGCTCCGGCGAGTTCGCGCCCCCGGAATCGAACATAGGGCTCGATGGGGTCCTCCCACTGTCCTTCGCGCACGTACCGCTCGCTCGTGCTCGTGTGACGGGCCAGCGCGAGCATCTGCGCGACCGCGAACTCCGCGACAGCCTGCGCGTTCCGTGCGGGCGTGCGCACGATGGCGATGCCCCGCTCCGTCGCGGCGTCGAGGTCGGCGTGGTGCATGTCGCCGCGGCAGATGGCGGCGATGCGCAGTCCGGGCGCAGCGTCGAACAGCTCCTCGAAGAGGAAGTCGGCCTCCACCGCGAGCGCATCGAAGCCCTCGACCGTCAGCCGCGCGCCCAGCTCCTCTGGGTCCCAGAGCGTGCGCGTCTCCGTCCACGGCTCGTGGACAACACGTCCGAGCGCAGCAAGCCGGGAGAGCCCGTCGTCGGAGAACGGCGCGAGCACGAGCGTGTTCATTCGGACGCCTTGTCCCTTCCCCCTCGATGGGGGAAGGTTAGGATGGGGGTGAATCGGGGCGGGGCGGGTGCCAGGTCCCCTCTCCTGAGGGAGAGGGTTAGGGTGAGGGCCCTCCGGCGTGGGGCAAAGAGGCTTCGCTCAGCATGACATGCTGCTATCGCGTGCGTCAGCATTTCCTCACGGCCTCCGCGGCGATGTTGCCGCTGCGCACGGCGCTCTCCATCGTTGCAGGCCAGCCGGTGTCCGTCCAGTCGCCCGCGAGGAAGAGGTTGGGCAGGGGAGTGGCGGACGGCAGGCGGTTGTCCGGCCCGTCCGGCAGCGAACGGAACGTCGCTCGCTGCTCCTTCACGATGACGAACCGCGTGATCTCGGCGTCCTTCGCATCCGGAAAGAGCCGCGCCAGCTCCGGGATGAACGTCTCGCGGAGCGCCTCCTTGCTCATCGGCCAGAACTCCCAGGCTCCCGACAGCGAGACGGTGATGTACTGTCCGGGCCCCTCCAGCCCGGCGATCTCCGTGCGGTTGAATACCCACTGGATGGGGCTGTCCACGAACGCGAGGAATTCGAAGTCGGCGATCTGCCGGTCGTACCAGACGTGCAGGTTGACGATGGGCGACCACGTATGCGTCGCGGCGGGAGCAAGAGCAGCGTGCTCGCGCAACTCCTCCGGCAGCAGGCGAAGCAGCACGTCCGGCGTCAGCGCGCTCACGCAGGCGTCTGCGGGTAGCGTCTCGCCGTCCGTGAAGCGGACGCCGGTGACGCGCCCGTCCTCCACCACGATCGCGTCAGCCGTCCTGTTGAGTAGCACGTCGGCGCCCGCGCTCGCGAGCCGCTCCCGCACCGCGTCGCCCATGATGGCGGAGAGCCCCGCCCGGGCGAAGCCGATGTTGCCGCCGTTGCGGTTCCGCAGCAGCGCCTCCTGGAAGAGCATGAACCCGGCGCTCGCCGAGACGTCCCCCGCGGCATCGTTGAGCGCCGGGATGATGAGCAGGTCCCAGAACGCGTCGATGGCCCGCTCCGACTGCCAGTGCGACCGCAGCCAGCGGTGGAACGACTGCCGCCGGAGCGCCGGACGCTCCCGGTTGCGCTCCAGCCACATGAGCAGAAGCGCGGGTATCGCCCGGAGACGCTCGCCGACGCTGATGTGCGGGTAGCGAAGCAGCGACGGCAGCAGGTGGAAGGGCGCGGGCACGGGGAGGCCGGAGAGGATGCCGCGCTTGCCGTTTGGCGCGCGCACCTCGACGCGCAGCCGCTTCTGGCGGTTCGTCAGTTCGAGCGAGCCGATCTCGTCGAGGAAGCGCCGGTAGGCGTCGCAGCAGCCGAGGAAGACGTGCTGGCCGTTGTCGATCTCCTGGCCGGTCTCGCGGTCGACGAATGAGTACGCCCTGCCGCCGAGGTACGGCCTGCGTTCCACGAGCGTAACGCGGTAGCCCGCGTTGACGAGCCCCCACGCCGCGGCCATGCCCGCCAGCCCGCCCCCGAGCACCGCGACGGAGGTCAGCGCTTCAGGATGCTGCGGAGCCGGGCCGTTGTCCAGAGTCTGCATGTCAGGTTGAGTTTCTCCCAGGACGAGAGGCTCACGCGCTTCGAGAAGACGTCCCAGCCGCGTGAGCCCATCCTGTTCAGGAGGCGATTGTAGAGGTGGTGCAGCCCTTCCGCACAGCCGCGCGACTCCGGCTCCAGGAGCGGCATCAGTCGCGAGGCCGAGTCGAAGTAGCGTTGGGCGCGGTTGGCCTGGAAGCGCATCATCGCCCGGAACCGCTCGTGGACGACGCCCTCGCGCAGGTCGTCCTCCGTGTAGCCGAAGCGCGCCATCTCGTTGAGCGGCAGGTAGACGCGGTCCCGCTCGATGTCCTCCCGCAGGTCGCGGAGGATATTCGTCAGTTGCATCGCGAGCCCGAAGTCCACCGCTGTCTCCTGTGCGAGCGGCACGTCCCGGTAGCCGAAGATACGGATGGAGACGAGCCCCACGACCGAGGCGACGTGATAGCAGTAGTGACGAAGTTCGCCGAAGTCCGCGAACCGCCGGGGCTCCAGGTCCATCTCCACGCCAGTGATGATGTCCTGAAAGAGCGACTCCGGGATGTCGTACGTGGCGGAGGCATCTGCCAACGCGGTAAGGATCGCCCCCTCCGGGCGTCCGGCGAACGCCTCGCGCAGCTGTTCACGCAGCGTGGCAAGCTCGCTCCGCTTCTGCGAGGGAGCGCCTTCGCCGTCGGCGATGTCGTCGGCGAGGCGGCTGAAGGCGTAGGCGGCATAGATGGCGCGCCTGCGGGGGTGGGGCAGGGTGAGGAAGGCGTAGTAGAAGTTGCGCGCCTCGCGTTTCGTGACGGCCTGGCACTCCTCGTATGCTGCGTCGAGCGCGGCGTTGTTTGTCGAGGTCGTCATGGGCGACGCAGCACGGTCAGGCGGGCGGCTGTGGACACGATGAGCCACAGTTTCCGGGAGCGCGTGACGACCGGACGCTCGCTCAGCACGTCGTAGTCCTGCCTGCGGATGGCGTCCAGCACGCGCATGCCGCCTTTACTGAAAAGTGCGATAGCCAACCGGGCTCGTCCGCTGAGGCGTGCCGCGAGCGGCAGCCCGTCCTCGAACAGCGCCTGCGCGCGGTCGACCTCGAACCGCACCAGGTCGCGAAACGCCCTGTTCGCGACGCCGTTCCCGATCTGCTCCTCCGTGCAGCCGAACGCCCGCACATCCTCCAGTGGGATGTAGATGCGGCCCATCGCGTAATCGCGCGCCACGTCCTGCCAGAAGTTGGCAAGTTGGAGCGCGGTGCACGTCGCGTCGGAGAGCCGCACGTTCTCCTCGCTCGCTTCGCCCAGGACGTGGAGCACCATGCGTCCGACCGGGTTCGCGGAGTGGTCGCAGTAGTGGAGGACATCGGCGTACGTCTCGAAGCGCCCCGACCCCTGGTCCATCCGGTTCGCCTCGATCAGTTTGCGGAACAGCTCCTCCGGCATCTGCGAGCGCCGGATGGTGTCCTGCAGCGCCACCATGATGGGGTGCGTGGGCTTGCCGGCGTAGGCGAGCGTAAGCTCCGCCTCCCACTTGTCGAGCAGCGCGAGACGGTCCCCCTCCGCCTCGTCGCCAAGGTCGTCGGTGTGGCGGCAGAACGCGTAGACGGCCTCGAGCGCAGGCCGGTGCCACCGTGGCGTGAACCGCGAGATGACGGTGAAGTTCTCGTAGTGCGAGCGCGCGAGGTCGGCGCAGTAGGCGTAGGACTCGGCGAGGGAAGGGGGCTTGGCTGAGGCATGGGACAGGGCCATGCGGGGCCTCAGCTTCCGTAGACGCTGATGAGTACCTCTCGCGTCCGGGGACGGGGGTCTAGTTCGACCATGAACACGCTCTGCCAGGTGCCAAGCGCGAGTTCGCCGTCGATGATGGGGATCGTCTCACTGGACGGCAGCAGCAGGTGCGCGCAGTGCGAGTGGCCGTTGGCCGTCTCGTCCGGCGTCATGTTGACGGTGCGGATGGCGAAGTCGTTGTGGGCGTAGTAGGCGTCCTCAGGCGCGATGTTGCGCAGGAACCGCTTCATGTCCTCAACGAGGAGAGGCTCGTGTTCGTTGACGATAACGGCGGCGGTGGTGTGAACGGAGAAGACGCACAGTAACCCGTCGCGCACGCGGGAGTCGGCAAGCGCCCAGCGGACGTTCTCGGTGATGTCATAGAACTCGGGGGCGGAGTCGGTCTCGATGCGTACGCGGGTTACGGTAGTGCTCGTCATCCTGTCCTTCGATTCAGCCCCCGACGATCGGGGGTCCATTCACGCTGTCTTGCAACGTAGCACTGCGCCTCCGCGAGAGTCAATGCTTTTGAGTCTCCCCTGCAACATATTGAGACCGAGGTACGAGTGGCGCCGCAGGTCACCCAGGTCGATGCTCATGCTCTCTCCTTGGTGTGTCTTTGCCCGCACGGAAGTTGCGGCAGCCTACATCAGCCATCGGCGCGCTTTACATATCCCGTGTGGCGAAGAACTCCGCGACTGCACGGAGCAGCAGCTTCGACTCCTCCGGGATGGCGAGCGCGTCCACAGCGGCGACTGCCTGCCGGGCCTGCTCCTCCGCGATGCGTTGCACGTACGCATCGCCGCCCAGGCGTTCGAGCATCGCCATCACGCCGTCCAGCCGCTCGCCCTCGATCTCCTCGGCCCGGTACGTCTCTTCGAGCCACGGACGCTCCTCGTCCGAGACGTTGTCGAACAGGTAGACCGCCGGGAGCGATTTCTTCTTCCTCCGGATGTCAGCCCCCACCGCCTTGCCGGTGAACGCCGGATCACCCCAGACGCCGAGCCAGTCGTCACGCACCTGGAAGGCGAGGCCGAGCCGCATCCCGCATTCGCCGAACCCCTGCGCCGTGGCCTGGTCGCCGGTTGCGACGAGCGCGCCCATGTGCATCGCGCTCTCCAGCAGCGCGCCCGTCTTGCGTCCGATCATGTCCAGGTAGTCATCGACGGAGACGCGCTCGGCGGCCTCGAAGGAGAGGTCGAGGTACTGTCCCTCGATCATCTCCAGGTACCTGCGCGTCAGTTCGGCAACGGTGCCCTGTGCGACATCCGGCGTCGTGCCCCCTGCGGTGAGCGCTCCCGCGGTGTGGTCTGCGATAACGCGCATGGCGTTGCCGGCAGTGAGCGCCGTCGGCACTCCCCAGAGGTGCCACAGGGTTGGCGTTCCCCGGCGGGTCTCGTCGCCGTCCTGGATGTCGTCGTGGACGAGCGAGAAGTTGTGGATGAGTTCCAGCGCAGCCGCGGCGGGGAGTGCATCGCGCCAGTCGCCTCCCGACATCTCGCACGCCGCGAGGCAGAGGATGGGGCGCAGCGCCTTGCCACCCCCGCGCGTGGGCGTGCCCTCGAGGTTCTCCCAGCCCATGTGGTAGCGCAGCATCGGGGCGAGCTCGCCGCCTGCCTCCACCGCCTCACGGAGGCTGCGCTCCACGTCCGGCAGGAAGCGTCTGGCCAGCTCGGCTATCTGCTGCTCGGCGTTTGCCTCCATGAGTCTGTGCGCTACACGCCGAGTTCCGTGATGAGTTCCGCGGTGTGGAGCACGCCCAGGCGGAAGTAGTCCAGCCGGATGTTCTCGTTCGGCGCGTGGATGCGGTTGCCGGGGTAGTCGATGCCGCATGAGGCCACGGGAACGCCGAGGATGTGCTGCACGGGATGCTGCGGCCCCGTGCCGGTCATGCTGGGCACGATGTACGGCTCGCTCTCGTAGACGCGCCGCGCCGAGTCCGCAACCTGCCGCACGAACGGGTCCTCTATCGACGTGCGCGCCGGGTGCTCCGACGTGAGGCTCGATATCGTGACGTCGCTGAACCCGTTCCGGTCCAGGTGCTCGCGGAGGTTCTGCAGTATCTCCTGCGGGTCCTGGTTCGGGACGAGGCGGAAGTCGAGCTTCGCCCGCGCGACGGCTGGCAGGATGGTCTTGGCGCCCTGGCCGGTGTAGCCCGAGCCGAATCCAGCGATGTTCGCCGTCGGCTCCATGATGAGACGGCGGCGGAACTCGTAGCCGGACGCTTCGCCGACCGCAATCTCGACCCCGAGGTCGTGCAGGAACTCGCGGGACGTGTCGGGCAGGGCGGCGATGGCCTTCGTCTCGTTCTCGAGCGCCGGTCGAATGCGGTCGTAGAAACCGGGGATGGCGATGCGCTCGCTCTCGTCCTTCAGCGTGTTGAGCGCCCAGATGAGCCGCCAGGCCGGGTTCGGCACGACGGGCGCGTAGGAGGAGTGGGAGTCCGTCTTGGCGGAGCGGCACTCCAGCTCCACGTAGAGCAGGCCCTTGACGCCCAGCATGACCATGGGGCGCCCGTCCCAGTTCACGCCGCCGCCTTCCCAGATGCAGACGTCCGACTTGATGCGCTCCGCGTTCTGCTCCACGAACTCGTGGAAGCCGGGGCTGCCGATCTCTTCCGCGCCTTCGAGGCACCAGCGGATCGTGATGGGCAGCTCGCCCATCGTGTCGCGCACCGCCTTGATGGCCGCGAGCCGTGCCGCGATGGGCCCCTTGTCGTCGGAGATGCCGCGCCCGTACAGGTAGCCGTCCCGCTCGGTCGGCTCGAACGGGGGCGTCTCCCATTCGTCGAGCGGGTCGGGAGGCTGCACGTCGTAGTGGTTGTAGAAGAGTAGCGACCTGTCGGAAGCGCCCTTGAGTTCAGCGATGATGCCCGGATAGCCGGGGTCGGCGGTGGGAACGAGGTCTGCGTCGAAACCGGCGTCGCGCAGCATCCCCACCACCATCTCGCCGCACTCCAGGACGCCGAGCCGCTGCGCGCTGATACTCGGCTGCCGCGTGAGCCGCTTCAACCCCTCAATGGTCTCTTCCAGGTGGCTGTCTACATGGTCGGTGATAGGTTGCTGCATCGAGATTCCTTATTCCCCTCTCCCTACAAGGGGAGAGGGCTAGGGTGAGGGTGATTGGTCCCTTCCCCCTCGATGGGGGAAGGTTAGGATGGGGGTGAACCGGTGGGGCAGGGCGGATGGGTTATCCAAAGTCTCCCTCGCTACGCTTTCGCCCGCTGCTGACGCCGCCGCTCGGCGCGCGTCTCGTGGATGATGGGCCAGACGGACTCCGCCTCGCACTCCTCGCCCTCTTCGATGCCCCGAAGGTCGGTCAGGTAGATCTCGCGGGCAGGCTCTCCGGAGGCTTGCACGTCGTTCGTGTGCATCCACGTGTGGACGGCGCGGTGCGCATCCGCTATCTGCTCGTGCGGGCCTTTGTAGAAGGCGACGGCGCACTTCCCGCCGGGGAGCGAGTTCGGCTGCACGCGGCCGTTGCCCTCCACGTCCACGTCCACCGGGTAGCCCACCTCGACGTCCACGAGGAACGCGCCGACCTCGTAGTAGACGCCGAAGCCGGGGCCGGTGGGCTGCACGCCAACCGACTCCAGGTAGTCCGCCGTCTCCTGGAGCAGCTGGACGACCTTGGGCGTCACCTTGTTGATGGTCGTCTTCGCCCGTACCGCCGCTATCTTCTGCGGTTTGATCTCCCTTATCTGGATGCCGAAGTCCACGTCGACCTCCTGTTCATCCCTGTCGTTTCTGCCTCTCTAAGTCGTTCCTGCGCAGGCAGGAACCTCGTATCCCTTGCTTGGCCCCCTCTCCCTACAAGGGGAGAGGGCTGGGGTGAGGGTACTGCGGGCGTATGCGCACTAGTAGCGCGTGTAAGGCAAGCCACACCGTGAGGAGTGTCACCGCACGGCGCTCCGCGACCTCGCCCCCCATCCTGTCCATCCTGTGCATCGATGTTGATTCTCCCGGCTACCCGCCTCCGCCCGACGCCCCCTCCACGATGCCGGGGGCCGTCATGCGCGCGGGGTCCAGCAGCTCTTCGAGTTGCTCGTCGGTGAGACCGGCCTCCGTCTTCGCCAGCTCGCGGATCGTGACTCCCTGCGCTGCTGCGGTCTTGGCGATGGCCGTCGCCTTGTCGTAGCCGATGGCCGGCGTCAGGCCGGTGGCCATCATCAACCCCTGTTCCACCATGTCCGGCCCCTTGCTCGTGGCCTTGATGCCGCGCAGGCACTGCTCCTCGAAGTTCGCCGTCGCGGAGGCGAGGAGCGTGATGGACTGGTGCAGGTTGTACGCCGCGACTGGCCAGTAGGTGTTCAGTTCCAGGTAGCCGCCCTGCGCCGCAGCCGCCACCGCCGCGTCGTTGCCGATGACCTGGCATACCACCTGCACGACGGACTCCGGGATGACCGGGTTCACCTTGCCCGGCATGATCGACGAGCCGGGCTGCACCGTGGGCAACTCCAGCTCGGCCAGCCCCGCGCGAGGCCCAGACGACAGCCATCGGAGGTCGTTGGCTATCTTCTGCAGCGATACCGCGGCGCTCCGCACCGCGCCGCTGGCCGCGAGCATCGTGTCCTGCGTTCCCTGCGCCTGGAAGTGGTGCGCGGTCTCGCGGACCGGCAACCCCAACTCCTCGCCGAGCGACACGCACGTGCGAGCGGCGAACTCCTCGTGCGCGTTGATGCCGGTGCCGACGGCGGTGCCGCCCAGCGCAACCTCGCACAGCGCGTCGACGTGCGGGCGCAGGCGCGCGATGCTCAACTCCAACTGGCTGGCGTATCCGGCGAACTCCTGCCCGAGCCGGATGGGCGTGGCGTCCTGCAGGTGCGTTCGGCCGGTCTTGATGATGCCCCAGAACTCCTCCGACTTCGCCGCGAGCGCCGCTCGCGCCTGTTCCAGCGCGGGGATGAGCTCGCCGTTGAGCGCCTCGGCGGCAGTGAGGTGGCTCGCCGTGGGGATGACGTCGTTGGAAGACTGCGCCATGTTGACATGGTCGTTGGGATGGACGTTCACGCCGGGCGTCAGCTCGCGTGCGCGGCGCGCGATGACCTCGTTGGCGTTCGTGTTGGTCGACGTGCCGGAGCCCGTCTGGAAGAGGTCAACGACGAAATGCTCGTCCCACTGGCCGTCGACCACCTCGTTCGCAGCCGCCTCGATGCTGTCGGCGACGGCCTGGTCGAGCAGTCCCAGCCCGGTGTTCGTCCGTGCCGCGGCGCGCTTGATGCGGCCAAGCATGTGGACGAAGGCGGGAGGGTAGCGGAGGGTGCTGATGGGGAAGTTGAGCACGGCGCGCTGCGTGGACGCGCCCCAGTAAGCGTCCGCCGGCACCTCCATCTCCCCCATGGTGTCTTTCTCGATCCGGGACGCTTGCGTTTCGGTCATCTCGACGTTCGGCTCCTTGGATCTGGCGGGCGTCGCCGCCGGTTTCTCACGATGCCCCATCTTATCGCCGCCGCCGTCCCTCTGCCAGATGGACGCGCCCGCTCACACTTCCCCGTCTTCCTGCGAGACCCGCGCTTGAGCGTGCCCCCACCTCCTCACCCGTTCTCCCAGTCCCACCCGTCATCCTGCTTCTCCGTCATTCCCGCGAAGGCGGGAATCCAGGGAGCGGCGCAGAGAGCCGCTCGCGGTGGGGCAGGGGCGGGGGTGTCCGGCCCCCTCTCCTGAGGGAGAGGGCTGGGGTGAGGGCCCTCGGGGTTTGGGGGTGTCCCCCACAACGTACCGGGCGGGTGGGTGGGAAGAACTGCACTGGGCCAGAGGAAGCGGGCTCCCAATAGCCCCAAACAGGGAAGGCTGAATCCTTCTCGCGGCTGGCTCAGGCGCGTAAAGTAGAGCATCTGAGAAAACCTCGCGGCATAGACCGCTTCAGTGTGAACATGACCGAGAAGTCTCCTGCTCGACAGGCAACCTCCGTAATCCTGGCCTCGATAGTTCTTTGGGCATTGCTGCTCCTGGCGATGTGGTTCGCGGAAGGCACGGACCGCACCCTGGGGCACGGGCCGCTCCCGAGCGCGCTCAGCAATCTGGCCGCGTACCTGCGGACACTGCTTGTCGGTGTCATCGGGGTCGTTGTAGGCGGAGCGATGATCGTGGGCGTTCGAGGCAGCGCGCGGTTCGGTGCGCGGTACTCGTGGCTCATCTATGTCTTCGTCGTGGCGCCGCTGGTGCTCATGCTCTTCATCCCGCTGGAGCGCTTCAACTCCGGCACCTTCCTCGGACTGCCGGCGTTCCTGGTCGGCATCCCCGGACGGATGGTCATCGCGACGTCGCTGGGCGCTCTGCTGTTCGGGACGCTGGGCCTGCGGGTCCTGCTGAAGGCTCCGCCTGACGAGGGCGCTGCCGCGGCATTGACGCAACGCTCGACCGGCGGCAGCGCGGCGCGGGACGCTGCTCCGGGACGGTTCACGGGCCTTGCGTGGCGCGCGCTCTCCTTCATGCAGGAGGAAGCGAAGCGATTCGAGCAGTCGAACATGGGCACGGAGCACCTGCTCCTCGGCGTGCTGAGCGATTCGCGCTCGCAGGCAGCCCGCATAGTCTCGGAGCTCGGCGCTGACCCGGCGTCCATCAGGCGTGAGATCGAGAGCATCATCAGCAGGCGCGGTCCGCTCTTCGGCGGGACCGCGAGCATGACCCAGCGCTGCCAGCGCGTCATCGAGCGGGCGGTGCGCATATCTCGCAACAGCGGCCTGCGCACCGTCGGCACCGGGCATCTGCTGCTCGCCCTCGTAGAGAACCCTGAGGACGTGGCCGGACAGCTGCTGGACAGCTCCGGCGTCACCTCCGACCGCGTGGCCTCCGTCATTCGCGGGATGCCCCCGGAAGCCGACTAGCCAACCTCCTGGCCTGTCATTCAGAGCGCAGCCCGCCCTTTAGCGCGCGGGGTCCCCTGGGGCGTGGCTGCCGCTGCTTCCGCATGGCGCATATACTTAGTGCTCGGGGGCCGGTAGCTCAGTTGGTCAGAGCGGACGACTCATAATCGTCTGGTCGCGGGTTCAAGTCCTGCCCGGCCCACCACGCTTGACGAAATCAAGAACCTTCACGTTGAGACTCGTCCTAGACCTGAAGGAGAGTCGGTCTCCGTAGCGGCTTCGGACCAGGAAGCGACGCTGGCAGTGAGCACTATCTCGTGGCGCGCCCTGAACTGCTGCCCGGTCGCGACCAGCCCAAAGCGGCCAAGCGCCACAGACGACCCATAGTCCGGAAGCGGAGGGAGAGCGGCCTCCCGTAGGCGCAGCCTGGGCCGCTTCGATCCAGGTCCCAACACCCCCGTAACGAACTCGCACCTTGGTACTAGGAGAGCGGTTACGGGAGCCGATGAACATCGAGGATAATCGGAGGCGTGCATCACCGCTTAGGCAGACACTGGGCCGCTGACGAGACGCCCGGGCTGAGGCGCCAGCCCGGGCCCGACCTGTCGGTCGCGAACCCTCCCGACAGCGAGAGTCTCTTCGACGTCCAGCTTCGGCCCGGTGGTGTCACGTGAGCCCCACGGGCCTACTTCTCGGTGCTGGCGCCTCTTACGACATCGGGATGCCCCTCGCAGCGGAACTGACTGACGAGCTCAAGGACTGGCTGACGCCTGCGAAGCTGAGCAGCTTGAACGATGGGTGGCGAAAACAGGGCGGAGGCTATTCGGACTCGGCCATCGAGGCTCTGGCGGACGTACTGGTCCGGCAGGACATGACCTACGAGCACATCCTTGGGCACCTGAAAGTGGAGCAGGCGCGGGCCAATTCCCAGGAACACCACGGGCTCATCGCCTTCCTTTCGGAGGCGCTCTACGCCTTGCTGAAGGAACGCCACGTGCTGAACATCAGCTTCATAGCTCGCGCCATTCGTAATCTTGATGGCGTGAAGCGACTGACGGAGATGCAGAGACCGCTCTGGGTCTTCTCGCTCAATCATGACCTCCTTGTGGAGTGCTTCTCTGCCTATTCGGGCGTACCGGTCAAGAGTGGTTATAGCGAGGAGCGTGTGCGCTTGCCTCGGCGTGACGCGTCCGGCAACACGGTAGGGGAGATTGAGGCGCTCGTGATGAGACGGGAACAGCTGCTGGAGGGTCGGCTGTCCTTCTTCGGGGAGGGGACCCTCGGCATCAACTTGCTCAAGATCCACGGGTCGCTGGATGAGTTTGCGTTCAACGATGGTCAGGACCTGCTGAAGCTAGCCCCAGCAGAGGACAGTATCTCTGCGACCCTCTCCGTGCTGGACATGGTGAACAGGGAAGTGCGCTACATCGATCCCAGGTGGCCAGGCGGCGTTGTGAGGGGAAGTAACGAGATCATCTACGAGGACGCTGAGGGGGAGATGCAGTTCCTGCGACGTAGCCTCCTTGGCGGGATGTTCAAGTTCAGGGACAGCAGGAGCAGACCGTTCCAGTGGAGTTGCTGCGCTACTTCGAGAGCGCGCTGAATCAGCTCTCGGCGCTGATATGCATCGGCTATGGGTTTGGGGACGCTCACATCAACCAAGCTATCCGCGAGTGGCTGGAGCGCACGGCGGAGAGACAACTGACGATTGTTGACCCGGCGACTTCGCGTGTGCCCGACTCGCTGCTGCACCTGTCGCCCCAGGTTCGGATGGAAGCTGTAACGGCAACGGACTACCTGAATCGTGAAGGAGATGTCATACGCAGCAGGCAGGAGCAACTAGAGGGAGAGGTATCGCGCATCATTCGCGCCGACAGCGCTCGCGGCAAGTGCTCCTGGTCAAGTGGCGCGAGCGTGTGATGTCGAACCTGACGGACCGGGCTGTGGGACTGTTTGCGAGGCTACCGAGGAAGGGTGAGGAAGTGGACCTCGATAGCCTCGGCGTTAGCAGCGAGACGTTGCCTGACTGGATTAGGGAACAGATTCAGATACCGTCATCCGAAGAGTTGCTCGATGACTTCTTGGAGCAGGCAACCGACTCTCCTGAATTGTGAGGGTGCGGCGTCTGTGGCGATTCGAGGCCAGTATAGGAACGCGTGAGCACGCGCGCATGGACACTTTGCAACGGCGGGAGCCAAAGGGGAGGAGTACGGAACAATGACAACGAGAAACGATCCGATGCGCTTTCTGTGCTTGCATGACGAGCTGGAGACGTCAAGGGAGCTCCTCAGGTCTGGATTCGGACACCTCCAGGAAATAGACATGGGGAGCACGTTCTACAACCTGCCGCATCAGTTGCTGGCAAGCGGGTTCGAACGCTTGATGAAGTGCTATATCGCCGTAGTTCACAAGGGCCGTGACGGGGTCTACCCTGACATGGCGGCTATGAAGTCACACGGGCACGATCTAGAGAGCCTGTTAGAAACGATCTGCACGAAGCACTACGGCGGCACGCAACGGCCCCTGGTGCAACAGGATCTCGCGTTCATCAGGACGGACCCTGTGTTAAGCGACTGTGTGAGAATCCTGACCTTGTTCGGGAAGATGGGCCGTTACTACAACCTCGACGTTGTGGCGGGGGCGCGCCACGGACCAATAGACCCCAGGGGCGAGTGGGAGGAGCTGGAGTCCCGTGTGGAGGACCCGATTCCGTATCTTGGCAATCAGGAGCGGTTGTACCGCGACTACTACCCGCGAGTGAACCGCGCATTGATTGCTAGGATGGAGCGGCTGATTCGGGCTATCGCCATGCAATTCACACTTGGGGGACATGCTGACCCCGAAGGTGAACTCAGACGGCTCTCAGTTGTTTACCAGGAGTTCAGGAACCTCCGGGACGACCAATTGGGTACTGTCGACTATCGCCGCTCGGTGGAAATCCTCAGGGGCGATGCCGACCAGTGGATCAGGCGCTCCGACCAGGAGACCGCGGCATCGGGCTGGCCGTCGCTGGCAGTCAGTGAGGCAGAGTTCGGCGACGAGTGGCCGTTCCGCAATGACCGGGTGACCATCGAGTGCCGTGATGGTCTGTTCTGTATCGTCAACATCGGTGGATACGACTTCGCGCTTAACGGTGCAGCGCGGAGCCGGTTCGGGTTGCCATTTGCACATGACGCGGGCGTAGCGGTGCTTGGGAAGTCCGTGGGGCCGTTCATTGACATGGCACTTGGACTGTCGGCGCGACCGAGGGGGGAGGCTCATATCTAACTGGACAGGTTGCAGGCATCCACCACATCAGACGAATTCAAGGACCTTCACCTTGAGACTGTAGTTGACGCTGTAGCGTCACCGTCCCGCGCAGCCTGCGACCGCCGCGCATTTCAGCGGCAGGTTGCGGAATCTGTCCAATAGTTGTGGACTCATTCGACGCTGACTGCCGAGGGTGCTCTTCGCTCTACGGCTAGTGGATGGAGCGAGATGATAAACTCTCACACCACCTGACAGGGGCGTTGACCCGAGGTCCTGTGGATAAGGCCCCAGACGACAGTTGAGGTAAGCATGACTATCGCTGACGCCGCAGCGTTGCCGAGTTGCCCCTCGTGTGGAGGCCCGATGGTCCAGCGCAAGAATCGGCGAGAAGGGAACTCGTTCTGGGGATGCCAACGATACCCCGGCTGTAGGGGCACGCGTGACATCGTTCCGAGGAGAGGGGAAGGAGAGGCCCAAGGCACAACAGGGCCGCTTACCCAGGTTAGGGTGCTGTGGAACGACGCCACCCTTGATCGAACAGGGTGGCAGTGCAGGTACACGACGGCCGGGGGAAGACTTCGTGCCTCGGCTTCCCTGACGCGAGTCTCAAACGAATACCGCCAATGCTGGATCGCTCTTAGCCCGGTCGGGTCTGCCGCGCCTGAGGAAACGCGCAGGGTAACAGGGGCAATCAGGAAGCTCATTCAGAGGGGCAATAATCCACCGATTCATCCAGTTACGGAGCGATTGCTCTTGGATTCGATGGGGCTCAGTGGATACTGCCAACGTTCACAGCTGCCCGGCGACATCAGCGTGCGGTTGGAGCCGGACGTGTTCCTGAACCTGCCCGATGACGGCGTGAGTCTGCTGGGTCCGGACTTCGAGCTTGACCAAGAGGTTCGGTTGGAATCCAGCCATGAGAGACACTTCATCACCAGCTGGGTTCCTCAGAATCTCGGGCCTGGCGCTCCGAGGTGGTTTGTTCCCCAGGCTTCCTTCGATGCCCTCACTGCGGCGCTTGCCGATTACGGCCCCTCAGGGAGGAGGGTCGATTTCCTTGTCAGTCCGCCGTTCAGGGATTCGTTCGTAGTGGAAATTGACGGTCCTCAGCACCAGGGTGCCTCTAGTCCTGACGGCGAGAGAAACCATGTTATACGCGCAGCTGGAATCGAGGTGGTCAGGGTCCCGACCGTCGAGGTAGACAACGGTCACGGGGAGAACCTTGAACGAGTCAAGGACCTGTGGCGCGGTCCTTCAGGGGCCTCGGATGCTGGAGCGACGAACGCGGTACTGGTGCCGCTCTCTCTTCACCGCCTCGTGATCGCCCTGCTTGATGCGGTGGATGCGGGGTTCCTGAGGGGTCCTAGGTGGGTTGTGGAGGTGC
Organism: Dehalococcoidia bacterium; assembly: GCA_965208625.1. Taxonomy (GTDB): domain Bacteria; phylum Chloroflexota; class Dehalococcoidia; order Lucifugimonadales; family Australimonadaceae; genus Bin16. The sequence continues at coordinate 586,939 of OZ242348.1, forward strand.
AGGGCGACCCCGACCTGGACCCTTCCCTGCTCCAGCCTTACATACGCCTCTTCGATGCGATGGACCGTTTGTGGGGTCCGTCGATGATGCCTGAGGAGATACTCCTAAAGACCGGGCGAGGTTGGACGCGCCTAGAGACCAGCACCTCCCCACAAGCTTTGCCGCAGGGGCCTCCAGGCACTGAGCTTCAACTGATTGTGCGACTACAGCCGTACCTGACGGCCTTCGACAAGCTCGGACCGAGGTATGGCGAGGTCCCGGAGATAGTTGTGAGGAGCGCCCATCTCCCTGTACTGGTCGGCGACGATCTATTCGAACCCGCTACGCGGTCTGGTCTGACGGGGGTCTCTCCCCAGGACATCGAATGGGCACTCACGCAGGTCCTTCAGGCGGTGTTTGCCAAGGAGAGGTTTCGAGAGGGCCAACTCGAGTCCCTCATCGAGGTCATGGAAGGACGCGACTGCACTGTTCTGCTGCCTACAGGTGGAGGGAAGAGCCTCATCTACCAGATGGCCGGCATCTGCAAACCCGGGAGGACGATCGTGATCGACCCGTTGATCGCCCTCATTGAGGATCAGGAGCGAGGCCTGGCGGAGCATGGCATAGACAGGGTAGTGGGGATATCGGGCTTCCAGGTTGCCGAGGGCCGGCTCGATGCATTGCTGAAGCAGATAACCTCGGGCGATGCCCTCTTCATATTCGTAGCGCCTGAACGCTTTCAGCAGAGGCGATTCAGAGAATCCATCAAGTCACTCACCCAGGCTGCTCCGGTCAATCTTGCGGTGATTGACGAGGCTCACTGTGTTTCCGAGTGGGGGCACGATTTTCGTACGTCATACCTGACGCTGGGCCGGGTGCTCCGAGAAGTGTGCAGGGACGCACTTGCCTCACCCCCTCCTCTTTTGGCCCTGACGGGCACGGCTTCAAGAGCAGTGTTGAAGGATGTCCTTGCCCAGTTGGACATCTCGACGGACTCGGAGCGATCCGTCATTCGACCGGCAAGCTTCGACCGTCCCGAGTTGAGGATGGAAACGCGTCTGTGTCGTCCAGACGACTCTTCGGCGGTTCTCACCGGTGCCTTGAGGGCGCTCCCATCCCGTTTCGGCATCCCGGCTACCGAGTTTTTCAAACCCCGGGTTGGGCGCACTTTTTCCGGTTTGATCTTCTGCCCCCACGTCAACGGGCCGTACGGGATCACTGAGGTACAGAGCGTGGCGGCGGGAGTGGTTGGCTTCCAGCCCGCCATCTATTCGGGCGGGTCACCCAAGGAGCGCGATAGCTCGATCTACGGATGGAGGGATTGGGAACTAAAGAAGCGCGAGTTCGCTGAGAGCTTCAAGAGCAATCATGTTCCGCTGATGGTCAGTACCAATGCCTTTGGGATGGGGATCGACAAGGCCAACATTCGATATGTGTTCCACTATGGGATGCCAGGGTCCATAGAGGCCTATTATCAGGAGGTAGGGCGTGCCGGAAGGGACAAGGAGAACGCCTACTGCCTGCTTGTATGGAGCGAGCGGGACCGCGTCCGGAGTGACAGGCTCACCATCATGGACGGCAGCCTCGAGGGCATCAGGCGTGAGCACGCGTCCATTCGGTGGCACGACAGCGACTCCATCATCCAGCAACTGTACTTCCTGCTGAACACATTCAAGGGTGTGGAGGCCGAACTGGAGGAGATCGAGAGGGTGGTTGACGATGCCGAGTTCCTACCCCATCTGGGATCCCGGCGAACGATTGAGTTGGCCAAGGGAAAAGACGAAGAGACAAGCAGGCGGGAGCGTGCCATCTACAGGCTTATGCTCTTGGGCATCGTTGAGGATTACCTCGTAGAATCGGCCTTTGTGGTGCAACTGGCAAGCGTGTCGTCATCTGGCCTGGCCGAAGCACTGGTGGGATTCGTCAAGCGTACCGATCCCGGCTCGCAGCGCCCCTCGGTGGAAGAGTTTGCCGCTCAGGCAAAGGGGATGGAGCTCCGTGAAGCCGTCTCGAGGGCAGCGAGGGAACTCATCACTTTCATCTATGACGTGATCGTGGAATCGAGGCGCCGCTCGCTACGGGAGATGTATGTCGCTGCCCGCGACGCCTCGACCGCGGGATACGGGCTGAGGGAGAGGGTGCTCGACTACCTGACCAGAGGAGATATCAGCCCCATCCTGGAAAACCTCACGGAGTCCCGCGAGTTCAGCTATGTGGATTGGGAGGAGGAACTGGGCAAACTGGAAGGAGTGGAGGATGCCCGGGAGCTTCGCGGGAGCGCGGCTCGGCTGCTTGCCTCTGCCCCCTTCAATCCGGGCTTGCTGTTCGCCAGGGCGTATGCCGAAGCCATCCATCCGGAGGGCGACCTGCAGGACTTCACGGCAAACTTGGAGGCCTCTCTGGCGTCGGCTCGAGAGAGATACGCGGTTCCAGAGGGCGACCTGCACGCCTTCATGGGCCGCCTCCTGACCGCCCTCGAAGCCGACGCGTTCGTTGGACTGTCCCCAGCCTGCGACGTCGCGGCGCGATTTGGTTTGGCAGGAGCGACCGTCACTGAGATTGAGGAGAGAGCCCTGAGCACAGCTGGCTCAGACGTGGGAGTCTTGGTATTTGCACTGGCGGATCGGATGACCCAGCTGTCCAAGGATCTGACCACGTTCATAGGGGGTGAGGCGCATGGTAGATGATGCCCGCAGGCCACTGGGATTCGATGCCGTGGTCCGACGCTTCGCCGAGTCCGCAGAAACCTTGACCGACGTGAGGAATCAGCTGTCGGCCATGATCCAGCGCCGGGAAGCGGAGGAATCGGCGACCGCGAGCCTCCAGGAGACGGCGGAGCACGTCTCCCAGTTCGCCGCGGAGGCCGCGACCATCCTCAAAGGGTTGGAAGAAGCGCAGGCGAAGGTCGTCGACGTGCTTACGGTCGGGGCCGATTTGCTAGACGGCACCGAACTGAAGGCCATAGCTGAAACCGTCAAGGAGAACTCGCGGGCAATCTCCGGGATCGACGGCCGCATTGACGCTCTCGACACCAAGGTAACAGAGCTGATCTCCGCGGTAGCCTCTCTGCAGGCGGCAATGGAGCAGGACGTGGATGGTCTGCATGGGAAGCTCGAAACTATTCATGAAGACGTGAAGACGCCAATAGTGAAGCGTCTCTTCTGAGGTTTGGTTGTGCTCTAGAGGAACAAGTAGTACTACCTTGTCAGCGTAGCGATGGTCTGGTACGGCTCACACGAAGTCTGCGGGCTAGTGTCAGATGCCCAGTCAGACTCTGCTTAGGGCGCTAGGAGAACCGGGGGCAGGCTGTTCACGACATGGTGGACTAAACTGTGCAGTGCTCTGCGTCCTCGTTGAATCGCTTCCGACACCGACGCTGTGCGGGGCGGGATGGCTCGAAAGGCGCCTTCGGGAGGCGAGTGAGCGCGTTACGGTCGTTCAGGCGACCGCCATTCCGGAAGTGTCCAGGAGGACAAGAGGGAACACGCTATGGCCAAAGACTTTTGGAGAGCTGTCGAAAAGATGAAGCCGCTCATGAACAAGCTCATGGACGCGAGAGAGTTCAAGTGGGATGAGTACGGGGAAGCTCCTCCAAAGGGTGTGTACGTCCTCCATGAGAACGGCGAGGCGACCTACGTAGGCCGTTCCAACACCATGCGGCGTCGCATCCGAGAGCATGGGGCCGACAGCTCGGGCCGGTATTCCGCAACATTCGCCTTCAGATTGCTGCGGCGGGAGCTGAACGACCCTAAAGGCACAGCACAAGACATCGAAGAGACCTATAGGGAGGAGTATCGCCAGCAACGCGCGCGAGTGCGTTCTATGACGTTCAAGGCAGTCTCAATCTCCGATCAGCTAGAACAGACGCTCTTCGAGATCTACGCCATCTTGGAGATGGGCACCGAATACAACGACTTCGAGACCCACTAGGAGGCAGAACGTCGACCTACCCATGTCCGCCCAACTACGGGCGCCCAAGACTAAGCCTGGGCCAACGGTTACTCCATCGCCCGCAAGCTATGTATGGAGGCCTTCCTGTTTGGCTATCAGTCCAAAAGGTTCTCTCCCACCCGAACTGTTCTATTCCCCTGATTACATGAAGCCCATCCCTTGATTGCACGGGAATGCAGGGGTCGGGAGGAGACCTCTGAGCCGCTCTTCGCGCGGGGTGCCCTACGCTTTACGGGGGGATTGTCAAGGCTATTCCGGCGGCTTGCCCCGGAGACGGTCCAAACCAGCCTGCCATTCTTCATTCGTCCAGTGACGCTTGGCCCGACGCCTACGAACCATCCTCTCTAATCGGAGCAAGCATCGCTGCCAGCGGTTGAGGCGATACCCGGGCCCTCCCAATTTGAGCGTGGCGCGATAATGGTCGCTGCTGATCGCGCCTGATCCCAAGCTCTGTAACATCAGGTCCCGGATGGCGCGTTTCTCCTGTTCTTCCCGCTGTCGCACAGCCATCTGTTGTTGGTGATACGGAAGCAGGCTGGGGTCGAAGCGTCCCCATAGCGAGTGCGCATATACCACCAGCAGGGTCAGCACGGATAACGTAAGGAGTATTAGCCACCAGGTGATGGTCAACCACTCGAAGCCGACGATGTACCCAAGTACACCCACGGCTGCTGGCTCCAGCACGGCGAGAGCCAAGCCGATGACGATGGCCTTCCGCATGCCCCCATGCTAGTCACGCCCCTCTACTGCGTCAAGTGCATAACCCCCATTCGAAAGGGCGTCGCCGCGCTCAATGAGGTACTCAGGATGATTTCTGTGTCTTCGCGGACTCCGTCATTTCGTCGAGAGTCTTAGCACCGTCGCCGCCGGTGACGTCCGGCGAGAACATCCCGTAACTCCGGGGCCCTTCTCGATAACGACCATGTAGCGCATGGTTACTCCTGCGCAGGCATATCTGCCGTCTCTGCAGAAACCATCTCCCATTCAGCATGAACCGAACAGACATCCAGTCGTATTCCGCCTATCGTTATCTTGGCGTCGGACCTATCCAACGAAACCTGTGCCGCACGGTCGTGACCGCCGAAAGAACAACTGACCCTCGGACCATCGCTGTCAAATTGGTTCACAGTAGAGTATTGAAGTGATTGGAATATTGCAGTAGGAATCTCAACAAGTTGATAACGCTGAGGAACCTGCTTCCCTTCCCGGAACGCACGCAATATGATGATTGCGTCGACTGCGGATGTGTAGTCCGCGAAGAGATCAAGCGTCCGTTTTCGCCGATCACGGGCTGAACGGACATCCTGAATCCAAGCGGCTTCAGTCAACTTTGATATATGCACGGTCCGCGTGGAGAGGTGTTGGGCAGCCGTTGACTTCAGTGAAATCTTTCGTTTCTTCCCTGTGCTGTCCGTCACGGCAACATCGCTAAATCGGTGCGTCATTGATTCTGCTCGTTCAACTGTCCATCCAATTGATTCACAAGAGTTACTGAATGCAGCCTCAAAGCCATCCAGCCCAAGAGCATCAACAGTAGTCCCGTGATGTACGGAGAGCGTCAAACCAAAGTATTCTATCCACTCAGGCGTTCCAGAAATCCAAGTTGGCGACTTACCGGGGAGCGCAGTTGGAGGTAGGGTCAACGAATCGACCATACGAGCAACGAACCTGATAGCCGTATCTGAGAGGCCATCAATTCTGGCCTTTAGTTCTTCTCTATCGTTCATCCTGTAAGCCGCCGCTCCGCCAAATCAGTGAACGCGGAGTTCAACTCGATGCCAACCCACATGCGTTCTAAGTCACGAGCAGCAAGTAAGGTGGTACCGGACCCGGCATAAGGATCAAGCACAACGTCACCAGGACGACTAGTGAGCTGGATACACCTGCGGGCCAATTCCATCGGCATGACCGCCGGATGGCCCAATCCATTGCCATTGATACTCCGCTGTGGTTCGGTTGGGATGACCCAAGTTGTGCGCAGCCTTCGGCCGTTCGGTCCTCGAATCGCCTCTATGTCGTAATAGTAAGTGGAGCTCTTTGAGAGCAGAAAGACCGTTTCGTGGTCTAGAGTAGGACGATCCTGAACAGATTCAGGGTGGGCGTTGGGTTTGACCCATACTACTTCAGACCGAATCCACCATCCGGCTTCTTGGAGGGCAGAGGCAAGACGCCAAGGAACACCAATCAAGTCCTTCGGCTTCAGTCCATCAGGGGTCCGAGGGCGGACCGACATGGCTCGTGCCCGGTTCTTGCGGTCTGGAGCGCGATACCCCCGATTCCCGGACGTGTACGAATCGCCGACATTGAGCCATAATGTGCCGTCATCTCTCAGAATCTTGTGTAACCGGTCAAACGTCTTCACGATGCTTGCGACGTAGTCAGGTAACGCATCATCCCTGCCAACCTGGGATTCCACCTCGTAATCACGCAACGACCAGTAAGGTGGCGAAGTCACCACTGTTTGAACAGTCCCAGCAGGTAGCCGTGCCAACGCATCGTCGGCGGAGCCACGTATGATCAAGCTTTGACTGAGCGCCTCAACTGTGAAGTCATCGCTTACGTCCAACCTAGCGAATCCATCCGGGCTGCAAGTCTCGCCCTTGAGATCTGACCCGCTGCTGCCGTTCTCGGCCAGTTCCTTTGGAACGAAGGCGCGGCTAAGGGTCGCTGTTTCGGAAGTTGTTGTCATGCTACTCCTCTCACCATCGGAGACTGCAGGGCTGGCCAGTTGGATTGTACACTGTGGCATCTGCCTGTAGACGGGGCGGGGCTGATAGCATGAGCGGCATGAGCCTCGATGCGTTCCATCCCATCGTGCGGACGTGGTTCGAGCGGCGGTGGACGCACAGGCGCTCGGCTGGCCCGCGATAGCGTCCGGGCGGCATACGCTCATCGCTGCGCCGACGGGCTCCGGCAAGACGCTCACGGCGTTCCTGACGAGCCTCAACATGCTGGTGAAGCAGGCGCTGGGGGAGTCGGGGGACTGGATTCCCGCCTTCGCAAATGACGGGGAAGGGAGTGGGAAGGACGAGGCTGGGTTGCCGGATGCGACCCAGGTAGTGGGGTGGTGTTCATGTTGAACGAGACGGGCTGGTGTCGTTTTGCGATGCTGCGCCGACGCTAGACGTGGCGGTCGGCGGCGGCGAGGGGGCCTACCGTGCTATGGATGAGTTCTGGAACCAGGTGACCGAGGAGACGGTGGCAAGTGAACTCGACGAGGCGGAACAGTGAGAGGCGGCGTCCGGGCCGCCGCGGGAGAGGGATGAACGGAGTCAGCCCTCGATGACGTGCGTGGCTGCATGGGCGTGGATGGGGAGACGGCAGCACGCATCCGCGAGCGCAGCCGCTTCTTGGTGCAACTGCGCCCGAGTGCTCGGTCCCGGCTTTCACGTCGGCATCGAGTGCACGCCGGAGCTCCACGCGCTGGACATGGCGGTCCGCGCCGTCCACGCGGAGCACCACATGCTCGGCCGCCTTCCCACGCCGGAGCGTATCTGCGGGCTGTGGACTGAGTCGGAGCGGCGGGCGGGCGGGCGGGCGGGTCGGCGTCCTCGCCGAAGGGGCGGAGATGGTGAACGGTGCCTGACGGGTCGGCCCTGGCGATCGCGACGGTCGTCGGCCTGAAATACCTGCTGCCGCTGGCCATCATCCCGTTCCCGTTCCTAGCCGGGTGGGCGAACTTCGTACTGGATACCGTCGACGGTGACCTGCTGGCCCCGCTAGGGCTGTCGGACGGGGTCTACCAGCGGATCGACAAATCGGCGGACTACGTGACGTACGCGTGCATGGTGGCCGCGGCATGGCGTTGGCCGCTGCGCCCTTCTTCCTGTTCCCAAACTTCCTTGAACCGCTGTTCCTGGTGTACGCGACAGTCCTGGTGTGGAAGCGGTCGGATGCGCCGGCGTTCTACACGCGTCACGCGCTGGTGATCTGGGCGTTGGTAATCGTCTACAAGCTGCAGGACGAATACGTCACGCACGTGGCGAACGTGGATCACTCGGAGCTGCTGGGGCGTCTGTTCGGCGGCTGAGCGTTTCGCCCCGACGACCGGGATCAGTTCGCCTTTCGTCTAGTACGTAAGGCGATGGACCAAATGTGTAATGGAGGATGGTACACCTACAAGAACGAGGAAGGGACGACATATATCAAGAAGAAGCCCGCAGAGTGATTCCGATACGTGAGCGAGCCGTCGCTCTGAACGGCATTTGTCCCTACTTCACTATGTTTCCCCTTGACTTCCCCTTGGGCATCCTCAGAAGGCACGCTCAGCCCGAGGACCGAGTCCTTGACCCCTTTTGTGGCAGAGGGACTACCAACTTCGCTGCTCGCCTTCTCGGGCTTTATTCCTTGGGCGTGGACTCTAGCCCTATTGCTTTGGCAATCACAGGTTCCAAGTTGGTTTCGACGACTCCCGATGAAATCCTCTGTGAAGCACGCCGCATTCTGTCGTGCACAGCGGAAGCCCAGGTTCCGAAGGGAGAGTTTTGGAACTGGGCGTATCACCCCGAAGTGTTGCAGGCGCTGTGTCAATATCGCGAGAGCCTCTCGGTAGACTGCTCTGCGCCAGCGCGGATAGCGTTACGCGGAATCATCCTGGGTGCCCTTCATGGACCAAAGCAGAAAACGACGATAACGTATCTCTCCAACCAATGCCCGCGCACTTACGCACCCAAGCCAGGTTATGCTACGCGTTTTTGGAAAAACCGGGAACTCGTCCCTGAATACCGGGACATCCTTGACGTGATCGAGCGGCGCGCTCGAAGATACTACGAAGAACAACCGTCGGGGAGAGGGGCCGTGCGTTTGGCGGATAGCCGATCTTCGAACTTTGTCATTTCACCTGGGGCCGGTGACCTCTATGATTGGGTGATTACCTCTCCCCCCTATTACGGTATGCGTACCTATGTTCCGGACCAATGGCTGAGGAATTGGTTTCTCGGCGGCCCGGCTATTGTCGACTATAGCAACGAAGGCCAAATTGTGCATTCCAGTCCAGAGGGGTTCGCTTCTGATTTGCGAATGGTCTGGAACAACGTAGCAGCGGCTACGCGTTCAACGGCGAAGCTCGTGGTGCGGTTCGGCGGAATCCCTGACCGTCGAATCGAACCCCTCGATTTGCTCAAGGAGAGCTTCAGCGGCTCGGGCTGGCGGATTACTACTGTCCATCAGGCAGGCTCTGCTCGCACGGGAAAGCGTCAAGCAGATTCCTTCCTCCGCAGTCGTACTCAGCCGATTGCCGAATACGATGTGTGGCTAAGAAAAAAGAGGTGAACAGGGGTTCATTGCCTCACTACCTACTGCTGACGCTAGATGTACTTCCCTTCCACGATGCTCTCCCTGTGTGCGCCTGCACTGTACTACGCCCGATGCTGCCATGCTCAATGGACAAATCTCAGCTTCTCTGGCTTCTCTGGTGATGTCCGACGTATCCGACGATGACCTTCTTTGCGTCGTTGTCCCAAGCGAAGGCGATGCGGATGGTGTGCTGGGGGTTGCCGCTGGAGCCTCTGCCGACATGCTCTGCGAGTTCGTGCTTCCTGCCGTCCACCTCGGTGAAGTACCAGTCCTTGAACTTGCCGATGGTGACGGCGGACTGGTGCGGGATGTACGACCAACCGGGACATGCCTCCTTGATCGCCTTGTCGAGATTGGCGGTGTCCCCACCGCCGTCGCTTCGGACGCGGTGGTAGTCGGTGGCGAGCCATGCGAGCGCGCTGAGGTCCTCGACCCCGACAATGGAGAGACGCTCATGGCCCGTGGGCTGGCCCACACCAGTTTGGGGGAACACGAGCTGGCGATGGAAGACTACGCGAGGGTCCTCTATCTCGACCCCGGCAACACCGTGGTCCTCTACAACAGAGGGATAGCCCGCATGCACCTCGGACAGTACGAAAGGGCGCGGGGGCGCCCACGAGACGCTGGGGGAGTACCGGGAGGCAGTCAAGGACTACGACAGGCTGACCGAGCTGACCCCGGACGACCCGATGGCACACCACATGCGAGGGTGCGCTCACGCGCAGCTGGGCGAGCCCCTCAGGGCGATGGAGGACTTCGGGAGGGCCATCGCCCTCGATCCAGACGATATCGAGTCCCTGCGCAACCGGGCCATCCTGTACATGGAGTTGGGGGAGCCTGAGAAGGCGGCGCGGGACTACGACGAGGTCTTGCGCCTCGACCCGGACGACACATCGGCCCGGCGGGAAAGGCAGGAAGCCGTCGAGGAGACCGCAGACGCCGAGGAAACCGCAGACGCCGAGGAAACGCAAGGAAGGTCGCATCTATGAGTGGATGGGGGGAGGCGTCGCTTCATACTTGCCAGCTCTTCCTGTATGGCCCTTCGCAACCGGGAACCCGTCGTCGACAAGGCGGCTTGTCCCATCACGGCGCCAACGCCAGTCGGAGCAGGTTCGTCACTCGGTAGGTCGAGCACTCGCACTTCTAATTCATAGGAATGCCGCTGGTGCTCCCCAGAAACTACGAACTCCCTTATGATCTCGAAGCCTTGAGGTCATTCCACTCTCCCCTGCAAGGAGAGAGAAGCGATGCCCGGCCGCACCACTCCACAGGACAGCGAGATTCCCCGCCTGCGCATACCAATAACGGGCACGGTTGACACAGACTGGTTCAGAGTTGTCCTAGGTAAAGTATGAATCGTTCATGTCGGGATGGGGTTGAAGGGGATTTCTTTGCAAACGCAAGCCACCCGATTCGAATCGTCGACGCATCTCGCTCTCATAATGATCGTTGACTATTTGGCACTGCGCCTCGTCGAGGTAGAAAGCGAAACCCTCGACGCGTTTGAGAGTACGAGAGAACCTAACTCCATCAACGGGCTCTGCTTCACAGCAAGCGCTAAAGTCGTGTACTGCCGATTCCACATCTTCCCTATGCACCTGTTTGCGTAGTTCTGGTATTAGGTCGACGATTCCGTCATCAGAGATGACGACAATGAATGAGTCTGCCGTGTCTGCTGTGTAGTGGTATCGAACAGCCGAGTTGTAGCGCGCCCCTCGGCCCGGATCTCCTCGACCGACGGCCGTACCGTCGAGAATGACACCGAAGGCATAGCAGAAGCCGTTAGGCCCAAGGAGGACAGCTCCATCAACACGGCCTAGGCGCACTACCGCGGGAGGATCCAAGTAATGAGGTTCGATTGGCACGGCCTCTGCACCAAGGCGATCGACTTCTCCCTCTGGGTCGTTTGAGACCACGAGCATCATTCCATGTCCACCGGCTTGGGCCTCCTGGATGATTGCCCAAATGCGGTTCAGTTCGATAGGGCCAAGAACCCGCCTTGCGGTATCGCGGAAGCCCTCGAAAGAAAGTAGCGGTTTCGGGAGAGTAGGATGGCCGTTGGTAACCCTCATAAGGGCCAATCCATCGATGCCCATTTCCCACTGTGCGTGGCCCTTTACAGTAATGTCCACCACGTCTGTACCAGAAGCACACAAGCCAAGACCATACGCTCCTTGCTGGTCTACTAGCACTGCAAGCGAATCATCGCTAAGGCGCAAGATTTTTCGCATTCTCCTCGCTTGGCTAAGGGGGACGGGTTGCCGGAATCTAAGGCTGAGCCGAGCCGTTGCTTTCTTGTCGGAGACGATGGCGATGCGCCCTTCCGCTCCTGTGCGCTCGTAAGTGAGGGACGTGAAGGCGTTGATGTAGGAGAAAAGTTCGATGGGTTGGCCAGTCGCTCGATGCGCGGCTCCGTGTGCCAACCGCGTCGCAGCATCCCTAATGACGTCCTCTGCATGACCGATGGGGGAAAGATCTGTTCCTGGGTCTGGGAGATAGAGAGCGCGATCCGCCCGAAGGAGGCATTCGTTAATGACCTCGTGCTGCAATGACCGCCCGACTTTGACTCTATCAACTATGGGGTCCTCAAGAACGGACAGCACTTCGAGATCATCCGTTGGAACACCGACGCAAGTGTGTACTTCGTAGTTGTCGATGGGAGAAGAGCCGCTTGCAAAGAAGGTGAGCCCTTCGAATACATGCGAGGCTTCGATGGCTTCAACGAGAGCTCTGGCACGTGACTCTCGTAGTAGGCGCTGACCGCCTAACCTATTGAGCCGGGCGTTTGTGTAAATGAGTTGCACCGCAGAGTCAGTCTGGACTAGCTCATTAGTCCGAGCCAGCACTCCGGACAAATGGTCAACGTGGAGTTCTCCACCCTCCGGTTCGATGCAGACTTGATGGCGTAGGCCATCGTCGAGCGCGAATCCTACTAGGACTGCTCGGACTTCCGCTGGTAGGCCGATTGCCGAGAGTGCTTGCTTGATGCCGACCTCAACCAAGATTTGGAAATGAGCCTGATAGGGCCACATGAACTGCTCAATGGGTTGGTTCATTCCCTCATTCTATCGTAGCCCCGAGACCTCTCGCGCATCTACATCAGCGGATCCGACCGGCTGCTCGGTAATCTACTCCTCATGCACGGCCATAACGCCCTGAGGGGGACGGTCCTCGATTTCGTCGAGGTATCGAACCAGACCCAGCGTTGACGCTGGGTCGACCACGCCACCTGGCCCACTAGGGGCGTGGAGACGTTGGTGGAACTCCTTCCGCACCGGCACCGAACGCGGGGCGAAGCGTGCGTGCGCGCCGTCGGCGAGGGTGCCCCACCTCCGCTGCGCCGACTCCAAAGCCTCTGCCTCGATGGGCCTTAAATGCAGAAACTCCCACACATTCTGAGGGATACCGCCGGTTCGAACCGGCGGTATCCCCTCAGCCAACGCCATCACCTTGACGCTGTGACGAGATCGGCCTCTCGCTCCCGCTCCATGGTCAGCGCCCATGAGAAGAGCGATACCGAGGGCTTCGGCTGCGCCGCACCACCACCCGCTGGGTGAACGAGTCCCTGAAGGTGTCGATGAAGGTCGCGAGGTCCATGGGGTTCTTCTCCTTGTGTTCGTGGGGTGTCCCACGGACTTCAGGAGGCTGCCAGCCCTGGTATCCGGTGGGAGATGGCGCACGGGCACACTACCCCCCCTCCCTGACCGCTTTGTGGTTGGAAAGAGGGTGCGCCCGGCGGCAATTCCTGCGAGCGCCCGTGGGGGCACCCTCTCGTCTTGTTGCTTTGCTGGATGCGAGGCGGACGCCTCAGTCCGTCTCCTCATCGAAGGTCTCGTCCTCCTCGTCCCCGTCGTCCACTGCAAGGACGACGGGGACGAGGGATGCGTAGAAGATCAGGCTGGCTCCTTCTCGTAGAAGTAGCCGCGTATGGCCCGCTTGGCGATGGCGCGCCACCGCCGCGAGCCCTCGGTCGAACCCCGCCAGTCGACGGGCTCCGTCACGAGCCGCAGCAACTCACGGTACTCCGACATCTCCTCGATGGACATCACGACCTCGGTCTGCGACCTGCGCTTGCGGGAGAGCTGTCCGTAGGCCGTGCCTCCCTCGTGCACGGTGAGCACCCCGTCCACCATAGGGTCCCGTATCTCCACCGTGCCGTAGAGTGGCTGTTCGATTAGGTCCTCGATCTCATCGAGGTACTCGAACCAGACCCAGCGATTGCGCTGGGCCGACCACGCCACCTGGACCACCAGGGGCGCGGAGATGTGCTGCAACTCGTCCCGCACCGGCACTGGCAGCGGAGCATGGCGTGCGTGTGAGCGCACCTGCGGCGAGGTCATACCCCACCTCCGCTGCGCTGCATGGCGGCCGCGATACGCTCGAAGAGCTCGCAGTCGTCCATGCGGTTGATGCGTTCGCTGTCCTGCCTGCGCCAGCGGGGCTGCGCAGGTCTGGGCGTGCGCTGGATGAACGAGCTATCCCCCGTCGTCTTGAAGTAGGTAACCGGGTACGTGGTCATGCCGCACCTCCCTCGCGGTACGCGCTGGCGAAGAAGAGGTCGTCGGGGGAGACCCCGAGGGCCGCGCTGAGCGCCTCGATGGTCTGCGGGGATGCTCCCCGCTGGTGGGAGACGATCTTGCCGAGGGTGTCCTCCGCGAGGCCGATGCTGCGGCTGAGGGCGCGCTGGGTGAGCTGCAGGTGCTCGGATGCGGTGAAGAAGACGTCGCGGTTGAGCAGGCGGACGGGCCTGCGGCCCATGCCGGGCCGACCGCGATGCTTGCTCACGCTCCCGCGGACGGCGGAAGCGAGCCGCTCGGCTGCTGCCTGCCAGGACACGGTGCCCATGCGGGCGCTGTGGACGTCGCGGAGTGCCAGCTGGAGCTGGCGGGTGCTCTGGATGAGGTATGCGGCCATCGCTACACCTCCTCCGTTGAGCCGGGGCGCGTAGCCCAGCGGCGGTCGAGTCCTCGTGGGTCGTATGTGCGTCGTGCTAGCATGGGTCGTACCTCCTGTTGCGCCGGGCCTTGCCGCCTCTGCCGCGCAGTGAGTAGAGAGGCCGGGGAGGTCACAACTCCCTGGCCTCTCGCTATCCCTACCGTTCCCCAGTGGGAACCCTTGCACGTGGTGGCCGCCGTATCATGTGCGGCAGTTCAGTGGGTCCGATCAGTGCATCTGCACCTCCTTGTTCTTCTGCCCCACGCCAGCATCCGGCGCGGTAGGCGTGTTCGATGGCGTCGCGAAATGGACAGACGTCGACCCCGGTGTGGAATGCCGAGGCGGAGAAGGAGTCGTGGGGGATGGGGGTGCCCGGCCTGCGCACGGTTCGAACGTGCGGAGATCGTGGGCGAGGGACGCGCAGAACCGACCGGAACCCTTCGGTGGGGAACAGGTTGCGGTCAACGGAGAAGATGGGGTGGCGGGGCGGGCGCTTCGACGGTGTCAATGACAACGTCAACGTCGACAACCGTGCCGGAGCATGCGACGGCGGCGCTGGTAATGCCGCCGCCAACGCCGCCGTCAGGGCACGCCGGTTCACCCCCCTGGGAGGCGCAGGCTTCCCGGCGCGCCGCGCAGAACCATAGCACCTCTCCGCCCGCACTGCGAGAACGTGGGGGAGCCGCTGGCGTATGCTGTCGGCGGTGATGGGGGTGCCGGTTCAGGGGAGCTGGGGGGCGGCACTCCATCACCACTCTGGGGGAAAGAAGCCGGGCGTCAAGGCCTACTGGCGATCCTACGGTGGGGAAGCCCGTCGCGCCGACGTCACGATCAGCCTGCGGCAGACGGGCGTGTGGGAAGAAGCCTCGGCGTCGGCAGCGGCTCATCCCGCGCACGCGAAGCAGTCGCTAGGGCATCAGACGCACTCCAGCGGTCTCAGTTGGGCGAGGCTTGTCGGAGTGCCCGCCCCAGTGTTCCCGGCTCTCGAAGCATCTCAGGGGAGTTCACTCAAACCCTGCCGATGCTTCCCGCCGCCGGTTGCGGTTTCCGTCCCTCGTTCAGACCTTCGGGAGAGCGGTGCTCGATCCCTCAGGCCAAGGGCAGGGACTCTACGAAACCCTCCAGCATTCTCTGGTGCGAACGCTGGCAAGCCGAACAACAGACTCAGTCTGCCCCAGCCCGACGCCCGTTGACAACGGTTCACGGCCCCTGGGGAGCAGATCGCTTCCTCGGATGGGCCAGGGATTGACACTGAAACCCCACGCCTACTCCCACCAGAGCCCCAGCGTGAGCACGCGTCGCAGCCAACGCTGGCGGAGCGCCCGCTTTCGCTCCCGGCGCGCAGCTGCCACCTCCAGCCGTCGCCACCGCAGTTCGCTTGACATCTTGATCCCGTCGTACGGGTCACGCTCCGGCGCGAGCGTCAGCCCGTGTCCCTCCATCAGTGCGATCTCCAGCGACATCACCCGTTCCGTGGCCTCCGCTCGCTCCAGCCTGCCCTTCGCGGCCCTCCGCATGGCCCGTGCTTTCCGCCATGCGATGACCAGCGGCTCGGCGTCGCCGTAGACGTCCTCTTCTCCGTCCTCGGGCTCAGCCGTCACCACCTTCGGGTGCGTCGTGCGGTACACCCGCCTCTTGGGGCGTTCACCCTGCGGCTCCGATGCCCCGGCTGTGGAAGTGACCTTCGGCCCGCCGTCCGCGCCTGCGCCGCCCTGACGCTGCGCCTCGATGTGCGCGAGCCGCCGTTCCAGCCCGCGCACGACCCCGGCCTGCTCCTCCCGCATTGCCCCCATCTCCTGCGCGACGGACGAGCGGAGTTCATCCACCACCCCGGCAAGCGCGGTCAACCGCTCCCCCAGTGCGCCCAAGGTCCGCTTGTCCTCTTCCCCGTCGTCCAGGTCCGCTGATCCTTCGGCGGTGCGCCGCGCGATCAGTTGCTCCATGAGCGCTTCACGGAGATACACCGACAGCCGTCCCGCCTCCATGCTCCGGGCGACGGTCTTGTAGTTCACCCCCAGCAGCTCGGCGGTCTCCATCGGCCCACGGCTGGTCACGAGGTCGTGGAGCAGTGCCAGCAGCCGCAGTTCGAGCACGCTCTCCAGGCTGGGGGCATCCCGTTCCGTCAGTCGTTCCTCTTGCATCGCCCTCCTCCCGTCCCCTCAGTTTCCTCCGAGGGAACTTCCACTCGTGGCAGTGGGAACTCGCCCCCGCAATGCCGGTTCCCTCCGAGGGAACTTTCACTCGTGTGGCTGTCCACTGGCCGTGCATTGAGCCCCGAACCGGAAGTGTTGCCTCGTTACGTGACGCGTTCCCCGTCCGATAGGCCGCGGCCTTGCCCACGACTCCGTCTTCCCCTCCGGACATTCGTCCATCTCATGTACACGTCCATGACACCACGGGAAGCCCGCGGATCGCCACGCGCCATAACGGGTGACATCGATGTCACCCGTTATGTGACCTTCCGAATCGCCTGCGGCCCTCCTCAGACTGGATATCGAGGCGCCGGGCCAACCGGCGCCGAGGAGGACTGGACAGATGCGAGCGCACCCGGCCACCAGGGCCGCGACCGATAGGACACGACGACTCATCACACTGACCGCAGCGCTTCTTCTGGCAGTGCTTGCGGCTATCCCATCTGGCAGCATCGCCCTCGCGCAGGGCGGAGGCGACCTCACCCTCGTCAACCACGACAGGGAACTCGTCGAGCGCAAGAAGGACGGCGGCTTCATCGCAAGACCCGTCTTCGACCGGCAGGTCAGCGCCATCCACTACGGCATCCGAGACCCCGAGACCGGCGACTGGCTCACCCCCATGTTCCGCGTCCACGCACCGGGCAACCCGCGTGCTGACGGCTGGGAATACGCCTGGCACTACCCCGTCATCCCCCAGCAGCCCGACCTGGACAGAGAAGAGCCGTTCCTCCTCGTCATCGTCGCCATGCACGGCGGCGACGCTCACACGTTCAACGTCGTGATTCCCATCTACCAGCCCACCAGCCTCTGGGACCGCGTACTGGCCGCCCTCGATCCGGGGCGGTGGGCGCGCGCGTTCGCCGGATGGATGGTCGAGGCCGTGCACGGCGCGCTCTGCGGCATCGTCGAGCAGGTGAGCGGCACCGACGCCTGCGGGAATGGATAGCCCCCATGAACGACGTCCTCACCGGCACCCCCGCTGCGCTCACCTACGCGCACCCCATCGTCGTTCAGGCGTGGACGGCCGTCTGGGCCGTGACCTCCGGCCTGCTCGTCGTCATCGTCGGCTGGCTCGGCCTCTCCCTGATCGTCTCCGAGCACCTCGGCAGGGCGCAGGCGGGCTGGCGCGAGATCGTGCCCCGGCTCGTGCTGGGGCTGGCCGCTGCGGCCTCATCGCTCTGGTGGTGCGCGCTGGTCATCGACGCATCGGATGCGGTCTCCGGCTTCATCGCAGCAGAGCTCGGTTTCACGGCGGGCGACCTGCTGCGGGCATCGAAGGAGACGCTGCTGACGGCGGTGGGGGCCGGGAGCGTGGGGATGGCCCTGCTGATCGGCCTGCTCTACCTCGTCTACGGCTTCTTCGTCCTCTACGTGCTGGTGCAGATGCTGCTGCGCATCGCGCTCATCGACCTGCTGGTGGCGCTGGCCCCCATCGCGCTGGGGCTGTGGATCGTCCCGCACACGGCGGGCTGGGGGCGTCACTGGCTGCGCCTGTTCATGACGGCAGTCTTCCAGCAGGCGGTGCAGCTGATCGCGCTGTCGATGGGCTTCGCGATGCTGAACGAGTTCGCGGCGATCGGCGCGTTCGAGCCGGTTCGCGACCTGGTGTGGAAGCTGGTGCTGTCGGCAGCGTTCGTCTACCTGGCCACGCGGGTGCCGTCGATGCTGGGGAACGCGGGGACGTTCGACGCGTGGCTGCACACGCTCCATTTCGGCCTCTCGCTGCCCACCACGGCGATGCGTGCCGCACGGTCGATGGGCCCGCTGCTCGCGGGCGCTGCCGGAGGGCCTGGCGGCATCGCCGCGGGCGCGGCAGTGGCAGGCGGCGTAGCGGGTGTTGCGGGCGGCCTCGGGAGCGCGGCATCCGGCGCCATGTCAGGCGGCTCCGCAGCCGGAGCAGGGGCATCGGCTATGGGGAGTGCCGGGTCTGCCGCATCCGCAGCGGGTTCGGCAACAGCCTCCGGCGTGGGTGCCTCCCGGTCCGCGGCAGATGCGGGCACGCCGCCGAACGCGGGCGGAACCGCAACCCCACGGAGCAGCAGCGAGTAACGACAACACCACGCGGGCGATACACGAGCCCGCGCCGATTTCACGCATGGAGAACGGAGGAGCAGCGATGTGCATGTAGGGCGGAGCGACAGACGGATCGAACCGAGAAGAACAAGGAACAAAGGAGTCAACGTTATGGAACAACTGACGCAGACGATATCGAACCTCGTCGGGATCCTGATCGGGTTCGCGGGCGCGATAGGCGCGGGTTACTTCGTGTACGGCGCGTACCTCTACCTGACGGCGAGCGGAGCGCCGCACCAGATGGAGCGGGGCAAGTCCGCGATGGTGACCGCCGTCGTGGGCATCGTCCTGATCCTGGTGGCATACGGCATCGTGGACCTCGTGATGAGCGCGGTCGTCAACCCCACCGTCACGCCGAACATCCCCGACCCGGCGACGCCCACACCCATCCCCGGCGGATAGCCGGAGCAGCACAAGGAGAAGACAGACATGCAAGCACACGAAGTGCCCACGCACGTCCAGGCCGAGGACAAGGTCCTGGGCTGGTTCACCTTCCAGCAGGTCGTCGGGCTGATCGCGGTCGGCGCGCTGGCCTACGGCTCCTACCGGTACGCACCCATCCCATGGCCCGAGGTGCGCCTCGGGCTCGCGGCGGTATTCGCCCTCATCGGCATGGCCGGGATGGTGGGGCGTATCGGCGGACGGCGTCTGCCGCTGGTGGCCGCCGATCTGCTCCAGTACCGATTAGGCGGACGGCGCTACGCCGGAACGCCCGCCGAACTCGTGCGCGGCGAGCCGCTTCCTGAGAGCGACAACCCGGGCCTGCCCCACCTCGTCAGGGAGAAGACGCGCAGACGCGTCAACAGGCTGCGCGCGCTGCGCAGGCTGCGCGGGAGCCGGAGGAGGCGCGAGCACCGGAACGGGCGCAGGTCGCCGCGCCTGCAGCGCTGGCTGCGCAACCGGCGCAGGCCCCAGGACCGGGGCAAGCGGGACGGCGGTCACGCCGCCATGTGGCGCACCGCGCTCATCGGAGCCGCAGCCCTGCTGACGGTCGCAGCAACCCCGGAGCCGACCCCGGGGCCGGGCACGCCGTATCCGCAGACGAGCCCGGAGCGCTGGCGCAACGAGATCGACTTCGACCCGGTCGCGCCGGTGCCCGGTCGCAGGCTCTTCGTCGAGAGCCTCGCCGTCTTCGAGGAGAAGGCAACCGTCACCCTGCGCGCCGCGACCGAGCTCGACCTCAACGTGCAGGCGTTCGGCGGCCCGGAGGGACGGGACATCCTGTTCTACGGCGACGCGCGGGTGAGAGCGGGGCAGACCATCTTCTACACGCTGCCGCTCTCCGGCGACGCCCCGTCCTTCACCTTCGCCTGGGTGGACGGCTCCGGGCAGTCCGGGGCCGTGAGCCTGGAGGGAGACCAACTGCCACACCCGCTGCCTGTCGCGGAGGGAGAGCTCTGCGACGTCAAGGTGACCCAGCTGCGCTGGAGTCCGGGCTCCATCACCGGGCGGCTGGCAGCTGACGACTGCGTCGAGAGGGTCGAGCACCCGATCGACCTCACCCTCGTCACCGGGGAGGAGCACATCGCTGGGCCCATGGTCATGAAGACCCGCGTGACGGACGTCCACGGCGCCGTGACGATCTCCTCCGGCGACGCGGTCGCCACCGTCAACCTCGATCCGCCGGACAGCGCGGCCTTCCGGCTGGCCGTTCCCCCGGGCGAGGCGGTGCACGAGCTCGGCATCGAGGCCGTCATGGAGGCGAGCCTGCGGGGCAACGCCCCGCCGCTGGTGGTGCTGACGCTGATCCCGGAGCGGGAGGAGACCCGCCTGGTGCCGGTGCAGGTGCTGCGGCCCGGCACGAGCAAGACCGTCACCGAGACGGTGACCGTGCGGAACGAGGACGGCACCTCTTCCTCCCACAAGATCTCCGCCCGCCTCACGATCCCTCCCGAGATCATCACCGTCGTGCCCCAGGTTCTGATCAAGCACGAGGAGTACATAGCAGCCGAGGTGCGCCCGCGCGGCAGCGCCTACGGCAGCAGGGAGGAGACCGTGGAGATGGCGTTCACCATCGGGGCGGACGCCCCGTATGAGCCGTTCACTCCGCCGGTGGTGCCGACACCGACGCCGACCCCCGTTCAGACGCCGCTCACCGACGGCGAGGGGAAAGGCCTGTTCGGATTCTTCGGGTGGGAGTGGCCGTGGTGAGACGCATCACGGCAGCCCTGACGGTCCCCGGCGCGGCGGCGGTCTCCGCCGCCGCGTCCCACGAGGAGGCGACGATGCTCGCCGCTTTCGACGGCGTGCTGACCGCGATGGCGTACGCGGCAGCGGGGCTGGCGCTCTTCGCCGTGGTCTGGGCGGGCTTCGTCCTGATGGCGGAGGGCGCCGAGCCGCGCAATGCAGGCAGAGCACGGGGCGCGATCGCTGGAGCCCTCATCGGCCTCGTCGTGGTCCTCTCCGCGAAGGCCGTCGCCCTCGTCCTGCGCTCCGGCATCGTCTCCGTCCCCTGATCCACACCCACCAAGCCCGCTGACCGGCAGGAAAGGAACACACGCACGACATGCGAAATCTGATCGACCGAACCAGGCGGATGACGCACCGCACGAAGGGTGCGCCATCCGAAGCAGGGCAGGAGCCGCAGCAACCGGAGGGCGCACGGCAGCCCAAGCGTGCCAGTCCCCTCTGGCGCGTGCTGCCTTCCAGAGACGCGACACTCGAAGTGGGGCAGGAGCCGGAGCGCGTTGCGAAGCCGCCGCTGCCGCTGCCGCTCTGCTTCATGCTCTCGCACGTCGAGGACGACGGCCCCGTCCGCATCGACCGGGTGAAACTCGGCGTCTGCGAGGTGATGGGACTCGAGCTCGACGAGCCGAAGCTCGGCGCGTTCGCGGGGGCGCTCAACGCCCTCGACTTCCCGCTCCAGCTCCTGATCCGCCAGCACCCGCCCGACCTCGCCGCCATGCGCGAGAACCTGCGTACGGCTCAGCCCGGCGACCTGCCGCCGCAGACCGCAGCCGCGGCGGAATCGCTCCGCTCCCTGCTGACCGCACTCGAATTACGCAGCGGCATCCTCGACCGCCGCTTCTACGCCGTCTGTCCCTTCGAGCGCATCGCCGACCTGCACGGCCTGCTGGGCAGGGCGGGCCTCTCCGTCCATCCGCTCACGGGCCGTGCGCTGCGCCGCCTCATGCTCGCATCCGCCCTCGGCGGCTCACCCTCCGACCGCAGCGAGGACAAGGCAGTGGAAGTCATGGTCAACCGCCGGGAGATGCGCGTGGGCAAGCATCTCACCCGCTCGCTGCACCTGGGTCGCTGGCCCCGTGCGCTCGCCCCCGGCTTCCTGCAGGCCCTGATGGCGGCAGGCGCCCCCATGGACCTCGCCATCCACCTCGGCCCCATCCCCGCCGAGCAGGCCGCCCGCACCCTGGAGTGGCAGAAGGTGCGATTCGAGTCCGCTCACTCCCTCTCCCTGCGCAAGGGGCGCACCATGTCCCCCGAGGCCGCCATCGCCCTCGAGGACGTCACCCGCCTGCGCGACGACGTGCAGCGGGGGCGCGAGCGCCTCTTTCACGCATCGCTGGCCATCACCCTCCACGCCAACGACGAGGCATCCCTCAAGGAGATGACCCAGCGGGTGAGGGCCCACTTCGCGGCCACCCTCGGCAGGACCGATGCTCTCCCCTTCCGCCAGCGTGCGGGTCTTCTGTCCACACTGCCCATCGCCCTCAATGCAGTGGCGGAGTGGCGCACGCTGGACACCTCGTCGATCGCGCGCCTCTTCCCCTTCTGCCCGCCGGACCTGGACACCCGCAGCGGCACGCTGTACGGCATCGACCTGCGCGCCTGCTCCCCCATCGTCTACGACCCGTGGGACGGCACGCACCTGAATGCCAACACCGCCGTGCTGGCGCGATCGGGAAGCGGGAAATCGTTCGCGACCAAGCTCGGCGTGCTCCGGGGCGTCACACGGGGGGTCACCGCCTACGTCATCGACCCTGAGGGCGAATACGCGGACATGGCCCGCGCGGCGGGCGGGCGCGTCATCTCCCCCGGCGTCCCGGGCCAGGGCATGAACCCGTTCGTCATCGACCGGGGCGATGCCGAGGAGCTGCTGCTGCGCATCGGCAGCCTCAGGCGGCTGATCGAAGTGATGGTGGGTGAGCGGCTCTCCGCCGAGCGCAGGGCCGCCCTCGACCACGCGTTGGCCTCGTATTACGCCGAGCCCAGGGAGCGCACCGGCTTCAAGGACTTTTATACATACATCCAGAGCGGCGAATCGGAGGACCTCGCGAAACTGCTGCGGCCCTTCGCGACCGGGAGCCTCCGCCACCTGCTCTCGGACGAGGGTGACGACCTGCTGTCCAACGAGGCGCTCGTCACCGTCTTCGACCTCCGCCTCCTCGAACCCGAGCTCAGGCCCGCTGCCGCCATGGTCTGCACCGAGACCGTCTGGGCCGCGGCCGCCCAGAACCCCAGGCCCCGCCTGCTGGTGGTCGACGAGGTGTGGTCGATCATGCAGCACCCCGAGGGCGCGGCCTTCATGGTGTCGATGGCGAAGCGGGCCCGGAAGCACCGGCTGGGGCTGCAGTTCATCACCCAGGACGTGCAGGACCTCCTCTCCGAGGATTCGTCCCGCGCCATTACGGGCCACTCCGGCAGGGCGCTCCTGCAGAACGCCGCCTTCAAGCTCCTGCTCCAGCAGGACGCAGCAGCCATCTCAACGGTGGGCGATGCGTTCGACCTGCCGGTGGAGCTGCAGCGGTGGCTGCTCTCGTGCCCCAGGGGCGATGGGCTGCTGCTGGCCCGCGGCGGCCGGTTCCCCATCCGCATCGAGGCCACGCCGGAGGAGACCGAGCTCATCGAGTGGCGGCCCGGCAGGCAGGAGGCGCAGCCATGACGTAGGGGGACAGCGAGATACGAGCGCACCTCATGGAGCAGTGCTCGCCAAATGACCTGAACACAGAACAGACCGAACACGTGGTTACCCCCACGAGGAAAGGAAAGAACCGTATGAAACTGCCCTTCTTGAACAACTACAACCACAGGGCCGACGACAGCGCCGAGAAGACCCCGGTGCTGCTGGAGGTCACGCCGCCGCGCACCGGCGAGCGCAATCTCCTCGCCGTCGAGAACCTCCTCGGCTCCATCACCGACCCCGATCCGTTCTCCCTCGAACTCGCCGGGGACGCAGACGGCGTCACCGTCATGGCGCGCTGCCACGACGAGGACGCCGTCAGGGGCCAGATCGCCGTCCACTATCCGCAGGCGCGCACCCGGCAGATCGCGCCGGAGGACGACCCCCTGCGGCTGGACGAGGGCGAGCAGGCGTGGACGGCGACGCTGCGCTCTTCGGGTCCCGAATACGTGCCGTTGCGCACCTTCCACGACCGTGACCTCACCGATCCCGGCTCGGACCCCCTGCTTGCGCCACTCGGCGCGCTCTCCGGCCTGAACCCCGGCGAGCGCGTGATCTCGCGCGTGCGGATGCGCTCGCTCGGCCCCGATTGGGCCGTCCACCATCAGCGGCTCGCCCACGAGCGGCCCGCACCGCCGCCACCCCCGCCGCAGTCCACCCAGGCCGGCACGCCCTCGTCTGCCGAACCGATCCGCATGGCCGTGCTCGGCCTCCTCGCCCTCGTCGGCCTCAGGGCGTACACGTGGGTGCAGGCAGGCGAGACGTGGAAGGCCGTCCTGATGGGACTCGCCGTCATCGCCGCGCTCATCGCCGTCGGCTACGTGAAGGCCCGCTTCTTCAAGCCCGCCCGCTTCTACGCGCCAGCCCTCGTCGCCGAGAAGATATCCCGCATCGCGTTCGAGGCCGACGTCCAGGTCACGGTCATCCTGCCGCCGGGCGGCAGATCTGAGCGCGCCGGGACGATCATGAAGCGCATCGCTGCAGCCTACCGCCACTACGACAACCCCTCCGGCGCGAGCTTCGTCGGCGGCGACATCGAGCCGGTGGACGTCCTGGACACCGGGCTCGGCCCCGAGCCGCCGGGGCTCTTCGGCAAGCGCAGCGTCATCGGCGTCCGCGAGGCCGCCTGCCTCTGGCACCCGCCTGCCCCCGCCGACGACACCCCTGCGGTGGAGCGCTCCGGCGCGCGGACGCTGCCGCCCTCGGCGAAGAGCTTCCGCTCCGGCGCGCCGGTGGGCGAAACCACCGAGGGCAGGGCCCAGGCCGTCTACTTCCCCAGCGAGCTGCAGCGCTGCAACCACGTCTACTTCGCGCGCACCCGCATGGGCAAGTCCACGCTCATGCAGCACTCCATCGTCCACAGGATGCGGGAGAAGGCGGCGGGGCGCGACCGCGACGCCATCATCGTCGTCGACCCGCACGCCGACCTCGTCGGCGACCTCCTCGAACACGTCCCGGAGGAGCTCATCCCCCAGGTGCGCCTCATCGACCTCGCCGACGAGACCGGCGCGGTCGGCATCAACCTGCTGGATGCCCACGTCTTCACCGACCGCGACCGCACGGCCGATGCCGTGGTGAGGATCGCGAGGGGTCTGTGGGAGCAGTGGGGGCCGCGGATGCAGTCGATCCTCGAGCACGTCGTCAAGACCCTCCACGAGGTGAACGTGCATCCGGCGACCGACCCCGCCCGCCAGTACACGATCCTCGACGGCCTGCCCCTCATCTCCGACGCAAGGTTCCGCGAGAAGGTCCTCCAGCAGGTGAGCGACCCGTTCCTGTCGGAGTGGTGGAGGCGGGAGTTCATGGGCTGGCGCGCAGAATACCGCGCGGACGCCATCGCACCGGTCCAGACCCGGCTCGGCTACTATGCTTCGTCCAAACGCGCTCGCGCCATCCTGGGCCAACGCCGTTCCACCGTCGACATCCGCCGGACCATCCTCGACGGCGGCATCCTGCTGGTCTCCACCGCTCAGGGCGTCGTCGGGCGCGACGTCGCGGCCCTGCTCGGCTCGTCCATCCTCAACCTCGTCGACGCCGTCATCCGCGAGCAGGGCAGCCTGCCGCGGGACCGGCGGCGCGGCGCGCTGGTGGTCGTCGACGAGATGCAGTCGATGCCCGGCGTCGACTACGAGTCCATGCTCTCCGAACTCGGCAAGTTCGGCGCATCCTTCATCCTCGCAACCCAGAGCCTCGCCAAGCTCGACGACCTCTCCCACACCATGTCCGACACCGTCCTGGCCAACACCGGCTGCATCGCCGTCTTCCAGACGGCGGCGTCCGACGCCCGCAGGCTCGCGGGCGAGCTCGGCAGGGACCAGGTCTCCGAGGAGGACATCGTCTCGCTCGGCGTCCACCAGTGCTACGTCCGCGCAACCGTCGGCAACAGGCGGGAGCCCGCTTTCTCCATGACCGTCCTCGCGCCCGAGCCCGGAGATCCCGAGACCGCAGCGCGGGTCCGCGCAGCCTCAGCCGCCTACACCACCCCGATGGAGACGATCCTCACGGAGGAGGCGAAGCGCCGCCGCCGCGCCCCGCGCTCCAAGCCGAACCAGGGTCCCGCCCAGAACGCCGCAGAGCAGAAGGACGCCAGGGCGCCCGGCGAGGCTCCGGGCGAGACTCCCGGCAAGACCAGCCCCCGCAATCCCACCCCCGAGCAGCCGGAGGAGGACGCCGGGCAGGAGGAGGCGGCATCGTGAACGGGTTGCAACTCCAAGTCACGGAGCGGCTGGCCGCCATGCCGCTCCTCGACCGCATCGAACTGGCCGCCGTCTCCGGTATCTCGGAGCGCGCCGCCTACAACGCCTGCTCCGCGTTGGAAGGCGCGGGGCTCGTAACCGCGGTATCCCACGCCTCTCCGGTCATCCCCTCGACGAGGCGCCTCATCCTCACCGGGGACGGGCTGCGACGTCTCGCGCATGAGCAGGACACACCCGTGGAGCAGCTGTTGCGGACGCACCCCGTCTCCGCCCAGTGGCGGCGCATCCTCCTCGAACGGCTCGATGCCGCAGCCGTGGTCTATCGCATCACCGCCTCCATCGCCGCCGCCTCGGGACCGGTGCGTGGGTTCCGGTGGTTCAGGGCGTCCCCGCTCGATGCTGCGGTCGCCCTGGCCGATGGACGCACCGTCGGCATCGTCCGCCAGGGTTCCACCTCGGGCAGGACCGCATTCGCAAAGCGGTTGCGGCGGCTCCACGATACCGAACTGCCGGGAGCGCTCCTCGTGCTCGCGTCCGACGGGTCGCGCCTGAAGCACGCGGGCAGGCTGCTGGGCAGTTTTCCGGTACCGGCGTTCCTCGCCGTCGAGTCCCGCACGGTCGGGGCGGGCGCGTATCGCTCCGCATGGCGCACGCCGGGCGACGGACGGTTGCTGAGCCTGCAGGCGGCACTCGTCCGGGTCTCGCCGGAGGGAGAGTTCCCCGTCGAGGACTCACCCCTCCGTGCGACGATGCCCGAAGACCTTGCGGTCGATGGTGCAGAAGAGGATGTGCCCGACCACCTGCTGCCGGTTCGCCTGAAACCGGCGGAGAAGCGCGCGCTCGACCTACTCGCGGCCTGGCCATGGCTGGCCCCCGCGCACCTCGGTGCGCTCCTTGGCGTGCGCGCGCCGCGCCTCTCGCAGGTCATGGGACGCCTCCGGCGCCTCGGCCTCGCGTTCGCTCCCGCCGAAGGAGAAGGCCGCCGCTTCGCGCTCACCGACAAGGGGCTTGCACTCCTCGCACGCAGGGACCGCGCATCCGTGGGCGACGCCCGCCGGCGGTGGAGCGTGAGGCTGGACGCAGATGTCCCGCTGACGTGGCGCAACGTCTCGGGCACGCGGAGCCGCCAACTGCACAGGAACGCCGGCCACACCGAGGCCGTCCATTCCTTCATCGCTGCGCTCGCCGTCCAGTCCCGCTCCCTCGGCTTAGAGATCCTGCAGGTCGACCCGCCGCACCGCTCCTCGGTCTTCTTCCGCCACAACGGCAGGCTCTACTCCATCCGCCCCGACGCCTCCGGCGTCCTGGGGAAGGATGGACGGACGTGGTCCTTCCTCCTGGAATGGGAGCGCAGAGCCGTGCGACCCGTCACCATGGCGGCCCGCATCGCGCCCTACGTGCGCTACTTCGCATCCGGCAGGCCCGCTGGCGACCACGGCGCGCCGCCAAGCGTCCTCGTCGTCTTCGAGGACGACCTCACCGCAACTCACTTCCTTCGCGTCGCCCGGCGGGAGACTGCGCGGACCGGCGTCCGCGTCCCGCTCTACGTCTCCCACCGCAAGTTGCTGGAGCTGGTAGGGCCGCTCGGACCCGCGTGGCGCATCCCGGGAGGCGGAGAACCCTCCTATGCCTTCCAGCGGGGCTGAACGACGACCTCTACGTCCAAGTGGGTGAAACGGTCGCATTGTCGAGCACTGGCAGCTTGACGGGCGCTCTCAACAGGTAAGCTACTGCTGGTTCAGTAGGCCGACGTACGGAGAGAGAATGAAACCGAGGCGATTGATACTCAGCCGCAAGGGGTTTGATTCGGGGAAGCAATCGGGGAACAGCCCAAGCCCCATTTTCCGTGACGAAACGATGTTCTCGTTGCCAATTCCCTCTGGTTCTGTTGAAGGAATCACCTACGGGGACCTGTGGCACCACAGGCGCAACATTGGCGAAGTGGTCGAAGACCTGACCGACTACAGCGCAGACCATGTCGCACACTTCGATCCGGATATCAATCGGCGTGCGTACAAGCGGCGCAACCCAGGCTGGAGACCTCTGTTTGGGCAGCGCGACAAGGCCCAGGGCCATCTGCGTAATCAAGGCGTGGGCCTCGGCGATGTGTTCCTGTTCTTCGGTCTGTATCAGCGAGTCGAACGCACAACACGTCCTTTGCGCTTCGATAACCGAGAACCTTGGCTGCACGTCTTGTGGGGCTGGCTTCAGGTCGGGGGAATCCACAGGGTAGACGACCTTGGCAAGAACGATCTCCCGTGGGCACGCTATCACGACCATTTCACATGGTCAGGCGACCCGACTAACACGCTATACATTGCATCTGACGACTTGAACCTGGGCAAGGGCCCAATCGCAGATGGAGCGGGAGTCTTCTCCCGTTACGACGAGCGGCTGTGTCTCACGGACCCGGAAGGATCAAGTGTGACGGAATGGCGACTGCCCAAGTGGTTTGACCCGGGCAACGATAAACCACCACTTACTTACTTTGGCGATTGCACTTGGACTCCTCACGGCAAGCATGTCTATGTGCAGCGCAACGGCCCAGGCCAAGAATTCGTACTTGACCTTGCCTACTATCCCCAGGCTCTTCTCTGGGTGTCCGACCTTATCCGCGATTTCAAAGGGCCTTAGCCACGAGTGCCCGTAAGCGCGTTATGCCATTACTGTATCGCGAGCCTAACGTGAGGCGACAACCACTGGAGCATGGCGTTTTGTGGCAACTTCACAGTGGCTGGCCGTCAACGCGGGATGCACTGGGACCACACCTCAGGATAGGTAACCTCTCCGCGTGGCGTCGCCAGTACGCTGTATGCGTGCCCCGCTTCTCGAACCGCAGAGCGAGGTCGTTCATCGCCTACGGGACTCACGACGCGCTCAGTTCGACGAACCCCCAGCGCAGGTCGGGGAAGCGCAGGTGCATGTCCTTCATCACGATGTCGTGGAACGCGCCCACTCCGGAGAGTTTGAACGTGGAGAAGCCCGTGTCCCGCCCGAAGTAGTCGAAGAAGTTGAAGTTGCCCGTCGCGGCGTGGATGCACACCGGCAGGTCGAGCCGCTGCGCCTCCTCCCAAAGGGGCGTCATGTACGGGTCGCTCAGCCGGTGCGGCCCCTCGATGCCGCGCATGAACACGGCGCACGCCCCGTTGTCCTTCCCGAACTGCATCTCCTCGATTGACTTGTCGAGCGACATTGTGGGGA
Source organism: Dehalococcoidia bacterium (assembly GCA_965208625.1). Classification (GTDB taxonomy): domain Bacteria; phylum Chloroflexota; class Dehalococcoidia; order Lucifugimonadales; family Australimonadaceae; genus Bin16. Next base: position 616,119 of record OZ242348.1, read on the forward strand.
GGACGACTGCCCAGCGAAGGCGTCCGCCGCCCTGCCGGTAGATGTCGGCGAGCCAGCGGTTGTAGCCCTGCGCGAGCGCGAGGTCGACCTCCGGGTGCGTGGCCAGCGGGCGAAGGAAGATGCTGGGGTAGAGAACGTGCGTGTCGACCCCGAGTTCGTCCATGTGGGCGAGGCGCCTGGCGATGTCGCTCGCCTCGTGGGTGGCCTCGTCCGTGTCGAGCCCGGCGTTGACGCCCTTGAAAGCCCGCCGTCCACGTACCAGAACTCCGGCGAGGGCGACTTGTAGCCCTCCTTGGGCAGCAGCACGATGGGGCGAAGGTGCTGCAGGTCCTCCGGAATGAAGTCCCACGTCCGCTCCGATCCCACGACGTGGGCATCTGAATCGATCACGGCCATCGCGCACGTCCCGACTGCGTCATCCGTTCACTTGGCCGCGACTCTACGCCCGCGCGCGGGAGGGCAAGAGTGGGGGTTGCGTAGTGCGCCGCGTGGTACACACTTGGCATGGCCTAAAGCATCTCCGCCGCAACATGGAAGCCCACTGCCGGTTCTGCGACGACGTAGAGTGCTTCAACTCGATTGGGACCAGATCAGTGAAGAGCACCCGGACTCCTACGTGGCCGTCTACGGCGGCCGGGTCGTGGTTATATCGCCATCGAACCCGCGCTGTGGATTCTGTAGGTGACGATACGACTGCAAGAATAGCCTTGACCTTCGGCCAGTTTCGAGTATTGTAGAAGAATAGAATAGGAGGACTCCGATGATGTTACATAGAGACCCTGAAGTGCTAGCAATCTTCAACAAGCGCCTTGACGTTACCTTCATTGGCGCGGACGACAGTGAAGGCAATAAACCGTTCTCCGATTTACAAGATGCGTATGCTGCGCTTTTCGGTACACTGGCGATGCAGCGTCATGTTGCTAATATAATAGGGTACATGGGTGGATACGAAGCACCACGCCAGATTCGATCCTGTGAGGAAACTGCGCAGTATGTATACGAAGAATCGCTTGATCTACATGACGAACCTAAAGTTTGGAGAATGATAGCTGGCGATGCTCTTCAACGAGTGCTTATTCGTGGATACGATACTAGTATTGATGATTGGGGTGCTCGGGCAATCGTCCCATATCCAACTTTGGAATCGTTTCTCAATGGTGCTCCCCGCAGAAATGATTACGGTAAAGTAAGCTCTGTTGAAAGAATTGACGAAGCTGATGTGCTAAATCACCCCTGGAACTTGGGTGCAGCCCTATTCCACCTTGCTGCACGTTTCAGAGCCTCCCAACATGACCGAGTAGCTGTAGAAACCAAGAGTTCGGATGACGCGACAATCCATGTATTTCCTCCTGCAGGGCACCCAAGGCTCTGCACAGAATACATCGACCCTGTGCTTCATCTGCGTGCTAAAGGGTACTTGGCTGTCGCCAAATAGAAATCGCGCTGTAGATTCTGTAACAATGTGAGAATTCTCGAGATGGCTGATTCCGTGCTCTTATGCGGCGTAGCCAAACCGCACTACAGCAGAGCTGTTGCTATTCGAAGCACGCTAACTCCCCCAAACCCCTTCGAGCTCCTGCCGTGGGAAAGCGAGCGGTGGCGAAGCTGCCGTCAGACTGCCACGCACGCACGACCACTTCGCTGCTGCCACGAATATCGCTTGCGAAGGAACGCGCCTCATTGATCCATGTCCCCTGACCACCTATGAGTTCTCCCCATTGCACATCATTGACGGGGCCGCCATCTACGGAGTAACTGGCTTTGAACATACCGAAAATGCTCGGCCTCATGGTCTGATTCCAGTGAACATAACCGCCAGGTGTAGACCCGTCGCAGAACAGGTAGAGGCCGATGAAGCCTGCCAAGAACTGATTGGTATCACTCCACACTGCCTGTACTCGAATCCCTTGGCGCCTTTCCTGCGTCAGAGGGTCAGTGTGGCTGAACGGTCGCCATGCCCCTAGCGTGGGTGTGGGCGTAGCCGTTGGTGCAGGTGCGGCGTTGTCGATGAAGTCTGTCACCATCTGGTAGGTCAGATTCGAATCGCCCACAGAGCACACCCAGTTCTGTGCGGCTTTCGCAACGATGGTGCATGTACCATTCGTGGGCAGCCCCTGCCACTTTCCGACCCACAACACTTGGTAGTTCTCCAAGAAGTAGGCGATTATCCGCTCCCGCGTCTCTTGATGCCGGACGGTTCTGCCAGCATCCGGGACATAGAATCCGTGGGTTTTCCCTACCCATAACCCTCCGCGTGGGGTAGGAGTGGCAGTGGGAATAGGAGTGGGCGTAGGGGTCAGCGTGGGCGTGGGAGTTGGAGTTGGAGTTGGACGGAACGTTTCGCAGGCGGGATGTTCGTTCATCGCATCCCCCTCCTTCATGATTGACTTCAACTCAGCGACTCTTTTCCGTGCCTCCTGTAGTCCGCCCACTTGTGCCTCTCTCTGTGACTCCGGCAAATAGATCAACTGATCGACGGCAGCCTGGAGCCCGCCAAGTTCCTCGATAGCGGCATTGAGCCACGATAGAACCTCCTCTCTGTTTTCAAAACAAGTCGCAGGCGTTGGGGTGGGAGGGAGAGGCGTTGAAGTAGGAGGCATAGGTGTAGGGCTCGGCGTGGCTGTCGGCGTGGGCGTAGAGGTAGGAGTAGGAGTAGGCGTGGCTGTTGGAGGGGGAGTGAGCGTCGGAGTAGAAGTAGGGACCGCTGTCGGCAGGACAACAGGAGTCGGTGTTGGTGCTGGTGGCTGGGTGCATCCAACTGCCACGAGTAAGGTGATGCACAGCCCTAATGCCGCTGTTACTGCGCTGATCCCAGTGTTCCGGTTGATATCTTTGCTTCTTCCTAGGATCAAGCTGTTTCTCTCAAAAGAGCCGCGATGATATCCGGCGAGCTCAGAGCGATGCCTGTCCCACTGGGCCATATCCCCAACACCCTCCCTAGGGTCGCGCGCTCCCCGTCATCCAAACCGTATCTCCACTCGTACGAATCGGGCTCCACGGAAATTGCTAGCATGATGCCGATGATCGCTCCGGTCCTGGCCGAGATGAGCGGGCCGCCACTGTTGCCCTTGACCACGTCTGCGTCGGTTCCTAGCGATTCACCTCTGACTCCGATGATCTTCCCATAGTAGGTGGTTGGAGTCTCGTCGTACTCCCCGTAGCCAATCGCAAACACGGACTCCCCTAGACTTGGCAGCCCCTCCGATAGTTCTGCTATCTGGAATGTCGAAGAGCAGCAGATGGACAGGAGCGCGATGTCCTTGGTGGAGTCGTAGTCGATAATCTTGGCATCGTACTCTTTCACGCTTGATGCATCCTCGGCGGTAACGGTTATGCTGTTGAGTGGTCTCTCATCAATCACATGGTAGGCGGTGAGCAACTGCGCAGTTCCGTATATGTTGGTGCTGATAATCACCCCCGTCCCTGCGCTGGATGAATATTCCCCAAGTGGCACTTCCACGCGCACCACGCTTCTGCCTGCCTGCGCTACATTCATGGGCAGAAGATGGGCTGATGTGAGTGCATCCACTTGCCGGGATATCCGTTGGAGGTCTTCAGGGGTGGCCAACTGTACGCCTCCCGGTGGAGCCGCTTCGCCGTCGTCGTTGTCTCCCCAGCACACTGGGTAGCCATCAACTCGTACCCCACAGACATGAAATGCCCCCACACTTATGTGTGTGAATCTCTCATCTGACGGGGGACGACGGTCAAGGCGGTCAGAGCGCGTGAAGACCTCATCTTCATTCCAACAAACAGCGGTGCCATCAGCACGCAGTGCGCAGGCGAAGTAGTCACCAACGGAGAGATACTCGTACTGTGTACCCCTCGGTGCAGCCTCTTTCCATTTGTTATCCAAGCCCCAACAGACGAGACTGCCGTCAATGCGGATAGCGCAGGTGTAGTCGTCTCCCGCGCCGATGGCGATATACCGTTCATCCTCGGCTGGTCGATCTTGGAGCGCATCCTCATCACCCCAGCAGACCGCAATTCCATTCCCTCGTAACGCGCAGCCGTGCCGGTCTCCCCCGCTGATAGCGGTAATCCTGCCGCTCGGTGCTATGGAAGCGCTGTAGTCCCAGCAGAACGCAGACCCATCAATGCGTATCCCGCAACTCAGTGGATAGCCGATCTCCAGGAGCACGAAGCGTTGGTCCTCATAAGGTTCATCCCTGCCTGTATTCCCCCAGCAAACGGGGCTACCGTCAACGCGCAGGACACACGTGCTCAATAGTGCCGAACTGATGCCTATGAAGCGGCCCTCACGTGGTGAGGATTGGCCGCTCGAATCATCACCCCAGCAGACGGCAGTTCCGTCCCCTCGAAGTCCGCAGGTGTGGCTGCTCCCTGCGGCAATAGGGGATGGTCCTATTCCTACAGGAACGGGAATAGGTGTGGGCGTAGGGGATGGGGTGGGAGTGGGAGTTCTTGTTGGTCGGGGGGTAGGGGTTGGACGAGGAGTGGGAGTGGGTGTAGGCGTAGGAGTTGACGTGGCGGTTGGAGTAGGCGTTGGCGCGGCGCACGACCTCCCGCCCTCCACCACGACATGCCCCTCGAATTCACATACCACCGCAGGCGTTACGGTCGAGGCAGGAGCCTGACTGCATCCCACAATCAGCAACCCCGTGAGCAAGACTCCAACCGCGGAGCCGACCAGTCGACACAAATGGAACCCTCCTGTGGCACGGGGCGAAGGTACTTGCAGAAGTAGTGCTTCTTACCCGACATGAACCAGCAGGAGGGCGCATGGCCCTCCGTCCGTGCTCGTGTGGTTCATGCTCGCACCCTGCGAAAGGGGGCGGTAGGCACATCAAAGCACTACTTCTGCGTCGGGAAATCTATCACAGGGTTGCGGCCAGCGGGAGGTATTGCGTTCGGGCCGCACGTGGTTCGAACAACCTCGCGGGGTACGCCACCCCTCACTCCCCCGTCCCGAACAGCCGGTCCCCCCTGAAGCCGAGGTAATGCTCGGCCGTGAAGTTGAGTGGCTTCTTCGCGTCCGTGACGTGGTCGCTGAGCGCGCGGTGGACCGAGGCCATCTCGCCGTGTCGTACCGCGCGGCGTGGGCGTGCATCTCCGCGGCGACCGTCTCGTACTCCTCCGTGCTCAGCCTTCGTCGGTACGCCGACTGCGCCCGCAGTGCGCCAGTGCCCGGATAGCGCTGGGCCGTCGCGGCGAAGTCCGGGAAGACGCCGCGGATGAGCAGGCACAGGTCGCCGGTGCGCCGGTAGAGCGGCAGGCGCTCGTGCTCCTCAGTCTGCTGGGTCAGGCGCAGCATCGAGTGCACGTCGAGGTCGCTGTAGCGCACCTTGCGCACGACTCCACGCCGCACCCAGACGCGCTTCGTGTGGCTGTGCACCTTCGTGAAACGAGGAGAGCGCCGCCGCAAGGTAATGCACGGCGAGGCAGGTTCGAACACCGAAACCGGAGACCAGGATTGAGCGGCAGGAGCGTGTCCAGGGACCGCCGCTAACCCTCCCGCCGTGCGGCTGCATCCTGATCCCGCGCCCCGTGAAGCAGGATGTGCAGCAGCCCCATCTCCTCGGCCGTTTCGAACAGGGAGAACAAGTGACCCGGGTCGGGGCGCACGCCCCGACGCCAGCGCCGCAGCATCCGGTTGTTCACCCGCAAGCGGCGCGCCAGCCCGCGGGATGTGAATCCCGCAGCCTTCATGAAGCGCTCCAACCGCTCGGGGAAGTCCTCTGGGAACTGGGACGGCTCCACGCGGTACACCCACTGCTGACGGCGGCTCACGCCACTTCTCCGTGTGCCTCTCCAGCCGAGCCATGTCGCCGGATCACGAGCAGGTCGCGGCCGAGGAGTATGCCCAGGCCTCCCGGCACCCGAGTGGCGAAGTCCACGATGGCGAGCATCGCTCCGCCGTTGGGCCAGCCGCCGTTCCGCCACTGCTGGAGCTGCCTCGGGTCCACGCCGATGCAGCACGCCATGCCCTCCCAGGTGAGGCCGGTAATCTCCTTGAGCGCGGTAAGCCGGTCGGGGAAATCGTCCGGCAGCAGGGCGACGCCCGGGGTGAACAGTCCCTGTGCGGTCTGCAGCCCGCTAGGCATCGCCGTTCACCACATAGAAGAGGTCGTCGAACTCCTTGCAGTCGAGGGACTCCATGAGCTTCCGGCGCATGGGAGGCGAGGGGCAGCGCTGTCCGTTGACCAGCCTTGAGAGGTGGCCGGTGGAGATGCCGAGCATGCGGGCGAGTTCGTTCTGGGAGATGTTGAGCCGGTCGAGCCGGTCCCACAGCGCCTCCTGCTTGAGGAGCACTCTCCTGGCGCGCCTACCGGGCATGCTCGTCCTCCTCCACGATGCGGGGTTCTTCACCTGCAGCCGTGGCGGGTCCGACCTCGCTGTCGGCGGGGTGGGTTGTGCAAGCCGAGGGGTGGAGACCCTTCTCGTGTGCGAGGTGTGCGAGGTGACGGCGTGCGATCATGCGGGCGAGCAGCCGCAGGCCGCGCTGCCGCAGCTCCTCCTGCTCCTTCGTGAGTCCTCTGACTCTTCGCACGTTTCTCGTCTTCATGGGAGTCCCGGTGACAGGCGCCGGTATCGCAGTGGTGCGTCCGGGTTGTAGGGTGCATCACGGAAGCCGGCTGTGAATGTTGCAGTAGTCTAACGACAATGCATACCTATGGACAAGGCATATGTGTCGGTAACGAGGGTATCCTTGACAAGTGTTTCCTCTGATACGACAATCGTTGCTCATAGTTTGACCAAACGCCGTGTGGGTGCAGCAGTACAACATAAGGCGTTGCATGGGGAGACCGACGTGAACGAGCAGAACGACTGGGGAGACGAGGAGATTGGCCAGACGCTGAAGCGGCTGCGTGGCGATACGAGCATCCGCGCCGTGCAGCGCCTCACCGGCGTCTCCAACGCGTATCTCTCCCAGATCGAGAAGGGGACGCGCCACCCGGGTCCGAAGCTCCTGCGCCGGTTGGCCTCTCTCTACGGTGTCAGCGTGCACGACCTGCTGCGCAAGGCGGGCTACCTGGAGCGCGAGGGCGAGGAGCCGGGCGTGGACGAGGAGACGGAAGTGGAGCGCGCCTACCAGTACGTGCTCTCGGACCCGGTCTTCCGCGTGGGCACGAGGCCGCGCGGTCTACTGTCGACGGAGTCGAAGCGCTTCATCGTCGAGCTGTACGAGCGCTACAGCGGAAAGCGCCTGCTGCAATGAGCGGGACGCTCACGCTCGACGGCTTCTGCCACCGGCTCGCGGCAGACCGGCTGCGGTACCGCAAGCTCCACCCTGCGGCCCTGGCGGGGGAGTTCGTGGACTACTTCGACGTTCCGCCGTTCCCCCGCATGAAGGAGATCACGGGGCTGCTGGACCGGGCGGAGATCGGGAGGGTCGTCCTCTCGCACGAGACCGGCGGGCTCCGGGGCTACCACGTGGGAACCAGGGATGGCGGCTACCAGATCCACGTCGACGCCTCCGAGGGCAGGGTGGGACAGGAGCACACGGCGTTGCACGAGGCCTACGAGGTCGTCCGGGAGCGGCTGCACGACCTGCATCCCCGCATCGGGATTCCCGTGGGGATTCCCCTGTGCCGCCAGGCCGACCGGTTCGCCGCCGCCACGCTGATGCAGCCGTACTGGTTCGCCATCTTCGCCGAGGCATCGGGCCTCGACGTTGTCGCCCTGCAGGCGAGCTACGGTCGCTCGTACGCCTCCGTGACGATGCGGCTCGCCGAGGTGATGCGCCATCAGCCGCTGCTGGCCGTTCTCTATGAGCGCGGACCGCAGGACGAACCACCTCTTGGGGTGGATGGGCAGGCTCCGGGGGAATTGCGCGCCACGGTGGTGACGAGGACGCCCGGTTTCCGGCTGCGCACACAGCGGCGTCCGCTGTCGATGCTGCGCGGGTTGCTGCCACGGCGGGGAGAGCCTCCTACGCTTGGATCGGTGGCGGAGCGGGTGGCGCTCACCGGCAGGCCCGCCGTGGTCGACCGGGTGAGCGGCTACGACCTGTGGCGGGCCGACGACCTGACCGTGCTGGCCCGCCCGGTCATCTGGGGCGGGCAGGTGGCCAAGGTGTTCGTTATCGCGGTGCCGTACCGGGACCGCTCCGTCCTGCTGCCCCAGTTCGCCAACGCCGCGTTCGATCGCATCTCCCACGCGCACCAGGTGCTGTAGGAATTCTCGTAGCTCGCAAGAGATGTCCTCACAAATGTCATCCCCATGTCCGTGGGATGGGATTGCTGGACCTCAGCGCAGGGCCATTGCGTCGTCGTGAGGCGTGAGGATGGACCAAGGATCCGCCCTTCTCTCGCTTGACAGTCTTTCGCTATTTGGGAAAATGGTTGAGTGGAGCCGAGATTGACAATCGAGTGGTCACCAAGGGCCATCAGGGACATGCGCCGCTTGGCTTCAAGGGACAGGGAGCGCATCATTGTCAAGATAGAGCAATACGCTGGTGACACCGAGTCGCTTGCCAACCAGGTGATCACCCTCACCGGAGGGAGGTATAGGCGACTGCGTGTTGGGGACCATAGGGTGATCTTTGCTGTCGAGGGCGGTGAAAACGCATCGATGGTCGTCCTGAGAATCAGACACAGGAGCGTAGCCTATGACTAGCGGGGAGACTGTGACCCTGTCGAGGCGAGAATACGATGCGCTGGTTCGGCGCAACAGCGAGTTGGAGGATCAGTTGGCCGCCCTCGAAGCCGATGACGGCGTTCGTGTTCCCCACGAGGTGGCTGTGGCCATGATCAACGGTGATAGGCCGATTATCGCCTTTCGGAGGCACCAAGGCGTCACGTTACAGGACCTGTCCGCGAGGACAGGACTGGCGATAGGGTACCTTTCCGAGATTGAGCGTGGGCGCAAGGCGGGGTCGGCCTCAGCCCTCTCGCGTATCGCGAGCGCGCTCGGCACCACGATCGACATCCTGGTCAACGAGTAGCCATAGGGAAGCCAAGCCTGTTGAATTGAACGAAAGGGTGGCCGCATCTACGCGCAGGAGGCGAAACGACGTGAAGAATCAGGACCAACCACGACCGGGGAGAGTTCTGAACATGATACGAGGCGGGGGTCAGGGAGGACGGTATGGATGAAGTTCGGTTTATGGAGTATCTATCTGCCCTGCTAGTTGTGATAGGTGTGGCGCTTCCTGTGCGGACCATTTACCAGAAAGCCTTTCGCTGCGGGGACTTGCTGTGGACGCTTGGGTGGTGGGCTGGCGCTGCGCTGGTTTATGCTATGTCTCGTGTACTCGTGTGACTGCGTAGGGCGTACTCCCCAACATCAGACGCAGGAATACGCCCCAACCGAATCCGAGCGCGTGTGCTTCCATGATGGGGTGAGTATACGCCCTCGTCAGGTTGAATATTGGACACGCCCACTTGCCTGAGGCAGCCCATTGAACGTGTACACCCCGTTAGGTGCGAGAACCCAGGTTGCGAGGTTACAGTGTTCAATGCGGTACTGTTGAATTAGTTCCCTAGCGCTCGCTGCCGACTTTATAGGAACCGCCAGATGCCAGCGCTGTTGGTATGCCTGATCGTAATCGCGCCATTGATTGTGCGCCTCTTCGTCGGTAACGGAGTCCTCTGTCTCAACTTCAATGACCCATGCCACGCTGGGCTCGCGGATGTTCTCGACGACAATCACGTCAATGTAACGCCCACACCATGCGTAGTTCCTTTCGCTCCCGGGATTGATCCAGACGCGTTTCCCATGATGTTCGTACAAGGCTTTGAGTGCATAAACAACCGCATCATGCTCTGATTGTGTTCTCTCTCTGCTTGCCATTCCTCTCTCCTTCTCAGGGTGCTCCTCGTGGTTCGGGATAAACCCTCTATCTCCCATCACCAAACAACAGCAGTTCCACGAGGTGGCGGGCAAATTTCCTTAGTGGACATGGCCAAGTCTGGGTCGTTGTCCGATGCCTTCATTATGAGTTCACACTCATCCTTCTCGGGTTGCCACTCAACTGTGACGGTATAGGTGAGGAGGTCAGGCTCCGCCTTCGCGCTGGGCTGGGGTGCCCTAACAAGGCTGAGCCAGCTTTGCGCAGAACGGGATGCGACGTATGCACGAACCTCACCCCCCAGTTTGAGCACCAGCCTCTCCCACCCATTCCCTTGCGCTAGCGGCGAGCGTCCCCGGTTCCTATCGGTTGCGTGGGCTGGTCGCTGTGCTCCAGCCAAATGACGCATCCGGTGATGAGTAGCGGTAGCACGATCATCCAGATGTTGATGCCGGCTGCCGTGCCGGCTGCGATGAGTGCGATCGGGGTGCCTGCGTAGTAGAGCAGTTGGCTGTTCATGCTTGGACCTTCGCCGAGATGGTATCACCTTGTACCATGCCGATTGAGGCGTGTCCACTAGGCGGCGTTGATAATGAAGGCATCGGTGGCCTGTCTTGATGCCAACGTCCCTAGCGCGGCGACACGAAAAGGGAACCTGCCGGTCTGCCGATAGGCCCGGTTGCAGTCCTTGCAGTAGGTCTGGTAGCCGTCGCGGCGGTTGAGGCTGAACTCGGTCACGGGCTTGTGCTGCTCACAGCAGTTGCACCACTTCTGCTGACTCATGTCGCGCGCTCGTACTCACCGCACCAATCTTCATCGACCACTGTTGGCCATTCAGTCTTACCGTAGTTGTCAACTACAGTGGGTGGGAGTCGATGGCACGAGCCTATCGGCATTCGTGGTGGCCGTGGCGCGAAGAATCTACAGGTGCCGCACTTCGGCTGTTGCGACAACGGTATCGAGACCCTCTCGGTGTGCTGACTCATGGCCTGCTCTAGTCGACTGGATTCTTGCGCGGCCTGCCGCGACGGCGGCGCTCCGCTCCCCAGAAGTAGACCACGTTTGCCGTGCGGCGGATGTCCAGGCTCGTGCCCAGAGCCTCCGCAGCCGCGCCCAGCCTGCGCCGGATCGCTTGCGTCGTCTCGCCTTCTGCGGCCTCGAGCTTCCCCGCTTCGCCGGGCGCGACGCGCTGGATATAGCCGACATATTCCTGCAACAGCGCCGCGCGCTTGCCAGTCGCGCTCCGCGCGCGTGCCTCTCCGATCGGGAGTGTGCTGAACGTGGGCATGGGTATCACCTCCATCGTGGGCGGTCACATGATTGAACCGCCGTCTGACGGAGTACTATAGCACCGCGCCATCGGCACTCTAGGTCTAGTGTCATGTAGTCGAAGTTAGTCGCAATATGGAGAAGCATTATCATATCCTCCCGCCAATACTCAAGTAGAGGAGGAAGGCAATGGGCAGGGGCTGTCAATGATCACTAACAGGGCAGACTGCTTCGACCGCTGACTCTGGATGAATGCGAACGGGAAACCCTGGAACAATGGACTCGCAGACCCAAGACAGATCAGGCGTTGGCCCTGTGAGCCAGGATCGTTCTGAGGCAACGACAGCCGCGGCAGGCAGGTTGACAGCAGCGGGACTCCAACTTAACTTGGTGCCTGACCTGTCCTAATCGTGGGGTCCACCCCAGTCGTTGTTGATAAGGATGACCCGATGGCCACTTTCTTGCATAGCCCTCGTCTGCTCCTACACCACTTCTAGGGACACTACTCACGGGGATGGCGTCCATCCGGGCACTGGCCCAGTACATCACCGAGCAACTGCCGAACAGCACTCCGGGCGCAGTCCGGATCTAGCGAGGGGCCGCATGCGGAGTACGCAGGGTGTGGACGTGGAACCTGAACTCGTAGTCTCAGCACATGCGGAGCGCCGCGCCCAACAGCGCGGAGTCTCGATGGATGCCCTGCTCCTGGCCGCCCGGTACGGCGACCGGAGCCGCGGAAAAGCAGGGGTTGTTATCCGGTCAGGCACCCAGCGGGCGGTACAGCGAATGGTCAGACAGGGCGTCCCTGCTTCCGATGCCGACAGGGCGCGCGGGGTCGTCCTCGTCGTGGCCGAAGACAGCCAACCCCCAACGGTGATAACAGTTAGGCCAAAGTGGGACTGGAGGGTCTCGTAGGTTGGCCGTTCACCGTCCAACAGCGGGCGAGGGGCGCAGACCTCCCCGGCGGCCTCGTGGTACAAACGGGCGACCATCAGAGTAGCTGGTCGCTGAGAGGTGGACGAATGGCAGGCAAGGGCTGGACCAACCCAGGTAGCGAAAACCACAACGGGCAGATCAACCTGGGCTCCACGATGAGGCCAAGCTCCACCTATGCCAACCAGATAGCCTACGTGATGCACTGCCCAAAGTGCGTCTGCAATTATGGGGCGAATGGCTGCGACATCCATGACCGTTTGTGCCCCTATCACCAGGGCGGCTAAGTCAGGGGAGCAGCTCCAAGGGGATGAGTGTGGCTGGCGCCCGTAGTGATGTCAGTTCAAGACTAGGGAGGTACGTATTGTTGAACAAAGGCATGAGCGACGACTCAGCCGAAGGGTTGATCACCGGACAGATATCTGAAGCTGTGTGGACCGTGTCAAAGACTGGCAAACCGATTGCTTCTGTCGTGATGGAGACAGAAGACGCCGACGCGCTAGAGGGACACGCAGAAGAGGAAGCGCGACGGATGGGGATTCAGGTGGTGCGGATACATCAGAGCGATGACCCTGAGGTAGTGCCGGAAGTGATGGTCTTCTACCGTGAAGAAACGATGCTGGACGTCTTCAAGTTCTTGGAGAGTGACGTAGCTTTGAACACTATTCCGGCCGACATCCACGACGCGTGTCAACGGCGGTTTACTTTTGACCCACCTGTGACGGTTTAGAATTGACCCACCCCGCCGTTGTGGCCGGCGATTCTGTCGGTTGTCGGTTGCCCTTCCTGTGCTGCGCCGAGCACGTGATGCGAGGTGAATAGACCTGCCTGGCGCTTCTCCTTGAGCCGGTAGCTCTCCCCCCGGATGTTGAGGATGTGGCTGTGGTGCAGCAGCCGGTCCAGGATGGCGGAGGCGACGACGGTGTCACCCAGCAGCTCTCCCCACTCGCCGAAGCCCTTGTTTGAGGTCAGGATGATGCTCCCACGCTCGTAGCGAGCTGAGACCAGCGTGAAGAAGGCGGTCGCCGCGTCTCTGTCATAGGGCCAGATGCCGAACTCGTCGACGACGAGGACCTTGGGAGCGAGATAGACGCGCATGCGCCGTCCGAGGTTCTGCTCAGCCTGGGCCTTCCTGAGGTCTTCCATCAGATCGTAGGCGCGAACGAAATAGGCGCCGTGGCCGTGCTCGATAGCCTTGAGCGCCAAGGCGACGGCCAGATGCGTCTTGCCCACGCCGGGCGGTCCGAGCAGCAGGATGTTAGTGGCCTCGGCGACGAAGGCGAGGTTGGCCAACTCCTTGACCTGGCGCTCGTCGACGGAGGGCTGAAAAGAGAAGTCGAACTGCTCGATGGAGCGCTGGAAGGGCAGATGCGCGAGCCTGGTTCTCGTGGTGAGGTAGCGGTCACGGCGAGCGTCGACCTCCACGCCCAGCAGCTCGGCGAGCATCTCCGGATAGGTCAACTGCTTGCCGGCCGCGGCGTCCAGCGTGTTGTCGAGCGCCTCGGCCGCCTGCTTGAGCCCCAGGCTCTCCAAGTATTGGCGGACCTGCTCCAGGGCGATCACCGCACACCCCCCGCTGCTGCCAACTCGTAGACATCCAGCGAGCGCCGCTCCACTTCCTCAACCGCCACCTGGACTGCCAGTGCCTCCTGTCGTGGGCGACCGTCTCCCCTGGACAGCCCTGCCCACTGGCCCGGCGCAGTGAAGCGCTGCCCGGGGCGATCGGCACGCGGGTGCACCGCCAGGCGCTGGTCGCCCGTCCATATCTCTACCGTCCCCGAGCGCTGTCCTACCTGCACCGTCGCTCCCGCCCACCGCCAGGACACACCGTAGCGAGAGCCTTCCCAGTGCACATAGCCGTCATGCGCCACCCTGCGGTCGTCCCGCAGATACGGCGCCAGCGTCGAACGCTCCGGCAGCCCTCCGAGGCGCACCCGCTCCTCGGCCAGCATCTCCCACGGGCGCCGGCCCGTCGTCCCGTGCACGCGCCGGTTCGCCACGCTGTCGCACCACTCGAGGCTCTGCCGGTTCAGGTCCGCGTCGTCCGTGAACCGGACGCCGGGCCACAGGTTCCCGCGCACATACTTCACCCCGCTCTCCACCTTCCCCTTCGTCTGCGCCCGATACGGCTGGCACACCCGCAGCTCGAACCCCATCCGCAGCGACATGTCCAGCATCCGCTGATTCCACTCCGGACGCCCGGACGCATCACGCCCCAGCACCACCACCTTCGCGTTGTCATACAGGCACCGCTGCGGCGCGCCCCCGAAGTATTCGAACGCGTTGACGTGACACTGCATGAAGCTCGCCACGTCCGCACGCCGGACGAACTCGACGTAGATCGCTCGCGACCAGCCCAGCACCATCACGAATGCCCACAGCCGGTGCTTGCGACCGTCCGCGCCAACGTAACTGAAGCTCCCCCAGTCCACCTGCGCCTGCTCGCCGGGCTCCGTCTCGAACCGCATCGTCGCTCGGGGCTCACGCCGCGGGCGGTGCAGATGAACGTGCTCCCTCAGGATCGTGTAGCTTCCCGCGTAACCCAGCGACTGCAGCTCGCGCAGCAGCACCACGCAGTTGTCCAAACCCTCTCCCAGGCGGCGGTCAATGTAGGCGGCATACGGGTCCAGCTTGGACCCCCGCCGCTCCCGCTGCTTCGCCTGCGGCACTCCCGGCGACCTCAGGTACTTCCGCACCGAGTTCCGAGAGACCCCCAACTCCCGTGCGATCCCACGGATCGAATGCCCCTGACCCCTCATCTCGTACAGCTCTTTCATCGTCCCACCTTTCAGCAACTTGCCCTCCCCTTCAGCTCTCATGGGAGGATGCTCTGCTTATGGGTGGGTCAATTCCATTCCGCCATCGGTGGGTCATTTTCAAACCGGCGCTAACACGCGTTATTGGGTTTGCTCTACGGCTATCGGACCGACGCCATACATTCATTCGTGGAAGGGCTTAGGGAAAGCCTGGGCCCTGACGCTAGCCTCCCGCTGGGCATCGACTTGGAGGGCGAGCCTACCTAGAGAGAAGCGCTCAAGTGGTATTGTAGCAAGATGGCGAGTTCTGGAGTAGAAGTGAGTTGTGTAGCAAAGCCATAATCCCCGTACGAAAGGGTAACCGGGTTTTGTAGCAAGTAAGCGACTTTTGTAGGAGCAAGAGGTTTTGTAGCAAAGCCATGTGCAACCTTTCCACCGCCGCCGACGTGGACGACGCCCCGACCATCCGTTGCTGCGTGGACTTCGCACTGCGCTGGGGAGTATCGCAGGCTCATTGTCACCAACGTCAACCCGTTCCGCTCGCTGTGGCCGTCGGCCCTGCAGAGCGCGGTTCTCTCGGCCGGGGATTGGGCCACGAACGACCGCTACATCCGCGAGGCCACCGATGCGTCCGCCCTTGTGGTGGCCTGTTGGGGTACCGGCGCGCCCCGCAGCATGGGCTGCATGTGCCCTCGGGGTGCTGGATGACATGCCGTAACTCCTCATGGGGCGGTCGGAAGTGAACGGAGTGCAGCTCCGCAGCTATCGGAGCATAGCACGAGCGTTCCCCTCGGCTTGGACTGGGAGACCCTCCCGACGAAGCCTGCTCGCCGCCCATCGAGGCATCGGCATTAGGGTGCGGAAGTGCCAAACCTACCGGTGCGGCTCTCGCTTCTTCCTGCGCCTCCGCCGCCGGGAGGCAGCAGAATCAGCAGGAGGAGCAGCAGGAGGAGGAGCTTGAGCAGCGCGAGCCACCACGGACAGTGTGCGGTGATGCGTCGGAACCGAGTCGGAACCGAATCACGCAACGAGAGAGCGAAGAGGGTGCGACCGTGTGACGCGCGCCTGTTGACGACTGCCGATGTGATGCCCCACATTGGGGTGTACGGCGGACACGCCGCAGTACCGATAAGGGTGCACAGGGAGGGAACAGTCATGAACGAGAAGAACACCTACACACCCGCAGCTGTCTACGCTCGGGTCTCCAGCGACAGGCAGGATGTTGACCTCTCCATCGCGGCGCAGTTGCGCGCTCTGCGCGAGTACGCGGACCGCAACGGATTCGTCATCGTCCGCGAATACGTCGACGAGGCCGAGAGCGGACGCGTCGCCGACCGCCCACAGTTCCGGGAGATGATCGAGGCGGGCAGTAGCACCCAGGCACCGTTCAATGTGATCCTCGTCTGGAAGTTCAGCAGGTTCACGCGCAAGCGGGAGCACGCGGTGGCCTTCAAGTCGATGCTGCGCAGGAAAGGCATCCGCGTCGTCTCCATCACCGAACATGCGGACGATACTCCGACCGGCAGGCTGATGGAGGCCATGATCGAGTCCGTGGACGAGTTCTACAGCGAGAACCTCGCGCAGGAAGTCGTCCGAGGCATGAGGGAGGCAGCGTCCCGAGGCTACTTCCTCAGTTCCAGTGCGCCGTTCGGGTACGAGAAGGTGAAGGTGAGCGACGGTGCAAAAGAGCGCCCGACGCTGGTTCCAGACCCTGCCGCAGCTCCAGTAGTGCGGGAGATATTCGAGCGGTCGCTGCGGGGCAACGGGCTGAAGGAGATCTGCCGGGAGTTGAACGCCCGTGGGATAACGAACAAGGGCCGACGCTGGCACAAAGGTGGACTCCATTATGTGCTGACGAACGAGGCGTACACGGGTACCGCAGTCTGGGGACTGAAGAGCAAGGGAGAGCAGCCACCGAACCCAGTGCGTGTGGAGGGAGCGTGGGAAGCGCTGATCTCACGTGAGGTGTTCGAACAGGTCCGCAAGAGTCTGCAGGAGCGTGCGCCGAGGGTGCAGCGGCCAGCACGCGTGGGGAGCAGATTCCTGCTGAGCGGCCTGCTGCGATGCGGAGTGTGCGGCAGCCTGTACACAGGGCAGGGCGCGAAGGGAGGCCGGTACGCCTACTACGTGTGCGGGAGCTTGCACCGCGACGGGGTAGGGGCCTGTGGAGCCAAGTATCTGAATGCGCCGAAGATGGAGGACTTCATCATCGACCGGATCAAGGAACGCATCCTGACGGACGAGACGATTACGGAGTTGGTGACGCTGGTGGCGGAGGAGGTCGACGCGATGGCGGGCGAACTCGGTGGGCGCCTGCAGTCGATAGAGGCTGAGTTGTCAGACGTTGAGAGCAGGCTTGAGCGCTTGTATGAGGCGCTGGAGAAGAGCACCCTGACGCTAGAGGCGCTTTCGCCGCGCATCTTGAAGCTGCGGCACCGGGAGGAGCAACTCCTGGCGGCACGGGAAGAGGCGGCAAGTCTGTTAGACCAGCGCAAGGTCGAGTTGCCGACCACCGAGGAGATTCACGTCTACGTTGCCGATTTCCGGGACATGCTGGAGGAGGGGACGTTCCCTGAACGGAAGGCCCTGGTGCGGAACTTTGTGAAGGGCATTGAGGTGGAGGGTGACGAGGCGCAACTCACGTATACAATCCCTATGCCGTCGGACGGCGTGAGGAGCGAGGTGGCCCCGGTTCTCGGTTTTGTACAGTCCGGCCCACCAATTTATGGCTGAGACTTGGCACGGAGGCTTTACAGAGCCCTCTTGGGCATTGTTACGTCGGCAACATCGCTACGATCACTACGCCAATCACGATTCCCTGAAGCACTCGCCAGTTCATGCACGCACGTCTAACTTGCCAGCTCATTCCACACTCCCAACACACCACCACTGCTGAAAGGAAAGGCGCTTGCGAAAATACACGTTAGTCTCCATTCTGCTTGCATTGATCGTGGGCTCGTTCGCTTGCTCACCCAGCCAGGACGGTTCCCAACACACTAACGGCACCCCTGTGCTCCCCACATCGCCATCCTCGACTCCCACCGCCACGGCGAACCCAATCGTTACGCCCACGGCCACCCCCGTTCCTTCACCTTCGCCGACTCCCACGGCCACCGTCGTTCCCGCATCCTCGGAGGACGAGGCAAGCTCCGAAGCCTTCCTCGAGGACTTCACTGGCATCTCGTATGAGGCTTCCTTCGACATGCCCAACGAGTACACCGAGAGTGACTACTCCGTCACGGCCACCGTGGAAGGATGGGTGACAACAAGAACAGAGAGTGGCACCTCCCAGTTCTTCACGAAGATAGACATGACCGAGCCGATCAAACGCTCTATCGAGATCGTCAGCCGCCCTGCCACCTTCGACATGTACCTGAACGACCTCGATGCAAACAAGTGGTACTTCATCCCCGAAGTCTCCTCCACTGTCGATAGCGGACCGCTTGAAGACATTCTCAGCCTCTCGAGTCTTGGCATGTTTCTCTCCACTCTCCCACGCGACGACATGCAGCAAGTCCAAGACGGGTACATCTGGAAGCTCGAAGACCCAACCTACGGATTAGCCATAGTCACCTACGACCAAGCATACACACTCGAAACCTATGTCCACACCGCTCCCGACGGCAGGGAGATCCTTCGCGCACGCTTCTTCGACCTCAACAAGCCCCAGGATCTGGTCTTCTACGAGGAGGTGGAAGAGCTACTCCCCGACACCTACTGGCAATCCGAATAGCAGATGTCCAGAATCGAGGTCCCACAGCACCCACGCGTACCACCTCTTGGATCTGGTTGCTGGCACTAGTCATTCTCCTCACCTCCTGCCGTAACGACACGTCAGATGCGACCTCGACGGGGTCGCCCACTTCCCATTCGAAGGTTCGCAGTACAGTATCCTTTGGCCCACCAGATTCCAGGGCAACTCTTGAAGGGACCATGCTCATGACCGCACAGCGGGTCGTCATAGTCGGTGGAGGCTTCGCCGGACTCAGCGCCGCCTACGCATTGATGAAGCGGGGCATCACCCCGCTCCTGCTCGAGGCCGAGGAGCGTGTGGGCGGACGCGGCAAGGGCGAGAAGGTGGACGGTTTCTCCCTGGACATGGGCGCATTCGTCTTCACCTCCACCTACGACACCGCGTTCCGCCTCTGCGAGGAGCTGGGACTGCCGCTGGTCCCTTCCAAGATGAAGTTCGGCCACTACCGCAATGGCCGGTGGGTCACCACGACGCCTGACCAGTCGCTCTGGAATTTCATACGGCACCTGCGCACGGCCCTCACCATGGGCTTCCTCTCACCCTCAGGGATGCGGGCTGGCTCTGCGGTGATGCGGCAGATCCATCGCCAGTCCGCATACATGAGTTTCGCCGGCGACAGCCCCCTCGCCGAGATCGACGACGATGAGTCCTTCGGCGACTACCTGAAGCGGCTCCGGGTGCCCGAGAACCTGAAGGTGACGCTCAGAGGGCCCCTCGACATGATATTGGGCGATCCGATGCCCGCAGGCCAGGCGCTGATGCGGGCGTACATCGGAGAAACGATGCTGCACTCCGGCAAGGTCTACATGCCCGAGCGGGGCATCGGCTCCCTGAGCGGAGCGCTCGCCGATGCCTGCTCGGATGCGATTCGAGTATCGACCCCCGTGAGGAAGATCGCTGCCGCAGACGGGGAGGCGGCCAGCGTAGTCGTGGACGGCGAGACCATCGAGGCGGACGCGGTCATCTGCGCCGTCCCCGGCACGAAAGTCCCGGACCTCATTCCCGATCTGCCGGAAGAGACGCGCCGCGCGTTCAGCACTGTCAGTTACTCAACCGGTTGCCGGGTGGTGATAGGCCTCGACCATCCCCCGCTACCTCGCGGCTGGCATGGCGCGCTCTACCCGGAGGACGACGACACCCCGCTCCTGCTGGACAGGTGCGCCTTCCTCCCTGCCTGCGCGCCGCCGGGCAAGAGCATCCTCGACCTGCTCATCGGGCGCGACCGCGCCAAAGAACTCATCCCCCTCGACGACGATGAGATAAAGCGCCAGCTGCTGGGCGCCGCCCGCCGGAAAGCGCCTCCAGGCTCCGCTCTTCCCGGCGACGACGAGGGGCTGTTCTTCCGCGTCTACCGCTGGGAACAGGCGCTGTGCATGGGGGACCCCGGCATGCTCGCCGCGATGGCGAACGTCCCAGAGCAGATGGCAGGGCGCTTCGACAACCTCTTCCTGGCGGGCGATTACCTGCGCGTGCCGTCGGTCAACGGTGCCCTCTCCAGCGGCTACAGCACGGGGATGCAGGTTGCGGACCTGCTGGAGTCGCGCTCCCCGTAAGGATGGCGTTTCGCGAGCCTGCGTTCCCCGCGACCTCCCACCGCAGCGCTTCACGAGACCGGAGGCTTGTCCCTGTCCCCACGTACGACAGAAGGGCCAGCGGAAGCTGGCCCTTCCTCATGCCGTGTGAGCGCGGACTAACCTGCGTCGGGACGTTCCGGGTACTCGAAGAAACCGGCGCAGTACGTGGTCGGACGCGGGTCGTCCGGGTTCGCTGCGTAGTCGGGTGCGCCGCGCGGGTACACCTCGACTCGCGACCGCCCTTGTGGGTCGCACATCGCTACCGGGGTCGATGCCAGCACGTTGAAGTCGGCGTCAGTCACGGTGATGCCCGCGACCCCTTCCGACATCACGCGCTCGAACCGCCCCATGTCGAAACGTGCGGCGAAGTTCCCTGACTCGTCCACTGCCTCGATCGGCGGCTGCACGTTCCCGGTGATCTCGTTCACGACGGTGCCGGCGAAGCCTCGCCCGACGCTCGTCTGGAGCAGCACGTGTATCTCCTGCCCCGGGTCGAACCCGGTGCCCATGATGGCGAAGCTGCTTCCGCTATGCAGTTCTCCGACGCCCGGCCAGACAACGACGCTCGGCGCGGAATCGCCGTCCTGCCCTCGGGCCTCGGATCCGAACGGCGTGACTCCCGGCAACAGAGCGGCGAGTAACGCCAGTCCAAGCGCCACGATGATGGCTGCGGCTGTGGTCTGTCGAACGATTGTGTGGCGCATGGGTGCCTCCTTTGTCGGTCGCGGTGCGGTTTACCGCCCGAGAAGCGCGTCGAGTATAACGCGGTCGGGCCATATGACGTGCATGATCTGGTCCAGGACTCCGAACACGACGATAGCCACGATCACGCCGGGCACCAGCGCCCAGAGTCTCTTACGGCCTCGCCATTGCAGTGTTGCGAACCCAAAGAGGACTGCGAATCCAACGGTGGCGTACTGCAGTCCGAATATGGCGCCGCCGATGACCATGGCGGCGAGCCATGCCGAGATCCCCAGGAACGCGCGGAACGCTATCCGGTCTGTGCCGGTCCGCATCCCCAGGTCCATGATGTCCACCCGCTCTGTGCGGTACACATTCATACGGAAGGTCTCGTACAGGATGAGCGGGATGAGAGCGATGCTGAGGTAGAGCGGCAGGAACTTCGCAGCCCCGGTCCTCAACGCGCTCACGTCGACGATGAACAGGACGACTACCGCGAGCACCGTGAAGGGGAAAGCGGACTCCCACGTCCAGCGGAAACGTGGATGGCCCGGAAGTATCCTGCTCCATCCGGAGGCTGTCGCTGCTGCGGACGGGTCGTCTCCTGACCCACCCTGCACCGGCGGGACGCCGCCCTGTGGGGCCGCGGTTGAAGCGATCTTGCTGATCGCCGTCCCCGTGGCCATCGCCTTGGTCAGGTAGATGACGCTCAGCACCGCAAAGATGAAGAGGATGATCGAGATAGGCCGCGTGAGCATCCCCACGGGGCCGAACACGTTCAATGCCGTCCAAAGGTTCTTCTCGATGATGGGCCCCAGGATGAAGCCGAGGATGAACGGAGGCCGTGGCCAGCCGAGCCACTTCATCGCGAGGCCGAGCATGCCCGCCGCGATGAGCACGAGGATGTCGCCCCACGCCGTCGTCGACTGGAACGCCGCGATGAACACCAGCGGGAACAGGGCTGCCGCCAGGAGCGGGTAGGGCACCAGCGTCACCTTCGCGATCTGGCCGGTCGCCACGATCCCCATCATGGTGATGAGCAGGTTGCCCAGCGCCAGCGTCACGACGATGGCGACCATCACGTCCAGGTGCTGGTCGAGCATACCCAGTCCGGGGGCGATGCCGTAGAAGAGGAGTCCGACGAGCACGATGGCCCACGACGAGCCGCCGGGGATGCCGAACGCCAGCGTGGGGATCGCCTGGCCGCCTTCCTTCGAGTTCTGGGCTGACTCGGCGAAAAGCACGCCGTCCAGCGACCCCTTGCCGAACCCGGTCTTGTCTTTCGACAGCGCCATGCCGAACGCGTACGAGAGCCAGTCGATGACTGCGCTCCCGATCCCCGGGATAGCGCCCATGAACACACCGAACAAGCTCTGCCGGATCGCCATCCGCCACTTGCTCGCGCCGTACCGCGCACCGGAGAAGACCTCCTTGGTCGAGACCGTTCCCGGCTGGGAAACCGGCCGCCCCGTCATGGTCAGGTCTATCAGCTCCGGAAGCGCGAAGAACCCGATGAGCGTCGGTATCAGGGGAAGCCCGTCCAGCAGGTAGACCTGTTCGAAGGTGAGCCGTGGCAGGCCTTGTATGCCGTCGGTGCCGATCGTGCTGACCAGCACGCCGAGGAGGCCGGAGATGATGCCCTTGATCATCGCGCCGCGGCTCAGTACGGACACCATCAGCACGCCGAACATCGCCATGGCGGCTATCTCGGGGAACGAGAACCGGACGAGGATGGGGCGCATGAACGGGATCATGGCGAGCAGTGCTATCGCGCCGACCACGCCGCCGATGGCGGACACGGCGTAGATGGCCCCCAGCGTGTGCGCGGCCCGTCCCCGCATCGCGAGCTGGTGTCCTTCGAGGAACGTGACCTGCGTGGCGGCGCCCGGGTACCCCAGCAGCACTGCGGGCACCGAGTCCAGCGTGTTGTTCAGTCCGCCGAGGGCCGCAAGGAAGATGATGCCTGCAGTGGGGTTGTCGCCGAAGTTGAACAGCAGGAACGGGATGGCGATAGCGGCGATGGTCGTGCTGCCCAGCCCCGGGATGAGCCCGATCGTTCCCAGCAGTACGACCGCCAGCACCAGCATCGTCCAGTAGAGCGGGTCTCCGAGGAACCCCAGGGCGGCAATGTACTCGGCCACTCTGCCTGACTCCTTAGGCGTTAAGTGCTGATGAGCAGCGGCCAGCCGTCCCTGTTACTGGAACGGCTGGCCGGTTCACGAAGTCTCTCTACTACTGCGGAAGGAACTGTGCGTACACCGCCTTGATCTCGTCAGCGTTCGCAGCCCAGTTGTCCAGCGCCTCGTCCACGACCTCAGGCGCTAGCCTGCCGCCCTGGTCGACCGGCAGGCCGACGAGGCTCTCGTAGATCTCCTGGTACTCGGGGTCGTTGAACATGTCGTCGAACGCCTTGCGCAGCACTGCAAGCACTTCGGGTTCGATCGTCTTCGGCGTGAAGAGGCCGCGGTAGAATGCCGTGTCCTCCAGGTTCATGCCGGACCAGACCGCTATCTGCTCGTCCGTCAGCAGTTCGCTGATGTGCGGGAGGTCGTCCGGAACGTCTATCTCGCCGTTGTTGGCGAAGACATCCTTCGAACCCAGCATGGCGAACGGCTCGACAACGCCGTCGGCGAACCAGCCCGGACGCGAGCCCGGCGTGCGGTACCACGCGCTGCCGGAGATGTAGCTGTCGGCGTCCCCGCGGTCGAACGTCGTCAGGAACGTCGCGAACCCGGAGCCGATGCCGTACAGAGGACGCATCGGCAGGTCGAGCCATTGGGCCAGCGCCAGCGCCTTCGCCGTGCCGGTCTCGGACTCGGTGTTCAGGCCCACGGTGAACTCTTCCGAGCCGCCGGAAGCCTCCTGGATGCGGTCGTAGGGAGCGTCGCCCGCGATCATCCACATCGTCGTGCGCTGCATGATGCCGCCTACCGACGTGTAGTCGCGGAAGTCGTAACGCACGCCCGGACGCAGGATCTGCGAGATGGGGTTCGCGCCCGTGTTGGCGAACAGCCAGAGGCCGTCGCCCTGCGCGTTCTCGTGCCACCAGTTCCCGCCAACCGTGCCGGTAGCGCCGTCCTTGTTGACGACGATGGACTTCGGGTTGCCGGGGATGTACCTGGGCAGCACCCGCGATACCGCTCGTGCGTGTGCGTCGATGCTGTTGCCCGGGTCCCACGCCACGACGATGCGCACGGTCTTGCCGGTGAAGTACGCCTCGGCGTCGAACGACGGCGCCGGTACCGGTGTCGCTGTTGCCGGGGCGCTCGGCTCAGCCGTCGCTCCTGCAGCAGGGGCGGTGGTGGGCGTCGCTGTCGGCGGCGCCGGTGTCGGCGTCGCTGTCGGGTCGCTTCCGCAAGCGGCAAGAACCGCCACGAGTCCGGTGGCGAGGAATAGCCCTGAAAGGAGCCGCCACATCCTGTTTCGCTTTCCCATGACGCCCTCCTGCCCTGAATTCGCCATCAAGTCCGGCGCTGGCCGCTCATGATGGACACCGCTCTCATGCGTGTCAAGAAGAACACGCTCGTTTCGGAACCTAATCTCGCTCGTCCTCCAGGAACCACTCGGTTGGCAGTTCCCGCCCGAGTCCGGCCGCCTTGGCCAACTCGTACGTCCGGTAGGCAACCGCGGCGAACTGCAGCCCGGAGCCCGGCACGTTGTAGTAGCAGGTCAGCTGGTCGTCGCTCGTGCGTCCCGGGGCCTTGCCCGACACCAGGTCGGCAAGCGTCGGGGAGTCGCTGCGGTCCACGCCCCGGTAGGAGCTGTCGAAGTGCCCGGCGGGCAAACCCGCGTACTCCTCGTCCTGGCCGACGAAGAACCCCTCGGCCCCGCCGTTGTTATGCCGCACGACGACGTCGAACATGTCGACCGACTCTCGCGGCAGTTCCTTCGGCAGAACGGGCGTTACGTGCATGCCGGGCGCCATGTACTGCGGGTGGATGATCGGCTGCGCCGAGTCCGTGCACCCCGCGATGATGTCGGTCCCCTGGGTGACCTGGTCCGGGCTGTCCACCGCGATGACGTTGATGTCCAGCTTGTCGCTCATCTCGGCCGCGTACGACTCTCGGTGCGCCTTCGTGGGGCTGTACACCTTGCAGTAGTCGATCTTGCGTACCTTGGCGAACGCCTCCAGGTACGTCCGCGCCATCCCGCCCGAGCCGAACATGCCGACCGACGTCGCGTCCTCCTGCGCCATGTAGTTCGCCGCGACCCCGGCGGTGGCGCCGACGCGCATGTGCTGGATGTGCCCGTCGTTCAGGATGGCCAGCGGTTCTCCGTCCCACACGCTGAACAGCATGATGATGCCGCAGTACTTGCCGGGTTCGACGCAGTACTTGTCGAGCGTCTGGCCGTCCGCCTCCCACGGGTAGTGCATGATGTCCGACTTGAACCGCATCGCGAACACCCCGAGGCGGCGGCTCGCGCCCTGCAGCGTGCCGAACACGTAGTACTTCTCGTCCCCGACGGGCACCCACACGTCCCAGCGGCCTCCGGGAGGCGCGGTGACCGCTTCCTTGTTCGCAAGGTCCTTGTACGCGGTATCCAGGTAGTCGAGGCAATCGTCCATAGTCAGGACACGCCGAGCCTCTTCCGTGTTGATGAGCAGAGTCACGAGTCACCTCCTGTAGGCCCCAAGCCCGTCATTCCCGGTTATCCCCGTCGTTGCCGCATATTCCCCGTCATTCCCGCGCAGGCGGGAATCTCGCCCCTGCGCGGACCTATCCACAGCCGCAGGAACGCCGAAGAAGCGTGACCGCTGCTGGACCGGCGGCGCCATCATGCGCTTGCCTCATACGATGCGCAAGTTCGTCGTGGGGCGGGGCAGGGGCACAGGCGAGGTCCAACCTCATGACGTAAAATCCACCCATGATCATCGACGTCCACGGCCACTACACGACCGCCCCGCGACAGCTGCGCGAATGGCGCGCCCGCCAGATCGAGAGCGCCGGACGACCCTTCACCGAGCCGCTGTCGATCAGCGACGACGAGATACGCGAGACCATCGAGAACGGCCAGCTCAGGCTCCAGCGCGACCGCGGCACGGACCTGGCGCTCTTCTCGCCGACCGCAGGCGGCATGGGCCATCACTTCGGCGACGCTCAAACCAGCATCCAGTGGAGCCGCACCGTCAACGACCTCGTCTACCGCGTCTGCACCATGTTCCCGGACAACTTCATCGGCGTCTGCCAGCTCCCGCAGTCTCCCGGCGTATCGCCGACCGAGTGCATCGCCGAGCTCGACCGCTGCGTCAACGAACTCGGGTTCGTCGGCTGCAACCTCAACCCCGACCCAACCGACGGCTACTGGACCGACCCGCCGCTGACCGACCGTTGGTGGTACGACCTCTACGAGCGCATGGTCGAGCTGGAAGTCCCCGCGATGATCCACGTCAGCATGTCCTGCAACCCCAACTTCCACGGCACGGGCGCCCACTACCTGAACGGCGACACCACGGCCTTCATGCAGTTCCTCACCTCGGAAATATTCGCGGACTTCCCGACCCTGAAGTTCGTCCTTCCCCACGGCGGAGGCGCCGTCCCGTTCCACTGGGGCCGCTACCGCGGCATCGCCCAGGACATGGGCAAGCCGCCTCTCGACGAACTGCTGCTCGGCAACCTCTACTTCGACACCTGCGTCTACCACCAGGAGGGCATCGACTTCCTCGTGAAGGTGATGGGCGCGTCCAACGTCATCTTCGCCTCCGAGATGATCGGCGCCGTGCGCGGCGTCGACGAACGGACAGGCCGCTACTTCGACGACACCAAGCCCTACGTCGACTCCGTCCCCAACATCACCGAGGCCGAGAAGCGCCAGATTTTCGAGAGCAACGCCCTTGAAGCCTACCCTCGGCTGCGGAGCAAACTGGACTTCGCTCAGGCTTGAGGCCGGCCCCCCTCGATGGAGGAAAGGCGGCGTGGTCCCTTCCCCTCGATGGGGGAAGGTTAGGATGAGGGTGATCGGGCGTGGCGTACTGTCCGCGCCAAGCTGTACTGATGTCTCTCCTAGGAGGAACCCATGGGCACGATCCGACTACTCTGGCGCGACGCCGACCGCCTCCCATACCTCTACACCGTGCAGCGCACCGCCGCGGTGCACGGAACGGAGATCGTCCTGGAGCGACCCGAGGGCCGCGAGTACGCCGAGTTGCTGTTCGACGGCAGGGCGGAGGTGCTCGCCGAGAACTACTGGAACCAGCAGCTCAACCGTGCGAAGGGCATGCCGCTCGTATCCATTGCAGCTGCGGTCACCACCATCAACGAGCGCCTCTACGTGCGCCCCGGTGTCACGAGCCTCGATGAATTGCGCGGCAAACGCATCGCCGTGCGCGATGCCCGCCCCACCAACCTTATCGACCCACTCTGGCTCCGCCGGGCCGGGCTGACGGAGTTCGAGGTCGTGCTCGCGCCGGACGCGGAGGTGGGCCGCTGGTCGCCGTGGAAGCGCGTCGTAGAAGGAGACTGCGACGCAGCCGTCGTCACCAACCTCTTCTCGGACGCCGCGGTCGAAGCGGGCCTCGTGCCGCTCGACATCGGCACGTTCGGCTTCCTGGGAGGCGTCGTCTACACCACGTCCGTCGAATTGCTGGAGAGTCGCGCCTCCGACATGGAGAACCTCGTTCGTGCCGCGTTCGATGCCGCGAGGCTGTTCAAGGAAGACAGGCAGGCCGTGCTGGACGTGATGACCTCCATCCCGGAGGGCCTGATGAAAGCCCCCGGCGCCTCGATAGCGACCCCCGAGGAGCGCGAGGCCGTCTACGGCCACCTCGCCGCCGAGCTCGCCGACCCGCCGGTGCCGATGCCGGACGCCATAGGCAACTTCTACGACATGGCCGTCGACGAGTATCCGGAGCTGGCGGGCTACAACCCGTTGCAGATGTGGGACCTGCGCATCGCCAGCCGCATCATGGACGAGCGCTCCTGACCCTGACAGGGTCCCGTGTCAGGCAGACACAGTCGCGTTGACACGTATCCCGCCGGGGCTATAGTTGCAGCTATCACGCGGCGCTCGGTCGCTGACGTAACACTTGGGAGGTGCGTCATGTCTATCGCCGAGGACAACGAGATCCTGACCCGTGTCGGGCCCGGCACGCCGATGGGCGATCTGTTCCGCCGCTACTGGATACCCGCGCTGCTCTCCGAGGAGCTGCCCGAGCCGGACTGCGCTCCGGTGCGCGTCAAGCTCCTCAACGAGGACCTCGTCGCCTTCCGCGACAGCAACGGCAGGGTGGGGCTGCTCGGCGAGTACTGCTCGCACCGCCGGGCCTCGCTCTTCTACGGACGCGTGGAGGACTGCAGCATCACGTGCATCTACCACGGCTGGCAGTACGACGTCGAAGGCACGGTCTTGGACATCCCCGCCGAGCCGGAGACCAGCCGGCTGAAGGATACCATCCGGCACACGTCCTACCCCTGCGAGGAGCGCAACGGCGTCGTGCTCACCTACATGGGGCCGAAGGAGAAGACGCCGCTGGTGCCCAACCTCCCATGGTTCACCTTGCCGCGCGACCACGTCGTCGTCGGCAGCAAGCTCTTCCTCGAGTGCAACTGGCTCCAGGCGCTGGAGGGCGACAACGACAGCATCCACTCCGCCTACCTCCACCGGCGCATATCCGGCGAGGACAACCCCATGGCCCAGGCGCGCCGGCGCCCCGCCCGCGTCGCCATCGACAGGCTGCCGTGGGGCGTCCGCGCCGCGACCATCTACCCCTACGACGACGCCCGGGAGATGGTGCGCACCAACACCTTCCTCATGCCCTGCATCGGCAACACCCCGCGCGGCGACTCCCCCAACGGCTACAACGAGGCCGTGCACACCATCTACCAGGTGCCCGCCGACGACTACACCAACTGGCGCTACGACTTCGAGGTCTGGTGGGACAAGAGCGTCGACGACTCGTACGCTCAGAGTGACCGCGCCGAGGTAGGGCCCGACTTCATGAGCTACTACACCCGCGCCAACAACTACCAGCTCAGCCGTGAGGAGCAGAAGTCGGGCGACTACTGGTGCGGGGTCGCCGCTCGCAACCACACGCAGGACAAGATGGTGACCGAGAGCATGGGCGCCATCAGCGACAGGACCCAGGAGAACCTCGGCGCCAGCGATATGCACATCATCGCCATGCGCCGCTTCATGCTAGAGGCCGTCCGCACCATGGCGGAAGGCGGCGACCCGCCCGGCCTCGCCTGGACCTCCGAAGAGAACCAGTTCCACGACTACCCCTACATGATCACCTCCGTCCTCCCCACCGGCGCCGACTGGAAACAGTGCCTCCCCAAGGTCTGATCCCCCTCGTGTGGCCCCTTGTACGGGCATCCCTCGTGGATGCCCTGCTCGAATCGGCTGGCCTGGTGTAGGGGCATCCCTTGTGGGTGCCCTTCGGGGTTCCCTCTCTTGGCCGCGACCCCCTCCCCCCGTCATTCCCGTGAAAACGGGAATCCAGTGTGACCGCCAGGTCACGAGGCGGTGTGGTGCGTGGCATCGCCTGTCCACGCTGAGCGGAGCCGAATCCCCTCTCGGGTGGCCTGGTGTAGGGGCATCCCTTGTGGGTGCCCTCCGGGGTTCCCTCTCCTGGCGGCGACCCCCCTCCCCCCGTCATTCCCGTGAAAACGGGAATCCAGTGTGACCGCCAGGTCACGAGACGGTGCGGTGCGTGGCACCGCCTGTCCACGCTGAGCGGAGCCGAATCCCCTCTCGGCTGGCCTGGTGTAGGGGCATCCCTTGTGGGTGCCCTTCGGGGAACTTCTCTCCCTACAAAGGAAACCCTGCGCACAACCGTCGGTGAACCCTGAACGACCCGCCTACCCCGCCTCCCGGCTCGGCCCGACGCGAACGTCCCTGAGATTCGGGTCGCTCGCCGCAACGTGCAGCAACTGCAGCGGCTCCGTCCCCGAGCTCTCGAACCAGTACTTGAAGCCGTGGGGCATTACGACCCCTTCCTGCGCGCCCAGTTCGGCCAGCAGAACGTCGCCCTCGCCGTAGAACTTCGCCGCGCCCTGAATCACCATGAAGAACCCGTCACTCACCGTGTGGCTGTGCAGCTTGTTCTCGCCGCCCTCTCTTACGAGCTGCATGTCCGCCCACAGCCTGTCCGTCTGGCAGAGGGGCGTCAGGTTCTTCGCCCGGTCGTTCTCCGGACGCTGGTAGCTGAACCGTTGTGGCTCCATGCGCTTCGACCTCCCTCTCTGCTGTGCCGGGAGTGGCGGCGGCGTCATAGCCCGGCGATGTTGCCCTTGGGTGGACCTAGGCTTTCACAGCCTGCGGAACGGCAACGTCGACCTCGACCATCTGGAAGGTCGTCGAGATTGAAGGAACAGGGTCGCCGTACTCGGCGTAGCTCTTGAGGGAGGACTCTCCGAGCGCTTGACTGTGGTATGCGATAGCCTCGTCGATGGACCTCTTGGGCTCAGGAAGCGGCTCCCCCTGCTCCAGCAGGTCCTCGATGTGGAACGTCAGGGCCTCCCGGATCATCTCCTGCATCTCGCCCCATGTCTTGCCGGTGCTGATGCAGCCGGGCACGTCCGGCGCGTAAGCGCCGTAGTTGTTTGGGGTCTGCTCGAAGACTACCGCGTATCTCAGCTTCATCGGTTCCTCCTGCGAAGCCCCGCTTGTTCCTGGATTCCGATCCACGTACCTGCCGGCAGGTCCTCTCCCGGGTGGCCGGCGATAGTCACTGTTCCTGGCTTCTCAGGATGATGGAAGTGCCTGTGGCTACCCGCGTCCTCACATGGTACCCCCCGTCCCGCTCCACGAGTCGGATGGCATCTCTAACCTTCGGCATATTTCGATTCCGTCATGGTGAAACTTCGACGGTGACTGCCGCGCCTACAGCCCGGTGATGTTCCCCTTGCTGTCGACGTCCAGCGCCCGTGGCGTGCCGGGCAGGCCGGGCATCGTGACGATGTTGCCCGCGATGGGGTAGACGAACCCCGCGCCGGTCGACGCCCGAACGTCCGATATCTCGAACGTGTAGTTCGTGGGCCGGTTCTTGAGCGACGGGTCGTGCGAGATCGAGAGCGGCGTCTTCGCCATGCAGATGGGGAACCCGCCGAGGCCCTGGTCCTCGAACCGTTCGAGCTGCCGCGACGCCGACGCGCTCCAGCGCACGTCCGACGCCCCGTAGACCGTCTCCGCGAGCACCCGCACCTTCTCGCGCAGCGGTGCGTCGAGCGGGTAGAGCCACCTGGCGCGCGCGGGTCCGGCCTCCGACGTGCGTACGACCGCCTCCGCGAGCTCGACGGCGCCCTCGCCGCCGTCCACGAAGCCGCTGCAGACGACCGCCTGCGACGCTCCCGCCTCGATCGCCGCGTCCTGCATCACCACCGTCTCCTCCGGCGTGTCAGAAGGGAAGTGGTTGATGGCGACGACCACCGGCAGACCGAGCTTGCGCACGACGCCCACGAGGTGTTGCAGGTTCGCGCAGCCGATGCGCACCGACAGCGGGTCGGGGTAGTCCAGGTCCTTGATCGCGACGCCCCCGTGGTGCTTCATCGCCCGCACGGTGCCGACGAGCACCGCCGCGCTCGGGCGTAGCCCGCTCGTGCGGCACTTGATGTGCATGAACTTCTCGAAGCCGAGGTCCGCGCCGAACCCCGCCTCCGTCACGACGTAGTCCGCGTAGCCCAGCGCGAGCCGGTCAGCCACGACCGAGCTGCAGCCGTGCGCGATGTTGCCGAACGGCCCGGTGTGCACGAACGACGGCTGCCCCTCCGTGGTCTGCACCATGTTCGGGAGGATGGCGTGCCGGAGCAGCGCCATCAGCGAGCCGACCGCCCCCACGTCCTCCGCCGTCACGCGCGCCCCGCCGCTGCCCGTGGCGACCGTGATCCTGCCGAGCCTGGCGCGCAGGTCGTCCAGCCCGGACGAGAGCGCGAGTACAGCCATGATCTCGGACGCGGTGACGATGTCGAACCCGGTCTCGCGCAGCGGGGCGTTCGCCGAGCCGCCGAGGCCCGAGACGATGCTGCGCAGCGCCCTGTCCTCGATGTCGACGACGCGCCGCCAGGTGATGTCGGACGGCTTCGTGCCGGGGATGCGCCCGCGGTAGATGACGTTCTCCGCGAGCGCCCCGAGCAGGTTGTGCGCCGATGAGACCGCGTGGGCGTCGCCGGTGAAGTGGACGTTGATCTCGTCCTCCGGGATGACGCGAGCCCTGCCGCCGCCCGTGCCGCCGCCCTTGATGCCGAATATCGGCCCGAGCGACGGCTCCCGGAGCGTCGTCACGACGTTCTTGCCGATCTGCCCCAGCCCCTGCGTGAGCCCGACGCACGTCGTCGTCTTGCCCTCGCCCGCGGGCGTCGGGTTCACGCCCGTCACGACGATGAGCTTCCCCTTCTGCTCCGGCCGCATCGCGTCCAGAGACACCTTCGCCTTGCTGTCGCCGAAGGGGATGAGGTGCTTCGGAGCGATGCCAAGGCTCCGCGCCACCTCTCCTATGGGTCGTAGTTCATCCATGCATCCCTTCCGTCATTCCCGCCCCTCTACCGTCATTCCCGCGGAAGCGGGAATCCAGGGTGCCCGGCGGGTACGCGGGGCAGGGGCGTGGTGGGTGGCGCATGATCCCCTCTCCCTACATGGGAAGAGGGCTTTGTTGAATAACACTGCCCTTGAATCACTGGCCTGTTTGCCTCTGAAGTCGGCATGCTTCACCCTAGCACACCTGCGTACCCGAAACCCGTTTTGGCGCATTGCCCTGCGTTGTGCATAGCACCATGGCGTCCCCTATGATACCCACATGTACTTCTTCAGGAACGTAGCCATCGGCACAGCCGTGGTGCTCGTTTTTGTGGTCGCTGGGTGCCTCATCATCAGCAGGGATGCCGAGCCGCACACGCAGGTAACCACGGATGGGTCCGGGTCGCAGCAGGCATCCGGGACAGGCCCGTCCGTCGTGACGGCCACGCTGGGCGAGGGCAAGTGGGTCGTGAGCCTCGACATCACTGGCAACATCGACGAGCGCGGCTCCAGTAGCTTCGCTGTCTGGGCCGCCCAGCATCTCCTGTTCAGCGGGATTGCCGAAAACTGGAACGCTGATGCCACGGTGAACGTGGGCGGCATCCTCCTGCCCCCAGGGGAGATTGCCATCCGCATCGAGGCTGCGCCGCAGGCGCAGTGGGCAATCGGGATAACCCCGTTCCAGTGAACCGGGGTGGATCCATTCGGTGCGGCGGGCAGAAGCGGTCGATGACAAGTCATCAGGCGTTGTTCAACGCCCCGTACACCTTCTCCGCCGTCGCCGGCAGGTCGCGCACGCGAACGCCGCAGGCGTCGGCGATGGCGTTCGCGATGGCCGCAGCGGTAGGCGCGTTGGGACTCTCGCCGATGGCCTTGATGTTGTACGGGCCGACGCCCTGGCCCGGCGTGTCGAGCACGACCGTCGTGAGTTCGGGGATGTCGGCGATGTTCGGTATCTTGTAGTCCGCGAACGACAGGGTGGAGATGAAGCCGTTCTCCCGCACCAGCTCCTCCTGCAGCCCGAAGCCGATGCCCATCATGGCCCCGCCGTTGATCTGCCCCTGGTGGCCGATGGGGTTGATGATGGTGCCCGTGTCGTGGACGGTCGTCAGCTTCGTCAGCCGTATCTGGCCGGTCTCCGCGTCGACCTCGACCTCGGCGATCTGCGCGCAGTAGCCGGTCACCGGGTTCTCGTAGCCGCCGGAGGCGACGCCGCGCCCGACGACGGGCGTGCCCACGCGGGCGATGAGGTTGCTCCACGGCTGCGACTCGCCGGTGTCCGTCCGCACGAGCATCTGCCCCTGCACAACGAGCTTCTCCTCCGGCCAGTTCTGCAGCTCCGCCGCGAGCTTGAACAGCTCTTCCTGCGCCTGCCCGACGGCCTCGTGCGTGGCCACCGTGCCGAGGTTCGTGACGCGGCTGCCGCCAACGCCCTGGTCCATGTCGAACAGACCCGTGTCGGCGACGACCATCCGCACGGCGTCGGCGGGGAGGCCGAGGTCCTCGGCCACGACCTGCTGCAGCACCGTGTACGCGCCAGCGCCCTGCTCGAAGAGGGGAGTGGTGATGAGGACCGAGCCGTCCGCCTCCATCGACACCTGCGAGTTGATGCGGCCGCCGCCCGGCGGGCGCTCGCCGACCGATACGCCGCGGCCAACGCCGGCCGCTTTCGGTGCGCTGTAGCCCGACGCCTCGACCGCAACTTCGAGCGCCTCGGCCGCGCGGTTCTCGACGAATACGTCGCCGAGTGCGGTCGGCTCGCCGTCCTCCACGAGGTTCATCAAGCGGAACTGCACGGGGTCCATGCCGAGCGCATCGGCGACCTCGTCGATGTGCGATTCGAGGGCGAAGACCGCCTGCGGCTCACCCGGCCCGCGCATGTGCCCGCACGGCGTGTTGTGCGTGTAGACCATGTCCTCAACCACGCGCGCGTTTTCCGTTCGGTAAGGTCCGCCCGCCGCCTTCGCGCCGCCGAGGTGCCCCGCGGGCTTGAATCCCGCGTATGCCCCGCTGTCAAACACGATGCTGACGTCGTGCGCGGTGATGGAGCCGTCCTTCTTGACGCCGGTGCGCATCCGCAGCTTGGAGTAATGGCGCGGGTTCGCGGCCAGGAACTCCTCCGCGTAGTCGAACACCATCCGCACCGGACGGTTCCCCGCCGCTTTGGACAGCAGGTAACCGAGCGCGACGTTCATCGGCGACCCCTTGCCGCCGAAGTCCCCGCCGATGGTCACCGGGTGGAAGACGATGCTCTCCGGCTCGACGCCGAGCGGCCCCGATATCTGCGTGCGCACCGCGTACGGTGCCTTGCCGGGCGTCCACACCTCGGCAGTGCCGTCGGGGTTCACGCGCACCGTGGCGTTGTGCGCCTCCATGTACGTCTGGTGCTGCGACGGCGTCGTGTACGTGTTCTCGACCACGAGGTCGGCCTGCTGCAGGCCCGCCTCCACGTCGCCCTTGCTCCACTCGAAATGGACCACGACGTTCGTAGGCTCGTACACCTCGTACAGCAGGCCCTTGAAGCCGTGCATGTCCGGGTTCACGAGTATCTCGTTCTTCATTGCCTCTTCGGGATCGGTGACGGCGGGCAGCTCCTCGTAGTCGACGTCGATCAGCTCGAGTGCCCTCTGCGCGATCTCCTCGTCGTCCGCCACGACCGCCGCGACCTGCTCGCCGACGAACCGCACCTCGCCCTGCGCCAGCACGGGCACGTCGACGATGCGCCGTCCCCAGCGCATGTTGTCGGGGATGTCGTTGCCGGTGAGGATCGCGTGGACGCCGGGCAGCGCCTGCGCCTCGGAGGCGTCGATGCCGCGTATCCGAGCGTGCGGGAAGGGGCTGCGGAGGGTCTTCGCCCACAGCATGCCCGGTATCTCGAAGTCAGCGCCGTAGTTGGCCGAGCCGGTTACCTTGTCGCGCCCGTCGATGCGGGGTACCGGTGTGCCAACGACGCGTGGTGCGGTGGTCATATGCTCTCTCTCCTGCCGTAGTGGTGTGCGATTACGTGCTCTCTGTTGGGAGGTGTTCTCTCCCGCCATTTGTGACGTATGGCGGCGCGTAGCATAGCAAACCCCGCGCCCCCTTTCTTCTGTCGTTCCTGCGCAGGCAGGAACCTCGCCTGGCGTAGGGGCGGTTCGCGAACCGCCCCCGCGTCCCGTACTCGTCCGTCGTTCCTGCGAAGGCAGGAACCTCCCGCATCCCACCCGTCCTTCCCGCGAAAGCGGGAATCCCCCTCACCTCTCCCCCAGGGAGAGGTCGACGCGCTTGCGTGGTGGGTGAAAGCACAGGGCGCGTGCGAGGTGGCGCGGTGCCCGGTGCAGGGGCGTCCCTTGTGGGCGCCCGGCCCCGCGCTTTGGCGCTCAGCATCCTCTCGGGGAGCGCCCGCCGTAGTACACTCCCCGCCCATCTCCCTATAGGAAGGAACCTGAATGAGGATCGAACTGACCAGCATCCACGTCGACGACCAGGACAAGGCGCTCGCTTTCTACACGGACATTCTTGGCTTCGTGAAGAAGGAAGACTTTCCGGTGGGGGAATTCAAGTGGCTGACGGTCGTCTCGCCGGAGGCGCCGGGCGGCACTCAACTGCTCCTGGAGCCCAACGACAACCCCGCCGCGCAGGCCTACCAGCAGGCGATCTTCGAACAGGGCATCCCGCACGCGGCGTTCGCCGTTGACAACATCCAGGCTGAGTACGAACGCCTCGACGGGCTGGGCGTCGTGTTCTCGATGAAACCGATAGACGCCGCGGGCGGCGCGCAGGCCTTGTTCGACGACACGTGCGGCAACCGCATACTGCTCTACGAGTTGCCCTGAGGGTGGAGCAACCGGCCTAGCTGTTCTCACGGAAGTACACTAATCTCTGTATGTCTTCCTTTGGGACAGCATGCAATAGCCGTTCTTCAATCGAAGATTCTGGTTCGGTAGGCTGCAGATAGAAGAATCGATCTGTAACGTGTACGATTTGGACTTGGCACTGTTCCAAGTCTTGGCACAAAGTAGATTCGCTTGGGAGTTCCCCTCGTTCTTCAAGTGAGTCCAGTATTATGGTTGCTTCCGGACTACTCTGCAAAGCGAGCATGGCATTGATTCTGCCGATTTGCGCCGAAGTAGTAGTAGCCATGAGTACCATTGCAAGTATAGCAAATGAAGCCATCACGAAAAGCAGCACCGAGAGGTTGTGCAGCGTATTCTGGCTGTCATCCAATGATCCAGCAGAAGTTCCGAACCTACTAAGATTTTCCCTTACCCAAGGGCGCACAGCGCTATGAATTAGAGCAGACCCAGCCGAAAGTAGTACCATACATAGCAACATCACTACTCCAATCACTCCTATATTGACCAAGTAGGGGAATATACTGACTGCCAGAGCACCCAATACTACGATTACTAAGCTTCCAACAAATAAACCAATCACAATGAACGCCTTTTTCTTCCCCCAAATGCCATAAAGAGAAAGAGGCTCTCTCCACCATACCATATACGCAACCATGCCAGAGATACCGATACCCAAAATTGTCGTATCTGGTGAGATTAGGGAGTAGTCCATTACGTTGAGACGGATTTCTGAAGTAGGAATCCCAAGAGTTTGATAGTACGCTAGAAAATAGATGCGTCCCAGGAGAGCTGACAGTGCCACAAACAGAGTAGAGCTTTGGATGATGATTCCAATAGACCGAAAGCCATATCCATCCATGGTATACCTCGCAGCTGCTAAGGATTGTTTCTGTTTATTGTCTCAAGGGTAAGCCTATGCGCAAGATTCTACCTCAACCGCCGATTACAACATTCTTCCTTCCTCCACCACCTGCTCCTTGCAGTGTAACTCCATCTCCCTCTCGCTTGCACCTTCCTCCCACTTCGCTACACTCCCATAGTCCAAGTGGCGTCGCAAGCGGCACACGAAAGGAGGCGCGGCATGTCAGTCGAAGGCAAGGTGGTCGTCGTCACGGGTGGCGCGAAGGGCATCGGCCGCTGGGTGGCGAAGACGTTCGCGAAGGAGGGTGCGAGGCTCGCCATCGCCGACGTAGCGCCCATGGAGACGGTGATGGGTGAGGTACGCGCCCTAGGCGCGGAGGCGATAGCCGTGCGGACCGACGTCTGCGTCGAGGACGAGGTGCGCTCGCTCATGGACCGCATCTACCGGCAGTACGGACGCATCGACGTGCTCATCAACGACGCCGCCATCGTGACGCACTTCCACGAGGGCGCCCCCCGCTGGCCCCGCATCCGCGACATGGACGAGGCGTTCTTCGACCGCGTGATGCGCACCAACCTCGGCGGCACGTTCCTCTGCACGAAGCACGTGCTCCCGTACATGGAGTCGCTCAACGCCGGGCACGTCATCCACTTCGGGCAGGGCACGCTGCGCGTCCGGCAGGACGCCCCGCCGAACATCGGTACGTGCGTCTACGGAGTCTCGAAACTCTCGATCCGGGCGTTCGCAAAGTTCGTCGCCGAGGAGGAGCGCGAGTTCAACATCTGCGTCCTGAGCATGGGCCCCGGCAGCGGCGGCGGAGACGAGCGAGCCCGCGAGACAGGCGCCGGCATCCCCGGCGGTGGCGGCGGCATCGTCACCGAGGACAGCCCCCAGTGGGCCCGCGAGAGCCCGCGTCCCGCCCAGGTGGACACGGTCGGCGAACCGCTACGTCCTCGCCGCGCAGGCGTCCATGGACTTCTCCGGCCACCAGGTCACCGTCCGAGACGGCGCCCTCGCCATCGTGGAGGATTAGCGCAAGAGTCATTCCGAGCGAAGCCGAGGAATCTCTCAGGGAGCAGGGGGAATCAATGACAGCGTTGGAAAGGTTCGAGCAGGTTTGGCCGTCGTATCCAAGGCAGGGCTACCATGCTATTAGGATCCAAAAAGGTGCGGTAATCTACTTTCGCCGTGCAGCCACGAACAGATACATCGCCCGGATTAACCGCCAGCGCGTAGGGAATTTCCCTAATGGTCAACTGCTTGCGGCCTATCTGAAAGGTACCGAAGACCGCATCGACTATTGCATCGGGCCAGAGCACTGGGAGCGGGTGATTGAACTGATTGAGAACTAGTCCGAAGTTCCCGTGGGACGCTCCTGCGTGGCTACCCTTGCCAAGGGATTGTGGGGGTAGGCGCTGGTTGCGGCAGCCTTATTTTCGAAAGCGCCTCGATTCGCTAATAGGGCCGCTGCTTATTTTCATTTGAGCAATCAGGAAAGAGTTACGGGCTGCGAGATTCCCGCCTTCGCCGGAATGACTGAAGGCCCTGCCCCCCGCTCCGACCTACCCCCGCCCCAGGATCTCCCCCGCCTCCTCCTCCGGCACCCCGAACTGCCGCAGCACCTCCTCGGTGTGCTGGCCGAGGGTAGGGGCGGGCAGCCGCACCTGGCCCGGCGTCGCCGACATCTTGACCGGGACGCCGAGGTTGTTGATCGTCCCCGCGACCGGGTGCTCCAGCGGCGCCACCATCCCGCGAGCGACGACGTGCTCGTTCGCGAAGACCTCGTCCATGCCGTAGATCGGCCCGGCAGGGACGCCCGCGGCCTCGAACGCGGTCAGCCACTCGCCGGACGTGCGCGTGCGCGTCGTGCGCTGTATCTCCTCGGCGAGCGCCTCGTAGTTGCGGACGCGGTCGGGGTTCGCTGTGAAGCGGGAGTCGGTCAGCAGGTCGGGGCGTTCCAGCGCGGAGCAGAGGCGCTCATAGTTCGCCTGGTTCGCCACACCGATGTTGAAGTAGCCGTCGGCGCTCTCCATCGCCTGGTACGGGGCGACGAGCCGGTGCGCCGACCCCTTGGGGCCGGGCACGACGCCGGAGCCCCAGTACTCGGCGGCCTCCCAGACGGTGAGGGCGACGGCAGCCTCGAGCAGCGAGGTGTCGATCACCTGCCCCTCGCCGGTCTTGAGCCGGTGGATGTATGCGGCGAGCACGCCGTTGGCCGCGAACAGCCCCGCGCTCAGATCGGCGAGCGGGATGCTCACTTTCACTGGCGGCGAGTCCGGGTAGCCGGTCACGCTCATCATGCCGGACATGCCCTGCGCCAGCAGGTCGTAGCCGGGGCGGCTGGCATAGGGCCCCGTCTGCCCGAAACCGGAGATGGAGACCCAGATCAGCTCCGGACGCTCCTCACGCAGTTTCACAGGGCCGAGGCCGAGCCGCTTCATCGTGCCGGGACGGAAGTTCTCGGCGACGACGTCGGCCTGCGCGGCGATGCGCCGGAAGGCGCTCCGGTCGACCTCGTTGCGCAGGTCGAGGACGATGCTCCGCTTGTTGCGATTGATGCCGAGGAAGGCTGCGGACTCGCCGTTGATGAACGGCGGCCCCATCCGCCGGGAGTCGTCGCCGCCCGGCTTCTCCACCTTGATGACGTCCGCGCCCATGTCGGCGAGCAGCATCGTGCAGAACGGCCCCGCCATCACCTGTGTGCAATCGAGGACAGTGACGCCCTCCAAGGGCATGGGAGGCATGTCGCTACCTCCCCGACCTTCGCAGGACCTTGTCATTCCGAGCGGAGCCGAGGAATCTCTCGGGGGTGTCTGATCCCCTCTCCCTACAAGGGGAGAGGGCTAGGGTGAGGGTACTCCGGGGCGGGGCGGACGCGGGCCTACGCATCGCCCTACCTCCCCTGGAAGCGCGGCGAGCGCTTCTCCATGAAGGCCCGGTACCCCTCTTGCCCATCCTCCGTGTCGAAGATGGAAAGAGGCAGCCAGCGCTCCTCATCGGTGAGGGCTGTGAGACTGGGTTTGGCCAGAACCGTCCGGATGATGCGCTTGTGCGCGGACTGTGAAAGTGGGGCGTACGTCGTCATCTCCCTTGCCAGGCCGTAGGTGTGCTCCACCAGCCGGTCGGCGTCGACGACCTCGGACAGCAGGCCGATGCGCAGTGCTTCCTCCTCGTCGATCCGCCGCGCGGTCAGCAGGAGGTTGGCGGCGTGTCCGGGTCCTACGAGGTGTAAGAGTCGCCGCATCTCGTTATAGCCGACGAGCACCCCGATCTTCGCAACCGGCACCCCGAACGTGCTGCCCGTCGCCGCGATGCGGAGGTCGGCGGCCATCGACAGCTCGCAACCCCCGCCGACGCATATCCCGCGGATCATGCAGATGACCGGCTTCGGCATCTGCTCGACGGCATCGAGCGCGCCCTCGAAGGCGTCCGCGTAGTCGCGGGCGAGGTCGCTGTTGCTCCGGTGCGCCGGGAAGTCCTTGATGTCGGCCCCCGCCGAGAACGCCTTCTCCCCCGCGCCCGTGAGAATGATGACGCGCACGCTCTCGTCCGCGCCCACCCGCAGCGCCGCATCGCGCAGCAGCCCCCACATCTCGAAATCGATGGCGTTGTGCTGCCCAGGCCGGTTCAGCGTGATCGTCCCCACGCCGTCGGCCACGTCAACGAGTACCTTGTCGCTCATGGGGTGCAAGTATATCGGGTTGGTCAGGCGTTCGTGAGGCGCTCCCACGCCTCGCGTGCCGTGAGGATGGGTATGTCGAACGCAGGAGCAAGTGTGAGAAGGTCGCGGTCTTCTGTCACCAGCGCATCAGCCTGACTTGCGACAGCCAGTTGGAGGAACGGGATGTCGGAGGGGTCGCGGCACTCCGGGACAATCGTATCGTCCGGGACGTCGATGACCTCGCACCAAGGGAGGTAATCAGCGGCCAGTTCGCCCTGTTGGCTCCCGTTCAGGCCTGACTTGCGGTAGGCGAGCACCCGCAGCAATTCGCTGGCTGTGGCTGAACTCGCCAGGGGGATGAGGCGTTCGGTCTGCCACGCCTCGCGCAGCCAGGCGAGTTGCCCTCCGTGGAAACGCAGGGCAGGGAAGACGACGCTGGTGTCGAGTACGAACCTCGGTGCAGGTATCAACCTCGCCGCGCCCACTCGATCGCGTCAGCTATGTCCTGCTCGGTGATGCCCAGCCGGTCCAGATGGTCCCGCACAGCCTCGGCTCTGGCCGGGTCCATGCGCTTGAGCCAGACCTCCGGGTCGGTCGTGTCCATCGGAAGTTGCAGCCGCTTCATCTTCTCTATGTAAGCCTCGGCATCGGCGAGCGTCCAAGTCCTGGCAGGAGTCACCCGCATGGGGGTGAGCATGATGCGCCCATCCTCCTGGGTGACATCGAAATAGTCCGTGCCCTCGAACGCGGAGATGACGGCCTTTGGCAGGGTTATCTGGTTCTTGGACGTGAGCTTGGCAAGCATGGCCATTCCTTACTGCAAGGATACAAGGAAATCTTACATCCTTACCAGCCGACGCTCAACCAAGCCCGCCGGGCTCCCCCCACGCCTCG
The DNA here is from genome assembly GCA_965208625.1 of Dehalococcoidia bacterium. GTDB lineage: Bacteria > Chloroflexota > Dehalococcoidia > Lucifugimonadales > Australimonadaceae > Bin16. The sequence goes on from OZ242348.1 coordinate 657,544, forward strand.
CGTGCCGTGCTCCGTGCCTACAGATCCCGGCTGACCAGCTCCGTGTAGTACTTCCACACGCCTCCCACGGGGATAGGGGGCATGTTGGCGAGCGGACGCGCGAGGTGCGGGGCCTGGCTCATCGCTGCCTGCCCCGCGGCGAACTCGTCCATGCTCTCGTCCGGGATGCCCTTGTAGTCCGGGCCGAACGCGGCGAGCGCCACCCAGTTGAGACGCGACTGCTCCTCCAGGTGCAGCATGTTCATCACGGACTGCTCCATGTTCCGCCCCGTGGTCACCGCGCCGTGTCCGCGCAGCAGGAGCGCGGGGCTGTTGCCGATGGCGCCGACGACCTGCATGCCGTCCTCTTCCGTGATGATGAGCTTGGAGTGCGGGAAGACAGGGATGTCGTTCCGCACGAGCTGGTGCCCCTCGTTCGACATCGCCTTCAGCTTCACGTCGTTCAGGCCGAGGACGTTCGTGTAGCGGGGATGCGTGTGGACGACGGACAGCACCTCTGGACGCTCGCGGTAGATGCACGAGTGCATCTTGACCTCGTAGCACTGCGAGGTGCCCTTCGGGCCGTCGATGAAGTTGCCGTCCATGTCAACGACGATCATCTCCTCCGGTCGCACGACGGGCAGGGCGTCTGTCGCGTAGCCGCGCCCCTTCACGACGAACAGGTCCGGCTGGTTCGGGACGCGCATGCTGACGTGCCCTAGCGAGGCGAGGATGTGCGTGGCGAGTCCCATCTCCGACAGAACGCGGTTGGCGATGGCGACTTCCCGTTTGACTTCGTCGATTTCGCGTGACATGGGGGTTCCTCCCTGGTTATTGAGACTTCCCCGCTTGTTATCACCGACCGCATGGCGCGTCAAACGGGCGCGTGGTACTCGAACACCTCCGCCGCCCCCGCCGCCTCGCTCACGAGCGCGCCCACGTCCAGCCGAGCCTCGTGCTCGGCGATATGCTCCGGTCGCACGGCGGTCGCCGGCGAGCGCGGCACGAACAGCGTGCAGCAGTCCTCGTCCGGCTGGATGGACGTCTCGAACGTCCCTATCGCCTCCGCCTGGTCGATGATCTCGCTCTTGTCCATGCCGACGAGCGGGCGCAGTATCGGCATCGACGCCGCCTCGTCGACGGTCGCGATGTTGCGCAGCGTCTGCGAGCCGACCTGTCCGAGGCTCTCGCCCGTGACGAGCGCCTGCGCCCCCTCCCGCACGGCGATCGCCTCCGCGATGCGCACCATGAAGCGCCGGTAAGCGACGACGCGCAGCGGGCCCGGCACCTCCAGTATCACGCGCCGCTGCACGTCGGCGAACGGCACGAGGTGGAGGCGGGTGTCGTACTGCCAGCCGTTGAGCGACTCAGCGAGCTCCTTCGCCTTGTCCCGCGAGCGTCCTTCCACGAGCGGGAAGGAGTGGAAGTGCACCAGCACCGCCTTGCACCCGCGCCGCATCATGCGCCACGCCGCGACCGGCGAGTCGATGCCTCCCGACATCATCACCGCGACCTTGCCGCCCGTGCCGACGGGCAGCCCGCCCGCCCCCCGGTAGTCGTCCGCGTACACGAACGCGTCGTCGCGCCCCACCACCACCCGGAAGTCGGCCTCCGGGTGCGAGAGGTCGACGCGCGCGCCGGAGGCTTCGCGTATCTCGTCGCCGAGCCGCACGTTGAGGTCGTGGGAGGTGAGGGGGAACGTCTTGTCTGTCCGGTTCGCCGAGATACGGAACGTTGAGAAGGGCTGCGCCTGCGCGGTCTCGTGGAGCAGGGCGGAGACCGCCTCGTACTCAGGCTCTGCGCGTGCCGCGATGCTGAACTTCACCGCGCCGAACACCGTCGCCGTTCGCGCCCGCACAACCTCCCAGTCCGCCTCCGGCGCCAGGCGCATCCGCACCAGCATCCGCGTCGCCCACACGCGCTCGACGCCCAGCCCGGTCGTCGCCCGTTCGAGGTTCTCGACGAGGCGCCGCACGAACATCGGCTGGTTCTTCCCCTTCAGCCCGATTTCATGGAACCGGACAAGCACGTCCCTTGGTTGCTGCACCCTTCAACCTCCTGTCTCGGGACGATTGTAGCGGGCAGGGGTGCGGAATGCCCCGAAAGCGTCGCCCACAGGGCACGCGGGGTAGGAGTAGGGGGGAGGTTGTCATGTTGAGCGCAGCCGGAGGCGGAGTCGAAACATCTCTCGGGGAAGCGCCCGTATACAGCACGCGCTGGCTGGAGCCGGAGCCTCAGGCAGCCCTGTCCTCGACCACGAGATTGCGCCCGACGGCCCGGAGCGCCTTCATCACCGAACTGATGTGGGAGCGGTGATCGGGGTCCACCAGCTTCCGCACCGCGGACTCGCTGAGGCTAAGGCGTTCTCCGAGTGCAACGTTCGTGATGTGCTGCTCCCGCATCGCCGTATAGAGCGCCAGCTTCGCCGCGACGATAGGCGGTACGGAGATGACATCTTCACCTTCGAGCGAAGGACTGGGAGTGGGTATCTCCCGGTGAAGGTAGACGTATGCCGCGAGCGCAGCGGCGAGAGCATCCTCGGCCTCAAAGAGGGTCTGCTCGCGGGTTGGCCATCCGGTATGGGCCTCAGGAACGTCGCGGAACTCGGCGCAGAGGAAGCCGCCCTCGTCGGGGAATATCCGGCACGGGTAGGCGTAACGCATGTTCAGAACTCCTTCCGGTCTATGCCCAGGTCGCGGAGCATGCCATAGAAGGTGCCTGGGCGTATCTCTCCGTGTGGCAGTATGGTGAATCGTGTCCCAGCGTAGATGCCCATGTGGCTCCCCTTGCCAAGTCTCGGGTTGAACAGGAATTCCTGACCCGTCTTCCTGGCGTAGGCCCTTGCGCGCCTGACAAACTCCCTGTCGTTCGCTGAAAGAGCATCGCACCTTTAAGTGCGATTGTGCAACCCGGGCCACGCGGGTAGGGGTGCGGAATGCGCCGAAAACGTCCCGTATCCCGCGTGGCGTGGAGCGGCCGGTGTGGGATAATCGACGTACGATGGCAGATGCGGAACTGCAGACCGACCTCCCGGATGCGCCGGCAGATGCGCTGACCACAGAGGACCTGCTGGACATCTACGCCACCATGCTCCTCGTTCGTACGTTGGACGAACGGGTGTGGGCGATGAACCGGCAGGGCAAGGCGGCCATCGTCGCGTCGAGCCAGGGCCACGAGGCCGCGCAGCTCGCTTCCGTCTGGGCTCTCCGGAAGAACGCGCCGGACTTCTTCTGTTTCACCTACTACCGCGATCTTGCAGTAACGACAGCTCTCGGCCTCACGGCGGAGGACTCGCTGCGGGGCTTCCTCGCAAGGGATGGCGAACCGCTCTCAGGCGCGCGCCAGTTCCCCCAGCACGGGGCCGCTCCTGAGCTCAAGTTCATCAACCACTCCAACGTCATTGGCACGCACGTCCCGCAGGCTGTCGGCTGGGCGCTGGGGGCGAAGATGCGCGGTGAGGACACGGTCGTCGCCTGCTTCTTCGGCGACGGCACCACGAGCCAGGGCGAGGTGCACGAGGCGATGAACTTCGCCTCCATCCACAAGCTGCCCATCGTCTTCTTCGTGGAGAACAACAAGTACGCTATCTCCGTTCCCATGTCGCGCCAGATGGCCATCGAGCGGTACGCACTGCGCGCCGAGGGCTACGCGATGCCGGGAACGACCGTTGACGGCACCGACGTGCGCGCCTCGTACCAGGCGGCTTCGATCGCGGTGCAGCTCGCCGCGATCGGCGGCGGGCCGAGCATCGTCGAGTTCGACGTCGAGCGTTACCTCCCGCACACCAGCGACGACGACGACACTGTCTACCGCGACCCCGCGGAGGTCGAGCAGGCCCGGAAGCGCGATCCGCTGGAGAAACTGCACGCGCTGCTCTCCGGCACAGGACTGCTATCCGAGGAGCGCGACGCCGCGATGAAGAAGCGCGCGCGCGACGAGATCAACGTGGCGACCGACTCCGCAGAAGCCGCCCCCTTCCCCAGCGACGAGGACGTGTTCCGCCACGTCACGAGCGAGACGTAGCGATGGCCGTAATCACCGTCAGCACCCGTCATGCCCACTCCCATTCATCATTCCCGCTCCCATTCGTCATTCCCGCGAAAGCGGGAACCCAGAGTGCCTGGCAGGGCACGCGAGGGGTATTCGGTCTCCTCTCCCTTGAGGGGAGGGGGCAACGCGCTTTAGCGCGCGGTGAGGGTGAACCGGCGGGGGGAAGAGTGGTGTGACAGGGGTGACGCAAGGGTCTTTGAAGGAGAGGGCTCGGTAAGGGGCGAAGGACTAGCGTGAGAGAGCAACGATGGCCGTAGTCACCGTCATAGAAGCCATACGCGAAGCGATGCGCGAGGAGATGGCGCGCGACTCGTCTGTGTTCGTGATGGGCGAGGACGTGGGACGCCGTGGCGGCGTCTTCCTCGCCACGAAGGACTTCCTCGACGAGTTCGGGGAGCAGCGCGTCATCGACACCCCGCTCGCCGAGGCCTCGATAGCCGGCATCGCGGTCGGCGCGGCGCTCTCCGGCCTGCGCCCCATCGCCGAGGTGCAGTTCGCGGACTTCATCTGGCCGACCGTGAACCAGATGATCGGCGAGGCTGCCCGCATCCGCTACGGCTCCAACGGGAAGCTGAATGTGCCGATGGTGCTGCGCTCCCCGTACGGCGGACACGTGCGCGGTGGGCTCTACCACTCCCAGAGCGTCGAGTCGTACTTCGCCCACACGCCCGGCCTGAAGGTCGTCGCCCCGGCAACTCCCTACGACGCGAAGGGCCTGCTGAAGGCGGCCATCCGCGACGACGACCCCGTCATCGTGCTGGAGCACAAGCGCACGTACCGCTCGGTGCGCGGCGAGACGCCCGACGAGGACTACGTCGTGCCCATCGGCTTGGCGGAGGTGAAGCGGGAGGGGACCGACGTGTCGGTCATCACGTACGGCCTCACGCTCCACTATTCGATGCAGGCGGCTGCCGAACTGGAGAACGAGGGCGTGAGCGTCGAGGTCGTCGACCTGCGCACGCTCCGGCCGCTCGATACGGAAACGGTGCTGGAGTCGGTGCGCAAGACGAGCAAGGTGCTCGTGGTGCACGAGGACAACGCCGCAGTGTCCGTCGGCTCGGAGGTGAGCGCGCTCATCGCCGAGCACGCGTTCGAGTACCTGGACGCCCCGGTGATGCGGTGCGCGGGCCCTGAGATTCCGGCGATGCCCTTCGCCCCCACGCTGGAGGCGGCCTACATGCCGACGGCGGAGAAGATAGCGGCCAAACTCAGAGAACTGGTGGCGTACTGAGCATCCCAGGAGCGGGAGTGTTTGTCCCTTCCCCTTGATGGGGAAGGTCAGGATAGGGGTGAGTCGGCGAGGTGAGGAGCATGGGCACGGCCCCGTCGTTCCCGCGCTTTAGCGCGCAACCTCGCAGCCTTGGAGCGAGGGTGTTGTCCCTTCTCCCTCGATGGGGGAAGGCTGGGATGGGGGTGTAACCGTCGGGGCAAGTTGCGCAGTGAGGCTGAACCGGTAGCGCAGAGGGAATGCTGAACATGATCAAGATTATCGAACTGCCGCAGGTGGGTGAATCGGTGACCGAGGGCGTCATCGGCAAGTGGCTCGTGGAGCCGGGCCAGCACGTCGAGCGATACGACCCCCTCGTCGAAGTTGTCACCGACAAGGTGAGCATGGAGGCCCCGTCGCCGTTCACGGGCGTGTTCGTCCGTGCCCTCGCCGAAGAGGGCGAGACCGTCCCCATGGGCCAGCCCATCTGCGAGATGGAGGTGGATGGGGAGGATCCCTCCGTCGTTCCTGCGGAGGCAGGAACCTCGCAGCCTGATGCCGTCATTCCCGCACAGGCGGGAACCCAGGGTGCGCGGGCAGCGCACACGGAGGGGAGTGGGGCCGGGGGAGATGAGCCACCCGAAGCAGCTGATGAGAGTGAATCCCCAGAGGACGCCGACGCCGGACGTGTTGGCGGCGCGTGGGCGATGCCGGCCGCGAACAGCGAACAAGAACCCCCTCCCCCTGGGGGTGAAGGCGACGAAGAAACCGTGCAACCCGCTTTCGAGTTCATGGACAGCGTCCGCAGCGTCGGCCCGACAGGTTCAGGAGAGCACGGGGAAGGACGCCCCGACGCCCTGCAGGACGCGCACGTGCACATCGAGAGCGCGCACGAGCCCGCAGCGCCGAGCGTCGCGGAGCCGGACCGCAGTCACGTCATCTCGCCGCTCGTCGCACGGCTGTCGGCGCAGTACGGCATCGACCTCTCGACGATTGAGGGCACCGGCACCGGAGGCCGCATCACGAGCAAGGACCTGCTCGAAGCCGTCAGCCGTATGACTTCCCCAACGGAGGAAGCGAGCGCACAGGCGGAGCCTGCACCGGAGGAGGCGGCAGAGGAGGCCGCTCCGGAAGATGATGCTGAGCCGGCAAGCCCCGTCATTCCCGCACCTCCCCCCGTCGTTCCTGCGGATGCAGGAACCTCGCAGCCTGTTGGGAGTGCGTGGGCAGCGCACGAGGAAGCAGCGGAACCTGCGCAGGCCACGGAGGCAGAGCCGGTCGCGGAAGAAGACGCGGCACAGCCTGTAGCCGACGCCGAGCCCCCAAGCCCCGTCATTCCCGCACAGGCGGGAACCCCAGGTGGCTATCAGGCTACATACGCGCCGGCAGCGCACGAGGAACCCGAGGAGCCTGCGCAAGCCGCGGAAGAGGCATGGCCGGTTGCGGAAGATGTCATCGAGCAAGAGGCGGAGGCCGCAGAGGCGGAGCAAGCTGCGCAAGACATTGCCGACGCCGAGCCCCCAAGCCCCGTCATTCCCGCACCTCCCCCCGTCGTTCCTGCGGAGGCAGGAACCTCGGAGCCTGTTGGGGATGCGTGGGCAGCGCCCGAGGAATCCGAGGAGCCTGCGCACGCCGCGGAAGAAGCATGGCCGGTTGCGGAAGATGTCCTTGAGCAAGAGGCGGAGGCCGCAGCACAGCCTGCGGTCGAGGACGAGCCCCCCATCCCCGTCACTCTCGCACCTCCCCCCGTCGTTCCTGCGGAGGCAGGAACCTCGCAGCCTGTTGGGAGTGCGTGGGCAGCGCACGAGGAAGCCGAGGAGCCAGCGCAAGCCACGGAGGCAGAGCCGGTCGCGGATGAAGCTGCTCCAGAGGAAGTAGAGGAGGAACCGGCTACAGAAGAAGTCGATGAGGTAGAGGAAGAAGCTCCCGAGGATGTGGAGGAAGAGGAAGCAGTAGAAGAGGCCGCCCCGGCAGAGCCGGCCGCAGCAGCCGAAGACACCTCCGTGATGCCCCTGACGCCCGTCCGCCGCATCATCGCCGAGCACATGGCCCGCTCCTCCCGCGAGATCCCCGCCGCGTGGTCGATGGTCGAGGTGGACGTCACCCGCCTCGTGCGAACACGCGATGCGCTCAAGGCGGCATTCGAAGAGAGGCACGGCATCTCGCTCACCTACCTGCCGTTCGCGGCGGGGGCGTTGGCCGCTGTCCTGCGCGAGCACCCGCGCCTCAACGCGCGCTGGGACGACGGCCACATCACCCTCAACAACCGCGTCAACCTCGCCGTCGCCGTCTCGACCGAGGCCGGGCTCATGGTGCCCGTGCTGCGCGACGCCGACACGCTCAGCATCGTGGGCATCGCCGCGGAACTGCGTCGCCTGTCCGACGGCGCGCGCGCCGGGACGCTCGGCATCGAGGATGTGCAGGGCGGAACGTTCACGCTCAACAACACGGGCGCGCTCGGCTCCGTCGTCTCCGTGCCCATCATCAACCACCCGCAAGCAGCCATCATGACGACGGAAGCAATCGTGAAGCGTCCCGTCGTCGTCGAAGGCGACGCCATCGCCGTGCGCTCGATGATGAACCTCTGCCTCACCTTCGACCACCGCGTCTGCGACGGCGCGGAGGCCGCCGCATTCCTCAGCGCCGTCAAGGCCCGCCTCGAAGTCGTCGACGAGAGCATCGGGCTGGGGTAGGGCGTGCCTGACCCCCTCTCCCTACAAGGGGAGAGGGTTGGGGTGAGGGTACCCAGGGGTGGGGCATTGGGGCGCCCCGTCGTTCCTGCGGAGGCAGGAACCTCGCCTGGGGACGCCTGGTCCCTTCCCCCTTGATGGGGGAAGGATAGGATTGGGGTGACCGGGGTGGTGGGGCTGGGTTCGGTTACTCTGAACAACTTGAACGAGGATAAGCATGCCTGAGTCCGACATCACACTCCGCTACGGGATGAACCCGCACCAGACCCCTGCGAGGGCATTCGTCGAGCAGGGAACGCTCCCGTTCGAGGTCCGTAACGGCTCGCCCGGCTTCATCAACCTGCTGGACGCGCTCAACTCCTGGCAACTCGTCCGCGAACTCCGAGCCGCCACCGGCATGCCTGCCGCCGCGTCGTTCAAGCACGTCAGCCCCGCCGGAGCGGCAGTCGGCGTGCCGCTCAGCGACACCCTCGCGCAGGCGTACTTCGTCGACGGCTCGTCACTCTCGCCGCTCGCCGCCGCCTACGCCCGCGCCCGCGGCGCCGACCGCGTCTCGTCGTTCGGCGACTGGATCGCGCTCTCGGACGTCGTGGACGAGTCCACAGCCCGCCTGATACGCCGCGAGGTTTCGGACGGCATCATCGCGCCCGGCTTCACGCCGGAGGCTGCGGAGCTGCTCTCCGCCAAGCAGGGCGGGCGCTACTGCATGCTGGAGGCCGACCCCAACTACGAGCCGCCGGACGAGGAGACGCGCACCGTGTTCGGCGTGCGGATGCAGCAGGGCCGCAACAGCACCTCCGACTGGGCCGCGCAGCTCGCCAACGTCACAGGCGCCGACGGCGGCCTGCCGGAGTCCGCGCAGCGCGACCTCACCGTCGCGCTCGTCACGCTCAAGTTCACGCAGTCCAACTCCATGTGCCTCGCGCTCGACGGCCAGGTCATCGGAAACGGGGCAGGGCAGCAGTCGCGCATCCACTGCACACGCCTCGCGGGGAACAAGGCCGATATCTGGTGGCTGCGCCAGCACCCCGCAACGCTCGGACTGCCGTTCAGGGAAGGCATCGGACGCCCCGAGCGCGACAACGCCGTCGACGGCTTCATCCGCGACGACCTCGCCCCCGCCGAAGACGAGGTCTGGCGCGCAGCCTTCTCCAAGACTCCCCAACGCCTCACCCCCGCCCAGCGTCGCGAGTGGCTCGACTCCCTCACCAACGTCTCGATGGCCTCTGACGCCTTCATCCCCTTCCGCGACAACATCGACCGCGCCGCGATGAGCGGCGTGAAGTACGTCGTCCAACCGGGCGGCTCCGTCCGCGACGAAGACGTCGCCGCCGCCTGCGCCGAGTACGGCATCACCATGGCCCTCTCCGGCGTCCGCCTCTTCCATCACTAGGCATATCCCGTCGTTCCTGCGCAGGCAGGAACGACGCCTGGTGTAGGGGCATCCCTTGCGGGTGCCCTTTCGGGGGCCTCTCGCTTGGCTTGGGATTGGTCATGGGCGTTGCGCCTGGGTACCCACAAGGGGCACCCCTACATCAATCCCTTGAACCGGGGAGTGCAGAGGGGGTACCCCTCTGCCGGGGGCAGTGGGGGTGTCCCCCACAAAGCGTCCCGGGCGGGTGGGTGGGAAGAACTACGCTGCGCCCAGCGCGATTACGCAAGCTCTCCACGAGGGACTACACTTGCCGAAGCGCCGCAGGCGCACCCTGGAAGGAGCAACGCCCCATGGAACTGACCCTGCTCGGCACAGGCACGCCCCAGCCCAGCCCGCTGCGCGCGGGGCCCAGCAACCTCCTGCGCATCGGCGGGGAGTCTGTCCTCGTCGACACGGGCACCGGCTGCGTGCGCCGCATGGTGGAGATAGGGCAGGACACCGCGGAGCTCGACTACATCTTCCTCACCCACATGCACTCGGACCACACCATCGACCTCGCCCACGTGCTGCTCACCGGCTGGATCCGCTACCGCAAGCGACCGTTCACCGTCGTCGGCCCGGCGCGGACGAGGGACTTCGTCGACCGCCTCGTGCACGCCTTCGAGGAGGACATCCGCATCCGACGCCTCCACGACCGCGTGGGCGAGGACGTCATGAACGTGCGCGTCGTCGAGGTCGACCACGGCGACCAAGTCGAGGGCAACGGCTGGCGCGCCACCGCGCTCGAGGTCGAGCACGGCTACGTGAAGCCCGCCCTCGGCTTCGTGTTCGAGGACGACAGCAGCAAACTCGTCATCTCCGGCGACACGGCCGTAAGCGACGCCATCGTCGAGGCCGCTGCGTCTGCCAACATGCTGCTGCACGAGCTGATGTACACCCAACCGCACCGCGGCGGCCCTGCCCCCGACGGACGCGATTACCACGACGTAGACCGCGAGAACCTCACCGAGTTCGCGCGGCGTATCGCCAACTCGCACACGTGCCCGCACGGCCTTGCGGATGTCGCCGCCCGGTCCCTCGTCCCGCACGTCGTCGCCACCCACATGGGCGACGTCGACGAACCATGGTCGCGCGAGGTCATCAGTGCCAATTACGACAGAACGTTGATCTTCGGTGAAGACCTCATGAAGTTCACGGTGTAGCGCGGCGCGGTGGGTCTCATTGCCAACTCGAAGGACGCGTCAGCACATAGCCATCGGAGTTGGGTACGCGATCGGGGAACTGGCTGTCCCTGAGAGCACTGCGGCTTATCGTGAAGAAACCTCTCGCTGCTTGGCGAAGCGCTGCGGAATGTCGGGCCGGTGGGAAAGCGACTACAGCTCGCTTTGCGGGATAGCGCTCGCCGATGGTGCGCACGGGTCCGGCCAGGTCGCCATCTCCTGATATGACGAGGGCGGTATCGAAGAGGTCGTCCTGGGCGTCGCCGAGCAGTTCGACCGCTATGTTCACGTCGGTCATCTTCTCCTCGTAGGTTTGCTCAATGGCTCCGCAGTGAGGGCAGCGCCGTCTCTTTGCGAGATGGTATCCATAGTGGATATGCAGGTCGGGAAGAGTAGCTAGTGCCTCCAGGTAGGTGCCCTGCCGCTTGGGTTTGTCTGCGTCATGGGGCACCGGACGCACAACAGCAGTGAAATAGCGGACTGCCACCAGTTGCTGGTCGGCTCGCAGCAGTCTCAGGGACAGGAGGCGCAGGTCTAGCCAGTAGTAACGCTGCCACCTCTGCTGTTTGAGACCTTGGTAGAGATTGAGCCCGTCGATATAGACTGCGACCCGCTGTGTCATGTGTTCCTCGTGTGGGTAGGGGACTATTCGCGCTTGACATCTGAGGCACATCGGTGTGAAATGGCTTCACCCCCCCAGTGATAGCATCACTGGGCCGACGCCCCCAACTGGGGGCGTCTCTTCATTTACGAGCAATCACTGCTCCGGCGTCTACCCCTGGATGACGGTGGTTTCTGAGATGACACCACACCACGGCGAGGTCCACTGGCTCGGCGAGGGCATCGACTACGCGTGGGCTTGGGCGCTCCAGCGCGAGCTGCTCGAAGAGCGGGTTGCCGGCGAGCGCGGCGACACGCTGCTGCTGATGGGCCACGCGCCGGTCTACACCGCAGGGCGGCGCTCCGTGCCGGAGGACGTGCTCGCGCAACTCGACGCCCCGCTCGTCGAGACCGACAGGGGCGGGCAGACGACCTACCACGGGCCGGGGCAGCTCGTGGGCTACCCCATCGTGTCGCTCGCGGAGCTCGGCCTCGGACCAAGGCGGTACGTCGCCGCGGTCGAGAGCGCGCTGATCGCGTCGCTGGCTGAGTACGGCGTCCTCGCGCATCGTGAGGACGGGCTTACGGGAGTGTGGACGGCGGCAGGGAAGATTGCCGCGATAGGCGTGAAGGTCTCGCGCGGCGTCACGATGCACGGCTTCGCCCTGAATGTCGCCACCGACCTCCGCGCGTACGAGCCCATCGTCCCCTGCGGCATCGGCGACAGGCCGGTGACGTCGCTGCACGCGCTTCTGGGGAGTGCGCCACAGCCGGAGCGCGCACCTGACCTGAAGGAGGCCGCGTACGTCGTGGCGGAGGCGCTCGGCGCGTCGCTTGGCATCGCCTGGCGCGCCCGTTAGCCCCTAACCCGCAACCCTTTTTCATGTACGGGCAGGTTCCCGCTCCCTAGAATTGCTCCATGCCCGCGACCCGTGAACTGCTCGCGCTGCAATCGGTGGACGGTGAGCTTGTCGTCCGCCGTGCGAGGCTGGCCGAGATTGCGCCGCTCCTCGGCGACGACTCGGCGATACGCACGCTGACCCAGCGCCTGGCGTCGGAGCAGGCGGACGTCGACTCGGCACTCTCCCGCCAGCAGGAGTTCGACTCCGTCATCGCCGGTTTCACCGAGCGCGTCGACGCTGCCGAGAAGAGGCTCTACAGCGGCGTGGTCGTGAACCCCCGCGAACTGCAGGACCTCCAGGCCGACGTCAACATGCTCAAGCGGCAGCGGGGCCACGAGGAAGACGCACTCCTCGAAGTGATGGTGGAGTTGGACACGGCGCGCGGCGCGAGGGACGCCTCCGCGAAAGAACTGGAGTCGCTGAAAGTCTCGTGGGCGGCGGAACAGGAGTCGCTCACAGCCGAGAAGCAGCGGCTCGAGGCTGAAGTGACCGACCTGGAACGCCGGCGCGCCGACGCGGTCGCCCGGACTCCACCGCCAGAGGTCGCGCTGTACGAACAGGTGCGCAGGAACCACCCGCACCCCGTCGCGCAGATGCACAACAACGCATGCAACACGTGCCGCGTCGGGGTCCCGATGCGCACGGCACAGGAGGTACGCACCTCCTCAGCCCCGGTTCGATGTCCGAACTGCGGGCGCATCCTGCTTCCGGAGTAGTTCTGCTCCCTCTCCCTGCAAGGGGAGAGGGCAACGCGCTTCAGCGCGGTGAGGGTGAAGTGGCAAGGAGTGGTGGGATTGTCTGATCCCCTCTCCCTACAAGGGGAGAGGGCTAGGGTGAGGGTACTGTGGGGGCGGCGTGGGGTGTGCGAACGGGGCACGTGAAGACAACCGAACAAGAAAACAGCATGGAGTAGAGCGATGCGAGCTATCGGCTATTTCACCGTGGACACGGAGGCCCGGAACGCCCGCGCAGCCAGCGAAGCGCTGATGCACGCGTTCCACGAGTACTGCGAGACGCGGCGGCACATCCCGCACGGGACGTTCGCCGATCTCAAGGGCGAGGGCGGCGGCGAGGGCTGGCAGGAGATGATGGACTTCATCCGCCAGAACCGCCAGGGCTACCTCGTCGTCACGCCGGACGCAGCCCACCTCGGCACGACGCTGGAAGAGCAGGTGGAGCGCGTGCTGGAGATGGACGCGCTCTCGTCCAAGGTGGTCTGCGACGACCTCGACCTGCCTGACCCGCTGCAGAACGCGCTCCGCAACTCCCGCAAGGCGGCCCAGCGGAGCGAGCGCATCAGGGCAGGGATGATGGCGAAAGCGGCCAAGGGCCTCGCCCTCGGCAAGCCGCCCTACGGTTACTATGTCACCGCTGACGGCGCGTTCCACGTCTCGCCGAAGGAGTCGGAGGTCGTCAAGACGATCTTCCGCCTCTACCTGGAGCCCGGCGGCAGCGTCCGGTCAGTCGCCGCGGAGCTGAACAGGCGGAACGTCCGAACGAGGAGCGGACACCGCTGGAGCCTCGTGACCGTGCGCGACGTGCTGCGCAACGCTGCGTACATCGGCACATACCACCGGTTCGGGATGCGCATACCGGGGAGCTACGAGCCCATCGTCTCGTCGCTGCAATTCCGCCGGGCGCAGGACCGGCTGCAGGAGCGGAGCCCCTCGCAGCGCACCTCGCGTCCCGCGCCGGTGTTCCTGCTCGCGGGCGTGCTCTACTGCCACCACTGCGGTAAGCGGATGATGGGCATCGTGCGCCGCCAGACGTGGCGCCGGAAGGACGGCGAGCGGGCGCGCGCGCAGTACCGCTACTACCAGTGCCAGTCGCGCATCAACCGCAACCAGTGCAGCTACCGCACCATGAAGGCCGACGAACTGGAGGCTGAGGTCGTGAGCCTCGTGCGCGAGCGGCTCGCCGCGGGCGAGCGCGGCGACGACCCCGGCGACGTCTCATGGCTCGCGGGCGACAAGACCCGCTGTGAAACGACGATCCACTCGCTCGACAAGCAGTTCATGGAGGGCGTGCAGCGCGCTGCGAACGGCACGATGTCCCTCTCGACCCTGCGCGGCGGCCTCGACCAACTGCGCGCCATCAAGCAGGACCTCGGCGAGCAGGTGCGGCAGGCGGGCGACAGCAAGGCTGCCCGCGCCCGGCTCGAAGCCAACGTCACCAGGATTCTCAACGACTGGGACGGCCTCCCCGACACCGACCGCCGCGACCTTCTCCGCTCCGTCGTCTCGAAGGTCACCGTCAAGCGCGGCAAACCGGAGGTCACCCTCCGCTAGCGGCCCGTTGTTCCTGCGAAGGCAGGAACCTCGCATCCGGTACTCTCGTCATTCCCGCACCGGCGGGAATCCAACGTGCACGGTAGTGCACGCGTGCGCGGGCAGCGCGCACTCGCCACGTCCCCGCCGGTCGCACCCTCGCCCCCTAACCCGTCATTCCCGCGAAAGCGGGAATCCAGAGGCCGCAGGCCCCGCGGTGAGGCGGGGTAACGGGGAGTGCAGGGGGGCGAAGCCCCGCTGCCGGGGGCGTGGGGGTGTCCCCCACAAGCGTTCCGGGCGGGTGGGTGGGAAGAACTACGTTGAACCAGGCACGCCCCCGCGGGGAGCGTATACTTAGCACGTCAAGAGGGCCGGGCGGCCGCTCCGGCGTCGCCGGGGAGGAAAGTCCGGACTCCACAGGGCAGGGTGCTGGGTAACGCCCAGGCGCAGCGATGCGACGGAAAGTGCCACAGAGACGATAGCGCCGATGGCCTCGCGGCAACGTGAGGGACAGGCAAGGGTGAAACGGTGCGGCAAGAGCGCACCAGGTCCCGGCGCAAGCCGGGATGCTGGCAAACCCCACCCGGAGCAAGGCCAAATAGGGGGACGTCTCCGCTCTGCGGAGCGCAGCGCCCGGCTGCTGTCCCCGGGTAGGCCGCACGATCCCTTCCGGCAACGGAGGGACCAGATAGATGGCCGCCGTCCCGTGCCCCGCACGGGATACAGAATCCGGCTTACAGGCCCTCTTGACGCTCCTCCGGCCCCTCCTCCCTTGACAGAAAGGGGAACGCGCTTCAGAGCGCGGTGAGGGTGAAACGGGAGGCGGGTGGGGTGCAGCGGTGGATGGTAGAATGGCGGACGACAAGCACGCCTGCTGAGAGGAACGCATGGCAGACGCAGAAGCCCCGCCGCCCGCCCGCTCTCGGGACGAGGTCGCCCGCCTCGGCAAGGCCATCTACGAGCGGGACATCCGGCGGCAGGTCGAGGCAGACCACCACGGAGAGGTCGTCGCCATCGACGTCGACAGCGGCGGTTGGGCGCTTGGCGGGAATGCCATCGCCGCCTCTGAGAGCCTGAGGGGCCAACACCCGGATGCAGAGGTCTGGCTCATGCGGGTCGGCCATCGCGCGTTGTATCGCTTCGGGGGCAGTTCCCTTCGGAGAGCAGGGTGATCGAGGGCGTCGTCAACGCCCGTCTCGAAGCTGTCTTATCCCTCTCCCTGCTGGGTCCTGCGGGGCAGGAGCGGGAGGTCGATGTCGTTGTAGACACCGGCTTCAATGGCTATCTGACGTTGCCCCCGGAATTGGTGGCAGACCTGGGTCTGCCTGTCGTGGGCGATGCCGAGGCTGTTCTGGCTGACGGCAGCGAGGCAGTCTTCGATGTGTCGGCGTTACGATGCTCTGGGACGGCGAGCCAAGATACGTCGAAACCGGGGCGGTTGGCGTAGACCCCCTCGTAGGTATGGCGCTGCTCGACAGCCACAGCCTGTACGTGGAGATTGAGGAGGGCGGCAGCGTCGTCATCCGACCCAGGGAGTAGCTTGGCCCTGCGGAGCCCCCTCTCGCCCCAATCCCGTCCTACTGTGTTGATTGCTTCGGGGTGCATGTGTCCCACGTACGACTTCCCATAGTTGCACAACCAACACCCCACCGGTTATGATGTACGCAACACGTGCCCCACCAGTGCAAACGGGCGCGCGCACAACGAACGGGGACGAGCCCCGGCCTTTGAGTGGCCGGGGCTCTTTCAGTTAACGAGGGTTCGGAGCATCACGAAGGCACAAGAGCGAACGAAGGCACGCCATGAACAACGAGGTCCGCTATCCACAGTACCGGGACGACCCGGCCGGGTTCGTCGAGAACGTCCTCGGCGCGGCGGGGAAGCCCTACTCGAAGCAGCGCGAGATGCTCGAGGCAGTCGCGGGCTCGCGCCGCGTCTCGGTTGTCGGCGCGAACGGCTGCGGCAAGGGCTGGGCGCTCGCACGCCTCATCCTCTGGTGGGTCGAGACGCGCACCCAGGCGAAGGTCGTCGTCATCTCGTCCACAAACCGGCAGGTGCGCGAGATACTCTGGCAGGAGCTCGCCGCCGTCTGCGCCGCCGCCGGAGACGCCCTCAGCGGCAAGCTCACCAAGGGCAAGTACTCCATCTCGCCCGACCGGTTCGCCCTCGGCTTCGCCACGAACAACCCGGACAACATCCACGGATTCCACTCGCCGGAACTCCTCCTCATCGTCGACGAGGCCCACGCCGTCCGGGAGTCCCACTTCGACGCTGCGGTCCGTCTCAACGCATCCAAAACGCTCCTCGCGGGCAACGCCTTCTCCACCTCCGGCACGTTCTACGAGTCCCACCACGCGAAGCGCCACCAGTACCACCACATGCGAATCTCCGCCTACGAAACCCCCAACCTCACCGGCGAGGAGCCCGCGCGGCCCGGCCTCGTCACCGCCGAAGACATCGCCGACAAGGCCCTGCAATGGGGCAACGACCACCCCAAGTTCATAGCTGCTGTCTACGCGCAGTTCCCCGACACGCTGGAGGACTCGCTCGTCGGGCGCGCCGCCGTCGAGGCCGCCATGCGGGAGGACGCCCCCAGCGGCGAGGGCGCGCCGTCGGAGGAGGACGACGCCCGCGAGCCGCTCTACATCGGCGTGGACGTTGGCCGGTTCGGCGACAACGAGTCCGTGCTCTGCGCGCGCCGCGGACAGCGCGTCGTTAAGATGAAGTCGTTCGGCCGCGCGGACACGATGCGGATTGCCGGGGAGACCGAGCTGATGGCGCGCGAGTTCGGCGCGGAGGCCATATTCGTGGACGAGGGAGGCCTCGGAGCCGGTGTCGTCGACCGCCTGCGCGAACTGAACGCGCCCGTCCAGGGCGTGCAGTTCGGGCACCGGGCGCCGCACCCCACGCGCTTCGCGAACCTGCGCTCCGAGATCTTCTGGGAGTTGCGCCGCCTCATCAACGACCGCCTCATCGCGCTGCCGGACGACGAGGAGCTCGCCGCGCAACTCCTCTCCCTGCGCTACGACGTCTCCAGCTCCGGCCAGGTGCAGATGGAGAGCAAGCGGGAACTGCGCAAGAAGAACCTCCCCTCGCCCGACCGCGCCGACGCCCTCGCCCTCGCGTTCATGACCCCGCCCTCGCTCCAGATCTGGACCGGCTACGAGCCGTTCCTCCTCAACCCGCGTCCGCCGGTCGGCGTCCCCGTGCCCCCGCACTCCCGCGACGAAGACGAAGACGGCGGCTCTGTCGTTCCTGAGGAGGCAGGAACCTCGCAGCCCGGCGAACGCGAACACGAAGACGACGGCAGCGCAGACTCCGCCACCCTCCCGCCGCATCTGGGCGTCTGGTGATGAAGGCAATCACAAGGACAGATATTCCGCTCATGGTGAACCAGAGGACACCGTGTTGCGAACTTTCCAGTGGGAGGTGGCCATCTAGCAGCATGCTCTCAGCGTCACCTGCCGGGCATCGCCCCCTCCGTCCATGCCTTCACACGAGCGACGCAGTCGTCCAAGCTATCTCGCACCTCGTACACCCAAAAGCGCATCACGTCCCATCCCAGCTCGATGAGCCGTTCGTTGCGCAGTTGGTCGCTGCGTATTAGTTCCCCGTCCCAGTCTTGATGGTAGCGCTGGCCGTCGACTTCGATGTCGAGTCTTCGCTCTTCACCCCCCCGGCCTTCGGCGAATAGCGCAAGGTCGAGGTCGTATCGATCGACCGTGTACTGGGGAAGAGGTTCGAGCCCGGAGGCGTAGAGGGCGCGGTAGAGGATGCACTCCCATTCGGACACTTGGTGAGGGTTGCGCACCGGGGGATAGCCTGCACACGGTGACGTCATCGAGAGTGCCTGTGCGGGCAGGTCGGCGGCCTCCGCATGGCTGTCGTTCGCCCTGTCCACATAGTCCGCAAAGTCGGCGAGATAGCGAACACCCGAATTCTTCGCCGCTGTCTTGTCCCCCACCACGATGAGAGTCGCGCGGGCGCGAGTTATTGCGACGTTGAAGAGATTGCCGTTGGGGCCGAGGAACCGCAGCGAACTAGCCGGTGTTCCACGCGAGATAACTGGCGAGAAGATAATGGCGTCCCGTTCGTCGCCCTGATAACGATGGGCGGTTTCCATGATGCAGCCGTGAGCGCTGGCCCATCCCTGCAGCGCGTTGTCGCTTGCGAGTAAACGGCGAATGCGGTTGGCCTGTTCCCTGAACGGAGTAACGACGCCGACGCTGCCGCTGTAGCCGGACTGCATCAGTTTCAGCAACTCACCAACTACGGCGCGCGCCTCGGCCTCGTTGAAGAGGCTGCCGCCTGACGGCCGCGACGCCCTACCGGCGATGTCCAGCCAGCGAACAAAGGGCGGATCCTTCCACACGGGGCTCAGGCCGTTGAGCTTCGTCGCGACACGAAGTGTGCTCTCGTAGAAATGGCGGTTTGAGAACCCGATGATGTCCGGGTGAGAGCGGTGATGGTCGCGCAACTGCACCACTCCCTCGGTATGCGTAAGGCTGCTCGCCAACTGATAGAGGCTGTGGGCCGTGTATGACCACGACTGGTAACCGTCTGCAAGGCTATAGGTTTGCAGCTTCTGCAAGTCTAATGCCTCTGGCATGGCGCTGATATGACGCAGTTGCTTCGGATCGCCGATGATGACGGCGCGCTTGCACCGATAGAGTAACGGCAGTGCGGAAGCGATGTCGCACTGGCTTGCCTCATCGATAACGAGCAAGTCGAAGGCACCAGGGACCAGAGGCAAGCGCCAGCGGGCGCTCAGAGCGGTGACGGCCCATGCCGGCAGGAAGCCGCCTACTTGGTCGAAGAGTCTGTAGTAGCGGGAGAATACGTCCGCCCGCAAGGGCTGGCCGGCCTGGTTAGCACCGACAATCAGCCGTAACACCGCCGAGAAATCTCCGAGCGCCCGGCGGTCGTGTTCCGTGAGCCGCGACGGCTGGGTGCGCACCCAGCTTTGCCAGAGGTCGATGGAGTTGGCAGTGATTCGTTGTCTGAGTTCAAGGGTCTCTTTGGCGATGCGTTCAGGAGAGGGTGCTTTCTGCAACTCCGTAAGCGCGGAGAAGTAGTCGTGCGCCCTGGCTATGGCGTTCAGGCGCTCCAGAGCGGAGCGTGCGTACGCCGCCAGCGTCGGGAAGTCTTGGGAGCCAAGAGGCGGCAGCAGTTCCGCGAGCGAATGGGCACGCAGCGCACGGCGAAGCTCCTCTATTGCAACGCCAATCGCCTTGACCCGTGAGGGGCCGATGAGGAACCAGAACAGCCGCATCATAAACCCTGCGGCGGCTCGGTCGCCACGCGGAAGTGCTGCCTGGACCGCCGCACCCGCCGCCCGCAATGCATCCATCTCTTCGGCGGCGACTCCCCTGACGCCAGCAAATTCCTCTGCAGTCATCATATTGCGCGCCTCGTCGCCCTCGCGTTCGAGGCGGTCGGTCTGGTTGCGAAGTGCTACCGTGCGCTCAAGACGCCGCGAGTGCTCTGAGAGCAGTTCAAGGAGCCGTACGTGGTGCTCGGTCTGCTGTTGGTAGGTGCCGAGGTCGTCTGCCGTTGCGCGCCCCCCGCGAAGGGCATCCAGGTGCTCCGCCAGACGCTGGCGGTGGTCGTCGCTGCCAAGTCGCAGCAGAACGGGGCGGGAGCCGAATCCGTTAAGGCGCTCCTCGACGACATCAACAGCCTTGTTATTCTTGCTGGCGAAGAGGACCCGCTGACCGTGGACGACAGCGTTGATGAGCAGGGCGGTTACGACCTGAGACTTACCCGTGCCCGGCGGGCCGGTGATTACCGTAAGCCGCTCGGTCAACGCGCGTTGCACAGCCTCGCGCTGCTCGCGGTTCAGAGGCAGCGGCTCCAAAAGGTCAGGCGGATTCGTTTCAGGGTCTGTGCAATGTGCCGCACCATTAATCCAAGCCCCCAGCGCCGTGTCGGCTACCTCCGTCGACGACTTCCTTGCCAGTGCGTCGAGCTCATTCGCAAGCCCGCGCGTGAACTGCGACTGCCCGACGGAGCAGATGATCGCGCGGTTGTAGATACCAAAGGCGGCTCGCCCGAACGGGCCAATCCCCAGTGCGTCGGTCTCCGGCGGCTCCTGCCAAGGCCAACCAGGGCGAGCCTCGTGCAGGTGGCGAATGACGTCGGCGATAAGCGGCGGAGTAGGGTCAGCGAGGCCGATCTCCGCCTGAAGGTCCAGGGTATCCCTGATTTGGTCTCCATCAGCGCCCATCGCGTAACGCTTGATGAAGGCAGGGTTGATGAAGGGAAGCGGATCGACGGAGCCGTCGTCAGAGACCTCGAACAATAGGATGGGCTCGACCCTGGCGCCCCCTGTTCCGACCGCCGGGGGGCCGATAAAGGTGAGGTACCCGACGAACCGTTGGTGCTGGTCGGACCTGCTGGCGCTTGGGCTGCTGAACCCCTCGGATAGAACCTCCGCCAAGGTGGTCGCGTTAGGAACGGTGTAGTCGGGACTGTCATCGCGCCTGACCAAGCTGAGTCCGTTGTCGCTGTCCGCCGCGAGGCAGGATAGGTAGTACCGTGTGATTCGGCTGTGGGGAGAATCGGAATGTTCCGTCGTTCCCTCCATGCTGTGCGGATCCTCCGACGATAAGAGATGCCCTGCACGAGTCGAACAGTGGGCTATGTGTGTGGGGAGCATAGCAGCGGGGAAGAGGACATGCCAAACCAGCCCATGTTTGGCAACTGCTCCAGACTTGACGAGGCACCGGCTGGGAGTGACACAGAACCAGCAGAGCGCGAAAGTCAGCATTGCGCGAGAACGGGTTCGAAGGCTTCTGGGAATACTTGGCGAACAGGCGAACTAAGCCGATGCGAACGGCCTATCTCCGCATTCGGCACAGGCTCTTGTTCGCCAATAGGCTCCGTTGAGTGGCTGTGAAAGCGGAGGTTTGACGCGTCGAGAACACCTTGCCGCGAGGACGACTGACCAGACGGTGATTGGTGAAGTCCTGTTGCAGGCGTTGGTCGTTCGAATAGAGCAGGCGGGCACCGCTGACGTGGGCGAGGGCGATGATGTGGGCGTCGTTTGACCGCAGTGCGTTCCCCGACTTCAGCTCGCGGGTTTTCTCGCTAACCGCGGCATCGTCCACGCTTTGCAGGATTCCTGCTTGGACCGCCTGCGCCGCCCACTCACTGAAGCTCCTGAGTTTCATAAGCTCGCCGCGCAGCTTGCCCCCAATGACGAGCTTACCCTTGCCGGTGTTGAGCCAATCGAAGAAGCGCCGCTCTGCCTCATTCCTCTGGTGCGAGCCGCCGAATGTTTCATGAGCGACGTTGGCGTCGACGATGACGCACATCGCTCAGGCCGCGCCGACCGGTTGCCGTCCCCAGAGCGACCGATTCACTTCTTCCATGAAGAATCGGCGGTACGATTCTGGAGCGTTCAGCACGTTGCCTTGCTCGTCTACCTCGAGCGAGTGGATGCGGACGTCGAGGTTGCCGCGTTCGAAGAAGAGAACAGAGACATCCTCAGGTCTCAGATTGGACACGCCGTCCCTGATGTCCATACGCACGCGGTCGAGCAGGTGGTCGCTGTGAGTTTCGACGATGATCTGGCGTTGGGGGCCAGCGACGGCACAGAAGAGGCTTCCGAGCGCCGCCTGCGCGCTGGGGTGCAGGTGTACTTCCGGTTGCTGGAGCAGGAACATCTCCCGTGCGTTGGCATCCGGACGGAACAGTTCAGTCACGACGGGAAGCGCTTGGCTGACGCCGTAGCCAACGTCGATGAGGTTACGCCAGGGGCCCTTGGTGCTGCCACCGTACTTGCGCACCTGCACCTGGAACGCCTCGCCTCGCTTGCCAAGCGGCCTGACCGAAATCTCATCGAAGAGTCCGGCGGAGCTGCCGAAGGACTCGAGCCCAGCCTTGAGTTTCGCCCATGCTTCCGCGTGCTCCGCATGCAGTTCGGCGAGGTACATGGGCACGTAGTCGCCTTCCGGGTCGTAGGTGACGCGCGCGGGGTCGTAGGTGCGGCGAGGTTTCGAGCGCACAGGAGCACTGGCGAAGGGGAGCGTTTGGACGTGTACGAGCGCCACGGTGTTCACCACCGCCAACAAAGCCTCCCTATCGCTGTCGTTCAGAGGCGGAGAGTTGCCTTCAGGAGTGAACTGCGCTTCAACCGGCCGGTCGTGTGCGGTGGACAAAGCTGTTCTTACGAAGAGGTCCGAGAACATCCAGCGCTCATCGGGGTCTAAAGCGTAAGACCGACTCAGCAGGGGCGCTAGCCATGTCCCTCTGCTCGTTCCTACAGCGATTTGGAGCGCCGTGGAGTCGTTGCGCGAAGCGTCGGCGATCCAAGCGCTACCGAGAGTGTACTTGCGGCGCTCGGGGAGGGGGGCCGTGCCCTCCCTGCTGAACGCCGCGTCGAAACGCCATGGCTCCTGACTGTCATTCACGGCGGGGGAAGAGAACCCGGCGCTGAACGACTCCGCGCGGCTGCCTTTTGCCCCGCGATGATGGGCTATCTCGTCGAAGCTGCCCAAGTCGAACGGGGGTTCCTTGAAGTCGGGGATGAGAGAGCCGTATGCAAGATTGGCGAGCGCGCGAACCAGGGAGAGGAAGGAAGTCTTGCCGGTGCTGTTCTCCCCCACGAGCAGCGTGAGCGGGGCGAGGCGAGCGGTTTGCCTCTCGCGAAAGCAGCGAAAGTCCTTGAGCCAGATCTCGTTCATTGCTGCTCCCTCGCGCCTTCAAGGCGCGAACTAGTCATAGGATAGCATTCCTGCCTTCGGGTCTGTGCTTCAGGAGCCTCCGAACAGCTCGGCCACGGCCCGCCCCAGCGCTCTCAGACCGGCCCACCCGGCCAGTTCACCGAGGCCCTGAAACACCAGAGCGACGCCCAACAGCGCGAGCAAGGGCACGACCGGGTTGACGACGTCGCGCAGGAACCGCAGGGGATCGCGCCAATGCCATGGATGCAGCGCGGACCAGATGGAATACGCCATGCCGATGGCAGCCAGGCCAAGGAGCATGGCGACGGCGGCAGCACAGAGGAGGTCGGACAGCCCGACCACGACCAGGCCGAGGGCTGACAGGACGACAGCACTCAAGGCCCATGGGATCCGGACGTTCGTCTTGTTGTGGCCTCTGCATGCCGCGCAGCCGATCCGAGCACACCCTGCAGGCAGGGTGTGTCTGGCTGGCCGGGTCGTCCGCCGTTGTCTCGCCATGGCATACGCGCTCCGGTTGGTGATGGGTCCCCGCATCATCCTAGTCCCACCAGAGTCCGAGGGTAAGGAAGGGCGCAGGCGCGCAAGTCGCCCGCCGCCAGGAGAATCAGGAGGGATGCGATGCGCGGAAGCGTGAAGAGCAGGCTGGAGAGCGGACCGAGCGCGGCACAGGTGCTGTCGCTGACGCCGTCGCGGAAGGGTTCGCGGACGGTGCTGGGGGAGGAGAACATGGTGGCGTCGCTGCGGGGCCCGGTCTCGCTGGATGCGGTGGGAGACGCCGCCGGCGTCGGGCTCCAGATGTTTGTGAACGATGATTTCCGGAAGGAGGTGCTGGCGGAGGTGCGGGACCCGTACCTCCGGAACCAGAGGTTACCAAACTGCGAACTTTCCAGTGGGACGTGGAACTGGCGCACTTCAAGTGGACAGGGCTGCAGCACCACGCTTCTAGCCCCGATCACTCTCACGGCATCTAAAGGGCGAGCATGCCGTCTCACTCATCGCTGCTCCTGCCTGGCCCTGCGTGAATTTGCGTTTACTTAGACCCGCAGATTATTCCCAGATACACTCTGCACAACTGGTGAATAGCAAAACTAGAGTAAGAGATGCCATTTCAGGCAGAACCAGCAGATATGCAAGAAGAACTGCCCCCAGGACGTAGAAGTGATGATTCCCTATGCGGAGTCTTTTCTGTGTAGTATATTCTTCCATAACGAGTTCTCTATGACTGTGAAGGCTACGAATAGCGTAGGCCACCACACCGCCGTTGAGTAACGCTATCCCTGCAAACATTATCGCCCACCAAATCAGTGTGTTGTAGTTATACACCGCGTTGGTCACTTCTTCGATCAAAAGGACATGGAAAGCGGCATAAACGAATGGAACGACTGTTCCCACGACCCATTGCACCAAGAACAACACATATCCCAATCTCACTGTCGTGGAGTTAATTGGTTTCTCTTTAGCACGGAACCACAAGTATAACCATGGCATCAGGAACAATACCGATGCTAATGCCCCATGCGTCCATGATATGTCAAGGCCAACTTCTTTGCCTAGGTGGCGAAGCCATGTACTCCCTATTGGAGCCCATAAAATACCCAGGGTCAAAAGCATTGAAGGGCCAATACTGCCGACAACAATAATCCAGGACATTCTCTCTAGCAAGTCCATCGCAGTGAATCATCCTTTATTCGATGTTCGACAGTTGGGTCCTGAGCCATCTTTGCGATGAAGGCGCGCGATGCCTCGTCTGTCCTCTCCTGAAGGGCATGTGCGAGCCTAAAGTCACTATCGTCCTCCCGAGCGCAAGCCCAGAAGAGGAGGGCTGTGGTGGCTGCCGAAACCAAGACCATTAACGGAGAAAGCATCGAGGCTGAACCGCGGGACCGCCTCAGGGTCAGTAGAGAACTCAAAGTGGTTCATTCGACTCCAACCTCCTTCAGGAGTGCAACGACCTCTTCGTAGACTTCGCGGGACGGGATGCCCACGTACTCTTCATAGGCCCCGGAAGCGCCCCTGACGGCCTCCTGAAGGGCAGAGGTCTCCTTGCCTTCAATGATGCCCGGGTTGGCGCCGCGGGCGATCAGCAGGCGGACGATCTCCTTCCGACCGTAGACGACTGCGTATCGGAGGGGGGTCGTATCGTTGTCCTGGTCTCTGCTCTCGATGTCTGCGCCGTGGTCGAGCAGCACGTCAACGATAGCCGGCCTGTCTTTGTATACCGCCCAGTGCAGCGGCGGCGGCGTCTGGGCCCTGCAGTTGGCGAGCATCGAGTCTGCTTGCAGCAGCCGCACCGCCGCTGCCACGTCGTTCGCCTCCGTTGCCGCGGTCAACGCACGGAGATTCGAGCCGGCCATGCCTAGAACCACCCCTGCTCGCGCAGGACGCCGCGGAAGTACGCTACTTGGCCGACGTGCTGGATGTTGTCGTTCAGGATCATCGCATCAATGGGACGCCCTGACATGGAACCACTGCAGTCGGCGATGATCAGTACGGGACAGCGCGGCTCTGGATTGTTGGCGAACTCCATGTCCAGCAACTCGTCTTCTAACTGCACTTCCTCTTCGACTGTGACATCCTCGGGGGAGCGTTCTTCAGGGAGGTCGTTCAGCGTCTGTGCAACCGCGCCCCATATCTTCTCCGAGGCCTGCAGGTGCTCTTCCTTCTCCACCATGTCGTCGGCATGGTCCAGGAATTCATCAGCGTTCTTTCTGTGCTTGTCCGCGCTTGTTGTCATCTCTCTAGCTCCTACAGTCCCGTGTTCTCTGCGTTCACTCTCACTGCGATTCCGGGTTCGCGGCCGCATAGCGTGCACTTGTATTCGTCGCCGAGCATCAGCACCTAGTCGGGGCACCACTCACATTCGCGCATCGGTGGCCTGGGGTGGCGCGTTAGGGGCTGGGGTAATCGCCTGCAACGCCGTCGCCCGATCTACCCCAATGATCCGGGTTACCAGCGGGCGGGTGTACGACGTCTCCACAACGATCTGTTCCGTATTGTACCCCGTGATGCGTTCATGATGGTGATGTGTGAGCGGCGCGCCGCTCACACATCACCATTGTCCCTCCAGGTGCGGTGGGCGGTGCAACCTGTGCCAGCGAGCAAGGGATGCGCGGCTGGCGCAGCGAGGTCAGCGAGGAAGATGAGGAGTTGATGGGGCTGATGGACCGCCAGTATCTGAAGACGCCGTACTACGGTTCTCGGCGGATGACAGTGTGGCTCGGGTCGCTGGGCAAGCGGGTGAACCGCAAGCGGGTGCGGCGGCTGATGCGCGCCATGGGCCTACAGGCCGTCTACCGGCGCCCCAACACCAGCCGTCCGGCGAAGGGGCACAAGGTCTATCCGTATCTGCTGGGCGGTGTGACGCTAAGCGGTCCGGACCACGTCTGGTCGGCGGACATCACCTACATCCCGATGGCCCGCGGGCACCTCTACCTGGTGGCGGTCATCGACTGGTACAGCCGGTACGTGCTCTCGTGGCGGCTGTCCAACACGATGGACGTGGAGTTCTGCATGGAGGCGCTGCGGGATGCGCTCCGCATCGACACGCCCCGGGTCTTCAACACCGACCAGGGGTCGCAGTTCACGAGCGGGGCGTTCACCGGGCTGCTGGAGGCCAACGGGATCGCGGTGAGCATGGACGGCAAGGGGCGATGCGTGGACAACGTGCTCATCGAACGGCTGTGGCGTACGGTCAAGTACGAGGAGGTGTACCTCAGGGCATACGAGAGCGGCAGTCAGGCTCGGGCTGGGCTAGGCGCCTACTTCGACTTCTACAACACCAGTCGGCCGCACCAGGCGCTGGGGTATCGGACCCCGGCCGAGGTGTATGCCAGCCGGGGCGAAGAGCCAGCACGTCCAGAGGCGACTACAGCCTCAGAGAGCAGGTTGACAGCAGCGGGACTCCAACTTAACTTGGTGCCTGACCTGTCCTAATCGTGGGGTCCACCCCAGTCATGGGACGACTCCAGCGGCTCGGGCTCGTGAACGTCCCCATCGCCGGAGAGCGCCGCCGGTCCGTGCTCACCGACAGGGGCTTGCACTCCTCGCGCGCCACTGACCTAGCGCAACGCATCCGGCGCACGCAGCCGCCAGCTCCTTCGATACATCGGTCACACCGATGCTGTGCACGCCTTCATCGCTGCGCTCACCGTGCACTCCCGCGCCCGCGGCATCGAGGCCGTTCAAATCGACCCCCCACACCGCGCCGCGCTCTTCTTCCGCCACGACGGCAGGCTGCACTCCATCCCCCCGACGCCTCCGGCGTGTTGCGCGGCGACGAATGGACGTGGCGCTTCTTCCTCGAATGGGAGCGCCGCGCTGTCAGACCGGCCACCATGGCGGCCCGCATCGCCCCCTACCTGCGGTTCTTCTCAACTGGCAGGCATGCCATCGGCCACACCGCGCCGCCGCATCTCCCTCTACGTCTCCCACGCAGCCCTGTTGCAGCGCAGGAGCAATCCACCGACTCTTTCCGTGCTACGGCGGTGGTGCGAACGCCGGGTTCGGTTCTCGCCGTTCGCCCTTCCTGACCGGGCAGCAGGGTGTTCTGCCGTGGCGTTCCTCCCCCTGTGACCGCTCCGTCCTTCTGCCGCAAGTCGCGCAAAGCGGGTTCGAGTGCATTTCTCAAAGGGGCATCACGTAAAAAAACAAACATCATTCCCACATGCAACTCCTACAACCAGTGAACAATTGGACTGCAACGATCACCATATTTTCGGGGATAACCAGTACGTAAGTCACTAGAGCAGCAACCAAAATCCGCAGGCAGGGTTCTTCATCCATTGTCATGAACCCGCTTGCGGATGTATGTTGCTGTTGACCAAGATTCTTACGTCTTTTCATAAATCCAACCAAAGCACACGCCATTATGCTACCATTAAGTAGAATAATAGCAGTAACCAACAACACCCACCACACAAGCTGGCTGCGATCGTGAGCCCATCCGGCCTGTTCCTCACTGAAGAGAATGAAGCCTATGTGAACAATAAAGGGCATGATTGCCATTAAAAGCCACTGAGCCATGAATATCGAATAAATGCCGTTGAGGACAAACGTTCTCAACTGACGATTGCGGGCCCATAGGAAGCCTATGTACCATAGGAGCAAAGTTCCTGCAGCTACAGGCACTCCCAGATACACCAACAGTACAAAGAGAGTTTCACCTGATGGCATTGAGGACACTCTTATCCTTTCAATGTGAAATTATACGAATGTGGTAGATTATACGACTTTGGTGGCAGCCATAGCCCTTCCACTAATTTTGAAGGGAACATCTTGATTGAATGAATATTTATCGATTGGACTTCTGGGAAATCATACGGGAATACTGAAAACGGAAGCCATCCATACTCTAGCCGGATATTCTCACCACGGTCAATACAATCTTTTTCAGTGTGACCATTAACGAATTCAGCAGTCCAACATATTTCAATTTTCGTAAATTCTATACTGGCGCACCCATTCTGCAATTCCGAGGTAAGGGTATATTCATTCTTTGCCTTTGCAATTCGTTTGACGTCATTTTCTCTGATGACTATGTCCGGCGGCTCGCATGGCATGTACCGATAACTAGTTGCAGAGGCGACAGTTGTGTGATGCTCGTCTTCAAGTGACAGAGGCCATTCTTTATGGTTGACATTGGCTACACCTAGATAACGATTGTAGGCGTATGTCTGATTGGCGTAGTCCCTTCCGATTTTTATCGGGTCTGCCAAACATTCCAATCGCTTCTTGTTAGGAACATCTGCGCACAAGTTGTCGTAATAGAACAAGCGATCTGCAAGGAATTTGTTACGAGGATTCCACGCAGAATCAAGTGCATCCCCCTCCGGCAGGGATGATTTTTGGAAGTTTTGAAGACTTGCGTACGCAACGTCATGCCGTAAACACGCAGCCAACTGGCCCTGTGTATCTGAGAAACCAACGAACCAAACGTAAAACCCGCGGAACGGTAGCGTGCATACATAATCATTTCCATTAAGCCATGGAACTGGGTCTTGCGCGCCAGGCAACCCATCGATAGATTTCCTGTATCGCACCCAAGGATTGTCTTTATTCTCTTCCTTGACTAGCTCTGTATCGCTTCTAGGATGTTCCTTATCAGCAAGATCATACCAGAAACTGAACGGTGTTCCGAAAACTAGGCAGTTTAAAGCAAAGAATTTCTTGGTCAGTTCAGCATCATTGTTCCTGTCAGCTTCGGTCAGATTAGCAATGCAATTGAGTCCCACATTGACTACTGGTGGAGTATTTCCTGATTGTGCCATATCCCCTGAAGCAACCAATCCGTCCAAGGCAATGGAAATATCCAATAGAAAACCGCGCAAATTATCAGTGGCCGTAAGAGCGTTAATGAAATTCTGTCCATGATCTGTGGAAAGGACATGACGAATTGCTGATGCGTTAGGCCCGTTCTGTTTGGCATTGTTGAAAGAAGCCTGGAAGGACCTAACTATCGCAGACCAGAAAGCATCTGCTTCCTGACACCCCTCGATTTCATCTTTTAATGCTTGGTAACGCGGTAGCAAGTCTCCCCACGCGGTAAAGCGTTCTGTGGTTTCATTATGGACGCATGTTAGCAGTTTGTTGCCTGCTGTATTGACTTGTGTTGATGCGTTCAAATCCTTTGCGATTTTTGCCAATACTTCTCCAACTAACTCTGCCTCGTTCCATGTAACAGTAATCGGCGCCGAATGGTATTTGGCCTGATCATGCGTCATCATGGTGCGGAAAGTGCCAGTTGTATATTTGGGTGAAGCAACACTGTACGTGGCTTTTGTGGCGTTGCGAATATCGTTCCATGCCCAATTCGTAATTCCTTCCTGAGTGGTCGATGTTCGCCGCTGCCATTGAAAAGAAGGTGTGCCGCTTGCCGGGACGTAGCCTTCAGCAGTAAATTTGATTGTATCGCCTCCTGTAGGGAAGAGATTGTCGGCCTCGATTGAGACGCTGATCGCTTCAATCACCCGAGTCTGGAAGTCGC
This sequence comes from Dehalococcoidia bacterium, assembly GCA_965208625.1. GTDB lineage: Bacteria > Chloroflexota > Dehalococcoidia > Lucifugimonadales > Australimonadaceae > Bin16. The sequence continues at coordinate 687,503 of OZ242348.1, forward strand.
TGGCTAGGAGTGTGTCGGTGCTGTCATACAATTCTGCGACAACAGCAAATCCCTCATCTGTAGGTGTGCAAGTGTAAATGGTAGCTGAGGTCTTGTACGCCATTTCCTTCTGGAGGATAGATTGTGTAGTAGAATTTACTGAGCATTTGTCATTGAAACCAGCTTCAGTGGGAGGTTTTGTCCCAGGTTTACCGGCTTGAACGTTGAGAGTATTCACCTTGAGCATGTAGCTGTTCATGGGATGCAAGCCAATGACACTGATAATGAAAACGTCGGATTCGCTTGCGAACAATGGCCTGCGGAGTCCGGCAATCGTGACCTCCGGAGCGAATATACCGATCTTGAACTCCAGTGAGGCACTGTCTGGGTCCGTCGCATCGCTATCGGTACCGGTATAAGTGTAGATGGTTTTACTAACGGTCTTGCTGGGCGTCCCTGACAATACTCTTGTCTCCGCGTTGAAAGCCAAGCCTTGGGGAAGTTTCGGGGTGATGGTATAGGCAATGTCCCCATTGCCTCCCGATGTCGCGGGCAAGGTGGCGGATGTTAGGGGCACATCCTTGGACCAGTAGATGGGCAGAATCTCCTGGGCACCGAAGGATGGCTGGGAATCGACCGGCAGCGTAAGGCGGATGAACAGGGGCCGCGAGCAGCCGCCTGCGACGTTGCAGTGGCGCACCTCCGCCGTGTGCGTGCCCTCCAGTCCCAGAGCCCGTGCTCCTGTGACTGTCAGGCGAGTGCCGCTAACGCCGGTGTTCCGGTAGAGGGGAGCACCTTGATAGGACGCGTTCGGGATTACCACCTCGTAGTGATCCGGCTTCGCGCCCGTCGGGTGAGACCCCGCCCTCCAGGAGAGCGAGACACTGCCGGCACTCTCGTCCACGGTTACAGCACCCTTCGTGGGCTGTGCAGGCTGAGCCTGTTTCTGGACCGTCGCCTTCGCCATCTGCTGACCCTGGCTACTTGTCCCGTTGTGGAAGGTCAGCGTCACCATGGAACTCTGCACATCGAATGCATCGTTGTCCACTGCTATCCGGATGCGCGAACCTGCCTTCACTCCCGAAAGGGTTCCCTCGTCGTTTGTCTCGTGGTCAACCTCGTGCGTGCTCCCCACGTCTCCGTTGCCGTCCAGCACCTGCACGCGGATGACACCGGCTCCCGCATCCTTGTACGACCCCGTGGCGAAGTCGACTGCCAGGTAGACGTTCGATACCCCGGTTGGAACCGTCCACATGCTGCTGGTCCCGCCCAACTGCAGCGGACTCGGACTGAACGTGAACACCGGTAGCGGCGTGGGTGTCTTGGTAGGGGTAGGACTTGGCGTGGGCGTGGGTGTCTTGGTAGGGGTAGGACTTGGCGTAGGCGTGGGTGTCTTGGTAGGGGTAGGACTTGGCGTAGGCGTGGGTGTCTTCGTTGGGGTGGGCGTCGGACTATCGTCGTTGTCCTTGACGGTCGTCGTGGCACTGTAGGGAATGCCGACCTTATACCCGGTGCCGCTCCGCAACGTGACCTTGACGGCCCCGTCCGGCTCGTCAGTGCTGTCGTCCTGCGTGCGGATGATGACCCACGCCGTCGTGCCCGTGAGGGCCACCGACGTGGGGATGGTTCCCCTGATGAACCGGCCGGTCTGGGTGACGTTCACCCCCACGTTGATCCGGGATGCCGGCGCGGAGGTCGCGGTCAGCTTGAAGTAGACGGTGTCTCCCTCGGTCACGGAGGCTTTGTGCCGGGTGACCGTAACGGTGGGAGCGGTGGCAGGGGGCACGTCGTTGTCGCGGATTATCGTGGACGCGACGGAAGGGCTGCCGACGGTATACCCACTACGGCTGAAGACGTAGACGGCGACTCTGCCGTCGGGTTCGTCCACGCTGTCGTTGTTCGTGCGCAGGATGACCCAGGCGGTAGTGCTGCCTCTGGCGAGTGTGACCTCTGTGGGTTTGGTCCCGGTGAGGAACGAGCCGCTCTCCCATACGTGGACGCGCACCTGGAGATTGGAGGCGGGAGCGGAGGAGGCCTTGAGCTTGAAATAGAGCGTCGTTCCTTCGGTTACATCGTCTTGGGAGGCGGTGATGGATACGACGGGGAGCGAGGCTCCCGATGCGCCATCCGTGGCGGAGTCATGCTCTGGGGTGGGAGTCGCTCCAGGCGTGGGGGTAGCCGTGGGGACAGGGGGAGGATTGGGCACCGTGGACCCATCCGTGCCCGACGCACCGGCTTGCGGTGTCGGGGTGGGGGTGGGGAGCGGTGGTTCCTGTGCGCTGACCGAGAGAGCGTAGGCACTCGCAAGGGCGACGAGGAACACGAACGGAATGAAGGCCGCGAGGGCAAGGGGCAGCAAACGACGAGGAAGAGGGTGCGGCACGAGGGAAACTCCTGTGGAGAGGAAATGGGAAGTTGGGGACTGGGGAATGGAGCAGCGGTGACCATAGCGGAGTGAAGGGACGGTCGTCAATCGCCGTCGAGAAGCACGCGATGATGCCGGTCCCGCCCAGCATCTCATTCAGGGACAATCGGGCTGGGACATTTCGCTGAACAGCAGTGGCCTACCGCGCGACGCAAGGCAGATGGCGATGGGAGGCCTCGCTGCGCGCATGAAATGGTGACATCCGTTGGATGCGCGGCCGGCTCTTCCGTTGCTACGCTTGTCCCATGAGACTCACGGAACGACAACTGCTCGATGCGCTCGCCCGGATGCCGTTCGCCGACACGCTGGAGCTTGCGGTCATCCTCGGCGAGGCTTACGCGACGGTGCACCGCGCGCTGAGCGGCCTCCTCATCGACGGCATCGCTGGGCGGGTCAACCACCGGACCGTCCACCTGCCGACGAGCGGGAGGTGGTTCCTGACGTCCGAAGGAATCGGAGAGGCGTCCGATGCCCTGGGCTTCGCGACGCCGTCCGAGTTCGTGCGCGCCTACCCGGTCTCGCGGCAGTGGCTGACGCTGCTGCTGCGCCGGATGGACGCGGTGGCTTCGGTGTACCGGCTGGCGCTGGCGCTCTCGCCGGGGTATCGCTCGCTCCGCTCCCGGGTGGAGTTCCACCGCCGCGGGCGGTTCGACGCCACGATCACCCTGCACAACAACCGGAGCTTCGGCGTGGTGCGCCAGGGGTTGGGGCTGCGCAGGCGCTCGCTGCACGACCGCCTGCGTGCGATAGCCGAATACGACCCCTCTCTCCGTCCCGGCACGGTGCTGGTGCTCGTGCAGAGCCCGTGGGAGCAGCGGCTGACGGCGCGGCTGTGCGAGCGCATCCGCCTCGACGACTGCTTCGTCGGGGTGGAGTCGCGTGACGCGCTGGAGAGCGAGACCGACCGCCTCTGGCTGGAGCGGACAGTGGGAGACTACGACAAGTACCGCACGCTCCACGACGTGCGCTCGCGGTGCCGCACCGGCAGGGAGCCGTTGCCGCAGCAGCGTGCCCGGAGACGCGCCTCGCCGCCCCATCCGGAGCGGATGGCGCGCTCGGCGCCTGCGTTCGGTCTGAGCCCGTCGGAGAAACGCGTCCTCGACCTGCTGACCGACCACCCGATGCTGCCGCGCGAGCACCTCGCCCGCTGGCTCGGGGTCTCCGAGGGCCGCGTGAGCCAGGTGACGCGCAGCCTCGTGGACACCTGGGGCCTGATCGAGCGCCACGGTCGCCGCGGCAGTGTTCGCTACACGCTCTCCGACGGCGGCATCCGCCACGTCGCCCACCGGGACCGCGCGCAACTGCCGGCTGCGCGGGAGACGTGGAGCACGGTGTTGACGAGGGGCCGCCACGGCCGCAGGCGTCACCTGGGACACCGGATCGACACCCGGGCGCGCCAGACGAAACACGCGGACGCGGTGACGTGGTTCCTTTCGGAGCTGGCGGCGGAGACGCTGGCCGATGATTCGAGCGAGCTGCTGTGGACACTGCCAGCGGAGCGGGCGGCGCGGTCCGTCAGGCGCGGAGAACCGGCCATAGCGCCCGATGCCGTGGGAGAGCTGATCGCCGGGGACAGCCGCGTGCCGTTCTACCTCGAGTGCGAGCACCGCGCGCGCCACCCCCGTGGGGTCAGGGCCAAGCTGAGGCCGTACCTGCGCTACTACAGTCAGGGGGAGCCGGAGAAGGACCATCCCCCGTTCCCGTTCACCCTGTTCGTCGTCGACGGGCAGGACGTCGAGGAGACCTACGCGCGGACGTCGTCGGTGATGAGGTCGATGACGGTCCCGGTGCTGGCCTCGTGCCGGCCGGTGCTGGAGCGGAAAGGGATACTGGGCCGTTCCTGGCGCCCGCTGTGGGAGCCGGAGAGCCCGCGACTGCGGTTGTCGGAGCTACGAGCCTACCGTTGGAGTGCCGTGTACAACGTGATGCGTCGTGATAGTGATGTGTGAGCGGCGCGCCGCTCACACATCACTATCATCCCTCCAGGTGGAGTGAGCGGTGCAAGTTGTACCAGCGGCCAAAGCCCCGCGGCTGGCCGAGACCGCTGGACAGCACGAATTCACTCGTATTCCGGCCCGTGGGCGGCTGACACGTCGCCTGACGTGTCACGGTTTGCAGGGGGTCGAAAGTGGGACTCTGCGCTAAAGTAAGGAGGGGCTCAACTGGACAGTTTGTCCACGAATTGCACGCCTGTGACGTGTCAAGATTCGGGGCCTGTAGAGGGGGAGGGAGACGCGATGGACGAACCGGTGAGGTGGGTGTCGAAGGATGCGGCGGCGCGGGAGTTGGAGGTATCGCTCTCGACGCTGGACCGGAAGATCAGGAACGGCGAGGTCGAGGTGCTGCGCGAGGGACGCCGGGTATACGTGCGGGTGGAGGGGCCGGAGTACCTGAGCGATGAGGAGCTGCTGCTGCGCGCCAGAGCCAGGACGGACGAGCTGGAGGAGGCGGTGCGGAGATGGGAGCGCATCGCGTCGGAGCTGGAGCGCGAACGCGACGCGGCGAAGAGGGACGCGGCAGGCTGGGAGGACGGATACGAGGAGTTGGAGGAGGACCACTTGAGGGAGTGTGCAGCGCACGAGCGGACGAGTCGATGGGTGGGCAGGCTGGTCGGTGCCTGTGCCGTGCTGGTCATTCTGCTGATCGTCGGTGCGCTCGTGGGATGGCGGCTGCTGACGTAGAGGGTCGGCTGACTCCGTCACTCTCACAACCGAGATGGCCCGCCTCGCTTCTTGAATGTTCGAAATAACCGCCCCTTGGCCCTTCCCATCCCCGCGGTGCGGTGCCTCGGTGAGATGGCACCAACCTCGCCTTTCCCCGCCTATGGTATAATCTCCCAAGCCTTCACTAGGAGGCTGTCCGAGAAACAGGTTCACAGGAGTGATGAGGTCGCTGCCGTCGTAGAGCCACTCCCGCAGATGCTGGCGCAGGCTGTTCCACTTGCCGCGTGGGGAGAGTGCGGAGGCGACGGCGTTCTGGCAGGCGCTGCCCGCGAGGATGGAGCCGCAGACCCAGAGGGCCAGGCCGCTGAGTTGTGCATGTCGGAGGTGAGGTAGATGCGGTTCAATCGACTTCTGAACCTGATAGCATTCCCGTGGAAGGCGCATGGGATACCTCCGGGATCGGGTTTGTTCACCAGCAAGATGCCGGATTCCCGTGCGTCTTCCCATGCGTTAGCCACGCCTGATTTCACCCCTTACATACCCCTATCAGCCCCCCCCCCCCGACCTGAGGCGTGTAAATTCCAGGGACGCCAGCGCTTTCCAGATTCAGCAGCGGATAGCAGCCGAGATGTCGTTGCGTGAACATCGCATGGGCCCGGCCAACTCACGTTGGCCGGGCCTTTTCACGTGTTCCCGGGCCGGACTGAAACGGCCACGCTTCTCCCGGATAGAAGGTAGAACCCGCGAATTTTAGCCACCCCAAGCGTTACGGAGGTTCCTGATGCAATCATTGTTCTTCTTGAGCAACTCCCCGTCTCCCCGGAGGCGGCTGGCAGGGCGGGCGGCGCTGCTGTTTGGCCTGCTCCCGGCGTTGCTGCTGCTGACGCTGTTCGTCGGCAGCGCGCCTGACGCCGCGGCGCAGACCACGCGCACGATCACGATGTCCATCGACGGCGCCGGCCCCCCGGCAGGCTTCACCTACCCCACCATGGCCGAAGGCCTGGCCGGCGCACGGATGCTTCGCTTCACCCTGGACAGTCCGGCGCCGGCCGGCGGCATCGACACGGGGACCCCGGGAACTGTCCAGAACGGGAACACGCAGGTCATCGGCACGCTGATAGCCGAGGGTGACACCAGTATCGCGTATCGAATACATCCGAGCGACGACAGCGTGGACAACCCCAACTACGCCTACGTGCAGATCTATCCCAACACCCCCCCGGGCGACCCGTTTACCGTCGTCCCCGCAGACCGCACGGTCCTGCTGACCGTGGTCGATAACGACCCGACGGTGGTCACCCTGGACAAACTCCCAGATGAGCCGTCCCAGCTGGACGAGGGACAAAAGGTGCGGTTTCAGGTGAGCCTGAGCCGCCCGCTGGTGGGCGCCGGGGACCACGGGCCCGCCGAGGTCATCGCCGTGCCGCTGCGCATCGACCAATCCGCTGCCGTCACCACGTCGGATTGGTCCATCACGCTGGACGCAGACTCGCCCAACACCGGGGTATCCCTGGGTCTGCCCGTGGTCGGTAGCGGGGAGGCGTTCGCGCACCAGGTCGTCACCTTCAGCGGCGCGGGCGCGCAGACTGCCATCCTGGAGGTTGGCGCCGAACTCGATGACCTCAATCAGGAATCAAACGAGGCGATCACCATTAGTCTGGCGTCAAACGCCGATTTCGATGGGACGCTCGGGTCCGCCACCAACGTGGGCGGCGGAGCCGACCCGCATACGACCGGCTCACCCCCACAGACTGCCCGTTTCAGTTTGACGATCCGCAACGTCGATAACGTGGTCGTCGTCCCTGATGACTGGGCTCTGATCCCCAGCGGGGTCCAGCCCGGCGGCAAGTTCCGGCTGCTGTTCATCACCACCAGCTTTATCCCCGCGACCTCCGGCGACATCGCCACTTACGACGCCTCCGTCCGAGCGCGGGCCGCCGACGGGCACACCGCGATCCGGCCCTACGCCCAGAAGTTCCGGGTGGTCGGCTCGACCGCGTCCGTGAGCGCCCGCAACCACGCCGGGTTGACCGGCGGCGGCGTGCCCATCTACTGGCTGAACGGCTCGCAGGTGGCGCCGAACTACGCCGGCTTCTGGAGCGACCGGTGGCAGAACTGGCTCCAGCCGGACCGCAGAACCCAGTGGGGCAACCCGGATAATCACTCCGACTGGCCCTGGACCGGCACCGCCACCGACGGCTCCAGTCACGCCAACCATCTGGGCCACGCCACCCATGCCCGGCGGGGACGATTCTCCGTGGGCCCGAGTACAACCGGGCCGATCAGCGACAACAACGCCCCCGTCAGCCAGTCGCATACCCTGTACGGCATCTCCCCGGTGTTCCAGGTGGCCGTCGATGCGCCGTTCGACGTCAACTACAAGCGGTTGCACGAAGGCGAGCGCAAGACCATCGTCGTCAGCGGACTCGGACTGACCGAGGGCATGGTATCGGTGAGCGTCGACCCGGCCCCCTCCGACAGCGAGTACAAGATCTACTACCCGGCCGGCGGCAGCGCCGCCGTCAGCAGCGGCTCCTTTGACGCCGCGGTCACCAACCGCATCGCGCGGTTCGATATCGAAGCCATCGTGGACACCGTAGCGGATGATATGGATCTGGAGCTCGAATTCACCCAGTCGGGGGAACGGGTAGGGAAAGCGGTGATACAGATTCGCGACGGCAGCCGCGGGGGCTCGATCCTCTTCCGCACCTGCCCCAACGGCGGCTGCTTGACCAGCAGCGCCACCGGCTGGGTGGAGTCGGACCGCCCGCTGGTCCAGTTGGTGGAGGGCGGAGGCACGGTCACGTACCAGTACAAGCTGATCGGACACATGGACCAGGACGATGAGTTTGGAGAAGCCTCCGTCCGCATCGAGGACACGGGAAAGAATGGCCCGCACAACGTCGGCGCCGGTCTGGCGGATTGGGACCGGATCCAGTGCCACAGGACCGAGGACCATGGGATAATGACTCCGCTTGGCGGGAGCAGCAGTTACGTAGTAACTTCGACCAACTACGTTGCCACCACGCAGTGGCATGACCTGTTTGGCGGCTGCCCTTACCACGCGAACGGGATCAGTTGGCCGGAACGCAACGACTGGCAGACGGTCACCTATTCCGCCGGTCACGACGCCGACGCCTACGATGAAGCCATCGTGCTGGAGCACAAGGTGCGCACGACCGCCCCCGGCAGCGGCTACGTGTACGACGGCCCGCCCGGCCAGGAGGGGATTGGTCCGACCCAGCAAAGAAAAGTTACGCCGCGGACTTTCGGATCGGGATACGTGGAACTCCGCATCGTTGACGACGACGATTGGGATCAGGAGTTCCTGTACTCCGGCGATGGCGGGGCCACCTGGACCAAGGCGAGCGACGGCGGCCTGCGGAAAGCCATCCCGGACGAACTGGAGGTGGGCGCTACCCACGACGTGTGGATCAAGCTGTCGAACCCGTCGCTGGCTGAGCATCGGAACCGGGATTACATCATGGTCCAGATCAGCGGCTGCAGCGACCGCAATGATAGCCCGGATTGCCCGATCGGGGTGTCGCCGAACCGCTACGGCTTTGACACGCCATCCTCCTTTACCGATCTCGACTGGGGCACGAACATTCATTTTGCCGACGCGATGCCCAACGCCGCGGTCAGGCTGAGACTGCACGTCAGGGCGGATGCGGCGCCGGGAACAAGGAAGGTGATCTCCTTCTGGAACTACGACTGGTTGAGGCGGACCGACACCGACCTGCCCGACCCCAGCCTACGTCAACCCGGCCCCAACCGGAACACGGCCAGTCGCTATATCAGCAACTTGCTCTACGAGGAGACCCGCGTGGTCGAGGTCGGACCCGCGACCTCGGAACAAGAGCAGGCGCTGCCGCCGACGCTGACCATCGCCAGCGCGGCGACGTCGGTCACCGAGGGCGACGACGTGACCTTCACCATCAGCGTCGACCCGGCGCCGCGGTTCGACGTCACGGTCAACCTGGCAGCGGATGAGGAGATGGGCTCGGGCGTGGACCTCGTCGCCAGCTCCCAGCTGACCACGATCATCATCCCGGCCTGGGAGTCCTCGACGACGTGGACGATCACAACCTACTCCGACGAGGTGAACCGGGCCGACGGCACGGTGGTCGGGCGGATCATGCCCGGCGAAGGGTACACGGTAGGCGCGCCGTCCAGCGTCACCCTGACGCTGGTTGACGACGATCCGGTCGTTGCCGACGGCATCGTCGGCGGCGCGCCGGAAGATCCGCCGCCGCCGACCTACACGGCGGACCCGCAGGTGATCGCGGCGGTGGAGTACCTGGCGTCGCAGACGCATCACGGCCCGGCCCACGTCAACCGCTGGCAGCGGGCGCTGGTAGCCCTGGGCGCGCTGGACCCGGCCGGTGTCACGGGCGGCGCCCTGACGCTGGCCGAGGCGCGGCAGATGGCCAACACATACAGCAGTCCGGTGTGGGACCAGGTGGTCGCCGAGCTGGAGGCCAAGGAGGCTTTCGAGGCCGCGCAGCAGACCCAGCAGACGCCGCCACCCACGCCGGAGGTGAACATCACCAGCGCCGCCGGCGGAACCGAAGGCTCCAACGTGACGTTCACCGTGAGCGCGAACCCGGCACCCATGGCCAACCTGGCGGTGAGCGTAACGGTTGCCACCTCGGGCGACTACGGCGTAACTGCCGGTTCCCGCACGGTGACCATCGCCGGCGGCACGAGCAGCAAGACGCTGACGTTGCCGACTACCGACGACTCCACGGACGAGGCCGACGGCTCGGTGACGCTGACGCTGAACGGCGGCAGTGGCTACACGGTGGGACAGTTTTCGTCGGAGACGGCGCAAGTCCAGGACGACGACGACCCACAGCAGCAACAGCCGCCGCCGACCTACACGGCGGACCCGCAGGTGATCGCGGAGGTGGAGTACCTGGCGTCGCAGACGCATCACGGCCCGGCGCACGTCAACCGCTGGCAGCGGGCGTTGGCCGCCCTGGGCGCGCTGGACCCGGCCGGCGTCAGCGGCGGCGCCCTGACCCTCGACGAGGCAAGGCAGATGGCCAACACCTACAGCAGTCCGGTATGGGACCAGGTGGTCGCCGAGCTGGAGGCCAAGGCGGCGTTTGAAGCGGCGCAGCAGACCCAGCAGACGCCGCCACCCACGCCGGAGGTGAACATCACCAGCGCCGCCGGCGGAACCGAAGGCTCCAACGTGACGTTCACCGTGAGCGCGAACCCGGCACCCACGGTCAACTTGGCGGTGAGCGTAACGGTTGCCACCTCGGGCGACTACGGCGTAACTGCCGGCTCGCGCACGGTGACCATCGCCGGCGGCACGAGCAGCAAGACGCTGACGTTGCCGACTACCGACGACTCCACGGACGAGGCCGACGGCTCGGTGACGCTGACGCTGAACGGCGGCAGCGGCTATACGGTGGGACAGTTTTCGTCGGAGACGGCGCAAGTCCAGGACGACGACGACCCGCAGCAGCAACAGCCGCCGCAGCCGGTGGTCATCCCGGTGGTGAGCGTCACCGGCGGCAGCGGCGTCACCGAGGGCGGCAACGCCAGCTTCACGGTCACGGCGAACCCGGCGCCGGCGAGTGCGCTGTCGGTCAGCGTGACGGTCACCGCCAGCGGCGACTACGGCGCAACCACCGGCTCGCGGACGGTGGCCATCCCGACGGGCGGCAGCGCGACGTTCACCGTCGCCACCACTGACGACGGAAACGACGAGGCCGACGGCTCCGTCACCGCAACCGTGAACGCCGGCAACGGCTACACGGTGTCGGCGTTGCAGGGCACGACCACGGTCAGCGTGGCGGACGACGACGTGCCGGTGGTCTCGATCAGCGGCGGCAGCGGCGTGACCGAAGGCGGAGACGCCAGCTTCACCATCACCGCCAGCCCGGTTCCCGCCGCCGACCTGACGGTCAACGTGACGGTCAGTGCCAGCGGCGACTACGGAGCAACCACCGGCCAGCGGACGGTGACCGTCCCGACCACGGGCAGCGCCACGCTGGCCGTCGGAACCACCGACGACGGGAACGACGAGGCCGACGGCTCCGTCACGGCCACCCTGGTGGACGGGGCGGACTACGACCTGGGCACGAACCAGGCCGCCACGGTCAGCGTGTCCGACGACGACGTTCCGGTGGTCTCGATCAGCGGAGGCAACGGCGTCACCGAGGGCGGAGACGCCAGCTTCACCATCACCGCCAGCCCGGTTCCCGCCGCCGACCTGACGGTCAACGTGACCGTCACCGCCAGCGGCGACTACGGCGCAGCCACTGGCTCCCGAACGGTGTCCATCCCGACGGGCGGCACCGCGACGTTCACCGTCGCCACCACCGACGACGGAAACGACGAGGCTGACGGGTCGGTAACGGCCACCCTGGTGGACGGTGCGGACTATGACCTGGGCACGAGCTCGGCCACGGTCAGCGTGGCGGACGACGACGATGCCCCGCCGGTGGAGACCGCGATAACCATTTCCATAGAGGACGCTTCCGCATCGGAAAGCGCTTCGGACCTGGTGTTCCGGGTGACCCTCTCCGAGGCGTCGAATGAGGACGTCACGGTGCAGTGGGCTACCAGTCATTCGCAAAGCCCAGACCGGGCGCGCGGCGGGCAGGGCTACGACTACGACTTCTGGCATGCGAGAGGAGAGATAGTGATTCGCGCCGGCGAGACCAGCGGCACGGGAGCCGTGTGGCTGAACCAGGACTCCCGGGAGGAGGCGGACGAAGTCTTCACAGTGGCGCTCTCCTCCCCGGTAGGCGCGACGCTGGAGCGCGAGGAAGGGACCATGACCATCATCGACGACGACTAATGGACGACGGCTGATCCGGCGCAGCCGGAAGAAACCGGAGCCCGTGGGGGCCGCCAGCACGTCTGCTGGCGGCCCTTTGCCTTGCCCGCGACCCGGCGCGCCACGGCGAGCACAAAGGGAAAGCAGAGCGCGGCCCCGCCCGGTTCCTGCCACTGTTGGGCATTGGCCGCCGGATTGAATCGGCGAATGTCCTGGCGCGTGTCGGGTCTGACACAGGGAACGGAGCCGGTGAACGGGGTGGCGCCTCGCGGCATGAATGGCGCGTCCGGTAGAGGAATCCCGGACCCTACCCAGGCCGGCCCCGGCGCGGCTATAATGCCCTCAACAAGCAAGCTCATAGCCAACGTTACTCCCACGCTAGACCCACCGAGGTTCGGCATGACCACCCCCAACACCACCGGCCAGAATCCGAAAGCACAGAAGCGTTTCCGGTTGCTGGACATACCAGAGCGCGAGCCAGATGAAGACCACTCCCGGCAAGAGCTTCAAGCTCGTAAGGGACAGGGTCCACGTCACCACGCTTGAAAGGGCCACTGAGGGACTGACGGGAGGCTCTCCCGTTACGTTGACCGAGCTTGAAGAGGGCATCCGGTCGGAGCTCGTGGGGCGGTAAGGGAATGGGCCGATCCAGTGGAGGACTGCCAGAAGCCTCTTCTCTTCCCTCCTTCAGCTTCCCTGAGAGCGCTGGTGATGTCCGACGTAGCCGACGACGACCTTGTTCGCGTCGTCGTCCCATGCGAAGGCGATGCGGATGGTGTGCTGGGGGTTGCCGCTGGAGCCCCTGCCGACGTGCTCCGCGAGTTCGTGCTTCTTTCCCTTGACCGTGGTGAAGTACCAGTCCTTGAACTTGCCGATGGTGACGGCGGACTGGTGCGGTATGTACGACCAACTGGGGCATGCCTCCTTGATGGCCTTGTCGAGATCGGCGGCGTCCCCGCCACCGTCGCTTCGGATGCGGTGGTAGTCGGTTGCGAGCCATGCGAGCGCGCTGAGGACCTCGTCGGGGCGCTGGAAGGGCGTGTCCTCCTTCGAACGCGAGTTGGGGGCGATGACGAGCCGGTCGGGAAAGCGGGCCGCTGCCGCAGCGATGGCCTCGCGCACGCTCTCCACCGGCGGCAGGCTATGCTCTGCGTCCTCCGATAGAGGGAGAGCAGGAGAAGGAGTGCCGCGCCAGGCCTCCTCACGTTGCCTGCTCTCTCGGAGTTGCCGTCTGAGTGCGCTGTTCTCCTCGCCCTGCGCGTCCTTCTCGGCACGGAGGTTGTCGTGAGCGTGCCGCAGTGCGTTGAGTTCCTTGACGAGGCGGGTGTTCTCGACGGTGACGGCCTGCTTCTCCGCCTGGAGCTTGCTCCGGTCCTCGCGGAGGGCGTCGTTGGCCCACTTGAGGCGGGTGTTCTCCGCGGCCAGGTCTTCCCCGGTGCTTCCCATCGCATCGGCCTGGGGTGGCATCGCCTCCGCAGGCCCATCGAGGCCGTCCGGAGATGCGCCTGCTGAAGCGGCTCCGACGGTCTCGCGCCAACCCTCAATGATCGCGAGGATGCCGGCTTCATACGCGTCCCGCTGCTCGGCCCGTTCCAACTCCTCGCTCCTCGTTGGCGCCTGTGGGCGCACCTCGCGGTAGGATTCGAGCGCGGAGCGCAGCGAGCCGGCGAAGGTGAGCGCGGAGTTGACGAGGCTGACGCCCACGACGTCGGAGGAGACCGTGCTCAGGTCGATGTCGAGGTATCTGAGTTCGCCGGCGAACTCGGCGGTGATGCCGGCGATGGCGTTGTCGAACTCCTCCTGCCGGGCCAGTGCGCGTTCGGCGACCCCTTCGACGACGACCGTCGTCAACTCGGTCAGGAAGCTGAGGGCCTCGTCCCATTCGGGCGCATCGGAGGGCAGCGCGTCGAGCTCCCGGAGGAACCGGTCGAAGAGGTCGGACTGCACGTGCTCCTCGACGGGGAACATCCCGGAGAGGTAGCAGAGCATGAGCGCCGTGTCGCGCCTGTTGAACTCGGGGTGCTCCGCGGCGAGGAAGCCGCTCTCCATGAAGGACAGGCTGTGGGGCCATGTGGCATCGAAGGTGTCCTTCCTCGCGTGGACGACGGGAGTGCCCAACGAACCGAGGTGCGCGGTGACGAGCTCGACGAGGCCGGGGAGCGCCTCGGCCCACGTGCGGAGCACGGCGCTGGCGAGCCTGTCGTTGCCATGGAGGAGTTCGCGGAGGACGGGTTCGGCGAGCATGTCGTTCTGAGCCCGGCTGGGGTTTCGGAAGCCTGGGATGGTGATTCCAGAGCGGTCGATGGCGGCGTTGAGCGCGGAGCGCGCGCCGTCGGATGCGTCCTGCCGGTGCTGGAGTGCGGTGTGGACGATGTCGACCGCCTGCTCCCCAACCACGTGGAAGATCTCGCTCATGGGGATGGGGGCGGCATCGCCGGAAGGCTCCAGTGGGTGCGATGCTTCGTTCGTCGTCATCGGTGTCTGCTCCTTGTGGGCATGATAGAGCATGGGGCCGGATCTTCCGGAAGGGGGAGAGGTCACCTGCGGCGGAGACCCTCACGGGCGGCGGGCAGCAGTGTCTGTTCTGAGTGCTGGCTGCGATCTTGTCATGCTGGGGCCAGCAGTCCGATAAAGGGGAGGATGTAGCCGCGTCAGCGCACGATTGACGGCAACCTCGCTCGTGAAGGAGGATTGCCAGACACATTCGCAGCCCCCTGGCTGCGAATGAACAAGGAGGAGAACATGCAGGCGTACTGCGTGAAGTGCAAGGAGAAGCGGGAGATGAACGACCCGCGTGACGAGACGACCAAGAACGGCAAGCCGATCGTCAAGGGCGCATGCCCGGTGTGCGGTACGGGCCTCAACATCATCGGCAAGACCGTCGCCGAGATGAGCTGAGGCCGCATCTACCCTGCAGGGAGGTTCCCTGTCCTGCAGGGCCTTGCAGACCGAGCACGGAAAGTCGAGACGGTTGCCGGGCCAACAAGAAGGCAGGCATATATCGGAAACCTTGGGAGGCCGCCGCTGTGGCGGCCTCCCAAGTCCCTGAGCATTAGTTCGGTCATCCCGGTGGGAACGACGAGGATCAGGGATGCGGAGCAGGTTATCCCGTCTCCTTCTCGTAGAAGTAGCCGCGTATGGCCCGCTTGGCGATGGCGCGCCACCGCCGCGAGCCCTCCGTCGAAGCCCGCCAGTCGATGGGCTCGGTGACGAGCCGCAGCAGCTCGCGGTACTCCGACATCTCCTCGACGGACATCGCCACCTCCGTCTGCGACCTGCGCTTACGGGAGAGCTGGCCATAGGCCGTGCCGCCCTCGTGCATGGCGAGGACCCCGTCCACCGCGGGGTCGCGTATCTCCACCGTGCCGCAGAGCGGCTGCTCGATCAGGTCCTCGATCTCATCCAGGTACTCGAACCAGACCCAGCGACGGCGCTGGGTCGACCACGCCACTTGGACGACCAGTGGCGTGGAGATGTGCTGGAGCTCATCCCGCACCGGCATCGGCCGCGGGGCGTAGCGTGGGTGCGCGCGCACCTTCGGCGAGGTCATGCCCCACCTCCGTTGCGCCGCATGGCCGCCGCGATACGCTCGAAGAGCTCGCGGTCGTCCATGCGGTTGATGCGCTCGCTGTCCTGCCTGCGCCAGTGCGACTGCGCGGGCCTTGGGGTACGCTGGATGAACGGGCTGTCCCCCGTCGTCTTGAAGTAGGTAAGCGGGTGCGTGGTCATGCCGCACCTCCCTCGCGGTATGCGCTTGCGAAGAAGAGGTCGTCGGGGGAGACCCCGAGGGCGGCGCTGAGCGCCTCGATGGTCTGTTGGGATGCCCCCCGCTGGTGGGAGACGATCTTGCCGAGGGTGTCCTCGGCGAGGCCGATGCTGCGGCTGAGGGCGCGCTGGGTGAGCTGCAGGTGCTCGGAAGCGGTGAAGAAGACGTCGCGGTTGAGCAGGCGCACTGGCCTGCGGCCCATGCCGGGGCGGTCTCGGTGCTTGTTCACGCTCGCGCGGACGGCGGATGCGAGCCGCTCGGCTGCTGCCTGCCATGAGACGGTGCCCATGCGGGCGCTGTGGACATCGCGGAGCGCCAGTTGGAGCTGGCGAGTGCTCTGGATGAGGTAGGTGGCCATGGCTACACCTCCTCCGTTGTGCCGGGGAGGGCCATCGCCCAACGGCAGTCGAGTCCTCGTGGGTCGTACGTGGGTCGTGCTAGCATGGGTCGTACCTCCTGTTGCGCCGGGCCTTGCTGCCTCTGCCGCGCAGTGAGCAGAGAGGCCGGGGAGGTAGACACTCCCCGGCCTCTCGCTATCCCTGACTTCCTGTGTTCCGGTCAGTGCATCTGCACCTCCTTGGCGTTGCGTTGCCCCACGCCGACATCCGCGGCGGCGGGCGTGTTCGATGGCGTTGTGAAACGGACAGACGCCTCCCTCCGGTGTGGATGCCTGGGTCGGGAGACGAAGCGTTGGGGATGAGTGCCCGGCTCACACGTGCGGTTGGAACGCGGAGCGGGCCGTGGCGAGAGACATGCGGAAGCAACCGGAGCCCTTCGGTGGGGGGAACCGGTCGCCGCTTGAACATGACCAGCCGGGTGCGCGGGGACAAGCCTCAGCGTCAGCAGCGGTTCATCCCGCGCACGCGAGGCACAGCCAGAGCATCAAGACGCACTCCAGCGGTCTCAGTTGGGCGAGGCTTGTCAGCGTGCCTACCCCAGCGTTTCCCGGCTCTCGAAGCGCCTAACGGGGGAGTTCACTCAAACCCTGCCGATGCTTCCCGCCGCCGGAGTAGCGGTTCATCCCTCGTTCAGACCTTCGGAGAGCGGTGCTCGATCATTCCGGTCAAGGGCAGGGACTCTACGAAACCCTCCAGCATTCTCTGGTGCGAACGCTGGCAAGCCGAACAACACCTTCAGTCTGCCCCAGCCCGACGCCCGTTGACAACGGTTTCCCGCGCTCACCGCCGGGATCGCTTCCCGCCATGGGCCAACAGTGAGCCTCAGTGCCTACTCCCACCACAGCCCCAGGGTGAGCACGCGGCGCAGCCACCGCCGGCGCAGCACCCTCCTCCGCTCCCGGCGCGCATTGAACAGCGCCTGCCGTCGCCACCGCAGCTCACTCGACATCTTGATCCCGTCGTACGGGTCACGCTCCGGCGCGAGCGTCAGCCCGTGTCTCTCCATCAGCGCGATCTCCAGCGACATCACCCGTTCCGTGGCCTCCGCCCGTTCCAGCCTGCCCTTCGCGGCCCGGTCGGCTGCTCGCGCATTGCGCCACGCGATGACCAGCAGCTCGGCGTCGCCGTACACGTCTTCCTCCCCGTCCTCGGGCTCAGCCGTCACCACCTTCGGGTGCGTCGTGCGGTACACCCGCCTCCTCGCCCGTTCCCTCTGCGGCTCCGATGCCCCGGCTGTGGGAGTGACCTTCGGCCCGCCGCCCGCGCCTGCGCCGCCCTGACGCTGCGCCTCGACGTGCGCGAGCCGCCGCTCCAGCCCGCGCACGATCCCGGCCTGCTCCTCCCGCAGCGTCTCCATCTCCCGGGCGACGGAGGAGCGGAGTTCATCCACCACCCCGGCAAGCGCGGTCACCCGCTCCCCCAGTGCGCCCAAGGTCCGCTTGTCCTCTTCCCCGTCGTCCAGGTCCGCCGGTCCTTCGACGGTGCGCCGCGCGATCAGTTGCTCCATGAGCGCCTCACGGAGATACACCGACAGCCGTCCCGCCTCCATGTTCCGGGCGACGGTCTTGTAGTTCACCCCCAGCAGTTCGGCGGTCTCCATCGGCCCACGGCTGTTCACGAGGTCGTGGAGCAGTACCAGCAGCCGCAGTTCGAGCATGCTCTCCAGGCTGGGGGCATCCCGTTCCGTCAGTCGTTCCTCTTGCATCCCTCTCCCTCCGTTCTCCTCGATTCCCTCCGAGGGAACTTTCACTCGTGGCAGTGGGAACTCGACCCCCGCAATACCGGTTCCCTCCGAGGGAACTTTCACTCGTGCGGCTGTCCACTGACCGTGCATTGAGCCCCGAACCGGAAGTGTTGCCTGATTACGTGACGCGTTCCCCGTCCGATAGGCCACGGCCCTGCCCACGACTCCGTCTTTCTTCTCCGACATTCGTCCATCTCATGTACACGTCCATAACACCACGGGAAGCCCGCGGACCGCCACGCGCCATAACGGGTGTCATCGATGACACCGCCCCAGGTGTGATTCGGTCCTTCCACCGCGTATGCTGCGGCCTCGTCAAGCAGGTCGCCTACGGCCTGAGCATCGTCATCGCCGACCTCAGCCTTCGGTACTGTCCCGGCATGGTCGTGGTCATAGTCCACGGACACTCCGTCCGCCTTCCCGAAAGGCGTTGTCGCGCCGATCCTCAGGGGAGTCGGCAAGCACCCTCCGTCTGTCCCACCCGTCCCCCTGCAAGCCTTGCACTTTGCACTCGTGGGCCTTGCGCGGAAACCTTGATCCGGGCCTCTGCAAACTTGCTGTTTTCACTCGTAGGGCTTGCAGTCGACCGTGCATTGAGCCCCGAACCGGAAGTGCTGCCCGATTACGTGACGCGTTACCCGTCCGATAGGCCACGGCCTTGCCCACGACTCTGTCTTCCCCCTCGGACATTCGTCCATCTCATGTACACGTCCATAACGTCACGGAAAGCCCGCTGATCGCCATGCGCCATAACGGGTGTCATTGATGACACCGCCCCAGGAGTGATTCGGTTCTTCCACTGCGTGTGCTGCGGCCTCGCCGAGCAGGTCTCCAGCCGCCTGACCATCGTCATCGTTATCGGAGGGGAGCCCAGCCTATTCGGCTCGCGCCTCGTATGGCCGCCGCCCCGGCTGAGCCGCGCCCAGCGCTCGCTGACATTCTGTCCACTTCTCCGAGTGGCGTTGTCCACCTGGAGTAGCAGGAGCTCCGGAACCGAAGTGCTCGCAGATGACCAGTACGATGCCCCCGTCCGGTAGGCCGTGGCCTTCCCCACGACGCCATCGCTCACCGATCACCATCCTCTGATCCCTGTACACGGTTATCACATCACATCCGCCCCGCCGTTCGTCATGGCTCCTGGGTGGCTTGCGTGCGAGTCACCTACGAGGCGATCCGGCCACCCTCGGCTCATCCCGCTCCACCGTCCACCGGTCGTTTGCTACCTCATCGACGATGAAGACCGGCCCGGCCTCGGCGTGTCCATGGACGATCTGGCCCATGTGCCCGTCCCGGACCCGAAACATGACTGTGCTCCTGTCGCAGTCATCACCGGATTGCCTGTCGTCGCCACCGCCCGGTTCGTGCGACCGCCACCTCGACCTCGCGAACGTCGTCCTTGCCAAGGTCTCCGTCCACAGCGTGCCCAACGCCTGTTGGCACGGTCATCGTCAACATCGGTGTGCACGTCCTCACCATGGGATGTTCCTGCCACCGTGCGGTCCCGCTCACGCTCCCCGACATCGGCCCGCAGAACGCGCTGGACCACGTGCTCCCTCACGATTCCAGCCAATGCCCAGCGCTGCGCTCAACACTCATGCCGACGTGACACGTCACCGCCCTCATCGCGACCTTGGCCTGGCCCCAGCGAAGTTCGCTCTCACCTTCCATCCACCGCTTGCAAGGATGTCCCATCCACTCGTAACGGTTGTCCGTTGCCCCGGTCGTCGCCGGTTGCAGAATTGCAATCGCCAGGCGTAGCCCTTGCAATCCGGCTCGCCACAGGGGGTAAACCCGAACTGCTGTCTGCGTAGCTCCCGCGCAGGCGCGGAACCGCACAGCGGCCTTTCCCACGATCCCGTCCCACCGTCGCCACCCACCTTATTTCTCTGTTCTACCCCCGCACCCCGTACACCCCATCCGCCATGCGGGCTAAACCAGGAGGCCTTGTTCCGCTTGACGTGTCACCGAGCCGGATGAGCTACATCAGGCCCTTGCGTGATGCCACCGACGGGGTGGAGCCTGATGGAGTCATCATCCACAGCGAGTATGGAGATGAGTCCGATAGAGCGGGAGATGCACGTGCTGCGCGCCCTAGCGTCGATGCCGTTCCTCGACGCGCTGGAGCTGGCGTCCGTATCGGGGATGGCCGTGCGGACGATGCACGACGCAGTGAGCGGCCTCCGGTTGCCCCCAACCGTACTCTTGTATCTTCCCCGAATAACTCTGCAAAAATGCACACTTGGCAGGCGGAGGCGAACAATGGAACTCGTCGCTGGTTCGTTCGGAGCAGTCGTGATTCTCCTGGCTATGTGGTGGTACTACCATCGATGGCGGCGGAACAGGATAGCGAAGCGGCTGGAGGAAGAGCAGCATGCCAAGATGCTGGCATTGCCCTGCCGCGACTGCGGAGCACCGCCGGGCATACCCTGCGTAGGGAAGGACGTAGAGCCCTACAATCCCACCTGGAGACTATCCGCGCACGAGGAGTGGCTGGCATACAAGAATCCTCCTAAGCAGTTCCACGATTCCCGCTACGCTCCGGTCATACGAGAGCACTGGTCCCCAAGCGAACGAGAGGAATGGGAGAGACGACAAGACGAGGTGGAGGCCCGCACATGCCCACACCCACACTGCAACGCCCAGCCCGGCCAACCGTGCATTGGGTTTGAGGACGGCATCGCACTCCCACGCGGGAGGTATCACCAGTACCGTCACCCCGAACAGTTCGAACAGGTTGTAGCCATCAACTGTCCAGTCTGCGGAGCCATTTCTGGTATGGAGTGCTTCAACGACGACTACACCGCCTTCAGCGCCATGCACGACGAGCGCGCGGAAGCAGCGGAGGAACGGGCCATTCTTTCCGGTTGGGCCCATTTCCGGAACGGCATAGGCGGGCTCCGATGCAGAACGTGCGGAATCCCCTTCTTTCAACGAGCACCGATTCAGCAAGTGGACTGTCCAGGATGCGCTGAAGATAGGCGACGAGGTTTCGAGAGCGTGAGCAAGCAACCATGCGACGACTGTGGAGCAGCGCCTGACATGCCCTGTCACGACGACGACGGAAGCGTCCTCATCTACGCTTGGCACTTGGAACGCTACCGCCGGAGAGCACTCAATCTCGACTCTCTTGACCAATGGGCACTCGGAATTCCGTGCCCCATATGCTTCGCAGACGTACTCGTCCCGTGCGACGGCGACACGACGTCGCACAGACCGCACTACCACGTACAGCGACTCTACAACCAAGTGCTGGAAGCACACCACGAAGGCACCAAACTCGAGTTTGTCCAGCTCTTTGAACGGCGCCAAGGCGAATGCTTCGCCTGCGGCGCATGTACCGCCGGCTTCATCGACGAATACGGGGAATGGGCAGGCACCGTCAGCGCTCTGCCGCCTGTCGCCGTCAGGTGCAGTTCCTGCGGCATGGAATCCTCCGATTCGGGGTAGGCCTGGGCACCGCACAGACGAGACGCGTCCCGTCTGTGCGGTCGATCTTCGACGGTGCCGTGGTCACCGGCCTGCCGGACCCAGACGCGAGCATGCCGGTTGGAGAACCATAGATCACATCGGTTGGATCGACGCCCCTGCAGGACCTCTCCACGTACCTCGAATCTAGTGGTTACGCGTACGCTGGCGAGTCCACGCTGCACGGCCAACCGGGCGTCCGCTATGAACACCGTACACGGGTATCTCTCTCGGTGATCGAGGTTTGTCGAGGCGAACCCGCTCCTCAGCCGGTAAAGCCGCTACTCGATCCTGGGCGACGGTGAACTCGTTCTCGATTGCCAGGGCACCGTCATGTCAGTGGAGGTGTCAGCGCAGGAATCACCATAGCAATAGACGTCGGCGTGGAAGCGAGAGTAGGTGACAAAGGCAGCCCGCCATATAGCCCCACATCGCCGTTGACACTCCTGCTTCCAGCGGGCTACCGTCGGCTGAGACCATTAATGGAGGAGACAGATGATGCCCGAAGTTGCATTGACCCTGGCTCTGGCCCTTGCTGGACTCACCTGTTCCGTCGCGGCGACCGCTGTACTCGTCTTTAGCCCGGCTGGCCGGGGGCGCAGCCACGCGGAAAGGGATGCGCTCAGAGGTATACTCATTGGAGTTGCCCTCATGGGCATCGCCCATGTGCTGCGAGCATAGTGCGTAGCGTAGACGTGGTTCAGTACCGACCATTATCTACACACCGGCATAGGTTAGTAGGAGGACTCCGGGATGAAGATAGTGGACTTCATTACCAGTCAACTGCCCGATGACGAGTCCGTCTCTATAGACAGCGTTGCCCTCATCGAAGCTATCCATTGCACACGAGACTTGTTTGGCGGGAGGTTCGTGGAACTGTACAAGGAGGATGTCGGGCCAAAGATGTTTGGGCCAGCAGGGCAACCTGACGGAAGAGGAGAGGCAGGCCGTCAATGTTCCCTGGGAGAGCTTCGTCACTTGCGACACGCTTGGTTAGCCCGAATCCACCGAAGGACGCGCCCAAGGGAGTGAAGACTGGGCAGACAAGCAGGTGGTGCGGGTCGATGGCAGCCCCGTCAGTTTGGCCCACAAGTTCCTGCTCCCGCACCTTCCTCGTCAAGGGAATAATCGTCGGGACGGTAGGTTCCATGACCTTTGGGTTGCTGTACTTAGCTGACTATCTCCGGCCCCTGTGGGACCGGGACGCGCAGCGCTCCACGACAAGATGGTCTGGGGTAGAGGTAGCGCCGGTGCCAAGCGCGCCGGTGTGGATCAAGTGTCGGGAGCGGCCCATCAGCTCAACTGCCCGAGTGTTGCCGGTGACACGCGCCCGTTGACGTTGGCCAAGCGGATGCCCCACAGTAAACCAGTAGGGCCGGACGTGCCCGAGAGAGCACACGACGAGGAAGGACACGCCCCATGAATGAGAAGAACACCCACATACTCGCAGCCGTCTACGCGCGTGTCTCCAGCGACCGGCAGGACGTCGATCTCTCCGTCGCAGCACAACTCCGCGCGCTCCGGGAATACGCCGAACGCAACGGCTTCATCATCGTCCGCCAGTACGTCGACGAGGCCGAGAGCGGACGCGTCGCAGATCGGCCCCAGTTCCGCCGCATGATCGACGAGGGCAGCAGGGCCAACTCGCCCTTCGAGGTCATCCTCGTCTGGAAATTCAGCCGCTTCACCCGCAAGCGCGAGCACGCTGTCGCTTTCAAGTCCATGCTGAGGAAGAAGGGAATCAGGGTCGTCTCCATCACCGAGCACGCGGACGACACCCCCACAGGTAAGCTCATGGAGGCCATCATCGAGTCCGTGGACGAGTTCTACAGCGAGAATCTTGCGCAGGAGGTCTTGCGGGGGATGCGGGAGTCCGCCTCACGCGGGTTCTGGATGCCCACCCTCGCCCCCTACGGCTACAGAAAGGTCCACGTGCAGGACGGCGCGAAGAAGCGCCCCAAGCTGGAGCTGAACCCGCCCGCCGATGCGGTGGTGCGCCGCATGTTCGACATGGCCCTGCACGGTTCCACGACGCTCGACATCGCCAAGGCCCTCAACGCAGACGGCGTGCCGAGCCCGTTCGGGGCGAAGTGGCTGAAGGCCACGATCTACCGGATGCTCTCCAACGAGGTGTACACGGGAACACTGGTGTGGGGGACGAGGGCGAAGGACAACGTACCCCCGGTGCGCGTGGAGAACGCCTTCCCGGCCATCGTCAGCCAGCAGGAGTTCAAGCGGGTCGCGCGGATGCTGGTCTCCCGCGCACCCAAGAGCGTGCACCCGAGACGCATCGCCAGCCCGTACCTGCTGAGCGGCCTGCTGAAGTGCGAGGCGTGCGGGAGGGCGCTGAGCGCGTCCGAGGCGCATGGGGGCAGGTACACCTACTACGTGTGCCACTCGCTGCTGAACCGGGGGAAGGGGACGTGCGCGACGCCGCGACTGCGCGCGAAGCGGTTCGAGCGCCTGATCATCGAGCAGATACGTGAGCACATCCTTACCGAGAGCAACATGCGCGACCTCGTGCGGATGGTGAACGAGGAGATGGACAGCGTGATTGCGGGGGAGCGTGAGCGGCTGGAGGCTGCGGAGCTGGAGTTGCGGGAGGTCCGCCAGCGGATGGACCGCCTGTGGCAGCTGGTGGAGAAGACGGATATGACGGTGGAGGACATCCTTCCGCGCATCCGTCACCACCAGGAGAACCAAGAGCGGCTGGAGCGCGCTGCGGATGAGGCACGGATGGAGTTGGATGCTCGGCTGGCGGGGGTGCAGGATGCCGAGGTCGTTGCTGCGTACGCGCGAGAGATGGGCGAGTGGCTGCTGGAGAGCGGGCTGGCGGAGACGAAGGCGTTCCTGCGAACATTCGTGAAGGAGATCGTGGTGCGTCCGGGTCGTGCTACGATCCACTACGCGGTTCCGACGCCGGAGGACAGTCCGATAGGGGGAGCGGACGTGGCTGAGGTTGCGCTGGGGCGTCGGTTTATGAAATCGGTATCGCGTGGGGAGCCTGTCGAACCACGAGCGGGCGCTGCATCCTTCGACAGGCTCAGGACGAGCGGACAGGGCACCGGGATGCGGCATGGCAGCCCTGGCGTGGCCCCGTCTTTCCCGCACAGGCGGGAATCCCTGGCGACCGCAAGGTCGCACGTGCGCAGGGCAGCGCACGCGGGGTGGGGAGTGGGGGAGGTGGGGTTGTCATGCTGAGCGGAGTGCAGCGGAGTCGAAGCATCTCTCGGGCGCGTCGGCTTGACGTTTGGTTGCATTACTGCAACCATCGACACACTGGAGGGGACAGAATGACGGAAGAGGCAGACCGCTACACCTACCGGGTCTTCTGGTCAGAGGAGGACGGGGAATTCGTCGGAACGTGCGCCGAGTTTGGATTGCTCAGCCATCTGGACGAAACCCCTGAGAAGGCGTTTGCAGGCATCCGCGATCTCGTGGCCTTCTCCGTGGACGACCTGCGCAAGGAAGGCGCCCCGGTCCCGGAGCCGCTTTCCACCCGGCGCTACAGCGGAACGCTTACCCTTCGCATCCCGCCCGAGACCCATCGCGCCTTGGCGATGGACGCTGCCGAAGCAGGGGTCAGTATGAACCGCTTGGTTGTCGAGCGGCTGGCATCGCGGCGCTAGGTGAGGAGACGACTACATGGGTTGGTTCCGTCATTCCCACGCAGGCGGGAATCTCGCAGCCTGGGAGCGGGGACGAGGTTCCTGCCTCCGCAGGAACGACGAAGCCCTACCTCGGCACCGCGAGTTCCAGCGCGGGGGGCTCGTCCACCTTGGCGTAGAGCCAGTCGTGCATGTGCTCGTACCAGGACTCGCCCTTGGGGAGCGTGCCGATGGCGGAACGCACGCGGTACCACTCCGGGTTCTCGACGCACGGGGGCGTCACGTTGTCGTAGTGGAGCGCCTTCGCCGCGTTCAGGAGGCGTCGCCGCACCTGGATGATCATGCCGTCCGAGCGCCCCAGGTGCTCGATGCTGCGGTTCTGGACGGAGCCCATGCTCTCGGTGACGGCCTGGTCCTGCAGGAAGACGGTCGCGATGCCGGTGAACGTCTCGGTGCGCTGCCGGCCGCGGTCTATCTCGTAGTCGTTCGTCTTGTTGGCGCGCGGGCGGAAGCGCCCGAGGCCGCCAGCCGTGTCCGGCAGCAATTCGCCCGCGGGGTGCGTAGCGTTGCCGAGCACGCCGAACCGCCTGCTGTCCGCGACGTTCTTCGTGGGATGCCAGGAGACGGTCCAGACCATCGTGTGGTGGTCGTCCATCGGCACCCAGATGTGGCCGGGAACGGTGCCGTCCGGGGCGGCGGGGAAGAAGGTGAAGATGGGGAAGAGGAACTGCGTGATGCGCCAGTAGGTCGTCTCCTCGTTCTCCTCGCGGTTCGCGCCGTAGACGACGCCGTACTTCGTGGGAACGACCTCCAGCGTCGGGTGCTTGTCGTTGTGCCAGACGCCGGTGTTGCCGGAGCCGTCCGGGTCCAGCCTGCCGTGGAGGAAGAAGAGGTGGCTCGTGTCGATGTCGCCCTCGAGGCCCTGCATCCAGTTGCAGGCGCGCTGCGCGAGCGAGAAGTTGCGCTGCTCCTCCGGCATGGCGGTCCACTCGAAGTCAGGCAGTCCGGGCGGGTCGCCCTCGCCGAGGTACGCCCACACAACGCCGCCGTGGACCGCGCCGCGGTACGCCCACGCGCGGATCTTGTCCTTGAAGTTGCTCTCGCCGGGCTCGTTGGGCATGTCCACGCACTGGCCCGTGACGTCGTACTTCCACCCGTGGTAGATGCAGCGCAGGCCGTTGTCCTCGTTCCGTCCAAAGAAGAGCGAGGCGCCGCGGTGCGGGCACGTCTCGGAGAAGACGCCCACGTCGCCGCTGGAGTCGCGGAAGACGATGAGGTCCTCGCCGAGCAGGCGGAAACGCTGGGGGGCGCCGTCAGGGCCGCCGAGCTCCTCGACGGGCATGATGGGGAGCCAGTAGCGGCGCATCATCTCGCCCATGGGAGTTCCCTTGCCCACCTGCGTCAGCATCTCGTTGTCTGCCGTGCTCAGCATGGCGAATCCTCCGTGTCGTGCTTGGACTGCGCTCCGATTACGCGCTATCTTATAGCCGCACCGTTGCAGTTGCCATTGTGGCGATGCGGCCGCTCCGTCTTCAAGAGGGCAGGGGCGCGCGCTGCGGGCGCGTTGGCCCGGACGTCACAACGTCCGGACACTAGCGAGCGCAGAGAAAGGAACGCTATGGCCGTCAATCCTTACACGCTACCCCCGGACCAGCAGGGCTGGCGCGGCGAGTCGATACCCGGAGCGCACAAGCGCAAGTGGTACACGCTCGTCGAGAACGACAAGTGCCTCGTTACGGCGCTGCTGCTCATCCCCGGCGAGGTCGGCATCCGACACTCGCACGAGTCGGGCGAGCTGTCCGTCCACTTCTCGGACGAGATGCGGCCAGAGGTGACGTGGAACCCGCCTGGGATGGTGCACGGCGGCGTGCCCGCGCCCGCGAACCCCGTCGAGGCCGCGATCGAGGGGCTGATAGACGAGGAGGCCATCAAGGCGTCCGGCAACCCGGAGTTCGCGCGGTTCATCGCGAGCGTGCTCGAAGCGCACGTGAAGCGCGTCGACGAGATCGTGGCGGAGCGGACACGCCCCGCGCCCGCGCCGCGCGTCATCGTGGACGTGCTCTTCCCGCCGTTCAAGACGACCATCGTCGACCCCGGCGTCGCGGACGGCAAGACGGTCACGGGCCAGTGGTACGACTAGGAGCTTTTGGGTAAAGGCAGGACGAGCGGCAGGCTCGGGACAGCGAAGGAGGCATCCGATGGCGCGAACGTACAACGGCCCGATCTATGACGGCGACGGCCACGTGCTGGAGAACAAGGACGGCATCATCGATAGGATGCCGCGCGACCTGCAGGCCAGCCGCGCGGTGGAGCGGATGCGCCGCCGGAACGTCTTCCCGGAACTGGACAACTACCACAACCTGCTCAGCATCTCGCCGGAGGGCTCGTTCTCCAATCCGGAGGAGGTTCGCGGGTGGACGCGCTTCATGGATGAGCTGTCCATCGGCAGCGCGGTGCTGTACCCGACCGAGGCGCTCGCGGTGGGGCGGATGGTCGACCTCGACCAGATAGCGATGGCGACCAGCGCCTACAACGACTGGATACACCAGGAGTACCTGCAGAAGGACGACCGCCTGCAGGCGGTGGCGCTGCTGCCGATGCAGGAGCCCGAGCTTGCAGCGGCAGAGCTACGGCGAGCGGTCGAGGAGCTGGGCATGTGCGGCGGGATGCTGCCCGCCACCGGCCTGCAGGGCCACCTGGGCTCGAAGCACTACTGGCCCGTCCACGAGGAGGCGAACCGTCTCGGCTGCTGCCTCTCCGTGCACGGCGGCTCGTACCCGGACCTCGGCTTCCACGACCTCAACATCTTCGCGGCGATACACGCGATGGGGCACCCGTTCGGCATCATGATCTCGTTCATGAGCATGTTGTTCAACGGCATCTTCGACAAGTTCCCGAACGTGCGCTACGGCTTCATGGAGGGCGGCGTCGCGTGGTTCCTGATGGCGCTCGAGCGAGGCGAAGGCTCCTACAACGCGTTCACGCCGCTCGACCCGAACCGGCGCTTCCTACAGCTGCGCGACGGCGACAGCGTGCGCGACCACATCCTGCGCCACGTTCACGAAGGGCGCATCTTCATAGGCGTCGAGGGCGACGAGCCCGACCTCGCGCACGCCGTGCGCACGGTCGGCAGCGACCCGTTCATCTGGTCGAGCGACTTCCCGCACGAGGTGACGGTGGAGACGTGCGCGCTTGAGATTCGTGAGCTCGTCGAGAACGAAGAGGTACCGGACGACGCGCTCGAGGCAATCCTCTGGAGGAACGCCGCGCGGATGTACGGGCTGCGCTCGCCTGCCGTGGCGTAGGGGAGGCGTCCGTTCAACTTAGTCGGCTCGTAGAGAGAGTGGTGGGTTAACGCAGTCTACTTGCGCTTGACGACTCTAACGGCAGTCGCGCCCTTACTTCCCTGTACGCTGAAGGAATCGGGCTGTGACTTGATGAGCAACCCAAGTTGTTTGTACCCGTAGTCCTTACAGTTGAAATTAGGGTCGATCTGCTTTATCTGGGTACCCACAGCCACAAGGGTCGCCCACCCGTCTGGGCGTTTCTTGGTATTGGCTATGGCTTGAGCCACAGTCTCTACCCACCCATCCTCTGATGGATTATTGTTCGCCGCCTTTGGTTTAGCTGTATCTGCCTTGTTCGTTGCAGTCTTAGATTGCTTGGACTTGTCCCCGCCAGCTAGGCTATCCGTTTGGATGAAGACCTCACAGGCGGCTACAAAAGGCTCAGGGGTAGTGGACCGGCCAATACCCATTACAAACATGCCTGCTTCGCGGATCCTGATGGCCAGCCGGGTGTAGTCGCTGTCGCTGGAAACGATACAGAAGCCTTCCACCGTGCCGGAGTGCAGCAAATCCATCGCTTCGATGACCAACGCTATGTCGGTAGCGTTCTTGCCAGACACGTAGGCGAATTGCTGTACTGGGAGCATCCCGTTGGCATGGATGGCCGCTTTCCAAGCGGACTTCCCTGAAACTGTCCAGTTGGCGTAGACCCGGCGAGTTACGGCTACTCCATGCTTGCCCACTTCCGCTAGCGCAGCCTTCATTTGGGACGGCTGGGCGTTGTCGCCGTCTATGAGCATTGCTATGCGGCGTTTAGGAGTCGGCATGAGGCCTCTTTCCTCACATCGGTGGACGGGATGCATAGGGTGGGGGAGCATGGGAGCAGAGGGCTGCGGGCTCCCCGCCCTTGATTATGTGTTTAAGGGAGTGGCCAGGATGCGTGGAATCTCGTTGCGACGGGACCAGAAGGCGACATTCGAGTAGCCTTTCATCAGCTTGAAATCTTCTTCTCTCCAAACGTCGCGGGTGTCGTCGAAGAGGGAGACGAAAGCCAGTGGCGTCTTGCCGTTCCGCAGTTCCCTGAGATCAAGGCAACCGGTCAGGACGTGCTCGGTTAGGCGCTGCGCCTTAGGCCTTGTACCGGCTGTCAGCAGGAACACCAGTGAGGTCTGAGCATCCGTGGATACTTCGTAATCGATCTTCCACTGCCGCCCGGACCCTCCGGCATGCTTCACGTTTCTCCTGATGGACAGTCGACGCTGCTGCCTGAGCCAATCCTCTACCTGGTCAGCGGTGGTTTCGTCCGCACGAGCGTTTGCATCTGCGAGAGGTGCGGTGAACGTGGGGAAGGTGAACCAGACGCTGGCTACGCGCATGGCTCCCTGAGCCAGGAGCAGTACTGCCTCAGGGACGCTTCGGGCGTCGGCGCAATGCAGTACAAGCTGACCCTTGCGCTGTTCGATGCCTAGCGTGAGGCAAATGTCGTCCACCATCGCCTGCTGTTTCTGGGTGAGGTTGCTGCGTGGCGATTGCATGCGTAGCCATCCCAGTGTGTCGCCGAAATCGGTTACGACGTACCCCCTGTCTCGCTCAATCATGAACACGTCTATCAGGTCGCCGTCGGGGAGCGTCATCGGCGTCCTGACCCGCACACTCCCGTTCGGAGCGGGCGAGCACTCGAAGAGGCCCGGCATGCCGTTTCGCAGCGTGGCGCATAGTTCAAGGGGTGTCATAAGTTCACCTCTGTCTCTGGCACTGGCGTGTTCATCGTTCCTTCATGTGCGATACGTGCCTCTCGGCAGAACTGGCGCCACACCTCTATCGGCCGGTTCCACGACTCAGTGATGTCGCTGGGGGCGTAGGCCAACTTGTCGCGGGACTCCTGCGTCCAACTATGCTTGTGTTTCTCTCCTACCTGTTCGCCTGTGGGGTTGCGATGCTCCCTACCCAGATTCAGTGCGTATATCCGCCCCGCCTGCCTATGGATAAGCGTGTAGGCGAGTTTACATGAAGCGGGGTTGTACCACCCTTTCATGTAGAGGCCGGGGCCTGTAGCT
Organism: Dehalococcoidia bacterium; assembly: GCA_965208625.1. Classification (GTDB taxonomy): domain Bacteria; phylum Chloroflexota; class Dehalococcoidia; order Lucifugimonadales; family Australimonadaceae; genus Bin16. The sequence continues at coordinate 717,694 of OZ242348.1, forward strand.
GAGACTACCTCCTTCCGGAAATTCAGCGCGGGCGTATGTTGGGGGTCGGGCAACCATACGATGTCGCCCACGATGCGCTTAGTGGCGTCGGCCATCAGCGCATCGAACTCTGCCTGTGTCATTGTGAGTTTCCGCCGCCTCCTGTCGCACGTACTCGACCTAGTTCCATCAGAGTATACGCCCGCACCTCGGAGCGTCGAGGTTCATGCCTTCGCAGGAACGACGGCGGGCGGAGACCGAGGGGGGCGGTTCGCGAACCGCCCCTACAGCTGGCGGAGCCTGGGGTCGAGGTAGTCGCGGAGCCAGTCGCCGAGGAGGTTCATGGAGAGCACTGTGAACATGATGGCGAGGCCGGGGATGACAGAGAGCCACCAGGACGTGACGATGAAGTCGCGTCCCTCCGCGACCATGACGCCCCACGCGGGGTCCGGCGGCGGGATGCCCGCGCCGAGGAAGCTGAGCGACGCCTCCAGCAGGATGACGTTCCCCACCTGGAGCGTCGCGAGGACGATGATGGTGTTGAAGACGTTGGGGAGGATGTGGCGGAAGACGATGCGCAGGTTCGAGGCCCCCGCGACGCGCGCGCGGGCGACGAAGTCCATCTCCTTGAGCGTCAGCACCTCCGCTCGCACCTGGCGGGCGTAGCGGGACCAGAGCAGCAGTGCGACGACGGCGACAGTGGTGGCCGTGCCGGGCTCGAACAGCACGACGAGCACGAGCGCGAGAAGGATGAGCGGCAGGGAGAGGTTGATGTCGACCAGCCGCATGATGACGTGGTCCCACCAGCTTCCGAAGTAGCCCGCGACGAGGCCGAGCACCGAGCCGATGATGCCGCCGACGGCCAGCGCGGCGAGCGATACGAGCGCCGCCGTGCGCGCGCCGAAGATCATGCGGCTGAGGATGTCGCGTCCCTGGCGGTCGCTGCCCAGCGGGTAGCTCCAGTCGCCGCCGTCGGTCCATGCGGGCGGGAGCAGGCGCGCTCGCAGGTTGCCGTCGATGGGGTCGTGGGGCGCGATGAGCTCGGCGAAGAGGGCGGGGATGACGAGGACGATGAGCAGCACTGCGACGGGTATGACCGGGTAGCGGCGCAGGAACGTCCAGACCCATCCGGCGATCCGGGCTCCGGGTATGCGTGCGATCGCGGCAGGGGAGGTTGCGACGGCCATGTCAGCCTCTCCCTCCGCCGTAGCGGACGCGCGGGTCTATGTAGGCGTAGAGGATGTCCACGACGAGGTTGATGGTGATGAACATCGCGGAGATGAGGATGACGAGCCCCTGCACGACGGAGTAGTCGCGGGCGTTCACGGAGGTGAGGGCGAGCTGGCCGATGCCGGGCCACGCGAAGACGGTCTCCAGCGTGACGACGCCGGTGACCATGATTCCCGCAATGATGCCGAACAGGGTGAGCGGCGGGATGGCGGCGTTCTTGAGGGCGTGCTTCCAGACGACCCTCCACTCCGGCGTGCCCTTGATGCGCGCGAACTTCACGTATTCGCTGTCCAGCACGTTCAGCATCGCGGAGCGGGTGAGGCGCATGAAGGCGGCCACGGAGAACCAGCCGAGCGCCACGCCGGGCAGGATGATGTGGGTGAAGCCTCCCTTCCCGGAGACGGGCAGCCAGCCCAGGTTGACTGAAAATATCCAGATGAGAACGATGCCGAGCCAGAAGGGAGGAAGCGACTGGCCCAGGAGGGCGACCAGCTTGCCGATCATGTCGATGGGCGTGCCCTTCTTGACCGCGGATATGACACCGATGGGCACCGCCATGACCACGCTGACGAACATCGCGAAGCCGGCGAGCTGCAGGCTGTTGGGGATGGCGTTGCCGATGAGGCTCATCGCGCTCTGGCCCTGGAATTTGATGGAGGGGCCGAAGTCCAGCTGGAGCGCGTTGCCGACGAAGAGGAAGTACTGCTCCCAGAGGGGTTTGTCGAAGCCCCAGAGGGCTGCTACGCGCCTGAGGTCTTCCTCTGTGGCGTCGGCGGGCGCGAGCACGTCGATCGGGCTGCCCGTGATGCGGACGAGCGTGAAGACGATGATGCTGACGCCTATGAGGGCGAGCACGGCCTGGAAGAGCCTGATGATGATGTAGCGTTGCATGAGAAAGAGTGGGGTAGGCATTACTGCCTGATCTTCGGGTGGGTATGGTAGAGGTGCGCGGACGGCGAAGGCAAGGAGCAGGGAGGGCGTTGGTTCTACTCCCCCTCGTCAATCATCCTGCGGAACTGGGGCCTGTACGTGACGCGCCCGCTCTACCCAACTGTGCCCGTACTTTCGCTCTCTTCCAGTTGTTGCACGCGGCATGGAGTGCTTGAAGATTCCGCAACTCACTGCTTCCGTGTTTGCTCGTGGGGATTATGTGGTCTACTTCCGCTGTGTGGTCTAGCGGCTTGTTGCATCCCCAGCATCCCTTGTCCTTCAGGTAGTTGCCACAAAGCCCATGCTGCTCCTCTATGAGCAACAGCAAAGCGCGCCGTGGCCATTTCCCTCCACGCTTGAAGTAGTTAGCCCTCCGCTTTGCTAGGGATTCCGGCGTTGTCAGCCTTGCTCTCATCATCTCGGCGTTGTGTATCGGTGCACAGTCCACGCAACGCAACGCCCGAGTGTCTCTTTCGGAAATGTCTCTATCACAATCAGCGCAATACCGCACAGGGCGCGGGGCAGGATTGCGCTCACGATATTTCCTTGTCGCTTTCCGCGCCCTCACACGATGGGCACTCTCCTCACAAGGGACGCAACGCTTTGCAGCGCGCCGGTTCGTCTCTGCCCCGCACTCCATGCAACGGCCAGATTGGTGTATGCGCCCGTTGCGCTCTCGATACCGACGTGTGTTCCGCGCATTCCGTGCCCGCTCGTGTAAGTCTGCGCAAGGCTCACAACGCTTTGCAGCGCGATGCAAGGGGGTTATATCGGCTTGGCACATGAGGCAGTGACGTGTGAGGGGAGTGCGGCCAGCTTTGGACCGGCCGCCCCGCTCACGATAGTTTTGCTCGTAACCGGCCGCATACTTGGCCAATCGTTCTGTCTTGTAGCGGGCAGCGCAGGGTTTGCACCGCTTGGCGTTATGGTGTATGCGGGATATGTCGGCTTGGCAAGTTAGGCAGCGTCGATGATCCATCCACCGCATTTTACTCCTACTCTGCACCGGGAAACAGCGTGGCAACCTCTTCCAGCGTCCTCCTCCGCTGGAGTGCCGGATGTCTGTAGAGGGTGTACACGTCGTGTCTGATTTTCCTGATGGGCCAAGTGTGGCCTAGCGGTGCTTCTGAATTCCAGCTTCTGCTGGAATGACGGGGAAGGCAGGAATGACGAGGGGAGGCGGGCAGGGCACCCACAAGGGATGCCCCTACACCAGGCTTTCCATACCGCAGGGCCCCACGCCAGCGTGACCTGCCCGGTCACCCTGGATTCCCGCCGGTGCGGGAATGACGAAGTAGAGGGACGCGGGGGGCCCTCACCCGACGCGCAGGCGCGTCTACCTCTCCCCGAGGGAGAGGTGAGGGGGCGGTTCGCGAACCGCCCCTACGGCAGGCGAGATTCCCGCTTTCGCGGGATGACGGGATGGAAGGCCGACTTACTCCTGCAGGGTGTCCTTCTGTTCGAGGGCCATGGCGCGGACGCCGGCTTTGTAGTGTTCTTCCGGGGTGACGATGGGGCCGGGGTGGTAGGTGTAGCCGGCGCCAGGGGTGAGGAACTCCTCGTAGAGCAGTTCGCGGTGGCCGGGGTAGGTGACGGTCATGGCGTAGCAGGCGAAGCCGGGCACGTAGAGCCGTGCGGCGCCCCGCGCGTCGGTCCTCGAGCGGCCGAGGCCGGCGACGGCCACTTCTGCGCCGGCTACGGGACCGCCGTCGCGGTCGAAGACCTGCACGCTGACGTTGGGGCGTGGCAGGAGGCCGCGGGAGAGCTTGCGCAGGAGTCGGGGTCCGGGGTCCAGCAGCGCGTCGCTCGCGACCTCTCCGACGACGTCGGACTCGAAGCCGGGTCCCTTGGGCGTCCGCCAATCGGGACCGTACTTCCGGCGCAGGTAGTCCTCGGGCGGGTTGGGGGTGCGGAAGCGCTCGCCGATGAACTCGATCTCTCCGAGGGTCTCGAACAGGTGCAGCGGCAGCTCGACACCGGGGAACTCGTACGCTCTGCCGTTGATGATCTTGTGGCACGTCCAGTCCGTGCGGATGCCGTCCTTGATGAGGGCCACGCTGACGTGGCGGACGTTGGGCTTTATGCGCGGGTAGAAGCCGTGTGACCGGAACGCTTCCCCGACGCGGTATATGGTGTCCATGTCGAGGCCGTGCATCCCAATGACGCCCGCCGTGTCCATCTCGTCGTCCCAGGGAATGAAGCGTCCCTCGCGTACGGCGCCCAGTAGGGTGCCGGAGCCGAGCCAGAAGATGACGCCCTGCTCGTCGAAGATGCGCTTCACTTCCCTGAGGCGCGCTGCGGCGACATCGGGATCGAGGGGTGTGGGGTCCTTGATGGTCTTCTCGTAGGCTGCTTCGCCAGCGGGGTCTTGTTCGGTCATGTGGTACCTCCTGTGCGGGGGGCCCTCCCAATGCGCCCCCGCCCCTAGTTCACCCCCATACTAACGCTTCCCCATCGAGGGGGAAGGGATCAGGCATCCCGCACCCTGCAGCCCCACCGCGTGCCTGTTGGGCACTCTGGATTCCCGCGTTCGCGGGAATGACGGGGGTGGTTCGACAGGCTCACGGATGAGCGGGGCACTCAGGCGAGGTTCCTGCCTTCGCAGGAACGACGGGGGCAAAGGGGGCGGCTCGCGAGCCGCCCCTACGTCCGATCAGGCTGTGGGGCGGGCTCCAGGAATGGAGCCCGCCCGATAGGGTCGTTACTTGGCGACGGCGCCTTCGAGGTGGTCGATCGGCGCGCCGGAGACCATGCCGGAGTAGACGAAGTCGGCGACGACGTCAGGGTCTGCGACAACCTCGTTGGGCAGGTAGAAGAGCGGGATGTCCTGGTGGAGGTTGTAGTACAAGTCGCCGATCTCCCGCAGGAGGTCGTCACGGTCCTGTGGCGTGTTGGTGTTGAGGGCCTCGCGCATCAGCGCCTCGGCGTCCGGGTCCTGGAGTCCGATGTAGAGCACCGGGATGATGGAGCTGCCGTACACCTGCACCGTCACCAGTTGCGCGCCGCTCGTTGCGATCGGCACGACGTGGTTGTCCCAGCGCATCTCGCGCTGCTTGGTGCGGTACTCGACGGGGTCGGCCTGCTGCTCGATGACGTCCACGCCGATGGCACGCCAGTAGTTGGCGATGGCCTGCATCACGTCCACACCGGCGGGTACGGCAGGCTGGACGGTGAGCTGGATCGTCGTCTGCAGTTCGTCGATACCGAGCTCCTGCAGGCCCTGCTCGAGGAGCGCCCTGGCGGCGTCCTCGTCGTAGCCGTACTCGTCGCCAAAGCGGGTCTCCCACTCCGGGTTCCAGCCCACGCGCTGCGCGTTGTTGGGCAGGTAGTGGTTCTTGAACATCGTGAGGCCCTTGCCCGCGAAGAACGCGTCGTTGAGCTCATTGCGGTCGATGGCCTTGTTGAGCGCCTTACGGACGTTCAGGTTGGCGAGCGGCGTGTTGGGGTAGGCCGGGAACTCCTTCTGTGCGAGCTCACCGCTCCACTCGCCGTGGCGGTCGTTCGCGATGTTCGGCCCTGCCGGGACGTAGACGCCCTGCCATGCGAGGAAGTAGCGCGCCGCGGGCACCTGGGCCGTGAAGGTGACGTAGCCGCGTGACTCCGCGTCCACCAGCAGCTCCTCCGGCAGCTTGGCGAGGTGCACCTCACCTGAGACCAGCTTCGCGTGGCGGGTGGACGCCTCGTTGATGAACTGGAACTCGAACTCGGGGAAGTCGGGCGTGGCGCGCCAGTGGTCTTCCACGCGCTCGTAGACGACGCCGGACTGCTCGTCCATGGAGACGATGGTGTAGGGGCCGGTGCCTGCCAGCGGGACCTCGTCTCCGAGCGGGTCGCGTCCATCGACGAGTTCGGCGAGGCGCGGGTCTTCCTCGTAGTTGGCCCACTCGGAGGACTGCCTGGCTGAGAGCAGGCCGGGCCCGCGCGCGAGGAAGTCCGCCTTGCTGGCGATCTCCATGCCGCCCTGGATCTCTGAGATGACCTCGAAGACATCGGCGTTCGGGGCCGTGGTGTGGAAGATGACCTCGTAGGGGCCGACGATCTCGACGTCGGTGACGATAACGCGCATCGTCCGGGCCTCGCTGCCGACGTCGTCGGGCAGGATGTTCATGAGCCAGGAGAAGCGTACGTCCTCGGCGGTGAACTCGCCGTGGCCGTTGTGGAACTGCACGCCCTCGCGCAGTTTGAACCGCCACGAGTGGCCGTCCGGCTCGAGGTTCCACTCGGTGGCGAGCTGGGGCACGTACTCGCCGTTCGTCTTGGCGAAGCCGACGAGGTACTCGTAGTGCGGCCGGATGTACCAGTTGCTGGCCTGGCCGGGGATGCGCCGGATGTTGCTGAAGTCGGTCGGCGACGCAACGGCCATGATGACGCGGTCGACCGCAGGTCCCATCGCTTCGGGGACGGGGGTGGCCGTCGGGTCGGGCGCGGGCGCGTCGGGCGTCGTGCCGGACGGGGCCGGCGGGCTGGTCGGCGTCGGAGTCGCGGTGGGGTCGGGGTCGTCGCCGCTACATGCCGCGCCGACCAAGGCGAGCAGCATGCTGAGCGCCACCACTATGAGTAAACGAGTGTGATTCCTGGCCGTGCGCACGACGCCTCCCTTATTCGCGTATAAGCGTATGCTGTTGCGAAACCGTGTGGCCTCGTTAAGATTGAGGGGCACGGCTGCAAGAGCCGGGCGCATTATACGCAGAGCGAGTTCGGTCACGCCAACGAGAGGGAACAAGGAGGCGCCGCATGTTGAGCCACGCTGACAACGAGCTCATCACCCGCACGGGCAGGGGCACGCTGATGGGCGCACTATTCAGGCGCTACTGGCTGCCCGCGCTGATCTCCGACGAACTGGAGGCAGATGGCGCTCCGGTGCGCTTCCGCCTGCTGAACGAGGACCTGGTTGCCTTCCGCGACACGAGCGGCGAGGTGGGCGTTCTCTCCGAATACTGCCCGCACCGCGGGGTATCGCTCGCGCTCGGACGAAACGAATACGACGGCCTGCGCTGCCTCTACCACGGCTGGAAGTTCGACGTCAGCGGCCAGTGCGTGGACATGCCGACCGAGCCGGTGGAGAGCGGCTTCCGCAACAAGGTGCGGGCAGGGTCGTACGCGGTTCGGGAGCATGGAGGCGCGGTCTGGGTGTACATGGGCGCTCCGGAGAGCGAGCCGCCGTTCCCCTTCTACTACTGGACGACGGTGCCGGACTCCAACCGCATCATGGCGAAGTGGATACAGGACGCGAACTGGCTGCAGAGCCTGGAGGGCGGCATCGACACGGTGCACGCGTCGTTCCTGCACAACAGCGCCGAAGGGCCGATGGTCGCGCCCGGCGCACAGAGCGGCAACAACCTCATGTTCAACGACACGAGGCCGAAGCTGGAGATAGAGGAGACCACCTACGGCTTCCGTTACGCCTCGATACGCAGGGGGCCGGACGAGGCCAAGCGCTACGTGCGGATAACGCCGCACATCATGCCGGCGTCGTCCTACCCGCCGTTCTCCAGGGAAGACAACCGCATCTGGAACATGTGGGTGCCCCGCGACGACGGCACTTGCTGGGCGTGGGACGTGTGCTTCAACGAGACGAAGCCCATGTCCGACGAGCTGAAGGAGCAGTTGAAGGAGTACCGGGGCTACTACGCGTTCGATCCCAAGACGTTCGTGAAGTACGCCGGGCCGCAGAATATGTGGCTGCAGGACCGCGAACTGATGAAGAAAGAGAGCTGGTCCGGCATCCGCGGGCTGTTCGTTCAGGACAACGCGGTGCAGGAGAGCATGGGCCCCATCGTCGACCGCACCATCGAGCATCTCGGCACGACGGACGCGGCCATCATCAAGGCGCGCAAGCTGTACATCAAGGCTGCCATCGCGCTTGCGGAAGAGGGCGTCGAGCCGCCGGGCGTGTGGGAGCAGGGCGACTACGAGTTGATCCGCTCCGACGCGTACGTGCAGCCGGTGGACAGCCCGTGGAAGATCGAGCGTCCGTTGGAAGAGCGGTTCGCCGTGGGCGTAGCCTGAGCCGTCTTCGGGATACGGAGAGCAAGGATTGACCGAGACGGCGAGCAGCACAGGGCAGGGTGGCGGCAACGTCGTTCTCGACGTGCAGGAACTCCAGACGCACCTCTTCACGAAGTGGGGGGTGACGCGCGCGGTCGACGGCGTGAGTTTCCAGATACGCCAGGGCGAGACGCTCGGGCTCGTGGGGGAGTCCGGCTCCGGCAAGAGCATGACCGCGCTGTCGCTGCTGCGTTTGCTGCCGGAGGCCGCGCGCATCGTGGGCGGGCGCATCCTGCTGGACGGCGACGACGTCGTGCGGATGCGGATGTCGGACGTTCGGCAGATGCGCGGGCGCAAGATATCCATGATCTTGCAGGACCCGCAGACGGCGCTGAACCCGGTGTTCACCATCGGCAACCAACTTACGGAGTCGATCGCCGCGCACGGCAACCGGAACGGCGGCCGCAGGAGCAGGCAGTCGGTCAGGGAGCGGGCGATGGAAGTGCTGCGCATGATGCGCGTCGCCGCGCCGGAGCGGCGGCTCTCCGACTTCCCGCACCAGATGAGCGGCGGCATGAAGCAGCGGGTCGTCGGCGGCATCGCCATCGAGAGCCAGCCGCGGCTGCTCATCGCGGACGAGCCGACGACGGCGCTGGACGTGACGATACAGGCGCAGTACCTCAACCTGCTGAAGGAGATACAGCGCGAGACCGGTGTTGCCATCCTGTTCATCACGCACGACCTGGGGGTCGTGGCGCGGATGTGCGACCGCGTGGCGGTGATGTACGCGGGGCGCATCGTGGAACAGGGCGGCATCCACGAGATATTCGACAATCCGTCGCACCCGTACACACAGGCGCTGCTCGGCTCCATCCCCAAGATGGAGGAGCGCGTCGAGCGGCTCACGGCGATAGAAGGGCAGCCGCCCGCGCTGTTCGCGCTGCCGCAGGGCTGCCGGTTCGCGGTGCGCTGTCCTCATGTTCACGAACGGTGCAACGAGACGTACCCGTCGGAGTTCGCCGACTCCAGCGGACACACCGCCGCCTGCTGGCTGATGGAGGAGAAGTGGCAGACGTCCTCGTAAGAGCGGAGAACCTGCAGAAGCACTTCCCCGTGACCGAGGGGCTGGTGCTGATGAAGACGGTGGGCTGGGTGCGCGCCGTCGACGGTATCAGCTTCGAGGTGCGGCGCGGACAGACGCTCGCGCTTGTCGGCGAGTCGGGCTGCGGCAAGACGACGACCGCCAAGCTCGTGCTGCGTCTCGAACAGCCGACGGGCGGCTCCATCTCGATGGAAGGGCAGGACATCCACTCGCTGAGCGGGCAGGACCTGCGTCAGTTCCGCATGCAGGTGCAGGCGGTCTTCCAGGACCCGTGGAGCTCGCTCAGCCCGCGTATGCGGGTGCGGGACATCATCGCGGAGCCGCTGGTGGTCAACAGGAACGTGAGCGGCAAGGAGGCGCGCGAGCGCGTGATGGAGTTGCTCGACAACGTGGGGCTGCGCCCGGAGCAGGCCGACCTCTTCCCGCACGAGTTCAGCGGGGGCCAGCGGCAGCGCATCGCTATGGCGAGCGCACTGAGCGTGGAGCCGTCGCTCATCGTGCTCGACGAGCCGGTGTCGGCGCTCGACGTGTCGGTGCAGGCGCAGATCATGAACCTGCTGCGGGACCTTCAGGTGGAGCACAACGTGAGCTACCTGATGGTGTCGCACAACCTCGCGACGGTGCGCTACCTTGCGCACGAGGTTGCCGTGATGTACCTCGGCGAGATCGTCGAGCGGGCGGAGACGGACGACCTGTACGAGCATCCGCTGCACCCCTACACGCAGGCGCTCTTCTCGGCGGCGCTTCCGGCGCATCCCGCGCTGCAGCGCGACGAGATGATCCTGCAGGGCGAGGTGCCGAGCCCGCTCAACCCGCCGTCCGGCTGTCGCTTCCACCCGCGCTGCCCGTTTGCGAAGGACGTCTGCGCGGAGGTCGCGCCGGAGTGGAAAGAAGAGACGCCGGGGCACTTCGTGGCGTGTCATCTGTACTGACATCAACATCGATGGACAGGATGGGCAGGATAGGGGGAGGCCACACCCCATCCTGATAGCGAGGCGCCGGCTTTTGCGTTCCGTTGGGTAGGGGGTCGGTGCTGGTCATGGGTAATGGAAGGGCCGGCTCCGCCGTTGCGCGCTGCGTGTGCGATGGGGTATCCCGGGTTCCTGCATTCGCGGAATGACGGATGGGGCGGGACGTAGGGGCGGTTCGCGAACCGCCCCTACAACAGGCGAGGTTGCGCGCCAGGCCGGGGTGGTTCGACAGGCTCACCATGAGCGGAATGAGGCCCACCATGAGCGGGTCAGCCTGAGAGATGTTTCGACTCCGCTGCGCTCCGCTCAACATGACAAGGCCGGCTCCGCCGTTGCGCGATGCGTGCGCGACGGGGCATCCCGGGTTCCTGCCTTCGCGGAATGACGGATGGGGCGGGACGTAGAGGCGGTTCGCGAACCGCCCCTACAACAGGCGGGGTTGTGCGCCAGGCCGGGATGGTTCGACAGGCTCACCATGAGCGGAGAGCGCCTGGGGACGCGCGCTCCGCTGCCATCCGCGCACGAGTGGCGTTAGCCGGCCACCCGTGACTCTCAATCGCGACTGAGCGCAAGCAGGGTATGGGTTGGGAGTTACGCGCCGAGCGTGGTCGTAGTCGCGAGCGCAGCGAGCGCAGCAGCGATGATGAGCGTGATCGAGCCGATCAGCAGCAACTCGCGCTTGAGGCTGCCCGTTGGGGTCATGCCCGCGAACTGGCGTTCGCGGCGCTGCGTGGCGGCGCCCCGCCCCTGGGGCGCGGGCGAGGCGACTGCGCGAGGCGCCGCAACAGGTGCGGGGGCAGGGGAGGCGGGAGCAGCCTGTGCAGCCTCCGCGACAGCAGCTACGGCTTCCGGTTCGTCGTCGGGAACATCGTCCGCCTGAGACGGGGGAACGTACGCGGCCTGCGCGAGCGACGGGCCGGTGACCCGCGCCTTCCGGCGTGCCCGCTCCCGTGCTTTCGCCTGTCCTGCTGCCGCTCTGCTTCCCGCCTTCTTCCGTGCCATGTAAGTCCGCCTTGCTTAGTTCAGGGTCTGGGCCGTCGCGACGATGACCTCGGTTGCCTGGTCTATCGTCAGCATGTCCGTGTTGAGCACCTGGTGGTAGTGCCGCACTTCCTGGGGGTCCATATCGAAGAAGCGCTTGAAGTAGGCGATGCGCGCGCGGTCGTTCTCCTGGATGTACCGCACAGCCTCGTCCTCGCTGAGTTGCTCGCGCTGCCTGATGCGGTCGACCCGCACTTCCATGGACGAGATGAGCCCCACGTGCAGCGTATTGGGCACGTCGCGCAGGATGATGTTCGACCCGCGCCCTGCGATGACGACGTTGCCGCCCGCCGCGATCTCGTGGATGACGTCCGAAGTGACCTTCAGGAGGTTCTCGTCATCCAGTTCGCCGGAGCCGTGGCTCTCCTCCGGGAAGTCGCGGTACTCGCGGACGAGCAGCGCGTCCAGCCCTCCGCCGAAGTAGGGGTCGGCGCCGCCGCCGGCGAGCGCCGAACGCTCCAGCACGGTCTTTACGAACCCTGCGATACGGTCGCCCAGCCCCAGTGCCCGTTCCGTCCGCTCGGCAACGTCCTGTTCCGAGGCGCCCATCTTCCTCGCCGCCTCGGCGAGGATGGTCCGGTCAACGTGATCGATGCCGAGCCTCTCGGAGATCTTCGGTCCGATCTCTATCACGCCGCTACCGATCAGTCCCGTTACGGTGATGACGGGCATGTCTCGCAGTCCTCCTGGACTCATTCGCTCCGGGGAACGTCCATCTCCCGCAGCATGTCTATCATTCTAACGTCATCGGCGTCGCCGTGGGGTGCTGAGAACCACGCGTCCAGTATCTCAACGGCTTCGCCGGGTGAGGTGGAGCGCAGGCTCATCGCCAGCACGTTCGCGTCGTTCCAGCGCCTCGCGCCGTCAGCGGTCTGCGCATCGGTGCAGAGGGCGGCGCGGACGCCCGGCGTCTTGTTCGCGGCGATGCTCACACCCGTACCCGTGTAGCAGAGGACGACGCCCTGCTCGCAGTCTCCGCCGGCGACGCTCTCGCCGACCGCGCGGCCCACGGCAGGCCAACTCGGGTCACAACCCTCGGCAAGCGCGCCCATGAGGTTCAACTCATGGCCCCGGCGCAGCAGTTCTTCCACGATGCAACTCGTGAGGTACGTCGCCTCGTCGCTGCCTACGGCTATCTTCATCGTTCGTCAGGCGCGGGGATGTGCGTGCTCGAATGCTTCGCGCACCTGGCTGTCCGTCAGGTGCGTGTAGACCTGTGTCGTGGCGATACTAGCATGGCCGAGCAATTCCTGAACATGCCGCAGCGGCGCCCCGCCGTGCAGCAGGTGAGTGGCAAAGCTATGGCGCAGGGTGTGCGGCGTGAGCTTGCGCTCGATGCCCGCTCGCGCCGCCGCCTTCTTGAGCACGAACCAGTACCCCTGGCGTGTCATCGGGTACCCGTGCGCATTCAGGAATAGGGCGGAGGTGACGGGGCCTCGGCGCCTGGCGTGCGCCAGCAGTTGCGGACGCACGTCCGTGACGTACGACGTGATCTGCCGCACGATGCCCGGGTACACCGGCGCGAGACGCTCCTTGCCTCCCTTGCCGAAGACGCGTATCCACCCGCCGTCCAGGCTCAGTGCGGAGAGCTCCAGCCCCTGCGGTCCCACGACCTCCGACACGCGCAGACCGGCGGCGTAGGTCAGCTCCAGCATCACGCGGTCCCGCACGCCCTCCGGCCCCGGACGCTCCGACGCCGCCTGCAACAATCGCAGTACCTCGCGCTCCGAGAGCACGTCGGGCAGAGTACGGGACGGTCTGCGCGTCTGCATCCGCTCCGCGGGGTTCGTGTCGATCACGCCCTCTTCCAGCAGGAAGCGGAAGAACGAGCGGGCAGCCGCGACCTTCCGTGCGAGACTCGTACCCGCGTAGCCCCGCTCTCCGAACGAAAGGCGGACGTCCTCGATGTCGCGTGCGCTGACGCTCGCCCACCGAACGTCCCGTTCATCCCCCACGAGCGCCTCCTGCAGTTGTGCGAGGTCGCTCCGGTATGCGGCGATGGTGTTGACGGAGAACCCGCGTTCCGCCCGGAGGTGGCTGAGGAAGGACTCTATCTGCTGGTCGGTCGCACGCGCTGCAGTCGTCATAGCTGGCAATTGTAGGCAGGGTGAGGCGGTGGCGTAGCCGGTTTCGCTCGCGGAAAATGCGGAGTGCGGAGGCGGAGCCTCAACGCGGAGCAACGATGACCATCTCCTACGGCCCATACGCATTCGGCTCGCTGTTCATCACGTGGGCAGGCGTCTTCATGATTGTGGGGATCGCCATAGGAGGCGCACTCTTCGCCCGTGCGTTGGCCCGCCAGGACGTACCGCGGCATGAGGCGTGCGGCATCGTGCTCTTCTCCGTGTTCGGGGGGCTCGCAGGCGCGCGCCTCTTCCACATCGTGGACTACCTGGACTTCTTCACCGGAGCGCCGTTCCACATCATCTATCTGTGGGAGGGAGGCTACTCGCTCTGGGGCGGCGTGCTGGGCGGACTCGCGGCGGGACTCTGGAAAACGGGCAGGGCAGGACTCTTCCGCCCCTCGATGGCAGACGCGGCGGTCGTCCCCGGCCTCCTGGGGCTTGCAACAGGACGGCTGGGCGGCATCATCGGCGGCGACCCGCCCGCAACGGAGTCGTCGTTGCCATGGGCCGTTGTCTACGACCATCCGGACTCGTTCGCGTTCGCTTCGGGAGCAGCCGTCCACCCCGTTGCGGGCTACGAGATGCTGTTGAGCGCCGCTATCGCCTTGTGCATGCTCTGCTGTGGCAGGCGCCTGCCACAGGAAGCAACGATGCCGCTGGCGCTCGCCGCGTGGGCGGCCGGGCGGTTCATCATCGCGTTCGTCCGGGTCGACCCCGTAACCCTCGGTTTGCAGCAGACGCAGTGGGTGGGGCTGATCGTTATCGCAGTCGTCGCCCTCTGGGCATGGCGCTCCGGCATCTGGTCGCGCCTCAGAGCGCGAGGCGGGGACGGCCCGACGGTGCATAGTCCTTGAGCGTCATGCGCAGCCGCTCGTCGCCGTTCCAATGGTCCACGTCCAGCGTGTAGACGAGGTCTACCTGCCCGACGCCGCTCTCCCACTGCTGATTGAACGCGACCGCTTCCCACACCGCGCCGCCCGAGCGAACGTTGAGCCGGAAGTGCCTGGCCTCTGCTCCCATGGTCGACGCCCGCAACACTTCCACGTCGCGCGCGAGGAAGACCGGCGCGGGATTGCCGATGCCGAACGGCTCCATGCGGCGCAGGCCCTGGAACGCCGGGCCCATCAGTTCGTGCGGTAGAGCCTCTGCATCGACGACCCCTTCACGCATCGATGGGGCGGCGCCGACCCGCTCCGCAGCGATGCTCACGAGCCGCTCCTCCAATTCCGGCAATGCACCCTCACTGCAACGGAACCCCGCCGCCTGTGCGTGCCCGCCGAACTGAAAAAGCAGACCCTCACACTGGGCCAGCGCGTCCGCCCAGTGGAACGACGGCGCGCTCCGGCAGCTCGCCATCACCTGCTCGCCGTCCATGGCGTAGACGGCCGCCGGCGCGCCGAACTCCTCTGCAAGTCGGCCCGCAACGAGTCCTACAACGCCGGGGTTGAAATCGGGTTCCCCCACGAGGATCAGCGGCGGTATCTGCGCCGGCACGAGCGACCGCGCGCGCTCCAGCGTCTCGTCGGTCAGTGCGCGCCGTTGCGTGTTGTAGTCGTCCAACTGGCGCACGAGCTCGGCTGCCCGCGCTTCGTCTTCCGTCAGCAGCAGGTCGAGTGCCGTGTCCGCGTGGTCGAGCCGACCGGCAGCGTTGATACGCGGCCCGATGGCGAAGCCGAGCGTCTCCACGTTCGCGTGCTCCGGCGTAACCCGTGCGACGTCCAGCAGCGCGCGCAGGCCGATCGACCCGGTGCGCTGCAGGTCGCGTATGCCGTGGTGAACGATGTAGCGGTTCTCTCCGAACAGCGGGGCCATGTCCGTGATGGTGCCGATGGCCGCGAGTTCCATCAGTCCGGTACGCCACTCCTCGCCAATCTCGGGACGCAGCACCGCCTGCGCCAGCTTCAGCGTCATGCCTACCCCGGTCAGGTGGTCGAACCCGTAGGTGGAGTGCGGCGCCCTGGGGTTGATGATGGCGACCGAGCGGGGCAGGGCAGCCGTCGCGAGGTGGTGGTCGGTGATGATGACGTCCATGCCGAGCGAGCCTGCATAGGCGGTCTCGTCCGCGTTGGTAACGCCGCAGTCCACGGTGACGATGAGGCTCGCGCCCCGCTCGTGGAGCGTGGCGACGGCGTTGCGGTTGAGGCCGTGACCCTCGCTCACGCGGTGAGGGATGTAGTGCAGCGTACGCAGCCCGTACCGCCGCAGCGCCTTGACCAGCAGCGCCGTACCCGTCACACCGTCCGCGTCAAAGTCGCCATAGACGGCGACCGTCTCGCCATCGCGCCGCGCCGACGCGAGCCGCTCGGCGGCGCGCTCGATGTCCGGCAGCGTGTCCGGGTCCTCGAAGAGGTTGTCGGAGACGTTCAGGAAATCGCGGGCCTCGTCTGCGTCGTGGATGCCGCGACGCCTGAGCAGGTGCGCAATGACGGCGGGCAGGGAGGAGAGCGGCGAAGGGTCGGTCGGCTCAGCGACACGCCAGTGCTGCCGCTTCCCTATGAGCACGGCGGGCGCGCTAGACAACGCGCTTGAAGATCAGCGAGGCGTTGTGCCCGCCGAACCCGAGGTTGTTGCTCATCGCCGCGTTCACGATGCCTTTCTGGGCATGGTGCGCGGTGTAGTCAAGGTCGCAGTCCGGGTCCGGGTTCTCCAGGTTGATGGTCGGCGGTATGGCGCTCTCCGCCACCGCGAGCACGGAGATGGCGGCTTCGACGCCGCCCGCCGCGCCGAGCAAGTGGCCTGTCATGGACTTGGTGGAGCTGATCTTGATCTTGTACGCCTCGTCGCCGAAGACCGTCTTCAAGGCCTCCGTCTCCAGCCGGTCGTTCATAGGCGTGCTGGTGCCGTGCGCGTTCACGTAGCTGATGTCGCTCGGCTCCATCTCCGCCTCGGCGAGCGCGTTGATCATAGCCCGCGCTCCGCCCTCGCCATTGGGAGACGGTTGGGTTACGTGGAAGGCATCCGATGATGCCCCGTAACCCGCGAGCTCTGCCAGCGGCGTTGCGCCCCGGCGGAGCATGCTCTCCTCGCTCTCGATCACGAGCACACCCGCGCCCTCGCCCATGACGAACCCGTCGCGCTCGGCGTCGAACGGACGACTCGCGCCCTCCGGGTCGTCGTTGCGCTTGGAGAGCGCCATGCAGGCGTTGAACCCGGCGACGGCGATGGGGCAGATGGGCGCTTCCGTGCCGCCCGCAAGCGCGATGTCGATCTCGCCCCTGCGGATCATGGCGGCGGCGATGCCGATGCTGTCCGCGCCGCTGGCGCACGCCGTCACCGTGCAGTAGTTGGGCCCCTTCGCGCCGTAGAGGATCGACACCTGGCCGGGAGCCATGTCGGCCAGCATCATCGGGACGAGGAACGGGTTTACACGGTCCGGCCCCTTCTCATGCAGCACGGCCCACTGCTCGGAGAGCGTGATGATCCCGCCGATGCCGCTGCCGATGACGGAGCCCACGCGCGTGGCGTCCACACTGCCGTCCTGCAGGTCCAGTCCTGCCTGCTCCATCGCCTGCGCGGTTGCCCCCACGGCCATCTGAGCGAAACGGTCCAGGCGCCGCGCCTGCTTCCTGTCCACGTACGTCGTGGGATCGAAGTCAGGCGACTCTCCGGCGATGGTGGTGGCGAAGCCTTCGGTATCGAACGCAACGATGGGGGCGATGCCGGACTTGCCCTGCAGCAGGCTCTTCCACGACGACTTCGTATCCACTCCCAGGGGGGTGATCATGCCGACGCCGGTTACGTAGACCTTCGTTGTCAAGCGTTGCTCCTTGTCCGGCTCGCTCCACTTATGTTCGAGCGGGCAGGGGTAACAGGTTGCCTGATTCTAGGGGCGGGCATGGCTCGGCTACAAGCGCAAGCGGGCTCATGCCTGCAGCTCCTCCTCGTAGGTCTGGCTCCGCATCATCTCGTTGATGTTCTTCGCCGTGTGGATGAAACCGATATGGCTGAACGCCTGTGGGAAGTTTCCTAGCGCCTGTCCGGTGATTGGGTCGTGCATCTCCGCAAAGAGGCCCAGGTGGTTGGCCGTGGCGAACACTTTGTTGAAGTACGTCAGCGCTTCCTGCGTCTCGCCTATGGTCATCAAGGCGCCGATGAGCCAGAAGCTGAGGATGTAGAACGCGCCTTCCTCGCCGACAAGGCCGTCGTCCGTGTCTTCGACGCGGTAGCGTCGCACGAACGGCCCGTCCGAGAGCTCCATCTGGATGCGCCGCACCGTGGTACGGATGCGCGGGTCGTCCGGGGGAAGGAAACCGAGGAACGGGATGAGCAACGCGCTCGCGTCCACCGCCTCCGATCCGTACGCCTGCACGAAGCTCCGTTTGGAGTCAGACCAGCCTTTGTCGAGCACTTCTTCACGTACCAGGTCCCGCTGCCTGCGCCAGTGCTCGATGTCGCCTTCGAATCCGTGTCCCTCTGCGAGTTTCACCGCCCTGTCCAGCGCCACCCAGCACATCACCTTGGAGTAGACGAAGTGCTGCTCCGGTCCCCGTACCTCCCAGATGCCACGGTCCTCCATGTGCCACATCTCAGCCGCCAGATCGGCCATCTGCTTGAGCAGTCCCCACGCCTTGTCCGACAGGTTTCCGGAGTAGCGGTGAAAGACGGCCAGGCTCAGCGCAACCTCGCCGAACACGTCCAACTGCCGGTGGAAGGCCGCGCCGTTGCCGATGCGCACCGGACTCGACCGTGCATAGCCCTCCAGGTGGTCGAGTTCGAGCTCTTCCAGTTCGCTCTCCGGCGCGATGCCGAAGAGTATCTGCATCGATTCGATACTCATGGCGCATTGGTCGACAACCCAGTCGATGAACGCCTCTCCTTCGTGTGGATCGCCGAGGCGGTAGAGGATACCGAGCGTCCATGCGCTGTCGCGCAGCCACGAGTACCGGTAGTCCCAGTTCCGCACGCCCCCGAGCGATTCCGGCAGGGACGTGGTGGGAGCAGCGACTATCGCCCCGGTAGGTTCGAAGATCAGCATGTGCAGCGTCAGGTAAGAGCGCACAACCTCGTCGCGCAGGTAACCGCTGTAGCCAAGCTTCGCCACGCTCGCCTCGTCGTGCCGCATGGCGCGCTCCAGCTTGTTGCGACAGTCCATAGTGCTGATGGAAGGCAGCCGTCCGAGCCCGAACGCCAGCGTGAACTCCACCCGCTCTCCCTCGCGCACCGTGAACTCGGCGACGGCCTGCTCGCCGCCGTCTTCCGCGGGCTCGATGGTGAAGGGCTGGTCGCTGACGAGCGCGAGAACACCCTCCGGATGACTTGCCAGCACGCCGTTACGCGTGACGCTGAGCGTAGTCTCGCCCCGCGCATAGTCGAGCCGTGGCTGGAATACGAGCCGCATCCCGATGCTGCCGCGCACGCCTTCGACTATCCGGATGATCTCGTGCGGGGCGTCCGGGCTGCGCGCCGGAGCGCGCGTCATGAAATCGCATACCGACGCCGCTCCGTGCTCGGCTTCATACAGCGTCTCGAGGACGGTGGTGTCGGGCAGGTAGCGCTGCCTGGCTGAGTAGGTCCCCTGGCCGCTCAGCGAACAGCGCCCGCCTTTCGCGTCGTCCAGCACTGCCGCGAACACGCTCGGAGAGTCGAAACGGGGGAAACACGCCCAGTCTATGGAGCCCCCGCTGCTCACGAGCGCGCAGGAATTCATGTCTCCTATCAGGCCGTACTCGTGGATGGGGAGGTATGGCACGTGACCGCTCTGCTAACCGGATTGCCTTCGTCTGCGCCTGCGCGTAGACGGCCCTCCGCAGCTCGTCAGTCCAGTGAGATGGTACGCAGCGACCGCCGGTTCCCGCGCTGTTCCAGGTAGCCGGCGCGGCGGTCTGTACCATGGCTGAACACGAGCAACCAGCCGTCGTCGACGGCTTCGTCGAGGACATGGTGCTTGGTCGTAAGCGTCTCCTCGGGGTGCCGGTCGCTCGCTGCTATGCAGTCCGGCTGCAGGTGGTGATGGGTCGGAACGAGGTCTCCCAGGAATGCGACGCGCTCGCCTCCGTGCGTGATGACGACGATCTGGTGCCCCTGGTACGGTCCGCTGGCCCGCCGCACCTGTAACCCCGGAACGATGGTCTCCTCGCCGTCCACCAACTCCATCCTCTTGCTGTCCACCAGGGGCGTGTAGTCGGTCTGCACGTAGCCGTTCACATGGCGGTCGGTAGGGGAGAGCGCCTCTTCCAGCGCCTCACGCTGCACGAAGTATGTCGCCTTGGGGAACGTAGGCACGAACTCGCCGCGACGGTTCGCCCGCGTGCACCCGCCGGTGTGCTCGAAATGCAGGCTGGTCAGCACCACACCGTGGATGTCGGCAGGTGTCAGGTCGTGGGCCTTCAATTCAGAGAGCAGTTGACTCGTGGAAAGGCCGAGCGCGTCCCGGTCCTCGGCGGAGTGCTTCGCGCCTGCCCCTGTGTCGATGAGGTAGTTGCGCTCGCCGACCCGAACCAGCAGGCAGTTGAGGTTCAACTTGACCCGGTTCCTGCGGTCGGCGGACATCCAGTCCTGCCAGGTACTCTTGGGCACCTGCCCGAAGAGCACGCCCCCATCGATCTTGAACGTGCCGTCCGATATCAGGTGCACCCTGGTTCTTCCACTCATAGGAGGCCTCACCAACGAAGCGAAATCGCGCGGAATGGTTCCCATCAGCCACGCTCCCTCCCGGAGCGCATACGCCGACGCATCCTTGGTTCCCTGGGCGCTGGGGAGTGGCCGCGCGTACAGCGTGGGAGACTCTAGGGGCGCCAATCTGTCCTGTCAATGGTATGAATCCTCCGTCCACTCGTATCGCCGAACCGTTGCAGGGAGCAGGGATTTGGCAGATATCCAAGCTCCATGGACGGAATCCCTGCGCACAGCCACTACCGTCTTGCGGTTTCAGCCAAGCCTCACCATCGCGGAATCCGCAAGGTGGACTGAGAGTGTGTCTCAAAGCAGGGCAAAGCAGCCTCAAACGGGGCATCGGGGTGAATGGAGGGCCGTTGATCGGAGGAGGTTAAGGGTAGGAGACGAGACCCTCGATGATGTGCACCGGCTCGCGGTAGTGGACCACGCGGGGGTCCTCCACGGTCTGGGCCAGCGATGCGCCGGGCGGCACCATCGGGTAGACGTTCTCCTCAGGCGATATGCGGAAGTCGATCAGGTAGGGGCCTGGATGCCGCGCAGCGGTCGCCAGGGCCATACCGACGTCGTGCTTGTCCTCCACGCATACGCCGGGGATGCCGTACGCCTCCGCCAGCTTCACGTAGTCCGGCCCGCTCATGGACACGGACTTGTAGTGATGGTCGTAGAACAGCTCCTGCCACTGCCGCACCATGCCCAGGTAACCGTTGTTCATGATGCAGATCTTCACAGGCAGGTGCTCCTGCGCGATAGTCGCCAACTCCTGCAACGTCATCTGGAAGCCGCCGTCGCCGCAGATGCCCCACACCCGGGAGTTGGGCCGCGCGACCTGCGCGCCTATCAACGCCGGAACCTCGAACCCCATCACCCCCAGCCCCCCGGAAGAGACGAACGAGTTGGGCGTCGGCATGAACAGGAACTGCGCAGCCCACATCTGGTGCTGCCCCACGCCAGTGATGACAACCGGGTCCGTGTCGTGCTCGACCAGCTTGTTGAGCTCCCGCAGCACGTACTGCGGTGTGACCACGTCGCTCTCCGGCACGTCGATGCTCGGATGCTTGTGCTCCAGGTACTTCATCCGGTCCAGCCACTCGAACCGCGTGTTGCGCTCCAGAAGGGGCAGCAGTGCCTCCAGCGTCGCCTTCACGTCACCGGCGAGGGCTACCTCGGCCTTGACGTTCTTGTTGATCTGCGATTCCTCGATATCCAGGTGGATGATCTTCGCGTTCTCGCCGAACGTGCCCGGCCGGCCGATGACACGGTCGTCGAAGCGCATCCCAATGCCGACGATGATGTCGGCCTCGGTCGTGGCGAGATTGCTCCAGTACATGCCGTGCATGCCCAGCATCCCGTAACCGAGGTTGTGGTGGCGCGGGAACGCTGATGTGCCGTGCAGCGTGTTCAACACCGGCGCACTGATGTGCTCGGCGACCTCCTGCAACTCGTCCCATGCGCCGGAGATGTGCACGCCGCGACCTGCGATGAGCAGCGGACGCTCCGCCTCGTTGATGAGGCGCGCGGCCTCACGGACCGACTCCTCATCCGCAACAGCGGGCGGGGAGGGATGCCAGGCGTCTTCCAACTCTTCGAACAGGAAGCTCTCGGCCTGCACGTCCTTCGGCAGGTCGACGAGCACGGGACCCGGACGCCCTTCCTGTGCGACGCGGAACGCCTCGCGGATCGTTGGGGCGATGTCCTCGGGGCTCATCACCAGGAAGGTTTTCTTCACAACGGGTGCGGCCATCCCGCAGGTGTCGCACTCCTGGAATGCCTCCGTTCCCATGAAGGGGCGGGCGACCTGTCCCGTGATGGCAACGATAGGAGTCGAGTCCATCTTCGCCGCGGTCAGGCCGGTCATCAGGTTCGTTGCGCCGGGGCCGGACGTGGCGACGCAGACGCCCACGTTTCTGGTGAGGCGCGCGTAGGCCTCCGCCGCGTGAGCAGCGGCCTGCTCGTGCCGCACAAGTACATGGCGTATCTGAGGGTAGTGCCAGAGCGCGTCATAGAAGGGGAGGATCGCTCCCCCCGGATGACCGAAGATGACGTCGACACCCTCGTTGATGAGCGCTTCACAGACAGCGCTCGCGCCTATCTTCTGCATGTTTCCGTCCGTTCCTGCCTGCGCAAGCAGGCAAGGAGCCCCAATGCGCGGGATGAATCAGCAACTCCAACGGAAGTTGGAAAGGCCGCGACCGGCAGGCCGCAGCCTTGTAAATCGTAACCCTCACTCCTACGAGTGTCAACGAAATGCACTCGTTAACTACACGTGAAAAGCGATGCTGTTCCGGGACGGTATTAGAGGAGATGTATCGATACGCCCTACAGGCCGTAGAGTCTGCGGGGGTTGTCGTCGAGGATCTTCCGGACCGTGCTCGGAGCGAGCTTCCCCTCCTCCCGCAGTCGCTGCATCGCCAGGATCTCCGACGACGTGTCGTCGTGGCCGTAGTCCGTCCCAATGATGATGTTGTCGTCGCCCGCCGTGTCGATGACGTACTGCAGGTCGTCGGTGGTCTGGCACGCGACGTACATGCGGTTCTCGCGCATCAGCGTAGCGCCGGAGAACTCCCGCCCGTTGTTGCCGAACCGGATCGACAGGTCGTTCATCACGTACGGCACCCACTGTGCGCTTACCTCGACGAAACACCAGCTCAGATCGGGGAACTTGTCCGGCACGCGCCGCATCAGCAGGTTGTGGAACACGCTGATCGGTGGCAGCTTGAACCGCAGGCCGTTCTCCTGCTGGTCCCACATCCCGAAGTTACCGACTGACGCGTGGATGCAGATCGGCATGCCGAGCTTGCTTGCCTCCTCGTACAGGGGGAAGAAGTACGGGTCGGTGAGGCTGAGCCCGGCGTCGCCCGCGCGCAGGTACACGCCGCATGCTCCGTGCTTCTTGCCGTAGTGGGCCTCCTCGATGGCCTGGTCCATCCTGTAGACCGGCGCGATAACCGGCCAGCGGAGCCGCCCTCCTCCCATCTGCCAGATGTCGCCCATCCAGCGGTTGTAGCTGCGCGCCAGCGCGTAGTCCACTTCCGGCCGGGGGCTCAGCGGACGCAGGAAAAGGGTGGGGTACAGCACCTGGATGTCTACGCCCAGCTCGTCCATGTGCGCCAGTCGGGATTCGACGCTCGCCATCTCCCGCGATTCGTCGCTCGTGCCCGTGCCCTCGTTGGTATTGCGGATGAACGCCCGGCCCGTCGAGCGGTCGGCGATCAGCCAGTAGCGCTGGACGGGAGCGTTCGGGTCGGTGGTGGCAACGCTCAGGGGGCGGAACTCGCGTTCCTCCTCCCGCATGTAGTCCCAGGTGTGCTCGTTCTCGACGACGTGCGCGTCCGCATCGATAACCGCCATCTCCCTCCTCCTTCTCGCCCGCGTGGGCGCGTCCCGCTCGCCATGCCACTGTCGCCATCTTATGTGACAGGTCAACAGAGCCCCGCCTGCCAACGTGAGGCTTGCGCACGTTCGCTGCGCGTGAGACTGCGCTACACTCCGCCCAACGTGAGTTTCGCCGCCGACCTCCACCTCCACTCGCCTTACGCCATGGGCACCAGCTCCGCGCTCTCCCTGCAGACGCTCGCCGCCTGGGCGGACGTCAAGGGCGTGGACGTGCTCGCCTCCAGCGACTTCACGCATCCCGCCTGGCTCGCCGAACTGAAAGGCAGCCTTCGTCCCGCCGGCGACGGCCTCTTCGAACTGACCGAACCGCCGGAGCGATACGAGGTCCGGGACCGCGAGCGCCTGGCACGATTCGTCCTCGGCACGGAGGTGAGTTGCGTCTACCCACAGGACGGACGCTCCCATCGCCTCCACCTGCTCATCCTCGCGCCCGATTTCGACGCCGTGGACGGCATCTGTGCCGCATTCGCCCCGTACGGCGCACTCGCCTCGGACGGACGTCCCACGCTGCGCCTCTCCGGGCAAGACGTGGTCGAAGCCGTCCTCGCGGTCGACGCACGGTGCGAGGTCATCCCCGCACACGCATGGACACCGTGGTACGCGCTCTTCGGCTCGAAGAGCGGCTTCGATTCGCTCTCCGACTGCTTCGGCGACATGGCCGGGCACGTCCACGCCATCGAGACCGGCCTCTCCAGCGACCCCGCCATGAACTGGCGCGTGCCCGAGCTGGACGGGCGGACCCTCGTCTCCTTCTCCGACGCGCACTCCGCGCAGCGGCTGGGGCGCGAGCTCTCCGTATTCGCCGGAGAACCGGGCTACGGCGCGCTCCTCGAGGGATTGAGGACGGGCAGGGTGGAGTGGACGGCGGAGTTCTATCCGCAGGAAGGGAAGTACCACCACGACGGCCACCGCAAGTGCGGCGTCAACCTGCCTCCGGGCGAGCACGACGGCCGATGCCCCGTATGCGGACGCAAGCTCACGCTCGGTGTGCTGCACCGCATCGAATCGCTCGCACAGCGCCCCTCTGAACCTCTGGCTGCTGATCCTGACGGCATGCTGCGCGGCACGGAGACCGAACGCCCGCCGTTCCGGCGGCTCGTTCCGCTGGCTGAGGTCGTCGCGGAAGCGCTCGGACGTGGCGTCGCGAGCAAGGCCGTGCAACGCACCTGCCTCGATCTCGCCGCGCGCGTGGGTTCTGAACTGCACGTCCTCACTGCTGCCGGTGCGTCCGAGATAGGGCAGATCGCGGGCGACCGTGTCGCGGAAGGGGTGATGCGCGCACGGCTCGGGCGAGTGCTCATCCGGCCCGGGTTCGACGGGGAGTACGGCACGGTGCAGCTCTGGGACTGACACCGGGACGTTGACAGGCAGGCAGGACGCAACGCAGCATCATGCGATACGCAACGATAGGACGATTCGCTGAAACCGGGGATGGTTTTGGAGTAAGCAAGGCAGATATGGACGACGTCATCACGATGG
Organism: Dehalococcoidia bacterium; assembly: GCA_965208625.1. Classification (GTDB taxonomy): domain Bacteria; phylum Chloroflexota; class Dehalococcoidia; order Lucifugimonadales; family Australimonadaceae; genus Bin16. The sequence continues at coordinate 742,548 of OZ242348.1, forward strand.
AAGAGATAGGGATGGTCTATGACGTGACCGACGCGCTCGGCATAGACCGCGAGGACCTGAACATCGAACTCGGCAAGGAGGATCCCGGCTCGTGGGGCAGAGAGCCCGGCGGGATGATGCGGCGCGAGGTGATAGCCATCACGCTGCCGCTCTCGACACCGCTGGACGACTGGCTGCCCACGCTGGAGGCGGGCCTCCGCAAGCTCTTGGAGGAGCAGCGATGAGAACGACGACACGCCTGCGCGAACTGCTCTCCGGCGAGCGGATGCTGCTCGCGCCGTTCACCTACGACGGCTTCACCGCGCGCATCGCGCAGGAGGCCGGGTTCGACACCGTCTATATGTCCGGTTTCGCAACCTCCATGTCCAGGGGCCTGCCGGACGTCGGCCTGCTCACGCAGACGGAGATGGTGCAGAACGCGGCGAGCATCGCCTCGGTCGTGGACGTACCGGTCGTCGCCGACGCGGACACCGGCTACGGCAACGCCATCAACGTCCACCGCACCATCCGGGAGTACGAACGCGCAGGCGTCGCGGGCGTCCACGTCGAGGACCAGGTCGCTCCCAAGAAGTGCGGCTTCTTCGAGGGCAAGCAGGTCATCGATATGGACGAGGCGGCGGCGAAGATACGCGCCGCTGTCGAAGCCCGCTCCGACGACGACTTCGTCGTCATCGCGCGCACGGACGCCCTCGCCGTGAACGGCTGGGACGACGTGGAACGCCGCTGCAGGGCATTCGCAGACGCTGGCGCTGACCTCGTGTTCGTGGACGGCATCAGGACGAGCGACGACCTGCAGGAGTTCGCGCGCCGTCTCGGCGACCTCCCGCGCATGTACAACGGCGAACTGCCGCCGGACGAGGTCGAGGCGCTCGGGTTCAGGTTCCAGATACACCGGGGCCCTATCTTCTCTCTCTATCCCATCATCAAGGAGATGATGGTGGAACTCCGGCAGAACGGACGCATCTCGGCGATCGACCGCTTCGGCACCGGCGGCGAGTTGCGCACCTCCATCGCGGACGCGCTCGGCCTCGGGGCCATCACCGAGATGGAGAAGCGCTACGCGGTGCGATAATGTGCGCCCTGAAGGGCGCCTGGGAGAACGAGCATGAGTGGAATCACGCTGGAAGACGCGAACAAGGTCATCGCCGCCGCGATAGACAAGGCGCGCGAACTCGGGTTCACGATGGCCGTCGCCGTCGTCGACCTCCAGACGAGCCTCGTAGCCTCGGCGCGCATGGACGGCACCAACCCGTTCACGCCGGACGTCGTCCGAGGCAAGGCCGTTGCGACGGCGGTAACGAAGGGAACGCCCAGCGGCGTCGCCGCGGGACGCTTCCCGCAGGGACTGCTCGACACCGTGCGCGACCTCTACGGTGGACGGGTGACGTGGGTGCAGGGCGCGGTGCCACTCTACAAGAACGGTGAACTCGTGGGAGCGGTAGGCGCCGGAGGCGGACCGCCGGACAAGGACGAAGAGGTCGCACAGGCCGGCGCGGACGCGCTTGCAGGGTAGGGTAGAGTAGACGCGTCGCCGCGGACGGGATCGCGCACAGGGAGCGTATGACAACGCTTACGCAGGCCAGGATAGACGAAGCCGCCGCGAAGGCGCGGGTGAAGGCCGAACTCCTCCGGGAATACCTGGAGTACATCTACCGCGTCCGTCCCGGTGAGGTCGGCATGCTGACCTGCAACGAAGGCGAGAGCGTCCGCGAGGTGCGGCAGAACCTGGCGCTCGCCGCAGCCGTCGCGGGCGAGCCCATCGGCATAGCCCTCCGCAGGAGGCCGCGAGCAGTCACCTTCTGGCTGGAGAAGCGCCGCAGGGGGAGGCCGCGGAAGGCCGGATGAACGCGCTCGAAGGACTCCGAGTCGTAGACCTCACCACCATCGTCTCCGGCCCCTATGCCGCCGCCATCCTCGCCGACCTGGGCGCGGACGTCATCAAGGTCGAACCTCCCGGCGGAGAGAACTCCCGGCGCTTCGGCGAAGACCCGTCGCTCATGATGGGCTCGCTCACGGCCCACATCATGAACCTGCAGCGCAACAAGCGCGGCATGGTCGTGGACCTCCGCAGCGAAGGCGGCAGGGAGATACTCGAAGGCCTCGTCCGTTGGGCGGACGTCGTCCTGGACAACTACCGCCCGGGCGTCACCGATCGGCTCCGCATCGACTACCCCTCGCTTCGCGCCATCAATCCCCGCGTCATCGCCTGCTCCATCACCGGCTACGGCCTGACCGGCCCCGGACGCGACAGGGCGGCGCTCGACGCCACCGTGCAGGCCTTCGCCGGCGTGATGGGCATGACAGGAGACCCCGATGGCTCGCCCGTGCGTGCGGGGCCGCTCTACAGCGATCTCTGCGCAGGCATGGCCGGCGCGCTCGGCATCCTCGCCGCGCTTGCAGGGCGGGAGCGGACCGGCGAAGGCCAGCACGTGGACATATCGATGCTGGACGTACAGATGTCGCTCATCAACTACCACGCCGTCATGCACCTCATGTCCGGCAACCCCACGCCGCGCACCGGCAACGAGATGAAGCTCCACGTCCCCTACAACGCCTACCGCGCCACGGACGGCTGGATATTCATCGCCGTCTCTATCGACGCTCACTGGAAAGCGTTCGTGGAGACGCTCAACGCACCGGAAACCGGCCTCGAAGGCCCTGCCCACGAAGCCGCCGCATCGCTGCTGGACGAGGCTCTCGCCACGAGGGCAGGGCGCATCGCCAACCGCGACCGCATCAACACCGCCCTCGAGACCATCGTCGCGGCGCGCTCCCGGGACGAGTGGGTGAGCGCACTCGCCGCCGCGGGTATCCCCGTCGCGCCTGTGAACACGCTGGACGAAGCGGTGCAGGACCCGCAGGTGCGCTCGCGCAGCATGATCGTGGATGTCGAACACCCGGAGGGCGGCTCCTACGAGGCGACCGGCAACCCCTTCAAGCTCTCCGGCGCGGGTGAGGAGCGCTTCACGCCGCCCCCGACGCTCGGCCAGCACACCGCCGAAGTGCTGCGCGACATCCTCGGCTACGACGGCGAGCGCATCGACGCACTCTACGCGGATGGGAGCGTGGCGTAGCGATTAGTGGCCTGTCATGCTGAGCGGAGCCGAAGCATCTCTCGGAGAGCATCCTGCGAAGGAACCCGGCCCTCAGGCAGCTCCCTCCGCTTGACACACCGGCGCGCGCCTTGTCCAATCCCACCATGCTGCTCGAACAACAACCCGGCACCCTGAACGACATCCGCCTCGCGGTCCGCGACGTCTGCAGGAAGTACGACGGCGCGTATTGGCGCGCCCTCGAGAAGGACGGCGCATACCCCGAGGCGTTCGTGCGCGAACTCACCGAGCTCGGCTGGCTCTCCGCGCTCATCCCGGAGGAGTACGGCGGCGGTGGGATGACCGTCACCGAGGCAAGCGTCATCCTCGAGGAGATCAACCGCTCCGGCGGCGACTCCGCGGCCTGCCACGCGCAGATGTACATCATGGGCGTCATCCTCCGCCACGGCAGCGCTGAGCAACAGGCGCGCTACCTCCCCGGCATCGCCAGCGGCGACCTGCGCCTGCAGGCGTTCGCCGTCACCGAGCCCGACGCAGGCTCCGAGACGACCCGCATCTCAACGAGCGCAGTCCGCAAGGGTGACAGGTACGTCGTCAACGGCCAGAAGACATTCATTTCTCGCGTCCAGCAGTCGGACCTCATGCTGCTGCTCGCGCGCACCACGCCCTACGAGGAGCTGACCAACAAGACTGAGGGCCTCTCCGTCTTCGTCGTGGACATGCGCGAGGCGGGAGACAGCCTGCAGGTCAACCCTATCGAGATGACCTTCAACCGCCACACCAACCAGTTGTTCTTCGACAACATGGAGATTCCCGCGGAGAACCTCATAGGAGAGGAAGGGAAGGGGTTCCGCTACATCATCGACTCCTGGAACGCCGAGCGCATCCTCATCGCAGCCGAGGCCATCGGCGACGCGCGCTTCTTCATCGAGCGCGCCGCCGCCTACGCCAGCGAGCGCGTCGTGTTCGGGCGCCCCATCGGCGCGAACCAGGGCGTGCAACTGCCCATCGCCCAGGCGTACGCCCACACCGAGGCCGCCGACCTCATGCGCTTCGATGCCGCCGCGAAGTTCGACCGCGGCGAGCGCTGCGGCGCTGAGGCCAACATGGCGAAGCTCCTGGCATCCGAGGCCGCATGGGAGGCGGGCAACGCCTGTCTCAACGCCCACGGCGGTTACGGCTTCACGAAGGAGTACGACATCGAACGAAAGTTCCGCGAGACGCGCCTCTTCATGACCGCCCCTGTCAACAACAACCTTGTCCTCGCATACCTCGGACAGAACGTCCTCGGCATGCCCCGGTCGTACTGAAAAGCTGACGGTATACTGGCAGGGGAGGAGGCTTGCTCATGCGGAACAGGTTCCACGCAACTATCCATGAAGACCCGTTCACGAAGGGGTACTTTGCCCTCTGTGCTGAGGTGAAGGGCGTGAAGGGCGAAGGCGCCACCCCGGAGGAGGCCGAGGCGATCCTGGTCGACGCCCTGACCCGTGAACTGGTATCGCGGCGCGATGCGGGAGTGAAAGAGGCCCCCCCTGGAGCCACGGTTACGACCGTAACGGTGGACGAGTCGTACCACGCGAAGGCCATCCGGTTCGAAGAGGACCGGGTACTGGAACAAGCCCGTCGGATACAGGAGGCGCGCAAGAGGGAGGCTGCAGGCGAGGCCCCGTCATGGAAGGGTACCCTCCATAACGAGTTCACCGCCATAATCGAATACGACGAGGGTTGGTACGGGGCATTCTGCCCCGAAGTGCCCGGCTCGAACGGGCAGGGGCGAACGATTGCCGACGCTCTTGACAATCTGGCCGACGCTTGTGCCCTCATGCTGATGCTCGATCGCGACAGTGGCCTTGCCCGCTCGGAGGACGATGAGGGACCCATCCTCAAGAACGTTACCTTGTCCATCGGCGAGGCCGCCGCCGTACCATGAAGCGGAGGGACCTGTTGGAGCATCTGGCAACCCGGAACTGTGAACTCCACCATGAAGGAAGCAACCATTCCGTCTGGTGGAACACCCATACGGGCGTAAAGAGCGCGGTGCCTCGGCATCAGGAGATCTCCAACATGAGGGCCGCTGAGATCTGCAAACAACTCGGCATACCGAGGCCGGGTCGATGACCAACGACGCTCTCGTCCGCTCCTGGCTCTACGTTCCGGCCCACAAGGAACGCATGATTGCCAGGTCGCTGGAACTCCCGGCCGACGCCGTCATCTACGACTACGAGGACGCCGTGCCTCCGGCGGAGAAGGTGGGCGCGCGCAGCGTGCTGTCCGAGGCGCTTCCGGCGATGCCGCCGGAGGGCACGCCGCGCAGGTACGTCCGCGTCAACAACCCCAGCCATGAGCATCTCTTCGCCGACGACCTCCGAGCCGCGCTCGAGCTCAACGTGGAGGGCATCTGGCTCCCGAAGGTTGAGAGCGCCGCTCAGGTGCAGGGCGTCAGCGCCGCGCTCTCGTACGAGGAGGAGCGCATGGGTGTTGAACCCGGTTCCACCCGGCTCGCTCTGCTCATCGAGAGCCCGCTCGGCGTCGTGAACGCCTACGCCATCTGCGCCGCCGACCCGCGCGTCATCGCCGTGCAGTTCGGCGGCGAGGACTTCTCCCGCGAGATGGGCCTCCCCCTCGTCCGCACCGACGAGGCGAAAGACTTGCTCTACCAGCGCGCCGCCGTCGCCACCGCCTGCGCCGCCGCAGGCGTGCAGCCCGTCGACGTCATCTGGACGGAACTCGACAACCTCGAAGGGCTCGCCCAGGAGGCCGCCCAGGCGCGCCGCCTCGGCTTCACCTCCAAAGCGGTCATCCATCCCTCGCAGATCGAGCCGGTCAACGCCGCCTTCAGCCCGACGCCGGAGGAGATTGCCTACGCGCGGGAGGTCATCGCCGCGCTGGAAGAGGCCGTCGCGCAGGGCACCGGCGTCCTCAACTACCACGGCGCGTTCCTTGAGGAGCCCGTCATCGCCCGCGCCCGCCGCACCCTCGAACTCGCCGAACGCTTCCAGGTGGGCTAGAGACCGCGCTCCGATTGGTCCCGTCTCGCTTGGGGGAAGAGGGTTAGAGCCTGCCCGCACGCGATGGGGAGCTGGGGGTGAACCTGCGGGGAGGGCGGTGTCTGGTGTAGGGGCATCCCTTGTGGGTGCCCTCGAGAACTTGGACTGGGAATGCAGAGGGGCGTATGCCCTCTGCCACGGACGCAGTCCGCGGCGTGGGGGTGTCCCCCACAACGTACCGGGCGGGTGGGTGGGAAGAAGGACACTAGCCAGAGCCATCCCCCATTGGACAACGCGACGCTCGCCGTCTACATTTACCCCCAACGCCAACTCAGGAGGCGCACGATGGCCAGTCAGCAGCGTGAAGCACTATCGCCCGGCGAGTTCATCGAACTGCTGGAGCAGACCCGGGCCGAGTTCCTCGAAGGCAAGTCGCCGTACCGTGGCGACGGCATCAGCGGCAAGTCGAAGGAGGAGATCGCCGCCTCCAAGCGCCGATTTCATACCGGCGGCGACCCCAACCACCGCTTCGAGGGCGAGCGCTAACTCCACGTGACCGACAAGGCGATACGCCGCAAGCAGTTGCGCAAGCTCGTGGACGAAGGCGGCCAGACCACCGTCGGCGGCCCGATGCCCAGCCACCCCGTCCTCGCCCGCTGGCACTCGCAGGAGATGGGCATCTCCGACGCGGAGATAGACGCACTGGAGAAAGAGGACCAACCAGCCGAGACGCTCGTGAAAGAGGGCTGGTGGTTCGACCTCCAGCGCTCCAATCCCTGGCCCGTCGCGCTCAGCAGCGCGCTCGTGGGTGAGGGCTCCAAGCGCCTCCCCGGCGCAGTCGAGCACTACGAGAAGCTCATCGAAGATGCCCGGCAGCACTACGCCTCGCTCGGCGTCGAGAACATCGACAGGGCGGTGCAGCTCCTGATCGAGCACGCGCCGTTCGGCGCCGACATGGAGCACGCCATGTTCGGCGAGGAGGTCGTCCGCGAGACCGCCACGACCGCCGAGATTCAGGACGAGATGCGCCGCGCCTTCATCCTCACCATGCAGCGCAACGCTCGCGACAGGGTCTGAGGCACATGGGCAACCAACCGCCGTTCCGACCGGACGAGCTCCTCACTCCGCCGATGCAGGGCACCACGTTCGTCCACTTCCTCCAGCGCGAGAAGACGCGGAAGTACGCCGCCGCGCCGCCGTTCCTGCACGCGCTCATCCGCGGCGAGCTCTCCACCGAGCAGCTCCGCATGTGGGTGCAGGACCTCTACCCGTACTGGAACGAGGGCCTCGTCTTCGCTACCGGCGCCGTCTACATCAAGACCAACGACGAGCCCTCCCGCACGCAGATGCTCCGCCGCATGGTAGAGTTCGAAGGCACGGAGGTCGTCAACGACCTCACTGGCGCAACAACCCCCGCCTACGAGGAGCTGTGGCTCCGGTTCGGCGAGGGCATCGGCGTCTCGCGGGAGGAAGTGCTGGAGTGGCAGCAGTTCACCCGCACCTACTTCTCCATGCGTACGCTCATGACCTACTCTCGCTACTGGGACTGGACGTGGCTGGACGGCATCGCCACCTGGTACGCGGCCGACCTCTACTGGCGCGAGTACTACGGCGCGGTGCGGCAGGCGCTCATTGACCGGTACGGCGTCGCCCCGGATTCACTTGAATTCTTCGACGTGCTGCTGAACGACCTCGCGACCCACCTCCCGTGGGAGGTGGAGGCGCTGGCGTACTGGGCATGCACGACGGAACGCCAGCTGACCGCTGCCCGCGCCTTCCGCGAGCGGCTGGATATCGAGTACCAACTGCTCTTCGCCCTCAACGAGGCCCGCACCGCCGAGCGCCTCCCGTTCCAGGTCCCCGCCTGATTCTCTCTCCTGGGGGAGAGGGTGCCGCCGCGCCAGTGGCGGCGGGTGAGGTCCCTCGGCGGGGCCGGGGGAGGACTTGGCCCGGTGTAGGGGCATCCCTGTGGGTGCCCTCAGGGCCTGGACTGGGAGTGCAGAGGGGAAACCCTCTGACGGGGGCGTGGGGGTGTCCCCCACAGCGTACCGGGCGGGTGGGTGGGAAGAAGGACGTCCGCCGGCAATTGCCCGCTCATTGCACAACCGCCTGCGCCAGCCTTACAGTACCCCCATCCCCGTTGGGAGGACTCGCACCGCATGAGCATCAAGACTGGCTGGGAAGGGCGCTACTTCGATGACCTCCAGGTAGGCGACGTCTACCGCTCGTCCGTCGGCAGGACGCTGCTGGAAGCCGACAACACCTGGATGACGCTGCTCACCAACAACGACAACCAGATCCACTTCAACACCGAGTACGCCAGGAACACGCAGTTCCAGCGCCCGCTGATGAACAGCCTCGTCACGCTCGCCGTCGTCACCGGTCTCACCGTGCCGGACGTCAGCCGCAACGGCATCAACCTCGGCTGGGACAAGGTGCGCCTGCCGCACCCCGTCTTCGCGGGCGACACCCTCTGGTCCGAGACCGAGGTCATGGCCACCCGCGAGTCGAAGTCCGACCCGCGCCGTGGCATCGTCCACATCAAGACGCGCGGCCTGCAGCAGGAAGGCGTCACCGTCATCGAATTCGAACGCGACATCATGGTCTGGAAGCGGGAGCACGCCCCCAGCAACGACGTGTTCCCCCAGCCCGCCGCGCAAACGGCGTAAGGAGGCATCGTCATAACAGCCTCCGCGGTAAGGACGGCCATTCATCAGATTGACCTGATGACAGATAACCTCGCACTGGAAAACATAGTGCGCCGCCACGAGATTTGCACACGCTATGCAGTTATCGATCCCATCTTGTGGGCGCTTGGGTGGAAGACACAGGACCCTATGGAAGTTGAAGTGGAATACCGGCGGGGAAAGCAACGAGGTCGAGTGGACTACGCTCTATTCGATAGGGATGCACATCCGGTCGTGCTAATCGAAGCCAAACGTTGGGGTGCGAACCTGAACGCCCATACCCAACAGATTGCTGGCTACGCCAACAGAATGAGACAAGGAGCCGCGTGCATCACGGACGGATGGGAATGGGACATCTACGACATGTCCAAGCGTGGCTCGTTTCGATCGAAGCTTGTTAGAAGAGTTAACCTGTTTGACCACAAAGACGCAGCCACGGTGCTCAATCGCTGGTTCCGGAAGACTCGTTGGTGGTAGGAGGCATCGTCATGGCAACCGGCATAACGAACGCGCTGGTCGACTACGCGCAGAACCTCAAGTACGAGGACATCCCGCCAGAGGTCCTGGAGCGCACGAAACACATGCTCCTCGACTTCCTCGGCGTCGCCTACGGCGGACTGCGCACCGGCGAATCGTCTGGCCCCGTCATCGACGGCGTGCTGGACCTCGCGTCGGGCGCGGCAGGGGAGAGCGCCGTGCTCGGACGGCCGGAGCGGCTCCCTGCCCACTACGCCGCGCTCTTGAACGCCACATTCGCTCACAGCATGGACTTCGACGACACCCACCGCGACGCCGTCATCCACATCGGAACGCCGCTCTTCGCCACGCTCCTCGCACTCGCGGATGAGCACGAAGTATCCGGGCGCGACTTCCTCACCGCAGCCGTCATCGGCTACGACGTCACCGGCAAGGTGGGCAAGGCGCACGGCGGCTCCATGCATGCGCGTGGCTTCCATCCCACGGCCACCACCGGCATCTTCGGCTGCTCCGCCGCGGGCGCGCGCCTCCTCGGTTACTCCGCCCGGCAGACCGCGAACGCGTTGGGCCTGAACGTCAGCCAGTCCGCAGGCTCCACCCAATTCCTGGAGAACGGCTCCTGGAACAAGCGGTTCCACACCGGCCTCGCCGCCCACAACGCCGTGATGAGCCTCGTCATGGCCCGCCACGACTACCTCGGCGCGACGTCGCCCATCGAGGGCAGTCGCGGCTACTTCGCGCTCTACGCCGGTGAAGGCGCGGACGCCGCACGCGCGCTCGACGGCCTCGGCAGCGACTTCGAGGTGATGAACACCGCCGTCAAGCCGTACCCGTGCTGCCGCTACAGCCACGCCACCATCGACGCCGTCGCCGATATCGTCCGCGCCGAATCGCTCGCGTCACCCGACATCGATGGCATCGAGATCGCGATGGGCGAGACCGGCTACGGACTCGTGGCCGATCCCGCAGAGATGAAGCGCGTCCCGTCCAACGTCGTCGAGGGCCAGTTCAGCGTCTACTTCGCGGCTGCTGCCACGGCAGGCAAGGGCGCCTACGCCTGGGACGCCTACGACCGCCTGGACGACACCGAGGTGCGACGCCTCATGCAACGCACCAGCGTCACGCTCGACGAGCGCGTCGGCTCCGGCATGGAGTCGTTCGTCTCGCTGCGAACGGCGGACGGACGCGTCATCGAGCGCACCGTCCCGTACCCCAAGGGCGAGCCGGAGAACCCCATGTCGTGGGAAGAGATGCAGGCCAAGTTCACCGAGTGGAGCGAACCCGCCATTGGCGCGGCGCGCGCGGCCCAGGTCATCGAGAGCGTCGCCTCCCTCGAGTCCCTCGCCTCCATGAGCGAACTCACCGCCAACCTCGGCGCGTAAACCTGCGCCCAGACTGACCCCTTCTCCATACAAGGGGAGAGGGTAACGCGCTTTAGCGCGCGGTGAGGGTACCCGGGCTGGGCGGGGGCTGACGCCAGGTGTAGAGGCCCCTTTGGTGCCGATGGGAGTGCAGAGGGGCGGAGCCCCGTTGCTGGGGGCGCGGGGGTGTCCCCCGCAACGTACGGGTGTGGGTGGGTGGGAAAAACTACACCCGCCAAGCGAGATAGCACGAACGGAGAGAGCATGGCTGACCGCCTCAACAACAAAGTCGCCATCATCACCGGCGCCGCCAGCGGGCAGGGGCGTCTCGCAGCCCAACTGTTCGACAGCGAAGGCGCGGCAGTCGTGCTCGCCGACCTCGATGCCGATGGCCTCGAGGAGACCGCCGCCTGGCTCACCGGCGCAGCCGCACCGCCCGTAACCGTCGTCGGCGACCTCACGCAGGAGGACGCCAACCAGCACCTCGCGCAGGCAGCGCTGAATGCCCACGGACGCATCGACGCTCTCTACAACGCCGCCGGACTCGTGCGGTTCAGCCCGCTCCACGAAACGACCCTCGAAGACTGGCGCTTCGTGCTCGACCACGAGCTGACGATGGTCTTCCTCACCTGCAAGCACGTCCTGCCGGCCATGATGGAAGCGGGCAGGGGCTCCATCGTCAACGTATCGTCCGTCTCCGGCTACTCCTCCGGCTCGAAGCGGCACCCCGCCCACGCGGCGGCCAAGGCGGCCATAGCAGGCCTCACCAAGCAGGTCGCAGTCGAATACGGCCCATACGGCATCCGCTGCAACGCCATCGCCCCCGGCTTCCTCGTCTACGCCGAAGGCCAGCGGCGCATCATCGGCCAGAGCGGCTCCGGCCCGCCGAAGGAGGCCGTCCCCCTCGGCAGGCACGTCACCCCCGAGGACACCGCCCTCTGCGCCCTCTACCTCGCCTCCGACGAGTCCGCCATGGTCAACGGCCAGACCATCGTCGTTGACGGCGCCCGCTCCATCGCCTGACCTGCCACGTGTCATGCTGAGCGGAGCCCGCGCTTTAGCGCGCAGCATCCTCTCGGGCCCGCGTAATCCAGGAGAGTGCCGCCACTGCTCGGCGGTGCGCGAGGGCCCCCGGCCGGGTCGGCGGCATGGGGTGCGTGAGCGCCGCGCGCCAACCTGCTAACCTTACGCGCCATGAGCACAACCAACGCAAACACAGCAGACCTCATCGTGATCGGCGCGGGCAACGCAGCCCTCTGCGCCGCGCTCGCCGCCCGCGAAGCCGGACGCAGCGTCGTCGTTCTGGAGAAAGCCCCGGAGCCCATGCGCGGCGGCAATACCTACTTCACCGGTGGCGCCATCCGCTTCTCCTACAAAGGCATCGACGAAGTCGTCCAACTCGTACCCGACCTCTCACCGGCCGAACTCGAAGTGATGGAGGTCGGCTCCTACACCGAGGCCAAGTACTTCGAGGACCTCATGCGCGTCACGGAGGGCCTCTCCGATCAGGAGATGGCCGACACGCTCGTGCGCCAGTCGTTCCCCACCATGCGCTGGATGTACGAGCAGGGCGTGCGCTTCGTCCCGTCGTGGACGCACCAGGCGTTCAAGGTGGAGGGCAAGTTCCGCTTCTGGGGCGGCCTCTGCCTGCAGGCCGTCGGAGGCGGGAAGGGCCTCTCCGACCAGCTCTTCGAGATCGCCATCGAGCGCGGAATCGACATCCGTTACGACCACACCGCGATGCGCCTCGAGCAGGACGACGCCGGGCATGTGAACGGCGTCACGGTGCGCACGCCGGACGGACGGCAGACCCTCACCGGCGACGCCGTCGTGCTCGCGTGCGGCGGCTTCGAGGCGAACCCGGAGATGCGGGCCCGCTACCTCGGCCCCGGCTGGGAGCTCGCCAAGGTGCGCGGCGTTCGCTACAACACCGGCGACGGCCACAAGATGGCGTTCGACGTCGGCGCGCAGGCGTTCGGCCACTACAGCGGCTGCCACGCCGTCGCGTGGGACCTCAACGCGCCCCCATTCGGCAACCGCTCCATCACCGACCTCTACCAGAAGCACTCGTATCCCTTCGGCCTCATCGTCAACGTGGACGGCAAGCGTTTCGTGGACGAGGGCGCCGACTTCCGCAACTACACCTACGCCAAGTACGGCAAGCAGATCCTCTTCCAGCCAGAGCGCGCCGCCTTCCAGCTCTTCGACCAGAAGACGCTCCACCTGCTGCGCGACGAGTACCGCATCCCCCAGGTCACGAAGGGCGAAGCCGACACCATCGAGGAGCTCGCAGACCAGCTCGGCATCGACCCCGATGGGCTCGCGCAGACCGTCGCCGAGTACAACGCCGCCTGCCAGCCCGGCGACTACAACCCCACGGTGCTGGACGGCGTCCATACTGAAAACGTCGAGCCCCCCAAGACCAACTGGGCGCTCCCCTTGGACACTCCGCCGTACGAGGGCTACGCCGTGACGTGCGGCATCACGTTCACGTTCGGCGGTCTCCGCATCAACCGCCGCGCGCAGGTGATGGACACGACCGACAACCCCATCCCCGGCCTCTACGCCGCGGGCGAGATCGTCGGCGGCCTCTTCTACCACAACTACGCCGGCGGCGCGGGCCTCATGCAGGGCTCTGTCTTCGGCAGGATCGCCGGCGCCTCCGCCGCCGAAGACGTGGGGTAGGGAGCAGCCCTCGCGACGAGCAGACGGGATGGCAGGCCGGAGCGTAGCCCCGTCATACCAGCGAAGGCTGGTACGCGAGAGCGGGGTGTGGAGGGCAGGGTGGGGTGCCATCTGCCCATTGCGCAGTTGCACCTAGCTTGCAGTAGAGTTGCTGCAACCCAGCAATTCAGGATGCGGTTGCACCATGTATCCAGATAGCAACAACCTGCCAGTATCCTCGGGAACCAGGCGCCATTTGCTGCATCCGAGACTCTGCGGATTGTTTGGTTCGGACATGGTGCGAAAACACAAGGCACTGGATACCCATCAATACTGGGTAGAGCCTTCTATCCATCCTCGCGTAAAGGACATCATTCGGCACATGGTTATGCCAATAGTTGGGGATTGGACTCACCACGCGTGGGCAGAGGTGAGCACCCCTTCAGAGCATGTTTTCAACTGGGTAGAGTGTATCCCGTCCGACTACGTCGACTATGGAGGCATCGCCATACCCGGCGGAGATGCGTCGCTACGCAACTTCGAGTCTGTCTCACAACGTGAAATGCCGGCAGAGATAGTTTGCAACAACGGCCTGCATGAAGCCCTGCACTCCCTATTTTACGCAGTACACTCAAACCAAGGTCTCATGTGTATAGAGGAGACATGCTTCGACCAAGTCTTGACGTTCGAGTCTTGGGATTGGAGATGGCGGGGGCCTGTCACAGCGTTAGAACACGCGGTTTACACGATGTACGGCCATCCAGTTCTCACAGATGGTATGCCGAAGAGCGAGGTGGAGAGCATGTTGGGCACGGTGAACCCTAAGAATGTGGGACAGGGCAGTGTCTGACACCCGCCCATTGCGCCGTCGCCACCGGCCGCCTACGTTGGTGTGGCACCCCCGCTGCGCCGGAGCCCGACCTGTCGGGCCCACGAGTAGATGTTGCAGAATGTTGCAGATTGATACAGACCGGCGACCTGCCACCAGCCCCGTCGCTCCTGCAATCGCCGCCCGCACTCGTAACCGGCGCGTAACACCCGCGCACGAAACGCGGGCTGAGAGCAACAGAACCACACCTGGCGGCGCACTTCCGGCAACACGGCGCGTCGTTTGACACCCCCCATACCGGCGGGTATGTTCGCCACGCGGAACACCATCGATCCCACAGGAGGGCGACTCTATGGCAGGCAAAGTGCAACTCAGCTTCATATCAGCAAGGAACGAGCGCATCGCCAAGCTGCTGGACGGCGAGGTGGAGGTGGAAGGCGTTGACCTCGTCTGGACGAACTCCGACCCCTCGGAGACCTTCTGGCGCCAACTCAAGTTCGAGGAGTTCGAGGTCTGCGAGATGTCGTTCTCCTCGCTCCTCATCGCCAAGGCGCGCGGCAGCGACATGGTCGCCATCCCCGTCTTCCCGTCGCGCCGCTTCATGCACGCGCTCCTCTCAGTCAACGTCGACTCCGGCGTCGAGAAGCCCAACGACCTCTACGGCAAGCGCATCGGCGTCGGCGAGTACCAGCAGACCGCGTCCCTCTGGACGCGCGGCGTCCTCCAGCACGACTTCGGCGTCGACCAGTTCAGCGTCGACTGGTGGATGGAACGCTCCGAGGAACTGAGCCACGGCGGCGCGACCGGCTTCAAGCCGATGGACGGTATCAAGTTCAACCGCATACCTGAGGACAAGAGCCTCGCCACGATGCTCGTCCGCGGCGAACTCGACGCCGCTTCCATAGGCCGCGCCTTCTCCAACGAGAAGAACGTCATCGACCGCTCGACGACCATCCGCCCCAGGGCGGAGGAGTTTGCGAAGGTCAAGCCGCTCTTCCCGGACTTCATCGGTGAGGGCAAGCGCTTCTTCGACACCCACGGCTACATCCCCGCCAACCACTGCTACGCGATACGCGGCGACATCCACGAGAAGTACCCCTGGGTCGCTTTCAACCTCTACGCCGCGTTCGTACGGGCGAAGGAGGAGTGGTACGCCGAGCTGTCGAGCAAGGTCCCCAGCGACCTCATCTTCGGCTCCCAGTACATGGCCCAGACCCGCTCCATCTTCGGCTCGGACCCGTTCACCTACGGCCTGAAGGACAACCAGAAGATGATCGACACCATGATCGGCTTCTCCCACGAGCAGGGCTTCATCCCCCGCAAGCCGGACATGGAAGAACTCTTCGCCCCCCCGATGCTCGACCTGTAGGCTCGGTCCCCTCGCCCTCGAGGGGAGAGGGCTAGGGTGAGGGTGAACAGGAGGCGTTCGGTAGATGCCCGGTGTAGGGGCACCCCTTGTGGGTGCCCTTGCCTTGGAGCGTGGTAGGCCCAGACACCCGCCGGTTGACCCACGCACGCCTCCTC
This sequence comes from Dehalococcoidia bacterium, assembly GCA_965208625.1. Lineage (GTDB taxonomy): Bacteria > Chloroflexota > Dehalococcoidia > Lucifugimonadales > Australimonadaceae > Bin16. The sequence goes on from OZ242348.1 coordinate 758,133, forward strand.
CTTAGCATCGTTGCATGGCCGAGTCCCCTCCAAGCCGCGCTCTCTTCGCTGACCTCTACGAACTGACCATGGCGCAGGCCTACTGGCAGCACGGCCACAACGCCCCCGCCACGTTCAGCCTCGCCTTCCGCAACCTCCCGCCGGACCGCGGCTACGCCGTCTTCGCCGGACTGGAGGAAGCGCTCGACCACCTCGAAGCGCTCCGCTTCACCGATGCCGACATCGCCTACCTGCGCTCGCTGGGCCTCTTCGACCCCGCCTTCCTCGACTGGCTCCCGTCGCTCCGCTTCACCGGCGACGTCCGCGCGATGGGCGAGGGCGAACTCGTTTTCGCGGAGGAGCCGGTCATCGAGGTCACGGCGCCCGTCATCGAGGCCCAGCTCGTCGAGACGGCCGTGATGAACGCCATCGGACTCCAGACGATGCTCGGCACGAAGGCCGCGCGCGTCCTGCACGCGGCGCAGGGCAGGGCGGTCATCGAGTTCGCCGCGCGACGTACCCAGGGAGAAGAAGCCGCTGACCGGCTCGCCCGTGTCAGCTATCTCGTAGGGTTCGGCGGCACGAGCAACGTTCTCGCCGCCGCCCGCTACGGCATCCCGCCGGTGGGCACGATGGCCCACTCCTTCATCTCCAGCTTCCCCACCGAAGCCGAGGCGTTCGATGCCTACGCCGAATCCTTCCCGGACACGAGCACGCTGCTCGTGGACACGTACGACACGGTCGAGGGGGTTCGCCACGCCGCCGAAACCGGCAATCGCCTCCGCGAGGCCGGACACGCCCTGCGCGCCATCCGGCTCGACAGCGGCGACCTGCTCGCGCTCTCCATCGCAAGCCGCAAGATCCTCGACGACGCCGGTCTGCAGGACGTGCGGGTCTTCGCCAGCGGCGGCCTCGACGAGACCGACATAGAAACGCTGCTCGCAGCAGGCGCGCCGATCGACGGCTTCGGCATCGGCACGAAGCTCGGCGTCTCCGCCGACGCGCCATGGATGGACTGGGCCTACAAGCTCGCCGAGTACGACGGCGTGCCCGTCCTCAAGCTCAGCGAAGGCAAGGCGTCGCTCGCCGGACGCAAGCAGGTCTACCGCAAGACGGACGGCGACGGGATGTACACCGGCGACACTCTCGCGCTCGAGGATGAGCAGCTGCCGGAAGGAGACGGCGCGCCGCTGTTGTCTCCCGTCATGCGCGGTGGCCAACGCATCGCCCCCGCACTGACGCTCCCCGCACTCCGAGAGCGCTTCACCGCCAACTTCACCCGCCTGCCTGATCGCTTCAAGACGCTGCGCTCGCCCGAGGTCTACCCCGTGCACCACAGTTGGGCGCTGGAAGAAACCCAGTGGCGCGCGACCCAGAACACGCTCGCACGACAGCGCACCCCGGACGGGCCATAGACCCGACGTTCTTGTGAATGGCGCCACGCCGACAGTCCGTCATTCCCGCACCGGCGGGAATCCAGAGTGCGCGGGCAGCGCACGCGGTGTGGGGACGGGATGGGGGTACCTCTCGCTTTCACCGTGACGGCGGCTACTCCTTCGCCAGCGCCTCTTCCGTCGTCGTGAGCACCGCCCCGTTCAACTCCATCAGGTGCAGCGCGCGGTCGCCGTCCCCGGGCTCCACATTCACCGCCGCGACCGCATCCGCCAGCACGTACGTCTCGTAGCCGTTCGCAAGCGCGTCGACAACCGTGTTCACCACACAGTAGTCCGTCGCGAGCCCGCCCACGTACACGCGGTTGATGCCGCCCGCCTTGAGTTGCGCGTCGAGGTCGGAGTCGACGAAGCCGGAGTAGGCGTCCTTGTCCAGGCTCGCGCCCTTCTTGATAACGCGCGTCCCCTCCGGGAGCTCCAGTTCCGCATGGAACGCCGCTCCGTGCGAGTCCTGCACGCAGTGGTCCGGCCACTGTCCGCCCTGCGCAGCGAACGACAGGTGCCCCGGCGGATGCCAGTCCTGTGTCGCGAACACCTTGCCGCCGCGCTCCGCGAACGTCCTGGCAGTGGCGCCCATCTTCCGCGCCACAGCGTCGCCGCCGGTCACGCCCAGCGAGCCGCCGGGACAGAAATCGTTCTGCACGTCAACAACGATCAGCGCGTCCAGGTTCGTGATTCGCATAGTGCACCCTCCTCACGATTGTTCCGTCGCTCCTGCGGAGGCTCGCGCTTTAGCGCGCAACCACGCCCCCGCTTACCCTAATAGTACCCCCTGTACGCCTACTGGGAACCTTTGTATAAACGTCGCGGTGGCCGTGGAAGAACGTCTGGTCCCCTCTCCCTTGAGGAGACCCTTGCATAACTCTTGTTCCGCTCATGGTGAGCTTGTCGAACCACGGCACAGGCTGCCGGATGACGGGGGGAGTGCAGAGGGGGAATCCCCTCTGCCGGGGGCGTGGGGGTGTCCCCAAAGCCTGTCCTGAGCCTGCCGAAGGGCGTACGGGCGGGTGGGAGGGAAGAGCCGCGCTGCGCTGAAGGCAATTACACAAGGGTCTCTTGAGGGGAGAGGGTTAGAGCCTGCCCCGCACTTGATGCGGGGGTGAGGGTGAACCGGGGCGGGGCAGGGGGGTGCCTATGCTAAAATAGCCCCTGAGGCACGGCTATGCACTTCACGAAACTCCAGGGCGCAGGCAACGACTACATCTACGTCGATGGCCTGCACGAGCAACGCGACTGGCCCGAGATCGCGCGGCGCGTATCCGACCGCCACTTCGGCATCGGCGCGGACGGCCTCATCGTCGTCGCGCCGTCGGAGCGCGCCCCCGTCCGGATGCGGATGTACAACGTGGACGGCTCCGAGGGCGAGATGTGCGGCAACGGCATCCGCTGCTTCGCCAAGTTCGTCCTGGAGCGCGGCATGGTGCCCGCCAACGGCAGTACGCTTGACGTGGAGACGGGCGCCGGCGTCCTGAACATCGCGCCTCACTGGAACGGCGACCGCGTCGTCGGCGCGCGCGTGAACATGGGCGAGCCCATCCTCCGCGCCGCGGACGTGCCCGTCGACGTCTCGAAGATGGGCCCCAGCGACTATTCCGCGCTGGACGTCAGCCTCGTCGAGTCGCTCGGCCTGCGCCCCGACGAAATCGCGTTCGACGCACCGGTCGAGGTGAACGGCGTTACGTTCGCCCTCACCGCGGTCTCGATGGGCAACCCGCACGTCACGGCTTTCATCAACGAACCCGTGAACGACATTGAACTGGACCGGCTCGGCCCCCGCATGGAGCACCACGAGGCGTACCCGCGCCGCATCAACTTCCACCTGGTCAACGTCGTAGCGAGGGACCACCTCATCTCGCGGACGTGGGAGCGCGGCTCCGGCATGACGCTCGCCTGCGGGACGGGCGTGAGCTCCATCGTCGTTGCCGCGCGCCTCCACGGCCTTGTGGACGACGAGGTACGCGTCGACGTTCCCGGCGGCGAACTCACCATCACCTGGCCGGGCCACGGCCCCGTCTTCATGGACGGCGACGCCGTCGAGGTCTTCTCCGGCGATTTCCCGGACTGATACGCGTCCACCTCACCCGATTCGTGACATCCGCCCCTTCCGCCAACAGCCCGCGTCCGCGTACGCTGTCCCCATGAGCACAGCGGTCGAAACGCAGGGGCAACCGCAACCCAACCGGCGGGATGAGCAGGAATGGGCAGGTTCGAGCAGTTTTGACCAGCGAATGAGCAGCCGATGAGCAGTAATGAGCAGTTGGACTGCTCATCCTGCGAGGCGGATCCAGAGGTGAATCAGGACTGATGAGCAGAAATGAGCAGCATTTTCCCTGTGAAAGGTTCGCTGTGCTTCGGTTTCTCACGCCTCCGCCGTACGCCTGTATAATCCCACCACGTGCCCGACCCGGCGCTCACGATTCCTGATTCAACCGGAGGTTCCTTCCGTATGCAGCTCGCCAACCGGCTCGACCAGCTCCCGCCGTATCTCTTCCTCGAGATCAGCCGGAAGATCGCGGAGAAGCGCGCCCAGGGCATGGACGTCATCAGCTTCGGCATCGGCGACCCCGACATCCCGACACCCGAGCACATCCTGACCGCGCTCAAGACCACCTCCGACGACCCGCCCAACCACCGCTACCCGGAGTCCGACGGCCTCCCTGAGATGCGTCAGGCCATCGCGCGTTGGTACACGCGCCGTTTCGACATCGAACTCGGCGACAAAGAGATCGTGCCGCTCATCGGAGCGAAGGAAGGCATCGGCCACTTGGCGCTCTGCCTCATCGACCCCGGCGACGTCGCGCTCGTGCCGGACCCCGCGTACCCGGTCTACTCCGTCGGCACCATGTTCGCTGGCGGCACGTCCTACATGATGCCGCTGCTGGAAGAGAACGCCTTCCACCCGGACCTCTCGCTGATACCGGAGGACGTGGCCCACAAGGCGAAGGTGCTCTGGTTCAACTACCCGAACAATCCCACCGGCGCACTCGCGACGCCCGAACTCTTCGAGGAGGTCGTGGCATTCGCGAAGGAGTACGACGTCGCGGTCTGCCACGACGCCTGCTACTCCGAGGTGACGTTCGACGGCTACGTCGCGCCCAGCTTCCTGCAGACCCCCGGCGCGATGGACGTGGGCATTGAGTTCCACTCGCTCTCCAAGACCTACAACATGACCGGCTGGCGCATCGGCATGGCCGTCGGCAACCAGCAGCTCATCGACGCGCTCGTACGGGTGAAGTCCAACTTGGACTCCGGCATCCCGCAGGCGGTGCAGTACATGGGCATCGAGGCGCTGGACAACACCACGCCCGAGTGGCTGGCCGCGAACAACGAGGTCTACCGCAAGCGCCGCGACCGCGTCGTGGACGCCCTCACGGCCATCGGACTGCAGGTGAACCGGCCCAAGTCCGGCTTCTACATCTGGGCGCGCTGCCCGGAAGGCTGGACCTCGGCGCAGCTGGCCACCGAATTGCTCGACAAGCACGCCGTCGTCGTGACGCCCGGCCGTGGCTACGGCGAGGCGGGCGAGGGCTACATCCGCCTCTCGCTCACGACGCCGGACCACCGGGTCGACGAGGGATTGCGACGGCTCGAGGGCTGGCGCCTGCCGGAATCGCCGGACTAGGACACAAGCTCCTTCTCCGCACGGCATACCGGCAGGTAGAATCGAAGGCACCAAACCGGAGCGGCTCACCCATAGCAAGGCAATCGAGAACGGTGGAAACAGCCCAGACGCCTGAGCAGGCGCTGCTCGTAGGCGTGGGCATCAAGGGCAGACGCTCGCCTTGGACGATCGCCGATTCCCTCGACGAACTCGCTCAGTTGGCCGACACGGCTGGCGCGGAGGTTGCCGGATCGGTTTCCCAGCAGCTGGAAGCGCCATCCCACACGTACGTCGGCAAGGGCAAGCTCCAGGAGATCGCAGACGCACGCCACGCCATCGGCTTCAGCACCCTGATCTGCGACGACGAGCTGACCCCCACGCAGCAGCAGAACCTCGAGCGCGCCCTCGGCGAGCACGTGAAGGTCATCGACCGCACCGCGCTCATCCTGGACGTATTCGCTCGGCACGCAAGGACGCACGAGGGGCGCCTGCAGGTGGAATTGGCGCAGGCGGAGTACCTCCTGCCGCGTCTGGCAGGCCAGTGGAGCCACCTGGAGCGCCTCGGAGGCGGCATAGGGACGCGAGGCCCCGGCGAGACGCAGATAGAGACGGACCGGCGGCTCATCGGTCAGCGCATCCAGCGGCTGAAGCAGGAACTGGAGAAGGTGCGCCGCCACCGCGCCCAGTACCGCGCACGACGGCACCGGAACAGGCAACCCGTGGTCGCGCTCGTCGGCTACACGAACGCAGGCAAGAGCAGCCTGCTCAACGCGCTCTCGAACGCGGGTGTGCTCGCTCGCGGCCAGCTGTTCTCGACACTCGATCCCGTGACACGCAAGGTGCGCCTGCCGGACGGCGGAGAGGCGCTGCTGACGGACACGGTGGGTTTCATCCAGAAGCTGCCCACGGCGCTCGTCGCGGCGTTCCGTGCCACGCTCGAAGAGGTGCAGGAGGCGTCCGTGCTCTTGCACGTCGTCGACATCTCGCACCCGAACGCCGCCGAGCAGGTGGAGGTGGTCGAGGACATCCTGCGCGACCTGAAACTCACCGAAACGCCGCGCGTGCTCGCATTGAACAAGGTGGACCTACTGGACTCCGGTAACGGCGCGGGTTTCGTGCCGGGCACGGACGGCATCAAGGCCGTGCTGACGTCGGCAGTGACGGGAGCTGGCCTGCACGAGCTACTGCAGGCAGTGTCCGCGCAGGTTGCCGATGATGTACCATCCGGCGCCGAACCGGCGCTTACAGGCGCGAAAGAAAGACGAGGAGCGACCTACAGAAACCATGGCCGACGATGAACTCTTTCAACTGCCGGAGCATCCTTTCTACAGTTGCGAGGAGGACTGCTTCCTGGTCGCCGACGGCTCGCAGATGGGCACGGCGGCAGCCATCCTGGCCTTGGAGCCGTTGCTCAAGCTGATGGTCGGCGAAGGCAACATCTTCGAACGGCGTCCGGTGAAGGTCGCAGAGAAGGACGACCTGCACGTCAGTGTGGAATGCGAGGGCGGCGAGGTCGTGCACATCGACTTCGACTCGCTGACAGCACGCAAGACGACGCCGCAGGGCGAGTTCCTGTACCGGGGCGGCCTCGAAGACGGCAACGACGGCATGGGATATTTCCCAGCGCGCTGAGGACGCGCTTCGCGGCCTTGCCTGACCTCCGGGTCATCCAACGCCGCCGGACGGGCCTCTACGCAGGGTAGGTCGGGCTGGCAGCGTAGAGGGGCCTCACGGCCGATCGGCCATTCCCAGGTGCGATTGCGCACTATTGCTGTTATGTAAAGTATCTTCAATTGCAACACCACAATCCGCCCTCTAACGACCAGCCCTCCTCCCCCCTTCCGGCAACGAAGCCACTACCGCAGTGTGGAGCGCATCCGCCATGGCGTCCTGCCCCGTGACGTATCCTTGGAAGATGCGGGCTCGCACAACATCAGCCGGCCGGCCCGCGCAGCCCACTCTCTTGTTGGAGCGATCGCAATGGCGAGGCACTTGTCCGGGATGCGCGCAGCGGCATACGCCGCTGTCGTGGCTGCGGTCATCCTCGCCGTGGCCGGATGCGCGCAGGAGGAGCACAGTGAATTCATCGAAGTCGTCGAAGTGCTCCAGGAAGATTTCATCGATCGGGACAAGCTCTCCGCCACGGAGATGGAGCGTGCAGGCATCGAGGGCCTCCTGGAGTACCTGGACGACCCTTACACCACGTATCTCGATCCCGAGCGCTATGCGGCATTCAACCTCTCGCTGGAGGGACACCAACCCGACTTCGAGGGCATCGGCGCGAGCGTGACTGAGGTGGACGGCCAGATCGTCGTACTGGGGCCGCTCCCCGGCTCACCTGCCTTCGAGGCTGGGCTCATGCCGGGCGACATCCTGGTCAGCGTGGATGGCAGGCCCATCGAACGGCTCACGCTCGACGAGACGGTCGCGCTGATACGCGGCCCGAAGGGCACGGAGGTTGTGCTCGGCGTCTCACGCGCCGGCATCTCGCGCCCCGTGGAGATCCCCATCGTGCGGGACACGATAAGCGTCAGCTCCGTGCATTCCCACATCCTCCCCAGCGGCTTCGGCTACATACGCCTCTCGTCGTTCGACGCAGAGTCCGGCGCCGACCTGCGGGCCGCCATAGCCGACCTGCGCGGTCTCGGCGCCGAGGGACTCGTGCTGGACCTGCGGAATAACGGGGGCGGACTCGTGACCGCTGCCGTGAGCGTCGTCTCCGAGTTCGTGGAGGAAGGCGAAGTCATCCGCTGGGTGGATGCGAGCGGCAACGAGACTGTGGAGCACGTCACCGGAGAAGGAACGGCCTACGACCTCCCGCTCGTGGTGCTCGTGAACGGCTTCAGCGCGTCGGCGTCGGAAGTGGCCTCGGGAGCGTTGCAAGACCACGAGCGCGCCCGTATTGTCGGCACGCGCACGTTCGGCAAAGGCGCGGTCAACCTGCTGCGCGACCTGGAGTCCGGCGCTGGGTTGAACCTCACTATCGCACGATGGCTCACGCCGGACCGGCGCACGATCGAAGGAGAAGGCATCGAGCCGGACGTGCGCGTCGGACGTGAGGTGAACGTACGGGCGCAGGGGCGCATCGGCGAACTGACGCGGACCCTCTGCACAGCCTACGAGGACGAGGCCGTTTCGCTGGATGGGTCCAGTGAACTTACCGACGCGCTGGAGACGCTCTGCAGCATCCAACCGGAACCGAACCCCGCCTCTTACCCCGACGAGCAGTTGGAAGCCGCGGTTGCCGAACTCGAACGAATGACAGGCCGTTGAGCGATGCCTCCCAAACGCAAAAAGAAGAAGCAACCGGAGCAGCAGAAGCCCGGTCGACCGCACATCCGGACCGTCGCGGACAACCGGCGGGCGCGCTTCGACTATGACCTCTTTGATCGCATCGAGGCAGGCATCGCGTTGACCGGCACGGAGATCAAGTCCGTTCGCGATGCACGGGTCAACATCCGCGACGCCTACGCACAGGTGCGCAACGGAGAGATGTGGCTCCACAACATGCACGTCGCCGCATGGACGAGCGCGGGGCCATGGGGGCACGAGCCGACGCGTTCGCGAAAGCTGCTGATGCACTCGGGAGAGATAGAGCGGTTCAGCCGTGCAGCGGGGCAACAGGGCCTCACTATCGTTCCCCTGCGCATCTACATCAAGGGACACCACGCGAAGGTGGAACTGGCCCTGGCGAAAGGGCGCCGTCGCTACGACAAGCGGCAGGCCATCATGCGGCGCGAGTCCGATCGCGAGATAGCGCGCGCCCTCCGTCGGGGGGCCTGAACTGACACCCGCCGTTTGACCACCCCCTGCCCTCGCTGTACGATAGTAGTGCAACTGGTCTGCTGTGGGGATGCGTGGTTTCGACAGGGGATCAGCTTGGCAGGATTGCAGGCCGAGTTCGCCGCCTACTCGCTAATCAGACGGCAAAACATCAACTGCCGACGAACCAGTCGCACTGGCTGCCTAAACAGCGTAGCCACGCCCCGCTAGCCCACTCCGGCGGCTAACGGAAGCGTCATACAGTCGGGGTGCAGTGGCTCTGACGCCGCTGCGAGCCACTCAAGACTTCGCGGCAGGTGGCGGGACGGCCCGCCGGTGGGCCTACCCATCCACCCAACCAAACGCCGGATAAGCCTGTAGTACATCCGCGCTGAGCGTCTTCTGGACGGGGAGTTCGACTCTCCCCCATCTCCACCACAGACGAGCCACGGGCTCTTTGCCCCCTTGGCTTTGCAGAGATCGGAGGACATGGGATGACAACGAAGGCACAGCCGAAGATGACCCTTGAGGCAAGTCACTGCAACCTATCCCCCACCGGGGCGCACCACTGGATAGTCGGTTCACCCAGCGCCACGATGGCCGGTGAGTGCAAGTACTGTCACGAAGCGCGAGAGTTCCACCCGTTCGAGGACAACATCGGCTTCAACAACAGCCCCAAGAAGAACCGCGCGGCAGCCATAACTGGCGAGTAAGCCGCCGGGTGGCATCCACCGCATCCCTGGCCGTACTGACGGCACGCTGCCTGCCGCTTGGCAGGGTGGCGATGCGTGGCCGGTGCGTTCCCGTATAATCCGCGCCATCCCGCCCCTGAGTGAGGAGGCATGGCCTCTGCGATCCTGCGCGTGCGCGGACTGGTGATGGACTTTGGCGGCGTGCGCGCCGTCGACAACTGCTCGCTAAACGTGGATGAAGGCTCCATCACCGGCCTCATCGGGCCGAACGGCGCGGGCAAGACGACGCTGTTCAACCTCGTCGCCGGTTTCCACAAGCCGACCGCAGGCCGCGTTACGTTCAGAGACGAGCGCATCGACGGACTGCCGTCCTACCTCATCTTTCGCAAGGGCATCGTCCGCACGTTCCAGATACCTCGCGAGTTGAAGCGCATGAGCGTCATTGAGAATCTCATGCTCGTACCGTCCAACCAGGCGGGAGAGAGCATGTGGCGCGCCCTCGCGGCCCGCTGGCTCGTCAAACGCCAGGAGCGAGCGATAGAGGCCCAGGCGCGCGAGGTGCTCGAGTTCACCGGGTTATCGGAGGTAGCGGACCTCCCGGCGGAGGGGCTCTCCGGTGGACAGAAGAAGCTGCTGGAACTGGCGCGCACGCTGATGGCCAGGCCGCGCATGGTGCTGCTCGATGAGCCGGGCGCGGGCGTGAACCCCACACTGTTGAGGCGTCTCGTGGACGGCATCCGGCGGGCGCGAGAGGAGCTGGGAATCACGTTCCTCATCATCGAACACGACATGGGGCTCGTGATGCGCCTCTGCGACCACGTCATCGTGATGAGCGAGGGCTCCGTCCTCACACAGGGCGCTCCGGCAGCCGTACAGCAGGACGAGCGAGTCGTCCGGGCGTACCTGGGAGACTGAACGATGCCCCTCCTCGATGCCACAGGTATACGCGCAGGATACGGGGACACCGAGATACTGCACGGCGTCGACATGCGCGTGGATGCGGGCGAGATCGTGACGATCATCGGGCCGAACGGCTCCGGCAAGTCCACGATGATGAAATCGATCGTTGGCATCGTACAGGCATCGGCGGGAGAGATCTGTTTCGATGGTCAGCACATCGAGGCGCTGCGCCCCGACCGCCGCATCCCGCTGGGGCTCTGCTACGTCCCGCAGACGGACAACGTCTTCCCTACCCTGACCATCACCGAGAACCTCGAGATGGGTGGCTTCCTGCGGAACGACAAGCTGGACGGCCGTATCCGGGAGATGTTCGAGCTGTTCCCTGACCTGGCGGAGAAGCGCAACGCGAAGGCCGGTGCTCTCTCCGGCGGGCAACGACAGATGATGGCGGTGGCGCGCGCCCTCATGCTGGAGCCGAAGCTCCTGCTGCTGGACGAGCCCACCGCTGGGCTCTCGCCGCTACTCATGGGAACAGTGTTCCAGATGGTGCGCGACATCAACGCCACCGGAGTCGCGATCCTCATGGTGGAACACAACGCGAAGAAGGCGCTCTCCATCTCCCACCGGGGCTACGTGCTGGCGATGGGAGAGGTTCGCATGGAGAACACAGGCCCTGAGCTGGCCAGCGACCCGCAGGTGGGCCGCCTGTACCTGGGGGACGAATAGGCAACGCGATGTTCATTACAGCACGCACGATGAGAAGTCCCGCGATGGTCCGAGCGAGCCGCGTCGTGCAGGCTGTGCTCGCCATCGTCTTCGTCGCCCTCGCACTGAGCGAGATCGGGCTCGCCATGAACGGCATCTTCCTCGGCAGCGTCCTTGCGCTGGGCGCGGTCGGCATCACCCTGGTCTTCGGCGTGATGCGGTTTGCCAACATCGCGCACGGCGACATGATGACGATGGGCGCCTACGTGGCTTTCTTCCTGCTCGTCAGCGTCCTGCCGGAACACACGGGGCTGGGGCCCTTCACGTTCGGGTTTCCGCTGCTCATCGCGATCCCTGTGAGCATGGCAGCAGTGGCAGCGCTGGCCGTGGGGATGGACGTGTTCGTTTTCCGCAGGCTGCGCCTGCGCCGGGCGAACATCGTGACGATCGAGATAGCCTCGCTCGGCCTTGCCATCGCGATACGGGGCTTCGTCCAGATGCTCTGGGACACCCCCGTCCGCTACTTCCCGAACGAGGGCCGACAGCACATCTCCCTGCCCGCCGACATCAGCATCGCGCCGAACCACCTGTTCGTGAGCGGAGCTGCGCTCGTACTGGCGATCGCGCTGCACCTGCTGCTCACGCGCACGAAGCAGGGCAAAGCGATGCGCGCAACCTCCGACAACCCTGACCTCGCACGCGCCAGCGGCATCAACACGGACCGCGTGCTGCTGTGGACGTGGGGTATCGCCGGAGCGCTGGCGGGCGCAGCGGGCGTGCTGCTCGTCATATTCAACGCAACCTCCCAGTTGAAGCCCACCATCGGCTTCCAGTTGCTCGTTCCTCTCTTCGCGGCAGTGGTGGTCGGCGGCATCGGCAACCCGTATGGAGCGTTCCTGGGCGCGATGCTCATCGGTATCTCGATGGAGGTCTCAACGGCGTGGGCCCTTCCGACCTACAAGCCGGCGATAGCGTTCACCGTCATGGTGATCGTGCTGCTGTTCAGACCGCGTGGCTTGTTTGGGAGCAAAGGCTGATGCTGGAATTCCTCACCGCGTTCGCCATACTCGTCGGCATCTATTCCGTGTTCACGCTCGGCCTCAACGTGCACTGGGGCTACACCGGGTTGTTCAACATCGGCGTGGCCGGCTTCTTCGCCCTCGGCGCGTACGCCGCGTCGCTCCTGACCATCCGCCCTCCATTGTCGAACCAGGGCGAGGACTATCTCTACTCGGGCGATCTGGCGAACCGCCTCGACGCGCTCCCCGTCATCGGCGTGCTGGACCTGTGGTTCGTGGCCGGGCTGCTGGCGGCAGCGCTCGTGGCCGCGGTCGTTGCGCTCGTGGTCGGCACCATCACCATACGGCTGCGGGGCGACTACCTCGCGATAGCGACACTTGGCATCGCCGAGAGTGTCCGCCTTCTGTTCCTGAACGAGCGATGGTTGAGCAACGGAAGCCGGGGCATCTACACGATCCCACGCCCATTCGGTGACATCGTCGCGCCTCAGGATTACGACCGGGTCTACCTGGTTGTAGTTCTGGTCGTGTTCGCGGTGCTCTTCGCAGGGATACGGGCCCTGATGCACTCCCCATGGGGGCGTGTGCTGCGCGCGATAAGGGAGGACGAGGTCACGGCTGAAGCGAGTGGCAAACACGTATTCCGCTTCAAGCTCCAAGCCTTCGTCCTGGGCGCGGTGATCATGGGTATCGGCGGAGCGCTGTACGCCTTCAACTTCCGGGCGATCTCTCCCATCACGTTCACGCCGCTGCTCGGCACATTCATCATCTGGGCCATGCTCGTAGCGGGCGGAAGTGGACGTCTCTACGGCCCGATCGTGGGCGCGTTCGTCGTGTGGGGCATCTGGAGCGGATCGCAGTTCCTGCCGAACGTCATCGAACTGCTGCCGGAGGCCCTGAATGTGCCCATCCTGGACGCATTGGATTTCGTAGGGTTGCCGAACATCCGCTTCTTCGCGGTTGGTGTGCTGGTCGTACTCGTGCTCCTGTACGCTCCGGACGGAATCACACCTGGCATCGTCCGGGTGCGGGAGCGTCTTGCCGCACGCGCGCGCCGCGACGCCCGGACATGAGAGCAGGCAGCGCCCCTCTGGCGCTGCCTGCTGACCGTCTCTATGCCGCGGGAGGTTATTCGGTGATGACGCGCTCGGTGACGATCTGGCCTCCGGCGATCTTCCATATCTCCATCGCGCCGCTCACGTCGCCGTTCTCGTCCAGATCAACAGGGCCACTGGCGCCCTGGTAGTTGATCTCCTGGCCGTCCTGCAGCAATTGCAGTGCGCGCGCAAACTCTGCCGCTCCGGGACCGACCTGAACGCCCGGCGGGCCCGCCACCGCGCGCATCGCGTCTCGGATAGCGACGGGGTCGTCTGAGCCCGCTGCCTCGATAGCGAGACCGAAGATCGCCATAGCGTCGTAGGACTCCCTGATGAATGGAAGCGAACTGTCCCCGTACGCGGCGGCGTAATCATTGGCGAACTGCGCCGTTGCCTCGCTCTCCACCGCGCCGGGCGCGGTCCCGTACATCCCTTCGAGGCTGTCGGCGCCCACTGCCGCTATCAACTCTTCAGACTTGCTCCCGTCCACGAACAGGAACGTATCCGCAGCTCCGCTCTCGATCGCCTCACGGACATAGACGCCGGCGCTGACTGGGTAGCTGATCGCAATCAGCACGTCGGGGTCGTTGGCGGTTGCCCGGGAGAGTTCCGAAGCGTATGAAGGTTGGCCCGACTCATGGGATACGGCAGTCACCTGCCCGCCCAACGCTTGGAACGACGCTGTGAACTGGTCTGCAAGCCCCTGCCCGTAGGGGTTGTTCACAAACAGGACAGCAGCATTCTGATAGCCAAGTCCGCGCGCAAGGTTTGCGAGGACCACGCCTTGGAACGCGTCGGATGGAGCGGTGCGGAAGATGAAGTCGTCGTCTTCCAGCACCGTCAGCGCCGGTGAGGTTGCTGACGGGGATATCTCGGGTACCTGGTTGGGGATGGTGACGGCGTTCGCAACGGCGAGCGTGATCCCGCTGGCCAGAGGTCCGATCAGCGCGGAGACTCCATCCACGTTTACCAGCTTGCGCGCGGCGTCAACGGCCGTAACGTCGCTGGTGGCGCCGTCCTCCGAAACGACCTCGATCTCGCGCCCGCCCAGCACGCCGCCTGCCGCATTGATGTGCCCGGCAGCAAGGAGGACTGCATCGTTCATGGGGCCGCCGAACTCGCCCAACTCGCCGGTGAAGTCCATCACCGAACCGACCTTCACCGGTTCCTTGGGGGGAGCAGGTGCAACCGAGACAGTTCCGGGTTCGGTCACAACGCTCTCGGAGACGAGAGCTCCGCCGGCGATCTTCCATATCTCCATCGCGCCGCTTACGTCGCCGTTCTCATCCAGGTCAACGGGACCGCTCGCGCCCTGGTAGTTGATCTCCTGCCCGTCCTGCAGCAACTGTAGCGCGCGCGCCAACTCTGCCGCTCCGGGCCCGACTTCCACTCCCGGCGGACCCGCTACCGCGCGCATCGCGTCTCTGACTGCAACGGGTTCGTCCGAACCCGCAGCCTGGACGGCGAGACCGAATATGGCCATCGCGTCGTAGGACTCCCTGATGAACGGAAGCGAGCTGTCTCCATGCGCTGAGGCGTAGTCGCTTGCGAACTGCGCCGTTGCCTCGCTCTCTACTGCGCCGGGCGCGGTGCCGTACATCCCTTCGAGGCTCCCTGCGCCAACCGCATCTATCAGGTCCTCGGACTTGCTCCCGTCCACGAACAGGAACGTGTCCGCGGCCCCGCTCTCGATCGCCTCACGGATATACACACCCGCACTGACCGGATAGCTGACCGCAACCAGCACGTCGGGGTCATTCTCGGTTACGCGCGCCAGTTCGGAAGCGTAGGAAGGCTGCCCCGACTCATGGGATATGGCAGTCACCTGCCCGCCCAATGCCTGGAACGACGCTGTGAACTGGTCTGCAAGCCCCTGTCCATATGGATTGTTGACGAACAGTGCTCCCGCGTTCCGGTACCCGAGCTCGTACGCAAGTTCAGCCAATATCACACCCTGGAACGCATCGGAAGGCGCAGTGCGGAAGACGAAGTCGTCATCGTCCAGCAGCGTCAACGCCGGCGATGTCGCAGACGGTGAGATCTGTGGGACCTGATTGTCTATCGTGACGGCGTTCGCGACGGCGAGCGTGATACCGCTCGCCAGGGGCCCTATCAGCACCGAGACGCCATCCACGTTCACGAGTTTTCGAGCCGCATCAACGGAGGTGACGTCGCTGGTGGCTCCATCTTCCGCGACGATCTCGATCTCTCGCCCCCCAAGCACGCCACCTGCCTCATTGATGTGCTCGGCGGCAAGGAGGACCGCATCGTTCATGGGGCCGCCGAATTCACCCAGTTCTCCGGTAAAGTCCATGAGCGAGCCAATCTTCACCGGCTCCAGGGGTTCCGCCGCCGCTGGTGCTGTTGTAGGGGTTGGCGTGGGTGTGGGGTCATCGCCCTCACAAGCTCCCAGGAGCAATGCGAGCATCGCGACCAAGACAAGCACGTACCCGATGCGAACTCCGATTGTCTGCATCATGTTCCCTCGGATGAAGAGTTTGTGGAGTCGCTCAGCTCACCACTGAACGAACATAGGCATTACGACGTGGACGTATTCCCCGCCGTCGTCCACAGGACGGATCACGCCCGGACTCGACGAAGTGGTCATCTCCAGCGCCACCTTATCTTTGCCGATGACGCTGAGCACGTCGCTCAGGTAGCGGCTGCTGAACGCGATCTTCCCTTCGGCTCCCTCAACGTCCGCTTCGAGGTTGCCAGTGTTGTCGCCGACCTCTTCCGCGCGTGACGATATCGTGAGGACTCCCGGGGCGCCGCCCTCCGCGCTCATCTGCAACCTGATGATGCCGGAGCCGTCCTTCGCAAAGATGGCCGCCGTTCGGGTCGCGCGCTGCAGTTCGTTCAGGCCGATGATGGCGCGCGTTCCGTGCTCCTGGGGGATGAGCTGCGCGTAGTTGGGGAACGTTCCCTGGATGAGCTGCGACACCACCTCGATGTTCTTGAAACGGAAGAGGATCTGGCTTCGCTGGGTCGTCACCACGATGTCGACCGGGTCGTCTCCGTCCAGGAGACGCTCGATGTCGGAGAGCGTGCGGGCCGGAACGATGACCGAGACCTTCTCACTGGCAGGCTCCAGCAGCTGGGCCTTGCGCACTGCGAGGCGGAAGCCGTCAGCAGCAGCGAAGGTGACGTTCGTGCCGTCGAGCTCGATGTTCACGCCGGTGAGCACCGGACGCGAGTCCTCGACCGCCGCGGCGAGCACGACCTGATGGATCGCATCCCGCAGCGCCCTGCCCGACATCTTTGTCGAGACGCCCTGATCTATGGCGGGGATGGGAGGAAACTCCTCGGCACCCGTGCCGTTGATGTTGGCCTTCGTGCGGTCTCCCTCGACCGAGATGCCGCCTCCCTGGGAAGCGGTCTGCACCTTGATGGTCTGCCGCCCAAGCGAGTTGACGAAGTCGGTCAGCAGCCTCGCTGGAATCGTTACCGTGCCTTCTTCCTGGATGTCGGCACCTATCCACGTGCTGATGGCGACTTCCAGGTTGGTGGCAGAGAGCTTCAGCCGGCCTTCGTCCGTGGCGAGGAGAACGTGTTGCGTGATGGGGAGCGTCGTACGCGTGGCGACCGCTGGCTGCACGATGCTGAGTCCCTGGCTGAGATTCTCCTGTAGGCAGTGTAACTGCATCTCGAAACCTCAATACGTTGTGGTTTTGCGGAAGAAAAACCTCTAACCGCACTGGCAGCGCAGTATAGGGGACGCGCCGAGAAAGGGTCAACGAACAGACTGAGGAAAAGCTGAGGGTGGGTGTCCCAGCGCGCTGACCAGGGCGCCGTGGTGACTACTGGCTCGACAGGAAGGTGACGAGCAAGTCCAACTCGTCGGTCGAGAGTTGGGTCGCGAAGTCCTGCGGCATCAGGCCGTCCTCATAGCCTTCGACGACCTCGGCGGACGGGTTCAGGATCGACTCGCGGATGTAGTCCGCACCCTTCGCGCCGATGCCCGCGAGCGCCGGGCCGTCGCTGCTGCCCTTGGACTGGGGGATGCTGTCCAACTCGTGGCAGGTGGCGCAGGCGTACGTAATGAAAAGCACCCGGGCGTCGTTTGCGCCACCCCCACCTGAAGCGGGTGTGGGAGTAGGAGTCGGGAGAACCTCCACGTCATCCGGGGGCTCGCAATCGGCTCCCGCCGCCCCAACGATCTGCCCTTCCTGGGCGAGATAACACTCGGGTGTCGCAACAACGCTGGTTCCCCCGCATGCCGTCACGGCGGCGAAAACGGCCAAGGCTGTGATGGTGAGCAGTATGGGAACTATTGGGCGGGGGAGTCGCACGCGGCCTCTTGTAGAAGGAGGAGGGGCAGTTGTGATTTCTATCACGTTGTATCACCCGCCCCTTCGCTATGTCAAGGAAGATACACGGGGGTAACCCGGGGCTCCCTCCGCTGTGCGCAATGCACAAAGAGAGGCGGAGCAGCGTCTCCCCAGATCGCCGGTCCGCCTCCCTTTACGTCAGGAGGTGCTGCTCAGCTTGCCCGTTTGACCTCTAGGGTCTCCCCCGGAGCAAGTGCAACACGCCGGACGTTGATGCCGAGCTTGAGGAGCCAGTAGCCAAGTGTGGCCTTGGACACCTCCAGCTCAGCCGCCGTGGCCGAGAGGCCGTTTTCGTTGATCTTCTCTGGCAACAGGCGCTCTAGCGGTTGATGGAACCGCTCCTCCACCTGCCGCATGAGCCGGGTCTTGCGCGCCATGCTTACCCTCCCCTTACGGAATGTTGAGACAGATTCTACCTCTTCACATGATACTTGTGCCAATGTTTAGCTTACGAACTTTCCGGACTTTGGGTTATCCAAATAGTTAGACAAAGTATAAGAACTGTCCAGAACACTCTCCTGCCCACTCTTGACTCAGGTACAATACGGCCCTCGCCAGCCCCACTGGCGGCCGACCAATCCGAGGTTAACCCTTGCCCGACGCACTGATCGTTCTGCTGACCGCCATGACGCCTATCGGCGAGCTGCGAGCCTCCATCCCTCTCGCCATCACCTCCATGGACATGCCCTGGCCACAGGCGCTCGCCCTGTCCATCGTCGGGAACGTAATTCCCGTTCCGTTCATCCTCATCGCTCTGCGCACGATCGGCGTACGGGTGGAAGCTCAGCAGAACATCGTCGGCCGCCTCCTGCGTTGGCGCACAGCCCGCATCCAACAGTCGTGGGGGCCTCGAGTGCAACGCTACGGCTTCTTCGGCATCGTCCTGGCTGTTGCCATCCCCTTACCGCTTACCGGCGCGTGGACCGGCACCCTCATCGTCTGGACCCTGAACGAACCGGTGCGCCGCGGGTTGCCTGCGATTGCGGCCGGCGTCGTGATTGCGGGGATCGTCGTAACGGCTCTGACCCTCGCCGGAGTCGAGATCATCCGCCTCACGTAGCCCCACTTAGGCCGGCGCAATGCCATCTGCCTCTTGACAGATGTACTCGGTTCACTGCCCTACCCTACCGGTCCGCGGGGGCACCCACTGACGTACAATCGAGAAGACGCGGCGATACCCCGCCCTGGAAGAAACACGTTGAATCCCTGGCAGAAGACGAAACGCAACCACGGCCTCGAGCACGCGACCATCGCGCTCCTGCTCCTGCCATCGGCCAGCGGTAGGCCAGTAGCGGGTTATTCGATACCGACTGGATTCCTCGTGCTTGGCGACATCCCCACACACCAGGTCGAGGAGTCAGCTCATGAAGCGCTACGCCGGATGCAGGCGGGAGAGAGCAGCCTGGCTGTATCCCCCTTCTGCGGGACCAACATCGTCGTGGGCGCCGCACTGGCGACCATGGCGTCACTGGGAGGCTACCGCATCGCTGGAGGAGGGAGCCGGGGAGTGAGCCGCGCCTTCTCCAATACCATGTTCGCCATCGTGGCGTCGCGTCCCATCGGGCGGTTCGTACAGGAACGCTGCACGACGTCCGCCGACGTCGGCTCGATGTCGATCCGAAGCGTCCGGCGCCACCAGCTCGGGCCCGTAACGATGCACTGGGTTGCGACCCGGTTCGAGGGCCGCTGAAGCAAGGCGTCCTCCTAGCGTCCGACGAACACAGGGGGCCGCTTCTCAACGAACGCAGTGTGCCCTTCCCGCCTGTCCTCGGTGAGCGCGAGCATAGCCGAGCAGCGTTGCTCGTACTGGATGCCGCTGTCCAGGTCCACGTCCATCGCCACGTTGACAGCGTTCTTGATGCTCGCGAGCGAGAGCGGCGGCAACTCGAGCAGCCGTGCCGCCCAGGCCCGCGCGTCCACCATCAACTGGCCGGGCGGAGAAACAGCGTTGACGAGCCCCCATTCGAGTGCTGTCTGCGCATCGATGAACTTGCCGAGAAGCATCATCTCTTTCGCCCGCGCGGGTCCTATGAGGCGAGGGAGCCGTTGCGTGCCGCCCGCGCCCGGCAGGATGCCGAGCGTCAGCTCTGGAAGCGCCATGCGCGCCTCGGAGCTCGCGACCCGCAGATCGCACGCCATCGCCAGTTCGAGGCCGCCGCCTGCCGCGACGCCGTTGACTGCGGCGATGCTCACCTGGTTGAGGCGCTCCAACCGCCGAAATGTAGGAGATATGACGGCCGAGGTCCGCGCCAGCGAGAGATCGTCCAGATTCTCGGCCCGCTCCTTGATGTCGGCGCCGGCGCAGAAGGCACGACCTGAGCCTGTAACGATGAGGACTCGGACCTCCTCGTTCGTCTCGAGGCGCGTCACCAGGTCCTGGAGCTCCTCGGTTACCTCACGGCTGATGGCATTCAGGCGTTCCTGCCGATTGAGCGTCAGGACGCCGAGCGGGCCTTCGGTCTCGAAATTAATCGTCTGGTACGTCATGGATCACATCCCCTCCACACGAGTGGTGTTAAAGCGCAACCGGGGCGCACGGAGGGTTGATTGACCCTCATGCGCCCCGGCACTATAGTCGAATAGAGGCCCCAGTAGCTCAGAGGATAGAGCGGCTGCCTTCTAAGCAGCGGGTCACGGGTTCGAATCCTGTCTGGGGCGCCAGTCCCCGCCTCACACGTCCAGTTGCTCTCCCAGGTCGAATTCCATGCCTTCGAAGAGCGGCATCGCGGGCTCGCCTGAGGCATCCCCCCGCATCTCCACCTGCATCGCGCGGAGCAGGCTGATCGCCACCTCTATGTACTCAGGTGTCAGCGGCACTGAGAGGCGCCGCCCTGCTGCCGTGATGTGCAGCCCGTCGCCAGACGGCTCATCGGCTGCCGGTTCAGGAGCAATATCTGGAGACTCGACAGCAATCCTCTGGCGCTTACCAGAATATTCTGCGATTCTCTCTGCCTTGACAGGCCTCCCGAGCACCCGTATGGCATCGGTCAGGTGCTTCTGGATAAGGGGAGCACGCTTGACGATCTCGTCCCGGGGGGCGCGGGAGATCTCCTCCAGCCCTACCAGGAGGCTCATGTCGTCTGGCACCTCGCCCTCGAACCGCGTGTAGAGCTGACTCAACAGCTCGACTCGCTGGAATGCCTCGGCTGTCGCTTCCAGGCATTCCTCTGAACTGGCCGGGTGCAGGACCCGCTGCGCCAGCTGTGAGATACGAAGCTCGCCACGGCCTTCTACGAGGCCGAAATCGCGCAGCGCCGCGACCTTCGCGAACAGGGTGCCGCTCCCCTCGGCCATCCCCAGTTCCCACGCAAGGCCCTTCACGCTCACCGTCCCCTTGAACTTGTTCAGGATGCGGTTCGCTATCTCTACCGCGTCGCCGAACCTGATGTCCGGGTAGCTGTACTGGCCGAGTCTCGCCATTTCCTCTCCCTCCGCTGCTGTTCATTCTGTCGCGGCTCAGAGTTTCTCTGTGCGCCTGAAGGATTCTGCAGGAGTGAAACAGATAAGACAATAGCGTATTGCTGCAGATTTCTCTGCATTCCTCTACCCGTTTATCTGGGAACTGCTACCGCCGCTCCTGCGAACTGCTGTCGGAGTCTCTGTTTATTCCTGCGGTGCGGTTTCTCTAGCGTGCCATCCGGGGCTTGCCATCCCCGGCGAGCATGTGCTTGGGAGGGCTGTAACGCTCCCAGAGACGACCACAACCTCGTCTCCGCTTCATGGAAGCGCTGTACGAGGCTCTTCAGGCGTGGCGGGGTTGTCCCACGGTACCCTGGGATTTACGATTCACTCTCAGGATCCACTGCCACACGTGTATCCAGGAGAGGTTGATGCTCCAGGTTGGCGATGTCGCGCCCGATTTCACTGCTGCTGACGACACCGGCGCGGAATTCACGCTCGGCTCGCTGCGCGGCAGCAAGGTGGTCCTCTACTTCTATCCAAAGGACAACACGCCGGGCTGCACGCAGGAGGCATGCGACTTCCGGGACCTCTCCCCTGCCCTTTCCCGGAAGAACTCCGTAGTCATCGGCGTCAGCACCGACAGCGTGAGATCCCACCAGAACTTCAAGAGCAAATACTCCCTGCCGTTCACACTCGTCGCCGACCCGGACAGGGAGATCGTCAACAAGTACGGGGTCTGGGTCGAGAAGAAGAACTACGGGCGTTCCTACATGGGCGTGGCGCGTACGACGTTCGTTATAGACGAAGCGGGCATCGTTGAGTGCGTCTTCGAGAATGTAAAGGTGAAGGGCCACGCCGGCGCAGTCCTTGAATCGCTCTAGCGCAGCCCCTTCTCCTTCGGTGCTCAGGCTGAGTGGGCTGGCGACCGCCCTGCTCCTTGCACTGCTCTTCCCTGCCTGTGCACCCAGCGAAGGCGAAAGCAGACCTGCCTTATTGGTAGGCGTCGCCGCGAGCATCCAGCCGGTAGCCGAAGAACTCGCAGCACGGTTCGAGTCCGAGAACGGGACCTCCGTGACGCTCGTTACCGGCGCGTCCGGCACGCTCGCCGAACAACTGCGCCAGGGCGCTCCCCTCGACCTCATCGTCTCAGCCGACAGTCGCTACACCTCCGCGCTCACCGCCGAAGGATTGCTCGACCCAGCCAGCCTGACCACACTCGCGACGGGCGAACTCGTCGCGATCACGAACCTCGACGACCATGCAGACGATGTTTCGTCGCTCCTGCGTAGCGGCGCTGTGCGACAGATAGCCCTTGCAAACCCGGATATCGCGCCATATGGGGAGGCGGCCAGGCGCTACCTCAGGGACCTGGGTGTCTGGGATGAGGTAGCTGAGCGGATCGCTTACGGCGAGAACGTCGCGCACGCGTTCCAGTTCGTGGCGAGCGGCAACGCAGAGGTCGGTTTCGTTCCGCGCTCACTGGTCATCGCCTCGGACGCTCGAGGCATCCGCGCGTTGGCCCCACTGCCCCCGGAATCGAACGTCGGCCTCCAGGTCACTGCGGGCGTGACCAGCGGATCAGAGGCGGCGGACACGGCGGTGCGCTTTATCGCGTCGATGCTCGACGAACAGGCGATCGAAACGTGGGAGCGGTTCGGCTACGCGCCGCAGCTTGATAAGGTTGGCGGCGTGGAGTGACGATGGACTGGGACGCCCTCAGACTTAGCCTGCAGACCGGCGTTGCAAGTACGGCGCTTGCATTCGTGGTTGGCATTCCCATCGCGTGGGGGCTCTCACGTCTGCGCGGTTGGGTGCACGACCTGCTCTCAACGGCCGTACTCATACCCATGGTGCTGCCTCCTACGGTACTCGGCTACTACCTGCTGGTCGCCGTAGGGCGCAACTCACCCCTGGGCGAGGCACTCGAGGCGCTCTTCGGGTTCACGTTCGTCTTCCAGTGGAGCGGAGCTGCGCTCGCGGCCTTCTTCGTTTCCGCGCCCTTCCTCATCCGCACCGCGCAGGCCGGGTTCGAATCGGTGGACCATACGCTGGAAGACGCGGCTCGTACGCTGGGGCAGACGGAGCGGACCATATTCACGCGCATAACGCTCCCCCTCGCCTGGCGCTCGGTGATGACCGGCGTCAGCCTTGCGTTCGCACGCGCCATAGGGGAGTTCGGAGCGACGCTCATGGTGGCTGGAAGCATTCCCGGGCGCACACGCACGATGCCCATAGCCATCTACGAGGCTGTCCTGACCGGCCGCACGAACGAGGCGCAGGTGCTCGCGCTCACGCTGACACTCGTTGCAAGCGGACTTCTTGTCGCCGTTGCATTCAGCATGCGCAGGAGAAACATGCGATGGCGGTAGCACGCCCGCGTAAGGATGAACATCCTCCGTGGCATCGCGGGACGTATCATATAGAGAGAGCCAGGTAGAACCACGGAACTGGGAGCAGAATGATGCGTGCCGCGGTACAGAACATCGGTTGGGGAACAGCTGGGCCTATCCTCGCACTCGTGGGGTCGCTCGCGGTCGCGATCGTCGGGGCGATCATCACAGGCAGCGAGTTTGGAGCGGTTACCCAGAGCGTGGAGTCCGCGTCCGCTCAATCCGGCAACTTTCTGGGCGACCTGGGTGATCTGTTCCCCTTCGGGTTCGCATTCAGCGCGGGCATGGTCTCTTCCGTCAACCCTTGCGGTTTTGCCATGCTCCCCGCTTACCTCGGCCTCTACCTGAGCGAGAGCGAAGGCGGCGATGCCGCTGCCAGCAGCGTCGTGTCACGACTGCGCCGGGCCCTCCTCGTGGGCGCGACGGTATCGGTGGGATTCGTGGTCCTCTTCGCAGCCGTTGGAACGCCCATCGGCCTGGGCGCACGCGGGATAGCGGACGCCTTCCCGTGGATCGGCCTCATCATCGGTGTGTTGCTCGTTGTAGCTGGAGCGTACCTCCTCTCCGGCGGCAAGCTCTACAACAACTTCGCTGCCAGCATCTCCTCACGGTTCGGCAACGCGAACAGCAAGAGCGTGCGGAGCTACTTCACCTTCGGTCTCGCCTACGGCACTGCCTCGCTCAGCTGCACGCTGCCTATCTTCCTCGCAGTTATCGGCGGGACATTCACTGCAGAGACCTTCCTGGACTCCGTACTCCAGTTTGTTCTGTATGGCCTGGGCATGGGCTCTGTGATACTCGCGCTGACCATCGGCATGGCCCTCTTCAAAGGGGCGATCGCTACCGGCCTCCGCAAGGCGCTGCCGCACGTCGGCACGATAAGCGCCGTGATGTTGCTCGTCGCAGGGACGTTCATCGTCTACTACTGGCTGACCATCGGCGAGTTGCTGGAACGCATCAGGGGCGCGTAGCCCGGTTTCCCCACTGGATGCCCTGCTACAGGCGCCACCCTGCGTGGGATTGCCTCTCCTGACTGGAAAACTGCCGTAAGCAGCAGCTCTGTTAAACTCGCGATGTGTGTACGCAGCCCCTTAACTGCCCGTTAAGCGCTCGCTTGCACGATGGCCATATGATTCCCGTAACCCAAGAGGCCTGCAGGCCCTGAACGGAGCCGACTCGCATGACGAACCGCTCTGTGTTGGTGGTGGAAGACGAGGAGAACCTCGTAGAGGCGCTCCGTTATAACCTGGAGCACGAGGGTTACGCTGTCTTGACGGCGCCGGACGGTGGGAGCGGGCTCGAGACCGCCCGTACCGCCCTTCCCGACCTCATCATCCTCGACGTGATGCTTCCCAACCTCGACGGCTTGGAAGTCTGCCGGATCCTTCGCCGCGAGAGTGACGTGCCGATCCTGATGTTGACCGCGAAAGGGGAAGAGATAGACCGCGTCGTTGGCTTGGAGATAGGTGCGGACGATTACGTCACGAAGCCCTTCAGCATGCGCGAGGTGATGGCCCGCGTCCGCGCCATGCTCCGGCGTCCGCGCAAGACCGCCTCCAGCCGGATGGCTGAACCCCTGCGCTCAGGCTCGCTTTCCGTGGACGTGGACGCACACCAGGCCTCTCTCAACGATGAAGAGCTGCGACTCAAGCCGCGCGAGTTCGAATTGCTCGCGCTCTTCATGCGGAATCCAGGCCGCGCATTCACTCGGGACCAGATACTCGAACAGCTGTGGGGATACGACTATATAGGCGACATCCGCACGGTGGACGTGCACGTGCGCTGGCTCCGTGAAAAGATAGAGTCCGACCCTTCGACTCCTGCGCGCATAATCACCATCCGCGGAGTCGGCTACCGCTTCGAAGGTTGAGGTGAGCAGCATATGGCCGGACTGCGGGGCGCCGGGATCGCTTTGGGAACGCTGACGCTCCTCTCGCTCGTCGCCGGGGCGCTGGCCCTTGCTGCATCCGAACCCTTCATCGCGCTCCTCTCCTTCCTCATCGCTGCCGGCCTGCTCCTTGTATTGGTGCGGGAGCGTAGGACCAGCATTGCCGTGATCAGAGAGTCCCGTGCCGCAGTGGCAGCGATGCGGCGCATCTCCACGGGCAACTTCAACGTCCGGCCGGAGGAGTTCACGTCCGCCACGCTTAGCAGCCTGCAGGCGCCTTTCGCGGCGATGACCGAGGCTCTGGCCCGGCTCTTCTCGCAACTCGCCGACCACCGCGAACAACTGACGGCAGTCCTCGACACGATGGCCGACGGCGTCATCCTCGTCGATGCCGAGAACCGTATCGTGCTCTCCAACCCCGCCGCGAACGAACTGCTCTCCATCGAGGCGCCCACCGGGACGCCACTTAGCTCCGTCCTGCGCGACCACGAACTACGGGACCTCGTAACGCTCAGCAGAGGGTCCGGGGAACGGCAGCACACGGAGCTCGTCCTCTCGACTCCCCGGCGAAGCATGAGTGCAACAGCCACTCCCCTGACCGCTGGCCCAGGAGAGACCGAACCGGATGAGTCCGAAACTTCCGTCCTCCTCACGCTGCACGACCTGACGCCCATACGGCAGCTGGAAACGACGCGGCGTGAATTCGTCGCCAACGTCTCTCACGAACTGCGCAATCCCCTGGCTTCCGTCAAGGCAATGGTGGAGACGCTCGAGGGCGGCGCAGTGAGCGATCCGGCAGCGGCGCTCGATTTCCTCGGGCGCATCAACCGTGAGGTCGACCGCATGAATGCAATGGTGAACGACCTGTTGGAACTCTCAAGGATCGAGAGTGGCCGATCGGAACTGCACCGGGAGCCGGTCGACACCG
The DNA here is from genome assembly GCA_965208625.1 of Dehalococcoidia bacterium. Taxonomy (GTDB): domain Bacteria; phylum Chloroflexota; class Dehalococcoidia; order Lucifugimonadales; family Australimonadaceae; genus Bin16. Next base: position 784,278 of record OZ242348.1, read on the forward strand.
CCGCCACCATCGCAGCCGTGCTCACTGACCTCGAACACCGCATAGAGGAAACGGGTGTCACCGTGACCATCAACGCCACTGGGGACGTGGTCGCGCCTGGTGACGAGGCGAAACTGCGGCAGGTCATATCCAATCTGCTGGACAACGCGCTGAAATTCACGCCGCGAGGCGGGACCATAGAGATGTGCGCAGACAGATCGTTGCCGGGCTGTATTCTCGTCCAGGTTCGGGATAGCGGTCCCGGCATCGAGCCGGAGCACCTGCCCCACCTCTTCGAGCGCTTCTATAAGGCTGACCGCTCCCGCCGTGATCGGGGCACCGGGCTGGGTCTCGCCATTGCCAAGCACATCGTCGAGCTGCACGGCGGCGAGGTTGGCGTCGAAAGCACGCAGGGCGCAGGTTCCACTTTCTGGTTCACGCTGCCTCGCACCGCCTGAGATCTATCCCTACTGGAAACCTCCAGTCCTCGTTAACGATTCGCTAAAGAGCACCGGCGCTCGCCGTTAACTTCGCCTCCCTACGCTAACAACGTAACCCCAACCCCCAAAGGGAGGCAGGATGATACCAACCAGATACTTCAGAATGAGTGGGCTATTGCTCCTTATTGCGTCTCTTGGCGCCTTCGTCATGGCTTGTAGCGACTCGGACCCAACGCCGACAGCGGCTCCGGCGCCTACGGCTACAGCTCCGGCTACGACGGCGGCGACGGCTACGCCTACGGCTATGGCTCTCAGCGGCACCATCCAAGTCGACGGCTCTTCTACCGTCTTCCCCGTCACTCAGGCGGTTGCCGAAGAGTTCCGCAAGGAACAGCCTGGCGTACAGGTCAACGTCGCCGTCTCAGGCACCGGCGGTGGCTTCAAGCGCTTCACCGTCGGCGAGACCGACATCTCCAACGCCTCCAGGCCCATCAAGGACTCCGAGGCTGAGGCTGCCGCTGCCAACGGCATCGAGTTCATTGAGATGCGCATCGGCACCGACGGCCTCTCCGTCATGGTTCACCCCGACAACGACTTCGTCGATTGTCTCACTGTCGGAGAGCTCAACGAGATATGGAAGCCCGGCTCCTCCATCAACAACTGGCAGGATGTGCGCGCAGGCTTCCCCGACCAGCGCCTCCGCCTCTACGGCCCCGACACCGACTCCGGCACCTTCGACTACTTCACCGAAGAGATCAACGGTGAGGCACAGGTCTCCCGCGCCGACTACACCGCCTCCGCCGACGATAACGTCCTCGTACAGGGCATCGGCGGCGACCGCGGCTCCCTCGGCTACTTCGGGTACGCCTACTACCAGGAGAACCAGGACAGCCTCAAGATCGTCGCCATCGACGACGGCGACGGCTGCGTCACTCCTGAGCCCTCCACCATTGAGGACGGCTCCTACAAGCCACTCTCCCGGCCGCTCTTCATCTACGTCAACGTCGAGAGCATCGAAAGGCCCGAGGTGAAGGCGCTCGTTACGTTCTACATGGACCACGGATACGACCTTACCCTCGAAGAGGGCTACGTTCCCGTCGAGCGCAGCATCTACGCCGACAACAAGTCTGCCGCCGGACTCTAGAGACAGCGTCCCCCTGTGGGGCGGTGGCCTTCCTCCCACGAGCATTGCTCGATGTGCCACCGCCCCACCTCCATTTCTTCCTGCAGGGCTAGACGCGACGAGGACATGTGATGGACACTACGGCACGAGATGGCTTTGCAGCACCGATCGGACAGCGCCAGACAACTATGCAGTTGAGCCGCAATCGCAAGCGGGGCGCGCTGCAGGGCCGCATCGTGCACTGGCTCTTCTTCGCTTGCGCGGTGATGTCCGTCATAACCACTTTCGGCATCGTGGTCAGCCTGCTGAGCCAGTCGCTCGGCTTCTTCGGTGAGATCCCCTTCTGGGAATTCCTCTTCGGCACCAATTGGTCCCCCATCCTCAAGGACGCGGAGGGGAACCGGCATTACGGCGTGCTGCCACTGGTGAGTGGGACTCTCCTCGTCGCCTCCATAGCAGCTGCGGTTGCGGTGCCTGCTGGGCTGGCCATAGCCATTTACCTCTCGGAGTACGCGCCGGACAAGGTCCGCCGCAGCATCAAGCCGGTCCTGGAGGTCCTGGCGGGCATCCCAACCGTCGTCTACGGCTACTTCGCGCTCACGTTCATCACCCCGTTGCTGCAGAGCATCCCGATCCGCGTCTTCCAGGAAGACCTGCTCGTGTTCAACGCGCTGAGCGCAGGTCTCGTGATGGGACTGATGATCATTCCTATGGTCTCGTCGCTCAGCGAGGACGCGATGGTTGCGGTACCCCGGTCACTCCGCGCCGCCGCGTACGCCCTTGGCGGAACGAGGCTGGAAGTCTCGCTCCGGATAGTCGTGCCTGCTGCGTTCTCCGGCATCATCGCCTCGTTCATCCTGGCGTTCTCACGCGCCATCGGCGAAACGATGCTGGTAACCCTCGCCGCGGGCGCAACGCCGCGTCTGACATTCAATCCCATCGAGAGCATCCAGGCGATGACGGCCTTCATCGTCCAACTGGCGCTCGGGGAGACCCCCCACGGCTCCCTGGAGTACAACACCATCTTCGCGGTCGGACTGCTGCTCTTCGCGCTCACGCTCGGCATGAACGTGATCGGGCATTTCCTGGTCCGCCGCTTCCGGGAGGAGTACTAGCATGGCTAAAGCAGAGGTTACGGCACTGCTCAACCCGCGCCTTGCCATGCGCAAGCGCATCGGTTCGGTGGCCTACGTCATCTTTATCCTGGCCATCCTCCTTGGACTTGCCGGGCTCGCGGCGCTGCTCCTGCGTGTGCTCTGGCAGGGGGCTCCATGGCTCAGCTTGCACTTCCTCACGGACTACCCTTCCCGCTTCCCTGAGCAGGCAGGCATGAAGTCCGCCATCTTCGGGACGATATGGATCATGGGGCTCACCGGCCTCTTCACCGTACCCGTGGGCGTTGGCGCAGCCGTCTACCTGGAGGAGTACGCGCCGAAGAACTGGTTCACTCGAATCATCGAGGTAAACATCTCCAACCTCGCCGGTGTACCGTCCATCGTCTACGGCCTGCTCGGCCTTGCCGTGTTCGTGCAGCTGCTCTCGATGGGCCGGACGGTGCTGGCCGGAGCGATGACGATGTCGCTCCTTGTCATGCCCATCGTCATCATCGCCTCTCGCGAGGCGATTCGCGCTGTGCCGTCGACCTACCGTGAAGCGTCCTACGGTCTGGGCGCGACGAAGTTCCAGACAGTGAAGGACGTGGTGCTCCCACACGCCACGCCCGGCATCATGACCGGCACGATCCTCGCCATGTCCCGGGCCATCGGGGAAGCAGCGCCCATGATCGCTATCAGCGCGCTCGTCTTCCTCACGTTCATCCCCACCGATCCGCTGGACGAGTTCTCCGTGATGCCCATCCAGATCTACAACTGGGTGAGCCAGCCCAGGCCTGAATTCAGGGGCATCGCCGCGGCAGGCATCATCGTCCTGCTGGGCGTCCTGCTCTCCATGAACGCCGTGGCGATCTACATCCGCAACCGAACGCAGAAGAGGTCCGAGGAATGACAACCACGACGGGAACAACCGCAACCGACACGACCCTGAGCGTCACGAACCTGGACATGTACTACGGCTCGTTCCGGGCGCTGCGGGACATCAACATGGAGATCAGGCGGCACAGCGTGACCGCCCTGATCGGCCCTTCCGGGTCCGGCAAGAGCACGCTGCTGCGCTGCTTCAACCGCATGAACGACCTCGTTCCCGGCGCCCGCGTGGAGGGTCAGGTGCTCTTCAACGGGGAAGACATCTATCACCCCAGCATCGACCCCACGGAGATACGCCTCCGCGTCGGGATGGTCTTCCAGAAACCTAACCCCTTCCCCAAATCCATCTACGACAACGTCGCCTTCGGGCTCCGCATCAACGGCTTCCGCGGCAACATGGATGAGGCGGTGGAGCGCTCCCTGCGCAGGGCCGCGCTCTGGGACGAGGTCAAGGACCGCCTCAAGGCCAGCGGCCTCACCCTCTCCGGCGGACAGCAGCAGCGGCTCTGCATCGCGCGCGCCGTCGCGGTCCAGCCAGACATCATCCTCATGGACGAGCCCGCATCCGCCCTTGACCCTATCTCTACACTGGCTATAGAAGACCTCATGCGTGAGCTCAGCCGGGACTACACCATCATCGTCGTCACGCACAACATGCAGCAGGCTGCGCGTGTATCGGACTGGACCGCATTCATGACGATGGGAGAAGACAGAGCAGGCTACCTCGTAGAGGTCGGAGACACCCACCAGATCTTCACCAACCCCCGGGATGAACGCACCGAGGGGTACATCACCGGCAGGTTCGGCTAACCACGCGGGAGGCGTTGCCAGGAGGACGTAATGACAAACCAACCCATGGGCAGGCACCAGCGTGCAGAGTTCGACCGGGACCTCCAGAACCTGCAGGACGAACTCCTGGCACTCGGCAGCATGGTGGAGAAAGCCACCATCAAGTCCGTCGACGCCCTCAAGACACGCGACCTCGCGATGTCTCAGCAGGTCATACGCGACGACGACATCATCGACAGGAAGCGCGCCGAACTTGAGGAACGCGCCGTCGACCTCATCGCCATCCAGCAGCCGGTCGCCTCCGACCTCCGCATGCTCATCGCCGCCCTCCACGTGTCGATGGAACTCGAACGGATCGGCGACTACGCGGAAGGCATCGGCAAGATCAGCCTGATGATGGGCGACCAGCCGCCGATCAAGCCCCTGGTCGACATCCCGCGCATGGCCGAGAAGGCCACTGCCATGCTCCGTGCCTCACTCGACGCGCTGGTCAAGCACGACATCGAGAAGGCGTACAAGGTACTGGCCGACGATGACGAAGTGGACGCCCTCTACGATCAGGTCTACCGCGAGTTGCTCCTCCTCATGGTGCAGGACCCCAAGGTCATCGAGCGCGGCACCTATCTCCTCTGGACCGCCCACGATCTGGAACGCATCGCCGATCGCGCCACCAACATCGCCGAGCAGGTCGTCTACCTGGTCACCGGCAAGCAGGTGGACTCCAGCCAGGTCTCCAGGTACTAGCCGCCAGCGCCGTCTTATCCTGCAACCTGCAGGACCAGGCTGTCCTCCAGCATGACGCCCCCCGCGGCGTACGACGAGTGGTCGTTCGCGTTCAGCGTCACCCTGACCTCGTGCGTCCCTGGCGCAAGGCCGTCCAGGTGGAACCACTCGCCGTAGACGCGAGTCTTGACGCCGTTGACGTAAAGGTGCGCGTGACCCTCGCCGGGGACGTGCGCCGCCCCGGCATTCTCCGGCGCGAAGCGGAACCCCTGCGTCGCGATGCGCAGGTTATACCCGCTCACACTGTCCGCGATCACCTGCAGCGAAACAGACATGCCCTCCGGCGCCTCGACCGGCGTGCCGTGTGCCATGCTGCCGTCGGTCATCGTTCCTTCGTGGGTGTGCGAGCCCGTCCCGGGAGGGTGCGTGTGCGGTTCGACTTCGGCATCCCCACCAACGATTCCGCATCCGGCCGAGAGCATCCCCACCGTGAGCAGCACAGCGATGGCGTTCCTTATCGATCGCATGCCTGTTCCCCTGCCCTCCACGGCCTGCCGGGCAGAACCCGCCTCACGACGGTCGCCGCCGCTTGCGCGGGACGAACACGAGCCACAGGATGGGCAGCACGATTCCCAGCGCCGCGGCGAGCACTGCCCACGGGAACCCGCGGCTGCTCTCACGCACCTGCACGGGTAGTGTCAGTGACGACGGCCCTCGCTCCGAGTCGATATTGATGACGATGTCCCAGCGCCCGGGCGCGTCCGGTATCAGGACCGCCACGTACTCGTTCTCCTGCGTCCGCCCCTGCTGCGCCGCCTCCGGCCCGATCCGCAAGCCTTCGCGCGACGCCAGCACAGCGATGCGGAGTGGGTAGGAAGGAGCATCTCCCGCGTCGCCCGTAACCAGATCGGCAACGACCGTCACCTCCAGGAACCCTACGAGCGGCACGACCGTCACCAGCACCTCATACGGCCCACTGACGCCCTTGAACAGCGTTTCGCTGCCCTCGTGCGTCGTGTGCGCCGACACTGGCAGCGCGCCACACACCATCGCCGCCGCTGTCACCGCCGCGAATACCGGCAGACATGCGCGACGCATTCTCCCAGCCAACGCCATCGGCCTACTTGGCTTCCCCGAGGCGGAGTACCGTTTCGAACTCTTCCTCCGTAACAGGGGTGATGGAGAAGCGATTGCCACGCTTGAGCACCATCATCTCCGCGAGCGCGGGCTCCGCCCGCAACTCCTCCATCGTGACGATATCCGCAAACTTCTGATCGGCCTTGATGTCCACCATGTACCAGAGCGGCTTGTCAGGCGTGCTCTTCGGGTCTGGGTGGTCGGAGTCCGAGTCCCACGCCGTATGGTCGGGGTACCCTTCCCGCACGACGGTAGCGATGCCCACGACGCCTATCGGTTTCGCGCTCGAATGCCAGAACAGCAGGCGGTCGCCGGGCTTGATGTCGTCGCGCAGCCAGTTCCGCACCTGGAAGTTGCGGACGCCGTCCCACTCGGCAACGCCATCGCTCACGAGGTCGTCGTAGGAGTACGTCGTCGGCTCGGACTTGAACAACCAGTAACGGGCCATCTGCTTGTCTCTCCTCTCGGAACCGCGCCGCCTACGCGAACTGCGGCGCGACCTCCTGCGCGAAGCGCTCCATGACGCGGGCATCGAACGGGCGAGGCGTCATCAGGATGAAGTGGTCTACGCCGGCGTCCACCCACTTGCCCAGTTGTTCCGTGATCGCCGCTGGCGAGCCGAGCAGCATGCTGTCGCGGAACTGCTCCTCCGGCGTCGCGTAGTAGGAGGTCTCCTGCGTCGCAAGCGTTGCACCCCGGGCGACGGTCGCCTCGACCTCCGAGGCGTCGTCGGTCAGCTTGATCTGTATCTGTATGGAGTGACGCATGCCGGAGAAGTCCCGCCCCGCCTCGTCACAGACCGCCTGCATCCGGCTCAGGTTCACCTTCGCCTCTTCCAGTGGCGCGATCTGGTTGTAGTCGGTCGCGTGCCTTGCGGCTATCTGCATCGTCCGCTGGCCGCGCCCCCCGACGATGATGGGCGGGTGCGGTTGCTGCACCGGCTTCGGCATCTGCGGCGCCTCATCCAGCGAGTAGTACGTGCCCTGGAACGAAGCAGGTTCTTCGGTCCAGATCGCCTTGATGACGGAGAGCGCCTCGTCGAGCCGGTGGGCGCGCTCCTTGAACGGAGGGAACGGGATGCCGTGGACGTCGAACTCGTGCTTGACGTTACCGCTCCCGATGCCCAGCTCCGCCCGTCCACCGGATACGTGGTCGATGGTATTGACCATCTTTGCCGTTATGACGGGGTGGCGGAAGTTGTTGTTTATCACCAGCATGCCGAGCCGGAGGCTCTTCGTGTGGCCGGCCATCGCCGCCATCACGGTCAGACCGTCGAGCCGTGCCGGAGTCGTTCCCCGGCCCGGGTTGATCTGCATCAGGTGGTCCGATGGATAGAACCCGTGGAACCCGAGCTCATCGCATGTCTGGCAAATGTGCAGGAAATCGCTCCACTCGAGTCCGGAGCTCCCGCCGACGCTGAAGAGAACCTTGCCCATGTACGCCCCTCCTGTGGTATCGGGAGCATTGTACCCGCTCACCGCTCCCTGGGGGCTGAGGATGGCCCGGCATGCATACAACGGAGGCAGGGCAACACTGCCCGGCCTCCGTCATCATCAACCCTGGAGGATGCCCTATACCGCCATCACTCCGACACCGGCCGTCACCATCGAAGCGGACACCCAGCGAGAGCGCCCTTCCCGCTTGCCGAGGACGGCGCGTACGCTCATACCGCTCGCTGCCACCCAGAACAGGAGCAGCACGGGCCTCGTCGACATGATCGCCGTGCTCAGCGACACCGGGCCCTGTTCGAACGCCATGAACGACACCATGAACGCGAAGAGGATTATGGCCTGCGCCACGCCCGTAGAGATGAGCGCTGGCCTCGAAACAAGGGCCTCTCGCAGGCCGGCGCGGTTCCTGAACCACGCCATACCTGCCAGCCAGGGGACGGAGAACGCCCAGGAGACCGCGTACATCTGCCAGATGGACATATGGCCTATCACTGCCTTCGCCAGCACAGAGTACGTCGCTATGGCGAGGGCAGCGCCCAGTATGGCCAGCAGCGAGCGGTTCAGCTTGATACGCGCGCCCGGCAGCGACTGATGCCACGACGCGACCATAACGCCGAAGGCCACTAGAACCGCTGCGCCTGCCTTCAGTGGCGTCAACGATTCGCCAAGCACCACCACCGCCATGACCAACACGAGCAGCGGGTACGCATCGAAGATCGGGACGATACGGGAGATGTCGGATTCCCTGCGGAACGCATAGCTGCTCAACAGCTGGATGGCTGCGTGCAGCGTTCCCGCGATGGCCATCGCGAGGACAGGCCACGAGAACCAGTCCGGAGGAGCTACGAGCAGAATAACGCTTGCGATGAACGCGTGCGGGATGCACGAGAGCGCCGCAAAGGTCACCGCCCCGTCTACATGGCGATCCAACACGCGCTTCTGGATCACCGAGTAGGCGGTGAAAGCAACTGCGCTAGCCAACGATAACACTACCCAATCCATCTCTGTTCCTTCCCTCTCGCTTGGGCTGTGCTATGCGCTAAGCCAAGTACGAGCACGCCCGTTCAGAGAAGAACGCGTGCTCGAATTGGGGCGTCCGCCCGGGACTGGAGCGGACCGGCAGGGTGGTATCCCCTACCGGAGCCGAGGCGCCAAAGCGTTATTCTGTTCCCTCTTCGCTCTCCTCGCTGTCCGGGTTCTCTTCCGAAGCCTCGGCTTGCACCAGGGCTTCCAGGTCAAGTACCTCTCGGATACCTGCGTAGTTGACGCCCTTGTCGGATAACTCCGCTATGCGTACGACCAGGGCAACCTCGACATCCGAATACAGCCGCGTACCTCCCTCTGTACGATCGGGCTCGAGGAGCCCTGCTGACTCGAATGCGCGGAGCCGGTGTTCAGGCACGCCAGTGAGTCTCGCGACCACACTGATGGGGTATTTCCCCGTGTTCTCGTCCGCGTCTACCACCAAGGTAATCTAACAGCGCCAGACAGATTATGCAATAGTCACTTTGAGGATTTCAGCCAGTTAGTCTGACGTTAATCTGTCGGTTACAGCAAGGTTACATCTCATCGCCAGGCAGATACCTGCGGAAATAACGACCTGGTTCCTCTGGCGGCGGCCTGACGACGGAAAGCGCACACGCGGTACACTTGGGGCATGACGACCCGCGTCCGAACAGAGCCGCGCGCGCCAGAGTTCGCGAACCGCCTCGGCGCCCTGCCCGCGCAGCCCGGCGTCTACCTGATGAAGTCCGCCGGCGGGGGGATCCTGTACGTCGGCAAGGCCGCGAGCCTCCGCAACCGCGTGCGCTCCTACTTCCAGACGCCGTACGGCAAGGAGCCCCGCATCCAGGCGATGGTCCGCCACATCGCGGACTTCGAGTTCATCGTCACCGAGTCGGTGCAGGAGGCGCTGCTGCTGGAGAATCTGCTCATCAAGCAGCACAAACCCTTCTACAACGCCCGGCTCAAGGACGACAAGACCTATCCCTACATCAAGATCGACCTCGCCGAGGAGTTCCCGCAGGTCTATTTCACCCGCCGGGTGCTGGCCGACGGCGCGCGCTACTTCGGACCCTTCGCCAGCGCCAGCTCCGTCCGCAAAACGATGGACCTGCTCAAGAAGCTATTCCCCTACCGCTCCTGCACAAAGGTCATCACCGGCAACGACGAGCGTGCTTGCCTGGAATACTTCATCCATCGCTGCGTGGCCCCGTGTATCGGCGTTGTGGACGCAGGCGGCTACGGCGAGGTCATACGCCAGGTGCTGCGGTTCCTCGAGGGCGACTCCGAGAGCGTGGAGATGGAATTGCGCGTGAACATGGAGCGCGCGTCCGAGGCGCTCGAGTTCGAGCGCGCCGCCGCCCTGCGCGACCAGCTTCGCGCCATCGAGTCCGTCTCGCAGAACCAGAAGGTCGTGTCGAACCGGAACGAAGACTCGGACGTCATCGCGCTCGCGTACGACAAGGGCGAGGCGTGGGTCGAACTCTTCCGCGTGCGCCGCGGCAAGCTGATCGGACGCGACCACTTCGTGATGGAAGGAGGCGAGGCGGAGGACGAGCCTGCCCTGCTGGAGCACTTCGTCCAGCAGTTCTACGAAGCGTCCACGGACGTTCCAGGGACGCTGCTGATGCAGCACGACATTGAGGACGCTGAAGCTATCGCAGAGTGGCTTAGCGGGAAGCGCGGCAGGCGTGTGTCGATATACCGTCCGCAGCGGGGCGAGAAGCGGCAACTCGTGCAGATGGCGGCGGCGAACGCCGTGGAGGCGCTGACGCAGCGGCGCATCCAGTGGCTGCACGAGTCGGACAAGGTGCTGCAGGCGCTGGCCGAGTTGCAGGAGGCGTTGAGTCTGCCGGAACTCCCACGACGCATCGAGTGCTACGACATCTCGAACATCCAGGGCACCAACTCGGTCGGCAGCATGGTCGTGTTCGAGAACGGACGCCCCAAGAGCGGGCACTACCGCCGGTTCCAGATCAAGGGCGTTGGCGGGATAGACGACTATGCCTCGATGCAGGAGATGCTGCGCAGGCGATTCCGAAGGCTGGGCGAGCAACGGCGTGCCGAGGCGGAAGCCGGTGCGAGCGCTCCCCTGCGCCCCGATGCCGGTGCGACCGGTGAAGCCGAGGGGCCGCCGGACGACGGGCGCAGTACGCAGAACTCGTTCGGGTTCGTGCCCGGCCTGGTCATCATCGACGGCGGCAAGGGGCACCTCAACGCGGCGCAGCAGGTATTCCTGGAACTGGGGCTGACGGACATCCCGCTCTGCTCGCTCGCAAAGCGGGAGGAGGAGGTGTTCCTGCCACACGTGCCGGAACCGGTACTGCTGCCACGGCGGTCGCAGGGGCTGTACCTCGTGCAGCGCGTGCGGGACGAGGCGCACCGGTTCGCCATCACGTACCATCGGCAGCGCCGTTCGCGGGCGGCGACGCGCTCGCGGCTGGACGACGCGCCCGGCATCGGGCCGAAGCGCCGCCGCGAGCTGATACGCCGCTTCGGGAGCGCCGCGGGCGTCCGCGCCGCGAGCGTCGAGGAATTGGCGGACATCAAGGGCATGAGCCGAGCATCGGCTGAGCAATTGAAGGCGTTCCTGGGGGGAGACGATTCTCCTCCCCCGCAGGCGCAACCAGAGGAGATGGAGCGATGAGCGCAGACCAGAACGAGAGCAGGCCGCCGGTCTGGGTGGGACACGTCAGCATGGGAACCACGAATCTCACGGAATCCCAGACGTTCATGGAGCGGCTCGGCATGAGGCCGATGTTCCGCAACGAGTCCGTCGCCATCTTCGAGCTGCGCGGGGGGACGCACCTCGTGCTGGTCGCTGACGAGGACGCCCGGGCGGGCGACGCACCGTTCGACCTGATGGTGGAAGACCTGGACGCGACGCACGCCGACTTCGCCGAACGCGGACTCTCGCCCACGCCCATCGAGCGTGGGCGTATCCACGCCTCGTTCACAGTCACGGAGCCCGGCGGCGGGCGCATCACGGTGAATTCGACACACGTGTCGAGTCTGCCGGTGTAGGCCCCTGATCCCCTCCCCCACGATGGGGGAAGGCAAGGATGGGGGTGCACTTTGGATCATGACCTGCGCTTGGCGAGCGTCTCCCTGGTGGCGAATGCCAGCAGCAGGCCGGCGACGAGGAGGACCGGCGCGTAGGCGAGGAAGGGCGCGGTCGGGCCGACCGTGTTGATGAGCACCCCACCCATCAGCGGGGCGCCGACGCCTCCCACTTCCGCGACCGTCCGCCGGAACGCTTGCAGGCGGCCCCGCACGTGGTCCGGCAGGACATCGTAGGTGCTCGCGGCAAGCGAGCCGAGCGAGAGTCCGTTGCACACCGCCATCAGGCTCACCAGCACCACGACGTGCGCATACGTGTCCGCGAACGGCATGAGCAGGAATGTGATGCCGGGGAGGAACGTGCTCGGAACCGTCGCCCACTTCCGGCCGAGCTTGTCGAGCACGAACCCCGCTGGAACGATCATCGCGAAGACCACGCCTCCCGATATCGAGAAGAGGAAGCCGATCTGGGTGGGCGAGAGGCCCAGCTCTTCGTCCGCGTACAGCGGCAGGACGCTCTGGAGCGTGATGCGGAAGGTGAATCCCGCGAACGTGGCGAGGACGAACACCCAGTAGCTCAGGCGCAGGCCGGGCTCGATCTGCTTGAAGAGGTCGACGAGGTCCCGCACGCGCCCGATGAGTCCGGTGCGGATGGGCGCGTCCGAGGGCCGGGATGCCTTCGGGGCGTAGGTGTCGTGCGCGAACAGGCCGAGGGCGACCGCGACGCCGGTGAGCGCGGCGAAGCCCAGGAACGTCGCGCGGAAGTCGATAGTCTCCGCGAGGAAGCCGCCGAGCAGCGGGCCGATGGCCAGGGCGCCGGAGTGCATGCCGTGGAAGCCGCTGAGCACCCTGCCCCGCTGGTCGAGACGCACGAGGTCGATGCCGGCGATCTCACGTCCGAGCGCCCAGAGGCTGTCCCCTATGCCCACGACGAAGGTGGCCAGGAGGATGGGCCAGAACCAGGGCGTGACCGCGCCGACCAGAGCGCCGAGCAGGACGAGTCCCGGCCCGCCGATGAGCATCTTTCGAGTGCCGAAGCGGTCGACCAGCACCCCGGCGCCCGGGATGCCGAAGAACCTCCCCAGGGCGTAGGCGGTGACGACCTGCGCGGCGGCGCCGGGACTTATCTCGAAGTGGCGGACGAGCACCGGCGTGATGGGGAGCACCATCGCCCAGCCGGAGCCGGAGATGAGCGTGCCCGCGTACAGGTTGCCGAGGCCGCGGGCCGTGGGGCTTCGGAACAGGGCCGCCGGTGAGCGGTTCACCGGCGGCCTCGGTCATGCACGCGACGCTCCGTCAGGAGACGGCCGCTTCCTGCCATGGCGGCGCGTCCGCCCACGCACGCAGGAAGTCCTGAATCTCCTTCAGGTGCTCCGGGCTCTGGCCGGACTGCGAGGGCGTGAAGTTCGCCAGCCGCGCGGGGTTGTTCATGGACGGCCAGTGCTCCAGCGGCAGCTTGATGCACTCGTTCTCGCCCTCGTCCCGCACGACGGCCATCGGCTCGCCGCCGTCGGCCACGACGGCCATCTGCTCCGTGAGCAGCTTGCGGTAGAGGATGATGCCGCGGTCGGACTCGCCGAGGTGCTCGCGGTGGCGCGGCGCGATGCCGCCCTGCGTGATCCACGCAACGAAGTCCTGGTGGTTGACCAGGTCCTCGATGAGCCGCCCGTCCTCCTCGTAGAGGTTCACGTTGAAGTACGGGATGTGCTCCTGCGGCGTCACGGCCTGGCCGGGCGCGGCGCGGTAGAAGAACCACGTCACGTGGAGCGTGTTCTCGTCGTCGACGGGAGTGCGGAACTGCATGGAGCAGCGCACCGAGCTGCCGACGAACAGGATCTGCGGGAACATGATGGGGTGGCCGATGGCCCAGTCGCCGTGGGACTCGTCGATGCCCTCGGTGATGCGGCGCTTCACGATGCCGTAGTCGAAGACGTCGAACCCGATCTTCTTGTGCGGCTTCGGCAGGATGCCGACCTCCTCGGCCTTGGCGAGGCCGAGACGCACGGCCTTGTCGTGCTGCTGGCGGACGCCCCAGTAGCCGTGCAGCCACTCCAGGTGCACGGGGTCGAGCGAGTTCTCCATGCACTGGAGCCAGTTGCACGGGAGCGGCGCGAGCGCGACCTCGCTCCAGCCGTCGCCCCAGGTGAACGGCTCCCAGTTCGGGAGCAGCGGCGCGGGGGCCGGGCCCATGTACGCGAACACCATGCCCGCGAGCACCTGCACGGGGTAGCCTGCAACCTTCACCTTCTCTTTGAAGCGCCCGTCCGGGTGGACGGTCTCCTCGAACGGTTGCTCGATGCACTGGCCGGTCTCGTCCATCATCCAGCCGTGGTACATGCAGCGCAGGCCGTGCTCCTCGGGGATGCCGTAGGAGAGGTCGACGCGGCGGTGGGGGCAGAAGCGCTCGATAAGGCCTATGGTGCCGGACTTGTCCTTGTAGAGGACGAGGTCCTCGCCGAGGAGCCGCACCGCCTTGGTGGGGCGCTCGTCGAGTTCGCCCGCGGCGGCGATGGGGTGCCAGTAGCGCCGCATCAGTTCGCCCATGGGTGAGCCCGGACCTACTCTCGACAGCCGTTCGTTCTCCTGGATGCTGAGCATGCTCTACCTCCCTATCGTCTTATGCGCATCTCCGGCCGGGGCGCCCCCCAGCCGGTCACTCCATCCTAACCTTCCCCCATCAAGGGGGAAGGGATCAGGCAGGGCCGGACGGCGGGATTGTACCGTACGCTGCAAGTTCCGGCGCGTCTTCTTCATCCGCCTGTTCTTCTCGGCGCTTCTTCTCGTCGTCCGCACTCGTGGGGCGCAACGGTTTCGCCTCATTGATCTGTTTATCGAGCAGGCCACGGCCTTGTTCCGCGTTCAACTCTTCAACTCGGCTGCCCGGAGACGCTGTGTTGTGTTCGGGAAGCGAGTAGAGCCAGTAGCCGCTTCCGCGCGGGCCACCTGGCGGACATATGCGGCGGTAGGTCACATCGAGAGCGGCACGGGCGTGTTTGAGGTGGTATTCGGCGATGCCAAGGTCGCGGGCACGCCTGTTGATTTCGGCGGCGGGGCGGGGGCCGTGGGCGAGAGCGTCGGAGAGGAAGCGGCAGGCGTGGGCAGTCATGTCGGGGCGCTGTGAGCGCGGCGTTCTGGGAGTGTTGAGGGCGAGTAGGCGCTCCTGGGGGATGGGTTCCCGCCAGGCGATGGGCGGGGCATCGTGGAAGTTGAAGGGGATGGGCGGCAGGGCGTCGTGCATGGGCGGACTGAGGGGAACGAGGAAGCGTGCGCGTTCCTCACCAACGAGAGCGATGGTGAAGACGGTGCCGGCCATGCCGAGGCGGGGCTGCATGTAGCGGGCGGCAGCGTTGAGGGAATGGGCGGGGTTGTGCGCGAGGGCGAGCACGGCGGCACCGGTGCGCGTAGCGAGAGCGTTGAGCATCCCAGCAACACGCGGAACCCTGGCGTTGTGCAGCAGCGCAAGGTGTTCGACCTGGTCGACGATCAGGAGCGCGGCGCTCCCGCGGGTGATGAAGTTGGCGAGCCGGTTCATGACGAAGCGGAGCGACGGTTCGCGCGGCAGCTCAGGAGGCTCAGGGGGCGGAGGCGGCGGGGCGAAGGGGTCGAAGTAGTGAGGCGGTCCGCCGGCGTGAGCGTCCTCAGCCACGTCATCGAGGCTCTCGACACCCGCTTCCTCGGGGAAGTCTGCGAGGTGCATCGGCGAGAGGAGGTCGGCGTGGTAGATGAGGCTGAGGTCGGCCCCGAGGCTCCTGAGTCGCGGGAGGAGTGATGCGCGGGGGTTCTTGAGCGGCGCGGCGATGACCACGGGAGCCCTGATGAACTTCGCACCGGGCTGGTCAGGCGTGTCAGCGCCGAGGGAGACGCGCGTTGCGATGTCGAGGGCAACAGCGGTCTTGCCCGATGCCGGATACCCGGCAACGACGGTGAGCTCGCCCATGGGGATGCGGTTGGGCCAGAGCCAGTCGGTGGGTTGAGGGATGAGGAGTTCATAGGGGTGAAGACCGAGATCGGACGCGCCGGCGGCGGTCAGGAGGACGGACTCCAGGGGAAATCCACGCCGTGCAAGGGCCTCGTTGATCTTCTCCACCGGGCACCCGGAGGAGCAGGTGAAGGTGAAGCCAAAGTCGGGTTCGTGCTGAACGCTGAGCGTGGGGACGTAGGGATGCGGGTGCACGGGGCAGTGGAGGCGGTACGTTGGGGACGGGGCGCAGCCACAGTCCGGGTTGCCGCAACGGAGGGCGCGTCCTATGCGCCAGATGTAGGCTTCTTCCTGGGGGGTGAGGGGTACGGTGGTCATTCCACCATGGTAAGGGGTGTTGGGTCGGTGACAGAAGGGGCAGATGTCAGAAGATTTTAAGGTGGGGGGCGGCATTCGAGAAGGGCACCCACAAGGGATGCCCCTACACCAGGCAGGGCACATAACAGCCGCCGTGCCCGGTCCTCCTTCCGCCATGCGTCGGCAAAGGGGGCACGCGAGGGCGGTTCGAGAGAACCGCCCCTACACCGAAGGGCACCCACAAGGGGATGCCCTTACACCAGGCAGGGCCATGACACACCCGCCGTGCCCGGTCCTCCTTCTGCCATGCGTCGGCAATGGGGGGACGCAGGGGCGGTTCTCGAGAACCGCCCCTACACCGAAGGGCACCCACAAGGGATGCCCCTACACCAGGCAGGGCCATGACACACCCGCCGTGCCCGGTCCTCCTTCTGCCATGCGACGGCAATGGGGGGACGCAAGGGCGGTTCTCGAACCGCCCCTACACCGAAAGGGCACCCACAAGGGGATGCCCCTACACCAGGCAGGGCCATGACACACCCGCCGTGCCCGGTCCTCCTTCTGCCATGCGACGGTAAGGGGGGGACGCGAGGGCGGTTCGAGAACCGCCCCTACACCGAAAGGGCACCCACAAGGGGATGCCCCTACACCAGGCAGGGCCATGACACACCCGCCATGCCCGGTCCTCCTTCCGCCATGCGACGGCAATGGGGGGACGCAAGGGCGGTTCTCGAACCGCCCCTACACCGAAGGGCACCCACAAGGGGATGCCCCTACACCAGGCAGGGCCATGACACACCCGCCGTGCCCGGTCCTCCTTCTGCGATGCGACGGCAATGGAGGGACGCAAGGGCGGTTCACGAACCGCCCCTACACAAGGCGAGGTTGCGCGCTAAAGCGCGGGCCTCCGCAGGAACGACGGGGTTGGGTTTCGGTGGGGCGGGTCGTACCCCCCGAGAGATGTTTCGACTCCGCCTTCGGCTCCGCTCAACATGACAAGGCCAACACCCCACGTATAATCCGGCGCATCCGGTCAGCAGGAGACTTGTCATGCCACTCGACCCCGACGTGAAGGCGGCGCTGGACAGGAGGGCGGCGGCGGGCGGGCCCGCGCAGTACGAGGTGCCTCCGGCGGAGTTGCGCGCGAGGCAGGAGGCGCTGCAGCGCAAGCCAGGGCCGGAGATCGCTGCGGTGAGCGACCACATGGTGCCAGGACCGCACGGCGACGTTCCCGTTCGGGTGTACGTGCCGGTGACGGACGACGCGGGTCCCCTGCCCGTGTGCATGTGGTTCCACGGCGGCGGCTGGATCTACGGGAGCATCGATTCGAACGATGCGAACTGCCGCGAGCTGGCGAACCGGGCGGGCGTCATCATGGTGTCGGTGGACTACCGGCTCTCGCCGGACCACAAGTTCCCCGTGCCGTTCGACGACTCCTACGTGGCGACGGCGTGGGCAGCAGCGAACGCGGCGTCGTTCGGCGGCGACCCGTCGCGAGTGGCGGTGGCGGGGATGAGCGCGGGCGGCAACCACGCCGCGACGGTGGCGCTGCGGGCGCGGGATGAGGAAGACGGGCCGAAGCTCGTGCACCAGTCGCTCATCTACCCGGTGCTCGACCGCGACTTCAGTCGTCCGTCGTACGCGGAGAACGGCGCTGCCTACTACAACCTCTCACTCGAGATGGTGCACTACTGCTGGGACTGCTACCTGGCCGACGAGGCGGACGGAGACAACCCGTACGCCAGGCCGATGGCGGCGGAGGACCTGTCGGGGCTGCCGTCGGCGTTCGTGCTGACGGTGCAATACGACCCGCTGCGCGACGAAGGCGAGGCGTACGCGGAGAGGCTGCGCGCCGCAGGCGTTCCGGCGGAGGTGTCGCGCTACGACGGCGTGGTGCACGGGTTCTTCAATGCGGGCATTCCGTTCGAGCGGACGTGGCAGGCGATGGAGGAGGTGGCCGCGGATCTGCGGAGGGCGTTCGGGACGGCGTAGGGGGAGGGGCATAGGCAATCGGGACGGTGTAGGAGGGAGGAAGGGCGTAGGCGGGGCGCATGGGCACCCACAAGGGGATGCCCCTACACCGGGCAGGCCCATGACACCCCCACCCTGCCCGGTCCTCCTTCTGCCATGCGTCGGCAATGGGGGGACGCAAGGGCGGTTCGAGAGAACCGCCCCTACACCGAAAGGGCACCCACAAGGGGATGCCCCTACACCAGGCAGGAACATGACACCCCCGCCGTGCCCGGTCCTCCTTCTGCCATGCGTCGGCAATGGGGGGACGCAAGGGCGGTTCTCGAACCGCCCCTACACCGAAAGGGCACCCACGAGGGATGCCCCTACACCAGACAGGCCCATGACACCCCCACCCTGCCCGGTTCTCCTTCTGCCATGCGTCGGCAATTGGGGGGGACGCGAGGGCGGTTCACGAACCGCCCCTACACAAGGCGGGGTTCCTGCTTCCGCAGGAACGACGGGAGCGATTCTCTGCGTATAATCCGGGCATCCGGTCTGGAGGAGGCGCATGATGCCGCTCGACCCTGAAGCGAAGGCGTCGTTGGAGAAGCGCATCGAGATGGGTGTGCTGGAGCCGCACGAGTCGAGCCCGGAGGAGGCGCGCGCGTTGCAGGCGGCCCGGCCGAATCTGCCGGGGCCGGAGGTGGCGGCGGCGAGCGACCATCTCGCGCCGGGGCCGCACGGCGACGTGCCGGTGCGGGTGTATGTGCCGGCCGGGGGCGAGGTTCCTGCCTCCGCAGGAACGACAAACGTGCGAGCAGGAACGACGGGGCTGCCCGTGTGCATGTGGTTCCACGGCGGCGGGTGGGTCATCGGCAGCGTCGTGACGAACGATGCGACGTGCCGGGCGCTCGCGAACGCGTCGGGGGCTATCGTGGTGTCGGTCGACTACCGGCTCGCGCCGGAGCACAAGTTCCCCATCCCGTTCGACGATTCCTACGCGGCGACGGAGTGGGCGGCGGCGAACGCGGCATCGCTTGGCGGCGATGCGTCGCGGCTGGCGGTCGCGGGAGCGAGCGCGGGCGGCAACCTCTCGGCGACGGTAGCGCTGCGGGCGCGGGACGAGGGCGGGCCAGCGCTCGTGCACCAGGCGCTCATCTACCCGGTCACCGACCGGGACTACAGCCGGTCGTCCTACAAGGAGAACGGCGAGGGCTACGGCCTCTCCTACGCTTCCATGGTCTGGTTCTGGGACTGCTACCTCTCCAACGAGGCGGACGGCGAGAGCCCGTACGTTGCGCCGATGCTCGCCGAGGACCTGTCCGGCCTGCCGCCGGCGTTCGTGCTGACGTGCGAGTTCGACCCGCTGCGCGACGAGGGCGAGGCGTACGCGAAACGATTGCAGGAGGCGGGCGTTCCAACGAAGCATTCGCGATACGACGGGATGATCCACGCGTTCTTCAACGCTGGCATCCCGTTCACGCGGACGTGGGACGCCATCAACGAGACGGCGGGGGAGTTGCGGAAGGCGTTCGGGACGGCGTAGGGGGGCGCGGGCGCGCATCGTCATTCCGAGCGTAGCCGGGGAATCTCTCGGGAGACGCCGGTGGTGCACCAACGCTCCCCGAGAGATGTTTCGACTCCGCTCAACATGACAAGACGAGGCCCCGGCACGTTCAGCGTGACGTCCTCGGCCACCAAGCCTCCACAGTACCCTCACCCTAACCCTCTCCCCTTGTAGGGAGAGGGAACCAAGCCTCGCGTATACTCCGGCGCAGCCGGTGTGAAGGAGACGCGTCGTGCCCCTCGACCCTGAAGCGAGAGCCTCGTTGGAGAAGCAGGCTGCGATGGGCCTGCCCGCCCAGCACGAGGTGAGCCCGGCGGAGGCTCGCGCGATGTCGGAGTCGTCGCCACGCGTGCCGGGACCGGAGGTGGCGTCGGTGAGCGACGTCCTCTTGCCGGGGCCGCATGGCGACGTGCCGGTGCGAGTGTACGTTCCGGCCGGCCCTCACCCGCGCACCGAAGGTGCGCACCCTCTCCCAGGGGGAGAGGGGAGGACACTGGATTCCCGCTTTCGCGGGAATGACGGAGTGGGCGGGAATGACGAGGGGGGGCTGCCCGTGTGCGTGTGGTTCCATGGGGGCGGTTGGGTGGTCGGCAGCATCGAGACGAACGATCCGACGTGCCGGGCGCTGGCGAATGCGGCGGGGGCCATCGTGGTGTCGGTGGACTACCGGCTCGCGCCGGAGCATAAGTTCCCCGTGCCGTTCGACGACTGCTACGCGGTGACGGAGTGGGCAGCGGCGAACGCGGCATCGTTCGGCGGCGACGCGTCGCGGTTGGCGGTCGCGGGGTCGAGCGCGGGGGGGAACCTCGCGGCGGCGGTGGCGCTGCGGGCGCGGGACGAGGGCGGACCACGGCTCGCGCACCAGTCGCTCATCTGCCCGGTGGTCGACACCGACCTCGAGCGTCCGTCGTACGTGGAGAACGGCGATGGCTACGGGCTCAACTACGACACGATGGTCTACTTCCTGCAGTGCTACGTGTCCAGCGAGGCGGACGCGTCCAACCCGTACGTCGCGCCGATGGCGGCGGACGACCTGTCCGGCCTGCCGTCCGCGTTCGTGCTGACGTGCGAGTTCGACCCGCTGCGCGACGAGGGCGAGGCGTACGCGGAGCGGCTTCGCGATGCGGGCGTGCCGACGGTGCTGTCGCGCTACGACGGGCAGATCCACGCGCTCTTCAACGCGGGAGTCCCGTTCAAGCGGACGTGGGACGCCATCGACGAGGCAGCCACCGAGCTGCGGAAGGCGTTCGGCACTGCGTAAGCCCACGGATACCACTCCCCACCCGCCAGGGATACCGCGCTTCTGGCCGTACAACCGCGTCTTCTACGGATGGGCCATCGTGGGGGCGGCGTTTGTCGCGACGTTCGCGGAGGTGCCGGGCTTCGGGCCGGTGCTGACGGTCTTCGTCAAGCCGATACAGGACGAGCTGGGCTGGTCGTACACGACGATCGCAACGGGGTTCCTCATCGGGAGCGCGTCGGGGGCGATCGCATCGAGCCTCACGGGGTGGCTGGTCGACAAGTACGGGCCGCGCGTCGTGGTCGCGCTGGGAGGCGTCGGGCTCGCGGGAGCGCTGATCGGGTTATCGACGATACAGGAGCCGTGGCACTTCTGGACGTTCTTCGGGCTGGCGCGGGGGTCGGTGATAGCGGGGGTCGAGATCGGGTCGTCGGTGGCGATCGCGAAGTGGTTCGTGCGGCAGCGCGGGCGGACGCTGGCGCTGAAGTCGATGGGCCAGCGCTCGGGGCAGGTCGTGCTCCCCATCGTGAGTTTCCTCATCATGGACCTGTCCGACTGGCGGACGGCGTACGTGGCGCTGTCCGGGTTCGCGTGCCTGGCCATCATCGGCCCTGCCCTCGTGCTGATGCGCAGCCAGCCGGAGGACCACGGGATGCTCCCGGACGGCGCAACCGACCTGCGCAACGCAGCCGGAGCGCGCGGAGCGGGCGCGCGCGTCGTCGAGGAGGTGTCGTGGACGCTTAGGGAGGCGCGAAGTACGCGGGCGTTCTGGCTCATCACGGTGTTCCTGATATGCACGCCCTTCGTGCAGGGGGCGACGAACCTGCACATGGCGCCCATCTTCCACGACCGCGGGCTGAGCGACGGGCAGGCGGTGGCGGTCGTGTCCATCTTCGGGATGTCGTCGGTGTCGTCGATCATGCCGATGGGGTTCATCCTGGAGCGCGTGCACGTCCGGCTGGCAGCGATGGTGCAGGCTGTGCTCGTGCTCACGACGATGCTGCTGCTGTTGTTGCTCCCCGAGGGCGGGTTCCCGGTCGCGGTGCTCTGGGCAATCATCTTCGGCGTGGCGGCGGGGATGCGGAACGTCATCGAGGTGCTGCTGCTCGCGAACTACTTCGGGCGAGCGTCGCTGGGGGCGATCAAGGGGTTCACGGCCCCGTTCCGCATGATCAGCCCGCTCGGGCCGGTGCTCGCGGCATTCATCCGCGACGAGACGGGCAGCTATACGGGCGCGTTCGTCCTGTTCGCAGGCGTCGCCGTGATGATGCTGGTGTTGATGGTGTTCGCGACCCAGCCGAGGAAGACCGTGACGGAACCGGAGCCCGCAGTACCCTCACCCTAGCGTCAAGCGCGGGCAGGCAGTGGGAGCCGGGAATCGCGGTGGCTGGGGCGAGTAGTGGCAGAGGCTGGGGGTACCCTCACCCTCGCCCTCTCCCCTTGTAGGGAGAGGGGATCAGGCCAACGGAGGAGCGGGGCGTAGTATATTACCGGCGAGAGGCCGGACGGCCCGCTGGGACAGAGGCCGGCGAACGGCGGATTTTGCGTAAAGGAAGGTCAGAGCCATGGCGACGTTTGGTGTGATCGACGCTGATACGCACGTGGACGAGAACGAGGCCACGTGGCAGATGCTCGAGGAGAAGGGCTCCAAGTACGTGCCGGTGTCCATATCGCCGGACGCGCGCGTGGCGTCCGCTGTCTCGGATCGTCCGGAGGCGCCGGGCGTGCGCATCGCGGGGGCGCTCGGCAACCGGTGGTGGCTGGTCGAGAACCGGCTGCAGCCGCGCATCATCCGCGACGAGGAGCACCATCCGCTGCGCGAGCACCGAGAGCTGGACGACGCGGCAGGCGTCGCGGGGCGTCTGAAGGACATGGACAAGATGGGCGTGGACGCCCAGGTCATCTTCCCGACGTTCTTCATCCGCTACGGCGCGCAGGATGCAGAGGCGGAGGCAGATCTCACGGGCTCGTACAACCGCTGGCTCGCAGACCGGTGCGCTATGAGCAACGGTCGCCTGCGCTGGGCGGCGGTGCTGCCCTTCCTCGACCCCGACAAGGCGGTCGCGGAGCTGCGCTGGGCGAAGGAGAACGGCGCATGCGCCATCTTCAAGCGCGGGTTCGACCTCGACAAGCCGGTGAACGACAAGCACTTCTTCCCGGTGTACGAGGAGGCGGACTCGCTGAACATGCCGCTCTGCATCCACACCGGCCACCCCCTGCCCGGCCGCGAGTGGGACCGGGGCTTTCCGGTGATGGCGGCGTTCCTCGCGGTCGTCTCCAGCAGGCTGCCGAGCAAGTTCCCGAACCTCAAGTTCGGGTTCATCGAGGCGGGCGGGGCGTGGATCTCCTACGCACTCTCCAACCTGGGGATGGTGCAGCGGTCGCTGGCGCTCCACGACCGCTCGGCGACGTTCGATCTGCAGCGCGACCTCTTCAAGGAGGACCGGCTGTACGTGACGATAGACCCGATGGACCACATCGAGCACCTGCTCGACTTCGGCACGGAGGACAACCTCATCATCGGCACCGACTACTGCCACTCCGACCCGTCGGCGAACCTCGCCGCTCTCGACGAGGTCAAGAAGTGGGCGAGCGAGGGCCGCATCAGCGATGCGGTCGCGCGGAAGATCCTGGAGACGAATGCCAAGGAGTTTTACAACTTGTAGGGGCGGTTCGCGAACCGCCCTTCGGCCCGCGCTGTCATGTTGAGCGGAGCCGAAGGCGGAGTCGAAACATTCCTCAGGGAGCGTTGGCATGCAACGGGGCGTTCCCCGAGAGATTCCTCGGCTTCGCTCGGAATGACAAGACAATGGGGTCTCAGCTTGTCATGTTGAGCGTAGCCGAAGGCGGAGCCGAAACATCCCTCAGGGGGCGTTGGTGTATGAGGGACGTCTCCCGAGAGATTCCTCGGCTTCGCTCGGAATGACAAGTAAAGAAGGGGCGCCCTCATGGGCGCCCCTTCTCATGCGTCTCGCTGCTGCGCGGGCTACTTGTTGAGAGTGGCCTGCGCCTCTGCCCAGGGGGTCTCGCCTGCCCAGGTGCTGAGCACCTGCTCGATGGTCGAGACGAGCTCGGGGGGCTCGCCCTGCTGGAGCGGCATGTAGCGCGTCATCCAGGTCACGTCGGAGAGGGCCTGCCAGCGTTCGAGCGGCAGGTCTATGCACTTGTTGACCTCGGGGTCGCGGACGACGCCCATCGGCTCGCCGCCGTCCTGGACGATGCCGGCCTGCTCCTTGAGCACCTTGCGGTAGAGGATGATGCCGCGGTCGGACTCGCCGAGGTGCTCACGGTGGCGCTCCGCGTTCGCGCCCTGCGTGATCCACGCGACGAAGTCCTGGTGGTTCACGAGGTCAGGGATGAGCGTGCCGTCGGGCTCGTAGAGGTTCACGTACCAGTACGGCACCTTCTCCTGCTTCGGCGGCTCGGCGCCCTCAGCGGCACGGTAGAAGAACCACGTGATGTGCATCGTGTGGGTGTCGTCGACCGGCACGCGGTACTGGAGCGTGCAGTTGACGATGCTGCCGACGAAGAGCACGTTCGGGAAGAGCACGGGATGGCCGATGGCCCAGTCGTGGTCCTGCTCGGTTGTGCCCTCGACGACGCGGCGCTTGATGAGGCCGTAGTCGAAGAGGTCGAACCCTATCTTCTGGTGACGGCGCGGCACGGTGGGGAACGAGTCGGCCTCGGCGAGGCCGAGCCTGACCGCCTTGTCCTGCTGCTGCCGGACGCCCCAGTAGCCGTGCAGCCACTCGAGGTGCACCGGGTCCATGGAGTTCTCCATGCACTGCATCCAGTTGCACGGCAACTCGACCATGCCGATGTCGCTCCAGCCGCCCTCCCACTCGAACGTCTCCCAGTGCGGAAGCAGCGGTGCGGGCTGCGGGCCCATGTAGGCGAACACGAGGCCGCCGTAGGACTCGACCGGGTACCCGGCGACCTTGACCTTCTCCTTGAAGCGCCCGTCCGGGTGCACCGTCTCCTCGAAGGGTTGCTCGATGCATTGGCCGGTCTCGTCCATCATCCAGCCGTGGTACATGCAGCGAAGGCCGTGCTCCTCGGGGATGCCGTAGGAGAGGTCGACCCTGCGATGGGGACAGAAGCGTTCGATGAGGCCGAGCGTGCCGGACTTGTCCTTGTAGAGGACGAGGTCCTCGCCGAGGACGCGCACCGCCTTCGTGGGGCGGTCGTCCAGCTCCGCGGCGGCGGCGATGGGGTGCCAGTACCGGCGGAACAGCTCGCCCATCGGCGTACCGGGCATGACGCTGGTGAGGTCTTTGTTCTCCTGTGCGGTAAGCATGTGGGGGAACCTCCTTCGGCCTTACGGCGTTTGGGTCACTCTGTGGCGATTGTAGCGCACGTGTGCTCACTTTTGCGCGCGGCACGAGCGCAAGCGTCAGCGCGTTCCGTCTCATCAGGAGTAACCGGCGGATGCAGGCCGCAGGTTGCCAGCCGCGCACTTGAAGAGAATCAGGGGCACCCTGATCCTCCGGCTTCTCCCAGCGAGAGGAGGAACCGGGATTGCGCGGGAACGACGAGGGTGGCTCAGGCGAGCAGGTTGAGCAGTTGCGCCGGGGTCCCGGCTCTAAAGTCAGGAGAGGCGCGGGAGATCTGCTCGGTGGGGTCGTTCAGGCCCCACGTTGCGAGGCAACTCCAGCAGCCGCCCTTCTTCGCGACCTCGACGTCCGACCAGCTGTCGCCTACGACGAGGGTCCGGGTTGGTGTTGCGCCCATGCGGGCCATCAGGCGTTCCAACCCCTCGGGGTGGGGTTTGTGGTGGGCGACGTCCTCGAAGCCGACGATATGCGGGAAGTGGCCGTCTATGCCAAGTTGCTCCGCCTCGAGCGCGGTGCCGGCGCGCCGGCCCTCGACCAGGATGTCGTGCGATTTCGAGGTGAGTATGCCCATGCGCATGCCGTGCTGTTGCAGGGCATCGAGCATCTCACGCACGCCGTCGAAGAGGTAGACGAAGCCAGGTCCCTTGCTCCAGTAATGACGGAGGTAAACGGCCATGAGGTCCAGATCCCAACCCAGGGCGCTGGTCATCTCATCGAAGACTGGCCGGTACGGGGAGCCGCGCGTCGTCTCGACGAACTCCGCGGGGTCGTTGGGCAAGCCCACCTCCGCGAAGGTCAGGCGCATCGCTTCGACGCGGGCGGGGAGCGTGTCTGCGAGGGTATCGTCGTAGTCGAAGACGACGGCGTCGATGGATCCTTCGAGGGTGGAGGAGGCGGAATCTCCCATGGGGCTCGTCTGGTTCTCCGGGGGCGTGGTTCGGGTAAGCAGGCTATGGAGGACGCTGCTGCTGCGTCAATGGGGCGGGCGTGGAGGGGCGCCTCCTCCCCCACTCCTCCTCCGCTTGCTCTATAATCCGTCGGCCATGCACTGGTCCGACGTTGTCATCGAGAGCCTGCGCGAGCACGAGGTCTGGCACGCGACGTACGTGCCGGACGCCATCAACTGGCAGGTGCTCTCCAAGCTGGAAGCCGACCCCGCGTTCACTGTCGTCCCCGCGTCGCGGGAGGAGGAGGCGATCGGCATCGCCGCAGGCGTCTACGCCGGAGGCGGACGCGCCGCGATGTTCATGCAGAGCAGCGGCTTCGGCAACACCATCAACGGCCTCGCGCAGCTGCTCACCGCGTACCGCATCCCCGTGCCCCTCTTCATCGGCATGCGCGGGGGACTCGGGGAGTTCAACGAGGTGCAGGTGCCGTCCGCGCGCCCGATCCCCGCGATCCTGGACGAGCTGCACATCCAGCACTACGCGCCGCAACGCGAGGACGAGGTGCAGAAGTACGTGGACGGCGCGATAGAGCTGGCTTACGCGAGCCGCATGCCCGTGGCCGTCCTCTGGTACGCGCAACTGGTGGGAGCGAAACGTGCTACGTCGTGAGGGCATCGCCGCGCTGGTGCGCAGGCTCGATAACGAACCCGTCATCGCCAACCTCGGCCCGGCGACGTTCGACCTGTACGCATCGGGCGACCGCGACGCGAACCTCTACACCTGGGGTGCGATGGGGCTCGTGTCGTCCATCGCGCTCGGCGTGGCGATCGCCGCGCCGGACCGCAAGGTGTTCGTCACCGACGGCGACGGCTCGCTGCTGATGAACCTCGGCTCGCTGGCTACGATAGCGCGGCAGGCCCCGCCGAACCTCGTGCACATCGTCTGGGACAACCAGATGTGGTTCGAGACGGGCGGTCAGCCGACGCACACGTCCACGGGCACCGACCTCGGGGGAATCGCGCGAGCCGCAGGCATACCGAACGTCGCGCGGGCGGCGACAGTCGAGGCGTTCGAGGAAGCGCTCGACCAGGCGATACGCGAGCCGGGGCCGTGGTTCATCCACGTCGATATCGAGGAGACGGGCGAGCCCCGTCAGCGTCCGAAGGTCGTCGTGGAAGAGAACCTAGTGAAGTTCCGCCGCACCTTCACGGGATAGGCTGCCCGCCCTCCACGCTGACGCTCGACCGGTGCTCCAGGACGCCCGCCACGCCCGGGCGGAACGCGAAGAGCGCCCCGCCTTCCGGACCAATCTCCTCGCCCGGCACGGACTGCCTGCTCGACGAGGTGACGTAGGCGGTGGAGAGATCGTCGTCCCCGAAGCCGATGCTGGTCATCTTGCGCGCAGGGAACTCCATCCGCGACATCTCCACGCCCGAGGGGTCGTACCGCACGACGGACCAGCCGCCCGACAGCGCGACCCACAGGCAGCCGTCCGCGTCAAGCGTGATGCCGTCGGGCGTGCCGCCTTCCTGACCTGAGAGGTCGATGAAGACGCGCCGGTTGGAGACCGTCCCCGAGTCGAGGTCGTAGTCGAACAGGGCGACGCGCCTGCCACGGGTCTCGGCGACGTAGAGGAGCCGGTCGTCGGACGAGAAGGCCATGCCGTTGGGCATCTCCAGCCCGCTCGCGAGCATGGTGGCTGATCCGCTCTGCCCGACCGAGTAAAGGGAGCCGGTCCCGCCTTCCAGGGGTATGACGCCCGCCACAACGCGCCCGAGGCGGTCGGCGACGACGTCGTTGAAGCGCGCTTCCCGCTCCCCCGGCAGCCCGTCGATGACGAGCCGGACGGGTCCGCCCGCCTGCGCCACCCCTACCCGCGTGCGGTCCATGAACAGCAGCAGCGAACCGTCCGCCTGAAGCGTGAACGCGTAGAACGACTGGCCCTCGACCACCGTCTCGACCGCGCCCGTGGACGGGTCCAGGCGGTGTACGCGCTGCGACCGGTTGTCGGTCCAGTAGAGGCGCTGGTCGTCGGGGTTCCACAGCGGGTTCTCGCCGACGATGTCCGGGTTCCTGGCAACGATCTGTACTTCCTGGCTTGCCATTGCTCTACTCCGGGAGGAGGCAGAATGAGAAGGAGCCGCCCCGTGGGGCGGCTCCTATCGTACCGGATTGCAAAGAGTGGTTACGCAGTGGCCGCGCTGCCAACCGTCTCCATGATGAGGCGGGTGACGGTGTACGGGTCCATGTTGGCGTTCGGGCGGCGGTCTTCGATGTAGCCCTTGCCCTCGACCTCGACCTGCCAGGGGATGCGGACGGAAGCGCCGCGGTCGGAGACGCCGTACTTGAACTCCTTGTAGGAGGCGGTCTCGTGGAGACCGGTCAGGCGCTCCTCGATGCGGTAGCCGTAGTTGGCGATGTGGAGGTCGTGCCGCGTCGCGAGCGCCTCGGCTGCGTCGATGTTGGGTTGGTAGCTGGAGCGCATGGCGTTGGTGGAGAAGTTGGTGTGCGCCCCTGCCCCGTTCCAGTCGCCGCGCGCGGGCTTGGGGTCGAGTGTCGCGTTGATGCCGAAGTCCTCGCCGGTGCGGTAGAGCAGCCAGCGGGCGACCCAGAGCTGGTCTGAGACGCCGAGCGCGCCGAGCGGGCCGACCTGGAACTCCCACTGACCGGGCATGACCTCTCCGTTGATGCCGGAGATGCCGAGTCCTGCCTGCAGGCAGTTCTCCAGGTGCGCCTCCACGACGGGGCGTCCGAAGACCTCGTCGGCGCCGACGCCGCAGTAGTAGCCGCCCTGTGGCGGAGGGTAGCCGCCCTCCGGGAAGCCGAGCGGGCGGGTGCCCTTGAAGAACGTGTACTCCTGCTCAATGCCGAACCAGAAGTCGAGGCTCGCGTACTGCTCGGCGGCAACGGCGCAGGCCGCGCGCGTGTTTGTGGCGTGGGCAGACATGTCCGGCAGCAGGACTTCGGCCAGGACGAGGATGTTGTCGCCGCCGCGTATGGGGTCGGGGCAGCAGAAGACAGGCCGCAGTACGCAGTCGGACGCGTCGCCGGGGGCCTGGTTCGTGGACGAGCCGTCGAACCCCCAGATGGGAAGGTCCGCAAGCTTGTTCGTCTTCTCGATGACCTTCGCCTTGGAACGGAGCTTCGCCGTGGGCTGAGTACCGTCTACCCAGATATATTCCGCACGTATCATTGCAGTGATCCCTCCTTCTTTTTTTGTCTCTTCAGATACCTCCGCCGGCCTGCTGTCGCTGCCCGGCGGCGCTCTCTACTCTTCGGCGATCTCGATGGTGTGGATGGCGTCGCCCGGCGTCCGTGACGACTGAGGGTCGCGGACGCTGATGGACATCAGCACGTCCATGCCACCCGTCACCTGCCCGAACACGGCGTGGCGGTTGTCCAGGTGCGGCGTCGGGCCGTGGGTGATGAAGAACTGGCTGCCGTTGGTGTTCGGCCCCGCGTTGGCCATGGAGAGGATGCCGGGCTTGTCGTGCCGCAGGCTGGCGTGGAACTCGTCGGCGAAGCGGTAGCCCGGCCCGCCCGTGCCCGTTCCGGTGGGGTCGCCGCCCTGCGCCATGAAGCCGTCGATCACGCGGTGGAACGTCGTGTCGTCGTAGAAGCCTTCGCGGGCGAGGAAGACGAAGTTGTTGACGGTGTTGGGGACCTTGTCCGCGAAGAGATCGATGACGATGTCGCCCTTCTCGGTCTTGAACGTTGCCGTGTAGCTCTTCTCGGGGTCGATCGTCAGGGCTGGCGGGGCATCGTACTGTTGCGGCATCTGTGCTCCGTTTCTCGTATCGCGCATGTCCGGGGTCGGGGTGGGAGGTGTGGCTTCCGCACTGCATCCGAGCAGAAGGCCGGTAAGCACAGCCAGCGCAAGAAGTATCGTTTGGAGGTTTCTTCTCATCGTCCGGCGGCAGCGTCCCCGAGGGATCCGAACATGCTGCATTGACGCAGAGGATATGCGCTGTCCGGTAGCGGGGCAAGCGAGAAACGGGGGTGCGGAGCAAGGCGTAACGAAATCGTAACGAATGGCCCGTGCTACCCTCGCACTATCCCTACTTCCGGGACAGAGCGGGGGGAGGCGTGTTACCGGGGTATGGACTGTTCCTGGAAGGGGTTGATTACCCGTAGGCCGCCGTAGTCCTGCCCTGCACTGAGGTCTTCGGAGTAGACGGGCATCGCAACCCAGCGAACGTGCAGCCGCGAGGATTGCTCCATCCCAGTAGGCCAGTCCGTAGCTGCGGCTGATCGCCACAGCTTCCTGAAACACGCCCAGTGTGATTTCCTGAACCGGGAACCTGAGGAGAGTTCCCAGGAAGGCAATTGCGTCCCCTTGGCTCAATCGCTCCGAGCGGGTGACGCGAGTCGCCTGGTAGTAGAACTCCTGGAATACCTGCACCGACAATGCCAGTTCAGGCTCCCGCAGCAGTTGGCGGGCCCGGCTGCGCTTGTCCGCATCGTCAGGAGACGTGCTGACCGCATACAGCAACACGTTGGTGTCAATGAACCGCACTGGGGCCGCTCGTGGCTTCGTCGTACAATTCGTTGCGCGTCAGATTACCGGACGAGCGCAGACCCACCCCCCGAGCGTCGAAGTCTGCCAGCACATCGTCAAGGTCGCGGGGCGAGAGTCTCAGGGTCGTCTCCGCGTCCTGGGAGACGGACGCCGCACTTCCCGCCGTGAGGTTGCGCAGGTACGTTCGTACAAGCCCCGACACCGACGTCTCCAGCTCTGCCGCTCGGGCGCGGGCAAGCCGGTGGGTCTCCTCGTCAACCGTTACTGTGATGTGCTTCATCGCCTGAATCCTCGTGGGTTCGCCCCACAAGTATACCTCTCCGAGAGTGGCCGGAGGCGCGTCAATCGAGGCGGTAGAAGCGGGCAGCGGTCCCGCCGAGCACGTCGGCGAGTTGCGCGTCCGTCATGGGGCCCGCCGCATCGATCGTCGCCTGCACCACCTGCTCGTACGACGCGACCGGCAGGTGGTTCGGCCAGTCGCTGCCGAACATCATCCGGCGGTAGCCGAAGAGTCGCACCATCGGCTCCACGAACAGTTTGAGGTGGGCCGTGCTCCACGGCTCCGTGTCCAGCGTCACGAGCCCGCTCAGTTTGACCGAGACGGTCGTGCAGGGAGCGAGGTTGAGCATGTGGACGCCCCACGGCTCCCGCTCGCTCCGCGCGATGAATGGCGAGCCGATATGTGCGAGAGCGATGCGCAGGTCGGGGATGGCCTCGGCCAGGTCACGCACGGAGGGGACCTGGCGCGGCTCCACGATGACGTCCAAGCTCAGGCCGCGCTTCGCCACCTCGCGAAGACCCGCCAGCACGGCGGGCTGCGTCAGCCAGTGGTTGTCTTCCTCGCGATGCGCCGGGAGACAGAGCCCGCGCACCTTCTTGTTGCGTTCCAGCCGTTTGAGCGCCTTACCGAGGTCCCGCGATGTGACGTCCGCCCAGACGGCGGCAGCGGCCACGAGATCGTCCTTCGCTGTGATCGAAAGCGCGGCGTTGGTGGCCTCGTCCGAAGGCTCGGGCTGCACGAGCACGGTGCGCTGCACGCCGTTGGAGGCCAGCAGCGCGGCGAACGCCTCAGCGTTATCCGGCGCTGCGGGCTGGCGGTGGGCGTCTACGATGGGCGGGAGGTTCATGGTTCCGTTGTGGGCGGGTCCGCCGCGGCGGGCGGGCTCGCCCTATCCTAGCATGGACGAGCTACAGGCGGAGCCTGCCGTGACCCCTACTCTCTCCTCGGTCGCCGACCCGCCTTTCCACGCGCTTATGCACTCAACTTACGAGGCATAAGCCCTGACAACATCCGTCGTTCCGGAATCGTGAATACCCTGCTGCGCGGTACGAATGCCTATGGAACGCCCTCCAATACACCTCTCTCAACGCACCCTATGGCAAGATTCTAAAGCACTCAGACCTTGCTATGGGAATCTGCACTGGACTTGTCGGAATCACCCCGTTATGCTGTGCACCCAAGGGCAGCCAACCCAGTCCGGCTGCCGCATACAGGAGGTAAGTGGGATGCCCACTTTCGACATCGTTTCGATAGGTGAAGCCCGCGCAAACAGTGCAACGGGCAAGCGGGCTGCACTGCTGCAGGAATACATCGGCTACATCCAGCGCGTAGCCCCCGGAGAGGCGGGCAAGCTGGAGGCCGGAGAAGGCGAAACGACGCAGGCCATCCGGCGCAGGCTCAACGCTGCAGCGCAAGCGCTGGGCAAGAACCTGGACGTTCGCCGGTCCGCCACCACCGTCTACTTCTGGACCTCGGACGGACGACGCCGCGGCAGGCCCCGCAAGAACCCCGTCGCTTAGTCACCCTCCCCTCTTTCTTCCCACCGTAGCGCCTCATCTGTTTCGCGCGGAGCAGGTTATGGCGCTATGGGCTTTTCAGCGCCCGCTCCCGGTGTCCCGGAAGGCGCGGAAAAGGCCGGACGGGGGCATCCTTAAGCGTCATGCAAACGACGCTCCTCAAGAATCGAGCGCGTTCATCCGAACGGAATGTTAACCCCCGCGAGCCGCACTGCTGCTACGATATGGGTACACGCAGCGACGCTGCGTGCGCAGAGTACGAAACACCGGGAGCCGCAGTGCGCATAGCCATAGCAGCCGACCACGCAGGGTTCACGTTGAAGACCGACGTTGCCGCGATGCTCGGCGCATGGGGCCACGACGTGCTCGACCTCGGTGCGCACGAGTTCGACCCGGACGACGACTACCCCGACTTCGCCGCGCTCGCTGCGCGGGCTGTCGCCGACGGAGCAGTTGAGCGCGGCGTCATCGTCTGCGGCAGCGGGGTCGGCGCGAGCGTCGCCGCGAACAAGGTTACGGGCGTCCGCGCTGCGATGTGCCACGACACGTACTCGGCACACCAGGGCGTGGAGCACGACGACATGAACGTGCTCTGCATCGGCGGGCGCGTCATCGGCCAGGAGACGGCCCGGGAGGTCATCGCAGCCTTCCTCGGAGCGTCGTTCACCGGCGAGGAGCGCCATGTCCGCAGGCTGGAGAAAGTGAAGGCGCTGGAGCGCAAGGCTGCAGCAGGCGCGTGAATTCACGAGTGAAGTCAGGAGGCAGCATCATGGAGAACACCATCCGCCGGAACCTTGCGCTCGGACAGTCCACCTGGGTGGACTACATCAGCCGCAACATGCTGGTGAACGGCGAACTGGAGCGGCTCGTGGAGGACGGCGTCACCGGCCTCACGTCCAACCCGACCATCTTCGAGAAGGCGATATCCGGCAGCCCGGACTACGACGAATCTCTCGCCGCGCTGTCGCACGAAGGGAATTCCCCCACGCAGATATTCGAGGCGCTCGCGGTCGAGGACATCCGCGCCGCCGCGCAGGCGCTCCGCCCCGTCTACGACGCGGCTGACGGGCGCGACGGCTTCGTCTCGCTCGAGGTCGCCCCTACCCTCGCCTACGACACGGAAGGCACCGTACGCGACGCGCGTCGCCTCTGGGCGGCGGTCGGTGAACCGAACGTGATGATCAAGGTTCCTGGAACCCCCGAGGGCCTGCCCGCCATCACGCAGCTCATCGGCGAAGGGATCAACGTAAACGTCACGCTGATATTCGCGTTGGACGCCTACCAGCATGTGATGGACGCCTACATAGCCGGCCTGCAGGCGCTCGCGCAGCGTGGCGGCGAACTTGGACGCGTCGCGTCGGTGGCGTCGTTCTTCGTGAGCCGCGTGGACACGGCGGTCGACGGCGCACTCGAGAAGGGCGGCGCCGACGCGTCGCTGCAGGGCAAGGCAGCGGTAGCGAACGCCCGCGCCGCGTACGCCCTGTTCAAGGAGCGGTTCGCGCGGGACGACTTCGCCGCGCTGCGGGCGCAGGGCGCGCAGGTGCAGCGTCCGCTCTGGGCGAGCACGAGCACCAAGAACCCCGCCTACCCCGACACGCTCTACATCGACAACCTGATCGGGCCGGACTCCGTGAACACCATGCCGCCCGACACGCTGCAGGCCACGCTGGACCACGGCGTCTCTGCGCTGACACTGGAAGGCACCGGACAGGAGGCCAACGCCATCCTCTCCACTCTGGCGGAAGCAGGCGTGGACATGGACGCCGTCACGGACAAGCTGCTCAGCGACGGCGTGGACGCGTTCGCCGGTTCGTACCGGCAACTGCTCGAGAGCATCGAAGTGAAGTGCGGCCTGCTGGCCCAGGCGCGCAGCTGAATCCCGCGCAACCCGCGCACAATCCGCTCCGTCGTTCCCGCGAAAGCGAGAATCCGGCGTGGGCGGAAACGACAGTTCGTAGAGGAGGAAGGCAATGGACATCGGTATGGTGGGGCTGGGGCGGATGGGGGGCAACATGTCCGAACGCTTGCGCCGGGGCGGGCACCGCGTCGTCTCCTACGACCGTGACCCCGACACGCGGCAGGCAGCGGCAGCGTCCGGCTGCGAGGTCGTGGACTCGCTGGAGGGGTTCGTCGAGGCGCTGTCGGCGCCCCGCGTCGTCTGGGTGATGGTACCGTCCGGCAACCCGACCGAGGCGACCGTCGCCGCGCTCGGCGACGTGCTGGAGTCCGGCGACCTCGTGGTGGACGGCGGCAACTCGAACTACAACGACTCGATGCGGCGCGGCGAGTCCCTCCGGCGCAAGGGCATCGAGATGGTGGACGCCGGCGTCAGCGGCGGCATATGGGGGCTGGCTGAGGGTTACTGCCTCATGGTCGGCGGCAGCGAGGAGGCCGTCGCACTGGTGGAACCCGTGTTCCGCACGCTCGCGCCGACGCCGGAGAAGGGTTACGCCCACGTCGGGCCGCTCGGCGCGGGGCACTTCGTGAAGATGGTGCACAACGGCATCGAGTACGGGCTCATGCAGGCGTACGCCGAGGGCTTCGAACTGATGCGCGCCAAGCAGAGCCTCGACCTCGACGTCGCGCAGATAGCCGAGATATGGCGGCACGGGAGCGTCGTACGCTCGTGGCTGCTCGACCTCACCGCCGCGGCGCTGGAAGAGGACAACTCTCTTTCGGGCATCGTACCGTGGGTGGACGACTCCGGGGAAGGACGCTGGACGGTGGAAGAATCCATCGAACTTGCGGTCCCGCTGCCGGTGATCTCGATGGCGCTCCAGGCGCGCTTCCGCTCCCGCGACGAGACCCAGTTCGGCTTCAGGCTGCTCGCGGCGATGCGCAACCAGTTCGGCGGGCATGCCGTGAGGCGTCAGTCCTAGCGCACCATGCCGGACGTGCGCGTCTTCCCCACTCCCACCGCCCTCATGCAGGCCGCGGCGAACCTCGTGCTGGCGTCGGCTGAGGAAGCCGTCCGCGAGCGCGGGCGTTTCGTGTGGGGCCTGTCCGGTGGCGGCACGCCGGAAGCGCTCTACCGCAAGCTCACGGAACCGCCCTACTCCACCGCGATGCCGTGGCGCGCCACGTTCGTGTTCTGGGGCGACGAGCGGTGGGTGCCGCACGACCACCCGGACAGCAACCAGCGGATGGCAACCGAGGCGCTGCTCTCCCACGGCCCCGCCGCCAGGGCGAATGTCATCCCCGTGCCTACGGAGAACGTCTCTCCGGACGAGTCCGCAGCCGCCGTCGATGGCGCGCTGCACGAGGTGTTCGGCGATGCGCCGGTACGCCCGGACCTGCTGCTGCTCGGCATCGGCGGTGACGGGCACACGGCGTCGCTCTTCCCCGGAACGAGCGCTCTCGACGAACGCGAGCTGCTCTTCGCCGCCAACTGGGTCCCCCAGATGGACTCCTGGCGCATCACGGCCACGCTGCCGCTCATCAACGCCTCGCGGCGCGTCGTCTTCCTCGCGCGGGGAAGCGACAAGACCGACGCGGTCCGGCTCGCGCTGCATCCAGCGGAAGGCGAGACGCCCCTGCCCTCTGCGCTCGTCGCGCCGGACGAGGGCGCGCTGACGTGGATGCTCGACCGGCAGGCTGCGTCCGCGCTGACGGGGGGCTCTGCATGACCTGTCCCTCGTAGAGGGAAGGCTCAGGCGTCAGTCAGACGATTCCGTCTCGGTGCTCGCGTCCGCATCCGTCTGGATGCGACGCCGCGCCCGGCGCTCCGCCGCACGCGATCGGGCGGTCGGTTGCTCCGCCGGCCTGCTGTCGGCTCGACGAGCGTCTTCCCTGCCCGAGGCGAGGAACGGCGGCCTCCGCCAGAGGAAGAGCGCGAGGAGCGCGACGATGATCATGACGGCGGACACGAGGTGCGCGACCGGCACGTCGCCGACCTTCCAGTTGTCGATGCGCAGGAACTCCAGTGCGGAGCGCTCCAGCGCGTACCAGATGAAGTACAGGAAGAGCAGGTCCCCCTGCCGTAGGCTGTTCGCGAACCGCCGCCCCACCCAAAGCAGCATGATGACCCCGAGGAAGCTGAGCAGCGACTCATAGAGGAAGAGCGGGTGGAAATACGCCGCCGCGCCGGAGTCCCACGGGAAGTGTTGTTCCGGCCCCACGGGGATGCCCCAGGGGAGGCTCGTTTCCGGCCCGTACAACTCCTTGTTGAAGAAGTTGCCCCACCTTCCGACGGCCTGCCCTAACAGAAAAGCCGGCGCGCCGATGTCGAACCAGCGGAGCGTGCGGATGCGCTGCCCTCGCCCTGCGCCCGCCCTGCGGTTCACCCACCAAACGTAGAGCGCGAGCGCGAACGCCGAGCCGGCTATAGCGCCGAAGATGCCGATGCCGCCGGCGCGCAAAACGAAGATCTGTCCGGGATTCGCTGAGTAGAAACTCCACAGGTCGATGACGTGGTAGAGCCGCGCGCCGATGAGGCCGAACACAACGCCGAGCACCGCGATGTTCAGGACGTGATCAGGGTTCTCGCCGAGGCGCTTCGCCTCCCGCTGCGCCAGCACGATGCCCGCGAGCAGCCCCGCGAGGATCATCAGGGAGTAGAAGCGTATCTCCAGACCGAAGAGGATGAGGCCGCGAAACGTGATGTCGAAATCCACACTGGCTCCTGGGGTTCCGGCTCATAGTGCGAAACAGGGCCGGACGCTGAGTCGCGTCATTATAGTCTGCCTCGTGGTACGCTAGTTGCGTAACCGATGCTCCCCTATTGTTCGAGAGGATGGCGATGACAAGCGTTGCCGAGATACAGCAGGCAATCATGAGTCTCACTAAGTCGGACTACGCCCAGCTGAGGCGCTGGCTCAATGAATACGACTGGGCTGAGTGGGACCGGCAGATCGACGCTGATTCAGCGGAAGGCAAGCTGGACTTTCTGGTGTCTCAGGCAGTGGGAGCCAAGCGGCAAGGTACGCTGGAAGACTTGTAGTGCACCGCACGACCCCTGACTTCTGGCGGGCTATTCGAACAGTTGCCCGGAGCAGCCCAGCGAACCGCGAGGCGCAATTTCGAGCGCCTCAAGGAGAGCCCGCGACACCCCTAGCTCCGATTCAAGAAGGTGGGCAAGTTCTGGTCCGCAAGGGTTGGCCGCTCGTATCGGGCACTCGCCGTGGAGGACGAGGCCGATTTCATCTGGGTGTGGATAGGCACCCACGCCGACTACGACAGGATGATTGGGACATAGTCCTGTTTTGACACCCCTGCCCTGCGCTCCTATAGTCTGCGCACACCCCGCCGAGGTCGAAACAGCCCCATGGGCGTCCTCTCATCGCAACAGATCCGCGCCATGCTCGCTGACTCCCCGCCGCTCATAACCGGGTTCCTGGACGTCGATGAGCAGCTGCAGGCCAACGGCTTCGACATGACGCTGGAGTCCATCGCCTCGTTCACGAGCGGAGGCCGTATCGGCGTCAGCAACAGCGACCGCATCCTCGCTGAGACGCATGAGCTGGCATTCGACGCGGACGGCTGGTTGCACCTGGAGCCGGGAGTGTACGCCGTGCGGCTCAACGAGACCGTCGCCCTGCCCCGCCACGTCATGGCGCTCGCCAAGCCGCGCTCCACGCTGCTGCGGAACGGCGCGGCGGCGCACAACGCCGTCTGGGACGCAGGCTACACCGGCAGGTCGCAGATCCAGATGGCCGTCTACAACCCGCACGGGCTCACGCTCGCCCGCAACGCCCGCATCGTGCAGATGGTTTTCTTCACGCTCGACGATGCCACCGAGACCCCCTACGCCGGCATCTACCAGGGCGAGGCGGTGACCTCTCCATGACCACGAACGGGACCGCCGACGTCGTCATTGTGGGCGGCGGAGTCATGGGATGCTCCACCGCGTACTTCCTCGCCGCTGAGCACGGCATACGCTCCGTCATCGTCGAGCGCGACGCCATCGCGAGCGGCGCATCCGGCGGCGCGGCGGGCGAGCTGGGGGCGGTCGGCAGGCACCGCTACTCCATCGAGTACACGCGCTTCCTGTTGGAAGGCATCCGCATGCACACGGAGATCGCCGAGACGCTCGTCGCCGAGTCAGGCGTCGACTACCTCTTCTCCGACATCCCCATCCTGCGCCCCGCGTTGGACGATGAGGAGGCCCGCGACCTGCAAGCGCAGATGGGCTGGCAGCGCGAGATCGGCATCGACGTCGAGTGGCTCGACGAGACGCAGGTGCGCTCGCTCGGGACGTGGCTCACGCCTGACGCGGTGGGCACGGCGTACACCATCGAGAAGCAACTCGAGGCGTACCCGTTCGCGATAGCGCTGGCGCAGGCGTGCGAGAAGCGCGGCGTGGACATACGCACCGCCGAGGTGAACGGCGTGCTGCGCAACGGCGACCGCGCATGCGGCGTGACGCTCGCGTCGGGCGAGCGCATCGAGGCCGGCGCGGTGCTCGTGGCGAACGGCCCGTGGTCGCAGCATACGGCTGAGTGGCTGGGCATGGAGGTTCCGGTCGTCCCGCTGCGCGGGCAGATCGTGCACCTCTCGCCGCCGGACGGCGTTCCGATGCCGACGCACTCCATCTTCCACGAGACCGGCTACGTGCTGCCGAAGGCGGGCGGCGACCTGCTCGTGGGAACGACCGAGGAGCGCGCGGGGTTCGACGCCCACCCCACGATGGAAGCGCAGAACAGCATCCTCGAAGCGGTGATACGCATCGCGCCGAACGTGCTCGACGCGCCAATACGCGATCTCACGGCATGCCTGCGCCCCTACTCGCTGGACGAGATGCCCATCCTCGGCCCGGTGCCTGGGACCGAGTCGCTCTACCTGTCGACCGGCCACGGCTACAAGGGCATCACGCTCGCGATCATCTCGGGCAAGGCGATGGCGCAGCAGATAGCGAACGGCAGCAGCGACATCGACATCTCTCCCTTCTCTCCCGCCCGCTTCGCGGAGGCGTCGTAGCCCGTATGGCGCGCACCGACCTCACTGAGTTCACCGCCTCCGAACTGGCCGCGCTCATCCGCGAGCGTCAGGTCTCGCCCGTCGAGGTGACGTCCCACTTCCTGGAGCGCATCGCGAAGTACGACGGCGAGCTGCGCGCGTTCATCACCACCGTCCCCGAGCAGGCGATGGCGGAGGCGCACCGAGCGGAGGCGGCGGTCATCGCGGACGAGGAGCTCGGGCCGCTGCACGGCGTCCCGTTCGGGATCAAGGATCTCAACGCCACGAAGGGCATCCGCACTACCTTCGGCTCGCAGCTGTTCGGCGACAACGTCCCGAAGAACGACGACATCGTCTCCGAGCGTATCCGCGCGAGCGGCGCCATCATCGTCGGCAAGACGAACACGCCGGACTTCGGCTGGAAGGGCACGACCGAGAGCACCATCGCGGGGCCGTGCTACAACCCGTGGGACACGACGCGCACGGCCGGCGGGTCGAGCGGCGGCTCAGGCGCGGCGCTCGCGGCCCGGCTCGTGCCGCTCTGCAACGGCGGCGACGCGGGCGGCTCCATCCGCATCCCCGCGAGCTTCTGCGGCGTCTACGGCATCAAGCCCGGCTCAGGACGCGTACCCAGCGACTACACCGCGAACGTCACGTGGGGTGGACTCTCGCAGAACGGCCCGATGTCCACGAACGTCCGCGACTCCGCCCTGCTCCTCGACATCCTCGCCGGACCCGACCCCCGCGACCCGCGTTCGCTGGGACAGGCGAAGGACGACTACCTCGCGGCGATCGAAGCGCCCTCCGTGGACGGTCTGCGCATCGCGTGGGGCGGCACGATGGACGGCCAGCCCGCCGACCCTCAGGTGCTGGCGCTCGCGCAGGCGGGCGCAGAGGCATTCGCCGAGCTGGGCGCGAGCGTCGACGAAGACATGCCCGCCGTCGCGACGGACGATGCCATCTGGGCATTCGTCACGTTCATGCTGACGGACCTGATGATCGCGCTCGGCCCGGCCATCGAGGGCGGCCAGGGCGATTTCCTGCCGGCGATGCTCCTCAAGTGGCTGACCGATGCGAAGGCGTGGCCCGCGTCGCGCTACGCTGAGGCCCTGCACATGCGCGAGTGGCACCGGCACTGGTTCGACGAACTCTTCGAGCGCTACGACGTCCTCGCGCTCCCGACGATGGCCGTCCCCGCGTTCCCGGTCGAGCGCAACCCGAAGTCCATCGGGGGCCGGGACGTACACCCCTCGTGGGGCTTCACGCCGTTCTGCCTGCACGCCAACCTTACTGGAAGGCCCGCCGCCAGCATCCCCTGCGGCTTCACCGCCGAGGGCCTGCCCGTGGGGCTGATGCTCGTGGGACGCATGGGCGAGGAGTCGACGCTGCTCCGGGCATCCGCCGCGTTCGAGGCGGCCCACCCCTGGGCGGAGCACCGCCCGCCGGAGTTCCTGTAGCCCGCTAGGGCTTACGTAGTTGCCTTGCCGAGCTGTGCTGACGCTCAGCAAGGATGCTGCGCTTTCTAGTCCAGTCTTGAGGACGCCCCTTGTTCCGCCATTCCGCGTCCGTCAGGTTGCCTGCACTCTTGCCGTCATGGCACGGCAGGCATAGCACCTGCAGGTTCGCCGTGCTGTTGTCACCGCCCCGTGCAAGAGGAATCTTGTGGTCCAACTCAAAGACCCCGTTTGCACGAGCCAACTGGTGCGGGTGGATCCACTTGGGTGGAGTCCAGCCACACCCTTGGCAGCGCTGCCTGGCCAAAGCGATTAGCCGCGCCTTGACCACATGAGACGCGCCCATGGGCACCCTGTCGCCCGCACCCCTGAACTGCGCCATATCGCGCAACCCCCGCCCTACTGCGCAGAGTCCTCGCCCTTCGGGTCCACCACGTGGACGTGGCCGTGCAACACGATCTGCGGGCCGGGTTCGACCGCGCCCATCTCCGACTCCACGCTCACGCCGAGCCTGCTCATGCCCCCCGGGTGTCCGAGGAGTTGCACCCACGCGTAGCCGTCCTCTCCCACAGTGAACACGGCAGCACTCTTGGTCTGGTGCTGCTGGTCCCACCACCACGCGCGGTAGATGAAGCCGGGCTCCAGCGCGCTGAGGCCCCGCACGACGAGCATGCTCTGGCCGTCCGGCCGGGTGATGAGGATACCGCGGGCCTTCCCTGCTTGATAGAGGAAACCCTGTTTCTCCGACGACTGCTCACCGCCAGATGAATCGTCCAGCTGCGCGTCCGTCGCATCGGACTGTGCGATGGGTTGCGCGGGCGTCAGCTCCGTCATGGCCACGCTGTCGGCAACGTGGTCCGTGAGCCCGACGAGGTCGCTGCGGACTCCCTCCGCCTCTGCCGTCACCACCTCCACCTCGTCCTGCAGTTGCACCACCCGCTGCTGCTGCACGGTCGAGAACGCGCCCAGCCCCATGACCGCCACGGCGAGCGCAGCCGCGACGCCCAGCAGCGCGAACGGCACGCGCGGCGCGGGTCGCACGACCGGCGCCGCCTCGAAAGCGCGTACGCGGCCCATGATGCGCTCGCGCACCTCTGCGCTCGGGACAGCGAACGTGTGCGAACCTGCGAGCGCGCCAACGCTCTCCAAGTGCTCCTCCAGCATCTCCTGGTAGCGCGGCTCGCGCTCGATGGCGCGTTCGACGACCAGCGCGTCCGCTGCGTCCAGCGCCCCGAGGGCGTAGGCCGGCAGCAGATCGGCTACGTCGTCGCCAGGCGGGCCCACTGGCTCATCCGCCATCACGCCCCCTCCGTTGCGGGTGCATTCATCGTCTGCCTCAACTTGCTCAGTCCCAGGCGCAGGCGGGTCTTCACCGTGCCGAGGGGTGTCCCCGTGCGCTGCGCTATCTCCTGTTGTGTTGCGCCTTCCAGGTACGCCATCACGATGACGACGCGCTGCTCCTCCGGCAGCGCCCGCAGTGCCTCGCGCGCCTCGCCGACCAGCACCGCGGTGATGGCCTCGTCGGCGGTGTCGCCGTTGGATACGAGTCCGAGCGTTGCGTCTTCGGGAGCCTTGTCGGCGTCCATCAGCGCGACGCGGCGCCTGCGGCGCACCTCGTCGATCACGCGGTTGTGGGCGAGGTGCAGGAACCAGTGCCGGAACACACCCTTCGCTGCGTCGAACCGCCCTGCCCGCGTCCAGAGGGCCATGAAGACCTCCTGTGCCAGGTCCTCGGCGAGTGCGTAGTCCCTGAGTATCCCGTACGCCATGCTGAACACCTGCACACCGTAGCGGTTGT
Source organism: Dehalococcoidia bacterium (assembly GCA_965208625.1). GTDB lineage: Bacteria > Chloroflexota > Dehalococcoidia > Lucifugimonadales > Australimonadaceae > Bin16. Next base: position 826,683 of record OZ242348.1, read on the forward strand.
AGAGCTCTTCGAGAGAGCTCCCGTCTCCGGCCGCAACACGAGAAGCCAGAACGGAGTCCGATTCGATAGCCAGCGACAGGGACACGTTCTCACCGCTCGCCATAGCGCGGCACACTTTCCCTACGATGTTTACTACGATGCACGGGAGGTTTCGGATTCATGGAGTTTCCGCCAACTCGCCCAATTGTAGCGTGGACGGCGGGAGCGTGGGAGAATCCCCACCACCCCAAATACGGACGGAGGAAGGCGCACGCATGGGCAAGCACGAGATAGCGGTTATCCGCGGAGACGGCATCGGGCCGGAGGTCATCGAGGAAGGCATCAAGGTGCTGAACGCGGCACAGCGACGGTTCGGCGTCGAGTGCACGTACACGGAGTTCCCCTGGGGCTCCGACTACTATTTCGAGCACGGCACGATGATGGACGCGAACGGGCTGGACATGCTGCGCGGGTTCGACGCCGTCTTCTTCGGCGCGGTCGGACACCCGGACATCCAGGACCACGTCACGCTGAACGGCCTGCTGCTCCCGATGCGGCGCGGCTTCGACCAGTACGTCTGCCAGCGCCCCAGCATCCTGCTGCCGGGCGTCACCTCCCCGCTGCGTGGCATGGAGAGCGGCGACATCGACATGATCGTCATCCGCGAGAACACGGAGGGCGAGTACGCCAACGTCGGGGGCTTCCAGTACAAGGGTTTCCCCGAGGAGGTCGCAGTGCAGACCTCCGTGTTCACCCGGCGCGGCATCGAGCGCGTCGTGCGCTACTCCTTCGAACTGGCCCGCTCGCGCAACAAGAAGCGCCGCCTCGCCTCCATCACGAAGTCGAACGCGCAGGGCTACGGCATGGTGCTCTGGGACGAGGTGTTCGACCAGGTGGCCGCCGAGTACCCGGACATCGAGACCGAGTCCCTGCTCGTCGACGCCGCGTGCATGAACTTCATCCGCCGTCCGCAGTCGTTCGACGTCGTCGTCGCCAGCAACCTCTTCGGCGACGTGCTCACGGACATCGGCGCAATCATCACAGGCAGCATGGGCCTCGCCCCCAGCGGCAACATCAACCCGGAACGCGCCTTCCCGTCCGTGTTCGAGCCCGTGCACGGCAGCGCGCCCGACATCGCAGGCAAGGGTATCGCGAACCCGATGGCAACCGTCTTCTCCAGCGCGATGATGCTCCGCCACCTCGGCGAAACAGAAGCCGCGGACGCCGTCGACGCCGCCGTAGAGAGCGTCCTCCGCGACGGCGAAACGATGCCCGTGGACCTCGGCGGCTCAGCCTCGACCCAATCCATCGGCGACGCAATCGTCAACGCCTTGGAACGCGCCTGATCCCTCTATCGCATCACACAAGGGCGCTGGGCTCTCCTATCCAACGTACGTTGCCGATGCCCTGGCTTGCGGCTCGGAAGAACCGCTGGTCGGCGGTCCACAACTCACAATCGAGGCTCTCCGCGAGTGCCAGGTAGTGTGCATCGTAGGCCGCCCCCTGGCGGAGCTGGCTGGCGAGCTCCAACGCCCGGTGGTGGAGGTCGGGTGTCCCCGTCAACGCGACTCCCACCGCCATCAGGTCTTGCATCAGGCCCGCGGCAGCCTCCACCTCCATCTCCCCGCGCACCACTCGCCGATGAAGAGCGTTGGCCACCTCGAAGGGCAGAAGGAACGGGGCGATCGGTTGGGTGCCTTGCTCATCCCACAGCAGGGTCAAGGCGGTCGCCCTATCGGAATACTCTTCCTCTAGCAGCCACTTGACCGCCAGACTGGCATCCACCACGACGAACTCGCTCATGCCCAGTGCTCGGTCTCAGCGTCCCTGATCTCACGGGCCTCACGGATCAAGTCGGCAGAACTCCCGGGCAGACGCCTCCCACCGAAGAGTTGCCTTCGCTTTGCGACGACGCGCTCGAATGCCTGGCGGTCAAAACCTCCTCCGGACACACCGTCTGCCTCGTCCTTCGTCAACTCCCGGCCGATTGCAGTCTGGCAGTACTGGCGCATGCTGACGCCCTTGAGTGCAGCGACCGCCTTCAGCCGGCGCTGGAAAGGAGGGTCCAGGTCCAGGGTGAGTCTCTTCTTCTTCGCAGCTTCCATCCCGCAAGCCTCCCGAAGTCACTTCTCTGATCCAAGGATATGACAAATACAGAAATACGCAAATGCACTTGCCAAGCCTGAGCCGCCCTCAGCCCACCTCTGCAAGTCACTGGTTGATGGTTGGGGAATCAAGCGTGGCTGTAGCGGCCACCTGCCACCTACTCCCGGTACGACGTGTCCTTCCGGTCGAGCAGGCGCAGCAGCCAGTCCCACTCCATCGAGCCGTGCGTCTTCTCCAGTTGCGACGCGGCCTTCTCGATCGCCGGCAGCGGGGCCTGGTGCAGCGCCTGTCCGGTCGATTGCGCGAGCACCTGCACCTGGCAGGCGCGCTCGAGCTGCCACATGAGCGTCCACGCCTCCGCGACGGTCCGGCCCGCCGTGAGCAGCCCGTGGTTCCGCATGATCATCGCGTTCTTGTCGCCGAGGTCGGTCACGAGCCGTTCGCACTCGTCCGTGTCGACCGCGACGCCCTCGAATTCGTGGTACGCGACGCGCTCGTGGAACCGGTACGTGTCCTGCTGCAGCGGGATCAGCCCTTCCTCCAGCGCGGAGACGGCCATCCCGTAAGGCGTATGCGTGTGCATCACGCAGTGCACGTCGTGCCGCGCGCCATGGACGGCGGAGTGGATGATGTAGCCGGCGAAATTGATGCGGTGGTCGCCCTCCGTCAGGATGTTGCCGTCCAGGTCTATCGTGACGAGGTTGGAGGCCTTCACCTCGTCGTACCCGAGGCCGTACTCGTTGATGTAGAACTGGTCGTCCGTGCCGGGCACCCGCGATGTGATGTGGTTGAAGATCAGCGTCGTCATGCCGAAGTGATCGGTGAGGCGGTACGCCGCAGCCAGGTCCACCCGTGCCTGCCACTCCGCCTCTGAGTAACCGTTCCTGGTTCCGGCCATGTCAGTTCCTCCTTCGTTGCCGTCGTTCCTGACCCGTAGGGGCGGTTCGCGAACCGCCCTGCCCCCGGACCCCTACCGCCGCCAGTTGGTGACCGGCTTCTCCAACTCCTCGCCGTCGACGTGGATGGCGTCCACGCGCTCGTTGAAGAAGCAGACCAGCCCCGCCACACCGGCTACTTCCGTCGTCGGATACTTGTAGCACCACGCGGCGTCTTCCAGCAAGCCGCTCTCCGTCTCCACATTGTAGTAGCCAGCCTTCCCCTTGTACGGACAGCGGCTCACCGTCTCGCTGGAACGCAGCAGCTCCATCCGAACGTCCATCTTGGGCAGGTAGAAGCGCAGCGGGTGCCCCGGCTCCAGCAGCACCATCGGCGAGGTGCTGTCGGCGACCTTCTCGCCTCCGGCGAAGACCTCGACGTGACGCGCCGACCTGAAGGCCTCGATGCGCTTGAACGGGTCCTTCGCGTGGACGAACACCTCCTCCTCTTCCTCGTACCAGGCGTCCATCTCGTTCCAGCGGAACGACAACATCCCCGCGAGGAACGGCATGTCGTCCGCCGTCTCGGTGTACTCCCACGCGGCGCCCTCCGCGGAGCGCTCCCCCACCCGAACGTCGTACAGCGACATCGTCCCGCGAGCGTTCGTCTCGGTGCGTCCCGTGACCGTGAGCGCGCCCTGCTGCACGTCGTCCTTCGGGAAGTAGTACACCGGCGGACCGCCGCCCCGGAACAGGTTCGCGCGCGTGGAGTCCACGATCGGCGCGCCGCCGAAGAACACCCGCAGACGCTTGGGGCTCGTTATCCAGCGCGGTTCCGGCGCTGTCACGAGCCGGTTGTTGTCGTCCAGGTAGGTCATGACGCCCTCCTCCTCAGGTCTTGGTTGACTCTGCGGCCTGGGCCGGTTGCTCCCGCCGCAGTGTTTCCGGTATCAGGAATATCACGATGAGCGCCCCCACGAACGCCGTTGCGCTCAGGAATCCGAAGCCCACTGTGGCGGTGGACAGCGCCGTCAGCCAGCTCCAACTCGCAGGGCTGAGCGTCGCCCCGGCCTGCGCGACCGTGCGCGACACGCCGAAGAACTTGCCGCGGGCCTCCACGGGCGCGACGTCGGTCCCCAGGGTCTGCATGTTGCCGGAGATGATGTTCACGGACATATGCACGGCGACGAACGCCGCGATGAACCACGCGAGCGATGATTCCAGGTACGCCGTCACGGCGAGGAACACCATCGAACCGCCGGACAGAACGAGCCCGGGGATGATGGTGTACTTCCGTCCGAACCGGTCCATCACGTACCCGCCGGCGAAGACGATGGGGATGGCGACCGCGGCCATCGAGCCGCGCAGCAGCCCGATCTCGTCCGGTTCCAGGTTGTAGGGGTCGTAGGCGGCATACGTGACGATGACGCCTCCGCCGAACACGCCGCCGCGCGTGACGTTCGCGAGGAACTGCACCACGAACACGGCCGGTATCGGGGCAGCCATCATGTGACGCCACACTCCCGGCGCAGGCGCGCCGGATGCGGACGTCTGCTGCGGGCGCGCGGGCGGCGCGCTCTCCCGCAGCACGTAGAAGCTGGGGATCAGCGCGACGACGACGATGGCCGCGTGCATGACGAACGGCGCCCACAGCCCCAGCAGCACCGCGGCGAACCCGCCGACGACCGGGCCGGAGAGGTTGCCTATCTGCTGCACCCCGAACATCTGCGTGACCTGCTTGCCGCGCTGGCTCGACGCCCCGGTGTCGGCGATGACGGTGATGCGGCTCATCATCCACATCTGCTCGCCCCACCCGGCGATGAAGCGGTAGATCAGCAGTTCGATGAACGAGCCGTCCGCCCCTTCCAGCGCAACCTTTGCGACCAGCAGTGACGCCACCGCCGTGATGATGGGCCCCGCGAGCAGCACGCGCCGCCGTCCGAACCTGTCGATCAGGAATCCGGTCGGCAGCGGCGCGGCGAGCGTCCCCAGCAATTGGAACACGAAAACGAGCGCCGCCCCCTCCAGTTCGACGCCCATCTGCTGGGCCAGCTCCGGGATGACAGGAACCGTGAGGCCCAACCCCAGGCCCATGGAGATAGAGGGCAGGTACAGTGTGAGCAGCAGGTACTTCAGGTCGTTTCTCGGGGTCTGCGAAGCCATCCTGCCTCTCAGGGGTGTACTGACGGCAACCTACCCCCTCAGCGCAGGCAGGTCAAACGTGCCGCCTGTCATGCCGCCCTCCTCCGCTCATGGTCTGCCTTCCCCCGCTCATGGTGAGCCTGTCGAACCACCCCCGCTCATGGGCTGCCCTCCTCCGCTCATGGTGAGCCTGTCGAACCACCCCGTCATTTCCGCATCGGCGGGGATCTATGCGACCGGCCGGTCGCACGTGCGCAGCAGCGCACGCGGAGTGGTTCGCGTAGGGGCGGTTCGCGAACCGCCCCCACCGGGCGGCTGCGAACGCCCACCCCGCTCCGCAGCGTTAGCGCAACGTTAACCGAATCCCCGGCTACCGCGTCTATCATCGACGCATGCCTTACGCACCGACGCTGCGCCGGCTCGCCGCCGAGGCTGTGGGAACATTTGCCCTCGTCTTCGCCGGGACCGGCGCCATCATCATCAACGACTTCGCGGGCGGCGACATCGGCACGGTCGGCATCGGCATCGTGTTTGGCCTGACCGTCGCGGCGATGATCTACGCAACAGGCCACATATCCGGCGCGCACATCAACCCCGCGGTTACGTTCGCCTTCGCGCTCGCGCGTCATTTTCCAGTCCGGATGGCCCCGCTCTACTGGGCGGCGCAGTTGACCGGCGCGACCATCGCGAGCCTCACGCTCCTCGCCATGTTCGGCAACGTCGGCTCCATGGGCGCGACGCTTCCCGCCGGCAGTGACCTGCAATCGCTCGCGCTCGAGGCGGTGCTCTCGTTCATCCTCATGTTCGTCATCATGGCCGTCGCGACGGACGTCCGCGCCGTCGGCCAGAGCGCCGCGATCGCCATCGGCGCGACCGTGGGACTGGAAGCCATCTTCGCCGGTCCCATATCCGGCGCGTCCATGAACCCCGCGCGCTCGTTCGCCCCCGCCCTCGTGGCAGGCGAGCTCGGCAGCTTCTGGATATACGTCGTGGGGCCGATAGCAGGCACGTCGCTCGCCGCCCTCTGCTATCGACTGCTACGTGGTGAGAGCGTTGCTCCCCCCTCCCATGACGGGAGCGGGCCAGGGTGAGGGTGAACCGGAGATGGGAGGTGCGGTGCGGCATCGTTTGTTCCCTTCCCCCTCGATGGGGAAAGGTGAGGACGGGGTGAATACGCGGGAATGAATGTGAAAGTGCTGTTCGTGTGCGTCCACAACTCGGGACGGAGCCAGATGGCGGAGGCGTTCACACGCGCCCTCTCCGGAGGCGCCGTCAACGCCCGCTCGGCAGGCACCCTGCCCGGCAGCACGCTGAACCCCGTCGTGTCGCAGGCGATGGAGGAGCGCAGCATCCCGCTGACGGGGCACTACCCCAAGGTGATCGACCAGCAGATGGTGGATGAGGCGGATTACGCCTACACGATGGGGTGCGCCATAGACGAGGCCTGCCCCGCCGTGTTCGTCCCCAGCGAGGACTGGGGCTTGGACGACCCCGCCGGACAGCCCATCGAAACGGTGCGCCGCATCCGCGACGAGGTCGAGGTTCGAGTGCGCGCCATGCTCGACAGCATGGGCATCACGCCCATGGACTAACGGTTCCTCGTCATCCCCGCCCCTGTCGTCATTCCCGCGAAAGCGGGAATCCAGAGTGACCGGCAGGTCACACGTGCGTGAAAGCGCACACGATGAGAGGCAGGGACACCAAATGCGGCGTGAAGCGTCCGCTAAGGACGCAACCTGCGATTCCTCACGCTGCGGCGTTTCGCTTCGGCGTCGATCTGAGCGGCTGCACGGTCGAGCAGCTCTTCGCGGGAAAGGCTGTCCGCAACGCGGAGCCCTATGCCGCGCGCATCGAAGTCAGCGACCACGTCCCGCAGCAGCCTGTGGCGCCGATCGGCCACTGTTTCCGCCTGCGATTCCTCTTCGTGTCTTACGGAAAGTAATCGCAGGTACTCGCGGACCAGCGCCGACACGGTCGTGTCCAATTCCGCTGCGCGGACACGCGCAGAACGGTAGGTTTCGTCGTCAACAGCCACGGTGATGTTCTTCATCCCCTCAACTCCACAGTAACTGTGACACACAGTCTAACGGTGTTTGCGCACTTGTCAAACATTCGGACAACAGGCTACACGGTCCGTGTCAAGGTGCCAATGGCAGGAGATTCACCTGTCGTAGGGGGCGGTTCGCGAAACGCCCCTGCGTCCCGCCCCGTACGTCATCCCCGCGAAACGGGAATTTCGCAGCCCTGGCGGGTGGGAGGGTGCCTGGTCCCTGCCCCCTTGACGGGGGAAGGCTGGAGCCTGCCCCGCACTTGATACGGGGATGGGGGTGACCAAGGGTGGAGCGGGTGAGGTGAACCCTACGAAGGCAACTCGCCCCCGTATTCCGCCCAGAGCGCGTGGTACTCGCTGCTGACGGCCTCCGGCTGGTCCACGAGGAACGGGAAGCGCGGCGGGTGCTTCGTGGGTGCGAATTGTCCTATCTCCGCTCGGATGCGCGGCAGCGGCACCATCGCGTTGCGGCCTGCGTCGCGCAGGATGCCCTTCGGATCGCCCCCGTCCTCGATGACGGCGAGATCGTCCATGAACTGCTTGCGCAGCATGATGACGCCGCGGTCGCTCTCGCCCAGGTGCTCGTTCCACCGGTCGCTGACGCTGCCCTGCCCGACCCATCCGATGAAGTCCTGGTTCATGATGTGGCTGGATATCCAGCGCCCCGTCTCCTTGTCCACGATGGGCGAATGCCAGTACGGGATGTGCTCCTGCTCGAACGGCTGCTCGCCGGGGATGGGATCGATGAACCATCCGACGCTCAGCGTGTTCTCGTCGTCTATCGGCACGCGCCACTCGAAGTGGCCGGTGTAGAGCGCGTTCGGCCACAGGCACACCCGCCCCACCTTCCACAGCTCGTTCTCCTCGTCGGTGTCGGAGCGGATGCGCAGATACCGGATGCCGAACTCGAACTCCTCGAACCCGATGCGCGTGTGCGTCGGCGAGTATTCGCTGCTCCCATTGCGGCGGAGCGACCAGTTCGAGTGCAGCCATTCGAAGTGCACCGGGTCTATCGAGTTCTCCTGGCACTGCAGCCAGTTGCACGGGACCTCGGAGAAGACCACCTGCTTGTAGCCGCGGTCGTAGAAGCGGTCCCAGTCCCACAGCTCCGGCACGGGCTCCTCGCCGGTGTACGCCCAGAGCAGCCCTGCCTTCGCCTGCACGTGGTGCGCAGGCGCGCGGACCTTCTCCTTGAAGTTCGCCTCCGGATGCGCGATCTGCTCGAACGGCTGCCTGATACATCGCCCTTCCGTATCGAACAGCCACCCGTGGTAGCTGCACCGCAGCCCGCCGTCCTCCTCCACCCAACCGTACGAGAGGTCGGCCCGGCGGTGCGGGCAGTGGCGCTCCAGCAGCCCGTACTCACCCGTCACGTCCTTGAACAGCACCAGGTCCTCGCCCATCAGGCGTATCGCCTTCACCGGGTTGTCGTCCAGTTCCCCTACCGCAGCGACCGGATGCCAATACCGCCTCATCAGCCGCCCCATCGGCGTGCCGGGCCCCACCCTGGCGAGCAGATCATTCTGTTCAGGCGTCAGCATGAAGGGCGACTCCTTCGTTTAGTCCCCTCTCCCTACAAGAGGAGAGGGCAACGCGCTTCAGCGCGCGGTGAGGGTACTCCGGGCGTATGCCCAATTTGTAGCGTCCGCAAAGTTAAGCCGCGCTCCGCGAGGTGTCAACGCACAACCTTGTCATGTTGAGCGGAGTGCAGCGGAGTCGAAACATCTCTCGGGGGCCACCTCGTTCCCATGCCTTCAACGCCTGCGAATGCAGGAACCTCGCTCGTTGTAGGGGCGGTTCGCGAACCGCCCCCACGTCCCACCCCATCCGTCATTCCTCGAAGGCTACAACCTAAGTCCACCGTCAAGCGCACACAATCGCGCCGCGTAGACCAGCCTTGTCATGTTGAGCGGAGCCGAAGGCGGAGTCGAAACATCTCTCGGGAGCGTCCCGCTGGGGCCTACACCTGCCTCAGAACCTCCCGAAGAACTCCCAGATCGCCTCCTCCCCCGCGAACCCCGCACTCCCCTCGACCGTCGGCCATTCATGCCCGAAGTTCTCGACCCTGTAGTACCAGACCTCGCTGCCGTCCGTGCAGTCGACGTGCCGCCGTCGGACCGTGTTCGCGCTCAGCATGTCAGTCTCCACGGTCGAGCACCCGTTCCGCTCGCTCCAGTACGCGATGACCTCATCGTGAGCGGGAGCGCCCACCCCGCCGGACGCGTCGACGATGCCGTCGACGGGCACCACCGCATCGTCGAGCCCTGATATCTGGAGGAACGGGAACGCCTCGGCAGCGCTATCCCTGTCCTCCCAGGCGCTGCCCCACGGCGCTCCAACCACCGACGCCGCTCCTCGGAAGACGCCGGGCACCTCCATCGCCAGCAGGTAGCTCATCATCCCGCCGTTCGAGAACCTTGCCGCGAAGGTACGCTCCGGGTCGAGTCCGTGCTCGCTCTGCAGGTTCCGCGCCAGCGCGCTCAGGAAGCCGATGTCGTCGGTGACGCCCGGGAACGTGTGCGCGTTCCAATACGGCGTGCCGCTGTAGTCCCCGCTCCCCTGCGGGTAGACCACCGCGAACCCGTGGGCGTCCGCAACGCGGTCCAGCCGGATCCACGACCGCGTCTCCCCTGCATTGCCCCCATGCCCATGCAGGAAGAACACCAACGGAGCGTTCGCCGGCAGGTCCGAAGGCCCATGGAACAGGTAGTGCCGGGTCACGCCGTCGTGCTCGAACGCCAGGAACGTTCCCTTGTCGGGGGCAGGCTTCCCGCCGTCAACGCCCGGTTTCTCCTCACAGAACCGCCGGCACGTCGCGTCGCTCTCGCCCTTCGCGATACACGCCTCATGGCATGCCTCGGAGTCTCCGGTGGGAACCTTTGCGTCGTCCCTCGCCGAAGGCTCGGTGGCGCCGCCTGCGCAGAACCATCGGCACGTCGAGTCACTCCCGCCCTTCGCGATACACGTCTCATGGCACGCTGCGAAGTCCGCATCAGCAGCCGGGGCATCGCCGCAACCGACCGCTCCGGCCAGCAGGAAGATCGCGACTGCGCACAACGAATTGCGCAAGATCGTAGACGAGGTCACCCGTCGCGCCCCTGAGCCGCCTCCACCATCACCCCCCCTACCCAACCGAACGCAAAACCCTACACCCCGTTGTGCCCGTTCGTGCCCATCCGAGCAGCCAGCGCCTCCGCGTTGCGCTTCCAGACGGACGACCACTCCTCCGTCTTGGGGACGACCTCCTGCCACGCGCCGATGTGGTTGAAAACGTTGGCTGACGCCTCGCGGACAACGTGCGGCGCCTCCGCGCCGTCCTGCACCTGCTGCGTCGCCCTGAGCAGCAGACGCCGCGAGAGGGCGACCGCCTTGTCCGTGTAGCCGAGGTGCTCCGTCGTGCGGTCCTGGATGGCGCCCTCCCCCTCCGTCGCCCACATATCATGGACGGGGAAGCTCGGCCCCATGCCCAGGAAGCTGCGCGTCTGCATCTCCTGCCGGTCCTGCAGGTAACGATTGCGCAGGTTGCGTTCGTTCGTGTAGTCGTCCTTCAGCCCCTCGAACATCGTGAGCCCGAGCGCTCCCTTCGGCAGCGGCCCCTCCGAGCGAACCATGAACATGAACTTCCAGTGGTGCGTGTCGTCTACCGGCACATGCCAGTTGACCCCGAACACGCCCGGGAACGCCGGGAACGACGCCAGGTTCGGGTATATGAAGTTCGTGATGCGCACGTAGTCGTCGCCGTCGTTCGTGTCGCGCACCGCGTAGATGCGGATGCCGTAGTCCGTCTCCTCGACCTCGATCGTCGGCGACGGGTCGTCGCCCATCATGCGGTTCGACGTCGCCTCCCCGCCCTGCACGTTGCCGGTCGCCACGCGGCTGCCGCTGGCGTCCTCGCGGATGAAGAAGTGCAGGAACGACAGGTGCTGCGGGTCGATGTTGCCCTCGTTCCCCTGCTGGTAGTTGCACTCGTGGTATATCTTCGTGACGACCCTGTTCTCCGGTGCGATGTCCAGGAACTCGTACGCCGGCAGCAGCGGCGGCTCGCCTGGCCCCAGGTACGCGAACACGACGCCCGCCCGCTCCGTCACCGGGTACGAGAGCAGCTGGATCTTGTCCTTGAACGTGCTGCCCTCAGGCTCCCCCGGCTGCTCCAGGCAGTTGCCGTGGATGTCGTACAGCCAGCCGTGGTAGAGACAGCGCAGCCCCCCATCCTCGATGCGCGCGTAGCTCAGGTCGGCCGCGCGGTGCGCGCAGTGCCGCGCCACGAGTCCGAGGCGGTCGTACTGGTCGCGGAAGAGCGTCAGGTCCTCGCTCAGGACGCGCACGGGCATCGGCGCGCTCCCCGGTTCGATCTCCTCCGCCAGCGCGACCGGCTGCCAGTAGCGCCGGAGCAGGACGCCCGCCGGATCGTTCGGCCCCGTGCGGCAGAGCAGTTCGTTCTCTTCCCTCGTCAGCATGGCCTTCCTCCCTGGTCTGGCGATGTTGGACGGAACAGCGGGAGTGTAGGAGCGCACCGTCCTGCGGTCAACGCCGCCCTCCCCGTCGTTCCCGCGCTCCAGCGCGCGCGGAGGCAGGAACCTCGCAGCCCGCCCGGCCCCTTCCCCTTGATGGGGGAAGGTCAAGATGGGGGTGAACTTGCTGCCCAGCAGTGCTGGGGGGGAGACCTTCGCAGGAGAATGCCCTGGCTTCGCTCAGCCTCTGCCCAGCCCCTCCCACTCGTGGTTGAGAAGCGTGGGCGGTTCATGTAGTGTTCCGCCATGGCGCGCGCCGTGATGCTTCCGCACGCGCTTTCACCACGGAGGGATACATGACGGGCAAGAGACGGTTGGGACTCGCTATGGTCGGCATCGGCGTCGGCGGCACGGAGATGCTGCCCGCGATGGAAGCGATGCCGGAGCTCCGGCTCGTGGCCGGCTGCGACACCAATGAAGACACGCTGAACCGGTTTGCCGAGCGCTACAACGCGAAGGGCTACGGCGACTACGACGAGATGCTGGCGAACCCGGAGGTCGAGGCCGTGTGGGTCTCGACGCCGAACCGCTTCCACGCCGAGCACTCGATCCGAGCGATGGAGGCTGGGAAGCACGTCGTGGTTGAGAAGCCGATGGCGCTCAATCTGGAAGACGCGCAGAAGATGGTGGAGACGGCCAACCGCACCGGCGTGAAGTTCCTCGCCGGGCACACGCGCAGCTTCACCCCGCCCGTCCGCACGATGTGGAAGATCATCCAGTCCGGCGAGATCGGGCGCGCCCGCGCCGTCAATGCGTTCGCCTACACGGACTGGATGCTCCGCCCGCGTACGTGGGAAGAGCTGGATATGGAACAGGGCGGCGGCCTGCCGATGCGCCAGCTGCCGCACCAGATAGACAGCGTTCGGCTGCTCGGCGGCGGGATGGTGAAGAGCGTGCGCGGCACCACCGGCCAGTGGATGCCGGAGCGCCCCATCCCCGGCTACTACGCCGCGTTCCTGGAGTTCGAGGACGGCACAACTTCGCTCGTCTGCCACAACGGCTACGGCTACGTGATGGGCGCTGAGTTCGTGACGTGGGGCCACGACCGCCAGCGCTACACCTCCGAGGAGCGTGTCGAGGTGCGCCGCCAGATGCGCGAGGGCACCCGCGACGAGTCCGAGGACAAACAGGCGCTGCGCATCGGCGGCCTGCAGGAGCGCGAGGTGTTCAAGGCGGAGAACGAGGAGCTCTGGGTTCCGGAGGACCTCGGCCTGCTCATCGCCACGTGCGAGCGGGGCGACATCCGCCACGGGCCCAGCGGCCTCATCCTGTACGACGACCGCGGCACGCACAACATCGACCTCGCGGTCGACCGTGACATGGGCCCTGGCTACCGCCGCGCAGAGCTCGAGGAGCTGTACGACGCGGTGGTCGAGGACAGGCCCATCTTCCACACCGGCGAGTGGGGCCTTGCGACGCTGGAGGTGGTGCTCGGCATCATCCAGTCCGGCGCGGAGGGCAGAGAGATACAGATGCAGCACCAGGTCCCGGTGCACGAGCGCTACGGCGAGGCGCGCAACTTCTCGCCGGTGTCCGTGTAAGCAAGCCGGTCCACCGGCGATAACGGAGGAGACAAGCATGACAAGCGTAGACACCAAGCCGCTGAAACTGGGCGTGATCGGCATCGGCGTGGGCGCAGCGGAGATGCTGCCGCCGATGGAGCGCGCTCCCTACATCGACCTGTTCGCGGGTGCGGACGTGAACCCGGACGTGCGTGAGCGCTTCCAGGCGCGTTACGAGGAAGCCCGCGTGTACGACAGCGCGGAGGCGCTGTGCAAGGACCCTGACGTCGAGGCGGTGTGGATATCCACGCCCAACCGCTTCCACGGGCCGATGACCGTGATGGCCGCGAACCACGGCAAGCACGTGGTCGTCGAGAAACCGATGGCGCTGGACATCCGGCAGGCGGAGGAGATGGTGGAGGCGTGCGACCGCAACGGGGTCAAGCTCGTGGCGGGGCACACGCAGAGCTTCATGCCGCACATCCGCCTCATGCGCCAGATCGTGGCGTCCGGCGAGATGGGCGCGCTCGGCGCGGTGAACGCCATCGCCTACACGGACTGGGTGATCCGCCCGCGCACGGCTGACGAGCTGGACCCCGACCAGGGCGGCGGACTCGTCTACCGGCAGACGCCGCACCAGATCGACAGCATCCGGCTCATCGCCGGAGGCAAGGTGCGAAGCGTGCGCGGTTCGTACGGCCAGTGGATGAAGTACCGTTCCATCCCCGGCTACTACGCCGCGTTCCTGGAGTTCGAGAGCGGCGTCACGGGCGTGGCCATCCACAACGGCTACGGCTACTTCGTGGCGTCGGAGCTCGTGCCGTGGGGCGACGCGAACACACGCTACACGCCGAGCGAACGGAACGAGATCCGCAAGTCGATGGCGGCGGGGACGCGCCCCGAGGACGCAGAGAAACTCTCACTGCGCATCGGCGGCGAGGCGGAGTCGGCCATCTTCCGGCGCGAGCACGGCCCCGAGAAATGGAAGCCCAACGACCTCGGCATCGTCATCGTGAGCTGCGAGTTCGGCGAACTGCGGCAGGGACCCGACGGGTTGTACAAGTACACGGACGACGGCCTCACCGAGCTCATCGTCGACTCCGACCCGCTTCACCGCGACCAGGAGTTGGAAGAGCTGTTCAACGCGGTGCGCCTCGGCAAGCCGGTATTCCACAGCGGCGCGTGGGGCATGGCGACCCTCGAGGTCGGCCTCGCAATCACGGAGCACACCAAGACCGGGAAGGACGTCGAGCTGACGCACCAGATCGAGATGCCGAAGGAGTACGGCGAGGAGTACGGCGTCGAGGTCCTGGAAGAACGGAAGATAGACCACTAGGCGGGGACACCCTCACCCTAACCCTCTCCCAGGGGGAGAGGGGATCAGACAGGAGGCAGCGAGATGACGATCGGAGTGTCACACGGCGGCGGAGCGAACATACTGACGGCGGACGCGCCGAGTGACGAGGCGCTCGTCGGCACGGTCAACGGCGTCGTGCGCATCGTGCGCGGCGCGGCGGGCTGGACGGAGACGGAGCGGACGCTGGAGGGCAACCACATCCACGCGCTGGTGCAGGACCCGAAGAGGGGCGTGTGGTTCTGCGGAGTCGAGCACGGCGGAATCTACGCCAGCGACGATGACGGCCACACCTGGGAGAAGCGCGACGTCGGCATCACGGAGCAGGACATCTACAGCCTCTCCGTCGCCGAGGTGAACGGCGCGACCCGGGTGTTCGCGGGCACGGAGCCTGCGTGCCTGTTCGTCAGCGACGACCTCGGCCTGACGTGGTCGGAGAAGCCTGCGCTCCATGCCCAGGAGACGGAGGAGTGGCGCTTCCCTGCCCCGCCGCACGTCGCGCACCTGAAGCACATCAGCTTCCACCCGGCCGACAGCGGCGTCGTGTACGCCAGCATCGAACAGGGCGGGCTGTACCGGTCCGAGGACGGCGGCGACACGTTCACCGAGATACCGGGCATGTACAACGACGTGCACCGGCTCGTCTCCAACCCCGCGGACCCGCAGCGGATGTTCGTGACCGGCGGCATGGGGCTGTGGCTCTCTCGCGACTACGGCGCGACGTGGGACAACGTCTTCACCCGCGGCAGCGAGTACGGCGGTTACCCGGACCAGTTGGTGTACAAGCCGAGCGACCCGTCCTACATGCTGGTGACGGCGGGACAGGAGAGTCCCGGCGCGTGGCACCGGAACGGCACGGCGGAGACGCGCGTCTCCCGCAGCCGCGACGCTGGCGAGACGTGGGAGGTGCTGAGCGCCCCCGGCCTTGCCGACAAGTTCGTGCCGAGCGTCGAGGCGATGACGCTCGAGGAGGCCGGCAGCGTCGTGCAGGTCTTCGCGGCCACGTCGCACGGCGAGGTGCTGTGGTCGGAGGACGGTGGCGAGTCGTGGCAGAAGGCGGTCAGCGGCCTGCCCGCGGTCTCCAAGGGCGGTCACTACCACGCGTTCGAGGCGGACCCGCGCTAGCCTGGCAACTGGGCCGAACGAGCAAGTGAGAGAGGCCTCGGCAGACGCCGGGGCCTCTTCATAAGGAGGCTGCAATGCCATCTGAAGCGAGAATCACTGATTGCGTGGTTCTCTTCCGCATTACCAAAGCAGATCAGGCCGAGTTGAATGTGCCGGGAAACGACGAATACCGGTACCACTGGACACGCGGGATTTGGAATATGAGCCGCTGCCAGTGCCTTGATGGGATCGAATACGCCCTCTGCGTTGATAAGAAGTACGTGGTTCTAGAGGTGTACGAGATTGAGGCCTGGGGTGCGCCACAGACTTGGCATTACCCTCCTTTCAGAAGATTTGACACTAACGCGAGGGGCTGGTCGGCTAGGAAGGAGTTCAAGGGAAGGCCTGCCCAGGGCGCAGTGCGGAAGTATGTGGGACTGTCAGTGAAATCGTATTACGAGGCCGAAGGCCCTCGGAATCCGATTCGGTGCCTATGCCGGTGCTGACGTTCTGCTGCAGGCACAGATACCACCCAGGCAGGCTTCTTTGCAGTTGCGGTTGGTTGTGAGGGCGAGGCGTCAGCCTATGTCGATCTCCTCGTCGTCATCGTCTTCTTCGCCGTCGTCCCAGTCGCCGCACCAGTCGGTCGAGCGCACCCAGGGCCATATGGCGATGCCGGCCTCGTTGACGTGAGGGGGGTTGGAGCGGCAGAGGCCCGCGTATTCGCTGAAGGCGGGGTCCATGCGCTCGTCCATGTAGATGCAGGTGGCACAGGTGCGGTCTTCGTGCATGAGGTCTTGTAGCTCCTTGGTTGTTTGTGTTGTCGGTTGAGGGGGACACCCCCATTTCCCCCGGCAGAGGGGCCAGCCCCTCTGCACTCCCCGACGGGCACCCACAAGGGATGCCCCTACACCATACACGCCACTCCACCCTGTCGCTTCACTTTCACCCTAAACCTCTCTATTCAAGGGAGAGGGGATCAAACGCTAGACGTTGAGGTGGGCGCCGCCGGTTACGGGGAGGATGGCGCCGGTGACGTGTTTGGCGGCGTCGGAGGCGAGGTAGGCGATGGCCTCGGCGATGTCCTCGGGGTCGCCGGCCTTGCCGAGGGGGACGCGCTTCGCGTATGCGGCGAGCGCCTCGTCCGTGACCGGGCCGACCATCGGCGTGAGCGTGGGGCCTGGGGCGACGCAGTTGACGCGGATGCCGTCGGCTGCGTGGTCGAGCGCCATCGCCTCGGTGAGGTTGTGGACGCCCGCCTTGGACGCTCCGTAGGCGACGCGGGATGACGGGCCGCGGAAGCCGGAGATGGCGGAGACGTTGATGATGGCGCCGCCTCTGCCCTGCTCCTTCATGCGGAGGGCGGCTGCGCGCGCGACGAGGAAGGTGCCGGTGAGGTTAGTGTCCAGCACGTCGGCCCAGCGTTCAGGCGGCGTCTCGGTGACGGGGCCGGTGGCGCGGATGCCCGCCGAGTTCACGGCGACGTCGACGCCGCCGTAGCGGCCCACGGCCTCCTCGAACGCGCGCTCGACCTCCTCAGCGGAGCGCACATCGGTGCTGACGAAGGTTGCCTCGCCGCCCTGCTCTCGTATCGCCGCGACGGTCGCCTCGCCCGCCTCTGCGTTACGCGAGAGGCCGACGACGTTCGCGCCCTCGGCGGCGAGGAGTATCGCAGCCGCCTGTCCGATGCCTGAGCCGAAGCCGGTGACGACCGCAGTCTTGCCTTCGAAGCGTCCCATCAGATGAGCACCTTGCGTAGTACCGTCATGCGCCAGCACCTCCATGCGGGGAGTTCTCTCATTCCAGGTCTTCTCCTCTTGCGTGAGGCCATCACAGACGCCACGCTTCCACCCCACCGAAGGCCCTCACCCTAACCCTCTCCCTCAGGAGAGGGAACAGACACTCCCCGGTTCACCCCCATCCTATCCTTCTCCCATCGAGGGGGAAGGGAGCAGATCTATCAGATGGTTGGCAGCGGGTCGATGTGGCCGTTGGCGATCTCGGCGATGCGGGCCTCGTCCGGCTCCTGGCCGTACATCTCGGAGCGCATGCGGAGGCGCTCGGGGCAAATCTCCAGCAGCATCCGGCGCAGCGTGAGCAGCTCCTCCTCGGTGTCGAGGGCGTTCTCGGCGGCTTCGGCGCCGTGCTCGCCGTGGCCGACCTCGTCGTCGTAGATGACGCGGCAGGCGTGCTGGATGCGGAGGAGGAGCGGGTCGTCGGTTTCCAGCGCGGCGCCCGCGTGGAAGATGCCCGCGCCGCCGCCCTCGGCGAAGCTGTAGGCGATGTGGGCGATGCGCTCGTCCTCGGCGATGAGGCGGCTGCGCATCGCTTCGATGCGGTCGTCGCCGGGGAGGCGCAGGCCGTCGATGTCGCTCATGCGGACGGACTCGCCAGTGACGTCCTCGAGGATGTCGGCGAGCAGCCGGTAGTGGGTGAACTCCTGGCGGAGCGACTCCAACTGGTACTCGAACTCGTCCCTGCCGTCCTTCGATTCGGCGGCGGGGAGCTTGTCGTGGACGTTCTGGATGATCCACCGGACGCGGCTGTGGGGCCGCTCGAGCAGGCCGGGGCCGCGCAGTTCGCGGTAGCACTGGTGTCGCAGCCAGTGGACGTGGTCGGCGGGCTCGTGCGGCGCGGTGAGGAAGTTGCGGGCGATCTCGGCCTCGCCGGCCCAGAAGCACTGGCCAAGCGCGCGTATCTCAGCCTTCATGTCTGCCGCGGTTGTGGTGGTCATGCTGTTTGTCCTTTCAACACCCTCACCCTGGCCCTCTCCCAGGGGGAGAGGGGATGAGAACCCCGAGAGATCCCTCGACTTCGCTGCACTCCGCTCGGAATGACAGTTCCTGGGGTGTCAGCCTGCGTAGACGTTGAGCGGAGCGATATTGCCCTCCGTAATCTCGGTGATGCGGGCCTCGTCGACGGTGAGGCCGAACATCTCGTAGCGCATGCGGAGGCGCTGCTGGCAGATGGCGATGACGATGCTGCGCGCCTCGGCCCACTCCTCCTCGGTGTGCAGGCTGTGGGCGAACTCGGACGCGCCGTGCTCGCCGTGTTCGGACTCGTCGCCGAATACGATGGCGCATGCGGCGGCGATCTGGTCGGAGATGGGGTCGCCGCCCAGCTTGCGGCCTTCGTAGAAGAACGACGCGCCGCCGCCCTCCGTGAAACCGATGGCGGCTTCGCCGATGCGGCCCCGGTCCTCGCGGGCGGACTGGCGAACCTGCTGGAGTTTCGCGTCCTCCGGCAACTGCCAGCCGCGCAGTTTCTCCAGGCGGACGGGCTCGCCGGTGGCGTCCTCCAGGATGTCGGCGAAGAGGCGGTAGTGGTTGAACTCCTCGCCGAGCACGCGGATGTCGCGCTCGAACTCGTCGCGCTGATCCTTCGTCTGGGCGTGGGGCAGCGACTCGGAGAGCTTCTCGATGAAGCCGCGGATGATGCCGTCGGCGTGGCCGGAGAGGCCGGAGCCGAACATCTCCTTGTAGACCTGCAGGCGGAGCCAGTGGGCCTGCTCCTCCGTGGTGCGGGGCACGCCCCAGAACTGGCGGCATATCTCAGCCTCGCCTGCCCAGAAGCTCTGGGCAAGCTCCTTCATCTCTTCGGCGAGTTCACGCCTGCGCTGGTCGTCCATGCGTCCGTTCTCCTGAGCGCAAGGCTATCCCGTGCGCCGCGCGGCGGGCAAGGGCGGGGCCCTCACCCCCGGCCCCTCTCCCCGCCCAGCGAGAGAGGGGAGCCAGGCAGAGGGAGGTTTCGGGGGGAAATGCTGCTCATTTCGGCTCATCTGCCCTGAAACACTCCTGAAACCGGCGCCTGGGGTGAGCTGTTGGACCGCTCAAAACCGCTCATTCGCTGTTCATTCCGGTTCATTACCAGCTCATTTCGGCTCATTTCTGTTCACCGCGCCTCGCTGCAGTACCGGCCCGCGCCGGAGGAGTCGCAGAGGCCGTGCAGACAGGGTACGCGGGGGAGGTGCGATGGCGTAAGGGGCAGATGGCAGTGGGCCGGGCTGGCCAGCCGGGATGCTATACTCGTTTCGGAGCCGAATTCCTGAGGAGAGCCGTGATGGCGACCGGTACGGCCAACGCGAATAGGGAGCGCGCCAAGCGGGTGCTTGCTGCCATGCCGCCTTGGCCCAAGGCCACGATTCCCTCCCCGTTTACGGCGGCGGTCCCGTTGTGGGTCGAACCGGAATCGGGGCGGGTGCGGGTCGGCGATACACGCGTTGCCCTGGACACGGTCCTCTTCCAACACCAACGGGGCGTCTCCCCGCGCACCATCGTGCGGTATTACCCGACGCTCACTCTGCGTGACGTGTACGCCGTGATTGCCTACTACCTCC
Source organism: Dehalococcoidia bacterium (assembly GCA_965208625.1). Classification (GTDB taxonomy): domain Bacteria; phylum Chloroflexota; class Dehalococcoidia; order Lucifugimonadales; family Australimonadaceae; genus Bin16. Next base: position 846,642 of record OZ242348.1, read on the forward strand.
AACACCAGGAGGAGGTGGACGTCTACCTGCAGGCGTGGAAGGCCCACGAGGACGCAGTGATTGAGGTCATCGAGGCTGACAATGCCGCCCGGGACGCGGAACACGGCAGCATGAGGGAGCGGATAGGGGACAGGGCCAAGGCGATGGGGTTGCGCTAGTTGCTCCGGTTCCTTGCGGACGAAGGATTCTCCCATGCCGTTACCCGCCAGTTGCGCGAGCGGGGCGTGGATGTAGTTACCGCGCAGGAAGCAGGTCTGGTGGGGGCTCCCGACCCCGTTATCCTCGAGTGGGCGGCATACCATGGGCGTATCGTGGTAACGAGCGATGTTTCCACGATGCCGGACCATGCCTACGCGCGGATGCAGGCTGACTTGCCCATGCCTGGCCTGTTCGTAGCCCACCAAGGCACGGGGATAGGGGTTATCGTCGAGGAACTTCACACCATCGCCGCGTGCAGCCTAGACCGTGAATGGGAGAACCAGGCCCGCTACATCCCCCTCCGTTGACAGCCTCAGGAAGCAGCCGTAGCGCTCGGCACGGCAACCTCGATATGCATAACCTCGGCGGAGGGTACGGGGAACTGTGGTCTGCCTGCGTGGACATCAAGATGCCAGGCGATGGCGTCGCGCACCAGAGCCTCCACCCGCTCAGGCGTGTCGGCGGCTGCGACGACGTCCGGTAAATCAGGTGGTTCCGCGCGGTAGCCGTCGGCAGTCTTCTCGATAGGCACGATGTAGCCGCGAACGGTGATCGCCCAGGCGGTTGGCTCAGGCGCAGCTTCGCCGTGCTCAGCCATCACTTCCAAATGGCCTTCGAGGGCTTCGCGCATGTTCCGGGCGGTGTCGTCGAGCGTGCGGCCCGTAGCCACACAGCCGGGCATGTCCGGTGAGTACGCCGAGTAGTTGCGAGGACTCTTCTCGATGACAACGAGGTACCGCATGCCTACTCCTGCTCGTCGAGGCCCGCTTGCCGCATGATGCTCTTCCAGGTGCCGCGTCTCACGTCTTCCCCCGGACGCCCATGAATGGTAACCGTTCCGGGCTTGCTTGGATGACGGTAGTGACGGTGGCTTCCGCGTGTCCGCACATGAAACCAGCCGTCCTGCGTCACGAGTCTGATTGCGTCCCTTACCTTGTGAACCATAGTGCCGTCCACGGGGCACGGTAGTCAACGTCGATTCGGCAGCGCAATGGGCAGATGGCACACTGCGGCTTGCTGTGACCGGAAGGGTGCGCTAACGCGCTCTATGCCCCGCCTCAGTGGGAAGTGATGAGTTCCGCCCTGTGGGCTGCGAGGTTCCTGCATTCGCAGGAACGACGGAAGCAGCGGTGCGGTGACGAAAAAGGGAGCGGAGTGGTGGCCTGCGTGATTCGACAGGCTCACCTCGAACCGCATTCGCCGTCCATATCCGCAGGAGGTGTGGTGGTACTATTAAGTTGAAGGGTGGGGTTGAGAGGAGGTTGAGCGGCGATGCTGAAGCGGCTGTTGGGGTTGACGAAGGTGGAGGAGGCGGGCGGACGGGCGAGCCGAACGGAGGGCACGCCCGTGGCAGACGCACACGGACCGGCGGAGCCGGCGGACCATGGCAGGGCCGCGGGCAGGAGCCGGGAACCCGATCTCGACGCGTTGTACGCGAACGCCATCAAAGAAGGCATGGACGAAGAGAAGGCGCACATCCTCGGCTTTGCCTATGCCGACGGCGTTGCGCAGGGCAGGCCCAGCGCGTACGCCATCGTCTACGCCGCCGCGTACAGCATTGCCCGTTCCATAATCCGTGCATCCGATGAGTGGGCCCGTGCTTATGCGCAGGCGTGCGCCTACGCGATTACCACGCGGGAAACGGTTGGCTTCGCGTCCCTGTACGGGCATGCCGTTGCCGACGGCGCATCGCCGGACGACGCGCTCGTGTTCGCACGACGGTACGCGGCGTAAGCGCTGCCCGGTAAGGCCAGCGTGGTGCGAGGGGCTTACCCGGAACGGGACTGGACAAGCACACCGCGTGGATGAACGAGAGTCAACCGAATGGCGGCAGTGAGGTGGTGGACAGGCGATGCTGAAGCGGCTGTTGGTGGTGATGGGGGCGGCGGAGGCGGCGTGCAGGAGGGCCATCGGCCCGGAGATCTCTTCACCTGGCGCTTGCGAGAAGCCTACCCGTGAGGACTACGAACGGGCGATAGACAACCCTGACTACATGGAATTCGGCGTCATCTACACCTATGCCGTCCTCGAAGGGATACCCGAGGAGAGCGCCTTCGTCATTGGTTCGGCATACGCCAGCATGATCTCCGAGGGCATGTCGAAGGCGTACGCCATCTTCTACGCTGCCGCCTTCAGCGTCGCGTGTACGCTCATCGGCGCGTCCGAACAGTGGGCGCGCACCTACGCAATGGCGTGCGCGCATGCGATCGCGGTGCGGGAATCGATGGGGTTCGCGGCCGTCTACGGGCACGCCGTCGCGGACGGAGCGTCGCCGGAGGATGCGCGGGCATTCGCCCGGCGATACGCGGTATAAGGCGTGGGGAACCGGGCACCCACAAGGGATGCCCCTACACCGGACACCGCCTCTCCGCCCCGCCAGTCACCCTCACCCTTTAAGAAGAGGGGAGCGTCGGTTCGCGTATCCTGTCGCGCATGACGACGGAGGAGTTGATCATCGCGGCGGTGCGGGTCGCCGGGGCGCTGCTGGTGTTGCGCTGGGCGTTCGCGGGGTCGTTGCTGGCAATCCTCATCGACTTCTCCGACCTGTTCATGATGAACCTGCTCAACCTGGGCGGAGTGCAGAACTACCAGGCGCTCGACAAGTGGCTGGACCTGACGTACATGGCGACGTTCCTCTGGGTGGCGTGGCGGTGGCAGGGGCCCGTGCGGACGATCGCGGTCGCGCTGTTCGGGTACCGGATACTGGGCGTGCTGGCGTTCGAGGCGCTGGGGAGTCGTGAGGTGCTGCTGGCGTTCCCCAACGTGTTCGAGTTCTGGTTCGTGTTCGTGGCGGGCGTGCACCGCTTCGCGCCGGGCTACGAGTTCACGATGCGGCGGTCGCTGTTGTGGCTCGTGCCGGTGACGCTGCTCAAGGAGTTCCAGGAGTACGCACTGCACGGAGCGCAGTGGCTCGACAACTACCGGGCGGTGGACGTGGTCGTGGACATGTGGAGGTGGGTGACGAGGTCGGAGTGAGAGGACGTGTGACATCGGCCCGTTGCCCAGGCGCAGCGCCTCGGGATACCTTGTTCCCGACGGCCTGGATCCCCGGCTGACGCCGGGAGAGCCCCTGTTGCAGAGTGTTGCATCCCTGTTGAACCGCAGTTGCTTTCTGTCCGCGTCGCCGATGCAGAGCGCAGCCCTATCGTTGCTTTCGCAAGGCCGTTCCACGAACGAATGCAACACAAAAGCAACAAGATCGAGAGAAAACTCCACGCAACCAGGGGTCTTCCCTGCGTTGACACCTACCCCAGCAGGGCGAGGACGGCGTCATGGAGGAGGCCGTTGGTGGAGACGGCGTTGGGTTCGTGGATGGTGGCCGCGCCGCTGAGGCCGGTGAATCGCCCGCCCGCTTCCTGCACGATGGGCAGAAGAGGTGCGTTGTCCCAGACGCTCATGTAGGGGTCGATCATCACTTCCACCCTGCCCGTCGCGACGAGGTAGTGGCCGTAGCAGTCGGACCAGCCGCGGGCTGAGTCGACTCCGGCGAGGAGCCTCGCCATCCCTTCTGCCTTGCCGATGTTTGCGAAGTCATGGAAGCCGGTTGACGCGAACAGAGCGTCGCCGAGGTCGGCGACGGACGAGACGCGTGCGGGGCGCAGATCGAGGGGTTCTGACGGTGTGCTGATGGCGTTGGCCCACCACGCGCCCTGCCCTGTCGCGGCGTAGACGATCTCACCGAGGGCGGGGAAGCAGATGGCGCCGGCTACGGGTTCGCCGTCGTGCTCGAGCGCGGTCATGCAGCCGAAGAGCGGTACGCCGCGTACGAACGACTGCGTGCCGTCGATGGGGTCGAGGTACCAGCGGTAGCCGGATGTTCCGTCCTTCGCGCCGTACTCCTCGCCGAGGATGGCGTCGGCGGGGCACTCGGTGTCGAGGATGCGCCTCGCGAGCTCCTCGCCCTCCTTGTCGGCGCGGGTCACGGGGGAGCGGTCGGGCTTGAAGTCGAGGCCGATGTCCTGCTGCTGGTAGTACGTGAGCGCGTGCGCGCCGATCTCCCGCACGATGCGGACGGCGAGCTGCGTGCGTTCGGTGAGTTCGCTCATGGGGGGAACAGGATACACGGTACGGGCGAGGGACAGGAGCGAGGTTGCGCGCTAAAGCGCGTGCCTCCGCAGGAACGACGGGGTCGCACCCCGTCCATGGGCGCGCGTAGTACCATGCGGGCAGCTGCCCCGGAGGTGCGCGCGATGCCGCTGCTGGAACCCGAATCGCTGAGCCACGGCCACTACGAGTGCCGCTCGTTGGACGAGACGCTGCCCGTGTTCACGGACCTGCTTGCGTCGGAGGTCGTGCGGCGCGAGGACGGCGCGGCGGTGGTGAGACACCCGAACACGCCGTGGGCGCTCGTGGTGCACGAGGGCGGGCCGGACGCTCCGGTGAAGCCGCACGCGAACCACTACGGCTTCCGCGTCTCCGAGCACACGGAGATCGATGCGGCGGCGGCGTACCTGCAGGAACACCAGGCGAAGTACGGGCTCACGCTCATCGACGGGCCGCGCGGCAGCCACTTCGCGTACTCGGTGTACATCGACGAACCGGGTGGCAACACGATAGAGATCGAGCACTACAACCCCCGCGCAGCGCTGCACGGGCGGCAGATAGCGGCCCGCCACTGGAGCGAGCCGTTGCCGTCGGAGCGCTTCCAGGGACGCGGGTACGTGCCGCAGGCGCTGTCGCACGGGACGATGCAGTGCGTCGACAAGGAGACGAGCAACCGCTTCTACACGGAGGTGCTTGGGCTCGACATCGTGGGCGGCGGCAACATATCGACGTACATCGGAGCGGGAGACGATCCGTGGTACGTAGTCGTGCTGCCTGCGACCGAGGGACGGACGCTGTTGCGTCCGGTGAACCGCTACACGCTGCGGCTCGGGGGCCGCGCGGACGTGCTGTCGGCGCACGACGCGCTGGGGCGTCTCGTGGGCTCGGGCGTATCGCACCTCGGCGACATCTGCGAGGACGGCGGCGAGGCGTGGTTCGTGATGTCGGACCTCGACGCGAACTGGTGGGAGGTCACGTCGTCGCCGGAGCCGAATCTCTTGGCGTTGGGTTAGGTCTCGCCTGCCCCGCCGCTACGATGCGGCCTCACGCCAGTTGCGGATGTAGTCGAGCTGCTCCGGCATCTGCGGCGAGCGCGGGTGGCGGGAGGATTTCGGGCAGTCCCTCCAGAGCTCGTCCAGACGTTCCAGGGCCTCGTCGCCGGAGCGTCCGTGGCGTACGAGCCAGCAGCCGACGATGACGCCGGTACGCCCCACGCCGCCGAAGCAGTGGACGTAGACGATGCGCCCCTCAGCGATGTGGCGGTCGATGGCGTCGAGGGTGGCGGTCGTGAGCTCAGGTGAGCCGGGCACGCCCATGTCGGCGACGGGGAAGCGCTCGTGCGTCGCGCCGTCGATCATGTCGTCGTACGGCTTCACCCAGCCCCAGGCCTGCGCCTCGACCTTCTCGGTGAGGTCGATGAACGCGGAGACGCCCGCGTCCCTCAGCGCACGGAGCTTCGTGAGCGAGGGCGCGTGGTCGGGTTCCCTGGGGTACTCGCCTGCGAGCAGCTTGCCGGGCTCCACCCAGTAGCAGTTCTGTATGGGACGCTCCGTGATAGTCACCTCTGTACGCAGCGGGACCGCGACACTCGTGGGTCGTTAGTCGTCTTCAAGGTTGATGAGCCGACGGATACGCCTGCGGGCGCCGTAACAGAACCTGTGTACGGCGTCCGGTAGCAGGACGTAGACGAAGGCGGTGAGCGCCAGTATCCCGAGGACCTGAAGGCAAGTGTCCATGTGCCGGCATCAGCCCCGGGTCAGGCGCTCCACACCTACCCCTAATCGCGCAGGCGGGGGATGAAGTCGGCCATCTTGGACTCGCCGCCAACCTGCGCGAGCGTCTCGGCGAAGGTGTCGTGGATCCAGGGGTCTTCATCCTCGTACTCGATCTGCGCGCCGCCGAGCTTCACGGAGACGTCGGCCTCGCCCTCCATCGCGACACCGAGGCTGAAGCCGTGCTTCTGGGAGCCCCAGCGGAACGCGAGGTAGCGGGCGGGCGTCGTGCCGCCGTTGAAATGCTGGTGGAACCAGTCGGTCGGCGGGACGACCATCGCGCCAGGCTTCCAGTCGACGCGGACCACGTCCTCGGGGACGTTGCCGCTGCGGGGCCAGAGGAGGCTGTAGCCGTGGCCGGAGATGATGATGACGTGTGCGCCGGGGCCGTGGCGGTGGGCCTTCTTGTAGGTGCCGACGGGGAACTGGGAGACGTGCGCGGCCTGCGTGTTGTCGGCGAACTCGAACATGACACTGGAGCCGCCGGCGCCGCGCTCCTTCCAGGAGAACGTGGTGAAGGTCTCGATGTCGGGGATAAAGTTGGTCTCCCAGACGTTCACGCGGCCGGTGTTGCCGGTGAACATGTAGCCCTCGCCCTGGAACTGGCGGGAGTCGCCGATGCGGTCCTCGAAGACGAAGGGGTTGCTGAAGATGAAGTCCGGGTTGTGGAAGAGGTTCATGGTGATGGGGGCGGTGGTGACCGCGAGGAAGCGAGCGGGCTCGGCGCCTGAGCCGTTGAGGTGCTGGTGCCAGACGTTCAGCGGGACAGAGAAGATGCTGCCTTCCTTCCACTCGAACGACGTACGGCTGTTGGGGTCGTCGCCGACGAGCGTCGCGCCCCTTCCCTGCAGGACGTAGATGTTCTTCTCGAAGAGGTGCTTCTCCGGGGCCATCTTGCCGCCGGGCGGGATCTCGGCGACGTAGGCGTCGTTCGTGCCGCCGTTGCCATCGAGGTTGATGTACGCGCCGAGGCAGTCGAGGCGGGCCCAGGGCGCGACCTCGACGGAGCGGAGGTCGTCCACGGCGAAGCCGGTGATGTTGGGGATGCCCTCGCTCTCGACGAAGGCCTCGTAAGCGCTAATCTTGTTGAGCCGGGGCTGGTCGGCGGTTACTTCCGGCTTGGGGCTGAGCTGCGTCATGTGTCGTTCCTCCTGTGGGGGCCGCGTTAGGCGTGTCGCTGTCATGCTTTGTACTATCGGACGGGTTTGGCGTCAAGAAAACGTTCACCCGTGAGCGGGCTCGCAGCGCGGTCCTTGCCACCCGCTCGCCCGAACGTTTGTGAGGGACACGCTATTCTTCGGCGGGCTACCCCCGTGCGACCTGACGGTACCCTGGATCGCCGCGATGGCCGGGGTCCCGGGTTTGCAACGTTCGCCTTGCCGACGAATGCCTGCAGGCATAAGATTGGGTGCATCTCTGGATGCGCGGTGGTTGACGGCGGGTTGTGCCCGTTTCGGCACACACGGACACCCGCGCTCTCCGATATCCGAAAGGCTGCACATGCACGACGATCCCTGGGAGCACGGACATTTTGGCGCTGAGGACGAGGTTGTCTTCGGTTCCATCGCGGAAGACGGATTCCCCATAAACCCGGACTGGCTGCGGCTCACGAGCGTGGGCATCGACATCGGCTCCTCCACCTCTCACCTGATGTTCTCCAGGCTCGTGATGCGACGGCGGAGCACGGAGATGTCCAGCGAGTTCGAGGTGGTGTTCCGGCAGGTGCTCTACCGCTCGCCCATCCTCCTCACTCCCTACTCAGACCCCGACACCATAGACACCGATTCGCTCGGCGACTTCGTGAAGCAGAGCTACGCTGAGGCCGAACTTGAGGCGGACGACATCGACACCGGCGCGGTCATCTGCACCGGCGAGGCCGTCCGGAAGCACAACTCCGAGGCGATCATCCGGATGCTGGCCGCGGCAGGCGGACGATTCGTCTGTGCCACGGCGGGGCCGAACCTGGAAGGCATCCTCGGGGCGCATGGATCAGGGGCGGCAGCGCGGTCGCTGAAGATCGGCGCGGGCATGAACGTGGACATGGGCGGCGGCACCACGAAGATCGCCATCGTCCAGGACGGCAAGGTCGCGGAGACGATGGCCATCAACGTCGGCGCGCGCCTCATCGCGTGGGACACGGACGGCGTCGTCGAACGCGTGGAGGAGGCAGGGCGCACGGTAGCCCGCAGCGTCGGCGTGGACGTCGAAGTCGGCAAGCGCATGGAGGAGGAAGAGAAGGAGAAGGTCGCCGAGAAGCTGGCAGACCTGCTCTTCGAGGCACTGAGCCGCAGCGAATACTCCCAACTGGCCTCCGACCTCGTTATCTCGGGCCCTATCGCGTTCGACGAGCCGATAGACGAGATCGGGTTCTCCGGCGGCGTCGCGGAGTACGTCTACGACTACGACCAACAGGACTACGGCGACATGGGACCGCTTCTGGGCGCGGCGGTACGGCGCCGCCTGCCCTCGCTCGGCATCCCGATCGCCGGAAGCGCGGAGCGCATCCGCGCGACCGTTATCGGGGCGTCGCAGTACACGGTGCAGGTGTCGTCCAGCACGGTGTTCGTGTCCAAACCCGAACTGCTGCCCTACCTGGACCTCCAGGTGGTGCCCGCCTACCTCCCCGCCGACCCCAATGACCTGACGCAGGAGGCCGTCGAGCAGGCGATCGCGCAGAGCTTCGACCGGTTGGACATCGCCGAGCAGGACATCGGGAAGCACATCGCGCTGGCGGTGCTGGGGCCCGTGATTCCCACCTACGACTCCATCAGGTCCATGTGCGCGGCGATAGCCGACGCGCTCGCGCCGTTCCACGACCACGTCTGGACGATCGTGCTGAGCGCGGACGTGGCAGGCCTCGTGGGGGCGATGCTCAAGAACGAGTTCAAGGTGGAGCCGGAAGTCATCGTCGTGGACGGCATCAACGTCGGCGAATTCAACTTCATCGACCTCGGCGAGCAGCTGGAGTCGGTGGAGGCTATCCCGGTGGTGGTGAAGTCGCTCGTGTTCGAGGGATAGCGGCCCGGATGCCGCGGTCGACTCACCACACTCACAACAACCGGCTCGCGCCAGGCGGTCAGCATGACCATCGCGCAGATGGGGCAGGAGCAACGCGCCGGAGCGCAAGGCGGGGAGAGCTTCCCGCCGCTGCCCACGGGCGTCTACGACATCATCTACGCGGACCCGCCATGGGACTACAAGGGGCAGTTGCAGCACGCGGGCCCCGGCAGCGGAGACACCGGCGGCGCTGTGCGCCACTACCCCACCGTGACGCTGGACGACCTGAAACGGCTGGGCGTGCCCGGCATCGCGGCGGACGACAGCCTGCTGTTCATGTGGGCAACGAACCCGCACCTCGACCAGGCGATAGACCTTGGCAAGGCCTGGGGGTTCGCATGGGCGACGGTGGCGTTCGTGTGGGACAAGAAGCGCGTCAATCCCGGCTTCTACACACTGAGCCAGTGCGAACTGTGCCTCGTCTTCAAACGCGGCGCGATACCGCAACCGCGCGGCGCACGTAACGTCCGCCAGCTCGTGAGCGCACCGCGCGGCCCGCACTCCGCGAAACCGGAAGAAGTCCGCAGCCGTATCGAGCGGATGTTCCCCCACCAGCGCAAGATAGAATTGTTCGCGCGCCAGGAGACGGCGGGCTGGGAATCGTGGGGACTCGGCTCCGATGGCGCATGAACTCCGGCAAGGCGGCTGAGCGGCGTTGACCACGGCGATAAGGCACATCAGACTGAGCATGCCGTTCTACGGCTGGTGGATCGTGCTGTCGTCCGTGCTCTTCCACGGGCTCTCCGGGTCGGCGTTCGGGTTCACGTTCGGCCAGTACCTGCTGCGGATCGAAGAGCAGTACGGCTGGAGCACGTTCGCCATTGCCAGCACTTACTCGGGTTCGCTGCTGCTTGCGGGCATCCTCAGCCCGGCGCACGGCTGGCTTCTGGACAAGTTCAGCCCGCGCGCCATCATGCAGGTCGGGACGATCACGTTCGGACTGGGTTTCATCGCCCTGCCCTTCGCGGACACGTTCCCCATGTTCTTCATCGTCATCATGGTCATGTCCGTCGGGGCGAACCTGTCGGGCTGGCTCACGCTCACGACGGTCACGACGCGCTGGTTCCGCCGCAAGCGGGCGCTGGCGCTGGGGCTGAGCTCCACGGGCATCGGACTCGCGGGCGTGCTCTCGACTATCGTGGCATGGTCGCTCGTGCTGCACGGTTGGGAAGCGACCGCCATCGGCTCCGGCATCGCGGTGATCGTCATCGGGCTGCCGCTCTGCCAACTGCTGCGCGGCTACCCGGAGGACCACGGCATGCTGCCGGACGGCGAGCCGCCCGACGTCCGTTCCACGACTGACACGGCGCCGGGGCCGGACTTCAGTGAAGTGAACTTCACCGTGAGCGAGGCGGTGCGCGACCGTTCCTTCTGGTACGTGTCGCTTGGGCACGGCGTGGCGCTCATCGCCGTGTTCGCCGTGCTCGTGCACCTCGTTCCCCACCTCGTGAAGGGACTGCAGTGGAGCGAGACGTCGGCGCAGGCGGTGCTGACGCTCGTGACCGTTACGAGCATCGTCGGCCAGGTGGCCGGGGGGTACATCGGCGATCGCTACAACAAGGCGCGGATGGCAGCCATCTGCATGCTGATGCACGCGGCCGCGATGCTGATGCTTGCGTTCGCCACGAGCGGCGAGGTCATCGTGGCGGCGGCGTTGTTGCACGGCCTGGCCTGGGGGACGCGCGGCCCGCTGATGATGGCCATCCGCGCCGACTACTACGGGCGCCGCCAGTTCGGGCAGATAGCCGGCTACTCCAACATCATGGTCATGTTCGGTCCCCTGATCGGCCCATCGCTTGCGGGATGGATGTTCGACCAGTACGGTGACTACACCGGCGCGTTCCTCGCGGTTGCGGTTGTCGTTGGGCTGGGGGCGCTCCTCTTCCTCGCCTCGCGCAAGCCTCCTCTGCCGAGGCGGCTGCGACAGGTTACGGAGGCGTAGCCAATGACGAATGTACGCAGCGGGCTGCGGTGGGTGTGCGCGGTCGAACACTGGACGGCGCTCGTGCTGGTCGCGCTCGTAGCGGTGCTCGTGGGGCAGTTGATCGGCCTCGCGTTCGGGGCAACCTCCATCGTGAAGTCGCCTCGCGGGACGTTCGAGGCGCTCTATCAGGCGTCGCAGGACCGCGACTACGAGGCTGCGTTCGAGTTGCTCGACAGCGACGGCCAGGCGCGGGCGGAGGCGCTCGGCGCCGCGGCGTGGCGCGAGGTCGTGGACGGCCTCTCCGAGGGGCGCACCATCCAGAACATGGACATCGGCACGCAGCGCATCTTCGGGAAGAACGCCGTGGTGGGGATCCTCGTCGAGTACACGGACGGCGATTTCACGCCTCGCGTGGAGGAGCTGGTGCGGGAGGGGACGCACTGGCGCGTTATGTGGCCGCCCGGCACTCGGAAGTTCACCGAGACGGTGCGTAAGTACGACCCCTGGTACGGGTACTAGCGCGCCCTACCCGGCAGCCTGGTCGGTGCCTGCCCAGCCGTGGACGGAGAGGTCGAACGTGACGCCGTCCGGCCCCGTGAACTTGACCTCGACGTTGCCGCCGCCCGTCTCATCCGGCCTGCGCTGGTTGTACTCCTCGCGGATCTTCGGTTCGACGTGCTCGACCGCGCCCGCGGACAGCACCTGGGCCTGCGCGGAGTCCATGTCCTCGACACCGAAGCCGATGTGGTGGAAGCCGGTGCGCTTGGGCGAGCCCTCGGTGACGGACGCCCACTCCTGTCGCCACTTGAGGATGGCCATGTTCACGTGGCCGTCGCTCAGGTAGTAGCCCTCCGCGGTCGGCGAGTCCACCCTGCCAACCTGCTCCAGGCCCAGCCCTTCCATGTAGAACTTTGCCGTTGCCTCAGGGTCGTCCGTGCCGATGGCGATGTGCCGGATACGCGCCATGACGTTCACCTCCCGCGTGATGCGTTCGTTCGCGATGTTGCGCGTGCATCATAGCGCACACACTTGCGCAGCGTCGTACCATGTGGGCAGCAAACGGAGCGCAGGAGGTCCAGCATGGGCGGCATCAGCGGCGTGAACCACGTGGCGGCGATAGCGAAGGACATGGCGGAGACGGCCAGCTTCTACGGCGAGGTGCTGGACGTGACCGTGCGCAAGATCGTGAACGACGAGCCTGGGCACAAGCACTACTCGTTTGACCTCGGCGGCGAAGGGACGCTCGACTTCTTCGAGGGTGCCCCGGGTGTGAGCGAGGGCACGGCTCGCGACACCATCGGCGCGCTGAACCATCTCGCGGTGACCGCGACGCCCGACTTCATCGACGAGGCGGAGTCCCGGCTGCAGGCGCGCGGCGTCGAGGTGCACGTCACGGAGCGGCAGGGGCAGAAGACGATCTACTTCGAGGACCCGAACGGGATCAACCTGCAGCTGTACCCGGCGACGGGCGGCAGCCGAGGGTAGAGAGAGCGCATCCCTCCCCACCCCATTCACGTGGCCTGTCGGCCACGCTGGGTTCCAGCTTTCGCTGGAATGACAGGCTTGCACGTATGACGAGGGGCACCCACGAGGGGTGCCCCTACACGTTCTATGCGATTGCGGCTTACGCGGAGATGCAGTTGACCGGCGAGAGGCCGTCCGCGATGACGCTCCATTCGTCGCTGTCTGCGGCACGGGCGAGCACCTCACCGCCGTGCGTGCCGGCGTAGACCGTGCCGTCAGCGTCTACGGCAAGCGCCTCGACCGACTCGACGAGGCCGTCGTCCATCAGCGCGCGCCACTGTGAGCCGCCGTCGTCGCTGCGGTAGACCTTCGCGACCGCGCCTTCGGGGCGGTCGCGCCAGTTGCGCGGCCTGCCGAGCGTGGCAGCGGCGTAGAGCCGCTGCTGGTCGCTGGGGTCGTTCGCGAGCGTGACGGTGTACATGGTCTCGAGTCCGTTGCAGCGCGACTGCCAGGAGCGCGCGGCGTCCTGCGAGCTGTAGAAGCCGACGCCCGTGACCGCGAAGACGTGGTCGCCGTCGTCCGGCGCTGCGGCGAGGCCGTGGATGTCCGGGTGGATGCTCTCGCGGGCTTCCTGCCACGTCTCGCCACCGTCCTCAGTCAGCATCACGCCTCCGACCTCGATTCCGACGTACACGCGCCCGGGGTGGGTCGGCGATGCGACCATGGCGCGGATGTTCGGCATGTGGGGCGATACGGGGAACGTCCACGTGCCGTAGGTGGGCAGGTCCTTGAAGCTCTGCACCTCGGAGAACTGCTCGTCGGCGGCGCGGCGGCGGAACAACACCGCGTTGTCCGCGCCCACGAACGCCGTGCCGTCCAGCGTCACGGCGACGCAGCGGGAGTCGACGTCGGACAGGGTCTGCTTCCAGTCGGCGGGGTCCGCCCCACTCTCGAAGACGCCGTCCACCGTCGCGGCCATCGTGCCGCTGTCGGTCGAGCAGACGCCCTCGACGCGCACGCCGGGCAACGCCTTCGCGGCAACTTCCCACGAGCCGTTCTTCCTCTCGAGTGCAACGATGCCGTCGTTCGTGCCTATCGTGAGCATCCCCCAGCCTCCTGATACAGGATGTCTGGACTATAGCACGGCGCGTCAACAGTCGCGCCCTTGACGTGGGAGACGCATCCCTCAACAATGCGCCGCAGCCCACCAGAGGAGCGTGATGCGATGTCAGAGGAGAACAAGGCCTTCGTCCGCCGTCTGTACCAGGAGGTCTACAACAACGGGCGTATAGACCTGATCGACGAGATGTACGCGCGGGACGTCGAGCTCCACATCGCCGGCATCCTCGAGGACCCGTTCGGGCCGGAGCCCATCAAGCAGCTCGTGACGATGACGCGGATGGCGTTCCCCTCGATACACGTCACGGTCGACGACGTCGTCGCGGAGGGTGACCGCGTCGCTGCGTGCATCTCGTTCACCGGCGCGTTCCAAGGCATCGGCATGGGCACGTCGCCGCGGGTGAACCTGTCGTGGTGGCGGCGCATCGACGTCTACCGCATCCAGCTCGGGCGCATCGTCGAGCAGTGGGGCGACCGTGACGACTTCACGATGCTGCAGCGCCTCGGCGTCGCCGTTCCCGCGTTCAACGACCCGAAACCTACGCCGCGGGAGTTCGGGAGGCTGTAGGGCTTGGGCGCTCGGGTTTCGCAGTGAGCGTGCGCCGGTTCATCTCTGCCTACCACTGGGAGTTGCTGCTGCTGGTGGTAGTGCCTGCTGTGAGCGGCTTCGCCAGTCAAGTAGGCACTTGGTCGTTGTGGGTGTTTGCGGACTCCGGTTCGATAGATAGTCGCCATGGCTACTACAACCCCGGGGTGGCAGCAGGGAGCCTGGCTGCCGCGTTGGTGCTGGCCTTGGCCTATGCGCGGGTGCGCGGTGCGAGGCCGGGGTACCTGACGCAGGTCTGGGGCTATGCGCTGGCGTTTCATATCGTCAACGCCTTGAGTTGGGGTCTTGCGACAGTCGTTGCCCCCGTTGACCCGAACTTGAGCTCGGCGTCAGCGTACGTGTTATCGCTATCCGGGGTTGCGCTTGCCACGGAACTGGCGCAACTGCCGGTAGTACTGGTGTTCGCGCGGCGTGCGTCCCGGATCAGCCTGTCCCATGCGTTCTTCCTGTACCTGGTTTTCCAGGGTTACGGGTTGCCATACTTCGTTACAGACATAAGCCTGACCGATAGTCGCGCTCTCGATGGACTGCTGTGGCTCGTTGCCAGCATGATCTGGAGCCTCATTGTGGGCTGTGTGCTCGCGTGGCTGCTGGGAAACTTCGAGAGGAGGGGAGATGCCTTCCGCAAGCGAGCGTACATGGCATTGTTCGCGGCGCGTCTGGTGTGGCTGCTGTCGCCGCTGATGGCGGCGGTCCACCTGTTCTACATGGCTCTCATCTATCTCACCCGCGACCGCCGGACTGCGGAGCGGCCCCCAGCGGACACGTCAACGGCAGTGTCCCCTACAGTGTGATTCTCCGGGAAGGCTCGCAACGGAGAAGGCCTCGGCGTTGCCGTTCCGGCGTTCAACGACCCCGAAACCCACGCCTCGGGAATTCGGGAGGCTGTAGGGCGCTGCGGATGCATCAACCCGATTGCTACAATCTGTGTAGGAGTTAGGGAATCCCGCTGCCCGGGAGGAGGAATATGGAGCGCACCTATGATGTGGTTCTGGAACCGGCTGAGGGAGGCGGCTTCACCGTCTATGTTCCGGGCATGAATGGCTGCGTCTCTCAGGGTGAATCGGAGGAGGAGGCGCTGGAGAATATCAGAGACGCCATCGAGTGCTGGCTTGACTCCTGGGAGCAGATCGAGCCAGAGCAAGCGGATCTGTTCTGATCAGCAACGACCCCAAACCCACGCACGCGATTTCGGGAGGTCCTAGGACGCTCCGATATACTGTTGGTGTATGGAGCACCCGTCGCAGAAGCCCACCGTGCGTTTCCTGATTCTGACCCTGCTTCTGCTGCCGCTCGTCCTGGCGGCGTGCCTGCCTCCTCCCCCTACATCGACGCCCGTTCCGACGTGGACGCCCGAGCCCACCTGGACGCCGACCCCGCTGCCGACGTGGACACCGGAGCCGCCTGACCCGACACCAACGCCGGAGCCTGCGCCAGCGCAATCCTCGGAACAGGCGCTTCCCGCCACGCCAACCCCTGCCCCATCGCCGACGCCGCGTCCGACCGCTACTCCCACACCCACCCCAACACCGGAGCCGACGCCCACGCCGGACCTCGTTGCGCAGTACATCGAGGACATCTGCAGCGCGAGGCCGAGCTTCAATGTGTCGACCTCGTCGTTCTCAGAGCTGGAGGAGGGCTTCCGCATCTACGCGGAGTACCTCCGGACGCTCAGTTTTCCCGATGAAGTAATAGACCACTACGAGGCGCACGTGTACGCGGCGAACGTGGTGGTGGACAATCTCGCCCGCGCGGCGGAGACACGGCCGCATGGCAGGCCGATGGGCAACCTGAACGAGTACATCGGGTTCCTGTGGTCGCACCCAGAGGCGTACGAGCGCGTCGCGGGCATCGACGTGCCGTGCTTCTAGGACGCTGAGCGTCCCTTTGAATTTCCCCCTCCGCCGTTTGTGGAGAGCTTGTCAAACCACGGCTCTTAAGGTGGCGCCTCAGTACCCTCACCCCAACCCTCTCCCCTTGTAGGGAGAGGGGGCAAAGAGGGGGCCTAGTCGATGGCGTAGAGGCGCGCGGGGTTGTCGGAGAGGACCTTGTCCACGATGCGGGGCTCCAGCAGGCCGCTCGTCTTCAGCGACTTGAGCGCCTCCAGTTCGCTGGAGGTGTCGGAGTGGCCGTAGTCGGAGCCGATCATGAAGTTGTCCTCTGAGGCGTTCGCGAATATGTACGGCAGGTCGTCGTTCGTCTGGCAGGTGACGTACATGCGGCTGTCGGCCATGAGATTGTCGGTGTCGAACGCGTTGCCGTCGCGGCGGGCGCGGTGCTGCACCTCGTTGATGATGTAGGGCACCCAGTTGGCCGCTCCCTCTATGAAACCGGCGCGCAGGCGCGGGAAGCGCTGCCACAGGCCCCGGTACATCATGGAGTGGAACGCGCTGATGATGGGCAGTTTGTTCCGGGAGTAGGCGTCGGCCTCGGTCAGCCCGACGAAATCGGGGTTGCCGCAGCCTGCGTGGATGCAGACCGGCAGGTCGTACTCCTGCGCTGCCTCGTAGAGCGGGTCGAAGTACGGGTCGACGAGACGCCGGTCGCCCTCGAAGCCGCGCATGAATATGGCGCACGCGCCGTGCTCCTTGCCGTAGCGCAGCTGCCCCTCCACCTCGTCCATGGAATCGAGCGGCGGGACGACGGCCCAGCGCAAGCGTCCGTTGCTCTCGGACCAGATGTCGGCGAGCCATCGGTTGTAGCTCTTGGAGAGCGCGAGCTCGACCGCGGGGTTCTCGGAGATGCGCGTGAGGAAGATGGTGGGGAACAGCACCTGCACGTCGACGCCGAGTTCGTCCATGTGGGCGAGGCGCGCGGTGATGTCGGCGAGGGTCCGTGTCTCCTGCGACGTCTCGGCGAAGCCGGAGAGCTGCTCCGCGGCGGAGCCGGTGCCCCTCGTTGCGAAGGGCCGCTGGCGTTCCTTTCCGTCGATTATCCAGATGGGCCTGTCAGGCCGGTTGGGGTCGAACATGGATGTGGGCTGGTACTGCTGGTCGGCCGGGTCCAGGTACTCCCAGGCTTGTTCGCTTTCGATAACGTGGCAGTCAGCGTCTATGATGGGCATGGCTGTCCCTCCCTCAGACGGATGGCAGAAGATTACACCTTTCGCGCCGCGTCAACACCTGCGAGCGGCGCGTCGAGAGGAGTGACGGATGGTGAAGAGCGACGCGGCAACGGTGGAGGAGTACCTCGCCGGTCTGCCGGAAGAGCGGCGCGAGGCGATCGAGGCCGTGCGCAACGTGGTGCTGGAGAACCTGCCGGACGGCTACGAGGAGTGCATGCAGTTCGGCATGATCGGCTACGTGGTGCCGCTGAGCCGCTACCCGGTCACGTACAACAAGCAGGCGCTGCAACTCGCGGCGCTGGCGTCGCAGAAGCGCTACATGGCGATCTACCTGAACAACGTCTACGGCGACCCGGCGACGCTGGAATGGTTCACATCCGCCTACGCGGCGACCGGCAAGCGGCTGGACATGGGGATGTCGTGCGTGCGCTTCAAGCGCCTGAACGATCTGCCGCTCGAGCTGATTGGGCAGACGATAGCGCGCACGAGCGTCGACGAGTTCCTGTCGTTCTACGAGTCGGCGCGGAGCAAGGCGAAGCGTGGGTGAGGAACTCCCTCTCCTGAGGGAGAGGGCTGGGGTGAGGGCCTCGGGGGCGAGGGGAGGTAACGTTACAGGTTGGGCCGAGGCTTCTATTCTGGCACCCTGCAGGAGGGCCTCGATGTCGGGTCTTCGGATGGAGAGGGGGTAGACGCACCCATGGACCTTGGACCGAGAAGCCGCAGGCTCAGGCAAGCCTCTACGGACGCAGAGAAAGCACTCTGGCAACGGGTCAGAGGGAGGCAACTCGGCGGCTACAAGTTTCGACGCCAAGTTCCTATTGCGTGGTTCATCGCCGACTTTCTATGCGAGGAGAAGAAACTTGTCGTTGAGTTGGACGGCGGCCACCATCAGGAACAGGCGGATATTGATGAACGGCGAACCAAGCAGATTGAACGTCACGGGTATCGCCTGGTGCGCTTGTGGAACAATGACGTGCTTAAGAATATCGAAGGGGTGCTGGAAACCCTGCTGGCGGAGTTGGAGCGCGGTGGCGACGGCCACGCCTCACCGCCCCAGGGGCCCTCACCCTAACCCTCTCCCTCAGGAGAGGGGATCGAACAGGAGGCAACGATGGCTAAGCCACGCATAGCAGTGTTCTCGGGACCGCGGTCGACGATAGCGAACACGCCTACGCTCGTGACGAGCAACAAGGGGCGGAATGCGGACGACCCCCAGATCGAGGGGCGGTTCGACCACCTAGTGCCGCAGCGTTTGCACGAGCCGGTTCGAGTGCGCATCGCGAAGTTCAGCGCGCATCCGCTTGAGTCCGACGCCGCCGAGGTGTACCACGAAGACGGCAAGGACTACTACGAGGTGGAACTGCGCCCGGAGGACGGCGCGTACCTCCTGCCCTACATGGCGCGCCGCGCCGACGGCTCACCCGACGGCACGCCGTTCGAAGACTCCGACCTGACGAACGCAGCAATCAACTACGGCGGGCGGCAGACGTTCTTCCCCGACGCGTCGCGGCTGTTCGAGGAGATCGACCGCGGGTTGGCTGGACGTGGCCACGACGGTGCGGTGAGCGAACTGGACAGGATCGCGGACTATGACTTCGTGCGGGTGCTGCCTCCGGCGGGCTACACGAAGCAGGGCGAGACGGCAGGGCGAGACTTCTTCCCCTACAGCCCGCGCCCCATCGGTAAGTTCCTGTCGAACGCGGCGATGGCCCGCGCGGTGAACATCGTGCAGCAGACCATCGATTCCGGAAAGTACGACGGCTTCATCTGGCTGGAGGGCAGCCCGCACGTCGAAGAGACGCTCTACTGGCTGAGCCTCGTGCTCGACACCGACCTGCCCTTCGTCGGCATATCGTCGCAGCGGGCGCATGGGACGCTCGCCAACGACGGCGACCGGAACATCGTGGACGCGGCGCGCTACATCACGTCGGGCCTCGGCGCGGGACTGGGCGCGGTTGGCATCGTGGATGAACAGATATTCGCGGCCCGCACATTCAAGAAGGGCGACGCCCGTCCGGGCGGCTACCGCGCGACAGGCGGCCACGGCGGCGTGCTCGGCAGCGCGGGGGACACGGTCCGCGTCTGGTTCCGCCCCGCGTACTGCACGACGGGCTCGTCAGAGGTCGCAGTGAAGGGCCTTTCGCAGGAGGTCGTCTTCCAGGAATACGGCGACAGCACTGCGACTGCGAGCGTGCCCATCAAGGAGGACGACGGCTCGCTGCGCGGCGACGTCATCGCGCCGGTGCACATGGTGAAGTACGCCCATTACATGGCGGAGGAGGACACGGCAGACCCGGAGGTGGAGGTGGACATCATAGCGCGCATCGAGCGCGGGCTGGCCCAGCAGGCTTCCGACGAGCCGGGCGCTCCCCGCTTCCACGGGTTCGTGCTGGAGGGCGCGGCGGGCACCGGCTCGGCGCTGCCGAGCCAACTGGCGGCGCTCGCCATCGCGGTCTACAGCGGCATGCCGGTCGCACGCGTGAGCCGGGGCGACCCGGAGGGCGCGATGCCCCCCAACCCGAATGACCTGACGATTGAGGGGAGCAACCTGGACGCCATCAAGGCGCGTGTACTGTTGCGCGCCGCGATGCTGCGGCTGGGGCGTTTGCCCAAGGCTCGTGACCCGCGCAACCCGACCGCGCAGGAGCGCGAAGCGGCGCTGGCTGCCATCGCGCGCTACCAGGAGCTATTCGACACGCACTAGTGGGCGTGAGGCAGTCTCAGAGGTTGAACCAGGCCAGCAGCCTTCTAAGGCGGGACTTAGGCTCAGGCCTTGGCCTTGCCGCACGTCGCTTGCCTTCCTCGCGCAGTTGGGACGACGTCATCTCGTCCATCGGCCGTTGCTTCGTGCCGGGCCCGAACAGGACTTCTTCGCTGTCGCCGCCCATGCGCTTCACCTGCTCGGCGGCCTGGGACTTCCACTCCCGTCCTCCGTGCATGGAAACCTCCGCGTACCGCTAACCAGTGTAGCACCCGTACTCGAACGCTCATGCTGAACCCTCCTCAGGAGAGGTTCAGGCGACGGGAACCAGGATGTGCGAGACGGACGGGGCTAGCGGCGCAGCCAGGCCAGCAGTCCGCGCGATGTTGGCCGACGGTTCACGCCGGGCCTGGCGGCCCGGCGCAGTGCCTCCCGGCGTATCTCGCTTGGCAGGAGTTCGTCGGCCGGCAGATGTCGCCTGCCTGCTCCGAACAGGACTTCGTCGCTGCCGGGTGCGTTCATGAGCCTAACCTGTCCTACAGACTGGGACTTCCATTCCTGGGGTGCGATCAATGCGGTGGCCTCCTGCCGCAACAATTGTATTCCGGCAGGAGGTGGATGCGAGGTGATTCTGACACGAGATTGCGGGCACTTTTCACGGCATGAACAGAGGGCGTCCCAGGGGCGCCCTCTGTTTTCCGTAAGGAGCGGTGTCGGGGACAGCCTCCCCTGCCCGTCTATGCTGCGCCGAAGCGCGGGAAACACTCTCGTGCGACGTTCTCGAAGACGTTGGCCCGGTCCTCGTCGGTCAGCCAGTCGATGTCCTCGATAACCGGCTTGAGGTCGTCGAGCCAGAGGCCCGTGTTGGGGTCCTTCGAAGAGCCGGTGCCCGGACGCTCCGTGCCGAACATGCAGCGGTCCGTCCCCACGATCTTGAAGAGCAGTTCCAGCCCTTCCTTGTTGTAGAGGACGGAGTCGAAGTAGAGCTGCTTCAGGCTCTCGTCGAACGGCTTGACGTTGGGCTGGCGCCAGCGGAGGGCGCGCCACCGCCCTATCTGGTACGGGATGGAGCCGCCGCCGTGGCACATGATGATCTTGAGCGTCGGGAAGTCGTCGTACATGGTGGAGTCGCAGATGGAGACCGTCTGGATGCTCTCCTCCGTGATGAAGTGGCCGGTGTACGACTCGCGGACGTTCTTGCAGGAGGCGGAGTGGACGAAGGCGGGAACGTCGTACTTCACCATGCGCTCGTAGAGCGGGTACCAGTACTCGTCGCCCATCGGCGGCGTGTCGTTGTCCATCCCCTCCGAAGGGTCGGGGTTGATCATGATGCCGATGAAGCCGAGGTCGTTCACGCAGCGGTCGACCTCCTCCAGCACGACGTCGACGGGCTCGCCGTGCAGTTGCGGAAGCCCTGCAACGCCCTGGTAGCGGTTGGGGTACATCTCGACAGTCTTCGCGATGAGGTCGTTGTTGGCGCGGCAGAACTCCTCCACCAACCTGCCCGGCTTCTCCGAGTGCATCAGCTGGAAGGGACGCGGCGACAGGAACTGCATGTCCGTGCCGACAGCGTCCAGCACCGTGGAGATGTGGTTCTCGACGACGGCCCTCAGCTTCTCGTCCGGTATGCCGCCCCAGTGCGAATAGGCCCCCCGGCTGGAGAGCAGCCCGGCCTTGTAGGCGTACAGTTCGGGCGGCGCGTTCAGGTGTCCGTGGATGTCGATAATCATGTGGTGTCCTCCTCGAGAGCGTGTGCTTTGCTCTCGGCGGGATGCTAGCACGCAGCAGCGCACGGTGCGCGTCGGTGGTAGGATGCGGCCTGCGCTGGGGCGCAGATGCACTCGTAAGGTCAGGAGGCGGCGATGCTACTGGAAGGCAAGGTTGCGGTCGTAACGGGCAGTGGGCCGAACATCGGCGGCGAGATATGCCGGACGCTGGCGCGCGAAGGCGCGAAGATCGTGTGCGTGGACTTCCTCGACGACCGTGCTGACGTGGCCGCGGCATCCGTCCGCGAGGAGGGCGGCGACGCGATAGGCTTCAGCTCGGACATCTCGTCTCCCGAGCAGGTGGAGGACCTGTTCAAGCGTGTGGATGAGGAGTACGGGCGCGTCGACATCCTCGTGAACAACGCCGCCGTGAACAACGAGGCAGGGCTGCTGGACATCGAGTACGACAAATGGAAGTGGGTTCAGTCCGTCATCATGGACGGGACGATGCTGTGCAGCCAGCAGGCGGCGCGCCGGATGGTGGCGCAGGGCGAGGGCGGCGCCATCGTGAACACGGCCTCGACGACCGGCCACCGGGGTAAGGCAGGGTTCATCGCGTACTCCGCGTCCAAGGGCGCCGTGCTGCAGATGACGCGCACGATGGCGATACAGCTCGCGCCGCACGGCATCCGCGTGAACTCCATCACCCCGACGCAGACCGGCGACAACCGGGGCACGACGCCCGGCGGCAGCATGGAGCCGCGTGCGGAGAAGCCGAAGAACATTCCGCTCGGCAGGTGGGGCCAGCCGTCCGACCAGGCCGGGGCGGTGCTGTTCCTCGCGTCGCCGATGTCGGCGTTCGTCACGGGCGAGAACATCAACGTGGACGGCGGCCTGCTGGCGCTCTTCCCGTCCGAGCGCGGGTTGATGGAGACGTAGGCGGGGCTACGTCTAGGAGCTCTGCTCCGGAAGCAGCGGTTCAAGTTGGGCGATGAGGGCCGGCAGATCCTCCTGCACGGTCTTCCAGACTATGTTGAGGTCAACTGCATAGTAGGTGTGCACGAGCCGGTTCCGCATGCCGGTGATGTCCGCCCATGGTATTGCAGGGCCGGTTTGGCGAGTGCTGGCACTGACTTGGGAAGCTGCCTCGCCGATAGTCTCCACCGCTTTGAGGACCGCATACTGGTGGAGACCACTCCGGGCGAACTCCGGGAACCCCAGCCTCTCTACGAAGGAGAGCGCCCTACCGGCGTAGGACCGCATGTCGGCGAGATAGTCCTCATCCTCACGCGGCATACACTACCTGTGCCGAGCCCAGGATCCTCTCTTGGTGGAAGCGGTTGGCGCTCTGTTCCAGGCCTCTCCAAGAGATCAGATTGACCTCTTGGCCGAGCAATCCTGCAAGTTCACGCTCCATCCGGCTGAGGTCGAAGAGGCTGTGATTCGCCTCCGACCTGAAGCGCGCTATCACGTCCACCTTGCTATCAGGCCCGAAGTCATAGTCATCGCTCACGACTGGGCCGAACAGGGCGAGTTCCTTGATCTGCCAGCGTTCGCAGAACGCGGCAAGTTCCTTCTGAGGCACTGGAACCCTCGGCTTGATCATGGCCATGTCTGAATTCTACCTTACTCCCATTCGGCCCAGGGGTCGTAGGAGCCGACGTGCCAGAGTTGGCCCTCAGGGTCGCGGACGGCGAAGAGGCTGCCGCCGTAGAACTGCTCCTGGAGCTCCATGACGATGTTCGCACCAGCTGCCTTAACGCGCTCGTAGTGAGCCTCGATATCGCTGACGACGACCAGGTTCGCCTGTGTGAGCCTGCCTCCTGGTTCAGGAGGAAAGACGATGGCGCCGGGGTCGTCCATCCGCGCGGAACCGAGCATAACCATCCCGTTGCCCAGCGTGAGCTGCGCGTGCGCGATGCCGCCTTCTCCGTTCGGCACGACGAGGCGGCGTTCGAATCCGAGCACGTCGCAGAGCCAGTCGATGGCGGCCGGCGCGTCGCGGTAGGTCATGCCGGGGACGACATAGCCCTTCGGTTCCGCCGCGTCAGCCATGCGCCGTGCCCTACCTGCCCGCCTCGCGGACAAAGTCCGACACGCGCTCGCCGATCATGATGCAGGAGACGTTCGTGGCAGAGTGCGGGACGACCGGTATGATGGAGGCGTCGGCCACGTAGAGGTTGTCCATGCCGTGCATCTTGAGCCGTCCATCGACAACGGCCATAGGGTCGGAGGCCGGGCCCATCTTGCAGGTACCGGAGCCGTGGTGGTGGCTGTCGTACGTGGACTGCGCGAACTCGACCCAGTCCTCGTCCATCGTGGGAAGGATGAGGTCGCCGTAGAAGGGCCGCATGAGGTCGTCCTGCATGAACTCGTAGACGAAGTTCATCACGGAGCGCACCGCTTCCATGTCGTCCGGGTGCTGGAGCATGCCGTCGTCGACGATGGGGAGTTCGTGCGGGTCGGTCGAAGCGAGGGAGATGCGCCCGCGGGAGCGCTGCTCCACGAGGTTCATCGCAACGGGCATCATGGGCTTCAGTCCCTCGACACCGACGGGCGCGCGCATGTAGATGTGGAAGTTGCCGGTCGGCAGGCTGGGGCTGCTCTTGTAGACAAGTTGGAAGCCTGCTACGACCCAGTCTGGCGAGAACTCCGTCCTGCCCTCGAAGGTCATGTTGACTGCGGCGTGGTCCTGGTAGTTTCGCCCTATCCCTTCAAGGGCATGCGTGACGCGGATGCCGAGGCGCTCCAACTCACCGATGGGGCCGATGCCGGAAAGCATCAGGATCTGCGGGCTGTGGTACGTACCCGCGCTGAGGATGAAGGTGTCGGCGGAGGCGGAGTAGACCTCGTCCCCCTGCTCGTAGAGAACCTCTTCTACCTTACGCCCGTTGATTTTGAGCGAGACCACTGGCGCGTCGCCGACGACGGTCAGGTTCTTCCGGCTGCGCGCCGGACCTATGTAAGCGACGGCGGTGGACTGGCGGATGCCGTCCTTGACGTTGCTGGCGGAAGCCACGATGCCCGAGCGCTCCGGCCCGTTGCCGTCCTTCATGACTGGGTAACCGAGGCCCTTCGCGCGGTCAACGAACGCCTGCATCGGCGGGGCGAGCTCTTCTTCGAAGTCGATGCGTCGCTTCACGGTGAGCGGGCCGTCGTTGCCGTGGTGGGGCTGGTCGCCGAAATCCTCGTCGGTCTCGATGCGCTTGAGGATGGGGAGGCAGTCCTCGTACGACCAGCCGGGGTTGCCGAGCGACTCCCAGCGGTCGAGGTCGTACTGCATGGGACGCGCGACGCCCATCATGTTGACGGAAGAGCCGCCGCCGAGGATGCGTCCGCTGAGGGGGTAGTACTCGCTGCCGTCGATCTTGCGCTTGGTGGGGTACATGACGACATAGTCAGACTCGAGGATCGGGCGGTTGTTGCTGCGTCCGTCGGCGATGATGCCGGGAAGCGGCTGCGGGTCGGGACCTGCCTCCAGGAGCAGTACCTGCCGGTTGGGATCCTCGGAGAGCCGGGATGCGGCCACGCACCCCGCTGAGCCCCCGCCGATCACGATTACGTCGTAGTAGCGCCTCTGGGTCATGCCGCCTCCTGCTTAAATGTCGTCCGAAATTACACCAAGTGGAATCATACTCCGATTGAAGGCCTTTGCGGAACCACTAGAGGGCAGCCCGCGCTTGCCCTGCGAGCGGGCGCTGGCCGATACTCACCCGCGCGGATAGCGCGGCAACGACGGCGCGCTACGAATCGCGGAGGTAACGGAATGGCAGAAGTTCCCGGCTGGTACCTGGAGTTTGCGGGGGCAGTGACCGCCGCGCTTCCGCCGGACATAGACGAAGAGGCCGCACAGGCATGGGTGGATGATCCTGCGGGGCTGCGCGAAGCGCTTGCAGGTGCGCTGGGAGGCTCCGCCACAGCCACCGGCCCTGCCCGCCTGCGGAACGACAAGACAGACGAGGGCTGGACGCTCGTGCGGGATGATCCAGAGATGCCGGTCGTCGCAGGAGCGAGCATCCGTGGCGGGACCTTCCCTGAGGAGTCGGAAGACCTCATCGGCGAGCCGATGGTGGAGCTCATCCTGGGAATTGATGGCCTGCTGGGGCAGCGCCAGGCCGAGTACCTGATGGAGCACCCGAACGGGATACCGGAGGAGTTGGAGCGGTACGCGCTCGTGTTCCCGGGCACCGTATGGCAGAGCCCGGACCAGAATCACCAGGTGCCGTGCCTCGTGAACCGGGGCGGCTCGTGGGACATCATCTTCGGGATACTGGAAGGCGGCTTCGACTCCCGCGACCTGCTCGCGCAGGTCGCTTCTGAGTAAGGCGCGCCCTGGAGTCCGCTGATAGGCGGCGCATGATACGTATCGCGACCGAGCGCGACCTGCCCGCCATCGTCGGAATCTACAACGCCGCCGTGCCGGGGCGCATGGCGACCGCGGACGCCGAACCGGTTACCGTCGAATCGCGCCGAGAGTGGTTTGCAAAGCACACGTCCGACTTCCATCCGCTGTGGGTCGACGAGCGCGAAGGCGAAATCGCGGGCTGGCTGAGCCTCGGCACGTTCTACAACCGCCCGGCATGGGACATCACGGCAGAGGTGAGCGTATACGTCGCTCCCGCGCACCAGAGGAAGGCGTTGCGGCTGCGCTGCTGGAGGTGGCAATCGCAGCTGCGCCTGCGCTGGGGCTACGTGTGCTGATGGGCATCATCTTCGGCCACAACGAGCCGAGCCTCGCCCTCTTCAAGCGTTTCGGGTTCGAGCAGTGGGGCTTCATGCCGGGCGCCACGGAGTTGGACGAGGTCGAGCGAGACGTCGTCTTCGTGGGACGGCGGGTTGGCTGAGCGGCGGCGTTGCGCGGTACGCGCGCGGACGGATACCCTCACGGCTGGCTATCGGTGCGACAGGCCTGTCAGGAACGGTGGATGTAGCGTAGCCGGGCATGGCCTGTCGGCCACTCTGGATTCCCGATTTCGCGGGAATGACGGCAACAAACACGGAGGTGCAGCTATGGCGAAGGTGACATCACTGGGGCACGTTGGTCTGTTCGTGAACGATGTTGCGACGATGCGGGACTTCTACACGCGCGTGCTCGGCATGACGGTGACGGACGAGAGCGCGGAGCGCGGCATGGTGTTCCTCTCGGCGCGGCCGGGCGAGGAGCACCACGAGCTGTTTCTGGTGCCCGGCAGGACGGGGGACAGCGACGTGAAGGTCGTGCAGCAGGTGTCGTTCCACGTGGACAGCGTCGAGGACGTGCGGGAGTTCCACAAGCGGTTCGTCGAGGACGGCGTGCAGATCGACTCGGTCGTGACGCACGGCAATACGGCGAGCGTCTACTTCCGCGACCCGGAAGACAATCGGCTGGAGATCTACTACAGCCTGCCCGTGGAGTGGCCGCAGCCGTTCCGCGCCGAGATAGACGTCACTCAGAGCGCCGACGACATCCTCAAACAGATACACGACGTGACGGTCGGCGCGCAGCGCTAGCTGACCCTGTACAGCCCGACCATTGGCTGCGAGATTCCCGCCTTCGCGGGAATGACGTTGTTACACAGGAGAAGGGACACGATGACAGAGCCGAGGTATGTGGAGCCGACCGGGAACCAGCGCGCCGGATGGCACAAGGAAGGCGAAGGCGGCGGGACGAGCTACACCGTGCGGCTGGCGACGGCGTGGGAGAAGTTCCAGCGGTCGGAGGGCATCCCCGTATTCAAGGGTGTGGGCGTGCGGGACTCTCGCGAACTGCCGCGCGCCGAATGGAAGCGGGTCGGTGGCAAGGGGACGTACATCCAGGTGACGGGCACGAACAACGCCACCGGCATGTTCGTGGTGGAGGTGCCGCCGCGCGGCGCGCTGCTCCCCCAGCGACAGATGTACGAGGAGCGCTACATCGTGCTGGAGGGACGAGGGAGCACGGAGGTGTGGCGGAACGGCGACACGGCGATGACCGCGTTCGAGTGGCAGCCGTGGAGCCTGTTTGCGATACCGCTGAATGCCAACTTCCGTATCATCAACGCGTCGTCGGCCCCTGCCCTG
Organism: Dehalococcoidia bacterium; assembly: GCA_965208625.1. Taxonomy (GTDB): domain Bacteria; phylum Chloroflexota; class Dehalococcoidia; order Lucifugimonadales; family Australimonadaceae; genus Bin16. The sequence goes on from OZ242348.1 coordinate 874,337, forward strand.
TTGCTCGCGGTGAACTCCGCACCGAGGACGATCAATGCGTTCCAGAACATGAACTTCGTGTTCAACTGCGAATTCAACTTCGACGACCGGCTAGGCGGGAACCTCGAGGACTTCTGGAACCCGAACGACGAGATCGAGCCGCAGCCGGTGCGCGGGCGCGCGATGGTGACGTCCAACCTGCTGCCGGACATCCAGAACGCCTACCTGCCGCTCGACAACAACCGGGGGCCCGGCTTCCGGTGGGTCGCGCCGAACCAGGTGGGAAACACGATGATCCAGGGTTGGCTCGCGGAGTATCCGAGCGGGCGGTACGCGAAGGCGCATGCGCACGCCTCGGGCGCGGTGCTCGTCTGCTGCAAGGGCGAGGGGTTCTCGTGGACGTGGCCAAGCAACGAGGGAGGCCTGACGCCGTGGAAGGATGGCAAGGGCGACCTCGTCAAGATACAGGAGTACGGCCCCGGCGGGCTCATCAGCGCCGCGCCCGGTCCGGCCAACTGGTTCCACCAGCACTTTGCAGTCGGGAAAGACCCGTTCCGCGTCTTCAACTACACCGGCCCGATGCCGGGCAACCCGGAATCCAGCAGGAACAGGGCAAACGATTTTGCGGAGGAAGGGCAACTGATCCGGCAGCACGCCGACATCACGGACGGTGGTAACGCTATCCCCTACCACCTGGAGGACCCGTACGTGCGGCAGCACTTCGAAGCGAAGCTGCGCGAGAACGGAGTGACCTCCACGATGCCTGAGGTGGTCTACACCGAGGAAGGCGCGAAGATGGAGGTTATGTCGGACTAGCCTCGCACGCGGAGGCTGCCGTACACACGCTCCGGCGTGACGAGCACGACCGTGCGCTGCTCCTCGCGCATCGAGGCGTCGAAGTCTGCCCACGACTCCGGCTGACGCCCTGCCGCGCCGTACGCACTCCTGAGCAGGTCGAGCAGCGTAGCCTCGTCCGTGTTGTCCCAACTGTGGACCGAGGCTGCTCCCTGCACCGTCACGTAGCGCCGGTTGTCCGGGTTGATGAGCGTGACCGAGCAGTGTCCGCTGCGCCGGACGTTCCGCACTTTGACCGTATCGGCGCGCGATACGAATGAGACCTGCCCGTCGACGAGTCCGGCGCTGACCACGGTGGTCTGTGCGCGCCCGGACGCACCGACGGTGCTGACGAGCGCGAAGTGGTTGGCTTCGATGAACGGGAGCGCTTCGCTGAGTTCCAAGGTGTGTCTCCTCCTTGCCGTTGCTGTGGGTGTTCGTTGCCATTCGAAAGCCTACCCGATTCCTTGACTCAGCGGTGCGCGAGCCGCCGGCACTGGAGCGAAATCTCTGGTTGGGGGACATAATGGGCGGAACGTCCAGCCCGGAGTGCATCGCCAAAAGGTCATGGGTATGAAGATCGCTCGCCTCGAATCCCATGTGGTCTACGTCCCGTACAAAACCCCGATCACATGGGCATCGCGCGTCAGCGAAGGCGACACTTTCGTGCTGCTCCGCATCGTGACGGACGAGGGACTGGAAGGCTGGGCCGAGGCGCTTGCGAACCCGCTGTGGACGGGCGCCGTCGCGGACGACATCGTCCGGCACCTGGCAGAGGTTTACGAACCGCTGCTCGTGGGCGCCGACCCTCTGTGGACCGAACGTCTGCTGGGCGGCCTCGCGCGCGTGCCTGAGAAAGGCAACTCCCGCTCGCTGGTCGAACTGGCACTGTGCGACCTCCAGGCGCGGAGCGCGGGCGTCCCTTGCTGGCAGTACCTTGGCGGCTGGACGGACAGGGTCCCCGTTTCGTGGCTGCTGAACCGAGGACCCGTCGAGCAGATGCTGGAGGAGACTGCGGAGGCGGTGGAAGGCCATGGATTCACGGCGATCAAGGTGAAGGTGGGTACCGACGCCAGGGCGGACGTTGCCGCTCTGGGGCTGCTCCGCGAGGCCGTGGGGGACGAGACGCTGCTCTGGGTGGACGCGAACAGCGGCTATGGGCTCGAGGATGCCCTGTGGGCTGCGCAGGGGTTCGCCGAGGTTGGCGTGCGGCTCTTCGAGGACCCCTGCCCACTCGACCTCAGTGAGGAGAGCAGACGGCTGCTGGAGGAATCGCCCGTACCGGTGATGGTCGACCGCCAGGTCAACTCTGCGAAGAGCGCTCTCGACTTTCTCCGCCATGGAGCAAGCGCGCTCAACCTGAAGGTGGGCGGTATGGGGTACAGGGAGGCGAGGCGAGTCATCAGCATCGCCGACGCTCACGACGTGCCCTGCGTGATCGGCGTGGGATCGGAGACGGACGTCGGCAGCCTGGCGTCCCTGCACTTTCGCGCCGTTATGCCGGAGCTCGATGCGTTCCCTGCCGAGAACATCTTCTTCATGAAACTGGCGGGGACGCTCCTCGATGAGCCGCCGCAGGTAAAGGACGGCTTCGTCCAGCTATCGGACAAGCCGGGACTTGGCACGGTGCCGAGCGAGGCAGCCCTGAAGAGGTTCCGCGTCGCCTAGCGGTTTCTCATCGCCGGTTACCAGACGCCGAAGGTGAGGCCGTGGCCGGTGCCGGCCATCGAGCGGTAGCACGGGAGGTAGTCGAGCAGAGTCATGTTGCCGGGGGACATCGCGCCCGCGACGGCCACCCAGTTCAGTATCTCCGGAGTGCCGGGCGCGCCGTTCAGGCGGTCGCGCTCCAACGCCCCGAGCGCCTGCGCGTCGCCGCTCTCCAGCGCGGCGATGACGCCCCGGTCGAGCTCTTCATCGATGATCTGGTGGCTGAGGCCGCCGGACGCCATCAGCGCGACGCGGGCGTCAGAGTCCCATGACTCGATGGCGCGACGGAGCGCACTGCCGAGCGCGTAGCAGCGGGCGGCGCTGGCCTGATACGGCAGGTAGCGGCTGACCATGAACGGCACGACCGGCAGGTCCTCGTCCGGCATGATGAAGTGGTGGGCGTAGGCGAATGCGTCGTCCAGTGCGTGGCCGTCGCGCACGTTGTCGCCGCAGCCGACGTCGAAGCCGTCGTCGTTGAGCGCGGTGATGAGGTGTTCGGCGAGCTGCGGTTGGCCGGGGCGGTCGTTGATGACGGGCGCGCGGCGCTCCTCGTTCGAGCGGAAGCGCGCATCGGGGTCGAAGTCCTGGCGCTCCGCGACCGGCAGTGTTTCGGCGCGCATGACGGCGAAGACGGCGCGCGTCTCGTCGGCCCAGACACGGTGGGGGTTGCTGATGACGACGAGCACGTCGGGCTTGGCGTCGTCGAGCGCGGTGCGCAGCTTGTCGATAGCGGCGTGGGCGGCCTCGTAGCGCTCGCGCTGCTTCTCGGGCGTGAGTTGCGCCTCGATGTCGGAGGGCGCGTTGGCGAGCAGCGACTGGTAGTCGAAGCGCGGGTCGCGGGTGTCGGCGTCGCCGAGTCGCGGCCAGCCGACGGGGTCGGTCTGGATCGAGGGGCCGTGCGAACTGCCGATGCCGAGGACGATGCTTGCCATGTTTCGCCTCCTGTGCGGCTACGCGCCGCGTGAGTGGGTGGTCTGCTTGCGCTGCTCAGATGTTCTCGGCGATGCGCCTGGCTTCTGCGATGAGTTCACGAATTCGGGCGGTACGGTCGTCCCGCTCAAGCCATTCTGCAGGTGCCTGTGGTGCGCTCTGCGAAGAGAGAGCGTCGTCTGGGTGTCCTTGATCAACCATGATGAGGATATCTCCGATATGACAGCCGCATCGTAGACGGCAGTTCACGGTGGGGCAAGGGGCGAAGGCATTGCCAGTTGTGCTCCACTCCCCTTGCCTTCCAGATGCTATCCTGCGCCGCATCCGGAGCCTCGCAGGAGGAGGACGCATGACCACTGAGAACTCGCCCGTGCTGGGCATCGGCATCATCGGGCTGGGCGGCGCCGCGGTCGCCATGGTCCCGCGGATGGCGTTCAACCCGCGCTTCAAGATCATCGCGGCGGCGGACCTCGACACGGAGATACTCGGCCGCTTCGCGCAGGACTTCCCGGACGCGGCGACGTACACGAGCGCCGAGGAGATGTGCAAGGACCCGCGCATCGACCTCGTCTACATCGCGACGCCGACCGTACTGCACTCCCAGCACTGCGAACTCGCGATGTCGTACGGCAAGAACGTGCTCATCGAGAAGCCGATGACGATAAACGTGGAGGAGGGCACGGCGCTTGCGGAGTCGGCGGAGCGGCAAGGGGTACTGCTGGGCGTGAACGTGAAGCACAGCTTCGAGCCGCGCGTGCTGCGCATCCGCGAGATGGTGCGTACGGGCGAGTTCGGCGAGCTGCGGATGATGCACCACTGGCGCTACCAGGACTGGCTGTACCGTCCACGTTCGGGAGAGGAGCTGACGCCGGGGCCCGGCGGCGGCATCCTCTGGCGGCAGGGGCCGCACCAGTTCGACATCATCCGCACGATAGGCGGCGGCATGGTGCGGAGCGTTCGGGGCACGGCTGTGGCGTGGGACCCTGCCCGCCGGGTGCCGGGCGCACATGCGGCATACCTGGAGTTCGAGAACGGTGTCTTCTGCACCGCCGTCTACAGCGGCTACGACCACTGGGACTCGCGCGAGTTCATGCATGGCGTCGGCAGGGAGGGCATCTTCCCCAACCCCGAGCAGCACGCTGCGGCGCGCAGGGAGCTGGCCGAAGCAACCGATCCGGACTGGGAGGAGGCGGCAGCGCGCGCGGAGCGGTACGGCCTCGGTCGGGCCGGCCCTCCAGAGCCTCCGACCGGCCCGTCGAGCGCGGGCTGGCTGCTCGGGGGGCCGCTCATGGTGAGCTTCGACGACGCCGACGTGCGGCTGTCGCCGGGCGGGCTCACCGTCTATGGCAACAAGGAGCGTACCGAGATCCCGCTCGTGACGGTGGAGGATGGCCGCGACGGGCGGCTCAACACGTTCTACGACGCCATCGTTACGGACCGTCCCCTGCCCGCCCACGCGCGCTGGGGCAACGCCACGATCGAGCTGCTGCTGGCGGTCGAACAGTCCGGCGCGGAGCGCAAGGAGATGTTCCTGGAGCACCAGGTGCCGACGGTGGACTAGGGCGCCTTGGCCTGGAGAAAAGGGCACTCCCCTCACCCCGCCGGGTACCCTCACCCTAACCCTCTCCCAGGGGGAGAGGGGATAACAGAAGGCCTTCTCCCCTTGTAGGGAGAGGGGACAACAAGGAGATTCGAGATGCTGTTGATAGACAACGCGACCGTGGAGCGGCTGCTGCCGATGGACGAGTGCATAGACGCGCAGGACTACGCGTTCCGCGGGCTGCCGACCGGCGAGTCCGTTCACCGGCCCCGCATCGACCTGTACATGCCGGCGGAGCGCCCGGACGGCTACTACCGCTGGGGCACGATGGAGGGCGCGAGCGACGCGCTGGGCGTGTTCGCCATCCGCATGAAGTCGGACATCCTCTACTGGCCGCGCGACGAGCACGGCTACTGGAAGGAAGAGAAGTACTGCATGGAGCCTGGCACGTACTGCGGGCTGATCATGCTGTTCAGCACGCGCGACGGTGAGCCGCTGGCGATGATCAACGACGGCATCCTGCAGCACATGCGCGTGGGCGGCGGCGCGGGGCTCGGCGTGCGGTACCTGGCGCGACCGGACTCGCAGACCGTGGGGATGCTCGGCTCCGGCGGCATGGCGCGGACGTACCTGGAGGCGTTCGCGGCGGTGCGCGACATCCGCAGCGTGAAGGTGTTCAGCCCGACGAAGGCGAACCGCGAGCGTTACGCGGAGGAGATGTCGGCGAAGCTGGAGATCGAGGTGCTCGCGGTCGACACACCGGAGGCGGCGGTGGAGGACGTGGACATCGTCTCTGCCTGCACGAACGCGATGGAGCCCGCGCTGAAGGGCGACTGGCTCTCGCCGGGGCAGCACGTGACCGACGTGCGCGGCGAGCTGGATGCCCGGGTGTTCGAGCGCGCGGACGTCACCGTCAAACAAGGCGTGGCGCACTCGCGGCCCAGCAACGAGGACGTGCGCAGCATGGGGGACGGATACAACCGCGGCGACTACATCGGAGGGACGGACGAGCAGAAGGAGCGCCTCCCTGCCCGGCTGCGCGAGGCGCGGGTGAACGCCGGAGGGACCGACGAGACGCCGACGTTCAACGACCTCGCGAGCGGCAGGGTGAACCGCACGTCGCGGGACCAGATCACGCTCTACCTGAACTCCGGCAACCAGGGGCTGCAGTTTGCGGCGGTCAGCGACGTCGTCTACCGCAAGGCGAAGGAGCAGGGCCTCGGGCGCGAACTGCCGACGGAGTGGTTCCTGCAGGACATCCGGGACTAGCAGAGCGCCACCTTTAACCGGTCGCTTCAATCGGGCGCTCCCAGGAGTGCGCGGTAGTGCGATTCGCCCAATTGAACAGTTGATCGACAAGGCCGTGGCCTGCTTCCCGCGTTCAACTTTCAACTGGCGCGGGTCCGGAGTGTGTGCAACGGTCCGACCACTGCTGCCATCGGCTTCCCTGGGCGTAGCGCCCCGCCGTTCTTGATGTCGAAGCCCACGAGTAAATCCCAGGATTTCGACATCAAGCACATCTATAAGAACAAGGCCGTGGCCTGCTTCCCGCATTAAGGCGTCAAGATGCGCGCATCGGAGTGTGTGCGCGCCATCGTGCGGGATGGCCGGAGGCATCAGCCGGACCGCATGCCGGGTATCGCGGTCGGTGGTCCGGGTACGGCGGGTAGTCATCCAACCAGCGTAGCGAATACAGGGACGGCGGCGTAAGGGGCGGATGTCAGGAGTTTGGGTGAGCGGCTGCCGTAATGTTGTGACACACGGCCCTATCCCTATGCGTTATAGGCGCAGTACGATAGCCGCAGAACAGGACGGAGGCAGGCAAGTTTCATGGGGACATTCAGCGTGGAGATAAGCATCGGGAGCCGTGACCACGACGAGTGGATGGCCCTCGATGCGCTCGTGGATACAGGCGCGTTCGTCACGTCAGCTCCGGCATCGCTGCTGCGCAGGTTGGGCGTCGAGCCTATCCGGACGCAGGAGTTCGAACTTGCGGATGGCGAGATGCGCGAAATGGAGGTTGGAGAGGCACGGGTGCGTGTGGGCGACCGCGAGGTCACGACGCTGGTGCTGTTCAACGACGAAGGGTCGATGCCGCTGCTGGGCGCGCTGACGCTCGAGGGTGTCTTCATGGGCGTGGACCCGGTGCACAAACGGCTGGTACCCATCCGTGCGGTGATGGCGTGAGAGGGCATTACAGTGCTATTCGCGTAGTGAAATCTGTAAGGATGTATGTAAAGACTTGATATAACTGAACCCTTTCCGGCTATCTAGACTTGTGATGTCGAAATGTGCACATATCTCAAGGTCTTTTGTTGACAAGTAATTCGGGCGCACAAGGACTTCTGCGATACGCGATTTGCGTTCATCAGAATATAACCTGCCAATACTGGCGCTCTTCACCAAGAAGTCCTGGTAAGATTGCTCTATAAGCTGAGTAGAATGAACTTGAATTTCATCCATGGCACGAATGATTTGAGTAACTTTCCGGTCAATAGCATCACTGTCAATAAAGGAAATTGCGCCATTCGCATGAGCAACATTGTTGCGTTCGTCGACTAGTTTTTGATAATTGCCAATCATTGAATAATCACAGCCAACCAACCTTAAGAACCGCATGACTGTACGCTCGGGGACGGCGGTGAAATCAAAAGGAGACTTCAGTGAACCAATACGCCTCTCAGTCTGTTGGTCTAATGCGAGAAGGGATTTCTTGAAGTCCCCGCAAAAGAACTTCTTAATCTGCCATATCTTTGAATAAACGAAACTCATCATAAGCATATGGCAGGCCAGGAATGCAAATTGATGTTTACCGTTCGTGTAGTTTACGTCGAAGGCTTCCCATAAGAAGGCGATATATTCCTGCTCAGCAGGTGTATTGAACGAAATAGGCAAATAGCTACCTATCGCGTATGCGTCATCCACGGGCACCGGTCGGCACTCTCCTTAGCTAGGTTCACCCCACACACGACCTATTGCTGACGCTATCCGTGACTCCATGCGGACGATGAGCTCGCGGTTCGCCTTGACCAGCGCTTGTTCAGCTTCCAATTCGTCAACGATGCTCTGTTGTACTTCAAGAGGCGGTAGAGGAATCGCATGATCTTCTACTGTTGTCTTTCGCATTGAGGGAGGTTGTGCTTCGCTCGCCCATCTTGAAAGGTCAATACCTAACAGATAAGTATGCAAATAGGAGGGAAGGAGTTGTTCAGAATGCGGTACGATTCCCATGACATTGTTGTCGTATGTCGACTCACAAGAAAGGATGCGCTTCTTGTTTGTGGCTATTGCCGCGCCTATCTTGGGGAAAATAACTGTCCCTGCCGGAAATGTTCTCGCCTTGAGTTCTCTGATAATGTCCCGTGATACAGTATTGTTCCAAGATGAAATGTGTATTTCGTTGCCTGAGAGATTCATATCACTGACCTTCAAGAAAGGAATCTCATCGCTGATTGACCCTTGGTAGTCCACCGGAAAACCGTAACCACTCTCCACAGAAGCAATGTCCCTGATCTTGGCCAGAGGCCACAACGGGTCAACTGGCACGTGCGGGCGATAACCGTCGAGCACGGCCCGCGCGCCGTCTATCACGCGCTGGTAGCCCTCGATCTCGGCGACGATCTCGCGCTGTACGTCGAGGAGCGGGAGCGGTATGGACGTTTGTTTTAGCAGACCGAAGTGACGTTTGTAGCCATCCTGTTCTAATGGGTGGCCCAGCAGATAAAAATACAGATATTCTGGCAGGATATGGTCAGGTGTTGCAATAATCTTGACTCCGTCTGCTCCTTGAGCGAATTTTTCCCTAATGAGCTTGATACTGCATGTGTGGTCACCGAAAATGACTAATCCTTTCGACCCGTCGATTAGTGCGGCTTCGTCATCTGTCCATCCTGCTATATGATTCTGTGACTGATCGATTACAGGGTATCTACCCGACGTACCGAAATCCCTAGCCAGGATTTTCTTAGGCGGAGTGACTGTTTGCATCACATCCCCCAAACGCACAACAGGCCACTTGGTGGGCCGTACCTCCTTTACACGGTACCGCTCGGCACTCAAATTGTAGTCGCCGTTCTCGGCGATACGAGACCTGGCGACGGCGAGACCGTGCTCTGATTGATAGTTGTCCAGGCTTTCCCCTGCTCGCGCACGGCGGAGGTATTCGGCAATCTCGGCATGGACAGCGGGGAGGTCGTTCGCTTCGACCTCTCTGCGCTGCGCGCCGAGGTCGTAGCCGTCGTTCTCCACCTTGAAGAAGGCGATGCTGCTTGTCCGGCGGGCGAGCGCCTTGTCCAGAATGAGGATGGAGGTCTTGACGCCGGAGTAGGGGTTGAAGACGCCAGCAGGAAGCGAGATGACCGCGATGAGGTAGTCCGGTACGAGCATCCTGCGGAGTTTGGTGTGCGCCCCCTGGCTCTGGAAGATGATGCCCTCCGGTACGATGATGCCAGCGCGGCCGTTGGGCGTGAGGTGCTCCGCCATGTAGTCGACGAAGAGGACCTCGCTACGGGTCGATTTCACTAGAAAGCCCCCATGCGGGCGGATGCCGCCCTTCGGGTTCATGAACGGCGGGTTGGCAAGAATGACGTCGGCGTGGACACCCCATCGCTCCTCGGAGGTGAGGGTGTCGTACTCGTAGATGCGCGGGTCCGCGAAGCCATGGAGGTACATGTTGACAAGGGAGAGGCGCACCATGTCCGGCGAGATGTCGTAGCCGGTGAAGTTACGGGCGAGCCGCGACCGTTCGTCGGGCGTCAGCGTGGTGCCGCCCTCCCCGTCCGCGTTGGCGTTGAGGACGTGCCTGTAGGCGGAGATGAGGAACCCTGCGGTGCCGCATGCGGGGTCGAGCACCCTCTCGTCCTTCTTCGGGTCGAGGATGCCGACGATGAAGTCGATGATGTGGCGCGGGGTACGGAACTGTCCGGCGTCGCCCTGCGAGCCGAGGACGGAGAGCAGGTACTCGAACGCGTCTCCGAGCCGCTCCGAGTGGTCGTAGGAGAAGCCATCGATCTCGCGCAGGAAGAGCCGAAGCGTCTCCGGGTCGCGGTACGGGAGGAAAGCGTTGTTGAAGATGCTGCGGAAGAGCGGTGGGATGCCGGGGTTCTCCGGCATCCGGGTTATCGCCTCGGCGTAGCGGTTGAGCATCTCGTGACCGCCGAGGCCGGAGTGCATGAGGTTGGTCCAGCGGTAGTGCTCGAACTCTCCGGCGAAGAATGAGCGGCGTCCCCCCAATTCCTCGCTCATCGCGTCCATGTCGTCCATGAACTTGTAGATGAGGGCGATGGTGATCTGCTCGACCTGGCTCTTGGGGTCCGGCACCTTGCCGACGAGGATGTCGCGGGCGGTGTCGATGCGGCGCCGGGTGTCAACGTCGAGCATGGAGGACCTTCCTAGGCAGCGAAGTGGTGAAGCGGTACGTGCCCGGTGACGTATTCGGGAACGAGCGTGCGGAACTCTTTGGGGACAGCGGCGAGCTCGGACTGGGAGAAGACGGGGTTGGTGGCCAGTTGCGCGAGGTCGCCGCTGGCAAGGGCCTTCCGCAGCGGTTCGTTGACGACGCACGCCTTGAAGAACCGCTTGATCACCGGCAGGCTGGCAGTGTCGTCGGGCGTGTGCTCTTTGAAGAACGCGGCGCACTGTTCTTCCATCAGTTTGTCCCTGTTGATGGCGGACTGCACACTCAGGGTTGTCTCATCGTTGAAGAGTTTGCGGTCCACCTTCATCCCGCTCGCTCCGATGGCCGCCTCTGTCAAGGAACTGATTACGTCCGGTCCAAGGTGTTCGTACGCGTAACTGGAATGAGAGTCTTCTCCCACGTCAGTACCATCGCCCTTCGCCTGTAGAGCAGGGAGTTCCAGTTTTTCATCGTAGTTGAACTCAGTCTCGAAGTATTCGCAGACGGCGAAGAAATCGAAGAGTTTGAACCCATTCTTCTCGTGGGGCGGAATGTTGCCGGTGTATTGCTTTGCGAAGTTGTGCAAGCGCGTCCCGCGCCCCTTGATCTGAACGAACTCCGTGGGCGAGAAGACGGGGCGCATCAGCGCGAGGTTCAGCAGGTCCGGGCAGTCGTAGCCGGTGGTCATCATGCCGACAGTGACGCAGACGCGCGCCTTGCTCGTCTTGTACTCCGGCAAAAAGTTGGTGGAGCCTTTGAGTTGGTTCTTGGCGAACTGCCGGGCGAACTCCTGAGCATCGGGCACATGAGAGGTCACCTGTACCGCGAAATCCGACTGGTATCTGCCCGGGAACATGACGTCCGCCATCTCATTGAGTATCTGGGCGAGGCGGGCAGCGTGGCTCTGGCTGACGGCGAACACGATGGACTTCCCGGTCTCGCCGCTGATGGGGTCAAGCAGTGCGTTCCTTAGAAACGTCATGCAGAAGACACGGTTCGTTGCCTCGGAGAAGAATCGCTTCTCGTACTCGCGGAGCCCGTAGGACTGCTCGGTTTCCTGACCGGTCTCCTCGTCCGTGAAAGCAACGACGAATCCCCCGTCGGAGAGCATCCTGGTCGTGATATGAGTGCGGGCGTCGACGACGGTGGGATTGACGAGCACGCCGTCGCCGACGCCGTCGAGGAGCGAGTAACGGAAGGTGGGCTCCCTGTTCTCGCAACCGAAGGTCTTGTAAGTGTCAAGCATCGCTCGCCGTTCGTATTCGCGCGGGTCTGCGACGTTACTCGCCCCATGCAGGTAATCCCTTGGCGTCGCGGTGAGGCCGAGCTTATAGCCGGTGAAGAACTCGAAAACGCCGCGTGCTTCGCCGCTGATGGAGCGGTGCGCCTCGTCAGAGATGACGAGGTCGAAGTCGGTGGGCGAGAAGAGAGACCGGTACTTGTCATTGAACAGAAGCGACTGGACGGTGCTGACGACGATCTCCGCCTTGCGCCAATCCTCACGGCTCTCCTTGTAGACGACGGTGGTGAAGTCATTCTTCAGCAGGTTCTCGAAGACGCCCCGAGCTTGATCTTCCAACTCCAACCTGTCCACGAGGAACAGAACACGGTGAGCGTTCCCCGTGCGGAGGAATAGCTTGATGACGGCGGCTGAGGTGAGCGTCTTGCCCGTGCCGGTGGCCATCTCGAACAAGAACCTGTCCACGCCGTCCTCAACCGCACGTTGCAGGGCATGAACGGCATTCAGCTGGTAGCCGCGCAGGAAGCGGAGGCCATACTGCGCTTCGAAACCCGAACGTTCCTCTTCGTTCTGCCAGGCTGCCTCTGATGCGTAGTTCGACCGCTGGGTGAGGACGACGTAGTCTTTTTCGACCGGCTCGTCAACGAGCCGCTGGGGATCGGGTTCCACTTTGCGGTGTTCGCCCACTGAGTCCGGCGTGGGAAACTGCTGAACGGGGTACGGGTTGCCGCGTTTCAGATCCCAGAAGTAATGCACCCTGCCGTTAGAGAGTATGACGTAGCGGCATTTCTGGGAGAGCGCGTACTTGCGCGCCTGTTCCTTGCCGACGAGCGCATTCTTGTCCTCGGACTTCGCCTCGAGGACGATGAGTGGGAAACCGTGGTCGTCCAGCAGGAGGAAGTCTATGAACCCTTTGCCACGGCGGCCTCTGCCTTTGGCGGCGATTTCGAAGTCGTCGCCCAGTGCGTCGAGGTCGGCTTGCTCAATCGTGGCATGCGGCTCCAAGCAGATGTTTGCCTGCCCGTTGGCGTCGTCGAAGAAGCGCCAGCCCGATTCTTCGAGCAGGCGATTGATCCTGATTCGTGCGAGCGCCTCTTTCGCCACCGGGCAGACTAACCCCTAGAAGCCGCCGACGTCGGCGGCGCCGGGGGGTGGGCTGTAGTCGGTGTAGGCCCACTCCGGCATGGTGCTCTCCAGGCCCTCGAGGCCGATCATGCGCTCGAACTCGGCGCGGATGGCGGGGTCCTGGTCCGGGTAGGCGATGGCGTTGCCGCCGTCGCGAGTGTCCTGCGCGCCGCCATCGCGGGCGTCGGAGCCGGGGGCGGCGCCGCTGCGCATCCCCGGGCCGTAGGGGCCGTCGAAGATGAGGAAGCGGATGCCGTTGGGCGAGGTGCCGAAGTGCTGGTGGAACCAGTCGCCGGTCATGGGCGCGGCGCTGATCATGCCGACGGGCTCGTAGTCCTGCCGCCGGACCTCGTCTCCGGTGCCGGACTCGAACGGCTTTTCACCGAGCCGTGACGGCCAGGTGACGCTGTAGCCCTTGCCGCGGATGCAGACGAGGATGGCGCCGGACGAGTGCTTGTGCGCCTTGGAGTACTGGCCGGTCTCGTACTGGCCGATCTTCATGTAGAAGTTGGCGCCAGCCATGTGCGGCTCCACGCGACGGTAGCTGAAGGAGCGGCGGTTGTCGCGCGGCAGGTGGCAGTTGATGATGTCCGGGATGACGTTGGTGCGGCGCATCGCGAGACCGCGGACGGGGTCGGCGAAGATGTCGTCGACGGGTTTGAAGTAGTCGTCCTCGGCGTCGAAGAGGTTGGTGAACTCGTAGGAGTTGTTGAGGACGAACTCGGGGTCGCGCACGAGGTTGACGATGTTCGGCGCGGTGGTTGCGGCGAGGAGGAGCGCCGGGCTGGAAGTGGCGTTGACGAGGCGGTGCATCGCGTTCATCGGTATGCCGAAGAGCGAGCCCGCACTCCACTCGAAGACCTGCTTCTTGTTGGGGTTGCTCTCCTGCCAGACTTCGGTGGAGCCCCTGCCCTCCGCGACGTAGTAGATCTCCTCGTACATGTGCTTCTCGGGGTTGAGGGCGCCCGCGCCGGGGACCTCGACGACGTACATGCCCCAGAGGTGCTCGGTTCCGAGCAACTGGATGGCGACGCCGTTGCCGCCGAGGCGCTTCCACGGCTTGAGCGGCAGGTCCTGTATGCGGCGGACGCCGATGTCGCGGTGGATCTCGATGCCCTGGGACTCGATGAAGAGGTCGTAGGCGGACTTCGGTGTCTTCCAGAAGCCGAACCCGGCCTTGTTCATGCCTTCCGGTTCATTCCAATCAGCGAGACCTGCGGTTCTCGTTACCATTCGTGACCCTCCGTGGGCGTGCGCGCGACGGCGTAGGATGCGCCCTATTATGCGCGAGGACGCCTGCGGCGTCCACGCGGGGGGCGGTGAGGCTCTGCGTCTGCCTGTGTCGAGGGCTGCGAGATTCCCCGCCTTCGCGGGAATAACGGAGGCAGACTCATTCAGAATATCCCTAGACACGTCCTGCCCCGACTTCCTGCCGAGGGCCCTCACCCTGGCCCTCTCCCTCAGGAGAGGGAATCATGCCCAACGAGAGGGGCGTGATTTGCCGCCCACACACCGCCGCCGTACAATCCGCGCGCACGTACCCAACATAGGGGGACTACCCAGGAGGCAGGAATGGCTACGGCGAACCTGGAACGCATCATCGACGGCGACGGCCACATCATGGAGGACATCGCCGGCATCGTTTCGTACATGCCGGACGAGTTCAAGGGCAAGAGTTTCGGCGAGGCGCGATCGGAGCGGAACCCGTTCCCGCCCATCGACCACCTCCATTCCGCGAACCGGCACATCACGCCTCCGGGCGCGTTCGCGAACGTGGGGCCGGACGGCTGGATGGAGTTCCTCGACGAGGTCGGGGTGGACTCGACGGTGCTCTACACCACCAGCGGCCTCGGTTTCGGGAAGATCGTCAGCCGCGACTGGGCCGTCATGCTCGCGCAGGCGTACAACAACTGGGTGTACGACACCTACCTCAAGCGCGGCGACCGCTTCCAGGCGATGGGCCTGCTGCCCCTGCAGGAGCCGGACGCAGCAGTCGAGGAGCTGCGGCGCATCGTGCAGGACCTCGGTTTCGTCGGCGCGATGCTGCCGTCCACCGGCGCACAGCAGCCGCACCTGGGAGACAGCAAGTTCTGGCCCCTCTACGCAGAGGCGGAGCGGCTCGGCTGCGCTCTCGGCATCCACGGCGGCGCGCACGAGGGCTTCCTGATGGACGACATGAGCCCGTACGCGCCCATCAACGCGCTCGGGCACCCGATGGGCCAGATGGTGGCGTTCGCCGGCATTATCTTCAACGGCGTGTTCGACAAGTACCCGGGCGTCCGCATCGGCTTCCTGGAGGCGGGCGCGGCGTGGCTGCTCACCTGCATGGAGCGCTTCAACGGCTCCTGGGCGTCGCACGTCCAGTACGACCCGCGAGGCCGCTTCCTGCAGATACGCGAGGGCGAGCGCGTCTCCGACTACATCTGCCGCCACATCGACGAGGACCGCATCTTCGTCGGCGTCGAGGGCGACGAGCTCGCGCTGCCGGAGGCGGTGCGCCTCACCGGCAACAAGCCGTACCTGTTCTCGTCCGACTACCCGCACGAGGTCGACGCGAATACCTGCAAGGCAGAGCTGGACGAACTGCGTGAGAACGCGGACATGTCTGCGGACGACAAAGAAGCGGTGATGTACCGCAACGCGGCCCGCTTCTACCGGCTGGGAGCAAACTAGGCACGGAACAGGCAGACGCCAAGGAGATAAGAGCCATGGTCACTGAAAATATCGAGCGCATCGTTGACGGCGACGGCCACCTGGTCGAGGACCACGCGGCCATCTGGGCGCGGATGCCCGAGGACTACCAGGACCGCAGTTTCGTGACGACGCGCGGGCCCTTCCCGCCCAACGACCACCTGCATGCGGCCAACCGGCACTTCCTGCCGGAAGGCGCATTCGCACGGGTTGGCCGCGAGGGCTGGATCGACTTCCTGAACGACGTGGGCGTCGACAAGACGGTGCTCTACACCTCGAACGGCCTCGCCTTCGGGCGCGTCGTCAGCCGCGACTGGGCCATCGAACTCGCGCGGGCGTACAACAACTGGGTGTACGACGAGTACGTCAGCAAGGACTCGCGCTTCCAGGCGATGGGCCTCATCCCACTGCAGGAGCCCGCGGAGGCTGCGGTCGAGCTGCGGCGCATCGTGAAGGAGCTCGGCTTCTCCGGCGCGATGCTGCCCGGCACCGGCGCCCTCCAACTGCAGAACCACCTCGGCGACCCGAAGTACTGGCCGATCTACGAGGAGGCCGACCGCCTCGGCTGCGCCATCGGCATCCATGGCGGCGTGCACGACCACATGGGACTGGACGACATGAGCCCCTACGCTCCCGTGAACGCGCTTGGGCACCCGTTCGGCCAGATGGTCAACTTCGCAGGCATCGTCTTCAACGGCGTGCTGGACCGCTACCCGAACGCCAAGTACGGCTTCCTGGAGGCGGGCTGCGCGTGGTTCGTGGGCTGCCTGGAGCGCTTCCAGCGCTCGTGGGACAGCCACATCCAGTACGACCCGAACCAACGCTTCATGCAGCTGAAGGACGGCGAGTCCGTGACGGACTACATCCTCAGGCACGTCGACGAAGGCCGCGTGTACGTCGGTGTGGAGGGCGGCGAATTGACGCTTCCCTTCGCGGTGAAGGTGGCCGGCAACAAGGCGTTCATCTTCTCGTCCGACTTCCCGCACGAGGTCAACCACGAGACGTGCAAGGAGGAGATCGCGGAGATTCGCGAGAACCCGGCGCTGACCGACGCGGACAAGGCGGCCATCCTGCACGGCAACGCGGAGCGCTTCTACGGGCTCAACTAGACCACCGCACACGAGGAGGCGTGATGTCTGACGCTGACGTTCAGGCGGGCGTAACCAACCTGATCAGGCATTGCGTTGCTATCGAGCCGGGCGAGGCCGTGCTGCTGCTCAACGAGCGGGGCGCACTCGACCCTGACCTTGCGGCGCTGCTGGAGCAGGCCATCGCTGAGGCCGGAGGCGCGCCCTACTCGCTCTGGGTGGACTCGCTGGGCCGCGTCGAGGAACTGCCCGCCCCGGTCGCCGGGGCAGTGCTGGGCGCCGACAAGCTGCTGCTGAACTGCAACCTGAACCGCGCCGTGCTGCTCGACCACCTGCGAGCGAACGACGCGGCTGGGCTGGTGCGCATCAACAACCGCATCCGCGCTCCGGAGGGCATGACCACGCCCCACGCCCACTTCGACTGGCGTCTCGTGATGGCGCTGGCGCACCGCATCGAGGAGCGCACGGCGCAGGCGTCGACCTACCGGGTTACGAGCCCGCGCGGCACTGAGGTCACGGGACGCGTAGCCTCGGGGAGCGAGGTCGCAGACGCCTTCTTCGTGCAGGACGCGGAGATGAGCCGCTCCGAGCGCGTATTCCCGGGCGAGGTGTACGCGCCCATCGGGAGCGCGGAGGGCAACGGCGTCGTGGCATTCGACCATCCGGGGATGGCGGACCGCGAGCAGTTCCACAACCCGATGCTGCTGGAGATACGCGACAACACGCTCACGGGCATCGAGTGGCGGGAAGAACCGTCGCGCGAGAACCAGAAGGACGACCCCACCGGCAACACGGTCTGGACGAGCATGCAGCTCCAGCACCTGCTGGACGTGAGCGAGGCGCGTTACGGCGCGGAGGCCGCGTACGCGCTCGACTCGTTCCACGGCGGGTTCCATCCCAAGGCGACCAAGCGTCCCGGACAGCAGAGCAACCAGGACGTGATGCACTTCCACATCGGCAGGACGCCGTCGCCCCTCTCCGCCTACGTCTCCGACCAGACGATAGAGCTGGACGGTCAGTTGTTCTGGGAGAACGGCCGCTCCACACTGCTGCAGGAGGCCCATATCCGGGAGATGGCGCAAGAGTACGGAGAGGAGATCTAGATGGCGAACGTCCCCCTGAGCATCGCGCTCGAGCACTACGACAGGCACGTGCCGTGGGTGGAAGGGACGGTGCATCCCAAGGGCATCGACCCCACCGTGCTGATCGTCGGGCAGGACGACATAGGCGGCAGGCGCCACGAGCGCATGCTGCTGCATCGCGAGTTCGACGTCTGCGAACTGTCGCTCGGCTCGTACGTTATGGCGAAGGCTCGCGGCGCTGCCCTCACGGCCATCCCCGTCTTCCCGCGTAGGCTGTTCAGCCAGTCCCAGATGTACGTGAACACGCAGTCCGGCATCCGCGAACCGAAGGACCTCATCGGCAAGCGCGTTGCGCTGCGCTCGTTCCAGACGACGTTGTCCGTGCTTGCGAAGGGCGACCTCGGCAGCGAGTACGGCGTGCCGCTCGACGGCGTTACGTGGGTGACCACGTCCGACGAGCCGGTGCAGTTCGACCCGCCGCCCGGCGTGACGCTCGAACGCATGGACCAGGGCCGCAGGCTCGGCGACGCGCTCGTCGCGGGCGAGGTGTCGGCGTTCCTGTCGCCGCGTCCGCCCCAGCCGTACCTGGACGGCGCGCCGGAGGTGGGCAGGTTGTTTGACGACCCGCGCGCCGAGGAGGTGAGCTACTACCAGCGCAACGGCTTCTACCCCATCATGCACGTGGTGGCGATGAAGTCCGAGGTCGCGGAGGAGCACCCGTGGGCGCCGGTGAGCATACTGGACGGCTTCGAGCAGGCGAAGCGGCAGTGGTCGCATTTCATGGACGACCCCAACTGGAGCAGGCTCACGTGGGGCCGCCACTACCTGGAAGAGGAGCGCCGCGTGCTCGGGCCCGACCCGTGGCCGACCGGCGTAGCGGCGAACCGCGCCAACCTCGAACGGTTCATCCGCTACGAGGTCGAGCAGGGCCTCATCCCGGGGCCGCTCGCTGTCGAGGACCTCTTCTTCGAGACCACGCTGGAGACGTAAACTACTGCACCAGAGACAAGATTCCAGAGAGGAGAACGACTATGACACAGACCGCGGTCTACACCGAACAGCAATTCATCACCGACATCCGCGAGGCGTTCGCGACTCATCGCGACTCCGTGCAGCAG
Organism: Dehalococcoidia bacterium; assembly: GCA_965208625.1. GTDB lineage: Bacteria > Chloroflexota > Dehalococcoidia > Lucifugimonadales > Australimonadaceae > Bin16. Next base: position 893,066 of record OZ242348.1, read on the forward strand.
GCGCACACCATCGCCACGCTGATGCGGCGCGCATTCGAGAACGGCTGGCCTGAGAACAGCGAGAAATTCGGCGACGGCAACGGCACGTTCGAGATCTACCGGGACACCGAGTACGGCCACCCTGGCCCCGGCTTCGTCGTCCTCGCCTACCGGCAGGGCCCGCAGGAGCTCAAGCGCCCCGCCCCGCACGACCACGGCGTCTGCTGGGTCGCCTACGGCGTCAAGAGCGGCGGCAACACCCAGACGCGCTACGCCTACCGCCACGCGAGCGACGACGCGGAGCTGCCGGCGTTCCAGGTGGTCGAGGTCATGGAGCAGGGCTCGGGCGACGTGCACTACATCCTGCCCGGTGAGATCCACAGCGTGCAGGGCTCCCCGACCGACGAGACGATCTACTGCCGCATCACGAGCATGGACCTGGACACGGTGCAGCGGCACCGCTACGACGTCGAGAGCGGACGCAGCGCGATATTCTCCTCCGCCACGACGCCGAACCCGTAATGGGAGTCTCGGTAGCGGTCGGAAACCGCCTTATCACGCGCCACCTGCTTAGCGGACGCGTCGCCGTCGACTACCCGGACGTGGAACTCGTGGACGCGGGCCCCGCGCCCGCGCCCATCTTTCCGGCGATGGTCACGACACGCCCCTACGACGTGGGTGAACTGACCATCGGCAACTTCCTCGTGGCGAAGGACAACGGCGTGCGCCTCGTCGCGCTGCCCATCTTCCCCAACCTCTTCTTCCCGCTTACGGGCGTGACCGTCAACGACGGTGCGGGCATTACAGAGATAGGCGACCTCGCCGGGAAGCGGGTCGGCGTGCCGCTGGGGTTCGCGTCGAACCCCGCAGTGTGGCTGCGCGGCATCCTCGCGCATCACCACGGCGTCGCCCCCGACAGCATCACGTGGGTCGAGGGTGAGAACGACTCGCTGCGCGGCGTGCCCTACCCCAAGCCGGAGCGTTTCGCCCGCGAGCAGATGTCGGACCTCGACGCGCGGCTCGCGGCGGGCGACCTCGACGCGCTCGTGGTCGCGGGCGGGAACGCGGCTCAGGCGGACAACGTCCATCTGTTGGTCGACGACCCCTACCCGCTCCTGCAGCAGTACCACGACGAGACGGGCGTCTTCCCCATCAACACGCTGCTGGTGATGAAGGAGGAGTCAGTCACCGAGTCCCCCGGCCTCGCAGAAGCGGTCTGCAAGGCGATGGACGAGGCAACGGCGCTCTACATGGACGAGGAACCGGACGACTCCGTCCACCAAGGGCTGCTCGCGGGCGACCTGCGGCGCATCGGCCTCTTCCCTCGGGGGCAGGGCCTCGACGTGCACGGCGCGTCCGTGCGCGCGGTCGTGGACTACCTCTACGAAACGGAAATCATCGGCAAGCGCTGGACGCTGGAGGATTTGTTCGTAGCGTAGCCGGGCGCCTCGCCAGCCCCTCACCCCACATCCTCCCCGTGTGACCTGCCGGTCACGCTGGATTCCCGCTTTCGCGGGAATGACGGGCGGGAACGGGAATGACGGGGAGGAGCAGGAATGACCGGCAAGGGCGCTATATCCGCAGGACGAACGGGTCCGGCGTGGTCTCGGCGAGCTCGACCCAGACGCTCTTGACCTGCGTGAACTCGTTGATGGCGTCGACGCCCAACTCCCGTCCGTGGCCGGAGCCCTTGTAGCCGCCGAACGGCGACGCGTAGGAGAGCGCGCGGTACATGTTGATCCAGACGGTGCCCGCGTCGAGGTCACGGGCGAGCCGGTGCGCGCGCTTGATGTCGTCGGTCCAGATGCCCGCTGCGAGGCCGTAGCGCGTGTCGTTCGCCATCGCGACGGCCTCTTCTTCCTCGCGGAAACGCAGCACGCCGAGCACCGGGCCGAAGACCTCCTCCTGCGCGAGAAACATGTCGTTCCGCACGCCGCCGAAGATGGTGGGCATGTAGAACCAGCCAGCCGCGAGATCCGGTGAGTCGGGACGGCAGCCCCCGTAGACGAGCTCAGCCCCTTCGGCGCGTGCGCTCTCGACGAACGACTCCACCTTCGCGAGCTGGGCCGTCGTCGCGAGCGGGCCGAGCTCCGACTCCATCGCGGCGGGGTCACCCATCCTGATGTCGCGGGTACGCGCCACGAGCCGCTCGATGAACTCGTCGTGGATGTCCTCGTGCAGCAGCAGGCGTGAGCCCGCGACGCAGGTCTGGCCGCCTGCGGCGAAGATCCCGGAGATGGTGCCGTTCACCGCGTTCTGCAGGTTGGCGTCTGGAAAGACGATGTTGGGCGACTTCCCGCCGAGTTCGAGCAGCGTCGGCGTGAGGTTCAGCGCGGCCTGCTCGGCGATCTTGCGCGCTGTCTCAGGGCCGCCGGTGAACGAGAGCTTGCCGATGCCGGGGTGGCTCGCCATCGCGGAGCCGGTCACGGCCCCGTAGCCGGTCACGACGTTGAACACGCCCGGTGGGAAGCCCGCCTGCTCGACGAGCCTGGCGAACTCCAGCGTGGAGGCAGATGCGTGCTCGGAGGGCTTCACGACGACCGCGTTCCCGGCTGCCAGTGCAGCGGCGAGGCTGAACGAGAGGAGCAAGAGCGGCGAGTTCCACGGGATGATGATGCCTACGACGCCTATCGGCTCGCGGAGCGTGTAGTTGAAGACGGATGTCTTCTCCAGCGGGATGGTCGCGCCCTGAATCTTGTCGGCAAGCCCCGCGTAGAAGTAGAAGTAGCTCGGCACGGCCTTGCACTGCGCGGACATCTCCCGGATGAGTTTGCCGTTGTCGCGCGTCTCGATCTGGCCGAGGTGCTCTGCATTCTCCGCGACGAGGTCACCGAGCCTGCGCAGGAGCGCGCCGCGCTGCGCGGGCACCATCCCGCGCCACGCCGGGTCCTTCACCGCCTTGCGCGCCGCCTGCACTGCGCGGTCGACGTCCTCTGCCTGCGCGTCGGGCATCTGCGCCCATGTCTGGCCGGTGTAGGGGTTCATCGAGTCGTAGGTCTGCCCCGACGTGGCGTCGACCCACTCGCCGCCGATGAGCATCCTGTACTGCGTTACGCCGCTGACTGCCGTGGCCATCGCCTCACCTCCGCGTATGTGCGCACGCTATGCAGGGGCAGATTGCCTGTCAAGAGCGGCGCCCTTGGGAGAGCATTCCTACCAGTAGAGCCCACGCAGTCAGCAGCAGCACCCCGATGCTCATTGATATGCCCCAGTTCAGGATTTCATTTGCATAGTCGGGCTTGGGGGCACCGTCTCCTGACGTACGAGGTCGAGAACGATAGTCCTTCGCCCAGCGGTGCACGCGGAGGAATGGAGGCAGTGCAAATAGAGACACTCCAACTGCCAGTAGCACGGTCGTCAGGAGTGCTGTTGTGTCGTCGACGAACAAGTCCAACGAAGTAACTAGCCAACCGGCGACCAAACCACCGAAGATATACGGGATGGGTCTGCTTCCTACGTCTACCAGGTATGCTAATGTGTCCTTCATAGGTGCCTCCAAGTCTGGTTCTGGCCGCGCCCCTACCCGGCGACTTGGTCCTTCATCTCCAGCCAAGCGCTGCGGGCTTCATCGCGGGAGCCCTTGTCATGCAGGGGGCTGATGACCTGTCAAGGGTGCTCGCTCTCCTGCTCGCGCGCCGCTTCCAGCATGTCCGCGTACTCTTCGAGCGGCGTGCGACCCTGGCGGAGCTCTGTGATGCGGTCGCGCCAGCGTTGGGGGATGGCGTCGATGCCGAACCGGGCGCCGAGGACCGCGCCTGCTACTGCCCCGTTCGTGTCGGTGTCGCCACCTGCCTCGACCACGGCGCGCAGCCCTTCCTCGAAGTCCGGCGCGCGCCAGAGCGAGGTGAGCCCGGCCCGCAGCGCCAGGAGTGTGAAGCCAAGGTTCCAGCCGTCGAACTCGACCTCATCTATACCCAGGCTGGCAGCCTGTGCTACGGCGATCCGGACGCTGTGCGGCATGCCCCCCTCGTAGCCGTACTGCGACAGCTCAGGCAGCGACGGGAGCAACGCCTCCTCCGACGCCGTGATGAGCGCGTCGGCGTCCGTCGTCTCGCCCCGGAGCGCAGCCGCGATGCCGATGTTCAGTGCGACGCACGACCAGCCGCATCGCCGGTCCCAGTGCGTCGGCACGGCGCTGACGATGCTGTTCCGTGCCAGGGCTACCGCGTCGTCGCGCCACCGGACGGCGATGGGCGCGCAACGCATGAGGGCGCCGTTGCCTGCGCTCCTGCCGCCCCACGCCTCTCGTGAGGCGTCCTCGATAGCCATTCCCATGGGTTGCCGCACATCGTCCAGCGTGCCCCGTCCGAGGCGCTGGGGAGGACTGCCGCCGAAGAGCGCGAGCACCTGGCTCGTGAGGTTGCCCATGCCGAGGCCGTTGACCTCGCCCCACTCCCAGAAGCGGTGACCCAGGTCTTCGACGTCGAGCGGTCCTTCCTCGGCTGCCTCCGCGATGACGAGCGACTGCGCCAGATCGTCGTCGTCCGGGTAGCCGGGCCGGGCGGTGATGTCGTGCATGCCGTCCGGGAAGCGATGCCGCACGTCGTCTTTCGTGCGGCCTTCGACGGGAACGCCGAGCAGATTGCCCGCCGCGATCCCCACCATGAGCCCGCGGGCCCGGTCGCTCGCTGTGCCCATCGCCCTACCCGCCGACCTCGCTCTTCATCTCCTGCCAGGCGGTGCGGGCCTCGTCGACGGAGCCCTCGTCCTCGATCGTGGTGATGTCGCCGGGGTCGGTGTCGAGCGTGACTGCCTTCAGGACGCGGCGCATGATCTTGCCGCTGCGCGTCTTGGGCAGCATCTTCACGAAGTTGACCTCGCCGATGACCGCGAACGGGCCGAGCTCCCGGCGGACGGTCTCGATGAGCTCCTTGCGCAGTTGGTCGCTCGCGGTGCGTCCCTCCTTGAGCACAATGAACGACGATATGACCTCGCCGCGCAGTTCGTCGGGGCGCCCGGTGACGCCCGCCTCGGCGACGTCGTCGTGGCGGAGGAAGGCGGACTCGACCTCGATGGTGCCGAGGCGGTGCGCCGCGATCTTGATGACCTCGTCGGCGCGGCCCGAGAACCAGACGTAGCCGTCCTCGTCTATCTCCGCGAGGTCGCCGGTGAAGTAGACGCCGTGCACGCGCTCCCAGTAGTCGGTGCTGTAGCGCTCCGGGTCGCCCCAGAGCGTGGGCGTGAGGTTCGGGAACGGGCGGCGCAGCACGAGGATGCCCTTCTCGCCCGGCTCGCACAGTTGCCCTTCCGGCGTCATCACCGCGAGGTCCATGCCGGGCAGCGGCACGCCCGCGGAGCCGGGCTTCTGCGGCAGCATCGCGATGCCGTACGGGTTGCCGACGACGGGCGCGCCGGTCTCCGTCTGCCACCAGTTGTCGATGACGGGGATGCGGTCTTCCAGCACGCGCTTCTGCAGCCACTCCCACGCGGGCGGGTTCAGCACCTCGCCGGCGCAGACGATGCGGATGAGCGGCGAGAGGTCGAAGCCCTTGGCAGGCTCCTCGCCGAACCGCATCAGCAGCCGGACGGCCGTGGGCGACGTGAAGACGCCCGTGATGCCGAACTCCTCGATGAGCCGCCAGAAGACGTCCGGGCCCGGGTAGTCGAGCGCGCCCTCGTAGAGGATGGACGTCGCGCCGAACAGCAACGGGCCGTAGACGATGTACGAATGGCCGACGGCCCAGCCGAGGTCGGAGGTCGCCCACCAGACGTCGTTGGCGTTGAGGCCGAAGCACCACTTGCCCTGGTTGTAGACGCCGACGGGGTAGCCGCCGTGCGTGTGGACGGCGAGTTTGGGTGTGGCGGTGGTGCCGGACGTTGCGAGGATGTAGGCGGGTTCGTTGGATTCCATCGGCTCGATGGCGCCGCTGTAACCCTTGCCGCGCTCGATGAACTCGTCCCAGGAGAGGTCGCGCCCGCTCGTCATCGGCACGTCCTCGTTACGGAGGAGCACGACCTGGTGTTCGACGGTGTCGCAGCCGAGAGCGAGCGCGTCGTCGACGATGCTCTTGAGGTTGACCTCGCCGCCGCGCCGGTAGGCCACGTCCGAAGAGAAGATGAGCCGCGAGCCGCTGGCGCGGACGCGGTCGGCCAGCGCGGGCGCGCTGAACCCGGCGAAGACGATGGAGTGGATCGCGCCGATGCGGACGGTCGCCAGCATCAGGATGGCGGTCTCGAGGGCGTTCGGCATGTAGATGGTGAGGCGGTCGCCCTTGCGGAGGCCCATGCCGCGCAGGGCGGCAGCGGTCTGCTCGACGCGCCGCTGGAGCTGGGCGTAGGTGAGCACCTGGCGGTCGCCGCGTTCGCTGGCGTATATGAACGCCGCATGCCCGCCGCGCCCTGATGCGTTCTGGTGGTCGACGCACATGTAGGAGAGGTTGGTCTGCCCGCCCACGAACCAGCGGAACGAGGGGTAGTCGGCCTCGTAGACGGTGTCCCATGTTTTCAGCCAGGGCAGCTCCCGCGCGGCGCTGTCCCAGAAGGCGTCCGAGTCTTCCAGTCCTGCGCGCATCCAGTTCCTGACGATGGGGTTGACGATGTCCATTGAGGAGTCCTCCGTGTGTCGTGCGAGCGCGATGTTATGGGAGCGCGCCCGTTCCGGCAACGCGCGGCGCGCGGTGAGGCTCCGGCGGAGGGTTGGGGAGTCGTCACGCTGAGCGGAGCACAGCAGAGTCGAACCATCTCTCGGGAACACGTGCCGATTCCCCTATCTCCGTGAGACCGGCACCGCGTACCATTCCGCCGGATAGCGAAGCGGGGGGAAAAGGTGCGCGTCAACGAACACATCCGGTACGAGCCTGACGAGCCGTGTCCCCTGCCCCTGGCGTTGGGAGTGGCGGTTCAGTACATCGTGCTCGCCCTGCCGCCAACGGTGCTGGTCGTCATCCTCACCGTGCGGGCGTCCGGTCAGGACGACGGTTACCTGACGTGGGCGATCTTCGCCGCGTTCATCGTCAATGCGGTCATTACGACCATCCAGGCGGTCCGGTTGTGGCGCCTTGGATGCGGGCTGACAGTGGTCACGGGGCCGACGATCCAGTTCGTGGCCGTCACCGCTGCAGCGGTGTCGGACGGCGGGCCTGCCCTGCTGGCGACTCTCCTGGTCGTTTCGTCGTTCGTCCAGTTCGCCGTAGCCGCGTGGCTCCCTGTGCTGAGACGCATCATCACGCCGGTGGTCGCCGGCACTGTGCTCATGGTGATCGCAGCCACGATCATCCCGGTCGTGTTCGACAGGCTGGTGGACGTACCGGAAGGGAAACCCCAGGAGTCGGGCCCCGTCGTGGCCGCGGTAACGCTGGGGGTAGCTGCCGCTCTTGCCCTCCGCGCTTCCGGGATATGGCGTGTATGGTCTGCGTTGGTCAGCATCGGGGTTGGCTGCGTCGTGGCGGCATTCTTCGGCATCTACGACTATCAGCGGGTGATCGACGCGCCCTGGATCGGCATTCCGGATCTCCAGTTCCCGGGGTTCGACCTGGCATTCGGTCGGGAATTCTGGACGCTGCTGCCGACCTTCGCCATCCTCACGCTGGTGCTCGCGCTCAAGGGCATAAGCGACAACGTGATCATCCAGAACGCCTCCCAGCGCCGGCAGCGTGCGATCGACTTCCGGCAGGTGCAGGGCGCGGTAGGAGCCAACAGCATCGGGATGTTGCTGGCGGGCATAGCCGGGACGCCTCCCACGATGGCCTTTTCGTCGTTCGGCTCCTCGCTCATCGGCCTGACGGGCGTTGCAGCGCGCAGGGTCGGTTTCGCTGTCGCGGCCGTCTTTGTCTTCCTCGCGCTGCTGCCGAAGTTCACGGCCTTGTTGCTTACCGTCCCCGACCCGGTCATGGGCGCATACCTGCTCCTGTTGCTGGGGCTGTTCTTCGTCGGCGGCCTGCAGACGGCTACGCAGGAAGGCCTCGACCAACGGAAGGTGCTCGTCATCGGCCTGTCGTTCGGTGTCGCTATCGGCATGCAGCATCTCAACGTCATCGAACTGGTGCTCGGGCCGTCGTGGGGCTCGCTCATCGGCAATCCGGTAGTGGCCGGGCTGATCGTTGCGATCCTGCTCACGGCGTTCATCGAGCTCAGCGGCCGCCGGGGCAAACGGCTCGAGCTCGCCCTCGATGACTCGGCGCTTCCCGCTATCGACGTGTTCCTGGTTGACGTTGCCGCCGGCATGCGATGGAACGAGCCCTCCGCGATGCGCCTGCGTTCGGCGGGCGAGGAGGCAGTTGCGAGCCTGATGCCGTTGAGTGGAAACGCAGGCGAAGGCAGGACACCGTGGCTGCATGTCTCGGTGCGTCCCGGCACAGGCGCGGTCGAGTTGGAATTGGTAGCGTCGGTTATCGGGCGCGAGAACCTGCAGGACAGGCTCGCATACCTGGAGGAGCAGCCCGCGGTCGCCGACCCGGGCGAGCTGTCGTTCCGGCTGCTCCGGCACTACGCGTCCGGCGTGCAGCATCGGCAGTACTACGGCATCGACGTCGTCACCATCCGGGTCGAAGGTTCACCTTGACCCCCGACCGTCGACTGCCTACCGTTGTGCCATGACGGTATTCCGGATAGTGATGCTCATCCTCGCGGTGCTCCAGATGGCTTTCGCAGCGTTGACGGCCTTCGTGGGCTCATTCGCGGATGGGGGAAGCCTCGGGGAACGGATGGTGCTCGTCCTCGTACATCCCCTTGCCGCCATAGGGCTGCTGGTGCTGGTGACGCAGCCGCAGCTTTCGCTCAGGGGGACCCGCGTCGTCACCGCGCTGCTCGTGGTGAACGTGGCAGCCGACGTGGTGATTGCGCTGCTGATCGCCGGAGGCACGGTGAAGGGAGACTGGGAGCTTCCGCTGATGTTCGCGGCTATCCCTGCCCTCGGGATCGTCTACGGGGCGAGGCGCATGGCATCGCGCCCCCAGTCGAGCGGCGGCTAGCCTCAGGCGTCGTTTGACGCTCACCCTGCCCGCTTCTAGACTCGCCCCAGCCTGTACGAGGAGTGTGCGTCATGGCGGAAAGTTGCCTGGCAGCGGTGTTCGTCGGGGCCGAGCGCCCGTTGGAAGTACAGGAGTTCCCGGTGCCGGACGTGGGGCCGGACAACATCCTCGTTCAGATGAGCATGGCGGCGGTCTGCGGCACAGACGCGCACAACTGGTACAACCCCAACGCGCCGCATCCCATCATCTGGGGGCACGAGAACATCGGAGTCGTGGCGGCGCTCGGCTCGAACATCCGCACGGACATCCTCGGCGAGACGCTCCGCGAGGGCGACCGCGTGTTGTTCCACTCTGCGCCGTGCGGCCACTGCTACAATTGCCTGATGGGGCTGCGTTGCACGAACGCCATCCACTACGGCAACTCGCACGTCGACCCTTCCTCAGGCACGATGCTGCGCGGCGGTTTCGGCCAGTACCTGCTGCTGGAGCCGAACCCCGCCATCATGCGCGTGCCCGACGACATGAGCACGGAGCGCGCGCTGATGTCCGTCATCGGCAACCACACGACGATGAGTGGCCTGCGGAAGCTCAACGCACCCGACCCCGGCGACACGGTCGTCATCCAGGGCTCAGGCCCCATCGGGATGGGCGCGATGGTGCAAGCGAAGGCACGCGGCGCGGGGCGCGCCATCATGATCGGTGCGCCGTCGCACCGGCTGGCGCTCGCCCGTGAACTCGGCGCCGACGAGACGATCGACCTCGCCGACTGCCCCACGCCGGACTCGCGCATCGAGCGCGTGCGAGAGCTGACCGGCGGTGGCCCTGATCTCGTCGTGGAAGCTTCAGGCGCGCGCACGTCCGTCCACGAGGGGCTCCAGATGGTGCGCTACGGAGGGAAGTACCTCGTCATAGGCCTCATCCTGCCGACCTCCGTGGAGATGGACCCGTCGCGCATCGCGGCGAAGGACCTCACCGTCGCGGGCGTCGTGGGCTCGAAGGTGGAGAACATCATCCGCTCCATGCGGCTCATGCGTACGCGAATCGACGTGCCGGTGGAGAAGATGATCACGCACCAGTACCCGCTCGCGCAGGTGAACGAGGCGCTGCAATCGCACGTCGACCTCTCGGCGATGGTGCCGGTGGTCAACCACGCGCTGAGCTAGGGCGGCATAGACGGAGTGCAGGGCAAAGCGCTTTTGGCTGGAAGGTGGTGCCTCGCGTTCGGGAGCTTCGCCATGGTGATGGCTGCCGCATGTACGCCAGAGTCAACTCCCGCGCCTGCCAGTCCGCATCTGCCTGCACCCACACCTACGGCTACACCGGTGGTGACGCCTACACCCACGGCAACCCCGAATCCAGGCTTGATACCGAGTCCGCTACTCATACCCACGGCCACTCCCTATCCGACGCCGACCCCGTCACCAACCCCCGGACCCACGGCAACACCTACTCCGACGCCGACGGCTACACCTACGGCATCTCCCACGGCGACGCCTACACCCTGGCCTGAACGGCATCTCTACACCAACCTCGGGCCCGGTGATACATGGCACGACGTAGCTGTATTGTTGAGAGATTATCCGTGGATCACTTTCGACGGGAGAGATTTCAGCGCCCAGGGTTACGAGATAGTTCGCAGATGTCAAAGCGAAGGCCGGACCTTTCTGGTAGAAGGCACGGGGTACCATTACCCAACGCAGGACTGCATCGAAAACTACAGAGTCCGCTGTGGGACGAGATTCAGAGATGAATTCATCCCCGGAAGGCCCGGCTGTCTGGAAGACGAGTACGCCTCAGGGTACGGCACATTCCTCCTGAACGTTGCGAGGCTTGGGGTGGTGGACAAGTCATGGGCTGTAGATGGCCTTACACAGGAAGAGCTGGAGGTGGTTGAAGGGATCGGGCACCTCGTCAACAGCCGTGGAAACAGAGCCAGGCTTGCAGGCAGATGGGGAGAAGAATGGGCAATCGTGAGGATCGCGGATATGCCATTCCTGCAGACGCTGGAACCTGAGGACCAAAGCATATTGAGTGGACTGTCTGCTGTTGCCGGGACCGAGGGCCGTTTCCGGGCGGTTCTGTCCCATCCGTTCTTGCGAGGTGGCGTCACGGACGAGATGGCGAGCATCATTGCGTCTCTGAGGAGTGTTGTTTACGAGAGGTCACCGGACGGCAACAGGCTCACCGATGCTGAGATCGTGCCAAGGTTGGTAGCCCTGCTGGACAACGCCAACCAGTAGCAGAGAGGGATGCTCTGCCGACACTTCCCGACGCTACATGCTCGGCCTGAACCTGCCCCAGACCTCCCACAACGCGTGAGTGATCTGGCCAACGGTGGCGTACTCCACGGCGTCGAGCAGGGCCTCGAAGACGTTGGCGTCCGAGACGGCGGCGGCCTGCAGGCGTTCGAGCGCGGCGTCGGCCCCTGTGGCGTGCTCGCGCTTGAACGCGCGGGTGCGCGCGGCCTGGGCGCGCTTTGCCTTCATGGGGATGTGTACGAGTTCGCCGCGTGGCCTTGCCCCGTCCCGGCTCTTAAGGTAGTTCACGCCCACAACGCGGCGCTTGCCGTCGCGCATCGCCCCGCGTTCACGCTGCACCTCTTCCTGGATGGCGGTGCGGAAATACTCGTTCTCGATGGCGGGCAGCACGCCGCCCTGCTGGTCGATCTCGCGGAAGATGCGGTGCACGGCGCGCTCCACCTCGGCTTCGAGGTAGGTGAGGCCGTACGCGCCCTGGTTGAGGTTCTCGATGTAGCCGAAGTCGCCGCTCTCCACGAGCGGGATCTGCTGGCTGCCCATCGCGAGCAGGACGTCGTCCTCCTGGGGCGTCGTGTACGTCTCCTTGTAGGAGTTCGTGTGGAGCGAGTTGGTGTTGTTGTGGAGGGCGTGCTCCGCCTGCAGCGCGACGCGGGTGAGGTTGTGCAGCGGCTCCGAGTCCTGCAGCGAGCGCCCGGACGTCTGGCTGTGGAAGCGCAGCGCGAGGCCGGGACCCTCGACGCCGTAGCAGCGCTTGAGCGCGACCGCCCAGACGCGCCGTGCCACGCGTCCCAGCACGTTGAACTCAAGTTCGGAGCCGGACGTGAAGAAGAACGAGAAGCGGCGCGTGAACTCCTCGATGGGCAGCCCGCGCGCCCGCAGCGTCTCGATGTAGGTGAGGCCGTTCGCGAGCGTGAACGCGAGCTCCTGCACCGGGTTCGCGCCCGCTTCGCCGATGTGATAACCGGAGATGGAGAGCGGGTACCAGCCCGGCGCCTCCCGCATCATGTGCTCAGTCATGTCGGCGATGAGCCGGAGCGACGGCTCCAGCGGGAAGAGCGCCTCATTCTGCGCCTGCACCTCCTTGAGGATGTCGGCCTGGACGGTGCCTCGCAGCGACTTCCAGTCGAAGCCGCGCCTGCGCGCCGCGACAAGGAACATCGCCATGAGCGTCGGCGCGGGGCCGTTGATGGTCATCGAGACGGACGTGCGCGAGAGGTCGAAGCCGTCGTAGAGGCGGAGCATGTCGTCGAGCGTATCGACGGCGACGCCGCCCTCCCCGACCTTGGCAAGCGCGCCGGGCTCGTCGGAGTCGAGGCCGTAGAGCGTGAGCGAGTCGAACGCGGTCGAGAGTCGCGGCGCGCCGTGTCCGGCGGCGAGCAGGTGGAAGCGGGCGTTCGTCGTCTCCGGCATGCCGAGACCGGCAAACATGCGGATCGGGTCCTCGTCGCGGCGTCGGAAGCGGTACGCGCCCTCAGTGAACGGGAACGCACCGGGGAGGTTCTGCGTGTAGAGGTAGCGCACGATCTGGCGCGGGCTCGCGTCGCGGTCCGGCAGGCCGAGCACGGGCGTCCAGAGGCCGGTGGTGGTCTCACGGGCGATGGGAACGCGCCCGTTGGGCGTCTCGCGGTAGGCGACGCCGTCCTCGACGATGGCCCCGGAGAGGTCGCCGTCGAAACCGTACGTCTGCCAGATGCGGTCGTACTCAGTCTGGTAGTCGCGCGACGCTCCGCCGTTCGATGCGAGCGATGCCTCGTCCTCTGCCTCGGCGTAGTACGCCTCATGCTCGTCGACGACCGTGCCGAGGTAGCCGCGGCGGCTGAATGGCACCGGTGACGGGCTCTCGCCCCAGCCTGCCCCTTCGAAGGGAGAAGAGGAGATCAGGCAAAGGCCAGAGCGCCGTGCGATCTCTGCGAACAGCGCCGTAACGCCTGCGTCGCCGAATCGCTTGGCCTCGGTGAGGAAGACACGATCGTCGTCGCCGACGAACCGGCGGACGCGGGCGTAGCGCGCCTCGGCCTGGGGGAAGTCGCGCTTGTTCATCACGACGAGGTCGGCCCTGCGCAACAGTGCTTCCTTCTCCAGTTGCACGTCGCTGCCGTACTCCGGCGTCATGCAGAAGACGGAGGCGTCGGCGACGGGCGCGACGCCGAGCTCGTTCTGACCGAGGCCGACAGACTCGACGAGGATGAGGTCGAAACCGTGCGCGCGCAGTTCGGCGACGAGCGGCGCTGTCTTCGCTTCGGTCGAGTCGCCGGGACCGACACTGACGGAGCGGACGAATGCGTGCGGCGAGTAGCAGTGCACCATGCGGAGGCGATCGCCCAGCGTGGGGTCGGCGGTGAGGACAGCAACACGCCCGTCCGTGGAGCGGAGGAAGCGCAGCAGCAGTTCGTCGATGAGCGTGCTCTTCCCTGCCCCGCCGCGTCCGCCGATGCCCCATACGACGGGTCTATCGCTGGCGTTCGACTCGGCAGGCTGCACACCGTCCCATTCGATGGCCGTGAGCCGTTGCGCGAGTGCACGGAACGACGCTGCGCCGTTCACCGACGGAGCAGGACACTCGCGCGCGGCGTCGTTCGCAAGCGTCGTCATGTCGCGGACGGCCTCGGCGAGGTCGAGCGGGGGCCGGTAGACCTTGGCCACGCCCATGCGAAGGAGCGGCGCGACCTCGCGTTCGAGAATCGTGCCGCCGCCGCCGGCGAACAGTGGGACGTGCGGTATGCCCTGCCGCGCCTGCTCGGCGAGCACCTCGCGCAGGAACGACATATGCCCGCCGTTGTAGGTGCTCACGGCGATGCCGGTGGCGTCCTCCTCGGACGCTGCCTTGGCGATCTGGTAGGCGCTCTTGTTGAAGCCGACGTAGACGGCCTCGGTGCCCTGTGCGCGCAGGATGCGCGTGATGGCCGCGGCGGCAACGTCGTGGCCGTCGCAGATGGGCGTAGCGATGACGAATCGCGGTGGGCGGTGCATGAGGAAAGTATAGCGTGCGGGGGCGTCCGAGGATTCGAAGACATCACAGAGCATCAGACACTCGGATTGGTTTGTAACTATATGGCGACTGTGACGCAACCTCAACGCTTACGTTGATAAGGTTGCATTAAGCCAGACAGATCGTAAAATGTAGCCACAGAGGTGCATTGCTATGACCACAACATACGGCATCCGTGAATTCAAAACTAAGGTCAGCGAGATACTCCATGACCTCGACGATGGCGAGGAAGTCATCATCACCCGGCATGGGAAACCCTGTGCCAAGCTGGTGCACGTGGAGGCTGAAGCAGAAGCCAAGAAGCTGCCACTCTCGGCACTGAAGGACATGCTGGATCTGCCTGATGCGACTTGGGAAGACTTCATGGAAGCGAAGAAGATCTGGGAACCACGTATCCCGGATGACCTATGACGCATAGCGAACCGCATGCACCGCTCAGGTTCGTGGTAGATACCAACGCTCTATGGTGGTACATCAGCCGTTCTGACCGGCTCTCCCCTGCTGCGGCAGCCGTGTTCGAGTTGGCGCTGATAGGCGGAGCGGTGCTCATCGTGCCTGCTATCGCCCTGGCTGAGCTGTACTACGTTTCCGTGAAGATGGGCCGGTCTTATACGCCTGCCGACTTGCTCAAAGCCTTGGAAGCAGTGCGAGGCATACGTCTATCCAACCTGGGCAAGACGCAACTGGAACTGCTCGACCGGCTGCCGGAGATACCGGAGATGCACGACCGGCTCATCGCGGCGGAGGCGCTCGCGCTCGGTGTGCCGGTTGTGACGCGGGACCCGGTCATCGCTGCATCGCCGCAGGTGCAGTCCATCTGGTAGTGGTGCACAGCGAGGTATGGACTAACCGGTTCTCTCTCAACCCATCCTGTATACTGGCATCGTGCCTGCTCTTCTCGAAGCCCGGAACCTTACGAAGCAATACGGCTCCACAGTTGCTCTCGATGGTGTGTCGTTCGACGTCCACGAGGGCGTGACCGGGCTGCTCGGCCCCAACGGCGCTGGGAAGAGCACGGCGATGAAGCTTTTCCTCGGCCTCATTCAGCCGACCTCCGGCTCGGCGATGCTTCTGGGTGAGGAGCCGTACCGGTCCACCGAGGGGCGCGCCCGCATCGGCTACATGCCGGAGAACGAGTGCCTGCCCAAGAGCATGACCGCCTCCGAGTTCCTGATGCACATGGCGCAGGTGAGCGGCATCCCGCCGGCCCAGGCGCGCACCCGCGCTGCCGACGTCCTCCGCCACGTAGGACTGGACGAGGAACGGTACCGGCCCATCGGCGAATACTCCACCGGCATGAAGCAACGTGTGAAGCTCGCGCAGGCCA
This sequence comes from Dehalococcoidia bacterium, assembly GCA_965208625.1. Lineage (GTDB taxonomy): Bacteria > Chloroflexota > Dehalococcoidia > Lucifugimonadales > Australimonadaceae > Bin16. The sequence continues at coordinate 908,528 of OZ242348.1, forward strand.
TCGTCCACGACCCGGTGCTGGTGCTGCTCGACGAACCGACCGCAGGCCTCGACCCGGACGGACGGCAGGAGATGCTGCGGCTCATCCATCGCACGGCCAACACGTTCGGTATCAGCGTGATGCTCTCGACACACCTCATGGGTGACGTGGAGCGCACGGCTGACTCCGTTATCGTGCTCGAGTCCGGCGTGCTTGCGCAGGAGGGCGCGGTTGCCAAACTCACAGAGGAGACCGAGACACTGCTCATCGAGGTCGCCGACCGGCATGAGGAGTTCGTCACTGCGCTCGCAGCGAAGGGAGTGCAGGCGTCGGACGACGGCCAGTTGCTCGTGATCGAGCAGGCGCGCGAGGCCGACTACGATCTCATTCGCGATGCAGCGGTCGAGTCCGGCGCACGCATACGGCGGCTCTCGCCCGAGCGCCGCACGCTCAGCGACATCTTCAGGAGCAGACCGGCGTGAGGGCGCGCGAGGCGGAGGTCTTCGATCTCGGGTATCAGCGGTACACGGGGCCTCGTGAGGGGCGCAACCGGGCACGGCTGGCGCTTTTCGAGAATGGCGTCCGTACCGTCCTCGGCATCGGGCGCGGAGGCCGCGCAAAGATACTGCCTGTCGGCCTGTTCCTGGCGGTGATGATTCCTGCCGTGGTGTTCGTCATTATCCTCGCGTTCATCGGTGAAGGGGGTGCGGACTTCATCCCCGGCCCGGCCGACTACTACTCGATCGTGAGCGTCATCCTCATCATCTTCGGCGCCATCATGGCGCCCGAGCTGCTCTGCCCCGACCGCCGCGACAACGTGCTCCCGCTCTACCTCGTCCGGCCACTCACCTCGAACGACTACCTCATCGCGCGCTTCCTCGCGTTCTTCGCCATCGTGCTCGTACTGGTCTACGCCGGGCAGATCGTCCTGCAGGCGGGGCTCATCCTGACGGCCAGCGACCAGGTGGAGTACATCCGCGACAACTGGCAGGACGTGCCGCGCATCCTGTTCATGGGCGTGCTCATCGCCACGTTCATATCGGTGGGGCCGCTGGCCGTGGCGGCGTTCACGACGCGGCGCGCCTATGCAGCCGCGTTCGTCATCGCCGCGTGGCTGCTGCTCAACTCCATCAGCGACGGGCTCACCGTCGAAACGAGTTGCACTATAGTCACGACGGGTGACCGCGGGGGCGATGCCATTATCGAGGAGTCCAGCTTCGAAGTAGGGAGCACGATCATCCCTGAAGAGGAGGTGGTCTCCCGGGAATGCACACGTCCTGCCGGAGACCTTGCCCCGTACGTTGGGTTGCTCCACCTGGGTGGCGTCACGGACAACATCAACAACATGGTGTTTGACGTGGACCTCGAACCCGGGCAAGGCGCGCCTTCCTCGATGGCCGTCGCGGAGTTGCACGACGCGTTCCCCATCGGCGTGTATGTCCTGTGGACGGGCATCCCCGCCCTGCTCCTGTGGCACCGGTACCGGAGGATACGGCTATGACCACCGCGTCCACACCAGCCGTCGAGGTGCAGAACGTTTCCAAGTGGTACGGCAGCGTCGTTGCGGTGAACGAGGCTTCGTTCGACATCTACCCCGGCGTTACAGGCATCCTGGGGCCGAACGGCGCGGGGAAGACGACGCTGCTGAGCATGATGTGCGGGCTCGTCAAGCCGTCGCGCGGCAGCGTGCGGGTGCTCGGCGAGGAAGTACAGGGCAACATCGGGCTGTACCGGCGCCTCGGCGTGATGCTGGAGCACGACGTGCTCTACCCGTTCATGACCGGGCGCGACTTCGTACGGCTGGCCGCGCGCCTGCAGGGCATGAACGACGAGGCGGCGGTGGACCGCGCCATCCACGCCGCGAACCTGGAGGATGCGCAGCATCGGGCCACCGGCACCTACTCGCGCGGGATGCGGCAGCGCATCCGGCTTGCGGGGGCCATCGTGCACGAGCCGGACGTCCTCATTCTGGACGAACCGCTGAACGGCACCGACCCACGCCAGCGCGTCGAGTTCGCCGATTTCGTGGCCCGGCTCTCAACGCAGGGGAAGGCCATCCTCATCTCCTCCCACATCCTCGAAGAGGTCGAGGCGCTGGCCGACCGCATCCTGCTCGTCGTGAGCGGCAAGCTGGCGGCGGCGGGCGATTTCCATGCGATACGCGAGAAGCTGGACGAGCGTCCGTTCCAGGTGCGCATCGGCGCGTCGAAGCAGCGGGAGATGGCTGCCGCGCTCGTGGCGCTGGATGCGGTGGAGTCTGTCTCGCTGGATGAGTTCGGCAACATCGAGGTGCTCACCCGCAACGTCGCCGAACTGCAGCGCATGGCCCCGAAACTCGCTCAGGAGATCGACAGCCGCCTCTACCGCATCGAACCGCTGGACGACTCGCTGGAGAGCGTCTTCTCGTACGTGGTGCAGCGGTGATCAGAGCGCTCTTCATGCTGGCGCTGCGCCAGGCGGTCACGAGACGCAAGCTTGCGCTGCTCATCATCCTTGCGCTGATCCCGCTGGGGCTGGCGGTCATCCTCGACTCCACCGTAGCGGAGGGAGGCACCCTCATCGGACCCGTGCTGGGCGGGCTCGTCATCTCCGTCACGCTCCCGATCACCGTCATGGTGCTTGCGACCGGCGCGTTCGGGAACGAAGTGGAGGACCGCACGCTGAGCCTGCTCACCACGAAGCCGGTGCCGCGATGGACGATCGTGCTCGCCAAGTTCGCCGCAACCGTGGTCGTTGCCGCCCCGCTCATGGCTGCCGTTGCAGTGGCCATCACGATGATGGACCCGGACGGTACCGGGAACGCTCCGCTCGCTGCGGCCGTCGGAGTCGTCGTCGGTGTCGTGGCCTACGCCTCCGCGTTCACCTGGCTGGGGCTGCTCACGACACGTGCGCTCGGGTTCGGCCTCGTGTACGTACTGCTCTGGGAGGCGCTCATCACCACTTTCCTGAGCGGCACGCGCTACCTGAGCATCCGCAGCTATATCTTCGGCACTGCGCACGGGCTCAACGACAGGGCCTTCGGTGAAGACCTGACCATCGCGATGACCCCTGCCCTCGTTGGCGCGGGGCTGGTGACAGTCGTGTTTTTCCTGCTGACCGTGCGGCGCCTCAGCCGGATGGACATCCAGTAACCTCCGGTCTTGCCTCGTTCGTGAAGCTCCCGTCGAGCGGTTAGAATCGTCCGGCCCCGAAGACATCGAACGGAGCCGCATGGGCGAATCGCAGAAGAAGAAGGCGTGGTGGCGCGACACCACGCTCATCACGATGGTGAGTCTGCTGGCAGTCGTATCACTGGTGGCATTCATCCAGCACGGCTTGGATGGGTTGCGCGACGGTGGTGAGAACTCGCTGTTCATCATCCGCCAGGCTGCCCCTGCCCTCTTCCTCGGCTTCATCCTCGCCGGGTTCCTGACCGTCCTCTTCCCACCAAGGGTGGTCGGACGCTGGATGGGCGACGAGGCCGGGGTGAAGGGCGTCCTCATAGGCGCGGCTGCGGGGGTGCTCTCGCCGGGCGGCCCGTATGTCATGTACCCGATAGCGGCGGCGCTCATGCACGGCGGCGCGGGCATAGCGTCCATCTCGGCGTTCTCCGTGGCCCGGAACATCTTCACCGCCAACCGCTTCCTCGTGTACGAACTGCCGTTCCTCGGCGTACCGCTGGCGATCGCGAAGACGCTCTCCACGCTCTGGCTGATCGGCGTGGGGACGCTGCTCGTGCCCGTCGTCTTCCGGCTCATGCCGCGCAGCGCGCAGGAGGCGGCGCGATCGCGCATCGGCGCTGCGGAGCAGGAGAAGACGGAATGACGCTCTACCTGCTGGCCGGACTCGTTGGGCTCACGGCGGTCCTCGTTTTGCGCAAGGATGGCTTCTCCGGACTGCGTAAGGGCTCAGTTACGAGCGCCCTGCTGCTGCGCTCCGTTGCACGGATGCTGGTGCTCGGCATGGTGCTTGCGGGGATGACGCAGGTCATCCTTCCGCAGGAGGTCATCACCCGCTGGATCGGCGATGAGTCCGGTTTCACGGGCATCCTCATCGGCGCGGCGGTGGGTGCGCTCGTACCCGGCGGCCCGTACGTCGTGATCCCGCTTGCGGCCTCCATCTTTCTCTCGGGCGCAGGGGTCGGCCCTGTTGCAGCGCTGATCACGGCGTGGAACACGATCCCGTTCACGCGCACGGTCATGTGGGAGTTGCCCTTCCTAGGCGGTGCGTTCACGACGAGCAGGATGCTGGTGAACCTGCCCTTCCCCATCGTGGCGGGGCTTCTCACCCCGCCGATCTACCGGCTGCTGGTCTGACGCTCGTCCTACGAACCAAACACTTGCAGCGTAGGAATCAGCAGGTCGTCGAGCAGTGCGTCCCGCTGGTACGGGAAGCCGACAACCAGGACGACCAGCACGTTGGTGCCGCCCGTATCGGTTGCCGGCGTCTGCGCTGCCGCAAAGATCTGGAGCCTTCCGTCGATCTCGATCAGGGCTCCTTGCCACGTGAGTTCGCCGGCGGTAACAGGGTCCAGATTCTCCGGCTCAACGCCAGGAATGCCGCCGATCTGCTGCTCCATGAACTGCTCCACCGTCACTCCGGGAATGACGGCCTGGATGAGCACCGGGCCTGCGATCTCGTGCCGGTAGAACCTGCCGGGGAGGTCCTCTATGGGTTCCCAGCCATCGGGCTGCGCGATCTGCACACCGAACGGGGAGTCAGCAGCAGTGATGGTCACGCCGCCCCAGGGCGTCACCCATGCGGGAGACGTAGCCTCCTCCGAAAGGCACGACGTATCAGGAGCGTCCTCACCGTCGAGGAAGGCGTTGATGATCGACTTGGCGCAATCACCTTCGAGGATTATCCCGTGCCCGACAGCGGGGAATTCGACGAACGTGGCGTTGGAGAGGTTCGCCGTGACCGCCATCCCGGACGAAGGCGGCGTGATCGGGTCGAACTCGCCCGCGAGCACGAGTGTGGGGATGTCGCTTCGTACCGGCTCGTTCTCCACCGGCGGAGACGGCTGCACGTCCCAGAGGGCGCAAATATCTATCGCGTCCTGGGCGTACGTTCCTTCGGAGTCCAGCAGGCGGGTGAACAGCGAGCTGGCTTCAATGCTTGCGGCGATGGCTGCTTCCGTCGTGAATGCGGTCTCGTCCGCGCACCGCGTCGAGAAGTGCATCCCGACGGAGAAGAACACGTCATTGATGAGGCTGTTGGACAACATCAGGTTCGCCGGCTCCACGTTCCCATTCGCGGCCTCAGTGATGATCTCCGGCAGCCACGGAATGACGCTTGTCTGGTAGAGCGCCTCGAACACCAGCCAGGCGAGGCGCTCGCCGGTCATGAGGGTGTCCACCTGTTCGCCCTCGAGTGAGAACGACGCCGTGCCCGGCTCCGGGGAATCCGAGAGCCTGTCGAACGCCTCTATCAGTGTGCCTTCGAGGTCGGGGTAGTGTTCGTTGCACGCGGCGTCCGCGGCGCAGGAGTCGAGCAACAGGCGGAACGCCCGTTCCGAGCCTGAGGCGAAGCGCGCGAAGAAGTCAAACTCCAGGGGATAGGAGGAGTCCAGGACGACGCGCCGTACGCCATCCGGGTAGTCGCGCATCACGTTCTGGGCCAGCCGCGTTCCGTAGGACGATCCGAACAAGTCCCAGCGCTCGTGGCCGAGTGCGATGCGCAGGCGGTTGACGTCGGCTGCGTTCGCTGCGCTGTTGACCAGCGAGAGGTCTATCCCTTCCACAACGAGGCGGTCTCGGCACGTCTGCAGCGCATCCAGATAGCGCTCGTTCTCCTCGGCAAGCGGGAGCGCCTGGCTGATCAGGTCCCGTGTCAGCTCTCGCGTCTCCGGACAGCTGAGTGCAGGTTCTGAGAAGCCCGCGCCGCGCTGGTCGAAGATGATCACGTCCCTGGCCTCGTTCAGCGGCTCCAGGATCACGCCGCCGCTGATTTCCAGACCTTCCAGCGCGTGCCCGCCGGGGCCGCCCTCCAGGTAGATGACCGGGACGTCACTGGTCCGTTCACCGGTCGCAGGGAAGACGGCGACTGCGATCTCGTACGTGCCAGCGGAAGGATCGTCGTAGTCGGCAGGTACGGTCAGGTAGCCGCACTCCGCAGCCCAGAGCGGGGTGCCGGGTTGGTTGCTGAACGGACAGGAGCCCTCGCGGAAGGCGTCTTCCGCCGCGGGGATGTCGGACGCCGGGGCCGGAACGGCCGTGGGCGTGGGCGTTGGCTCAGGTGCGGGTTCCGGCGTGGGTGTTGCCGTCGGCGCAGGAGTGGGCGTCGGCTCAGGCGTTGGGGTGGGAGTCGAAGTCGGTTGAGGCGATTGGCAGGCTGCGAGGAGCGACAGAAGGACAGCAAGAATCAGGGCGGTGATATGGGGGAACCTCATGTATTAAATGCTAGCACACGACTTGGAATATGCCTCCGAAGGAAAGAAGAAGGGCGCTCCTTGTGGGCGCCCTTCTCATGCCTGATGTCGGCGAATCTAGTCCTCCGAGGTAAGCTCACCCTGGCCCTTGTACATCCCCAGTCCGATGAAGATGAAGCAGAGGGAGCCGAACGAGAGCAAGCCATTGTCTATCCCGAGGAGCACTAGAGGGTCGATCGCCGGGACGTGCTGAAGGACCAGGAAGTTGATGATCGCCAGCACCCCCATGAGGACAAGCCCGTAGGAAGCCAGCCTGTAGATGCTCATCGATTCGAAGCGGGAGGCAAGGCCGAAGCCGACGAGTATGGATGCAATGGGATAAACGGCCACGAGCGCTACGATGATTCCGCCCATCGGTGCGTAGACACCGAGGGCAAGGCCTTCGAAGAACGCCTGATCGGCGCCGGACTGCATGCCGCGCTGCAAGAGGTGGATGCTGAAGTGCCTCATCCCCATTGCAATGACGTAGAGGCTCCAGCCGAACAGGCTCGCGAACACCCCAAGCCGGAGGGCTGATGCGCCGAGCCCCCCGTGTTGGGGCAGGCGGAGCCAGGTCAGGGCGGCATAGGCGTAGAGGAACATTCCGACGATCGATAGCATGGACGCCAGGTGCGCAAGGCTCGGGTTGCCGGCCATCGCGTCGAGGGCTGCCGGGAAGTCGGTCTGGTCCACCCGGTCCAGCACTGGACCGCCGGGAAAGAGGACCGATGCTAAGACCAGCAGAATGACTCCTACTATGAGAGCCAGCCCTCCTGTCTTTGTAGCGGGACGTGTGGTAGTCGATGCGGCCATTGACATACCTCCTGGGCGCGTGGCGCCCGCTTGAGTTGAGCGAACGGTAGCACCCGCGATTCGTCTTCTGCAAGGAGAATCCGTGTGGACTCGATGCAGATTCGGGGGCAACATGAACCGGCCACACCCGATCGAGGCGTGCAGCCGGCCCTCTTCGACGGTGCTTTGGCGTCAGTCCTGCGGAGCGAACTCGCTCGAACCGCGGTGCACGAAATTCTGTCCTCCCCCCGATGGCGCGGAACGGCGCAGGATGGCACACTGTAGCGCGCTCATCGACAGAAGCATCGATCCACGGAGGGAGCAGCGTGAAAGCAGTCCGGTTCCACGAGTTCGGCGGCCCCGAGGTATTGCGCTACGAGGACATCCCGGAGCCTGAACCCGGGCCCGGCGAGGCCGTCCTGCGCCTCGGCGCGAGCGGCGTCAACTTCATCGACACCTACCAGCGCACCGGGGCGTACAACGTCGCGCTGCCCCACGTCGCGGGGCAGGAAGGCGCGGGAGAGGTCGTCGCTATCGGCGAAGGCGTCACGAGCATCGCGGTCGGCGAGCACGCCGGCTACACGGGCACGGGCGCGTCGTACGCGGAGTACGTTAAGGTATCCGCTGACCGTCTGGTGAAACTGCCGGAAGGCGTGGACGACGCCACGGGCGCGGCGGTGCTGCTGCAGGGGATGACGGCGCACTATCTCATGGCCTCGACGTTCCCGCTGCAGCCGGGCCACACCTGCCTCGTGCACGCGGCTGCGGGAGGCGTCGGCCTGCTGCTCACGCAGATGGCCAAGATGCGCGGTGCGCACGTCATCGGCACCGTCTCGACCGAGGAGAAGGCGCAGTTGGCCCGTGAGGCCGGAGCGGACGAAGTGATCCTCTACACCCAGCAGGACTTCGTTGCAGAGGTGGACCGCATCACCGGCGGCGCGAAGCTGGACGTGGTCTATGACTCCGTAGGGAAGGACACCTTCGACGGCAGCCTGGACTGCCTCGCGCCCCGCGGCTACCTCGTGCTCTTCGGCCAATCGAGCGGACGCGTGCCGCCGGTCGACCCGCAGATACTCAATGCGAAGGGGTCACTCTTCCTGACGCGCCCTACCCTTGCCAGCTACGCGCTTACGCACGAGGAGATCGACTGGCGCGCAAGCGACATCTTCGGTTGGGTTGCCGAGGGGTCGCTCAACGTCCGCGTCGGCGCGTCGTTCGCGCTGTCGGACGCGGCCGAGGCTCACCGGCAGCTGGAGGGCCGCCTCACGACAGGCAAGGTGCTGCTGATCCCCTAGGGCGGTCCTCACCGTCGGCCCCGGACTGTACGCGCGGAGACAGGGACCTCGCAGCCCTGCCTGGTGTAGGGGCGTCCCTTGTGGGCGCCCAATACGTGGGAAGCTCGTCATGTGAGCGAAGCCCGCGCGTCAGCGCGCAACACCATCTCGGCGAACGCCTCACCTTGCAGTCCCTGTGCTCGTACTGAGAACCGTCACGGTCTCTGCGGCGTAAAATGTAATTGAGGGTCCACAGAGCCAAGGGGGTGAATGATGGGTGGTTTGTTGCAGAGCATCCGTAAGTACCGTGCGCGGCTCGTCGTCGCAGCCGTGGTCGTGGCGATACCCGTGCTTGCCCTTGCGTGGTGGCTCGGATCGCCTCTCTTTATCAACAAGACGGTTGATGAAGAGTTCCCGTACAGCGTGGGCGCCGTGGTGCCGGAGGGTATGACGCGCGCCCAGGTCGACCAGACCATGGAGACGATGGCCGCGATGGAAGAAGAGGTGTCTGAGGCCATGCCCGAGGCGCCGCCTCAGACTGCGGACGAGATGATGGCGTCGGCCATGGAAAGCATGACGCCGGAAGTGATGGCCGAAGCGATAGGAGGCATGTCCCCCGAGATGCGGGCTGAGGTCGCCGAGACTATGGCTGAGGCGGTCCCGGGGATGACGCCGGAGATGGTGACCGAAGCGATGGAGACCATGACGCCGGAGACGATGACCGCCGTCATGCAGAACATGACGCCTGAGATGATGGCGCAGATGGCCGGGATGATGCCGGAGATGATGGCTCCGGCTGGGCCTGTAGCCGTCAAGCAGGGCATGTTCCGCGACGCTGACAGCTTCCATAAGGGCGAAGGCTCCGCGACCCTGTACACACTACCGGACGGCTCGAACGTGCTGCGCCTCGAGGACTTCCGCGTGACCAACGGACCTGACCTGCGCGTGATCCTTGCCAGCCACCCCGACCCGATGAGCCGTGGCAACGTGCACAGTGGGGAATACGTGGAGCTTGGCAAGCTCAAGGGCAACATCGGCAATCAGAACTACACGTTGCCTGGCGGCCTGTCGCCGGACGACTACAACTCCGTCATCATCTACTGCAAGCCGTTCCAGGTCTTGTTCAGCGTGGCTCCGCTGTCGGAAGGATGAGAAGGCCCGCAGTTCCTGCCACTTCATGACACGAGGCCCTTACGCGGTTGTCATTACCGCCGCTACGCTGGGTGCATGGACGCGATGACCATGCACCCAGCCCCCGGGACAGGCGCTGGCACCATCGTGGCACCGTTACTCCCTGTTCCACCCCCATCCGGGCCCCGTCTCGGCCCCAATCTGGCCTCGTCGGAACACCCGGTCCGCTGAGTGGATGGGGCCAAAATGGTGCCGCATGGTGCCACTTTTCGCGGCGATCGACCTCCGTTGTCCCCGCGCTTCAGCGCGCGCGGAGAGTAGGGACCTCGCCTTTGACCCCTGCTTCCGGCGCGGGGAACCCTGCTAAACTGCGCCACACGCCACACGAGGGGGTTGCGTCATGTTCCACGGAAACAAGGTCATAGACGTTCACGGCCACCACTCCACGCCCGCGCAGTTCCGCGCGTACGCCTACAACATGATCGCGCTCCGCACGCCGGTCGGCAGCTCGCTCCAGATACCGGAGAAGGCCATGGAGGAAGCGCAGGTGCGCCACCTCGCCATGATGGACGAGCGCAACGTGGAGGTGCAGTTCATCTCGCCCCGCCCCGTCGCGATGATGCACTGGGAGATGCCGCACATCGTCGAGCACTGGACAGCCGTGACGAACGACGTCATCCACCAGACGTGCGAGATGTACCCGGACCGGTTCGTCGGCGTCGCGCAACTCCCCCAGGTGGGTGTGGACTACGCCAGCGACACGAGCGGCTGCGTCGCCGAGTTCGAGCGCTCGGTGAGCGAACTCGGGTTCGTCGCGGCGACAGTCAACCCCGACCCTGGCGGAGACCGGCGCGCGCCGGGCATGAACGACCCGTACTGGTTCCCCATCTACCGGAAGTCCTCGGAGTTGCAGGCGCCGCTCATCGTGCACGCCTCCATCTCCCGCGACCCGCGCCTCACCATCATCCCTCACAGCTACCAGTACAACTTCATGACGGAGCAGGCACTCGCCACGCAACTGCTGGAACAGAGCGACGTGTTCGACCGCTTCCCCGACCTCAAGGTGCTCGTCTGCCACTGCGGCGGCGCGCTCAGCCGGTTCATCCCGCGGGCGCAGTCGTCCGGTATCGCCGGCGGCGGCCAGGTGGGCATCGGCAACACGGGCATGCCCGCGCACGAGGATGAGCAGCGCACCTGGGCCAACAACCTCTTCTTCGACACCTGCGCCTACGACAAGGACTACCTGGCGACAGCCATGAAGCACAAGGGCATCAGCCAGATGTGCTTCGGCACCGAGTCGCCCGGAAGCGGCACCGGCGTCCTCAACCCCGACACCGGACGCCCCGCCGACGACATGCTGCCGGTCATCGACTCCATCGACTTCCTGTCGGACGACGACAAGCGCAAGCTCGTCCACGACAACGCGCTCAGGGTCTTCCCGCTCTTCAAGGGCTAGGCGTGGCGAACTTCAGGGTCATCGGCCATCCGGCAGGCAGGACCGAAGGGCCGGACAAGACAACGGGCAGCGCACTCTATGCGTTCGACGTCTGCCCGCCCGGCACGCTTTGGGCCAAGGCGCTCCGCAGCCCCTACCCCGCCGCCCGCATCAGAACGATCGACATCGCACAGGCAGAGGCTCTTCCCGGCGTCCGCGCCGTGCTGACCGGGGCCGACATCGCAGGTCAGTTGCAGGGGCGGCAGGTACGCGACGTCCCCCTGCTGGCGCAGGACATCGTCCGCTTCGCAGGCGAGAAGGTCGCGGTCGTCGCTGCCGACGACGAGGAAACGGCGCAGCGCGCCGCCGCCATGATCGCCGTCGAGTACGAGGAGATGACGCCTCTGCTCGATGCGCAGGAAGCGGCACGCGCGGATGCTCCGCTCATACATCCTGGCATGGCCGCATACGAGGGGTTCCGCCGCCCGCCTGATCAGCCGTCCAACGTGTTCTTCAGCGCGACATTCGGCATCGGCGACGTGGACGCCGGGTTTGCCGAGGCGGACCTCGTCTTCGAGGACGAGTACCGCTGCGCCAGGACCCATCCGGCATTCTTCGAACCGCGCTGCTGCGTCGTCTCGATCGAAAGCGACGGACGCGCGCACGTCTGGTCGTCCAACAAGACCCCGTTCGGCCTCAGGCAGGCGCTCGCCCTCGCAGTCGGCGTTGATGAAGAAACCATCGTGGTCCATCCCGTTCACGTGGGCGGCGACTTCGGGTCAAAGACCGCCCCCTTCGATGAACCGCTCGCCTACTTGCTTTCCGTCAGGACAGGTCGTCCGGTGAAGATGGTGATGGACCAGGTGGAGGAGCTTGGCGCAGGCAATCCGAAACACGCCGCCGTGATGCGCGTCAAGACCGGCGTGACGCGCGACGGCGTCATCACGGCCCATCTGCAGGAGATGTACTTCGACAGCGGCGCCTACGCCGGGCTGATGCCCCTCGGCGCACTGGCTGGCGTCGACCGCATCGCGGCCAACTGGCACATCCCCAACGCCCGATTCGATCAGCATCACGTCTACACGAACAACCTGCCGGGCGGTTACATGCGCGGCCCAGGCGAGGTGCAGGGCTCCTTCGCGATGGAGTCGCACCTGGACGAGGTGGCGCGGTGCCTGGACATGGACCCGCTGGAGTTCCGCCTGAAGAACATCCTGCGGGAGGGGCAGCGTACGCCGATGAACGAACTCTTCGGCGAGGTGCGCGCCGAGGAGACGCTGCGCGCAGCCATCGAGAAGAGCGGCTACGGCGGACCGAAGCGCCCCGGAACCGGCCTGGGCATCGCGATGTGCGCGCGTCCGGCAGGCGGCGGCGAGTCCTATGCGGAGGTTGTCCTCAACGCCGATGTATCAGTGGTCGTCAAGACTCCCATCTTCGAGCCAGGCACGGGTGCATACACGATGTTCGCGCAGGTCGCCGCCGAGGTGCTGGGTGTGGACATCGCCAGCATGGACGTGCAGGTGTGGGACACCGACGCAGTCCCCTTCGACTCCGGCGTCGCGGGAAGCCGCACGACGCGCATGGCGATTCCAGCCGTGCACGAGGCGGCGGAGGCTGCGCTGAACGAGCTGCTGCAGGCTGCTGCGGCGCAGACCGGGTGGTCTGTCGATGAGATGACCAGCGAGGATGGGCAGGTATGGCACGGCGGAGCCGAGTCCGTATCGTGGGCGAGCGTCATAGAGGCAGCCGGAGGACCAATCAGCGGCAGAGGGCATTCGCAAGTCATCGGCCAACCGGAGCACACGGCCTTCGCGGCACAGGTGGCGGAAGTGGAGGTGGACGAGGAAACGGGCCAGGTGAAGATCCTGCGATTCACGAGCGCCCACGACGTCGGCACCATCATCAACCCCATCGCGCACCAGGGCCAGATCAACGGCGCTGTCGTGATGGGCTTCGGCTACGCATTGCAGGAAGAGCTGCTGACGGACAACGGCAGGGTCACGACGCTCTCGCTTGCCGATTTCAAGGTACCGAACGTAGCCGATCTCCCCGTGCTGGAGACGGCGCTCGTCACGTCGACCGCCGGGGCTGCTCCGTACAACGCCAAAGCCATCGGCGAGGTGCCGCTGCTCGCCGTCGCGCCCGCCATCGCCAACGCGGTCCGCGACGCAACGGGCCTTCGCGTGAAGAGCCTGCCGCTGACTGCGGAACGTGTGCTGACAGCGCTCAGGGAGCGGAACGCCTAACCCGCCTAGTCTCGCTGGGTGAGCACCATGGTGAGCGCCGAGATGTCGCTCTCGCTCAGTCCGCGCTCCATCCCCTCGTTGAACAAGGCTCGCGTGCGCTGCACGAGCGGCAGCGGCACACCGAGGTCGGCTGCCGCGTCCTCCACGAGGCTGAGATCCTTGGCGAGCAGCCGCACCGGAGCCAGCGAGCCGTAGTCACCGGAGAGCAGCATCGGCCCGTTGCGCGTGAGCATGTTGCTCGCGCCCCAGGAGGTCGCGAGCACGTCGAGCAACTGGCGTCCGTCCGCTCCCGCCGACGTGCCGAACAGGAAGGCCTCGCAGGCCGCCATCGTGTGGATGCCCACGAGCAGCTGGTTCGTCAGCTTGACGACGCTGCCCTGCCCCACAGGTCCCACGAGGTTCAGGCTCGCCCCCATCGCTTCGAGCGCCGGACGTGCGGACTCGAAGTGCTGTGCATCGCCGCCAGCCATGATGGTCAGCGTACCGCTCTCCGCGCGCTCAACGCCGCCCGAGACCGGAGCGTCGAGGTAGCCTGCGCCCCGCGCCGCTGCCGCTTCGCCCACCCCCACCGCAAGCGATGGCGCGATCGTGCTGTGCTCGATGAGGACCTGCCCCACCCGTGCATGTGCCGTGAGTCCGTCCGCTCCGAGGTAGACCGCCTCCGATGTCGCGACGTCCGGCAGGCACGTGCAGACGACATCCGCGCGCTCGGCCATGTCGGCAAGCGAGGTTGCTTCCTCCGCGCCCGCCTCAACGAGCGCCTCGACCGGAGGCCGTGAACGCGACAGCACCAGCACGGAGAATCCGGCGCTCAGCAGGTTCAGCGCCATGGGCTTCCCCATGCGTCCCAGCCCTACGAATCCGACGGTCGTGGCCATGGGTTGAGGATACGTCAACGGTGACACTTGCGCTTTGACACACTACGTTCGCTCCCTTACAGTTACTCCCGCGTAACGCTCAGGAGGAGCTACCTATGGCAACCGCGCCCGCACAGGCACAGCAGCAGTCCTACATCCGCAGGCCGCAGTTCTACGACAAGTGGATGGAAGCGCAGGGCATCCCCATCTACCGTGACTACTACATCGAAGACGGGCGCACCGTTGAGCTCGGCTACTGGAAGGAACGAGGCCACAACGCCGCGTTCCTGCAGCTCGCCGGCCAGGAAGGCGTCTCCGAGGCGCGCATCACTGAGGTCCCCGCAGGCGGTTCTGTCCCGCCGTTCAAGATGACGCTGGAAGACGTCGTCTACGTCCTCAGCGGGCGCGGCGTCACCACCATCTGGAAAGACGGCGGCGAGAAGCACTCGTTCGAGTGGACCGACCACGCGATGTTCCGCATCCCCGGCAACTACTGGGTGGAGTACGCGAGCATGTCCGGCGGCCAACCCGCGCGACTGCTGCACTACAACAACATGCCCATAGCGATGTCCGCAGCCAAGGACGCGAACATCTTCTTCAACACGCCGCTCCAGCCACAGGAGGAGCTGGCCTCCTCCGACGAGTTCTACTCCGACGCCGTCGTCGTGGACAACGACCCGTCCGGGCGCGGCGCCGTGCGCCAGTACTGGGTGGGCAACTTCTTCCCCGACATGCGAGCCTGGGACAGGCTCGTTCCGTTCAAGGGGCGCGGCGCGGGCGGCACGACCGTCTTCGTGCAGTACCCGGGCTCCGAACTGACGGCGCACATGTCCGTCTTCCCCGCGAAGACGTACAAGAAGGGCCACCGCCACGGCCCGGCCTACGTCATCGTCATCCCTGCGGGCGAGGGCTTCTCTGTCATGTGGCCGGAGGGACAGGACAAGGTGTTCATCCCGTGGCACGAGGGCAGCATCTTCGTGCCCCCGAACCGCTGGTTCCACCAGCACTTCAACGTCGGCGAGCAGCCCGGACGCTACCTTGCGTTCCATCCCCTGCCCCAGTTCACGGGCTTCGTAGACGAGAACGCCGACCGTTCCGCCGACCAGTACGAGTACCACCAGGAAGCGCCGGAGATCCGAGAGCGATTCGAATCTGAACTGGGCAAGCGAGGGCTGAAGAGCGAGATGCCCCCCGAGTGCTACACGGACCCCAACTACAAGTTCGAGAACGAGAAGGACTGACCCGAAAGGGCACCAGAGAATCGTCGAGAGGGGCCGGTACGCCGGCCCCTCTCTTTTTGTCTACGGAGGTACAGGATGACAGAAGAGATCATGTTCGAAGCAGTAGCCCCGACCCACCCGGATGCGGAGGCGCTGATGGCGATGCTCGATGCGGAAGTGAACGAGGTCTACTGGGACGTGCTCGAAGACCCAACCAGCATGAGCGCGGAATTAAGGGCAACGTTCAATGGCACATTGAGCCCGGAACTGAAAGCAGCTTTCAATGGCGTCTTCCTCATCGCACGGCGCAACGGCGTTCCGGTGGCCTGCGGTGGGGTGCTGTTCCTCGATGACACGACCGGCGAAGTGCGCCGCATCTACGCCCTGCCCGAAGAACGCGGCTCCGGGGTTGCACGAAAACTCATGTCCGCTCTGGAAGACGCAGCGGCTGAGCGTGGGGTGCTACTGATGCTCCTGGAGACGGGCGACCGCCAACCCAGGGCGATGCGTTTCTACGAGGCGCTTGGTTACGCGCACATACCACCCTATGGAGAGCACATCGGAAAGCCATGGTCAGTCTGCTACGAGAAGCGAATCGCGCCCTCGGACATCACGTTCGAGGAGGCACCGCCGGACACACCGGAGGTCGCGGCGCTCCTCGCTGCGTACGAGAAGGAGTTCCTGTCGCTGAATACGGTCGAGGAGTCGGGCTGGACCGGGGAGGCTGTGCACCAACACATCGTGGCCATGCTGCTCGTTCGCCGCGACGGCCAGCCCGTCGGCTGCGGCGGTCTGCGGATGCGCGATGCCGCCACCGCCGAGTTGAAGCGCATGTACGTCATCCCCGAGGAGCGCGGTGGAGGCATCGCCACGGGACTCGTGGCCCGGTTGGAACGCATGGCTGCCGAACGCGGTGCGACACGGATGGTGCTCGACACCACGATGCACATGGCGAGCGCCATACGCCTCTACGATCATCTGGGCTACGTCCCAACGGAGCCGTTCGGCAACCCCGCGCCCGCCCTGGTCTACTTCGAGAAGCGCCTGGCCTAGTCGCGGATGTCCTGCAGGAACATGGAGGTAGGCATCTCGTGGCCGAGGCCCATCTCGCGCGCCTTTTCATAGACCACTTTCCCCACCGCGGCGAATTGCAGGCCCTGGTTGCCGCCGTTCAGGTAGAGCGTGATGTCGTCCGATGACGTGCGCCCGTCCACGACGCCGTTCACGAGATCGGTGAACGACGGCAGCTCGGAACCGGAGCCAAACTGCTGCATCCGCCGTCCGGCGGGCGGCAGACGTTTCATCTCCTCCTCGTTCCCGGCGACGAACGCCACCGGGCTGTGGCCGCGTCCGTACTGGATGCGCGGGTCTTCCTGCAGCCTCGCGCCGCCGATGCCTTGGCGGATGATGACGTTTGCCTTGTCGAACACAACCTCGTCGAGTTCGTAACCGCCCAGGTTGGTTACGTGCATCCCCGGCTCCAGCCACTCGCCGTTGAACACGGGGCGCATCGCGTCCGTGCAGGTGGAGACGATGTCGGCGCCGCGCACGGCGGACTCGGGGTCGTCGACCGGCTCGATGTCGATGTCCAGCAGGTCCATCATCTCGGCGGCGTACGTCTCGCGATTGCGCTTGGTGGGGCTGTAGACGCGCACTTTCTCGATGGGGCGCTCGTTGCAGAATGCTTTGAGGTACGTCCGCGCCATGCCTCCGGAGCCGAGCATGGCCACGACGCGTGAGTCCTCGCGTGACAGGTAGCGCGCGCCGAGCCCCCCGCCCGCGCCGACGCGCATGTGCTGGAGTTCGCCGTCGTTGATGATGGCGAGCGGCTCACCGTTCACGGTGCTGAACAGGAAGATCAGGCCGCAGTACGTCCCGGGCTCGACGCAGTACTTCTCTTCCGTCCAGTTGCCGTTCTCATCTTCCGGCCACGAGACGACGTCCGATTTCATGCGAATGGCGAACACGCCTAGGTCGCGGCTCGCGCCCTCCATCGTCCCCCAGCGGTAGTAGTCGTCCTCCCTGCCGGTGGGGACGTACATGTCGATGCGCGGGCGGTGGATCGCAGCGCCGTCGACCAGCCCACGGAACGCGATGTCCTGCGAGTTGATGGCGTCGTCGATGGTGAGTATCTGCTGGACGGTCTGGTTGTCTATGAACAGCATCGCTTGCGCTCCTTTGCGTTCGGTCAGAACCCCTTTCTACTCCGCTCAGCCGATTCTCACAAGCGCACGAGTGGCATTTCGGATGCAAGACTCCCACGCCCGCGCGCGGGTTCGCTAGAATGGAGATAGCACCCCTGTCCATGGAGGCGGCATGACGACCCGGACGAGCGCTCCCCCCGACGAACTCTGCATCAACTCCATCCGCTTCCTCTCTATAGATGCCGTCCAGAAGGCGAACAGCGGACACCCCGGCGCGCCGATGGGCGCGGCCCCCATGGCCTATGCGCTCTGGGACAGGTTCCTGAAGCACAACCCCGCCGACACGTCATGGCCTGACCGGGACCGCTTCGTACTCTCCGCGGGCCACGCTTCCATGCTCATCTACTCGTTGCTCCATCTCACCGGCTACCCGGTAACGCTCGACGACATCCGCGAGTTCCGGCAGTGGGAAAGCCGAACGCCCGGCCACCCGGAGTACGGTCTGACACCAGGCGTCGAAGTGACGACCGGCCCGCTCGGCCAGGGGTTCGCGAACGGCGTCGGCATGGCCTACGCGGAGCGGCTGCTCGCGGAGCGCTACAACCGGCCCGGGCACGAGATCATCGACCATTACGTCTACGGCATCTGCTCGGACGGCGACCTAATGGAGGGTGTCGCGTCGGAGGCTGCGTCGTTCGCGGGCACGCATAAGCTCGGCAAGATCATCTACCTCTACGACGACAACAACATCTCGATCGAGGGCAACACCGACGTCACGTTCCTGGAGGACGTGGGCGCGCGATTCAGCGCCTATGGCTGGCACGTCGTCGGCCCCATTGACGGGATGGACCTGCCTTCGGTCGAGGGCGCCTTGCGTGAAGCGCAGGCTGAGCGCGAGCGCCCCAGCCTCATCGTGGCGCAGACGACGATCGGCTACGGCAGTCCGAACAAGGCGAACACGGGAGGCGTGCACGGGGCCCCGCTTGGCACGGACGAGGTCGCGCTTACCCGCGAGACACTGGGATGGCCGTACGAGCCGTTCATCGTGCCGCAGGAGGCGCTCGACCACATGCGGCTCGCCCTGGAGCGCGGCGCCGGTGCACAGGCTGACTGGGAGCGGCGTCTGGCCGAATACCGTGCCGCCTACCCTGCCGAGGCCGCGCAACTGGAAGCCGATCTCAACGGCGAACTGCCGGACGGCTGGGCCGATGCGCTCGACGACCTCTTCGCCAACGAAGAGAAGCCGCTGGCGACCCGCGAGGCCGGGGGCCGCGTGATGAACGCGATAGCTGAACGCCTGCATACGCTCGTCGGCGGCTCTGCCGACCTTGCGCCGTCCAACAACACCATGCTTCGCGAGTACGTGAACGCGGACGGCGAAAAGGTGACGCCGCATAACATGCATTTCGGCGTGCGTGAGCACGCCATGGGGTCCATCGCGGGAGGGATGGCGCTGCACGGCGGAGTCATTCCCTACACCGGGACGTTCCTCATCTTCTCCGACTACATGCGCCCACCGATGCGCCTGGCGGCGCTGATGGGTCAACGGGTGATCTACGTCTTCACGCACGACTCCATCGGGCTCGGCGAGGACGGCCCGACACACCAGGCGGTAGAGCAGCTCATCGGGCTGCGCAGCGTGCCGAACATGGTCGTGCTGCGCCCGGCGGAGGCCACCGAAACAGCAGCGGCCTGGCGCGCCGCGATCGAGCGCAAGACCGGCCCGACCGTGCTCGTCTTCACGCGCCAGGGGCTTCCTGTGCTGGACAGGAGCGTCTACCCGACTGCTGACGGCGTACTGCGCGGGGCGTATGTACTCTGGGAATCTTCGGCAAACCCGGAGATCATCCTCATCGGCACCGGCTCCGAGGTGCAGATCGCGCTCGATGCGGGCAAGGCTCTCGCCGAGAAAGGCATCGCGGCGCGGGTCGTTTCGATGCCGTCGTGGGAGTTGTTCGACGCGCAGCCGAAGGAGTACCGCGACGCCGTGCTGCCGCCCGCCGTCAGGGCGCGTGTGTCGGTCGAGGCCGGGCGAACGATCGGCTGGGAACGGTACGTGGGCCTGGAGGGAGTCTCGATAGGCGTGGATACGTTCGGTGCGTCCGCCCCGTACCAACGCATCTACCAGGAATACGGCCTCACCGCGGAGCGTGTTGCGGAAGCTGCGGAATCGCTCGTGCGTGGCAGGGCGTAGTCTGGTGGCGCTTGCTCTATACTGCGCCCGGTCAGTGACACGGAACGGCAGAAGCGACGGACACGCATGACGCAAAGAACGCAACAACCCACCTCTCCCCTCGGCCCACATCAACGGGCAGTGACGAATGCGCTGACGCGGCTTGCGCGCAGCAACGTCATGGCGCGTATCTGGGACAAGGACCACACGGTCTGGAACGACGACCCCACTGAGATTGCCGACCGGCTCGGCTGGCTGACCATCTCCCGCGACATGACGGAGCACGTGAGTGACTTGCGCTCGTTCGCAGAAGAGGTCCGCAACGAAGGCACCCGGGACGTGGTGCTGCTCGGCATGGGCGGCAGCAGCCTGGGGCCGGAGGTGCTGCGGCAGTGTATCGGCAGCGCGCCGGGCTTCCCTGCCCTCACCGTCCTCGACTCCACTGTCCCTGCGCGGGTTGGCACCGTTACGCGCTCCATCGACCCGGCGCGCTCGCTCTTCATCGTCTCCTCCAAGTCCGGCGGCACGATAGAGCCGAACTCGTTCTACAAGCATTTCCGCACCATCGTGGAGAGCGCGGTCGGCGTGGAACGGACCGGCAGGCATTTCGTCGCGATCACAGACCCGGGGACGTCGCTGGAAGAACTCGGCGCTTCCCAGGGCTTCCGCCGCGTGTTCGAGAACCCTCCCGACCTCGGCGGGCGCTACTCCGTTGGCTCGTTCTTCGGACTCGTACCCGCCGCCCTCTGCGGGGTGGACTGCGGCAAGCTGCTGGACCGCGTCTCGCAGATGGCCGCGCGTTGCGAGGCAGGGGCCGGCGTCCGGAACAATCCCGGCGGCTGGCTCGGCGCTGCCATTGGGGGGGTGACGCTTCAGGGACGCGACAAGCTCACGCTCGTCGCATCTCCGGAGGTCGCGAGTTTCGGCCTCTGGGTCGAGCAGCTCATCGCGGAGAGCACCGGCAAAGACGGCAAGGGCATAGTCCCCGTCGTCAACGAACCGCTGCTCGAAACCGATGCGTACAGCGATGACCGTCTCTTCGTGCACGTACGTCTCTCCGGCGGTGACAACGCGGCAGCGGACGTAGGCCTGGAACGCATCCGGGATGCGGGGCATCCGGTCATCACGTTGGAGATGGACGACGTGTACGACATTGGTGCGGAGTTCTTCCGCTGGGAGATGGCCACCGCGGTCGCGGGACATCTGCTTGGCATCCAACCCTTCGATCAGCCGAACGTGCAACAGGCGAAGGACGTGACGAACCGCGTCCTCGAGACGTATGTGAATGAGGGCGCGCTGCCGGATGCCGATGAGGGCTCGGTCACCGGCCTGCTCGGTGAGGCAGCCGAGGGGGATTACCTCTCCATCATGGCGTACGTTGAGGAGACCGACGGCGTCACGAACGCCGTGAACATGCTCCGCCAGTACGCCATGCGCAAGCATCGCATCGCTACGACACTGGGCTACGGCCCGCGCTTCCTCCACTCAACCGGCCAACTGCACAAGGGCGGGCCGAACACGGGCCTCTTCCTGCAGATGGCTGCCGACGTGCGCTCGGACATCCCCATACCGGGGGAACGCTTCGGGTTCGGCACCCTCGCGGCGGCCCAGGCCATCGGCGACTACGAGGCGCTCAAAGAAACCGGGCGGCGCGTCGTCCGGATCAACCTGGGCAGGGATGCAGAGGCTGCCGTGTTGCGCCTGTTGGGAAGCCTCTAACCGACGACCCATGTCCAAGACAACCATCGTCATTTTCGGCGGTACCGGCGACCTTGCACAGCGCAAGCTCATCCCTGCGCTCTACAACCTGCGACGCAAGCGCAGACTCGACGGCGAAGTGAATGTCGTCGGTTTCGCCCGCGCTCAGCATGGCGACGACTCATACCGTGGTCTACTGCAAGAGGGCGCGCGCGAACTCGGAGGGTTGGAGACGACTCCTGAAGAATGGGCAGAGTTCGCGCGCTGCCTCCACTATGTCTGTGGAGACCTGGGTGACGCAGCGGCATTCGAGGAGTTGGGACGCAAGCTCGCTGAAGTCGAGGGAACTGACGGCGCGAACCGCTTGTTCTATTTTGCCATCGCCCCTTCCCTGCACCGGCTGGCGGCGGAGGGGCTGCGCGACGCGGGGCTCACCACGGAGGAGAGCGGCTGGCGCAGGGTCATCGTCGAAAAGCCGTTCGGCAAGGACGAGGAGTCCGCACGCGAGCTGAACCGTGCGCTGCACAATGTCTTCCGCGAGAACCAGACCTTCCGCATCGACCACTATCTCGGTAAGGAGACGGTACAGAACCTGCTGGTGTTGCGATTCGGCAACGCCATCTTCGAGCCCCTGTGGAACCGCAACTACGTGGACAACGTGCAGGTGACGGTGTCCGAGGCCGTGGACGTTGAAGGCCGTGCGGGCTACTACGACGGTTCCGGCGTCGTGCGGGACATGATCCAGAACCACCTCATGCAGCTGATGTGCCTCGTGGCGATGGAACCGCCCGACTCCCTGGCCCCCGAGTCGGTGCGCGACCGGAAGGGCGACCTCCTGCGCGCGGTACGCCGTTGGACTCCGGAGGAGTTCCGCGAACACGCCGTCCGTGCCCAGTACGAGGGCTACGTCGACGAACCGGGCGTCGCGCCGGGTTCGGTGACGCCAACCTACGCCGCGCTGCGCTTGTACGTGGACAACTGGCGCTGGCAGGGTGTCCCGTTCTACCTCCGCTCGGGCAAGGCCATGGAGGAGAAGGTGTCCGAGATCATCATCCAGTTCAAGAGCCCTCCTCTCGCGATGTTCGAACGCCTTGGCGGGAGGGGGTTCGCACCCAACATCCTCTCCATCTGCGTTCAGCCCGACGAGGGGGTCCACCTCCAGATCGACAGCAAGGCGGTCGATGCCGGGTTCATCACGCATCCGGTGGACCTGAGCTTCCACTACAAGGATGAGCTTCGGCTCGGCCAGGAATTGCCGGAGGCGTATGAACGGCTGCTGGAAGACGCGATGGAGGGAGATGCCAGCCTCTTCATCCGCGCCGACCAGATCGAAGAGGCGTGGAATATCGTTGACCCGCTCTTGAAGTGTTGGGAGTCGCCGGAGGCGAGCCCGCCGGAGACGTACGGACAGGGCACGTGGGGACCGTCGGGTTCGGCAGGGCTGCTGCGGCAGGACGGCTTTCTCTGGCAGACGCTCTGTGGCGGGCACTAACCACGCCGGGCGCCGCGCATCCACAGGGACGGGACCGCCGCAAGGATGACGAGCACCAGCCCGGACCGGAAGAAGAGTCTGAAGACGTCGAACGAGGCGTTGGAGATGCCTTCCTCGTAGGCGGAGACGCGGTCCGAGAACGCTGCGGCGCTCTCGCCGGGCAGCTGTATCGGGACTGGCAGGCCGCCGGCGAGCGACTGCAGGTAATCCACGCCCAGGGCGGACATCGCCGCGAGCCCCGCCGTCATCCCGAACATCCGCGACGCCGTTATCCACGCGGCGGCGGTCGCCCGGTATTCGTTGCCCGCGGATTCGACCGCAGCCACGGTGAACGGTGCGATGAGCAGTCCGAATCCCAGGCCACCTATCGCGAGGTGCAGCGTCAGGCGAGGGTCGGCTATCGTCTCGTCCCACGTCGTCAGCAACACGAAACAGACTGCCGCGAGCGCCAGGCCCACCAGCGCCGGAACGCGGACGCCGATGCGCGACGCAGCGTAGCCGCCCAGCAGCGCGCCGACGGGTATCGCTCCGGTGAAGCGCATCAGCCGCAGACCGCCCTCCAGCGGCGGTTCGCCCAGCACGGTGTTGGTCATCAGGGGAACAGTGACAAGGATGAGCACGAGCGCACCGCCGGCCAACAGTTGTGCGCTCATCGCTGCGGCGAAACTACGCGCCCTGAAGAGGGCCGTGCTCACGACCGGCGCGAGCGCCCGACGCTCCGCGAACGGCAGCGCCACCAGCAACAGCGCACCGACTCCGATGAGCACGTACGGCAGCGCTGAACCTCCTCCGAAAAGCGAGCGCTGCGCGAGCCCGCCGGTCACCAGCGACAGTCCGCCTGCAAGCAGCACACCGCCGGTCACGTCCAGCCGCCCGCCGGAGCGTCCTGCCTCCGGCATGCCGAGGAGCGCAACTGCCAGCACAGCCACGATAGGCAGGTTGCTCCAGAACACCCAGCGCCATCCGATCCAGTCGACGATCAGCCCCCCGTAGAGTGGGCCGAGCACTCCGCCTGCCTCGGCCGCTGCTCCGACGATGCCGAACACGATGGCACGCCGTGCCGGAGGAAGCCCTTCGCCCGCTAGCGCTATCGCCGCCGGGACCAGCGCGCCGCCGCCCACGGCCTGCACGACACGCGCCGCGATGAGCCAGCCGAGGTTTGGGGCGAGCGCGACAGCGGCGGAGCCCACGCCGAAGAGGAGCATCGCGCCGAGATACAGACGGCGGTAGCCGTACACGTCCCCCGCCCGGCCCAACAGCGGCATCGCCACCGTGAACCCAAGCAGGTATGCAGTCACCACCCAGGCGAGGTCGTTCAGTCGGTCGATGCTGATCCCCAGGTCCATCATGACCGCAGGGAGGGCAGTGACGACCGATGTCTGGTCGAGCGAGGCGAGAAACACGCCCGCGCAGACAGTTACAAGCGTGGCGTTGGGCGAGAGCCGGAGCGGCATTCGGGTGGACTCCGGAGAGGCCATGCCGTTACCTATGCCGGAGGCTCGATGGTGACGGGTTCGTCGAACCTGGAGAGTTCCAGTACGCGCACGATGTCCGGCGTGTCGGCTTCCACCAGCCTGCCCGTCAGGCGCACCTTGCGCACGAGGTAGTCGTCACGCCCGATCCAGACTTCCATCTGCAGCGTTGCTCCTTCCGGCGCGCCAGGCACGAGTCCTCGCATCGAAGTCGATGGCGTGGTTCCCGTGAGCTTATGCACCGGCGCGCCGTCTACCGAGCCACCGTCTGCAAGGTCGAGTTCGCCGAGTGAGGCGAGCGCGTCCGCGATGCTGCCGTTGATGTTGGCGAAATTGATGGCGAGCGTTCCGGCGGGGAGTGCCTGCCAGACCATGCTGATGCGGTCACGCAGGTGAGTCGTCTCACCGTACTGCACGATGTCCAGTTGCAGCGTGGCGTTTCCGAAGAGCTTGCTGGTGGCCGTTGCCAGGAACTCCGCCTTGTCAGGGAAGACGCCATCGCCTTCCGCCTCGGTGAGTGTCGAAGAGAAGCCGATGTCCGTGCCGCCCACCTCGTGCGTCACGAGGAAGTGGACGGTCGACAGGTTTCGCAGAGTTTCGGCTCCCTGGTCGCGCACGTCCTCTGCCGTGATGGATGGCGTCGGCGTCGCTTCGGGGCCACAGGAAACAACGAGCAGAGCGACGGCCATCGCGAGGATGGCCGCCGCTGCACTGCCCTGTAACGCTGCTCTCACTACTCCCCGCTGTTGCCGGAGGCCGTGGCCTGCGCTCCTTGCAGGAATGGCTGCAGCATGGACGTGAACTCCATCGGGAATATCCACTTGGTGGAGGGGCTGCCGCCGATGTCCTTGAGCGTGTCGAAGTACTGCAGGCTCATCGTGCGGGGATCGGCCTGCATCGCAACTTCGTTGATGCGCTGCATACCCAGGCTGAATCCTTCCGCTCTCAGGATGGCCGCCTCCCGGTCGCCCTGAGCCTCGAGAATCGCCGCCTGCTTGGCGCCTTCCGCGCGCAGCACGGCGCCCTGCCGTTCACCCTCAGCGCGGTTGATCTCGGCGTCGCGTTCGCCTTCCGCCTCGGTGACGGCGGCGCGGCGGGTGCGCTCGGCGGAGAGCTGGCGGTTCATCGCGTCCTGCACGTCGCGCGGGGGCTCGACTTCCTTGATCTCGACCCGGGTCACTTTCACGCCCCAGTTGACCGTGACCTCGTCCAGTTTCACTTGGAGCTGGGAGTTGATGCGCTCGCGCTTGGAGAGCACGTCATCCAGGTCCATCTCGCCGACGACCGCACGGAGCGTCGTCATGGCCAGCGCCTGCGCTGCCGCACCGAAGTCGCTGATGTTCAGGATGGTGTCCTGCGGGCGGTCCTCAATGACGCGCATATAGACGAAGAAGTCGATGTCTATCGGGGCGTTGTCCCGCGTGATGCTCGTCTGCCGCGGGATAGGCACGGGTACCTCCCTCAGGTCCGCGGTGGATGAGCCGTTGTTGACGAACGGCCAGAGCCATCGGATGCCCGGCCCGCGCGTCCCGGTGTACGAACCGAACGTGAACACGACGAGTCGCTGATACTGCTTGATGACATTCAGACCCCAGTTAGCCATTTGCCTACTCCTTCTCCGTTTCCTCTGCCCGTCTTGGTTCTACTCGTTCCACTTCCAGCAACGCGCCGTACTCCGTCCGTACCACAACGGATGACCCGCGTCCGATGTGCGAGCCGTCCAGCGCACGGGCATTCCAGGTTTCGCCGCGCACGCGCACCTTTCCTTCGGGTGCGAGCGCCGCCGATACCATACCAGTCATGCCGATGAGGATGGGCTCGGGCGTACCGTGCCTGAACTGTTCACGGCGCACGCGTCCCACCTCCCGCGAGAAGAGCAGGACGCCGATGCCCATGGTAACCGCGACCGGCGTGATGGCCCACCAACTCACGCTGATGTCCGGGAGCACGGGCGACGGTGTGCCGAAGTGCGAGAAGAGCAGGATGCCGCCAAGGACGAGGCTTGCGATGCCCAACGCGCCGACTACACCAAACCCGTCTATGTTGAACTCGACGCTGAACAGCACGAATGCCAGCAGGATGAGCGCCACGCCCGCCCAGTTGCCCGGCAGGCTTCCCAGCGCCGCGAGCCCCAGCACGAGCGCGACGAGTCCCGCCACACCGGGGAAGATGAGGCCCGGGTTCCAGAACTCGACGAACAGACCGAGCCCGCCAAGCGAGATGAGCAGGAACGCGACGTTCGGGTCAGCGAGGTATGAGAGTATGCGGTCAAACAGTCCCATGCTGATGTTCCGCACCGGCGCCTCCGCGGTGTGGAGGGTCACCGTGCGCTCGCCGTCTGCGGTGATTACGACGACGCTCTGACCGTCGATCTGCTTCAGCAGGTCGTTCATGTTCACGGCGATGACGTCCACGATGCCGAGTTCCACCGCCTCTTCCGCGGTATACGACTTCGCTTCGAGCACAGTCGCTTCCAGCGGTTCGGACGGCCTGCCGCGCACCTCGGCGATGGAGCGGATCAGCGCAGCGGTGTCCTCGAACACCTTGCTCTCGAGCGTCTCATTCAGCTCCTCGCCCTGGCCGCCGACCGGGCTCGCCGCGCCGATGTTCGTGCCGGGCGCCATCGCCGCGATGTGCCCCGCAGCGGTGATGAACGTTCCGGCGGACGCGGCGTGCGCTCCCTGCGGCGACACGTAGACGATCACTGGCACGGGCGCGGCGAGGAGCGTTTCGGTGATGTCGCGCGTCGCGCTCAGGAGTCCACCGGGCGTATCGAGCGTGATGACGACTGCTTCGGCCCCGCTTCGCTCGGCATCTTCCAGCGCGCGCGTGATGTAGCGGTCTGTGATGGGGCTGATGATGCCATCGACCTCGACGACGTGCGCTTCGCGCGATTGCGCCAGCGCAGTGCCGGCGAACCCGGCCGTCACGAGCAACGCGCACATCGCGAGCCACGTAACGCGCGCCCACGCAAGGAGGGTTGGCCGGAGGCGGGATCGGGTTGTGGAGGAACGCGGCATAACAGGGCCTCACGTCCTATTGTAAGGCCTCTGCCCTGCCCGCTCTGCCTTGCGTGTCAGTTGACGCTGAAGTAGAGCGTGTCCGGGTTGTCGACGAGGATCTGCTTCTGGACGGCAGGTTCGTCCGTGTACATACCGAACAGGTCGACGAGGTGCCCGTCGTTCGGCATGTGGCGCACGTTCGGGTGCGGGAAGTCGGTGCCCCAGAGCACGCGGTCCGGCGCGGCGGCGATGAGCGCCTGTGCGAACGGGACAGCATCCGTGAACGGCGGGCCGTCGGTTGAGACGCGCTCGCCGCCGCATATCTTCACCCACGCGTTGGGGCGCTCCATCAGCCGCAGCAACTCCTGGAACGGCGTCTGTTCCAGACCGTCGCCCGCCTTCACCCGCGCCATGTGGTCGATGACGAAGGGCACGGGCAACCCGAGCAGCATCGGTGAGAGCTCGACGATGTCCTCCGCGTCTAGGTGAACGACGAGGTGCCAGCCCATCGATTCGATGCGCTCAGCCATGCGCTTGACGACGTCCGGTTCCGGCACGCTCTCCAGGTGGCGCACGAAGTTGAAGCGCACGGCGCGGATGCCTCCCTCGTGGTAGCGGGCAAGTTCCGCGTCGCTGATGTCCGGCTCCACGATGCTCGTGCCACGGTACGCCCCGCCCGACCACGCAATTGCGTCGAGCGTGGCGTCCATGTAGACGCCGTGGCAGCTCGCGTGGACGATGACCGCACGGGCGATGCCGAGGTGGTCGTGCAGCGCCTTCAACGTTTCTTTCGACGCGTCGGGTGGTGTGTAGGACCGGTTCGGGTGGTATGGAAAGACGTCACCGGGGCCGAAGATATGGCAGTGCGCGTCGCACGCGCTCGCAGGCAACTGCAGGTCCGGCTTTTTGGGATTGGGGTCAGGTCCGGCGATCAGGCGTATCTCGCGCTCTGTCATCGTTCCGCTGCTCCGGTGAGAGCGCCCTGCCCCGACCAGACTTCGGCCGGAATGTAGACCTCACCCTCCATCAGTTTGCGGGCCGTCCGTAGCAGCGCGGCGCGCTCGATGGCCGGTTCTTCGTCGGTGCCACCCACCTCGACCTCGACTGCAAAGTCGCCGGTGGGGTGCTCCAGGCCCAGCATCTTGCGGCGTCCCTCCGGGCGCACCGCGTAGTCGTAAGCGGTCGTGCCGGGGAAGACGGCGGCGGTTGCGACCGTCACCGCGGCGAGGACGCCTATCGAGGCGTGAGCGACCTTGGGTATGAACGAGCGCGTGCAGATGGCGCCGCCGTTGACCGGAGGCGCGAGCAGGAACATCTTGGGCACGACATTGTCGGTCACGTCACCGAGGTTCATCAGGTGCCCCGCCTGCAGGCGGATATTCTCGATGCGCTCCTTCAGTTCAGTGTCCGCGTTCAGCTCGTCGCGCGTCTCGTAGCCCGTGCGTCCGAGGTCGGCGGCGCGCATGGCGACGACTGGCATGCCGTTGTCCATCAGCGAGCATTCGATGCCGTCTATGACGTCGGCTCGGTTGCCCGTGGGGAAGAGTGCGCCGCAGAACGACCCTGCCGTGTCCTCGACGTCGATCATGATTGGCGCGGAGGTGCCGGGTACGCCGTCTATACGCGCACTGCCCTGGTACTCCACCTGCCCGCCCGGCGTCATGATGCGGGCGATGGCACGGTCGCCGGAGTTGACCATGTGGATGCGTACCACGGTCTCGTCACCAGCGGCGGGGATGAGGCCGTGCTCGATGGCGAACGGCCCGATGCCTGCGAGCATGTTGCCGCAGTTCGGGCTCACGTCCACGACCGCCTCGTTCACCACGACCTGCGCGAAGAGGTAGTCGACGTCGCAGTCCTCGCGTGTGGCGGGGCTGACGATGGCGACCTTGCTCGTGAGCGGGTCCGCCCCGCCGAGTCCGTCGATCTGGCGGTCGTCGGGCGAACCCATGACCGCGAGCAGCACCCTGTCGCGCGTCTCAGGGTCGCTCGGCAGGTCGGACGCGAGGAAGTACGCCCCCCGCGACGTGCCGCCGCGCATGAATACGCAAGGGATGGAAGTCTGCATGACTAACTGCCTCCTGTGTTGTGTTACTCCTCACCTGCGCCTTCACTCTCCATGCGCCTACGCCGTTCACTCAGCGTCTCACCCTCGTACAGCCAGTAATCAGCCCCTCCCACATTCGCATATCCCAGAAGTTGTTGCGACAGGGGTGAAAGGGCACAAGGCTTTCCTTGGTACTCCACGAGGCGGTCGTCGAGTACTGTGCATGTCTTGCTTTCGTCCTTGAGGAAGGTCAACTCCGCACCTTTTGGTATTTTCACCATAGGGAAGGTCAACGCCGGACGCTTCGGCGGCTTAACCTGAACAGCCTGCCCTTCCTTGTCCAGTTCCGGTGTTTCGCCAGGAGTTACATTTTGTCCAGGGACCATTTGCAGGGCTCGTATCACTCTGTGTACTTCGACCCCTTCGAAGAACTCCCGGGTGGGGCGGATGCGGCGGTCTCCAAACACCTCGTGCAGGGATTTCTCCACTTGTTTGCGATCAGCCACTACCGCTGCATACGCGCAGTCAAATGGCCTTGGCACACCAGTTCCGTCCAGTTCACGCATGCGCTTTTGAACGGCGCGAGGGGAGTTCCCGCCGGTTTCCCCAATCTTGATGCAACCCGGCATGGCCTCATTCGTCAGAATGTAGACGATTCCGCTTGCGTCGTTGTTATCCGTGGTCATCGACGGCCTGCGCCTCCTACACCCTGCTCTGCAGCTGGTGGTAGCGGAACTTCTCGCGCGCTGCGTCGAGTCGCCCGCCGAGCGCGATCTCGTTGCGGATGCGCTCCTCAGCCTCGTCAATCTCCTGTGCGGCCTTCAGCACTTCCTGCTCGTGCTCCTGCGCGATGACGAGCACGCCGTCGCCGTCGCCGAGCAGCAGGTCGCCTGGCAGCACGCGGACCTCCCCGAGCGACACGGGCTCCTGGTAGGCGTCGGCGCGGACGCGGTCCTTGCCCGTGCGCATGTAGGTGCCGCGCGAGAAGATGGGGTAGTTCAGCTTCAGGGCGCGGTTGGAGTCCCGGCAAACGCCGTGGATGACGGTGCCGCCGAGGTTGTTGCGGTCGGCCATGATGGTGAGGATGTCTCCCCAGACCGTGGCGTCGAGCCGTCCGCCGTTGTCGATGACGACCACGCCGCCGGGCGCGACTTCGTCGATGTAGTCGCCGACGCTCTCGCCCTTGTGGCCTGCGGTCATCGGCTCGTTGCGGACGGTGTGGGCGCGGCCGCAGAGCGTGAAGTCGCGGTCCACGGGCTTGATGCCGAAGCACTGTCCTCCGAGGCCGAGCCTGTCCATCGCGTCGCTCACCGGCGTGGTGCCGAGTTTCGCGAACGCCTGCACTACGGGGTCGTTGGGGTCGAGATAGCCTGACATATCACCTGCTCTCGTCGTGTTGATTACTCCTCACAGGGGCGCGGAGGAGCGATGCTAGGTTCCTACGGGTGGGCGTGCTCCGTCAAGCGCGGAGTGTCTCCAGCGCACGTACGGCGAGCGCGTTCGCATCGGGGTGCCACGCGATGCGCTCGTCGGTTGCCTTGAACCACGTTGCCTGTCGACGGGTCAGGCGGTGGGTGGCGCTCTTCACTCGCTCAGCCGTCTGTTCGAGTGTCATGCTGCCCCGCACGTAGGCCGCAACCTCGCGGTAGCCGACGCTTGAGAACGACGGCAGCTCCGGGCCGTAGCCGGCGCGCAGGAGTTCTCGCACCTCTTCCGGCCAGCCGCTGTTCAGCATGGCGTCGACGCGGTCCGCGGCGTGTTGGCGCAGTGCGGCCCGTTCCGGCGCGATGCCGAGCAGCACCGGTTCGAAATCCGGGCGCGACTTCCGGCGCTGGCGGGAGAACGGAGCGCCGGTCTCATGCCACACCTCCAGCGCCCGGACGACGCGCCGCACGTTGCGAGGGTCTATCGCGTCCGCTGCGTGGGCGTCGACGGCGCGCAGACGCTCGTGCAGCGCCTCGGGACCGTGCAAGCGCGCCTCCTCGGCCAGTTCCGATCGCAGTTGCGGGTTCGGTGGGACAGCCGGGGCGTGCCAGCCTTCGGCGAGTCCCCATACGTACTGCCCGGTGCCCCCTACGACCACGGGAATGGCGCCTCTCGATGCGATGTCAGCGATGGCGGCACGCGCCTCTGCGAGGAACCGCGCGAGGTTGTAGGGCTCGTCTGGGACGGCGACGTCAATGAGGTGATGGGGTACGGAGGCGAGTTCGGCGGGCGTTGGTTTGCCCGTGCCGATGGACATGCCCCGGTACACCTGGCGGCTGTCGGCGTTGACGATTTCGATACGGGCGCGGGTCGCGAGTTCCAGCGATGCGGCGGTCTTGCCGCTCGCGGTCGGTCCGACGATGAAGAGGACGCGCGGCCCGGCCATGGGCATCAGGCCGGCGCGAACGCTCTGACGATGGCAGCGAAGTCTGCCGCGACGAGGCTTGCGCCACCCACGAGCGCGCCATCGATGTCCGGCTGCGCCGCGAGCGAGTCCGCGTTTCCGGGGTTGACGCTTCCGCCGTAGAGCACCGGCACGTTGCCGCCGTCCGCGTCGAGCGCCACGCCCACCTCGGAGCGCACGACGGCGCACATCTCCTGCGCCATCTCGGGCGTCGCCGCCCTGCCTGTGCCGATGGCCCACACCGGTTCGTAGGCGACGACGATGCTTCCCGCCTGCTCCGGTTCCACGCCTGCCAGTCCCGCCGAAACCTGCCGCCGCACGACGGCCTTCGCGCGGCCGGAGTCGCGCTCGTCCATCGTTTCGCCGACGCACAGGATGGGGAGCAGGCCGGCCGTGAGCACGGCGTTGACCTTGGCGTTGATGAAGGCGTCCGTTTCACCGAAGAGCTGCCGCCGCTCCGAGTGGCCGACGATGACGTACGCGCACAGTCCGGTCAGCATCCCCAGCGGGACTTCGCCGGTGAACGCCCCCTTCGCCTCTGGGTGGGCGTTCTGCGCGCCGACTCCGATGCCGGAGCCCGCGAGCGCGCCCGCAACGGCGGACAGCGCCACGAACGGCGGGCAGGCGACGCGCGTTACGGCGTCGATGCCGCCGACGGCTTCGACGAGATCAGAGGCGAGTGTTTCGGCGTCCGCCACCGAGGTGGGGTTCATCTTCCAATTGCCTGCTACTAATGGCGTGGGCACGTCTTCTCCTCAGCGTTAGGGGTGTCTGTTGTCTATACGTCGTCTCAGTGTGCGCCCTGGACTTCATCCAGGGCGGCGACGCCGGGCAGTTCTTTGCCTTCCAGGAATTCGAGGGACGCACCGCCGCCGGTCGAAACGTGCGACATCTGCTCGGCGAGCCCCAGGTGTGCGACCGACTCCGCCGTCGAGCCGCCGCCGATGACCGTGACCGCGTTGCTCGACGCCAGCGCCTCCGCGACGATGCGCGTGCCTTCGTGGAAGGGAGGCACCTCGAACACGCCCATCGGTCCGTTCCAGACGACCGAGCCCATCGCGGCGAGACGCTCTGCGTAGGAGGCAGCCGTACGCGGGCCGATGTCCAGGATCATGGCGTCGGCGGGGATATCGCTGATGGACACGGCGGACGTGGGAACGTTTGGCTCGATGCGTTCGGCGATGACGACGTCGTCCGGCAGTGTGATGGGCGTCGAGGCCGCGGCCGCGCGTTCCATCGTCTCGGTGCAGAAGTCGATGAGGTTTTCCTCGAGCAGCGACGCGCCTATCTCGTAGCCCTGCGCCTTGAGGAACGTGCCTGCCATGCCGCCGCCGACGAAGAGTCCGTCCGCGTGACCGATGAGCCGTCCGAGCACCTGCAGTTTGTCACTCACCTTTGCTCCGCCGAGCAAGGCCGCGAGGGGGCGCGCGGGGTTCTCCAGTACGCCACCGAGGAACGTGATCTCCTTCTCCATGAGGAGGCCCGCCATGGCAGGAAGGTGGTGCGCGACGCCCTCGGTTGATGCGTGCGCTCGATGGGCCGTGCCGAACGCGTCGTTCACATAGCCGTCGGCCAGCGACGCGAGCGACGCCGCGAACTCAGGGTCGTTCGTTTCCTCGCCCGGCCAGAAGCGGATGTTGTCCAGCATGAGCACATCGCTGGCGTTCAGCGTTCGGGCGGCAGCCTTTGCGTCGTCTCCCGGAGCGTCGTGCACGTAGCCAACCGCTGCGTCGAGCAGTTCGCTCAGCCGTTCGACGATGGGGCCGAGTTCGAGTTCGGGCGAGCGCTTGCCGTCGGGGCGTCCGAGGTGAGTGCAGAGGATGACGGACGCGCCCTGCCCGCGCAGGTAGTCGATGGTCGGCACGGCCTCGCGGATGCGCACGTCGTCCGAAATGCGCGTCGTGCCGCGCTCGAACGGTACGTTGAAGTCGACGCGGACGAGCGCGCGCTTGCCTTGCCAATCGAAATCCCTGAGCGTTCGCTTCATGCCCATGGTTCTCCCGTGAGTCCGTTGACGATCTCTCCCCAGCCATCGAGCTGGAGTATCGTCAGATCAGTCTTCTCGAGCTCCTCTATGGAGCTGCGTTTCGTCTGGTCCAGCACGGTGCGTGTCTGTCGGCGGGCGCCCGTGTCCTCCAGCACCGCGCGGATGCCCGCGAGGTCGTCCGGCTCCATCACGCGCTTGAAATAGTAGCCGCCGAGCGCCCGCTTCTGGGCGAGCGTCCCGTGCTGCAGCGCGGCAACCACCGGGTAGAGCTTGCTCTTGTTCAGCGCGCGCCCTGTCTCTCCCCCCTCGCCCCAGAAGAGGCGTTCCTCACTCGCTATGAGCGCGGCCACTCCCATCTGGATGCCCGCTTCGCGGAATGCCAGCACCGTGGCATCGTCCGCTCCCGCGGCGACGGCGCCGAGGGCCAGCGCGCCGCCCATGAGGGCGCCGTATTTCCCGCGCGCCATGCGCATGTACTGCTGCTCCGTCACGTCCACGCGTTCCTGGAGTTGGAGGTCGTGGTACTGGCCCTGGTAGTACTCCAGCGCCGCGGTGTCCAACTCCGTGAGCGTTGCGGGGAGCCGGGCCACGGCGTCGCCGCTGAGCGCGTCGAGTATCGAGAGCCGCGCGAGCGCGTAAAGGCCGTCGCCCGCGTTGATCGCCTGCGCCGGGCCCCACACCCACCAGACCGCGTCCTGCCCTGCCCGCTGCTGAGTTGCGGTCTGCATCTCCTCGTGCACGGCGGCCGACTCGCCCAGCAGTTCGATGGCAGCCGCGCTCGGAGCGCACTGCTCCGGGTCGCCTCCCAGCGATGACGCCGCTTCGAGGCAGAGCGCGCCGAGGGTACGGACAGTCTCGGCATGGCGTTCCTCGCCCGCAGCGTCTATCCAGCCAAGCTGGTAGCGCATCATCCGGTAGAGCGGGAGCGCGGGGTCGTTGGGGAGATCGAGGCTCGTGCGCAGCGCCTGCTCGATGAGTGGCTGGTGCGCGCGCAGGCTGTCGGGTGTCCAAGGTGCGTCAGGCATCGGGTCAGCGTCAGCAGGCAGGCGCGTCCGGGCCTGCGACCTCGCAGACATCGCGCATCTGCTCCAAAGTGATTCCGCCGGGGCGGAGCACCTTCGGCGGGTTCTGTGTGGTGTCGACGATGGTGGACGGGACCGCGACGGGGCTCTCACCGCCGTCCAGGATCATGCTGAGGCGGTTGCCGAGCTGCCGCTGCACCTCGGCCGCACTCGACGGCTCCGGCCCGTTGTGGCGGTTCGCGCTCGTGCCCGTGATCGGCTTCCCGAGCGCCTGCACGAGCGTCTGCGGGCACGGGTGGTCCGGCAGCCGCACGGCTATCGTGTCGCCGTAGCCTGCGACGAGTGCAGGAACGTTCGTGTTGCGCGGCACCACGAGCGTCAGTCCGCCCGGCCAGAAGCGCTCCGCGAGCGCGTAGGCGCTGTCCGGCACTTCCGAAGCAACTTCCGGCAGCTGAGATTCCGATGCGATGAGCACCGGCAGCCCCTGGTCCCTGCTGCGGTTCTTGATGACGAAGATCATGGAGACCGCCGCGTGATTGAACGCCGACGCGCCGAGGCCGTAGACGGTGTCCGTGGGAAACGCGATGACGCCGCCCTCGCGTAACAGGATGGACGCGACGGAGCGGTTGTTGGGGTTGTCGGGAGCGAGGGGCATCGGGAGACCGTCCTTACGGGCAAGACGGCTCCGAGTATAGCACCGGCCTCCCTCATTCCATCCCTTGCCCCGGCGTGTGCTCTGTGGATGGACAGCCCGCGATGAAGCCTTCAGAGGGAAATACTGCCCATTTCTGCTCATCCGCCCTGATTTCACCTCTGGACGCGTCCTTACCGATGAGCAGTCAAACTGCTCATTACTGCTCATCCGCTGCTCATTCACTGCACTTATCTGCTCTTTTCTATCCATTTCTGCTCACCTGCCATCTACGGCGGCTACAGTCGTCTGGGCCAGCGATGGAGGCAGCGTACGTGGGCACGGCGCGACCGCGAAAGGGGCGCGTGTCACAGATCCCATGCGTTGACCCGGCGACGCGCGCCGTTATACATTGCTCAGTACCGCATGGACTCGCCCAACGACAACGCCCCACCGCCGCTCACCGACGGGACGCACCGGGTGTCGACGAGCGGCGACGTTGAAGTCTCCACCTACCTGGGCATCGCCCAGGAGCGCGAGCAAGCCTCCGGCGAGCGCCGGAGCATCGGCGAGTCCGAACCCCTGAAGCCGGAAGGCATCGCTGTCATCGACTACGGCTCGCAGTACAGCAGGCTCATCGCCCGCCGCGTCCGCGAGCAGAACGTCTACTGCGAACTCATCTCCCCCACCGCGCCGCGCGCAGCCGTCGACGGGCTCGACCTGAAGGGCATCATCCTCTCCGGCGGGCCCGCATCCGTCTACGAGGACGGCGCACCGCTGGCCCAACCGTGGATATTCGAGAGCGGCGTCCCGGTACTCGGCATCTGCTACGGCATGCAGCTGCTCGCGCACCAGTTGGGCGGCAGCGTCATCCCGGCCACCGAACGGGAATACGGCTTCGCGGTCGTCCACAAGAACGACCCCAGCCCGCTCTTCGACGGACTCGACGGCGAGACGGCCGTGTGGATGAGCCACGGCGACCGCATCGCCACGATGCCTCCGGGCTTCCGCGCAGTCGCCTATACGGAGAACTCGCCCATCGCGGCGATGGCGAACGACACTGGCATGTACGGCATCCAGTTCCACCCGGAGGTTGCCCACACACCGCAGGGCGCGGAGATCATCCGCAACTTCGCCTACAAGGTGTGCGGCGCGTCCGGATCGTGGACGCCCGGCAACTTCGTCGCAGAAACCGTACAGCGGATCCGCGACCAGGTCGGCGAAGGGCAGGTCATCTGCGCGCTCTCCGGCGGGGTGGACTCGGCGGTCACCGCCCAGCTCGTCCACGAGGCCATCGGCGATCAGCTCACGTGCATCTTCGTGAACAACGGCCTGCTGCGCCGCGAGGAACCGGAGCGCGTCCGCGCCGTGTTCGAGCGCAACCTCGGTCTCAATCTCGTCTACGTGGACGCCACCGAGCGGTTCCTCTCCTCGCTCGCCGGCGTAACCGACCCCGAGCAGAAGCGCAAGACCATCGGCGCGGAGTTCATCAACGTGTTCGAGGAGGAGGCCCGCACGATGGGCGTAGTCGACTTCCTCGCGCAGGGCACGCTCTACCCGGACGTGATCGAGAGTGAGACCGCCGAGCACAGCGCGTCGCACAAGATCAAGACGCACCACAACGTCGGTGGGTTGCCGGAGCGGATGCAGCTGGCCCTCGTCGAGCCGCTGCGTTACCTGTTCAAAGACGAGGTGCGGTTGGTCGGCGCGGAGCTTGGCCTGCCGCCGGAGATGATCAACCGCCAGCCCTTCCCCGGCCCCGGCCTCGCTATCCGCATCATCGGGGACGTGACGTACGACAAGCTGGAGACGTTGCGCGCCGCCGACTGGATCGTGATGGACGAGATCAAGGGCGACGGCCTGTACGACCAGCTCTGGCAGAGTTTCGCGGTCCTCACGGACACCCGCACGGTGGGCGTCATGGGCGATCTGCGCACGTACCAGCACGTCGTGGCCCTCCGGGCGGTCACCAGCGAGGACGCCATGACGGCGGACTGGGCACGACTGCCCTACGAGACGCTTGCCCGCATCTCCAACCGCATCGTCAACGAGGTCCCGACCGTGAACCGCGTCGTCTACGACATCACGAGCAAGCCGCCCGGCACCATCGAGTGGGAGTAGCTTCGATGGGCATAGTCAACCTCAGACGCGCCGTGCGGACGGTGTTCGGCGCGTTCGGCATCACATTCATCATCGGCGGCCTGGCCCTGGGCATCGCGGGCGAGTGGGACGTGCCGACCGTCTTCATCTCGATGGGCATCGGCATCGTCTGCCTGGTGATCGCGTTCGTCATGTTGCGGCAATCGAGGAACAAGGAGTGAAGGTACTCGTCGTTGGGAGCGGCGCGCGCGAGCACGCCATCCTCTGGAAGCTTGCGCAGAGCCCCCGCAACCCGGAACTGCTCGCGGCGCCGGGCAACGCTGGAACCGCATCCATCGCCACGAATCTCCCCATCGCCGTAACCGACTTCCACGCACTCGTGGGCGCTGCCCACGAACACGGCATCGACCTCACCATCGTCGGACCGGAGCTGCCCTTGACCCTCGGGATCGTGGACCGTTTCCGGCGCGAAGAACTGCGCATCTTCGGCCCGACGCAGGCCGCTGCCCGCATCGAGGGCAGCAAATCGTTCGCCCGGCAGATCATGCGCGACGCCGGAGCGCCGACGCCTGCGTTCGAGGTCTTCGACGATGCTGACGCCGCGCGCGAGTACGTGCACTCGCAAGGCGCGCCCGTGGTCATCAAGGCGGACGGCCTCGCCGCGGGCAAGGGCGTCGTGGTGGCGCAGAGCGTCGACGAAGCGCTCGGCGCCGTCGACGATGCGATGGTGAGCCGTGCGTTCGGATCGTCGGGCGAGCGCGTCGTCATCGAGCAGTGCCTCGTGGGGCAGGAGCTCAGCGTGTTCTGCTTCACGGACGGCGAATGCGTCACACCGCTCGTGCCTGCGTGCGACTACAAGCGCGTGTTCGACGGCGACCAAGGTCCAAATACCGGCGGGATGGGCGGCTACAGCCCGCCCCCATGGTGGGACGACGCGATGGAGCGGCAGATACGCGAGACGTGCATCGAGCCGGTCATCCGCGAGATGGCGCGTCAGGGCTGTCCGTTCACCGGCGTCCTCTACGGAGGCCTCATGCTGACCGACGACGGTCCGTCCATCATCGAGTTCAACGCGCGCCTCGGAGACCCAGAAACGCAGCTCATCCTTCCGCGCATGGAGAACGACCTCCTGGACGTGATCGAGGCGGCGCTCGACGGCTCCCTGCCCCCGATCGACCTGCGCTGGAGCGGCTGCACGGTCGGTGTCGTGCTGGTGCCAGGCGGCTATCCCGGCCCTCACGAGACCGGCAATGTGCTGGCAGGGCTGGAGGAGGCGGAACGCGAGGCGGTCGTCTTCCAGGCTGGCACTGCTCTGGCCGACGATGACAGACTCGTCACTGGCGGTTCGCGCACCATGACCGTGGTGGGATGCAGCGCAACGATGGCCGAGGCCCGCGCCCGCGCCTACGCGGCAGTGGACAGGGTGACGTTCGAGGGCAAGCACTACCGCGGGGACATCGCCTCGTTCGCGGCGGGATGAGGTTAGAGGTCGCCGTACACTTCCGAGCGGTGGGCGACTCTCTCTTGGTCGCGCTTTATCGATTTGCGAGCCATGTACGCAGCGCAAAGGTATTTTCTGATTTCTCTCCACTCGTGAGCCGAAGTTCGCCCGTATTCTTCGAATCCGAGAAAAGTGTCCTCGACCTCAATCAGCCAGCGGTCAGCGAGTTCCACGAGTATCTGAAGCGACTCAGGCGTCGTACTAGAGGAGCCGAAGGTCAGAAGCGCCGCAATACCGGTGAGTGCAGCCTCTGCTCGCACTATGCTGTACTCAATGGTAGTGGCGACAGAGAGTAAGTCTTGTTCACGTGAAATGACTATCTCCCAAGCTTCACTCCCTAATCGTTCAGCAAGAGCGAGTAGCCAGTTCGGAAACGTGTATAGGTTTGACGTCTGGCCCTGCGTCCGCAACGGTGGCGTGATGTGGAGATATCCTTTCTCACTCAATTGGTGGAGGTGCCGTGTAACCGTTCGAGGGTTGTAATGAGACTCACCGGCAAGGGTTTTGACCGATGCGGATGCCATGCCCCGGCCGTCGGCATGCATTGCCAGCGTGCGGAGAACGCCCCAATCACCTGGACGTAGCCGTTGCGCCTCGATGGCAGGGAGCAGTCCCGCCCAGATACACATCCTCCGACGCTGAGCGAGAAACGCACTTGATGATTCAATCACCCCTGACAGTTGCTCAATGACTTCATCAGGCACCCATCCAGAATCGTGAGCCCTGTCTATCCAGAAGCCTTTCGCGTCCTTCCTTATGTCAGAGGCATCAGCATCTAAGGATGTTTGTCCCCCAAATGTCACTAGCCTGAGATAGGCAGGTGCGATAGAGGCTATGTATTCCTCTGCGCTGCGCAGCGATTGGACTTTCGTGAGAGGTATGATCAAGGCTGCGAACTGCTCATGGATAGGCTGGCGTTCCACACCTGCGTCTTGTAGGAGGCCACTCGCGAGTGACTCTTCCATCAGAGCAATGGCTGGTTCTGGGCGATAGGCTAGGAATGCCAAGAACGTCATCCCTTCTCTCCTCAGGGGTGTCTCGGTTGACGCCGAGTGGGTCAAGTTACGGTAGCAGGCGGGGTATCCGCAAGGTTCGTCTGATAAAGTACACGATGTCACCCAAGCCACCCTCAGGAGTAGACCCGTGCCACAGGTAGGTATCATCGTAGGAAGTGCAACCGACCAACCCGTGATGGAAGACACGCTCAAGACGCTCACTGACCTCGGCGTCGAGGCCGAGCTCATCGTCGCGTCGGCCCACCGGAACCCGAAGAAGGTGCAGGAGTACGTGGAGAACGCCCCGAGCACCGGAGTGGAGGTGTTCGTCGCAGCAGCGGGTGGCGCAGCAGCGCTGCCGGGCGTCGTTGCCTCGCACACCACCCTGCCCGTCATCGGCGTGCCGATCGCATCGAGCGACCTCGGCGGCGGTATCGACGCGCTGTATTCCATCGTGCAGATGCCGCCCGGCATACCGGTTGCCACGGTGGCCGTCGGAGCGTGGGGTGCGCGCAACGCAGCCCTGCTCGCGGCCGAGGTTCTGGGCATCAAGTATGCTAATATTCGAGATGCGGTGGAGCAGTACCGCGAGCGGCTCCGCCAGCGCTGAACGAGACCCCGCAACGCCCCGCCGAATGATCATCCTCTGCGATTTCGACGACACCGCCGCCGTGCAGAACGTCGGTCAGTTGTTGCTGGAACGCTTCCAGCCGGACGTGTCGCTGCCCGGCGTCGTCCACTGGCGTGAGGTCAGCAAGCGGCGTGCCGACGGCGAGATATCGCTCGCCGAGTACCAGGAGATCGCGTTCCGCCAGATGACTGCGACCGTCGAAGAGCAGACGGACTACGTCCGCTCCAACGCGCAACTGCGCCCCGGCTTTGCCGAACTCGCGGCGTACTGCGCGGAGAACGGCATACGCCTGGTTGTTGCGAGCCACGGACTCGACTACTACGTCGAGGCGCTCTTCGACGAGCATGGCGTGGACGTGGAATCGCACACGGTGCGCACGCACGGCCCAGAGGCCAAGGCGTACGAGTACACCTTCGCGGATGAGTCGTGCGCGTGGTGGCCGGGGAACTGCAAGTGCATGGCACTGGAGCGCTCGCGACGCGACGGCGAGGAGATCGTCTACATCGGCGACGGCGTCTCGGACGCCTGCCCTGCCGCTCGCGCCGACATGGTCTTCGCCCGCGAACCGCTTGCGGGTATCTGCCGTGAACGCGGCATCGCCTTTCGGGAACTGCCTGACTTCTTCCCCGTGTTGGAACACGCCCGGACGCACGCGCAGGTCAGGCCATGATAGACCGCTACGCCCGCGAGGCGATGAAGCAGATCTGGAGCGACCAGGGCAAGTACGACCGCTGGCTGGCCGTCGAGATCGCCGTGTGCGAAGCGTGGGCGCGCCTCGGCGTCATCCCTGCTGAGGACATGCAGCGCATACGCGGGGCCTCATGGGACGCCGCGAAGCTGGACGAGAAGTTCGAGCAGACGCGGCACGACGTGACTGCGTTCCTCTACTCGGTCACGGAAGGGCTTGGCCCTGAGGGGCGGTGGATACACTACGGTCTCACGTCCAACGACGTGTGGGACACCGCAACGGGCCTGCAGCTGCGCGACTCCGCCGCGATACTGCTCGCGGACGTGGACGCGCTCATCGAGGCGATCGCCGAGCGCGCCCTCGAGCACAAGCACACGCTCATCATGGGTCGCACGCACGGCGTACACGCGGAGCCGACCACGTTCGGGCTGAAGCTTGCGCTGTGGTGGGACGAGATGCGCCGCAACCGTGGGCGCCTGGAGAGCGCCGCGCGGGAAGCGTCCGTCGGAAAGATATCCGGCGTCGTTGGCACGCACGCGACCGTCCCGCTGGAGGTCGAGACCTACGCCTGCGAAGCGCTCGGCATCCCGTACGCGCCGCTCTCCAACCAGATCGTGCAGCGCGACCGGCACGCCAACTTCATGACGGCGCTCGCGGTGGCTGCAGCATCGCTCGAAAAGTTCGCAACC
The DNA here is from genome assembly GCA_965208625.1 of Dehalococcoidia bacterium. Classification (GTDB taxonomy): domain Bacteria; phylum Chloroflexota; class Dehalococcoidia; order Lucifugimonadales; family Australimonadaceae; genus Bin16. The sequence continues at coordinate 950,511 of OZ242348.1, forward strand.
GAGATACGCGGGCTGCAGCGCACCGAGGTGCACGAGGTCGAAGAGCCGTTCGGCGCAGGCCAGACCGGCTCGTCCGCCATGCCGCACAAGCGTAACCCTGACCTCTCCGAGCGTGTCTGTGGACTGGCTCGCCTCATCCGGGGCAACGCCCTCACGGCGCTGGAGAACGTCGCCCTGTGGCACGAGCGCGACATCTCGCACTCCTCAGCGGAGCGCATCATCCTGCCGGACGCCTGCATGGCGCTCGACTACATCCTCGACCTGTTCACCGGCATCGTGCGCGGGATGAACGTCTTCCCCGAACGGATGATGGCGAACATCGAGTCCACACGCGGGTTGCTCTTCTCGCAGCGCGTCATGCTCGCACTCATCGAGGCCGGCATGCCCCGCGAGGACGCCTACCGCATGATGCAGCGCCACGCTGCCGCGACATGGGACGAAGGCGGGGATTTCCGCGAACTCGTGAAGAACGACCCTGATGTGCAGGCGCACCTCGACGCGGGGAAGCTTGCCGAACTGTTCGACTACGGCTACTACACGGCGAATGTCGATGCGCTCTTCGAGCGCGCCGGCCTTGCCGCGAGCACTCATTCCATACGGGAGCGAGACCATGCCACTGCTTGAGACGCCACTGCCCAATCGACTCTACCGCGGAAAGGTGCGGGACACGTACGACCTCGGCGACGGCCTGTTGCTGATGGTCGCCACCGACCGCATCTCCGCGTTCGACGTCGTGCTGCCTACAGCCATACCGGACAAGGGCCGGGTGCTGTCGCTCATGTCGAAGTTCTGGTTCGACCAGACGCGCCATATCGTGCCGAACCACTTCATCGCGCTCGCGGAGGACAGAGACCAACTCGGCGACCTGGCCGAGCACCCGCTGCTGAAGGACCTCGCGCCGGAGATCGCGCAGCAGGCGATGGTCGTGAAGCGCGCAGACCGCGTCGACGCCGAGTGCGTCGTGCGCGCGTACCTCACTGGCTCTGCGCTCGTCGACTACAACGCGACGGGCACGATGTTCGGCGTCCCGATGGCGCCCGGCCTCGTGGACGGCAGCAGGCTCCCCGAGCTCATGTTCACGCCCACGACGAAGGCTGAGATCGGCCACGACGAGCCGCTCAACGCCGAGGAGATGTCGAGCCTCGTTGGCGCGGAGATGGCAACGAAACTCCAGGAACTCTCATTCGCTGTCTTCCAGCATGCCCACGACGTCGCAGCGGAGCGCGGCATCATCATCGCTGACACCAAGTTCGAGTTCGGCGTTCGGGACGGTGAGGTCATCCTCATCGACGAGGTGCTCACGCCCGACTCCAGCCGGTTCTGGGATGCGAGCGGATGGAAGCCAGGCAAGTCGCAGCCCAACTACGACAAGCAGTTCGTGCGCGACTGGCTCCTCACGCAGAAGGACTGGGACCGCACGCCCCCCGCGCCCGCCCTGCCGGACGACGTCGTAGAGAAGACGACGGAGCGCTACTGGGAGGCCTACCGGAAGCTCACCGGCCAGACCGCCTGAGGCACTCCGCGATACCACCACACTTGAAGGAAACCCCACTTGGCAGACGAGGACCAGCAGCAACCCGACGCGCAACCTGCGCAAGCCCCCACTCGCCCCGCGACTGATCGCAGGGGCCCCTCACGCCGGACCATGGCACGGCAGGAGCGCCGCCAGCGTTCCGAGGCGAAGCGCACTCGCAAGCGCCGCTTCTTCATGGCGGGTGGTCTCATCATCGCGCTGGCCCTTATCAGTGGCCTCGCCCTGCCCTCGTTCGGCGTCACGCCGACTCCCGTCGATCCGCAACCGCGCGACATCGCCGGGACGCAGCTTGCCATCCAGGACGGAGACCTGCTCGAACCCGGTGAAACAGCGGAGTACGACACCTCGCCGCCAACATCCGGCCCCAGCTGGGCGGAGGCGGCCGCATGGGGAGTCCACGACGAACAAGCCGCGGACGAGGCCGTGGTGCGCAACCTGCGCAACGGCGCCATCGTGTTCAACTACCAACTCTCCAGTGACTCGCAGCGTGAGGAGTTGGAGGCGTTCGTTGAGGGCCTGCCCGGCTACCCGGACTGCTACGTGGTGCAGCCGCACTCCGCAGTCAGCGAAGGAGAGATCGAGGTCGCGGCGTGGGGCTGGCTGGACACCGTCACTCCCAGCGAGACCGACGCAATGCGCGACTTCGTCGACGATCACCGCGCCAACGGTCCGGACTCCGAGACCCGCGGTGAGTCGTGCGGTACGGGAAGCGGCGCGTGATGCGGTTCACCGCCCGCATCCAGGTCATGCTCAAGCCCGCCGTCAACGATCCTCAGGGCAACGCCGTGCTCGGCAGCCTGCACTCGCTCGGCTTCGACGGCGTGCGCGACGTGCGGGTCGGCAAGATGCTGACACTGGACGTCGAGGCGCCGGACGAGTCGGTGGCCCACCGAGACGTGCACGAGATGTGCGACAAACTGCTCGCCAACCCCGTCATCGAGGCCTACGAGGCGGACATCAGTCCGGCCTGAATATCAGGCTGAGAGAAGCTTCCCGGACGGAAAACCAGAACCGCAAAGGCAGGCGTCCCCTACCCAATGACGCCCTTCGTGCTCGGCGTATTGCCGCCTGCGCGAGGGTCGATCTCTACGGCGTCGCGCAGCGCTTTGGCGAGCCCCTTGAACGAGGCCTCGACTTTGTGGTGCGCGTTGACCCCGTGCAGCACGTGGACGTGCAGGGTGATGCGCGCCTCGACCGCGAACGACTCCAGGAAGTGGCGCACGAGGTCGCCCGGCAGGTCGGCGATGGTCGTGCCGCTGACGCCGAGGTCTACGGTAGCGTAGCCGCGCCCGCTGATGTCCAGCGCCACGCGTGCAAGCGTCTCGTCGAGCGGTGTAAGCGCGTGGCCCATCCGGCGGATGCCCGCGCCGCTGCCGATGGCGTCGGCGAAGGCGCGCCCGAGCGCGATGCCGCAGTCCTCCACGGTGTGGTGCCAGCCGGTCAGCGCACTGTCGCCGGTGGCCTCGATGTCGAGGTCGAAGAGGCCGTGGCGGGAGAGCTGGTTCAGCAGGTGATCGAGCATCCCGTTGCCGGTTGCGATGTTCCCCTGCCCCGTGCCGTCCAGTCCGATAGTGACCGATACGGACGTTTCGCCCGTGGCCCTGCTGTATGTTCCGATGCGGTCCGTCATGCTGTCTGCTGCAAGGCTGCGCGCAACGCCTCGATGAACCGCCTGGTCTGTTCCGGCGTTCCGACGCTGACGCGCAGGTAGTCGGCAAGTTTGCCGCGTGAGTAGTATCGCACCGACACGCCACGGTCAGCGAGCGCGTCGTATATCGCCTTACCGCGTCCTTCGGGCAAGCGGCAGAGGATGAAATTCGCGTCGGATGGCATCGGCTCGACTCCCTGCATCTCAGCAAGCAAGCCGGTCATCTGCTCGCGTTCCTGCACGATGAGCCGCGCGCGTTCGTCCAGTATCTCGGCGTCCTCCAACGACGCCAGCAGTGCTGCCTCCGCCACCTGCGAGACGTTGTACGGCGGCTTGCCGCGCATCAGCACCTCGGCCATCTCGTCGTTCATCACACCGTAGCCAGCGCGCAGCCCGGCCAGCCCGGCCCATTTGCTCATCGTTCGAAGCACGATGAGGTTCGGGTAGCGCTCCAGGAGCGGCATGACGCTGCGCCCCGCGAACTCCGCGTAAGCCTCGTCCACCATGACCATGCAGTCTGCGCCGAGCAGCCGCTCGATGTCGGCGAGTGGTGTGCCGCTGCCGGAGGGGTTGTTCGGTGACGCCAGCACGATGAGCTTCGCGCCCTCCGCTGCTGCCAGGACGCCGTCCACGTCGATATCGAAATGCTCGTCCCTCTCGACTTCTACGATGACCCCACCACAGATGTTCGCGATTATGTCGTACATGCCGAACGTCGGCGGTGCGTTTACCACTACGTCGCCGGGTGAGAGTGTCGCGCGGAAGACGAGGTCGATGATTTCGTCGCTTCCGTTCCCCACGACGATCTGTTCTGGTTTCGCGCCGGTGTAGCCGGAGAGCGCACGACGCATCGCGAGCTGCGCCGGGTCCGGGTAGATGTGCGCTCGCGCCGAGTGGTTCAGCGCTTCCAGCGCCTTTGGCGAAGGCCCATAGGGGTTCTCGTTCGCGTTCAGCTTGACGACTTCAGCCTCCGTGATGCCGCCGCGCTCTGCGAGCGACTCTGGGGGTTCCGCCGCCTCATACGGATGGAGGTTGCGCCAGTGCGGCTGCACGAAATCGAGTACGTTCCGGCGCGTCATGGGCGCCTCCTTCCGGATGGTTCGCCAGCGCCTTCCAGCCGCATCTCTGCCGCGCGGGCGTGCGCCGTCAGGCCTTCCGCTCGCGCCAGTGCAGATGCAGCCGGGCCGATCTCTCGCGCCGTCTCTGGCGAGAGGCCGACTATCGGCACGTGCTTGAGGAACGTGTGTACGCCAAGGCTCGACGCGAAACGCGCCGTGGCGCCCGTCGGCATGACGTGGCTTGGTCCCGCCGCGTAGTCGCCCATGACCTCGGGCGACGTCTCCCCCACGAAGATACCTCCCGCGTTGCGTATCAGGCCAACGCAGGCGTGTGGGTCGGCGGTGAGCAGGCACAGGTGCTCCGGTGCAAAGGCATTGGCGACCGCTGCTGCCTCTTCGATGCTGCCCACGATAACGATCGTCCCCTGCCGAGCCAGCGCCTCTCGTGCTATCGACTCGCGCTCCAGCAGCGCGACCTGGCGTTCCAGTTCGCGCTCGACCGCACCCGCGACCGCCTCACTTGTTGTCACAAGCACGGGTGAAGCCAGTTCGTCGTGCTCCGCCTGCGCAAGCAGGTCAGCCGCGACGATCTCCGGCGTAGCAGTGTCGTCGGCGATGACGAGCGTCTCGGTCGGGCCGTAGAGCCCGTCGATGTCCACATGGCCGTACACCTGCCGTTTGGCGATGGAGACGAACACGTTGCCAGGACCGCATATCTTGTCCACCTGGGGAACGCTCGCCGTTCCGAACGCCATCGCCGCCACCGCCTGCGCCCCGCCGATGCCGAACAGCCGGTCCACGCCTGCAGCAAGCGCTGCAGCGAGCGTCACCGGCGACGGGTCCGGCGTGCAGACGATGACTTCCGATACGCCAGCCACTTTCGCCGGTATCGCTGACATCAGCACGGTTGAGGGGTACGCCGCTGAGCCGCCGGGCACGTACAGGCCCACGCGTTCGATGGCGACGCTCCGTAGTCCGTAGCCCGCCTCGGTGTCGTCCCACGCACGCGGCATCGCAGACTCATGGAAGGCGCGTATCCGCCCCGCCGCGACCGCAAGCGCATCCTGTAGCTCAGGGCCAATCGTACGTGCGGCGTCGTCCCAGGCGCTGCGCGGGACCTCCAAGGCGTCCAGCTCTGCGCCATCGATGCGGCGCGCGTAGTCTCGGATGGCTGCGTCACCGCTGTTGCGAACGTCTGCGACGATGCGCTCAACCGCCTGCGTCGCCGTGAGCGGTTCGCCGAACAACGCCTCGGTGCGAGCGGCCGATGCGGGGGTCAGTTCCGGCTCTTCGAAGCCGGGGCGCCGCGTGAGCGCAGCGAGCCCCGCATCGATGCCGCGCAGCACGCGCATCACGAGAGTCCCAGTGCGCCAAGTAAGCGCGTGTAGATGGTGCTCTCCTCGCGGAAGAGGTACACGGCATCCGACACACTGACCGACGCTCCGCCGATGCTGCGCAGGTGGTCGACCGCCGCGGTAAGGTCGCGCTTGGGGATGGACACGGTTATCGAGTACACCTGCCGGCCGTCGCGTGAGTACACCGGCGATATCGTGGGGCCGCTGATGCCGCTCGCTTCTGGCAGTTCCAGCACCTTGGCAGCCACTGCCTGTTCGCTCTCGCCTTCGATGTTCGCGGTAAGCCGCGAGTATGCCGATGCAGACTGGCTCGCCTCGATGCGTTCGATGATCTCCCGCGTCGTCTCCAGCCGTTCGGGGTGTTCCCGGAGCATCCGGCGGTTCGCGATGAGCGCGCCTTCCGATTCGAGCACCCTGCCGTCCGCGACCTGCTTCAGGTGGTTCTCGCGCAGCGTCTGGCCGCTCGCCGTGAGGTCGACGATGAAGTCTGCGTAGCCGATGGCAGGCGTCGGCTCGACTGCGCCGGAGAGGCGCTTGAGCGTGAAGTAGTTGACGTCGTGCTGGTGCAGGAAGCGGCGTGTGAGCGTGGGGTACTTCGTCGCGATGCGCAGTTCCCGTCCGCTCTCCTGGAACTCGATCGAAAGGTCGGCGAGGTCGGCCATCGACTCGACGTCCACCCACGAGTCCGGCACTGCCGTCACGAGCTCGCAGTGGCCGTAGCCCAGCGCCTCGATCACGACGAGCGCGTCGCCGTCGTCTATCCGCGTCTCCGCGAAGTTGTCGAAACCGACGAGACCGAGGTCGGCATCGCCTTCCTCCACGCGCGCGGTGATGTCTGAGTTGCGCTGGAAGACGATCTCCACGCCGCGTAGCGTGCGCATCTCTCCGGTGTAGCCGCGCGGGTTCGGACGGCGCACGCGCATGCCGCTGGCGCTCAGGAAATCGAGCGTACCCTCGTACATGACGCCGTCGCTCGGTATGGCGAGGCGCAGGTAGTCCCGCACCTGACCGTTAGACGAACTGTTCTGCGACACGTCCATCCTGCCCTACCCGCATGATCGTTTCGATGCCGCGCTGCCTCGCGTACTTCGCAGCCGCAGCGTCGCTCTTGCTCTCCAGGTCCAGCTCTACCGGGATGCCCTGCGCGCGCAGGCGCTCCGCCGTGGCCACCGCCTCGCTGAATGCGGTCTCCTGCGCCGTCACCAGCACCTGCGCCGGTCCGTCGACGTCGTCCTCGGCGAACCCTTCCGGCAACAGGCGCGCCACGTGGTCCAGTCCGTAGGCGAATCCGATCGCCGGTGTCTTGCGTTTTCCGCCGAGCGCTTCGATGAGGTCGTCGTATCGTCCGCCGCCGCCGAGCGCGTGCGTGCCGCGTACCCGGGCATGTTCGATCTCAAACTGCAGGCCGGTGTAGTAGGCGAGCCCACGCGCGAGTCCGAGGTCGAGTACGACCGGCACGCCGCGCAGATCGTACTGTTCGAGCGCGGTCAGCACACCCTCCAGTGGCGCAAGGACGCTCTTGCGGATGCGGAACCGCGATGCGATACGCGCCAACCGTCCGCGTACGCGTGCCGCAGGGCCCGCGGCACGCGCGAGTTCGCCACAGAGGGCGAGGCCTTTCTCGAACGCACCCGGCTCGTCGGCCAGGCGCAGTTTCTTGAGGTAGCGACGCAGTATCTCGTCAGGCGTGCGCTGCCCGGTCGAGCCGGCGACGCCCTGCCCCACGAAGCTGCGGACCATCTCCGCGGCGTCTTCGGGCGCCATCGCCCTCGTGATGCGTGAGACGTGCTCGCTCGCTTCCGGGGCGAGCAGTCCAAGCCGCGCCGCCTTCGCGCGCACGTCCTCGGGCGATTCGCTGCCGGAGCGCAGCGCGGCGAGGCTTCCCATCAGGAACACGCTGGAACGTTCGGAGAGGCCCAGCGCCCCGTACATCGCCGCCACGACACCAACGTGCCCGATGCGCAGCCGGTGGCCGCGCACGCCAAGCACGGTCAGCCCCTGCACGGCAAGCGCGAGCATCTCAGCATCCGCCGCGACGCTGCCCGCCCCGATCAGTTCCGCGCCGAGTTGTTCGAACTCGCCGGAGTCGCCGCCCTTCTCGTAGCGGAACACCGGGCCGGAATAGCACCAGCGCTGAGGCAGCGGGCCCGGCAGTTCGCCGTCGACGAACGCCTGCACGACGGACGACGTGAACTCCGGACGCAGGCTCACGCGCCGCCCGCTGGGGTCGGTGAATGAGTACATGCGCGCCGCGAGCTCGCCGCCCGACTTCTTCAGGAAGAGGTCGGTCGGTTCGAGCATCGGCGTCGTTATGGGCTGGTAGCCCCTGCGCTGCAGGAATCGCTCCAGGCGCATGCGGCTGCCCGCGACGACGCGCTGGCGGGCAAGCGATTGCTCTCGTGCGTTACTCATGGGATGCGCCGATCGGGACTGTTCCGTCATTGTAACGCACACGAGACGAGGTGCAGGCCGGATAAGAGTGCCTCTACTCACGCGTCAGGCCGGCGCAATCTCCCCGTCACCCAGTGCACGCACGTCACCCGACGCGAGACGCACCAGCAGGCGCCCCTCGCTGTCCACGCCTTCCGCCATCCCCTGCACCGCGCCGTCCCGTCGACGCACCGTCACCTCTTTGCCGATCGTCGCGAGGCGCGCCGACCAGTCGCCAACCAGCACCTGCGGAGCATCGAGGCACTGGCTGTAGCGTTCGCGCAGCCCGGCAAGGAACGCTTGTTCCGCATCGGCAACCGCGAACTCGATCCCCATCTCCGACGCCAGGCTCGCCGCGCCTTCGGCTATCTCCGCGTGCTCATCGGGGTGCAGGTTCACGTTCAGTCCTACTCCGAGCACAGCGATGACGTTGCCGTCCGTGTCCGCGCGGACCTCCGTGAGTACGCCGCAGACCTTCCTGCCGTTCAGCAGAACGTCGTTCGGCCATTTGAATGTGCATGCCAGCCCCGTCAGAGCCCGCACCGCGTCCGACGCTGCGAGTGCGCCCGCGATGCTCAGCAGCGGCGCGGCATCCACCGGAGGGCGCAGCAAGACCGAGGTCAACAGGTTGTCGCCTTCACCGGACACCCAGCGGCGTGAGAAGCGGCCACGGCCTGCCGTCTGCACCTGGGCGACCACGGTCATCCCGTGCGGCGCTTCCGCCTCCACGAGCTGCCACGCCACGTCCATCGTCGACGTGACTCGCTGGAAGCGCATCACCTGTCCGCCGATGACTCCGCGCTGGTCGCCTTGCGTACTCATGCCCCGATTCTACTGTCCGCAACGTAGTACCATCGCCGGGCGATGCGCTCTTCCTCATCCTCTGAGCGGTTCCTTGACCTGTTGACTCCCCGGACGCTCCCCGTCTTCCTGATGTTCTTCTTCTGGGGGTTCGGCACCGGCGGGCTCTGGCTCGTAAGGCCGCTCTTCGCCTACGAACTCAGCGGGTCGTTCTTGCTCGTGGCCCTCGTCTCCGCCGTGAGCGCCGCGCCGCGGTCGTTCACCGGCCCACTCACCGGCTATCTCACCGACCGTTTCGGCCGGAAGTGGTTCATCATCCTCGGTGCGGTGATCCACATCGTCGCCCTGATCGGGCAGTACAACACCAACACCTTTGTCCCTTACTTCCTCATGGAGCTGCTCGCGGGTCTGGGTATCGGGACGTGGATGACCGCTTCCAATGCCCTGATGGCCGACTACACCCAACTCGCGACGCGCGGCAGGTCCGTCGCCCTCCGGCAGACCTCGTCCCGCGCGGGAACGCTCATGGGTCCGCTGGTAGCGGGGTTCGTTGCCTTCTCCGGAGACCTGCGCGACGTCTTCCTGTTCATCGCCGTGTGCAAGGTTGCGGTCATCATCGTGACGCTATTTTGGGTGCGCGACTCCCGGAGGAGGCCGAAGCCCGCCCAGAGTCCCACTCGTCGCGGCGGCATGCTGCAACGCCTGAACCTCGCCATGTTCCGGTCGCGGGCCTTCCTCGTGCTCATCATCGCGACGTTCTCCGTCAACCTCGTCACCGGAGGGACCGGCGTGTTCCGCACCTTCTTCCCGGTGCAGGGAGCGCACGCTGCAGGACTGGACGAGGCGCGGGTCGGCACGCTCATCATGTTCTCCGGCATCCTCGCGCTCGGCGCGGCCATCCCCGCCGGGATCGCGAACGACCGCATCGGACGGAAACGGACGCTGGTCTTTGCCCTCCTTGCAACGTCGGTAGCCGTCTGGATGATGTCCGGCCTCTCCGACTTCGAGAGCGCGCTCCTGGCCGTGCTGGCCTTCGGGCTTGCTGAGGCGTTCGCCACCGGCACGAACCAGGTCTACGCGATGGACCTCGCTCCGGACGACCGCCGCGGTGCGTTCCTCGGTGTCTGGTCGCTCTCGATGATTGCGGGCCAGGTATTCGGTCCCATCGTCATCGGCTCGGTCGCCGACAGCGCGGGGTTCCAGACCGCGTTCATCACCGTCTCGGGTTTCCTGGTCGCCGCTTCCCTGGTGGTCGCTATCTTCGGTGTCGAGACGCGCCGCGCACCACAACAGCCGGACACCCGCCCGCCGTAGCGGGAAGCGCCGCTATAATGTGAAGGTCACTGGCGGGAGTAGCTCAGTGGTAGAGCTCTTGCCTTCCAAGCAAGATGTCGCGGGTTCGAGTCCCGTCTCCCGCTCCACCCCTCCATCAATCACTGTTCAGAGTGAGGGGCCTGTCATTTCCCCCTCCTGTCGTCCCCATGTCACCTGCTATCCCTAACCGATGACACTGCCCTGCAATGTCCCCGCAACCCGCGCCTGCTCCGGGAACGACCCTGGAGGGTCCGGCTACTGGCTCTGGTCCCTTCCGCAACACAACACGCGTTTGCCCGCGCATCTTGACGCCTTACCCCCGGAACAAGGCCGTGGCCTGCTCGATATAGATGGCAAAATGTCATCTTACCCCCCTGCTTACGAGTGGGGGGCTCATCAGGAAAGTCATGAAGAACGAGGTCAGCCCGTGGTTCGGGCAACTGGTCAGAGTCGATCAGGCCTTGTTGGCGGCAGGCGCTTGCGTTGTCATGTTGAGCGTACCCCGCGCTGTAGCGAGCGCACGCCTCGCTGTTCTCTGCTACACTCCGCGCACGTACGTCTATCCGCGTTCACTGCAGGGAGGTAATGCATGCTGACCGCCGAACAGAACGACCGCCTGTCACGAGTCGGGCCCGGCAGCCCCACCGGCGAACTGATGCGCCGCTACTGGCATCCCATCGCCGCCGTCGCCATGATGAACGACCGCTCCACGAAGCCCATCCGCCTGCTTGGTGAGGACCTCATCCTCTACAAGAGCAAGCAGGGCGTCTTCGGCCTCGTGGACAACTACTGCCCCCACCGCCGCATGGGCATGGTCTACGGCATCCCGACCGACGAGGGCATCCGGTGCCCGTATCACGGCTGGATGTTCGATGAGACCGGCCGCTGCCTCGAACAGCCCTACGAGGAGACCGAGGCGCCGGACAACCGCTTCAAGGACAAGGTGCGCATCAAGGCGTACCCACTGGAGGTCAAGGCCGGCCTCATCTTCGCCTACCTCGGCCCCAGCCCCGTGCCGTTGCTCCCGAACTGGGACGTCTTCTCGATAGACGGCGTCGTGCGGGACATCGGTTACACGGAACTTCCCTGCAACTGGCTGCAGTGCCAGGAGAACTCGCTCGACCCCGTGCACTCCGAGTGGCTGCACGGCGAGTGGGGCAACTACGTCGCCATCATGAACGGCGAGGGCGACAAGGTGCGCACGCGCTACGAGAACGTCCGCATCGGCTTCGACAAGTTCCAGTACGGCATCATCAAGCGCCGCCTCGTGAAGGGCGGCGACTACGACGACCCCGAGTGGGCGCAGGGACACCCCATCGTCTTTCCGTACTTCCTGCGCCAGGGTGGCAGCGGAATCGCACTCGACTCGTGGAAGGACCCGGGCGACACCCCCGGCATCGCGCGCGGCGTCGGCCCCTCGTTCCAGATTCGCGTGCCGCTGGACGACCACCGCACCGGCCACTGGTGGGTGATGTGTCACCCGAAGATGTCGGTGGACGACCCCGACCAGCGCGACGAGGACATCCCTCTCTTCCACCCGCCCCTCATCCAGTTGAAGGAGGACGGCCGGGTGCGCTTCGAGATCCTCGACTCCAACTCCGCGCAGGACGTTGCCGCGTGGATCACGCAGGGCCTCATCGCCGACCGCACCGGCGAGCACCTCGGACGCTCGGACAAGGGCGTCATCATGTTCCGCCGCATGCTGGAGGAGCAGATACGCATCGTCGAGGACGGCGGCGACCCCATCAACACGTTCCGCGACCCGGAGCGCAACGTCTACCTCGGCATGGACACGGAGCACTGGTCGAAGCGCGCCGAACTCGGCGGCGGCCAGGCGTTCGCGTTCGCACGCCAGGGCATGGCCAGCAAGTACAGCCCCATCATGAACGAGCGCGGCGCCGACGGCGGCGAGGACGCCGAGAAGCGCAACCAGGAGATCGCTGAGGGGGTGTCGGGCTGATGGGCGCTGAGACGTTGAAGGCAGGCGACAAGGTTGAACTCTCCAACGGCGCGACGGCGGAAGTATCCGGCCCGCTCGCCGGCGGCACAGTGCCCGTGACCATCATCGACTCGCCGTTCGGGCCCGAGAGCCCCGGCGACTCCGTACAAACCGATCCGGACGACATCTACGGCGTCTTCCTGGACGAAGCGATGACTGAGGTACGCGCTCTCTAACCGGAGGGCGGAAAGAGGCGAAGGCCTGATTGGAACGGCCCGCCCGAACAGAAAAGGGAAGGAGCGCAACAACTATGGTTCGCAGTTACTTTACGCATGACAACTGGCTCGACGAGCAGGCCGCCAAAGGCGTGCCGGTGCTCTCCGACTGCTACGTTGAGGACCTTCGCAGCCTCGAACTCTCCCACTGGGACGTCCGGGGTTGCGACACGGCATTCGTCCGCTTCACCAACATGGAAGGCGTCACCGAAGCGCGTGTGCAGGAGATACCGGCCGGAGCTTCGCTCAGCCCCTTCAAACTGGGTGTTGAGGAGATGGTCTACGTCCTCACCGGGCGAGGCTTCGCTTCCGTCTGGGGCGAGATCAGCAACGCCAAGCGCGACTTTGAGTGGTCGGACCGCAGCGTGTTCGTCATCCCTCGCAACTCGTGGTGCGAACTGCGCAATATGGGCAACGTGCCGGTTCGCCTCCTCTTCTTCAACTACCTCCCCATCGCCATGAGCACCATCCCCGACCCCGAGTTCTTCATGAACAACCCCCACGTCAACAAGAGCATCCTCGACGATGCCGACCAGGACTTCTTCTCGGAGGCCAAGGACATCGAGAAGGACTTCGGAAGCGCGTGGGGCGCCGTTGGAGGCACGGTCTGGCGCGGCAACTTCTGGCCGGACCTGCTCGCGTGGGACAAGCTCACCGCAGCCGGCAGCCGAGGCGCAGGCGGCTCGTCCATCGCCATGTACGTCCCCGGCTCTGAGATATCGGCCCACATGTCCGTCTTCCCTCCGGGAACGTACAAGAAGGCGCACCGCCACGGGCCAGGACGTCTCATCGTCATCCCCGGCGGCGAGGGCTACTCCATCATGTGGCCTCAGGACGGCGGCGAGAAGAAGGTCTACCCCTGGCACGAGGGCAGCGCCGTCACCCCGCCGGACCAGTACTTCCACCAGCACTTCAACCTGGGCCTCAAGGCTGCCCGCTACTTCGCGCTCCACCCGCCCGTCCAGTTCCTCGGCAAGGACGAGGACGAACAGGGCAACGCCGAGGGCGTCAACATCGAGTACGTCGACGAGGACCCGTGGATCCGCGAGTACTTCGAGAACCAGCTCGCCGAGCGTGGTCTCGAATCGCAGATGGCGCCGGGGGTGTACACCGACCGGGACTTCAAGTTCAAGACCGCGTCGGTATCGTCCACGTAAGCAAGGGATGGCCGGGGAACTCCCCGGCCATTCGCATTGACCGCGTCCCAGGCCGAACATACGATTGAACGCAGATAGCTGAGGAGGTAGGCCATGCTCACCGCGGAGATGAACGATCGCCTCACGAAGGTCGGGCCCGGCACGCCGATGGGCGAACTGATGCGCCGCTACTGGCATCCCATCGCCGGAAGCATGCAGTTGGACGCCGACAACCCCACGAAGGAAGTGCGCCTCCTCGGCGAAGACCTCGTCCTCTACCGCGACGCCAGTGGCACGGTTGGCTGCGTCGAGCCCTCGTGTGCTCACCGAAAGGCCAACCTCTCCTACGGCATACCGGAGGAGAACGGCATCCGCTGCGCCTACCACGGCTGGATATTCAACGAACACGGCCAGTGCGTCGACCAGCCATCGGAGCCCGAAGGCTCCAAGTTCAAGGACAAGGTACGCATCAAGTCATACCCCGTGGAGGAGCTCGGCGGCCTCATCTTCGTCTACATGGGCCCCCTGCCCGCTCCCGTTCTTCCCAAGTGGGACGTGCTCAACTGGGAGGGCCACAAGGACGCCTGGGGGACGCTGCTTCCCTGCAACTGGCTTCAGTGCCAGGAGAACTCGCTCGACCCGCTGCACTTCCAGTGGCTGCACCGCTACTGGGGCGGCTGGCAGATGAACCGCATCAAGTCTCCGGAGGAGCGCGACGCGTGGAACACCGCCGTCGGCGCGCGCGGGGCCGACCACCGCAAGATCGGGTTCGAGGTCACGGACTACGGCGTCATCAAGCGCAGGCTCGTCGGCGACGAGCAGGAGAGCGACGACCACTGGGCCATCGGCCATCCCATCCTGTTCCCCAACATCCTCCGCGTCAGCCACGGGCTCGAGATTCGCGTTCCCGTTGACGACACCCACACCTACCACATCATCACCAACTACCGGCAGTACAACGAAGGCGAAGAGCCGCAGACCGAGATTCCGTACGACGAACGCCCTCTGTTCGACGCGAACGGGCGTATCATCCGCGACTTCGTCGCCGCGCAGGACCAGGTTGCATGGGTCATCCAGGGCGCCGTCTCCGACCGCACGACCGAGCGCCTCGGCGTGACGGACGTCGGCATCATCATGTTCCGCCGCATGCTCGATGAGCAGGCCTCTGTCGTGGAGGACGGCGGCGAACCGATGAACGTCCACCGCGAGGAGGAAGGCACCATCGTCCTCCCCTGCGAGCACTACATGTACCCCGGCTACGAGGAGATGGGCGGCCCCTACCGCGGCACGACGCCCCGCCAGCCGGATGTGGAGGCTGTGCTCTCCGGCTCGGGCGCGCGCCTGGGCGAGTGGGATGGCATCAAGGCCGAATACCAGATCTCGGGCAAGCGCATCGACAGCGGCGGCGCGCTCAGGAAGGGCAGGTGGTTCTCGGACGGCCGGGAGCACTAGCGCAACGCCGTTTCACGATAGGTCAACGCAACGGGGCAGCCTCATGGCTGCCCCGTTCCTCGTTCGCTAGAGAAGCCTCGCCTGTTCCGGAGGCTCCCACAGTTCCGGCCCTTCGTTGACGGCAGAGTTTACCAGAGTGGAAACCTCGTGTGCGTCCATCAGACCGGAGTCGTAGGGGACCAGCACGCTGCTGAGTAGAGCGGGGTCTCGTACCTGCTCGTTCAGCCACAACGGTTCCAGCTCTCTTGGCAGGATCACCGGCATACGGTCGTGGATGGGCTGGAGGAGTTCGTTCGCCTGAGTGGTGATGATCGTGCATGAGCCTGCAGTTTCGCCGTTGGGGTCCTGCCACGTATTCCAGAGACCCGCGAGCGCGAAGGGTTCTCCCGAGGCCATTGTGAAGCGCACCGGCATCCGCGCGGCGCCCTCGCGTCGCCACTCGTAGAAGCCGTCGGCGGGGATGAGGCAGCGCCGCTCCCTCAGGGCAGAGCGGAAACTCGGCCTTGCGGAGAGGGTTTCGGCACGCGCGTTGATCATCGGCGCACCAGTCGAGGCGCTCATGGCACCGGACGGGATCAGACCCCAGCGCATGTACGATGCCATTCCCGGCTCGCCTCCCCTCACCGTGAGCACCAGCTGTGTGGGTGCGATGTTGTAGCGGGGAGGCTGCTCCAGGCCGATGGCTTCGAACTCGAACCGCATCGCTAGTTGCGAAATGTCCGCTATGAGGCTGTACCTTCCGCACATGGCATCGTTCCTCGCGAGCCAATGATAGCGACTGTCAGTCCTGTGAGGGCACGGTGAGACGTTGGTATGGTACGAGCGACCAGCATCCTGTGACAGGCAGTCTTCCTATGCCCTACCCCACATCCGCCCGAGGCTTCCGCATCGACGTCAACGACGCCACCGACCTGCCGCTTGCCGAGTCGTCACGATTCGCGGTCAGGGCGGAGGAGCTCGGCTTCTCCGGCGTGGGGATGCCCGACCATCCCCACACCGGCAGGGACGTGTTCGTTCGGCTCGCGCTCGCGGCGCAGCAGACGGAACGGGTGACACTCTTCCCATCGGTGGCGAACCCCGTGACCCGCCATCCGAAGATGTTGGCGAGTCTGGCCGCAACTCTCGACGAGTCCGCGCCGGGCCGCTCTTGCCTCATGATTGGCAGTGGTGACCTCGCGGTGCGCTACCTGGGAGTGCCTGGCGCAACCGTGTCCCAACTGGCGGATGCAGCAGAGACGGTCCGCCACACGCTGGCCTCCGAGTTCTCGCTCGCAGCGCCCGTGCCGGTCTACATCAACGCCGGCAGCCCGAGGATGCTTGAGGCCGGGGGAGCTGCGGCTGACGGCGTCTACGCGATGGTGGGCGTCGACCCTGAAGTTGTCGCTGCAGCGATGGAACACGTCGCAGCCGGTGCCCGTGAAGCGCAGCGAGGCCCAGAAACCATCCCGGTTGCGCTTGGACTGCCGGTTTTCATGGCGGACTCCGAGGAGCGATCCTACGAGAGCGCTGCCCGGTACGCGCTCTCCGGCCTGTTGAACCGCAACAGGGTCTACTCTCGTCTGATGCGGGAGCGCATGCCCTCGCTCGAAGAGGTCTCCCAGGTGTCCGACCTGTCGACGGAGCAACTGCACCGGCTCGTCGACGCCATGGTTGCGCACGGCACGCCGCAGCAGGCAGCCGAACAGGCGCTCGTTTTTGCGGAGAGAGCGCCGACGCAACACTTCATCGCCCGCGTGCAGTTCGCAGGTGAGGACCCGGTTCGCGCGATCGAGGCGTTCGCGTCCGCGCTGCGTGCTGTCGGGGGAGAGGGAATCCTGCACCCGGCCGATTGACACCTCTGGGACGCCCCTATACCGTCCCAAGAGACCGCCCGACGTGGAGGGGCATGATGCAGTTGAACCTGAGAGCCGAACCCGAAGCCATCGATTTCGAGGTGTCGAAGAGTGCCTTGTGCGTCATCGACATGCAGAACTACGACATCAAACCGGGCGGATTCTTCGACCTCACCGGCGTCGACACGGAACATGGCAGGCGCGTCATCCCAACGATCCAGCGCGCGCTGGCATACGCCCGAGCAGCAGGCATGCCCGTCCTGTTCACCCGCATGGTGATTCCCGCCGACCCCATGCTGCGCGCCGGCCCCGACTCGCCCTGGTACTGGAAGAGCGCCGCTTATCGAGCGGACATCAGCGATCCGGCGATGGAGCGTGCCGTCGGCATCGATGGAACCTGGGGCGGCGAGATCGTCGAAGAACTCAGCCCGCAGGAAGGCGAGTACGTCATCGCGAAGAACCTTTACAGCGCGTTCCAGCGGACGGACTTCGACCTCGTGCTGAAGCGCCTCGGCGTGCGGCACCTCTTCATCACCGGCATCGGGACGCCCACGTGCGTCGAGGCAACCGCCCGCGACGCGTACTTCTACGAGTACTTCCCTGTCCTCATCGAGGACTGCTGCGGGGGCATCATCCCGGAGACCCATGACCAGGCGCTATTCGCCATCAAGCGGCGCTACGGCTGGGTCACCGACCTCGACAGCTGGACCTCCGCCATCGCGGAGGGCGTTCCCAACTTCCAGGCGCCTAACTGACACAGGTCCACTCCCCCGGCTGCCCCGTGCCACTCCGCCCGCTCTGATACCATGGCTCACATGGAAGACTTCCTTGCGGCCACCGGCCTCACCAAGAGTTTCGACAGTGTGCAGGTAGTCGACTCGGTCTCATTCACTGTTCGCTCGCAGGAGATATTCGGGCTGCTCGGCCCCAACGGTGCAGGCAAGACCACCACTATCCGCATGCTTTCCACCGTCCTCGATCCCGACGACGGCGATGTGAACATCGGCGGACACTCGGTGGCGAAGGAGAGCGACGCGGTGCGCAGGCTCATCGGCGTCTGCCCGCAGGAGCTCGCTCTCTACCCGGAACTCTCCGCGACCGACAACCTCGTCTTCTTCGGACGCATGGCCGGGCTCTCCGGCAGCGAGGCGAAGGAGAGCGCTGCGGACGTGCTGGAGCGTGTCGGGCTGACGGACCGCGCGAAGGACGCCGTCCGCAAGTACTCCGGTGGCATGAAGCGGCGCGTCAACATCGCTATCGCGCTGATGAGTCGCCCACAGATGCTGTTTCTCGACGAACCCACCGTCGGCATCGACCCGCAGTCGCGCAACCACATCTTCGATACCGTCCTTGCCCTCCGTGACGAAGGCATGACCGTCCTCTACACCACCCACTACATGGAGGAGGCCGACCGCCTCTGCAACCGCATCGGCATCATGGACGAGGGGCAAATCATCGCGCTCGGCACGCCTGCGGAACTCAAGGCGCAGGTCGGGGACGCCGACACGACAACGCTGGAGGAAGTCTTCCTCAGCCTCACGGGCCGGAGCCTCCGCGACTAGCATGGTCCGCCCCACCCTGCTCGCACTCTTCGAGGTCAAGCGATTCCTTGCAGACCGTGGCGCGCTTGCGTTCAGCATCGCACTTCCCATCCTGTTATTCGCACTGATGGTCGGTGTTTTCGGCGGTGAGACGTCGTTCAACTCCACCGCCCACGTCGCCGACCTCGACGGCGGAGACGCCGCGCGCAAGCTCATCGAGCGCATCGAGGACGTCGACGGCCTGGACGTGAGGCGGTACACGGAAGCGGGACTCAACGATGCGCTCGACCGCTCCGCCGTTCTCACGGGGTTCGTCATCCCCGCGGGGTTCACCACCGCACTCGAGTCCGGGACGCCCACTACCGTACGCGTGAAACGGCGCGGCAATGGCGGTGACGCAGGCCAGATAACCGCAGCCATCGTCCAGGGTGTGGCGGACGGCCTCGCTTCCGAGTACGAACTCCGCCGTGCGCTCGGCACGTTGGTCAGCGATGCCATCCCGCCTGAACAGGTGGAAGCCCACACCGGGGTCCTCCTGGGCGATGCACGCAGGGATCCGCCCGTCCGCGTCGTCAACCAGACCCTCAACGAGGAGTCGGAAGAAGAGGACATCCTCGACCGCCTGCTGCCGGGCGTCATCGTCATGTTCCTGCTCTTCTCGGTCACGCTGAACGCCCAGACGCTCATCGAGGAGCGCCGCAACGGCACGCTGGAGCGGCTGCTCACGACGCAGCTGAGCACTGGGCAACTCTTCGCGGGGAAGTTCCTCGCAGGCGTCAGTCGCGGCATGCTGCAGACCATCATCCTCCTCGTGCTGGCGTTCGTCGTACTGCGCATCGCCGGCCTGAACGCACTGGCGCAGAGCGCCGTGCTGGCCCTCGTGGTCTCCGCGGTCGCCAGCGCGATAGCGCTCGTCATCGCGACTGTTGCGCGAACTGAGGACCAGGCGACCTGGGGCGCCGTGTTCATCACCATGTTCATGACCGTGTTCGGCGGCACCTTCTTCCCCATCGGTGACTCCGGCGTGCTCGAACTCCTCAGCCGGTTCACGCTGAACCGCTACGCCATCGACGCTTACGAGGGCATCCTCGGTGAGACGGCGACGCTCGGCGACGCCACGTTCGAGATGGCGCTCCTCGGCGGCGTAGCGGTCGTCTGCCTCATCGTTGCGCGCGTTCTCTTCCGCGTCTCGTCGGAGGCGAAGTGATGCGCCTCGTCATCCGGCAAGCCTTGCTTCTTTCGTTCAAGGACACCCGCCTGTTCTTCAAGGACAGGTTCGCCATGGGGTTCGCGCTCCTCTTCCCCATCCTGTTCATCGTCGCCTTCTCGCTCGCCCTTGGCGACCTCGGCCCCGAGGACGAACAGCTGCGAATGGCCGTCGCCACGGAGGAAGAGAGCGGCTTCTCCCGCGAGGTCATCAACGTCCTCACCATCACCGAGGCCACCGGCGTGGATGAGTGGCACCCGAAGGACGCCGGGCTGGCGCTGCACGAGGGCCGCATCCCCGGCTATCTGCTCTTCCCCGTGGCCTTCACGGAGCGCATCTTCAACGGAGAAGGCGCGGAGATATGGGTCATCACCGCCGACGGCGATCCTGAGACCGAGGCCGTGCTGGGCGGGCTTGCGCGCTCCATAGGCGGACGCATCGGGACGCTCAGCCTCGCCGCCCGTGGTGTCACGGAATTGGAAGGCCTCGGTTCGCTCGATCTCGTGAAACTCGGTCAACTCGGCGCTGCGCCGCCTTCCATCGTCTTCACTACCGAGCAGGTGGGAGAAGTGGAGCCGTTCAACGCCTCCAACTTCACTCTTCCCGGTTACCTCACGATGTTCCTGTTCTTCGCTGCTGCGTTGGGGGCGGAGGCCATCGCTCGTGAGCGCCAGACACAGACCCTGGAGCGCCTGCTGTCGAACGGCGTCCGGCGCTCCGCCATCGTCGCAGGGAAGATGCTCGCAAGCCTGTATCGGGGTTTCCTTCAGCTCGCTTTCCTGTGGGCGCTGGGCATCTTCGCCTTCTCCATCGATTTCGGTGTCTCCCCGGTTGCGGTCATCGCTGTCTCCGTGCTCATGGCAGTGGCGTCGTCCGCGTTCGGCGTCATGCTTGCTTCCCTCGTCCGCACGGTGAAGAGCGCGTCGTCAGCGGCGGTGCTCGCATCGCTCACGTTGGCGCCGCTCGGCGGATGCTGGTGGCCGCTCTTCATCACGCCGGACTGGATGCAGGCGCTCGGTCGCCTCACCCCGCACGGCTGGGCGAATGACGCCTTTAACAAGCTCATGCTTTTCGGCGCGGAGGGCCAGGATGTGCTCGTGCACATGGCTGCGCTCCTGCTCTTCGCTGCCGTGTTCCTCACGGTCGCCGTCGCGCGCTTCCGTACCGTCTCGGCGAATTAGGCGATCCCTCCTTACTAACGAGACAAACGGTTCGTGGTGAGCTTGTCGAAGCACCCTTAACCAGAAGCGCCGGTGGATGTCCACCGGCGCTTCTTTCACACGCTATGAGGGTGCGGCTTACACCCAGCGGCCGAATCCCCAACCGCCACCGGTGCCCGCAGGCGTCCGGTAGACCGGAACGTACTCAATGGTCTCGAAGTTCAGGTCCGTGTCCGCCATCGCGCCGCCGACCGCTATCCAGTTCTGCGTCTCGGACGCCGCCGAGTACAGGTGATTGCGCGGAATCGTCATGAGCGTCTCGGAGTCCTTCTCTTCCAGCGCCTTCAGCACCGTGCGGTCCAGCCACTCGTCGACGACGAAGTGGCTCAGCCCACCGGAGCCGATGATCGCGACCCGCGCGTCGCTGTCCCATGCGCGGACCGCATTCGCCACCACACGCCCGAACTCGAACGACCGCTTGGGTGTGGGCTGGTTCGGCGGGTAGCAGGTGTTCTGGAAGACGGGAAGGATGGTGCGCGGCTCGTTGTTGAACAGTCGCTTCACCACGAATGCGAACCCGTGCGGCAGACCCTGCTCGCGGGGTTCCGTCCTCCGCACCGAGTCCAGTTCGCCGTTCTCCTTCGGGTAACGCCGCGCAACCTGCCCGCCGTAGGCGTCGTGCAGGTAGGTGAAGTGCGACACGTCGAAGTCGTTCTGGATCATGTATTCGATCACGTGCCGTCCCAGGTTGGACGCCACGGGCACGTCCAACGCCACGTCGCCGTAGCCGTCCGCGATGGACTGCGTGATGTCCGGGTCGCGGAACCCTGCGGCCAGGCTTCGCGGCTTGATGGGCACCGACTCTCCCCAGAACACCGAGAAGGTCGGCATGTTGTCTTCGAAGAACCACTCGTCCTGGTCGTCGGAGATGATCACGGTGATGTCCGGTTTCACCTCGCTGAACGTCCGCGCCAGTTCGGCGATACCGCGCTGGCAGGCGTCCACCTGCGCCGTGAATACCTCGTCCGTCAGCGGCTTCTCCTTCACCGCCGTCGGCACACGGGCCAGTCCCTCGTCATACGGCATCGCCCAGCCTTCCGGGGGGAAGACCAGCTCCGGGTGCCGCAGGTCACCCACGGCATAGCGCGGCCATTGCTCGGCGTTCAGTGCGAGCATAGGGCTGTGCGATGTTCCTGCTCCAAGCACTATCTCGGCCATCGTTGACCTCCGTTGTGCAGAATCACGCGGACGCGGGCGCCCGCTGGAAGTGTGTTCGGTCTGGGTCCGCGCTTAGTCTACCACGCGCTACAAACCGCGCGCGCTATACGGCAGCGCTCGTTATTCGTAGTGAGTCCCAATAATACCTCTGTACTTGACACCCCATGCCTGCGCATGTAGAAACGCAGCACAGCGCTGGCGTATCGTTGCGGCGCTGTTCGTCTGCATGCTCGCCGCCAAAGCCCAACCAGGCCGCGAGCGGAACACATCAGGAGGAGAGATGCTCAACGGACAGAGAATAATAGACATGCACGCCCACACCGTGGCCCCGCCCGAGCTGTACGCAGCCAAGGCCGGGCTCCTCTCCGGGCGCGGCTACCACGGCAAGAGCGGGATCTCGGAAGAACGCATCGAGCAGTTCGCCCAGAACAACCTGAAGATCATGGACAAGGTCCAGACCGACGTCCAGTTCCTCTCGCCCCGCCCATTCCAGCTCATGCACTCCGAAAAGCCGGAGGTCATCGTTCACTGGTGGTGCGAGATGAATAACGACGTCATCGCATCCCAGGTGAAGGCGCACCCCGACCGCTTCCAGGGCATCGCGGGTTTGCCCCACGTCTCAGGCGCGAAGGACTCCTCGCACGTCGTGCCTGAACTCGAGCGCTGCGTCAACGAGTTCGGATTCATCGGCTGCCTCATCAACCCCGACCCCGAAGAAGGCCAGGGCGACCCCACAGACCCGAACCACACCCCGCCGATGGACCATGAGTACTGGTACCCCCTCTACGAGGCGATGGTGAAGCTGGACGTGCCCGGCCTCATCCATTCCGCCGCGTGCAAGAACCCGCACGAGTCCTACAGCGCGCACTTCATCACCACGGAGTCCCAGACCGTGCTGAACCTCGCCCGTCCGTCGAGCAAGGTCTTCACCGACTTCCCGAACCTCAAGATCATCGTCGCTCACGGCGGCGGCTCCGTCCCCTACCAGATCGGCCGATGGCGCGTCCGCCGCTACAACGACATGAAGAGCAACCCTAACCTGGAGGACTTCGACACCAGCCTCCGCCGCATGTACTACGACAGCAACCTCTACACCAAAGAATCGCTGGACTACTGCCTGCAGATCTGCGGCCCGGACCGCGTGATGTTCGGCACGGAGAACCCCGGCAGCGGTTCCTCCGTCCACCCGGACTTCAAGTATGAGAAGGGCAAGAAGCTCCCTGCCGGTGACCTCGAAGGCTGGGAGACCGACGACCTTGCGCCCGTCATCCTCAACCAGATCGACTGGCTGACCGACGAGGACAAGCAGAACGTCATGGAGGGCAACGCCCGCCGCGTATTCACCCGGGGCAACTTCTAACCCCCGGTTGCCCCTCAGATGCCGCCGGGCGTCCGCTTGAACGGCGGGCGCTCGGTGGTATATTTGACTCTGCGCGCATCCACGCGCTGCAACCGCAAACAACGGGGAGGGAACCACCAATGGCGGACAGAGAACTCATCACAGTCATCGAAGGCCCGAAGGGCCGAGCGGAGGTCTACGAGGTCTCCGAGGGCGGCAGCACGACGTCGGCGACCTCCGGCGTCATGTCCTCCAGCTACGAGGTCGTCTGTGGCAGCACCACCGAGACGGTCATGACCCTTGGTGAGGCGTCCATCGTCGCCCACGAACTCTCCGGCGCAGACCAGTAAACCGAGCGCCCTGAATCCTGTGCGACTGTAACCCGGGCAGGGGGTGTTGATACCCCCTGTCTTTGCTATTGCCCGATTCCGATCCACTCCGCGCTCAGGTTGCCTCTCAGCAGGTACTCCACGGGTTCCCATGCTAGATTTGTGGTATGGGTTTCCGAGTTAGTCTAGCTAGAGTTCTCTTACCTGTGCTGGTTATCGCAGTTGCCGTTGCATCCTTCGCGCTGTACTCGGTCCACGTGACCCCATCTTCTTCCAACCCTGTCCATGCACAGGTAACCGGTGCAACGAATTCCAATGCCCTTGGTGCGGCTAACGCAATCGCCGAAGCCCCCTTCCGCCAGCCTGTCCGCGGCAGGCCGGGTGACCTCTGGGCGGACGTGATACTCGGCAAGCCCGATTTCTCCGAGATCGGGCCTGGCGAGATTGTGCCCTTCAAGGTCTTCAACCCTGGGGGAGTCATCATCGACCGCTCCACGGCTCCGGGGCGTGCGTACGTGTGGGACGCAGGCAACAGCCGCATACTGGGCATAGACCTCGAGAAGTGCTACGCCAGCGAGAGTCCGTGCAGTGCTGACATCGTTATCGGCCAACCTGCAGCCAACGACCACGGGGCCTGCAATGGGGACAGCGGCGTGCAGAACTTCCCGAACAGGGCCCCGGCCAGCGCCGAGACGCTGTGCGGTATACCCGACGTGTCGCAGAGCCCTGCGGAGCACAAGTCGATAGTCTCCATGGCCATCGGGCGCGACGGCGCGCTCTACGTGCCGGACTCCTTCAACAACCGTGTGCTGCGGTACGACGATCCGTTCGGGTCTGACGCCCGCGCCGACGAGGTCTGGGGGCAGCGAGACTTCTCCGGCATGATGTGCAACCGGGGCACCTTCGAATCAGCAACAGCTGAGACCTTCTGCTTTCACGCTGACAGCAACCGTCGCGAGCCCGGTCTGTACGGCGCCGGCGTTGAACTGGACGCCGAAGGCAACCTGTGGGTGGCGGACAGCGGGAACAACCGCGTCCTGCGGTTCCCGGCCGGCAATAGCCCAGGGCAGATATCGAAACGCGCAGACCTGGTGCTGGGACAGCAAGGCTTCCGTGGCACTGCCCCGGGAACATCGACGCGTGCGTTCCACACGCCGTCGGCTCTCAGGTTCGATAACCGGGGGAGGCTATACATCGTGGACACGGACAACGAGCGTGTCCTCGTGTTCCACCCGCCGTTTACTTCGGGGATGGAGGCGGACGGGACCATCGGTTCACGCTTCAACAACCCCGTGTCGATCGAGGTCGATCCCTACGACAGGGGACTCTGGGTCAACGATCAGCGCAACGGCATGGTCGTGCTGTGGGGCTGGGACGGGAGAGGGCCTCTCGCGATCATCGGAAAGCCGTCGTATGAGCCTCAGGAAGGCAGCGGGCCCGGCTTCAGCAGTGTGCCGGGATGGCCTCAGCTCTGGGACGCAACGGGCATCGCCTTCGACACCCAGGACAACATGCTGGTCTCCCTGGCGGCATCACCACAGGACGTGCTCCGCTTTCCCATCGGCAGCCAGGACATCTCCCGCTCGTGGATGATTCAACCTGACAAGCGCCTGTTCTACCCGCCCGGGGAATACAACGCTCTCGGGCTCAAGGGACTTCGCACGCCGAGGGGTGTCGCCGTCTACGGGGACCAGCTGGTTGTCCCGGACTACCAGCGCCTGCTGTTCTGGAACGGCCTGGACGAACTCAGCAACGGCCAGGAAGCGGACGGCGCCATCGGCAACGCGCGGTGGCGTCCGGGGGCCAACTGCTGCGGAAGGGTCAAGGCCGACGACGCGGGCCGGTTGTGGAGCCTGAGCTGGGAGGGGCGGCATTTCATCGACGTCTATGATCTTCCGCTGGATGAGTCGTCCGCTCCCGTGGCTACGCTCTGGACAGGAGGCGCTTCCTACCCGATCCTGGGAACCGGCAGCAGGGTGGAGACCGGAGGGCGCATCTTCGGCCTGGCCCCGTCCGATGGAGGAAGGTTCCTCTGGCTCAGCGACACGGACAACCATCGCGTGCTGCGCATCCGGGATCCCCTGACCAAGCCGATCGTTGACGTCATCCTGGGACAGGTCGATGCGATCGGGACCAAGTGCAACCGGAGGGCCGACCTGAGAGCACACCAACCGGACATCGCGAGCGTCTTCGAGAATGTCGCCGCGGACATGCTCTGCTTCCCCGGCGCCCTGTCTCTCGACCGGATCGGCAACCTGTACGTCTCCGACCACGCACTCGAGATCGAAGGCAACCGCCGGTTACTCATCTTCCCGGCGGAGCGTCTGCCGACGAACAACTCCACAACCCTCTTTGCCATTCGTGCCACCAGGGTGTTCGAAGAACACGGAGGGAGCGGCCAGAACCTGGTAGTCAGCGACTACGAACCCCACGTGAACATCGACAACGGCAACCGCGGGCCGCTGGAAGCAGCGATGTGGGAGACCGCATTCGACAGCATGAACAGGATGGTGGTGGGCTACAACATGTACACGGGCGGCAGGTTCGCGGCCGTCTACGAAAACCCGCTGGGTGGGCGCACGCAGCCGGACGCATACCTCCGCGACCTCTGGTCGATGGCGTATTCCGCCGCCTTCGACCAGAACGACAACCTCTATATGTCTGACATCAACCGCGGAAGGGTCCTGATCTACCGAAACCCGTTCGGGAACCCCACGTCAACGGACGGCAGCACACCTATCCAACCAGTCCCCCTTCCCGAGTATCCAGTAACTGTCGAGTCGGTCGACCCGGAACCTCCGTTCTGCACCGTGCGCAACTCACCGAACACCTACGAGAGACGATTGACCCTGAAGTTCGAGGGCATTCCAACGAGCGGCGACCCCACACTGGAATTCCGCAAGATTACGTCGGAGAACGCCTACCGGGTCTCCTTCCGTGACAGCATGATTCAGGGGGCCGGCGCCCACGTCACCATCGACATGGCCCGACTGGGCAGTTCGCTCTGGAGCGACCACGACAGGGTTCAACTGACCGTCAGGGTCGTACACAACGACGGCACGCCGTTGTCCAACTGGTCTCCGGCGTTCCGGTTGGCGGATGATGTCTCCGCGTGTGGTGTCGCCCTCCCTACCCCTATCCCTTCGCCCACCGCAACGCTTACACCGCGGCCAACCGCAACCCCTGCTCTGCCCCCGACCTCCACCTCAACGCCTATGCCGAAACCAACTCCGACATCCACGCCGGAGCCAACCTCGACCCCTGAACTGCCGCCTACTCCCACGTCCACTCCGACGCCAACCCCAACGCCCCTCCCAGTGACCTCCATGCCCACGTCCGCACCAGAGCCGGTTGCCACGGCCCTGCCGTCAGTTGCACCGGGGACCGAGGGCAGGAGCATCTCTGCCGAGCTCCTCGTGGCGCTGGCAGTGGCCGGAGCGGCCGTTGCAGTCGCTGCCGGGTTGATTATCAGACGCCGCCGGTGAGCGGGATGCTACCCTTAACCCTGACCGCGCTATGACATCCCCCGATGACACGCCCCAGACCGACGCGCCACCCAGCGATACGCCTGCTTCCGGAAGGAGACGCCTGCTATTCTTCCTGCTGGCCATGACGCCTGTGCTCGCTGTCATCGCCCTGCTCTTCTGGGGGCAGCTGCGCTCCGATGGCAACCCGGGCGGTGTCCTCGTGCATGAAGAGTCGAGCGAATCGCAGGTGCCCGTGCGGCAGGCGCCCTGGTTCGGTGGGTACGACCTCGTCTCCAGAGGCCGCGTGGACGCAGAAGACCTGCGCGGGCGCATCGTGATGGTCGACTTCTGGTCGTCGTGGTGCGTTGCCTGCCGGATCGAAGCCGCCGACCTCGCGCAGGTGTACCGCGAGTACGACCCCGCCGACGTTGAGTTTGTCGGCATCGCCGTATGGGACCGCCCCGCCGATGCAGAGGAGCACATCGAGCGCTACGACGTGACCTACCTCAACATCCTCGACCCACGCGGCACGATGGCCGTCTCGTACGGCGTACGCGGCGTCCCCGAGAAGTTCTTCCTCGACGCCGAGGGGCGCATCGTCCGCAAGATCATCGGGCCTGTCTCAGCCGAGGACCTGCGCAGTATCCTCGACGGCCTGCTTACGGCTTCATAGGGCGATGGTCGACGCTCGCGCCATCCACGATGCCGTCGCCGCGTGGTACGCGCGCAACGCCCGCGTCCTGCCCTGGCGCGGCATCGCGGACCCGTACGCCATCCTTGTATCGGAGATCATGCTCCAGCAGACGCAGGTGGAGCGCGTCATCCCCAAGTACCACGCCTTCATCGATGCTTTTCCCACATTCCGGGCATTGGCCGATGCCCAGCCCGCCGATGCAATTCGCATCTGGGCCGGCATGGGCTACAACGGCCGCGCCGTCCGTCTGCACTGGCTCGCACGGGAGGTCGTGGAGCGCTACGGCGGTGAACTGCCTCACACCGTCGCCGAGCTCCGGGAACTGCCCGGCATCGGGCCGTACACGGCCGCGGCTGTTGCTTCTTTTGCGTTCGGTGAGCCCGCCACGGTGCTGGACACGAACATCTACCGGGTGCTCAGCCGCGCCGTCCACGGCGTCGACGCTCCGTCGCGTGAAGCCATCCATCCGCTCGCCGAAGCGCTGTTGCCAGAGCCGGGAAGTCCCATCACGCCGGCCGACTGGCACCAGGCACTGATGGACATCGGCTCGATGCTCTGCACCACCCGCCAGCCCCGCTGCATGCTCTGCCCGCTGCGACCGCACTGCGCCGCCGCGCCGCATCTGCAGTCCGGCAGCGACCCCGCTCTCGCTGAGGCGTCCGTTCCCTACTCGCCGCGACAGTCGAGGTTCCAGGGCTCGGCGCGCTACTTCCGCGGACGCATCGTCGACTACCTGCGCGAGCAGCCCGATGCCGGCGTCGACGAGCACACGCTCGAAGGAGTCATCAGCGACGCCGAAACCGCGTCCGGCGCGCCCTGCCCTGTCTCCCTGTCCGACCTTCTCGCTGCGCTCGAACGCGACGGCCTCATCCGCCGCGACAGCGGACGCGTGCGGCTGCCGTAGCCTATGCCACCCGCCCTACCAACCCTCGCAGCGGTTCGCGCAGCGACATCCATGGGTCGCCCAGCCTTTCCGTATCTTCCCCGGTCAGCGCCCAGCGGCGCACGCCGTCAGGCGTCACCCAGAGGCCGCCCACCCAGAACCCATTTGTGCCGCCCTCCGGGGGGACGAAGTCCTGTGCGATGTAGCCTTCCAGCCCATTCGCTTCCCAGGCGCCCAGCAACTCACCCGCACGAGCGACCGCCACGGCCTCGGTCCACCAGCACGCACGACGCTCGCCTTCGAGGTCGCGCATTCGACGCAGCAGACGATGTGCGCGCTCCTCATCCGGCACGTCCTCGCCGGTGCCGCGACGCGTGATGAGGCTCGACCACCCGTCGCCCAGCGCAGGGATGCTCAGCCCGCCGTCCGACGCCACAACGAGCGCAGCGAGCGCCCGCGACCACGCTACCGCCTTCCCAATGGCTACGGCCAGGTGAGAGCCGCCTTCTTCCTCGACGTCCGGCGCATCCGGGACCGACGCTCCCTCGGTCAGCTCCACGTCGAGCCCGGCCAGCAGTTCGCGGAGCTGGTCCGCCTTCGCCGGGTTCCGTGTCGCGAGTACGAGCGCCAGGCCCATCACAGCCTCCCGAACTGCCTCCCGAGCACGTCCGTCGACACGCGGATCACCGTCGGTCTGCCGTGTGGGCAGTGCTGCGGGTTCAACTCGGAGGCGAGTGCCTCGCTGAGCGCCGTCATCTCTTGGTGGTCGAGCGTCTGCCCTGCCCGCACCGCGCTGTGGCACGCGATGGATGCCGCAGCCGACAGGTGCGTGTCCGCATCCTTGCCACGTGCCGAGAAATCGTCCAACGCTTCGGCCACAAGCTTCGCGGCGTCCACGCGCCGCGCCATGACCGGTACCGCGCGCACGAGCAGGGTGTCGTCGCCGAACGGCTCCACGAGTAGCCCGTAGCGCTCCAGCACCGCCCGCCCCTCGCCGAGCGCGTCCATCTGCTGCGGCGTCAGGCCCATCGCCAGCGGCTCCAGCATCGGCTGCACCTCCGGCGCGCTGTTCGCCCATTGCCGCAGCAGCCGGTAGTACAGCACCGACTCGTGCGCCGCGTGCTGGTCGATCAGGTACATGCCGTTCGGTCCATCCGCCACGATGTACGTATTCGCGATCTGCCCCAGCACGCGCAGTCGCGACAGCGGAGACGCGCCAGGATGCGGCGCTAGTGGCTCGTGCTCATCGGATGCGACAGGCGAGGGTTCCGGCAGCGGTGACTGCTCCCGCTCCTGTGTCGTGAACGTCAGCTCCGGCTGAAGCGACGGCGGAGCAGCCACGGC
This sequence comes from Dehalococcoidia bacterium, assembly GCA_965208625.1. GTDB lineage: Bacteria > Chloroflexota > Dehalococcoidia > Lucifugimonadales > Australimonadaceae > Bin16. The sequence continues at coordinate 980,467 of OZ242348.1, forward strand.
CTGCGACAACAGACCTTCCCCTTCCGCAACAGGCGACGCCGCCAGTAGCGCGCCCCGTACCGCGTGTTGCACGCTGGAGAACGCATCACCCTCGTGCGACAGCCGGACCTCGCGCTTGTTCGGGTGCACGTTCACGTCCACTTCGCCGGGCGGAACGTCCAGGAACACAACCGCTATCGGGAAGCGTCCCTCCATCAGCAGGCCGCGATACGCCTCCTCGATGGCAACACCGATGGCGCGGTGCTGCACCCAGCGGTTGTTCACGAACAGGCTGATCCCCGTGCGGTTCGCGCGGTTCTGCTCGGGCGTTCCCACGAGCCCCCACACGGGGTAGGCCCCCGTCCATGAGCCGACCTCGATCATCGCCTGCGCCAGCTCCGCGCCGTGCACAGCCGCAACCGTGTCGCGCAGGCTGCCGTTGCCGGAAGTTGCGAGCTGCAGCTTGCCGTCCGTCTTGAGCGAGAACTGCACGTGCGGATGCGCCATCGCCAGGTGGTCCACAGTCAGCCGCACACGCGCGGTCTCCGCCGCGGGCGAGCGTATGAATTTCAGCCGCGCGGGTATTGTCGAGAACAACGCCTCGATTTCAATCGTTGTCCCGGCGCCGGCACCCGCTGCCGCCTGCCGGATGATAGCGCCCCCCTCTATTTCGACCGTCGTTGCCAACTCGGCATCCGCCGTGCGTGTTGTCATGCGCACGCTCGCCGCAGCCGCGATGCTCGCCAGCGCCTCTCCACGGAATCCAAGCGTGCCGATGTCCCTGAGGTCCTCCACCGACTCCAGTTTGCTCGTCGCGTGACGCTCGAAGGCCAACGCAACCTCGTCCGCCGGCATGCCGCAGCCGTCGTCCGTAACGCGTATCGAGGCCAGCCCGCCGTGCCGTATCTCAAGGCCGATGACACGCGCGCCCGCGTCCAATGAGTTCTCGACCAACTCCTTGACCACAGAGGCAGGACGTTCGATGACTTCTCCCGCCGCGATCCGGGCCGCGACGCCCGCAGGCAGCACCCGTATCGGCATCAGAACCCCAGCACCGCGCCCAACTGCTTCGCGTTCGCGCCCGCCACGAGCCTTCCGTCCACTACTGCGGTTGGGCGCTTCCAGTAGCGCGGCTCCTCCACCAGCAGGTCCAGCATTCGCTCCTCCGTCAGCGACTCCGGGTCGATGCCGCTCTTGCGGAACGTCGCCGACCTCAGGTTGAACAGCGTGCTCGGAGGATTGCCGTCCAGCAGCGACTCGATCTCCTCACGGGAGAGACGCTGCTTGAAGAAGTCCCGTTCCGTGAACGCGATACCCGCCTGCGAGAGCGCCGCCCTCGCCGTCTTGCACGTTCCTCACCCCACCCAGTGATACAACGCGACGTCGGCCATCAACACACCTCCGTAGTCGTCTGTCCATGGTACGCACCCGCCGCACGCCTGCGCCAGCGATGCCGGCGGCCAGGATGCACGGGATGTCCGGTGTCCGGCGCATGGAAACCCTGTCCGGCTGCTCGCCGTCCGGCGCTGTCACCTTCGCACCACTCCTCCCTGTCCCGCGCGCAGGTGTGGGCTGCGCTGCTGCGTCCACTCCATGTGGGACATTCTGAGACATGTGAGACATTCCACTCCTGCGACCTGCCTCGCGCCAAGGCAGGCCCACAACGGCGCTCGTACCGTCACCGACCAACGTACCCGCTCGGAGGGCATCCGCGTAAGGGGCGGATGTCGCACTGCGTTGCCGAACGCTCCGCGCTCCCCTACCATGCCGCCCGCTATGACCGACGCTGCTCTGCTCGCCGCCCGTTGGGCGCACTCGATCGCCGCCGTGGCGTGGGTAGGAGGCGGCATCTTCTACCTGTTCGTTCTACGCCCGGCCATCACGAACGGCGCACTCTCCTCCGACAGCGCGCGAGCCGCAACCGAGCGCTTCGGCGGGCTCGTGAGACTCGCGATGTGGACGCTCGTGGTAACAGGCGCGGTCCTCTTCTTCTCGCGCATCTCGGAGCCGGCCGCCACCGCGCGCTACGCCGCCGTACTCGGCCTCAAGGTCGCGCTCTCCGCCTGGATGTTCTTCATCGCCATCCGGCGCCGCAGACGCCTGGCAGAGGCCGTTGCGGTACGACCCGGACGCATCCGCGCCGTCGCTGCCGCGCTCGGCCACGTCAACGCGGTCGTTATCCTGGGTATCGTCGTCTTCCTCCTGTCGGATGTGCTGCGCTACATCGTCGAACAGGAACTGGCGGGGTAAGGCGTCGAGGAAGCGGACTCGCTCAGCCGAACAGGCTCTGTAGCAGCAGCCACACCGCGGGCTGGGGCCAGATAACGAACAGGACGTTGTCGAAAAGGCCGATCACCAGCGCCGTGATGAGTGCGCCGGTCAGCAGGCCCCACTTCGCGTACGCCCTGCCAGAGACGGCGGCGGGGAAGACCAGGGCAAGCGCGATTGCGGCCCACTTCAGTCCGAGGGTTATCGAGATCAGAATGAAGAGACCTAACAGCGCGAGCAGCACTTTGCCGGTGCGGCGCTGCTCATCGGCCTTACTCATCATGCCCAGATCCAGTATGTCCCCGGACTGCACTCCCCTCAACTGAAGCAGTAACTGCAGACCGGCCAGTCCGATCAATCCGATACCCACCATCACCGGCATCGACCGCGCCCTCGTCGGAAAGTCGATGGCTTCGACGACGAACACCAGCGCCACCACGATCACCGTGAGCGGGAACAAGTGTTCCCAGGAACGCCAGGCGAAGCCGATCCTCCATTGCGGTTTCTGTGAAGGTTTCGGTGGGTCGGAACTTGCGCCCGAAGGAGCGTTGCCGCTAACTTCGGCCATCCTGCGCTCGGTCGCTTCGCTCTTGGAGGCGAGGAAGGCAAAACCCACGCCTACGCCGATAGACAGGAGTATCAGCGTGATGGTTATGGGCCGCGTGAGCATCCCCACGGGGCCATGGATGCTGACAGCCGACAGCAGGTTGTGTTCGATGATGGGACCCAGGATGAAACCGAGGATCATCGGCGGGCGTGGCCAGCGGAAGAATTTCATCAGCATCCCGACCACCGCGAACCCCAGCACGATGGGGATGGCCAGCCAGTGGCGCATGTCCTGGAAGGATGACAGGAACGCGAGAGGGATGATGGCGGCGGCGAGCAGTGGGTATGGGATGCGGCTCAGCTTCGCCAGTTGGCCGGAGGCGAGCAGTCCGACGATAGCCAGCGCCGCGTTTCCCAGCACCAGGCTCACCACGATGAGAGTGGTGATGTCCGCGAAGCGTGTGAGCATCGGCGGGCCGGGAGAGATGCCATAGGCCAGCATCGCCACGAGGACGAACGCCCAGCTGAAGCCGCCGGGGATGCCCATCGCCAGCGTCGGGATCGCCTGCCCGCCTTCCTTCGAACTCTGCACCGATTCGGAGAAGACGAGGCCGTCGAACGAACCCTTGCCGAACTGGCTCTTGTCCTTGCTCAGCGCAATCCCGACGCCATACGAGAGCCAGGAGACCACTCGCGAACCCACGCCCGGTATGGCGCCCATCATGACGCCAAGTATCGAGTGCCGGATGATGAGTGGTGTCTTGCTGAGAGCCAGGCCTGCACCCGCGAATACCTCCCGGATGTTGAGCGCGGCGCTCGACGATGCCAACGCTCGCCTCGTCATGGTCAGGTCCATCATCTCGGGGAGAGCAAACAACCCCACCGTCATCGCGATGAGCGGGAGCCCCGAATCGAGCTGCAGAGAACCGAGCGTGTAGCGGTCTGTCCCGGTGAATGGGTCGGTGCCTACCGTGGACAGCAGGATGCCCAGCAGCCCGGCGGCGAGCCCCTTCACCATCGCTCCACGGCTGAGCGCCCCGACGAGGGCGACGCCGAACAGGCCCATCGCTCCGATCTCGCCGAACCCGAAGGAGAGGATGAACGGTTTGAGGACAGGCATGGCAAGCAGCAGGACGACCGCGCCCACTACGCCCCCGATGGCCGACACGACGTACACGAAGCCGAGGGCTCGCGCGGCCTGGCCCCGCTGCGAGAGCGGCCTCCCTTCGATGAACGTGACCTGCCCGCCGCCGGGATGACCCATCGCGATGATGGGCAGCACGTCCAGCATCTCCTCGACGCCGGTGATGGTCGCGAGGAAGACGATGCCGACGACCGGGTCGTCGATCGTGAAGACGACGAACGGGATGGCCAGCGCCATGAGGAGCGGCGCCGACAGTCCCGGTATCACGCCCGCGGCCGCCGCGATCATGACGGCGGCCCCGAACGTGATCCAATAGGTGGAGGTCCCCAGGTGCCCGAGTCCCACGAACACCTGACTGAAATCAGGCATCTGCTCCTCTCCGGCAGGCCTTCGTGCGCATCAGCCCGGCGTCATGTCACTCGATGTACTTGCTGAACAACCTCTCCTGAATCTCGCCGAGCGAGTCCAGGTGCACGCGGTACCCGTTGACCGTATCCATGTAGATCTGCTGGAGCCGCGCTCCCGGCACCGAGGCCGCGTCGGTGCCGAGCACGCGGGAGAAGTCTGCTTTGAACTCCGGGTCGGAATTCGCGTCGTCCCAAGCCTTGCGCAGTGTTGCGAGAACGGCAGGGTCCATGCCGGGCGGGCCGGCGAAGTGCTTCAACGCGATGTGCTGGGGAGACGTGAGTGCGTTGAACAGGGACGCCTGGTCCGGTTCGAGCAGGTCCCGCGCGTGCGGCGCCGTGAACTCGACCTCCGCGTTGGCGTGGATCTCCTGTCCGGGGACCAGCAGGCTTGCGAAGGGCTTCAGGAACCCATCGGCGAACCAACCGGGACGCCGCGCAGGCAGCGTGTACCAGGAGCTCCCTGGTGAGATGATCAGCGCATTGATGTCGCCGCGTTCCAGCATGAGAAGCGATTGTTCCGTGCCCGTGCCTGCAACAACCCTGTAGTCCATGGGCAGGTTGAGCCAGTCGGCTATCAGCATCCCCCCGAGAGCGCTGCCGGTCACTTCCGGTGCGCTCCCCGGACCTGTCTGGACGAGCGGTTCGCCGTTAGGGTTCCCCATCGCATCCCTGATGTCCGTGTAGGGCAGCGTTCCGCGGTGGGCCCAGAAGGGGTTGCCGCCCTGGGGCGCCCCGATGAGGCCGAACTCGGACACCGTGAACTCAGCCTCCGGTTCGAAGGAGTCGGTGATCAGGGTCCCTGCCGTGTACTGGAGCACCGTCCCGTCGGGTTCAGACTTCCAGACGAAGTTGGACGCAGCCATCTGGGGCGTGTGGTTGGAGACGACGATCCGCGGATTGCCTGGGATGAACTTGCCCAGGTTTGCTGCGAGGAACCGGGCCTGCGTATCCGTTCCGCCGCCGGGGTTGAACCCCACGAGCAGCCTGATCGTCTTACCGCGGAAGTGCGCCTCCGCATCGAATGACGGTGGTGGAGTGGGCGTCGGCGCCAGTGTGGGCGTGGGTGTCGGCGGCACAGGGGTCGGAGTGGGAGCGCCCGGCACCGGAGTGGCCGTCGGTTCTGACGGAGCCATGGCGGTGGGCGTCGGTGCACCGGGGGCCGCCGGCTCAGGCGTGGGAGTGGGTGGCGGCTGGGTGGCTGTGGGTGTCGCCTCGCTGCCACACGCCACGATGAACAGACAGGTCAGAAAGAATGCCGCTACGAGAGTCCCCTTGAAGCTCATTGTCGAGCCCTCCTCTCATCTCAGGCTTATGTTCCCTACGTCTGTGACGACCTCACTTGCGCCTCGACGGCGCTATAGTCCCATTCGAAGCCACGGTCCTGGTACGCGATCTCCGGCATGAGGCTCCTGGACCCGCGTGCGCCAAGCTCTCCCTCGAACTTCTCGCGGATGAACGGGTCCTCGTCCGGGTACTCGATCTGGTTGGCTGCGGGGTTCTCGACCCGCTCGCCCGTACCAGAGAACGGCCGCGGGGGATGGAGGGCAAGGTAACGCGCCGGTTCCTCACCCACGTTGAAGTGCTGGTGGAACCACCTTGCCGGGGGCACGAATACGCTGCCCTCGTGCCAGGGGATGATGATCTTGTCATGCCCCTCCGGCCACATGATGGAATACCCCTCGCCGCGAGGTATCACGATGACGAAGCCTGGGCCGTGGCGGTGGCCTTTCTTGTAGGTGCCTGCGTCGAACACCGACATGTGGCACGTCATCGGTGAATCGGGAAACTCGATGAATACGGTGGTGCCCCCGGCGCCTCGCCCGTAGAACGGCACGAGCTTGTCCCAAGAGCGCATGTCAGGGAAGAAGTTGCCTATCCACTGGGCGCGGACACGCCCGTTGGCGATAGGCCGGTTGTGCACCTTCGCTTCCGAGTAGAACTCGCCCACCAGCCGGTCTGCGCCGGAAGCCGAGGGGTTGTTGAAGAAGAACTCCGGGTCAGGCACGCCCACCATCGCAACCGGCAGGTAGTTGTTGTGCAACAGCCGTGCGGGGCGGTCTCCCTGTGCGTTGGAGAGTTGGTGTGTGTAGTTCCGCGGCAGCAGGAACAGGCTGTGCTTCTGCCACTCGAACGTCCGCGAACTCTGGCCGTCGTCCGATGAGACGGTGCAGAAGCCACGGCCCTCCAGTACGTAGACGACGTCGTCCAGTGCAAACTTCAGCGGTGGGAGCGTCTGGCCAGGGCCGATCTCGGTGACACGGGCCTCCGCCACGCCCTGCTGCCCCTCCAGTTGGAGGAACGCAGCGTTGCATTGGCGCTCTTCCCACCATCCGAGCTCGATGGTGCGGAGGTCATCGAGGTAGTAGCCCTCGTGTACGGGGATGCCGATGGACCTGATCCAACTCTCGTAGCCATGCTGGGCCGCCCTGTTGGCGGCGACCTGGTCTTCCGACGCCTGCGTGACCTTCAAGTCCTCTGTCATCTCTACCCTCCTCCGTTAGGCCGACACTCATCTCCCACCGGAGCACATGCGCGCCTGCTCCGGTTCACTGCACCTAGTCAACGCACAAGGGAAACCGCCCATCGGGGTGACGTCTGGGCGGTGATACGAAACAGCAGAGGGGAAAGCGGTTCGTCGCCGAAAACGGCATCAACATTGGCGTCGACGCCGTACCCACGGACCTTGTGACACTCGGCAGATCCATCGCCAACCCCTTTCCAGGGTCACGTTCGCTGCACTTCGGTCGGTCTGGGTCGTATTCTGGCAGGCGAATAGTAGCCCGCGTCGGCATGCAATGCAAACGACAGTCCCCCTTGTGTCCTCAACTCCTCCCGCGCATGCTTTCCCTCCTGTATGATGCCTTTCATCAATCCGCCGGAGCTCCACTGATGCACCGCGACCTGATCGATATCCTCGCCTGCCCCTCCGACAAGGCGCCGCTCACGCTCACCGTGGGGAGCGTGGACGGCGATGACGTCGTCACCGGCGCGCTCACCTGCACCACGTGCGGCGCGGCCTATCCCATCCGCGACTCCATCCCGAACCTCCTCCCAGCCGGCTACCCCGCGTAATCGCCTGAACGTCATCCTCCCTCAGGCGGGAATCTCGTAGCCGTTCTCATCGCTCTGGATTTCCCTCGTTAACACCCCTTGACAACTGTTGGGCGTTGCCTATACTCCCCAATGAAGTTAGTGTGTACTAACTTATAGATACAGGTCAGCCTAATACACCTCAGGAGTCAGACCTCATGCGACCTCTTCCCTACCTCAGACGTGCGCTCGTCATCGTGGCGCTCGTAATCATCGCCGCAGCTGTGGCTGCGTGCAGCGACTCAACGCCGACTCCCACGGCACAGCCGCAGGCGACTCCGACACCGGCGCCACAGGACCCCGGTTCGCTCGTCATCTACTCGGGACGTGGCGAGAGCCTGGTCGATCCCATCATCCAGCAGTTCACCGACGTGACCGGCATCGACGTGGAGGTCAAGTACGGCGGCACAGCTTCGCTCGCCGCCACGCTGCTCGAAGAAGGCGCGAACAGCCCCGCCGATGTCTTCTACGCGCAGGACCCCGGCGGACTCGGCGCGGTCGAATCCCTGCTCTCCCCCTTGCCCGCCGACATCCTGCAGCGCTCGCCGGAGTGGGCGCGGTCGCCACAGGGGCTCTGGGCCGGCATCTCCGGCAGGGCCCGGGTGCTCGTCTACAGCCCGGACCGGGTGCCGGAGAGCGAGCTCCCCGCGGATGTCTTTGATCTCACTGACCCGAAGTGGAAGGGCCGGATCGGCTGGGCGCCGACCAACGGCTCGTTCCTCACCATGGTCACCGGCATGCGCAAGTTCTGGGGCGAAGAGAAGACCGCCGAGTGGATCGAAGGCATGGTCGAGAACGACGCGATCATCTACCCGAAGAACACGCCCCAGGTCGCTGCCGTCGCCGCTGGCGAGATTGACATCGGGCTCGTCAACCACTACTACCTCTACCGCTTCATCTCCGAGGAGGGCGAGGACTTCACCGCCCGCAACTACCACCCGACCGACGGCGGTCCCGGCGCGCTCGTCATGGTGTCCGGCGCAGGCATACTCAGCACAGCCGAGAACCGCGAGAACGCCGAGCGCTTCGTCGAGTTCCTCCTCGGAACGGTCGCCCAGCAGTTCTTCGCGGGCCAGACCTTCGAGTACCCGCTCGTCGAAGGCGTGAACATCAACCGCCTCCTCACACCGCTCGACGAGATCGCGAGGCCGGACATAGCGCTTGCCGACCTCTCCGACCTGGAAGGCACGACTGCGATCCTGCGTGAGCTCGGGGCGCTCCCGTAGCGCGGGGCAGGATGAAGGAGAGCCCGCATGGACACGGCACACACTGATCGTGAGGCTTGCTGGAACGAAATGCTCGAGCGCTGGAACGAATTGAGCTGGTGCGCTCACGCCTACCACGAGACCGACATGATCGCGGCCAAGATACTGCTCTGGAGAGACGTTACGTGTGAATGGCCGCGCACAGACGCGCCAGCGAGTGGCGGCCAACACGACGCGACGCGCAGGTCCTCCATCCTGCCGGAGGGACTGCGTATGGCGCTGGTTGGCGGACGTGCGTTGTGGTGGACGCTTCTCGGCGCCGCTACAGCCGTGGGGAGAGCCCTCAGGTAGCACGCTCCCGCTTTCCGATACAGCCCCGGCCGCCGATCCTCCCCGGCGCGCCGGGGCGCTTCTTTGTGTCGTGCCTGTCTCCCTATCCCGTACGCGCACCCTGTTGCGCCAGCCGCCATCAGTGTGAAAGATAACCCCCGTGCAGAGAGCAGCGAACACCACTGAGGAGCAGAACAGGGTCCGTACCGTCAGGATGCCGCCTGTCTTCATCTGGTTGCCCGCCGCGGCGATCGGGCTTCTCATGCTCCTGCCACCCGTCTACCTCCTCGTGCGGACGCTCGAGTCCGGCACGGCGGGGCTGGACGTGCTCTTCAGTATGCGGACGCTCGGCATCCTGCTCCGAACCGTCCTGCTCGTCGGCATCGTCACCGCCGCCTGCGCCGCCATCGGCGTTTCGCTCGCATGGCTCACGCTCCGCACCAACCTGCCGTTCCGTCGGGTGTTCGGGATGCTCACCGCGCTGCCGCTGGCCATCCCCAGCTACGTCTTCGCGTTGCTCGTCATCACCGCGCTCGGTCCGAAGGGCATGGCGCAGGGCTGGCTCGAACCGCTCGGCGTCGACCGTCTGCCTTCGATCTTCGGCCTGCCTGGCGCGGCGCTCACGCTCACGCTGCTCTCCTTCCCGTATGTCATGCTGCCCGTCAAGGCCGCGATACAGCGGGTGGACCCGGCGATGGAGGAGGCCGCGCGAAGCCTCGGCAGGTCGTCTATGGAGGCGTTCTTTTCCGTAACCTTGCCTCTCCTGCGACCGGCAATCGTCGCGGGTTCGCTGCTCGTTGCGCTCTACACGCTGAGCGACTTCGGGGCCGTCTCGCTGCTGCGCTACCAGACGTTCACCTGGGTCATCTTCATCCAGTACGAGACCGCGTTCGACCGCAGCATCGCCGCCGCGCTCTCGCTGGCGCTCACGGCGCTCGCCATCGCGCTCCTCATCGCCGAGAGCCGGACGAGAGGGAGCGCGAGGTATTACCGCATCACGCCAGGGGCACAGCGTACGCCGCACATCGCGAGCCTCGGACGGTGGCGATGGCCTGCTGCGCTCTACGCCGCGGCGGTCGTGTTCTTCTCGCTCGCTGGGCCGATGGCGCTCCTCGTCTACTGGGTCGTGCGCGGCGTCATGGCGGGCGAGCCGCTCGACCTGCTGTGGAGCAATACGGTCAGCACCATCTACGTCTCCGCGCTGGCTGCGGGCGCCGCGGCGGTCGCAGCCACGCCCGTTGCGCTCCTCACTGTGCGCTACCCCGGGTGGGTCTCCTCGGTGCTGGAGCGCCTCGCCTACGTTGGATTCGCCCTGCCCGGCCTCGCCGTTGCGCTGGCGTTCGTCTTCTTCGGTGCGTCGGTGCTCACCCCGGTCTACCAGACGACGTTCCTCCTCGTGACGGCGTACGTCGTGCTATTCCTCCCCGCGTCCGTGGGCGCGACGCAGACCGCGCTGAAGCAGGTCAGCCCTCGACTGGAAGAGGCTGCGCGGAGCCTGGGCAAGACGCCGTTCCATGCGTTCCGGCTCGTGACGCTGCCGATGCTCTCGAAGGGCATCGCTGCCGGGGCGGCGCTCGTCTTCCTGCTGACGATGAAGGAGCTGCCTGCGACGCTCATCCTCAGCCCCACCGGCTTCAGGACGCTCGCCACATCCGTGTGGAGCGCAGCATCGGAGGCGTTCTTCGCCCGCGCGGCGATGCCCGCGATCCTGCTCATCATCGCCGCCGGTATCCCCACCACGCTTCTCATCCTTCGCGAGCAGGAGGAGCGATAGGGACCCAGGGGCCAAGCACCCAACCCCACCGATTCACCCTCACCCTAACCCTCTCCCCTCAAGGGAGAGGGGACCAGACAGCCTATGGCGCGCGGAAGCAGCCGGTGACGTGGTCGTTCACGAGGCCCACCGACTGCATGTAGGCATAGACGATGGTCGAGCCGACGAACTTGAAGCCGCGGCGCTTCAGGTCCTTCGACAACTCGTCGGACTCGGGGGTTGTTGCGGGGATCATGTCATCGGTCAGCACTGCAGGGCGAGGCAGCGCGCCGCCGAAGAAGCCCCAGAGGTAGGAGTCGAAGCTGCCGAACTCGCGTTGGACCTCGAGGAAGCGCTGTGCGTTGTGGACGATGGCGCGCAGCTTCAGGCGGTTGCGGACGATGCCGGGGTCCTGCAGCATCCGCTCGATGTCGGCTTCACCGAGAAGGGCCACCTGCTCGGGGTGGAAGCCGTCAAACGCGCGGATGAACGCCTCGCGCTTGTGGAGGATGGTGCGCCAAGAGAGGCCGGCTTGCGCAGCTTCGAGAGCCAGGAACTCGAACAGGGTGCGCTCGTCGTGCGTCGGGACGCCCCACTCCTCGTCGTGGTAGCGGAGCATCAGGTCGTCGCTCGGCCATGGGCAGCGGGGGCGTGGGTCAGTAGTCATTTACTTGTCGTCCTGCTCAGGTAGGGGTGTTCCTGCCTCGTACGCTACCCCCACTCCACTCCTCTCCCCGTGTGCGCTGCCCGCGCACGCTGGATGCCCGCCTGTGCGGGAATGACGAGGTCCTTGTCCCAGGGTTGATTTGAACAAGCTAACGTTTCCCGAGAGATGTTTCGACTCCGCCTCCGGCTCCACTCAACATGACAACCGGGGACGAGGTTCCTGCCTCCGCAGGAACGACGGAGACGGACTTGTTCACACTATCCCTAGGCCACCGACGTAATCTCGATGCCGGCCTCTTTGGCGGAGCGCTGGAGGGTGAGGGTGGTGGTGATGGCGAGGATGCCGTGGGCGCCGGCTTTTGCGAGCACGTCGGTGCTCATCGTTTTGAGCGCCGCCGCCTGCTCGCCCGTGACGCCAAGCTCCGCGGAGACGCCGTCCATGTCGCGCACGAAGCGCGCGCGCAGGCTCTCGTCGCGCCGGAGTTCGAACAGTGCCTTGTTCAGCGGGTACGTCTCGAGCGTGGGGTACTTGTAGAACTCGTAGCCCTGGCCCTTGAACTCGAAGCCGCCGAACTTCGGGATGTCGCGGGGCTCCTGGCCGCGTCCACCGCGGTCCGGGATGAAGCGCATGACGCCATGGCCGTGGTGGGACGTCGGCTGGTAGCTGAGCAGTTCGCCACGCTGGTTGCCGGTCGCGCCCAGCATCATCAGCCAGGGCAGCAGTTCCGTGTTGCCTACCTCGTCCAGCTGCTCGCCGCTGAGTTCCAGCAGCGATTCCGGCCTGCTTTCCTCGAGCTCCTGGATGACCCAGTAGTCGAACTCGTACTCCGGGTAGAAGTACTTCCACGTGCCGGGGTAGTGCGACAGCCCGCCGCTGGCGAGTATCGCCACCTTCTCCGGCCTCGACTCGATGACCTTCCGCATCGCTTCGCCGACCTGGAGGCAGCGGCGCGTCGTCGGCAGTGGCGGCAGGTAGACGTTCACGAACATCGGCACGATGGGAATCGCCCTGCCCTGGTGGATGTACTCCAGCGGTGTGGCGAACGCGTGGCCGAGCAGCCCCTCGTGCGCGTAGGCGAGGTCTATCCCTTCCTCCACGAGACCGTTCAGCAGCGCCGTTGCCATCTCCTGGTGGATGGGCACCTCGTACTCATGCCCCGCGAACTCCGCAGTTGCGGTGTCGCCGGTGATGATCGCGAACGCGGGCACGGAGCCGGGGAAGAACGTTTCGACGTGGTCGATGCCGATGAGGATCAGCACGTCCGGTTGGGTCGCGTCCAGCTCGCTGCCGAGCACGCCCATCGCGTCTATCCCTGCCTGCAACTGCGCCTGGTCCTCCTGCGGAGGCCTCGTCAGCAACTGTGGCGCGTGCACCGATCCTGCGGCCCAGACGATCTCTCCCATACGACTCTCTCCTTACGTTGTGTGGCGGCGTCCATGTGAGCGCCTGTCCGTTGAGGGTATCTGCTTGCCAGCGGCGGGCGCAACGGCGGTGCGTGCAAGGTGTTCGTTGGCCCCGGAGGGAAAAGGTTCAGAGGGAATTGCTGCTCATTTCTGCTCATCCGCCCGAAATTCACCTCTGGATCTGGCGTTTGCGGTGAGCAGTTCAGTTGCCCAAACCTGCTCATTTGCTGCTCATTTCTGCTTCAATTCTGCTCATTCCTGCTCGGGTTGCGGCTGAGGCACCCATGGGAACGTTTCGGGGGACACTGCGGTCCATTGCGGTTCTTTCCAGTCCAATCCCTGCGCTGCTGATGCTAACGGCCCTGCTCCGGGGTGTGGGGGCCGTGGAGACAGGGTATGCGCCGATGGTGCGAAGACGTAAGGGGCGCGTGTCACACGGCATCGTTTACAATGAACTCCAGAACAGATGGCGAGGTCTCGGATGGGAACTTTCAACTGGCCGCTGCGGGTATCCAGCATGGACGGGCAGCGCTCCCGTGACATCGAGGCGACGGTCGACACCGGCGCGGCCTACACTACGTTGCCCGCCCGACTGCTTCACGATCTGGGCGTCACGCCCTTGGGCAAGCGCAGGCTCCTGCTGGCCGATGGGCGGCATGTGGACATGGAATACGGCGAGGCGCGCGCAATCGTCAACGGTGAGAACGTGGCAACGCTCGTCATATTCGGGGAAGACGACGGCCCGCCTCTGATAGGGGCTTACACGCTGGAGGGTCTGGCGCTGGCAGTGGACCCGGTGAAGCAGCGGCTGGTCCCCACGCACATGATCATGTACTAGCAGGCCCAGCCCTACCCGGGCTTCCACGTGACGATGGCCTGCCGTTGCAGGGCCACGCCCCTGACGACGAAGCCGTTGGGCGTCTCTTCCAGCAGTTCCTCCGCTGCTGCGAGGAGCCGATCGTCCGCCTCGGTGCCTTCATTCACGCTCAGCCGACCGCGCAACTGTTCCAGCGCCGCGTCCCGGTCCGTCTCCAGCACGGCTGCGTCGGCGCTGACCATCGTGACGTCGGGGAAGATGTCCATCGCCCAGAGCACGTCCAGTACGCTCGGGAGTCCCGGCAGGGGCGTCGGGGCCGTGCCGTACACGCGCTCGAAGAAGGGGATCTCCAGTGCGCCCGGCGTCTCCATCATCTCCACGAGCACGACGCGGTCCTTGGCGTACTGCTGCATCTTCGTCACGAAGGGCACGGCGTCCGGCACGTGGTGCAGCACGAGCGAGCAGAGCACCATATCCGCTGAGGGCGCCTCGGCGTCTTCCCATGCCTCGCTGATGGCGGTGACGTTGCCGAGGCCGGCCTCAGCCGCGCGGGAGGTGAGCATCTCGACGGAATCCGCGGACGGCTCGACCACGGTGACGTGCCTGGCGCGCGTCGCGAGGGGCAGCGCGTAGCGGCCCGCGCCCCCGCCAACGTCGAGGACGTCGGCATCCGCTCCCAGGAGGGAGTAGAGGCCGTTCAGCACCGGGTCGTCGGTACGCCAGGGGTCCAATGCCCGGTTGGCACGTCTGAAGGCGCGATGGCCGTGGCCATGACCGTGCCCGTGGCCGTGCCCGCCGCCGAACGCAGCGGCGTCTCGCTCGTGTGCTTCGATCTGTTCGCGCCAGGCGTCGAATGCTGAGGTCATGTGTTGTGCCTCCAAGGAAGGGGTGTGCGCTGCGCGCACGTGCGACCTGCCGGTCACCCTGGATTCCCGCCTTCGCGGGAATGACGGTGAGGGGCGGGAATGACGACAAGTGCCCTAGTTCAGGGCGGCGCCGCCGTCGACGATCATTGTCTGGCCGGTCATGAAGTCGCTGTCGGACGACATGAGGAAGACGCCTGCGCCCGCGAGGTCTTCGGGGCGCTCGACGCGCTTGATGGAGCGGTCGGGGACGCGGCCCTGGTAGTTGGACTCGTCGCGCTCTGGGTCGCTGGCTGTTGAGCCCGGCGCAATCGAGTTGACCGTGATGTTGAAGTCGCCGACCTCGCGCGAGAGCGTGCGCGTCATGCCGACGACCGCGCCCTTCGAGGCCACGTATTGCGCGCTGGAGCGGCCGGAGAAGAACGTGCCGGAGCTGATGTTGACGATCTTGCCGTAGCCGCGTGCCTTCATGTGCGGCAGCACCGCACGGCAGCAGAGGAACGGCCCGCGAACGTTCACGGCCATGACGCGGTCCCACTCCTCGGCTGTGATCTCCTCCACTGTCCCGCGCGTTATCTGCGGGCGCTGGAAGACCGCTGCGTTGTTCACGAGGCCGTCGATGCGGCCCCACTTCTCGAGCACGGCCTGCGCCATCGCCTCGGTCGACTCGTGGTCGGAGACGTCCGTGGGCACCGCGATCGCCTCGCCGCCCGCCTCGCCGATCTCGGCCGCCGTCTTCTCTGCGGCGGGGCCGTTTATGTCTGCGATGACGACGCGCGCGCCTTCTTCCGCGAACCGCATCGCGAAAGCGCGTCCGATGCCCTGCGCTCCGCCCGTCACGATGATCACCCGCTCGTCCAGCTTGCCCATGCGATTACCTCTCGTTGGTTTCCGCCGTTCCCGTCATTCCCGCGGAGGCGGGAATCCAGAGTGACCGTCAGGCCACGTGGAGGGGTAAGGCAGTAGTTGTGTCATGTTGAGCGAAGCCGAAACATCTCTCGGGGAACGCCGGTGAAGGACCACACGCCACCCGAGAGATTCCTCGACTCCGCTGCGCTCCGCTCGGAATGACATGCTACGCCTAGTGCACCACGACTCCGCCGTCGACGGCGAGCGTCTGGCCGGAGATGAAGTCGCTCTCCGACGACATGAAGAAGATGCCAGCGCCGACGAGGTCTTCAGGGACCTCGATGCGTTTGATGGCCCGGTTGGGGATGCGCACCGCGAACTCCTCCAGGGAGTGCTCCTCGGTCTCGCTCGCCGTCAGCCCCGGCGCTATCGAGTTCACTCGTATGCCGGACGGGCCCGCCTCGCGTGCGAGCACCCGCGTGAACGCGATGACGCCGCCCTTCGACGCGACGTAATGCACGAGGTTCTCGCGCCCGTTGAAGAATGTGCCGGAGCTCATGTTGATGATCTTGCCGTAGCCCTGCTCTTTCATGTGCGGCAGCACTGCGCGAGAGCAGAGGAAGACGCCCTTGAGGTTGACCGCGAGCATCCGGTCGAACTCGTCCAGCGGTATCTCCTCCAACGGCGCGCGCGTGTGGCGCACGCGGATGGCGATGGCCGCGTTGTTCACGAGTCCCGTTACCTTGCCGAAGCGTGACAGCGTCTCGGCCACCATCGTCTCGGTCTGCGCCTGGTCCGACACGTCGACCGTCAGCCCGAGCGCCTGTCCGCCCGCCTGCCGGATCTCTTCTGCCGAGCGCTCGGCCTGCTCACCGTTGATGTCGGCCAGCACGACGGACGCGCCCTCGCGCACGAACCCGTCTGCGAACGCCCGGCCGATGCCGGCTGCGCCCCCCGTCACGATGATCACTCTGTCGTCGAGTCGTCCCATACGCTCCTCCGTCTGTTCCCGTGGTTCCCGGTCGCACGCCTACCTTCAGGCACCAGGAGTGGCGGTGCCTGGTGTCTGGTGTAGGGGTACCCTTCGTGGGTACCCAGGCATACGCGGGTGGCCGTCGCATCGCCACAACGAGCCCTAACCGAAGGGCGCCCACAAGGGACGCCCCTACACCGGGCCATCGTCACTCGGCGTCGCCGAAGCCTTCCGGCGCCTGCCACTCGTGCATCCACTCGATGATCTCGTCGAGCGCCATGACGTCCGCGTACTTCTGGTTCATGTCGAAGAGGTTGATGGCGTGCGGCGCTTCGTGGCGGTCGAACACGCATTCCTCCGCGACCACGACCTTGTAGCGGTTCGTGCAGGCGTCGACCACCGACGCCCGGACGCAGCCGCTGGTGCTCTCGCCCGCGACGATGATGGTGTCGACGCCCAACGCCGTCAGGTGGCCGGTGACCGGCGTGCCCCAGAATGCGCTTGGTGAGGTCTTCTTCAGGAAGACCTCACCCTCGATGGGCGCGACCTCCGGGATGATGTCGTACATCCCCTCGCGCTTCGCGCCGCCGCCCATGTAGCCGGCGCGCCCCGAGTCCTTGCGCCCGGACGTCGCCCAGCCGATGACGCCGGACTCGCTCTCCGGCAGGCCGGTGACGTGCACGACGGGGATGCCGGTCTCGCGCGCGGCGGCCAGCAGGCGCTGGATGTGCGGCAGCGACTCCCACGCCGCGAGCCCGCAACTGCCGGGCCACTCGTCCTTCGCCTCCAGCACCGTCTGCGGTTTGTCGCCGAACACCCAGCGGTAGAGGTCGATCATCAGCAATGCAGGCCGCGACCCGAACCCGCGGGTCTTGTGTCCGCTCGCCGCAACGTGCTCCAGGTCCGCCTCGCTCAGGTACTTCTCCCACACGCGCTCTGCCATCGCAGCCCTCCTTGGGAACGAATGCTGTGCAACGCCGCAATCCTACACCGCACGCGGGGAGTCGTCATGCGGGGCGCGGGGTGGTTCGTTGTAGGCGGCGTGGGGGGCGGTTCGCGAACCGCCCCTACAGGGACCCCTTCCGGTAGACTGTCTCCGAATTCATAACCGAGGCCACTCATGAACGTTGGACCGATGCATAGCCTTCCCGCGCCCATGACGAGGAGGAAAGCATGAATGCCGGAGTGATACTGCTGCTGGCTATCCTTGGCCTGCTGCTGGCGTCGTGGCTGCTGGCGGTCGCCATCACGAACTGGCATGTCCACAGGTGGTGGGGTATCAGACACATGCGGTACTACTTGTACACGAACCTGATCATGCGCAGCCACGTGACCGGCACCATTACGGGCATCCCCTACCAGCCAACCGAGGAAGAACTCCAGTACATCGACGACGTGAGAGAAGGGAAGGCATGAGCGCGGGCGCCAGGGGGGTGCGTCATGTGTGGCGTGGGGGCGGTTCGCGAACCGCCCCTACGGGGGACCCTTTCCCGTAGACTGAGCAGCGATCTTCCGAGGCGAGGCGACCCATGGACGTTGGACTGATGGTAGAGGGGCAGCACGACCTCGATTGGGACCGGTGGCTGCACATCCTGCGGCTGGCGGAGCGGCTCGGCTTCCCGTCGGTGTTCCGCTCCGACCACTACTTCATCAACGACCAGCGGGCGTCGCTGGAGACGTGGACGTCGCTCGCCGTTGCGGCTCGTGAGACGTCGACCATCCGGTTCGGGCCGCTCGTCGCGCCGGTGACGTTCCGGCACCCCGTCGACGTGGGGCGGATGGCCGCGCAGATTGACCTGCTCAGCGGCGGACGGTTCGTGATGGGCGTCGGCAACGGCTGGCACCAGCCGGAGCACGACGCCTACGGCATCCCCTTCCCCGAACCCGCCGAGCGGGCGGCGCGGCTGGGCGAGGCGATCCAACTGATGAAGGCGATGTGGGGGCCGGGGCCGGTCTCGTTCGACGGCAGGTACTACCAGTTGAGCGACATCGATGTGCTGCCGAAGCCCGCGCCGGGACGTCCGTGGCTGATCGTCGGCGGCAACGGGCCGAAGCGCACGCTGCGCTACGCCGCGCAGTACGCCGACGAGTGGAATACGGTCAACGCTCCGCCGGAGACGCTCGCGGAGCGCATCGCCATCCTCGACGCGCACTGCGAGGCGCTCGGGCGAGACCCGGCGTCGATCAGGAAGACGATGATGACGTTCGCGTTCGTCGGCCCGGACGACGCGACCATCGAGCGGAACATGGACCGCTTCCCCAGGATGACGGGCATAGGCGCTCTCGAGGAGCGGAAGGCGGCCGTTCGTGAGCGCGGCTCGCTTGCCGGCGGCCCGGAGGAGGTAATCGACCAGCTCGGCAGGCTCGCGGAACTCGGCATCAGCGAGGTGCAGTTCCAGCACCTCGACTTCCACGACGACACCGTCCCCGAGTTCCTCGCGTCCGACGTCGCGCCGCGAGTGAAGGCGCTGTAGGAGGTCTCACGCCTGCGCCGCAACGAGCGGCTTGATGGCGCTCACGTCCGTCGTGGCACGCGCCACGTCGAGGTCGTACATGCGCTGGAGGTTCAGCCAGAAGTCCGGCGTGGTGCCCAGCGCACGGCCTATCCGCAAGGCGGTGTCCGCCGTAATCGCTCTCCGCGAGTGGACGATCTGATTGATGCGAACCGGTGGCACCCCGATCGTCTTCGCCAGCCGGTACTGGCTGATCCCCAGTTCTTTCAGTATCTCTTCCAGATGTTCTCCGGGGTGGAAAGACCTTGTCGTCATCGTGTGTTTCTCGCCTGCCATTCTGTCTATCCTGTGTATCCCTGTTCATTGCCCGTGATAAAGTCCCCCGCATGCATGCGAGAGTCATCACGTTCGAGGTCCACGCCCGCCCTGCGCTCGACGACGCCCAGGAGGCGTTCGAGCGCCTCGTGGTTCCGGAGATGCGCAGGCTCCCCGGCTACGACGGCGCGTACGTCCTCCGTGACGGTCATACGCGCGGAACGATCGTGATGCTGTGGGAGACCGAGGGCACGCTGCAGTCCGGAGAGGCGACGCCCGGCCTCAGCGAGCAGATGACGCGCCTCCGGCCCCTCCTCGGGCAGCACCCCGCCTACGCCGCCTGCGAGGTCGGCTTTGCGGACCACCCGCTCAACTGACGCCTACTCCTCGGTCTGAGTCGTCTGGCCGCCCTTGCGCGTCACGGTGATGTGGGCGAACGACGTGTCCGGCAGCGAGCCGTGCCAGTGCTTCTCGCCCGCGGGCGCGAACACGACGTCGCCTGCCTCGACCTCTGCCCGGTCGCCGCTCTCCGTGACGACCACGCCATGGCCCTCCGTCACGATGAGGAGCTGGTCGCTCTCGTGGTAGTGGAACTTGTTCCGCACGCCGACCCCGAAACTGACCACGCTCACGTTGAAGTCGTCGCTGTCCGGCGCGAGCGGCTGACGCGCCACGTCGTCGCTCGTGAACAGCGGGCCTGCCGCCGGCTCCTTCTCGATCTCGCTGATCTTCCGCACCTGCATCGTTCGCTCCTTTTGAGTTGCGTTAGTTATGGTTCCGCTCGCCCTGAGCCCGTCGAAGGATGCCACATCCCCCGCTCACCCTGGGGCTTGTCGAAGGGCGTATCCCTAGGCGTACGCGTCGTATATCCCTTCGAACTTGCCCAGTTTCAGCCGCACCTGGGTCTCCGCCATGTGCCGCACCATCTCGATGTCGCGGTCGTCGCGGATGAGGCGCACGACGGCTTCGGCCGCCTCTGCGGCGTGGTCCACGTCGACGATGCCGTGGATGCGGAAGAACTCCAGCTTCTCCGGTTCGATGTTGTACGGCGCCTCCTGGAGATAGTTGAACAGCTCGGTCGAGTACCGCTGCACCATCGTCTCGTTCGTCAGGCCAGACGCCCTGCCCGCCGCCGGGCACGTGTTGATGAGCGCCGACGCCACGATGACGCTCGTGTGGCAGAGCACCTCGTGCACCGGCACTATCTCCTCGAAGTCGCGGTCCGTCAGCCCGATGTTGATGCCGAACTCCTGGCAGAGGTCCGGGTGGTCGTGCTCCGCGACGATGCCCGCGACCATGTCCCTGAACGCGCGGGGGTTGTCGGCTGCCTTGATCATGCGTATCGCTCCGCTCTTGAGCAGTGCGCGGTTGAACCACGTGTGCTGAAGGGCGTAGCCCTGCAGGCGACGGATGGTCAGCGTGCCAGCGCGCAGGTCGCGGAAGTACCGCGTGTCCATCAGTGCGTCAGCCGCGGGCTGCACCACGTCCGCCACCAGCTCGTCAACGAAGCTCTTCACGTCCATTGTTGTTGTCATGCCACGCCTCCTTCCCTTGCGCGCCATACTCTACGCCCCACGCGGCTACGGTCAACCGCCCTGTGTAACATACCCCCATGTTCTCCCCCGACGACGACCGCAGCGCTCCGCTGTACGAGCGCTACTCCATCGAATTGCTTGGCGCGGACGACGCTCCCGCGCCGGACGGCCAGCCCGGCGACAGCCTGACGCTGCACACGACGCGCGGCGACGTGGCGTGCATCCTGCATCGCCCGAGCGAGGAGCGCGGTGTTGGCGTCGTGTGGGCCGCGGGGTCGCGAGGGGGGTTCGACGGTCCGGCGAACGGTCTCTACCGCGACCTTGCGGTGCGTCTCGCCGAACGAGGTGTTGCGTCGCTGCGCGTCAACTACCGCCATCCGGCGAACCTCGACGAGTCGACGCTGGACGCGCTCACCGGGGTCTGGCACATGGCTGCGCTCGGCTACCAGCGTGTTGCGCTCGTGGGGCACTCCTTCGGTGGGGGCGTCGTCATATCGGCGTCGCGCTACACGACGCACGCCCGGGGCGTGGTAGCGCTCGCGAGCCAGACGATGGGTGCGGAGGACGCCGCGCTCCTCGGCGGCAGGCCGCTGCTGGTCGTCCACGGCGAGGCCGACGCCGTGCTGCCGCTCGTGAACGCCGAGACCATCATCGACTGGGCGCCCGGCCCGAAGCACCTCGTCACCTACCCCGGTGCAGGCCACGGCCTCCGCGAGTGCGCCGATGAGGTGCGGACACTGCTTGAAGGGTGGCTCACAGACTTGCTGCTGTAAGGAAGCCCCGCGGACGCCAGACAAGGAGAGGGGCAGCCACATGGGCTGCCCCTTCGTCATTCCTGTCGGTGCTGACGAGCCCTAGGTGTCGCGCTCGCTCGTGGGGCCGACCTCGCCGGTGCAGTATGGGATGAACGCCTTCATGCGGCACGGCGCGCCGTTCTTCTCGAGCTCGGACTCGAAGTACCGGTGTATCTCCCGGTTCTCGTCTTCGTACTCGATCTGCATGCCGCCTTCCTTGATGCTTACGTTCGATTCGCCCCACTGGCTCGGCTGGCCGTCGCCGCTCCGCAGCGCGAGGTAGCGCGCGGGCTCGGGGCCGGTGTTGAAGTGCTGGTGGTAGGTCGCGTCCGCGGGGACGATGACCATGCCGCCCTTCTTCCACGGCGCGATCTCGTACTCAGGCTTGTCGTTGTCCCACCAGAGCGCTGAGAACCCGACGCCCCCCAGGATGACCAGGTGCGCGCCCGGGCCGTGGCGGTGGCCCTTCTTGTACGTCCCTACGGGGAACTCGGAGATGTGCGCCCCGGTCACGTTGCCTGCGAGGTCGAAGTGCGTGTTGATGCCGCCGGCGCCGCGGTCGCGGTACTTCCACAGTTTCATGATGTCGGCGTTCGGTACGAAGTTCGTCTTCCACATCGTCCCGAACTTGGTGCCCTTCCGTTGGTAGAGCGTCCCCTGCCCGTTGAAGAAGTCCTCATCCTCGCCGGAGAACCGGTCCATGAAGTGGAACGGGTTGTTGAAGACGAACTCGTTGCTGCGGAACATGCGCATCACGGGCGGCGCGTTCGTCATGGAGACGTAGCGCGCGGGCTCCGTGCCGCTGCCGTTGAAGTGCTGGTACGACGCGTTCAGCGGGATGACCAGCAGGCTGCCCGCCGCCCACTCGAACGTCGCCTTCTGGCCCTCGCTCAGCCACACGCTCGTCGCGCCGCGGCCGGAGACGACGTACATCACCTCTTCGTACATGTGGCTCTCGGGCTCCGACTTGCCGCCGGGCTTGATCTCCACCAGGTGCGCGTCGTTCGGCAGCATCGCGTTCGGGATGTTGATCACTGCGCCCTTGCCGCCCTTGCGCTCCCAGTCGCCAAGCTCGACGTCGTTCAGGTCCTCGAACTTGTACTCGACGATGCGCTTGATCCCCTCGCGTTCGATCCAGTCGAAATAGGGGTCTCCCGACTCCCACAGATCCATCTTGTCGGGGACTTCTGCTTCCCGCAGGTCAACGACTGCCATGTTTCGCTCCTCTCGCCGGTCTCAGTAGTAGGTGCGCCCCACTTTACCACGCCCGCCTTTCAGTGGCGCGCCATCGACCAGAGAGCCGTAAGCCGTTCGTGGTGAGCCCGGCGAACCGCGGCTGCTGCACTCTCCCGCTATACTCCTCTCGTCGGCTACTCCAAACTAGGAGCACGGATGCGCTTCACTCTCGCCCTGTTCGTTGTTCTGTTGAGCGCTTCGGTCGCCGCATGCGCTTCCCCCACGCCAACTCCCTCTCCTACGCCCACAGCATCACCGACTCCAACATCCACCCCTACTCCAACTGTCACCCCGACTCCGACACTGGTTCCAACTCCGACGCCAACCCCCGTACCGAGTCCTCCACCAACACCGAACCTTCCTCCGATAGCAACACCTACCCCCACTTCTATTCCGGCGACGGTTCCTGTACGCACCCCAACTCCCACGGCGAGACCCACGCCGAGACCAGTGTCAACCTCCGGCCTCGCCGAGGACCGTGCCACCCTTCTTGGGTTACGCGACGCCCTCGCGGGGACGGCGCGATTGAACTGGAGCGAAAGTCTCTCCATTGAGCATTGGGGGGGAGTAGTCATCGAGGGTTCGCCGCCGCGGGTGAATGCTCTAGTCCTGCCTCAGAGCCAACTCACGGGTGTGCTCCCTCCCATGCTCGCAGACTTGACCCACGTTGAGAGGCTGGAATTCCAAGGGAATCAGCTCACCGGCCCCATCCCTCCCGAACTCGGCAACCTGACGCGTCTGAGGAGACTGTTTGCCTGGGAGAATCGTCTTTCGGGAACTATTCCTGCTGAGTTATCCAACTTGAACAACCTCAACGATCTATGGCTGGGAAGTAACCAGATCACCGGCCCCATCCCACCCGAGCTTGGCAACCTGGCCGGGATGAAGAACCTTCAACTACCGGACAACCACCTCTCCGGTCCAATCCCCTCTGAACTGGGGCGCTTGGCTGGTCTGGACACTCTGAACCTGAGCTTCAATCAACTGAGCGGCGGGATTCCTCCGGAGTTAGAGGGATTGCAGAACCTGAGGTATCTCGACCTGAGGGACAATCGGTTGACCGGAGGCATACCGCCTTGGATCGGCAGGATGCCGAATCTCACATGGTTATTCCTCAACGTCAACCCACTCGGGGGCCCAATCCCTGTCGAACTGGCCAACGCCGGGAAACTGGAAGCACTCGTCTTGGGCAACAGCCAGATCACAGGCCGTATCCCGCCGGAACTGGCACGGTTAACGAACCTCGTAGACCTGTTCCTGAACCGGAACCAACTGACCGGACCGGTGCCCCCTGAGTTGGGGCGCCTGACCAAACTGGACAGCCTGGCCCTGCACGACAACCAACTTACCGGGGTTATACCGCCCCAGCTGGGCAGGCTCACCGCGTTGGAGGAGTTTGATCTCGCCAACAACCGGCTGACGGGCGGATTGCCCTCTGAGTTAGGAGGCCTGTCGAACCTTGTGAAACTCTTCGTGGAAAACAACCAGCTCAGCGGAGCCATCCCGCCTCAACTCGGCAACCTCAAGGCGTTGCAGATGTTGAATCTGTCCGAGAATCGCTTCACAGGCGAGATCCCACCTGAACTGGGGTCACTTCCCCAGGTGACGCACATATTTCTCCAAGACAACCAGCTCGACGGCGCGATCCCTGCTCAACTGGGCAATCTGGCCAACCTCTCGGAACTGCGGCTGGACCAAAACCGGCTGAAGGGGACGATTCCTGCCGAATTGGGACGACTGCCGGAACTGACAGTCCTTTCCTTGTTCAACAACCAGCTCACAGGGCCGATTCCGCCTCAGTTCGGCGGCCTTGCGAAGTTGGGCGTACTTGACCTCTCTGCGAACCGCCTCACTGGTGAGATTTCACCTGCGCTCGGAGACATGACAGCGCTGATAATACTCTTCCTGCACGCCAACCAACTCTCGGGAGGGGTCCCTCCCGAGTTGGGCAGGCTGATGAACCTTGCAGGATTGACGCTGAGTGGCAATGACCTCTCTGCCGATGCCTGCCTGCCCGCATCATTCAGGAGTATCCAGCGGAACGACTTCAACGAACTGAACATCCCCTTCTGTCCGGAGCAATGACCCTTGTCGTGCCTACCCATCCTCTCGTATCTGCGACCCCGCGCGCAGGTCCTGCAGACGTGACGCCTGCTTGCTCCGCCAGAGGTAGCCCAGCGTGTAGGCCAGCACCGCGACGCCGCCTACGATCGCGGCGACCGGCGCGGACACCAGCGCCGCGACGCCCGCGAACTGCAGCTCGCCGACGGGGCGCACGCTCGTGTGCACCATGCTCCATATCCCCATGACGCGCCCGCGGAACTCGTTCGCTACGAGCATCTGCAGGTTAGTCTGCACGGCGACGTTCACCATCGACGCTCCTGTCCCGTACGCGAACAGCAGTCCCAGCGACGCCCAGAACCACTCCGACAGCGCGAACCCTATCGAGAACACGCCCATCGTCACCGCTCCGCTCGTGAATAGCGCGCGCTGCTGGTTCGGCGCGGTGAGGCTCGACGCGATGAAGACGCCGGTCACGCTGCCGATGCCCGTTGCGCCCCACATGTAGCCGAGTCCTTCCGGCCCGACGCCCAGCACGTCCTTCGCGAATATCGGGAAGAGCACCGTCAGTGCGACGCCGAACGCCATGTTCCAGTAGGCCGTGCCGATGAGGAATACGAATATCCGCTCGCGCCGGATGTAGCCCAGGGCCGCAGCCATGTCCGCAAGCATGTTGCGCCCCTGCGACCGCACCACCGGCGGCAGGTGCACCCGCCACAGCAGCGCCGCGTACACCGCCACTGCCACCACCGTGATCGCGAACACCACGCCGCCCGCCACGCTCGCCGACTCCGATGTCGAGAACACGAACTCGCTGACCAGTCCGCCCACAACCGGCGAGCCCACGCGAGTCGCCGGGTGGATCATGGCGTTCAGCCCCACCGCGCTCGGCATCGCGTCCCGTCGCACCAGGTGCGGGAACATCGCCTGCCGCGCGGGCCCCTCGAACGCGCCGATGGCCGACAATGCGAAGCCTCCCGCTATCACGTGCCACGCCGTCAGCTCGTCCATGAGTCCTATAACCGACAGCGCCCCCAGCACCACGATGAACAGCAACTGCATCGTGATGAGCAGCTTCCGCTGGTCGAATTTGTCCGCAATCGCTCCGCCGAAGAGCGTGAGCGCAATGGAGGGGATCATCTGCGCGATGCCGTTCACGCCCAGCAGCACCGCCGACCCGGAGAGCTGGTAGATCAGCCAGCCCTCTATCATCCACTGCATCTGCTGGCCGGATACGGCGATGACGAAGCCCACCCAGTAGAGGCGGAAATCCCTGTGCCGCAGCGCGCTGAACCGTCCTGCCATGCGGAGAGTCTACCCCGTCGTAGACCACTCCCATCCCGCCGTTCTGTGCGTCCCTGTTGAATCCCTCGCTGCGTGGAGTAACATCCCGCCATGCAGACACCATTCGGCATCGTCGACGGCGACGGACACGTCACCGAGTCCGAGGACCAGATACGCCCCTACATGGACGAGCCCTACCGCTCGCGGGGCGGGCAGATCCGAGCTGGCCACAACTACTGGGACATCAACCTCGGCGGGCGGCTCGGCTCCGTCGCGAAGGACGCCCAGACGTGGCTCGACGCCATGGACGAAGGCGGTATGGAGACCGCCATCCTCTACCCCACGTCCATCGGCTTCACCGCGGCGCTCATCTGGGAGCCGGACGTAGCAGTCGCCGTCTGCCGCGCCTACAACGACTTCCTCCACGAGGAATTCACGAGCGTCAGCCCGCGCCTCAAGAGCGTGGCGCTCCTCCCGCTGCAGGACGTCGACGAGGCCGTGAAGGAGCTACGACGGGCCGTCACCGAGCGCGGACACTCCGGCGCGATGCTCTCCGCCATCGGCGCGCACCCGCCGCTCGGACGCGCGCAGTACTTCCCGCTCTACGAGGAGGCGCAGCGGCTCGGCGTCATGCTCGCCGTCCACTCCTCCACGCAGGGCATCCACCACCTCGCCGCCGACGACTTCCAGCGCTTCATCGAGGTCAACACCTTCTGCTTCCCGGTCGGCCTCTTCCGCCACATGATCAGCATGATGTTCGCCGGCATCCCGGCACTCTTCCCGGACCTGCGCGTCGGCTGGATGGAGGCCGGGTGCGGATGGGTGCCCTACTGGCTGGAACGCATGGACGAGAAATGGAAGATACGCGGCGCGGACGAGGCGCCCATGCTTCGCAAGTCGCCCACCGAGTACGTGCAGCAGGGCAACTGGTACTTCCACTCCGAGGCCGACGAGAAGATGCTCCCCTACACCGCGTCCGTCATCGGAAACGACAAGCTCTTCTTCGCCTCGGACTTCCCCCACTGGGACTCCGAGTACCCCCTCAACGTGCAGGAGATGCTCGCCCGCGAGGACATCGACGAGACGCTCCGTCGCAACGTCCTCCGCGAGAATGCCCTCCGCCTCTACGGCATGTCGTAGCCTCCAGGAGCGAGACCATGGAACCATTGCAGTGGCGCAAACGCATCGGCCTCATCACCACCAGCGGGCAGGTTGTCACCGAGCCGCGCTACTACCAGCTCGCGCCGGACGGCGTCACCTTCCACACGTCGCGCATGCTCCACACCGGCGGGCCTGAAGGACTCATCCGCATGGAGGAGAACGCCCCGCGCGCCGTGGAGGAACTCGTCACCGCCGACGTCGACGCCATCGCCTACTGCTGCACTGTGAGCGGCGCTCTGCGCGGCTTCGAGGGGGACCAGGCCTTCTGCGACGACATCTGGGAGCGCACCGGCATCCCGGCGACCTCCACGATGCTCGCCTGCGCCGAGGCGCTCCAACACCTGCGCGCTGGGCGCGTCGTGCTCACGATCCCCTACGTCGACAGCCACAACGAGCACGAGGCGGACTACCTGCTGGAAGCCGGGATCACACCCGTGCTGATGCGGGGCATGGGCCTTACGTCCGGCAGGCAGTACTGCCGCGTGACGCCGGACGAGATACGCACGTTCTGCCTCGACGCCTGGCAGGAAGCCTACGCACTCGAACCGGACGCCCTCTTCATCAGCTGCATGAACTACGACGCCATGTCCGTGGCCGAGAACCTCGAGCAGATCATCGGCAAGCCCGTCGTCACCTCCCATTCCGCCACTCTCTGGCGCGCCCTCTCCCTCGCTCACATCACCGACCCCATCGAAGGCGCAGGCTGCCTCCTCAGGGAGAAGCGCTGAATCTCCCCATTCCCGCGAAAGCGGGGATCCCGCAGCCCTGTAGGGGCAACCCATGTGGTTGCCCATGCCCCCCTCACACCTTCTGCGCGTAGGTCGTGATGCCGTCCGACCAGTCGAAGCGGCGCGCGACCTTGTGCATCGCCCGCAGGAGCGGCGCAGCCGGGCCGAGCAGGCGCGTCTTGTGCAGGAGACGCACCGGCGCGTAGAAGCCTTCGTTGGTTTCGTCGGCGTCGACGACCCCGGCCAGCGTCGCGGTCTCGGTCGCGCGGAACGTCTCGAGCCCCACGTCGGCCAGCATCCGTGTGAGCGTGCGGCGCGAGAAGTAGTAGACGTGCTCCGGCATGCTGAAGTGCCGCCAGCGCGCCCCGACGATACGCGGCCACAGCCCTTCGATGTCGTGCGTCCCCACGATCAGCACGCCGCCCGGTTTCAACAGGCGGTGCACCTGCCGCAGCACGCCCTTCGGGTCCGGCAGGTGCTCGACGGTCAGCAGCATCGTCGCAAGGTCGACGCTGTCCGGCGGGAGGTCCACGTCGTCCAGCGTCCCGGTGAACACGTTGAGCCCGAACTCATGGCGGGCGTACTCCGTCGCATACGAGGACACGTCCACGCCGTAGGGCGTCCATCCCCGCTGGCGCAACTGATCGAGCACGACGCCCATGCTGCACCCGACGTCCAGCGCGACGCCTGGCGTCACGTCCTTCAGCGGACGCAGCAGCTCGCCGACCACGAAGCGCAGGTGGTTCGTCAGCGCCAGGTAATTCGAATAGCCGACGTGGAGGTCGTCGTAGTCGCTGCCGCCGCCGTAGTAGGCGCCGTCGTCGTAGATCGTCGCCAGCTCGGACGCCACCGGCCGTGGGTTGATGAACACAAGGCGGCACTCGTTGCACCGCACGATCGTGTACCCCTTGATGACATGCAGCGGCGAGTGCTCCTCCGATCCGCACAGGTTGCACGCCACCGTTTCGAATCGCGTCTCCGTCATCGGCATTCCTCCGTGTATGGCTTGCTAGGCTGCCCGGTTGCGCTGAGCCTGTGTCCGTCCGTGGTGATCCTGTCGAACCACGCCGCTATCCTACCCGTCTAGCCAAGATGGTGTATGGAGATTGGCATCATGGCATCATAAGAATTCTATGCTATGATGCTTCCATGAGAACCACACTGACCCTTGACGACGACCTGGCCGACTCGCTGAAGGAGCAGGCACGATCGCAGAACAAACCATTCAAGCGTGTGGTAAACGATACCCTGCGTCGTGGAATGTCTCCCGGCTCCGAGAATCCTCCGATGCCTCGATACCGGGTGGTACCGAACCAGAGCGGTCTTGCTCCTGGCGTGGACCCCATGAAGCTGAACCAACTCAACGATCAGTTGGAGACTGAAGAGTTCACAAAGTCCAGTGCCACTTGATCATCCCCGACGTCAACTTGCTCATCTATGCCCACAATGAGGGCGCGCCCTTCCACGATCCCGCGCGGGAGTGGTGGGAGGGCCTGGTGAACGGCGCCGAGCGCATAGGCATACCATGGGTGGTCGCCATTGGTTTCGTCCGCTTGATGACCCACCAGAAGGCAGTTGCGCGTCCGTTGGGCCCGGAAGAAGCCGTCGACTACGTGCGTGAGTGGTTCCGGTTTCCTCACGTTACGTCGGTCAACCCCGGTACCGACCATCTCACCTACTTCCGGCGTAACCTCGCCGCAGCCGGAGTCGGCGCGAACCTCGTCACCGATTCGCACGTTGCAGCCTTGGCGATGGAGTTCCAGGCGGAGGTTCACTCGAACGACAGCGACTTCAGCCGCTTCCCCGGTCTCCGCTGGCGCAACCCTCTCTAGGCCCACCCTATGAGAGTTGCAGGGCCCTGCCCCGCCTACCCTTCATCCCCGTACGGCGGACGCATGGTGTGCCAGGGCGTGGCCTGCTCGTAGGCATGGGCGATGCGGAAGATCGACGTCTCGTCGAAGCGCTTCGCCATCACGTGCAACCCTATCGGCAGGCCGTCGTCGGAGAAGCCCATGGGGACGGACATCGCGGGCGCGCCGGAGTAGTTCGCGGGCGTGTGGAAGCCGTACTTCCGCATCTGCTCGACCGCTGCCTCCTTCGTCGGAGGCTCGCTCTTCGTGTCCGCGATGCGCGGCGGGAACTGCGCGTACGCCGGGGCCAACGTTACGTCGAAGCGCTCCAGTATCCCGAGCGCCTGCGCCCGCAGTTGGCTGCGCAGCTGCAGCGCCCGCTGGTACGTCGCCGCCGGGATCAGCGCCGAGATGAGCGTGTTCCGCCGCACGCCCGTGTCGAACAGCTCCGGCGTCGCGTTCAGGTGTGTCCACTGCAGGGCCACGCGCGGCGAGTGCAGCGCGTTGTTGATGAGCGCTGTCATCGTGATGAGCGGCAGCGACACCTCTTCGACCTCCGCGCCGAGCGACCGCAGCACGCCCACGGCGTCGAGCGCGAGCTGGCGGATGCGCGGGTCCAGGTGCGGAGCGTCGATCGCCTCCTTGATGACGGCAACGCGCATCCCCCGGATGTCGCCGTCGAGCCACGAGGAGTACGAGGGCACCGGCAGCCGCGCCGACATCAGGTCGTTCGCGTCGAATCCGGCCACGGCCTCCAGCAGCAGTGCGCAGTCCGCAACCGAGCGTGCGATGGGCCCCGCCGTGTCCTGGTTCCAACTGCTCGCGATCATCCCGTGCGTGCTCACCCGCCCCAGCGTCGGGCGGATGCCGACCGCGCCGTTGCACGACGCCGGACGCCGTATCGAGCCGCCCGTATCCTCGGCCAGCGACCCCGCGCACAGCGCCGCCGCGACCGCGATGCCCGAGCCGGTGCTGGACCCACCGGCGTCGTGCTCCAGGTTCCACGGGTTGCGCGGCTGGCCGTACGGGAACACCCACGTCACCGGCGACGCGAACTCCGTCATGTTCAGCTTGCCGAGCATGACCGCGCCTGCCTCGTGGAACCGCGCGATGGGCGTCGCGTCGAAGTCCGGCACGAACTCCGACAAGATGCTGGAGCCGCACGTCGTCAGGACGTCCTTCGTGTAGAACTCGTCCTTGTGCGCCAGCGGGATGCCGGCCAGTGGGCCCACCGCCTCGCCGCGCGCCAGCGCCTCGTCCGCTCTCGTCGCCTGCTCGAGCGCGAACTCCGCCGTCACCGTCACGTACGAGCGCAGCTCATCGTCGAAGCGCTCGACGCGGTCGAGGTACATCTGCGTCAGTTCCACAGACGACACCTGCCGCGTCCGCAGCATGTGTCCCAGTTCGGTGATGGTCTTGTACGCCAGCGGGTGGTCGGAGCTTTCCGTAAGTTTGGCTTCCGTTCGCCCTGAGCCTGTCGCAGCGCCCTCCCCCGGGGCATCCGCCGGATACTGCAACGCAGGCAGCGGCGCGACCCCGTACAGGTCGTGCTCATCGAGCACTTCCAGCCCCTCGCGCAGCGCGTTGAACTGCGTCGTCAGCGGCTCGACGTCCTCATCCAGTAGCCGCAGCCCCGCTACCTTCGCCAGCCCTCGAAACTCATCCGGTATGATGTCGGTCATGCCTACGCTCCTTCCACGATTCGTCTTCCAGCGAAAGCTGGAATCCAGGGTGACCGTTCAGGTCACACGGCGGGGTTGCTGAGGGAGGGTGTCATGTTGAGCGCAGCCGAAGGCGAAGTCGAAACATCTCTCGGGAGACGTTCGTGAATGCCAGCGCACCTCCTGAGAGATTCCTCGACTCCGCTGCGCTCCGCTCGGAATGACATGCAAGCCTCACCAGACCTCCCTGCCCCCGTTCACGAGGATCATCTGCCCGGAGATGAACCGCGCGTCGTCCGTGAACAGGAACGCCATCACCCCCGCGAGGTCGTCCGGCACGCCGCGCCGCAGCATCGACGACTCCGGCTCCGGGTACGCTTCCTCCGCCGACAGCGGCTCCTCCGTGTCCGAGGTCGTGTTACCCGGTGCAACGGTGACGACGTTGATGTTGTACTGCCCCAGTTCCCGCGCCACGGCTCTGGTGATGCCGGTGATGGCCGACTTCGACGCCACATACTGCGCGTTGATCGCGTCCGGCGCGCGGCTGATCCGGAGCGTGCTGCCGGAGCTGACGTTGACGATGGTGCCCGAGCCCTGCTCCCGCATGTACGGGTACACCGCCCTGATGCCCAGGAACGTACCGCGCGTGTTCACCTCGAACACGCGGTCCCACATGCCCATGTCGACGTCCATCAACGACTTCGCTTCGAGCCCGTGCCGCGTTGTGATGCCCGCGTTGTTCAGCAGGCCGTCGATGCGCCCGAAGCGCTCCTGTGTCTGCCGCGCCATCGCAAGTGTGTCCTCCTCCGACGACACGTCGACACGCAGGGGCAGCACCTCCGCGCCCGCTGCTTCGCACAGCGACGTCGTTTTCGAGAGGTCGGCGATGTCGGCGATCGTGAGCTTCGCCCCCTCCTCGGCCAGACGCGTCGCGTACCTGCGTCCAAGCCCGGACGCCGCTCCCGTAACGATGATGACCCGGTCCTGCAACAGCATTGCGCTCTCCTCCGTGCGCCCCTTGGCGCGCCGCCATCCTACACCTTGCGAAGAGCTTGCATTGTAACTACAATTGTGTAATGACAGGAGCAGAGCCGCACTGGGTATGGGACCCAGGCAAGGATGAAACGAATCGGCGGCTACATGGGCTCAGCTTCGATACCGCATTACTCGTCTTCGAGGACCCTTTAGCGGCAACCCTGGAGGACCCCTACCCGTACGAACGACGGTGGCGAACGATGGGGATGGTCGGCAGAGTGATTCTAGTGGTTGTTCACACCTGGCCCGAACGTAACCTGGATACTGGCGAGGAGATCGGACGCATCATCAGCGCGCGGAAAGCGACCAATCGGGAGAGAAACGCCTATGAAGAAGGAACGTGCTGAATTGACGGAAAGCCAACGCGCGGAGATCGCGGCGCTTGAGAACCTGCCGGAAGAAGAGGTCGACACCACGGACATCCCTGAGGTGAGCGACTGGCAGGGCGCCAGCCGAGGCGTGTTCTATCGTCCGGTTAAGCGTCAGGTCACACTCCGGTTGGACGCGGACGTACTCACCTGGTTCAAGGCGCACGCCCAGGGCGGACGCGGCTACCAGACAGACATCAACCGAGCGCTCCGAAACCACGTCCAGCGGCACGAAGCGGTGAACTGACACGCGCCGCTGTCTCCGGCTTGACGGTTGTGCTAACGTGCAGCCATCAAGCGGCTGAACGGCAACGGAGTACAAGGAGGCCTTGTCATGGCGGTCATAGACTCGGATGCCCACGTAGTCGAAACGGAACGTACCTGGGACTTCATCCCGCAGTCCGACCAGAACCTGCGGCCCATCGTCATCACGAAGCCGGACTCGTCTGGCAAGGACATAAGGTACTGGGAGATCGACGGCGAGATACGCGGTACGGTGCGCCAGCCCATCGGCAAGCGCGAGGAGTGGGACCCCACCCGCATCGCAGCAGACATGGCGGCTGCCCAGGCAGCGTCCGGGCGGAAGCTGGCGACGCCCGATGCCTCGAAGCACATGGAGGACGTGGGCGCGCGCCTGCGCCACATGGACGAGCTGGGCATCGACTACCAGATGCTCTACCCCACCATCTTCCTGCGGAAGCTCGCCGACCGCGACGAGACCCGCGTCGCGCTCGCGAAGGGCTACAACCGCTGGCTCGCCGACATCTGGACGCAGTCCGAGGCTCGCCTGCGCTGGGCCGCCGTGCTCCCGCTCTCCGTAATGGACGAGTCCATCAAGGAGCTGCACTGGGCGGCGGAGCACGGCGCGAACGGCGTCTTCATGCGCGGCGTCGAGGAGGAGGGCGTCCTGCAGGACGAGTACTTCTTCCCGCTGTACGAGGAGATGAGCAAGCTGGACATGGCCGTGACCGTCCACATCGGCAACGGCAACCCGCTGGTCGAGAGCCTGCTGAACCACGGCGCGGGCGGCTCGCCGTTCTCTTCCATGCGCATCTTCTCCGTGGCGGCCTGCCATTCGTGGATACTCGCGGGCATCCCGCAGCAGTTCCCCGGGCTGCGCATCGCGTTCGTGGAGGCCGCGGCGCAGTGGGCGCCCTACGTGGTCAACGACCTGCGGCGGCGCTTCCCCGGCCGGCACGGCAGGCCCGCGCCGGACAACCTCTTCGCCGAGAACAACATCTGGGTGACGTGCCAGACCGACGACGACATCGGCTACCTGGTCGAGTACGCGGGTGAGGACAACCTGCTCATCGGCACCGACTACGGCCACACCGACCAATCGTCCGAGATCGAGGCGATGCGCATCTTCCAGGAGCAGGGCACGGTCGCACCGGACGTCGTCAGCAAGATACTCGACGCGAACCCGCGGGCGGTGTACGGCTTCTAGGGGCCCGTCGTTCCCGCGCTTCGCGAAAGCGGGAACCTCGCCTGGTGTAGGGGCGGTTCGCGGACCGCCCCTACGTCCCGACACGCCACGCCGCGCGGTTAGCGCGCAGCATCCTCTCAGGAGACGTTGGTTCGCGAATGAGCGCCACCCCGAGAGATTCCTCGGCTCCGCTGCACTTCGCTCGGAATGACACCCACCTCCTACCCTGCCATCGGATCGAGAATCACCTTGCCGGTGACCTCGTTGGCGGCGATGAGGCGGAAGGCCTCGGCGGCGTGCGAGAGCGGGAGGATGCGGTCGATCAGGACGCGGTAGCGGCCCTCCGCGACGCCACGGAGGGCGGCGTCGGCGAAGTCGTCCGCCTGGGCGCTCGAGCCGAGGCCGCCGATGATCTTGAGGCGGTTGCGGTAGAGGCGGCGGACGTCGACCGGCAGGATGCCGTCTCCGGCGTGCGTGCCGATGGTCAGGAGGCGGCCGCCGACCGCCATGCTCTCGATGGTCTTCGGCCAGAGGCGCGGGTCGCCGACGTTCTCGAACACGACGTCGACGCCCCTGCCCTCCGTGACCGCGAGTACCTCTTCGACGAGGTCGTTCTCCCGATAGTTGATGCCGTGGTCCGCGCCCATGCTCAGCGCAGCCGCGACGCGCCCGTCGCTTCCGGCTCCCGCGAGCACCGTGGCGCCCGCCTCCTTCGCGAGTTGAATGATGCACGTGGAAAGCGCGCCCGCCGCGCCCATCACGAGGACGCTCTCGCCCGCCTGCAGTCCCGCCGCCTCGACCTGCGAGTGCGCCATGCCGAAGTGCCGCCGCACGACGGTCGCCGTCGGGAAGTCGACCTCGTCCGGGACCAGGCTGATGCGCGACTCGCGGAGGACGACCAGCTCCGCGTAGCCGCCGAACGTCGCGAGTGTCGTCGTACCCGCGACGCGGTCGCCGATCTCGAACGACGTGACGCCTTCGCCGACGGCCTCCACGACGCCTGAGGGGTCGACGCCCGGCGTGAACGGCAACTTCGGGTCCATACCCGAAGCGCCCGCGACGAGGTGTACGTCCAAGGTCGTGTTGACCGAGACGGCGTGCACGCGCACGAGCACCTCGCCCCGCCCCGGCGTGGGGTCAGGAACGTCTTCGAAGCGAAGCTGCTCCGGCCCGCCGAACGCGCTGACGACGATCGCCTTCATCGGTCCTCCCGCGCCATCGTGTACAACCGTAGCGGTGTACACGTCAAGCGAGCCCTCACCGCAGGCCCGCGAGAGGAGCGTCTCAGGGCATGCGGGTTGTGGCTGGCCGCCGAGTCCTGATATACGCTAGCAATGATGGAGGATGCCCGATGACGACGACCGCAGTTGGTGACCCGTTCGACGACGCTGAGCGAGGTCTCGAATGGCTGGAGAAACTGGAGGCGCTGCAGGCGCGCTCCGCGTCCGATCGCGCGGCCATTGAGGTCGCGGAGTACGTGATGCAGTTGCGGGCCGCCGTGGCCGCGCTCGCCGGAGAGCGCACCGCCTCCGAGCTGGCCGAGGCCGTCGGCGCGGAGACAGCGCAACTCGTGGAGCAGTTGCGGCAGGCCGGCGACAAGGACTACTGGAACACGAGGGTCCTTCCCGCGCTGCTGAAGGCGGACCGCTGAGGGGGCATCCTGCTCTCCGTCGTTCGTGCGAAGGCAGGAACCCCGCCCCCGGCCCGGTGCAGGAGTGTCCCTGGTGGGCGCCCTTCGGGTGAGGGCTCGTTTGGCGGTGCGCTGGCCACACGCGTACGCCTGGGTACCCACAAGGGATATCCCTACACCAGGCAACGCCATTCCTCGCCCCGGTCTGGTGTAGTGACGTCCCTCGTGGGCGCCCTTCGGGTGAGGGCTCGTTTGGCGGTGCGCTGGCCACGCGCGTACGCCTGGGTACCCACAAGGGATACCCCTACGCCAGACAGAACCGTTCCGTGCCTCTGGCACGGTGTGGGGGCGTTTCTTGTGGGCGCCCTTCGGGGGAGGGTTCGTTTGGCGGTGCGCTCGCTGGCCGCGTACGCGTGGGTACCCACAAGGGGCACCCCTACACCAGGCAGCTGACTCACATCCATATGCCCAGCCTGTTCCGCTGTGCGCCGTCGTCGTCGTCGTCCGGGGGCGGGGGGTCCGCGTAGGGGGGTGGGTGGTCGTAGCCGAAGGCTTCGATGGTTGGGTTCGGCGGGGGGTCGTCGCGGAGGAAGGGCTCGGCGCCGGTCCAGATGCCGAACGACGGCGGGACGAGGAAGGCGAGGGCGAGGGCGTCGGCCTTGTCGGGCGACGGCATGCCGCGCTTGCGCATCTGCGGTTTGCCCTCCAGCCGCACCTGGCCGGAACTGGAGACGTCGTAGCGGAGGCCGAGGAGCTGACCGGCGAGTTCCTCGTCGCGCGGGAGGGTGATGAGGGCGTCGTTGAGCAGCCTGCGCAGTTCCCAGAAGATCTCGGAGCGGCGGTTGAAAAAGCGCCTGGGACGCTGCGCCGAGCCGCCGAAGTGGACGCCGTAGACCGGCGCGCCGAGCTCGCGCAGGCGGTCGACGACGCCTCCGCCGACGCCGCCCTCGTCGACGAATATCGCTTCCGCGCGCCACTCCTGCGCGGCGCGCTGCACCTCGAACACGAGGCGCATGGTGTCCATGCGTTCGAACGAGCGCATCAGCAGCACGCGCTCGCCCTGGCGTACGCAGAGGGCGGACCTGTCGAAGCCGAAGCGGGCGACGTCGACGCCGATGTAGACGGGTTCGTTTGTCATGTTGAGCGGAGCCGAAACATCTCTCGGGGAACGTTCGTCTGCAGCAGGGGCCTCTCCCGAGAGATTCCTCGGCTCCGCTTCACTCCGCTCGGAATGACAAGCAAGGGGAACCGGGGGCTGCGAGGTTCCTGCCTCCGCAGGAACGACGGGGCATTCCTCCCCTGCGACGTCGGTTTCGCCGCGAGCCATCGCGGATTCCACCGCCTCGCGGCCGATGAGGGAGTCCTCCAGGGAGTCGGGGAACTGGGCGAGGACGGAGGCGGCGTAGAGGGGGTGGTCGAGGCCGTAGTCGAGGGCGTATTCGTCGACGTATTCCGGGGTGATCATGCCGCGCCTGCCGCCGTCCTCGCCGGTGAAGTTGGGGGTGTCGAAGGCGGAGATGGCGATGCGGTGGTAGAGGTTGCGCTTCGCGTGGTGGGAGGCGTAGAACTCGCCGTCGCGGGAGAGGGCGTTGCCGACGAGCAGCAGGCGGTCCGGCTGGAGGCGCTTGATGGCGTCCATGTGCAACTGCGGCATGGCGTGCGCCTCCGTGACGACGACGAGCAGCTGCTCCGAGTGGAAGCCCTGGATGTTGAGGTGGTTGTCGGTGGAGAAGCCGAGCGCGAAACGCCGCTCGTCGATGCGGTACGCGGACCTGAACATCCTGCCGCTGAGGACGTCCGCTGCAGCAGCGTACGCCTCGCGCATCTCCTGCCAGACGATCTCATCGACCTGGCGCTGCGTCGGGCCGACGGTGAGCGCCTTGGCCTCCGGGCGCGTCTCCAGCCACCAGAGCATGGCGCGCCCAGCGACCCAGTCCTTGCCGGAGCCGTTCGCGCCGACGACGCTGACGCGCCGCTCATGGACGAGCGCATCGAGCATCTCGGCCTGCTTCGAGTACGGCGTCCCGGCGTCGCCGAGCACGTCCGTCACGAACCCGACGGGGTCGTTCGCGTAATGGGTGAAGTCTTCTGCCACGGGTCCACCTCTCTCACCCGGATAAGGGCGATTCGCGAACCGCCCCTACGCCGGTTAACACAGAAAGCCCCCTCGCTCTTCGCTGAGGGGGCAGCGTTCTTCCTGCGGCTCGTCCGACAGGGTCTATGTGCGCGTTACCGGTTGCGCTCTACCATCGTGCGGCAGGGGTGGGGTGCGGCGCAAGGGGGTGGTGTCACGGGGATGGCAACATTCCCATCGCCATCCGGCTTCCCCTCGTCATTCCCGTGAAAACGGGAATCCAGGGAGCGGCGCAGAGAGCCGCTCGCAAGGCCTCTGCCTTCGATTACACTCCTCCCATGACGTACCACCAATCCCGGCGAGACCGCCGCCTCCCCTGCGTCTACATCCTCGCCAGCCAGCGCAACGGCACGCTCTACACCGGCGTTACCTCCAACCTTCCCCAGCGCATCTGGCAGCACAGGCAGGGCCTTGGCGAGGGCTTCACGAACAGATATGAGGTCCATCACCTGGTGTGGTACGAAGCCCACGAGAACATGATGAGCGCCATCGCACGGGAGAAGGCGATCAAGAAGTGGAACAGGGCGTGGAAGATCGAGCTGATCGAGGAGTCGAACCCCGAGTGGCGGGACCTGTACGACGAGATAGGCTGACACCCCGCGCTGCCCCGTCCCCCCGTGTGCCTGTCCGGCACTCTGGATTCCCGTATTCACGGGAATGACGGGAGGAGCGGGGATGGCGGGGACGGTAGGTTGATATGCCGCGCTGCCTCTCCGCCCCGTGTGCCTGTCCGGCACCTGGATTCCCGTTTTCACGGGAATGACGGGAGGGGCGTGGATGGCGGGGGAGGTAGGTTGATGTGCCGCGCGGCCTCGTCGCCCCGTGTGCCTGTGCGGCACCTGGATTCCCGTTTTCACGGGAATGACGGAGTGCGCGGGGGTTGGAAGAGGGGGCGGCGGGCGGGGCAGCGGCAGGTTTTGTCGAGGTTGAGGAGGTCGCCTTCGGCGTAGGCGTGGGCGATGGCGAGGACGATGCGGGTGGGATCGGGGGTGCGTCCGGTCCTGGCGCACTGGCGGAGGTAGGCGTCGATGGGGACGGGGCTGAGGATGGGGACGTTGACGGCTCCGGCAGCCTCGAAGAGCTCCGTGACGTCCGGCGGGGGGTCGCCGCGCTCCAGTGCGTTGGCCCAGCGGCCAGCGTAGGCGTCGGCGATGGGGTGGAGTTCGGCCTGCACGGCCAGGCAGCCGAGGTAGCGTCCCATGGCTTTGATGCTGCTGTTCATCGCTGCTGCCTGATGAGGGTGATGGCGTTCTCCAAGGTTTCCATGCGGCGGCGGGTCTCGCGCTGGTCGCGGATGCTCATCGACATGGCGAGTACGGTCTTCGACGCGCGATGGGCGACGTTGGGGTCGTCGCTGTCGATCAGTTGCTCGACGCGGTGGGCGGCCCTGAGGCTGAGGGCCTCGACCCGTGAGAGGGAGAAGTCCGAGAGGTTGGCCCAGATGCGCTCGAGCTCTGCACGGAAGGCGGGCTCGTTCATCCAGCGGGTGAGGGTGCGCCTGGTTACCTGAGCGGCCTGCGCCGCGCGCGTGAGGTTAGGTTCAGCCGCGACGTACGGAAGGGCGGCGGCCTGTCGGGGGCTGAGGACGATCGTTCCTGTAGATGGGACATTTTGAGACATTTCGGGACATACCTCCCCTGGGATTCGGCCTCGCGTCCGGTGGTGGGGCCGGGCGGTGGTGGGCCGTGGGGAACAGGGTAAGGAGGGGTGGGTTGGGGGCGCAACGGGCTGGTGTCACACGTCGGACATTCGGCAGGGATGGGGAGGATGGGGGGGACACGAGGTACTTGACATCTAACAGAACGCGTGTTCTATACTTGATATGCGCCTAAGGTGACGAAGAGCCGATTTGTGATGACGAGGGCGTGAAACGAAGGAGTAGAGACATGACGTACGGTCATTCTGTTCGCGATGTGCACACTTTCCAGCCCGGCTCGTTTGGTTGGTGCTGCTATGACTGTAACGAGGGCGAGTCTAGGGCACTCCCTCCCGCTCCCCAGTAAGGGCTGACTCGGATGGCCCTGATGCGTTCCCCTCCAAAGGGGACTCGGTGAACCTGTCACCGTAGGGCAACGCTCGGACGTTCTCTCGCGCAATCATGCCGGCTTCCGGCTTATCAAACGTCACGCGATTCGCTACCCATGGTTGGGTAAACGTAGAGGTGTCATATGAGAAACGAACAACAGCAGGACAACCTAGCTCATCTGTTGATTGAAGGGCTCAAGGACATACTGGCCTTCTTGTTCGTGGTGGGCAGCAAGCCCGTCCCGTTCATTTTCGCGGGCCTAGTGGTCGGCCTCTTGGACGAGATGCGGCTATTGTTCACCAAGGTCGACGTGGCCATCGCCATGACAATGCTGGCTTCCTGTGGTGTGGCCCTTGTCGTGCTCCCTCTATACATGTATTTGATGCGCCTCGCCAGGAATCGTTACAGCGATGACAAACCCTACCTTTGGTGGACAGCCTCGATGGTGGGCATGGGTGCCCTGACTTTCTGGGCCTTGTTCGTAAGCGGGGTGTTACCCACTGGTTGAGTTGTGGAACTAATGACAGGGCCAGCTAGTCCCAAGCCCATTGGCCCTGTCGGGAACTCGGGGTTCCCGCTTTCAAGGGAATGACGGGTGAGGGCAATCCGGCTAGTGCATCGCTAACAGCGGCATACCCTGCCCGATCACCCCCATCTCAGCCTTCCCTCAAGGGGGAAGGGGCGCGCTGAAGCGCGGGAGAGGGCACCCATAAAGGATGCCCCTACATCAGGCACCCTCCCCTCCCTACCCTGCACCGCCGCGTGACCTGGGGGTCACTCTGGATTCCCGTTTCACGGGAATGACGGGTGAGGGGCAATTCGGCTAGTGCACCGCGAACAGGGGCATGCCCTGCCTGGTCACCCCCATCCCAGCATTCCCTCAAGGGGGAAGGGGCGCGCTAAGGCGCGGGACAGGGCACCTTATAAAGGATGCCCCTACATCAGGCAGCCTCCCCTCCCTGCCCTGCACCGCCACGTGACCTGGCGGTCACTCTAGATTCCTGTTTTCACGGGAAAGACGGGTGAGGGGCAATTCGG
Organism: Dehalococcoidia bacterium; assembly: GCA_965208625.1. Taxonomy (GTDB): domain Bacteria; phylum Chloroflexota; class Dehalococcoidia; order Lucifugimonadales; family Australimonadaceae; genus Bin16. The sequence continues at coordinate 1,021,496 of OZ242348.1, forward strand.
CTAGTGCAGCGCGGACAGGGGCATACCCTGCCTGGTCACCCCCATCCCAGCATTCCCTCAAGGGGGAAGGGGCGCGCTAATGCGCGGGACAGGGCACCTTATAAAGGATGCCCCTACATCAGGCACCCTCCCTGCCCTTCACCGCCGCGCCGCCCACGTGGCCTGGGGGTCACTCTGGATTCCCGTTTTCACGGGAATGACGGGAGAGGCTACCCGCCCTGGCTCCCGGTCACGGCGGCGCGGCAGCATTGTTCGTCCTGGTCGGGGGCGCCGCCTGCGACGCCGATGGCGCCTACGACGTAGGGCCTGCCGATGGGGATGGCGCCGGGGCCGGCGGCGAGGCGGGTGCGGTCGAGGGATTCGGGGGCGCGTTCGAGGGCACGCTCGTTGACCTGGGAGGTGGAGAGGGCGAAGCCGACGGCGGTGTAGGCGCGGTTGGCAGCGGACTGCGTCTTCGCGGGCTCATCGGTGGTGGCGGGGGACGTGGCGACGGGCTCGCCGCGCTGGTCGACGACGACGACGCTGACGTCGATGCCGAGTTCGCCCGCGCGGACGAGGGCAGGCCGGATGAGCTGCTCGGCCCATTCGACGGAGACGGAGGGCGTGTCCCCCTTCACTTCGAGGAAGAAGACCCGGTTGCGTTCGATCGAGGCCTTCCATTCCTCGGGCACCTCGTGTTCGAGGTAGATGGCGTCCACGGGGCAGACGAGCACGCACTGCTCGCAGGCGATGCAGAGGGCGGGGTCGATGAAGAACTGGGGTTCGTCGTCGGAGGAGGCGATGCAGTCGACGGGGCAGACCTCGACGCAGGTGCCGTCCTTGACGCCGATGCACGGGTCGGTGATGACGTAGCTGGAGAAGGGGGCGTCAGTGGTCATTCGCGAGTCCTCCGGTCACGAGCCCGGACGGCCGAGAGGCAGCGGGAGGTCGGTCAGGACAGCGTCGCCGACGTACTCGGCGCGTCCCGGCTCGAGGCCGGCTGCTCTGGCAGCGGCCGCCGCGTCGACGGGGCGGACGGTTCCGCGATAGCCCAGTTCCCGGATGTACGCCGCGACGCTGAAGTTGACCGACGCCGATTCGTGCAGGACGTGCTGGCCGGCCATGCCCTTCGCCTTGCCGGGGTGATGCTCGGCGTGCACGGCGCACACGATGGTGAGGGGGTGGTCCTCGGTGAGCTCGCCGGGGCCCGGCTCGCCGTCGGCGTCATCGCCGGGGAGGAGGAACGCGGGGTCGGTCCTCGCCACGCCGATGGCGCTTCCGCCCAGGAACGTCACGAGCTGGTCAAGGTCCTGCAGCAGGCGGTCGGGCTCGGGCAGTTCGCTGCGGACGGGGAAGATGCGTCCCTCCGGCGCGCGGCGTATGGCCTCGGTGATGGAGTTCGCGGGGTCGGCAAGCGGCCTGTTGACGAAGGCGTCCCAGTAGGGGTCGCGCGAGCGGCCCGGCAGCCAGCTGAGCAGTCCCATGCCCTACGCCTTGCTCTTCAACTTCTCTTTGAGGATGTCGAAGCGGCGGGTGTTCTCCTTGAGCGGGTAGTAGTAGCCGCGCTCAGGCTCCTCTGGCATGGCCGTGCCGTCGGGCAGCTTCAGGCGTCCGGAGTCGTGGCTCATCCACTGCACGCGCTTTCGGCCCAGCTTGCCCCAGAAGCGGTCGTCTATCCACTTCAGCGCGCGGGTCGTGATGCCTCGCAGGGGGATGGGCGTCCACTTGATGCTGCGCACGGCCACGGTGCGCCACCAGACGTCCGGCTTCGTGTAGGGGCAGACCGCCACGCAGGTCATGCAGATGTCCCAGTACTCCATGACGTGGGGCCGCAGCCGGTAGCAGGTCTCCCAGTTGATCTTGTACTTCTCGACGCCGTTGACGACGCCTTTGCCCTCGGTGGAGATGCTGTTGGTGGGGCAGGTGTTGGCGCACTTGCGGCAGACCTTGCAGAAGTCCTCGACGCCGATGTCGATGGGCGCGTCGGCCACGAGTGGCAGGTCGGTCAGGATGGGGTCGCCGAGGTGGACGCGGGCGCCGAACCGCTCGGTGATGAGCATGCCGTGCCTGCCGATCTCGCCGAGCCCCGCCCCGAGCGCCACGGGCATGGGCGTCGCCACCTTCGTCGCCACGCCGTAGCCGAGTTCCCGGATGTAGCCCGCGAGGTTGGCGTAGGTCGAGCGGAGCGCCTCCGCGCCGAAGTGATACGCGGCGTCGCCGATGCGATGGCGGTGCGCGCGGCCCATCTCGTAGTCCCAGGCGTAGATGAGGGCGATGGCGTACGGGTAGCGGCGCGCTGTCTCCTCGGCGCTCACCATGACCGTGCCGCCCCCGCTGTCGGCGCCCCGGCCGTCGTCGGGGTAGCGTCCCTCCTTGTAGAGGAACGACGGGTGGACGCGCATGATGCCGACGTCGGACGCGCCGAGGTGCTTGGCGACGCGCTTGATGTGCTCGGTCATGACCTTAGGGTCGGCGACCTCGGTGCGCTCCGGGTTGATCTTCCCTCGCGGCGCTCCGGCGATGTGCGTCTCGACGGCGTTGCGCCGGTCGGCCGACGAGTTGGCGGTCGCGATGCGCCCGAGCGGGTCGCGGGACGTCCGGTTGAAGTACCAGTTGTTCAGCGGCTTGCCGAGCTCGCCTCGCTTGTTCTTCTCGTGCGGCGTCTGCGAGGCGTCGACCGATTGCCAGTCGCCCACGACCCGGACGCTGCGTCCCAGGTACGGGACCGGCTCCCACGTCGATGTTTCGTTCTGCGCTTCGTCCTTGATGACCATCGGCAGCCTCCCCGTCGCGTCCGGGTTTCGGGGGATACTATACCGCAGCCGTTAGCGAAAAGCGCCGGGTGGTCAGGGGATGAGCCGGTTTTTCGTAAGGGCAGCCCCCGAGCGTGGGGCGTTCGTGCATTCGCGGAGGCGGGGGGAGGGCGCCCACGAGGGGTGCCCCTACACCGGACATGGGGGCCTCTAGGACGCGCCCTCTTCGTGCTCGTGGCGGTGGTAGATGTCCTCTATCGCGCGGTCGAGGTCGGCCCACTGGCGCTCGGTGGCCGAGCGCAGGCGCATGTTCTGGAAGGCGCCCCAGACGGTCATCGCGGGCGGCACGAGGAGGACGGAGAAGATGAGCGAGTACGCGATGGTGATGGCCGCCGTGACGCCGAACTGCTGCATCGCAGCCAGCGGCGAGAACGCCATCACGCCGATGCCGAGGGCGGTCGTCAGCGCCGAGCCGAGCAGCGCCGAGCCGGTGGTGGACAGCGTCCGGATCGCCGCCCGCTCCGGGTTGCGCAGGCGCGTGAACTCCTCGCGGTAGCGATGGATCATGTGGATGGTGTAGTCGACGCCGATGCCGATGGAGAGCGCCGTGATGATGGACGTGGTGATGGTGTACGGGATGCCGAGCAACGCCATCGTGCCCAGCACCGAGATGAGGACGAGCACCGTCGGCACAACCGCGATGACCGCCAGCGCCGGTTGGCGCACCGTCAGCCAGAAGAAGAGCACGAGAACCACAAGGGCCGCCGCGATGGTCGTGCCGATGGATTCCGTCTGCCGGTCCCTGATGGTGTCCGTGACCACGAACGAGATGATGCTGTCCGAGGTTGCGGTGAGGGCGTCGTCGTCACCGCCCCAGACCGCCTCGACGTCCTCCTGCAGCCGCTTCGATGCAGCGGGGTCGCCGGTGGACGCCGGGAATTGGAGCAGGATCGTGTCGATGCCAGTGGGGTCGTTGACCAGGCTGTGCCGGAGGGCGGGGTCCCTCGCTTCGATCTCGTCGATGAGTTCCTGCATCAGCGCCCCATCGAGCCGTACGCCCGTGGTGGCCTCCCGGAAGAGCGCCTCGAGCTGCGGGTCGTACTTGTCACCGGGCTGCCCACTGTCGGTTGTCCAGTCCTCGATGAGCAGTTCGTACGAGGTCTGGAGCGGTCCCGCCGCCGCCGCTGGGCGGGTCCCCTCGTCCTGGAAGGAGTCCCTGAACTCGTGCAGGTTGAGGAGCGTGCGGGTCTCCGTGGCCTCCGCCCTGAGGAGCACGCTGATGTTCTCCGTCGAGCCGCCGACGGCCCTGTCGAGCGTGCCGAGGTCCTCCAGCACGGCGCTGCCCCTGGGCAGGAGGTCGCGGATGCTGAACTCCGACTCGAGGCCCCTGGTCGCGAACCCCAGCGCAATCGTCACCGCCAGCACAGCGATGATGTAGGGCGCAGGCCTGCGCGTGATCTGCCTGCCCAGCAGCTCCGCCAACTGGTCGATGCCGGGCAACGCGTTCGAGATCGGGCGGGCCGGGCGCAGCTTGCCGCGCGCCTCGCGACGGCGGTCGATAATCGTCCGGCCCGCAGGGATCAGTGTCAGCATCACGATGAGACTCAGTCCCACGCCCACCCCGCCGACGATGCCGAAGTCGCCGACGATCTCGACCGGCGAGAAGAGGCCCACCATCAGGCTGACGATCGTCGTCACGGCAGCCAGCAACAGCGGGACGATGACGTTGCGCAGTCCAACGCGCGCGGCGCCCACAACCGCCTCGCCGGCAACACGCTGCTCCCGGTAGTGCGAGACGGTCTGGATGGCGTAGTCGACCGTGAGGCCTATGACGATGATGGGCACCATCGCGCTGAGCGTATTCGGAGCGCCGACAAGGCCCAGTCCTCCCGGCCCCAACCAGCCCTCTATCCCCACAACCCACATTATCGCGACGAAGAGCCCCAGGAGGGTGAGCAGCAGGTCTGAGATCGAGCGCATGAAGAGCACGATGAGCGCCGCGATGAGCACCAGCGCCAGCAGGATCAGCGGCCCCATCCCCTCTGTACCCTTCTTGTACTCGTCCTCGATGACCACGAACGACATGCTGCTCACGCGCAGCGGGCCCTCGCTTCCGATGGCGAGTTCGTTGATCCTCCGCTCGGCGTCGACGACGCGCTCGTCGCCCGTGTCGTGCAAGCGGATGCTCCCTATCGCGACGGACGTGCCGTCCGTGTCGGTGCCGGTCAGGAAGGCGAGCGTGTCCCCGATGCCCGGAATGTTCCGGACAGCGTCGATCTGCTCCTGCGTGACGCCATCGAGGCTGCTCACCTGGAGCCCGGCCTTGACGAGCAACGAGGGTGCGAAGAACGGAGCGGTCGGCGCCAGTATCCCCGCCACGTCCGGGTCGCCGGCGATGCCGGCGAGCAGGGCGTCCATCTGGATGAGGGCATCGGGTGTGAGCGCCTCGCCGCGGAAGAGGAGCGTCACCACCCTGACCTCGCCGGAGTCCCCGAAGAGCTCGTCGATCTCGGCCATCGCCATGGCGACGTCGCTGTCCCGGGGAAGCGTCCCTTCGGTGTCGAGCGGCGCATCGCGCAGCCCGGAGCCCATGCCCATCAGAACGGTAACGATTAGGAGAACGAGCAGTGTGAGCCACGGGCGAACCGTGACCAGCCAGCTCAGCCATCCGAGTATGTTATGCATGGCCACGCCGCATCGTCAGAGCCTCGCTGTTGCGCCATCGGAAGGCGCGCAGGTGCGAGGAGGATTCTACACGGGGAAGGGGCCAGGCACTCACGCAATTCCTGCCAATGCGCGTGGCCTGTCAGGCAGGATGTGCGCGGCCGATGACTCCCGAGACGTGCCTCGGCTGCGCTCAGCATGACAGGGACCGGTCGTGCGTCGGTGTGCTTGCGCAAGGTGGGATTTCGGCTGGCGCGGGGGGCGGTTCGCGAACCGCCCCTACACCGGACATTCCTCTCCGCCCCACCGCGTGACCTCGCGGTCACGCTGGATCCCCGCTTTCGCGGGAATGACGGAGAGGAGGCGGGAATGACGGAACGGCTAGCGGCGGGCGCCGCCGTTGGCGTCGATGACCTCGCCGGTGATGTATCCGCCGTAGTCGGAGGCGAGCCAGACGACGGTGCCGGCGTGCTCTTCGGGCTTGCCGAGGCGTCCCATCGCGGAGACGCCGCCGGGGCCGTACGCGGCGGAGGAGTCCTCGCGCCAGCGGGGGCGGTGGGGCGTCTCGATGCCGCCGACGGCGATGGCGTTCACGCGGACCTCGGGGCCCCATGCCTGCGCCATGGAGAGCGTCATGTTGATGACGCCCGCCTTCGCTGCGCCGTAGGCCGGGGAGTCGGGGCTGGGGGCGCGTCCGGCTACCGAGGCGATGTTGATGATGGAGCCCTTGCCCTGCTGCTTCATCGCAGGCACCGCCGCGACGCTGCACTGGAACATGGTCACGACGTTGACGCGGTACGCCTCGACGAGGTCGTGCTCGGTCAGCTCCATGAGCGGCCCTGCTTTGAAGGTCTCGCCCCAACTGCCGCCGACGACGTTCACGAGGATGTCGATGCGCCCACACTCGGCGAGCACCTGTTCGACCATGGCGTCGACCTGCGCCTTGTCGCGGACGTCGGCGGTGATGCCGAGGGCGCTTGTGCCCCAGGCCTCGACCGCGGCGACGCCGTCGCTCACGGGTGCGTGGGGCCGGGCGCGCCCGTCGGTCACTTCTTCGGGTTCGCGGGCGACGACGACGATGTCCGCGCCGTGCTTCGCGAGTTCCTTGCAGCAGGCGAGGCCGAGTCCCTGCGCTCCGCCGGTAACGATGGCCACTCTGCCGGTGAGGTCGAAGTCCATGATGTGTGTCTCCTTTGAGTTGGTTGTCAGCGCCAAGGGTGGCTGGAGAGGCATCCTTCATGCGTGCCCAGGCAAGGGCGCCCACAAGAGAACGCCCCTACACCAGACACTCCTCCCCGCACCGCCGCGTGCCCTAGCGGGCACCCTGGATCCCCGCCTTCGCGGGAATGACGAAGGGGGCGGGAATGCCGGGTGTGTAGAAGAGTCTAAGTGTCGCGGGCGGAGGTGGGGCCGACTTCGCCGTTGCAGTAGGAGATGAAGGCCTTCATCCGGCAGGTGACGCCGTTCTTCTCCAGTTCCGCTTCGTAGATGTCGTGGATCTTCTTGTCCTCGTCCTCGTACTCGATCTGGTAGCCGCCTGCCTTGAAGCTCTGGTCTGCGCCCTGGCCGCGCGGGATGGCGGCGCGCAGGCCGTGCGTTCCGGGAGTGAGCGCCATGTAGCGCGCCCGCCGCGTGCCGGAATTGAAGTGCTGGTGGTACGTCCCGTCGTTCGGCACGATGACGAGCGAGCCGACCTTCCAGTCGGCCTTGCGGATGTCGGACATGTCGTCCTTCGTCCACAGGAGCGAGAAGCCGGCGTCGCCGCTGAGGAGCACGAGATTCGCGCCGGGTCCGTGGCGATGCGCCTTCTTGTACGTGCCGACGGGGAACTCGGAGATGTGGGCCTTCGAGAGGTTGCCCGCCATCTCGAACATGGAGTTGACGCCGCCCGCTCCGCGCTCGTTCCAGGCGTAGAGCGCCATGTCCGGAGCGTTCGGCATGAAGTTGGAGGCCCAGATGCGGCGGGTGTACAGCTTGCCGTTGCCGCTGAAGAAGTCGTCCTCGCCGCTGTACCGGCTGCTGAACGGGTAGTCGCACTGGAAGATGAAGTCGTTGTCGCTGAAGAGGCGCATGTTCGGCGGAGCGGTCGTCACGGCGAGGTAGCGGGCGGGTTCCGAGCCGCTGCCGTTGAAGTGCTGGTACCAGCAGTTGAGCGGGATGGAGAAGAGGCTGCCCTTCTTCCACTCGAACGTCTTCTTCTCCTCGCTGCCCTGCGGCCAGATGCTGGTCGCGCCGCGGCCGGAGACGATGTAGACGTACTCCTCGTAGACGTGGTGCTCCGGCTCGGAACTGCCGCCGGGGTCGATCTCGACGATGTGGGTATCGTTGGTGAGGACGTGGTAGGGGATGTTGATGACGGCGCCCTTCCCGCCCTTGCGCTCCCACGGGCCGAGCTCGACGTTCGCGATGTCGTCGAAGGCGTAGTCGACGATGACCTTCACGCCCTCGGCCTTCAGCCAATCGGCGTAGGGGTCGGGTATCGAGAAGTCCTCAAGTCCGTCGGGTGTAGGCGCGTACTTGATTGCCGCATCGGCGTCGGTGGTCATGGTTCCCTCCTTGTGTCAGGTTCCGCGCCGCAACCATACGCCAGCCGTGTGGCGTGTGCACGTTGGGGGGCAGCTTGGGCGCCCACAAGGGACGCCCCTACACCGAGCACTCATTCCAGGGCACACCTGGATCCCCGTTTTCGCGAGCATGACGAGGTGTTGGGGACGCTTGACTACGCCTCGCGGCGGGCGCACACTCCCGTCAACAGACAGCCAAGTGGAGGAGGAGCCGCCATGGTCGTTGAGACGAGGACACAGAACGCGTTGGACCGTTTCATCAGCAAGACCCGGGAGCTGTTCGAGAGCGAGACTGACCTCGACAAGCGCTGGCAGGCGCTCACTCCCATCCTCGCGGAGCTGCTGGCCGACCCGACGGTCATCGAGGCTTCGCAGAACTGGCCCGACTGCGTGGCCAAGGAGGGACGCGGCGAGAACCTCATCTTCTACGAGGACCCGGACTTCGGGTTCGCCATCAACGGCCTCGTCAAGGGCGAGTCACGCCAGGGCAGGCTCTCCGGCATCCACGACCACGGGTACATCTACACGCTCTACGGCGTGCTCGACGGCCACGAGCGCATCGAGCGCTACGACCGCCACGACGACCGCTCGCGCCCGGACTACGCTGAGATCACGCTGGCGTCGAACGTGTACGTCGGCCCAGGCGAGATCGACCTCGTGGGGCCGTACGAGATACACCGGGAGAACACGGTGGGCGAGCGCTCGGTGGCAGTCATCATCCGCAGCAACAAGGCGGGCAACCACCTGCAGGGCCGCTACCGGCCGGAGACCGGCGAGTACTGGCAGGGTTACGGTCCGCGCCAGACGCCCATCGAGATGTTCGGGAGCCCTGGGTGAACGTCGTAGCTAGCCGTGTGTAACACGGCATGGCACCCGAGAGGGTGATGGTAGAATGCAGGCAGCGCGCTCAGGCGTGAGCGCGAAGGCTGACCATGGCAACGCAACGCGAACAGAACGAACCGCAACCCCTCGAAGGCGAAGCGCTCGTGCGCGCAATCATGGCCGACAAGAAGCTCGTCGCCGAGGCGTTGGAGGCGCAACGCAGGATCGACGCTGGTGAAGCGTCCTGGGTCAGATGGGAAGACGTGAAGCGGGAGTTGGATGCCCGCTGACGTCTTCCTGGAGGAACGCGCGCGGTCGTTCCTCACTGCTCTTTCCCCTGCGGAACAAGACCGCGTCCAAGCAATCCTAGACGACATGATGGCAGACCCTTACGCCGATGAGCGTGCCAAGGTACGCCTGCCGTTTCCCTTCCGCTACGGAACGATGGCATACATCCGTGACAGCTTCTTCGTCGTCTACGAGTTCGAGAATGCCACGACGCTACGCGTGTCCACAATTTCGCGGTACACCGGGCAGTACTGGGGCTAGCCCGACGCCTGCCCGGCCTCGTGGAGGGCGCGCCAGACGCGCTCGGGGGTGAGGGGGAGCGTGGAGATGCGGACGCCGGTGGCATTAAAGATGGCGTTGGCCACTGAGGGAGCGACGCAGACGATGCCGCCCTCGCCGACGCCCTTCGCGCCGTAGGGGCCGGGGCCGTTGCCGCTCTCGATGAGGACCGTCTCGAACTCGTCCGGGAGGTCGGTGAAGACGGGGACGCGGTAGTCGACGAGGTTCGGGTTCAGGAGCTGGCCGTCCTCGTAGAGCATCTCTTCGAAGAACGTGTGGCCGATGGCCTGCATCGCCGCGCCCTCGTCCTGGCCCTCGACCTGCTTGGGGTTGATGGCCTTGCCGGGGTCGGAGATGGAGTAGTAGCGGAGCAGGCGCACCTCGCCCGTGGCGGTGTCCACCTCGACCTCCGCCGCACCGATGCTGACCTCCCAGAAGACCGGGTCTTGGCGGAGCTTGCCACTGGCGTGCTTCGAGGTGACGTAGCCCCTGCCGATGAGTTCGCCGCCTGAGCCGCCGAACATGTTGCGCACCAGCTGCGAGAAGGTGATGGTCTCGCCCTTGAATGACGCCCGCCCGTCCTCAGCCTCGATCTCCTCGGGGAAGGCTTCGAAGTGTTCCGCGGCGAGGTCGAGCACCTGCGTGCGAACGTCGACCGCGGCGTCGTGGATGGCGAGGCCCATGAGCGTCGTCGAGCGGCTGGAGCCGGTGGAGCGGTCCCACGGCACGGCTGAGGTATCCGACGCGACGACGCGCACCTTCTCGTACGGGATGCGCATCTCTTCGGCGGCGATCTGCGCCATGACCGAGCGTGACCCCTGCCCCATCTCCGCGCTGCCCATGTAGATGGTCGCGCTGCCGTCGGCGTGGAGGCGCACGATCGAAGTGGAGGTGGGGCTCGCGCCGGAGTTGGTTACGCCGCAGGCGAATCCGATGCCGCGCTTCACGCCCGGGGGCGTGGGGCCCGGCGTCCAGGAGTCCCATCCGAACTCGTCGGCGACCTTGCGGAGGGCGAACTCCATGTCGCCTTCAAGGGGGCGCTTACCGCGCCGCACCTCTTCGCCCTGGCTGACGATGTTTTTGACGCGGAACTCGAAGGGGTCGATGCTGAGCTCGTGGGCGATGACGTCTATCTGTGACTCGCACACCCAGATGGCCTGCGGGCCACCGATGGAGCGGTAGGAGCCCGCGGGGGTCGAGTTCGTGAAGAGGCCATACGTCTTCACCCGGACGTTCGCCAGCGAGTAGGGGCCGGGCATGCGGTCGCCGAAGCGCTCGGTTACGCGGACGCCGTTGTCGGTGTAGCCGCCGGTGTCGACGTAGCCGGTGCACTCGCGGGCGACGATGGTGCCGTCATTCATCACGCCAGTGCGGATGGTGCCGCGCGCGGCGTGCCGGCGCACTGTACGCATGGCTTCGTCGACGCTGAGGGCGAGGCGCACCGGCCTGCCCGCTTCGCGGCTGAGGGCCGTCACAAGCGGTTCGATCTTGGTGTACGACTTGCTGCCGTAGCCGCCGCCCACGAAGGGGACGACGACCTGTACCTGGTCGAGCTGGCGCCCGAAGAGGCGGGCGATCTCCGCCTGCACGAGGAACGGGTGCTGCGCCGATGTCCAGAGACGGATGCGGTCGGGTTCGAAGCTGGCGATGCAGGTGTGCGGCTCCATCGCATAGTGGTAGACCATCGGGAACTCGAAGGTGTCCTCGAAGACGCGGTCGCACTCGCGGAAGGCAGCGTCCACGTCGCCCCACTCGTAGCCGTACTCGTGGCAGAAGTTGGAGTCGTGCACGGGCTCGCCAGCCTCGACGAGCGCTTCGTCGATGCCGGTGACCGTCGGGAGTTCTTCGTATTCGACTTCGACGAGCTCGACGGCTGCCTCGGCGGTCGCGAGATCGACTGCGGCGACTGCGGCGACAGGTTCGCCCTGGAAACGCACCTTGTTCATGGCGATGACGGGGCGGTCTTTCTTGTCGGAGCCGTAGTGCGTCTCCATGTTGACCAGTTCCGCCGAAGTCAGCACGGCGTAGACGCCGGGGAGCGCTCGCGCCCTGCTGGCGTCGACCCGCGTGATGCGGGCGTGCGGCAGCGGGCTGGTCACGAGCTTGCAGAACGCCATGCCTGGGACCTGGAGGTCGCCGGTGAACTGCGCGCGGCCCGACAGCTTGTCGTCCGCGTCGACCCTGCGCACTGCGGTGCCGACCGTCTTGAACTCGCGCGTCGTCATCGGCTCGCCTCCGCCGCTTCGTGGACGGCCTCCACGATCTTCTTGTAGCCGGTGCACCGGCACACGTTGCCGCGCATGTAGTCTTTGATCGCATCCTCGGAGGGCGCGGGGGCGGCATCGAGCAGTGACTTCGCTGCCAGGAGCATGCCGGGCGTGCAGAAGCCGCACTGGAACGCCGCGTTGTTGACGAACGCTTCGATGAGCGGGGACGAGCCTTCGTCGGCCGCGAAACCCTCCACTGTCAGCACTGCCCTGCCCCGCGCCTCGAACGCAGGGACGGTGCAAGAGCTGACGGGCGCGCCGTCCAGCAGCACGGTACACGCGCCGCATACCTGGACGTCGCAGGAGCGTTTCGTCCCCGTGAGGCCGAACCGCTCGCGCAGCATGTCGATGAGCGGCGTCTGCGGCTCGACCGTGGCCTCGACCGGTGCGCCGTTCAACTCGAATGCGACTTCCATCGCGGCCTGTGCCTCAGGCATCGCCGCCTCCGTTCCGAGCCAGCGCGCGCAGGAGCGTTCGCTCCAGGAAGACGCGCACGAGGTGCTCCTTGTAGTCGACGCCGCCGTGCATATCCTCGACCGCGTCAGCGTCCTCGGACGCCAGGCGGGACGCCTCGCGCAGCACCGAGGCGCCTTCGGTCAGGGCGTCGATGCGTTCGCCGCGCAGCACGTCCTCCGAGCGCGACAGCCGCCGCGCGACGGGCGAGACGCATCCCAAGGCGAGGCGCGCGTCGGTGACGACGCCGTCCTCCACTGCCAGCGCAGTGGCGATGCCGAGCGTCGGGCGGTGGTGGTAGCCGAACTTCGAGTAGGCGGCGCGCACGCCTGCCTGGAAGACTGGGACGCGCACGGCGGTCAGCAGCTCGTCCGGTTCGAGCGAGGTCTCGTACGAGCCGGTCTGCAGATCGCCGACAGCGATGCGCCGCGTGCCGGAGGGGCCTGCGATGTCGAGCTCCGCTTCGTAGACGAGAAGCAGTGTCGCAGGGTCGGAGTGGGGCTCGGCGAAGCAGAGGTTGCCCGCGAGGGTGCCGACGTTGCGTACGCGCAGGTTCGCGACGCCGTGCTCGACCTCCGATAGCAGGGGCAGGCGCTCGCGCACAAGCGGGTCGTGCTCGACGGCGGTATGGGTCGCGCTCGCGCCGATGACGACGCTGCCGTTGTCGGCGGACACGGCGTCGAGTCCGGGGATGCTCTTCACGTTGATGAGCGTTTCGTAGGTGAGCAGGCCGGACTTCATCGCGAGCAGGAGTTCGGTGCCGCCGGCGTAGAGCGCAGCGCCGCCGTTAGCGTCGGCGAGCGCGGACGCGGCCTCCTCGACGGTTGTGGGTTCGTGCAAGCGGAAGGGTCTCATAGCGCAGGCGATGCTATCTGTACGAGCGTCGTGGCGGCAAGCGTCAGCCCCAGTAGTCGGGGTTCTCCCAAACGATATTCAGCACACGTATCGTTCCGACATTCTCGATTCGGTAGGTGATGAAGAAGCCGTTTGCCCTGTAGGCGAGTGTGCCGAATGGGAAGGGAAACGGCATGGAAATACGGCTCTCGTCGTCGGGGTGCGGATCGTCTACGAGGTCGTGGACGGTTGCCATGGCGCGGCCGTATGACCTCGGGGGGAGGCTGTCGAGGAAACTCCTGGCACGCGGACCGAGAACAACGTTAAATGGGGCGTGGCCGGGATGGGTCATTCAACCAAGCCTTGATAGCAATCGCGCTTACCGCATATGCAGGCTCTCCCGCTTCAGCCCGGTTCCAGGCATCGAGCGTCCCCGCGAGGAGTTCCTCGTCCGCGAGCACGGCCTGGCGCAACGCGTCGCCGGTGAGTTTCGGAGGTTTCCTGCCTTGCTTCCCGGCCATGTCCTGGAGTTCTTCCATCCGGCGCGAGTGAGCGGGGTCTACCTCTTCCTCGGGAGAGAGCGGTGGTATCTTCAGGGGGTCCGGGCGCGACGGGTCGTCCAACCAGGCTTTGATAGACCCCGCGCGAACAAAGAGGCCAGGAGCATCATCTCCTGCCCGATGGCGGTCGAACGCTTCATTCGTCTCCCGCACGAGTTTCTCGTCCGCCACCATGGCGCGAACGAGCGCCTCTCCAGTGAGGTCCCGGAGCTCCTTACGCTGCTTCTCGGCCATGTCTATCCGTTCTTCCATCTGACGCGAGTGAGCAGGGTCTACTTCGTCCGGCGGCGGAGGTTCCGCCGAATGCACGCGGGCTTCCCCCTTAAGGGGCTGCGGTTTGCGTTTCTTCCGTTCTGTTGCCATCGTTGCTTTCCGGTGGAGCATGAAGCGTGTACGCAGTATACCGCACCACTTCTACTGCTCACCGATGAGCAGTGCGACGGTCTCCACGCTCATGCCGTCCGTGAAGAGGGGGTTGCCGTAGAGGGTGTAGACCTCTTCCTCCCTCGGGTGCAGGCGGAGGGGCCAGAACCAGGGTTGAGCTATGTAGGCGCCGACGGCACCGCAGGTTCGGGTTGCCTGCCGCGTCGGTCCGTCCTCGGCGCACATGAGGCCGCTGTGCGTGTGCTCGGCGGCGTAGAGCGCGTGCATGGCCTCGTGCAGGCCTATCTCGTACATCACCCGCGCTGGGATGATCACCTGCTCGCCATCAGGGCCGCCGGCATACCTCCGCAGGCCGATGATGTCTCCTCCCAGCACTGCGCATCCGGCCCAGTCGTCATCGCCGCCGCACGACCGACCGAAGTAGGCGTCTCCTTCGTACCACTGCAAGGCTCCGGCGGGTTCCTCGGACTCGCTCCATTCACGATGCGTCCAGGTTTCGAGCTCGGGCATGACCTGCGTCCGGATGACCTCCTGGGTTCGCTCGGGCAACCGGGCGTCCACCCAGTAGGCGCCGGTACTCATCGCCGCAGATTTCACCACCGCGTATGACCTGAACAGCCCGCTGCACGCAGGGTCGAACAGGCAGTCTCGGACGCGCTCGCTTGCGAACAACACCGGCTCCGGCGTGGGCGTTGGGGTCGGTACGGGCGTGGGCGTCGCGGTGGGGGCGGGAGTCGGGGTTGCGGTTGGTGTGGCGGTCGGCCTTGGTGTGGGCGTTGCGGTTGCCGTCGGCGTAGCCGTGGGGGTAGGCGTGGCGGTCGGGACAGGGGTCGGCGTCGCTGTTGGTGTGGCCGTGGGAGTTGGAATCGAGGTAGCGGTTGGCGTGGGCGTGTGCGTCGGCGTTGAGGTCAGCGTCGGGGCGGGGGTGTTCGTTGGCGTCGGGGTTGCGGTCGGCACCGGCGTGGGGGTGGGCGCGGCGCAGCCCGCAATGATGGTCGCAAGCAGCAAGGTCACAGCGGAGGCGGCGGCGTAGCGTGTGGAGAGCAACAGTTCCTCAGGAATGTGGTGAGGCGCTCTGAGCGCCGAGTGATTCCCGCGATGCTAACAGACGAGAAACCGGCGGCATGGGGATTGACACTCCATGCGTCCCATCGTTTAAGGTTCCGGAAGACTGCCAGTCCCCAATGGTCAGAGGTGTCCAGGTGACTTTCTCATGCGCATGTAGCAGCTGTTGCGCCCATGAAGCCGGGGTGTGTTGTTGTATGCACTTCTCCGGCTCGGACACCCCTGCCCCGCACCACACCACAGGTTGCGGGGCTTTTTCATGCCCCCACCAAGGATGAACCAGGAGGACCCATGACATCGAAGCCCACACCCGAAGGCACGCACGTCAAGCCGACGCCGGAAGATCTGTTCTTCCATCACGACGTCTGCGTAGAGACACGGTGGGAGAACCTGTACGGACGCGGGTACCTGACCCCTGAATCGCTGTTCTATATCCGCAACCACGGGCCGACACCCATCATCGACGAGAAGACGTGGCGGCTGAGCGTGGAGGGCCCGGGCGTGGCGAACCCGTTGAGCATCAGCTACGACGAACTGCTGCGGATGCCGTCGGTGACGGTGACTCGGTTCATCGAGTGCGCGGGCAACGGCCGCATCTTCTTCAAGGAGTACCAGGGGGAGATGCCGAAGGGACGCCCTTGGCGCTACGGGTCATACGCGGTCGCCGAGTGGACCGGCGTGCCGCTCAGCGAGATCCTGCAGCGCGCGCAGATCAAGCCGACGGCGGTCGACGTGATGCCGACGGGGCTGGACGAGGCCGCCGTCGAGCGGCCCATGTCCGTCGCCAAGGCGATGGAGCCGGACACCGTCGTCGCCTACGCGATGAACGGCGACCTCATCCCTCCCGACCACGGATTCCCGGCGCGGGTCATCGTTCCGGGATGGGTCGGCGTCAACAGCATCAAGTGGGTCGGGAAGATCCACGTGGCGGAAGAGCCCATCTACGTCATGCGGAACACGGAAGAGTACGTGCTGGAGGGGCCGGATTTCCCGCCCGAGCCTCCGGCCTGGGGGCCCATCCTCACCACGACGCCCGTTCGTTCCGGCATCGCCATGGCGTGGCCGGGGACGCTGCAAGCAGGCACGCAGGCCATCCGGGGCTTCGCGTGGTCCGGCCACGGCAGCATCAGCCGGGTCGAATACAGCCTGGACGACGGGAAGACGTGGGCCGACGCCTGCATCCAGGAGCCGAACATCACGAAGGGCGGCTGCCGGTGGGAGTTCATGTGGGACGCTGCGCCGGGCGAGCACACCATCACGATCCGGGCGACGGACAGCGCCGGCAACACGCAGCCGGAGCCCGACACGATGAAGTGGAACGAGCGCGGCTACGATTTCTGGGCGGCGGTGCCACACCCCGTCACGGTGGTGTGACGGGGGCGGCAGACGCCCCGCTCCGCACCCATTGGGCACCCACAAGGGATGCCCCTACACCGGACAGGGCTGCCTCGCAGGAACGACGAATCGGAGCGGGACGTAGGGGCGGTTCGCGAACCGCCCCTACACCGGCTATGTGCCGGGTTGCGCCCTCGGGGCGGCGGGCTCAGGAGTGCGCAAGAGAAGCTTTCGGCTCGCCGGTTGACGGCGCGCCTCGCGCCTCCCTACCCTCACGCCTGCCAACCTATGCAACGGAGCGCGACGCCATGACCATTGTCCCGACCGAACAGACCGTGCAAGCGCATGGGCTCGACCTGCACTACCTCGACTGGGGGAACCCGGACGCCCCACCCGTGCTGCTGCTGCACGGCCTGCAGGACTCCGCCGCGCTCTGGGGAACGTTTGCGGAGTCGATGCGCGACGACTTCCACGTGGTGGCGCTCGACCATCGCGGCCACGGTGACAGCCCGCGCGCAGAGACGTACGCGCTCGCCGACTACATCGCCGAGACGCGGGACGTGATACGCAACCTGGGCCTCGACGCGCCTGTGCTCATGGGGCATTCGGCGGGGAGCAAGAACGCGTGGATGTGCATCGCGGAGAACCCCGGCATCGCGTCGAAACTCGTCATCACGGACATGGACCCGGACTCGTACAACCCCGGTTCCGTCGCCATGATCTCGCGCTACAAGGACGAGACCGACTTCTACGAGAACCGAGAAGCGGTCGTGGAACGGCTGCGCTCGCGGCAGCCGAACGCGTCGGACGAGGAGCTGGAGCGCGACGTGGACGCGCTCGCGGTGCAATCGGACGACGGTCGCTACACCTGGAAGCGCAGCCGCGATGTGGTGACGAAGTACGACAGGCCGGACGTATGGGAGCGTCTGCCGGAGGTCGGCGCACCGACGCTCATCGTGCGCGGTGCAGACAGCACGCTGCTGCGGCACGACGTCGCGGTGCGGATGGAAGCGGCGATGCCGGACTGCCGCCTCGTCGAGATACCGGGCGGCGGTCACTGGGTGCACCTCGAACAGCCGGACGCTTACGCGGCGACGGTGCGGTCGTTCCTATTGGGGTGAGAGTTTTGCTTGCATAATGCTGGCAATGCTGGCATTATGCAAGCAAAACTAGGAGGACCGCCATGGCTGTGCAGATAACCATCAGGAACGTGAGCGAGGAAGTGCGTAACGAACTGGCTTCCCGTGCCGCGCTGAAGCACCAGTCGATGCAGCAGTTCATCCTCGAGGAGCTGGAACGCATCGTGTCGAGACCTTCCCATGAAATGCTGGTCGACCGGATACGCCAACGCGTGAACGCATCTGGCAGAAGCGTCTCCAGGGAGACCATCCTTGCAACGCTCGACGCCGACAAGAAACATGATCGTCGTTGATTCCTCGGTTTTCATCGCCGCTCTGACCAACAAGCGAGGCCTCGGTGAATGGGCGGGAGACCAGGTAAGGAACCCTGACATCCTGAGCACGGAACTCATGCCTGCGGAAGTGAACAACGCCCTCAGGCGTATGGACTTGACGGGGGAAATCACGTCTTCGGACGCCATGAGAGCGCGAGAGGAATTCTCCGCGTTCAACTTGGAACTTTTCTCATTCGCTCAATACGCCGACAGGGTATGGGCGCTGCGCAGGAACCTCACCTGCTACGACGCGTGGTATGTCGCGCTGGCAGAAGCGCTCGGTTGCCCGCTGGTGACGCTCGACAACCGGCTCAGCCGGGCCACTGGGCCCGAGTGCGCGTTCTTGACGCCGCCAGATGCATGAGGGCATGTCACGTCTCCCCATGCGGGCGTGAGGTCTGATAGGCTCTCTTACCAATCCCTAACGGCGGAACGTTTCATGGAATTCGGCCTGTACCTGCGCTCCTTTCTGACCGACCGCACGCGTCCGCTCTACGAGCAGATAGACGAGCTGGTCGAGATATGCCACGTGGCTCGCGACAGCGGCTTCTCAGCCGTCACGATGCCGCAGCACTGGGTGTCGCACCCCACCATCTGGCCGCAGCCGTTCCAGATCCTGGCGCGCCTCGCGCCTGAGACCGGCGACATGCGGCTGCTCACGGGCATCGTGCTGCTGCCGCTGCACAACCCCGTGCAGATCGCCGAGGACGTGGCGACGCTCGACCACCTCTGCCGCGGGCGGTTCACGTTCGGGGTCGGCATCGGGTACCGCGAGACAGAACTGGGCGCCGTCGGGGCGACGCGGCGGGACCGCGTGCCGCGCCTCACCGAGTCCATCGAGATCATGAAGCAGTTGTGGACCGGCGAGGAGGTCAACTACGAGGGGCGCTACTGGACGGTGCGCGACGCGAAGATGGGTTTCACGCCGATGCAGCAGCCGCATCCGCCGATATGGATCGCGTGCCAGAGCGACGGCGCAGTGCGGCGGTCCGCCCGCATCGCGGACGCGTGCTACATCGCCCCGCAGGTGGGGCTCTCGGACCTCGGCTCGGTTGTGGATGCGTACCGGGAGGAGCGCGCGGCGTCCGGCAACGGGCCGGGACGGCTCGCGCTGACGCGCGGGGTCGCCTACGGGAAGGACAAGGCGGCGGCGGCAGCAGAGGCGCAGGAGGCGGCGGCATCGTCGTACAAGATGTACAGCACGTGGAACATGCAGGAAGACACGATGCTGAAGATCAACATCGACTCCGACTCGAAAGTCGAGGACTGGGCGGTCACCGGCAACGGCGACGACTGCCTGGAACAGTTCGCGGCCATCGCGGAGCACGGCATCGACTACGTGGGCATGACGTTCTACAACCTGCCCAAGACGCTGGAAGCGCGCAAGGAGTACCTGCAGAGCTTCGCGGAGAACGTGATACGGCGCTCGCCGTAGCCATGCGCCCGTTCGAGTACATACGGCCTGCGAGCGTCGCGGAGGCGGTCAACGTCCTCTCCGAGCGCGGCGAGGACGCGTTCGTGCTCGGCGGCGGCAGCGCGGCGGTCGTCATGCTGCGGCTCGGGGTCGTGCGGCCGGAGTGCGTCGTGGACCTGGGCGGCATCGACGAGATGCGCGGCCTGCGACGCAACGGCGGACTGCACATCGGCGCGCTGGCGAGCATCCGCAGCCTGGAACTGGACGATGGCGTCCGCGCGGCGTACCCGCTGCTCGCTGAGGCGGCGTCGCAGGTGGCGAACGTGCGCGTGCGAAACGTCGCTACGGTCGGCGGAGCGGTCGCTTACGGCGAGCCGCAGACCGACACGCCGACGGCGCTCACCGCGTCCCGAGCGTCGGTGCGCATCGCGGGCGTCTCCAGCGAGCGCAGCGTCCCGATCGACGAGTTCTACGTCGGGCCGTACGAGACTGTCCTCGAACAGGGCGAGATCGTGTCGGGGATAGACGTGCCGAAGGCGCCGCCGCACACGGGCGGCGCTCACATCAAGTTCACCGTCGGGTCGCCGGAGAACAAGCCGGTCGCGAACGCGTCCGCGCTCGTCACCGTCGACCCGTCGTCTGGCGCGTGCGTTGCGGCGCGCGTCGTGATGGGGGCTGCGGGACCGGTGCCGGTGGTCGCGGATGCGGCAGGTGCGCTGCTGGGGGATGAGCCGTCGGCGGAGCGCATCAAGGAAGTCGCAGCGGCGGCAGCGGAAGAGGCCGACCCGATAGAAGACCTGCGCGGTCCAGAGTGGTACAAGCGCCGGATACTCAGGATAGTGGTGGAGCAAGCGTTGACATGTGCGCTGCAACGAGCCCGAACGTAACCCGCCTCGTCGGCCAGTCGATGCCGTCGCTCGAAGCGCCGGACAAGGCCGCCGGGCGCATCGAGTACATGGCCGACCTGACCGTGCCGAACATGGCGCATGCGAAGGTGGTGCGCAGTCCCCTGCCCCACGCGCGAATCGTCTCGATCGACGCGTCGGAGGCGCGGACGATGCCGGGCGTCGTCTGCGTGCTGACGCGCGACGAGGTCCGCGCCGACCCGGATATAGAGGAGGTGTACGGCTTCGTCTACCGCGACGCTCCGCTCGTTGCGATGGACAAGGTGCGGCACCAGGGCGACATCGTTGCAATCGTGGTCGCTGATGACCTCGAGACCGCCGAGGCCGCAGCAGAACTGGTGGACGTGGAGTACGAGGAGCTGCCGGCGGTGATGAACGTGCCGCAGGCGCTCGCGGAGGGCGCGGTGCAGGTGCACGAGGAGTTCTTCCCCATCGCGCCGGAGCTGCGGCCCATCGAGGGCACGAACGTCTGCCACCACGCGACCATCGGATGCGGCGACGTTGAGCAGGGCTTTGCGGAGTCGGACTTCGTCTACGAAGACGAGTTCATCGCGCCGCCCGTGCAGCACTGCGCGCTGGACCTGCACGCCGTCATCTCGCAGGTGGAGGACGGGCAGATCACGGTGTGGACGAACTGCCAGTCGCCCTTCCCGCTCGGGCGCGAGCTGGAGCGCATCTTCAAGATGCCCGCGCGCGTCATCATCCCGTACGTGGGCGGCGGGTTTGGCAGCAAGAGCCGCGACCGCATCGAGTGCGTCATCACCGCCGCCGCGAAGCTCGCCGGGCGTCCGGTGCGCTACATCTTCTCGCAGGAAGAGACGTTCATGACGTTCATCCGCCCGGCGTACCGGAACCGGATGCGCACGGGCGTGAAGAAGGACGGCACCATCGTCGCGCGCCACAACGAGTTCTGGGTGGACGTGGGCGGCTACGCCATCAGCGGGGCGCGGAGCGCGAACAACACGCTGAAGGTGGCGACGGGCCCGTACCGCATCCCGAACGCCCGCGTGAACTGCTACGCCGTCTACACGAACAAGCCGCCGTCGTCGCCCTACCGCGGGCTGCCGACGACACAGCACACGATGTCGTACGAGGCGCAGTTCGACCGCATCGCGCGCGACCTCGGCATCGACCGGCTGGAGATACGCCGCAGGAACCTGGTGCGCGACGGCGACATCCACATCACCGGCGACTACCTGCGCTCTGCGCATTCGCACGAGTGCATGGAGCAGGCGACCGAGGCCATCGGCTGGGACGAGCCACTGCCCGTCGACCCGGAGGGGAAGAAAGTGCGCGGCAGGGGCGTCTCCTGCACCATCAAGTACACGCTTACCCCTGCGCGGGAGATGTCCGAGAACAGCGCGGAAGTGGCGCTGGGAGAGGACGGCATCTTCGAGGTGCGTATCGGCACGGTGAACATCGGCCAGGGGTCGGACACCGTCATGGCGCAGATCGCGGGCGACGCGCTGGGCGTGGGGCTGGACGCGATACGCATCGTCCACAGCGACACCTACCGCGTGCCCGTCGACAGCTCGACGACGGCGAGCCGGTCCACGTACCACATGGGCCGCGCGGTCGTCGAGGCGACCGACAATCTGAAGCCACAGATGCTCGAAGCCGCCTCACAGCTCCTGGAGCGTGAGGCGGCCAGCCTCGTTTTCACGCCCGACGGTATCGTGCAGGCGAACGGAGACGCGGGCGTCACCTATGGCGAACTCGTGGAACGCGTCGGTTCGCCGCTCGCTGCGACGGGCGACTGTGTGGTCGGAGGTTCGTACCAGGGGCCGGACGGCAATACCTACCCCATCGCCTCGACGTTCTGGACGTTCGGCTCGTGCGCCGTCGAAGTGGAGGTCGACACGGAGACCGGCACGGTGCGCGTCGTGAAGGCGGCGGCATCGGCGACGACCGGCACCGCGGTCAACCCGCACTCCATCGAGACGCAGTTGGAGGGCGGCGTCGGCCAGGAGATCGGCCCCACGCTCTTCGAGCAGCTGGTCTGGGACGACGGCGGCCAGCTCATCAACGCGGCGCTGCTCGACTACCCGCTGCCGACGATGGAGACGATGCCCGACTACGCGCCGCGCTTCGTCGACCATCCGTTCGAGGGTGGCCCGTTCGGCGCGAAGGGCATGGGCGAGATTGGGTCGGTGGTCGTACCTGGCGCGGTGGTCAACGCGGTCTACGACGCCACGGGCGTCCTCTTCCATGAGATGCCGCTGCTGCCGCACAAGATCGTGGAGGGGCTGGAGGCAAAGGCAGGGTGAGATGGCTGGTAGCGATAGCGGTTGCCGTTCTTCTCGTGCTCGCCTATTTCTATTACGACGAGTTCGGACTACCCACGAGGGTTGAGGAATTCCTAGAGAACCTCATATCGGACGAAGGGGAAGAAGCAACGTCAACCCCATTTCTCCAACCCCGCAGTGAGGCTGCGACAGCCACGCCAATACTGCGTGACTCCGGCTCCACTACCACACCAGCGCGAACGCCATCCCCCACTGCCACCAGCACTGCACCCACCCCAACGCTTCGCCCGGGCGACTCCACGCCAACACCGACCACTATTCCGATCATCGTGCCGCCGACGCCAACACCGGAACCAACGGTCGATCCATCGGTTGAAGTGCGATGCTCACAGGCGGATGACCGCAGTGACGTTGGCAGTGAGGATCAGTGGTACACGACGCTAGAGGAGTGCCTGCAGTACGGAAGTTGGTACACGTTCCGGGGAGAATCCAGCTGGAAGTCCACGGAACCCACCCCAACGCCCACTCCTTTGCTGATAAAGCCAGAAGACTCCCGCTTGGGGCTAAATCCGGATGGCAAGGCGGTATGGACGTTCGTGGTCAATGGCGTAACCATCTACTGCAACATCGGTGAGCTTCAGGGCCCCTGCGCCGAGCGATTAGGGCTGAGCGGGGTATACTAGCGCGGCCATGAACGTCAACTTCACCGTGAACGGCGAGACGCTCTCGCTCGACGTGCCGCCCTCCACCACGCTGCTCGACCTGCTGCGCGACCGGCTCGGGTTGCACGGCACGAAGGAGTACTGCCACAGCGGCGTCTGCGGCGCGTGCACCGTGCTCGCCGACGGCAAGGCGGTCAGCTCGTGCAGCATGCTCGCCGGGCAGGTGGAGGGCGCGGACCTGCTCACCATCGAAGGACTGACACCGGACGAGGGGCTGCACCCGATCCAGCAGGCGTTCGTGGACAACTTCGGGCTCCAGTGCGGCTACTGCACGCCCGGCATGATCCTGCTCGCGAAGGCGTTGCTCGACGAGAACCCGGCCCCGACGCGCGAGGAGATTATCCGCTACATGGGCGGGAACATCTGCCGCTGCACCGGCTACGCGGGCATCCTGCGGTCGGTTGAAGCCGCCGTGAAGGAGCGCGGTTCGTGGAGCTGACCGACCGCTTCGAGGTGAGCGCGTCGCCCGCCGAGGCGTGGGCGTTCTTCTGGGACCTGCCCCGCGTCGCGAAGTGCCTGCCCGGCTGCGAGAGCATCGAGGATGCCGGCCAAGGCGCGTACCGTGCCCGCATGACGCAGCGCGTCGGGCCGTTCAAGGTGACGATGGAGATGGAGATGCGCATCGACGAGGCGGAGGAAGGGCGGCGCGTCGTCGTGAGCGGCAACGGCAGGGACCGCATGGGCAACCGGCTGCACGTCAACCGCCTCGCGCTCGAACTGAGCGAGCCGTCGGCAGGGCAAACCGAGGTGAACTACGCGATGGACTTCAACCTCTACGGCCGCCTCGCGACGCTCGGCAACACGGCGGTGAAGCGCAAGTCGGAGGAGATACGCGCCGAGTTCAGCCGGCGCATCGCGGAGGAGCTGGGGGGTTAGCGCACCGGCAGGTAGCGGACCTGGTTCTCCCACTCGCCATCGAGGCTCGCTCCGGCAAGCAGTTCGAGTTCGTCGATGGTTGAACCAGCGGGGTACGTCCAGTGTACGAGGAACACTCCAGGCATCCTCTGTCCATCGATGACACGCTGATATGCAATCCCACGCATGGTCCGCGTGTCATGCGTCAGCAGGACACGTCCCTCACTCGCAGCCCACTCCAGAATGTCGGGATCCGGCGCCGTCCGTAATCCGCGTTCCTGCACCGTCACGATGTCAATGCCGGGATTCCGGCGACGCAAGCCGTCAACGATGGCCGCCCGAAAGCCCTCGTCCGCAGCGAAACGAAGCATTTAGGAAGCTCGTTGCTCCTGCTGCGCCGCGTCGCGGCGGGCTTGCAATCGAGTGAGCAGCGAGGCATTGTCCGGGTGGCGAGCGTCAATCTCTGCCTTGGCTCGCTCCCAGTCCTCGTCCACTTCCCGCAGGTACGCCTCCACCTCCTCCGTGTTGCGAAGGTAGTAGGCAATGACTGCGTAGATGTCCGCGAGTTCAAGCGTAGGGAGTGCTTCCTTGATCTGCTCAGGCGTCTCCCCATCCTTGTGCGACCAGACGACGAACTCGAAGTTGACGCGCGTCTGCGGGCCGGACACGCGCACAGCGCCGTTCGGTTCGACGCGCAGCGGGACCGTCATGTTGGGGAAGCTCTCGATAGCCATGTCACTGCTCCTGCGCCTGCGGCGCGAGTCAGTGACAGTATACCCACGCAATCAAGCGTCCGTGGTTCGACAGGCTCACCACGACCGGGCAATTATGCAAAGGGCGTCCGCGAGGGGCGCTCCTATGTCAGAGACAGCTTCAGCGCGCGCCTATGGCTCGCCGTACATGTTGCGGGCGTTCTCGCGGAGGATGAGCATCTGGTGCTCTTCCTTGATGTCTTCCCGCTCGAGGATCTCGTCGATCTCCTCCATGCAGTTCTCGATGGTGATCTCGTGGGGGAAGTCGGACGCGAACATGAACGGGTCAGGTCCCACGCGCTCGATGGCGTAGGAGAGGGCCTTTTCGTTCCCCTCGCAGCCGATGAACACCTGTCCGCGCCGGAAGCAGTCCTCAGGGTGGTGCGGCAGCTCCAGCCCGCCGTAGCCCATCTCGCGTTCGAGGCGGTCGATGAGGAGCGGGATCCACGCCGTGCCGCCCTCCATGAACCCGAAGTGCAGGTTCGGGAAGCGGTCGAGCACGCCGTCGACGATCATGCCCGTCATGCCGCTGAGCAGCGGTATGGGCATGCCGAGCGCACGCGACGCCGGGAAGTTCGACATGGTGTCGAAGCCGAGGCGCTCGTAGTTGCCGCCGTGCACCGCGAGGACGCACCCGAGCTCCTCGGCGGCCTCATAGAGCGGCCAGTACTCACGGGAGGCGATGTGCTTGATGAGGCCGTTGGACGGGATCATGCCGCCGACCATGCCGAGGTCGCGAACGCACCTGCGGAGTTCGGCGACGGCTTCGTCGACGACCTGCATCGGGAGCAGGCCGATGCCCCGCAGCCGCGGGCTCTCCTTCACGAACTTGTCGTGGAGCCAGTTGTTGTACGCCCTGGCGTATGCGATGGCCCATTCCTCGAAGACGATGCGCCCGTAGATAGAGGCCGCGCGTTGGATAGAGGACCGCCCAGTCGGTGCCGGTGAGGTCCATGAACGACGTCCACTTGGTTGCGTCGGCGGGCTCGAACGCTCCCGGAGCCGGGTTGGCGCTCTGCACGCTCGGTGAGTGGAACTTGTCGCCGTCGGGCAGGATGTTGAGCGGCGTGCGCATCCTGTCGAACGGCGCTTCGAGGTACTGGAAGATCTCGGCGGCATTCTCGATCACATGGCCGTCTGCGTCGACGTAGCCCGACATAGCGCACCTCCCCGTTGCTGTGCTGGCGCTGAGCGACGAAATCCGTCAGCTCTCCCGGCGCAGGTTAGAGTATAAGGGAACCTCAGCGTGGGCGCGCTACGAGTGTTCGTGGTTCGACAGGCTCCCCACGCGATACTGATTTCATAAACCGACGCCCCAGCGCAACCTCCGCCACGTCCGCTCCCCCTATCGGACTGTCCTCCGGCGTCGGGACCGCGTAGTGGATCGTAGCACGCCCCGGACGCACCACGATCTCCTTCACGAATGTCCGCAGGAACGCCTTCGTCTCCGCCAGCCCGCTCTCCAGCAGCCACTCCCCCATCTCGCGCGCGTACGCAGCAACGACCTCGGCATCCTGTACCCCCGCCAGCCGAGCATCCAGCTCCATCCGTGCCTCGTCCGCAGCACGCTCCAACCGCTCCTGGTTCTCCTGGTGGTGACGGATGCGCGGTAGGATGTCCTCCACCGTCATGTCCGTCTTCTCCACCAGCTGCCACAGCCGGTCCATGCGCTGGCGAACTTCCCGCAACTCCAGCTCAGCAGCCTCCAGCCGCTCACGCTCCCCCGCCATCACGCTGTCCATCTCCTCGTTCACCATCCGCACGAGGTCGCGCATGTTGCTCTCGGTCAGGATGTGCTCGCGTATCTGGTCGATGACCAGGCGCTCGAACCGCTTCGCGGGCAGCCTCGGTGTCGTGCACGTGCCCTTCCCCCGGTTCAGCAGCGAGTGGCACACGTAGTAGGTGTACCTGCCCCCGTGCGCCTCGGATGCGGAGAGCGCCCTCCCGCACGCCTCGCACTTCAGCAGCCCGCTCAGCAGGTACGGGCTGGCGATGCGCCTCGGGTGCACGCTCTTCGGTGCGCGGGAGACCAGCACCCGCGCGACCCGCTTGAACTCCTGCTGGCTGACGATGGCCGGGAAGGCGTTCTCCACGCGCACCGGGGGCACGTTGTCCTTTGCCCTCGTCCCCCACACCAGCGTGCCCGTGTACACCTCGTTGGAGAGCATCCGGTAGATCGTAGCCTTCAGCCACTTCGCCCCAAACGGGCTCGGCACGCCGTCTGCGTTGAGCGCCTTGGCGATGTCCAGCGTCGTGGAACCGTGCAGGGCCATGTCGAACATGCGGCGCACCACCGCATCGGCGGGCGGGTCCAACTCCAGCTTGGGACGCTTCTTCGCCCCGTCCTGCACGTGCACCTTCCGGTAGCCGTAGGGGGCGAGGGTGGGCATCCAGAAGCCGCGCGAGGCGGACTCCCGCATCCCCCGCAAGACCTCTTGGGCGAGATTCTCGCTGTAGAACTCGTCTACGGACTCGATGATGGCCTCCATGAGCTTGCCGGTGGGGGTGTCGTCCGCGTGCTCGGTGATGGAGACGACACGGATGCCCTTCTTGCGGAGCATGGACTTGAAGGCCACGGCGTGCTCGCGCTTGCGGGTGAATCTTGAGAACTTCCAAACGAGGATGACCTCGAAGGGTGAACTGGGTCTGCTCCCCTCGTCGATCATGCGTCGGAACTGGGGCCGGTCTGCAACACGTCCGCTCTCTGCCTCGTCGACGAACTGGCGCACTATGATGAAGCCGTTGCGCTCGGCGTATTCCCGGAGGGCGCGCAACTGGGCGGCAACAGAGAGGTCGACGTCCTGCCTGTCGCTGGAGACACGAGCGTAGACGGCTGCGGGTGTGTAGGTGTTCTTCTCGTTCATCGAGCTAAGTCCTTCCTCGTGAGGTCTTTTTGCGTGTTCGCACTCTGCTATCGGTTCGCTGCGGCGCATGTCAGCTATACTCCTACTGTGGAGCATCCGCGGCGAGGGCGTCAACGGGCGTGTGGCAGTGACCAGCGGCTCACCTGCCCTTTCTCTCGCCCTCAGCTACGCGACTCGGGTTGATTAGGATTCGGCTACGGCGGGGTTGCCTGACCGTGCCGGTTGGACCCCCAACAGATGAGTTCGCCGTCCGTGCGGATGCCGCATGTGAAGAGACCACCGCTGCTGATGGCGATGAGGCTCTCGGTGGATGGCGGCGATGCCTGGCGGTCATAGTTGTGGCCCCAGCAGACGGGAGCACCATCTGTGCGGAGGGCGCAAGTGCCGATTCCCCCGCTGCTGATCGTAGAGAATCGTATGTCACTCGGGGGCGATGCCTGACCGGATCTGTCGTTCCCCCAGCAGACAGGCGAGCCGTCCTGTCGAAGGGCGCACGTGTGAAGGTCGCCGCTGCTGATCGCCATGAATCGTTCATCTGCAGGAGGAGATGCTTGACCGTACGGATTCCATCCCCAACAGGTCGGAACGCCGCCTGGCCTGAGGGCACAGGCATGGTTTCCTCCAACGCTCACGCCGACGAATGGCCCTGCTATCAGCGCCTCGGCCTGTCCCCACAGTTCACTTCCCCAGCAAACCAGCGAGCCGTCGTGACGCAGTCCGCAACTGAGGCTCCCACCGCTGCTGATGCTAGTCAACCTCTCCCCATTTGGCGGTTGAGCGGCTCTAGGATTATGACGACTCCCGTCTTCAGCACCCCAACAGACAGGCGTTCCATCAGCGCGCAGTGCACAGGTGTGTCCGTTCCCGTTGCTGATAGCCACGAACGATTCTCCATCTGGGAGCGTCGTTTCCCCTGAATCAGGCCGGCCCCAACAGACAGCCTCACCGCTCGCGTGCAACGCGCATGCATGCCCTCCGTCGCTGACACTGGAACCTCCAGCGCTGACTGCGATGAATCCCCCGTCAGGACGTGGCTGACGGCCATCGCGCCAGTTGCCTTTCGGCGGGGATGCCTGCCTCAACTTGTCGCTCCCCCAGCAGACCACCTCGCCATCAGTGCGCTCGGCGCAGGTGTGAGCGTTGCCGCTGCTGATGGCGATGAAGCGCTCGTGTTCAGGGGGCGACGCCTGCCCTGCCTGGTCGGCTCCCCAGCAGAGGGGCGTGCCGTCGAGGAGCAATGCGCAGGTGTGCTCACCTCCACTGCTGATTGCCCCGAAGCGTTCATTCGATGGAGCCAGCGTTGCGCCGTTGAAGTTAGCTCCCCAGCATATGGGAGTGCCACCTGCCACAAGAGCACACGTATGGAAGGAGCCGGCACTGACAGCGGTGAAAGAATTGCCGACGGGTGGAGATGCCTGCCCGTCACTATCGTTCCCCCAGCACACTGGAGTTCCATCGGGGCGAAGTGCGCAGGTATGACCCCCTCCGGCGCTGATCATTCCGAACATCTCGCCCTCGGGCGCCAGCGCCTGACCAGCAGTATCCCGGCCCCAGCAGACAGCGGACCCATCCTCTCTAATAGCGCACGCATGGTAATCGCCGCTACTGATAGACGTGAATCGTTCATTGTCGGGCGGCGATGCTTGCCCATTTCGGTCCGATCCCCAGCAGACGGGCTCGCCATCCGCTCGGAGTGCGCAGGTGAATGCATAGCCGCCGCTAACGGCGGTTAGATTCTCGATACCTTCAGGCGGCAGCATTTCGGGGGACATGTCGCCCCAGCAGATGGGAGAACCGTCGCTACGTAGCGCACATGTGTGTTCGCCACCAGCGGTGAGCGTAGTGGGCGCCTCGACTAGATCCAGCGGTTCGGAAGGGAGGGATGGGCTGGGCGTCGCCGCGGGGCCTTGCGCAGACCCCCGGCTCAGTTCCGACGCATCACCAGACGCGAGATTCCCCAGTTGGTTGGGGCTGCTGATGCCCCAACAGACACGACTGCCATCCTCACGCAGCGCGCACGTATGTTCGGCTCCGGCGCTGATTGCGGCGAATCGTTCGCCCGCTGGTGGGTAGGACTTGCCATAGTTACGATCTCCCCAGCAAACGGGAGAGCCGCCCTGGCGCAGCCCGCAGGTATGGGCAGCCCCGCTGCTAATGGCAATGAAGTAGCCGCTTGGCGGCGAGGCTTGCCCCAGGGAGTCACTGCCCCAGCAGACAGGTGTGCCATCAGCACGAATGGCGCAGGTGTGGGACCAGCCGCTACTGATGGCGGTGAGACGTTCGTCTTCGGGCGGCGGGGGACCGCCTCCCCAGCAGGCGGGCGAACCATCTGAACGGATGGCGCAGGTGTGGGACCAGCCGCTGCTGATGGCGGTGAACCGTTCGTCCTCAGAGGGCGAGGTCCCATCACCCCAGCAGAATGCCTTCCCGTCTTCACGCAGGGCGCAAGATTGGTTGACGCCGCTGGTTACGGTCATGAATCGCTGATCGCTTGGTAGGGTGTCCCAGATGGCGCCCCAGCAGACAGGAGAACCGTCCGTGCGGATGGCGCAGGTGTGAGAGAAACCGCTGCTGATGCTCAGGAATTGCTCGCCGTGCGGGGGCTGTGCCTGGTCCAATCTGTTGTCGCCCCAGCAGACAGGAGCACCGTCTGCACGGAGTGCACAGGTGTGGGTGTAGCCCTGCTGACGATGGTAAAGCGCTCGTCCTCGGGCGGCATCGCCTGCTCGTGGATCCCGCGGCCCCAACAGACTGCCGTCCCGTTTGGCCGGAGCCCGCAACTGCGGCTGTTCCCACTGCTGATTGAGGTGAAGCGCTCGTCGCTTGCGGGGGACCCAGCGAACTCCCGTCCCCAGCAGAGGGGCGTGCCATCTGTGAGAACGGCGCAGGTATGATAACCGGCGCTGCTGACTGAGGCGAACTTCATTCCTGGGACTGCCGGCACAGACGATAGGAAGCTGTCCCCCCAGCATGCGAGTGAGCCGTCTCCACGTATGGCGCATGTGTGGTCCTCACCGGCGCTCAACGTGGTGAATCGCTCGTCCTCCGGTGGGGAGGCCTGTCCCTCGTCATCATCTCCCCAGCAGACAGGAGAACCATCTGCACGGAGGGCACAGGTGTATTGTTTCCCGCTGCTGATAGAGACGAAGCGTTCATCCTCAGGTGGTGACGCTTGGCCGTAGTGGTCATCTCCCCAGCAGACCGGTGTGCCATCTGCTTGGAGAGCGCAGGTGTGTTCATAGCCGCTGCTGATGGAGACGAAGCGTCCGTCCTCAGGTGGTGATGCTCTGCCGTCGGAGGTGTATCCCCAACAAACAGGCTTGCCGTCTGTGCGAAGTGCACAGGTGGAACGGAAGCCATTGCTTATGGCGACGAATCGCTCCCCCGCAGGAGCAGGGCGTGCTATCGTCGGATTGAAAACCTCGTCTCCCCAGCAATATGGAACGCCGTCCTCGAACAGGACGCACGTGTGGTCCCACTTGCCAGTGATTGCAACGATACGCGGCAAGACGGATGAAGGCGTCGCCTCGGACGAAGACGCGGCTCCAGGGGTTGGCTTTGGGGTTGGAGTGGCGTGCAACGTGGCTGTGGCGGTGGGAGGCGTCGTTGTCGGGTGTTCTTCCCGCCGATTCTCCGGCATTGGAGTAGCCCGCGCCGAAGGAGTTGCAGCAGGAGTCGTTCCTCTCTCCTCCACTTCTCCAAGTGCAGGAGTGGCTTGGACTGCGGCGGTGACGGGAGCCGAATGACCCGGTGTGTCTGTTGCAGCCGGTGATTCTTGGATGCATCCTGTCAGGACTGCGGCTGCCGCCAGGCAACTCAACAAGCAAAAGACTGTGATACGTGACCCCGAGAACAGAACGAATACCGGCGCGCTTGGCATCGGCACTACGCCCTGAATCGTGCGGTGGGTCGGGAAGTAGGAGGAACCTTCACGACGCATGTGCCGACCATCCTGTCGTGCAGCACCTGCGCGTCTCGGTCCCACAGGGGCCAGAGGTAGTTGACCATGGACAGCAACCCCGAGGTCATACTGCCTACCGTCCCGATGATTCGCTTGACCAGGAACGTGCGCAGCCAGAAGTTGGAGGCCCAACTGATGGGGCTGCCATCGACCCGCACCACCTGCGTCCCCATAACCCGCTTCCCGACGCTCTTGCCGTTGCGGTACGCCAGGGAAACGTAGATCAGGGCCGCCAAGCTCAAGAACAACCCCACGAGCGAGAATCCGATGGCCGAGGGCAGACCGAAGACCAGCCATTCGTGGCGAGGCCAATCACTACGCCCATGTCGGCAGAGCCGCCAGTGTCCATCGGCTTCCTCTTCTCCAGGGAGTGCCCACGATGACAGTAGCACCGAGTGCGGCAGCCCTGCCCCCTGCCACCCGTCGAATGGAGGGAAGGAAGGGCAGGTACGCCACGCCTCATCTCTTTCCGTGTCTCTTCCTCCCTGCATGGTACACTCCTGCGCAACACGATTCGATCTTTGGAGCCATGGACATGTCGACGAGATGCCCGGACTGGCTACGTCCGCCCCGCCGGGCAGGGATGCTGGTCGACAGAGAGTCGTCGAGTCACTCGCACGCCAAGTTGGCCGGTTCAACCCGGGAGACTTCGCCTGCTCATGGCAGGACCAGGGGTGGCTCGACGTAGCGATGCATAGATTCCGCACAACGACAGCTGCTTGCATCGCAGGGTTGGTCGTATGGAACGCATGGCTCATCCTCTTCATCGTGGATACCAGTGCTCGTGATGACTGGGACGATCCGTATCTCGTACTGGGCTTCGCTTTCATCCTCGTAGTGGCAACCATCAGCGCCCTCATTGTGACTTTCATCTACTGGGTGGCAATCGGCGTGATGGAGAGGATCGAGAGAGAACGGCGAGCCAAACACGAAGGTATGCTCCCTGGGCCTTCAGCCTTCCGAGGAACCGCCGCAGTGGAGTACGCGCGCAGGTTCCCGCGGTTCGCCGCTTGGATCATCGATGTCATCGTCATCGTCGTGATTTTCGGGATACTGAACGGGATGGGCATCACCGATACGTTCTGGGTAGAGGAGGACGAGACGGCGTCCGTGGTGCACATCGCCATCCAGGGGATCGTCGGCTTGGGCTATTTCGTGGTGCTGACTGCGGTTTGGGGTGCGACGTTGGGCAAGATGGCGATGGGCCTGAAGGTCGTCGATGACGATGGGAGGAAGCCGGGGGTCGGCCTCGTGCTTCTGCGCCAGTTCCTCAGCAGCGGACTCGCGCCGCTGCCAGCCATCGCAGTTGGCTTGAACGCCGGAGGCGGTATCAGCTTGCTGCTGATGTTGGTGGTCGTGTTCTGGATACTGGTCGACGACCATCGCCAAGGGCTGCACGACAAGGCTGCAAGAACGTTCGTGGTGCGGGCGTAGCACACGCCCTTGATGATACTGTAATCCCATAGCGGCAGATAGCGATGACACTTCTACCAACTTGGATTATCATCTTATTCCTTCCTTTGGCCCTAGTTATGGCAGCTTTTTCTTTTACATCAGTTATTTTCCCCTACATCGGTAGCACGGCCATCGGATGCACTCTGCTGTCTCCTATAGCTGGGCTTGCCTATCGTTTTGCTCCCTTGGCACCCAGAAATGGAGGGGTACAGCGTAGACGATGGATTGTAGGCACAGCCGCTGCCGCTTTACTCGGTGTCCCAAGGCTCTACCTCATGATGCGTGTCTACGGTAAGAACTGGATAGGTATTGAAATGATATCATGCGGATATCACACCTTATATTGCTCATGGTATTTGGTGTTAGTGCCTTATCTTTTCTGGGTTATTCTTTCACCAATAGTAGTGGACTGGTCGAATCAACAGACCACTATCCTGGGTATCTGCGTACTTACCATAGTGAATGTTCTTAGTTGCATGTCTAGGCGTGCATTGAAGCGCTCATTCGCGTCTGATAATTTGGCAACTGAAAGCAAGAGCGGTCTCAATGGAGCGGCATATCTACAACCCTTTATCGCTTCCTATTGTGCCATCCTGCTAACAGCCGTGGTGTGGTGGGCCGCTGTTCCATTGAATTGTACAGACCTTAATTTGTACTCCGATTTGCTTGCCGTGGACCGAGGTCTCTGGTGCAGGCTGTCGTAGAGCATTTAATGGGCGGACGGAGTTGGCCGGCGTCGCGCCCCGATGAACAAGGCGGTGATAAGAACTGCAGTCGCGGCTACCCCCCCCTCCCTCCGCCAGCGAGTGGAGCCCAAGACGATTCTGCTCCGGCCGTTTCGCTATCAGCGACGTCCGCTGTCTCAGCTGCGCCATGGGAGGGATCAACCACGGAGCCGTCCTCTCTCTCAAACTCACCAAGAAATGAAACGCTGGGCAGGATTCTCCATGGGGTGCGCGTGAGGATATATCCGAGGGACCGTGCCTTGGAACCACTCATTGACCACACCTACCGCGTCCACGGGGATGTTCAACTGGGGCAGCAACTGCGGCAGCGCCGCAAGAGTCCGCTCCACGTCCAAGGTCCACACATGGATCGTCGTCCTGTAGGCGGATGCATCAGCCATCGCATCGCTCAAGCCGCTCGCGGCCGTGAAAACAGATTTCTCCCCAAGGGACTTGGGAGAGTTCACCCATATGCCTGCGTCGACGATGCCCGACGTGTTTCCCGAAGACTGGGCGAAACGGTCCAGGATGACGGTCCATCGCCAGAACTCATCCAGGTCGTACTTCACGGGAATCAGCGTGAAGTTCTCATCCGGTAGGTTGGGGTGCCAGGGGAACATTGCTTCTCTCACGGCCGCCAGGGTTTCTGCCTCTTTGGCCAGCGGTGCCTTGACCTGAATCCATCCGTGATAGAGGGTGCTGTGATAACCGGCAAGGCCTATGTCGGGATAGCGCGCCCGCAGGTCGCAGTAATGATCCTCAAAGATATTCGGACGGGGCCAGCCTTCGCAGTTCAATTCCGGGATATCGGTCATATCCACTTCCGACACGTCGAAACTGCCGGACTCCTGCGCCACGCTGGATATCGGAGGCCACACCTGCTCGTAGGACGGCCAGCCGACTTCGGAGCGCCTCGCCTCCGCGCCGCCCGTTCGCAGCTCGATGTTCTCGTAGGTGGTGGGTTTCGGAAGCAGGTAGCCTGTGGGGTGTATGCCGAACACGCCATGGTCGCAGTTGTCGTCCCGCAGCACGCACGCGTCTCCTCCTACCGCGCGGACCCTCTCCTTGGCCTTGCGTTCGATATATTGGTGCAGTTCGTCCCCCAGCGTGACAGATGCGGGGCGATTGAGATAGACGAGGAGGCCCTTGCCCGCCTTGTAGACTGCGGCCACGTCCATTATTCCCTCGCGCTGCGCCTCCTCCAGCACGTAACAGTGCAGGGGGTCCAGGGAGAGTGCCCCGCCGAAACAGCCGCTCACTTCCCGGGAGTCCGGGGTGGGTGGAGTGGGAGTGGGCGTCGCAGCGGACGTACCCTCGGGGGCCGGCCTGGGCAGGCGGGGTTGGGTGCCAGCAGTAGGTGTCGCAGGCTGAGCAGTGGGCGATGCGGCTGGGATGGGAGAGGCGGTCGATGCCGGTGCAGGGATGGGCTCCTCACTGCATGCGGCCAAGGTGAGCACGAACGAGGTTGTCACGAGCGATGCACACACAACGTGTGCGCGGACCGACGTGTAGGGGACCAACCGCAGTCTCACGTGCTTGATCTTTCCTAGGAGGTGATGGGGAACCAGGCATCAACGGAGGCTGGCTGCATCCCGCGTGGGTGCCCGTACGGGCAACGATACGCGAGGCTAAGCGTGGCATTCAACGTCAAAGGCGGTGTCGGTCCTGAGGCCGCTCGTCAGCCATCCTCTCCCTTCAGCGCCCCCTTCAGGGGCTCACGCTGCCTGTGCGGTGCGCCCCCGGGAGGCCGCCAGACGGCAGCGGTCTCCCCCCCAAGTCCCGATGTATGTCGGTCTTTCTTGTTGTCCGGCACTCGTCCCGGCTTCCGTGTTCGGAGGCAAGGACGTGGCATCACGGAAGACTCAAGCCCACTTCCGCAGCCTGCCGACAGTAGCCGTGCTCGTGATGACAGCGGAGCCACGTCAGCATTCCCCTCATTCCTTTCCCTTAGCGTCAGACTGACGCATCGGGGCTGTAGAATGGGGTTCCATGTGAATGGGACTAGATCAGATGCGACAGGGAGGCTTGCATGGTCGGGAGATTCTTCGGCGGCGTGTTCGGTGGGAAAGGACCTCGGAAGCAGGAACCCAACTCGGCAGAACAGAGCCCGGAGCAGACGGAACGCCTCATCAAGGCGCTCGAACAACTGGCCAGCGGTGATGCCGACGCGGCCATCGCCGAACTTGACGCCGCCGTCTCCAGCGACCCGTCGGACTGGATGTCGCTCCAGAACCGTGGCTCCTTCCACCTGCACGCCGGACGCCCTGAGCGAGCAGTCACGGACCTCTCCGAAGTGCTGCGGCTCAACCCGATGAACGCCCTGGCCCACTTCACGAGGGGCAAGGCGTACTGCGAGATGCTGGACTTCGAGCGGGCCGAGGAAGACTTCACCAGCGTGATCGTCCACCGCCCCGGCATCCCAGGTACGGTAGCGGAGGCGCACCTGCGCCGGGGCGTGATCCGTCACAAGGCTGGGCTCATAGAGAAAGCCTATGACGACTACTGCGCGGCGATCCGCATCGACGCATCGCTGTCCGAGAAGCCCGAGGTGCTCGGTGAGGCCTACGCGAGGCGAGGCGTCATCTTCATGGTCGCCGAGGAGTACGCGCACGCGATGGACGACTTCGCGGTCGCATTGGAGCGCAACCCGACCGACGCCGTCGTGCGCGGGCACGTGGGCGTTCTCTGCATCAACGCGAACCTCTACGAGGAGGCCATCGCACAGTTGGACGTCGCCATCGAGCTGCAGCCTTCGGAGGTGGCGCACTACCGCAATCGTGGGGGGGCGAAGCTCGCGGCAGGCCAGTACGAGGACGCAGTCAGCGACCTCACGGCAGCCATCGAGATGGGGCCGCCGAACGCGGCTGCCTACGCCAACAGGGCGAACGCGCGGCGACAGCTGGGCGACCTCGAAAACGCACTGGACGACTACCACAGCGGGCTGACACTCGATCCCACCGACGCCGTGGCCTACGTAGGCCGCGCCGTCGTGCTCCGGAGGCTCGGGAGGGTCGAGGAGTCGGACCGTGATGTCGAGTTGGCGATCGAGAACGGCTACGACAGTGCCCAGTTGGCGCAGGTAATCGCCGAGAATACGTAGCCCTGATTCCTATGGGAACCACGTGTGATCGGTGGGTGGGGTGAACCCGCGGTTAGGGCAGGCAGGGCACCGAGTTACCAACCCCTGACACTCGCCATACCTCGCCTGCTACCATACCGCTCACGACGTTCCCTGCACACGGGCATAGCGAGGAGCGATGCGAGCCATACGTTCAGGGATTTCTAGTCAGGTTCATACAAGGCGACACAATGTAGCAGCAGCGCTCCTTCTCGTTCTCGCCGCGTGCGAAGGCGCGCCGCAGACTCCCTCGCCATACACTGGCTACTTGGCAAAGGAGATACCTCCCTGCACGCCCGTGCCCGACTCCTCCGTGGAGCCTTGCGTTCTCGGTGCCCCACGATTCGAAGGGAGTGTGGCACCGGGGTATCTCCCGGAATTGGGCAATGAGCCTTGGAGCATCCCCGAAATGCTCAATGGGCCGGCACCGGCATTTCGTGTGCCTCACCTGATGCTGCGCGGCACCTACCTCCCGAACACCGTGCGATGCACCGGCGGTGACCCCTACCACCCACCGCCCCATCTGGCCGAAGAGTGGGATGAGCAGTCCTTCAAATGCTACATCGACGTGCGCGTGAACGCCTATCTCCTGGGAACTGGCCCACCCAATTTGACGGTTCTCATGTTTATAGACTACGTATATTCCGCTGCCGCGGAGGCGGGCATCGTCGAAGAGTATAAGCAGGATTTAGAGACGCTCTTTGGGGATGCGTTTCCGGGTTTAGAACACGTCATGTTCCTCGGGCCGCCAGACGACCTCTCATCCGAGGCGTGGCGGTTCGTGGGGTATTGGGACGTGCAACGGCGAGAGGACGGCACGGTGGTTGCCATCCATCCCGAGAGAGACTTATGGAGAAAGCTGAGGCCCAATGAATACGGACGGCATTTGGCCGTGCTGGAGATGGAGTTACCCGCGTTCACACAGGCGGTGACAACAGCCAACCAAGCCCGCGTCAGCGAATACGGCGGGCGCATCGGCGCGGATCCCAGTCTGCCCATGCTGCTCACCGACGTTCACGACCTGCGCGATTACTACGTCAACGTGGGTGCCTACGACGACCCCGACAGCCCTCCCACTCAGCCGCCCCCGGTTCCGGGCGAGGGGGAGCCTCTGCCGGAGGTCGGCGTGGACGACGACGCGTCCGGGCCGACGCTCACGCCACCGGGCGGGTAGCCCTTCGTGCCTGTCGCCGCTTCCGTGAGCGGCGCGGGTGAGGGGATGGTACATTGGCAGCGATGCACACACGTATCCCGCTAGGTGTTGTTGTCGCGGTTCTCCTTCTCGTACTCGTCGCGTGTAACGGCGCGCCGCAGACCCCCACGCCTCTACCCACACCCGCAGACGCGCCTGCTGCCGTACTCCCCCCTACATCCACCCCTGCCCCCACGCACACTCGGACACCCACGCCAACACCAATCTCCACCCCGACGCGATCGCCCTACACCGGCTACCTGGCAGAGGAGATTCTTCCTTGCACGCCGGTGCATGGCTCCTCCGTAGACCCCTGCGGGACAAACATATCAGGACATACAGGAGGTGGCGCCGCGTCCCATCCCTTTGAACTCGGCGATGCGCCTGAAGACGTAAACAGTTCCCTTACCCTCAACTACATCAACGCCATAGTGCCTCATATCGTGCTGCGGGGCACGTACATCCCCGATACCGTGCGGTGCACCTCGGAGATTCCGTATCGATTACCATCCTACGTGGGCTCTGAAGAACTTATGGGATGGGAAGAGAATTCTTTTCAAATAAGCTGCTACTCGGATGTGCGGGTGAATGAGTACATACTGGGCAATGGCTCTCCTCATCTGACGGTGCAGGTATGGTTCTATACCTACTGGCGCGAAGACTACGGGGACGATCCGGAGAGCGCCGAGGCCAAGGAGACGGTGGAACGACTGCGAAAGCATTACGAAACCGTGATTCCCGAGGAGGGACTCTATGGAACAGGTAACGTAAAGGGCACCGGCGGAATTGAACCTGATGGAATAGCGGGAAAGGAGATGATTCTCTTTGTCGGCCCGGCATGGGATCACTCGACTGAAGCATGGCAGGTCTATGAGACTTGGGACGTGCAGCGCCGGAAGGACGGCACGGTGATCGCGGTCCATCCTCACAGAGATGCCTGGGCGCGAGAGAAGCCCGACGAGTACTTTGAGCATATGTCCATCCTGGAGATGGAGTTGCCCGCCTTCGTTCAGGCAGTGACGACGGCCAGTCAGGCCCGCGTGAGCGGATACGGCGGACGTATCGGCGCAGACCCTAGCCTGCCGATGCTTATATCCGACGTACATGACCTCGACGAGTTCATGGCGAGCACCGGCGCGTACGACCACCCAGACGGCCCGCCCGCGCAGCCGCCTCCAGTACCCGGCGAGGGTGACCCTCTGCCGGAAGTGGGCGTGGAGGATTCCACGACCGGGCCGACACCCACGCCACCGGGAGGGTAGCCCTCGCGCCCGTCGTCGTTCCGTGAGCAGTCCGGGGGAACCGTGGTAACCGCAGTGGGCGGGGACGTTTCCTGGTAAGGTAGGTGCGGACCGCGAGCCTCGCCTGCGGCGGGCTGCGCCTCCGGCTGAGCGCCGCGCGACGGGATGTCCTAGGGATGGTCTTAATAAGGGACGTTCCCGAGAGATGTCCCAGCTGCGCTCGGCTGTCACACATAGGGGCGAGATTCCCACTTTCGCGGGAATGACAGGCCTTCAGACGAGTTATTCAGAGCATCCCTAGTTATCTTCGTCGTTCTCACAGGAGCGGCCTCCGATGGCTTTCCAGCATGTCAGTCGTGGGGAGCCGGGAACGTAACGCGGCGTGAGGGGGTTCATGGCCAATGGGGAGTCCGAAGCCGCAGTGGTATGGTTCCGGCGAAAGGGCGGTTGCGGGAAGTGCCCGCCCACGATGGAAGTGACACCTATGCCCACGTTCAGCACGCTACCGATCGGCGAGGCCCGCGCGAGGAGCGCGACCGGCAAGCGCGCAGCGTTGCTGCAGGAATACGTCGGCTACATCGAGTGCGTCGCACCGGCGAGGTGGGGTAGCTCGAGGCTGGAGAGGGTGAGACGACGCAGGCGATCCGGCGCAGGCTGAACACAGCTGCGGGGGCACTGGGGAAGCGGCTGGAGTTCCGGCGCACGGAGAACGCTGTCTACTTCTGGCCGTCGGAGGGTGGGCGTCGCGGCAGGCCGCGCAAGAACCCGGTCGCGTAGAGGGAACCATGACGCAACCACACGGAGCACGTTGACTCGTGCTCCGTGGCACGCCGAGGGTCATCTGCGTGGCACAGACCATCAAGAGTGGCACGGCCAGGGACCCGATCAGGGGCATCTCAAGGCGCCCCTTACTCCGAATCGGCGTCAAACGGTGCCTCAATGCCGACGCCGGCACGCTCACTATTCCCCCAACTCGCATTCTTCATCACCAGCTAGCGCCCCGGCGAGCCCTGAACAGTAGGAGTGGCTATGGCCAAGGTGAAAGTCACAATTCGCCGCCAAGCCGCCGTCCGCGTGCGGACGGTAGTAAGGTGGGGATAATGCGGGCGTTGGACAAGTTCAAACGCCGAACGGGGGAGAAGATATGGATTGGCTACCCATCGTTTCACTGACCGTTGGAGTCTTCTCGATTCTCCTCGCCATCGTATCCATAGCTCTGAGCATTTGGATTCACAACAGCGCGAAGGATGTGCTGGCGACGATTGACAAGCGTGTCGAGGTCATCAAGGTCACTGTGGACAGTGTACAGACTAAGCTGGTGGATACAGTGACCGATATTGCCAGACCCGATGGAAGAGCAGATTCTACAGACGCTCGTGCCAGCAATGTTCAGCAACCCTGGGGCGCTAGAGCAATTCAAGCAGCTTGCGGAGTGGGGTCAGCATATGGAGAAGGAACCACCCGACCCCGAGGAGGAGAGGCAAACATGAACACGGCCGTCGCACTGCCTGTGGGTCAAGAGGTTGCAGCCACCATCCCCTGCTGTAGTCTCCCTGTCGCATCGACGCTTGGGTGAGTCAGCCCTTAGGGTGAGTCGCATCAAGGCATGCCCAGAAGGGCCCCTGGGGAGAGAGGAGCAAGCAAGAAGGCCATGTCGCTTAGAGTGCTTACGTGGAATGTCGAGTGGGCTGCCCCCGGCTCGTGGAAGGGTACTGAAATTCTCAATCGCGTTGAGCGACAAAGCCCAGAGGTCGTCTGTCTCACGGAGACCAACGACGAGTTGCTGTCGAAAGACGGTTACTGCGTATCCTCTCAACCCGACTACGGATACCCGGTCAAGCCAGGCCGCCGGAAGGTCTTGCTCTGGTCCAGGGAACCGTGGGCGCAGGTTGATGACCTCGGAATCGACTCGATGCCGCCCGGACGGTTCGTTTCCGGGGTCACACAGACGTCTCTTGGCAAGGTCAGGGTCATTGGAGTTTGTATCCCCTGGTCGGGTTCGCGCACCGAACGCAGGCGCGAGCAGAAACGCAAGAGGCGGTGGGAAGACCATGCGCAGTACCTCGCCGGCCTCACCGAGTTTCTCCGGCGAGGCCCTTCGGAGCGTCTGCTGGTGATGGGGGACTTCAATCAAGTCATCGGGCCGGGCAGCCGAGCTCCGGCGAAACTCCGGTCGGACCTTCACGAGGCCTTCCGAGGGATGACAATCGCTACATCCGACCTCGCATTCCAAGAGCGACGGAGCATCGACCACGTCGCACTGAGTGAGGATTTCGCCCTGGACTCCGTGTGCGCCATCAGCAACATCCACGGCGAGAAGCAGCTGTCAGACCACTTTGGCGTTGTTGTTGAAATGGCGCGCAAGGAATGAGCGCGTGGGGTCGATGGCGCGGTCGGACTCGGGGCCGGGTTCGCTACACAGCCTAAAGGATTCCAGCCTCCGCAAGAATCACGGGGCTAGGTGTCGTCTCCTCCGGACGCACGGAAGCTGTGCTTCCCGACGGGGTTTTGTAGCAAAGCCCGGGATGAGGAGAGGACGGCGTGTCGCTCCGGCGCGAGGAACGCGGGCACGTCCGTGCGACGGAACGACCTCGCACTGTGCAGCAGGCGCACCTCGTCGGGCGTCAGCACGAGCACGGCCCCCGGCCTCGACCCCCT
The DNA here is from genome assembly GCA_965208625.1 of Dehalococcoidia bacterium. GTDB lineage: Bacteria > Chloroflexota > Dehalococcoidia > Lucifugimonadales > Australimonadaceae > Bin16. The sequence goes on from OZ242348.1 coordinate 1,063,304, forward strand.
CCAGCAGCCGCCACATCCGCCTGGAGAAGCTCGTCCTGTCCGACGTCGCTCCCGACGATCCCCCCGTCGGACAGTACCACCGCCGTGTCCATCGGCGCGTTCCGGTACCAGCGGAGACCCACGGGTCCCCTAGCATCCGCGATCGCGGCGGCGAGCCGGTAGATGGAGCCAACCGCATCAAGCCGCCCCAGCAGGACGCGCTGCCAGTGCGCAGAGACCGGATAGCGATCCAGCACGTCCGCCAAATCCACGCCCAGCTCCCAGGCGAGCCGCTCCAGTCCCTGCTCCGTCACGTGGAGGCGGCGCGTCGGCGCGATCAGGTCCATGGCGTGACAGTACGGTGTCGACCAGCCCGTTGCGCCTGAGGCCCCTCACCGCGTCGTGCATCGTCCGCACGGCCGTCCCCGATACGGACGCCAGCTGCAGCGCGTCGAGGAACGGCATCGACGCCAAGGCGCGCAGCGCGTGCATCTCCCTCTCTATCGACTCATCCCCGTCCTCGCCCTCGATGATGACTCCGTCAGGCTCAGTCCCATCGGTAGCGCCATGCAACCTCTCGCGCTCGACGAACTCCCTGTCGTGGTTGACGAGGGTGAGACCGTCGCCGTCCTGGGCCTGCGCGGTGAGCGCCACTGTTGCTGCGACCATTGCCGCCAGCAGCAGCGCGGACGCCAGGGGAATCAGCCGCCTGGCTCTGCCAAGAGTTCGTCGAACGGTCGATGGAACTCCCACGATTCTCCTCCGTCGTTGATGGGGCCTTCTGTTCTCCCACCATGCCCTATAAGGGAGGACTTGCGCATCCTCCCTTATAGGGCATGGGAAGGGATCGGAGGAAAGTGGTGTCATACCCGTGTACAAGGAAAGGCCTCAGTTCCCAAAAGGGAAGTGGGGGCGATTCCCTTCGTGAAACAGAGGGGAATGAGAGTGGTCGGCACCGGGGGTGCGAGCACTTTGAGGTAAGGACTGGTTCACCTGGGTTGGACGAAAGTTCCCAAAAGGGAAGTCGTATAGCGGAGCGAGTGGAGCGAACCGCTGCCACATCGGAGCGAGCAGATCGGGGGAACGGAGCCTCACGGAGGGGAGTGACTCCCCCTACAGCAATATGGGAGCGAGGAGATTGACCATGCATGAGGCGCAGGTGAACGGGACACAGGCCGACGAGACACTGGACGGCGGCACGCCGGGTGAAGAGACGCAGGGACACGGTGACGGGAGCGATGGCCTGGAGGCGGAGAAGCTGCGACGGCTCAGGCTGAGCGAGTTCCTGCGGGACCTGGTGCGGCAGGAGGGCAAGATGGAGGCCGCAGAGCTGCTGGGGGTCAACCACAAGACACTGACGCGGGCCGAGGAATCAGGAGAGATCACGGGGCGCATGGGTGATGCGCTGGAACTGCTGCTGCGGAGGGCGGACGACGCCGAGGTGGCGCATCTGCGGGAGACGGTCGGTGTGCTGAAGGAGCGGGTGGCGGCGCTGGAGGTCGACACGGAGACGCCTCCTGCAGCGGATGTGGAAGACGAGCACGAAGGCAATGGTGCGGTGATCGAGGACGGCGGCGAGGACCAGGTTCAGGAGGAGGATGGTGAGGGTGATGGGGCGGGCGGGCCGGAAACCGGGGCCGCCCCTCCGGCGGCGGGATTGCGCCCTGGCAAGCCCTTCACCGAGCGCAGAGTGGACCCGGAGCTCGTGACGGTGGAGGCTGCCGAGGACGACGCGGAGGTCTACGGCGCGGCGTGGCCGTTGGTTGAGGAGTGGCGGAAACTGCGGATAGGCCACTCCACTCAAGGGAAGAGCCTGTCGTGGCTGACGACGGAGGAGCGGCTGCTCGTGCTGGAACTGGCGATGCTGGAGGAGCACGGGCTGACGCTGCCCCCGGAGAAGCAACCGCTCCGGGGGTTCGGGCGCAGGGGCCAGACCACCCACCGCTGGAAGGCGCTGGCCGACGCGCGGGAGAGGTTGCGGAAGCGGAAGCTGTTGCGCTGGGTGCGGCGAGTCCTCACCGTGAATCTGTGGCGGTAGGGGTAGCCCCGGAGCCGTCTCGTGGGCTGGTTTCGGCGTTTTGCGGCATCGGCGCAACAGCGGAGCTAACTCGGCGCGAGTGATCTCGTCGTGACGGCCAAGAACACCGCCGGAACCCTTCCCTCCGGCCCGATGCTCGGGTAACAATTGACGCAGTTTCTGGCTTTCCAGCGTTTCGTGCCGAGAAACCTGGAGGGTTCCCGTCCCCCGAACCCGGGACCGGCTGCATAGGATCGAGCCTGGCTCTCCGAACAGCCGCCCAGGGGTCAGACCGGAAGGATCGAGCCTCGCTCTCCCGACGGTCCGCCCCAGAGGACAGATCGCAGCGGGTTGGAGCGGCGCTGTCGCTTCGGCCCCTCGGACGCCACCGTATCGAGTACGGTGCAGGCTCTGGGCGGCGTGCTCCCAGCACACCGGCCGGTTCCCCACGCCTGCGGCACGGCCCTGGCAGAACTGCCGCAGGTTCTCTCTCCGCCGCCTCTGTCCCAGGTCGACGCGCAACGGATCACCTGGGTAGAGCTGTGTCATCTTCATCCAGTGTCAATGAGACAACTTCGCCGAGGCCGGGCTGAGGCTGGGATGGGCGTTCATGACGATGGTCAGGCCGTAGGAAGACCTGCTCGGCGAGGCCGCAGCACACGCGGTGGAAGAAACCGAATCACCTCTGGGCCGGTGTCATCGATGACACCCGTTATGGCGCATGGCGATCCGCAGGCTTCCCGTGACGTTATGGACGTGTACATGAGATGGACGAATGTCCGAGGGGGAAGACAGGGTCGTGGGCAAGGCCATGGCCTATCGGACGAGTAACGCGTCACGCAATCAGGCAACACTTCCGGTTCGGGGCTCAATGCACGGTCGACTGCAAGCCCTACGAGTGAAAACTACAAGCTTGCACGGGGCCAGGATGGGCATTCCGCGCAAGGCCCACGAGTGAAAAGTGCAAGGCTTGCAGGGGGACGGGTGGGACAGACGGAGGGTGCTCGCCGACTCCCCTGAGGACCGACGCGGCAACGCCTTTCGGGAAGGCGGACGGAGTGCCCGTGGACCATGACCACAACCATGCCGGGACAATAGCGGAGGCTGAGGTCGGCGATGACGATGCTCATGTCGAAGGCGACCTGCTCGGCGAGGCCACGGAACACGCCATGGAAGACCCCATCACTCCTGGAGGGGGTGTCATGCGTGACACCCGTTATGACGCATGGCGATCCGCGGGCTCCCCGTGGTGTTATGGACGTGTACAGAAGATTGAGCCTGTCGTTGAGGAAGGACGGGGTCGTGGGCAAGGCCACGGTCGGGAGGAACGCCCCTACAGGACAATGGCGGGAAGCACTTCGCGTCCACAGCAGCTTCCACGGTCACTGGACAACGCCTCTCGTGAGAAGTTGTCAACAGCAATCGGAGGATGCGGAGGGCAGGTTGTCGCGCCACTCGTGAAAAGTTGTCAATGACAATCGGATGACTGGCGACGATGGAAGACCGGGAGATGTATCAGGAATCGAGCCGGAGCCTGGAGAGCCTGCGGGAGATACGGCTGCAAGCGCTGCTGCGCGACATGATCGAGATGGAGGGGCAGGCGAAGACAGCGCAAGCACTGGGCGTCGGCTATCGAACACTGCAGAGGGCAGTCACATCGGGTGAACTGACGGAGCGTATGGCCGTGGCACTGGAGCGGCTGCTGCTGTTGGGCGGAGGGTCTGCGGCTGCGCGTGAGCGTGAGCGCATGGATGCGCTGGAGCGGCGGGTCGAAGGGCTGGCCAAGGAGATGCGCGCCGGCTTCGAAGAGGTGCATTCAGCCATCAATGCGGGGCTCAAGGCGCTCAGGGAGGAGCAGGCGGTGGCGGTGCGGGTGCTCGAGCGCAGGCTGGACGGGCTGGAGGCGCGGGTGAGGGACGCCGCGGCGGGAACGTCGGCGTCCAGTGTCGAGGAACCGGGAGAGCAGGCGGAGAGGCCCGGGTACATCCCGCCGAGGATGTTCCCCCAGCTCGTCACGAAGGAGGCGGAGGAGGGCGAGGAGCAGGTGTACGGGGAGGCCACGCCACTGATCGTCGAGTGGCGGGAGGCGTTGAAGACGTTCCTCAGGGTGGCGAAGACCGGCCCTGCCCTGCGACGCATCGCGGCCCGGGAGCGCCTGTGGGAGCTGGAGATCGTCCTCATCAATGAGCACGGGCTGACGCTGCCCCCGATGAGGTACCCGTGGACCGACCGGCAGCGGGAGGTCCAGGTGTGGGAGCGCAGGGAGGACGTACGTCAACTCCACAGGGAGCGCCAGCGGGTGCTGCGCCGGCGGTGGCTGCGCCGCCTGCTCACCCTCGGCTTCTCGTGGGAGTAGCACGAGGCCCATTGTTGGCCCGTGGCGGGAATCGATCCCGGCACCGATGGGGCGGAACCGTTGCCAGCGGCCCACCGGCGTCGGCAGAATGAGTCTGTTGTTTGGATTGCCAGCGTTCGCACCTGAGAATGCTGGGGGTCTGGTTCCCTGACCCGGGACTGCCTGGAAGATCGAGCGCTGCTCTCCGATGGCGGCACCAATGAGGGAACGAACCGCTGCTCCGGCGGCGGGAAGCATCGGCGGGGTCTGAGTGAACTCCCCTGGGGTGCTCCGAGAGCCGGAAACCGGGCAGGCACGCTGACAAGCCTCGCCCACCTGAGACCGCCGGAGCGCGAGTCATGCTCTGGCGACTGCCACGCGTGCGCGGCGTAGCCCGTTGCCCACGCTGAGGCTTCTTCCCGCACGCCGGTCTCGTGCGATCCGCCACAGGCTGATCGTGACGTTGGCGCGGCGACTGGCTTCCCCACCGTAGGGCTCCGGTAGCCCGCAGCCCCCCCTGCCCCCGGTGATGGAGTGCGCCGACCCCCAGCTCCCCTGAACCGGCACCCCATCACCGCCGACAGCATACGCCAGCAGCTCCCCCACGTTCTCGCAGTGCGGGCGGAGGGGCGGAGAGGTGCTATGGTTCTGCGCGGCGCGCCGGGAAGCCTGCGCCTCCCAGGGGGTGAACCGGCGTGCCCTGACGGCGGCGCTGGCGGCGGCATTACCAGCGCCGCCGTCGCATGCACCGCACGGCTCTCGACGTTGTCGATGGCATAGTGTCCGTCGAAGCGCCCGCCCCGCCACCCCATCTTCCCCGTTGACCGCAACCGGTTCCCCACCGAAGGGTTCCGGTCGGTTCTGCGCGTCCCTCGCCCACGATCTCCGCACGTTCGAACCGTGCGGAGGCCGGGCACCCCCATCCCCCACGACTCCGTCTCCCGAACCAGGCATCCACACCAGGGGCGACGTTTGCCCGTTTCACGACAGGCCATTGAGCACGCCCGCCGCCACTGATGCCGGCGTTGGGCAACACAACACAGAGGAGGTGCAGATGCACTGATCGGAAGGCTGAGATGCCGCCCCATGATGGCGGCAGCCACCACGCAAGGGTTCCCGTCGAGGTCATCGCGGGGATCGAGGAAACGTCAGGGATAGCGAGAGGCCGGGGAGCTTTGCCCCTCCCCGGCCTCTCTTCCACCAGCGCGACAGAGGCAGCGAATGGCCCGGCGCAACAGGAGGTACGACCCATGCTAGCACGACACGCATTCGACCCACGAGGACTCGATTGCCGTTGGGCGATGGCCCTCCCCGGCGCGACGGGGGAGGTGTAGCCATGCCCGCATACCTCATCCAGAGCACCCGCCAGCTCCAACTGGCACTCCGCGACGTCCACGGCGCCCGCATGGGCACCGTCTCATGGGAAGCCGCTGCCGAGCGGCTTGCTTCCGCCGTACGCACCAGCGTGAGCAAGCATCGCGACCGCCCCGGCATGGGCCGCAGGCCCGTGCGCCTGCTCAACCGCGACGTCTTCTTCACCGCTTCCGAGCGCCTGCAGCTCACCCAGCGCGCCCTCAGCCGCAGGATCGGTCTCGCCGAGGACACCCTCGGCAAGATCGTGTCCCACCAGCGGGGCGCATCCCCGCAGACCATCGAGGCGCTCAGCGCCGCCCTTAACGTCTCCCCCGACGAGCTCTTCTTCGCCAGCGCGTATCGCGCGGGAGGCGCCGCATGACCACGCACGCGGCTTACTTCAAGAGGACGGGGGACAGCTCGTTCATCCAGCGCACGCCCAGACCCGCGCAGTTGCACTGGCGCAAGCGGGACAGCGAGCGCATCAACCGCATGGAGGACCGCGAGCTCTTCGAGCGTATCGCGACCGCCATGGAGCGCAGCGGAGGTGGGGCATGACCTCGCCGAAGGTGCGCTCACACGCACGCCATGCTCCGCTGCCAGTGCCGGTGCGGGACGAGCTCCAGCATATCTCCGCGCCCCTGGTCGTCCAGGTGGCGTGGTCGGCCCAGCGCAATCGCTGGGTCTGGTTCGAGTACCTCGACGAGATCGAGGACCTCATCGAGCAGCCGCTCTACGGCACGGTGGAGATCCGGGACCCCGCGATGGACGGTGTCCTGACCATGCACGAGGGAGGCACGGCCTACGGAAATCTCTCCCGCAGGCGTAGGTCTCAGACCGAGGTCGTGATGTCGGTCGAGGAATTGTCGGACTACCGCGAGCTGCTGCGGTTTGTCACCGAGCCCGTCGACTGGCGGGGTTCGGCTGAGGGCTCGCGACGGTGGCGCGCCATCGCCAAGTGCGCCATACGCGCCTACTTCTACGCGGAGGAGACCATCTGACCTCCTCTGCATTCCTCGTCTCCGTCGTCCCAGTGGCGGACGACGGAGACGAGGAACGGTGCCTGTGTGGTGCACTGCGGTCATCCGACTGATGTGCCCCCACGGTCGAGCATGACGGCGTGACCGAACTCTGCTCCGGGGCCTTGGGAGGACGCCACGGCGGCGTCCTCCCAGCAAGCCTGTCGAACTACGCCTGAACCCCTGTGCTATCCTCGCCGCCACTTCACGACCGGAGACGCCGTCCTTGGCGAACGCCCGCGCTCCTCGCCATGACGCTCCTTGCGCTCGCGCTCACAGCGTGTGACTCTGCGGCTCCTCCGCCGATTGGGGTGGTGGAAACGGGTGCTCGGCCAACTCCGACGCCAGTAGCCACACCGACACCGAGCCCCACTGCAACCTCTGCACCGATGCAGACAGTCTCTGCTCCTGCTCCATCCGTTGCTTCTATGCCAACTCCTACCGCTACTGCGACCTCGACGCCCACAGCAACTCCCACGTCTTCTGCAACCCCAATCCCCACCCCTGCCGCAACGCCCACCTCTACACCGACGCCAACTCCAACTCCTACGCCTACTCCAACCCCCACTCCCACGCCAACTCCCACTCCCACGCCTAGCCCGACTCCCACGTTAACGCCGACTCCCACACCAACACTGGCACCCTCGCCTCTGGGCTTCGATGCGGAAGAGTACTTCGGTGGCAAGACCATCCGCATCATCACCGGAACGAGCCCGGGCGGCGGCTACGATACCTTCAGCAGGCTCGTCGCCGTTACGGCTGAACAGTACTTCCCTGAAAGCACGCGCTTCATCGTCCAGAATCTGCCTGGTTCGGGACAGTTGCTCGGCCTGCGTGCCGTGCTCGACTCAGTGCCGGACGGACTCACTCTCGGCCCAGTTCACTCACGCTGGTTCGCACGTCAGATGCTTGTCGGCGACGTAAGCGGCTTCGACCTCGACCGCGTCTACATCCTCGGTTCCCCGACATTCGCCATCGGTGAGGACGGCTTCTGCTTGGATAAGAATTTCGCGTCCTCCTGGCAAGAGGTATTGGACAGGAACCTCATGATTAGAGTCGGTTCCACTGACAAGGGCAACGAGCCTGCTATCGAGTTCATGATTGCAAACGGCGCTCCGTTCAAGCTCATCTACGGCTACGGCGGAACCTCCGAGATCATGGCAGCGTTCGACCGGGGCGACCTTGATGGAACGAACCGCTGCGGCCCGGGTAACGCTGGCCGTCTCTACCCCGAGTGGATAGAGCAGGGACGCCTCGTCCCCATTTTCTACGAGAAGAAGTCCTTCAACGACGAATGGCTGGCTCTACTGGGGCACAGCGGCCCGCTTCCCTCCTTTCGCGACCTGCCAGGTCTCACGTTCAACACGGTGCAGACCGAGGGGCTGGAGTTGAACCTGCTAACCACCGAGCTTTCCCGAGTCTTCATCCTGCCTGCGGGTGTCCCGCATGACGTTCAACAGTACTGGCAATCGGCTTTTGACCAGATAATGACCGCCCCTGGGTTCATTAGGTTGGTTAACATCGCCGGCTATGCGACCACCTACGGTTACGGCACAGCAGAGGGCATTCGGGATACCCTCAACCGTGTACGGAACGCTAGTGAAGAGACCCGCCGGAAAGCACTTGAGCTAAGCGGGGTTGGGGTGCTCAGGCTGGACTAGATGCCTCCCCCCACTCGTGACACTCGCCCCTTCCCCCGCCGCCCCACGCCGTCAGCCCTGCTCCCACGGGCTCGGCACGAGCACCAGCACCACGCCGGGACGGCGGGAGAGGTCATATTCCGCTATCGCCCGCAGGCGGTCGTGCAGCGAGCGCCTGCGGAGCCCAAGTCCCTGGCGCACCACGCCGAAGCTGCGGGCGTCGTGCACGGTGATGGTGGCGTCGAACCGCCCGCGCCGGTGGAGCTCCACCCGGGACCGGAGCGAGCGGTACCCCGGCGAGAGCGCCATTGCCAGCCGGTAGACTGATGCCACCGCGTCCATCCGGCGCAGCAGCAGCGTCAGCCACTGCTGCGAGACCGGGTACGCCCACACGAACTCCGACGGGGTCGCGAATCCCAGCGACGCTGACGCCTCCTCTATGCCCTCGGCCGTCAGGAACCATCTCCCGCTCGTCGGCAGGTGGACTGTCCCGTGGTTGACCCGCGTGGCGATGCCGTCGGCGAGCAGGCCCCTCAGGGCACGGTGCACCGTCGCGTACGCCTCGCCGAGGATGACCGCGAGCTCCAGCGTGTCGACGAATGGCATCCGGGCGAGCGCATCGAGCAATTGTCGTTCCGTGAGCCTCATGGGATAAGCGTAGCAACGGAAGAGCCGGCCGCGCATCCACAGGATGTCACCATTCCATGCGCACTGCGAGGCCTCCCATCTCCATCTGCCTTGCGTCGCGCCGTAGGCCACTGCTGTTCCGCGAAATGTCCCAGCCCGATTGTCCCTGAATGAGATGCTGGGCGGGACCGGCATCATCGCGTGCTTCTCGACGGCGATTGACGACCGTCCCTTCACTCCGCTATGGTCACCGCAGCTCCATTTCCCAGTCCCCAACTTCCCGTTTCCTTTCCACAGGAGTTTCCCTCGTGCCGTACCCTCTTCCTCGTCGTCTGCTGCCCCTCGCCTTCGCGGCCTTCATTCCGTTCGTGTTCCTCGTCGCCCTTGCGAGTGCTTACGCTTTCACGGCCAGTGCACAAGAGTCGCCCCTCCCTACCGCAACCCCAACCCCGCAAGCCGGTGCCTCGGGCACGGAGGGGTCCGAACTACCGAACCCACGCCCCGTTCCCACGGCGACCCCCACGCCGGGGCCTACTCCCACACCGGAGCCTGACAGGGCCGAGGATGGCGCATCGGGAGCCTCGCTCCCGGTCGTATCCATCACCGCCTCCCGAGACGATGTAACCGAAGGAACGACGCTCTACTTCAAGCTCAAGGCCTCCTCCGCTCCCGCCTCCAACCTCCAAGTGCGCGTCCACGTATGGGAGAGCGGCTCGTTCCTCACCGGGACCAAACCCACGGAGGTCACTCTCGCCAGAGGCAGCACTACCGCCTGGGTCATCCTGCGCACGAACAACGACAGCGTGGACGAACCCGACGGCAGAGTCGCCGTCTACGTCTTCAGCCGTAGTGGGTATACCGTCGGCAGCCCTTCCGTCGCGTCCACGATAATCCGCGACAACGACGTGCCCCCTGCCACCGCTCCCACCGTCACGGTCACCCGGCACAAAGCCTCCGTGACCGAGGGAGACACCGTCTACTTCAAGCTGACCGCCAAGCCCGCCGCAGCATCGCAGATCAGCGTAGGGGTGAACGTCAGCCAGACCGGCAAGTTCATCAGGGGAACCATCCCCACGTCCGTCGCCCTCACGGGCAAGACTGCGTGGGTCATCATCCGCACGCAGGACGACAGCACGGACGAACCGGACGGGGCCATCAAGGTCACGTTGCGGAGCGGCACCGGGTACACGGTTGGAACTGAGGACAGTGCTACAACGGACGTCGAGGACGACGACGATGACCCTACTCCCACCCCCACCCCCACCCCCACCCCCACACCTACGCCTGTGCCCATCGTGCTCTCCAGCGTTCCCAACATGACCGCCATCAGCGGAGATGCGTTCACCCGCACACTGCCGACCGCCAGCGGTGGCAGCGGTCGGTTCACCTACTCCGCCAGCGGGCTGCCGCAGGGCCTGCGGCTCAATGGCCGCACGATCAGCGGCACACCGACCCGCGCAGGGGCGTTCGACGTGACCTACACGGCACGAGACAGGGCCGACTCCCGAACAGCCAGGCGGAGCTTCCGCATCACGGTGCTCACCCCGACTCCCACCCCAACACCTACGCCCACCCCAACTCCAACGCCTACTCCTACGCCCACTCCGTCCCCGGGTGCAACAGTCGAGCCGACGTCCACTCCAACCCCAACGCCTACTCCCACACCCACACCGACGTCTACCCCGACACCGACTGACCCCTGCCTTACTCCACTCGGCACTACCGGTGGCTCGACGACGCAGAAGGGGAAGTGGACAAGTTCTTGTGCATCCACCAATAGGGATGGCAGGTATGCCCATTTCTACACGCTGACCCTGGATGAGGAGCGATTCGTTCGCATCGACCTCACCTCCGATGAGGACGCCTACCTCTACCTGCTCAACGGTGCGGGGAAGACGGGCTCGGTCCGCACTTCAGACGACGACGACGGGGAAGGACGCAACTCCCGCATCGAAGGGAAGCTCCCGGCCGGCGAGTACACCATTGAGGCCACGACGTTCTCCCGGGCGAAGACGGGCGATTTCACACTCTTCGTCCTGTCTCCCCTGCCCACAGCAGCCGTCGTCGCGGATAAGCCGTTCCCTGCGAAGGGCGACGCCGTGACGCTGACCGCACAGATCGCCAATCCCATCCCAGGCCTCACACCGACCTATCAGTGGGAGGAACAGGCCGGCACAGATTGGAAGAAACTCACCACGACATCGAGCACTCACAGCACCACGTCTGCAACTGCCGACGTGCGCACCTTCCGCGTCACCGTAACCTATACTGGCCTCAGTATCTCGGCGTCCGATACAGTCTCCATCGTATGGGACGAACTAACCCTGTACGACAGCCTCATCGGCGACTTGGTAAAGCAGGTGACGCAGGAATACACCGACGAGGAGTCCACGCCGGCATCTGCAAAGGCATACGACACGACTGAGACGGCCTTCCTCACGTGCGTGAACGACGCCGAGGGGATCACCCACACGTATACGTCTGTCGCAGAAGTCATGGGTTCGTACCGCCAAGCGGTCATGGCGGCAGTGGACACATGCGAGGGTGATGACCACCGGTATTTCGGGGCGATGCAGCAGGCGTTCAAGGCGGGCGTAGCAGAGATCAGGGGTTCCGCCACCGTGCGCGACCGTTGGCTCGGAACGGACCGTGGGCAGGAGTTCGTCTCAGGGCTGGCAGACCCGGTCCTGACCAAGCAGTTCGCAAGCCTGTTCTCCGCTCAGGGGCACCCCATCGGCGGGGTGGTCGGAGCGAGCGATCACGAGGACGTGACGGGGCTGGACTGCTTCAACCATGTGAACCGGCTGGGGAAACCAGTCAACGAGGTGAGCATAGGGGCTAGGTTCGCTGCCCTGAACTGCATCGCGCTGTCGACCCCCCACGAGTTCTGGGTGGACCTCGAAGCGGCGGGGGCCGACCGAACGGCGTACATGAAGTTCTTCTGTAAGGATACCAATCGGCAATTGGGCGAGTCGTGCCACTTCGTAGAGAAAGAGGATGGGACGACAGAGAACAAGAACAAGTACGACTGGATTAACTACGGCGATCTGAAGTGCTCTGCCCCTGATATCAGCCCAGATGCGCTTACGCACGCAGGCGCACAAGACGTGATACTGAAGATTGCGCTATATGCCGCCAAGCAAGCGATCAGCCCCATCACGGACAATCTGAGGTTGGGCGGCTGCCTCAAACACGACCTGACATGGGGAGGACTCCAGGGGTTCTACGGAGGTAACACGCACAACAACGACGACGACAAGATGCTGGACAGCGCATGGAACCCGCGCAACAAGTTCCTTTCGGATGCGCAGTTCCTCCTCGATCAACTCTGCCCCGATGCTGAGCGCAGCGCCTGCAAGGACGATAACACTGAATACTGGGAGATGATGAAGGCAGTCAGTCTATTGAAGGTGTACAACCACGCGCTCGTTGCGACCGGCGGAGTGGCCAAGTTCAACGACATCGGATGGCCCATAACCATGCAGGACATCGCCGATGCGAAGGATCAAACCTACTATCGCCCATGCGGTGTACCCGTGCCGCGCTTACAAAATGTTCAGGTAGAGGAGAGGATTTCTGGCGGATACAAGATGACCGCCGACATCGTCGGCGGCTGCGTATCGGGCATCGAGATAACGGAAGCCAAGTGCTTCATACGCGAGAGCGTGCCTTGCACCACAAAGGTCGCCCCGACGATTGATGACGACGAGGTGACGTTCTACATACGTAGCGGAAGCCACACGGAGTTCCATTTCGTTCTTTACCCGGCGGAGAGGGTCTACGGTGGGGAAGGCTACTCGGAGGAATACCCAATTCCAATGAACGATCCCTAGGGGTGTGTGATGGATGAATTATTCCCGCTGTGGTTCATTCCTGTGTTGGTGTTTGCCCTATTCGGTACGAACATTTTTGCGTTGCAATCGTTAGTGCTCCCCGCTCTTGGCGTGGGAGCACTCCTCTGTGCGGCCTGGGCCCCTGTTGCTGGCTTCCTGTACGAACGTGTGGCGCGTGAGCCTGGCGATGATGGCCGCACCCCTATGGGCCGGTGGCTCGTCGGCGCAACTGCTGCCGCAGTGTTCCTAGTGCCTTGGCTGGTGTTGATGCTCGAGGCTGTAGGGAGAACCCCCAGCATGGAAGCCATCTGGAAGGGGTACCGCGTCCTGTATTGGGTTTGGGCTACGGTAATCCTGCTTTACCTGCCAGGAATCGCGATGGTCAGGATAGCCTCGTGGCCTCCCGCGGTGCCCACGTACACGGTTGCTCTGTCCTTGGTTCTCTGTGTTGGACTATCCGCTTTGGCCTGTAGATCAAGGCACGTGGTGCGGCAGACACTCGACGCCGATGTAGCCTCATCCCGGGTGATGCGTTTCGACAGAATGGTCTATCTGCAGCCGTTTTTCTGGTTCTATTGCTCCTTGGTACTTGTGCTTGCGGTGTGGTGGGCCACGTTCGCATCGTACTGCGGCCAGATCGAATCATCCGTATGGTTCCCAGTTCTCGCCAGTGCAATCGCGATTTGTTGTGAGCACGCCGGATGGTGAAAGACAGCGCGGGTTACATAAGACAAATCGCTACCCTTCTTACATTGCGACTTCCCACTTGAAAGTTCGCAACATAGTAACCTCCGGTTCGGGCCGAATGCCAAGTTCTCATCATGAGGCAGTATGTCCCGTTGAAACCACTTGGCGTCCAGGCTTTCCCTCTTCTGTACCCGCAAATGTCCACCCCAGAGTCTTCCACGCCAGACTTCCCAATCGTGTCGACTACCCTTCGCGTACAGGCTGTCGATAGCCATCCGGATGCCTGTCTACTCATTGGTCTCCCTGCGGGCCGTTTCACTCAAAACACTCTCCCTTGTCCCTTTGACCCCTGGGTAGGCTCCATTTGCCTCTGCTGCTGCCATAACCTCGCTGAATCAGCAGTATCTCGCTCCTGTCATTGACTACGAGACCGAACGCGGGCATCCATCCTCCTTTTCGTTGGAGCTCCCCACGCGATACTGATTTCATAAACCGACGCCCCAGCGCAACCTCCGCAACGTCCGACCCCCCTATCGGACTGTCCTCCGGTGTCGGGACCGCGTAGTGGATCGTAGCACGCCCAGGACGCACCACGATCTCCTTCACGAACGTCCGCAGGAACGCCTTCGTCTCCGCCAGCCCGCTCTCCAACAGCCACTCCCCCATCTCACGCGCATACGCCGCAACCACCTCAGCGTCCTGCACCCCCGCGAGCCGCGCATCCAGCTCCACCCTCGCCTCGTCAGCAGCACGCTCCAACCGCTCCTGGTTCTCCTGGTGGTGACGGATGCGCGGAAGGATGTCCTCCACCGTCATATCCGTCTTCTCCACCAGCTGCCACAGGCGGTCCATCCGCTGGCGAACCTCCCGCAGTTCCAGCTCCGCAGCCTCCAGCCGCTCTCGCTCCCCCGCGATCACACTGTCCATCTCTTCGTTCACCATCCGCACGAGGTCGCGCATGTTGCTCTCGGTCAGGATGTGCTCGCGTATCTGGTCGATGACCAGGCGCTCGAACCGCTTCGCGGGCAGCCTCGGTGTCGTGCACGTGCCCTTCCCCCGGTTCAGCAGCGAGTGGCACACGTAGTAGGTGTACCTGCCCCCGTGCGCCTCGGATGCGGAGAGCGCCCTCCCGCACGCCTCGCACTTCAGCAGCCCGCTCAGCAGGTACGGGCTGGCGATGCGCCTCGGGTGCACGCTCTTCGGTGCGCGGGAGACCAGCACCCGCGCGACCCGCTTGAACTCCTGCTGGCTGACGATGGCCGGGAAGGCGTTCTCCACGCGCACCGGGGGCACGTTGTCCTTTGCCCTCGTCCCCCACACCAGCGTGCCCGTGTACACCTCGTTGGAGAGCATCCGGTAGATCGTAGCCTTCAGCCACTTCGCCCCAAACGGGCTCGGCACGCCGTCTGCGTTGAGCGCCTTGGCGATGTCCAGCGTCGTGGAACCGTGCAGGGCCATGTCGAACATGCGGCGCACCACCGCATCGGCGGGCGGGTCCAACTCCAGCTTGGGACGCTTCTTCGCCCCGTCCTGCACGTGCACCTTCCGGTAGCCGTAGGGGGCGAGGGTGGGCATCCAGAAGCCGCGCGAGGCGGACTCCCGCATCCCCCGCAAGACCTCTTGGGCGAGATTCTCGCTGTAGAACTCGTCTACGGACTCGATGATGGCCTCCATGAGCTTGCCGGTGGGGGTGTCGTCCGCGTGCTCGGTGATGGAGACGACACGGATGCCCTTCTTGCGGAGCATGGACTTGAAGGCCACGGCGTGCTCGCGCTTGCGGGTGAATCTTGAGAACTTCCAAACGAGGATGACCTCGAAGGGCGCATTGACCCTGCTGCCCTCGTCGATCATGCGCCGGAACTGTGGCCGGTCAGCGACGCGTCCGCTCTCGGCCTCGTCGACGTACTGGCGGACGATGATGAAGCCGTTGCGCTCGGCGTACTCGCGGAGTGCTCGCAACTGGGCGGCAACAGAGAGGTCGACGTCCTGCCTGTCGCTGGAGACGCGCGCGTAGACGGCTGCGGGCGTGTAGGTGTGCTTCTCGTTCATGACTGTTCCCTCGCTGTGCGCTCTAACGGTTCTGCGGCATGGCCGCCGTGCACCCCAATGTGGGGCATCACATCGGCAGTCGTCAACAGGCGCGCGTCACACAGGCGCACCCTCTTCGTGCTCTCTTGTTGTGTGATGCATTGCCAAGGAGAGAAGGGAACCTCGTGCTATACTCGCGGCCGCCTGCGGGGCCAGTGCTCCGTTCACGTCCAATCACCCCACAAGGAGTCACGGTATGCCCACGTTCAGCACGCTTCCCGTCTCCGAGGCCCGCGCGAGGAGCGCAACGGGCAAACGCGCCGTCCTGCTACAGGAATACGTCGGCTACATTGAGCGCGTCGCCCCCGGCGAGGCGGGCAGGCTCCAGGCCGGAGAGGGCGAGACGACGCAGGCGATCCGGCGCAGGCTCAGTTCGGCGGCTGACGCGTTGGGGAAGCGATTGGAGTTCCGCCGGACCCCTGAAGCCGTCTACTTCTGGGCGTCGGAGGGACGGCGGCGTGGAAGGCCCCGCAAGAACCCCATCGAATAGGGATTACATACAATCTCTACGTGGGTGAGGTAGCATGGGTGTTCCCCGTGAGGGCGGACGGTCTCCGAAGATCCCTGCCATGGCGCGACCTGCGACGAGGTTGTCCATGCGTCTGTGAAGCTCGTCAAGCCCGCGCAAGGTTGCCGGGGGGAAGAGATGGAGTTCGTGCGCGCCCCGGTGGAACACGACAACGAACACTGCATCCCTGCGCCGATGGCCGCATCAAGGGGCGGCAGTGATGCCTCTCATGCAGTTGGGCCACTCCTCAGAGAAGAGCACAACCTTGCCTCAGATTCCCGGGTTGACCAGACATCCTTCGCTATCCTGTCCTTTCCGTTCTTCTTGACTCGGCACTTTCAGACGTCCTAGAATCCCCTAACGGTAAGAGGGAGCCATGGCGTAATGAGGAGGGAAGCCTGTGGATGGCCAGGCTGAATGGTGGAGAATGCTATCTAGTCTTTCATCTTTCTTAGCACCGATAGCATCGGCGATAGTGGCGCTACTAATACGGGACTTGTTGGAGCCTCGCCAGTGGCAGCGTTACGTACGCAAGACGGCGGCAAGCGCATTTGTGAGCATCGCGGTCTTCACTCTCATTGTCATTGTGCACATCCTATTGCTCCAACGCGCAGGCGAAAACAGCCTACTCGCTGGAATTGTTACTTGGGCTGTTGTCTTGGGCATAGGTCCAATTACAGGGTGTATGGCCTATTGGGTATTCAATAGTATAGAACCCACTCTCGATTGGTACCTCAACCCTCGCTTTGCTTTTTCTTTCCAGAATGGAGCGTGGCCAATCCTATCTATGGATGTTCGTTCAGAATGCCTTCCAGAAGACACAACGTCCATTTATGGGTGTATCGATGCTGTGAGAGAACATCAAAGGGAGTTTCATCTTAAGGTTGTCGTTGAAACTGAAGGCGAACTTAGAACTGTACTTGACAGAACAACCAGCGATCCTTTACACGGTTGGATGAGTGTAATGCGCGCAGTTCTTGAAGCACAGATTGGAGACCACCGTCAGAAGCGAGAATGGCAAGAGAATATCCAAGTGTTTAGGAAGCTAAGACAGATTACGAGTCTGATGCGTTCTCCAGTTTTGAAGGTGTCCGCACAACAGAAATGGCAGAACGACGCCTACATTCAAGTCCATCGTTTGGCACGAATGGTGGAAGCTAGTGTCATGTAATCAAAGTTAATCGCAATATGGAGAGCCATGGCATATCCTCCCGCCATACTTAAGCAAAGGAGGCAGGTAGTGGGCAGGGGCAGACTGCTTCGACCGCTGACTCTGGATGAATGCGAACGGGAACCCTAGAACAATGGACTCGCAGACCCAAGACAGCTCAGGCGTTGGCTCTGCGTGCCAGAATCGTTCTGGCCTGTGCCGATGGACGGAACAACACTGCAGTGGCCGCGGACTTGTGGGTGTGCGTTTGACACGGTCGGTAAATGGCGTTCCCGATTCTTGGAAGAGCGGCTGGACAGTCTGTCCGACCAACCGCGCAGTAGCCGCCCGAGAGTGATTGACGACGCTGACGTTGAGCGGATGATAGCGTTGACCTTGGAGACCACTCCACAGGACGCCACCCACTGGAGCACCCGGTCCATGGCCAGACGTTCCGGTCTGAGCCACAACACGGTGAGCCATATCTGGCGTGCCTTCGCGCTGCAACCCCACCGCACCGAAACGTTCAGCTGTCAGCGGACCCTCTGTTCATCGAGAAGGTGCGGGATATCGTAGGGCTCTACCTCAACCCGCCGGCTCGCGCACTGGTCTTGTGCGTGGACGAGAAGTCCCAGATCCAAGCCCTGGACCGCACGAGGCCGCTGTCGCCCCTGCGTCCGGCCCAGGCCGAGCGGCGCACCCATGATTACGTGCGCCACGGCACCACGTCTCTCTTCGCCGCTTTGGACGCCAAGACCGGTCAGGTGATCGGCCAGCGCCACTGTCGCCACCGAGCCTTGGAGTTCCGCAAGTTCCTCGATACCATCGAGTCCGAGGTGCCCGCCGCTTTGGACGTGCATCTGATCGTCGACAACTACGCCACCCACAAGACGGCGCTGATCCGGGGCTGGTTCGCCAAGCGGCCCCGCTTCCATATCCATTTCACACCCACCAGCACCTCCTGGCTGAACCTGGTGGAGCGGTGGTTCGGCCTACTCACCGAAAAGCAGTTGCGCAGGGGTGTGCATCAGAGCAGCGCTGAAGTGGAGGCTGCCAGCTACCGCTACCTGGACGTCACCAACGAATACCCCAAGCCCTTTATGGAGCGGATGGACGGGCTGATCCCGTGGGGGCAGTTCAAGGAACGGATACGCCCCTATTACCCCACGGCAGGGCGAAGGCGACGTCCGTATCCCCTCTCAGCGACGCTGCGCGTCCACTGCGTGCAGTTGTTCTACAACCTCTCCGACCCCAGCATGGAGGACCTGCTCTATGAGGTGGAGTCGGTGAGGCGATTCGTGGGTCTGCGGCTGTCCGATGCGTTGCCGGATGAGACGACGATCCTGCACTTCCGCCACCTGCTGCTTCCGCCACCTGCTGGAGGAGCATGGGCTCGGAATGGAGCTGTTCGAGGAGATCAACCGCCATCTGGCGGCGCAGGCTCTTCAACTCCGGGAGGGGACGATCATGGATGCGACGCTGATTGTGGCGCCGAAGTCGACGAAGGACGGGGGGAAGGAGCGCAATCCGGAGATGCACCAGACGAAGAAGAGGAATGACTGGCACTTCGGGATGAGGCGCATATCGGAGTGGATGCGGAGACGGGGATGGGGGCACAGCATGACGACGACGGTGGCGAACGTGCACGACCTCACCGAAGCGCGGCGTCTGCTCCACGGCGGGGAGCGGTGCGTGGACGGATGCAGGGTATCGGGGGATCGAGAAGCGATGGGAGAGCACGGGGTTGGAAGTGGAATGGCGTATGGCGATGGGTCCGAGCAAGCGCAGGCGTTTGGCCCCGGAGAGCGTGGAGGCGTGGCGTGAGAAGCAGAAGGCGTCGGTGCGGGCGAAGGTTGAGCATCCGTTCCTGTATGTGAAGCGGCAGTTCGGCTACGCGAAGGTTCGCTATCGGGGCCTCTATAAGAACACACAGCGGTTGGCGGTGTTGTTCGGGATGGCCAACTTGATGAAGGCTGAGCGTTTCCTGGGGACGGCATGATGGGAGCAAGTGCGCCCACGAGCCGTTGGAGAGGACAATCGCACCTCACGGAGGGGAGATGCACAGGCCTATCTGGCACTTGATCCCGACTCCAACGTCATAGCTGATGCCTCGCCCCAGCCCCCTCTATCCGCTCAACTCAACGTTGACGGGTTGTTCAGAGCATCCATAGTCTATCCAGTCTGTCATGACACCGTTGTCGACGATGAAGATTCGTGCTCATCCGCTATTCTCTCGCAGCAGGGCGCTGAAACCAGCCTGTTCGAAGTCCCGGTCGTAGGCGAGCGCTTCGGTAAGTTCCCGCTCCTCCATGGCCAAGAAACTCGCGCAGTCCGTCAGGCTCCATCGCTGGTCGGTCCGGGACGCGTACCGTTCGACGGCGGCGTGGAACTGGGCGTCCGTCTGAGGGACGATGTCCACATCGGGATTGTCCTCCAAATCCCGCACCATCTGCGCCGCGAGCCTCCGGCGAAAGTCCCCCATCCTCGCCATG
Source organism: Dehalococcoidia bacterium (assembly GCA_965208625.1). Taxonomy (GTDB): domain Bacteria; phylum Chloroflexota; class Dehalococcoidia; order Lucifugimonadales; family Australimonadaceae; genus Bin16. The sequence continues at coordinate 1,083,032 of OZ242348.1, forward strand.
GCGTCGAGTGCCTCGGTCAAGACCATCTGCGTAGTCACCACAGCGCAGGCTTCCAGTCGATCGGCAACGCTCAGCGCCCTGTCGTGCAGGGCGTCCCTGGGGTTCCACAACGCGATCCAGTACCCAGCATCTGCAAAGACCGTTGGCATCAGTCGGTTTCCTTGGGGTGGCCGTAGAGGTAGTGCTTCTTGTTCTTCGCTAGGTCACTGGGCAGACCATTCCAAGCTTCCGGAGGAATATCCCTTTGAAGTTCCTTCACCTTGGCCACAACGGATGCGAGCCCTCCCAACACCTGGGGCTCATCCTCTATTGAGACCACAACATCTCTGCCATCCTCTATGTCCAAGGGTTCATGAGGCGTGAGCACGCCGTTTGAGTATCTGGCCTTCACCTTCGTGATCATGACGCTCCTTCCCATTCAAAGGGTTCGCCCCCAGTAGCCATTGCACATGCAACGATTCTGAGTGCCCACCCTTGTGTTAGGCCACCCTGTTCGCATCATACCCTCCGTGGAAGTCGATTAGCGATGCCATGCTGACAGTTTCACGGAGGCGGTGTCCAGGAACGACGGCCTGCTGCCTCCCATGGCCGTCAGGATTGGCAGGTCTTCGCCCATTCCTCCATGAGCACCCTTCGCGCTTGGAAATAGTCCGTCCGACGATACGCCAACTCCGCTGCACTGCCCTGGCGGAGGGGAACACGAGGCCAGAGGCGTCCGCGTAGTCGCGAGCCGGCGCCAGCGGAAGGGCCTCGTATCGCTCATCAGGACGGACGATGTCGTGCAGGATGAGCCGGTATGTTGCGTAGTGTCTGTGGAGTGCGAGGCAACGAAGCCGGGCCGCCCCACCTACGCCAGCAGCCGCCACACCACGAGCGCACTGACGGCCAGCAGCACGACCAGCACGGCGATGGCACGGGGCAAGCCTGTCGACCCATCGCCTCGTCCGCTCGTGCTCCGCACACTCTCTCAGATGGTCCTTCTCCAACTCCTCGTATCCGTGCTTCCAGCCGGCCGCCTCACTCTTCGCCACGTCGCGCTCACGCTCCAACTCCGACGCGATGCGCTCCCTTCTCCGCACCGCCTCCTCCAGCTCGTCCGTCCTGGCCCTGGCGCGAAGCAGCAACTCCTCATCGCTCAGGTACTCCAGCCCCTCTACCCGCACATACACCCGGCGACCCTCGCGCAGCACCTCGACCTCGCCATTCCTGATCTTCCTGTCCAGCGTCGAGAGCGATACCTCCAACTCCCGCGCCGCTGCATCCTACCTGGTCAACCTCGAGTTCGGCCCGTACTGCACCTGCCCCGACTTCGAGAAGCACGAACGCGCCTGCAAGCACGTCTATGCCGTACAGCTGCTGCTGCAGCGGGAGGATATGCCGGACGGCACTACGGTGGAGACCAGGAGCGTGCGGGTATCGCAGCCTTGGGCTGCGTACAACGCGGCTCAGGTGCACGAGGGCGAACTGTTCAGGCTGCTGCTGCGGGAACTGTGCGACGCCGTGGAGCAGCCGCCGCAGACCATGGGGCGGCCTCGGATGCCGCTGGCCGACATGCTGTACGGCATGGGGCTGAAGGTCTACTCCACGCAGAGCACCCGCCGCGCCATGTCGGACATCCGCGACGCGGTGGCCGCTGGCCGGATGGAATCGGAGCCGTCGTTCAACACCCCCATCCGGTACTTCGAGCGGCCTGACGTGACGCCGGTGCTGCGCGACCTCATCGTCGCCTCTGCGCTGCCGCTCCGCGACCTTGAAGTCGACTTCGCCTTCGACTCCTCGGGGTTCGCGTCCACGGCCTACCACCGGTGGTTCGACCACAAGTGGGAAACGGCTCACAAGTCCGTCCAGTGGGTCAAACTCCACGTGATGTGCGGCGTCCAGACCAACATCATCACCGTTGCGGACGCCACGGCAGGGCAGTCGGCGGACTCGCCGTATCTGCCGGAGTTCGTGGGCGTCACTGCTGAGAACTTCCGCATCAGGGAGGTCAGCGCGGACATGGCGTACAGCAGCAGGCGGAACCTGCATGCGGTGGACGATGTGGGCGGAGACGCCTACATCCCGTTCAAGAAGGATGCGGTCGCCGTGCGGAAGGACGGCAGTGCCGACCCGCTGTGGACGAAGATGTACCACCTGTTCACCATGCAGGAGGCGGAGTTCAACCGGCACTACCACAAGCGGTCGAACGTCGAGACCGTCTTCCACATGCTGAAGGCCAAGTTCGGCGAGCGGGTGCGAGCCAAGACGCCGGTGGCACAGGTCAACGAGGTGCTGATGAAGGCTCTGTGCCACAACCTCTCGGTGCTGGTGCACGCCATGTACGCGCTGGACGTGGTCCCGGCGTTCGACCCCACAGGACGGCCATCTGCTCCGGCCAGCGGCATAGGCGGCTCGACAGCGGTGGTATGCTTCCGGGGCAGATGGACGACATAGAGCAGACGATAGAAGCAGCCACTTACTCCTATGCGTTGGATGCAACGGGGCGGCGTGTGGGCGTGGATGCTCCCACCGGCGCACAATACTGGTGCATAGGCTGTGGCGATGCCATGCTTGCTCGCACTAGGGATTTCGACGGTCGACAGAGGGCCAAGCATTTTGCTCACCGTGGTCAGGTCGTCGATTGCACCCGCGATTCGATACTTCATGCCGATACGCAGCGGCTCATTGTGGAGTCCTTCAATGCAGCGGTTGCGAATGACCTGCCGTATTGGGCTGGGGCGAACTGCCAAGTCTGCAAACGGACGTTGCGGATAGAGAACATCGCCACTCCTGATTCCGTTGCGGAACCGGAGCGTAGCGTGGTACCCGGCACTCGCTCTGATGTAGTGATTCTCAAGGGCGACTCACCTCGCATGATTGTCGAGGTCGTGGACTCTCACGGGCTGGAGGCTGCCACAGAACAGGCGTACGAGGACAGCGGCATCGACGTTATTCTGATGAGGGTCCGTGGGCTACGGGAACCGCCGCGTGAGATAAAGGAACGGATTGTCGTTCCGAAACAAGATTGGATTCCGCAGCAACCCTGTGAGGAGTGCCGTCGAGCAGATGCCAATCACTTTCGGTGGCAGAGCATCTACAGCCCCCTTGGCTTCGGCGAGAAGGCGACTCGCTGCGTGAACTGCGGACAAGACATGCGCCACGCTCCGCCAGAATCATGCAGCCTTCACAGCCATTGGCCTTCCGATAAGGGAGCAACCCGCTGCGTGAACTGCGGGCACTACGACACATGGCATACGAATCACGGAGGCGGATGCGGTCTGTGCATTGCTCACCACGGCCAGACCTCGGGTGAACGGTTCACCCGCGCATGCTTGGGTGCCTAGAGTCCCCTCGGCAGTGGGTGTCCATACGAGTGCCCATAGAGGACTTTTGCATCAGAATGGGGTACTTGATGCAAAAGTCACCCCGCAACCCGACTTGTGCATCAAAGCCAGCGCGTCGTGGCACTTCTTCTTCTACAGGACTTCAGCCACGGCACGATTGGGGTTCGCACGAGGAAGCAGAAATGAGGTGACCAAGGGCCGCAAGGAGCCGCCGATCCCGCATACGGGGTTGCCAACTTCGGTCAGCGGGCCGCGGACTCTGCCGACGACCCCGTACCGACGCCGCAGCGATGTCCTGAGCGCCACTACCCCGGGGGTGCGATTTGACACGTCACGGCAGCGAATGGCACCGAGGGCCGCGACATAGGTGGCGAAGATGACCCTGTCGGGGGCCTGTACAAGAGAAGACTTCAGTACTCAGTAGAGCCACGCCGTCGTGGGAGGCCCTACAGGAGCGAGAGCGACGTTCGGATGGTGCCAGCGACACCGATCGCTTGCTGCCTGCTCATGTCATCAATATTGTAGTTTCTTGCACTTTATCGCACCCGCCGATTGCACTTTCTTGCACTTCCGACCACGGGGAGAGAGGTCCGCATGAGCACCGACCAAGCACGTCACCGACGACACTGGGAGCCCCAGGGCCGAACGCGACGCGGTCCTGTTCGACCGGCTCGAACAGTTCGTCGACAGGCAGGGAGTCGTGGGCGCCGCCGAGACGCTCGGTGTCAACTACGGGGCCTTGGCGGTGAAGCCGAGGATGTGGGTAGTCCCGCCTGCGTGCAGCAGGGCGGTATCGTCGATGCAGTCTCCGCCCGCGAGCGCGGAGGTGACGAGGGTCATCATCTTGTCGGCGGCGTTGACGTGGCCGGGAATGGCGCCGAGGTTGAGGTGGTCTCGGACGAGTTGGGGGAGGTCGAGATGGTGTGCGAGGGTGAGTGGCAGGATGAGGCCCGCGTTGGCGACGGAGCGGTGGTCGTCGAAGGCGATGTGGAGACGGTCGGGGTGGTTGGGTGGTAGCATCTGTTTGGTGCTCCTTGTGACGGGGTGGGTTCGGGCCAGAACCATTACCCCAGAAGCGTAGGAGCACCTCTTTCATCCTTCAGGAGACCCTCAACGCCCACCTCTTCGGTGGATTCGGGCTTAGATTGATGATTCGCTTCCTGACATTCCGAGGTGTTGGCCACCCCGCCGAGTTCGTGACCGTCACGGTCGCGCTGGTCGCACTGGTTCCCGTCATCCTCTGCACGGGCGCGAGCATGGCCCCTAACCAGAATCCGCAGGCTGTAAGAGTGCTCGGTAACGTCATCGGCTTGGCAGCGTTGTTCGGCTATCCGTGGGTCTGGGTGGCAGCGCTCTGCCGACACGTTCGCTGGCTGCAGAACCGCAACGACCCACGGGGACGCACGCTGGTGGTTCAACTCCTGACGTTCCGAGGTGTGGGTCGCCCTGCCGAATTCGTTACCGTCACGGTCGCGCTGGCCGTACTGCTCCCAGTCGTAGTTTGGATAGTCGTGAACATGGGTGCCGTCGACCAGAATCCCCTCGGCGTGAGAGTATTCGGCAACATCGTCGGGTGGGTGGCATTCTTCGGTTATCCGTGGGTCGGGGTGGCGGTGCTCTGCCGACACATCCGCTGGCTGAACAGCCTCAAGGGGCGGCCATAGAACACGTCATGGCGTCCCTCCATGGTATGGTCGGTTCTTTCCGCTAACACCCGCTGCGGTGCAGTTCACCAACGCGCCGGGCCAGTTGGGCTCGCTGCGCCTTGTTCAGCGGCGCGTTGGACAGAAACGCGCTCCAGCCGATGAACTGCCTGCCCAGCAACTCCCCGCAGTAGAGATGCGTACCGAGTTCTGCCTCACGCCACTTGGGGAATTCCACCTCAAATGCGCGTTCCAACTGCTCAACGACGGACTTGCCGTTTCCAAGCAGTAGACCGATTTGGGCGTTCTTGCGGAGCGTCTCTCGAAAGAACGGTACGCCGTCATCCAGCAGTCTCTCCTGCGCATGGAGCGAACACCTCCTTGGCAGTTCGCTCCACAGCGGGTCGGTGGTCCACTGGACCATATCCAGCGAAGCTGCCAGAACGGAGTGAGAGTCGTCCTCGGCATAGAGCCCTCCGTAGGTAGCGCCACACGCATTGAGAATCTTCTCCAAGTGAGTAAAGTAGGTGTACGTCCGCCTCTCGAAGTACTTGCGCTTATCCTCGTAAGCCTCAGCCAGACCAGCCTCGTCCATTGCGCATTCTCCCTGCGGAGAATACTTCTTGCGAGGCCTCGCGCCACGGGGGTTGATGCCGACAGTGGCCACTGTGGCGTGCTCAACATAACCCTCGCCGATCTGAGGGACCTGACAGGGGACAACACAGCAGTGCACAGGAGGCTCACTCAGGATGCGCTCTCGAATGTAGTCGGGTATCTTCTCCATACTGGACCCTCCCATACCTGGCCTGACACCCGCCCTCTACGTCGGGTAGTTCTTCATCCGCTTCCGTTTGCTTTTCCCCGAGGGTTTCTTTGGCGCAGCCTCGCGCTGGTCGGCTTGCTGCATGGCAACCCACGCGGCAAGCCGCTGCCTTTTTCGTTCATCATCGTAACGCTCGCGCTGCTCCGGGTCGCTCAGAACCCGGTATCCCTCGTTGATTTTCCTGAATCGTTCCGTCGCGTCAGCAGCCTTGTTCCGGTCTGGGTGAAGCTCCATCGCCTTCGCACGGTAGGCGCGCCGAATGTCCTCGGGAGTCGCTGCGGCGTTTATCCCGAGCAGTTCGTAATAGTCGGTCTTCCGCGGGACGGTCATTGGCAAGCCCTCCCTGCACGGGCCATGAAGGACAAGTGCCTCCTGATCCGTGCGACCTCAAGTCTTCCAGCCGCAGGCTACCGGGCACCTAGCTAGAGGCGATTCCTGCTACGAACAATATAGCAGCCATGGGTGTTCAGCGGAACTCGAAGTATTGGTTCTCCTCGTGCGGGATTGGTGCCATCCGCCGAGGTGCCGTGCCGCTGGGCGGGAAGGGCCGAGGCGGCGGTTACTCAAACATTCAAAGCAGCGAGGCTGGCTACCTCGGGTGTGCGAGTTGATTGCGTCAGCCGGCCTCCTACGCGAGCAGCCGCCAGATCAGGAACACACTGACGACCAGCAGGACGGCCAGCACGGCGATGGCACGTGCAAGCCTGCCGACCCATCGACTCGTCCGCTCGTGCTCCGCGCACTCCCGCAGGTAGTCCTCCTCCAACTCCTCGTATCCGTGCTTCCAGCCGGCCGCGTCCCTCCTCGCCGCGTCGCGCTCACGCTCCAGCTCCGACGCGATGCGTTCCCACCTCCGCACCGCTTCCTCCAACTCGTCCGTCCTGACCCTGGCGCGGAGCAGCAGTTCCTCGTCGCTCAGGTACTCCGGCCCATCTACCCGCACGTACACCCGGCGTCCCTCGCGCAGCACCTCGACCTCGCCGTTCCTGATCTTCCGGTCCAGCGTCGAGAGCGATACCTCCAACTCCCGCGCCGCCATATCCTTCGACACCCACCTCACCGGTTCGTCCATCGCGTCTCCCTCCTCCTCTACAGGCCCTGAATCCTGACACGTCACAGGGGTGTAAGTCGTGGACAAACTGTCCAGTTGAGCCCCCCTTTACTTTAGCGCAGAGTCCCACTTTCAACCCCCTGCAAACCCTGACACGTCAGGCGACGTGTCAGCCGTCCATAGGCCGGAATACGAGTGAAATCGGGCCGTCTGTCGGCCCCGGCCAATCGCGGATTGCCCTCCGTTGGCAAGGCTTGCACCGCCCACCCCACTTGGAGGGCTGATGGTGATGTGTGAGCGGCGCGCCGCTCACACATCACCATCACGACGCATCACGTTGTACAGCCCATCCCAACGGTAGGCTCGTAGCTCCGACAACCGCAGTCGGGGGCTCACCGGCTCCCACAGCGGACGCCAGGAACGGCCCAGTATCCCCGAGCGCTCCAGCACCGGCCGGCACGAGGCCAGCACCGGGACCGTCATCGACCTCATCACCGCCGCCGTCCGCACGTAGGTCTCCTCGACATCCTGGTCATCGACGACGAACAGCGTGAACGGGAACGGGGGATGGTCGTCCTCCGGCTCCCCAGAGCAGTAGTAGCGCAGGTACGGCCTCAGCTTGGCCCTGACCCCGCGGGGGTGACGCGCGCGATGCTCGCACTCGAGATAGAACGGCACACGGCTCTCCCCGGCGATCAGCTCTCCCACGGCATCGGGCGCGATGGACGGCTCCCCGCGCCTGACGGACCGCGTCGCACGCTCAGTCGGAATAGTCCACAGCAGCTCGCTCGCATCATCGGCCAGCGTCTCCGCCGCCAGCTCCGACAGGAACCACGTCACCGTGTCTGAGTGTTTCGTCTGGCGCGCCCAGGTGTCGATCCGGTGTCCCAGGTGACGCCTGCGGCCATGGCGGCCCCTCGTCAGCGCTGTGCTCCATACCTCCCGCGCCGCCGGAAGCTGGGCTCTGTCCCGGTGGGCGACGTGGCGGATGCCTCCGTCGGACAGCGTGTAGCGAACGTCGCCGCGACGTCCGTGACGCTCGATCAGGCCCCAGGTGTCCACGAGGCTGCGCGTCACCTGGCTCACCCGGCCCTCGGAGACCCCGAGCCAGTGCCCGAGGTGCCCGCGAGGCAGCATCGGGTGGTCGGTCAGCAGGTCGAGCACCCGTTTCTCCGACGGGCTGAGGCCGAACATAGGCGCCTCGCGCGCCATCCGCTCCGGATGGGGCAGCGAGGCGCGTCTCCGGGCACGCTGTGGCGGCAGTGATCCCCTGGCGGTGCGGCACCGCGAGCGCACGTCATCGAGCGTGCGGTACTTGTTGCCGTACGTCCACGTCCGCTCCAGCCAGAGGCGGTAGGTCTCGCCCTCCAACACGTCCCGCGACTCCACCGCGACGTAGCAATCATCGAGGCGGATGCGCTCGCACAGCCGCGCCGTCAGCCGCTGCTCCCACGGGCTCGGCACCAGCACCAGCACCACGCCGGGACGGCGGGAGGGGTCCCACTCGGCTATCGCCCGCAGGCGGTCGTGCAGCGAGCGCCTGCGGAGCCCCAGCCCCTGGCGCACCACGCCGAAGCTGCGTCCGTCGTGCAGGGTGATCGTGGCGTCGAACCGCCCGCGGCGGTGGAACTCCACCCGGGAGCGGAGCGAGCGATTCCCCGGCGAGAGCGTGGTCGCCAGGCGGTAGACGCTGGAGACCGCGTCCATCCGGCGCAGCAGCAGCGTCAGCCACTGCTGTGAGACTGGGTACGTGCGCACGAACTCCGACGGCGTTGCGAACTCCAGCGCTGCAGACGCCTCCTCTATGCCCTCGGTCGTCAGGAACCACCTCCCGCTCGTCGGCAGGTGGGCGGTCCCGTGGTTGACCCGCGCGGCGATGCCGCCGGTGAGCAGGCCGCTCAGGGCGCGGTGCACCGTCGCGTACGCCTCGCCCAGGATGACCGCGAGCTCCAGGGTGTCGGCGAACGGCATCCGGGCGAGCGCATCGAGCAGTTGTCGTTCCGTGAGTCTCATGGGACAAGCGTAGCAACGGAGGAGCCGTCCGCGCATCCACCAGATGTCACCGTTCCATACGCGCTGCCATCTGGGCGACAGCGTCCGCTTTCCTCACGCGACAGGGCATGGGATAGGATGTCGTTCGACTCTGCGTTGACCGTGCCAACGGGTGTACATACACTAGAGATGCCGTTCGAATGGGACGAAACCAAGCGCGAGGTCAACATCCGCAAGCACGGCGTGGACTTCGTGCTGGTGGAGGCGTTCGACATGGAGACGGCGATACGAGTGCCTGACCTGCGCTACGGTGAGCCGCGTGTCCGTGCGTACGGCTACATCGGCAACCGGATGCACGTTCTCGTGTACGTGAGGCGGGAGGCCAACGTCAGGGTCATCAGCCTGCGCAGAGCCAATCGAAGGGAGGAGGTGCGCTATGCCGCCTCTTAAGCCCGGCCACATCAGTCCCGCACCGGAAGAGGACGAAGCCATCAACGAAGGCATCGCCTCGGACCCCGAAAACCCTGAGTGGGGTGAGGAGGACTTCGCACGGGCGCGGCCCATGGCCGAGGCCGACCCTGAGCTGGTGGAGATGCACCGCGCTGGCAAACTGACCCTGCCGCCCCATGCGCGCAGGGAGCACCCCAAGACGCGCGTCACGATCCGCCTCGACGCGGATGTGGTGGCGCGGCTCCGCGCCGACGGCCCCGGCTGGCAGACCCGCGCCAACGCCGCCCTCCGCGAGGCTGTCCTGGGGAGATAGGGAGAGCGTGGCGATGACGACCGAACCGGGACGCAACCGGTTGTGAACGTCCGATGCCCGACCTGCAGGGGAGTTGGACGCATCCCCACGAGGTTCCATGACACGCTTGGCCTTCCCGTAGACCCGTCTCCCGAGGACATAGGCAAGGCCTTTCGCCGAAAGGCGCTGCAGTATCACCCTGACCGGAACAGGACGCCTGACGCCGGTGATCGGATGAAGGAGATCAACGAGGCTCGACGTCTCCTCGCCCGGTCTGCGGACATCCGTGCAGGCCAGGAGTGTCTGGAGTGCAAGGGGACGGGGACGGTATGGCGGAGCGACGCGCAGGCTGGTGCCGGCGCCAGGCGGGATGAGCGCGGTTTGCGGTCAGAAAGCTCCGGCAATGGGAACGCAGGCAAGCGAACGTCCGGCGGGCGTGGGCGGTGTTTGTTCATCGTGGCGCTCCTCGTCGTCATCGGGGGCCTCGGCGGGGCTGGCTACTACTCCTGGTACGTCTCGCAGGAGACGGTGAGCGAACCGGTGTCGACTCCGACTCCCACCCCGACGGCCCAGCCCGTAGCAGTAGAAGCACCGACGCCAGTTCCCACGCCTTCACCATCGCCCGTCCCTACGTCGACGCCGACGTCGGTTCCCTGTGCCGACCCGACTCCGACGCCATCGCCAACTGCCACGCCTGCTCCCACGGCGACGCCCACCCCTGACTGGCCCCCACAGCCGCTCTCCGACGCCTGGTGGGACTGGGCGCTTGGGTGGAGCGAGCAGCAGGTGGATGTTGCACTTGGCGAAAGCCTACGCGTCTTCGGTGAGGGGCTGGACCAGTTGGAAGGACTGCCGAAGGGCGACGCGTGCATTCTGGTGGCCGCGTTTGAGATGCGCCTTGAGATAGCCGAGCACCTCGTGGACATGCATAGGCTCGGCAACGGGAACGTTCCCGGGCAGCAGTCGGGTATCACGTGGGCGATATGGCTGCGTTTCCAGCGCGAGCTGCTGGCTGAGGCTGTCAGGGTTCACGCGCCTGTCGCCGAGTGCAGGAGCCTGCTGGCGACGCCGACGCCCACCGCCACGGCGACCACGGCTCCGACGCATACTCCGCCCGCTGCGCAGTCTACGCCGCTCCCGCCCTGTCCAACCGCGACGCCAACACAATCTCCCACCGCAACGGTCATGGCGACCCCGACACCGCGCCCTACGGCTACGCCGACACCACGCCCTACGTCAACTCCTACGCCACGCCCACGTCCAGCGGCAACGCCAACACCACGTCCTCACACTATACGGGTGCGCGAATCCGTGTGGGAGTGCTTCGCCGATCGCCCCAACAGGCGTATTGTGCGTACAGAGAACTTCCTCGCTGGGTGTAGTGGGTGGAGTTCAAACATCATTGAAAAGTGGGAGAAGGATTCATTGGCGGTCTACGTTGAGCCTCAGGGAGATGAAAGATACAGGGACCTGGCAGTGGAGGCCTTGGAATACCTGAGCCCGATACTGCGTCTCGATTTCGTCTACGGCGCACCCGAGCGCGAAGCCGAGCTACGCGTGTATGTTGGTGTCCCATCTTCCTGGTATGCAGCCATTGATCAGCCATCCTATTGTGCAACTAACGCAGGATGTGGTGGTCCGGACAGGATTTCGTGGGATGACACGATTCTCCAGGCATCGTTCAGTGTCTGGTACGACCCGGACAATGACGAAAACGATATCAAGCACACGGCAATCCACGAGGCGCTCCATGCGCTGACGGGCGTGGACCACTCGACTGACTTCTCCAGCATGATGTCCGCTGACAGCGCACTGCGGCTGTCTTATCTGCTGCCGTGGGAAGAAGAGATGTACCGCTTGTACAGCGACCCCAGGATAACCCCGGGCATGTCCGTAGATGAGGTTAAGGGGTTGGTGGAGTTGGTGGGCACGGCCCAAGGCGTGCAGGCTGGGGAACCGGGTGTCATGGCAGCGGTGGACGGTTACCTGCGGCTGGTGGAGAGCGATAACGTGCGGTTTCGAACTGACGTAGGTTTTCTCGATGGCAGGTGTGACGTGCACAACTATGGAGGAGCCGTCACACTCTCGGGCATCGACAGCTACGGCTACAAGTATGTTGACTTGAGCGAAGTGCCTTCAGTACAGACAAATGTTGATTTCGACATCGAGCGGCTGCTGATCTACATAGCGCGTACGGGAACGGCTGTTGCTGCGACAAGGGCGGATGGCCACGTTATGCTCAGGGGTATGCTATCTGACTTCGGATTGCAGGATGCTTCTTGGTACACGGGGTATACCTTGGATTACGAAGTTATGCTTGACGAAGAGGGCTACGTGCAGTCCTTTCGCATGGACTGGGACTATCGCGTCATTGGTGATTATTGTGCTCGGATCAGAGCTCTGGGCTCAAGCTTCATCTACGACTAAGTCCGAATCCACCGAAGGACTGGAGTAGGACATGAGATGGGCAGGACAGCCACCCCGATCTGATAGTTCAGCCCCGATTCCGGTAGGTGGAAGCAATCCGGCTGGCGTTCGACACTGTAGCGGCCCAGGGAGATTCCGGCGGCGAGTGAGCGGCCCGGTCAAACAGGGAACGTCAAGGTCTTAGGCCACCTTGGGCACCATAGTGGTGCCTTCCTGTTGCATGGGTCGAATTACCTGCAGCGTCGCCGCTCGCGTGTGGCGGGACGGCCCTGATCAAACTGCCTCAATGTCAGTGAGTTCGAAGTCTCCGCCCTTGAACAGAAGGGGCTCCCGCGTGGTCTCCGCGAGCGCGTAGACGAAGCAGTCGCCGAAGTTCAGACCAGCCGGGTGGTTGCCCTTGCCGAACCTCCTCCAGGCCCTGCGCGCGACCTGCGCCTGATCGGCGGTGACCGGCTCCAACTCGATGCGGGCCTCTTGGAGAAAGGCATCGAGCTCGTAACCGGCTGCGGGGCCGCTTCGACTCTCCAAGACTATGGTCGTCTCCAATAGAGTGGCAGCCGACATCCGGCGGGAAGGCGCCGTTGTGATGGCTCTGGCGAAACGCTCCGCATCCGGTTCGTGGAAGAGAATCGCAAGGACCGCCGACGTGTCCACGATCACTTGGGCAGCCCTCGCTCATCGTACAGGAAGTCGCCGTGCTCGGCAGCAGACGGGCCGTCGCCCAGCATCCTTGCGCAGCGCTCCCCGATGGCGAGGAGCCGCTGAACGCGGGCCTCGGTGCCGCGTTCTTTCCTCTCGCGCTCCAAGCGCTCCCTGAGAGCCATCTTGATCGCACCGGTCATGGTTTCGCCGGTGAGCTGCGCCAATTCGACGGCGAGGTCACACGTCTCCTCATTCTTGATGTTGATGCTCACCGCAGCCTTCCCTGTACGGGTAGAATACTATTCTATAGGTCTACCGTACATCGAATCGATGCCTCGTGCAACCTCGGGATGCCGAGGCAAACCGCCCAGGGAAGCAGCCAAACCCGCATCAATCATCTGCTACCGGTTCACCTTGTGGAGCCGAGCCCTTCTCAGGTGCGCCGTCTCCGCTCTCGCTGGTGCCCTTCTGCGGATGGGGTTCTGTGTACGACCGGTCGGGGTGTTGTGGTAGCATCCGCCGTGAACTCCTCGTAACGCGATTGGCTACCTTCGGCCCCTATCCTTCCCTGATCGGAGATAATCCCGGGCATGGTCGTGATTCGTGGGATACTCAAGTACTCCCTGATATTCGTTGCTGCGGTGGTAATCGGCTACGGAGGACTCGCGGTATTCGAGGAAGTGACCCAGACCGAAGCCACCAGGGTGTCCGCTTCCGTTCGGTTGGCCGAGAACCAGGCCGAGAACATGGACCGCGCGTTGGGGGACGTGAGCCTGTTTGCCAGTGGGAATCCTGGCGGCGACGGTTCCGAAGCGAGGTCTCAACCCGCACTCTCTGAGATCAGCGACATCGATACGCTCATTGACCGGTGGGAACCCCTCTACGAAGAAGCCCAACTGGCCTATGTGAAGTTCGAGGCGGCAATCGACAACGCCAAGGCCAGTGCACCTGGCTACTTCGCGACTCAGCAGGCACTTACAGAGTCGATCAATGACCCGGCTGCCAAGGTACAGGCACAGGAGGATGACGAACGAGAGTGGGCTCTCTATTCCCAGTGGGAAGCGCAGGCGGAGTCTGCGTTAGCCAAGGCTCAGGCCATCGGAAAGCAACTCGGCGATATGGAGGCGATCCTGCGCAAGCTGGAGTTGCGGACAGACTTTGTTTTCGATACCTCGTCGTTTCAGGAAATCCCGGCGGCAATATCGGAGTTGAACGCCGAACTAAGCGAATTCCGGGTCGCCAGTGAGACCATTCGCGCCGCCACTGCATCTCCGTTCGAGGCGGACTGAAGCATGAGGCAGAGAGATCAACACTATGCATCAAGGTAGTCGCGACCAGACCAGGACTCGTGAACTGGTTACATTGATTGTCCGGCTAACGGCCTTCGTGGCGACACTCATACCCCTGGTGGCGATGATGCAGCCTTGGGTGACCCTGGATGGCATTATCGAGCCTGTCAGTGGTGTTGGTGCTATCGCACTACTCCTTCCGTCCATGAGGGAGTATCTCTTCACGGTGTCCCCATTGCAGGCGGCGGTCGTCACACTGGGACCCATACCAGTAGCCTTGTTGGCAATATTGATCAGCAACAACTACCGACGGCGCAAGTCGGTCTTCTGGGCTCCACCAGCGATGCTGGTTGTTGCTTTGGGCATTGCCTTCGGTGCTACTGATCTGGTGATCGGCACGGAACAGGGTCTGACGATTGTGATCGTTGTATCGATGCTGTTGACCCTGCATCAGGTTTCCATACGCGTTCAGGTCGCTCTTCAGAGAAAGTTGATGATGCCTGCGGTATACCGGGTGCTGACCGTAGCCACGGGAACGGGGCACTACCGCTGGAAAGAATGGTAGGAACTGTTTGTGCGATAGGGACACAGCAGGCTGGCGCGGTTCAACTGACGGGGTACAGGTGGCACCCTAACTGAACTGAACAGGCAGTCGGGTGAATCTCAGGAAATCGCTATGCCATCAAGGAGGAATAGGGGAAGCAATAGAAGAGCTTTGTCAGCGGTAGTGGTGGTGATCATCGGCCTTGCCATAGGCGGGGGGATGTACTGGTATCAACACCCCGGCTTTGAATTGCGCGTACCCCAGAACCCAATCGACTGGTTGGCGGACGCTCGGGAAGAACGCGAAGCGAGAGCCCGGCTGGAGACTCAGGCTAGAGTGTCGGAGACAGAACAGGAAGTGCACGTCGGCATCAACGTAGAACGAATCAGGGCCGGAGGAGCCCCGCTCAACTGGGATGAACAGTTGGCCACCGTGGCCCGTGCCCACAGCGATGACATGAGTAGTCGGGGCTACTTCAGTCACGACACCCCCGAAGGGCTGGGGCCATCTGACCGAATCGACCGCGCAGGTTACAGCTGCTGGAAGGGCACCCATTACGGAGTAGCCGAGAACTTAGCCATCGAGACCACCCTCGGTGACCCGGAGCGAACTGCGGCTGAGGCGGTACGGGGATGGATGAACAGCCCGGGCCACCGGACCAATCTGCTGGGGAAGCAGTACGACAGAACCGGCGTCGGCGCGTCGTTCGGCAAGTGGCGTGGGTACGAAGCAGTGTACCTCACTCAGGTCTTCTGCTGACGTCACTCCGACGGTCATTAGATGCCTATGCTCGTGTCCTGTCGCCATGTCTCACCCGACCCTTCGTCAGTGGGGCGTGATAGGCTGCGGAACCTCGCCTTTACTCACTTGAATGGCAGACGTGAACCTCTGCGGGGGTGAGGCCATGGCATCCAGAGGGTTGATGAGGTCGATTGCATGAGGGGGCCTCTGAGGATCGGCAAGCTGGTCGGGTCCGGCGGCGAAGGTGCCGTGTACGAGGATCGGAACGACCCGCGCATGGTCATCAAGGTTCTGCACCAGCAGCACGCCACGCCGGAGCGGGCCGCCAAGCTTCACACCATGCGCGACAACCCGCCGCAGAACGCTCAGGCGCTGAGCTGGCCGAACGCGGTGGAATATAACGCCAACGGACTTCGCTACCAGATGCCCAAGGCTTCCGAGGGGGCCGGGACGGTGTACCGGTTCATCAGCGCCAACGAGAGAAGGCAACTGCCACGGCACCAACAGGAGTACGAATTCCGGACGAAGCTAGGCACTAGGATAGCGGAAGCATTTCGTGGGCTGCACACCATACATGTACGAATTGGGGACGTAAACCCTTCCAACATGCTGGTGAGAGCCGATGGATCGGTCATGCTGATCGACTGTGACAGCTTCCAGATTCCGGGTCCGCCCGGACACCAGCCGTACCCCTGCGTGGTGGGCAGCCCCGAATACACGGCACCTGAGATTGACGACTTTCGACGGCAGTTCCGGAACCAGGACAGCGACAACT
This sequence comes from Dehalococcoidia bacterium, assembly GCA_965208625.1. Taxonomy (GTDB): domain Bacteria; phylum Chloroflexota; class Dehalococcoidia; order Lucifugimonadales; family Australimonadaceae; genus Bin16. Next base: position 1,099,024 of record OZ242348.1, read on the forward strand.
TTGCTTTGGCCGTGCTGCTGTATCAGCTTCTGGGCAACGGCAGCCATCCTTATCAGGGGATAGACGCATCGGCCGCAGATTCAGTTTCCAACATCCGTGAACGGATCAAGGGCCATCGTTTCGCCCACCATCCTAGGGAAGGCCAATGGCGCCCTACGCCGGGCCAGATGCGGAGCTGGAGATCCATGCCGGAACCAGTACGGAATGCCTTTCGGCAGGCATTCTCGCCGATGGCTACCCGCATCGGACGCCCTACGGCTGACACCTGGGCAAGCATCTTGGAGGGGCACCCCAACCCGGCCCTGCCAGAGAGCAGCACCACAACATCGGCGCGTGTCTCAAGCGGCGGCAAGCCACCACCCAAATCCCAGACGCTACGTTCTTCCCAATCCACTCGTGTCGCGGGCACCAGTGAGACTGGAACGCTGCGACACCTTGTTCCCGTGCTGATACTCATTGCGGGCATCGGCGTCGGCGCTTTCTACTGGCATGTCTCCCACGACACCCAGGCGGGTACTGCATTCCCTCAAGGGGAGGTTCTCCCTGATTTGGCACCCCAAGCACCAACACCGACTGTGGTTCCTACGGCGACTCCGGTTCAGGGAACGGCCACTCCCACCCCTACATCTGCTCCCAGCAACGGCTTGTCGATTGTCCCTCTCCCGCCTCCCACTCCCACTCTCATTCCCACATGGACGCCAACGCCCGACTGGCCCCCGCAGCCGCATACTGAAGAATGGAGCAAGTGGATGAAGGGTTGGAGCAGCCAGGAGGTGGATGCCGCACTGGAAGAGAGCATTCACGATTTCGATCTGGCGGTGGACAGTTTGGAGGACTTGCCGCTTGGTACGGCATGCCCGTTGGCCAATGAGCTGGAGACGCGCCTTACAGTGGCCAGGTACGTGGTGGAAGTCCACCGGCGTGAAAATGCAATCGTTCCTGGTCAGCACGCAGGCTATACATGGAAGATATGGCTGCTGAACAAAGGAGAAGTGCTGGCAGAGGCCGTAGCGTCCCACGTTCCACTCGCTGAGTGCCGGAGCTTGCTCGCCACAGCAAGTGTCAGCACGTATGTTGGCGATTCTTGACCCACACCCTTTGGAGCGAGAGTGTGCGCGGTGGGGGGTGTCCTCTCGTGTTAACCTTGGCCCTTGATGACAATCTCGTAGCTGGCGGTGAGGATGGTGTCACCTCAAGTCAGGGTTGTACAGCTGCGGGAGAATCCCGATAATCAATGTGTCCGCCACTGTCGATCGGGATACTGGTAGGCAAGTGCAAGGTAGTCCAGAGGCGGAGATTGCCTCCAACATGGCACAGGAGTGAACCTTGATGAACGACCTCACTGAAGAACGCTCCCCCGAGGATGTCACAGACGAAGAGGAAGTGCAGTTTGAAGACGAACTGGAGGACATGGAGTTCGCGGACAATCCAGAGCCGCGCTGTCCCGTGCTGATCATCGCCGACTGCAGCGGTTCCATGTCAGGACGTCCCATCGATGCGATGAACCGAGGCGTTGATGACCTGTACCAAGCCATCGTGGACGACGAGATTGCGAGGAACCGGGTGGAGGTGGCCCTACTGTCGTTCAGCACAGAGGCGAGGGTGGAGCAGGATTTCAGCACAGTCGGCGAGTGGGACAAGACGAATATGAGAGCGGGTGGCTCTACCAACATGCACCTGGCCATTGAGCAGGGATGCGACCTCTTGGAAGAACGGAAGGAGCAGTACCGCAGGGGCGGCGTGCCCTACTTTAGACCCATCATGGTGCTCTTCAGCGATGGGCTGCCCACCAGTCCCCGGTCAGAGATGAAGAACGCCAATCAGCGCCTCGTCGACATGGAGAACGAAGGCAAGCTGACCATATTCAAGGTGGGAGTCAATGCTGATGCGGTGCAGGCAATGCTCAGGGTGTTGCCGAACCCGAACTCAAGGTATCAGCCCCAGCAGTTAGACAATCTGCGGTTCAGCGACTTCTTCGTGTGGCTGAGCAAGTCGGTATCAGCGATCTCTCGCAGCACGCCAGGCGAGGCGGTGAACCTGCCCCCCACCGACTGGACCACTATTGATGTCTGAGAGTGCCCCATGGAAGAGCGCAGAAGGGGCCTCGGGGCTGCAGGTTGTTTGCGCCAGTAAGCAGGGCGCGTCCCACCTGAAGGACGGCACCCCCAACCAGGACAGTGTAGTGGTAGCGGTGCCGTCCGCGGGGCGTCTTGGGTCCGTAGCAATCATGGCGGTGAGCGATGGTGCCGGTTCGGCCAGCTACTCCCAGCATGGTTCTAGTGCTGCCTGCGTTGCAGGAGTCGCCAGCCTCATCCGCCGGCTCAATCGCAATCCCGCCATAGCGGTGAAGGAGCACCTACTCCGAAGTGCACTGAAACGTGCCGTACGTAACGCAAGGCAGAGCGTGACAGCGGTGGCGCATAAGTCACACGGAGCGGTCAACTTGAATGAGTACGCCTGTACCCTGATGTTGACGCTGACCAGTGCAAGACTGGTAGGCGTGGCCCACGTTGGGGACGGGTGCATTGTGGCTGGCGACGGAGAGGCTTGGCGGTTGTTGAGCGAGCCGGACAACGGAGAGTTCGCCAATGAGACCAGGTTTCTGACCAACCCACGGAACTTACCGCGCGTCGCGGTGTCTGTCTCTTCCGACATCAGGTGCGTAGCCGCCATTACAGACGGGCTGCAGGACGTGGCGCTGTCCCGAGGCAGCGCCCCCTATGACCGCTTCTGGACGCCCCTGTACCGTGCGCTGAACCGAGCCTCATCATCGTCTTCCGGCACCGTGCTCGAGGCCATGCTTCAGAAAGTGGCCGATGCAAACAAGGCGACCGATGATTGCACCATCGCCGTGTGCGTCAGAGCCAGGGAAGGTTGATGAGGTGGATTGGCATGAGAGGGGCTGGGAAGGGGTCCGGTCAGACCGGTGGACAGGAGAACGTGTCGGCCAAGTCGAGTCCTGTGAGGATTGGCAAGCTGATCGGGAGTGGTGGTGAGGGCTCCGTGTATGAGCACCGCGACGACCCGCGCATGGTCATCAAGGTGCTGCACCAGCAGTACGCCACTCCAGAGCGGGCCGCCAAGCTCCAGGCGATGCGCGACAACCCGCCCGAGAACGCTCAGGCGCTGAGCTGGCCGAACGTGGTGGAGTATGACGCCAGCGGGCTGCGTTACCAGATGGCCAAGGCTTCCAAGGGAGCCGGAACGGCCTACCGGTTCATCAGCGCCAACGAGAGAAGGCAACTGCCACGGCATCAGCAGGGGTACGAATACCGGACGAAGCTCGGCGTGAGGATGGCGGAGGCGTTTCGCGGACTGCACGCCATCGGCGTGCGGGTCGGGGACGTGAACCCCTCCAACATCCTGGTGAGCGAAGCAGGCTCGGTCATGCTGATCGACTGCGACAGTTTCCAGATACCGAGCCGACCGGGGCACCAGCCGTATCCGTGCGTGGTGGGCAGCCCCGAGTACACGGCACCCGATATCAACGACTTTCGGCGGCAGTTCCGGTCCCAGGACAGCGACAACTTCGCACTTGCGGTGCTGCTCTACCAGCTCCTCGGCAACGGCAGCCATCCGTACCAGGGGATAGACACGTCGGCCGCCGATGCGGTGTCCAACATCCGTGAACGGATCAAGGGGCATCGCTTCGCTCACCAGCCGAGGGAAGGCCATTGGCGTCCCACACCGGGCCAGAAACGGAGTTGGGGAGCCATGCCTGGACCGGTGCGAAATGCCTTCCAGCAGGCGTTCTCGCCGATGGCTTCTCACATCGGTCGCCCCTCCGCTGATGCCTGGGCCCACATCCTAGAGGAGAACCCCAACCCGGCCCCGCCAGGGAGTAGCACCACGGAGGCTACGCCACAGGCACCAATGTTGCCGCCAGCTTGGCACGTGGAATCAGCACCACCCCAAAGCGTCCCATTGCCCACGTCAGCACCAGCATCGGCCAAGCCGCTTCCGAAGAAATCTAGTACCGCTATTCCAACCTTCCCAGCGATGGAGAGAGCCTGTCCTAAGTGCAAGAGTCGGAACGCTCGGCTCCGTTGGGATTGGCATAAGCGCTACTACGCGCTGCGGTGCCTGAGTTGTAGTGAGCCCTTCGGTCGAACGCTAATCAAGCGATGTCCGAAGTGTGCCAGCCAGAAAGCGAGGTTGCGCCGGGATTGGCACTCGCGTGACCGACCCTTTAGATGCATCAACTGCAACACGGTGTTCGGTGGTACTGACCAGATGGTGCCCCCAAAGCCCGTGGGAAGGGCACCGAGCTTAGTACGCTACCTCGCTGAAGTCACTGCTCCCGCCTCCGAAAACGGGCGAATCGTGGACAGGGCTCGTGGTGTGATGCTGGGTGTTGCCGTAGGCAACTTGCTGGGTCGTCCAATGGAGGGATGGTCGTGGCAGCGCATAAGGGGACGCTTCCCGGACGGCGTAAGAGACATCAGCCCGTCGGAGAAGGCGAAGCCGATGGACGACGATACGGCGCAATCGGTGGATCTCGCTGAATCCCTGCTGGAGGGTGGAGATCTGGTTGAGCGTTTCGCGGCACGGCTGGTCGCTTGGAGCCTGTTGAATGGACGGGGGATGGGCAGAACCACGAGGCAATCGATCAATCAGTTGAAGGACAAGGTGCCACCTCCGATTGCAGCATATGCCGTCTATCGAGCTATGGGTGAGAATGCCTCGAACGGCGGCATCATGCGGTGTGCTCCGGTATCCATAGCCCGGAGGACTCATCCCGAACTGCTGGTGCAGGACACGGCGGACTCCTGCTCGGTATCCCACCACGCACCACCCAGCCAGTGGACCTGTGTCATCATCAACGCCGTGATTGCGGCGCTGCTCAGCGGAGTTGTTCCAGACTTGCAGAAACTGCTGGCCGCAGCCAAGGCCGACGGGTGTCCAGACTTGGTAGGCATAGCACGGGTGGCTGGTGTTCCCACTCGCTTCTTGGAGGACGTGATACGGGGACGGACCCCGCCTCGAGACATAGAGTGGATGAAGGACAATCAAGGTCCCAACGGACATACCGTCCTGACGATGCAAGCGGGGTTGTGGGCCGCGACAACACCCCTGAACCTCGAAGAAGCCTTGGTGGCAATGGTGAGTGCTGGCGGTGACACGGACACGAACGGTGCGCTGGCTGGCGCGGTGCTCGGAGCGCGTTACGGAGCCTCCGCAATACCCCAGCGTTGGATGAGCAACGTCCCCCATCGGGAACGCCTGACCTATCTTGCCGACCGGTTGGCCGGTCTGTGAATGAGAACGAACATGGATTCCATCAGGAACCCCTGTGCCTCTCTCCCGTCAGACCATCGACGAACTCATCCAGGCACGTCACTTCGCGCCCGGACACGAGGGGCCGTGCGCGAAGGCGCCGAGGAACACCTGGTTCAGCTGGTGCCGCCTCTACCGCATGCATCGCAAGACGTCCGCAGAGGCTGGCAACGCGGAGGACTTGGTCACCTGAGAGCCCAGCCGAAAGGGGGATGGATGCCTGCGTTCGGTCTCGTAGTGAATGATAGAGGCGAGATACTTCTGATCCAGCGAGGATACGGCGGGGAGAAGGGCAAGTGGAGCCTACCTGGGGGTCAAAGGGACAAGGGAGAGAGTTTGAGTGAAACGGCCCGCAGGGAGACATATGAGGAGACGGGAATCCGGATGGCTATCCACGGCCTGTACGCGAAGGGTAATCGAGCCCATTGGGAAGTTTGGCGAGGAAGACTCATCGGCGGACACTTGCGGGTACAGAAGAGGGAGTGCCTGGACGCCAAGTGGTTCAAGAGGGACATGCTGCCTCATGATGAAAACTTGGCATTCGGCTTGGACAAGAGAGTCATCGGGAAATGGGCGAGCGAGAACCCAGGGAGCCGAAGAGTGCATTACCCGGGATTCAGGATGTCCAGGTCGGGCTTCGCCCTCGTCGTCAACGACCAGAACGAGGTGCTCTTGATTCAGCGCAGGGGAGGCAGCAGGGCAGGCAAATGGAGTCTTCCAGGCGGCAATGCGGCAGACGGTCGTAGTCGGCGGGACGCCGCCGTCAGGGAGACGCAGTCGGCGACGGGCATAGAGTTCGTCCCTGAACGCCTCTATTACGAAAACAGGCATCAGGCTCGGATCTGGTTGGGTAGCCCGCGCTTGCCGCTTCCGCTAGTGACTCGCGGGCGCTGGTTCCCCCATGACAGACTGCCTGATGACGACAGCCTCGGTTTCGCCATAGACGTGCGAACAGTGGAGAGGTGGGCGGCTGAGAACGACGGAAGCTCCCGCATCAGTTGCGCGTAAACCAAGCGATCGGGCACAGGTTGTAATGCCAGCTTGCTAGGCTTTGTTGTCGGGAAGGTCAGCGCAGGAACTACGCCGTTGTGTGGAATTGCTGCCTATGGTCACGGAGCCCGTCGGTTGACGACCACGGAGGAATCGCGGCGGTGGCGCGTCATCGCATCCGGCAAGCAGACAGAGCAGGAGCGCCCTACCTAGGCGGGCAACCGATGCTGAACCTTGGGCACATTGAAGCGCCATCTCTTCGATACCGGTACCGTATCACGGCGAATGGCATCCTGATTGCTGCATCCCGTTAGAGCGGTACGTCCCACTGGAAAGTTCGCAGTACGGTAACCTTAGGTTCACCACGAACGGAGAACAGCCACGAAGCGATGGTTCTACGGCAGGCCGAACTCGTCCCAGCGGGCGGCGACGGGTTCCATAATGTGGCGGCCCACCTTGTTCACGGGCGGGAAGTCGTTGTCCTTGAACTTCATGGTTGCGTCGATGCCCATGCCGCGCCTAGGCGGAGTGAAGTCGACCTCGCCGCGCAATCGTGGCGTGGGCTCGAACTCCCGGCCGAAGATGACGTGGTCGTCCGGCTCGGCAGCTGAGACGACGCGCCACATCACTTCTTCCCAATCGCGCACGTTGCAATCGTCGTCGACGACGATGATCCAGCGCCACGCCTCGGCGTCCCAGATCGCTTCCATGATCTCGCGCGGCTCTTCCTTGCTCTGGATGTCCGCGGAGACGATGAGCATGCCACGGCGTCCGACCTCCGGGAAGTAGACCTCGCGGATGTTCGTCTTGCCCGTCCGCTCGATCAGCCGGGACTGCATGGAACCGGAGCGCAGGAGCTGGCGGGGGTAATCCTCGACGCGCTGGCAGATGAGGCCGTACGTGAGCGGGTCCTTCCGGTGGGTGATGGCCTTGACCTTGATGACGAACGCGGCCAGGTTCTGACCGTAGAAGCCGGTGGACTCGCCGTGCGGCCCCTCCTCGGTGCGCTCATTGGGCACGACCTCGCCCTCGATGACGACCTCGGAGTCCGCCGGCACGAGCAGGTCGCTCGTCTCGCACTTCACGAGCTTCGTTGCTTCGCCGCGCCAGCCGCCGGCGGCCTCGTACTCCATGGAGCCTTCCAGTTCGCCCGTGTTGGGGCGGACGGGGCTGCCCGCCGCGAGCGTCACGAGCGGGTCGGTGCCCATCACGATGGCGATGGGCGTCGGGCGTCCCTGCGCCTCGTTGTCCAGGATGTGGTCGCCGCCGCCCGGTCCGGTCGACGACTCCCTGCCCCGGACGCCGCCGGAGAGGCTGAGCGTCTGTTTGTCCTTGATCATGGCGCGGTAGAGACCGATGTTCAGTATGCCGGTGACGGGGTCGCGGGTGACGACGCCTGCGGTCGTGGCGAGGTACCGCCCGCCGTCGTGCTCGTGCCAGACCGGCGTGGGGATGAAATCGAGGTCGACGTCGTCGCCGCTGACGACAACGTCCTTGCACGGCCCGGAGTCGACCTGGACGGACGGCATGCGGTGGTCCATCCCGCCGACGACGCGCTCGTGGATCTTGGCTTCGTCTGGCTCGGTGCCGAAGGCGAGCGCAACCTGCTCGATGGTGGAGAGCAGGTTCACAACCATCGGTTTGTCCGGGTAGCCCTTCACGTTGTCGAAGATGATGGCCGGGCCCTGGCGCTCCAGTGAGCGCGCGGCGACCGCACCGACCTCGAGGACGGGGTCAACCTCCGCCGTGACGTGGTGCACGAGCCCCTTCTCGTCCAGCAGGCGTATGAAGTCCCGCATGTCTGTGTAGGCGACTCGTTGGCGTTCGAGGGTCATCGTGCACCTCCCCTGATGCATCGTGGGTTCGGAGCGGAGCGTACGTCGCGCCGGGCGTCCGGTCAACGCGCACCGCCCTGCAGGCCAGACGCACCACGAACGGATGGCGCGTGCGCGGGGTATAATCCGCGCGCCACAGACAGGAAACACGTAAGCAAGCAGGCCGTCAGACAAGGCTTAGGGGGCATTGTCGATGTTCGAGGCCACCGCAAGCGCGCTACAGCAGTTATTCAGCCTGGGACCGATGCTGGCGTTCTTCCTCGTCATCCCCTATGCCCTGCTCGGCGGGCTGCTGCCGGGAACGAACCTGCCCCTGACGGTGATCCTGCTCGGATTCGCCCACCGCATCGACCCGCTGGTCGCACTGGTGCTGGTCACCGCCAAGGATGCCGCGGGCGACATCACGGAACCGGTGCCCTCCATCCTGATGGGCATCCCCGGAGCGCGCGCCGCGCAGGCCACCATCCTCGACGGTTACCCGCTCGCCCAGCAGGGCAAGGCCGCGTACGCGCTCGGCGCGAGCTACACGACGACGCTGGTCGGCGGTCTCGTCGGAGCCGCAGTGCTCTATGCGTTCCTGCCCGTGGGGCGCGAAGTGCTCAAACTGCTCGGGTCGGCGGAATTCTTCCTGCTGTCGCTCGCGGGCATCGCGGCGGTTGCGGTGGTGAGCAGCGGAGCGCTGGTGAAGGGTCTGCTGACTGCGGCGTTCGGCATCACCATCGCGTGCATGGGCAACTCATTCACGGGCGAGAACATCCGCACCGACTTCGGCATCGACTACCTGTGGGACGGCGTGCCGCTCATCCCGTCGGTTGTGGGGCTGTTCGCCGTACCGGAGGTGGTGGGGCTGGTGGTGAGCAACAAGGCCATCGCCCGCGAACACGCGGAGGACGTGTTGCACGGCAAGGCGTCGCAGCAGCAGGCGCTGGAAGGCATGCGCGAGGCGTTCCGCCACAAGTTGCTCATGGCGCGCTCCTCGATCATCGGTGTGATCGTGGGCGTCATACCGGGCGTCGGCGCCAGCGCGGCGCACTGGATCTCCTACGCTCAGGCGCGACAGACGGAGAAAGGCGCCGCCCAGACGTTCGGCACCGGCGACATCCGGGGTGTCATCGCGGCGGACGCGCCCAACAATTCCATCGATGGGGCAGAGCTCATCCCGACGCTGGCGTTCGGCATCCCAGGCTCCGGTGGCAAGGCCATCTTCCTTGCCCTGCTCATCCTGCTGGGGTACGTGCCAGGGCCTTCCATGCTGAACGAGCACCTGGACATCACCATCGCGCTGGTGTTCACCATCGCTCTCGCGAACGTCGTGGTCGTGCCGATCATGTTCATGTTCGCCGGGACCATCGCCAAGTTCACGGCACTCAAGCCAACGCTGATCGCTCCGTTCGTGGCAGGCGTGGTGATGCTCTCGGCATTCCAGTCGTCCAGCAGCATGGCGGACCTCGGCATCGTGGCGGCTTTCACCGCGCTCGGACTGTTCATGAAGGCGTACGGCTGGCCGAGGACGCCCATCCTGATCGCGCTCGTGCTGATCCCGACGGTGGAGAAGAACCTCTGGACGGCATCCCAGGCCTACGGCTTCGAGATGCTCCTGCGGCCCCAGTTCCTGGCCATCCTGATCATCGGGATCGGGCTCGTCGTATGGACGGCAAGGACGCAGCGCAGCGCAGAGGTCGCGGCGCAGTCGCAGGGTTTCAAGGAAGCGGCGGCGGACTAGAACGGACGAACGATGAGCATGGAAGAGAACAAGCAACCGGGCGCGCAGCCGGAGACCTCCGGTCCATCCGAGCAGCCCACCGGCTCCCCCGGCTTCCTGCGAAGGCTGACGCGGCCCGAGGTTGCCGGCGAAATGGTGCTCCTGGGTATCGTGGGCGTGATGTTCGGCACGATGCTTTGGGAGTCGCGCGAATGGACGACCGCATCGGCGCTCATGCCACGCATCGCGATCGGGATCGGGGCGCCGCTGTGGCTCATACGGGTCTTCGGACTCGTGCGGTACGCACTTGGGACGCAGCCCGAACGCTACAGCGGTGTGCGGCGGGAGGAGGACTCGAGCGGCAGGATCATGGACCTCGGTTTCTACATGGGAGACGACCAGCGCGCCGCCCTCAAGAGATTCCTCTCGATCACGGGGGCGCTGTTGCTTCTCCTCCTCGGCATATGGCTCTTCGGCTGGCACACCACGCTGCCGCTATGGACGTTCGCTTACCTGCTGATATTCGCCAAGGTGAAGATATGGCAGGCTGCACTTGGCGGAATCTTCTTCCTCGCGGTTATCATCGGCGTCTACGGCGCCTTGTTCGACACCCTATGGAACGATCCCGTTGTACTGAGGCTTCTGAGATGAAGACCTCCGCAGGGCCAGCGCAACGCTGAGCACGAAAGGAGACCGACATGAGGATGTTAGGCCGAGTTCTTCTGATGATGGCGCTGACGGCAGCGCTGGCCCTCACCGCGTGCGGCGGCGACGACCCGACGCCAACGTCGGCGCCCCAGCCCACGGCCACGCCCGTCCCTGAGCAGGCGACAGCGGCCCCTGAGCCAGCGGCAACGCTGGCCCCCGGCCCGACGCCAACGCCTCTCCCGCCGGGCGTCACACCTCCCCCACCGACCCCGACCCCGGTGCCGGTTGCACAGCCGACCCCCACGCCCCTCCCCGCGCCGGAGACCGATCTGACCGCGCACTTCGAGGGGCAGACGGTGCGGTTCATCGTCGGGTTCTCGCCCGGCGGCGGTTACGACTCGATCGCGCGCATCTCCGCACGCTTCATCGAGAAGTACCTGCCGGGCAACCCGAAGGTCTCCATCAGCAACCTGACCGGCGGCGGCAGTGTCCGGGCGTTGCAGTTCGTGATGCGCTCGGAGCCGAACGGCATGACCGTCGGGCAGCTGCACCCGCGCTTCGCCATCCGCGAACTGCTCGGTACGGACGTTCCCGGGTTCGACCTGAGGACAGCCACCTTCGTCGCGGCGCCCAACGGAGGCTCATCGCCCTCCTACGGCTGCATCCGCAAGGAACTCGCCAGCTCCTGGCAGGACGCCCTCGACAAGGGGATCGAGTTCAAGGTAGCGAGTTCCGAGCCCGGAGGGACCGCATCCGTGATGCAGTGGGTCGAGTACATCGGCGGGCCGGTGAAGGTAATCTTCGGCTACGCCGGCACCTCGGACAACCTGGCCGCCTTCAACCGGGGCGAGACCAACCTGTTCGTCGAGTGCAACAGCGACACCGCGCGGACCATCTACCCCGACTGGTTCGACGGCAACACGCTCGTGCCCGTCTACTGGAACAACTTCCCGGTCCCCGACGACGTGCTGGCAACGCTCGCCGGGCCGCAGCCGCCCGAGGCCATCAACCTCCCCGGCATCAACCCCACCCAGGAACAGATCGACGTGCTCCGGCTCAAGAGTTCCCCGAGCCTCAGCACGAACCGGATGATGGTGCTGGCGCCCGACACACCGCGAGACATCCAGAACGCGTGGATCGAGGCCGCGAGGCAGATGTTCGAGGACCCCGAGTTCGTAGCGCTGTCGGCCGCGGCAGGCTATGAGACGGTGCCTGTCTTCGAGGAGAAGGCCGTGGAGGACTACCGCATCGTGGACACCCTCTCTCCCGAGGGAGTCGAGATGTTCAAGAGCCTCGTCGGCGCGGCGGCTGACTAGGCGGAGATACCTGAACGAGGCCTCTCGCACGACGCGAGAGGCTTCAACAAGGGAGGCCGACATGCTGAGCGTTGAAGAGAACGAACTGATGACCGACATCTCGCCGGGGACGCCGATGGGGAACCTCGTGCGGCGCTACTGGATCCCGGTCATGCTGTCCGAGGAGCTTCCCGAACCCGACGGCAACCCGATGCGGGTGCGCCTGCTGTGCGAGGACCTCGTCATCTTCCGGGACTCGTCAGGACGCGTGGGCCTGCTGCCGGAGCGCTGCCCGCACCGGCGCGCGTCGCTCTACCTCGGCAGGAACGAGGACGACGGCCTGCGCTGCATCTACCACGGGTGGAAGTTCGACATCACGGGCCGCTGCGTCGACATGCCGAACGAGCCGGAGGTGAGCACGTTCAAGGAGAAGATCAGGCCGTCCGCCTACCCATGCCAGGAGGCAGCCGGTGTGATCTGGGCGTACATGGGGCCTCGCGCAGAGCCGCCCCCGCTCCCTCACTTCGAGTGGATGGACATGCCGGCGGAGCAACGCCAGATGGCGCCCTTCCACCGCGGCTGCAACTGGGTGCAGGCCCTCGAGGGCGACATCGACACGAGCCATTCCGGGTTCCTGCACGGCGTGCTGGAGCGCAGGGCGGACGCCGTCCACACCTGGCGGAAGGAGCACCCTCCCCTCCTCGACGTCGTGACCACGCGGTACGGCATGATGTACGGCGGGCGGTACGGCGACATCGACGCCCGGCAGGCCGAGAACGGCGCACCGTCGACCTACTGGCGCGTGAGCAACTTCCTCTTCCCGTTCTACACGTTCTTCCCCAGCCGCCCGAACGGGCTGGTGCCCGGCCACATCTGGGTGCCGCAGGACAACCACAACACGATGGTGTGGACGATCGGCTGGAACCCCGTGCAGGCGCTCGAGCAGAGCGGGCCGTGGCGGGCGCGCTCCGGCGCGATGGTCGGCGAGTACGAACCCGCATCCGCCGACGGCATGGGCCGCTGGCGTCCGAAGGCGAACTGGTACAACGACTACCACCAGGACCGCCAGCTGCAGCGGACCGACACGTTCACCGGCATCCCGACCATCCCGCTGCAGGACCAGGCGGTCACGGAGACGATGGGCTCGATCACCGACCGCTCCCACGAGCATCTCGGCCAGTCCGACGCCGCCATCATCCGTATGCGGCGGCGCCTGCTCGGCGCGGTGAAGGCGCTGCGCGACGACGATGTCGAGCCGCCCTGCGTCGATACGCCGGACTGGTACCACATCCGCTCAGCGTCGGGGACGATGCCCGCGGACGCCGATTGGATCGAGGAGCTCGGCGACTGGATGGACGCTCGCACGCTGGAGATCCCCGGCGTGGGGCTGCCCAGCCCCGTGTAGGAGACCGCAAGGTCTGACGCACTAGACAGGTCAACGCGAAGGAACGCGCCGCCCTGGGATGGGCAGCGCGTTCCCGTTTCGCCGGGGATGCAGGAGAATCACGCGCCGTGCCGATAAGTAGTTTCATGCCTGTGGAGACCAGCCTGTGGACATCGTGATCCGGCCCGAGATGCCCGCCGATCTTCCCGCAGTCCGGGAGGTCATCAATCTCGCATTCCCGGACGAGGATGTAGCCGCACTGGCAGAGGCGCTGCGGGGGTCGGCAGAGTACATCCCTGAATTGGCCCTGGTGGCGGAGCGCGATGGGGTTGTGATCGGGCACATCATGTTCACCACTTCCCACATCGACGATGGAGACGAGTCCATCCCCGCCCTGACGCTGGGGCCGCTGGCGGTGCGCCCCGAAAGGCAGCGGCAGGGAATCGGGTCGCAACTGGTCGAACATGGCCTCTCGGTCTGCCGGCAGTTGGGACACCGGATCGTCGTGCTCGTCGGCCATCCGGAGTACTACCCGCGCTTCGGTTTCGTGCAAGCCGGGCCGCTAGGCATTGAGGTACCTCTCGCCATGTCCGAAGAGGCCCAGATGGTGCTGGCGCTCACGCCGGGAGCCCTGGACGGCGTGCGGGGCCTCGTGCGGTACTCGCCGGTCGTCTACGACGCCTGACCTACGCCGCGTGGGGTCGGCATCGGGGACCATGCCCGCGGACGCCAACTGGAGAGGGGCTGCCGAGTCCGGTGTAGGGGGATGAGGTTTAGGGAGCCTCGCTCTCCTCAGCAACGAGGTCATCCAGGACAACGACCGGCAGGTCGGCAACGCGGCGAAAGTCGGTGTCGTTGGTGACGAAGAGGGCGCAGCCAGCCCGCAGGGCTGTTGCGGCATGGAGTGCGTCGGGTATCGCCAAGCCCGTCTCGGCACGCAGGCGAGCGGCATCCTCGAATACAGGATGCGAGGCCTCCAGCAACCTCACCGCACCAGCCGCGAACAGCTCCCGGTATTGCATCTCGATCGCTGTGTTGCCGTCCCTGAGCGGCTTCACCAGCGCTTCCACCACGAGAACAGGGCTGCTCACGATACTGAGGTTGCCATCCTGGGCTGCCTGCCACATCGGTTCCAGCAGCGTGCGGTATGGCTCTACTCGCTCCACGCTGTAGATGAGACCGCTGGCATCGAGATAGACGAGGCCACCGGGAGGAAGGGCTAGCGATCCCACGAGGCTTTCTCTTCCTCCAAGTACGCTCTGACTTCCTCGGCGGTCTGGAACAAGCGGCGCTCAGGGCCGCTGTTGAGGATCTCCATGATGGGGCGTCCCTTCGCGGCGGACTCATGCAGCACTACAACATCAACCGTCTGCCCGGTTTCCAGTTCCGGACTTACGAACTCCACTTTGCCCCCGGGCTGCACCGTCGTCTTCAGATGCAACACCTTCTGCATGACTTGCGCCCTCCTTAGCCCGCGCACGTTCCGCAATCAGTATAACCGGCGCCATCAAGCATCCGTGGTTCGACGGGCCCACCATGAGCGGTACTGTTGGGCTTGTGCTGCCCCCACCCCATCCTATGCCCTGCTGTCCATCGATGTTCGCCCTTCGGGTACAATCGCCGGAGACAAGGAGGGCGACATGCCAGTGCAGGACCTGCGTGAGTGGATCGGGCGCATCGAGGAGATGGGCGAGCTGACCCGCATCGAGGGCGCCGACCCGAACCTCGAGATCGGCGGGCTCACCGACCTCTACCAGTGGGACATGGAGAACCCTGCCCTGCTCTTCGAGAAGATCAAGGGCCACCCGGAGAGCTACCGGCTCCTCTCGAACGTCCTCACGTCGCTGCCGCGCATCTGCCTGAGCCTGGACCTCCCCACGCACCTCACGCGGCAGGAGTTCGTCAAGACGTGGCGCGACCGCCTCAAGGAGTTCACGCCCATCGCGCCGAGGCAGGTCGAGGACGGGCCCGTGCTCGACAACCGGCAGGTCGACGCCGACGTGGACGTGACGCAGTTCCCCGCGCCGTTCTGGCACTCCGAGGACGGCGGCAACTTCCTCGGCACCGGCAACATCGTCATCATGCGCGATCCGGACACCGGCTGGGTGAACGCGGGCACGTACCGCGTGCAGGTGCACGACAGCAAGACGCTCGGCATCATGATCTCGCCCGGCAAGCACGGACGCCTCATCCGCGAGAAGTACTGGGCGAAGGGCGAGGCGTGCCCGGTCGCGGTGTCGTTCGGGCAGGACCCGCTGCTGCTGCTGCTCGGCGGGCTGGAGGTCGACTACGGCGAGGACGAGTTCGCGATGGCGGGCGGCATCCGCAACGAGCCGCTGGACGTCGTCGCCGCGCCGCTGACCGGCCTGCCCGTCCCCGCGACGTCGGAGATCGTCATCGAGGGTGAGATCCCGCCGGACCAGTTCCACCAGGAGGGGCCGTTCGGCGAGTGGACGGGCTACTACGCGAGCGGCGAGCGCGACATGCCCATCATCAACGTGAAGTCCATCAACTGGCGGAACGACCCCATCGTGATGGGCTGCCTGCCGGGCAAGCCGCCGAACGACAACACGTACTTCCGCAGCCCCCTGCGCGCAGCGATGCTCTGGAACGAACTGGAGCGCGCAGGCGTGCCGGGCGTCGTTGGCGCGTGGTCGCACGAGGCCGGCGGCGGGCGCTTCCTGAATGTCATCTCCATCAAGCAGATGTACCCCGGCCACGCGAAGCAGGTGGGGCACGCGACGACCGCCGTGCACGCGGGCGCGTACGCCAACCGCTTCGTCATCGTGGTCGACGACGACATCGACCCCACCGACACGAACGAGGTGCTGTGGGCGCTCTGCACGCGCACCGAGGTGACGGACGACATCGACATCGTGAAGCGGATGTGGAGCACGTCCCTCGACCCCATGGCCTACGCCGGCGACGAGGGGCCCCGCTACTACAACAACCGCATGATTATCGACGCGTGCCGCCCCTTCGAGCGCCTCGCGACGTTCCCGCCCGTGGCGCGCGCCACCCAGGAGCAAGCCGCCGAGCTCCGCTCCCGCTGGCCCGACCTCTTCACCGCCGACGGCAAGGTCCGCAAGGACGTCCGCCGCGCGGGGAGGAACGGCGGGTAGCCTCCGAACCTCACAGGGTTGCACAGGATGGCCGGGGTGAGGAGCGGCTGGCGCACTCACGCCCCCGCCTGACCACTCCTGCTGAGCCATCCCCCACGAGTGCAGGGGGATGCGGGGCCTTCCAAAAGTGAGCCATTTTGCGCCATTTCTGGCCATTTCACTCCTAGCCAACGCGAGAATATCTGCCAGTGGCCGGGCCATGGGCTATTCGGTTTTCGCGGTCCATCCACCTCCCGCCTGACATGAGCAGGGCGTCCTGACCAGCGTACGCGGCGGGGTGGCGTTGGGGTAAGGGGCGCGTGTCAGCAATCTTGCTCTGCTAGGGATACACCGGATGCTGTGCGGCGTAGGAGCCTAGGCGCAGTATGTGGTAGAATCGAGGATACTGCGTGCCAGGAACACAGCCATGCCACCACTCAAGCCAGGCCATATCAGCCCGACGCCGGAAGAAGCGGCTGCCATCGAAGCCGCCATCGCCGACGACCCCGACACATGGGAGGCAACCGGCCCATTGGTTCCCGTGGCAGAAGCCTCCCCACACATCGTCGAGGCATACCGCGCCGGTAAGCTGACACTCCCACCTTACGCCCGCAAGGACAACCCCAAGACGCGCGTGACGATTCGCCTCGACGCCGACGTCGTGGCGCGCCTCCGCGCAGACGGCCCCGGCTGGCAGACCCGCGCGAACGCCGCCCTCCGCGAGGTTGTGCTGGGCAACGAGGAGCTTGCGTGACCACTGGGTTCGATGCCTATAGCCATGTTGCCCGCATCCTACCGGGCTATATCGCCATAACCCCGATAATCTTGGTCTTCTTGTTCATGCCCAACGGTGTAGCCTTATCATTCGGTGGAGCTGCATTACTCTTTCCAATTGTCTATTTCATTGCATACCAGATTGGAAGGGACTCAGGGAAGAGCAAAGAAAAACACCTCTGGGAGAAATGGGGTGGAGCGCCTACAACCCGTTTTCTTATGACATTCAAACGAAGAATATGATCGCGTTGACCGCGAGGCGCTTCACAGGGCATTAGAGAGTATGGGCCTCACAATACCAACCCCTGCCCAAGAAGAGGCCAATGGGGACGATGCTGATTCATCCTATAGGGCAGCTGTGTTTGTCTTACGCGAAAGGACTAGGAACAAGGACAACTATCCGCTTGTGTTTTCGACTCTCACCACATATGGCTTCTATAGGAATCTGTTGGGGCTAAAATGGGCGGCACTGGTCATCATGTTGGTGTCGTTTGCTGGATATGCGATCAGCGCCACACAAGACTGCCTCTCTCGAAGTGACACAATATCGATTGGCGCTGCGGTTGTGATAAACGCCGGGTTACTGTATATCTGGGTCTTTAAGGTTAGAGCAACAAAGGTGAAGCAAGCCGCTGAAGAATATGCCCGTGCCTTACTCGGCGCTACAAGAGCGATGGAGGAGAATTAGTGCCAACGATACACTTTCTCAACGTAAACGAGGGTGACTGTAACATAATTCAACACATCTCAGGGCATGTGACAGTCATCGACGTCTGCAATGCTTCCATTCCGAAAATGCATAATGAGAATGAACAATCAATGATTGATATGCATCGATCAATTGCTCGAATGCAGGAAGTGCTTGGTAACTTCAACCAAAAGGACTGGCCCGACAACCCGGTTGAATATATGCAGCAGCACAGCATTAATCGAATCTTCAGATATATTCAAACACATCCCGACATGGACCACATGGATGGCATAGAGTCACTCTTCACTCGATATGCTCCGGTCAACTTTTGGGATACCAACAACACTCGGACAATTACGTCCTGGGACAAAGGCCCCTACAGAGAATCCGACTGGACGTTCTATACTAGCCTACGAGACGGTAAGCTAACCAATGCCCCGAAACGGCTCACTCTACTGTCTGGAGCAACGGGCCAGTACTACAACGTAAACGCGGACGATGAAGCAGGCGGTGATGGGTTACAAATCCTTGCTCCCACTAAGGAACTGCTAGAAGATGCAAACAAGGCGAACGGCAACTACAACGACAGTTCATACGTTCTCTTGTACAAGACCGGGGACAGAAAAGCGGTGTTCGCTGGAGACTCCCATGACAAGACTTGGGAGCACGTGCTATCCAAGCATTCTGACTCAGTGCGGGATGTCGACCTGTTAATTGCTCCTCACCACGGCCGAGATTCTGATCGGGACTACAAGTTCTTGGAACACCTTAATCCAAGTCTCACTCTAATAGGTAACGCGCCGTCTAAGCATATCAATTACAATCAATGGAACAGGCGGGGCCTTTGCCATATCACCAACAATCAAGCGGGCTCAATAATTGTCGATATAATCGATGAGTCATGGGTTGTGTATGCTACGAACAAGACCTATGCTGAGAAGACCAATACCGGAACTACCTACCACGAACGCCTCAAGGCTTGGAAACTTGGAGAGATACCGAGGAAGGCCTAATGCGTTTCGAAATCTTGAATGTAGAGCATGGCTTCTCCGCATACGCAGTTGCGAACGACGGGAAAGTTCTTCTGTTCGATTGCGGTCACTCAACCAGCTTGAGCCCAGCTACTCATCTCGCTGGTTTGGGCATCAATACCATCCACCGTCTGTTCATTATGAACTATGATCAGGATCATATAGCAGATTTGCCCGCACTGCGCGAACAGCTCAATATCGAAATCCTCACTTGCAACACGTCGGTCTCGGCCAATCAACTAGTCCAAATGAAACAACCAACAGTCACCAGCGCTATGCAGAGATTAGTTGATATGCGCCGCACTTACGATAGCAAGGCCTTCCCAACACATGAAGGGATTGACATTCAAGTCTTCCGTAATCCGTATCCAGAGTTCACTGCGCCTAACGACTTAAGCCTGCTCGTTTTCATGCAAATGAACGGCTTATCTGTGGTACTTCCAGGCGACCTGGAAATTGGGGGATGGACTGCCTTACTCAAGAACCAAGAAATCTGCAAACGACTCAGCGGCGTAAGTGTTTTTGTTGCTTCGCATCACGGTCGGGAGAATGGATACTGCAAAGGAAGTATTCGAATACTGTTCTCCTGATGTAATCATCTTCTCAGACGGTCCAATCGTACATGATACACAGCAAATGGCGGATACCTACGGACAACACGCATCCGGTGTACGGCTAAACGGACAAGAGCGCAAGGTACTTAGCACCAGAAAGGATGGCAACATCTGGTGGAATATCTAACCTATCGCTCTCCGTTGTGTGGGAGCCCCACGGCTCACCCAATGGAGCCTACAGCCGCCACCTTTGTCCCCTTCGGACGAATGGCGCCCCCCTAAATATCCGCCGACCTCGGCCTGAGCGACTCGGGGTTGGCGTCGACCCACTTCCAGTAGTGCTCCCATGCTTCGGAGACCTCGCCGCGGGAGCGGCGGGCGAGGGGCGGCTCGAGGACGAGCGACGACATCGCCTCCGGGGTGCCGATGAGCTTGGCGTGCCATGTCATCTCGGCCAGGTGCTCAGTCGCAATGGCGTCTATCGTGGCGGTCTCGACGTTGGGGCCGGTGAAGACCATGCCGTGGTTCTGGAGGTGGCAGGCGTTCGCGCCCTGCATCCGCGCGGAGACCGCCCTGCCCTGCTCCACGCTGCGTATCAGCGCCTTGTCCTCGTCGAACATGACGGGCTCGTGGGCGACGGCGGTCGCGAGCTCGGGGTCGAGGAGCGGGAGGATGGTCGCGCCCGCGAGGCCCATCATCGTCGCCCACTTCTGGTGCGTGTGGATGATGGAGCCGACGTCCGGGTGCGTACGGTAGATCTCGGCGTGTATCGGCCACTCGCTGACCTTCGTGATCTTGCGGTCGCCCGCGCCCTCGATGTTGCCGTCGAAGTCCATGACGATGAGGTCCTCGGCGCGGACGCGGTGCATCTGGATGTGGGGCCACGGCTTGATGAAGAAGGTGTCGGTGCCGGGGATGCGCGCGCTGGTGTGGCCGCGCGTCGTGCCGAGGCCGGTGAGGTAGAGGAGGCGGTGGGAGACGGCCACCGTCTCGCGCAGGGCTGCGAGTGCGTCGTTGGTCATGGTTTCGTTCCTTATGCCCTCACCCGCGCAATGCTTCCAGTACCCTCACCCTAACCCTCTCCCCTTGTAGGGAGAGGGGATCAGACACCCCCCGCTTCCCAGCCCCACCGTGTGACCTCACGGTCACGTGGATTCCCGCCTTCGCGGGAATGACAGGGTTGGTCAAAGCCCCGTGTGGCGGACGTAGGCCGCGTCGCGGTGGACGTCCAGCCACTCCTGGTTGCCCCACTCACCGCGAGCGACGCCGTCGCGGACGTCGGGCTTCGGCGGCTCCCAGCGCTTCGCTGCGTCGTCTGCGAGGTACTGCTCCTCGATCCACTCCGGCGTGCCGACGAGCATCGCGCGCCACGTCAGCTCGGCCTGCTCCTCGGCGTCGGCGGCGGCGAGCATCGACTTCGAGACCGTCGTGCCGACGAACACCATGCCGTGCCCGCGCAGATGGCAGGCGACGTTCCCGCCGAGCCACGAGGCGACCGCGGCGCCCTTCTCCGGCGAGTCGACGGCGTCCGGCGTGCCGGTGTAGACCGGCCACCGCTCCGCCGCGACGGACGCCGTCGGGGGGTGGATGACGGGCAGGACGTCGCGCCCGGCGAGGCCGAACACGGTGCACCACTTCTGGTGCGTGTGCGTGACGGCGTTCACCTCGGGCCGCGCCTTGTAGATCTCCGTGTGGAGCGCCCACGAGCCGACGCGCCCCGGGTACGCCTCGCTCGCCTGCACGACGTTGCCGTCGAGGTCGATGAGCATGAGGTCGTCCGCCTCGACGCGCTCGAGGCTGACGCTGGGCGTCGCGCGGATGAGGACGAGGTCCGAGTCCGGCACGCGCGCACTCACGTGTCCCTGGTACGCGCCGAGGCCGTAGTGGTGCAGCAGCCGGTTGGCCAGCGCCACCTGCTCGCGCAACGCCTGCAGTTGTGCGTCGTCCGCCATGGCGCGGATGCTACCACAGGCGCAACGGGGCGGAGGGGGTGTGGCTGCCGGTCATGTTGGACGGCGCCGTAGGCGGTGGAGTTGTCATGTTGAGCGGAGCCGAAGGCGCAGTCGAAACATCCCTCGGGAGCGTCGGTTGGCACAGGGGCGCTTGCCCGAGAGATTCCTCGGCTACGCTGCACTCCGCTCGGAATGACAAGTAACGGGGCCTGTCATGTTGAGCGAAGCCGAAGGCGGTGGACTTGTCATGTTGAGCGGAGCCGAAGGCGCAGTCGAAACATCTCTCGGCGAACGTTGGCTGGAACGTGGCGTTTGCCCGAGAGATTCCTCGGCTACGCTGCACTCCGCTCGGAATGACAACGGACGGGGAATGGCGCGGCAGGGCGTGTGGTAGATTGCCGACGAGCAACGTCGGGGAGCGAGGCATGGCTGAGCGCTACCAGGTGGTCATCGTCGGCGGGGGGCCGGTGGGCGTGGCGCTCGGCGTCGAGCTCGGCATGCGGGGCGTCTCGTGCGCGGTCGTGGAGCGCTTCCCGGAGCCGCAGCGCATCCCCAAAGGGCAGAACCTCACCGCACGCACGCTGGAGCACTTCTACTTCTGGGGCATCGTCGACGAACTCCGGGCCGCCCGCGTGATGCCGAACAACTACCCCATCGCCGGCGTCACCGCCTACAAGCACCTGATGAACGACTACTGGTGCCTGCCGCCGGGCCGCGAGACCGTCCGCTTCTTCTACTACGAGCAGAACGACCGCCTGCCCCAGTACTGCACCGAGGCGGTGCTGCGCAGGAAGATGGCCACGTTCCCCAGCGTGACGGGGCTGTTCGGCTGGAACGTCGAGAGCGTCGAACAGGACGACGACGGCGCGCGCGTCGAGATCGTCGAGACGAGCGGCGAGCGCGACGGCTACGCGTGGGGCGGGTTCGCCGCGGAGCAGGACGAGCCATTCAGCACGGGCGGCGAGCGGCGGACGCTCGAGGCCGACTACGTCGTTGGCTGCGACGGCGCGCGGTCGCTGGTGCGCGAGACCGCGGGCATAGCGTCGAGCGGCGAGGACTTCGACCAGAAGATGCTGCTGGCCGTGTTCCGCTCGCGCGAGCTCCACGAGGCGTTCGAGCGCTTCCCGGAGGTGACGACGTACCGCGCGCTCGACCCGGCTCTACATGGCTACTGGATGTTCTTCGGGCGCGTGGACGTCGGCGAGGGCTGGTTCTTCCACGCGCCGGTGCCGAACGACGCCACGCCTGACAACTACGACTTCCAGGCGCTGCTCAACCGCGCCGCGGGTTTCGAGTTCCACGCCGAGTTCGACCACGTGGGCTTCTGGGACCTGCGCGTCACCGTGGCGGACGCCTACCGCAGCGGACGGCTCTTCATCGCGGGGGACTCAGCGCACAGCCATCCCCCCTATGGGGGCTTCGGCCTCAACAACGGGCTGGAGGACATCGTCAACCTCGGCTGGAAGCTCGCCGCGGCGCTGCAGGGATGGGGCGGCGAGTCGCTGCTCGACTCGTACGGCGAGGAGCGGCGCGCCGTCTTCTGGGAGACGGGGCAGGACTTCATCGCGGCGGGCATCAGGTCGGACCGCGAGTTCCTCGAACGGTACAGCCCCGAGCGGGACCGTGCGGAGTTCGAGGAGGCGTGGGAACGGATGGGACGCGGCACCCGCGTCGGCACCTACGAGCCCAACTACGAGGGCTCACCCGTCGTATGGGGGCCGCCCGGCGGCGTGTGCAGCGCGCACGGGAGCCACACGTTCACCGCCCGGGCCGGGCACCACGTCCCGCCCGGCGTCCTCTCGACCGGGCGCGGCGTCCACGAGGAATTCGGCGCGTGGTTCACGCTGCTCGCATTCGACGCTCCGGAGGAGGACGTCGCTGGTTTCGAGGACGCGGCGCGGGAGTTGGGCGTTCCGCTGAAGGTCGTGCGCGACACGTTCGAGGAGGGCCGCGCCGCGTACGAGTCGCGCCTCATCCTCGTGCGCCCAGACCAGTACGCCGTCTGGTGCGGCGACGCCCTGCCCTCCGGCGTCGGGGCGGCGTCGCTCCTCGGCAGGGCCGTCGGGCGGGCCGAGCCGTAGGCGCGGCGCCAGCAGGCGCCGCTTGTCATGCTGAGCGGAGTGCAGCGGAGTCGAAGCATCTCTCGGGGAACGTATGTCCAGAACGGGGCGCTCCCCGAGAGATTCCTCGACTTCGCTCGGAATGACACTGCGCCGCGCAGCGACGAGTAGCGCCCGCGAACTGAGACCGTAACCGACACGAGGGGCGGTTCACGGACCGCCCCCTTTCTTGGTACGGTGAAGGCCCGCGCCGTAGCGCGCTCCTGACACGCATGGAAATCCAACCCGTCATCGTCGCCGTCTTCGCCGTGTACTTCGCCGCGCTGATCGGCATCGCCATCGTCGGCGCGGCCCGGATGCGCGAGATGGCCGACTACGTGCTCGCCGGCAGGCGGATGAGCAGCTTCACCTCGGCGCTCAGCGCAAGCTCGTCCACGACCAGCGGCTGGACGATGCTCGTCTTCCCGGCGCTCGCGTTCTCCGAAGGCACCGTGCACCTGTGGACGCTCGTGGCCATCGTGCTGGGAGCGTGGTTCAACTGGACATACGTGGCAAAGCGGCTGCGGCGCTACACGATAGCAGCGGAATCGCTCACGCTGCCGGACTTCTTCGAGAAGCGGTTCGCGGACCGGACGGGCACGCTGCGGACGGTGTCGGCGGCGCTGACGCTCGTCTTCATCATGTTCTACGTCAACTCCGGGCTGATCGGCGGCACGAAACTGCTGGGGACGATCTTCGGCCTGGAGCACACCATCGGCGTGCTGATAGCACTCGCCGCAGTCACGTCATATACCTTCATCAGCGGCTTCATGGCCGTCTCCCGCACGGACGTCTTCCAGTCGATGGTGATGCTCACGTGCTTCATCATCCTGCCGCTCACGCTCATCTTTACCTCTACCTCGCCGTTCAGCGGGGAAGGACAGCCGGCGGGGTTCCTCAACCCATTCACCGGCGCGGGGAACGAGGTGGTCACCGCCGTGTTCGTTCTGTCGACCGCAGGCTGGGGGCTGGGCGCGTTCGGCTCGCAGCGCGTGCTGCAGCGCTTCATGGCGATAGAGAGCGAGGGGAGGGTCACCCAGAGCCGCAACTTCGCCATCACCTGGATCATCCTGATCTTCTCGTTCGGATTCCTGCTTGGCATCGTGGCGCGCCCAGCCCTCATGGAGATGGGCCTGCTGGGCGGCGAGAGCCTCTTCGACCCGGAGCGCGTCTATTTCGTGGTCTCGGAGGCGTTCTTCATCCCAGTCTTCACCGGCCTGCTGCTCACGGGCGTGGTCGCCGCCATCATGAGCACGGCGGACTCGCAGCTGTTGCTCGGCTCCGCCATCGCCACGGACGACGTCCCGCTCATCCGGAGGCTCGCCCGGCGTTGGGAGCACGTACACGTGCTGTGGGTGTCCGGCAGGGTATGGCTGGGGCGCACGTTGCTACTGACCATCGGCGGCATCGCGGGAGTGCTGGCGATCGCCTGGCCGGACTCGATAGCGAGCCTCGTCGCCTACGCGTGGGGCGGCATGGGGGCCTCGTTCGGACCGGTGACCATCCTCGCGCTCTACTGGCGCAGGTTCAACTTCCAGGGCGCGCTCGCCTCCATCGTGGCAGGTGCGACGACGGTCAGCGTGTTCCAGTTCACCTCGGGCGGCCCATGGGGAATGTTCGACATGGCCATCGCCTCGGCGCCTGGCTACATCGTGGCGTTCCCTACCGCCGTCGTCGTCACGCTGCTCACGTCGCCACCCTCTCCCGCGATCACCGCCCAGTTCGACCGGGTCAACGCGGACGCGCAGCCTGCATAGCTACCCTGGTAGTGGCCCTTCGCCCGTTCCCACAAAAGCGAGGAGCGTTCGCCGGCTCACACCGACACGATCGGCAGGCCACGCAGCCGCGCGAAGTGCCTCCGGTTGTTGGTGAGCAGCGTGAGGCTGTGACGGATGGCGGTGGCGCCTATCAACAGATCGAAATCGCTTATCAGCGTCCCGGTGGTCCTTAGCCTTCGGCGCTCCTCTGCAAATATCCTGCACACCGTGGTGTCAACCGCCAGCACGTCAATATCGGCAAGGAAGTCCAGCAATGCGCTTTCGTCGGCCTGAGGATCGTCAGCCCCCAGGATTCCCTCGTACAGTTCGGCGAGCGACACGATGCTCAGGCCGATGCCTTGCGACCTCAGCTCGTCGAAACGCTGCGATACTGCCTGGATGCCGTTCAGATAGTCGATGACCCAGTCCGTGTCCACCAGGAACTGCAACTAAGACAGCTCCTGAAGGTCCCGCGAGCCGGTTATGCGCGCTTCATGGAGCACGCGCTTCAGCCGTTCTCCGGCGTCTGGTCTTCCCCACGCACCAGCGGATGCCTTGGAACGCCGCCGTCTCTGCTCCCCGGTCTCAGCCAGCCCGGCGTCGAGTGTTATGAGCACCTCTGCGCCCTCTTCAAGGTCGAGGTGTTCCAATGGCTTGAGTACACCTTCTGAGAACCTGGCTTTCAGCTGCATGATCGCGCCGTTCCTTTCCACCTCAATCCGCAACCAGTTTGCCGGATGCCGAAGGGCCGACGCAAGCGCAGCTAACTCTTGTAATCGTCAATCACGTTAGCCCGATAGGGAGGCCGACATCGCGGAGGTCGCCCTGAGCCTCAGTGTAATGAAATCAGTAGCCCGTGTTGAGCCTGTCGAACCACGAGCCCACTGACACGCGCCCCTTACGCGCCCACCCCGCCCCGCCCTACTATGGTTCCTGATGCGAGGCCGGGCACCGGCGCGAACCGTTGGGGCCGTTCAGGAGGGCAGTGGCGCAGAATGTCCCGAAATGTCTCACTCAGACCAAACGCACAGGGCGGGAGTCAGAGGTGGCATGTTGCGGAATGTTGCAGATTGTTACAGGGTTCTTCGCGGGCGTTCCTCTGGCGGCCCGTCCGCACGAGTGACTGGCATGCCTCATTGCGGAACATCAGCGCTCGCCGTTGCGCAGGCGGCGCTCATTCCCGGTCGTTCGGTGAACATCGTGGGGCGCTCGCCCGTGCGGTACACTCTCCCCGCCCCTGAGCAAGCGTAAGAGGAGGGCAACGTTGGAATACCGAGAGGTTGGCAACACCGGCGTCGAGGTCTCTGAGATCGGGTTCGGCGGAGGCGGCAACGCCGGGCTGATGGTGCGCGGCACGCACGAGCAGCAGCGCGACGCCGTCGCGCGCGCCATCGAGCTGGGCATCAACTACTTCGACCAGTCGCCCGACTACGGCGACGGCGTCTCGGAGACGAACCTCGGACGGCTGATGAAGGAGCTCGCCTTCCGGCCGTACCTCACCACGAAGATCGAGGTGCGCGCCGACAACCTGGACGACATCGCCGGTCACGTAACCCGCTCGCTCGACGAGAGCCTGGAGCGCCTCGGCGTCGACTACGTCGACTTCCTCCAGATACACAACGGTCCGCTCATGGAGCGTCCCGAACTCTCAGGCCGCGCCTACGCACGGCTCGGGATCGAGGACTACCTCAGGCCCGGCGGCGCG
Source organism: Dehalococcoidia bacterium (assembly GCA_965208625.1). Classification (GTDB taxonomy): domain Bacteria; phylum Chloroflexota; class Dehalococcoidia; order Lucifugimonadales; family Australimonadaceae; genus Bin16. The sequence goes on from OZ242348.1 coordinate 1,125,819, forward strand.
CTGGAAGGCCTGCAGCGCGCTCAGAAGAGCGGCAAGGCGCGCTTCATCGGCTTCATCACGCGGGGCGGCGACGGCGACGCTGCGCGCCAACTCATCGACACCGGCGTCTTCAGCCTCATCAACGTCTCGGTCAACCTGCTCAACCCGTCGGCCGGCATCAAGCCCGACGGGATGCGCTTCGACGCCGACTGGGACGGCATCCTGAACTATGCGGCAGCGCGCGGCGTCGGCGCCGCGATCTACTCCCCGCTGGCAGGCTGGTTCCTGACCGACAACGCGGCGGAAGGGGGCGCGGCGCACCCCCTCGCCAGAGGGTCGCGCAGCCCGGAGGTCGACGCGGAGGGGCTCCATTGCGCCCGTGCGCTGAGGTTCCTCTCGCGGAAGCTCAGTCCCGACACGCAGGAGGACGACCACAACCTCGCCGAGGCCGCGCTCCGGTTCGTGCTCTCGCTCAACGGGGTGTCGACGGTCCTCGGCGGCTTCTCGGACGCCGGCCAGGTCGAGGAGAACGCCGCCTGCTCCGGCAAGGGCCCGCTCTCCGTGCAGAACATGAAGCGCCTCGAGATGGTCTGGCGCGCCAACTTCGGCCTCGATGCGGCGGGGGAGTGAGAGGGGATTGGAGCGGCTCCGCCTACGCAGTAGCGTCGAGGCGGTTCAGATTGCCGGGCCAGTCCAGGATGCGCCGGTCACCCGTAACGAGCCGGTGTCCCTCCAGCGCAGTAGCGATGATGATGCGGTCGGCAGGGTCGCCGTGCAGGTCTTGCAAGAGTCCGGCTCGCACGGCGATGGAGCCGTCCACGGGTATCTCGATCACTCCCTGGTCCAGATTCTCCCTGCGCCACGTGTCGGCATCCTGTGGAAGCTGGATACGGCCTCGTGTAACGAGCATCGCCGCTTCCCAGTACGACATCGCCGAAACAGCCAGGTCGTCGTCCTGCCACGCCGCCTCTATCTCCCGGCGTGCGTGCGAACCCAGTCTCGGGTCTCCCAGCCGCAACCACACCAGCGCGTGTGTATCGAGCAGCATCAAAGCAGATCGTCCCAGTTCCTGCCGGACTCGGCCTCCCATTCCACGTCGATGGGTTCGACTATGTCTCCGAGTATCACGATCTTGTCGCGGTCGATGCCGAAGAGCGTCTTCGGTTTCTCCCGGTACGGCATGAGCTTCGAAACGGGACGCCCATTCTTCGTGATGACGATCTCCTCGCCGGTTGCGGCGACCTCGTCCATGAGTTGCAGGCACTTCGCCTTGAACTCGGATGCCTTGATGGTCTTCGTCCCTGTTGCCATCTCACGCCCTCGCGGTCAGTCTATAGTGATTATACCATGGTCATGACCATGGTCATATGCTCTGTCCACTCCCCTGCTCTACCCCATGCTACACTCCCGCCATCCCTCACCGGAGACGCGCGATGACCGACGCCACATCGACCCGAATGACCATCAGCAAGAGCGAGGCGCGCGCGTCGCGAGGGATGGTCGCGACGAAGGACGTTCACGCCACGCGGGCTGGGCTGCAGATGCTGGAGATGGGCGGCAACGCGGTCGACGCGGCGGTCGCGGCGTGCTTCGCCGTCGGCGTGGTCGAGCCGGAATCGAGCGGCATCGGCGGAGGCGGCTACCTCGTCTACCAGGTCGGCGGCAGGGGCGGCGTGGTGGGCTTCCCGATGCGCGGGCCGCTCGACGCCCGCCCCGATATGTACGAGCTCACCGGCGAGGCCGCGGTCGGCAACTTCGGCTGGCCCGGCGTCGTCAACAACGAGAACCTGGACGGGCCACGGTCCATAGCCACGCCCGGCGCGGTCGCGGGGCTGTGCGAGGCGCACCGGTTGTTCGGCAGGCTCCCGCTGCGCGAGGTGCTCGCACCCGCGGTGTCGCTCGCGCGGGACGGCCACTCACCCGGCTGGGAGAACATCTACTCGTGGGGGCTCCTCTCGCACCGCCTCTTCGCGTTCGAGGAACTGCGCCGCATCCTCATGCCCGATGGGCGGCTCCCTGCCGGCGACGCGACTACTCCCGCGTTCCTCCGCCAGCCGGAGCTCGCCGACGTGCTTGAGGCTGTCGGGCGCGACGGCCCGCAGGCGTTCTACGCCGGCGACGTCGCTGGCGCGCTCGTGTCGGGCATCCGTGACGGCGGCGGCATCCTCTCCGAGCGGGACCTCGCCGAATACCACCCGTTCGTCTGGGAAGGTGGCCTGGAGTTCTCGTACGGCGATTGCACCGTACGCGTGCCACCGTTCGCTTGCGCCGGAACCACCTCAGCGATGACGTTGCGCCTGCTGGACGGCTTCGACGTGCAATCGATGGGCCACAACTCGCCCGACGCGCTCCACGCTTACATCTGCAGCGCGCGCCTCGCCTACGCCGACCGCTTCACGTACCTCGCCGACCCTGCGTTCGTCAGTGCGCCGTGGCAGGGCCTCGTCTCCGACGGCTACTCCGATCTGCGGCGTGGCCTCATCGACATGCAGCGCCTTGGCCCCGCCGAGCCGGGCGACCCGTGGGCGTTCGACGCCGGCGCGCCCGGCGAGCGTCTGCCCGCAAGCGCACCGGCGCTCGACTCCGGTACGACGCACCTGTGCGTCATCGACGCGGAGGGAAACGCGGTTTCGCTCACGAACACGCTCATGGCGGGCTTCGGCTCCGGGTTCGTGCCGAAGGGCACCGGCATCGTAATGAACAACGGCATGATGTGGTTCGACCCCGTGCCGGGGCGCGTGAACTCGATCATGCCGGGCAAGTACCCGCTCAACAACATGACCCCTGCCCTTGTGTTCGACGGCAACGGCGTCCGGATGGCGGTCGGCGCGACCGGCGGCCGGCGGATAACCAACTGCGTTACGCAGCTCATTTCCAAGGTGGTCGACTTCGACATGGGCCCGCAGGAAGCGATCGACTCCCCGCGCGTCGACTGTTCCCAACCCGCCACGCTCGTCCACCGGTACCTTCCCGCCGACGTGGTCGCGGAACTCGAACGGCGCGGCCACCGCATCCAGGTCATCGGGGAAGGCCACGTACAGGGCGGCTTCGCCAGTTTCGCGAGCCCCGTCGCCATCGTCCGCGACCCTGACGGCGCCTTCCGCGCAGGCGTGGACACGTTCCACTCCGCATACGCGGAGGGGTTATAGGACGGTGCCCGTTCGTGGTGAGCCTGGCGGACCACTGTCGATTGCTACTTTCCTGTTCGACACGGCGTGGTGCAAGATAGTTGCATGGGACGCACCACTATCGACATCGACGGCGCTGCATGCGCCGAAGTGATGCGGGGGTACAGGATCGGCACGAGGGAAGGAGCGGTTAACTTCGCCCTGCGAGCGCTGGCGGGTGAAGCCGCGTCGCTCGCCGAGGCCCGCGCCAAGCGAGGAGTTGGTTGGGACGGCGACCTCGACGCGATGCGCGCCGCAACCCAGTGAACCTCACCATCATCGTCCCTGCATTCAATGAGGCGGCCTACCTCTCAGCGACGCTGGACGCGATCGAGGCCGCCACCGAGCATCTGCGTGCCCACTCCGGCGCTGAGGTCGAGACGGTCGTCGTCGACAACAACAGCACCGACGAGACAGCCTCCATCGCCCGGGCTCGGGGCGCAACGGTCCTGCGCGAACCGGTGCAGGGCATCGCGCGGGCGCGCAACACAGGAGCGCGTCACGCGCAGGGCGACGTGCTGGTGTTCGTCGACGCGGACGTACTCGTGCCTCCTGCCCTCCTCGAGGCCATCCACGACGCGATGAGCAACCCCTCCTGCATCGGCGGCGGCGTAGACGTCGAGTACCAACCCCGCCGGCGGTCCATGCGGATCTATCTGAGTGCGTGGCGGCTGCTTGGACGCCGGATGAGGCTGGTACAGGGCGCAACGCAGTTCTGTCGCAGGAGTATCTTCGAGCAGGTCGGCGGCTACGCCGAGCAGGCGTGGATAGGCGAAGACGTGGACTTCTACAGGAGCATGGAGCGTTTCGCCAGGAGCGCGGGCGGTGTGGTTCGGTTCATCGAGCAGCCGCGCGTGCAGGCGTCGGCGCGGCGCTTCGACAAGTGGCCGCTGTGGAAGACGCTGCTCTGGACAAACCCACTCTTCATCGCACTGTTCCGCCGCCGCAAGGCGTTCTGGGCAGGCTGGTACAGGCGCCCGGTGCGGTAGGGCGTACCGCCGGTCTCCTCACGAAGCGTCCGGAGCCTTCTCGTACGGGACCACGCAGGTTACGGTCGTACCGCGCCCCGACTGGCCTGAAGACACCTCGAGCGTCCCTCCCATCTGCTCGGCGTCCGCTTCCATACTCGTGAAGCCACGGCCGTGCTCAGCGTAATCGGACGGCAGGCCGATGCCGTCGTCGGATATCGACATGCGGAGGGCGTTGTCCTCGAAGTCGAGCGTGATGGTGACCTTGCTGGCCGACGCGTGCCGGAGCGCGTTCGCCAGTGCGTTATGCGCGATGGCGAAGAGCAGCCCGCGGGTCACCGTGGAGAGCGGAGGTTCCTCGCCGGAGCACGCCACTTCGGTGGGGATCGAGGTGATGTTGGTGAACGTCGCCGCATGCGCCTCGAGCACCGCGCCGAGTTCCCTGCCTCTGAATATGAGGTCGATATCTATGGGGTGCCTGAGTTCCCACATCGTGGACCTCGACAACTCATGCATCGCACGGAGCCGCGCGACCTGCTCCCGGTTCGACGGGTCCTCGGCGGCTATCGCCGATTCGATGCCGAGCCTGAGCACGTACGCGGACTGGGCGATGGTGTCATGGATGATCTGCGAGAGCTGAAGCCGCTCCATCTGGAGCTGGCGTTCCCGCTCCTGCTCCCGTACCCGCTCAACGGCTTCCAGTCTCCGGACACGTTCGAACCCGGCGATCAGGGTGACCACTACCGCCACTCCATACATAGCGGTGATCCTCGCGATCAGTACCTTCTCTTCCTTCGCAGCTACATCGAGTCCCTCTCCGGTCGTCAGGGCCACGACGCCGTAAAGGATGGCAGTCATCGTTACCCACGCAAAGCTGATCCTGAAAGAAGAGAAGACGGCGGCGAACATGCCAAGGGCCGGGTAATACAGCAGGAAGCATAACGTCCCCAGTTCTCCACCTACGGCAGTGCCCCCCGTGATGAGGACCACGTCCATCGCACTCAGCACGAGCAGACTCTGCCACCGCACGTTCCTCCCAGTCCGCACCAGGAAGTGGACGTAGGCGTTGTAAGACATCGCAAGCAGAGCGAGGAGGGAATAAGAGACCTGGATGGCAAGCGTATAGTCCGGCCGGTAAGCCATCAGGGCCAGGGCGACAGCCAGGATCAACCAGCGTCCCCACACGGAGACCGCTGCCGCATGACGCAGGCCTGCGGGATCGGTCCATTCGGCGATGCCAGCGCGATGTGGAGAGGAGTTGGTTTGCCTGTTCATGAAGTCGAACGGCCTCGGGTTGCAGGGTTCGCCCGGGTACGCGGATGCTCTGCCATTTTCATGGCCCAAGGATACTGGTACGGAAGCACGAGAGGATCTATGGACGAGGCCGTTCCCAACACACTCACACGCTCAACAGGAGCGGCCTGACCTCGCTGACGTGCGCAACATGATGGTCGGGCGGTTCGATGCCGTCCGGCCACGACTGTCCTTTCACCACCCACGCGGTCGAGAGCCCTACGCCCTTCGCGCCGACCATGTCCGCAGCCACGTCGTCACCGACGAAGAGTATGCCACGGCCCGGCGATTCGCCCAGGCAATCCAGCGCCGCGTGGAATACTTCGGGGTGAGGCTTGCGATGGCCCACCTTCTCCGAGACCGTGACACACCGGGGCAGTCCCTCCAGTCCACGTGACTTGATGGTCGCGTGCTGCCCCGACGATGGCCCGTTGGTGACGATTCCCCACGGCACGCCTGCGGCGTTCAGATCGAGCAGCAGCGCAATCACGTCATCGTCCCGGGGTGTGACGGAGCGCGACTCCCTCAGGTACCACACGGCCAGCTCATCGTGCGAAAGCCCGATGCCCGGCCACTCGGCAAGGGTGCGCGCCATCAGCCGCTCTCTCCCAGCCAGGCCTTTTTCGTCGAATGCGGCGAACTTCGCGGCGGCGTCCTCTGCGGTCGTGGCGTCGCGCACGGCGGGCCAGGTCTCGTGCAGCAGCCGGCCGGTCGCGCGGATGGCCGCGTCGCGGTCCCAGAGCGTGTTGTCGAGGTCGAAGAACGCGGCGGTGTACAGGGGTGGCATCAGGTGACTCCTCGATTCATTGCGCCTGTCCCATTCCGTCGATCCCGAGCAGTGCAGGCAGGGAGGCCATGTCGGTGAACCGCACAACTCCCCTCGCGTCAGCGATGTTACTGGCCGGGCTTGCTACGTATGCCAATACTCTCATCCCGGCTGACAGGGCTGCCTGGACCCCTGCGTCGCTGTCCTCGATAACCACGCACTCCGGCGGAGCGAACCCCATCGTCTCCGCGGCATGGAGGAACACGTCCGGATGAGGCTTGCCGTGCTCCACCATTGCGGCGCTGAACATCCGCCCTTCGAACCAATGGTAGAGACCAGTGAGCCTCAGCCGCTGTGCTATCGCGTCAGGAGAACCGTTCGAACCCACACAGATGGCGGTCCCCGAAGCGGCGACCGCGCGCACTGCGTCAGCGACACCAGGGATGGCCGGCAATCCATCTTCGGCAGCGACTCTCTCGGCTTCCTCGAACAGGCTCACAACGTCGTTCGGCAACCGCACGCCCCAATGCACCAGCACCGTATCGTGGATCTGACCATTGGAGATACCGTGAAAGCGCGCCTGTATCTCGTCCAACCCCAGTTGCAGGCCGCAGTGCGCGAGGACGCGCTGCATGGCTCGAGAAGTCATGGGCTCACTGTCGACCAGCACACCGTCACAATCGAAGATGACCAGTTTGGGTGGGGCCAAGGTCTCGGTCTTGTCAGTCATTCGATTCCCAACATAACGGGATTATTGTAAGGCTTCGTCGCCGCTACCTCCGAATGGGGCAGAGCGAGCCCATGGCATGATTGCGATACGAGGCCAAGCCTGCTTCCAGCGGTCGGCCTTCTCCTGGTACTACAACGGCAAGTCATGCACATAGTTGGGGCGGACGACCATCGCGAAGACGTCGTCGAAACCGAACGGGGCGTACACGTCGTAGCCACTTGCCGCCTTGCGCAGTCCATGGGCAGAGCATCGAGTGAGGAAGCCGTCGATGCCCTCGCGGGTACTGAGCAACGGCTCCTGGGGAACGCCGAATTTCTCGGGATACCAGAGGTGTACACGGGCCTGATTGCGGACCTGCACATCAGCATCCAGGTCTGAGAAGGCCGCCGCGCAACGCCGGATAACCCGGTCCTCCCCTTCCCAACTGAGGTCACTGAGGTCGCAATAAAAGATGTCGTAGTCGGTGATGCCGTGGGACAGGGGAAGCCCGCTGATGTGGTTCCAGACGGTCTGACAGAGGCACCCGGCGGCGACATAGCAGTCCGGCAGTCCCAGTTCCACCAACCGGTCCGTCAGGGCACGGATAGTCTCATTCGCGATAACGATGTCTACGAACAGAGCACGGAGGTCCCTGTCGCCTGTCGAAATCTCCATCTCTAGTCCTGGTGGTAGTACTCCAGGCCGAGGTGGGTGATCTGTTCCTCACCCATCATCCAGCGCAGCGTGTTCTTCAGCTTCGTCTGCTGGATGAACAGGTCGTGCTCCGGGTAGAGGTTCCGGGCGTGCTGCGGGCTCTTGAAGTAGAACGACAGCCACTCCTGGATGCCTCCCATCCCGGCGCGCCGTGCCAGGTCCATGAACAGGATGAGGTCCAGCACGATGGGCGCAGCGAGGATGGAGTCGGAGCAGAGGAAGTCGATCTTCATCTGCATGGGATGCCGCAGCCATCCGAAGATGTCGACGTTGTCCCAGCCCTCCTTAGCGTCGCCGCGCGGCGGGTAGTAGTTGATGCGCACCTTGTGGTAGGCGTCGCCGTAGAGGCTGGGATATGTATCCGGCTGCAGGATGTGCTCCAGCACGCCGAGCTTGGACTCCTCCTTGGTGCGGAAGTTCTCGGGCTCGTCGAGCACCTCGCCGTCGCGGTTGCCGAGGATGTTGGTGGAGAACCAGCCGCTCAGCCCCAGCATCCGCGCCTTCAGCATCGGCCCGATGACGGTCTTCACGAGCGTCTGACCGGTCTTGAAGTCCTTGCCGCAGATGGGCACAGACTTCTCCCGCGCAAGCCGCTCCAGCGCGGGTATGTCGGTCGAGAGGTTCGGCGCCCCGTTGATGTACGGCACGCCCTCCTGCAGCGCGGCGTAGGCGTAGATCATCGATGGCGCGATATTCGGGTGGTTCGCATGGAGCGCGGACACAAAGCTCTCGATGTCCTCGTGTATCTCTTCCTCGGTAATGAATTTCTCGGTGGAGGCGCACCAGATCATCACGAGCCTGTCGCACCCGTTCTCTTCCTTGAACCGGCGCATGTCCTGGCGGATGGCGTCGACGGCGTCGAGCTTGCTCGCGGTGGTTTTGGCGTTCGTGCCCTCGATGCGCTTCGCGTAGTCCTGGTCGAAGACCGCCGGCATCGGTTCGATGGAGCGGAGGTAGTCCGCGATGGGTTCGATCTCGTCGTTCCTGTCCAGGACGCCTGCCCGCAGCGCAGCCTCATACGCGTTGTCCGGTATCGGGTCCCACGCGCCGAAGACCAGTTGGTCGAGCTCCGCGAGCGGCACGAACTCCTTGATGAACGGGGCACGGCTGTCCGTGCGCCTGCCGAGCCGGATGGTCGCCATCTGCGTGAGCGATCCGACGGGCTCACCCGTGCCGCGGCGTATGTGCTCGACGCCCGCGATGACGGTTGACGACACAGCCCCCAGTCCCACCATCAAGACACCGAGTTTGCCGTCCGCCGGTTCGACGCCGTTCGAGATCGACTCGATGAAGTCACTCGGGTCGAGAGCGATACCGCGCCTGTGGGCGAGGTCCATCAGCGTCCCGTGCCACTGCGCAGGGATCCTCCCCGTCCTGGCCCAGTGCTGGACAGTGCTCTGCCGCCTGCCCAGCAGCCCCGCAAGCGCGGACTGCCCTCCGAAACGGTCGATGATCTGCTTTGCGGTGTTGTGTTCTGTGCTCATGGTAGGCAACCTACCGATAAAATCGTTAGTTGTCAAGCCAAGCCCTTTGCATTTTCAGGGTTCCACGCATGGTAGAATCATCGCAGGGGATTCTACCCCAAGGGCGCTCCGATGAGCCTGAACATCAAGAACGAGGAGACCTGCCGGCTTGCCGGCGAGCTCGCCGACCTCACCGGCGAAACGATGACCGGCGCGATAACGGTTGCGCTCCGGGAGCGCCTGGAGCGCGAGAGGCATCAGCGCAGCGCCGAGGAGCGGCTCCGGAAGATACGCGCCCTGGCGGATCGCTTTGCAGCGCAGTTCCCCGATAGCGGACCGCCGATAGACCACGCCGAACTGCTCTACGACGAGCGGGGACTGCCGAAGTGATTCTGGATGCGTCGGCGGTGGTCGCCATCTTGTTCAGGGAGAGCGATGCAGACCGCTACGAGGAGGCGGTAGCAGCCGCTCCGAGCCGCCGCATGTCGGTCGTCAACTTCGTGGAAGCGGCCATGGTCATCGAAAGCAAGGACGGCCCGGCAAGAGGAGACTCACTTGACGCCTTCATGGAAACTGCACAGGTGGAGTTGGCTCCGGTGACTGTTGCGCACGCCTACGCCGCGCGGCAGGCCTGGCGACGCTTCGGCAAGGGCAACCACCCTGCGGGGCTCAATTTCGGCGACTGCTTCGCCTACGCGCTGGCGGAGACCAGCGGTGAACCCCTGCTGTTCAAGGGCGAAGACTTCGCCCTCACGGACATCGAGGACGCTCTTAACCAACGATAGCGCCAGCGCAGTGTGAGTTTCGGTATCATCCCCACATGCTGAGCACCGAGGACAACGAACTCCTGACCCGCGTCGGCAGGGGCCAGCCGATGGGCAACCTGCTCCGCCGCTTCTGGCACCCCGTGCTGCTGTCGAGCGAGCTGCCGAAGCCCGACTGCCCGCCCGTGCGCGTGCGGCTCATGGGCGAGCGCCTCGTCGCGTTCCGCGATACGAGCGGACGGGTCGGCCTGCTGGCCGAGGCCTGCCCTCATCGCAGGGCGAGCCTCTTCTTCGGGCGCAACGAGGAAGACGGCCTGCGCTGCATCTACCACGGGTGGAAATACGACATCGACGGCTACTGCGTCGACATGCCCAGCGAACCCGCGGGCAGCAATTTCGCTTCCAAGGTGCGAACGACGAGCTACCCGTGCCGCGAAACGAACGGGGTCGTCTTCGCCTACCTCGGCCCGCCGGAGCTGCAACCGGAGCTGCCGGGCATCGAGTGGATAGGGCTGCCGGAAGGCCACGTCTACGTGACCAAGCGGTACGAGTTCGCGAACTGGGTGCAGGGGCTCGAGGGCGGCATCGATTCCTGCCATTCCAACTTCCTGCACACCACGGTTCCAGCGTTCCGACGGACGGCCGGGTTCTTCGACGGCCTGCGCTCCAGGCTCCAGTTCGATTCGAGACTGGTCGAGTACTTCATCAGTGACCTCTCTCCCCGCTTCTACCTCCGCGACACCGACTACGGTGTGATGATCGGGACGCAGCGCGACGCCGAAGAGGACAGCTTCTACTGGCGCATCACGCACTGGCTGCTCCCGCACGCGAACATCTTCGGCGGCGTGCGGGCAGACGGCGAAACACGCCTGGGCAGAGGACTCATCTGGTCTGCGGTCGACGACTACACCACCGCCGTCTTCTCGGTGAGTTGGGCGCTGGAATCGCCCCTGATGGAAAGTGAGCGTGACGCCTGCGAGGCGTTCAGCGGGGCCGTCGTTCCGGGAACCTTCATGCCGGTGCAGACGATGGCCAACGACTACCTGATAGACCGGGAGCGCCAGGCGACGGAGACGTTCACCGGCATCGAATCGCTCCAGGCGCAGGACCTCGCCGCCCAGGAGGGCATGGGGAGCATCGTCGACAGGACGGAGGAGCACCTCGGCTCGTCCGACTCCGCCATCATCCGCGTGCGCCGGGCCCTGATCCGCGCGGCCAGAGACCTCATGGAAGGCACGGAACCCCCGCAGGCGGCCCACCCCGCCTCCTACAAGCTCCGCACCGTCGACCTCATACGGCCGCGCGCCGAAGGCTTCGACGGAGAGGCGATCGAGGAGATCTGCCGCCTGCGGTGACGATCTCCCGCTGCGTGCAGCACCCGGTGCTACACTCTTGCTATCCCGTTCCGGAGACACTCCCCGTGCGAACGTCTGCCTTGTTCACCCTTGCCCTGTTCCTCCTGACGGTCGCGCTCACAGCGTGCTCTCAGTCGACGCCAATCCCGATCGCAACACCAACGCCCGCCGCAACGCCGACTGCAACGCCCAATGTCCGGGCGACGGTTGACGCATCTGCCGCAAGGGCGCCTATCGCCATTCCAACGCCGACCCCGACGCACACCCCGATGCCAACTCCGACACCGACCATAACCCCTACTCCAACGCCATCACCGACTCCCACCCCGACGCCATCACCGACCCCCACTTCGACGCCGACAGCAACGCCCACCCCCACGGCGACTCCTACTCCCACCCCGACGCCAACGCCGATAGACCCTGACCAGTATTTCAAGGGCAAGACGGTTCAGATCGTCAACGGTTCGGCCCAAGGTGGCTCATACGACGCATACAGCCGGTTCGTAGCGGCAACTGCCGAGCATTACTTCCCGGAGAGCACGACGTTCGAAGTGGAGAACATGACCGGCGCAGGGCAGTACTACAGCCTCCGCGCGGTCCTGGATTCCGAGCCTGATGGCCTCACCGTCGGCGTTGTGCACCCACAGTGGTTCCGGCGACAGACGATCGTTGGTGACATCCCCAACTTCGACCTGGACAACATCACCGTAATGGGCTCGCCGACCTTCAAGGTCGAAGGAGATGTGTACTGCGTCGACCGCCGCGTCGCCACCTCGTGGCAGGAGGTCCTCGAACTGGGACATCCGCTTCGGATCGGTACGTACGAGCCCGGAACGGAGCCAGCCATCGAGTTCATGGCAGCCAATGGCGCGCCCTTCGAGGTGATCTACGGCTATCCCGGCACCTCTCAAATCATGGAAGCGTTCGACCAGCGCGAGCTCGACTTGAGCAACCGCTGCGGCCCCAACACCGTCCCTCATCTCCACCCTGAGTGGATCCAGGAAGGCCGACTCGTCCCGCTCTTCTATGTCCTGAGGCCTTTCGACCAGAGATACCTGGCGCGGCTCGGCCACACCGGCCCCCTGCCCTCCATCCTCGAACTGCCCGGCCTCGACCTGGATACGGCGCAGCGGACCCGGTTGGAAGCGTTGCAGGCCACCCTGCTCCTCTCCGAGGTTCGACGGGTATTCATCCTTCCTCCGGGCGTACCCGGTGAGATCAGGCAGTACTGGCAGGAACGGTTCGACCGCGTGATGAGAGACCAGCGGTTCATCGACTCCGTCCACAACGAGGGATACGGTGATCCGTATGGGTACGGCAGGGCCGACCAACTGCTCGACATCATCCGCCGTGTGCAGGGGCTCGATCGGGACGTCAAGGACTTCCTCTACGGGTTCCTCGGGCTGGACGTCCTCGCCGATATAGTGCGGGGCGGTTGAGAGCGCCCGGCGCATTGTGCCTGCCTGTTTCGAAAAGTAGGGTAGAATGAAGTAAGGAGATTCTACCCTGACGGTGCTCAGATGAGCTTGAACATCAAGAATGAGGAGACCTGCCGGCTGGCCGGTGAACTCGCCGACCTCACCGGCGAAACGATGACCGTTGAGCAGGCCTACGCCGCCCGGCGGCCGTGGCGGCGCTACGGCAAGGGCAACCATCCCGCTGCTCTCAATTTCGGCGACTGTTTCGCCTACGCACTGGCAGAGACCACCGGCGAACCCCTCCTGTTCAAGGGCGGAGACTTCGCCCTGACGGACGTAGAGGACGCGCTCGGCCATCGGTAGTGTTCCCGTTCGTGGTGAACCTGTCGAACCACGCTCACCCTAGTTGCGACACCCGCCCCTTCCCCCATCCCCCCCTGCCCGCGTACGCTGTTTCCATGCGAAGCGCGGTCGGTCAGCGCAGACGCGTTACCCCCACCGGCGGGGTGAACAGAAATGAGCAGAAATGAACAGTTCTGAGCAGGAAATGAGCAGCGGATGAGCAGTTTTGAGCAGTTGAACTGCTCATCCGAAGGGCCGGTTCCAGAGGTGATTCCGGCCGGATAAGCAGAAATGAGCAGGAATTCCCCTGTGAAACCTTCGCAGGCGCCCAACCAGCCCGGTCCCGTCCATCCTGCCCATCGATGTTGATTCCCGGGCGAGGGGCACTCCCCATTGACACCCCACCTCACGACACCTAGCCTCACGCGCAGGCGTCCACACAGACGCATCGGAGGAACGGATGGCCACAACAGCAGGGATCGTGCCGGAGGAGCTGGCGCAGCTGACGCCGGATGAACTGTACGCGCTCTACATGGAGAAGCAGGTGAACTTCGGGCGCGCCGCGCTCGCGCTCGACAAGCGCAGGCGGCTGGGGCGCATCCACGTCCCTGCCGAGGAGGCCGACGTCCCGAACGCCGGGCCGAACCAGCGCATGATCGTGGGGCCGGAGCTCGGCTTCAACGTCCACAACCTGCACGTCTTCACGTCAGGGCGCGCAGGCGGCTCGGAGCGCTACCACACCCACGGCGACGCGCTGAAGTACTACGTCAAAGGCGGCGGCCAGGAGCTCATTGAGGACGTCCGCTTCGACGTGAAGGTCGGCGACTTCTGCCACGTCCCCGCCAACATCTGGCACGGCACCGAGAACCCGCACCCGGAGCCGCTCGTCTTCCTCGCCGCGCAGCAGTTCCCCGGCACCTACCGGCAGGTGCCGACGCCGTTCGTCCACTTCACTGCGCCCCACAAGGCCCCTGAGGTGAGCGACCTCTCGGACGAGGAACTGGGCAAGCTGGAGCCCTGGCCCCTCTACCTCCGCTACCTGGAGGAGCAGATGGCGTTCGGGCGCGTCGCGCTGGAGATGCAGCGCAGGCGCGAGCAGAAGCGCCTCCACGTTCCGGCGGAGGAGGCGCCCATCATGGAATGGGGCCCCGGCAGGCACCACATCATGTCCCCGGAGCTCGGCTTCGATATCTACTCGTTCCAACTGTTCATGGAGAACGTCCCCGCGCACACGGAGAACGGCGCTCCCCAGACCTCCGGCGACGCCGTCCGCTACTACATCAGCGGCGAGGGCGTCGAGGTCATCGGCGAGGAGCGCGTCCGCGTCCGCGCGGGCGACTTCACCTGCATCCCCGCCGGAACGCGTAGCGAGACGACGAACCCGCACGACGAGGACCTGCGCTTCATCAGCTGGCAGCAGATTCCGGGCACGTACGTGCAGGTGCACATGCCGGTGTTGCCGGTGGAGTAACCATGACCACCTACCGCGGCCAGGGCATGGCGCGCATGGAGGACGAGCGGCTGCTGCGCGGCGGCGGTACGTTCGTCGACGACATCCAACTGGACGGGATGCTCCACGCCGCCGTGCTCCGCAGCGCGGAGCCGCACGCCCGCATCCGCTCCATCGACACCGCGGGCGCGCTCGCTAGTCCGGGCGTCGCGGTTGTCTACACCGGCGCTGACCTGGACGGCGTCGTGCCCGACATCGGGGCGATACGCCGCGAGGGCATGGGCGAGACGCCCGTCCCCGAGCACCCGGTGCTGGCGCGCGACCGCGTCTGCTACGTCGGCCAGCCCGTCGCCATCGTCGTGGCCTCGACGCGGGCGCAAGCCTACGACGCGCGTGACCGCATCGCCGTCAACTACGAACCGCTCCCTCCCCTGCTCGACCCGCGCGAATCGGCGTCGGACGCGAGCCCGCTCCACCCGGGCATCGGCACGAACGTCGTGATGCGCACGGAAGCGGGCGCGGGCAACGTCGCCGAAGCGTTCGAGAACGCCGACGAGATCGTCGAGGCCACCTACGAGATACCCCGCCTCGTCGCGATGCCGATGGAGTGCCGCGGCATCATCGTCGCGCCCGACGCGGAGAGCGGACGGCTCACCGTCTGGACGTCGACGCAGGTGCCGCACCGCGTCAAGACATTCCTCGCGATGCTGCTCCCCGGCGACCTCGACGTGCGCGTCATCACGCCGGACGTGGGCGGCGGCTTCGGGCGGAAGATCGAGGTCTGGCCCGAGGAGGTCGCGGCGGCCTACGCGGCGGTGCAGCTCGGCGCGCCGGTCAAGTGGACGGAGCAGCGCTCGGAGAGCACGCTCGCCTCGCACGGTCGCGGCTTCACGGCGGACGTGGAGGCCGCGGTGCGATCGGACGGCACGATGCTCGGCGTCCGCATCCGCATGCTGGCCGACATGGGCGCGTACTTCCTCACGTCCAGCGGAGGGCCGCTCGGCAACGCCGTGCAACGCGTCGCCGGGCCGTACGCCATCCCCGCGATGGATGTCGAGTGCCTCGGCGTGACGACGAACCGCCCGCCCACCGGCCCCTACCGCGGCGCGGGCGGCCCCGAGGCCGCGGTGCCCATCGAGCGCATCATGGACGACGCGGCGCGCCAGTTGGGCATGGACCCCGCGGAGATACGCCGCCGCAACTTCATCCCCACGGACGCCTTCCCCTACCAGACGGCCACCGGCCTGCTCTACGACTCCGGCGACTTCCACACCGCGTTCGACCGCGCGCTCGGTATGGCCGGGTACGCCGGTCTCCGCGAGCGGCAGGCGTCTGAGTTCGGCCCGTTCCGCACCGGCATCGGCGTCGCGACGGTCACGAAGGCGTCGGGCGGCAAGGCGAACGTCCGCAAGAGCCTCGCCCGCGTCGAGATGAAGCCGGACGGGCGCGTCGTCATCGTTACTGACGTATCGCCGCACGGACAGGGCACGGCCACGTCGTTCTCGCAGATCGCAGCGGACACGCTCGGCATCGCCCCGGAGTTGGTCGATCTGCACCACGGCGACACCGACGAACTCGCGTCGGGCGGCGGCACGACGTCGAGCCGCGGCCTCGCGGTCGGCGGCAACGCGGCCTACATGGCGCTGCTGGAAGTGAAGCGTCGATTGGAGGCGGCAGGCGGCGTCATCCCGGCGAACGGCATCACCGTGGAACTGGAGTGGGAACTGCCCGCCAACCCGTTCGGCTTCGCCGCGCACGTAGCGGTCGTGGAGCTGGACGAGGGCACCGGCGACGTGCGCCTCACCGACTACGCCGCGGTGCACGACTGCGGCCCCATGATCAACCCCGTCATCGTGCGCGGCCAGATTCAGGGCGGCATCGCGCAGGGCATCGGCCAGGCGCTGAGCGAGGGGATGCTCTACACGGCGGCGGGCCAGCCGCAGACCGCCAGCTTCATGACCTACGGTATCCCCATCGCCGAGTCCCTCCCCGAGTTCCTGCTGGAGAACCAACAGACCCCCTCCCCCACCAACCCGCTCGGCATCAAGGGCATCGGCGAATTGCCGACCGTCGCCGCGCCCGTCGCGGTCACGAACGCCGTCGCCGACGCACTCGCCCGCTCCGGCGCCGACGTGAGCGGCGTCGACATGCCCCTCCTCACCGAGCGCGTCTGGCGCGCCCTGGGATAGCGCTCAAGCCCCCTGAGGATTAGTGACACGCGGCCCTTACGCGGCGGTATCCGCTCTCGCTAGCATGGTCTATGCACTCCTGACGAATGGACGGGAGTAGTATGATGACGATGGAACGGATGGTGGGCATACCTCCGATTCCGTTCCATGAAGGAGCCGCCGTGACGACTGCGCCACCAGAAGACGTACCTCGCTACTTCCACGACTACGCGCTGGAGAACGAGCGCCAGCACATGGAATTGGCTGACCGCATCGACCGGGTGAGAAGCGAACTCGGTGACCGCATCAGCATGGTGCAGGGCGAGCTCCGCATGATAAAGGCCATCAGTCTGGGCATCTTCGGCACATTGCTGGTGGCCGCGTCCAAGTACGTCATCGGCTGGTAAGGCAGCCGGACTTCACAGACAGAAAAGCGTAGCAGGCGGCGATGCGCTGCCCGCTACGCTTCTTGTTCTGAGGCCTGTTGTCGCTCGGACGCTTACTTCGCGCCGAAGAACTTGCCCTCGATGGCCACGGGGTCGATGTGGAAGTTCTCGGTCGAGTCGGCGGGGATGGCGTTGCCGTCCGGCTTCACCCGCGTCTGGATACCCTCGCTGGTGTCCATCTGTGCGCCGACGCGGAGCATGAAGAGGTTCCGCCCGCCGGTGTTCAGGTACCGGTAGTACGCGCCCTTTGGGATCATGATGCCCTCGTACTCGCCGAGCACCTTCCCGTTGCCCTTGTCGTCGAAGAACGTGACCTCGCCTTCTAGGATGACGAACGCGTGGTCCTCGTCCGTGTGGGCGTGCACGGCGTTCTCACCGCCTTCTGCGTTGACCTTGAAGCTCAACCAGAGCAGGTCGGTGCGGGCAAGGTCGATGTTCGCCCGTCCCGCCGACAGGTACGGGCCCTTGATGGCGAACGTGGACGTCTGGGGCGTCGTCTGCGTCTCGGTGGTCATGGCATCCTCCCTCGTTCTGTGTGCCGCTATATTACTCCGTCCTGCAACCCCTACGCGACGAGGCCATTGACGATGTCGGAGAGGCGCTCGCCGATCATGATGGACGTGACGTTGGTGTTCGCGTGCGGGACGACGGGCATGATAGACGCGTCCGCCACGTACAGGTTGTCGATCCCGTGCACCTTCAGGTTGCTGTCTACCACCGCCATCGGATCGGACGCCGGGCCCATCTTGCACGTGCCGACGCCGTGGTGGTAGCTACCGTGCGCGTTGCGGGCGAACTCGCCCCAGTCCTCATCCCGCGACGGCGAGATGAGCGGGCCGTAGAACTCCTGCAGCGACTCGTGCTGCGCCAGTTCGTATATGAACTCCATAGCCGTCGTCATCGCCTTCAGGTCGTCCGGGTGGCGGAGCATCGCGTCCTCGATGCCCGGCAGGTCGCCCGGGTCGGTACTCACGAGGCGGATGCGCCCGCGCTCGCGCTGTTCGAGCAGATTGGCCGATATCGGCATCATCCGCTTCAGCCCCGGCACGTCCGTCGGTGGACGCTGGAAGATGTGGAAATTGCCGTGCGGCAAGTCGGGGTCGCTCCTGTACATCACCCGGAAGCGAGGACTCAGGCTGTCCTCGGTGAAACCGGCGCGGCCCTCGAATGTCATCTCAATCGTCGCGTGGTCCTGGTAGTTCCCGCCCACGCCTTCCAGCACGTTGGCAGCGGGGATGCCGAGGCGCTCCAGTTCGCCCACCGGACCGACGCCGGAGAGCATCAGCACCTGCGGGCTGTGGTAGACGCCCGCGCAGAGCACCACCGTGGACGCCGACACCGTGCTCACCGCACCCTCGCGCTTGTAGACGACACCGTTCACCCGACCGTTCGAGATGGAGAGCGACTGCACCTGCGCCTCGGCGACGATGTCCAGGTTCGGACGCTCCCGCGCAGGCCCGAGGTAGGCGACCGTCGTGTTCTGCCGCACGCCGTCCTTGACGTTGTAGGCCATGCTGAACACGCCGCGCGGGGCTGGCACGTTCAGGTCCGGGCACATCGGGACTCCCAGGCTCAGCGCGCGGTCTGTCAGCGCGCGCGTCAGCCCGGTGGAGTCCTCGCCGTCCACCTTGAAGGGCCTTTCGACGTGCAGCGGCCCGTCCTCGCCGTGGAGGTCGCTGCCGCCATAGTCCGTATCAGTCTCGATGCGGCGCAGCAGCGGCAGGCAGTCGTCGAACGACCAACCGGGATTGCCGAGCGACGCCCAGTTGTCGAGGTCGTACTTCGTGGGCCGGACGACGGCCATCGCGTTCACGGACGAGCCGCCGCCCATCACGCATCCGCTCACCTTGTAGAACGTGCTGCCGTCGCCGGAGCGAGGCGTCGGGTAGAGCATCACGTACGGCGACTCCAGAACGACGCGCGCAACCCGGCTGCCGTCGGCGATGTCCTCTGGGATAGGTTGCGGGTCGGGCCCCGCCTCCAGCAGCAATACCTGCCTGTCAGGATCTTCGCTCAATCGCGAGGCGGCGGCGCATCCGGCCGAGCCCCCGCCGATGATGATCACGTCGTAGGAACGTCTCGCCTGCACTGTCCCGCGCCTCCTCTATCTCCCGCGCCGCAACCCCTACGCGACGAGGCCCTTGACGACGTCGGACAGGCGCTCGCCGATCATGATGGATGTGATGTTGGTGTTCGCGTGCGGGATGGTCGGCATGATGGATGCGTCCGCCACGTACAGGTTGTCGATCCCGTGCACCTTCAGGTTGCTGTCGACCACCGCCATCGGGTCGGACGCCGGGCCCATCTTGCACGTGCCGATGCCATGGTGGTAGCTACCGTGCGCGCTGCGGGCGAACTCGGCCCAGTCCTCGTCCCGCGTCGGGGAGATGAGCGGGCCGTAGAACTCCCGCATCGACTCGTGGTCGATCAGCTCGTGGATGAACTCCATTGCGTTCAGCATCGCCGCCAGGTCGTCCGGGTGGCTGAGCATCGCGTCCTCGATCTCCGGCAGGTCCTCCGGGTCCCTGCTCACGAGGCGGATGCGGCCCATGTCTCGCTGTTCGAGCAGGTTCGCCGACACAGGCCACATGGTCTTCAGGCCTTCGACTGCTGTCGGCGGGCGCTGGAAGATGTGGAAGTTGCCGTGCGGCAGGCCGGGGTCGCTCTTGTACATCAGGCGGAAGCGCGGGATGACCCAGTCCGGGTTGAATTCTGCGTTCCCCTCGAACGTCATCTCCATCGTGGCGTGGTCCTGGTAGTTCTCGCCCACGCCCTCCAACACCTGCACGACGGGGATGCCGAGCCGCTGCAGTTCGTCCGCAGGGCCGATGCCGGAGAGCATGAGGATCTGCGGGCTGTGGTAGACGCCCGCGCAGAGCACCACCGTGGCTGCCGACACCGTGTTCACTTCGCCCTGCCGCTTGTAAACGACGCCGTTGACGCGACCGTTCGCGATGGAGAGCGTCTGCACCTGCGCGTCGGCGACGACGTCAAGGTTCGGGCGGCCGCGCGCGGGGTCGAGGTAGGCAACCGTCGTGTTCTGGCGCACGCCGTCCTTGACGTTGTAGGCGGAGCTGCAGACGCCGTACGGCGCCGGAACGTTGAGGTCCGGGCACATGGGCAGTCCCATGCTCAGGGCACGGGCAATGAATGCGCGCACAGGCGCGTCCGCGCTCTCTTCTTCGTCCACCCTGAAGGCCCGGTAGACGTACAGCGGCCCATCCTCTCCGTGGATGTCGTTGCCGCCGTAGTCCGAATCCGTTTCGATCCTCCGAAGGAGTGGCAGGCACTCGTCGAACGACCATCCGGGGTTGCCCAACTCTGCCCACGTGTCGAGGTCGTGCTTCGTGGGGCGGACGACCGCCATCGCATTCACGGACGAGCCGCCGCCCATCACGCGGCCGCTCACCTTGTAGAACGTGCTGCCGTCCCCTGCGCGCGGCGTCGGGTAGAGCACCACGTACGGCGACTCCAGCACGACGCGCGCCACCCGGCTCCCGTCCGCGATCTCCTCAGGGATGGGCTGCGGATCAGGACCCGCCTCCAGCAGCAGCACCTGCCTGTCCGAGTCCTCGCTCAATCGAGCGGCAGCCGCGGCCCCTGCCGAGCCTCCGCCGATGATAACCACGTCGTAGGAACGTTTCTGCACTGTTCAGCGCCTCCCTCAGGCCGGGACTTCTACCTTCTTACGCAAGCGGTTGAAGAACTCATCGATGACCTGCACTCCGGTCGCCCGCAGGATCATGTCGCCGACGATACCCAGGCGGCCCTTGATGTTCACTTCGGCCACGTAGGTCAGTTCGGTGCTGGTCCCGTCTGGAGCGAGGGTCATCGTGATGTCCGAGCTCATCGTGCTCTTCGTCAGTGAGTCCTCGCCCTCCACGTGCGCCGTCAGGCTCACGTGCGGGTCCACGTCCACGATCTGCGACCGGAACCTGATGTCGCCCGAAACCGGCCCGACCTTGGCGCTCATGCCGCCCTCGAACGTCCTGTCGTCTATCTTTTCGAGGTCCTGCATGCCGGGCATGCAGTCCGCGAACTGTTCTATATCCAGCACCACGTCCCAGACCGTCTCGGCCGTGGCCTGCAGCGACACCTTCCCCTGGTACTTCATCCCGCTCCTTCTCCGGTCGGATTGCGCATCGGAGACTACCGCAAGCAGCCCCCGCACACAAACGAAGAAGCCGCCCTGCTCTCGGCAGGGCGGCCTGTATCGTCAACGACGTTGGGAACGAGAGACGTGCTAGTCCTCCGGGAACATCTCCACTTCACGCTGGATTGGGCCGAGGCCCTCCCAGTACGCACCCGTCTCGAGGTTGTAGCGGCCCTGCATGAAGCCGCCGGACTTCTCGCTGCGGATGATGACCGCACACGTCTGCTCGCCGAGGCTGCGCTCCGCGTGGATCTCGTACGGGCGCACCAGGTCGACCGCGCCCGGCTCCACCTTGAAGTTGCCGACCTCCTCGATGGGCACGTAGTCCGGCCGGCGTTCAGCGCCCTCGACGGCGCGGTAGCGCTCGATCATCTCGTGGCCCACGAGCACGCCGTATAGCGTGTAGATGTGCGCATGGTCGTGGATGCCGCGCCAGCCCGGGTGCTTTGGAGGCTCGACTGGCTTCCCCGTCGGTTCGCGCTTCAGCGCGTTGACCACGAAGCCGTAGTCCGGGTCTTCGTAGAAGAGCAGGTTCTCCGCACGGTCCGTGAACACGTTCACCGGCCACTTGGCCGAGGCTTCCTGCACGGTGGGGTCTGCAAGGAACTCCTGCAGCACCGGCGTCAGCGCGACCCAGCGCTTCTCCGGGTCCGGCTCGCTGGCGAACAGCTCGCGCGTCTGCTTGATGAACCTGTCCAGAGCCGTCTCAGTCGTTACGGTGGTCATGGCTTCTCCTCTTTCTCCGGCTAAACGTTGGCCGGAACTTCCGCGAGGTTGTAGAGGCTGGCGCAATTATCCCAGAGGATCTTCTTCTTGTCCTCGTCAGAGATACCGAGTTCGAGGAAACTGGACACCGCGTCCGGGTACTTGGAGTCCCCGTGCGGGTAGTCCGTCGAGAACACCATCCTGTCGCTGCCCACCCAGTCTATGGCGTACTTCGCTGGCTCCTCGTCCGGCTCGATGGATATCCAGCACTGGCGCTTGAAGTACTCCGTCGGTGCTATCTTGAGCTCGGGGACGAATATGTCCGCCTCACGTTCGTACGCCTCGTCCAGCCGCCAGAGCAGCCACGGCGCCCATGCGCAGTTCGCCTCCAGGAAGGCGGCGCGCAGCTTCGGGTGGCGCTCCAGAACGCCGCCGCCGCAGAAGCTGGCGAGCGCCATCATCTGCTCGACGGGCTGCGCGAACACGCGGCGCAGCATGAAGTTGGGCTCGAAGTGCTGGCCCACCTGGCGCGCGCCGGACGACGAAGACTCATGGAAGCCGATGGGGATGTCCAACTCCTCCAGCACACTCCACAGGGGGTCGTAGTACGGGTCGTGCCAGGTCTTGTCGGTCATCTGGTTGGAGCGCATGAATATCGACCGGAAGCCCAGTTCGTTCACCGCGCGCTCTACCTCGGTAACGGCATCTTCCACGTCGAACGGTGACACCATCGCCGCGCCGAAGAGTCTGTCCGGCGCGGGAGCGCAGAAGTCATACAGCCAGTCGTTGTACGCCCTTGCGATCGCCGCTGCGAATGGCGGGTCCATGAACGGCTCCGCCAGCGTGTGCAGCCCGCGGGTGGGGAAGAGCACCGCGATGTCCAGCCCTTCCACGTCCATCGCCTCCAACTGCACCTCGGTGGACCACCCCCGTGCGGCGTGGGTCTCGTAGAGCTTCTGGTTCCGCTCGTAGTTGTGCCCGCCTGACTGGTTGGGGTTATTCGTGCGCACGCCTGTCGTCGTGCCCCACGGCGTGCCGTCCGGGTGGGTGGTGCGCAGGTCGCGCACGTTCTCGGAGAGCACGCCCACCTGCGCGTAGTCGCGGTACTTCTTGTCCGTGTACCGCTGCCACAGGTCCGGCGGCTCCATGATGTGCATGTCGCTGTCGATGATCCTGAATCCACCCTTGGCCATTGCCGTCCTCCTGTCTCTCTGCTTGTCGGTTAAACGCCGGCCGGAACTTCCGCAAGGTTATAGAGGCTGGCGCAATTGTCCCAGAGGATCTTCCGCTTGTCTTCATTCGAGATGCCGAGCTCGAGGAAGCTGGATACCGCGTAGGGGTACTTCGAGTCCCCGTGAGGGTAGTCCGTCGAGAAGACCATCTTATCGCTGCCCACCCAGTCGAACGCGTATTTCGCGGGTTCCTCGTCGGGCTCGACGGATATCCAGCACTGCCGCTTGAAGTACTCCGTGGGCGCCATCTGAAGCTCGGGGACGAACACGTCCGCTTCCCGCTCGTACCCTTCGTCCAGACGCCAGAGCAGCCACGGCGCCCACGCGCAGTTGGCCTCCAGGAAAGCGGCGCGCAGTTTCGGGTGACGCTCCAGTACACCGCCGCCGCAGAAGCTGGCGAGCGCCATCATCTGTTCGACCGGCTGCGCGAACACGCGGCGCAGCATGACGTTCCCTCCGAAGTGATCGCCTGCCTGCCGAGCGCCGGACGACGAAGCCTCGTGGAACCCGATGGGAATGTCGTACTCCTCGAGCGCGCTCCACAGCGGGTCGAAGAACGGGTCGTGCCAGGGTTTCTCGGTCATCTGGTTGGAGCGCATGAACACGGTGCGGAAGCCCAGTTCCTTCACTGCGCGCTCAACCTCCGCCACAGCGTCGTCCATGTCGAACGGCGAAACCATCGCCGCGCCGATGAGCCTGTCCGGCGCCGGGGCGCAGAAGTCGTACAGCCAATCGTTGTACGCACGCGCCAGGGCCGCAGCGAACGGTGGGTCCATGAGTGGCTCGGCCAGTGTGTGCAGTCCCCGTGTCGGGAAGAGCACTGCGACGTCGAGTCCCTCCACGTCCATCGCTTCCAACTGCACCTCGGCGGACCAGCCGCGTTCCGCGTGGGTGGCGTAGAGCTTCTGATTGCGCTCGTAGTTGTGACCGCCTGCCTGGCTCGGCCTGCCCGAGGCGCTCCTGGCCCTTGGGGGCGCTCCCCACGGCCTGCCGTCCGGGTGGACCGTGCGCAGGTCGCGCACGTTGTCCGACGTGACGCCCACCTGTGCGTAGTCGCGGTACCTCTTATCCGTGTACCGCTGCCATAGGTCCGGCGGCTCCATGATGTGCATGTCGCTGTCGACGATCCTGTACCCGCCCTTGGCCATCTCTGCCTCCTATCGCGCAGGTTCGCCGTTCGGCAGTATCACCGCGACCATCGCTTCGAGGCTCTCGTGCACCTCGAAGCCTTCATTCACGTCTTCCAGTGCGTACTTGTGCGTGATGAGTTTCTCCACCGGCCTGTCGACCATTGTACGCATGGCCTGCAACGACCGGATGATATGCCTCGGTCCCGCCGAGAAGACACCCTGCACGCGGATGACCTTGCGCGTGAGCAACGCAGGGTTCGCCTCGAGGAGGCCGTAGTCCGTCCACTGCCCGATCACGAGGTAGCGCCCGCCGAAGCGCACCATCTCCAGCCCTTCACGGAACGCCGTCAGCCCCCCGGAGGCCTCGACGATGAGGTCGCCACCGCGTCCGTCGGTCAATTCCCGGACGCGTTCGATGCGCGCCTCCGGGGTGTTCCACTCGGTGATGTCCACTGTTTCGCTCGCGCCGAGTTCTCGCGCGAGTTCCAGCCTGCTCTCCGGTGCGCCAACCACGATGACCCGCCCTGCCCCACCGAGCAACACCTGGTTGAGCACACCCATGCCGATGGGGCCGGAGCCCTGCACAACCACCGTGTCGCCGAGGTTCACGCCGCCGATGCGGTCAACGCCGTTGAGCGCCGTGTGATTGCCAATGACGCTCAACAGCGCTCGTTCATTCGAGACATCGTCTGGGACACGCAGCAGCCAGGGCGTGGCGCTCAGCTGGATGTACTGTCCGAAGCCGCCGCGCAAGTACGGCGGCTCGTTGCAGAGCGTCGTTCCGTATGACCTCGTGTTCTGGCACGACTCGCCCACGGCACATCGGAAGCAGCGCCCGCACGGTGCATCGCGGAAGATGACGCGATCGCCGGGGCGCACCGGCTCTCCGAGCACGTCCGTCGATATCTCCGGCGCAATCTCTGCGATAACGCCTACGTTCTCGTGGCCGAATATCATCGGTGAGGGCGTGGCGTCCAGGTGCCACGCGTGCACGTCCGTGCCGCAGATGGCCGCCATCTGCATCTGCACGAGCGCCCCGCCCGGCTCCATCGGCAGCACGGGGAACTCCTGCACCTCAAGCGGCTTGTTCGCTCCAACGAAAACGGCAGCCTTGCACGTCGTCATGCGCCTAACCCTCCGTCAGTTTCAGACGTTCCGTCCATTCGAGCCAGTCGCGTATCGCCGCCTCAGGCGGGTACTGGGGCTCGTAGCCCAGTTCGCGGCGGGCACGGCTGATGTCGAGCGCATAGTACGCCAACGGGCCCATGCCGCGCGGGTCTAGCCCCGGCCCGACCTCGACCTGAGCGCCGGGGATGACGGTACGGATCACGTCAGCGAAGTCGTTGAGCGTATACGTGCGGCCGCTCCCGATGTGGAAGACATGGCCTTCGAAGCTATCCACCAGACACCCTTTGACGACGCTCTGCGCGACGTCGCGCGCGTAGGTGAGGTCGAGCCGTTGGTCGCCGCCCTGCGGGATGACGATAGGACGGCCCGCGATGGCACTCCGGATCAGCTCGCCCCAGATCATGTTGTGACTTCCGTGCCGCTCCGCGCCCTTCCCGATGCCATAGATGGCGGCGAACCGCATGGCGGCGAAGTCGATGCCGAAGAGCCGTTTGTACTGGATGCCCATGAGCTCGGAGGCCGTCTTGGCCGCACCGTAGACACTGGACATGGGATACGCCGGGAAGTCTTCGTTCACGGGGACCATCTGCGGTTCGAGGTGCTCCTCGGTCATCCGCGAGAGCGCGCCTATCGAACTCGTGAACGAGACTCGGTCGATGCCGTTCCGCTTCGCCGCTTCGAGCACATAGACCGTTGCTAGAGCGTTCACGGAGAAGCCGAGCAAAGGGTCAGCGTCAGCGGTGTCCGGATAGACCGCCGCGAGGTGGCAGATGCGCTCGATTCGGTGTTCCTTGCACGCGCGGTCCAACTGCTCAAGCGACGTGATGTCGCCCTGCACGAACGCGAACTCGTCGCTCACGTCGCGCAGCAGAGTGAAGTCAGGACGATTGTCGAAGACGACGGGCTCGTGACCCATCGTGAGCAAGTCACGGGTGACCCAGCACCCGTTCACTCCCAGCCCGCCTGTTACGAGGATACGCAAGCCTGCCTCCCGATATCAGATGCTGACCGCGGCCTCGACCTCTTCCTTACTCATGCCGTACACGTCGAGCGCCGTCTCCACGGAGATGTAGCCGTTGCGCAGGTCGGCAACGACGCGTTCGCGCTCGCGTTCCTTCGGGTTGCCGACGCCCGCGGCGGAAGCCGTCTCCATGCGTATCACGTCGCCGGGAGCCATGGGGACGTTGGAGATGAGGCCGGTGTACGCCTTCTCGGTGTCGGTGCCCGGGTTCATCACGACGCGGCCCGGCCTGCCGTTGCCTCCGCCGTTCACGCCGCGCGCCGGTGCGAGCGTCCTCGGCGTGCCGCCCGCGTACTGCGCCTGCGAGCGAACGCGGTACTCGCGCCGAAGTGCGAGGCCTCCGCGGTACTTCCCCGCCCCTCCGGTGTCCGGCACGAGGCAGAACTGCTCCATGTCCACGTCGAACTCGGACTCTATGATCTCGACGCCCGTGTACTTCGCGCCGCCGGTCCAGGAGTGCGCGGTGCCCGTGTAGCCATCGCCGCCGTCGTACGCGCCGTTGCCTGAGACGATGATCTCGTACTGCACGTAACGCTTCGCCGCCGGGCCGCTCGTGCCCAGCACCACCATGCCGGAGACGCTGTTGTGCGCCACCGCGGGATTGCCCGAGACCTTGCTCAGCGCCTCGAACACCACGTCCTCGACCACGGGCATCGTCATGGAATAGAAGCCCACGGGCGCGGGGAACTGCGGGCAGATGACGCTGCCCTCCCGGAACCGGCACTCGATGGTGCGCGCGAGGCCGTAGTTGTTCGGCATGTCGGAGCCCATCATCGCTATCGCGGCGTAGTTCACCATGCCGCGCACGAAGGGCGGGCGAGCGTTTACGGGACCCAGCGACTGGTCGCCCGAGCCGCTGAAGTCCATGACGAGCCGGTCGCCCTCTTTGATGGCAGCGACGTGTATGCGGATGGTTTCCGTGGGATTGGCGACGTCGTCTATGAACGCCTCAACCTCGACCGTGCCGTCCGGCCAGGTCTCGATAACCTGGCGAGCGCGTACTTCCGTGCGGTCGCCGATGCCTTTGAATGCATCCAGCACGGCCTCTTTGCCGTACGTTTCCACCGTGTGGTTGAGGCGGCGAACGCCGATGCTCCAGAGTGCCCCTGCCTGCGCCTCCAGGTCCCCCAGCACGAGTTCCGGCGTGCGGGTGTTGGAGCGCAGGAACTGGACGACCTCCTTGTGCAGGACACGCTGGCGCATGAACTGCACCGGCAGTATCGACAGCCCTTCGCCGAACAGGTCGCGCGCTATCGCGTTCCGGGAGCCGGGCGACTGCCCGCCTATGTCCACCTTGTGGCCCATGCTGGCGCAGAACGCGATGACCTCGTCCCCGGCGAACACCGGCATGACGACGACCATGTCGCTCGGGTGGGGACAGCCGGAGTGGTACGGGTGGTTCGTGAGAAAGCAGTCGCCCTCGCGCATGTCCTCGACGTCGTAGAACTCGAGCACGCCGCGCACGCAGTCCGGGTACGCGCCGAGGTGCGTCGGCAACGGTGAGTGCTGGCCGACGACATTGCCCTCGTGGTCGGTGATACCGGCGGAGAAGTCATGGGACTCGCGGATGATGGTGGAGTAGCCGGTGCGAAGGACGGCGGCCTGCATCTCGCGCACGATGCCGTCCAGCCGGGCCCGAATCACTTCCTGCGTTATGACGTCCGTCGCCATCGACCGTCCCTCCCGCGTAGGTGGTGATAACCTATGCGCGCCGCGAGGGGCTGTCAAACCCGCGCGGCGCTTTGCGCGAACGCTCAGCGCGCCTCTATAGTTCGCGTTCTACTCCACCCACAGAGAGGCTGGTTCCAGATGAAGACGGTTGCAGTTGACACGGGCGGAACGTTCACCGACATGGTCGTGCTCGAGCATGAGTCCGGCGAAGTCGATGTGCTGAAGGTCCCGTCCACCCCACAGGACCCCGGACGCGCCATCATCGACGGCCTGCACGAGCTGCTCGACGGCAACCTCAACGCCGAAGAGGTCGCCTCGTTCACCCACGGCACGACGGTCGGCACGAACATCCTCGTGCAGGACAAAGGCGCGCGCGTGGGCCTGCTCATCACGGATGGCTTCAGCGGCGTGAACGACGTCTGGCACATCCCGCGGTTCGGCAGCGACCTGTCCGACATCTACGTGGAGAAGAACCCGCCCGTGGAGCCGTGGCTGCGCGAGGAGATCATCGAACGCGTGGACTACCAGGGCAACGTGAAGAAGCCGCTGGACGTTGAGCAAGCGCGGGAAGCCGTGAAGCGCCTAAAGAAGAAGGGCGCGGAGTCCGTCGCTGTCGTGCTCTTGTTCTCGTTCCTGAACCCGGAGCACGAGCGGGCGCTCGGAGAGATGATCAAGGAGGAGTTCCCGGACGGCTCGGTCTCGCTCTCGTCCGAGATACTGCCGCAGATACGCGAGTTCCCACGCCTGAGCACCACCGTCGCGAACGCACGGCTCGCCCCAGCGATGATCGATTACCTCGGCAAGCTTGCCGAGGGTCTGCGCGGGCTCGGGATCACGACTGAGCAGTTGTACATCATGCAGAGCAACGGGGGCGTGGCGAAGATCACGAGCGTCATCCCCATCACCACCCTGCTCTCCGGGCCGTGTGCCGGTTCCGAGGCCGGGATGCAGATCGCCGACTCCGCCGGGTTCTCGAACATGGTGTCGTTCGACATGGGCGGCACGAGCAGCGACATCGCGCTCGGTGAGAACGGTTCCGTGCTGGAGCAGACCTCCGTGCTCATCGGCGACTGGGAGATCGCTGCGCCGATGCTGATGATCAACACCATCGGCGCGGGCGGCGGCACCATCGCGTGGATCGACGGCGGCGGTGCGCTGCAGGTCGGCCCGCACAGCGCAGGCGCGGACCCCGGCCCGGTCGCGTACGACAAGGGCGGCACGCAGCCGACCGTGACCGACGCCAACCTGCTGCTCGGATTCCTCCACCCGGAGTACCTGCTGGGCGGCAAGGTGAAGACCAACAGGCAGAAGGCGTACGAGGCCGTCGTCGACATGGGCAAGCAGCTCGGTATCGAGCCCATGGCCACCGCCGAAGGCATCATCCGAATCATCAACGCGAAGATGGAGGAAGGCATTCGCGAGGTCTCGACCGAGCGCGGATATGACCTGCGCAACTTCGTGCTCGTGGCGTTCGGCGGCGCGGGGCCCGTGCACGCGGCGCGGCTCGCCGCCGACCTCGGCATGAGCAAGGTCGTCGTTCCGCCGATGCCTGGCGTCAGTTCGGCACTCGGCCTCATCATGGCGGACCCGCGCCGCGATTTCGTGCGCTCCCGCCTGACAGACCTGGAGCAATTGGGGGCGAACGAATTGGGCTCCATCTTCGAAGCGCTGCGCGACCATGCGGTCAGCGAGTTCAAGGCGGACGGCTTCGACGAGGACTCCATCGGCTGCTCGTTCTCAGTGGACCTGCGCTACCAGGGACAGGGCTACGAGTTGAACGTCTCAGCCGGAGACGAAGTGAGGCTGAGCGCGCAGGCCATCGCCGACATACGGGAGCGCTTCGACCAAGCGCATGAGCAACTCTTCGGTCACAGCGCCAAGACCGAGCCGGTCGAGGCGGTGAATTACCGCGTCCGTGCGACGGTTCGGGTGCCGAAGTTCTCCATGAAACGCCACGAGCGCGCCACGGGGTCAGCGGACAGCGCGAAGATAGGCGAACGCGAGGTGTACTTCGACCGCGCGTCCGGCTTGACGCCAACGCCAGTGTACGAGCGCACGCTGCTCGCACCCGGCCACGAGGTCGCAGGCCCGGCCATCGTCGAGCAGTTGGACAGCACGACGGTTGTCTACCCCGGCCAGCAGGCGCTGGTGGACGACTACGGCAACCTCATCATCTCCATCGCGTAACACTGCGCCAACATAGCCCAGAGCACCACGCCTGAACAGGCGTGGCCGCTTCGTATGCGCGTGAAATCTTTCACTTGACAATTGTGCCCTCGGCTGGTATTCGTTTCCCGCTCATATCCGGTTATCAACCGGGAGAGAAATAACCTGCAAAACAGGGGGAGGACCTGATGCACTTCGGACCCATTCGCGCCAAGATTCTTCTGGCGTTCGCCGCACTGGTGAGCACCGCGCTCATCGTCGTTGCGTGCGGGGCTGACCCGACAGCAACGCCAACGCCCGTGCCACCGACAGCAACGCCGACTTCGGCTCCGGCCATGGACGACACGCCGGACCCGACGCCGACGCCCGTGCCGCCGACGCCTACCCCCGTACCTGAACCCCAGGTGCTCAAACTGGGCTTCACCGTTCCGCAATCCGGCTCCTACGCCCGGTGGGGGCGGCTCGTCTCCGCCATGCAGTGCGCCATCGACGAGGTGCACGCCAGCGGCGAACTCGGCAACACGACTATCGAACTCCTCCCCGAGGACTCGAAGGCTGACCAGGCAGAGGGTGTCTCCGGACTCCGCAAGCTTGCCACCGTTAACGACGCTCCAGTCGTCATGACCATCTTCACGGGCATCGGCCTCGCGCAGAAGCCGGTTGCTTCCGAGCTCGAGGTGGTGCTGTTTAGCTCCGGCATCCAGAACCCCATGTTCGCCTACGACAGCCCGTGGGTCTTCCGTAACGCGCTGAACACGACACTCAACGCTGACGCGCTCGTCCGCTGGCTGGATGACTACGCCGGCGGCTCTGGCGAGGACCTCAGCGGCCTCCGCTACGCATACATCAAGGAAGAGGGCAACGACTCCATCGACCTGCAGGTCGACCGGTTGCACGTCCTCGCCGGCGCGCTCGGCTTCGAGGTTGTCGCCGAGGAGACGTTCCAGAAGGACGACGTCTCATTCGACACACAGATCACGAAGATCAAGGCCGCAGAGCCAGACGTCGTTCAGCTGATGTCGCTCGGCAAGGAGATGGGACTCATCCTGAACACGATGGCCCAGCAGGGACTCACTCCCAAGTACACCCTCTCCGGTGGTGGAGCCGAGGGCAACACAGAGTTGATCGACGTGGCCGGTCCAGCCGCGAACGGCCTCATCTACTCCGCCCCCGGCAGCCTCAACCCCGAGGAGGACCCGCGCGCTCCGCGCTTCTCCGACTGCTACGAGGCCAAGGAGGGCAACGAGCCCGACACCTACGCCGCTCACTTCTACGACGGCACGCTCGTCATCGCCGAGGCGCTGAAGCTGGGCGCGGACGCGGAATCCTCCGAGTCGATGCGCGAGCACATCGCGCAGGTGGACGAGATCCTCGGCGTTGCCGGGCTCTGGGTCTTCGACGAGGGTGGAGACGCCTGGGCGCCTCCGGGCATCGGCGAGGTGCAGGACGGCAAGTTCGTCAACATCGTCCCGCAGGTCGAGCCTTACCGGGACATCCAGTAGGCAGCGATCAATAAGGGGCTCCTCCGGTTGGAGGAGCCCCTCAACTCCCGGCCCGCCAACTGGCGGCCTTGCGATGAACGCAAGGCGCCCCTAACCGGGTCGCACAGGATCGAACCGCGACCAGCACTGCGGGAAACGCCGGAAGACGGACTCAGTGGAAACCTTCATCCAGATAGGCATCAACGCCCTCTCCCTCGGGGCCATCTACGCCCTGCTGTCGCTGGGGTTCGCGGTCATCTACAACACCGTGCGCATCTTCCACGTGCTGCACGGTGCGGCATTCCTCATCGCTGGTTACGCGACCTGGTGGCTCGCGCAGGAGCAGGGGCTGCCAATCTACCTTGCAGCATCCATCGCGGTCATCCTCGCGGGCGCGTCCGGCATATTCATGGAGCTCGCCATCTACCGGCGGCTGCGGTCGCGCGGCGCGGGCTTCCTCGTTTCGTTCCTCGGCTCACTGGCGGCGCTCTTCTTCTTCGAGGGGTTCCTGCTCACGCTCGCCCGCACGACAGCACGCCTGCCGCGTCCCGGCGGTCCGCTGCCGACCTTCAACCTGCAGGTCGAGGCGCTCGACATCGATCTCTTCGTCAAGTGGCACTCGGTCAACACCATCATCCTGGTCGCCATCCTCGTGGTCGCCGTGACGCTCTTCTTCCGCTACACGAAGTGGGGGCGAATGATCAGGGCCATCGCCTCGAATCCTGACCTCGCGGTCGCGGTCGGCATCAACGCCTCCCAGGTCTACCTGATGGTGTTCGTGCTCGGGTCGACGCTGGCCGGCATCGGCGGCGTCATGCAGACGTATGAGGGCGGCGTGATCCCGAACGTCGGCATCCGGCTGGCCATCACGGCGGCGGGCGGCGTCATCATCGGCGGCATCGGCAGCATGCCTGGTGCGGTCGTGGGCGGACTGGCGCTCGGCCTGGCGCAGACCATCGCGAGCTACTACTTCGGCGGCAACTGGGCGATACCCGCCGGGTTCATCCTGCTGCTGCTCGTCATCCTCTTCCGTCCCTACGGCCTGCTCGGAACACGCGAACACCGCGAACTGCGGAGGCTGCTATGAGTACCGACGCTCAGGAACCCCAAGCACTCAGCGACGGCGCAGAGTTGGACGGCGACCAAGTCGAAGTTGCCGAGCCCCTGGAGGGCTGGCGCGCGGTCGTGACCCCGGGACGGGTGCTAATCGGCTTTGGCGCGTTCCTGCTGATAGTGTTGGCCCCCTTCGCCACAGGGCATTTCACCGGAGTGCACGTAACCACGCTCCACGCCATCGCGAGCGTCGCGGTACTGGCTATCGCAGCCGTGCAGCGGCGGTACGGACTGGGCGGATTCGCACTCTTCATCCTGGTCCTCTCCCTGCTGTGGCGCTTCGAACTGGGTCTGAGCGACGAGTACATGGCCCACCTCATCGTGGTCGCCAGCGTCTTCTCCATACTGGCGTCCTCGCTGAACATGTCAGTCGGGTATACGGGGCTGATGAGCCTCTCCCACGCCGGGTTCATGGGCGTCGGCGCGTATGCCTTCGCGATCCTCACGACAGAGACGCTCAACCCGCCTCCGGGAGCGGAGGTGTTCAGCCTCCCTTACTGGCCTTCCATCGTGGTTGCGGGACTCGTCGCCTCGGTCGTGGCGTTCATCGTGTCGCCCATCCTGCGGCTGCGCGGGCACTTCTTCGTGCTGGCAACCGTAACGGTGATGTTGAGCCTTTCGCAGGTGATACTCGCCTGGCGGTGGATGACGAACGGCTCTCTCGCTATCCGGGAGGTGCCGCGTCCGGTCATCTTCGGCTACTCGTTCGACACTGCTGAGAAGTTCATGCTCTTCAGCATCCCGGTCGCCATCATCTGTATCTTCATCATTCGGCAACTGGTGGAGTCTCCCTACGGGCGCGTGCTGACGACGATCCGCGCGAACCCGCCGGTCGCGGAGAGCATCGGCAAGAACGTCGGTTTCGTACGGCTGCGCGTCTACGTCATCACCGCGTTCTTCGCGGGGGTGGCGGGCGCGGTGTACGTCTCCTACGTCAGCGTCGCCGCGCACTCGCAATACCTCGTGGAGTTCAGCACCTTCCTGCTCATCATGGTGGTGCTCGGCGGCTCCGGGCGGTGGCTCGGCGCCGTGCTGGGCGCGCTCGCCTACGTCACGATCTCGGAGGTGGTGCGCTACGTGCCGGAACTGACGGAGTGGTTCAACCACTACATCTCGTTCTTCCCGGTCATCCCCGGCGAGAAGACGGGCGGCATCACCACGATGACGTGGGGGGCGCTCCTCTTCTTCCTCATGCTGTTCAGGCCGCAGGGCATCATCGGCAGGTACCGGCTGGAGTAGCGCGCTATGGCGATACTGGAAGTCAGGAACGTCTACAAGAGCTTCGGTGGGAACCTCGTGCTTGAGGACGTGAGCATGAACGCCGAACTCGGGCAGGTCACGAGCCTCATCGGGCCGAACGGCGCGGGCAAGTCCACGCTGCTCAACATCATCTCCGGGTTCCTCAAGGCGGACTCGGGCAGTGTCGTGATGGACGGGCACGAGATCATCGGGTCGCCGCCGTTCAAGTGCTTCAAGGCGGGCATCGCGCGCACATTCCAGGACTCGCAGGTGCTCTTCTACATGAACGGGCTGGACAACGTCGTCGTTTCGTCGCCGGGTCAGAAGGGCGAGCTGGAGTACAACGCGCTCTTCCGTCCGGGGATGGTCGCTGCGGAAGAAACCGAGCGCCGCGCCGAGGCGATGGGACACCTGACCGACCTGAACATCCAATCCAAGGCAGCCAGCCTGTCGCAAGCGCTCTCCTACGGCCAGCAGAAGCTGCTGGAGTTCGCGCGGATGCTGAACTCACGCGCACAGGTATTCCTGCTGGATGAACCGATGGCCGGCATCCATCCGGACCTCATCGCGGGGCTGAGCGAAATGATCCGCTCCGCCGCAGTGGACCACGGCAAGGCCGTCATCCTCGTCGAGCACAACCTGAAGGTCGTCATGGACGTGTCGGACTACGTCGTGGTTGTGCGCGGAGAGGTCGTCGTGGAAGGCCCGCCGTCCGAAGTCGAGAACGACGAACGCCTCACGAGCGCGTTCCTGGGATTCGTGTCCAATGCCGCTACTTGAGACCCAAGACCTGCTCGTCTCCTATGGCCCTAAGCAGATCCTGAACGGGGTCAGCATGGGCGTGGAGTCCGGGAAAGTAACGACCATCGTCGGGCACAACGGGGCGGGCAAGTCCACGCTCATCAAGGGCGTGTATGGCGTGGCCCGCGTGACCGGCGGCTCCGTCACGTTCGACGGCCACGACATCACGAACCACGCGCCGTACGACAACATCAAGGACGGCATCGGCTACCTCGCGCAGGGTGGGCAGGTCTTCGCCGACCTTCCGGTCGAGGACAACCTGAAGCTCGGCGGCTACGCGCTGCCGAACGATGTCGTTCCCGAACGCCTCGAGCAGGCGTACCAGATGTTCCCCATCCTCGACCGCCGGCGCCGCTCTGACGCGGACACGCTCTCCGGCGGTGAGAGGCAGATGCTCGCGATCGCAATGACGCTGATGCTCAAGCCGAAGCTGATGCTCATGGACGAGCCGTCCGGCGCGCTGGCAGGCCCCATCCTGGAGCAGATATCCGCCATCATCCGCAACCTCGTGGAGGAGGTCGGCATCGGCATCCTGCTCGTGGAGCAGAACGTGGAGATGGGCATCCGGGTCGCGGACAACGTCCACGTCGTGGAGGCGGGCAAGGTCATTTTCAGCGGCACACCGGACGACCTGAGCGACCCCGAGGCCCGCAAGCGTTTGCTCGGTCTGGCGTAAGCGCCCGCAGCGCCCTGCCGTGCATGCCGGTTGCTGGTAGTATCCGGCACATGGCCACCACTGACGTCATCACCCAGGAAGTCATCCGCGCGCGGCTGGACGGCATCGTGCGCGAGATGCAGGCCGCCGTGCTCCGCACCGGCTTCTCCACCATCATCCGCGAGTCTCACGACTTCTCCGCAGGCATCACGGACGTCTCCGGCGCAGTCGTAGGCCAGTACTCTCCCCTGCCCACCCACCTCGGCGCGTACCCGGACTGCGTTCAGGGTGTCGTCGAATTCTATCCGCTCGACGAGATGGAAGAGGGCGACTGCTACCTGGCCAACCACCCGTACTACTCCGGCTGCCCGCACCCGAACGACATGGTCGTCGTGCTGCCGGTGTTCCACGAGGGCGAGGTCATCGCGTTCTGCGCCAGCATGGGGCACAAGGCGGACATCGGCGGCCAGTCGCCGGGTTCGCGGAACACCATCGCACGCGACGTGTTCGGCGACGGCCTGCAGATCATGCCGGTGCTCTTCCAGCGCGACGGCGCAATGAACAAGGAGGTCGCGCAGTTCCTGCGGGCGAATAGCCGCACGCCGGAGCTCGTCATCGGCGACCTTAGCGCGCAGGCGGGCGCGCTTCGGAGCATCGGCTCGGCACGGCTGAAGACGCTCGCCAACGAGTATGGCGGCGAGACGCTCACCGCCGCGTTCGGCGACATCATCGAGCGCGTCGAGGCACGCGTCCGCGGCCACTTCGCGGAGTGGGCCGACGGCACCGCAGAGGCGGAGGCGCTCGTGGACGACATCGTCGACCCTTCGACGACGATCCGCCTGCACGTCGCGGCCATCAAGCAGGGCGACCGGCTCACACTCGACTTCTCCGGCACCGGCGACCAGAGCGCCGGGCCCATCAACGTGCGCCCGCCGTTCATACGCGGCATGGCATACTTCGCCGCCATCGCGATGATGGACCCGACCGTCCCGAACAACGGTGGCCTCGCCCGGGCGGTCGAGTGCCGCTTCCGCGAGGGGAGCATCATGGACCCGCGCTTCCCCGGCCCGGTGGGGTTCTACTCGACGACGATGGCCGTGATAGAGGACGTGGTGTTCGAGGCGATGAGCAAGATCGCCGGACGTCCCGCCGTCGCGCACAACGCCGCCTCGTCGATGGTCGTGCTCGGCACGTCCGGCGAGGGCCGCGCCCGGTACGTGCAGTACGAGCTGCTGCGCTCCGGCAACGGCGCGCACAGCGGCGGCGACGGCTACACCGGCACGGGCCATTCGTGGGCGGGCGGCGCGAAGCTGACCAGCGTGGAGATCCTCGAGTCCGAGTTCGACGTGGAGTTGCAGCGGTTCTCCCTCATCCCTGACTCCGGCGGGCCGGGCGCGAACCGAGGCGGGCACGGCATGCGGCGCGAGTACAAGGTGCTGAAGGAGAGCAAGTACTCCGGCGGCACCGCGCGGCAGAACGACCCGCCCCACGGCGTGGAGGGCGGCCTGCCCGGACGCCCCGGCGTCATCACCATCAACCCGGACACGGAGCACGCGGTCGAATACCGGGGCCTCGTCTCGAACCTGCTGCTCAACGAGGGCGACGTCATCCGCATCGACACCGGCAGCTCCGGTGGCGCGGGCGACCCGAAGCAGCGCGACCCCGCGCTGGCGGCGTCGGACCTGCGGAACGGCTACGTCACGCCGGAGCAGTCCGCAAATGTCTACGGACTCGACGAGTCGGCCATCGAGCAGGCGCTGGCACTGGAGTAGCGACTCCTTCACCAGAGGCTGCGCCAAGCACGCCTCGCCGTCCATAAACGCTGTCCCAGGAGAGCCTCCAGAGGACATAGCTGCTCATTTCTGCTCACAGAACCCTGGGCCGTGAGTGAGGCCGCCATCACCCGCGCGGCGCCTCCGGAGACAGCGTACGCGGGCAAGGGGCATCGGCGTAAGGGGCAGATGTCACAAGATGGGGAAGGGACTGGCGGGCGGGCGGCGCGTCGCAGGATTACCCAGTTTCTCAACGACGGGTGTAAGGTTTCCCCACGAAGCGAATACTCCGTACGAGGAGGAGCCGCATGCTTTCTCAGCAGGACAACGAACGGTACACGCGCGTCGGCAAGGGCACGCCGATGGGCGAGTTGATGCGCCGCTACTGGCACCCCATCGCCGGAACGTCGCAGATGATGGGCGAAGACCCCACGATGGCGGTCCGGCTCCTCGGCGAGGACCTCGTGCTCTACCGGACGCCGGACAACGCGTTCGGCCTCATCGAGCAGCGCTGCGCCCACCGCGGCGTCGATCTGCTCTACGGCATCCCCGAGAAGGAGGGCATCCGCTGCTGCTACCACGGCTGGCTGTACGACTTCAACGGCCAGTGCCTGGAGCAACCCTCCGAGCCGACGGGCAGCACGTACAAGGACAAGATCCAGATGACCGCCTACCCGGTGCAGGAGTTGCACGGGCTCATCTGGGCGTACCTGGGGCCGGAGCCCGCGCCGCTGCTCCCCCGCTGGGACGTCTTCGCGTGGGAAGAGAACGTCACCCGGCGCATCCAGGCGAGCGCGCTCCCCTGCAACTGGCTGCAGTGCGTCGACAACGCGCTCGACCCGACGCACTTCGAGCACCTGCACGGCTACTACGGCACCTGGATCAACGCGCAGAAGGGCCAAGGCGAGGCGTGGGCGAACCGCCTGCCGCAGCGGGCGAAGCACCACCTGAAGCTGGGGTTCGAGCGGTTCGAGCACGGCGTCATCAAGCGGCGGGTCACTGCGGGCATCGACGAGACGCACCCCGACTGGCAGACCGGCCACCCGATCGTATTCCCTTACACGCTGAAGATCGGCGGCGGCGATGGCGCACACCGCTTCCTGCTTCGCGTACCCATCGACGACGAGCACACGTGGTACGTGCGCTACACCACGACGGTGCATCCGGCTGAGGCCAATGTGCCGGCGCAGGAGTTCGGCTCCATCCCGGTCGAGGAGCACCCGCTCTACGACGAGAAGGGACGCCTGGTCAGCACGGACGTGCCGGGACAGGACCAGATGACGTGGGTCGCCCAAGGGCCCATCGTGGACCGGACGCGCGAGAACCTCGGCGTGACCGATGCGGGCATCATCCTCTTCCGCAAGGTGATGGAGGAGAACCTCCGCATCGTCGAGGACGGCGGCGACCCGATGAACACGTTCCGCGACCCTGCGCAGAACGAGTGCATCCTGCTGCCGAACGAGGCTGCCCCGTTCCCCGGCTTCGACGCCCCGGGCGGGCCGTGGCACGGCGTCATGCCGCGCAAGCCGGACGTGGAGGTGTCGCTGCTGTAGCGACGCTTGCAGGGGACGCTCAAGCACTCATGCCGGTCCCATGGTCCGACAAGCCCATATATCTCCGCGTCCCGTGGCGGGAGGAACACCTTGAGCGAAGACAATGACCCGGTTGGGACGCTGACCCACGTCGGCATAGACGTTGCCGACCTCGACCGGGCGGAGGCGTTCTATTCGGCGCTGCTGGGAGTCGAGCGAGCTTCGGCCTGGGACCAGTACCTGGCGTTCGAGCCCCTGCCTGGCGGCCTCACCGTCTATCTCCAGCGTGTCCCCGAGAAGAAAACGAGCAAGACACGGATGCACATAGACCTGACGGTGCCAGACGTGCTGGCCGCGTTGGCGAGAGTCGAGGCGCTCGGTGGAACAGCGGTCAGGGACTTCCTCGAGCCGGGAGAGGACCTTGCCGTCATCGCCGACCCGGACGGCAACGAATTCTGCCTGTTGAGACAGAAGTGACAGCATCATCAAGTCAGCAGCGCGACGACGAAAGGAGCTCGCCGCCGCTCAAGACACACTAGACAAGGTTAAGACAGCACAAGCCGCTTTCCTCGAACAACATCCACGACCAGGGCAATGGAGCCTCACAGACTCAGGAACGATTTATAGTACACATGCAACACCGGTGCTCAAATCAGAGCACGACCGCCTCAAGAACGACGTCCAACAAGCACAGGAGAACGTCGATGAATTCGCCGACAGAGTACGAGAAACAGCCGGGCCGCTCCATTACCGACTCGCAATCGGAGGATCCCACTTCCTCCAATCACTTCCGGGACCTGTTCTCATTGGCCCTCTGGACGCTCGTAACCTTGCTATCAGTGACGATGGCATTCGTACACCTGTCGCTAGGGCCCTTGTTCGCGATGATTGCGCTCATACTCTTCAAGCGGGAGGCTTCGCGTCGCTTCCTCTCGTGGCTCTTGGTCCTGTCGGCATTAGCGCTACTGCCGCTAATAATCTAGCCGCCGAGCACCATATACGAGCCCCTCTAGGGAGAAAGGATAAAGGCCGGGCTGCGAAGTCCCTGCCTCCGCGCGCGCTCAAGCACGGGAACGACTGAGCGGGCGCAGTCTGCTGACCGTTACCCGCTTCCCCGCGCCAGCTGGCGCCAGGCGGCGGTGTCCGACGAGCGCTTGAGGTTCTCCTCGACGCTGAGAGCCGGGTCCCAGTCGTTGGCGATGATGCGCATGCCGTTGAAGCCGTCTGACGCGTCGGACGCGAGCCAGACGGCGGGCGGGCCCATGACCTCCGGCTGCACGAGCGAAGCGAAGTCGCGGCTGGGGTCGCGGTCGACGAACATCGTGTTCGTACCGCCGCCGGGGAGCAGGGCGTTCGTCGTGACGCCGGTGCCCTCCAGCTCGGGCGCCATCGCCGCCACCATCGCCTCGTGGGTCGCCTTGCTCGGCCCGTAGGGGATGTTGCGCGTCATGGTGTCGAGGCTGGTCGTGATGCCGATGACGCGGCCCCAGCCCCGCTCGAGCATGCCCGGCACTGCCGCGCGCGCCATGAGGAATGGGCCGGTCGAGTTGACCGCGATCATCCGCTCCCAGACCTCCACCGGCTGCTCCCAGAAGGCGAGCGGCCTGTCCGACGGCGGGAGGAGCGAGCGGTGGTGCACACCGGCCAGGTTGACGAGGACATCCAGTCTTCCATGCGTATCGACCGTGCTCTGCACAACGCGCTGGGCCTCGTCCCACTGGCTGGTGTCTGCCACGAGCGTGGAGACCGCAGCGTCGCCTGCTATCTCGCGGGCCTCGTTGGCCGTCTGCTGGAGCCAGTCGTCCTTGATATCCAGCATCGCGACCCGTGCTCCCGCGCGGAGCAGCGCAAGCGCGATGACCCGCCCCATGCCGATGGGGCTGCCCGCGCCCGTAACGAGCGCCACCTTCCCGTCGAGTTGTCCGTCAGCCATGACACTCCTCCGCTCCGCAGCAGTATCTGCGGAGCATATTCATCGCGGTTGGGCAATCCTGGCAAGACCGCATCAACGGCAGACCGCCTCCACAGCCTCGACGATGCGTTGCGCCGTAGGGGTTATGTAGTCCTCTTCCGCCTGGTGATACGGGATGGGTACGTTGGGAATGGCAACCCGCTTGATGGGTGCTCTCAACGACTCGAAGCCTTCTTCAACGATGGTGGCCGCGATCTCGGATGCAACGCCGCAGCTTTTCTGCGTTTCGTCAGCGATGACCACGCGCCCGGTCCTGGCGACGGAGCGCAGGATCGTTTCCGTGTCGAGCGGCACCAGGGTCCGCGGGTCCACGACCTCGGCATCTATCCCCTGGCTCGCCAACGTCTCCGCGGCTTCGAGCGCCCGGGGCACCATGATGGAGGTCGCCACGATGGTCACGTCCGAGCCCTCCCGCTTCACGTCGGCCACGCCGAGCGGGATGTCCCCGCTCGACGATTCGTCGACCTCGCCCACCAACGGGTGCAGCCGTTCGTGGTCTATGAAGATGGTCGGGTTGTTGCTGCGGACGGCCGCCTTGATGAGGCCCCGCACGTCTGCAGGGCTCCCCGGAACGCAGATCTCCAACCCGGGCGTGTTCCAGTACATGGCCTGCGGCGCGATCGAGTGCTGGAGCCCACCGGCCCCACGGATGCCGGCGCGCATGTGGAACACGACCGGGCACGTGACCTGCCCCCGCGTGCCGTAGTACGCCTGGGGCGCCTCGTTGGCGATCTGGGGGAACGCCTCGAATGAAAACGCCCCCGTGCCGATGGCCACGATCGGGCGCAGCCCCGTCAGCGCCGCGCCCACCGCGATGCCGCAATAGCCGAGCTCGGCGATGGGTGGGCTGGTGATGCGGTCTCCGAATTTCTCCCTCAGCTGCCCCCACACGGCTGGATCCCCGTGCAGTCCACCGAACCCCGCCCCCATAAGAACGACGCTCTCGTCCTCGGCCAGCGCCTCGAGGATGCCGATGGCCATCGCTTCCGAATAGGTCATGTGCCTCATGCCGGCTCCTCCTGGGCGAAGACGTGGTCCATCGCGCTCTCCGGCGACGGCATCGGGCTCGATAGAGCGAAATCGCGGGCTTCCTCGGCCTCCCTGCGGGCCGCGGCGTCGACCTCCTCGACCTCCTCCCTCGTCATGGCCCCTTCCTCAACGAGGCTCCTGCAGAGGAGCGAGACAGGGTCGGAGTTGGCGAGCCAGTCGTGCAGGCGCGCGTCAGCCGTGCCCGGGTCCCAGGCCCACGCCATCTGGTAGGGGCCGCCGATCAGTTGCGGGAACTGGCCCCGGTTACCCGGCCAGCGGTCCAGGCGCGATTCGATGAAGAACGGTCCTTCCCCCTCACGCGCCCTGCCGACGAGCCCGGCCAGCAACCCACCGACTTCCCTGACGTCACTGCCGTCGACAACGTGCGCCTCGACGTTCATCGCTCTGGCTACGTCCGCCAACTGCGTCGCGGCGAACGAGGACGTCGGCTGCTCGCCCTGCCGTTTACCCTCCGGAGGCACGCTGTTGTTCTCGCACATCATGATCAGGGGGAGCTTCCAGAGCGATGCCATGTTGAGGGCTTCGTGGAACGCGCCCTCCTCGAGCACACCGTCGCCGAAGAACACCAACGATACCTGGTCGGTGCCTCGCGTTTTGGCCGAGAACGCGGCGCCGGCCGCCATCGGAACGCCTCTCCCGACGATGGCCGACGTCTGGAGCACGCCCAGGTGCCTGGCGATGACGTGGAATGTCCCGCCACGGCCCTTGTTGTAGCCCCCCGTGCGTCCGATGATCTCGGCGATCACGGGGCCCGGCTCTCCGCCTCGGGCGATCACGTGCCCGTGGTTCCGGTGGGTCGTGAACATGTAGTCGTCGGGTCCCAGGGCCATGCACGCCCCGACTCCCGTGGCTTCCTGCCCGATATAGACGTGATAGTGCCCCCTTATGAGATCGTCGAAGCTCGTGGCCAAGTCGATGACCTGTTCCTCGACACGCCGGATGAGCATCATGCGGTGCAACGCGCTCTTCAGGTTGTGCACCGCCGGTACCACGGTTGCCATGTCACATTCTCCTTTCAGGAGCTCAGTCTCGCTTCCAAAGCGTTCATGGTCTTCTCATTGCGCCCGTTCGGCGAGCCACCGCCCGCATTGTAGTCCTGGCGCTCCATCCCTACCCTGCTCGAACCGATTGCGGTAGCATCCGGCGCATGAGTACAGCAGACATCATCACCCAGGAAGTCATCCGCGCCCGGTTGGACGGCATCGTGCGGGAGATGCAGGCCGCGGTGCTCCGCACCGGCTTCTCCACCATCATCCGCGAATCGCACGACTTCTCCGCGGGCATCACCGACCGCGACGGGAACGTCGTGGGCCAGTACTCGCCGCTTCCGCCCCACCTCGGCGCGTACCCGGAGTGCGTGAAGGGTGTCCTCCAGTTCTACTCGTTCGAGGAGATGGAGGAGGGCGACTGCTTCCTCATCAACCACCCGTACTACTCCGGATGCCCGCACCCGAACGACATGGTCGTCGTGCTGCCCGTGTTCCACGAGGGGCGCGTCGTTGCGTTCTGCGCCAGCATGGGGCACAAGAGCGACATCGGCGGGCAGTCGCCGGGATCGCGGAACACGCTGGCGCGCGACGTGTTCGGCGAGGGGCTGCAGATCATGCCGGTCAAGTTTCTCAGCAGACGCGAGCCGCTGTACGAGACCCACCAGATGCTGCGCGCCAATAGCCGCACGCCCGAGCTGGTCATCGGCGACCTCGGGGCGCAGGCGGGCGCGCTGTGGAGCATCGGCTCGACGCGGCTTAAGCACCTCATGAACGAGTACGGCCAGGAGACCGTAGTCACGGCGTTCGAGCAGATCGGGCTCCGCACGGAAGCGCGCGTGCGCCAGGAGATTCGACAGTGGCCGGACGGCGTCTACGAGGCCGAGGCGTTCACCGACGACATCGTCGACCCGAACCGCAAGCTGCGCCTGCACGTCTCCGCCATCAAGCAGGGCGACTCGCTCACGCTCGACTTCTCCGGCACGGACGACCAGAGCCCCGGCCCCATCAACGTGCGCCCGCCGTTCATCCACGGCATGGCGTACTACGCCGTCATTGCGATGATCGACCCCGGCGTACCGAACAACTTCGGGCTGGCGCGGGCGGTCGAATGCCGCTTCCGCGAGGGCACGGTGCTGAACCCGACGTTCCCCACGCCGGTGGGGTTCTACTCCATGACGCTCTCCACGGTGGAGGACATCATCTTCGAGGCGCTGAGCCAGGCCGCTGGACGCCCCGCCGTCGCGCACAACGCCAGCAGCGGCATGGTGGTGATGGGCACGGTGGGCGGAGGACGGCGCTATGTGCAGTACGAGCTGATGATGTCCGGCAACGGCGCGCACCACGGGGGAGACGGCTGGACCGGCACCGGCCACTCGTGGGGCGGCGGCAGCAAGATCACGAGCGCCGAGATCCTCGAGTCCGAGTTCGACGTCGAGATGCAGCGCTTTGAGCTCGTGCGGGACACCGGCGGGCCGGGCGAGTACCGGGGCGGCCTTGCGATGCGGCGCGAGTACGTCGTCAAGCAGCCGAGCCGCTACGCCGGAGGCAGCCCGCGCAACCTTGCGCCCGCGCATGGCGTCGTGGGAGGCATGGACGGCGTCGGCGGCGCGGTGATCGTCAACCCCGGCTCGAACGACGAGCGGCGCTACGTCGGCATCATCTCGAACGTCATGATCGAACAGGGCGACGTCGTGCGCGTCGAGACCGGAAGCGCGGGCGGCGCCGGCGATCCTGTCGAGCGCGACCGCGACCGCGTCGTGAGCGACCTGCGGAACGGCTACATCAGCACGGAGGCAGCCGTCCAGGTCTACGGGCTGAACGAGGAGGCCATCAGCGAGGCCCTCGCGGTCCAGGCGGAATGAGCGCACCGGCGCCGGACGTCATCACGCAGGAGGTGATCCGCGCGCGGGTCGACGGCATCATGCGCGAGATGCAGGCCGCCGTCATGCGCA
Source organism: Dehalococcoidia bacterium (assembly GCA_965208625.1). Taxonomy (GTDB): domain Bacteria; phylum Chloroflexota; class Dehalococcoidia; order Lucifugimonadales; family Australimonadaceae; genus Bin16. The sequence goes on from OZ242348.1 coordinate 1,170,583, forward strand.
CCGGCTTCTCGACCATCATCCGCGAGTCCCACGACTTCTCCGCTGGCATCACCGACCGCGACGGCAACACCGTCGGCCAGCACTCGGCGCTCCTCCAGCACCGCGGCGCGTACCCGGACTGCGTCGCGGGCGTCCTGCGGCACTACCCACACGACGTGATGGAGGACGGCGACTGCTACCTCATCTCCGACCCGTACTCGTCCGGCTGTCCGCACCCCAACGACATGGTGGTCGTGACGCCCGTCGTCGTGGACGGCGAGGTCGTCGCGTTCTGCTCGTCGATGGGACACAAGAGCGACATCGGCGGGCAATCGCCGGGCAGCCGGAACGCGATAGCGCGCGACGTGTTCGGCGAAGGGCTGAACATCGCGCCGGTCCGCTTCCACCGCCGCCGTGAGCCGGTGAAGGAGATCATGCAGTTCCTCACGGCCAACAGCCGCACGCCGGAGTTGGTCATCGGCGACCTCAACGCGCAGGCCGGAGCGATGTACACGATCGGTGCGGGGCGGCTGAAGGAGCTGTTCGCGCAGTTCGGCACGCCAACGGTCACGGGCGCGTTCGCGGACACGGCGCGGCGGACGGAGATCCGCGTCCGGGCCGCCATCGCCGAGTGGCCGGACGGTGAAGCCGAGGCCGAGGGGTACGTCGACGACATCGTCGACAAGAGCAAGGCCGTCCGCATCCACGTCCGCGTCGAGAAGTCCGGCGACGGCCTGCTCGCCGACTTCTCCGGCTCCGACGACCAGAGCCCCGGCCCCATCAACGTACGCCCGCCATTCATCTACGGCATGGCACACTTCGCTCTCATCGCGATGATCGACCCGAACCTGTACGGCAACGCGGGGTTGGCGCGGACCATACAGTTCCGCTTCCGCACCGGCAGCGTCGTCAACCCCACCTACCCTGCGCCCGTCGGCTTCTACTCGATGACCATCCCAGTGGTCGAGGACGTGCTGTTCGAGGCGATGAGCAAGGTCGCGGGGCGTCCACTCGTGGCGCACAACGCGCCCCCGAACCTCGTGGTCATCGGCAACGTCTCCGGCAGGGGCAAGCGCTATGTGCAGTACGAGTTGCTGCGCTCCGGCAACGGCGCGTACGACGGCGGCGACGGCTGGACCGGCACGGCGCACTCCGCGAGCGGCGGCTCCAAGTTCACGAGCGTCGAAATCATCGAGTCCGAGTTCGACGCGGAGGTCGAGCGGTTCGAGATCATCCCGGACTCCGGCGGCGCGGGGAAGCACCGGGGCGGCAACGGCCTGCTGCGCCGCTACCGCATCCACTCGGAGAGCCGCTTCGCAGGCGGCAACCCGCGCAACCTGCGTCCGCCGCACGGGCTCGCAGGTGCGGGCGACGGCGCGCCGGGCGGCGTCACGGTCAACCCCGGCACTGACGACGAGGAGACGCACCTGGGCCTCATCTCCAACGTACCGCTGCACGCGGACTGCATCATCGAGGCGCGCACCAGCGGCGCGGGCGGCGTCGGCTCGCCGAAGGAGCGCGACCGCCGCAAGGTCATCCGCGACCTGCGTAACGGCCTCATCAGCAGGCAGGCCGCGGTTGACGTGTACGGCCTCGAGCCGCAGGTAGCCGATGAGGCGCTCGTGCCTGGGTTGTAAAGGGTAGCGCTACCCAAACTCCGCCATGAGTTCATCTAGGGTCGCGTACTCAGTGATGCCCTTGCCGGTGCGAATCTGCCGGATAGCTTCCCGAGTAGTTGCATTGGGCACTCGTGACGGGAACGGCAGCCCGCCGTGAGCAACCACCTCCTCATAGAACCAAGTGACGGCCTCGGTCACTGAGAGGCCAAGCGCGGAGAACGTCTCCTCCGCCTTGCGCTTCAGTTCAGGCTCAACGCGTACATGTATCGTTCCTGTCTTGGCCATAGCCGCCCTCTTGCAGCAAGTTACATTGTAGCCCCCTCCCCCACCCCACAGGCGTATACTCGCCTCGCACGAACCAGCGAAGGAGGCGCATCATGCCAGTCGTTGACGCCGACACCCATGTTGATGAGAACGACGAGACGTGGTCGTTCCTGCTGCCGGAGCACGAGCGTTTTCGACCGCTCACCATCTCGCCGCCTGAGGGTTACTACGTGGACCCGGCGCTTGCGCCGAAGGGCTACAACCGCTTCTGGAGCATCGACGGCGCGCTCCGCATCCGGCGCAACCGCGACGACGTGCGCACCGGCACTACGGTCGAGACTCGTGAGCTGACAGACGTGGCCGGGAGGCTGCGCGACATGGACCGGCTCGGTGTGGACGTGCAGGTGATGTACCCCACCCTCTTCCTCACCTCCGTCAGCGCGAAGCCGGACGTGGAGTACGCGCTCGTGCGGGCCTACAACCGCTGGCTCGGCGCGAAGTCGGATGAGAGCGGCGGACGCCTCCGCTGGGTCGTGATTCCGCCCATCCTGAGCATGGACAAGGTGGCGGAGGAGGTGGAGTGGGGCAAGGAGCACGGCGCGTGCGGCGTATTCAAGCGCGGCGTCGAGGCCGGCAGCCGGTCGGCGAACGACCCTTATTTCTTCCCGCTGTACGAGGCTGCTGAGCGGATGGACATACCGGTGTGCATCCATATCGCCGCGGGCGACCCGGCCATCACCGACACACTCTCCTCGCACCTGACGATGTACAACTTCAGCCTCTCGCCGATAGACGCTTTCGTCAACATGGTCCTGGCGGGCATACCGGCGCGCTTCCCCAGGCTGCGCGTGGGCTTCATCGAGACGATGTCGTCCTGGGCGCCGTACGCGATGGCGGAGCTGCAGGCGCGGCACGAGCGCTCCGGCTGGATGGGGCAGTTCGAGCTGGGGCAGGACCTCTTCCGCCAGGGACGGTTCTACCTCGCGTGCCAGACGCACGAGGACCTGCCGTACGTGATGAAGTTCACCGGAGAGGACAACCTCGTCATCGGCACCGACTACACGCACGCCGACCAGTCCGCCGAGATCGAGGCGCACGCCATCCTGCGGAGGCGCGAGGACATACCGGCCCACGTCGTCGACAAGATCGTGCGCGACAACCCCACGCGGTTCTACGGCCTTGACTGACGTGCCCCGGACGGGTGCGACGGCGTGAGCACAGAACTCACCGGCGTATTCTTCGCTCTCGGCACCTCCATCGCGTTCGGACTCGGCTCCACCGTCGCGCGGCTTGGGCTCGTCGGAACGCCGGTCGTCACCGGAACCGTGGTCTCGATGATTGCGGGCACGATACTCATCGTGGGGGTTGCGGCGCCCGGCTACGCCTCCACGCTCGGCGGGATCCAGGCCTCAGGCTGGGCGCTCCTCGTGTTCACCGCCATCATCAACTATCCCATCGGGCGGCTGCTGGTGTTCAACGCGATGCTGCGCATCGGCGTTGCGCGCGGCAACACCATCGTCTCCGCGAACCCGGTGGTCGCCGGCACCATCGCCATCATATGGCTCGGCGAAATGCTCGGCCTTCAGAGTGGGGTGGGCATGTTCGCCTGCGTCGGTGGAGGGGTGCTTGTCGCATGGGCCGCGCGGCAGGGGCCGTCCGCCGACGCGTCTGCGCTCGCGGAGGACCCACGGCTCGCCGAGACCACCAAGGGCCTTCTCGCGGCACTCGGCGCGATGCTCTCCTACGGCACGGTGAGCGCGCTCGTCAAGAAGATCGTCACGGACGTGACCGAGCCCATCATCGCGGCGTCGCTCGTGTTCTCGTTCGGAACGGCGATGGTCGCGATGCTGTCGCTGCCGCGCCTGCGAAGGGAGCTGCCGCAGATGACGTTCCACCGCGCCTGGCAACTGGTGCTGGGCGGCTCCGGCATGTCGCTCGGAGTCCTGCTCTTCTACAACGCGGCGAGCCGTGCGCCCGTCACGGCGGTGGCGCCAGTCGTGGCGCTCTCGCCCATCATCGCCATCCTCTTCGCGCAGGTCATCGCGCGGCGCTTCGAACTCATGGACAAGCGCATCTGGATAGGCGCAGCCTCGGTCGTGGCGGGCGTCGCGCTCATCGGCACGTCTCTCTGACCTCACTCGCTGTTGCGCCTCACTCCCCTACCGAGTACCCTCGCCCTCTCCCCGGAGAGAGCCAGAGCGGGGACAAGGAGCGAACCATGACCAGCCTCATCACCGGAGCGGGACTCGTCGGCTCATCGTATGCGCGTGAGGCCATCGCGCAGGGAGACCCCGTCGTCTTCTATGACCTCCGGCCCGACGCCAACTACCTGAACACGAAACTCGACGGCGCGCCATACGAGGCCGTGCAGGGCGACCTGCGCGACCTGCCTGCGCTGGTAGCGGCGATGCAGCAGCACCAGCCGGAGATCGTCGTGCATACGGCGGGCCTCATCGGCAACAGCGTCAGCAGCCCGGTCTACACCGGCATGCAGATCAACGTGCAGGGCACCATCAACGTGCTGGAGGCGGCGCGGCTCTCCGGCGTCAAGCGGTTCATCCACGTGAGCACCTACGGCGTCTACGACCGCCGCTCCGACGCCGGTGGAACGATACCCGAGAACTACCCCCGCGCGGGCGAGGGCAACCCCTACTCAGCATCCAAGGTGGCGAACGAGCACATCGCCGAAGCGTACGCGACGTACTACGGCTTCGAGCTCGTGTTCGTACGCCCGTCCAACGTGTTCGGCTACAACCACTTCCGGGGCGGCTCAGGCGGCGGCATGACCGTCCACAGCCTCGTCGAGGCCGGGCTGACGGGCGAGCCGTTGGTCGTGCCCGCCGTCCGCGGCCGCGCGTTCGAGTACGTCTACGGCAAGGACCTGGGGCGTCTCATCCGTCGCGCGGCGGGCATCCCGCTCTCCGGCGTCACGGCGTTCAACGGCGGCAACGGCTTCATCACCACGTTCGAGGAACTCGCCGACGCGGTGCGCACGGTCCTGCCCGACCTGAAGGTAACGGTCACACCGTCGGACGGGCCCGTCCCATCAGCAACGACGCCGCTCGACATCTCCAACGCCAAGGCGCTGCTCGACTGGCAGCCGGAGTACTCGGTGCCCGAGGCGTTCGCGGACTACGTCGCGGAGATGCGCCGCGCCGAAGGGCGGTAGGCCTCTGCACCTGCGTGGGTGACAGAAGGGACAGCCCTCGGTGGGCGCCTCTTGGGGTTTTGGGCTAGCTCGGGCACGCCACGCGGTAGCCCCCCGCTAACACTCGGGAATCGTCTCTGTATGCTCCCGCGATCAATACGGAAGGAGCCGTCGTCATGGTCAGAGTCGCGCTGTTCATCATGCTCCTTGTGGTTGCGGTTGCTTGCGAGGAGCCAGGCGGAACCGGCACCGACGCAGAGCCGACGCCGCCCCCCACTGCTACCCCCACTCCGCTCGCACCGCTACCCGTGCAGCTCACGGACCTGCTGACCGCATACGAGCTCAACAAGTTCCAGGCCGACGCGCAGTACAAGTTCTCCGAGAACGGCGGCCGTTGGCTGCTGGTGACGGGTTACGTGGTGGCCGTTGAGCACGAAGACTTCACGTTGGTTGGCGATGTACCCAAGGAACAGGCGACCGGCTTGCAGGCGTTGATGGAACTCGGGCAGGACGATGACTTGACGGCGGTTGCCTGCTCCTACGCCAACGATGAAGTCAGGCTCTCACCGGCGCTCCTCGTGGGGGAGTGGGTCACGGTCATGGCGCGGGGTGAGGGTGAGGGCACATTCGGAGGCGTGGGGCTCAACCATTGCCACGAGGTCTCCGGTCAGAGCCGCAGCGAGGTGCTCCCCACGCCGACGAGCCCCGCCGTGGAAGATGCGGGCAGAGTGGAGGCTGCGCCGGTGCTTGGAGCGTCCGAGTGGACGGGTTCTGGTCAGGCCGTCATTTCGTTCGAGGCAGACGAGGGCATATACGTAGTGAACATGGCCGTGACCGGCAACAACGATTGCGCGGCCGGTGCGTGCGTACCCGGCACAATCGTCATCCTGCTAACCGACACGGTGGGGACAGGGCATGAAGTCCTAGCGACCGAGGTTGCGGCGGAGTGGCAGGGGCAGGTGACGTTGGACGTGGGTGGCACGTTTGGCTTGTCGGCAGGGCTGATGGCACTCGCGGTCGATGCGGCAGGCGAATGGCGCGTGACCATCACCAAGCAATAGCGAGACCCCCGTTTGAACTGGGGGGCTCGTCTCTCCACAGGTTTCCCTAGGACGTTTCCTTGCGCTTGTTGCTGCAGCTTCCCTACAGATCGTACAGGCGCTTGGGGTTGTCGTAGCGGAGCTTCCGCGTGCTAGCCTCGGTGACCTTGGCGTCGTCGCAGAGTTGGTCAAAGTGCCAGTGTCCGTGGCGCTATCAGCCACCCGGGTGCGGTTGTTGAGTGCAGAATGTAGGGAGTTCACCCCCCCACGGTTCGGGCGGATGGGCCAGTCTCCCCTATTCGCCCTGCAGGAACTCCCTGACGATCCCGGCCACAAGCTCCGGCTGGTCGCTCTGCACCTGGTGACCGGCGTTCGGGATCCAGTGGAAGGGAACGTGGGGCAGCATCTTCTCGAGTTGCTTCCCGTACTCCGGCGAAGCGAAGTGGTCGTTCTGCCCCCACAGGAAGATGGTGGGGATGAGCTCCGTCACCCAGGGGAGCGTTTCCCGCATGTCGTAGTTGATCTTGAGCAGCGGGTCGTTCTGGAGCCGCTGGTTCGCCTCCTGAAAGGCCTTGTTCACTTCAGGGACGCCGGGCCGGTTCGCAACCGCCAGCCGCTGATCGATGACCTCGTCGGTGATCATTTCATCCCGGTGGATGATGGCCTTGATCCGCATGCGCATGTCTTCCCGGTCGCCGCCTTGGCCGTAACTGTCAGCCAGCTCGTTGCCGGCCAGGCGGATCCGTTCGAGCCCCATGGCCACGGCTATCGACCCACTGCCGACCAGCACCATCCGTTCGATACGCTCCGGATGAAGGATGGCGTACCGCGCCGCCTGCCAGGCGCCCATCGAGTTACCCATGATCGAGAACCTGTCAAGACAGAGCGTGTCGACGAAGTCCTCCAGCTGGTCCACCCGGCTCTGAAGCCCCCGTGAGGCGGGAACGAGGTCTGTGAACCCATATCCGCCCACCGCGTCCGGAGCGAGCACGCGGAAGTGCTCTCCCAGTGTGGAGATGATCGTGCCATTTGCAGAGACTGCCGACTGAGCGTAGCCACCCCCGTGCAGCTGGACCAGCACAGGGCCATCGCCCCCTGCTTCGATGTAGTGCGTACGGAACGACCCTGTCCTCACCCACCTCGACCGCCAACCCTTCTCAGTCATCTCTCACCTCCCGTAAGCGCTATCAGGAAGCCCCTCCAACTCCCACGAGTTGCACCTCGATATCTTCTTCCAACTCGGCTCCGGCGACGCCGATCACCGGGCAGTCGCTCCCGAAGACGTCCTTCGCGACCTCGATGAACTCGTCCTCGAAGTAGATGTCGCGGAGATACACCTCGAGAGACAACATGCGGTCCATACCAGTGCCTGCCCGGGTCAACGCTGCCGCCAGGCATCGCAGCGATTGGCGGGCCTGGGCGCGCTTGTCCGCGCACAGGTCGCGCACTACCTCACCCGACTCCGGGTCGCGATTGCCCGGCAGGCTGCTCACGAAGACAAGGTCGCTGGCGCAAACTGTCTCCGCTATGTCGGGGTCGTTGGGCGACCAGTGGACCTCTTTCTCGACTGCGGGCGCCACCGCGACGCCGCCCAGTTGGATGAGGCGGTTGGCCAATTCGCCCAATGGCAGCGCGAAATGGGCGAAGGGGATCTTGCCGCCAAAGAGGTCCTTCGTGCACGCACGGAAGGCGCGTGCGTCTTCCACGTTCCTCCGGAACCCGGCGTCGAGCCGTACGAAGTCGCTCAACGGAGCGGGCACCTCGTCCATGAAGGACCGCAGCGTCTCGAAGTTGTTGAAGTGTTGACGCCTGAACGCATCGGGCGCGTTGATCGGCACCTCCTCGCCGGTGAACGGGTTCGTGTACCCGCCGACCCCGAACGCGTAGAGGAAGTCGCCGGCCTGGACGAGCCGTGCCGATTGCCCGCGCCGGGGCTGTGGGACGATCACCTGCCGTGGCACGTCCCGGGTCAATCCGGTAGCCATCGCGGTGATGGCATTGATGTCTGCCATCTTGGCCTGTGCTCCCCAGGCAACCGCCTCGGAGTGCCCCACTTCGCCGAAGTAGTCCGGCCAGACAGCCATGCGCTTGAGGCTCCACTCCTGGCCGCTCGTGAAGTGAAGCACCCGCATCACGCAGTCGCCGGTCAAGCCGGCGCGTTCGAGGCGCCGCCGGATGCGGTCGAAAGCGTTGTGGCACTGTTCGATCGGCTTGTAGACGAGGCTGAAGTCGAGTTCTTCGGTTTCCGGGTCACGATGGCCGTCAGAACCCGAGAGGAACAGATGGGGGCCATACCGAATGAGGGCAGGAAAGCCCCGGCCCCTTTCGTCCCACAGCAGTATCTCCTTCTCAGCCACCGAGGATCACGGGCCCTTGATGTTGAAGAAGGATGCGCTCTTCTCCCACACCACGGCGCGCCGGAGTGCAGGGTCGATACCCGTGAACATCTCAGCCAGCGCGCTCTCCGAGTTGGGCCACGTCCCCTGTTCGTGGGGATAGTCGCTCCCCCATACAGCAGTGTCACAGATGTAGAGGTCCGGGTCCGACAGCATCTTCACACCCACCGTGTCATCCTCGAACGTGAAGGTTACCTGGCGCTTGATGTAGTCGCTGGGCATCATGCTGAGCGAGATGTCGGACATGGGCTCCGCCGCGTTCAGGTACCGCTGTTCCATCGTCCTGTCCATCCACAGGATGTCGAACGGGATCCAACCGATCCGGCACTCCCCGAATGAGTAGCGAAGGTTCGGGTGGCGCTCGAACACCCCGCTGAAGATCAGCTGAGCCAGGTACGACCCGATCGTCTTCGGGGCCTGTGGGTAGTGAGCGAGACGGGCGCCGCGCCGATAAGGAGGTCGTGGCGTGCCCTTCTTGTCGCCGATGTGGGAACAGATGACGGTCCCCGTCTCCTCGGCAGCAGCCCACACCGGCTCCCACACCTCTTCGTACACCGGCTCGGCGGCATCGAAGAGCACGAATTCCACAGCCTTCGCCCCCTGCTCCGCCATGCGGTACACCTCGCCGGCGCATTCCTCCGGGAAACTCGTCGGGAGTGTGGGCAGGATGATGAGCCGGTCAGGACTCGCCGATGAGACCTCCACCACCCAGTCGTTGTGTATCGCCCAGTACGCCTTCTCCAACTCCGGGTCCCTGAACGTCTCCTTGCGTGTATTTCCTGTGTAGAACACACCGGCATAGGTCCCGTCCATGTCCATGTGTTTGAGGATGATGTCCGGGTCCGATGCCAGTCTGCCCTCTTCAACCTCGATGACGACGGCATCGGCTGCGCGGCTGGCGCGGAAGTGTCCTTTGGCGTGTTTCGGCAGGTCGTTGCCGTCCGCGGCAGCCGCGTGGAGGTCTCCCTCCCACTCCCACATCGTTCCCTTGTCCGTCTCGACCACCCTGGGGCCGACCTCCCGGAGCCTCGATGGCAACCGGCTCTGGAACAGGTCCGCCGGATACCAGACGTCGCTCAGGTGGCTGTCCGCCGATATGTTTGTGTACTCCATGATTGCCGGACCCTCCTTGCGACCTGACCACCGACACACCGCAGCCAGGCACCGTCCACTCTCTTCAACTGGAGCATATGCGTGCAACCGGGCGTCTAAGACTGGCCAGATGAAGGCATTCCAGCGGGGATGCTACCACCGCCTTCGAAAATCGCAAGGACGCGAAGGGGCGTCCATGAGGACGCCCCTTTCGTCTTCCTGTTAGTCCAAGCCTAGAGGTCGTACAAGCGCTTGGGGTTGTCGTAGAGGATCTTCTGCGTGCTTGCCTCGGTGACCTTGCCGTCGTTGCTGAGTTTGCTCAACGCGTCGATCTCGGCGGTGGTGTCGGCGTGGCCGTAGTCCGTGCCGATGACGAGGTGGTCATCGCCGACGCGGTCGATGATGTACCCGAGGTCGTCGATCGTCTGGCAGCCGACGTAGAGGTTGTACTCCTCCATGAGCTCGGCGTCGCGAGGGAACACGCCGTCGGTGAACCTGCGCGAGCGGAGGACGAGGTCGTTCATCACGTAGGGCAGCCACTGCGACGTCACCTCGATGAACGCCCAGCGGAGGTCGGGGAACTTCTCCGGCACGCGGTGCAAGACGAGGTCGCTGAACGCGCCGACGGTGGGGAACTTGAACGTAGGCAGACCGAACGAGCGGTCGAGCAGGTCCATGTTCGCGTACTGTCCGGCGGCGGCGTGGACGGCGATGGCGAGGTTCAGCTTCTGCGCCTCTTCGTAGACCGGGTAGAAGTAGGAGTCGGAGAGGAGGAGGTTGTGCTCGTGGCCGCGGAAGAAGACGGCGCACGCGCCGTTCTCCTTACCGAAGTGGATCTCCTCGATGGCCTTGTCGATGCTCATCAGCGGAGGGATGACGGCCCAGCGGAGGCGTCCGCCGCCTTGCTGCCAGACGTCGGCGAGCCAGCGGTTGTAGGCGTATGAGATCGCGTAGTCAGTGTCGGCGTGGTTCGTGAGCGGGCGGAGGAACATCGTCGGATAGAGGATGTGCATGTCCACACCGAGCTCGTCCATGTGGTCGAGCCGGGCCTTGATGTCGGCGGCCTCGCGCGCGGCAGTGGGGAACTCCGGCCCGACGTTCTGGTTCATGCGCCAGGCGCGGCCCTCCAGGAACCAGTACTTGTCCGTGTTCGCGCCGTCCTCGCGGACGAGCACGAGGGGACGGAACCGCGCGTCCTCCTCCCGCATGAAGTCGAACGTGCGCGGCGTCTCGATGACGTGACAGTCGGCGTCGATGACTCGTGTCTGAACAGCAGTAGCCATGGCAGGCCTCCCTCTGCGCGATGTGGCGCAAGCCTACCAAAATCTCACGTCAAACTCACATCAGCAGACAGGACGGACAGGGGAATGAGGAAGGCGCCCACGAGGAACACCCCTGTTCTATCGCGCAGCTGCACCCGGAGGTGCTAGGAATCGGGCGCGGGGCCGGCCTTCGCTTCACCTGCAGCGACGCCCCTTGTGTGGGCATCTTCCTCTGAGAGGCCTTCCAGCCGGGCCTGCGTGTAGGCCTGTTCGTACGCTCTCGCGTATTCGATGGCGTTGTCGTGGTCCCTGCCCGCGAACTCGCCGTCCGCGTGAGCGCCGGAGTAGACGTGCGCCCGCTCCTGGTTCCAGGCCTCCTCGAAACGCTTCTCGTAGTACGTGAGGTGGTAGCGCCAGGCGTAGCGGTACGACTCGGGCCACTCGTACCCGAGCTCCAGCGCGCGGTGGAGCCCCAGGAAGTAGGCGTTCGCTTCCTCGTAGGCCTCCTGGTCGGGGAAGCCCAGTTCGACCTTCGCGGTAGCGAACACCTGGGCGTATATGTGCGCTTCCCGGTACGGGTCCTCCCAACGCTGCGTGATTGCCCTGCTGTGCGCGTCCACGTACGCCGTGGCGAACGCAGCGGTCCAACTCGGGATCTGGCTCTCCTCGATGTCGCCTCGGCCCTCCCACCGTTTCGCGTCCACGTAGCCGTGACGGTAAGCAATGGCATACAGGAGGCGCTGCCGCGTGGCCACGTGTCCCCCGTACGGACGGGAGCGTTCGTAGCCCTCGACGTAGACATCGGACAGTTCAACGCCCTCGTCGTGGGAGTATTCGTCGTCGATGCGGTAACCGGCGAAGACGGAGGCGTACGCGTGCGCGCCCACGCGGCTGGCGCCGCTGCGGGTGAACGCTTCCGTGTAGTCCGTCGCGAACGTCGTGGCGGAAGCGTCCTCGGAGAACGGCCAGCGCTCCGAGTTCTGCCGCGCGGCCTCGCTTGCGCGGCCGAGGGCTAGGGTGATCGGGGTGGCCTCGCCGACCGCCTCGGCAAAGGCAGCAGCGTAGTCCGTCATGAAGTTCGGACTGTCCTCCGGGACGTGGACATCGATGCTGGTTCCTACGTAGAAGTGGTAGAGGTAGCCGGCCGCGTAGTCCTGCGCGTCGTCGTCCGACACGCCCAGGGCCTTCGCGGCGGCGAAGGCTCCCGCGAAGATGTCCGCATCCTTCCCGGTCACGTGTTCATCAGCAGCGTACGCGATGCCCTCTGAGTAGCCCTCTGGAAGCGGCGTCGGCGTTGCGGTCGGCGCGGGCGTAGGCGTCGCCGTGGGTCCAGGCGTCGGAGTGGCTGTCGGTTCAGGGGTAGGCGTGGCTGTTGCCGTCCGCGGAGGCACACGGGTTGGCGTTGCAGTTGGCACCATCGTGGGCGTAGGTGTCGCCGTAAGTGTAGGGGTCGGCGTTGCCGTCGGCTCCGGCACGGGCGTTGCGGTGGGCGCAGCAGTCAGCGTTGCCGTCGGCGCGGGAGGCGGGACAGGCGTCGGGGTGGGATCGTCGCCATTGCAGGCGTTGATCAGGAGTAGTGCGGACAGTATCGCCACGAGGAACAGCCCGAACCGTCGTTGCATCTGTGTATGCCTTCCTTCTTCCTGGAGAACTGGTCGGGGCGGCCAGGATCGAACTGGCGACCTCCTGCTCCCAAAGCAGGCGCGCTTCCGCTGCGCTACGCCCCGGTGTTGCCCTCTAAGTGTAGCGCAACGGGATTGAGGGGTTGCGCTGTTGCACAAAGTATGATATTCGTTCGGAACATTAGTTCTATTCAGGGGAGGTCAGCCATGCTCATCCAGCGCGCTCCGGACGTATACGAAAAGCTGCGACACCTCGGCGGGATGGCGACAGACGACGTGCTCTCGCCCGCCGAACGCTCGGACGATACGGCGCGTCCGGGCGACGGCTGGGAGCGCGTGGGGCCACGCGGGGGAGTGACGCCGTACGCGGGCGTCTACAAGGCCGCGATGCCGAACGGCAAACGGATCTCCCTGATGCGCGTGATGTTCACGGACCACTGCATCATGGACTGCCACTACTGCCCCAACTCCTACTGGGTGCCCCGCAGGCGCTACGGGTTCAAGGTGGACGAACTCGCGCGGCTGTTCGACGAGATGCACAGCCGCCACATGGTGGAAGGACTCTTCCTGAGCTCCGGCATCTTCAAGGACCCGAACGCCACCCAGGAGCGGTTGCTCGACACGGTGGAGGCGATACGCTCGCGGTACGGGTTCCGCGGCTACATCCACCTGAAGGTGATGCCCGGCACGAGCACGGACGCACTCCTCGAGCAGAGCCAGCGGCTCGGCGCGCGGCTCTCCGTCAACATGGAGTCCCCGTCCGCGGAGCACCTGCGGAAGGTGAGCACGATGAAGGACTTCGACAACGGCATCGTCGCGCCGATGAAGCGCATCAGCGAACTGATGCAGGAGCGCTACGGCGGCGCGGTCGGCCAGGCAACGCAGCTCGTCGTCGGCGCGGCTGACGAGTCGGACTGGGACATCTACACGCGGATGCGGAGCCTCTATGGCGAGTACGGCTTCAAGCGCGTCTATTACTCGGCGTTCCGTCCCGTGCCGTACACGCCGCTGGAGGAACACCCCGCGACGCCGCCAGCGCGCGAGCACCGTCTCTACCAGATGGACTGGCTGTCGCGCATCTACGGCTACGACACGGAGGAACTGCGCCCCGCCTTCGACACGGGCGGCTTCCTGGAGTTGCGCGTCGACCCCAAGCTGATGATCGCGGTGAACAACTTCGAGCAGTTCCCCGTAGACGTGAACCGGGCGACCGAGCGCGAGTTGCTGCGCGTTCCCGGCGTCGGACCGCTGGCTGCGAACCGCATCGTGAAGCAGCGGGCGCAGCACACCATCACGCAGCGGCAGGAATTGCAGGCGATGGGGGTGGTGCTGAAGCGCGCCATGCCCTTCCTGCGCTTCCCCGGGCACAAGCCCGTGCCCGCGAAGCAGGGCGAACTGACGCTGTTCCCGGAGCAGAGCAAGGCCCGCACGCAGCCGGCGCGACGCACGGTGGAGTTGCACGCAACGCACGCGGCGTCCGGCTGCGCGTCGTGTCCACTCAACCCCGGGACCTGCGGGATGGCGGCGTAGGCGGCCTGCCCTGCCGGGTTCCGGGCTGCGCCGCGCGGGTGCTACCATCCGCATGAACGAACGAGGACGGACAGACGAACGATGCTCAGAGTCGGCACACAGGCCCCCGACTTCACCCTGCCGCTCACCTCCGGTGGTCCTTTCACCCTCTCGGATCAGCGGGGGCGGAACGTAGTGCTCTTCTTCTTCCCGCGCGCAGGCACCAAGGGGTGAACGTGGGAAGCCGCGGAGTTCCGCGACACGCACGACCGCATCGCCAGCGCAGACGCAGCCGTGGTTGGCATCAGCACGGACGGCTCCGACGCACTGGCCGACTTCGCCCAGAGTCTCGGCCTGCCCTACAGCCTGGCGTCCGACCGCTCCGGCGAGGTGCGGCGTCTCTACGACGTGCGGCGCCGGTTCGGGCTGGGCACTTCCCGGTTCACCTACGTCGTGGACGACGCCGGAGTGATCCGGAGCGTGCACCACAACGAGTTCGTGATGAAGAGCCACGCCCGGAGCGCGCTCGAGGCGCTGGAAGCGCTCCGCAACGGCCAGGCGTAGCCCGACAGCCCTCCCCCACCGCCGCTTCGAGCCGATGCGGTATCATCGGAGCGTGTACAAGGTAGGTGTTCTCACGAGCAGCGACATGGGCGCACGCGGCGAGCGCGAGGATACGAGCGGTGCGTTGATCCGCGAGACCCTGGCGGCACCGGACTACGAGCACGCCGAGTACGCCGTCGTCCCCGACGACCGCGCGACCATCGAGCAGACCCTGCGAACGTGGGCCGACGAGCGCGGGCTCGACCTTATCCTCACGACCGGCGGCACCGGTCTGACCGACCGCGACGTCGCGCCCGAAGCGACGCTCGCAGTGATCGACCGGCTTGCGCCCGGACTGCCGGAAGCCATGCGCGCCTACGGCATGACGAAGACGCCGATGGCGATGCTCAGCCGGGGAACGGCGGGCGTTCGGGGCCGCACGCTCATCGTGAACCTGCCCGGTAGCCCGAAGGGCGTGCGCGAAGGACTGGAAGTGCTCGCGCCCATCCTGCCGCACGCGCTCGGCCAGCTGACGGGCGCCGACCGCGGACACTGAACTCCCCATGCGCATAGACGTCCTCACCGTGTTCCCGGAGATGTTCGGCCCTGTGCTCGCGGCCGGCATCGTCGGCAAGGCCATACGGAACGGCATCGCCGACGTGCGTGTCCACGGCTTGCGCGAGTTCGCCCACGACAGGCACCGCTCCACGGACGACTCCCCGTTCGGCGGAGGTCCGGGGATGGTGATGCTCCCCGGCCCGCTCTTCGAGGCCGTCCGCTCATTGGAGTCCGGTCCGGACGCGGCCATCGTCGCGCTGACGCCGCAGGGCAAGCCGTTCGACCAGCGGACGGCTGAGCGGCTCGCCAGGCTGGGGCGTATCGTCCTCATCTGCGGGAGGTACGAGGGCATCGACGAGCGGGTCATCGAAGGGCTGGCCACGGAGGAGATCAGCACCGGCGACTACGTGGTGAGCGGCGGCGAGATCCCCGCGATGCTCATCGTCGACGCGCTCGTGCGGCTGCTGCCGGGGGCGCTGGGACACAGCGAAGAAGCGCTTGCCGACGATTCACATACGTCGGGGCTGCTGCAGCATCCGCAGTACACGCGGCCCGCCGATTTCGAGGGAGTCGCCGTACCTGAGGTGCTGCTCTCCGGCAATCACGCGGCGATCGCGCAGTGGCGCAGGCAGGAAGCGCTGCGGAGAACGCTCGAACGGCGCCCCGACATGCTCGCGGGGGCCGAACTGAGCGCGGAGGACGTACGCATCCTCCGCGCCCTGGGCTGGGAGCCGTCTACGCCGGCACCCGGGCCGCGGGAGTAACCACAGGCTCGGACGCTTCCGAAGCGGCGGGGGCTGCCTTGCGAGCCGGAGCCGCCACGCGGCGGGTCTTGGTGGGCTCGGGCAGCGCCGTCCTGCCGAGGCTGAAGGCTTCGAGGCTCTCCAGTTGGTTGGCACGCACCCATTCGTCGCGTCCCACCGGAGCGACCAGCCAGCCCTCAAGCGCGGCCTGGCGCTTCACCTCGACCTTCGTCCGTGCGGTGGCCTCCGGGTTCCAGTCGTACGCCGCGTTGACCGTCGGCGAGAGATGCATGGAGGTCGGCACGAGCATGCCAAGGAATGCGTACATTGCATTCCCCTGCTGGCAGAGGACGATCTGGTGGCCGGGAGTGGGGCCTGCAGCAGGCTCGACCCAGACGCCGGAGCAGACCTCGGTGGTGCTGTCGACCAGTTCGAGCTGTCCGCTGTCCAGCAGCGGCTCGACGTCGTCGAGTCGGTACTGTTTGCGGTTCCTCCTGCTGGGCCGCATCGCCTCTTCCAACGCGTCCTTGTGGACGATGTAGCGGGCATTCGGAAACGTGGGTAGCACACGCCCGGAGGAAGTGAAGTGCGTGCACCCTCCCGCGTATTCGGAGAATAGATCCGTCTGGATGACGACGGCGATGTCCTTCGGCATGAGGCCGATCTGCTTCAGCTCCCGTGCCATCGACGATCTGCTGCGCGTCCTGACGACGTCGAGGGAGAGCGGAGGCTTGTCGCCGGGGCCCGTGTTCACGAGCACCCAGCCGTCCGGGTGATCGATGAGCAGGCTGTAGTTGCCGATGGAGACCCGGTTCTGACGGTCCGGTGAGACGAACCGCTCCCAGAGCTGCTTGGCGGTCGCCCCGAACACGGCACCACCGTCCAGACGGGTGGTGCTGACACGGAGAAGGCGTATGTACGGTCTGGTTGCCTTACCCATCGTAATCTCCTCAGGCGCAGGAGCGCTTGCAGGGAACAATGGCCGCTATTATGTCCAAGTTTTCGGTTTTGTCAATACTTTGTCTAGAATTCAGTTTAGATAACTGACCAAGTCTTACACGCACTAGGAGTCGGCACCGGCGGTGGGATAGCCCGGACAGGCCTTGCCGAAGGCATGGCATCGATATTGAACGAAGTTTAGGAAATTGTCAGGCCGAGGCCGAACGGCGGGCGCTCGCTCCGCCGAGCGCAGCGCCGACCGTGCCTCCCGCGAACACCCACAGCACCGCCGCGCCAGCCACCACCAGCACGAAGCCCAAAGACAGCTGCGCGAACAGGGCTACCCCCATAACCGCTATGCCCACGGGGAGCAGCAGGAGCACCGCCATGAGCAGACCGATGAGCAGCGCCTGCCCCTGCGTGCAAGCGCTGCGGGTGCCTGCCATGTATCCCCCGATGAGAGGAGACGGGACCGCCGTCACGAAGTGCACGATGGGGATGAGGATGCAACCAAGGGTGACGGCAGCCCCCACGAGGGCAGCTTTGAACACGGCAGGACCTCTCTGACGCAGGAGGAGTTGCGGAAAGTGTACGAACGGCCGGCGTGGGCTGTCCAACGCGAGCGGCACGTACAATGACCGCCGTGAGCGACCAACGCACAACAAATCGGAGCCGTGGCACCCGTGCAGATTGACGACGCGTTCCGCCGCGCGCTGAGCACGAGCTTCGTCATCCGCGTGACCCACAGAGGACGGCGGAGCGGCCTGTCCCGCGTGCTGGAGACCACCTACTACTGGGACGGCGCGGGGAAGATCTACCTCTCCGGCTACCCCGGCAGACGCGACTGGGTGGCGAACATGGGGGCGCACGCGGACGCGACTGTCTACACCGTCGAGCGCGGCCAGTGGTTCGCGGTTCCTGCTACGACTCGGGTGTTGCGTTCGCGGGACGAACGCACGCCGTACGTCATGGCGTACGTGCGCCACTGGCTGCGCCTGGGCGGGGGGCAGCGCCGCCTCGTCCAATGGGCGCTGGCGGCGGTCAGCGTGAACCGGGCGCTGCGCCTGCCGTGGTGGGGACCGTTCTACTGCATCCGCCGGATCTTCGACTCCATGCCGTGCGTCGAGGTGACACTGACCGGCACACCCGTCGCGCTGGGCGCGCCGCCGCCCGAACCTACCCTGCCACGCTCAGCCAGGGAGGCTCCATAATCCGTCAGAAAGTCGTTAACGCAGCGTTGACACTGCCCTAACCCATTGCGTACAGTGCCGCCCTGTAGCATGGCCGTGTATAATGCGCGGAATACATCCATGCATCTGCCCCGATCCGACAAAGAAGGCCGGCGTCGAATTACCGCAACATCAGGTACTCGCCAACGCTATGATGCATAGCCCATCCAGCCGTCGAATCGGTACACCCCACAGGACATCCCCCCTGATCAGGAGCACTTTGCCATGAGCGCCTCCGTCGGATTCCACTTGCCGCCCAGAGCCGTATCCCGGCTCGACACGCTGGTGGACGGTATCGAAGCGAACCCGGGCCCACTGCTGAACCCCGCCGCTATGCGCGAGGCGACACAAGACCTGGACGTCCGCAGCGCGATCGAGCTGTTGCCGGAGGGCATGTCCCGCGAGGACCTCGTCGGCATCCTCAGGCTGGCGATGCTCACCGAGTGCGCGACCGACTCGTACTCCGCCGTCTTCCAGGACGGCGCAGAGCGGTTCGACTCCCCCTGGCTGGGGCGCTTCAACGAGCGCGTCTGGACGCCGGACGAGCACACCCACTACACGCCGTACAAGTTCATGCTGCTGTCGCTCGGCTACTCCGAGGACCAGTTGGACAGCGAGATGCGCGAGGTGCAGGAGCGGCAGTACGAGCACTGCTGCGGCCGCAGTCCCGTCGAACTGACCACCTACGGCATCATCCAGGAGTACCTCACCGACAACTGGCACGGCATGATCAGCCAGTTGCTGAAGCCGTCCGCGCCCTACGCAGCCAAGTGCGCCTCCATGGTGAAGCGCCGCGAGACCTTGCACACCACCTGGTACCGGGAGATGACCGCCATCCAGGTTGATGAGAACCCGGAGATGCTCGGGCTGGTGGCAGACACTGTCCTGTCGTTCCAGATGCCCGGTACGCAACTCGTCCCTGAACTCGGCGAGCGCTCGCTTGAATGGATGAGCAAGGCGAACGTGGACTTCTCCCGCGTCGCTAGGGACTTCGTACGCAACTTCCAGCAGGTCGCGGGGAGCGTGAAGCGCGCCGGCCAGCTGTTCATCGACCTCGCAGCGAAGCGCGGGATGCGCGTCGGCCCTGTGCCGCTGACCACCGCCCGGCAGGTGCTGGGCAAGATCGGCGGGCCTGGCTACGGACTCGTCGGCGAGGCGGTGCTGGACAAGTTCGGCATCCCGCGTCCCACCAGCGAGCTTCAGACCGGGCCGATCAGCCTGCCGCCCCGGATGTACGAGGCCTTCCGCGCCCGCATTCGCGGCATGATTGCACAGCGCGTCGAAGTCGCTGCCATCCTCGGCGAGGTCTAAGGGCCACCTCCATGCCCCGTTCCCCACTGCGGCCCGTCGGACACGCCGCCAGACTTGTTGCTACCCCCGTGGCAGACGTTGCCGCGCGCAGGGTGTTCTTCTCCACCGTCTCGAAGATCAAGGTCGGCTCGCTGCAGGTCGAGACGCCTGACGGCAAGTCCTACTCCTACCACACGAGCACCCGCGGCCCGCACGGTGTGTTGCGGATACACGACAACTCCTTCTACCGTCGCATGATCGCGGGCGGCGAGATCGGCTTCGGCGAGGCGTACCAGGCCGGCATCTGCAGCTCTCCCGACCTCGTGCAACTGCTCATGGTGGCGATACTCAACCGGCGCGAGGTGGACCTGAACCGCGGGCCGATGCGCCTCCTCTCCAAGCGCTCCAACCTCCGCCTCCACCGTAAGCGGAAAAACACCAAAGAGCAGAGCAAGTACAACATCCACGCCCATTACGACATGGGCAACGAGTTCTTCGGGCTCTTCCTGGACCCGACGCTCACCTACTCCAGCGCTGTCTTCGCGTTCGACGGACAACTCCTCGCGGACGCGCAGATCAACAAGTACGACCGCATGTGCGAGCTCGCGGGCATCACCGCGGGGAGCCGGGTGCTGGAGGTCGGCAGTGGATGGGGCGGCTTCGCGATGCACGCGGCACGGGAGTACGGCTGCCACGTCACGACCATCACACTCTCCCAGGAGCAGTTCGACCTGGCCTCGAAGCGCATCCAGGAGGCGGGGCTGAGCGACAGCGTCGACATCCGCCTCATGGACTACCGGGACGTCGAGGGCACGTTCGACAGCATCGTCTCCATCGAGATGTTCGAGGCCGTCGGCGCGGAGTTCTTCGAGACATACTTCCTGAAGAGCGCGTCGCTGCTGAAGCCCGGCGGCAAGCTGGCGATGCAGGTCATCACCGTGCCCGACCGGAGCTTCGAGTCCCAGAAAGTCGGCGTGAACTGGATACAGAAATACATCTTCCCCGGCGGTGTGTTGCCATCGCTCGCCGCGATGGAGCAGGCGAACGCCCAAACCGGGCTCATCATCGCGTCCGCACACCACATCGGACAGCACTACGCGGTGACCCTGCGGCTGTGGCGCAAGGCGTTCTGGGAGCACATAGAAGAAGTGCGCGCGCAAGGCTACGACGATCACTTCATCAAGACGTGGGACTACTACCTCGGAGCCTGCGAGGCTGGCTTTCTCTCACACAACACAGACGACATCCAGATCGTCTTCGAGAAACCCGCCATCCCCGCCTGACGTCCGCCGTCCCCGCCCCTTCTCGGCCATCCCCGCCTGACTTCCGCCGTTCCCGCCCCTTCTCCGTCATTCCCGCGAAAGCGGGAATCCAGAAGCGTATGTCAACGCAACACGTTTTCGCGGCTAGGCCGGAAGCGGAGCCTCTCATGCCGGCGGAAGCCAGGGCGCCATTTCTCTGACACCAGCCCCTTACGCCAACCCTCTTCGACTCCGTACGCTGTCTCTGGAGGACAGAGCAGTGTCAGCGCAACGCAAACGCCAACCGAAGCGAGCTCCGCACGAACGGACCGGAATGAGCCGTTCTGAGCCGTTCTTGACCCCGGATGAACCGCAGATGAGCTGGAATGGGCCGCTGAACAGCTCGTACAAGGGGCCGATTCCAGAAGTGAGATCAGGGGCATGAGCCGTTTTGAGCCGCAATTCCCCCGGAACCTTTCGCCGGCCGGGGTAGAAGGCCCCACCGGGAATCTGGTGACACGCGCCCCTTGCGCGGCTCCATGCAGCACGCAGACCATGCTGGAAGGGCGGACGAGCACTCGTAGCCACTCGTGTGCAAGCCCGCAGTGCGATACCATATCTAGTGGGGAATCTGTAGAAATCCACTAGATATGGGTTGACTGGTAGCAATGGACGGCGCATACTTGCCCTCCGTTCGCACCTGTACGAGGGTATTCAGATGCCGCTTGGAGGGCGGCCTCGGAGGCTTTTGAAATGACTTACGTGGTGAGTACCGACCAGTTCAGCGCGGGGATGCCGGAGCAGATACCGCCGGACGCAGCCGCGTCCACAACCATGCACGTCCGCAAGCGCAACGGGGGCCTCGAGCCCGCCGACGTGATGAAGATCGTGCGCGCGGTGGAGCGCTCGTCCGGAGGATTGGACAGCGTCGACCCACTCCGCGTCGCGACCCGCACCATCAGCGGGCTGTACGACGGCGCAACCACCAGCGAGCTGGACGAACTCTCCATCCGCACCGCCGCGTCGCTCATCGCGGAAGAGCCTGAATACTCCAAGCTGGCCGCGCGCCTCCTCGCCGTCTTCATAGACAAGGAAGTGCGCAACCAGGACATCCACTCCTTCTCCCAGTCCGTGAAGGCGGGGCACGCCCTCGGCCTGATCGATGACCGCGTCGCGGAGTTCGCTGCGGTCAACGCCCGCAAGCTGGACGACGCCATCACGCCGGAGCGGGACAGGCTGTTCGAGTACTTCGGCGTCCGCACGCTGTACGACCGCTACCTCCTGAAGCATCCGGAGAGCAGGCAGAGCATCGAGACGCCGCAGCACTTCTTCCTGCGCATCGCCTGCGGGCTCGCGGAGAGCCCCGCCGACGCCATCGAGTTCTACGACCTGATCTCCCGGCTGGACTACATGCCGAGTTCGCCCACGCTGTTCAACTCCGGCACGCGCCACTCCCAGATGTCGTCCTGCTACCTGCTCGACTCCCCGCAGGACGACCTGGAGTCCATCTACAACCGCTACACGGACATCGCCAAGCTCTCCAAGTTCGCGGGCGGCATCGGTGTCTCCTTCTCGCGCGTACGCTCGCAGGGTTCCCTTATCAAGGGCACGAACGGCACGTCCAACGGCATCGTGCCGTGGCTCAAGACGCTCGACTCCTCCGTCGCCGCCGTCAACCAGGGCGGCAAGCGCAAGGGCGCGGCGTGCGTCTACGTGGAGAGTTGGCACGCGGACATCGAGGACTTCCTCGAGCTGAAGAACAACACTGGCGACGAGTCCCGGCGCGCGCACAACCTCAACCTCGCCAACTGGGTGCCGGACCTGTTCATGCAGCGCGTCGAGGAGGACGCCCTCTGGTCGCTCTTCGACCCGAAGGAACTCCCCGAGCTCGTGGACACCTACGGCGACGAGTTCGAGCGCATCTACACGCAGGCCGAGGCCGACGAGCGGTACGAGCGGCAGCTGCCCGCGCGTGAACTCTACGCGCGGATGATGCGCACGCTCGCGCAGACCGGCAACGGCTGGATGACCTTCAAGGACACCTCCAACCGCAAGTCCAACCAGACCCTCCTGCCCCAGAACGTCATCCACCTCTCCAACCTCTGCACGGAGATCTTGGAGGTCACCAACAAGGACGAGACCGCGGTCTGCAACCTCGGCTCACTCAACCTCGGCCACTTCGTCACGGACGAGGGCGCGTTCGACTACGAGCGCCTGAACCGAGCCGTGAAGACCGCCGTCCGCTACCTGGACCGCGTGGTGGACATCAACTTCTACCCCACCGACGCGGCCTCGTACTCCAACAGTAAGTGGCGGCCCGTCGGCCTCGGCGTCATGGGCCTGCAGGACGTCTTCTTCAAGATGCGCATGCCGTTCGACAGCCCGGAGGCCATCGAACTCGGCGCGCGCATCCAGGAAGAGGTCTACTACGGCGCGCTCGACACCTCCTGCGCGCTCGCTGAGACGCGCGGGCAGCATGAGACGTTCAAGGACACACGGGCAGCCAGCGGCGAACTCCAGTTCGACTTCTGGGGCATCACCCCCAGCAAGCCGGAGTGGCCGGAGTTGCGGGAGCGCATCAAGCAGTTCGGACTGCGGAACTCCCTGCTCATCGCCATCGCGCCCACCGCCACCATCGCCTCCATTTGCGGCGCCTACGAGTGCATCGAACCCCAGGTCTCCAACCTGTTCAAGCGCGAGACGCTCTCCGGCGAGTTCCTCCAGATCAACCACTACCTCGTCAACGACCTGAAGGAGCGCGGGCTCTGGACGGAAGCCATCCGCAACCGCATCAAGCTCAGCGACGGCTCCGTGCAGTACGTCGACGACATCCCTGACGACCTGAAGCAGCTCTACCAGACCGCCTGGGAGCTCCCGCAGAAAGCCCTGATAGACATGGCCGCCGCCCGCGGCCCATACATCGACCAGAGCCAGTCCCTCAACCTCTTCATGGCCGCGCCGACCATCGGCAAGCTCTCCTCCATGTACCTCTACGCATGGAAGACCGGCCTGAAGACCACCTACTACCTCCGCTCCCGCCCGGCAACGCGCATCACCCAGACCACCATCGCCGTTGCCGAGAAGGAGTACGCGGACCAGGATGCGATCGCCTGCTCCCTGGAGAACCCGGAGACCTGCGAAGCCTGTCAATAGGCGGGCGAACCCGGACGAGCCCGCCCTGCAATAAGCAGCGCGGGCTTGTTCGCGACGATATGTCCGTACCCGCGGGATGTGCCGCCCCGTGGGGGCAACGACCGGTGCGGCATACGCGAACAGAACACGGAGACACGCGATGATCCTCGAACCAGGACTCAACCTCACACTCCGGCCCATGCGCTACCCGGACTTCTACGAGATGTACAAGAACGGGATACGCAATACGTGGACCGTCGACGAGGTTGACTGGTCGGACGACATCAAGGACCTGACCGGGAAGCTCTCCCCGCCGGAGCAGCACCTCATCCAGCGGCTCGTCGCGTTCTTCGCCACCGGGGACTCCATCGTCGCCAACAACCTCGTGCTGAACCTCTACAAGCACATCAACGCGCCCGAGGCGCGGCTCTACCTCTCCCGCCAGCTCTTCGAGGAAGCGCTCCACGTCCAGTTCTACCTCACGCTTCTCGACACCTACATCCCGGACGTCGACGAGCGGCACGAGATGTTCCGCGCCATCGAGACCATCCCCTCCATCAAGCAGAAGGCCGACTTCTGCTTCAAGTGGATCGACTCCATCCACAACCTCGACACGCTGGACACCGACGACCAGAAGCGCCAGTTCTTGCTCAACCTCATCTGCTTCGCCACCTGCATCGAGGGGCTCTTCTTCTATGCGGCGTTCGCCTACGTCTACTTCATGCGCTCCAAGGGGCTGCTGAACGGGTTGGCATCCGGCACCAACTGGGTCTTCCGCGACGAGTCCGCCCACATGGAGTTCGGGCTGCAGGTCATCCGCACCGCGCGCGAGGAGTACCCCCACCTGATCGACGAGCGATTCGAGGAGCAGGTGACGCAGATGGTCCAGGAGGCCGTCGACTGCGAGACGCAGTTCGCCGAGGACCTCTTGGAAGGCGGCGTCGCCGGCCTTACCGTGGTCGAGGTACGCCAGTACCTCGAGTACGTCGCCGACCAGCGCCTCACCAATCTCGGCCTGCCGACCTACTTCGGCACGCGCAACCCGCTCACCTTCATGGAGCTACAGGACGTGCAGGAGCTCTCCAACTTCTTCGAGCGCCGCGTCTCCGCCTACCAGGTCGCCGTCACCGGCCAGGTCGCCTTCAACGAAGAGTTCTAACTCATACCGCCTAGGGTCCTAGAGCAAGCAGCAGAAGGGAAGCAACCATTGCAGTGCCAACTCCACTTCGTCATCGATCCCTCTCGTAACCGCTTAGCTATACCGCTCTTCGACGGGGTTCCTATCGGGCCCAGCGAGGTATTGGACATCGGTTCACTTTGGGTCAACAGGCCCAGCATCTTGGTGGTGTAGAGCGTAGGCTCGCTAGTCTCCTCACTCCAAGTCCACTAACCCGTCCGCATCCCCGACGCCACTATCGACCGCCGCCTTGCCGACGGCGTACGCCACCTTGCGGTGCACCTCCGGGTCGAGCGGGGTGGGGCTGAGATCGCCGTAGGGCGTCGCCTCCATCAGCGCCTCACCCGCAGCGATGAGCATCGCCCGGTTGATCTCCCCTGCCTGCGTGCTGAGCGCCCCGCGCCAGATGCCGGGGTAACCCAGCAGGTTGTTCACGGTCGTGCCGTCGGCGGCAAGCGCCGCCCCTGCTTCGATCGCCAGCGCGGGGCGTATCTCCGGGTCCGGGTTGGAGAGCGCGAACACCACCTGCCCGCTGCGCACCGCTTCCGGCGCGATGAGGCCCGGCACACCCGTCGTCGATATCACCACGTCCGCCGTCGCCATGATCTCGTCCAGCGATGCCACACGTCCGCCGTGCTGCTGATGGCGGGCGATGCAGTCCTCGTTCACGTCCGCACCCACCACCGGCCTGCCAGTGGCGTGCATCAGGAGCGACGCCACCGCCTGCCCTGCCGCGCCGAGTCCCACCTGCCCTATCGTCACGTCGGAGAGCCGCCTGCCGGTCGTCCGCATAGCGCTCATCAGCGCGCCGAGCACGACGGCGGCGGTGCCGTCCTGGTCGTCCTGCATCACCGGGATGCTGAGACGCTCGCGCAGCTTCGCCACGATGTCGAAGCACACGGGCGCGGCGACGTCCTCCACGTGGATGCCGCTGTACGTCGGCGCGACCCGCACGACGGCCTCGACGAACTCGTCTGCAGTCGAAGACTGCACGAGCAACGGCGCGCCGTTCACCCCCGCGAACTGCTGGAGTAGCGCGGCCTTGCCCTCCATGACCGGCATCGCGGGCGCGAGCCCGATACGCCCGAGGCCCAGCACTGCCGTGCCGTCCGTCACGATGGCGACTGTGCTCCCGATGGACGTGAACCGCCGCGCCAGGCTCGGCTGCGCGTGGATGGCGCGGCATATCTCCGCAACGCCCGGCGTGTACACCTTCCGCAGCATCGCGATGTCCTGCACCGGCTGTCGGCTCACGATCGCGATCTTGCCGCCCTGGTGCAGGTCCATCACTTCGTCGCGCGTCTCGGTGACGCGCACGCCCTTCACCTGCCCCACCGCGCGGAGCACCTCCAGCAGGTGCGTCTCGTCCTCCACGTGCACGTCGATGTCGCGCAGCACGTAGCTCTGGCTCAGGTGCACGGTCTGGATGTTGCCGATGTTCGCGCCCGCACCGCCGATGGCCGACGCAAGCGCGCCCAGCACGCCGGGGATGTTCTCGTTGCGCACCTGCACGGTACGGATCAGGCCGTAGTTCGTCGTATTCGTGGTGACCACGCTGCGCCTCCTGACGTCTCGGGGGAGAGCGCCAGTATCGCACCGACGCGCTAGAATCGCTGCCACCTACGGATACACGGAGTTGCGCGATGCCGAACGTTACTGTGGACGGAGCCGCCATCGAGTACGCGGAGGCGGGCAGCGGCCTGCCCCTCGTGTTCTGCCACGAGTTCGCGGGCAGCATGGAGAGCTGGGAGCAGCAGGTGAACTACTTCTCCCGCCGCTACCGCACGGTCACCTACAACGCGAAGGGCTACCCGCCCTCGGAGGTCCCGGCGAACTGGGAGGAGTACACGTGGGACCACCAGGTCGCCGTGCTGCTGGGGCTGCTCGACACGCTGGGCATAGAGCGCGCGCACGTCTGCGGGCTCTCGATGGGCGCGTACACGGCGGTGCAGTTCATGCTCGCGCACCCTGACCGCTGCCTGAGCGTCGTTGCCGCGGGCGTCGGCACCGGCAGCGACGACCCGGCGTCGTTCCTCACCGAGTCCGAGGAGCGCGCCGTACTGCTGGAGGCAAACGGCATGGCGGGCATGGAGGCGTACCTCTCCGGTTCGACGCGCATCCGGTTCCGCGAGAAGGACCCCGCGGGCTGGGATCGGTTCGCCGCACTCTTCCTCGCGCACTCGGCCACAGGTTCCGCCAACACGCTGCGGGGCTTCCAGGGCAGGCGCCCGAGCCTCTACACGCGCGAGGCTGACCTGGCGGCGCTCGACGTGCCGCTCCTCATCGTCTGCGGCGACGAGGACGACCCATGCGTCGGGCCGTCGCTCTACCTGCGGCGCACCGTGCCGAGTTCAGGGCTGACGATGCTGCCGCACACCGGGCACGCCTGCAACCTCGAGGAGCCCGCCGCATTCAACGCAGCCGTCGCCGAGTTCCTCGCCCAGGCCGAGGCCGGGAAGTGGGGCCCACGCCCCGAGGACAGCGGCGACAACTGGGCCGCGTCGCCCGCGCGCTGACGAATTGCGCCTTACCCCTCCCCCCTCGATGGGGGAAGGTTGGGATGGGGGTGAACCGACGAGGTGCAGGTAGCGCCCACGCTAGTCGTCGAGGACGGCGAACGCCTCGATCTCGATGAAGTACTCGGGCTGGGCCAGTGCCCGCACGATGACCATCGAGCTCGCCGGTGTCGGCGCGTCGCCCCAGCACTCGTTCTGCGCGGCGCGCGCCGCTGGCAGATACGCCTCCGACGTCACGAAGATGGTCACCTTGACGATATTCGCAAACGTCCCGCCGACCGACTCGATGGCTGTACGCAGGTTGTCATAGACCTGCCGGCATTGCGCAGGCGCGTTGTCCAGGCCGATCACCTTGCCATCCGGCCCGCGCGACGTCTGCCCCGCGATCCACACGAGGTTGCCCCACCGCACGACGTGGGAGTAGCGGCCTCCCGGCGGCGGCGCAAGCCCCTCCGGGTTCGTTCGTTGAATGTCAGGCATCTGGGCCTCCTTCGCGCAGTCCTACGCCTTGTAATAGACCGGCACCGCCGCGCCGGAGACGGCACGCGCCTCCTCTGACGCGAGGAACAGCAGCACGCTCGCCAGATCGTCCGGCTGCACCCACTTCGACGAGTCGGCGTTGGGCATGCCTTCACGGTTCATGGGCGTGTCGATGATGCTCGGCAGCACCGCGTTCACGGTGATGTCGTGTGCCTTCACCTCGGCCGCGACGGACTGCGTAAGCAGGATGACGCCGCCCTTGCTCACCGAGTAGTGCGCGACCATCGGGTCGCCGTGCAGACCGCTGCGCGCCGCGATGCTCACGATGCGCCCGTAGCCCTGCGCCTTCATGTACGGCAGCACGTTCTTGATGGTGAGGAACGCGGACTTGAGGTTCAGTTGCAGCAGCCCGTCCCAGTCCGACTCGTCCATCTCCTCAACCGAGGGACCGAACCGGAAGCCGCCCGCGATGTTCACCAGCACGTGCGGCCCCCCGTACTCCGACGCGACACGCTCGAACAGCCCGCGCACCGACGCCTCGTCGAGCACGTCGGTCTCGTGGTATGCGACCGCGCCCGCCTCGTCAGGCAGCGGCGCCATGTCGGCGACGACCACCTGCGCGCCTGCCTCCGCGAACCTGCGCGACGCCACGCGTCCCACTGCACCACTCCCACCCGTCACCACCACCGTCTTGCCAGCGAAAGTCATGCCTGCTCCTGGATGAGTCGTCCGATGAGCGCCTTGCCGACCTGCACGATCTCCTCGTCCTCCTCAGCGGTACGTCCACTGACGCCGAGCCCGCCCATGATCGTGCCGTCCGTCGCGATGACGACCGCGCCGCCTCCACCGATGAAGAGATTGGCGTTGCCGAAACCCGCGAGGCCCTGCGGCGACGCCTTGGCCCGCTCCTCGAAATCGAGCGTGTCCTGCCGCATGCAGGCGGACGTGTACGCCTTCTTAGTCGCGTTCTGACGCGCGAGCGCAGCGTTCACACCGGCCTGCGCGGCGAAGCAGATCAGCTCGCCGCGGTCAT
This sequence comes from Dehalococcoidia bacterium, assembly GCA_965208625.1. GTDB lineage: Bacteria > Chloroflexota > Dehalococcoidia > Lucifugimonadales > Australimonadaceae > Bin16. The sequence continues at coordinate 1,199,395 of OZ242348.1, forward strand.
CCATGATTGCGATGGCGATGGGGCGCCCGCCCATGTCTTCGGCCTTGCGCAGCATCTCGGCGAGCGCCTGCCGCGACTCAGCCAGCCCAAGTGTCTTGCGGGTCCTCACGATGCCTCTCCCTGCAACGCAGCCAGTGCTACACGCGCAAGGCGCTCGTCGATTTCACGATCGAAGCCCTGGACACCGATAGCGCCAACGACAGTGCTCTGCCCCGCCACGCGCACGATAACGCCGCCATGCGCCGCGCCCACGAAGCCGTCGCCGAAGTCGGCGGCGCTCAAGCCGCGCTGCGCGCGTTCGGCGGCGAACTCGTTCAGGTCTGCGCCTACGCGCGACGCCGTGTACGCCTTACGGATGGCGTGTTTACGCTGGAAGATGGGCGTGCCGTCCGTGCGGGCAAACGCAACGAGGTTGCCGTTGTCGTCGACCACGGCGACGGCCACAGGCCCTGCGGACTCGGCGGATGCCGCGTCCAAGGCAGCGTCCACGGCGCGCAGCGCGTCCTCCACGTCCATCACCTGCCGGTCGTACATCGCTCCTCCATCGGTTCCGTGCGGACGCAGTGTAGTCGAGGAACCGCTCAACGCAAGAGGAGCGCCCCGTGGGGCGCTCCTCCGTTCATACTCTGCTACCCGAGGCCTAGCCCGGGAAGAGACCACGGATGATGTCCAGCGTTTCGTCCGGCAGACCTGCGAATGATTCCACCTGCGCCTGGTACTGGTCGCCGGTCCGCAGGCCGACGTCGTAGCGTCGGGACTTCATGTCCGCCACGAAGTCGTCGCTTGACACCACGCGCTCGAACGCGGCGCGCATCTCGTTCACGATGTTGCTCGGCGTCTGCGACGGCATGGCGTAGATGCGGCTGGACGCCGCCGCGGCCATCAGCGCGTCGAACGCGTTCAGGTAGTCCTCACCGGCGCCGCGCTCTTCCGCGATCTCCCTGATGGACTTGACCCACAGCCACTTGCCTTCTGCCTTGCCGGCCTTGATCCACTCAGGCTCCATGATCGTGTAGAACAACGGTGTCGCGTAGCCTTCCGCCCACTCGGGGTTCTGCGCTACCTGGGAGTCACGGCACGTGGGTGTGACCTCGATCTCACGCCGGTTGAAGGCAGCGTCCATGTCGGATGTCCCCGTGTAGCCGAACACGCGCTCGAACGGGAACCCGACCTGCACAGCCCATTCACTGGAGGTCGCGTACGTGTCGACCCTGCCGATCTGGCCGAGCGTGTAGTTGCCCGCGAAGTAGTCGTCCAGGTTGTCCGCCACGTCGCTGCGGATGCACCATGTCTGGTCGCTCGGTGTGTAGTCCGGTGCGCCGAGGTAGACGAGGTCGTTCGCCGCGTCGAACTCGGACACACCGCCGAGGATGGACTGCTGGATGAGGGTGGAGATCACGACGACGATGTCCACCTGGTTGTCCCTGTAGTCCTTGTCGATTACGGAGCGCACGGCCACGAGCGTGTTGGCGCCGGGCTTGTTGCTCACGAAGACGTTGGGGTTACCCGCGAGTTCGTCGGAGAGGTGGTGCGCGAAGATGCGCGCGAACGTGTCGAATCCGCCGCCGGGCGCGTAACCGACGGTGATCTGCACCGTCTTGCCGGAGAAGTCCACCTGCTCCTCGACCGGGATCGGCGTCGGCGTGGGCCGTGGTGTCGGAGTCGGGTCCGGCGTCTCTGTCATCGCCCCAGGCGTCGGAGTGGCCTCCTCCATCATCGCCTCGGCGGTGGGGGTCGGCTCTTCCGCCATCATCGCAGCGGTCGGGGTCGCGGTTGGCGCAGCGGGCTGGGAGGAAGTGTCCGGCTGCGGGGTCGCAGTGGGCTCGTCTTCGCCTCCGCACGCCACCACGAGCATCGCCATCACGGCTGCAAGCGCGAACAGGCCGATCGCCTGTTTTGCTGTTATCAATGCGGTGCGCATCTGTCCTCCTCGGAGCATCAACTCACTGTAGTCTGCGCATACGCGCGTTGGCGCAAAATGCTAACACGGCATATGCCATCCGTCTACGCGCAACCCTCTAACCGAAGACTCGCGTGTAGAACTGCGTGACCGTCTCTCTTCCCTTCAGGATGTCCGGAAGAAGGTCTCCCAGCACCGGGTCTATCCACGGGATGTGGATGATGAGGTCGAAGAACCCGTAGATGAGCACGACGAAGACGAGGAGCCAGCCCAGGGCGAACCACCACCGGACGTGACCGAAGAAGAACAGGTAGAGGAATACGTAACCAGGGAGTGCGATCTGGAAGCCGATGAGCCATATCGCCAGAACGAGTCCGAACGTGGTGCCGATGGCCTTCACCGTACGGAGCATCAGGACACGACGGTCGTCGTCGGTGCGGGTCCTGCCGATATCCATGATGCGGCCGCCGCCGGACGAGGGGGAAACCAGGTGGACCACCACATAGATGGCGCTGAGCGCAAGCCCGACGGTGGTGATAACGCGCGGCAGGCGGGCTGCCTCGTTCGTCCACCCGAACGACTGCCAGAAGGTAAAGGCAAAGGCGAACACCAGGAACGCGATGAAGATCCCGCTGGGAGTCGGTTGCAGCAGCTCCGACAGCATCGGCCGCTTTCGTTTCCTGGCGGGCTGCGCCGGGGCCGGTTCGGCCGCCTCGTCATCGCTTGCCTCGGCTGGTGGAGGCGGGGCATCCTCCGCGCGGGCCGCGAATTCAGATTCCTGCCTCGCCATAGTGCGGTTCACGCTGCGTTGCATGCGTACCGTGTAGGCGGCAGTGCCGACGGCGATCGCGATGATGATGATGACGGCTGGGCGTGTGAAGACTCCCTCCGTCGGGTTGGAGAAGTTCACCCAGTCGAAGGCGGCGCTTGAGATGCCGTAGAACCGCTCGATGATGCCGCCGAGGATCACGGCGATGATGATGGGCGGACGCGGCCACCCGTACGACTTCATGAAGTAGCCGAGGGCCCCGAACGCCAGCATCACGACGAGGTCGTAGATGGAACGGTTCGCCTGGAACGCCGCGATCGTCATCACGGCAAGGATGAGGGGGACCAGCACGTTTGGCCGGACGAACGCGATACGCGTGAGCAGCGGCGTGAACCCGAGCGCCAGGCCGGTGGCAAACACGTTCGCCATCACCAGCGACATCGCAATCGTCATGGTGAGGGGTAGCTGGCTGTTCAGCATGTCCGGGCCGGGGCGTACGTCCAGGATGATGAGCAGCCCGAGGAAGAGCGCCATACCGACCGAGCCGGGCACGCCGAAGAAGAGAGTCGGGACCAGTTGGCCACCGTCCACGGCATTGTTGGCGGACTCCGGCGCTATGACGCCCCGTATGTCCCCGGTCCCGAACGTCTCCGTACCGCCGCGCACGGTCTGGCGCGCCGAGGCGTACGACAGCCACTGCGCGAGCGAGCCGCCGATGCCCGGCAGCAGTCCGACGAACACGCCCATGGCGGCCGAGCGTATGACGAGGAGCCAGTTCCGCAGTACGGAGGTCATGCCCTCGCGGCGCTGCGCGGACGCGTCGAACGTGGAAGTCGCCGCACGGCGGGCGATGGAGACGTCGCTCACGACCATGTCGAAGAACTCGGGGATGGCGAAGAGGCCGATGACTACCGGTATGATGTGGATGCCGTCCCAGAGGTAGTCCTGCCCGAAGGTCAGGCGGTGCGCTCCCGTGGCGTCGTCGTAGCCAACGCTGGCGATGAGCAGTCCGAACGCGCCCGCGATAAGGCCCCGCAGCAGCGCTCCGCTGCTGACCACGCCGACGACCGCGATGGCCACGAGGCCGAGCACGAAGAACTCCGCCGCGCTGAACGTGTTGACGACGGGCCGGGCAACGGGAATGGTCATGAACAGGAATATCGCGCCGATGATGCCGCCCAGCAGCGACGCGAAGTAGGCGGCAGAGAGCGCAACCCCCGCCCGGCCCTGCCTCGCGAGCGGGTTGCCGTCCAGGATCGTCGCCTGGCCGGATGTCGAGCCGGGCATGCCGAGCAGCACCGCGGGCAGCGTGTCGCCCGTCGGCACTGTCGCCACCATCCCGATGGCGAGCGGCAGCGCGATGTACGGGTCGAGCCCGTAGGCGAAGCCGAGAAGCACGATGAGGCTGGGCACCGCCCCGCCGGGCATCGCGCCATTCAGAACGCCGACGGACACCCCCACGAGAAGCGCGAGGATGGGCCTCCAGTCGGCGAGGTTGCCTATGGCTTCCCCGCCTGCATTAAACATCGCGGGGAAGCCTTCAAGGATCGAGTCTATGAACATGCCGGGCTATGCTCGCTGCAGCCGCACCTCTTCGTAGCGGCGGTAGATCTCAAGTATCTGGTTGAGCGCGGGACTATACCTGTCCATGTGGTAATGACTCAACTTGAATCCCGCACTGTCCCCCACCACGGCAGTCATGTCCCCCATCTCCGTCAGGCTCATCCGGTGGTCATCCTTCTCGGAGAATGCGGAGGGGGTGACCGGCCCGGGCAGTACGTTGACCGGCAGGTCTATCCGTTGATTCGTAGCGGGGTCACGGAACACGTTTATCGGATCGCCGCCATCCTGCACGATCTTCATCTGGTCCATCAGCAGTTTGCGGAACATGATGACGCCACGGTCGGAGACGCCGAGGCGCTCGTTCTCGCGGTCGGCAATGGCGCCCTGGCTCCACCATGCCGCCAGGTCCTGCGCGAGGACGTAGTCGGCGATGGGGCGCCCTGCCTCGTCGAACAGCGGATGCTCGAAATAGGGCACGTAGTCCTGCTCCGGCACCTCGACGTCCGGCCCGGGGCAGTAGGCCATGTAGTCCAGGTGCAGCGTGTGTTCGTCGTCTATCGGCACCCGTATCTGCAGCTCGCTGCGTATCTTCCCGCCAAGGCGGACGAAGTACGGGAAGACGAGCGGATGGCCGATCGTCCAGTCCGGCGTGTCCTCGGCCTCGCCTTCGCGGAGGCGGAACTTCTGGATGCCCCACTCGTTGACTTCCCATTCCGTCTTCAGGTGGCGGACCTTGAACGAGTCTGCATGCTCTTGTGCGATGGCGTCGTGCGCCGGGTCACCGGTGCCGCCCCCACGGTCGAGAACGTGGTACTCGAACCACCAGCCGTGCGTGAACTCGGTGTGCGAGGTGTCGACCGAGTTCTCCATGCACTGGAGCCAGTTGGCGTTCAGCACGGAGGCCCCGACATGCCGGTATGTGTTGTCCCAGACGAGCACGTCCCAGCGCGGGAGGAGCGGCACAGGCTCCGGGCCGAGATAGGCGAATATCAGACCGCCCAACTCCTGCACCGGGTACGACTTGATGCGCACCTTCTCGCTGAAGTGTGAGTCATCCGGCTCCGTCGGCTGGTCGATGCACTGGCCGTTCACGTCGTACATCCAGCCGTGGTACATGCAGCGCAGGCCTTCCTCGGTAGGCATGCCGATGGAGAGGTCGACGCGCCGGTGCGCGCAGCGCCGGTCGACGAGGCCTATCCTGCCGCTCTTGTCCTTGAACAGCGTGAGGTCCTCGCCGAGCAGACGCACGGATATGACGGGGTCGCGGAGCAGCCGTCCGTTGCTGGTGACAGGCCACCAGTAGCGGCGGAGCAGTTCGCCCATGGGCGTGCCCGCGCCGGTCTGCGTCAGCAGTACGTTCTCTTCCGCACGCATCGGTGCTCCTCCTTACGCAGGTATCGCGCGGGCAGCGCGGCCTACTGGTCCATCGTGTTCTTGGCGAACACGTCCTCCAGGTTCGCGAGTTTGGGCGTGAGGCCCTGCTCGAACGAGTACTGCGCCGCCGTCTCGAGCACCAGCCGGTTCGCACGGATGCCGTGCTGCACCAGCGGCTGCTTGAGCGCTGCGCCGCCCTCCGCGTTCACGAGGCCGGTCTCGACGTAGTAGTCGACGTGGTCGGCACGCTCGCGGTTGCAGATGTCGTTCGCCCGGTTGAAAGCCTTCATCAGGTTTAGCAACACCCACGGGTGGTCCTCAGCGATCTCCCGCTTCACGACCATGCCGTGGTTGATGGGGTAGAGGCCCGTCTTCTCGTAGAAGCGGATGCCCTCGGCCCGCGCGTTCGGGAACAGCGGCGCGATGTCCGGGTGGCTCCAGAGGTCGGCGGTGCTGCGGTCGATGAGGTTGGGGTCGACGATGTAGAGCAGGGTCGCCTCCAGTTCACCGGAGAGCATCATCGAGCCGATGCTCTTCTCCAGCGGGATCTGGTTGACCGTGACGCCTTCCGGGGGCTTGAAGCCGGTGGCGCCGCCGTGGCTCTGCTCCGGCACGCGCTCCATGAAGAACTCCATGTCCTTCGGCTCGACCCCGAACTCGTGCTGAAGCACGCCGCGCGTCCACAGCGCCGCGGTCTGCTGGTACTCCGGCACGCCCACGCGCTTGCCCTTCAGGTCTGCCGGCGACTGGATGCCGGAGTCCTTGCGGATGAGCACGCCGGTGTGGAAGAACCGGCGCGTCGTGAAGACAGGCAGGCCCACCCAGCGGTCGTCCCCTGCCGCCATCGCCATGATGAGCGACGAGAACGACATCTCCGAGACGTCGAAGTCGCCGAACTTCAACTGGCGCCAGAAGAGTTCCGACGCGTGTACCGGGCTCGGGATGAGCTCGATTCCGTCCGGCTTGATGCGGCCGTCGTGGATCGCCCACGTCCGGGGGTTGGATGCCATGCCTATGCTGAGCTGAATGTCCATCTGTTCTGTGCCTCCTCCGGCTGATTGCTGGCCTACAGGCCTGATATGAACTGCTCTTCCTCGTCCCACTTACCTACGTTGGAGCGCCACACCATGTCGAGACGCGCCATGTCTTCTTCGCTGAGCGGTGCCGCTCCGGAGCAGCCTGCCGCTTCTTCCAGGTGCGACATCTCCGAGAAGCCGCCGAGCACCGTCGTGATCGCGTCGTCCTGCAGGATGAAGCGGTACGCGGCCTGTGAGAGCGTCTGTCCCGGACGCGAAAGGAACGCGAACGGCATCGCGCGCTGCACCATAGCCTGGTACATGTCCGCGTTGCGCGTCAGCCCGCCTCCGGCGAGCGCGTGCCTGCCGCCTCCGCTCACTGCGTGGTCCGTCAGCACTCCGCCTGCGAGCGGACGTATCACTGCCGTCCCTATCCCCAACTCCTGCGCCCGGCGCAGGAACTGACCGTAGTCGTGCTGCACGTCCAGGCCGTCCGGCGTCGCCAGCCCGGCGGTCGGGTTCAGAAGGTCGTACCACACGTTGAGCATGTGGAACTCGCCCGTCTCCATGAGCGCCATCACTGCGTCGGCGTTCGCGTCCTCGTTGGCAAAGCCGAAGAAGCGCGTCTTGCCAGCGCGGCGAAGCCGCTCCATCCCTTCGAGCGCGCCGCCGGGGCCGAGGTAGTCGTCCAGCCCCAGGTGCAGCCAGCCCGGGACGGTGGTGTCGGTCTCGATGCTCGGGGGGTTGTGGATCTGGAGCACGTCGACGTAGTCCACCTGCAGGCGCTCCAGCGATTCATCCAACGATTCGACGACGGCGTCCGCGATGTGGTCGAGCTCGTCGGGCATGATCTCGATCTTCGTGGCAAGGACGGGCCGGAAGCCGATCTCGCGCATCGCCTTGCCGATGTTCGTCTCAGCAAGGCCCTTGCCGTAGTCGGGTGAGGTGTCGAAGTAGTTGATGCCGAGTTCGAGCGCTCGCTCGATAGCCTGGAGTTGCTCCTTCGGTTCGCCCTTCACGAGCAGGCCCGCGTTGTCGCCCGAGCCGAAACCGACCTCCGAGACACGGATGCCGGTCGCCCCCATCATGCGGTATCGCAAGCCTCACCTCCGAAGCCGCGGCTCGGAGGCCGTTCGGCGGCGCTATCTAACGCTGTTGCGCGAGTGTGTGTCAAGCCGCGAGGCGGATGAAGGAGACGATGCAGCAACCTCGTTACCCTGTCCATTGACAAGCGACACTTGACATGCAATCTTCTATCGTGATGATTCTGTCGTTCAGGCATCGTGGGCTGAGGGCGCTCTACCACGGTCGTGGTGCCCAGCGAGTAGCTCCGGAGCATGTCCGCAAGCTGACTCGCATCCTTGCAGTGCTTGACCGAAGCGATACGCCGCAGGACGTGAACCTCCCAGGGTTTCGGCTGCACCAACTAACAGGTCAATTCGCTGGCCACTATGCTGTCTCCGTGTCGGGAAATTGGCGAGTGACCTTCAGGTTCGAGGGCGGACACGTGCTTGACGTTGATTACGTGGACTACCACTGAGGAGATGTGACAATGGGCATGCACAACCCTCCCCATCCGGGTGAGATCATCAGGTATGAGTGTCTTGAACCTCTGGGCTTGACGGTAACGCGGGCGGCACAGGGGTTGGGAGTAACCCGTCAGGCGCTGTCGGACCTGGTGAACGAGAAGGCCGGCGTGTCAGTGGAGATGGCCATTCGGCTCTCCAAGGCGTTCGGCTCGTCACCGGAGACCTGGCTTGGCCTGCAGACGGCCTACGACCTCTGGCAGGCGCGGGAACGTGTTTCGAAGATCGAAGTGACGCCGTTCAGCGTGGCATAGCCCCTACCCGTCGACCAGCCGCAGCGACGCGGCGGACGGTACGACGTCGCCTGACTCGACACGGTGCACGAGCGCGGTGACGGCGTCGCAGTACGGCGTCGGGATGCCGTGCGCCGAGCCCTTCTGCGAAACGAGGCCGCTGAAGTAGTCCACCTCGGTTTTCCGTCCGCGCCGCACGTCCTGGTACATGGAGGTCATCGCGCCCGGCCCGACGTTTGCGGCGCGCGCTTCCAATCCGCGCTCGACCGTGTCCGACTCCCCTGCCGCGTTGGCGTAGACGTCCGCCGCGTCGTAGTCGCCCATGATGCGCGCGAGCGGATGCCCCTCCGCCTCGGCAACCCGCATCGTCTCCGCCGCGAGCCGCACCGCGATGCGCCGAGCGTCCGCGTTCGCCAGCAGCTCCGCCGAGCGCAGCCCGCCGACTGCCGACGCGGGGTTGAGCATCGTGTTGTTCACCATCTTGGACCAGCGCTCGTGCAGCAGATCGTCGACCGGTTCAGCGGGCCAGACGTTCGCGAGCGCGTCCGCAACCCGGCGGGCGTTCGCTCCGGCGGGCACGCCGTACTCGCCCACGTACACGCCCGGAAGCGTCGCGGCGGCAGATGCTCGGCTGACCGACCCTGCCGCTTGTACGCGCCCCGGCTCCAGGAACGAGCCGTTGACGAGGATGACGCCGCCTACCGTCCGCTCAGGGCCAACCTCCGGCGCTATCCACTCCTCGTTGATGCTGTTCTGCATCGAGATGAGGAGTCCATCGTTCGCCAGCCACGGCTTGACGACCGCGAGCGCCTCCACCGTGTCGTACGACTTCACGCAGAGGAAAAGCAGCGAGACCTCTTCAGCCAGCTCGTGCGGAGCGATCGCGACCGGCGTGGCGTGCTCCTCGCCACCGCCCTCCGTCTGCATCGTCAGGCCTCGCGCCTGGATCGCCTCGCGCTGCGCGTCCCACGGCTCGACCACGAGCGGGTCGAGTCCCGCGTTGGCGAGGCGCACCGCGATCTGCCCGCCGATGGCTCCCGCACCGTAGACGACAAGGCGGCTCACAGCCCACCCCCGAACTTGCGGCTGTTCACGACAGCCTGCGCACGCGGGCTGATCTGGCTCTGCACGCGGATGTTCAGCAGCGCCGGGCCGTCCACTTCGAGCGCACGGTCGAGAGCGGGCCCGAGCTCTTCAGGGTGCTCGACCAGTTCGGCGTACGCGCCCAGCCCCTGCGCGACGAGGTCGTAGCGCGAGGGCACAAGGTCGGTGATGACGGCCTTTCCGTACAACCCGACTTGGAGGTTCTTATCGATGCCCCACGCCGCGTCGTTCCCTACGAGGAAGACCACCTTGAGCCCGTGGCGCACCGCGGTGTCGACCTCCATCGCGTTGAACCCGAACGCGCCGTCGCCGGTGATGCAGAACACGCGCGACTCCGGTTTCGCGATCTTCGCGGCGATGGACATGGGGACCGCCTGCCCCAGCATGCCGAGGTTCGGCAGGTAGTACCACGAGCGCGGCGCGAGCGCGGGCAGGTACGCGCGTCCGTAGTAGGCGTAGTCGCCGCCATCGAAGACCAGCACGTCGCCGCGCTGCAGCCGCTGCGCCAACGTGTGGTGCACGAACATGGAGCGCAGCGGGACCTCGTCGGTCACGTACTGTTCGAGGTACACCTTGTGCTCCGCAACCGCTGTTCGAAAGCGCTCCACCCACGGACGCTCCGGCCAGTCGCTCTTCGCGGCCTCGTCCGCCAGCTGCGCCGCGATGGGGCCGACGTCGCCGACGAGCGCGAGGTCGACGCCCCGGTTGCGCCCCGCCTGCGTCGCCTCCGGCTCGACCTGGATGACCGTCGCGTCGTTCGGGATGACGGGCCCGAAGCCGAAGCCGATAGTGAAATCCAGCAGCTTGCCGAGGAAGAGGACAGCGTCCGCCTCCCGCACGAGGTTCGCGGCGGTGTGCTGGCTGAGGTCGAAGAACCCAAAGCAGTACGGGTGGTCGTCCGACACGATGCCGCGCGCCGCCTCCTCGGTCAGCAGCGGTATCTTCGTCGTCTCGATGAGCCGCTCGTAGATGCCGCCCCAGTCGCCATAGGCCGCGGGCGTGCTCGCGATGATGATGGGGCGCTCTGCGTTGCGCAGCAGGCGCACCGCCTCCTCGATCCCCCCGGGCGATGCAACGATGGGCTGCGTGCGCCGGTACGACTCCGCACCGAAGTAACGCACCTCCTCTTCCTCGACGACAGCGCTCTGCACGTCGACCGGCACCGTCAGGTGTGCGGGGCCGCGCCTGCCCTCGAACGCCGCGCGAATGGCGGTGGAGATGAGGTCGGGGATGCGGCGCGGGTCGTGGGCGAGCCACGCGCCCTTCGTGACGGTGCGCGCGATGCCGACCTGGTCTATCTCCTGCATGATGCCGCGGTGGTAGTTCCGCAGGTCGGAGGAGCCCGCGATGTTCAGGATGGGGCTCTCCGTCGACTGCGCGTTGATGAGGCCGGGGAGCGCGTTCGCGTGTCCTGGAGTCGTGACTGCGACCACGCCCAGCCTGCCGGTCATGCGCGACCACGACTCCGCCATGTGCACCGCGGCCTGCTCGTGGCGGCAGTCGATCAGCCTGAAGTCCTCGTCGTACAGCACGTCCAGCAACGGCAGGATGTGGTCGCCCGCGAGAGTGAAGATCGTGTCGACACCCTCCTCCCGCAACGCCCGCGTGATGATCTGCGCTCCGCTAACCGGCATGCGTGTCCGCTCCGTTACTCCGAGGTTGGGGCGATGCTAGCACAGGGCGCGGTCCCGTCGTTCCTGCGCAGGCAGGAACCTCGCCTGTTGTGCAAGGCCCGCTTGCAGCCGGCGGCGCCACCCGCGAAACTCCCCGCATGGCGCTTGCCGACGAACAGTGCGTGGAGTTGAACGCCCAGTCGACGCCCGCGACGGCCGACGAGGCCGCCGCGATGCTGGCCGGCCTGACGGAGTGGAGCGTCGCGAACGAGGGCGGCATCGACCAGATCGTGCGTGCCTTCCGGTTCGGGACGTTCCTGCAGGCGCTCGCGTTCACGAACGCGGTCGGTGAGGTGGCAGAGGAACAGGGGCATCACCCGCGCATCGTCACCGAGTACGGGAGGGTGACGGTGTCGTGGTGGACGCACTTCCTCGGCGGGCTGCACCGGAACGACTTCATCATGGCCGCGCGGACGGACGCGCTCGCGCAGGAGATAGCGGGGTAACGCATGGGCAGACCGGTCCACTTCGAGATCCTCGGCGACGACCCAGCGAAGCTGGCCGAGTTCTACGCCAACGTGCTCGGCTGGGAGTTCCAGTCTTGGTCGGGCTCCGAGGAGTTCCAGCAGGAGTACTGGCTCGCCAGCACCGGCCCGAAGGAACAGGCAGGCATCGACGGCGCCATCATGAAACGCCACTTCCCGCAGCCCGTCATCAACACGACGCTGGTGAACTCGCTGGACGAGACGCTGGCGAAGGTGACGGCATCGGGCGGCAAGCTGGTATTCGGCCCCAACGAGATCCCCTACGTCGGCACGCACGCCTACTGCGAAGACCCGGAAGGCAACCTCTTCGGCGTCATCGAGGAGCCGAAGGCATAGGCCGCCTAACAGGCTGGCTTGGTGTAGGGGCGTCCCTTGGGGGTGCCCTGGCTAGGTTGGCCTCGCCAGGCCTTCTTCCCCACCGCGTGACCTGGCGGTCACCGTGGATTCCCGCCTTCGCGGGAATGACGGAGGGTGTGGGTGCCCAACAAGAAGGGGCGCCCCGAAGGACGCCCCTGTACTGACGTGGTGCTCCCTCCTCCTACAGACCGTAGAGCGCCACCGAGTTGTCGACCAGCACTTTCCGCTTCGACTCTTCGCTGACGGTGGTTAGGTTGCGGAACGTCTCGATGGCGTCCACCTCGCTGGATGTGTCCGTGTGGCCGTAGTCCGTACCGATTACGATGTTCTCGTCGCCGACGTAGTCGAACACGTACTGGAAGTCGTCGTCGGTCTGGGCGGAGACGTAGATGTTGTATTCCTTGAAGGGGTTGTCCGGGTAGTACCAGCCGGACTGCTTCGCGCGGCGCGACGTCTCGTGGATGATCCACGGCACCCACTGGCAGGACGACTCGATGAAGCCCCAGCGCAGTTCCGGGTAGCGCTTGGGGATGTCGCTCAGGATGAGGCCGTTGCAGGCGTGGATGGTCGGCATGCGGAACGTCGGCAGGCCGCCGCTGGGGTCGTACGCGGAGGCGATGGCGCTCACGTAGGCCTCGTTGGCGTTCGCGATGTGGATGGTCATCGAGAGGTCGTGCTCCTGCGCGGCCTCGAAGTACGGGAAGAAGTAGGGGTCGGTCATGAAGCGGTGGCCTTCGAACGGCTTCATCACCACGCCCACTGCGCCGTTCTCCTTCACCCACGGCATCATGTCGACCGCGGCGTCGAGGTCGGTGAGCGGCAGGACGGCGGCCCAGCGCAGGCGTCCGTCGGACTTCTTCCAGGCCTCGGCCATCCAGCGGTTCCACGCCTTGCAGAGCGCGCGGTCCAGCTCCGGGCGCTGCGTTACGTCGCGGATCCAGAGCGTGTTGTGGAGTATCTGGATGTCCACGCCGAGCCGGTCCATGTGCGCGAGACGCAGCGAGATGTCGTCGAGGGAACGGGCCTCCTCGGCAGTCACGAGGTCGCGGCCTGCGCGCTCGGACATCGCCTTCAGCTCGCGTTCGACCGGCGACGCGGGGCGAAGCCCTGCGATGCGTCCGTCGATCACCCAGTAGCGGCTGGCGGGCCTCTCCGGGTTCGTGAAGAGGTACGGACGGAGGTGCTGGTCAGCCTCGTCGAGATAGTCCCACGTCTGTTCGCTCTCGATGACGTGCGCGTCCGCGTCGATGGCCTGGTACTTCACCGCAGTGGTCATGTCCTCTCTCCTTTGGCGTATCGCTGCCTTTCAGGACGCCCGTAGTATCCCGCACCCGCGCCCCGCTGACAACAACGCGCGTGCGCGTATACGTCGTTCCCGCGCAGGCGGGGATCCCCGTAGTCCTGAACGGCCAGCGAAGGTTCCGTTGGGAAATGCTGCTCATTTCTGCTCATCGGCCCGGATTCACCTCTGGAATCGCCCTTCAGCGTGAGCCTCCAAACTGCTCATAACTGCTCATTCGCTGCTCATTCACTAACCAAAACTGCTCGTTTCTGCTCATAAGTGCTCACCCGCCTGCGGGGGTTATGCCGAGGGCGCGCCAGTGCGAGGAACAGCGTACGCGGGTGGGGTGCGCCGGCGTAAGGGGCTGGTGTCAGTAATCTCAGCTACGCGGCGTGGCGCACTTGCTCGGCTTGGCCGCGTAACGCTCGCACCTTGTCTGCAAGGCGCCTAACACGCTCCCGCACTTGGTCGAGCGTACCGGAGATGTCGAGCGCGATGACCTCCAGCCGCTTGCCGGAGTGGCGAACCGTGTAGGTTGCAGACTCGCGTTCATCCTCGTCCTGCGCGTAAACCAGCAACCCACCCGGCAGGTTGAGCGCAGTGGTATACGCAAGTAGTTGATAGAGGTCGGCGTTGGGGATGCGCTCATCGCGAATCCGCTTGTACTTCGCGTCCCCGACGAACACGGAGGACGAACCTTCCCGCCAGACGAGGTCCGGCCTGAGGCGGACACGCCCCGCCTCGTCGAGCGAAGGGATGCGGTACTCGCCGAACGTGCGCTCTGTGACACCCAACGCCTCCCGCAGCGCAACGGTGACGAACTCCTGAAAGACCTGGTTCATGTCCATGAGGAAGCCAGACGCGCGCACCTGTCCCCTGTCCGCCTCGAATGCCCCGCGCCGCAGGACGAGCCGCGCCAGCGTCACCACTCCGCGATAGTGTTCGTTCAGCCGGTCGAACTTGACCTCTGGCACCTCCCGAGGCGGAAATTCCACGTACGACACGTTGTCGAGCATCGCCGCGACCCATCCCAGACCGCGCCGCGCCTCGGGCGACCGCAGGCGCATCCCACCGAGCCACACGGCTGCCGCTTTCACAAGTTGATTGGACAGGATGTCGTCGGTGAACTCGTCGTAGCGCACCTCGACCGGCAGCGGGACACCGAACCTGCGCCGTATCTGGTCGTCGAACCGGATGCGGCCCCGCACGGTCTGGAGCGCCTCCTCCTCCGTACGGTAGCCGTGGAGCAAGCCGCGTGAGAACGCTCGCCGCGCGGCATGGACGAGCGCAAGGGCCAGCGCGTCCGGCAGTGCTGGTTCCTCCGGAAACTCGAAATCTGTCTTCTGAAACTTGACTTTGCCGATGGCGTAGCACGCGAGCGAAATGAGTTGCCGGATGCCGACCTTGGGGTAGATGAGCACCGAAAGGTCGCCAACTTCAACCGCACCGACTGTGGAGCCCGGAGTGAGTACGTACTCGCCTTCCGCGCCATAGGCGGGTTCGACCGTCAGCGATGGAATCGCCCCTCGCAGCGCGTCGCGCTTGTTGGAAGAGAGCGTATGCGGTCCACTTGAGACGTACTCTTGCAGGTCAATCTGACGCATCGCTCATGCCGCCGTCCGTGTCCCCCACCTCTCCGTCGCCCTGCTGCGCTGCGCCGTCAAGTTCCTTGCGCAGCCTGCTGAGCGTGAATTCGCCGAGGCGTTCGTGCTGGCCGTAGAGATGTTCCTCGATATACGGCAGGACGCTGTGCTCCCAGATGCGTTCAACGTCCGCTATGTCGAGGCTTGGCTTGCCGTGTTCATCCTTGTGCATGAAGTAACTCGGCCCTATCGCGGCGTGCCGGTCTTCCGGTCTGCCGTCCGACAGCTTCTTGTTCGCAAGGTCGACAATGTCGGCTACGCTCCGCATATCAGGCGCATGCGTATCGAGCCATTTGCGCAGCACTTCCTCAACCGGCGGTTTCTCTGGGTGGAACTCGACGAAGTAGAATCGGCGGCGTAGCGCAAGGTCTACCAACGCGATGGAGCGGTCAGCGGTGTTCATCGTCCCGATGATGTAGAGGTTTTTCGGCAGGGAGAACTCCTCGTCCGAGTACTGGAGGCGTATCTTCTCCTCGCGGTACTCCAGTAGAAAGTAGAGTTCGCCGAGCACTTTACCGAGGTTTGCCCTGTTGATCTCGTCGATGATGAGGTAGTGGTCTGCGTCTTGCTCATCCTCCGCACGCCTGGCAGCCCTCAACAGCGGCCCGTCCCGCAGCTCAAACCCGGCCTGACCGTTGCTCAATTGCACGGGGCGGAAGCCTTGCACGAAATCCTCGTAGGCGTAGGAGGGGTGGAACTGCACGAACGTCACTCGCTCCTCGCTTCCTGCGAGATGTTTGGCGAGCGCACGCGCGACGTACGTCTTACCGGTGCCAGGCGGTCCTTGGAAGATGACCTGCTTCTTCTCTTCGAGGAGGGTGATGACCTTTCCGAGGAAGGAGCCATCCGGCATAAACAACTCTTGGGCCAGCGCTTGCAGGTCCAGTGGGGGAGGCACGCGCCCCGTACTCAAAGCCCAAACCACTGATTGTGCGCCAAGGCGGTGAGGCAAGGTGAGCCCGCGCTGACCGGCTTCGTCTATGAACCGGTCGAGGAAACCCAGGGCGTGCTCGTACAATTCTCCTTCTTCGGCCTCCCTGTCCGGCTTGGGATAGCCGGTTTGTTCATACGCCCAATCAAATGGCGTCGCTCGGTACGGTGGGTAATCTTTTGCGTCCAAGCCCATGAGCAACACGGATGCGACGTTCGTCTTTGCCCCCTTCGTCCGCAGGAAGGCGCTCAGAGGGGCCGCCATTGCCTGAACACGCTGCCTCACTTGCTGCGTGCCCGGGGCCCAGAGTAATCGCAGTGCGTTCAGCGCCTCATGTGGATGCTCGTCGAACCATTTTGTGAGGTCCGGTTTTACAAAGCGAGCATTGATGAGGTTGTTGCTTCGGTCGTTTATCGCCCGTTTCAAGTGTTCTCGCCAGTCGCCACTCGGTACAGGGTTGGAAAGCACCAGCGTCCGTACCGCTGTGAGGTTCCGGCCTATCTCGAGCTTGTAGTTAGTCTCGTCCGTATCGAGTTGCCCCGTGTCGACGTACTGTTGAGCACGCCCAATGAACTCGTCCCATGGTGGCGAAGTGTTGCTCCAGTGTTCCAAGAACTGGCCGTAGTCCTGCGGTTCGTCCTCAAAGGCGAAGCGAATCAGCGCATCTGCCGCCCATGGAAGAGTTCCTGAGCCTGGCCAGATTTCCCAAACAGTGGGTTGAAATGTGTAGAAGTACCACTCTCGTTGTGGAGTTACTGAAGTCCAATCAACTTCGATGCGTCGTCCGTCCCCCTGGTTCTTTCGAATTGTCCCGACCGCCTTGATGTACATAACCGAGGCGAACTTGCCCTGATAGTCAAACGGCAGGTTGTGTTTCTGCGTGGTAGTCGCCTTAATCGCTATACGGTCGCCAGGCTGCATCGAGTTGATTTGGGCCTCGACTCTCGCATTGTCCTCGAAGTCATGCTCCCAGAGGCCATCTCGCACGAATCGTTCCGTCTGATCCGTTTCGTCAAGGGATGCCCCGACGAACCAGTAGGGCCTCTGGTGATCGACCAGTGGAGTGCCCTCGCGCTCCGCCCTACGCTGGCGGTACGCCTCGCGCGCCGCAGCGTCCGCTGCAACCGCGTCGGTATTGTTCGGGTCGGTTGCTGCCTCCTTCGTGCCGTATATAGGACCCACCTGCCGCCATACGGCGTTGCATTCGCGGCACCACGCCATCAACCCGTGTGGCGCAGTACGGTTCACGGCAAAATCGTCGTGTGGCAACATCCTTTGGCAATACCCGCACCACTTCTCGGTGTCCGTGTATTTCCCAGCTTCCATAACGCGTTGTCTCCAGCGTGCCCAGTATCATGCTCCGGCGTTCCGTACCATGACGCACGTCCTTGCCATCTATTCGTAGCCCATCCATATGGTTGTCACAATACCGGTGCAGTGGTTGGTCATCCTACCATGTCGCTCTGTTCTGGCCCCCACCGTGTGACACCCGCCCCTTACGCCGACGCCCCCGCCTGCCCTACCATGGTGCCTGCGGCAGGGCCCGCAGCCCACGCGGACTCCCGCCGCGTCAGGAGTGAGATGGCCACAAATGGCGCGAAATGGCTCACTTTTTCGCGGTGAAGGCCATTCCGAATCACAGGCCAACAGACTACTGACCGAATAGCAAAGGAGGCCCCATGTCCGACGTCCAGCCCATCCCCGACGGCTACACGGCCATCACGCCCTACCTCGTTGTCGAGGGCGCGATCGGCTACATCGATTTCCTGGCGAACGCGTTCGGCGCGGTGGAGCGCATGCGCATCCCCATGTCCGAGGACATGCTCGCGCACGCCGAGGTCACGATCGACGGCGCTGTCGTCATGCTCTCCGACGCGATGCCCCCCGATTCCCCCGCCCAGACGGCGCACATCCACCTCTACACCACAGACGTGGACGCCGCCTGCGCCCGCGCGGTGAGCGCGGGTGCAACCGTGGACGCCGAGCCCGAGACCCACTTCTACGGCGAGCGTATGGCAAGCGTGACGGATCCCTGCGGCATCCACTGGACGATCGCCACCCACGTCGAGGACGTGGACATGGACACGCTCATGGAGCGCATGGCGGAGATGGGTGAGGAGTAACGGGGAGGCATGACGGCGCAGGGATGCGCTAGACTCCGGCCATGACAAGCACCTCGAAAGCAGCAGCCATCGTCGGCGTCGCCGAGTCCGACGAGATCGGGCTCGTGCCGCACAAGTCGGCGCTCGCCCACCACGCGGAGGCCGCGCACAACGCCCTCGAGGACGCCGGGCTGACGCGCAACGACGTCGACGGCCTGCTCACCGCCGGGTACGTCAACTACGACCTCGCCGACTACCTCGGCATCGCGCCGCGCTACACGGACACGACGACGGTCGGCGGAGCGTCGTTCGTGATCCACGTGGGGCACGCGGTCAACGCCATCGCCAACGGCCTCTGCGAGGTCGCGCTCATCACGCACGGCCAGGCCGGGCGCAGCAGCCGCGTCCCCATCCCCCGCGACCCCAACCTGCCGTCGGCGATGTACGAGATGCCGTACGGCATGATCGGCATGCCCATCAACTACTCGATGGCCGCCACCCGCTACATGCACCAGTACGGCGAGGACCGCGCCCGCCAGGCCATGGCCGAGATCGCAGTCTCCACCCGCAAGTGGGCGCAGCTCAACCCGAAGGCGATGATGCGCGACCCGATGACGTTCGACGACTACCACAACTCGCGCTGGATAGCGTGGCCGTTCCACCTGCTGGACTGCTGCCTCGTCACCGACGCGGGCGCGGCCATCGTCGTCACGACGCCTGAGCGCGCGCGCAGTCTGCCGAAGCCGCCCGTGTGGGTGCTCGGCCACGCGGAGCACCACGACCACGCAGGCATCACGACGATGCCTGACCTCACCTCGACTCCCGCCCGCGTCACCGGCCCCGCCGCGCTCGGCATGGCCGGCGTCACGCACGGCGACATCGACCTCACGATGATCTACGACTCGTTCACCTACACGGTGCTCGTGACGCTGGAGTCGCTCGGCTACTGCGGGCCCGGCGAAGGGCCGGACTTCGTGGCGGGGCAGCGCACCGCTCCCGGCGGCGACTTCCCGCTGAACACGAGCGGCGGCGGTCTCTCCTACACGCACCCCGGCATGTACGGCATCTTCCCGGTTGTCGAGGCCGTGCGGCAGCTGCGCGCCGAGTGTGGCGAGCGGCAGGCGCCGGATGTATCGCTGGCGCTCGTGAATGGCACCGGCGGGGCGCTCTCGGCAACCGGCACCATCGTCCTGGGGGTGGAGTGATGACGACCGAAGCGTACCGGGGCCCCCTGCCCGTCAAACAGCCTGAGTCCGACTTCTACTGGGAGAAGGCGCAGGCGCACGAGCTCTGGCTGCGCCGCTGCAACGCCTGCGAGCGGGTCTACTTCTACCCGCGCGACTTCTGCCCCCACTGCGGCTCTCGAGACGTATCCTGGATACAGGCGAGCGGCCGGGGCACACTGCACACGTTCGCCATCGTGCACCGCGCCCCGGTGCCCGCGTTCCGCGACCACGTCCCATTCGTCGTCGCCATGGTCGACCTCGAGGAGGGACCCCGCATCCCCACCAACCTCATCGACGTCGAGCCCGACCCCGCGCACATCCAGGTCGGCATGGCCGTCGAGGTCGCCTTCGCAGACGTCACCGACGAGGTCACGCTGCCCGTGTTCCGGCCTGCGTGAGAGGCAAATTCACTCGGTAAGCTTGAGCAGCTCCCAGATCTCGTCGCGGGCGGCGCGGGCCTTGGCGTAGTCGACGCCGAAGTAGGCCATCGTGCGGCAGCCCATGCCTTCCGGGATGGCGAGCAGTCCCAGGAGGATGTGCTCGGTGCCGATGGGATAGGCCGAGTGGAACTGCTCCGCCTCGTCCAACGACAGCTCCATCGCGCGGAGCGCCTCCGGCGTGTGCGGTTTGCCCCACAGGTCGACGACGCGTTCGGCGTGGTCGGGCACGGGACGCGCGTGCAGCAGCTCGAACTCGGTGATGGAGGCTGCGAGCGCCATGTCGATGCCGAGGCGGCGCAGCATCAGACCGCCCGCGCACTCCGGCTGGCGGATGACGCCGAGCAGCTGGTGGCCGGTCAGCAGAGCTGAGCGGGGACGCGGCGCTTGCTCGAACGACTCGACGCCGTGCTCCCACGCGAGGCGGGCGCAGCGTCCCATGCGCTCCCAGGTCAGTTCGGCCATGCGTCCTAGTGCACTTCCCTGCCGCCGTTGACGACGATCATCTGGCCACTGATGAAGCGGGCGTCGTCGGTGAAGAGGAACGTCATCACGCCGGTGAGGTCCTCCGGCACGCCCCGACGCACGAGCGACGCCTCCGGTTCTGGGTAGGCTTCGTCCGCGCCGATCGGCTCTTCGGTGTCGGAGGTCGTCGAGCCCGGAGCGACGGTGACGACGTTGATGTTGTACTGGCCAAGCTCGCGCGCCACGGCACGGGTGATGCCGATGATGGCGGTCTTCGACGAGACGTAGTGCGGGTTCATGTCTGTCGGCCCGCGCGCGATGCGGAGCGTGCTGCCGGAGCTGACGTTGACGATGGTGCCGGAGCCCTGCTCCCGCATGTACGGGAAGACAGCGCGGATACCCAGGAACGTACCGCGCGCGTTGACCGCGAACACGCGGTCCCACGTCTCCATGTCCACGTCCAGGATGGACTTCACTCCCAGTCCACGCATCATCCCCGCGTTGTTCAGAAGGCCGTCGATGCGGCCGTACTGCTCGTGCGTGCGGCGCGCCATCTCCTGCGTCTGGTCCTCGGAGGAGACGTCGACGCGCAGCGGGATCACCTCGGCGCCCTCGGCGCGGCAAAGTTCCGCGGTCTTGCTCACGTCCTGCACGTCCGCGATGGTGAGCTTCGCGCCTTCTCTCGCGAAGCGGATGGCGTACTGCCGTCCGAGCCCGCCTGCCGCGCCCGTCACGATGATGGCCTTGTCCTGCAATCGCATCTGCGCCCCTCCTCGTATCGATCTGCCCTCACCCACCGCCGTTGAGCGGCGGCACCCTCTCCCGGGGGGAGAGGGGAATGCACAGCCTATCCCGCGGCCGCCGCCGCGTCCACGACCTCGCGCAGGGCGGCGATGTGCGCCGGGGCCGCTCCACAGCAGCCGCCCACGATACGGCAGCCACCGGCCAGCCACCGCTCCGCGCCCGCCGCGAGTACCTCCGGCGTGAAGTCGTCGTCGAACTCCCAGGACGGCCGCGTGTACGTTCCACCGTGGGGATACGTGCCGAGTGGGCCGTCCCAGATGCCCCGCAGCACGGCGAGCGACGGCTCCACCAGCGGGACTTGCGTGTGCATGATGAATGCGACGTCGACACCGGAGAGGTCGATGCGCCGCAGCGATTCCTCCAGCGGTTCGTCCTCCTGGTTCAACAGCGTGAGATTGCCCTCCTCGTCCATCACGGAGGAGAACCCGGCCCATACCGGCAACCCCGCCGTCGCCGCTGCGGCCAGTTCGACGTTGGCGCGCTCGACGTGCGACAGCATCTCCACGTTGAGGAAGTCCACTCCCGCATCCGCGAGTACGCGCGCCTGCGAAACCAGCGCCCAGTCTTCCTCGGCGGGTGCCACCCTTCCCTCCGGGCCCCGGTAGCTGACCGTCGTCATGCAGCCTGCCACAGGCAGTGGTCGCTCCGCTCCGGCGCGCTCCCGCGCCTCCAGCGCCAGCGCCACCGCCGCGCGGTTCAGCTCCTCCTCGCGTCCGTGCACCCCGTGCGCGGCGAGATGAAGCTCCGAGCAGGCGAACGTGTTGGCGCTAATGACGTCGGCTCCTGCCGCGATGAAGTCAGCGTGGATGGCACGCAAGGTATCCGGCAGTTCGACGTTCGCGAGATTCGCCCACGCCCCAAGCGTGCCGCCACGACGCGCCACCTCCGTGGCGATGCCGCCGTCGAGCAGGGCGTAGCCCCCGTCCGCGAGCCGCCCCATCATCGTGTCGTATGCCGCGCTGCGCTGTGCCATGGGGCAAGCCTATCACCGGCGCCTACAGTGCCGCAGCGGTACTGTCGTTAGAAGAGAATTCCAGGATCATGGCTGTAACTCGTCGTATCCTGGACTCGACCCACACGCGAAACAGTACCAGCCCGGTTCTTGTGAAGCGGGCTTTGACCACTTACATTTCTTGTTACCGTAGTCGGGGGCACCCCGGCTCCACGCTCTTAGGTGCAGGAGAGACGCGATGGTTCGTAGAGTAAGCAGGAACGAATTGGCCCTGAGGGTTGGACGAGCCATCCGTTCGGAGCGTTTGGCGAAGTGTCTACGGCAGGCCGCGCTGGCCGAGTTGATGGAGGTAGACCCCGTCACGGTCAGGAGGTGGGAAAGCGGCGTTCGCCTGCCCACCATGGTTGAGGTCGCCAATCTTGGTTCGATCCTTGGGTCTGACGCCCTGTGCCAAGGTTTGTTCGGCAAGCTCGATGTGTACGAGGAGAATTGGACAGGCTGCTGTGATGGCGGTTACCTCGCGTATGTAGCGTAGGCGGACCGCTGGTGCGTTGCGAACGGTAAGCAGGACAAGGAGAAGGCAGATGACCACGGAACCCAGGGAGATCAAACGGCTGGTCAGCGAGCGGTACGCGAACGATGCCAGGGTGGTCATCGGGCTCACCGCCGTCGAGGCAACGTCCGCCGAGGCCGACGCGTGCTGCTCCCCGTCAGGCCAGGAGCGCGCGATGACGCTGTACGAGGAGGCGCAGCTGTCCGGGCTGCCCGCCGAGTCCATCGCCATATCGCTCGGCTGCGGCAACCCGACGGCACTGGCGGGACTTCAGGAGGGCGAGCGCGTGCTCGACCTCGGCTCGGGCGGTGGCATCGACTGCTTCCTCGCGGCGCAGCAGGTGGGTGAGACGGGCCACATCACCGGGCTCGACATGACGCAGGACATGCTGGACCTCGCGCGCAGCAACCAGGCGAAACTGGGGTTCACCAACGTGGAGTTCGTGAAGGGCGAGATCGAGAACATCCCGCTGCCGGACGCGTCGGTGGACGTGGTCATCTCCAACTGCGTCGTCTGCCTGTCGCCGGACAAGGACGCGGTTTTCCGCGAGGCGTTCCGCGTGCTGTCGCCGGGCGGCAGGCTCCACATCTCCGACATGATGGCGCTCAACCCCGACGGTCCTGCTCGCAAGGACACGGAGGCGTGGGTGACGTGCAGCGCGGGCGCGGAGCCGAAGGACACGTACCTCGGGCGACTGAGGAGCGCAGGCTTCGAGGGCATCGCAATCACCGAGGAGACGGCGTGCATCGAGAACGACGCCCCGGCGGACATCTCCAGCGTGAAGGTGGTAGCGCGGAAGCCAGCGTAGAACGAATCTTCGATAAGGAGGTCGCCGTGCCCTTCCTTGCAATTCCAATGGCTATCGTTGCAACAGTGGGCTTCGCAGCTAAACAGAAGGCGGCGCAACTCGCGTTGCAGTTCGCAATAGCCGCAGCAAGTAAGGTACTCGCACCTACCGCAAAGGCGGCCGCTAAGGCCGGTGCGGAGAGAATGGTGAGGGCGGCCGACTGGTTCGAGGAGGCAGCAAAGCGCTATGAACTGGCCGCAGCCGAATCGGAGGGGAAAAGGCGTCTCTATCTCAGTGCCGAAGCCGCGGGCGCCAAGGGGATGTCGGCAGGACTCAGGGAGGTCGCGACGCTGATAGAGCAGAACGCCGACGACGCTACCATAGAATCTGCCGCAGCAGAGGCCGCTAGGAACCTGAAGGCACTGGCCGCCCGCAAGCGAACGCCTCCAGCAGTTGAGTAGGCGCCACGGAAGCCGTGCATAGGTAGAGAAGACCAGGCAGCTACCTGAAACTGGAGGTATTACGCGTCTCCTCTTGATTCCAGCGATAGCCGTGACAGCGGTAGAATTGCAGTGAACAGAAGACCGCCCAACTCGCATCGCCAGTTGCACTCCCCGCGAGATGAGGAACGGATAGGAGACTGGTATGCGCCCACACCTGATACTGATACCCGCCGTGGCAGCCGCAGGCTTCCTGGTGAAGGACCGGGCGGCCAAGCTCGCCGTCGGGGCGGCAAGAGCCGCGACGCGCAGAACGCGGGCAGCGGCTGCGAAAGAGGGTTGGACGAGCACACGCACCGCTGGCGACTGGTTCGGAACGGCGGCAAGAGAGCGCTACGGCGAGCCGGACGCCGGCGAACCCGAACGCAAAGCGGAGTAGGGCCAACAGCCCCGCCGGGTAACCACCAACCGCTCCTCTCCTGACGCAGACCAGACCCCACCGCGTGCGCTGCCGCGCCCCCTGGATTCCCGCCTTCGCGGGAACGACGCCGTTGGGGGCTCTACCCGCTGATCCCCACGCCCTCAGGCACGGGGAGGCCGTAGAGCTCCGAAGTGCCCTTCCAGACGATGCGCGACTTCTGTTCGTCCGTGAGGTCGGAGCGGTTGTAGATGTAGCTCGGGGAGTCCGGGATGCGGTGCGCGTGCGGGATGTCGCTGGCGTACACCCAGCAGTCCGTTCCGTACTTGTTCACCATGTAGGGCAGCAGGTCGTCGTCGACTTCAAAGCCGATGAAGATGCGGCCGTCCCTGATGTACTCCAGCGGCGTCGCTTCAGGCAGACCGCGCTCCACGATGGCCTTGTGCTCGGAGCGTATCGCGCCGATCTCCAGCCGGTCCTTCACGTTGTCCAGCGTGAAGTCCATGACGGCGACGGCAAAGTCCACCCAGGTGCAGCCCGTCTCCAGGAACGAGACCTTCACCCTGGGGTAGCGGTCGAGGATGCCGGAGCCGCAGATGGTCTTGAACCCGCGCACGACGGACATGAGGAACTGGTCGCCCGCGATGTTGCGGTAGGCCTTGATGGCGTCCCGCGCGCCGATGCCCGGGTGCACGTTCACCGGCATGTCCAGGTCCTGCGCCGCGGCCCAGAACTGCTCGAAACTCGGGTCGTCGAGCGCCTTCTCGTTGTAGTCGCCGAAGACCATGACGCCGACGGAGCCCATCTTCCGGGTCCGCTCCATCTCACGCACCGCCTCGGCAGGGTCGTGCGGGTCGATCACCGTCACCCACTTGAGGCGGTCGGGCGACTGGTTGGAGATGTCGGCGACCCAGCTATTGTAGGAGCGCGTCAGCGCGGCGTTCAGCGCAGGGTCGTGCACGATGGGCCAGTCCAGCAGCAGAGTGGGGTAGTTGACGGAGAGGTGGGTATTCTCGGCATCCATCACCGCGAGGCGTGCTTCCGCGGAGTGGAACTCGCCGCTCTCGTGCGGGCCGCGCCACTTCGCCATCATCTCGTACTCGGTGGAGACGACGCCGTCCTTGCTGGAGGGTGAGCCTCCGATGCGGATGCGCTCACCGGCGATATCCCAGACGTAGTCGTGCTCGAACTCGCCCGTCTCGACCACCTTGGGGCGGCGGTCGCGGAATTCGGGCTCGAGATAGTCGTCGGACCAGGTGCCCTCCCACTCCTCGACGTGCCCGTCGCCGTCCATCGCCAGGATGTCCATCGCCCTACTCCTCGTTCAGGATGCGGCAATCGTACCACGGGGGGACGAGCACCTGCGTCCCGGCGTTGCATGCGAGAGGCGGAGCCGCAGTGCCATGGCGGCAGTCACCCATCGTTGCTATGTAACAGCTCTGCAACACTTTCGTAATCGGCGCAACACACCCTGTGTCTACGCTTGATGGAAGCGATGCCGCAGGAGGCGCCCCCTTGAAAGAAGTTATAGCCGTCATCAGACCGGAGAAGTGGCAGGCGAGCGTTGATGCCGCACTTGCCTTGGGCATATCCGCTTACACGCACCGGCGTGTTATGGGCCGGGGCCGTCAGCGAGGACTCCGCTACATGCGCCCCACCAACGGAGAAGATGGAGGCGTGATGCAGTTCCTTCCGAAGCGGATGCTGGCCTGGGCGGTGCCGGACGAGGTTGCAACGCCTCTCGCGAATGCGCTCGTCGCAGCCAACAAGTCCGACAACTACGGCGACGGCAAGATATTCGTCTGCCCGTTGCAGGAAGTCATCTGCACGGAACGGCCCGAGCAGGAGCTCGCTGGCGCGGGCGCGGTCTAGTCATGGTACTGCGTCCCTACGTCAACTACCCCAAGTTCAAGGACCAGTTCGCAGCGATGGATTTCGAGGCCGAACCGCTGCCCATCCTCTCCCTCTTCCCCATGCCGGCCCGGCAGCCACTGGAGGACTGGCAGATGAGCTTGACGGATGTAACCGGCAAGACAACCGTCGTGCGGTGGCAGGATATCGAGCAGTTGCCGGTCGTCCGCGAGCCGACTCCGCTTGTCTGCCAGATCTTCAACTGGTCGGAGACGCCACTAGTAACTGGCGTGCGATTCCAGTCAGTGCTCGAGTCTGCGGGGATGGACCTCGCCACAGCGGGTTACCTCGCCTTCTATTCCGCGGACGGCATGTACTTCGAAAGCCTGCCCAAGACCCTTGCTCGCGATCCGAGGGTGCTGTTGGTCTACGAGATCAACGGGGAGGCGTTGCCGCACGAACTCGGGGGGCCGGTGCGTCTCTGGGTGCCGTTCCTACAGGGGTACAAGAGCGTTAAATGGTTGCACCAGGTCAGGTGCTTCGTGAGGGACCCGCATGGCATCAAGCGGCTCCTCGGCCAGAGCAAGACATCCGTTCTCGGGGCCCCAGGCCAGGAGAAGGCGCACGTCGTCGTGGCCAAGGTCGGCAGCGGTGAGGCATCAGCCGACATCTAAGGCTGAGACCGGACACCACGATTCCAGCGCAATGCAGAGGATGAAGCGAGCATGAGGATAGACCCCCAGACGCACAAGGCGGCGAGCATATCCCTCTTCAGTTTCGCCCGTCCGCACATGCGCGCGTTCCACATGAGCTGGCTGGCCTTCTTCCTCGCTTTCTTCGGGTGGTTCGGCATCGCGCCGATGATGGCCATCGTCCGCGACGACCTCGGACTGACCAAGGCGCAGATCGGCAACACCGTCATCGCATCCGTCGCGGTTACCATTGTGGCCCGCCTGTTCGTCGGATGGCTGTGCGACCAGATCGGCCCCCGGCGGACCTACACTGGGCTGCTGATCATCGGCTCTATCCCCGTGATGAGCATCGGTCTCGCTACCAGTTACGAGTCCTTCCTCCTGTTCCGGCTTGCCATTGGCATCATCGGAGCCTCGTTCGTTATCACGCAATACCACACGTCGGTCATGTTCGCGCCCAACGTTGTCGGGACCGCCAACGCGACGACCGCGGGCTGGGGCAACCTCGGCGGGGGCGTCACGCAGATGGTCATGCCCCTGATCCTCGCGGCCATCATCGGTCTCGGCGCAAGCCAGGTCCTGGGCTGGCGCCTCGCCATGGTGGTTCCCGGCGTCGCGCTCTTCCTCATGGGCATCGCCTACTACCGGCTCACTCAGGACAGTCCAGACGGTGAGGCGCGTCCATTGAAAGCCAAAGAGTCCAACGCCAAGGGTGCGTTCCTGGAAGCCGCAAGAGACCATCGCGTCTGGGCGCTCTTCCTGGTCTATGGCGCCTGCTTCGGCGTGGAGCTCACCATGCACAATATCGCTGCTCTCTACTATCACGACCGGTTCGGGCTGAGCGTTGCGACCGCCGGTCTCATCGCTGGGTTGTTCGGGCTGATGAACCTCTTCGCTCGCACGCTCGGCGGCGTCTTCGGCGACCTCGCAGGACTGCGTTTCGGCCTCAGAGGGCGGACGCTCTTCCTCGGCGGCGTGCTCCTGCTGGAAGGCATCGCCCTGGCCGTCTTCTCGCGGATGGCTATCCTGCCCGTGGCCGTTCTTTCCATGCTCGTATTCAGCGTCTTCGTGCAGATGGCAGAGGGTGCGACGTACTCAGTCGTCCCGTTCATCAACCGGCGCGCACTGGGAGCCGTGGCAGGCATCGTGGGGGCTGGCGGCAATGCGGGGGCTGTCGCCGCCGGGTTCCTCTTCCGCATCGAATCGCTCGCCACGGAGCAGGCATTACTCTACCTCGCCGCCATCGTTACCAGCATGTCCGCGCTCGTGCTCGTGGTGCGCTTCTCGCCCGAGCGGGAGACCGAAGAACGCATCGCGATGGAACGCGCCCTCGGACGGGGGGCCGCGGCCATCGCTCCCGCATACGCCAAGCGCGTCCCTATGGCCCTGTACAGCAACACGTAGGAAACCAAGGCAGAGCAACGCATGAACCCCATCGAGCGCCTCAAGGCAGAGAAGAACGGTCTCGACATCCTGGAAGAGATAGATGAACTCGCCGCGCAGCACGGCGGCTGGGAGACGCTCGAACCGAACGACCGCGAGCGGCTTAAGTGGATCGGCACGTTCTTCCGCAAGCCCACTCCCGGACGCTTCATGATGCGAGTCCGCATCACCAACGGCCAGCTTGCTTCGCGCCAGCTCAGCACGCTGGCCTCGCTGGCGCAGCGCCTCGGCAACGGCGTAATAGACATCACCACACGGCAGCAGTTGGAGCTCAGAGCCGTCGAGATACGGGACGTTCCCGATATCCTCGAGGCGCTGCAAGGCGTCGACCTCACTTCGCTCCAGACCGGGATGGACAACATCAGGGGCGTCAACACCTGCAGTCTCTCTGGTCTGACGCCCTATGAACTGTTCGACGCCGCGCCGATCGGGGAACAGTTCACTCAGACTTTCCTCGGCAACCGTGACTACACCAACCTTCCGCGCAAACTGAACGTCACCATCACCGGCTGCCTCGAGAACTGCACGCACAGCGAGACGCAGGACATCGCACTCACGCCCGCCACTGGCCCGAAGGCCACACACGGTTTCAACGTCGCCGTCGGCGGCAAGATGGGTTCGGGTGGTATGACCGTCGCCCAGCCCCTGGATGTGTTCATCGCGCCCGATGAGGCAGCCTCTCTTGCGGCAGCGATCACTCTGCTGTTCCGCGACGAGGGTGCGCGTGAGCAGCGCACGAAAGCCCGCCTCGCCTTCCTCGTGCAGGAATGGGGCCCCGAGCTCTTCCGGCAGCGGCTGGAAGAACGGTGGGGCGCTCCGCTCCTTCCCTCAGGCCGGGACGTACGGTTGCAACGGACGACTGACCACCTCGGCGTGACCGAGCAGCGGCAGGCGGGCCTCTACTCGGTGGGACTCTGTGTTCCTACTGGAAGAACGCAGGCCGGCGACATGATGGAACTCGCCCGTATCGCCGAAGTCTACGGTGCGGGAGCCATACGCCTCACGACTGGCCAGAACGCAATCATCGTGGGGGTGCCGGAAGCGAAGGTGCAGCCCCTCCTGGATGAACCGCTGCTCACCCGGTTCTCTCCATCACCGCATGCGTTCACGCGCGGACTCGTGAGCTGCACCGGAAAAGACTACTGCAACCTGGCGCTGATCGAGACCAAAGCACTCGGCAAGGAGCTCGCCGACAGCCTGGCAGCCCGCTTTCCGGACGCCGCTCCACTCACCATGAACTGGTCAGGCTGCCCGGCGGGCTGTGGCAACCACCACGCAGCCGACATCGGCTTCCAGGGGGCGAAGGCCCGCGTCGATGGCGAAATCGTGGACGCGGTGAGCATCTTCGTCGGAGGCCGCACGGGGACCGATCCGCGCCCCGGAGAGAAGATCATGGACCTCGTTCCGGTGAGCATGCTCGACGAACTCCTGCCCGTCGTCATCGACAACATCACCACGCTGAAGAAGATCAGGCGGGAACAGCCCGCAGAAGACCGGGTACTCATGGTGCCGGTCAGCTAGCCATATACGCACAAGGAGACGAATCATGAAGATGGTACGCGCAGTGGTCCGCCCGGAGAAGGAAGACGCGGTCGCCTCGGCTCTTGCTAAGAACGGCTTCCCGGCGATGACGAAGTGGGACGTGCTCGGCCGGGGCAAGCAGCAGGGCGTGCAGGTCGGCGGTCAGATCTACGACGAACTGGCGAAGTCCATGCTGATGGTCGTCGTCGAGGACGACCAGGTCCAAGCGGTTGCCGACACGATACAGGCGGCAGCCGCGACCGGGTTTCCGGGCGACGGGAGGGCGTTCGTCACCGACGTCGAGTCCGCCTACACGCTGCGAACGGGCCAGTCCGGCCTGTAAGAGGCGTGTGCCTTGACGGAGCACGTCCCTGGCCATCGGGCCTTCACTAGAAACGGCATGGACGTCCACAGGACGCCTGAGTTACCAGCGCCCTACCCCAGCGCCACGGTATCTAGTAGAGTCCCTCTTGATACCAGCAGGAGGACCAGAACATGCCGAGAGAATGGGACGAGGTCAAATACGAGGTGGCGGTCGCGAACCGCGTCCTCGCCGAGGTGGGACTCGCGACCGGCTTCCGCGCGTCGCTGGGGCACGCCAGCATGCGCCTGCCGAACGACCCGGACAAGTTCGTGGTGAAGGGCCGCGGCTATGCGGTCGACGCGCTGCACTCCATGCGCCCGCAGGACATGATCGTCGTGGACATCGAGGGCTACAAGGTGGACGGGCCGGTCGGCTCGTCACAGCCGTTCGAGGTCATCATGCACTCCTCCATCATGAAGGCGCGTCCTGAGGTCAACTCCGTGGTGCACGTGCACCCGCACTACACCATCCTCGCCACGACGCTCGGGAGGCGCATCCGCCCCATGAACCAGGAAGGCGCGCAACTGGTGCAGAAAGAGCTGCCGGTGTGGAACCACGTCAAGACCGTGCAGACGGAGGAAGAGGGTGCTGAGGTCGCCGCGCTGATGGGCGATGCCCCCGCCATTCTCCTGCGTGGCCACGGCGCGACGTCCGCGGGCAGCAGCCTGGAAGACGCGGTGATGACGATGATGCAGCTGGAGGAGCAGGCCAAGATGAACTACTGGGCCTACTCCGCAGCCGGGCCGGACCACCCCTACCTCGAGGACGAACTCGTGGACGAGATGTCCGGGCGTACGCCGCTGCCGCAGCTGCCGCACTTCGCGCAGGTGCTCCCCTCCGGCTGGCGTCCCAGGGTCGGCGGCGTCTGGCAGTACTACACGCGCGTCGTCACCAGCAACCCGGAAGCGAAGCCGGAGATCGGCAGGCCGTAAGCACGGTCCGGGCGCGGCGCATCCCTCTCATAAACTGCCTGCGCCGCGCTTGACCCGTGTCCGCTCCCGCCCTACCCTTACGCTACGCAAATCTGCGCACGCGAGGTGAATGCACGCATGCTCAGCGTCAAAGCGAACCAGGAACTCACGCAGGTCGGCCCCGGCACCCCGATGGGTGAACTGATGCGCCGCTACTGGCACCCCATCGCGGGAGCTGCGGAGCTCGATGACCGCCCCACGAAGGCAGTCCGCCTGCTCGGCGAGGACCTCGTCCTCTACAAGGACAAGTCCGGCACGCTCGGCCTCATCGAGCGCTTCTGCCCCCACCGCCGCGTCGACCTCTCCTACGGCATACCTGAGGAGCACGGTCTGCGCTGCATGTACCACGGCTGGATGATGGATGAGACCGGCCAATGCATCGAGCAGCCCTTCGAGGAGACCGTCCACCCGGACGGACGCTTCAAGGAAAAGGTTAAGATTGCGGGCTACCCGGTCGAGGTCGCAGGCGGACTCGTGTTCGCGTACCTCGGGCCGCAGCCCGTGCCGTTCCTCCCGCTCTGGGAGCCGCTGGTCTGGGACAACGCGGTGCGCGACATCGCCATCTCCCACCTGCCGTGCAACTGGCTCCAGTGCCAGGAGAACTCGCTCGACCCGGTACACGTCGAATGGGCGCACTCCTACTGGGGGCAGTACGTGCAGCAGGGCCCCGGCTTCAAGGGCGCGCTGCTCGACCTGCCGACGCACCAGAAGATCGGCTTCGACATCTTCGAGCACGGCGTCGTGAAGCGCCGCGTCTTCAAGGGCTACACCGAGGAAGACGACGACTGGAAGCACGGCCACCCGGTGTTCGTGCCGAACATCCTGCTCGTCGGCTCCGAGGTCTCAGTGACGATGCAGTTCCGCGTCCCCATAGACGACGAGAACACGCTGCACGTCTCGCTCTACACGTGGAGAGGCGCTCCCGGCCAGCCTGTGCCGAAGCAGGAGTCCGTCCCCTACCGCGAGGTACCGCTACTGGACGAGAACGGCCGCTGGATCGTGGACGTGGTGTTCAACCAGGACTACACGATGTGGGTGACGCAGGGGCCCATCGCCAAGCGGAACCTGGAACACCTCGGCGAGTCCGACCGCGGTCTCATCCTCTACCGCAAGCTGCTCCGCGAGCAGATGGACGTCGTCGCCGACGGCGGCGACCCGATGAACGTCTTCCGTACACCCCCACCTGAGGGCGGCATCGTCGCTCCGCTGGAACAGGTGAAGTTCGGCATGAAGCGCGCCAGGAAGTACATCCCCGGCGAGGCCGGATACTCCCGCGACGGCGAGCTCATCAACCAGGTACTCCAAACGTGGGAAGAGTTGCCGGACCGCGCACCTGCGGAGTCGGAGGATGAGATCAAGGCCCGCGCCGCAGGAGATAAAGTCGGCGCTGTCGAGGGCATCAAGAACAACTGGCCGCTGTAGCCAGCGGGTATAGCAACCACCGACGAGAGAGGCGCCCTGCGAGGCGCCTCTCTTCGTGTAACCCCGCTTGCGCCATGCGGTACAATCCCGCCAGCGAACGAACAGGCA
Source organism: Dehalococcoidia bacterium (assembly GCA_965208625.1). Taxonomy (GTDB): domain Bacteria; phylum Chloroflexota; class Dehalococcoidia; order Lucifugimonadales; family Australimonadaceae; genus Bin16. Next base: position 1,231,867 of record OZ242348.1, read on the forward strand.
AGGAGGCCACGCGATGCTGAGCGTACAGGAGAACGAGCAACTGACGCAGGTCGGCCCCGGAACGCCCATGGGCGAACTGATGCGCCGCTACTGGCACCCCATCGCTGCTGCCGCCGAGCTCAACGAACGCCCCACCAAGTCGGTGCGTATCCTCGGCGAGGACCTCGTCCTCTACCGCGACAAGTCCGGAACGCTCGGCCTCATCGAACGCTTCTGCCCTCACCGCCGCGTCGACCTCTCCTATGGCATACCCGAGGAGCACGGCCTCCGCTGCATGTACCACGGCTGGATGATGGACGAGACCGGCCAGTGCATCGAGCAGCCCTTCGAGGAGACCGTCCACCCGGACGGACGATTCAAGGAGAAAGTGAAGGTCGCGGGCTACCCCGTCCGCGAGCTTTCCGGACTTATCTTCGCCTACCTCGGGCCGCAGCCTGCGCCGCTGCTCCCGCGCTGGGAGCACCTGCTCTGGGAGAACGCCGTTCGCGACATCGCCATCACGGAGATCCCCTGCAACTGGCTGCAGTGCCAGGAGAACTCGCTCGACCCCGTGCACGTCGAGTGGCTGCACGCCTACATGGGCGCGTACCGCAACACGGACCGTATCTCCACTCAGCAGCGGGGCTCGTCACGCAGGCACCAGAGGATAGGGTTTGACGAGTTCGAGTTCGGCATCATCAAGCGCCGACTCCTCGAGGGCAAGGACGAGACCGACGATGAGTGGGCGGAGGGCCACCCTGTCCTCTTCCCGAACATCCTGCTCGTCGGCAACGAGGCGCGCGCCACGTTCCAGTTCCGCGTGCCGGTGGACGACACCAACACCCTGCACGTCTCCATCTACAACTACCGCGCCGCGCCCGGCGCAAGCGCGCCGAAGCAGGACGTCATCCCCTACCGCTACGTTCCGCTGAAGGACGACGAGGGACGCTACATCGTCGACTGGACGTTCAACCAGGACTACATGGCCTGGGCCACGCAGGGCCCCATCGCCAAGCGTCACCTGGAGATGCTGGGGCAGTCGGACGTCGGCATCATCCTCTTCCGCAAGCAGTTGAAGCGGAACATCGCGGTGATGGAGGACGGCGGCGACCCAATGAACGTCTTCCGCGGAGACGAGCTTGGACTGCTGCACGCGCCGGTGGAGAAGGTGAAGTTCGGCGTGCGGGCGCAGGCGCGCTACGTCCGGCCTGAAGCCGGCGACACCCCGGCGGTGCCGCAGATCGAAGAGGTCATGGGCACCTGGGTCAACTACCTCGGCGAGGAGGCCACGCTGGGGCGGTAGGGCACATGGGCGCAGAGGTTAGTTACTTCGCAGGCTCCGACACGCTCTCCGTCTGGACGGGCAAGCCCGCGGGCAGAGGCCGAGGAGATTGCTGACGGCGTCATCGTTGACTTCGACAGTGAGGGCGAAGTTGTCGGGTTCGCAGTTGAGCATGCGGCCGTCCTCCTCCGCCCTCTGCTTGAAACGCAATGACCGCTGTATGCACGTCTACGATGGACCTTCGGTCGTAAGAAGTTCCTGCGCCCTCGATTCCAGGTTCCCGCTCAACTCAACGTGGCCGCTGATGCGCGCCTCCGCAACGCTCAGCGCCATCGTCACCGGAATGGCGGCCGGCCCCAACCCGGCGGCAAGCAGCACGTTGCCGACAATGTTGTACGCCGCCTGACGGCCAAGCCTCGCGCCGCCGCCTCTCATTGCTTCCTGCAACGTGGCGCGGCCCATCAGAAATCGCACACTCTCACTCCCGCCAACAATCAATATCGAAGTGATCGGCACTCCCTTCGTTACGAAATTGGCAGCGTCTTCAAGGAACTGTACGCCCGCGCTCTTGCCCAATTCATCAACATACGCCTTGGCGGCGCCGAGAAGTTCTGCATGAGGTATAGCGGCGTGGATAACCTTGGCGCCAAACCCCGCCATCGGCTCCGGCACGAGGACCCTGATGTCGGGATGTCTGTACAGGGCATTGAACACAGGCCCGTACAGCTTCGTCGCCTTCAGTTGCAACTGTTCCACCACTTTCCCATTCCTCGCCACAATTTCTAAGTCCCATGCCGGCTGGGTGGGAGATTCTGCGAGGCGCGCCAACTGTCCCGCCGCCAGTCTCAGTCCTCCTACGGCCTCTCTCGCGTTCAGCCGGTCTACTACCAGTACCTCAAAGTATTTGCCCTTTACGACGCCCACGAACCCATCCAAGGCTTTTTGGCTCATCCCGCTGAGTGACTTGGGATCTACGCCTGGCATGGCAAGGCTGAACGCTTGCAAGAGCAACGGGCTGAACTCAGGATTCAGCAGGCGGCTGATCCAAGAATCGACTGTCAAGTCGCCAGCGATTCCAGCCAACTCCAGTATCTCCCGTTCATTGCTGAGTTCCCGCTGGCCCGCCAACTCCAACACCTTTGCCTTCTCTGCCGGAGGGTAGGAATTTGCGAGAGCGATCAGTTCGTCGTAACCCATGACTTACTCCTAACACCCTTTCCACTCTGCTATCACTGCCTCCATCTTCGCAACGCGCTCTTTCAGTTCGGCACTGTCCGTTTTCAGCCGCTCGTTGTCCTCATGCAAGCCAATGATGACCCGCATAGCTGCATCGGTGAAATCGTCGAACGCGCGAATGTCGGCGCCCACTAACACGTCGGCCACCTGCTTTGCACCCCTGCCCGCTTTCTTCCCGCCAACGACCGCGCCCTTACCTGCCGCACCAGCGGCCCTCCCTCCCGCATCAAGCGCTTGCCTGCCACTTCTCACTGCGACGTGCACTCCAATCCCAGCAGCCTCTACTCCAGCTTCGCCTACATAGCCCGCAACTTCACCTGCGATTTTGCCCGCCGCGCCTGCTTTTCTACCTACCTGTCTTGCGCCCTTGCCAGCCTTGGTACCGCCGGCGACCGCACCGCGTCCCGCTTGCTTTGCTCCCTTACCCGCCGCGCCGCCTGCCTTCTTGCCACCCCTTGCCACAGCCTTGCCTGCTGCATCTGCCGCATCTGCAAGCCCACTTGCCGCGAGCTTCACTCTACGACTCCTGCTCGGACCCTTTCCGTCTTCCTCTGCCATGGGGTGACCTTCCACGTTATTTCAGGGTGCGTGTGATTCTAACCCAGAAGCATCCTTCCTTCGCTTGACCCGCGCACACGCCCGTCCTACTCTTACGCCACGCAAAATACGCGCACGCGAGGTGAATGCACGCATGCTCAGCGTCAAGGCCAACCAGGAACTCACACAGGTAAGCGCAGGCACGCCCGGGGGCGAGCTCATGCGCCGCTACTGGCACCCCATCGCCGCAACGGCGGAGCTCGACGAGCGTCCCACCAAGCCGGTGCGGCTGCTCGGCGAGGACCTCGTCCTCTACCGCGACAAGTCCGGCACCCTCGGCCTCATCGAACGCTTCTGCCCCCACCGCCGCGTCGACCTCTCCTACGGCATCCCCGAGGAGCACGGCCTCCGCTGCATGTACCACGGCTGGATGATGGACGAGACCGGCCAGTGCATCGAGCAGCCCTTCGAGGAGACGGTCCACCCGGACGGACGCTTCAAGGAGAAGGTCAAGATCGCGGGCTACCCCGTCGAGGAACTGGGCGGCCTCATCTTCGCCTACATGGGCCCGCAGCCCATGCCGCTGCTGCCGCGATGGGAGCAGTTGACATGGGACAACGCCGTGCGCGAGGTCTGCATCTCGGAACTGCCGTGCAACTGGCTCCAGTGCCAGGAGAACTCGCTCGACCCCGTCCACAACGAGTGGCTTCACGCCTACTACGGCAACGTCGTCCGCAACGGCGTCCACGCGCTGCCCGAACTGCGCGGCACGCACGTCAAGATCGGGTTCGACGTCTTCGAGCACGGCATCATCAAGCGCCGCGTCTTCAAGGGCTACACCGAGGAGGACGACGACTGGAAGGAAGGCCACCCCATCATGTTCCCGAACATCCTCCTGGTGGGGGACGAGGTGCGCTCCACGTTCCAGTTCCGCGTGCCGGTGGACGACGAGCACACCTACCACGTCTCCTACTACGTGTGGCGTCCCGCGCCGGGAGCGCAGGCCCCGCGCCAGGAGAGCGTCCCCTACCGCTACGTGCCGCTGAAGGACGAGAACGACCGCTACATCAACGACATCCTCTTCAACCAGGACTACCTCGCGTGGGTCACGCAGGGCCCGGTCGCCAAGCGCCACCTGGAGAAACTCGGCGAGTCCGACAAGGGCATCATCCTCTTCCGCAAACTGCTGCAGGAGCAGGCGAAGCTCGTCGCCGACGGCGGCGACCCGATGAACACGTTCCGCGATCCCGAGGAGAACCAGGCGATCCACCTGCCGCTCGAGCAGGTGAAGTTCGGCAACCGCCGACGCCCCGGTTACGCTCTCGTCGAGGCCGGAGAGCCCACGGTGACGGACATCGTGAACGAGACGCTGGAGAGTTGGGAGGGCATGCGCGGCATGCGCCAGCCGGCGTAGCCGGCGGGTGGAGCGTAGCTTGGACGACAAGGCCAGCCAACCCGAGACCGACGAATCGGATGACCCGTGGGACGAACCCGAGGTACAGGCGAACCTGAACCGAATCTACAGCAGAGGGCTTTCCACAAACTGGTATCCATTCCGAAAACCTGTGGACCGGGATGCCGTCAATGTTGAGGGGAATCAGGTGCAGCAGGATCCCGCACGGTGGGCGGCAGGAATGTTCAAGCGGCCATCGACCATTGTCCTGCTGGGAGTACTGGTGGCGGGAGTGCTGGTGGTCGGCGCAGCGTCCATCATTTCGCTACTTCCGCCCAACGCCTGATCCCGACCCCCATGGCACGCCCTGCCACATACCCCTTGACGCTTGACGTTGCGCGGCTTGCTATAATCCCGCCACAGGGCAGAGAAACCCACCAGCACAAGGAGAGCACATCTCATGCTGACGCAGGAAGCAAACGACCGCTACACCCGTGTAGGCCCCGGCACCCCGATGGGCGAGTTGATGCGACGCTACTGGCACCCCGTCGCCGCCGTCTCCCAGATGAACGACAAGTGGACGATGAAGGTGCGCCTCCTCGGCGAGGACCTCATCCTCTACAAGGACCGCTCCGGCACCTACGGCCTCATGGAGCCACACTGCGCCCATCGGCGCATGAACATGATCTACGGCATCCCCGAGGAGCATGGTCTGCGCTGTCCGTACCACGGCTGGCTGTACGACGAGACGGGCCAGTGCACGGAGCAGCCGTACGAGGAGACGGAGGACCCTGAGGCGCGGTTCAAGGACAAGATCCAGATGAAGGCGTACCCGGTCGAGCAGAAAGCCGGGCTCCTCTTCGCCTACCTCGGCCCCACTCCCGTGCCGCTGGTCCCCAACTACGACGTCTTCTCGGCGACCGGCGTCTTGCGCGACATCGGCTACGCGATGCTGCCGTGCAACTGGCTTCAGTGCCAGGAGAACTCGCTGGACCCGGTGCACCTTGAGTGGCTGCACGTCGCGTGGGCCAACTTCATCCGTGAGATGAACGGCGACGAAGAACGCCGCACCCGCCGCCCACACAAGGTCATCCACTTCGACGCCTTCGAGCACGGCATCATCAAGCGCCGCATCTGGGAGGGCGGTTCCGAAGAGGACACCGAGTGGAAGGACGGCCACCCCATCGTCTTCCCCAACTACCTCCGGCAGGGCGGCGACGGCTTCAACGTTTCGGACGGGACGTACCGGGGCAGCTTCTCGATGGGCCCCGCGTTCCAGATACGCACCCCCATCGACGACCACAACACCGCCCACTGGTGGGTCGCCTGCTACCCGATGGTCGAGGGCGACGTCGAGCAGACGGCGGAGGAGATCCCCTTCTACCTCCCGCCCGTGCCGATGCTGAACGAGAACGACCAGCCCGTCTACCCCGAACTGCGCAGCAACTCCTCGCAGGACCCGGCGGCGTGGATCACCCAGGGCGGCATCGCGGACCGCACCGGCGAGCACCTGGGCCGCTCCGACAAGGGCATCATCATGTTCCGCCAGATGCTGGAGGACAACATGCGCATCGTCGAGGACGGCGGCGACCCGATGGAGGTCTACCGCGACCCTGCGGAGAACGTCTACATCCCGTTCATGACGGAGCAGCACAACTACGTGGACACCTCCTCGCGGCAGGGGGCGGCGACCATGTACTCGCCGATCCTGGATAGGCGCGAAGCCGCAGCGGCGGCAAAGTAACGAACGCCTGAGAGGGGCAGCCGAACGGCTGCCCCTCTGGTTATCTCAACCCTACGCCCCTATGATTGCCGAGGAGCGCTCCCGTACCGCTCGTGCGGGGAGTCGTTGCCGAAACCTGAACACGTGACCGGAGGCGCAACATGACCCTCATCCTGAACAACGACGACATCGCATCCGTACTGACGATGGAAGAGACGATAGGCGCCCTGCGGAGCGCGTACGAGGAGCTCGCGCGCACCGAGGCCGTCTGCCGCCCGCGCATCGACATCCGCATCCCCACGTCCGACCCGTCGAAGATGTACCAGTGGGGCACCATGGAGGGCGGCTCCGCGTCCGGCTACTTCGCCATCCGCATGAAGTCGGACGTCGTCTACGAGCAGGAGTACGGCGGCACGCGCACCCAGGAGAAGTACTGCCTGCGCCCCGGCCTCTTCTGCGGCCTCATCCTGCTGATGAGCGTCGACAACGGCGAACCCCTCGCCATCATCAACGACGGCTACCTCCAGCACATGCGTGTAGGTGCCGACTCCGGCATCGGCGCGGGCTACATGGCGCGCGAGGACGCCTCGGTCGTCGCCATGATCGGCTCCGGCGGCATGGCGCGCTCGCACGCCGAGTCGTTCGCCGCCGTGCGCGACATCAAGCGCATCCAGGTCTACAGCCCCACGAAGGCCAACCGCGAGGCCTACGCCGAGGAGATACGCGGCAAGCTTGGTATCGAGGTCGTCCCGGTGGCGTCCGCGGCGGAGGCGTGCAAGGGCGCGCACATCGTCGCTGGGTGCACTGACGCGGTCGAGCCGGTCATCTTCGGCAAGGACGTGGAGGACGGCGCGCACATGACCTGCGTCGGCGGCAGCATAGACGGCGAGGCGATGGAGCGCATCGACCGCTCGCTCCGCCTCGGTTCGGCGCCAGCGCCGGTCGGCATACCGGAGATGCGGCTCCACGACGAGAACATCGCCTACGAGGCCAACGCACCGGACGGCACGCCCGCATCCGCGAGCCAGACGCGCGAGCGCGCCGGTAGAGGGCACGGCGTCGTTGCCGAGGACCGCGTTGTCTTCCTGGAGGAAGTGCTGCAGGGAGCGCAGGGACGCCCTGGCCCTACCGCCGTCACCTACTCGGAGCGCGGCAACATCCAGGGCGCGCAGTTCTTCTCTGTCGCGGGCCGCGCCTACGAGCTCGCGAAGGCGAAGGGCCTCGGCCACGAACTGCCCACGGAGTGGTTCCTGCAGGACATCCGCGACTAACCCTTGGATTGCGTTCAGGCGCTTTGCTAAGTTCTGCTCATGAACGAACCACCCGGACTGCCACCGGACAGGGGCAACCCACGCGGAGAGCTGCGGATCGAGCCCAGGGGCAAGCGTTGCCGCATCGCTATCGTCGTGATAGTTGCCTCGCTCTTCCTCATAGGCATATTGGCGAGCCTGCTGGACCTCGGGACGCCCGCGTAGTCGAGAGTTCCGCTCTGGGTCCACAGGGCAGACCTGCGTTGACCCGCATGTCCGGCTGATGCAACTGGCTCACCCCGCTGATGCGTGCTCCCCCATACCGCTCCCCGCGCCCCGCCCCTACTCCGAATCCCTCGCACGGAGTAAGATGCGGCCATCCGGAACCGACGGAGGCTTTGCATGGCGCGACGTTTCACCTACGACGACTGGATGGAAGCCCAGGGCATCCCCATCCACCGGGGCTACTACGTGGAAGACCTCCGCGTCGCCGAGTTGGGGTGGTGGGAGGACCGCCAGGTCGACGCCGCGTTCATGCAGTTGCGCGGCATGGAGGGCGTGTGCGAGGGCCGCATCGAGGAGATACCGCCCGGCCACTCGCTCCCGCCCCTGAAACTCTCGGTCGACGAGCAGGTCTACGTCCTCGGCGGACGCGGCGTCGCCACCGTCTGGACGGACGACTCCCGCCCGAAGAAGACGTTCGAGTGGGCGACCCGCAGCCTCTTCCTCATCCCGCGCAACTCCTACTGCCAGCTCACCAACATGGACGGCAACAACCCGGCCCGGCTGCTCCACTACAACTACCTCCCCATAGCCATGTCGGCCACGCCGGACCCGGACTTCTTCGTCAACAACCCGTACTCGACGAACTCGTTCCTGCACAGCACCGACGAGTTCTACTCCGAGGCGAAGGCCGTTATGGAGGAGGGCGAGGGCGCGTTCGCCGGACGCGGACGCCAGGTCTGGCACGGCAACTTCTTCCCGGACATGGCCGCCTGGGACAAGCTCGTCCCGTTCTGGGGCCGCGGCGCGGGCGGACACGTCGTCTTCATCCAGTCGCCCGGCTCGGAGATGCACGCGCACATGTCCGTCTTCCCCGCACGCACCTACAAGAAGGGCCACCGCCACGGCCCGGGCCGCGTCATCGTCATCCCCGGCGGCGAGGGCTACTCGGTCATGTGGGAGGAGGGCAAGGAGAAGGTCGTCATCCACTGGCACGAGGCAAGCTGCTTCGTGCCGCCTGACCGCTGGTTTCACCAGCACTTCAACCTCGGAGGGGCCGACGGGCGCTATCTCGCGCTCCATCCACCGAACCAGTTCATGGGCATGTCCGAGAAGGTGACGGACAGGGGCCGCGACCAGATCGAGTACCCGAACGAGGACCCGTGGATACGCGAGTACTTCGAGGACCAGTTGGCCGAACGCGGCATGACGTCCGAGATCCCGGCGGAGGCGTACGAGGACCCCGCGTACGAGTGGGACTACTCCAAGTCCTCGGGCTGACGCCGGGGCGCATGCACGAGCGCGATACGGTAAGATAAGGCAGCGCCGGGCATAGTCCCGGCGCTGCGCTGCAATCCTTAATCTTGAGGACACCACATGCACGACGATGACGACCTCGACCATGCACACGTACTCGACCTCCTGAACGACGAAGAAGCCGAGGACATCGAGGGGATCGAGAAGTTCACGCTCTACAGCGTGGGCATAGACATCGGCTCCTCCACCACCCACACCATCTTCTCCCGCCTGATCCTCCGCCGCGAAGGCGCAGGGCTCTCCGCCAAGTTCGTCGTCACCAACCGCGACGTACTCTACCGCTCGCCCATCATGCTCACGCCCTACTCCTCCGGCACCGCTATCGACACGGACAGCGTGCAGCAGTTCATCGAGCGTTCGTACAGCGAAGCAGGCTTCACGCCGGACGACGTGGACACCGGCGCGGTCGTCATCACGGGCGAGGCCCTCAAGAAGGAGAACGCCCAGCCCATCCTGGAGTACTTCTCGGAGGAGTCCGGACGCTTCATCTGCGCGTCCGCCGGCCCGATGCACGAGGCGCTGCTGGCAGCGTTCGGCTCCGGCGCGGTCGCCATCTCCAAGAGCAACGCAAACACCGTGCTGGACGTGGACATGGGCGGCGGCACGACGAAGATATCCCTCATCCGAAACGGCGAGATCGCCCAGATGGTCGCCATCGAGGTCGGCGCGCGCCTCATCGCGTACGACGACGACATGACCATCTCCCGCGTCGAGCAGCCCGCCCGCACCATCCTCGGTTCGCTCGGCCAGACGGTCGAGGTCGGAGAGAAGCTGACCGACGAGAAGCGCGAGCTCTTCGCCGCGAAGATGACCGACATCCTCTTCGACGCCATCAGCGGCGGCAAGGTGGACCCGCTCACGGAGTCGCTCCTGCTCACCGACAGCCTCGACACCGCTTCGCTCGAGGACGTCGACCACGTCGTCTTCTCCGGCGGCGTCTCCGAGTATGTGTACGACCGCACGAACGAATCGTACGGCGACATCGGGCCGTGGTTCGGAAAGATGGTCCGCGAGCGCTGCCAGCAGACGTTGCGCCCGGGGATGCTGGTGATGCCCGCCGAGGGCATCCGCGCCACCGTCATCGGCGCGGGCGAGTACACGCTCCAGGCAAGCGGCAGCACCTCCTACATCTCCACGCACGACGTGCTGCCGGTGCGCGGCATCCAGGTCGCGCGGGCGTTCATCAACAAGGAGCAGACTGCGGAAGAGATGGAGGCTGCGCTGTCGGCAGGCGTCGGCAAGTACGACCTGGAGAAGCTCCCGTCCACCATGGCGCTCGCCATGTCCATAGCCGGACAGCCGGACTACTGGTACATCCGCCGGCTGGCCGAGTCCATCATCAAGACCGTGGACGACGAGCCGCCGGAGGCCCCGGTCTTCGTCGTCGTGGACGTGGACGTGGCCAAGTCGCTCGGCGGCATCATCCGCGAGGAGTTGCACCTGGACCGCGCCGTCATCGCGATTGACGGCATCGAGGTGGGCGACCTGGACTACGTGGACGTGGGCAAGCCGATGGGCGCAAGCGAGGTCATCCCCGTCACCGTCAAGTCGCTCGTCTTCTCCATCCGCTCGCAGTCCGGGTAGCGGGAGCGTTCGGAGTCTGGCTCCATGCTCATCGCGGCACTCATCTTCGGACTCCTGGGCGGCATCGTCGGCCTCTTCATCGGAACGCTCATCTTCGTCGGCGACCTCGTGGACTTTGCATTCCGCGGGGGAGACACCAGCACCGCCGGGCTGTTGGTGCTGTTCTTCGCCCTCCTGGCCATCGTCGGTTCGATCATGTGCCTTAAGAAACCGTGGCAGGCTGCGACGCTCCTGCTCCTCTCCGGCATCGGTTCCATGGTCGTCATCAACATATTCGGAGCCCCCATCTTCTTCCTCACGCTCCTGGCGGCCTTCTCCGCCATCCGCGGACGCCGGGAGGTCCGCTAACGCGGGCAAACGAAAGGGCCGGAACGCCGATCGCGCCCCGGCCCATCTTCTCTCGTCGTTCCTGCGGAGGCACGCGCTTTAGCGCGCAACCTCGCAGCCCCGCCTTCCGTAGGCAGTGCCGCCGCTTACTTCAGGTGTGCCCCGAAGAACGCCAGCGTCTTCGGCCATGAGTCGGCGGACGCTGCCTCGTGGTAGCTCCCGCGCTCGGTGCAGAAGAAGCCGTGACCGGCGCCCTCGTAGACGTGGTTCTCTATCGACTTGCCCTTCTCCTTCAGCACCCGCTCCATCTCCTCGACGTTGGAGACGGGGATGCCGCCGTCCTCGGTACCCCAGAAGCCGATGATGGGGGCCTGCACCGCGTCGGCGGTGGCGTCGAGCAGACGAGGCGCATCCGCCGGGGCGTCCGGGCGCGGCAGGATGCCGCCGCCGTAGTAGACCGCCGCCGCCTTGATGCCGTCCATCGTCGACCCGAGGTAGGAGACCATCCCGCCGAAGCAGAAGCCGACGATGCCGATGTTGTCGGTGTCCACGTCCGGGTTGCTCCGCAGGTAGTCGATCGTCGCCTGCACGTCCGCGAAGACGTCGTCGTTGCTCAGCTTGCCGCGCTCCGCGAACGCCGCCTGCATCTCGGAGAACGGGATGTCGACGCCGGTCCCGGAACGGTGGAACAGCTCCGGCGCAGCCGCGAAGTAGCCCTCGTTCGCGAAACGGTCCGCGATGCTGCGGACGTCGTTGTTCACGCCGAAGATCTCCTGGATCACGATCACCGCGGGACTCTTCCCGCCGCCGTCCGGGCGCGCCGTGTAGATTGACATCGGGCTGCCGCCCGCACTCACTTCCGCAACGTCCGATACTGCCATGCTCTCCCTCCGTTTTGTACGTGATGGGCCGGCCGCGTCACCGGCCGCCGCCATCCTACACCAACGCGCCCTCTCCCGCCGCCCGCGCACGGTTAACGCATGACACCGGCCCCTTACGCCGTCGTCCCGCCTCCGCGTACCCTGTCCCCATGACGGTTGAGAACGGAATCTGGCCATCGGAACGGGTGACATCTGCCCGCTGTGTGGACGATGCAATCCGCCCGTACTCTGTTCTGGTCCACCCCTCACAGAAGGCGAGGCCAGAGAACGCGGAGGAGGGCTCGGATGGGCTCAGAAGGGCTCAAGAAATGGCTCAGATGAACCCACATGAGCCCCCAAAGGGCTCATACAGGAAACCCGTTTTACGAACGCAGGAGCACGTGATGAGCCTTAATGAGCCGGTTTTCAGCGAAACTTCTCTGATCAACGGCCTGGTGCCCTGCCATGGTGTTGCTTCCCCCCTGCCCGCCCCTAGCCGTGCCGAGCCTGCCTGTGTGAGAATCGACGCATGAGCAACAGCAACCGCACCCCCGAAGAACAAGCCCTGATGACCAAAGCCGCGGCCGTGCTGCCCGGTGGAACGCTCGGCAACCTCCGCCTCGACGAGGAGCACGCTTTCGTCGTGCGCGAGGGCCACGGCTCCCGCGTCATCGACATAAGCGGCAACGAGTACATCGACTACCTGCTCGGCTCCGGCCCCATGGTGCTGGGACACGCCCACCCGAAGGTGATCGCCGCAGCCACTGAGGCGATGATGAAGGGCACGACGTTCTTCACCCAGAACGCCTACGCCATCGAGCTCGCCGAGCGCATCGTCGAGGCCATGCCGTGCGCGGAGCAGGTGCGGTTCGTCAGCAGCGGCTCCGAGGCCACCTACAACGCGCTCAAGGTCGCCCGCGCGTTCCGCAAGCGCGAGAAGATACTGAAGTTCGAGGGCGGCTACCACGGCACGCACGACTACTCGCTCATGAGCCTCGCCCCCTCAGGCAACACGCCCTACCCGCAGGCCGAGCCCAGCTCCGCCGGCATCCCCCGAGCCATCCAGGAGACCGTCCTCGTGGCGCCGTTCAACGACCTCAACGCCGTCGAGGACATGCTCGACCGCTACCACGACGAACTCGCCGCGGTCATCGTGGAGCCGGTGCAACGCACCATCGCGCCGCAGCCCGGGTTCCTGCCGGGACTCCGCGAACTCACGAACCGTTACGGCGTCCTGCTCATCTACGACGAGGTTGTCACTGGCTTCCGCCTCGCCTACGGCGGAGCGCAGGAGTACTACAACGCCGTACCGGACATCGCCGCCATCGGCAAGATCGTCGGGGGCGGCTTCCCGCTCGCGGCCATCGTCGGACGGCGCGAGATCATGGAATCGTACGATCAGGGCTCCGTGGCGCCGGACGTCTACGTCCCGCAGAGCGGCACCCTCAACGGCAACCCCGTCGCCGCTGCCGCCGGGCTCGCCACCCTCGAGATCCTGCGAGAGCCGGGGACCTACGAGGCGTACCACGCCCGCGCCGCCACGCTCCGCAACACGCTCCAGCGCCTCTTCGACGAGGCAGAGATCCCGGCGCAGGTCAGCGGCATCGACATGATGTTCGACGTCTTCTTCACCGAGCACCCCATCGTCGACTACCGCTCGACGCTCGTGGACAAGACGCTCAACCGCGTCTTCGACAACACGCTGCTGGACAACGGCATCCTCAAGTCGCCCGGCAAACTCTACGTGGGCGCCTGCCACTCGGACGAGGACATCGAGCGCACCATCGAGGTGTTCCGCCTCGGCGTCGCCGCCGTCCGCGACGCGTGATGGGGGACCGGGGGCTCTGACAGCAGCAATGAGCTTCCGGTGTAGTACATCACCTGTAGTTGCGGCTGCGTTGGCGTTGCTAACCGCCGCCTGCGGAAGCGGAACCTCCGCACCAAACACGTCAACTGTTGATGTGCCTCGCGCAACAGCTACGCCTATCACTCAGGCAACCGTTGATCAGCAGGAAGCAACCCGAGAAGCACCAATCGGGGAACCAACCGCACCAGTAGACTCTGCGCTCTCTGTGCCAGTGCGCTTGGTTAAGGTGTTTGACGGAGATTCCGGCATCGCAGCCGACAGCCAAGGAGAGTTCGAATTTAGACTCTATGGAATAGACGCGCCGGAACGTGATGACATCTCTCGTGACGCGCTGAACCGGTTGATCTCTGAATTCGGGAACGACCTTTACGCTGAAGATAGAGACGTGGACATATATGGGCGAAGAGTAATTTTACTCCGCACTCAGGACGGTTCGCGCGTAGTCAATCTTGAGATGGTAAGGAGGGGTTACGCGGAACCCTACATCGTGTATGGCGAACTCGAAGGCGTTTTCGATGCTGCCGCAGAGGCAAGAGCAGACCAACGTGGCGTCTGGGGGCCAACTCCAACGGCTACACCGAAGGTAGGTCTTACGTCCCGCCAGGAAGAGATACTTGGCTCCGTCCGCCGCAGTTCGTCATTGACCAATCAGCGTTTATGGCAGTTGACCTACGAATTCATCAATGAGGGAAGGTCTGGAAGTTACGATGATGGATATGCCGTGGGCTACGCTGACGGTTCCAACTGCGATGCGCTGCTTCTCCTAGCGCAACGTCTGATGAACTCATCACACCCGGCGCTGGGAGACAATGTCCTTGCGGTTGTCGTGGACTACTTTGGCGAACGGTCTGCCTCAGCTTATGCGGAAGGCTACGTAGATGGTTACAGGGGCGGTCGCGGCTGCACACCATGGAATGACATCTCTCCGCATACCCAACTCTCAGCGACCGAAGAAGGGCGCCTCGAAGTTCATGGAAACGCCCTTGCGGCCTCCAGTATGTATAACCGAGCCAATCAAAGTGTCCAGCAATTTCTACATCACCTCTTCGGCGCTCTTAATGCTGAGTATGTGGCAACCGCCATACTCAATCCCAATGCAGATGGTCCTACCTTCCGCGATTACGCTCATTCACATTTGGGTGGAGAAGGGCTTCGTGACCGAGCTTGGTGGAAGAACACTTTCGATTCTCTGCGGAACACTTACAGCAACCCGAGTACCCGTTTGTCCGGGAGCCAACAGGCTGCATTGGACGAATTTCATGACCAAGCGCTGCACCTGTACACTCAGGCGCTTGAAGCCTGTTGGCCGGGAATGAGAGGCTACATCCCAGACCACGTAGACAGAACATACAGAGCGGCACGAGACTCCAACCCTGCCATTGGCCCTTGGGAGTTCGTCAGCCAGCAGGAGCACCCGTGTCCGAGTTGAGAAACATCTTGCCTCGCTGCATGTCTGCCATGTGTGAATGACTATGGCAGCCATCTTCCGACTCGTCCGCGAAGACGACGCGGAGCAGGTAGCGGCCATCTACGCGCCCTACGCGAACGACACTGCCATCAGCTTCGCCGACCGCGCCCCCTCCGCCGAGGAGTACTGCGAGCGCATCCGCACGACGACCGCACGCCTGCCGTGGGTCGTCTGCGAGCGCGACGGCATCGTGGCCGGTTACGCCTACGCCAGCCCGCACCGGGTATCCCCGGCCTACCGGTGGTCGGTCGAAACGAGCATCTACGTCCACCCGGAACACCAACGGACGGGTGTCGGAGGAGCGCTCTACGCCGCCCTGCTGGAGGCGCTCCGCCTGCTCGGCTACCACCGCGCCCTCGCAGGCGTCACCGACCCTAATCCAGCCAGCGTCGGGCTGCACGAGGCCGTCGGCTTCGAACGCTTCGCCACATTCGACGACGTCGGCTACAAGCTCGGCTCGTGGCGGAGCGTCATCTGGCTCGTCTACCGGCTGGGGAACGACAACTACCCGCCCACGGAGCCGCGTCTGCTCCCGGACGTGCTTGGCACACCGGAGTGGGACGCCGCGCTCGCAGCAGGACAGGCGCTCCTGCGCTAGCGCATGCGCCTTAGCGCGCGCCGTCGAAGAACAGCTCGTCCGGCGTGAAGCGGCGGCCGATGATGCCGAGGTCGGCGGCATAGCGCACGATCGTCTCGATGGCGCGGCGGTTGTTCTCCAGCCCGTTCTCGTGCGGGAAGAGGCCGTTCTCGCGCAGCCAGCCGACCCGCAGCCCCATGTGCTCGTCGTCGTCGGAGGCGTTGGCGTAGTAGAGACGGCGCGCCTCGTCGCAGGCGTCCACGACGGCCTGTCCAAATCCGGGGTTGGCGTCGAGCACATCGCTCTTCGCCGCCAGCATCACGTTGACCGGGAAGACGCCGCTCTGCCTGTGGTAGGTCAGCGCCGCTTCGAGCGGGTCTACGAACAGCGGCACGCGGTTGCCGCCCAGCGGCGGACCTCCACGGTCGAACAGCACCGCGTCCAGTTCGCCGCTATCCAGTTCCGCGATCTGGTCGCCGCCCTTCGAAATGCTGAAGCGCGGGTCGCGGGGGTAGTCGACGCTCATCAGCGAGTTCGGCTCCGCCTCCACCCAGTGCACCTTCGTCAGGTCGAGGCCGTACACGTCCGCGAGCGCGCCGCGCATCCACGTGCCGGGGTTGAACCCCCAACCGCGCACGCCAACGCGCTTGCCCTCAAGGTCCTTCGGTCCAAGTACACCCGCGTTCACGTTCACCTGCGCCCCGACGTGCGAGAAGGACACGTCCGGGAAGACGGGGATGCCCATGACCGGGCATCCGATGTCCCTCGCGATGAGGTAGTTGGTGATGGGCACCACCATGATGTCGTAGGGTGGCTCGGTGAACAGCTTGCCGTAGACCGAGCCGGAGCCCCCCTCCGGCCAGTCGATCTCAACGTCGAAGCCCTGCACCTTCACGGTGCCGTTCGCCAGGTACTCGGCGGCGTACTCGTGGTCCGCCATCAGTGTTATCGCCATCTGTCTCCCTCGTCCTTATCCGCTCCTTGTGGGAGGGAAGTCTATTCCGGTATGGGGTAGCCATCGGAGCGGCGGTCGGTGCCGCCGGTGTGGACGCCCCGTTCGTGGTCGATGCCTATCAATTGCACTGCGCCGGGCGTGCCGACGCTGGGGTACTGCCTCGTCTTGTGTCCTTTCGCCTCCAAGGCCAGAAGGGTCTCCTCCGGGATACCGTCCTCGAGGCGGAGCACCATCTCCTCGTCTATCGAGCGTGGATCAGTGCCGGGGAAGTGCGTCCAGCGCGGCGCGTCAGCCGCCTCCTGCACGTTCATCCCGTGGTCGATCACGTTGGACACCGCCTGCGCGTTCCACTGCGGCTGGTTGTCGCCACCCGGCGTGCCGCCGACGAGGACGGGCTTGTCGTCCTTGAACACCATGTAGGCGTGGATGGTGTTGATGGTCTTCTTGCCCGGCGCGATGACGTTCACGTGTCCCTCGTCCAGGTAGAAACCGCGCCCTGCCCTGTCGTTCAGCAGGATGCCGGTGTCCCCACAAACGAACCCGCTGCCCCAGTACGCCGAGAGGCTGTGGATGAACGATACCGCGTTCCCCTCCTTGTCGATGACGTTGAAGTACGACGTGCTCGGCGAGGGCGCGACGGAGTGCGCGAGTTCGCCTGCGGGCACGATGCCCTCCGCGGCGCGTTCCGGGTCGATGCTCTTGATACGCTCGGCGGCGTACTCGGGCGACAGCAGCTCGTCCAGCGGAACGTCGATAAACTCCGGGTCGCCGACGTACGCGAGGCGGTCGGCGAACGCCAGCCGCTTCGTCTCGACCATCGTGTGGATGTTCTCGATGGTGTTGTGGCCCATCGCAGCGAGGTCGAATCCGTCCAGCAGGCTCAGCAGTTCCAGCGTGAGCATGCCCTGCGACGGCAGGCCGGTCGCGTAGACCGTGTGGCCGTGGAAGCGGGCCGACGGCGGGTTCTCGTAGACGGTCGTCTCCTGTCCCGCGAGGTCTTCCTCGTCGATGAGGCCGCCGCCGGCCTCCATCGCCTGCGCTATCTGCTTGGCGATCGAGCCGAGGTAGAACTCGTCCGGCCCATGCTCGGCGATACGGCGCAGCGACCGCGCGAGGTTCGGCTGCGCGAACACGTCGCCGACCTGGTACGCGGAGCCGTCAGGCTTGATGTACGTCTTCGCGGTCGACTCGTACTTTGCGATCTTGTCGTAGTGGTCACTGAAGTAGCTGGCGGAGCGCGGCGGCAGCGAGAAGCCCTCCGACGCGAGGCTGATAGCCGGGTCGATGAGCGACGCCAGCGAGCGCGTCCCGAACCGGTCGACGATCGTCTGCCAGGCGCGCACCTCGCCGGGCACGGCAGGCGTCAGCGGGCCGTCCGCCGGCATCTTCACGTAGCCCAGGTCTGTGAAGTACTCCCGCCTAGCGCGCATCGGCGCCTTGCCGGAGCCGGATACGCCGTAGAGCGTGCCGGACGCGGCGTGGTAGAGGAGCGCGAATACCTCGCCCCCGATGCCACACATCATGGGCAACGTGACGGCTTCCGCCGCCGCAACCGCTACCGCGGCGTCGAACGCGTTCCCTCCTTCGCGCAGCACCTGTGCGCCCGCGGCGCCTGCCAGCGGGGAGGCGGAGCAGACCAGTCCGCGCGTCGTGTATATGGGGCTATGCGACCTGTTGATAACGCTGCTCACGATGACACCTCTCACACGAGTATCCGGGCAGCGGCATGATATGCTCCGCATCTGTCACCGGCAAACCCACCGCGCCCGGCGCGGCCCACGAAGAAGCGAGGGAGCACCATGGCTGAAGACTTCACCTACGACCGCTGGATGAATGCACAGGACATACCCGTCCACCGCGGCTACTACATCGAGGACCTCCGCGACATCGAACTCGCCCCGTGGAGCCTGCGCGAATGCGACGCCGCCTTCATCCAGTTGGAGGGTATGCCTGGCGTGGTGGAGGGACGCGTGCAGGAGGTGCCGCCGGGCGGCTCCATCAAGCCGTTCAAGCAGGCGATAGACGAGATGGTCTACGTCGCCAGCGGACAGGGCACCGCGTCCGTATGGAGCGGCGACGGCGGCGAACGGCACACGTTCGAGTGGTCGCCGCGCTCACTGTTCCTGGTCCCGCGCAACTCGTGGGCGCAGTTCAACAACATGCAGGGCGACAGGCCCGCCCGTCTGCTGCACTACAGCTACCTGCCCATCGCCATGTCCGCCATCCCCAACCCGGACTTCTTCTTCAACAACCCGTATGAGGAAGACGTACTGCGAGGGGCTGACTTCTACTCCGAGGCCGAGGCAACGACGCAGGAGCACGTGGCCGAGGGCGCAGCGGGACGCACGCTCTGGCTCGGCAACTTCTTCCCGGACATGGGCGTGTGGGACAAGCTGATGCATCGCCCCGGACGCGGCTCCATGAACCGCTCCGTCTACATGCGCATACCGGGCTCCGAACTGCACGCGCACATGTCGGTCTTTCCCGCCGGGACGTACAAGAAGGGCCACCGCCACGGGCCGGGCCGCGTCATCGTCATCCCTGGCGGCGAGGGCTACTCCATCATGTGGCAGGAGGGCCAGGAGAAGATGGTCATCCACTGGCACGAGGCGAGCTGCTTCGTACCGCCGGACCGCTGGTTCCACCAGCACTTCAACCTGGGCGCCGCCCCCGGACGCTACCTCGCACTGCATCCCCCGAACCAGTTCATGGGTATGTCCGAGTCCGTGCAGGACCTCTCGCGCGACCAGATCGAGTACCCGGACGAGGAGCCCTGGATACGCGAGTACTTCGAGAACCAACTCGCCGAGCGCGGCATCGAGTCACAGATGCCGGACGAGGCGTACCGCGACCCCAACTACCGCTGGGACTACACCGGCGTGGAGAATCACTAGCCCTCCCGCCCATCGCATAGACAACCGAAAGGAAGACCAGCCCTCATGCACGACGAGCCCTGGGCGCACATCCACGACCCCGACGAAGAGCGCCTCGCCAAACTCAGCATCGAACTGAACAACCCCGACCACGACTACTACCACTACGAGGTCATCGAGCTCACGACGGTCGGAATCGACATCGGCTCCTCCACGTCGCACCTCATGTTCTCCAGCATCACGCTCCAGCGCGTGCAGGAGATGCACTCCAGCCGGTACGTCGTCGTGGACAGGCAGACGCTCTATAAGTCGCCCATCCTGCTCACGCCCTACACGCACGACAACCTCATCAACACGGAGCAGCTGGAACGGTTCGTTGCCGAGTCGTACGCGGAGGCGGGATTCGAGCCGCAGGACGTGGACAGCGGCGCCATCATCCTCACGGGGGAGGCGATCAAGCGCCGCAACGCTCACGCCATAGCCGACATCTTCGCCGATCAGGCGGGCAAGTTCGTCTGCGCCTCCGCAGGTCACAACCTGGAGTCCGTGCTCGCGGCCAACGGCTCGGGCTCGGTGAAACTGTCGCGCAACCCGCGCCAGACCGTGCTGAACGTGGACATCGGCGGAGGCACGACGAAGTTCGCGCTCGTGCACGGCGGACGCATCCAGCACACCGCCGCCCTCAATGTCGGTGGGCGGCTCGTCGCCACGGACGACGACGGCAGCGTGAACCGCATCGAGGACGCCGCGCACACCGCCGCAGACAGCATCGGGGTGCCGCTCGCGCTCGGGGAACCCTTGCCGGACGAGCACCGGACCGCCATCGCGGACGCGCTCGCCGAGTGCCTGCTCGACGTGATACAGGGCCGCCCGCGCTCCGAGCTGACCCAGGCCCTGCTGCTGACGCCCGACATCCCGCTCGATGCAACCTTCGACGCGCTCGTCTTCTCCGGTGGCGTCTCGGAATACGTCTACAACAACGAGACGCAGGAGTTCGGCGACCTGGCGGTCGCGCTCGCGGCAGCCGTCCGGCGCAAGATGGAGGAACACGCCCTGCCGGCGCCGGTGCAGCCCGCGGCGGAGCGTATCCGCGCCACGGTCATCGGCGCGTCGCAGTTCACCGTGCAGCTGAGCGGGAACACGCTCTCCATATCGGACCCGTCGCTCCTGCCCTACCGGAACGTCCCGGTGCTCATCTCGCGGCTGCCGGAAGACCACGAAGTGCAGCCAGAGGAGGTCGCCGCGCTTGTTGGAGAGGCGTTCGAAAGGCAGGACCTCGTGGAAGGCGAGCAGCAGGTCGCGCTCGCGTTCGAGTGGGACGGCCTGCCGCGCTACGCCCAGATACGGAAGATCGCGGACGGGATCGTGGCCGCGGCGCCACGCTCGCTGGCGAGCGGCGCGCCGCTCATGCTCGTCTTCACCGGCGACTTCGCCAAGCTCATCGGCGAGACCATCACGAAGGACATGGGCATCCCCAACCCGGTCATCTCCATCGACAACCTCTTCCTGCAGGAGTTCGATTTCATCGACATCGGAGAGATGATCTACCCGGCGCGCGTCGTGCCGGTGGTCGTGAAGTCACTGCTCTTCCCGGAGATCGAAAAGCAGACCGCCGAGGTGCTGGACTAGCGTCCCGGCGGTGGGGACGCGACCGTACCGACGCTCAGTCCTCGTCGTTCGACATAGGAGCTTGTCCGGCAATGTCAGGACGCCGAAGTTTCCGGTACAGCGGTGACGTGAACCAGAGCCACAGCAGGGCGAATATCCCCAACGCGATGCCGCCCCAGAAGAGCCCCGCCGCCAGCTGTCCGCCCGGCGTCGGACCCCGCCACGTGCGCGACGGCTCGGCAGAGTCGAACGTGACCAGGACTTCGTCGCCGTTCACGTAGTAGCCAACGCACTCGTCGGTCAGGCGCGAGAAGTTCTTGCACTCGGTCCACGCGGGAATCGTTACCAATTTGCCTGCCTGCGTCGTATACGTCAGGCGGCTGTCCTCGTACACCGCGGTCGCCTGCTCCGTCCGCTCCGCCAGCTCTCCCACACCTCCGAGCAAGACCCACCCCACATAGACCGCTATCGCGGCCGCGACGAGGCCGGCGAAGGATATCCGCATGTTGATCTTCATGTCAGGGCGCGGTCACCCCGGGAAGCGGCTCTCTCCGGAGGCCACCCATTTCGGAGCGAGCCACCGAAGCAAGAGGAACAGCCCCACGTACACAACGATGAGGGTGATAGCCACGATGGCATAGCCGGCAGGGCCCATCTCGCCGCCCACCAGCGGCTTGAGCACTTCGATGAGGAAGTAGACCCCTATGAGCGCTACCGCGGCCGCGCCCAGCGCGCCGACCGTGTTCCACACAGCACGGGCTCTCGTTCCATTCCCATCATTCTGCACGCCTGGGCTCCTTCCTTCGGTCCGCTGCTAGCTCAACCAGTCCAAGATGAACGGGGTCGGCCAGATGACAGCCAACGCAAAGTCGAAGAACAGCAGGTTGAGGATGAGGATGGTTACGCCGGCGACGACGCCCCCTATCACGCCTGTCCTGTTCTGCATCATCAACATAGGGCCGAGCGTGGCGATGACTATGGCGCCCCACTTCAGTCCCTCATCCATCAGGCCGGTCATCAGGAGCATGGAAAGCAGCATGATGAGGAATATGAGTCCGGCTGAGCGGGCCCCTTCCATCCCACGGCTGCGTATGCCGATGTCCATGATGTCGCCCGTCTCCGCGCCCAGCCCTTCGCGGACGAACTGCACGACGCAGAGTCCAAGGCCGATGATCCCGAGGCTCATCGGGAACCACTTGCCGAAGAACGAGAACGTCGTCGCTTCCCAGATGGCGTACCCGAGAACGAGTATCGCTACCAGTGTGAAGACGTGTTCTTCCCGCCAACGCCAGATCCAGCGACGAACCGGGGCGTCCGGAGCTTCGCCTGCCGGCGGTGCGAGGCCGGTAGGTATGACCTCATCGTCCACAGAGGTGGTGCTCATCCCACCGCTCATGAACTTGGTGAAGAGCGCCCCCATCACGATCGCCAGCACGACCAGCACGATGAAAAGTGGGCGTGTGAACGTGCCCACCCAGTCGTAGCGGGCGACAGAGTCGGTGATGTTCGTCTCGATGATCGGGCCGAGGATAAACCCGATGAGCAGCGGCGGGCGCGGCCAGCGGTACCGCTTCATCAGCATCCCGAGCACGGCGCCACCCAGCACGATAGCGATCGCGCTCACGTCCCGCGTGTCCTGAAAGGCGGCGAGCAGCGATATGGGGATGATGAGGAAGCCCAGCACCGGATACGGGATGAGCGTGAGCCGAGCCATCTGCCGCGTGAAGCCGAAGCCGAGCAGGGTCACCATCAGGTTCCCCAGCCCGAGGCTGACGATGATCATGATAGTGATGTCCGCGTGGTCTTCCAGCATCCGCGGGCCGGGAGCGATGCCGTAGGCCAGCATCGCGACGATGACGAACGCCCACGCGCGCCCTCCGGGTATGCCGAGGGCAAGTGTCGGGACCGCCTGGCCGCCTTCCTTCGAGTTCTGTGCAGATTCGGCGAATAGCACGCCGTCCAGCGAGCCTTTGCCAAACTGGGTCTTGTCCTTTGTCCAGAAGATGCCGAACGCGTAGGACATCCAGTCCACGACACCGCTGCCGATACCCGGCACTGCACCGAGGAAGACGCCGAAGAGGGACTGCCGGATGGCCATCGGCCAGCGGGAGAATCCGTACCGTGCACCCCGGAATATCTCGTTGTAGCTGATCCTGGCGTTCTTGGGCGCAAGCGGCTTGCGAGTCATCGTAAGGTCGATGATCTCCGGCAGAGCAAAGACGCCGATGGTCGTTGCGATGAGCGGCAGGCCTGTCCAGAGCAGCCATTCCTGCTCGAAGGAATAGCGGAAGTCGAGGCCCAGCGGGCCAACCGTACTGAGGAGCATGCCGAAGATTGCTGCCGCGATGCCCTTGATCATGGCGCCGCCGCTCAATGCTGCCACCATCGCGACTCCGAACATCGCCATCGCTGCGATCTCGGCGAAGCCGAACGCCAGCACGAACGGCGCTATGACCGGAATGATGATGGCCAGAGCAAAGGAGCCTACCACCCCGCCTATCGCAGAGACGGCGTAGACCGCCCCCAGCGTGTGCGCGGCATGTCCGCGCTGCGCCAACTGGTTACCTTCCAGGAACGTTACCTGAGTTGCCCCGCCTGGCATGCCGAGCAGGATGGAGGGAATCGAGTCGAGGGTATTGTCGATGCCGGTCAGTGTCGCCAGCATCACGAGCCCAATCACGGGGTCCGACACCGAGATCACGATGAACGGAATCATGATGGCCATCACCAAGGTTGCCGATATGCCCGGTATCAGGGCAATCGGCACCGTGATGAACACAGCAACCAGGAACCCGGTCCAGTACCCGGTAGTTCCCAGATAGGAGAGACCCGCAGCGAAGTCAGCCAGCATCGAAAATCTCCCATCAGGCCGTTGCAACGGTCACCAGCCGCCCGCAAAGTCAGCCGGAGACGCGTGCTCCTTGGCCTGCTTTGAAAAGGGCGGCGCGGATATCCGCGCCGCCCCTTGTCATCAGGTGGTCTGGGCTAGTTGCTCACGTACTGGGAGAAGTACTTGGGCAAGAGCCGCGCAGCCTGAGCGTCGACGACCGCTTTCGCACCTTCAAAGAGGTTCTCGTTGTCGATCGTCGCCTGCTTGAGCTCGTCTCGGCCGATCCAGCCGGGCTCCTCACCCGCCACGCCGGCGTACTTCTGGATGAGCTCTGCGTCAGTGGTCAACGCCGTCTCAAATGCCGAGGACAGAGCGTCTGCGATGTGCTCGGGCGTGCCGGGCGGCAGCCAGAGAGCCTTGGACGCGTAGTTCGTCGGCCCGATGAGCGAGTTGAATATGTGCGTCTGCTCGTCGTTGAACTGGTCGCGTACGTCACCACAGTGCGGCTCGGTCTGCGCATTGCCACGCAGAAGGCCGGGGCCCATCCCTGCCATCAGACGCATCAGGCCGCTCGGGATCCAGTCCGGGTTCTCAACCGGGAACCGGTACCAGAGGCTGGAGCGAACCGTACTGTTGATGTCGCCGCGAGCCCACATCAGCCGCACCGCGTTGGTGTCGACTGTCGTGAAGCCGAGGTAGGTGAACGGGATATCCAGCTGCTCGGATGCGTATACCGAAGCGAGCAGCGTGGGGTTGCCCTCAGCGATGTCGGAGAGTTCGTCGGCAAGGATGAACTCGCCATGGGCACCGCCGCCCGTGCTGCTCTGACCGGAATAGTCCCAGAGACATTTCTCAGCTGCGTCCGCACCAAGGTTTCCGACCGGGTCGTACAGCATCCAGCCGCGGGTCGGGTCGATGGTGGAACCGAGCGGCTCGAACGTGCTGCGCTTGATGAACTGCGTGCTCTCCGAGAACCCGAACGCCAACTGGGGCGTGCTGTTCCAGGAGATGTAGGTGCCGTCCTTTGGCGCCTGGGTCGCAGAGTAGATGTACTCCAGCGGCTTGTTCGGCTGGTTGGTGAATACCACCCGCGGGTTGCCGGGAATGTACTGGCTCATGAACGCAGCCATCACGCGGCCCTGGGTGTCGGTTCCGCCACCGGGCGAGGAGTTCGCGACGATGCGGACCGTCTTGCCGCTGAAGTAATCAGCAGCGTTGAAGCCGGGTGGAGGCGTCGGGGTAGCGGTCGGCTGCGGCACCGGGGTAGCCGTCGGGGCCGTTGCAGGCGCCGTCGAGCCGCTGTCCGCCGGTACCGGCGTCGGCGTCGGGTCCTCTGCCATCATCGCCTCAGGCGTAGGCGTCGGATCCTCCGCCATCATCGCCTCAGGTGTAGGCGTCGCGGTGGGTTCCGGTCGCGGCGTGGGCGTGGGGTCTTCGCCCCCACACGCAGCGATAACAGCCACCGTGGCCACTGCGGTGATGACTCCGGTGAGCCATCGGTTCATTCGAATCCCCATGTCATCCTCCCTGCATTGATAATCCACTCCCATCCAGGAGTGGATCGGCTGCACAGAGTGCAGCTAGTTACAGACCTGTGATGTTTATCACGGAAGCAGGGAAGTGTTATCAAAAAACATTGCAAAGCGCAATAGCAAATGTTGTAATGCGTTTTATATCTCAAGAGGAACAGGCGATGTTCGGTTCGATACTCAAGACGCACCACATCTCGCGCGCGGACCTCGCGCACCGGCTCGATGTCTCCGTGCAAACCGTACATAACTGGTGCAGCGGGCGCGTCCGAGTGCCGAGCAACAAACTCGGGCGGCTCTGCGACCTGCTTGAGGAGTTGGGTGTGCCCTCGGACGAACTGGCGCAGATGGCTGTCCGCGAATTGGAAGCGCTTGGCGTGCGGCAGGAGCGGCTTGCGCTGCGCTCGAGGAGCGCACAACCACTCGTTGGACTGGTGACGTGGGATCTGATGTATCCCGGGCTGTTCGGTCCACTTGCGCGCGTGACCCGCGTCGCATTGGAAGGGATGGGCTACCAGTGCATGGCGCTCGATTGCGGCGGAGAGCACCGTCAACGGCGCGCCTATCTGCAATGGGCCGCTCGGGGTGACGTGGACGGACTAGTCCTCTGCGGCATCCCCGGCGACGTGCCCGATCCCGACGATGATCTCTTCGCATCGCTCAAGCCGGTCACGGCCGCGGGCATCCCTGTGGTGCTGCTCAAGCCCTGGACAGGCTCCTCCATGGCCATCCCGGAGGGCATAGGAAGCATCGGCTGGGACTATGTCGCGGCCGTGGAGATGGCGGCAGGCCTGCTGCAGGAGCTCGGTCACGAGCAAGTGCACGCCTTCCTTTCTGTGGGCGGGGCCGGATTCGGCGCACGCTACCGGGGACTCGATCGCGCATGGAGCAACCTGAGTTTCACCTTCAATGAGGACTCGATCATCTGGGCACAGGAGGGCGAGACCGAAGGAGAACTCGCCGAAGCACTCAGGGACGCGACCGGCATATTCGCCCCACCATCGCAGCTTCCCACCATCGCCCGCGCCTGTTTCGCAGGCGGCATCAGGTGGCCGGACGACATCAGCATCGTTTCGCTCGGCAACAGGGCATTTGTCCCGCAGCTCTACCGGCACCCGTTCACGTTCGTCACTATACCGGTGGGACGGGTGGGACGCGGCGCGGCTCAGCTGCTCTCCAGCATGATCCGCGGCGAGCGGTTCCAGACGGGGCAGGAGTATGTCATCTACGGCGCAAGCACGATGTCCGTTGAGAATTCTGCAGGAGGATCAGTCGGTCCTCCCCGTCGTAGTGCGCCATTCCCACTATCGGCCGGGGCAACCCTCACGTAGCGGCGTTGCTCAGTCTCTTCGCAGCGTCTCGCGCAGCACCAGACCGATAAGCAGCGACGCGGCTATGGCGAAGCCTCCCATCGACGCGAACGCGACCGTAAAACCACCTGCCCCGGCGATCACGGCCACCGAGACTGTGAATATGCCGGGGTTGGTCGCCGAGCCCGCCTCCGCGATGAGGCGGTTCACGCCGAAGAACTTGCCGCGCGCCGCCGCGGGCGCCACGTCCGCGCCCAGAGTCTGCATCGAACCCGCCATGAACGACACCGCCAGGTTGATAAGGATGAACCCCAGGATGAAGAAGGGCAGCCCAAGTTCGCCCCAGGCAACGCCGCCCATCGTCCAGAGCCCCGCTGCCAGGAGCGCACTCGCCGGAACGACGGTGCGCTTCCGCCCGAACCGGTCCATCACTTGTCCGGCCATCAGTGTCACCGGGATGCCTACGATTCCCATCGCCGAGCTGATCCCACCCAGCTCGATGGCTCCCAGACCATAGGCGAACGCCGCGTAGGCGACGTAGATGCCGCCCTGTCCCTGCACGCCGCCGCGTCCGACGTTCGCCATGAACTGGGCCGTGAACAGCACGAGCACCGGCCTCGTGATGAGCCTCGCCCAGGAGACGTCCACCTCAGCCGCTGCTGTGTCGCCCCTGCGGCGCGCCAGTACGGCGGGGGCAGTCTCACGCACGAACATGTAGGACGGCACAGTGGCCAGGAACGCGAAGATGCCGAAGACCAGGAATGGCATGCGCAGTCCGAATAGTTCGGCGATAGCTCCGCCGGCGAGCGGCCCCAACAAGGTTCCGGCCCGGTTCACACCCGCCATGCTGGTGATCATTCGTCCGCGCCGGTTCTGCGCGCTTGAGTCCGCGATGACCGTGAGCCGGGTCATCTGCCACATCTGCTGTGCGAAACCGTTGATGCCCAGGTAGACCAGTATCTCGGTGAAACTCGAGGCGGTGAGGACGAGCAGCGCCGACGCCGACAGCAGGAGCGTACTGGCGATGAGCAGCTTCCGCCGCCCTATGCGGTCCATAAGGTAGCCCGTGGGCAGCGAGACGATGACACCGCCGAGCATCGGCACGAAGAGCAGAAGCCCGGCGCCAGCAGCGCCCGCGCCGAAGTCGATCGCCAGCAGCGGCAGCACCGGCACGATGAAGCCACGCCCCATGCCCAAGAGGAAGGCGGGCAGCAGCAGCGATACGAGCACTTCGTTACGTTCAGCCCAGCGCCGCATACCCGTTGCGGGTTTCGCTTCTTCAGTGGAAGCCAGGGCTTCTTGTTCGTCGGGCGGCATCGCCTATCCGATGGCGTCCGTCAACCGTTCGAGCTGCTCCAGGTCAGGGGTGACGGGCCGGAAGATGATCTCGTCCGAGCCCAACTCCTCGTGCATGCTGATCGCGTTGCGGATGATTCCCGGTGTGGTCGGCTGTAGCCTGGCCTGGCGAGAGGGGTCTCCGCCGTAGTATTCGGCCAGGGCACCGGCGACGGCGTCGTCACCGCCGGGGCCGAGCGCGCACGGCAGCGTTACGACGATGCGCGGCTTGCCCTCCCGGTCGTTCTCCGCCCACGACTCTTCGACCTGCGTGATGATGCCCTTTGACCACTCCGCCTCCAGCGCCCTGCCGCCCATCACGTAGCCGTTGGCGAACCTTCCCACACGCGCAATCGCCCTCGGATGCGTCCCACCGATGAGTATCTCCGGGCCGCCGGGCTGCACCGGCGCAGGCCCAACGGGACGCTGCGCGCCCTCCAGTACCTCGCCGTTCCAGATGCGCTTCATATGGACGAGCTGCTCCTCGAAGAGCTTGCCGCGATTGCGGAACTGCGACGGCGCGACGATGGCGTCGTCCTCGCGCCCGCCTACCGCAAGCCCCAGCGAGAGCCGTCCGTCCGAGATCGCGTCTATCGTCGCGGCCTGCTTGGCGAGCACTCCCGCGTTGCGCACGGGTGCAAGCAGGATGGTCGTCACGAGGCGCAGGCGCTTGGTGATGGCGGCCACCGCAGCGAGTTCGGCCATCGCCTCGAAGTTGTCATAGGCCAGCCGGTCGAGCGCCGCGAATGAGGAGTACGGCCCCTCGTCGGCGCGCCGCGCAAGTTCCGAGATGTACGCCCAACTGTCCGTAGGCATCTTGAACGGAAGCCCAACGCCAACCTTCATGCTCTCACCTGCCCTTGAATTCCGGCCGTCGCTTGTCGAGAAAGGCCCGTACTGCTTCCTTGTGGTCATCCGAGCGACGCGCCAGCTCCTGCGCAGTCTGCGCCAGGCGCAGACTCTCACCGAACCCCATGTCGAACGACCGCTGAACGAGGTACTTGGTGAGCGACATCGAGTACGTCGCTCCGGAGGCGAGACGCTGCGCGAACTCCATCGCCGAGGACAGCATCTCGTCGTGAGGGTGAACCTTGCTCACGAGCCCCATCCGATAGGCTTCGTCCGCACTCAGCCGATCCCCCGTGTACTGCATGTAATAGGTATTGCTCAGGCCAATGAGACGCGGCAACTGCCAGCAGGAGCCGTCGCCGGGAACGAGTCCCATGCGCACGAACGCCTCTGCGAACTCCGCCTTCTCTGAGGCGATGCGTATATCGCATGAGAGCGCAAGGCCGAGGCCGACCCCGATCGCGTGACCGTTCACGGCCGCGATGGTCGGCTTCTGCACCTCGCTTACACGCAGCGGAACATTGGAAACGGAGCCGAATCCTGCCTCCGCTTTCTCCGACGCGCGCTGGCCGAGCCGTGCCTCCATGTTGCCCCATGGCAGCGGTTGCCGCTCTGCCTTCGCACCCTCCTCCTGCTCGATACGCCCGATGGTCTCGTCGAACCGGCGAATGTTCGCGCCCGAGCAGAACGACGGGTCGCGGCCGGTGAGCACCAGCACGCGGTCTGCATCGTTCGACTCGAATGCCTCAAGCTCGGCATAGAGTTCCGCGGCCATCTCAGTACCGAGCGCGTTCCGCGTCGATGCGTGATCGAGCGTGATGAGTACGACGCCGTCGGTCCGCTGGACTTCGATGAATTCGCTCGTGGTGTTCTCCTTCGCGATACGGGGGTGCCCGGCATTCTATGGAGCGCTCTGCCTGCTGTCCAACGGAGCGCGGGCAGGATGCGACACATCCCAACACCTCTACGATTGACGCAGCGCAGACGGCCTACTACGCTCACCCCAATCTGAACAGAGGCAGCAGATGAGCGCAGGCGACATATCGAACGCGGCGTACGACCGCATCGGCGGGGTGTTCCAGCGCGCCCTCACCGGACTGACCATCGAACAACTCAAGACACAGCCCTCCGGACCTGAGAGCAACCCGATAGGCTGGCTGGCCTGGCACCTCAGCCGCACGCAGGACAAGAATTATTCCCAGTTGCTCGGCGAGGAAGAGCTGTGGGTGACGGATGGCTGGTGCGAACGGTTCGGCATGCCTGCGGACAGAGGCACCGGCAACGGCGACTCGCTCGAGCAGGTGCGTGCGTTCGACCCTATCGACTCGGACACGCTCATCGCCTACTTCGAGGCCGCACGCAACAAGTCCCGCAGGTTCCTCGACGCGCTCACGGACGACGACCTGGAGAAGCCGAGTGCGGCAGGTATTTCTCGAGACGAGACGGTCAAGATATCCATAGCCCGCGTCACCGGCGACCTCATCCAGCACACCGGGCAGATCGCCTACGTGCGCGGACTCGTCGACCACCACGGCTGGTACGGCGCTTGACAACAAGAGCGATACACAGGATGGAGAGGAAGAAGACATGCTGACGCAAGAGCAGAACGACCGCATCACACGAGTCGGCCCCTGCACGCCGATGGGCGAGCTCATGCGCCGCTACTGGCATCCCATCGCCGCTGCCGCGGAGCTCGACGAGCGCCCCACGAAGGCGGTGCGCGTCCTCGGTGAGGACCTTGTGCTCTACAAGGACAAGTCGGGGACGATAGGCCTCATCGAACGCTTCTGCCCCCATCGCCGCGTCGACCTCTCCTACGGCATACCGGAGGAGCATGGGCTCCGTTGCATGTATCACGGCTGGATGATGGACGAGACCGGCCAATGCATCGAGCAGCCCTTCGAGGAGACGGTGCACCCGGACGGACGTTTCAAGGAGAAGGTCAAGGTCGCCGGGTACCCGGTGCAGGAGCTCGGCGGGCTCATCTTCGCCTACATGGGCCCCGCGCCCGTGCCGTTGCTCCCCAACTACGACATCCTCGCCCAGCGCGAGGGGGTACTCCGGGAGGCATTCATAGCGGTGGTACCGTGCAATTGGGTTCAGTGCATGGAGAACTCCGTCGACCCGGTTCACCTCGAGTGGTTGCACGGCGTCTACGGCGCGCACCGCGCCAAGCTGGAAGGGAGGCGCGACGCCGTCGCCGAGAGCCTCGCGATATACGACCGGCACAAGGAGATCGGTTTCGACGAGTTCGAGCGCGGCATCATCAAGCGCCGCGTCTACGGCAACACAACCAAGGAATCGCCCAAGTGGAGCGTCGGCCATCCCCTGCTCTTCCCAAACATCCTGCAGCAGGGCGGCGGTGGACGGTACTTCTTCCAGTACCGCACCCCCATCGACGACACGCATACCTGGCACGTGGAAATAACGAGCTACTGGTTCCCGGAGGACATCGAGGTCCCTGAACAGGACACCGTCCCCTACACCAACATCGAACTCAAGACCTCGGACGGTTACTGGCGCAGCGACGACACCATGGCGCAGGACCACGCCGCGTGGATACTGCAGGGGCCAATCATGGACCGCTCCGCGGAGCGCCTCGGTGAGTCCGACCGTGGCCTCATCCTCTACCGCAAGATGCTGGACGAACAGGCTGCCGTCGTCGAGGACGGCGCGGAGCCGCTCAACGTAATCCGAGACCCGGCTGAGAACGTGATGATCCACGTGCCACAAGAGGGCTGGGGCAAACTCGGCCGCACATCGGACATCGACGAGGTAGCGCGCTACGGCAGCGCGCTCAAGCCGCTCATAGTCGACCTGCTGACGCAGACCTCCTACGTCCAGCAGCACCACGCGACGGCGTGAGTTCTGGAACTCCGATAAGCCTACTAGGGAATTCTAGAGCGAAACGAGCGCTTCTCGTTTCGGAATTGCCTTTTATGCTTTGCGAGGCTGAATAACTCATAAATGAACAAAGGGGCAACTACGAACACAACCGGGTGAAGTGAATAAGCCCTTCGCCAGTCTCCGCGCAAAAGTGCCAATGCTGCGAATTTGACTCGGTAACCTGGGTACCACCGAATCAGTCGTGGAGGTGGAAAAACAAGGAGTCGCTGTTCGACCCGCTCTATGCCCCTTACCCACTGTCTCCACAGAGAACTGAGCATCAGTCGATTCGAAACTCCTCTTCCCTGACCTCTCCCCCCGGGAGAACCGTGATTCGTATCCTGCGCTCTTTCTGAGCGGTCCCAGCCATGACTGCCCAGACTATACCCCAAATCAGACATGTAAATATTGTGATAATGGCGTGAAGAACATGGTTGACCCTTTGGCCGGGATAGCTCACCACAGCTTCATACTGACCCTGCGAGATGACTATTGCCCCCCGAACCACGTGCCGCGAAATCGCGTCCTGCAGCGCTTGCTGCCTTGTGTCTCCTACCATCGAGCGCTCCTCCGGGGTGAGGTTTCTCCTTCAGGACAAGCCCCACCAAATGGCAATATCGTCTGCGGGCTCGTAATCTATGGAGGCTAGTATCGCATGTCAAGTGGACGCCACCGCGCACCTTCGTCAACACATGCCCGATACTAGTCCCTCAGACACAGGAGGCATAGCCATGACGACCAATACACCATTGAACTTCGGCATCATCGGCCTTGGCGCGGGCGCGATGAACATGATTCCCGAGCTGCGCGCGAACCCGAACGCCCGCATCGTGGCGGTCGCAGACCCGCGCGCTTCCGCTCGCGAGCGGTTTGAGCGCGACTTCGGCGGGAACGCCTACGATGACGCGGAGGGGCTGTGCGCCGACCCGGGCGTGGACGTGGTCTATGTGATGACGCCTGACGAGATGCACGCCGCGCACACCATCATGGCGGCGGAGCAGGGCAAGCAGGTCATCCTCGACAAACCGATGGGCCTGACGCTCGACGAGTGCGACGCCATCATCGAGGCGACGGAGCGCAACGGCACGCGCGTGCTCGTCGGCCACTCGCAGAGCCTCGACCTGCCTAACCTGAAGATGGCGGAGATCGCCAACAGCGGCAGCCTCGGCAGAGTCGTGATGATGCACACGATGTTCTACAGCGACTGGATCTACCGCCCGCGCGCCCAGGAAGAGCTGATGCAGGACCGCGGCGGCAGCATCGTGCGACGGCAGGGGCCCATCCAGGTGGACATCTCCCGCATGATCGGGGGCGGCAAAGTGCGCTCCGTTCGCGCTCGCACGAACATCGTCGACCCCGAACGCCCCATCGACGGCTCGTTCATGGCATTCCTCGACTTCGAGGACGGC
Source organism: Dehalococcoidia bacterium (assembly GCA_965208625.1). Taxonomy (GTDB): domain Bacteria; phylum Chloroflexota; class Dehalococcoidia; order Lucifugimonadales; family Australimonadaceae; genus Bin16. Next base: position 1,265,073 of record OZ242348.1, read on the forward strand.
CACACGGCCACCATCACCTACGACGGCTATGGCCATTTCAACAGCGCTGAGCTGACGTTCGGCTACACGCTCCAGGGCACTCAGATGGACCCGGCTCTGCACGCCAACATACGCCGCCGCACCGCAGCGTTCGCCGACGCGGACGCCGAGGAGGCGTACAAGGACTCGACTCGGTACGGCGGCTCGCTCGAACGCTCTATCGAGCACCCCGTCTCGCCGGACCGGCGGCACGCCTTCTTCGGCCTCACTCTCGTCTCGTGCGAGCACGGCGACATGCGGCAGACGCCCACCGGCCTCATCATCCACGGCGACGACGGGAACGAGGAGGTAGACCTCCCTGCAGGCCCGGGCTACAACCGGCGCTACTGCTCGATAGAGGTTGACGAGATGTGCCGCGCCGTCCGCACGGACACGCCCGTCCGCATCCACGACGCGTACTGGGGCAAGGCGACGCAGGAAGTCGTGCTCGGCATCATCCAGTCATCGGACGAGCGCCGCGAGGTCTTCATGCAGCACCAGGTTCCCTACACGGGCCAGGGTGTGGAGTAGGAACCTAGGGCCGACTCAGAGCAGCGGCACCTGGGGAGCCGCGGTCCTCGGCAGCAGGTCGGTCACCCGAGGGTCGTCCATGATCTCTACCTGCCTACGGAACGGCACGAAGCCTGACCGGATGTAGAAGTCCAGCGCGCCGGGGTGGTCGAGAGAGCACGTATGCACCCACAACCGGCGGATGGGGCGTGACCACGCAAGCTCCATCACGCGGTTCATCATCCACCGGCCCGCGCCCTGCCCGACCATCTCCGGAGTCAGCCCAAGGAAGCTGATCTCACACTCGCCCTCGTTGCGGAAGTCGAGCTCCAAGAGACCTGACTGCTCCCTTTCTGCCACGAATACGTATGTCTCATAGAGCGGGTCGTTGAGGACATTCCGTAGCTCCTCGTCACTCATCAGGAGGTGCGAAGTCCAGAGCCAACGCTCGCCGATACTCCGGAAGAGCATTCGATACCCTTTCGCATCGGAAGGGTCGGCACCGGCGAGAGTCCACGATGGCTCTGAACGTTCGGACCGCGCGGGTGGACACTCGAACATCTGCAGGTGCGTGACCACCGAAGCTGTCTTGCCGCTGGGGATATCACTGTAGCCGTCTGGAATGTCCATCGCCCTCGAACCCAAGGCGCCAGGCGTCTGTGCCCGTCCTTGCTGACGAAGCGTACCACCGCTCATACACGGACGCGGGTGTGATAGGCTCAGCGCGCCTGCCATCAGGGAGCGCATACGCTGGCGCAGGGGGACGAATGAAAGCAGCCGTTCTGGTAGAAGCGAACGAACCGCTGAGGATAGAAGAGGTCGAACTCGACCCACCGAAGGCGTACGAAGTGCGGGTCAACATCGCGGCGGCGGGCGTCTGCCGCAGCGACCTCCACTTCATGCGCGGCGAGGCCGTCATCGCCAAGCCCGCTGTGCTCGGTCACGAGGGTTCTGCCATAGTCCAGGAGGTCGGCGAGGGCGTAACGCGCGTCGCTCCAGGCGACCACGTCATCCTCTCATTCGTGCCGTTCTGCGGTCGCTGTCCTTCCTGCATCAGCGGCCGGGCCAACCTCTGCGACACGCACCTCGCCACCGGCCCGCAGATGTTCGACGGGACGCGCCGCCTCCACTGGAACGGACAGGACCTCGCGCACATGGGCAAGGTCGCATGCTTCGCAGAGCAGGCCGTCGTGCCGGAGGCGGGCTGCATGAAGATAGACGAGGACTTCCCACTACCGGTTGCCGCGCTCATCGGCTGCAGCGTCACCACCGGTGTCGGCTCGGTGCTGTTCAGCGCGCAGGTGGAGCCCGGCAGCACTGTGGCAGTCATCGGCTGCGGCGGTGTGGGGCTGAACGTCGTGCAGGGGGCGCGTCTGGCGGGCGCCAAGCGCATCATCGCGGTTGACATCAACGACGCCGCGCTCGAGTTCGCCACGCGCTTCGGCGCGACCGACACCCTGAACCCAAACGACGGCGACGCACTGAAGGCGATACGCGACATGACCGGCGGCGGCGTGGACTACGCCTTCGAAGCGTTCGGCTCTTCGGAGACGACCACGATGACGTTCGACGCGGCGCGCAAGGGCGGCACCGCCGTCATCGTGGGGCTCGCGCCGATGGGCGACTACGCCAGCATCGACCCGGTCGCGCTCGTGCGCTACGAGAAGACGTTGAAGGGCGCCTACTACGGCTCATCCCGGCCAGCCATCGACTTCTACCGCATGGTGGACTTCTACGAGAGCGGCAAGATAGACGTGGACAACCTCATAACGCGCAGCTACAGCCTCGACCAGATCAACGAGGCCTACGAGGAGCTGGACCGAGGCGTCGTGGGCCGCGGGGTCATCACCTTCTGATGCGACAGGTAACGCTCACGGTCAACGGACGACGGCGCACTGCGGAGGTCGAGGACCGCGACCTGCTCGTGGACCTGCTGCGCGAGAAGTTGCGCCTCACGGGAACACACATCGGCTGCGACACGAGCCAGTGCGGCGCGTGCACGGTCCTGCTGGACGGCGCGGCGGTGAAGTCGTGCTCGCTGTTCGCGGCGCAGGCGGAGGGGGCGAAGGTCACGACGATCGAGGGACTCGCGAAGGGGGATACGCTCCATCCGATCCAGCAGGCGTTCCACGAGGAGCACGGGTTGCAGTGCGGCTTCTGCACGCCGGGGATGGTGATGCTTCTGCACGAGTTCCTGCGCCGTAACCCCGATCCGACGGAGCATGAGGTGCGCACCGCGCTGAGCGGCAACATGTGCCGCTGCACCGGCTACCAGAACATCGTCGCTTCCGCGCTCCACGCAGCGTGGACGATGCGGGGCGAGGGATGATCCCTGCGGCGTTCACCTATCACGCTCCCCGGTCGCTCCGCGATGCGGTGCGCCTGCTGCGCGCGTACGAGGGCGACGCCCGCGTCGTTTCCGGTGGCATGAGCCTGATTCCAGCGATGAAGCTGCGGCTCGTGCAGCCCGAGCACCTGATCGACATCGGGAGGCTCGGCGAGCTCGACTACGTCCGGCGCACCGAGGACGGCGGCATCGCCATCGGCGCAGGCGCGACGTACCGTAGCATCGAGAAATCGAGAGCGGTCGCAGCGGTGGCCCCGATGCTCGTCGAGACGGTTCGGCAGGTGGGCGACATTCAGGTGCGGAACCGGGGGACGCTGTGCGGCAGCGCCGCACACGCGGACCCTGCGGCGGATGCCCCAGCTACGCTCCTCGCGCTCGACGCTACGTTCCACACCACCGGTGGCCCGAGCCGCCGCTCGATACAGGCGCGCCGTTTCTTCGTCGACGCCTATGAGACTACGCTTGGGCCGACCGAGGTACTGACGGAGATACGCATACCGAAGCAGCCCGCGCGCACGGGCTCGACGTACCTGAAGTTCGCGAACAAGGCGTCGCGGTTCGCCATCGTGGGCGTCGCAGCGGCAGTGACGGTGGACCGCCGGGGCGTATGCACGCGGGCGCGCATCGCGGTGACCGGCGCAGGGCCATGTGCGGTTCGCGCTACGGCGAGCGAGCGATACCTCACAGGGCGCGAGGTATCGGCGGAGGCCATCGCGGCGGCGGCGGCGCGGGCATCGCGCGGGATGGAGTTCATCGAAGACGTGCACGGCTCCGAGGAGTACCGCGAGCACCTCACGCGCGTCATCACCCAGCGCGCGCTGGCAGAAGCCGCACGCCGCGCGGGCGCGTAGCCGCTTACCCCAGATTGCCCCACTTGTCCCAGTGCGTGACCTCCGACGACGGACGGCGTGTCGTCGGGCCGTAGCGGTGGCCGTCCTGCGGCCAGCCGAGCGGAATCATCGCGGCGGTGACCCAGTCGTCCGGCAAACCGATGGCCTCGCGGATCTGCGGTTCGAAGCCCCGGCGGACGCGCGTCGTGAGCACGCTGCCGAGCCCGAAAGCACGGGCCGCAAGCAGCATGTTCTGCACGGCGGGATAGATGGAAGCGCCGTGGTGGATGTCGGTACCAGGGTGGCGGGTGACGGCGAGTATCCACACAGGAACGTCCATGACGTGCTGCGCCAGGTAGTCGGCTGAGTCGGCAGCGCGCTGCTCGGAGGTTGTCGCGGCCTCGCCGTGGTTGGGGCGCGCGGTCGCGGGGTAGTGCTCCGCGACGATGCGCTTGGTCGCCTCATCCTTGATGACGACGAACCCCCACTGCTGGGAGTTGCCGCCGTTTGGCGCTCGGATTCCGGCCTCGATGACCTTCTGTACGAGGTCGTCGGGCACGGGGTCGCTCTTCAGGTAGCGCAGCGCCCGCTGCGTGTACATCGCCTCGAACAGTCCAATATCCTCACTCATCCCCGCACCTCGTTTCGTGGTTATGAAGTTGGAGTAACCCAGGCATCGCATCCATCGCCATGCAGCCTCAAAGCTCGAAGATGGGCATTATCTCCCAATGCGTCCATACCCCGGAGTCGGTGTTGCACGGAGGCGGCGGGTTGCGGCGAGCGAACTCCTGCGCTTCCTTCTGGGTCTCGTAGGACTCGAGCCAGGACTCTCTGCCGTGCCTCTCGCACGAGGCTATCAACTGATACTTGCTCGGTTCTCCCAACTCTCCGGCCATGTTCCCTACTCTCCTTCTACCGTCCATCCCTCTCTTTTTCCGCTCCCGCCGTGCAGCATTGCATATAGTTCTCTAAACTTACCATCGCAGAGTCCGTCCCCGATACCGAACCACGGAGGAGCTCTATGCTGACGAGCGACATGAACGACCAGCTGACGCAAGTGGGCCTCGGCACGCCGATGGGCGAACTGATGCGCCGCTACTGGCACCCCATCGCCGCGAGCCTCGAGTTGACCGAAGAGAACCCCACGAAGGAGATACGTCTCCTCGGCGAGGACCTCGTGCTCTACCGGGACGCCAGCGGCAAGGTCGGTTGCATCGAGCCGTCGTGCGCCCACCGCAAAGCAAACCTCTCCTACGGCATCCCCGAGGAGAACGGGATCCGGTGCGCCTACCACGGCTGGATATTCAACGAGGCGGGACAGTGCGTCGACCAGCCGTCGGAGCCGGAGGGCTCGAAGTTCAAGGAGAAGGTGCGCATCAAGTCGTATCCCGTCGAGGAGAAGGGCGGCGTCATCCATGTCTACATGGGGCCGGACCCGGTTCCTGTGCTCCCGAACTGGGACCTGTACCAGTGGGAGGGTGTCGAGCGCTCCACGTACGCGGTGATGCTCCCGTGCAACTGGCTGCAGTGCCACGAGAACTCGCTCGACCCCGTGCACTTCCAGTGGCTGCACCGGTACTACGGGATGTGGCGCGCGTCCAAGATCATGGGCGAGGAGCGTCGCGACGAGTTCGACCGCATCTCGGCGGCACGCGGCAAGGCCCACGTGAAGATCGGGTTCGACCGGTTCGAATACGGCGTCATCAAGCGCCGGATGCTGGAGGGTGAGGACGAGCAGAGCGAGTGGTGGCGCATCGGCCACCCCATCCTTTTCCCGTACACCTTGCGCGTCGGCCAGGGGACCTGGTTCGAGTTCCAGCACCGCGTGCCTGTCGACGACACCCACACGCTGCACTTCGGTTACACGATCCGTACGCCGGAGCCGGGCGAAATCATCGAGCCTGGGCCGATGACACACGAGAACCGGCCCGCCTTCTTCGACAACGGCCGCATCAAGGACGACTGGGTGGTGGGGCAGGACCAGCTCGCGTGGATCATCCAAGGCCCGCGCATGGACAGGAGCACAGAGGCGTTGGGCGTCACGGACGTCGGCCTCATCATGTTCCGCAACATGCTGAACGAGCAGATCAAGGTGGTGGAGGACGGCGGCGACCCGGTCAACGTGCACCGCAAGCAGCAGGAGATCATCGAGCTGCCGACCGAGTATGCGTGGTTCCCCGGCTACGAGCGCACCGGCGGCCCGTTCGCCGACCTGCAGCCGCAGCCCGTCGAGCTGGAGCGGGGCCTGCAGTAGAACGCTCGGGACGCGGTACGGCCTGAGGCAAGGAAGTGGAGGCTCGCAATGGTTAACGTCGACGGGGACACGCACTACTGGCCGACCCGGATGCTCGACCGGGTGACGCACCCGGGCAAGGGTGAAGTGCGCATCTACGATGGAGCAGCCGACTACATCCGCGATGGGAAGGCCATCTGGGAGCGCATCCCGGAGGGCCGATGGAACCTCGAGAAGCGCTATGCCGTCATGGACCGGGATGGCTTCGATCTCCAGGTCCTGATCCCCGACAACCGGCCGCTCCCTTACGAGGTGGAGCCCGAGCTTGGACGCCAGCTCGCGATCGCGTACAACGATACGGTTGCTGAGGACATCGCCGAGTATGACCGCTTCATCGGCGTTGCCTGGGTCTATCTCCCCGACGTCGAGGCGTCCGTGCGTGAGGTCCGCCGCGCCGTGGAGGAACTTGGACTGCAGGCCGTGAAGGTCATGGGGGCGTTCGGAGACCTCCACCTCAGCGACAAACGACTGTGGCCTTTCTACGAGGAGGTGGAGCGGCTGGACATCCCGGTGCTGGTCCACCCGGTGGCCGGCGTCGCTCAGAACCGGTTCTTCGCAACAGATACGCGAGTCGCGAACCGCCCGGACCTCCTGGGAGTCGGGGCTCTGGGCCTGCCGTTCGAATACATGGCCGAGATCGCTCGGCTCGTATTCAGCGGCGTGTTCGACGAGTTTCCAACGCTCCGGCTCGGCTTCTTCGAGGGCGGCGTCGGATGGGTGCCGTTCCTGATGAACCGGCTGGACCACTCGATGTTGCGCGGGCACGAGGAAGAGCCGAACCCGAGGCATACGCTCGATCAGGGGCCGGAGACACTGCTCAGGAAGCCCAGCGAGTACTTCGAACAGATATACGTGGCAGCCGTCTCCTGGGAGACGTACCTGCCGGAGATCCTCGCGCTGTGGCCCAACCACAACGTCATCATCGGCAGCGACTACGACCACGGGGACGCCATCGCGACGTGGCCGAGGACGATCGAGGGGCTCGACAACATCCCCGGCCTGTCGCCGGAAGACCGGCGCAAGATCCTGAGCGACAACGCCAGCCGGTTGTTCGGGTTCGACCGTCACCCGGAGCGCCTGCCGTCCGGGCGACTTCGCGCATCACCGACTCCGGCGTAGCGTCCGGCGTTCGGGGGCCCGAGAGATGCTTCGGCTCTGCTCAGCATGACACATCCCATGCCTGACCACTGCAGGGCGCCCATGAAGGACGCCCTACAGCAGTCAGCGCCTCCAGTCCCACCGGTTCACCCTCACTTCCGCATCAAGTGTGAGACAGACTCCGGCTCCATCCCTTCGAGGGAGCGGGCGATGCGCGACATGAGCCAGGGGCCATCGCGCTCGTCACCGGCGGGGCCGCCGAAGGTGCGGCGGGGTTTCAGGAGGGGTTCACGCATAGGACAGGCGCAGGTCTCACCTTGCAACCCCATGAGGTTGGCCTCCGCGTAGCCGTGGACGATGGCAGTGATGACGCGGGTGGGATCCGGGGTGCGTCTGTTGCGGGCGCATTGCTTCAGGTAGGCGTCGATGGGCGCAAAGGCCAGCACCGGGGCGGAAACGCGGATGGCGGCCTCGATGAGATCAAAGACCTCCGGCAAGGGTTCCTCCTGATCCAGAGCCTGCTGCCAGCGGTCCGCGAAGTTCTCGGCGACGGGCAAGAGAGCGGCCTGGGCGCGGAGGCAGGCGAGGTAGCGTTCCAGCGTCTTGAGGCGGGCGGTCACCGGGCACCGCGCTGGTTCTTCAGCATGCTGATGGCGTAGTCCATGATGTCGATCCGGTTCCGTATCTCGCTGAGTTCCTTGAGCCTGAATGCGTTCTGGAGAGCAGTCCGGACTGCGGCGTTCCGGACGTGAGGGTCGGGGCTTTCAAGGAGGTCGGCGAGGGCGATAACGCTCTTCAGGGCGAGGCCGTTGATCTCGGCGAAAGCGAGGTCGGCCACATGGCGGCGGGCCTGTTCAATCTCGGCACGGAAGTTGGGGTCCTGCATCCACCGGCTGAGGGTGTTGCGGCCGATGCGGGCGGCCTGCGCGCCCTTGCGCTGCGAAGGGGCTGAGACGATATAAGGGATCGCCAGCATCTGTTTGGGCGTGAGTTGCGCGGGCACGGGCGGCGCAGCGCCGCCTTCGCTGCTGTCGGGGTCTCGCTGAATCCTGGCTCTATCTTGCACCATTTGGCACCATCCACTCTTGAATTCCGGCGTTCAAGCGGGGCCACCGCGGGGCCTTCCGAGGCCGTTTCAGGGACGGTCCGAGGGTGAACGGGGCAGGCATGGGGCCACAACGGAGCCACCCCTCCTGCCTCCGTCCACGCGGTCCGAGCCGTGGCCCGCCGCGCCGGTCAGACCATCGTAGGGAGAGGCGCGGCGTCCGCGCAACGGGCGCGTGTCACAAATGTGACGGGGAGAAGGAAATATAATAGAAGGCCAATCACAAAGGGAGTTCAACGCATGACCAGCGACTCGCTTCTTGCCCATCTCGCCTGGAGGTTCCCGGGCGCCACCGAAGACATCGCAACCGAGGCTCTCCTGTACATCCTCCGTAAGCAGGAGGGTGCTCGGACCGCCCTAGCCGAGCTGCTGAGGTCGGGCGGCGCGAACCCCGAACCGATGGACTCCTTCGACACGCAGCGCGTCTACCAGCAATCCAAGAAGCCTGACCTCGTTGCCTTCAACGGGGAGAGAGCGGTGTTGCTAGTCGAGTCGAAGTTCCAGGCTTCGCTTACTCCTCACCAGCCAAACGGATATCTCAGCCTGATGAGGGACGAGCTGCGAGAGGCCAAAAGCCTGCTCTTCATCGCCCCGGAGGCCAGGCAGAGCGGGCTGTGGGATGAGTTGTGGGAGCAGGCAGGCAAGCAGTTTGAGGTGACCGACGAGCAAACCGCAGGCGGCGTGCAGAGCGCGACCGTGGGCAACGGCGGCCTCCGGCTCATGCTGACCAGTTGGGATACACTCCTTAACTGCTTGGAGCACAGCGGAACCGACGTAGACGGCGACCTGCGGCAGTTGAGAGGACTATGCGCTCCGGCCAGTGATGATCCGCTCCTGACAAGTGGTGTTCCAGCAAACCTGGCAGCTGTCAGTCACTTCGAAACACTCATCAAGCGCGCCGTCGCTCTGGCCAAGGAGAGGGGATACATCAGCACGAGAGGTCTCCGACCCTCACGCTGGCAGGGCAACTATGGGAGATTTGTTTGGTTCGTGAACCCTGCGGGCCAGAGGCTGGCCGTAGCCAGAATTGGGGTTGACTTCTCCCAGACCGGGTCCCCACTCTTTCTCTTGTTCATCGATAACCTTGGTCAGTTCACATCAGACCAGATGGAAGAAATACGTGCCCGTCTCGGGGGTGATTTGCATCTCTCCATTTCGATTCCCCCTCGAGCAGCCTACGCGGTTGCCCTCGAAGCCGTAGTCGACAAGCTGCAGGAGATTAGGGGGCGGCTCACAATCTCTGGGTAGGGCGCTTCGACAAGGAACCCTTGAGGAGTAAGGGATCATGAACATCAATGAACTGTATCTGCCGCGCGCCCCGGAGCGGGTCTATCAGGCTGCTCCGACGTGGGGGCCATTTTCACCAGGTAGTGCCTAGCCATGACCACTCCACTGCGCATACTGCCTGAGCGGCTTGTCGAGAACTTGGAGAGCGCGGCGTACCGGTACGCAGTTACTTACCCGAACATCCCGCACTACTACACGGTCGCGAAGACGTGGGCCGATCACAAGGATGGCATGAGCGAGGAGCTCATGTGGACGGTGTGGGAGATGCGGAAGCACGACGTGATGCGTCCGTTCATGGGACGGGAGCAGTACTACCTGGACGTTAACGGCTTCTCCTACTGGACGATGGTCCCACGAGACGAGGAGACGATGCTCATCAACCGGCAGTATTCGACGCACGGCGCGTACGACTCGCCGTTCGACGCCATCGCGCACCGGTACGACGACTCGGAGAAGCCGTGGTGGGTCGTGAAGGACGAACGCGAGGCGCTATATGAGCCCGCCGCGCCGTCGAGACGGGTGCTCGACATCGGGTGTGGGACGGGGCTGCTGGCGGACTACTGCTACCGGGAGGTCGACCGCGAGCGGTACGTCGGCATCGACCCGAGTGCGGGAATGCTGGCGAAGTTCGCGCTGAAGCACCCGGACTACAGGGCGGATGCGACGCTGCTCCGCACGACGTTCGAGGACTACGAGACGCCGCTGCGGTTCGACACGATCGTCGCGATGGCGGGGTCGGCGTCGCACGTCACAGGGGTGGACGTCGTGGAGAAGGCGCAGCACCTGCTCGCGCCGGGAGGGCGCGCGTTCCTGATGTTTTACCGCGACTCCGCGGCTGCGTTCGAGCGGGTGGGGATCGAGGCGCCGCAGCTTGCGGCTACTCCGAGCGGGGCCGTGGAGGACGGGGAGTACGAGGTGGTGGAGTTCACGCGGGAGGCGGAGTAGGCGAGGCAGCACCTCCCAGCCCCGCCGGTTCACCCTCTCCCTAACCCTCTCCCCTCAAGGGAGAGGGGACCGGACAGGGCACCCACCAGGGATGCCCCTACACCAGGCAGGGGGCGAGATTCCCGCCCTCGGGGGAATGACGGCGTTACCGCGTGGCGGGGCCGCCGTGCTGCTGCTGGCCGAGGCGATTGTAGGTGACCGGCGTCGTGACCAGCAGGCCGGCGTCGACGGGCAGGACTACGCCCGTGATCCAGCGGGCCTCGTCGCTGGCGAGGAAGACCGCGGCCCATCCGATGTCCCACGCGGTACCCTCGGTGCCGAGCACACCGGCCTCACGCCGTATCTGGCGCAGGTCGTCGTCCATGCGAGGGGCGACCATGGGGGTGTAGACGAGGCCGGGGGCGATGCAGTTGACGCGGATGCCGTCGCGCCCGTGGTCGCCGGCCATCGACTGGGTGAGCCCGACGACCGCAGCCTTGGAGGTGGTGTACGGGGTGCTGCTGTTGGCGCGCAGCCCGGCGATGGACGAGAGGGTGATGATGGAGCCGCCCCCTCCTTTCCTCATCTCCGGTATGGCGTACTTCGAGGCGAGGACGATGCTCTTGACGTTCACCGCCATGATGTGGTCCCACTGCTCCTCAGTGACGTCGGTGACGTCGGCGCGGGTGGAGATGCCAACGTTGTTGTGGAGGATGTCCAGTCGACCGAAACGCTCGACCGCCGTCTGCACCATCGCCTCGCAGTCGGCGGCGCTCGTCACGTCGGCGGCCATGGCGAACGCAGTGCCGCCCTCGGCTTCGATCAGGCCGAGGGTCTCCTGGGCGCGATCGAGCTCGCGGTCGACGAGAAGCACCTTTGCGCCCTCGCGCGCGAAGAGGATGGAGGCGGCCTTGCCGTTCCCGATCCCCGGGCCGCTCGATCCGGCCCCCGTTACGATTGCCACTTTGCCTGCGAGCCTGTCTGCCACGCTACTCCTCCTCTGAGTCGCTGTCGTCGTCAACGAGGCCGCTCACCATGGGGTGTCCCGCGAGCAGGCCGGACATCTCCGTGACGCGCCCCTCGAATATCTTGCCCTCGATGGCGGACTCGACCTGCGCGTACCAGCCGTCGACGAGCTTGAACAGCTTGATGGTGAGGTGACCGTCGCGTACAACGATCTCGTCTGCAGCCTCCGGCCACCGCATAGGCTGGCCTCCTTCGCTGCGGCGCATCTTCCGCTACGCGCGTCTCAGGCGCAAGCGGCGACGCCGTGTCAGTAGGAGCACGTGTAGCATTAAGGCATGAAGAAAGCCATCAACTTCACGATAGACGAAGGACTACTCGAACGACTGGACAGTTGCACGGAGGTACGCGTGCGCGGACGCTCCGCGGTGGTCAGGGAGGCTCTCACCCATTACCTAGACCGAAAGATGAGCGAGGAGGAGGCCGAGGCAATCCAACGCGCTTATGAACAGGCGTACGGGCCGGGCACGCCACCCGACGAGTTGGAGGACTGGGCGGCGGAAGCAGTGTGGTTGGAGTAGCACGCCACCACCCTGCCCCCGCAGTACCTCACCCTAGCCCTCTCCCCTTGCTGGGAGAGGGGATTCCCGAACGCCTACGCGAAGTTGGCGTCTATCTCCGGAGCGAGTTGCGCCTCGATGAGCGGTTTGAGGTTCGGCTTGTCGCGGTAGGGGCCGCCGGTGACGTCGTAGCCGGGATAGTAGGAGTGCTCCTGCGGCAGGACGATGACGCCCTTGTCCTCACGATGGACGTTTATGGGCTCGCCGCCGTCCTCTACGATCTGTATCTGTTCCTCGAGCACCTTGCGGTAGAGGATGATGCCGATGTCTGTAACGCCGAGCGACTCAGTGGTGCGGTCGCTGATGGGACCCTGCATGATCCAGGCAGCCTGGTCCTGGCCGAGCACCCAGTCGGCGCGGATGCGTCCGTCGTTCTTGAACACGTTCTCGTATTTGTACGGAATCTCGGCCTGCTCGACGACCTCGCCCGCCTCCGGCACGCGCACGCGCAGGACGATGTGGTACGTGTGGGTGTCGTCCATCGGGACTCGCATCTGGAAGCCGTGGTTGCGCTGCTGGCCAACGCGGAGGATGTTGGGGAACAGCACCGGGTGACCGATGCGCCACCACTCGTTCTCCTCGGTGTCGCCCTGCATCAGGCGACGCTTGATGACGCCGTACTCGAACCGGTCGAAGCCGACCTTCACCTCGTGACGGCCGCGCGCGCCGTCTCCCTGCATCTGCTTCTTCCAGGCCTCGCGCTCTTCCGGCGGCTTCTCCATGCCGAGCACGTAGGAGCCCCAGTAGTTGTGCAGCCACTCGAAGTGCACGGGGTCGAGTGAGTTGTCCATGCACTGGAGCCAGTTGCAGGGCAACTCCATCGCTACGACCCAGCGCTCGACGTTGTCCCATTCGAGGAGGTCCCAGCGCGGGAGCATGGGCACCGGCGAGGGTCCCATGTACGCGAAGACGATGCCCGCTTTCTCCTGCACCGGGTACGCCTTGATGCGGACCTTGTCCTTGAACTTGGAGCCCTCAGGCTCGGACGGCTGATCGACGCACTGGCCGGTCTCGTTGAATATCCAGCCGTGGTAGGCACAGCGAATGCCGTTCTCCTCAGGGATGCCGTAGGAGAGGTTCGCCTTGCGGTGGGCACACGACGGCTCGATGAGGCCGAGCGTGCCCTTCGCGTCGCGGTAGAGGACGAGATCCTCGCCGAGGATGCGTACTTCCTTCGTGGGGTTGTCGGCGTTCAGTTCGGCGCTCGGGGCGATGGGGTGCCAGTAGCGCCGGAGCAACTCGCCCATCGGCGTGCCCGGTCCGACCCGTGTGAGGCGCTGGTTCTGTGCTGCGGTGAGCATCCACATACCTCCTTCAGAGGCTGTTCGTTCTGCCGGGGCTAATGATACTCTCGCGCGCAAGGGCTTGCGAGAGCGAGGCATGCAGGCATCGCACTTCTCCACTATCGCGCCGCCGGAGTTCGCCGCATGTTCAGTTCCACCGTCCGCAGCATACTCGCCGTCTCTGCGAGTCTCCTGCTCATCGGGGCGTGCGCCGCTCCGACGCCGACGCCAGACCTCACGCCGACGCCAACTCTTGCGCCCGCCCCGACTCTCGCGCCAACCCTGCCTTCGCCAACGCCGACGTCAATCCTCGCACCAACCCCACCTTTGCCAATGCCGCCACCTTCCGCAGGGAACCAGCCAGTAACGCTGTTGAGCGAATTCATGCACGCATGCGTTCTGCGTCCCAACGGCAGCGCCGTTTGCTGGGGAAGGAACGAGGCAGGGCAATCGTCACCACCGGAAGACGAACGGTTCGTGTCCCTCGCCGGGGGCATAGCCCACACGTGCGGCCTGCGCGCCGATGGCAGCGTCGTCTGCTGGGGGAGTGACTCGAAAGGGCAATCATCACCACCGGAAGGCGAGCGGTTCGTATATCTCGCCGGAGGCAGCGCTCACACGTGCGGCCTGCGCGCCGACGGCAGCGCCGTCTGCTGGGGAAGGAACGAGGCAGGGCAATCGTCGCCGCCGGAAGGCGAGCGGTTCGTGTCCCTCGCCGGAGGGGAGGCCCACACGTGCGGGTTACGCACCGGCGGGAGCCTCATCTGCTGGGGGAACGGCCTGGACGCGCAAAGGCCGCCCCCGGAAGGCATCACGGCTGAGGAGTGGACGCAGGTGTGGAACGATCAGCTCGTTCCGGCCCCGGAAAACGAGCGGTTCGTATATCTCGCCGGAGGGGAGGCTCACACGTGCGGCCTGCGCGCCGACGGCAGCGCCGTCTGCTGGGGCTGGAGTCCGCAAGGGCAAGCGTCACCACCGAAAGGCGAGCGGTTCGTATCCCTCGCCGGAGGCAGCGGTCACACGTGCGGCCTCCGGCGCGTAGGCCGCGCCGTCTGCTGGGGCTGGAACGAGTTCGGAATGTCGTCACCGCCGCAAAGCGAGCGGTTCGCGCTCATCAGTGGCGGCCTCGATTACACATGCGGAGCACGAGCCGACGGGAGTGTCAGATGCTGGGGGCAGGGCAATACTGCGGTCGCGGCGCTGTTGGAAGACATCGCTGACCTGCGGGTAGACGTCAGCGGGGCGGCAGTACCGGTCCCACGCCCACGCCGCACCCCTGTCCCAGCAAACTTCCGCGCGCCAGAGCAGCCGGTGACGCTCAGCATGGGCGAGGGGCACGTATGCGGCCTCCGCCCCGATGGACGCCCCGCGTGCTGGGGGCAACCGCCGCCGGAGGGAGAGCGGTTCACCTCCATCAGCAGCGGGACATACCACACGTGCGGCCTACGGCCCGACGGCAGCGCCGTCTGCTGGGACGCGGCGAGCGAGGGGCAGGCCGCCACCTGGGCACCGCCCGTGTATGGACCGCTCGCGGCGATCAGCAGCGGCCTCTACCACAGCTGCGGCCTCCGCTCCGACGGACGCGCCGTGTGCTGGACGATCAAAGGAGAATCTCCTGCGTGGGCTTCGCCCGAGGAAGAGCGGTTCACGTCCATCAGCAGTGGCGGTCAAAGCACATGCGGCCTGCGGCCTGATGGAAGCATCGCCTGCTGGGGCGCCCCCTGGTCATCATGGCTGCTGCCGCCGGAGGACGAGCGCTTCGTGTCGCTCAGCGTCGGGGGAAACTATATGTGCGCGTTGCGCGCGGACGGCAGCGCGGTCTGCCGGGGAAGCAATACCGAAGGACAATCGTCGCCGCCGGAAGACGAGCGGTTCGCGGCGCTGTCCAGCGGTCGTCACCACACCTGCGGGTTGCGCACGGACGGCAGCCCCGTCTGCTGGGGAATCAACATGAGCGAGGCTGCACCGCAGGACGACCGATTCGTGTCCATCGTTTCCGGGAAGACCGCGGACGCATGCGGGTTGCGCCACGATGGAGAAGTCGTCTGCTGGGGATTCGGGCTTGTTACGATTCCTGAGGGGGAGCGGTTCGCGGTCGGGAGGCCGGAGGTCGGATAACCACACCCGAGAGAAGCTTCGGATCCGCTCAGCATGACAAGGCCCACGCCCCACCCCGCCTGTGTGCGCTCCGCTGTCGCGCACGCTGGATTCCCGTTTTCACGGGAATGACAGAAGAGGCGGGAGAGGCGGGAGTGACGAGGTATCAGAGGCCGTAGTCCGGCGACATCGGCACCTGGTGCGTGAGCTGCACGTCCTTGCCGGTGCGCGACGACTCCATGATGCCCGTGATGAGCTCCAGCGTCGCCATGCCCCAGAGGCCGTCGTGGTAGACGGGCGCGTCGTTCCGCACGGCGTTGTAGAGCTCCATCAGGTCTTCCCTGCCCGCGTGGTAGCGCGAGATCGTGAGCGAGCGGTCCTCGATGCCGCCGTCCTTGTAGACGTACAGCCCGTAGCGGGACTGCCGCAGGTCGCCGCGTTCACACGTCGCGATAAGGATGCCGAGGTTCGTCGGACGCCACGGCGGGACCTCCTTCGGCTGCTCGCGCCAGAAGCGGCGCTCGTGCTCGGAGCCGATGCGGAGCGAGTCCTTCGCCTCGAACTCGTCGCGGGTACCGTCCTTGAGGCCGGCGCGGATCTGGACGCGGTCGTCGTGGGTGTAGCCCTCGATGAGTCCCCTGCCCTGCTCGTCGCTCCACGGCACGAGGTCGGCGGTCATCGAGTAGCCGTAGCCGTTGTTGGTGACGGAAGCCGTTGCGCCGTCCTCGAACTCCATGAACGCGGAGTAGTAGCCGACGGCGTTGCGCTCCGGCCACCACTTGCCCGTGGTCCCACGTATCGTGCGCACCATACCGCCGCCGAGCACGCGCAGGCTGTCCAATTGGTGCGGCCCCTGGCGGTAGAGGACACCGCCACCCACGCTCTCGTCCAGCTCTTCCGGCTGGCGCGCCTGGAGCATCCAGTCCGTGAACGCCCAGTTGTTGAGCGCCTTGAGTGGACCTAGTTCACCGGAGAGGATGATGCGCCGCATCTCCAGGACGGGTGGGCTGAAGCCGAGCGTGTGACCGCAGAGCAGCTTCACGCCATTCTTCGCGGCAGCGTCAACCATCGCCTCGGCTTCCTGCATGTTCAGGGCCATCGGCTTCTCGGAGACGGCGTGCTTGCCCGCGTTCGCAACGAGTACGACGTGCGGGCTGTGGAAGTTGTTCGGCGTCGCTACCCAAACGGCCTCGACGTCCGGGTCGGCGCAGAGCGCTTCGGCGCTGTCGTAGACGCGGGCTTCCGGGAAGCGGGCCTGAAACGCCTCGCGGACCCGAGGGTTCGTGTCCGCCGCGGCCATCAGTTCAATCTCGTCCAGGCTCTCCATGCTGGGCATGATCTGCGTCGCGCCGACGCCCACGCCGATAACGCCCATCTTCAAGGGTCTGGCAGAGCCTGTGGTCATGGTTCGCTCCTGTTCCGGCGCCCCTGTCTGCAGGGAACCCGACGTGCTGTGTCATGGCGAGGCGTTCACCCGATGAGGTCTTCGAATCCGATGCGCCACCCGGGACGACGGCAACTACCCGATCGCGCCGACGACTTCCTGCCGCTTGCCCTCTTCCTCGCGGTAGAGGCCCATCGCCTCGATCACAGGCAGGTCGCTCATAGAGAAGAGCACTGCGTCGTCTGACGAGTCGGTGCCGTGCTCGTGCAGTGCCCACGAGGGCAGGACGAAGGTGTCGCCCTTCGTCCATTCGAGCTGCTTGCCGTCGATGATTGAGTAGCCCTCGCCCTTAGCGACGTGGTAGACGACGCTGGACGTGTGGCGGTGGGCTTCGGTGTGCGAGCCGGGCGCGAGACGCTGCAGTTTGAGCGCGAGCGTCGGCATGGAGTGCCCGCCCGTCACCGGGTTGGCGTACTCCATCATCACGCCGTCGAAGGGATCCTCTTCGCCGTAGCCGAGGAGCGCGCCGTAGGCCTCGTCCCACCGGTAGGTGAGCGGGAGAGCGCCGCCGTGGACGTCTCCCAGGTTGGGGCGCATGAGGCCGTTGCCGATAGAGGCGTTGGTGAAGCCGACGGGCTTGGTCACGGGCTGCACGTCCTCCGGGAACGGCTCCTGGAACATGGCGTCCAGGTAACCGACCAACGGAGCGTCGAGGCAGTCGAGCCAGATGACGGGCTTGTCGGTCGGGTTGTTGTGGTCGTGCCACGCCCAGCTGGGGGAGAGGACCAAGTCGCCCTCCTGCATCCGGAAGCGCTCCCCCTCCTGCACCGTGAAGGCGCCTTCACCCTCGATGACGAACCGGATCGCAGCGGCGGTGTGGCGGTGCGCCTCGGCGATCTCGCCGGGCCAGACGATCTGGACGGCCGCGGACATCGTCTTGGTCGCGCCGGCCATCGGGCTCTTCAGGCCGGGGTTGCGCATCGTGAGCGCCCGGCGGAAGCCCTGCCCTTTCAGGCTCTCCAGTGCGCCCGCCTGTATCGCCAGTTCGCGCATCTTGTCCCAGCGCCACACGTGCGGCGCGAGTTTCGGACGCTCGGGCGGGTTCGCGTGCATCACCCACAGTGGGTTGATGTTCTCGTCGTCCAACTCCTGGTGGTACGCCTTCTCACTCTCCGGCATCGTCCAGGTCATGGTCGTCCTCCTACTCTCTTGCCTGCGCTCTTGCGGACAGTTCGCCTACCTGACTTATGTGTATCGTCACCAGATCGCCCGGTCCAACCGAGCCGACCCCCTCCGGCGTGCCCGTGAAGACGAGGTCGCCCGGCTCCATGCGGGCCACCCACGACATGTTGGCTATCTGGTTCTTGCAGTCCACGATCATGTCGCGCGTGAATGCGTGCTGGCGTAACTCCTCGTTCACCCAGAGGTTAATTTCGAGGTCCTGCGGGTCCGGTATCTCGTCTGCCGTCACGATGCACGAACCGATGGGCGCAAAGGTGTCGAACGACTTGCGCTTGCTCCTGTCCTCGGGTCCGCGCACGGTCATGTCCAGACCGCAGGTGTAGCCGAAGACATGCGAGAGCGCCTCGTCCAGCGGAATCATGCTGCCGCCCCTGCCGATGACCATGACGAGTTCGGACTCGTGGTGGATGACGCGGTCCGAGTACGGCAGCAGGATGGGGTCGTTCGGGCCGGAGACAGCGCTGGACGCCTTCAGGAACATCCCCTGGTCGGACGACACCTGGGGAGCGGTGCCGCTCCATGGGCTTTCCTGCATCTCCGCCTGATGCGCCCTGTAGTTGACGGGCTGCGCGTACACTTTGCGCGGCGCGGGCACCGGCGGCAGCAGGCTCACGGAGCCGAGCGGCACGCCGCTCTCCGACGCCGCCATCGACTCCACCTGCGGCCGTAGACCGTCCCATCGCTCGATGAGGAGCAGCATGCGCATAGGCTCGAACTCGTCCGGTAGCTCCGGCAGCAGGCTGGTGACGTCGACGACGGCGTCGCTATCGGTCAACACGCCTATGCGGTAATCGTCGAAACTCACGAGGCGCATACGCACCCTCCCGTTCGCTTATCAGGCATGACGCTAACACCGGCGCAGAGGCGGGGTCAACGCGCGTCGGAGCCGTCGCTGACGCGCCGATTCCGACGCGTTGTCAGTGCAGCGGCGAGAACGACGCAGGAACCATGTGCCGCACGAGCTGATGCACCGCACTCACGTCCGTGTGCGCCGGCCAGATGCCTTCCTTAAGGTAGATGCCGCGGAGTTCATCCCGGTGCGCCCAGTCCTTGTACGGCCAGAGCTGGTAAAAGCGGTTGAGCTGCCCCAGGTCGCTCATGAAGAAGCAACCGGGATACATCTCCAGCCGCTTCGTGGCCTGCTCGCTGAACTGCTGCATCACGGAGCGGACGGTGCCCGACGGGAAGGTGTACATCCGCAACTCGTAGAGGCTGCCCCACTCGCGCGGGCCGTCCAGCGAGTCGTTCACTGCCGAGCCCACGAGGATGTCACTCTCCATAGAGACGATGAACTCCGTGATGTCCGGTGGCCAGATGCCATCCGCGATGGCCTTGGTACGCACGTCCGCGCGCTGCTGCAGCGTCTCGTATGCCCACAGATGAACGATCTGGTTGAGCGGCCCGATCTCCGTGTGCCAGAAGCCGACCAGAGGCGAGAGTTTCGTGCGCCCCTCTATCTTCTCGGCGAAGCGCCGCTCCACCTCGGGCACGGAATTGGCCGTGAGATTGTATGTCCGCAGTTCGTAGATCATCCGCATTCCTCCTGGAAAGGTCAGGGTGAGTGTAGCGCAGCGCGGAAATCCGCGCCGCACACCTGCGGTCTCTTCTGAGGAGCATCCGGGCGGGGTGGATGGTGTGCAATTCCGCCGCATCAGGCGTAATTCTGCGAAATTCCCTCAAAAATGAGGCTTCAGGGGACTTGTAGAGTGCCTATCTGGTAGGAAAGCATTGCTCTGTGATACGGCAGCCCAAAGGCTGCAACAGCAGAAGGAGGACAAGAATGCAGGCATACTGCGTCAAGTGTCGGGACAAGCGCGACATGGGTAGCCCCCGCGACGAGACGACCAAGAACGGCAAGCCAATCATCAAGGGGACATGCCCCGTCTGCGGCACGGGCCTCAACATCATCGGCAAGACCATGGCCCAGATGGGCTAGAGCCTCAGGCTCTTTGCGGGAAGCCCGGCGCAAGCCGGGCCTTCCCGTTGCCTAGTACATCACGTCCCCACCGGAGACGGAGACAGCAAGGCCGGTTATGTAGTCCGACTCAGCGGACGATAGGAACGCGGCCATTTTTGCGATGTCCTCGGTTTCCGTAATCCGGCCGAGCGGGTTTGCCCGTGTGCGGTCGGCCACCATCCCCCGCAACTGCTCCTCAGCCGTCGTGCCTGACGGCTTGATGGCGTCGGCGATGTACGCGGCGCGCTCCGTCTCGGCGAGGCCTGGGCAGATAGCGTTCACGTTCACCCCGTGCGGCCCGAGTTCATGTGCGACGGACTGGGTGAACCCAACCAGCGCGAATTTGGACGCCGTGTAAGCCGCGTAGCGCGGCATCCCCCGCTTCCCTGCCGTGGAAGCGATGGTGACGATCTTTCCCCCTCCCCCACGTTCGATCATGTGGCGCGCCACGGCGCGTGTGCAGAGGAACGTTCCGCGCACATTCACTCGTTGCACCTCGTCGAACGCCTCCTCCGTCAGCTCCACCAGCGGCACGCGGTCCGGCCCCGGACGCGACCCGGCGTTGTTCACCAGGATGTCTATCCGTCCGAAGCGTTCGAGCGTTTCCTGCACCATCCGGTCGACGGACGCGCTGTCCGACACGTCACCGACGAGCGCGAGCGAATGGCGTCCTGTTTCGGCAATCTCGGCTGCGACCGACTCCAGCCCCTGCCAGCCGCCCGCGCTGCCGTAGGGATTCAGCGCAACGTCATTGATGGCTACATCCGCGCCCTCGCACGCGAGGCGGTTGGCGATGGCGCGGCCGAAACCGCGTTCGCCGCCCGCACCCGTCACCAGTGCAACCTTGCCTGTCAGGTCGTACATGCTTACGCCATCCCGTAGAAACGCTGCGCGTTCAGCCCGACGACCTTCGCCCGCTGTTCGGGCGTCATGTCCTCGCGAGCGAGCAGATGTTGGATGTTCTCGGGAAATTCGGCGTCCCAGTGGGGGAAGTCGGACGCGAACATGATGATGTCCTCGCCCAGGATGCGCATCGTCTCCGGCAACATCCGCTTCTTCGGCCTCACAGGAGATGAAGATGTTGCCTGACGCGAGGTACTCGCTGGGATACTTCGTCAGCAGCGGCGAGTCCACGTGGCCGCGCAGGTGGTAGCGCTCGTCCATGCGGTCGAGCATGTAGACCGTCCAGCCGCAGCCCGCCTCCAGGAACGCGATCTTCAGGTCAGGGAACTTCTCCGGCACGCCGGACAGCATGATGCTCACGAACTGCTTCATCTGCGTGAACGCATGGCCGAGCGAGTGCACCTGCGAGAGGTTGTCGAACAGGAACTCGTCATAGGAGCCGGTGATGCGCCCGCTGCCGTGTACCGCCAACGGCACGCCGAGGCGTTGTGCCTCCTCGTAGATCACGTCGAACTGCGGCTTGCCGAACTGGTACGGCCCTTCCGGCAGCATCCCGCCAAGCATGCCGAGCTCTTCGACACAGCGCCGTAGCTCCTGGGCCGCGGCGGGCGGGTCCTGCACGGGCAGCAGCGCAACGCCCTTAAATCGCGAGTCAAGCTGGAGGTAGGTATCGAACAGCCAGTTGTTGTAGGCGCGGGAGCGCACGATCGCGAAGTCCGGCTCCATGAGCCAGCCCGCGCCGAGGCTTCCCGTAGGGAAGAGCGCTGATGCTGCAAGCCCTCCGCGGTCCAGTGCGTCGAGCCAGACGCCGGTGTCCACCTGCCGGGTGCCGAGACGGCCACCGAGCGTGTTGTCGAACCCGTCCCGGGGGGAGTTCGCGCTCAGGCGCGGCCTCTCGTTGTAGGGCTCGGGCAGGTAGCGGCGAATGTCGTCGTCCGAGTCGCGCACGTGCCCATCGGCGTCTATACAGAGGGTTGCCGTTGTCGTCATGCCCGGTCTCCTGTTCCATTTCATGTGGCTGGCGAGGCGCAGCATAGGCCGCCGGGGCAAACACGGCAACTTGCCGCGTTGCGTCAGCTTGTGAACAGGAATCACGCATCGACACTCCAACGATTGACCGGACGCTTGCGCAAGAGGTAGAGTGCGCCGCAACAATCGCTGGCACCCACCGAACCGCTGGGCAGGCGGCTCGGTGGGACGTGTCTGGAACAGGGAGGATTTGATGCGCATCCACAGACTCCTGGCCCTCGGCGCAGTCGCCGTGGTTCTGGCCCTCTTTGCGGCGTGTGGGAGCGACGAGCCCACGGCCACCCCAACGTCCGCTCCTCAAGCGATGGCCGATGATTCCACCCCCACGCCCGAAGCGATGATGGAAGACGCGGCCACTCCCACGCCCGAGGCGATGATGGAGGACGCAGCCACTCCCACGCCCGGCGCGATGATGGCGGAACCGACGGCCACTCCCACGCCACGGCCGACGCCCACGCCCGTGCCGCCCCCAGTCGGCTTCGACGCGGAGGAGTACTTCGGCGGCAAGACGATCAGAATCATCGTCGGTGCAAGCCCCGGCGGCGGCTACGACACGTTCAGCAGAATCGTCGCTGCGACGGCCGAGCACTACTTCCCTGAGAGCACGCGCTTCGTCGTGCAGAACCTCCCGGGCGCCGGACAGCTTCGTGGTCTCCGGGCAGTGGTCGACTCGAAGCCAGACGGCTACACCATCGGCCCGACACACTCGCGCTGGTTCCAGCGACAGCTGTATGTGGGCGACGTCACCGGATTCGACATCGACGCCATCCACATCCTCGGCTCACCCACGTTCGCTGTTAACCCCGACGGTTTCTGTCTGGACAAGAACTTCGCCTCCTCCTGGCAGGAGGTGCTGGACAGGGACCTCACGATCAGGGTCGGCTCCGCAGGGCCAGGCAACGAGCCGGCCATCGAGTTCATGATCGCGAACGGCGGCCCGTTCAATCTGATCTACGGTT
This sequence comes from Dehalococcoidia bacterium, assembly GCA_965208625.1. Lineage (GTDB taxonomy): Bacteria > Chloroflexota > Dehalococcoidia > Lucifugimonadales > Australimonadaceae > Bin16. Next base: position 1,287,922 of record OZ242348.1, read on the forward strand.
ACGGCGGCTCGACCGAGATCATGGCGGCGTTCGACCGTGGCGAGGTGGACGGAACAGGCCGGTGCGGCCCGAGTACCGCCGGGCGCCTCTACCCCGAGTGGATAGATGATGGACGCCTCGTGCCAATCTTCTACGAGGCGAAGCCGTACACCGATGAGTGGCTGGCCGAACTCGGGCACACCGGCCCGCTGCCCTGGTACCTCGACCTCCCCGGCATCCCGTTCGACGACCCGATCCGGAACAAAGCGAACGACCTGAACCTGCTTGTGTCCGAGATATCCCGCGTCTTCTTCCTGCCCCCAGGCGTTCCGGACGACGTGAAGCAGTACTGGCAGTCGGCGTTCGATCAACTCGTGTTGGACGAACGGTTCATCGAGCAGCTCACCATCGCCGGCTACCAGGAAGACTACGGCTATGGAAGGGCCGAGGACATCATGGCGATCGTGGAGCAGGTCCGGAACACTGATCCCGAGATCCTCCAGGCAGCCCTCGAACTGAGCGGCGTCGGCGACCTCATAGTGAACTAACGCAAAGGCACCCGGTGCGCCGGTGCGGACGCGATGTCCGCACCGGCGTGGTTACCTGAGGCGAAACAGCAGAAAGGACATGCCGCCCTATGTGGGAAGCAGCCATCAGTGCGGCTCAACACCTGTTCAGTCCCGGGCCGCTCATCGCATTCGCGATCATCACCCCCATCGCGCTCTTCAACGGTGTGATGATTGCGGGCGGCGTACCCGTCTTCATCCTGCTGCTCAGCTTCGCCTCCCAGCTTGACCCGTTCATAGCCCTGCCGGCCGCCGTCTTCTACGCCGCCGCCAACGACGCGACCGAACCCATACCGTCCATTCTCATCGGCGTTCCGGGGTCGCGAGGGTCGCAGGCGACGATCATCGACGGCTATCCGATGTCGCGCCAAGGCCGCGCCGGAGAGGCGCTGGGCGCGGTTTACGTCTCCTCGCTCATCGGCGGCATCATCGGCGCGGCGATGCTGATGGGCGTGCTGCCCGTAGCGCGCGAGGTGCTGAAACTGTTCGGGGCGGCGGAGTTCTTCCTCCTCTCACTCCTTGGCATCGCAACAGTGGCGTTGCTGAGTTCCGGCGCGATGGTAAAGGGGTTGCTCACCGCAGCGTTCGGACTCGCCATCGCCCTCATCGGTTTCTCACCCATCGGCGGCGTCGTCCGCGCAAACATGGGCATCGGCTACCTGTGGGACGGCCTCCCGCTCGTGCCGATGCTGCTGGGACTGTTCGCCATCCCGGAGCTGGCCAACCTGGTCGTCAGCAACACCACCATCGCGACGGAGCGGCTGGACGAGGTGCTCTCCGGCTCCGGCGAGGGGGTGAAGAAGGGCATGAAGGAGGCGACACGCCACAAGTGGCTGATCACGCGCTCCTCACTCATCGGCGCTTTCGTCGGGATGATGCCGGGGCTCGGGGCAGTGCCCGCCCACTGGATAGCCTATGCGCAGGCGCGCCAGACCGAACCGGGCGCGATGGAGTCCTTCGGCACGGGCGACATACGCGGAGTCATAGCGCCGGAGGCGTCGAACAACGCGATAGACGGCGGCGTGCTGGTGCCCACGCTTTTCTTCTCGATACCCGGCAGCCCCAACATGGCGCTCATCCTTGCCATGCTCATCCTGGTCGGCATCCAGCCCGGCCCGCCGATGCTCAACCAGCACCTGGACCTGAGCATCGCACTCGTCTGGACGATCGTGCTCGCGAACATCATCGTGGTGCCCATCGTTCTGCGGTTCGCGCCGCTCATCGCCCGCGTCACGGTGATACCGCCGAACATCCTCTTTCCGCTGGTGATGGCCATCATCGTCATCGGCGTCTACCAGAGCTCGCAGTCCGTTGGAGACCTGTGGCTGTTCGCCGCAGCCGGCGTGCTCGGCCTGTTCATGAAGGCGTACGCCTGGCCACGGCCGCCCATCGTCATCGCGATCGTGCTGGCGAACGAAGCCGAGAAGTGGCTCTGGATAGCGACCAACACGTACGGCTGGGAGATGTTCCTCCGGTGGCAGTTCAACGCCATCCTGGCATTCGTCGTTCTCGGTGCGATCGTCGGCATCAGGGCGCAGCGGAACGCATCCCGCATCCGGGCGGCTGAGGCAGCGGAGCACAACATAGGGGAGGCGGCGCCATGACGACATCCAACGCCAATGGCGCGACAGCCTCACGCAGCCGCTTCACTTCCATGGAGTTCATCGGCGAGGTAATTCTCCTCATCGCCGTCGCCGCGTTCTTCATCTACATGTACCTGGACTCCGTGCCGCCGGACGCTGATGCACTGGGGTGGCTGCCATGGCGGCTGGAGTGGGACAACGGCGGATGGCTGCTGCCGCGTATCGCGGTCCTGTTCGGGACGCCCTTCTGGTTCTGGCGCGCTTACCTGCTCTTCAAAGCTGGGGCTTCCAGCACGACCGGCCAGATAATGGACACCGGCTTCCTGGAAACTGACGACGATCCGATGATGGTCCTGCGGCGCTGGTTCCAGTTGATCGGCACAACGGGCGCGCTGCTCATAGGCCTCTGGGTATTCGGCTTCCATATCGCCGTGCCCGCGTACACCATCCTGTACCTCATCATCTTCGGGAAGGTGAAGTGGTACTGGACACTCATACCGGCAGTGTTCTTCGAAGTCATCATCATCGGCATCTACGGCTACCTCCTGCTCTCAGAGTGGGGCACTCCGGTCGCACGCGATTGGCCCGTCATCGGCAACGTGTGGGACTTCGCCATAGACGCCTGGCACAACTTCTACGAGTCCAACCTCGAGTCGTAGTCACCTTGCACACGACGTGTTGCATGCCGCTGCTGTACAGGAGTAGTACAATCGGCGGCAGCGAATCAGTGTCCTAAAACGCAGCAGGAGGAGCAAGCCATGCTTTCCATCCAGAACAACGAACTCATCACGCGGGTAGGCCCCGGTACGCCGATGGGCGAGGCCATGCGGCGCTACTGGATACCCGCGCTCATGGACTTCGAACTGCCGGAGCCCGACTGCGATCCCGTGCGCGTGCGGCTCCTCGGCGAGGACCTCGTCGCGTTCCGCGACTCCAAGGGACGCGTCGGCTTGCTGCCAGACGCCTGCCCCCACCGCCGCGTGAGCCTCTACTTCGGCAGGAACGAGGAGGAAGGCCTGCGCTGCGTCTACCACGGCTGGAAGTTCGACGTGGACGGCATCTGCGTGGACCAGCCCAACGAGCCGGAACAGAGTAACTTCAAGCACAAGGTGAAGACGCGCGCCTACAAGACGTGGGAAAGCGGCAACGTCATCTGGGCCTACCTCGGCCCGGCCAACGAGGTCCCGCCCCCACCCGCGTTCGAGTGGACGACCGTGCCCGACTCCCACCGCGGCGTCACGAAACTCATCCAGACGTGCAACTGGGTGCAGGCCGTGGAGGGCGGCATCGACACCTCCCACTCGTCCTTCCTGCACAACAACGACCTCGCCGACAAGACGCTGCTCCGCTCACGCTCCACAGCTCCGTACCTGGAGGTCGAGCAGACCAACTACGGCTACACCTACAGCTCCGTTCGCCCGCTCTCCAAGGAAGAAGGCAACTACGTGCGGACGTACCACTACGTGCTCCCCTTCCACCAGCTCCGCGCAGGCCAGGTGGGGCGCAGCGGCGAGCCGGTGCAGCCGCGCAGCTCCGGCCACTGCTGGGTGCCGATAGACGACGAGAACACGATGGTCTTCAACTGGACGTTCACCTGGGACGAGAACCCGCTGAACGACAAGGACAGGCGACTCGCAGGCACCGGCAACGAGTGGGACGTCGACATCGACCGCACCACTTTCCGCACGGTGCGCAACAAGGAGAACGACTGGAAGCTCGACCGGCAGATGCAGCGCACGGAGAACTTCACCGGCATCGTCGGCGTCAACACCCAGGACCGCGCCCTGCAGGAGACGATGGGCACCATCGCGGACCGCAGCCAGGAGCACCTCGGCACGAGCGACCGCGCAATCATCGCGATGCGCAAGCTGCTCCAGGAGGCGATACGGGTGAACTCGGACGGCGGCACGCCGCGCGGCAGCCAGAATGAGTTCGTCGGAATCCGCGCCATCGACCGCATCCTGCCCGCCGACCAGCCGTGGTCCGTGCTCAAGCCGGACATGTACCCCATGACAGCCGGACGCTAAGCAGCCGCACGACAGACGGCACAAGACTGACGCATACGGCAGGGCTCGACGATGAGCCCTGCCGTATGTTATGTTCCGTACAGTTGATGCCGTACGTATCCGTACGGCACAGGAGGTACGGAAATGACTGTACGGCTCGAAGTGCGGCTCGACGAGAAGCGCCGTACACAACTCGAAGAGATCGCGGGGATGCAAGGCGCATCGATATCAGAAGTAGTGCGGGTCCTCATAGACGACGCCTACGAGGCGATGATTCAAGAAGATCGGCGCCGCGCCGTTCAGGAACTCATTAAACTCCGGGGAGAAGCCATGCCCGACCCGGAGGAACTCTCACGCCAGTTGGCATCCGCCCATGAACCAGGAGGCATCTAATCCGAGGGCGTTCGTCGACGCCAATATTCCCATGTACACAGCGGGCAGTGAGCATCCGCTCCGTGCTCCATGCGCTCACGTCATGGGCATCATTGCAGCGCATCCGAGTAGATTCGTCACAGATGCCGAGGTCTTTCAGGAGATCATCCACCGTTATGTAGCTGAAAGGCGCTGGCCCCTGGGAAGAGAAGTGTTCAACAGGTTCGCCCGGGCGATGCAACGGTACATCGAACCGGTCTACGTGCAGGACGTTCTCGATGCAGCAGCGCTAGCGGACGACCATCCAGGCATCAACGCCCGCGACCTCGTGCACGCAGCGGTCGCGCTGCGGCTCGGCGTGTCGCACATCGTCTCAACCGACACGGACTTCGACCGCCTGCCGGTGATAACCCGGTTGGCCCCCGAACGCATCGATGAATGGGCGGATGCCTTCATGGCGTAAGGGCGTGCAGCGTTTACGCCTTCGTCACCGGCTTGGCAAGCGCAAACGCAACGAACGCGATCCCGAACACGCCCGCGAATATGGTGAACGACAGGTCGTAGCTGCCGGTGATGTCCTTCACTATCCCCGCGAATATCGGTCCCACCATGCTCACTCCCGCCATGATGGGCGCCGCGAAGCCTCGTATCGTCCCGAATGACCTGCGCCCGAAGTAGTTCGCGAACATCATCCGGCTCACGACCGTCCACACGCCCAGCGCGGATCCGAAGGCGACGCTGAACGCGACTGCCGTCGGGAACGAATCGACCGATATCGCCAGCACCATCGCCGTGAGGTAGAAAAGCACCGACGTGAGCGCCAGGTAGCGCGTGTGCACACGCTCCATCAGCAGCCCCCAGCCGAACACGGAGAGCGCCGCCACGGTCAGATAGATCGTCACCGCCATTGCCGCCGAAAACTGCGACAGACCCTTGTCCTGTAGGCTCACGTTGATGTGCAGGTTCGTCGCGTTCACCGCCAGCACCACGGCGGCCTGCGCCACGATGAGGGCCCACAGCGTCACCGTCCGCTTCGCCTCCGCCAGGCTCCATAACTCCTCGCCGGCATCCCCGGACACTTCCCCGACCTGTACGTCGTGCGTGGGCTGGCGTCCATCCGGCAGCAGTCCGTAGTCTTCAGGTCTGCGGCGCATGTACGCGGCGCTTGGCAGCACGAGCGCGAGCAAGGCGAAACCCGCAAGCGCGAGCCACGCCTCGCGCCATCCGAACCAGGTCATGACCGCCACTATCGGAAGCGGCATGAGGAACTGTCCCGTCCGCTGCCCCACGCCCAGCAGGCCCACGACGCGGCCCCGCTTCCGCACGAACCAGGACGCCAACGCGACCATCGTCCCGAGTTGCGCGCCCGCCGCCGCCGTACCGCGCGCCAGTCCGAAGAAACCCCAGAAGTGCCACACCTGCGTCATCGCAGCGAGGCCCACCATGCAGCCCACGATAATCATCCCCGCCGCAACCGTAACGCCGCGTGCGCCGCGCCTGTCGAGTATCCGTCCCACCCACACCGAGGAGATGCCTCCCAGTCCGGACCCGAGCGCGAAACCGATGCTAATGGACGTTGCAGACCAGCCCAACTCGTCCTGCATGGGGCGGACGAACACGCCAACGATGGGTCCCTGCATCGGCACGCTTGCTGCTGCGTTCAGCATGCTCGCGGTCATGATGGCCCAGCCGTAGTAGGCGCGGGGGAACGGCCAGAAGCGGGATATGCGGGGCTGCTGCATCGCCATGGGAGTGCATGCAACCCTACCACCCGCGCGCAGGCCACGCCCGCGAACGGCTATACTCCCAACGCTCACCCTCCGTTTCCGAGGCACTCATGCAACTGTCAGAAGACCAGCTAACGCTCGTCGCCACCGTCCGTGATTTCGTGAAGCGCGAGGTCATGCCTGCCGCGACCGAGCTCGAGCTCGCCGACGAATACCCCCACGCTCTCGTGGCACAGATGCGCGAACTCGGCTTCTTCGGCGCGACCATTCCGGAGGAGTACGGCGGCAGCGGCGTGGGCGCAGAGACCTACGCCCTGCTCATCGAAGAGCTGTCCAAGGGCTGGATGAGCCTCACAGGCGTCCTGAATACCCACCTGCTCGTCGCGCACATGATCGAGACATTCGGCACGCCGGACCAGAAGGAGCGCTTCCTCCCCTCCATGGCTGAGGGCGAACGACGCGCAGCCCTCTGTATCACCGAGCCTGACGCTGGGACGGACGTGGCGGCGGTCAAAACGAACGCCGTTCGCGACGGTGACGACTACGTGGTGAACGGGCGCAAGATGTTCATCACCAACGGCCGATACGGCAGCATCTACGCCATCGTCTGCAAGACCGATCTGCAGGCCGACCCGCCGCATCGCGGCATCAGCATCCTCCTCGGTGAGAAGGGCCCCGGCCTCGATGTCGTGCGCGACATCCCCAAGCTCGGCTATCGCGGCGTCGAGACCACGGAGATAGCATTCGAGGACTACCGCACACCCGCGACGAACCTGCTCGGCGGCACGGAGGGCGACGGCTTTCGGCACGTCATGGGCGGACTGGAATTGGGGCGCATCAACGTCGCGGCAAGGGCTGTCGGCGTAGCACGCGCCGCGCTGGAGGCTGCGATGCAGTACGCACAGCAGCGGCAGACGTTCGGCAAGCCCATCGCCGAGCACCAGGCGATCCAGCAGAAGATTGCGGACATGGCGACGCAGGTGAAGGCCGCGCATCTGCTGGTGATGGAAGCCGCACGAAAGAAGGACCTCGGCCAGCGCGTCGACCTCGAAGCGGGCATGGCCAAGCTCTTCGCCAGCGAAACGTGCCTGAACGTCGCGACCGAGGCGATGCGCATCCACGGTGGCGTGGGCTATACGCAAGACCTCCCGGTGGAGCGCTACTTCCGCGACGCTCCGCTCATGATCATCGGCGAGGGCACGAACGAGATACAGCGGCAGGTCATCGCACGGAACCTGCTCCGCAACTACTCCTCCGGCGATTTCCTCTTCGAGGCAGGCCTATGAGCATGCCGCTGGAAGACGTCCGCATCCTCGAGCTCACCTCAGTGCTCGGCGGACCGCTCGCGGGGCGGCTGCTCGCCGACCTCGGCGCGGACGTCATCAAGATCGAACAGCCCGGCTCGGGCGATGCGTCGCGCAAGCTTGGCCCTTACTTCCTGAACGGCGAGAGCGCCTACTTCCTCGGGTTCAACCGCAACAAGCGCAGCGTTACGCTCAATCTGCAGACCGACCTTGGGTGCGAGGCGTTCTATGCGCTCGCGGCGAAGGCGGACGTGGTGCTGGACAACTTCCGTCCCGGCGTCCTGGAACGGCTGCGGATCGACCACGAGGCGCTCAAGAAGGTCAACCCGTCCATCATCTCCGCATCGCTCTCCGGTTTCGGGCAGGACGGTCCCTACTCCGGGCGTCCCGCCTTCGACGGCGTCGTGCAGGCGCTCGGCGGCGCTATGAGCGTCACCGGCAACCCCGGGGATGACCCCGTCTACATGGGGTTCCCGATGGGCGACGTGGGCGGCGGTTGGGGACTCGCGTTCGGGGTGCTCACCGCGCTCCACGAACGCTCGCGGACGGGCGAAGGCAAGCGCGTGGACGTGAGCATGCTGGACATGCAGGTCTCATTCCAGGCACACCTCGCCGCGTTCTATCTCGCATCCGGCGTCACGCCGCAGCCCATAGGCTCCGGCCACCCCAGCAACATCCCGGCCAAGGCGTTCCGCAGCAGCGACGACAAATGGGTGCAGATCCACTGCAGCACGGAGCCGTTCTGGTTCAAGACAGCCGACATGATGGCCACGACCGTCCCCGGCTACGAATCGCTGCCGGACGACGCCCGCTTCAAGACTGCCGAGGGACGCATGAAGCACCGCGGTGAACTGGAGTACCTGCTCGCCGGTGCCGTCCGCCAGAAGACTCAAGACGAGTGGCGGCGCCTGTTCGCCAAGTGGGACGTTCCCGGCGCGCCCATCAACAACATCGCCGACGTCTACGAGGACCCACAGGTGCTCCACCGCAACATGCTCGTGGAGATAGACCACCCGACAGCGGGGCGCATCCGCACCGGCGGCAACCCCATCAAGACGGGCCACGAGGAACGCTTCACGCCCCCACCGACGCTCGGACAGCACACCGTCGAGGTGCTGCGGGAGATCGCAGGCTACACGGACGCGCAGCTGGACGCCCTACGGGCCGCACAGGCGGTCTAGGGTCAGCGCAGCGTCATGCAGGCCCAACAATCGTCGGCGCCGGACATCGCCCGGCTCGCCGTCCCCATCGCCCTCATCTTCTTCATGTGGGGGTTCGGTACTGGTGCACTGTGGGTGGCGCGTCCCCTCTTTGCCCTCGCGCTGGGCGGCACGCTGCTGCAGGTCGGCCTCATCTCGTCCCTGAGCGCGATGCCCCGGCTCATCTCCGGCCCCATCGCGGGCCTCCTCTCCGACCGCTGGGGCAGGCGCCCCATGCTCATCCTGGGCGCAGTCGGGCACGGCTTGATCCTCGTCGGCCAATTCGCAACCACCAACTACGTGCACTACGCCCTCCTCGAAGCGCTGGCGGGCATCACCATCGCCATCTGGACGATCAGCTCCAGCGTCCTGATAGCGGACCTCACGAAGATCGCGAACCGCGGGCGCACCGTGGCGTTCCGCGACACGGCGATGCGGATGGGGATGCTGGCGGGGCCCCTCGTCGGCGGATTCATCGCCGCCCAGTTCGAGCTGAGGTGGGTATTCATCTTCATCGCATCCACCAAGGTCGTCGCCATCTTCGTCGTGCTGTTCCTTATCCCCGAGACGAAGCCCGCTCGCGCCCCGCGCGAGCCCGACCGGCGTCCGGGCGAGGCGCGGGCCAGCAGCGGCGGCATCCCATGGGCGATATTCGGTACGAGGTCGTTCATCGCGGTCGCCGCGGCCACAATCTGCTTCGGCATGATCGGGCTGGGACCCGGTATCTTCCGCACCTACTACCCCATCCACGCGCAGGAGACGCTGATGCTCTCCCCGGACGTTATCGGCAACCTCGTTGCCATGGGCGGCGTGCTGACGATGCTCGCGGCGGCGCCCACCGGCTTCGCGGTCGACCGCTTCGGACGCAAGTGGCCGCTAGCGTTCGGGCTCGTCCTGCTGGGCGCCTCCGTCTATCTGCTCGGAGCGTCAACTGCCTTCATCGGCATCGCCGTGGCCTTCGCCGTCTTCGCCATCGCGGAGGGGATGAACACCAACACCAATCAGACGTATGCGATGGACCTCGCGCCGACAGAGCAGCGCGGGGTCTTCCTGAGCGCATTCCACATGGCAACAAGCACAGGGATGATGATCGGCCCGTTGGTCGCGGGACTGCTGGCCGGGCGACTCGGCCTGGAAAGCACGCTCTTCATCTTCGTGGGCGTCGCCGGGGGATGCGCGCTGCTGTTCGTCGTGCTCGCGCGAGAGACGCTGCAGCGGGAGCCAGCGCAGGATCCGGTCACGACTCGTTCAGGTTCGTAGACAGCCCTACCGTACCGTGACGTAGCCGCCCGGCACACCACGTTTCGCCAGCACGATCTGCCACAGCTGGATGTTGCGCGACCGGAAGCCGCCCGCACACGAGAGCAGGTAGAACTTCCACATGCGGTAGAAGCGCTCGGTGTAGCGCTCCTTCAAGGAGTCCCAGTTGCTGCGGAACTTCTCGTACCACGCCACCAGCGTCTTGTCGTAGTCCGCACCGAAGTTGTGCCAGTCCTCCACCACGAATAGCCCCTCAATCGCCCCGCCTATCTGGGAGACCGACGGCAGCACACCATTCATGAAGATGTACTTGTCCATCCACGGGTCTATCGCGTTCGTGGACTTGTTGCCGCCTATCGTGTGCAGCAGGAAGAAACCGCCGTCTTCCAACAGACGCTCCGCTGTCTCGAAGTACGCACGGTAGTTCTTCGGCCCCACGTGCTCGAACATCCCCATCGAAACGACATGGTCGAATGTTCCCGTCGCGTCGCGGTAGTCCTTCAGCATCCCTGTGACCGGCAGGTGGCCGTAGCGCTCGGCGATGTAGTTCACCTGTTCCTCAGAGATAGTGACGCCGGAGCACGTCGCGCCGTACTCCTCCGCCGCGAATCCCATGAACGCCCCCCAGCCGCAGCCGATGTCGAACACCGACTGTCCCGCCTGCAGCCCGATCTTGCGGCAGATCAGGTCGAGCTTCGCGTCCTGCGCCGCATCGAGGTCGGTCGCCTCCTTCCAGTAGCCGCAACTGCCCGTAAGGCGCGAGTCAAACGTCGCGGCGAAGAGGTCGTTGCCGAGGTTGTAGTGCTGGTCGCCCACGTCCCACGCGCGCTTCTTGCTCTGGCGGTTCATCCACCGAGCGGCCAGGGCAAGTCTCGCAGTGTTGAAGTTCCTCCCGAGGTTGTGCTGCGCGCCCGAGCCGAGGATGCGCGCCATCGTCTCGTCCAGCTGCTCGGAGTCCCACCAGCCATCCATGTACGATTCACCGAACCCGAGTGTGCCCTCCGCGAACACACGTGCGAACAGCCGCTCGTCGTGCACCTGGATGTCCCACGGTTCCGAGCCGTTTATCGCCACCTCCGCCGGTGCGAGGAGGCGCTCTGCTTGCTCTCTGAACTTCGCATTCGCCATGTGGGTCGCAACCCTCCTTACCCCCCTGTCGGCGAGAGAGTATAGCGCGCCGCGCAATGGTATGCGTACGTGGAGATTTCCCGTTGTATGACAGTGTCACGCACAGGCGTATACTCACGAATGTACCCGCGCCCGCAGGAGGAGGGGACCATGCCAAGAATCGTCGACGCAGACACCCACATCATCGAGCACCCCGGCGTCTGGGAGCACTTCGACGCCGACATGTACGACCGCAGGCCTCTGCTCGCCTCCATCCCGCTCGACGGCGAGGACGGCCCCCGCGATTTCGTCTGGATGGTCAACGGCACCGCCGTCCCCAAGCGCTCCGGCAAAGGCAGCTACGCCGTCGCGGTCGGCGGCTCCGACTCTGAGAACGCCCGCTCCGACATCCGCGCCTCGGTACGCTACATCACCGACCCTCTCGCACGTGTCGAGGACATGGACAAGCGCGGCGTCGAATCCGAGGTCGTCTTCCCCACCGTCCTCCTCGCCTACATCACGGACGACGTCGACCTCGAGGTCGCCATCTGCCGCAGCTACAACCGCTACATGGCCGACGCCTGGCGCGTGGCCGGCGACCGCATGGCGTGGGTCGTCGTGCCGCCTCTCCGCGACCTCGAGGCGTCGCTGCAGGAGATTGAGACGGCGCGCGACAACGGGGCGGTCGGTGTCTTCTTCCGAGGCGTCGAGGGCGACCGCTCCCTGGCGGAGTCGTACTTCTTCCCCATCTACGAAGCAGCCCAGCGGCTCGGCATGGCCATCAGCATCCACACCGGCGGCGGTTCACCCGGCCTGCTGCAGGTGTTCGACCGCAACATCTCCCACAACCTGCCACACGTCCGTTCGCTCCCGCTGTTCGCCTTCCGCGACCTCGTCGCGCACAAGATACCGGAGCGCTTCCCCGACCTGACGTTCGGCTTCATCGAGGCGTCGGCCTCGTGGGTGCCCTACGTCGTTCACCACCTCAGGCGCTCCACCCGGACCTCCGAGCGCGGCATCGGCCGGGCCAACCCCGACTCCGCGCTCGATTTCGGCCCCGCCCTCTTCCGCGAATACCGGCTCTTCATCGCCGCCGAGACCGACGAGGACATCCCCTACCTCATCAACTACATCGGCGAGGACAACATCATCATGGGGTCGGACTACGGCCACCAGGACCAGTCGAAGGACAACGGCATGGTCGGCGTCATGCAGCGCCGCGAGGACCTCCCCGCCAGCGTCGTCGAGAAGATCCTCGCCGACAACCCCACTCGGTACTACGGGTTGGGGTAGGCAGAACAACCCTCATTCCCACAAAGGAGCAGGGGCGCCCGAATGGGCGCCCCTCGTGGTTTTCTATTGCCTAGGCAGGGTTATGCCCTACTCGTCCAGCTTCAGCAGACGCCGCGCGTTCCCCTCGTAGATCTTCTGCTTGTCCTCGATGCTCGCCGTGATGCCGTCCATCACCGCGAGCGTCGAACGGATGTAGCCGGAGCCCTTCTCCGGGTCAAACGGCGCGTCCGATGCGAAGAGCACGTGGTCAGCGCCGAAGAACGCCAGCCCACACTCCGTCGCCGGGACGGAGCCGAACGTAGCCGTGTCGGCGTAGAACATGCGGAAGTAGTCGTATGGGCGCTTGGCCAGCCGCCCGAGCGTGCCTGCCTCGTGGGGGTCGTCGCTGCGGCGGCCGAGCTGGTCGAGGCCGGGCCCGACGCGCCCCTCGAAGAACGGAACCAGACCGCCAAGGTGGTGCGTGATGATCTTGATGTCAGGGTGCTTGTCGAACATGCCGGACATCACGATGCGCCCCATCGCGACGCTCGTCTCGTACGGCCAGCCGAATGCCCACCACATGTCGTACCAGGAGCGGTCCTCCGTCACGTAGTCGGAGAACTCGGCTGAACGCGTCGGGTGCAGCCAGATGGGCAGGTCGAGCTCGGCCATCTTGTCGAACACCGGCGCAAGCTCGGGGTCGTCGAGCGGGCGGCCGTTCACGTTCGTGAAGATCTGCACGCCCTTCGCGCCGAGCTTGTTGACGGAGCGGTCGATCTCGTCCAGCGAGGCCTGTGTGTTGTTCATCGGCAGCGCCGCGACGAAACCCGGGAACCGGTCCGGGTGCTGCGAGACGACCTCCGCCATGCCGTCGTTGGCGATCTGCGCGAGCTCCGGGCTGTCCTCCGGTCCGGCGACCACCTCGACGGGCGGCAGGTTCAGCGAGAACACCTGCTTGTAGTCGTCGCCGAACTGGTCGATCTTCTCGAACCGGGCGTCGACGTCGTACAGCATGGGGATGGCGGAGACGCGCTTCATCATGTACGCGCCGCCCTCGCTCATGTTGGTCATCGTGTCGAAGTAGGGCTTGGGCAGAATGTGATTGAAGATGTCTATCTTCACGTAGTCCTCCGTTGGGGCGCGCCCGTGAGGCGCGCCGTTATCATCTGACTAACCCTATCCTTGCGAGGCACTGCGGGTCAAAGGGCGCGGGGGCGTCGTTCCTCTCGAACCAGGCGTTCGTCACTACGCAGCGGAGGCTCGCCTACGGCGCGATACGGCCCTCCTGGCGCAGGTGTATCCGGGCCAGCCGCAACTCGTCGTACGTGACGTGGGTTCCCAGGAATTCCCAGACCGGCTTGAGAACGGCGCTGCCGCAGGTCCTGAAGGCACCCTCTATCGCGTCGAGCCTGTCGCGTCCCGGCAGGATGTGGGTCAGGTCCAATACCGAACCCTGAGCCGATATGCGTTCCAGATGGCCTATGATCGTGGTCTCCGCCAGGCCTCGTTGCTGCGCCACCTCGCCGATCGACAGCCCCTGAGACAACAGACCCAAGGTCTCGCCGTGCGTGGAACTATGCCGCCTCTCCCGGCGTTCCCGCGGTCTGCCTCCGGCTGTCTCCCAGGACTGCCCCACAGGCAGTGCGTCAGTCCTGTCAGGCAGACCATTGATGGCGGCGTACTCCCGTATGACCTCCACGAACTGCCGGCCGTACTGCTCCAATTTGATCGCACCTACGCCGGGCGCGCGGGCGACCCCCTCGACGGTCTGCGGAAAGACAGTGGCCATGTAGCGGAGCGTCGTATCCTCGAAGATCACATAAGGAGGAACGTTCCGAGCGTCGGCAAGCCGCCTCCGCATGTCCCGCAATCGCTCGAACAGGTCCTTATCGTAGTCCGCGGTTGCAGTTGGGGAGCCGGCCCGCCCTGCACCGCCCGTCTCCACGCTTCGGCTGTTGAGAGAGCGGGAGAGCGTCAGCGGTTGACGGCTCCGGAGAAACTCGCGGCCCTCAGGCGTCGCAGCCAGCACCGGATAGTCCCCTCCGTTCTGCACCAGCAGTCCCTTCGCCTGCAGTCGTTCGATGATCTCTCTGAGTTCGAGCCGATCGAAGTCCCTGGCGATTCCATAGACGCTCAGTTGTTCGTGGCCCATCTCGATGATGCGCTTGTCCCTGCTCCCCCGCAGCACGCGGACGACGTGGGTCACCCCGAACCTCTCGCCGGTACGGATCACGGCCGACAGGATCTTCTGGGCGATCTCCGTGGCATCGAAGTCCTCCCTCGGTTCCAAGCAGACATCGCATCCCCCACAGTTCTCTTCTGTCCATCGTTCACCCAGGTATTCCAATATGAACCGGCGGCGGCAGGTGGACAGTTGGGTGTACTCCATCATCCGCGCCAGCTTCTGCTGGGCATTCCGCTTCTCCGAAGCGTCCTCGATCTCGTTTATGAAGTAGTCCTGCCTGGCCTTGTCTCCGTAGGAGTAGAACAGGACGCACTCGCTGGGCAGCCCGTCCCTGCCAGCCCGGCCGGTTTCCTGGTAGTAGTTCTCCAGGGACTTGGGCAGGCTGTAGTGGACCACCAGCCGGATGTCAGGCTTGTCGATGCCCATGCCGAAAGCAATGGTGGCAACGATGATGGGCGTCCTGTCCCGGATGAAATCTTCCTGGGTACTGCGGCGTGTCTCCCGGTCCAGTCCTGCATGATAGGGACGCGCCTCGAAGCCCTGGTCTCTCAGGTCGGCGGCCAGCTCCTCCGTTTCCCGTCGAGAGAGGCAGTAGATGATGGTGGACTGATCGCGATGATGCTCCAACAGGGACAGGAGCCGCCCCCAGGAGTCTCCTTTGGGCAACACGGAATAGCGCAGGTTCTCCCGGTTGAAACCGGACAGGAATACACTCCCCTGCTGCAAGCCGAGTTGAGCAACGATGTCCTCTCTGACCCGTTCCGTCGCGGTCGCCGTCAAGGCGATCACCGGCACCGCGGGGAAGTCCTCGCGCAATCGCCGGAGGTTGCGGTAGTCGGGACGGAACTCGTGCCCCCACTCGGATATGCAATGTGCCTCGTCGATGGCTACCAGGCTGAGGTCGAGTTCGTGGAGGAATCGCCGGAATCCGGGGAGCGCCAGCCGCTCGGGCGCAACGTAGAGCAGTTTGACCTGCCCTTGTCTCACCCGCGTCCCAACCTGCTGCACCTCCGAGGCGGACAGTGAGCTGTTGATGAAACCAGCGCCTATACCCGTGGCGTTCAGAGCGTCTACCTGGTCCTTCATCAGAGCGATCAGCGGCGAGACCACGAGGGTTGTCCCCTCGAAGAGCAAGGCTGGCAGTTGGTAGCAGATGGACTTGCCGCCGCCGGTGGGCATGAGCGCCAGCGTGTCCCGGCCGGCGAGCACGTTATCGATGATCTCTGCCTGGAAGGGACGGAAACTCTCATACCCGAAGCGGGACCTGAGCAGGGACAAAGGAGTATCACCGCTGTGCATAGGGACAGTCACCTCTTTGAATGAACTGAGCCGAACGGTTCGCCGGAACGAGCGAAGGGCCGTCTCAGTGTGATAGAGCACACGGAATTGCACTGTCAACGCCACGATGTCACAACACGATACGCTCCCCCTGTGCTCCCTCGCCCATTGCCCGGCGTGCGTCTGCCTCGCTACCATGGCCGCACCCCAGCCCCGGAGTAACCCGTGCAAGTACGCATCGTCGGAGCCCACAGCCTCGACTCGAAGCACGCCCACCACAACTGCTTCCTCATCGACGAGTGCGCCGCCGTCGACGCCGGAAGCATCATGAGCGCGCTTGGGGCTGACGAGCAGGAGCGCATCGAGGCTGTGCTGCTCACCCACCATCACTTCGACCACTGCCGCGACCTGCCGACACTCGCGCTCAACAACCGCGACGCAGGCCGGACCGTCCAGGTGCACGGCGAGCCGCCCGCGCTCCGGACGACCAACACCCTCCTGCTGGACGGACGCATCTACACCGACGCCACGAAAGTCCCTGAGTCCGGCGCCTCTCCACCACTCTCGCTTCGCCCTTTCGCCATCGACGAGACACGGGAGGTGCTCGGCTACCGCGTCTCCAGCGTGCGCGTGGACCATCCCGTGCCAACAATGGGCTACATCGTGAGCGCGGGCGGGCTGAGCGTCGGTTTCTCCGGCGACACCGGCGGCGCGCTGATGGGCTTCTTCACGCACCCCACGCCGCCGGACGTGCTGCTGATCGACGTCAAGCTGCCGGAGCGCATGCGCGACGAGGCGGAACGGCAGCGTCACATGACGCCCGGCATGCTGCGGCAGGAGTTGCTGGCTGCGAAGGAAGCGGGCGTTGCACTCCCGAAACTCCTCGCCGTGCATCGCTCGCTCCGCGAGGAGCCGGAACTCCTGCGCGAACTCGCCGCACTCCAGACCGAACTGAACATCGACCTGGAGCCCGGCTACGAGGATATGGTCATCGGCTGAGTCGGTGCTTGACCTGGCACCACTATTAGCCACATACTTAGCTAAGTAATGCTCCGGTGAATCCCCATGACAACCGTAAACGTCCACGAAGCGAAGTCCCAACTCTCCCGCCTGCTCGCGCAGGTCGAGGCCGGCGAGGAAGTCATCATCGCCGCAACGGCAAGCCCGTGGCGCGGCTGGTTAGTTGTCAGCCCAAACCCAAGCGCCAGCCGGATACGATGAAGGGGCTCATCAGTATCGACGAGCGCTTCTTCGAACCGCTGCCAGAGGAGGAGCTGGAGCTCTGGGGCGTTTGATCATTGCGAGTCCTGCTCGACACGCACGCGTTCATCTGGTGGTTCAGCGACAGCGCCAGACTGTCGCGACCCGCACACCGTCTCATCGCCGATGATGCGAACGAGGTTCTGGTCAGCGCAGCCACGGCTTGGGAGATCGCCACGAAGCATCGGCTAGGCAAGTTGCCGGACGCGGAGGCGCTTGCTCTCGACATCCGCGCCGCTATCGCCCGGCAGAAGTTTGAAGAACTACCCGTGACCGTGGCCGAGGGCGTGCGGGCCGGAGAACTCCCCGGCCCGCTCCGCGACCCGTTCGACCGCATGCTCATCGCGCAGGCGCTGGCGCACGACCTCATCGTCGTCTCGAACGAGACGCTCTTCGACCGTTACGGCGTCCGCCGTCTCTGGTAGAACGCCGTCCTCAGCCCGCGAGGTGCTTCCCGAACCACGCCAGCGCATCCGCCCACGCGGCCTCGGCGGCTTCCTGGTTGTAGCGCTCCGCGTTCGTGTGGTTGTGGAACGCGTGCGGCGCGTTGGCGTACACCTTCATGTCGCACGTCGTCCCGGCGTCGTTCAGCGCTTTCGTGATGTCGTCGATGCCCGCGTTGATGCGCTCGTCCAGCTCGCCGTAGACGGCGTAGACCGCGCCCTTGATGTTCGGCACCTGCTCCAGCGGCGGGTTCGCACCGTAGAACGGCACTGCGGCCGCGATGTCCTCGCTCTCCGTCGCCACGCGCCATGTGATGCCTCCGCCGAAGCAGAAGCCGATGATGCCGATGCTCGTGACGTCCGACTGCGCCTTGAGGTATGCGATCACCGCTTGCACGTCGCCGATGTGCCGCTCGCGCGGGATCTCGCCCAGCTTCGCCGGGATGTCCTCGATGCTCGCCGTGCCGCCGTCGCGCGACAGTAGGTCGGGCGCGACCGCGATGTAGCCGTTGCTGGCGAGGCCATCGGCCACGTCGCGCAGGTAGGGCACGAGACCCCGGTTCTCGTGGATGACGATGACCGCAGCAGCGCTGCCGCCTCCAGCCGGTTTCGACTGGTACGCCGCGAGCTGCGCGCCGCCTGCGTCTATCGTGATGTCGCTTCCTGTGGGCTCAGGCCCACCGATGAGAGGGTTCGCCATATCTCCATCCTCCTTTGGTTTGGTCAGGCCGGTTCTGGATCACTCCAGCCTGACGTTCTTGCTGTAGTCGTACTCGGCA
Source organism: Dehalococcoidia bacterium (assembly GCA_965208625.1). GTDB lineage: Bacteria > Chloroflexota > Dehalococcoidia > Lucifugimonadales > Australimonadaceae > Bin16. The sequence goes on from OZ242348.1 coordinate 1,306,242, forward strand.
GAGACATCGCTCGCGAAGTCCCACGTCACGCGGCTGATATCCCAGCCGGTGCCGAACGCTTCTTCGAAGAACGCGAGCATGTCCCGCCATGCAGCGGCGGTCTGCTCCGGACGGTACCGCCCGGGCATCGTATCGTTGAACCAGCCGTGTGGTGCGCCCGGGTAGACGCGGATGCGGTAGCTCTTGTTCGCACGCTCGAATGCGTCACGCCACGCCCGCAAGCTCTCGATAGAGATGATGTGGTCCGCCTCGCCGAACTGCCCGAGCACAGGGCAGTCCACCGCTGCGATGAGTTCGCTCATGGGTACCGGTTGCTCCGGCGTGGGTTTCCAGTTCGCGTTGTCCACGCCGCCGTAAAGCGCCACGACTGCCGCTACATCGTCCCGGTGCGCCGCGTACAGTATCGGCTGACGCCCCGTCTGGCAGACGCCGATGATCCCGATGCTGTCGCTCCGCACGTAGTCCTGGCTTCGCAGGAAGCGGATGACTTCATCGAAATCGTCGATAACCTCGTCGTCCCGTATCTCGACGCGCGCCTCGCCGCGCGCCACCGCGTCGAGGTCGCCGTCGAAGCGATGGAACAGGTCAGGCGAGACTCCAACGTAGCCAACCTCAGCGAGACGCTCCGCCATGTCCTTCGGATGCTGAACGATGCCGTACCGCTCGTGCAGCCACATCACCGCGGGGCGAGGCTCGTCCGTGTCAGGCCGCGCCAACCAGACGCTCATGCCGCTCTCCAGGCGATGCTCTTCCAACATGGCGTTTCCTCCTCCGAGCCGGACTACGACCCCGCAACGAAATCCGCAAGACGGTCTATCTGATCGATGTCCGCAAGTCCGGGCTCCAGTACCAGCTCGTCGCAGCCGATCTCCTCGTAGGCACGAAAGGCCTCCCGCAGCGTCTTGGGCGTGGACGGCACCTTCACTTCCATCGTCCGCGCAGCCTCCCCGCGGAACGAGTAGTAGGAGCGTATCGACTCCGCCGTGCGGTCTGCGGCGTACTGCCCCCATGCGCACGTGAGTCCGGCGACCAGCCTAGGTCTACCCGGTTTGCCTGCATCCTTCCACGCCGACTCGACGACGCGGAAGTAGCCCATCACTTCCTGCGCCTGGTTGGAAGCCGCACTTCCCGCGCTCCCGGCGATGTAGCCATCACCAAGCCTGCCGGAGCGCCGCAGCGCAACCTCTGTGCGCCCGCCGATGAGGAGCTCAGGCCCCTTTCCGTACGCCGCCCTGGGGCCGATGGGGCCGACGTCGTCCTGCAGCGGTTCGCCCGCCCAGATGCGGCGCATCGCCGCTATCTGCTCCTCGAACCGCCTGCCCCGAGCCTTCATCGGCGCCTCGGCGGCAACGAAATCGTCCGGCCGCGAACCAACGCCGAGTCCGAGCACGAAACGTCCGCCCGAGATCGAGTCGATGCTGGCGACCTGCTTCGCCATGATCGCCGCATTGCGCAATGGCGCGATGAGCACTGTCGGCATCAACCGGACGCGCCTCGTCACCGCCGCCGCAGCGGCCATCGCTATCAACACGTCGTGATTGCCGTATACCAGCCGATCTACCTGCGCGAGCGATGAGAATGGCCCATCGTCCGCCCGTACTGCCCACTCGACAAGGATGTCCCCCTTGTTCGCGGGGATCACTTTGGGAAATGCGATTCCTATCTCCATGCACGCTCCGCGCCTGAGCGCCTGATCATTCCGGCCTGACGACGAACACGGGACCGGCGCTGTGCCGCACGACGCGGTCCGTAACGCTGCCGAGCAGCAGGCGCGCCATGCCTGCGCGGCCATGCGTCGCCATCGCCACGAGCTTGTCGCCTGCGTCCCCCACCTCGTCGAGTATCACGCTGGCCGGGTAGCCGGTCACGACGCTCCCGGAGACGTCCGCGACGCCCGCCGACTGCATCTCTGCGACCTTCGCCGCAACGTACTCGTGCGCCTCCGACTCCATCTCTCCGGCCAGGTCCTGGCTCGCGTGTATCGGGGCATACTCCGTGAACGCTTCGCCGTATGGGTTCAACGAAACGGCGCGCAGCACCGTCACCCCTACGCCCAGCGCGTTCGCCATCTCCACCGCGTGCGGCAGCGCCTGCTCGGACAGATCAGAGCCGTCCACCGTCACCACTACCCGGTTGACCGGGTGAGCAGCACCTTCTTGGGCGCGGGTGATGAGCATCGGGTGCCTGCCGCTCCGCACCATCTTGTCAGTGACGCTGCCCAGCAACCACCTGCCGACGCCCGTGCGCCCGTGCGTGGTCATCGCGATGAGCGTACCGGCGTCCTTGTCCGCTTCCTCGAGGATGCAGTCCGCGGGGTCGCCGTCCTTCACCACTGTCTCGACGGTCACACCATCCGACCTGATGGTTTCAGCCATCTTGTCGAGATACGCCTGGGCGTCGCTGTTAATCCTCGAAAGCACGTCTTCCCAGTCGGCGGCCGATGGCAGCGCGCCGGCCTGGTTATCCGTCTCCCTGTAGACGCTCATCCCTTCTCTGACCAGTTCGCCGGGGAAGGGGTTCACCACGCGCAGCAGCAACACGGTCGCTCCTGTCGACTTGGCGACCATCTCTGCGTACGGGAGCACCTGCGCCGCCAGCGCCGACCCATCCAACGGAACAACGACACACGAATACATGCAGACCCTCCTGCCCTTCAGCTAGCGATTCCTGTTGACGGACGTGCGGTCCGGCTTACCCCTGGCCCACCAGCTTGCGACGCTCGGCAGCGTCCTCGCCGCCCTTCACGCCGCGCTGGTTGAGGATGGGGCTGTACTTGCTCGCCATCCCCTGGCGCTCGTAGACGCTCGTGCCCGTGCCCGTGCCGCCGAGGTCGTTCGGGTTGATCTTCGCCGCGAGCTCGCGCGGGTACTCCGTAACCATCCCGTGGTACCGGTTCTCCTCCGGCGTGCGGAACGTGTTCATCGGGTCGCCGCCGTCCTCGACGATCTTGATGTTGTCCTCCAGCATCTGGCGGAACATGATGATGCCCTTGTCGGAGCGTCCCAGGTGTTCGCCCGTGCGGTCGGCGATGTCGCCCTGCGTGATCCACGCCGCGACGTCCTGCGCAGAGTTGCTGTCCAGGATGACGTATTGCGGCTGGTCGTTCTCGTCCAATTGGATGACGGGAGGCGCGAAGAACGGTACGTCCTCCGGCGCCTGCTCGGGCGTGTCTGCTTCCTTGGGGTGGCACATCACCCACCAGTGCGCGGTGTTGTAGTCGTCGATCGGAACGCGGATCTGCACCGCCGGGCCGGTCATGCCCCACTTCTCGCGGTCGAATCCGTCGCCGCCCTGGCGCAGGTAGTACGGGAAGATGATGGGGTGACCCTCACGCCAGGAAGTGTCCTCTTCAGAACCGCCCTCCATGACGCGGCGCTTGTAGATGCCGTACTCGTACTCCGTGAACGCGATCTTCTCGTGGTGCCGGATCGTCTTCTGGCGCTCCGGTTCGTCCCGCATCACAGAGATGAAGTTGGACCAGTAGCCGTGGAGCCACTCCAGGTGCACCGGGTCCAGCGAGTTCTCCTGGCACTGCAGCCAGTTGCACGGCAGCACGGCCAGCCCGATGTCCCTGATGACATCGTCTACCGCGAAGACGTCCCAGTTCGGTACGAGCGGCGCGGGTGTGGGGCCGAGGTAGGCGAACAGCAGTCCGGCCTTCTTTTCGACCGGGTACGCCTTCATCTGGATCTTGTCCTTGAACCGCGCCTCCGGGTCTTCCGTCTCTTCGTACGGCTGCTCCGTGCACTGGCCCGTCTCGTCATAGAGCCAGCCGTGGTACGGACAGCGCAGACCGTGCTCCTCGGGGATGCCGTAGATCATGTTCATGCGCCGGTGGGCGCAGTGCGGCTCCATGAGGCCGAATGTTCCGGAGCGGTCCTTGTAGAGGATGAGGTCCTCGCCGAGGAGGCGCACCTTCATCGTCCACTTGTCATTCATCTGGGAGACGGCGGCGATGGGGTGCCAGTAGCGGCGCATCAACTCGCCGGTGGGCGTGCCGGGGCCGACTCGGGTGTAGCGGTCGTTTGCTTCCTGCGTCAGCATCGCATCCTCCTTCTATCCTTCTACCTCGTCTCGATTATCGGGCGCATCATACAGCCGCCCCAGTTCGTGCCGCTAGCGTCGGTACGACGGCGAACTGGGGAGCGTCCGCTCCTCGAACGCGCGCTGGACGTCAGCGAGCTTGCGGGGGAACTCCGTCGTCCGACAGTTGTGCCACTCGTCGAGTTCCGCCTCCCAGTCCGCACCTGGCGGCAGCACCGTCGCGCACGAGCGCACGGTGTACTGCTCCGGATGCTCCGACGCGGGCGGCGGCGTGCCGTCCTCGCGCAACTGTGTCGCTGCCCGCAGCAGCATGCGCCGGGCGCGGATGATACTCACGTCCGTCGTCCCCAAGTGCTCGCGAGTCCTGTCCATGATCGGACCCATGCTGTGGATGACCGCCGAGTCCTGCAGCCGCACGGTGGGTATGCCTGTCGCGTTGCGCTGTTTCGCCGTCTGGTCCATCAGGAAGTCGCTGTCCGGCGCGGCCTGCGGCCACCACTTCGCGAAGAAGCGCCCGTGCTGCTCCGGTTTCATCGGCCCGACGCCCGGCACGAGCGTCCCCGGCTCCTCCGGCAACGCCGAGTGCGGCTTGCCATTGCCCGGCATCTCTCCCGCGGGTTTCCACCAGATGCCCATGTGGACGGTGTGGTAGTCGTCCACCGGCAGGTAGATGGAGAGCGGCACGACACCGTCCTGCGCAGGGAACATCCCGTAGATGGGGAAGATGAACTGCGTAGTGCGCCAGTAGACGTTGCCGTCCAATTCGTAGCGCTCCGCGCCGTAGGTGAAGCCGTAGGGCTTCTCGGATATGTGGAAGTTCGCGCGCTGATCGTTGTGGTAGAGGCCGTAGCGCGGCGAGTCGTCCACGTTCAGCCGGCGATGCAGGAAGTAGACATGCGTGGAGTCCAGTTCGCCTTCGAGCGCCTGCATCCAGTTGCACTCGTACACGATCTTCTGCGCGTAGCTCACGTTCTCCGGCGGTATCTGTCCCCACTCGAACAGCGGGATGCCGGGCGGATCATCCTGGTTGGGGCCCATGTAGATCCACGTGACGCCCCCATAGTCCGCGCCCTTGTACGCCGTTATCCGCACCTTCTGCTTGAAGACGCTCTCAGCGGGCTCGTTCGGCATATCGACGCATTGACCGTCGGCGCCGAACTTCCAGCCGTGGTAGGCGCAGCGCAGGCCCTCTTCCTCGGTGCGGCCGTAGAAGAAGCCCGCGCCCCGGTGCGGGCAGTTCGCCTGCGTGAACGCGGGCGTCCCATCCAGCGTTCGCCAGATGACGAGGTCCTCGCCCAGCACGCGCACGCGCTGCGGCTGCCCTTCCGCTTCGTACTCCCACGAATAGCCGACCGGCAGCCAGTACTGGCGCATCAGGTCGCCCATCGGCGTGCCGCGGCCTACGCGGCAGAGCAGGTCCGTGTTCTCAGCAGAGAGCATGCCGTCCTCCCGTAACGCCCAGCGAGGCGTTGTGCACTCGGAATCATCCTGCAGGTGCAGCATACGACATAGCGCAAGTCCCCGCACCGAACGATGCGCACGGATGCACGTACTGGCGTATAGTCGCACGCGAGACAACGCCGGAGGAGCAGCAGCATGGAGATCACCGGGAACGTCCTGCAGAGCGGTATGCGACTCTGGTACGCGCGGCCTGACGACACGACCGAACCACGCCCCCTCATGGTGATGCTCCACGAGCGCTACGGCCCCGTCGAACAGAGCTGGAACGTCATCCGGCGCATGGCCAGCTACGGCTACGTCGCCTGCCTCTCCGACCTCTTCCACCGCTACGAGGGCGACCGCGGCCCCCTCGAACGCTCAGAGGCCCGATGCGACCCCACCGATGAGCAGACGGTGATCGACATCGACGAGTCCATCGCATTCATGCGCGGCCTCGACTTCGTGGACGGAAGCAACATCGGCCTCGTCGGCTTCTGCCAGAGCGGACGCACCCCAATGGTTTACTCGGCAGCAGGACGCGACGTTGGCGCTCTCGGGGTGTTCCACGGTGGCATATACCCCCGCGACTACGAACCCATCTTCGAGGGTCAGGAGCCCATCGCTGACGTGCTCCCCCGCGTCACCGCGCCGATCCTTGCAGGCTTCGCCGAGCACGACCAGCTCGTGCCTATGGAGAACGTCCGGCGCTTCCGGGGCGAACTGGAGTCGCTCGGTAAACGCGCGAGCGTCCGCGTCTTCAGCGGCATCGGCCACGGGTGGTTCAACGTCACACGCCCCAAGGACTACAACGAGGCGGCGAGCAACGAGTCGTGGGACATGATGGCCGCCTTCGCCGCCAACGCTTTCGCGGGCGCGCTCGGCGATGCCCCGAAGGTCGAGTTCAACGCGGACGCTTCGATCCCGTTCGACTTCTCGGTCTAACGCGTTGGGAGGTAGGCAAAATCGCTATGGCTTAGCGTTAGGTGTCTCTCACAGTTTTCTGACAGGTAGACAGTCCAACAACATATTTGTCCTGTTGTCTGCCACACATACTACGAGGTCAGACAAGTCGTACTCTTCTGCGGTTAACCTGGTCCAGACTCTGAGAACACCGTCCTCGTAACGGTACAGTATTGCACGCCTCAGGGCCCGTTGTGATTCGAAGTTTCCTTCGGGTGTCGGGTAGACGCCGCCCAGATGATCTCTGCCACTGAACAGATGCACATTGCTTGTCCATGAATACACGTTCGCAGTGCCTCCGGTACTACTGAACCTGTCGCTGATGAAGTCGTCCAGCAGGTAGACGTTCTGTTCGTGTATCGCAACCGCCACTTTGAGCGTCCTCTGGGAGTCCAGGGTAGGTTCTGATACCCACACGAGATTAGTAGGGGAGATGGTCGGCGTGGGCCTGGGTGTCGCTGTTGCGGTCGGAGTTGCCGTAGGCCGTGGCGTGGGAGTAGCAGTGGGGCTCGGCCTGGGTGTGGAAGTAGGCCTGGGGGTCGCTGTTGGCGTTGGCGTGGGCGTCGCAGTTGGAGCAGGCGTCGCTGTCGGCGTAGGTGTGGCGGTGGCTGTTGGAGCAGGCGTCGCCGTTGGCGTAGGCGTAGGCGTAGCAGTTGGAACAGCGGTCGCCTTTGGCGTGGGTGTGGGCGTTGCCGCTGGCACAGGAGTCGCCGTTGGTACGGGTGTTGCCGTAGGAGTAGGCGTCGGGCTGGAACAGGCTGCAACTAAAGCGATGGACAGCAGGACAGGAACGAGAGACAACGAACGGGTCATACCTTCACCTGGGCGGGGATTTTGGATAAAGAGTGGGCGCCAGGCTCAGGCTGGCGCCCACCCATCGCGAGTCTTGCGGAGTGTCTCTACACCTTGGCCCGGACCCCCGCCGCGAGCTCCGCGCTTTCGGAGACGGCAGTGCCGTCCGGGTCCTCCCACGCGATCTGGCCGCCGAGGCCGTGCTCGATGTTCCACGTGACGACGTCGAAACACTTGCCCGTCACCTCGGTCGCCGCGTTCTGCTTCGCGAGGAAGAGCGCCAGAGGCACCATGTGGTCTGCCCGAAGCGGCAGCGGCGCGTTCGGGTTGCCCATGCCCATCTCGCGGCGCGCGATGTTCTGCTCGTCGAAGCCGGTCGTGCGCGTGTGGCCGGGGATCATCAGGTTCACGGCCACGTTGTCGCTGCGAATCTCGTCCGCCAGGTAGAACATCATCGTGAGCAGCGCGGCCTTCGTAGACTGGTACGGCATCTCGCGGCTGTTCGGACGGAACGCCTTGTAGGCGCCACCGTACGAGTGGTGCAGCGCGCCGCTGCTGATGATGGAGATGACGCTGCCGGAGCGCTGCTGGATCATCGGCTGGATGAAGCGCCGCGTGACCTTGAGCGCGCCGAACACGTTGACGCCGAACGCCCGCTCCCAGTCCTCGTCGCTCGTCTCCAGCGTCGTGATGCGCCCTGTCGGCGGGAAGAGGATGCGCTGCCGCATGGCGGCGTCGTTGATGACCACGTCGCACGTGCCCCACTTCGCCAATGTCTCCTCGTACGCCGCGTCGATCTGCGCGCCGTCCGCAACGTCCACTGTCGCCACGAGCACGTCGTCAGGGCGGCCGCGCAGGCTGTCCAGGAACTCGGTGTCCCTGTCGCTGGAGAAGCCCGACGGCTCCCAGGACAGGTCCATCGCCACCACCTTTGCGCCTTCCGCCAGGAATGCCTGCGTGAACGCCCGGCCCATCCCTCGCGCCGCTCCGGTTATCGCTACGACTTTGCCAGCAAGTTCGCTCATCTCTTCACTCCTCGGATACCGCCCCAATACGCGCGCCGGGCGGAAGATGCGCCAATCATACTCCGCCAGCCGATGGGACGCTCGCCCCGCGTGTCCGATAATGGTACGAGTGGGCACACCGCCCGCAGGCGGTTGGACGTGAAGATACTGGGTAAACGCATCGGGCTCGGGAACGGCACCGCGGCGGACGTTGCCCGCTTCCTGCGAGGGCCGGACCGCCGCAGGCGCGAGCTCCGGCAGGCCGCAAGCGTCTTCCGCGAGATGATCGGCGGCTTCCGCGCACTCCACTTCGTCGGCCCATGCGTCACCGTGTTCGGCTCCGCCCGCACGCCGGAGGACAGTCCGTACTACCGCATGGGCATGGAGGTGGGCGGCGCGCTGGCGGACGCCGGGTTCACCGTGATGACCGGCGGCGGCCCCGGCATCATGGAAGCGGCGAGCAGGGGCGCGAAGGAGGCCGGTGGGCGCACCGTCGGCTGCACGATCCGCATCGACGAGGAAGAGCAGGCCAACGCCTACCTGGACACCTGCAAGGAGTTCAACTACTTCTTCGTCCGCAAGGTGATGCTGGTCAAGTACTCGTACGGCTTCATCGTCATGCCCGGCGGCTACGGCACCCTCGACGAGGTCTTCGAGACCGCGACCCTCGTGCAGACCCGGAAGATCGAGGACTTCCCCGTCGTCCTGATGGGTACGGACTTCTGGAAGCCGATGCTCGGGTTCATGGAGGAGACGCTCGTCGCCCAGAATATGATCGACCCCGAAGACTTCGCTGCCATCACCGTCACCGACGATGCGCAGGAAGCTGCGACGCTCATCCGCAACGCCGCCGTCCGGCGTCACGGCCCACGCTTCACCGACGTCCTCCACCGCAATCGCCTGCTACTGGAGTAGCGAACGCCAGCCGCGCTGCCTACGCGGGCAGGTAGCTCGGGAAGCCGTACAGCGCGACGCAGTTGTCGTGCACGATCTTCCGCATGTCCTCCTGCGCCTCCGGCCCGGCGAAATCGCGCTCGATGAACTCGCGGGACTTCGGCCACGTGGACGCCGCGTGTGGGTAGTCCGACGACCACATCACACGGTCGACGCCGATGTCTCCCCGGTACCGGATCCCCACCTCGTCGTCGATGTAGGTGACGTACACCTGGCGGGCGAAGTACTCCGTCGGCTTCATGCTGAGCGGCGTCGAGAATCCGCCACGCCTGCTCGAACCGGTCCCCACCGTGCCGTTGATCCGGCCGAGCCAGAACGGCACCCAGCCGACGCCGTACTCGGCGGAGATGACGTTGAGCGTGGGGAACCGCTCCAGCACGCCTGAGGCGATGATGACCGCGATCGACTTCTGCACCTCGTGCGCCGCGATGATCGGCCGCAGCACGCGGTTCTCGCGCCCGAACTCATACCGGGGCCGCTCCATGCCCGTCGGCGGGTGGAGGCTGAGGGGCATGCCCAACTCCTCCGCCTTGCTCCAGAAGACGTCGTACGTGTCCAGGTGGTACGGCTGGTCCTCGGGCGGCGACGCCCAGATCATCGCGCCGCTCAGGCCCATCTTCGCGCAGCGTTCGAGTTCCTCTGCGCCGAGCTTGGGGTCGTACAGCGATATCAGCGCCAGCCCCTTCAGCCGGTCGGGCGCGTAGCTGCAGTACTCGGCCAGCCAGTCGTTGTAGACGCGGAAGCACTCGCGCTGCAGAGCCGGGTCCAGCAGCCAGAAGAGCCGGAAGCCGAGCGTCGTGTACAGCACCTCGGCGGCGACGCCGTCGACGGCCATATCCTTCAGCCGCTCGGCCGGGTCCCACCCGCCGGGACGAGCATCCGCGTAGCCGCCGGTCTTCATGAATTCGACCTTCTCTTCGGCGGTGCGGCTCTGGCCCCCCGCGACCCCGACGGCGAGGTCATGCGGCTGGTAACCCTCGTAGACCCACCACGCTCCCGGTACGCCGTTGTACTCGTCCTCGACGTGCGGCGCCCTGTCGCGGAACTTTGCGTCCATCCGCGTTGTCCACAGGTCCAACGGCTCGCTCATGTGTGAGTCCGACGATATGTACCACGCATCTGCCATCGGTTTCCTCCCCGCTCCTTTTGAACGCACTATCTCCCCGCCTGCGCTCTCCGTCAATCCTGACATGAACCGTGCCTTGTCCCCTCTTCCTACAAGGGGAGAGGGTTAGGGAGAGGGTACCCCGGGGCGGGGATGCGGCGTGGCTCGAGGGCGAGGTTGCGCTGTGCCTGCTCCCTTCTCCCACTGGGAGAGGGGCCGGGGGTGAGGGTTGGCGGGAATGACGGGACCCCGTCAACTTGCACCCGCCTGCCATCTGATTGACAATCCGCACTGACTGTAGGAAAACGCCAACCGTCCCCGGTATGGGAGCGTTCTCGTAAGAAACGAGCGCGGCACAGGAGGACTGCAATGGTCTCGATCATCAGTTCACGCGGCGACCGGTCGCTTCGCAGCCTGGTGAACCTCGACGAGGGGCTCATCGCCAGAGAGATCTACGTCAACGCGGCGATCTACCAGCAGGAGCTGGAACAGATATTCGCCCGCGCGTGGCTCTTCCTCGGACACGAGAGCCAGGTGCCCAACCCCGGCGATTTCGTCATCTCCCGCATGGGCGAGGAGGAGATCATCGTCACGCGCGACAGGAAGAACGTTATCCACGCGTTCCTCAACACCTGCCGCCACCGCGGCATGAAGGTCTGCCGCTATGACGACGGCAACACCCTCGTCTTCACCTGCCCCTTCCACGGCTGGTCGTACGACACCGACGGCAGGCTCGTCGGCGTCCCGCACCACAAGCAGGCCTACAACGAGGAGCTCGACAAGGGTAAATGGGGACTGCACGAGGTCGCCCAGCTTGCCAACTACTACGGCTCGCTCTGGGCGACGTGGGACCCCAAGGCCCCGTCGTTCGAGGACTACCTCGGCGTCTACGCCCCCACCATCAAGTGGTGCTTCGAGAGCTCCGGCGGCGAGGACAACGGCGTCGAGCTCTTCAACCCCGCCACCAAGTGGTACATCCCCACCAACTGGAAGTTCCCCGGCTTCTCGTTCGACGGCGACAGCGCCCATGGCGCGATGACGCACCGCTCCGTGAACGTCGCCGCCATCGGCCCGCAGGGCGATCTGCAGGGCGGCAGCCGCAGCGGCATGAGGGCGCCCTTCCCGTCCACCTCCTACGAGATGCAGCTGCCCGAGCTCGGCCACGGCGGACACAACTTCATGTTCGAGCAGCCCGGCACGGCCGAGTACATGGACACCTGGCAGACCGAGCCGCCCGAGGTCGACGCCTACTACCGCGCGCAGCGTGAGAAGAAGCAGGCGCGTTACAAGGACACCTACCTGCATGCGGGCAACGGCGGCACCGCCCTCGTCTGGCCGAACGTCAACATCCAGCCGCACCGCATCCTCATCTGGCACCCGCACGGCGTCGGCGTTACCGAGTCCTGGCGGCAGTATCCCGTCGACAAGGACGCCCCCAAGGTCGTGAAGGACGCCCAGCGGCGCTACATGATGCGCTACGGCGGCCCCACCGGGCTCACCGAGTCCGACGACATGGAGAACTGGAACTACGCCTTCCCCGCAAGCCTCGGCACCATCGCCCAGCGCCTCCCCTACAACTTCCAGATGGGCCTCGGCCACGACTTCACGGACGAGCGCTTCCCCGGCATGACCTTCACCTTCCGCATCGCCGAGGCGAACCAGCGCGCACGCCTGCGCCGCTGGATCGAGTTCATGGAAGCCTCCAGCTGGGACGACATCTACCCCGTCCACCCCAAGAAGAACACGGAGCGCTAACCCTAAGAAGCACCGGGAGACACCGTGTACTCAGCCTCATCGAACAACAGGATCGTCGGGTTCGGCTTCATCGCGCTGGGCGTGCTGTTCCTGCTGCCGCTCGTCAGCGGCTTCGAGTTCTCCTTCAGCGACTGGTGGCCCCTCTTCCTCATCCTCATGGGGTTCGGCAGCCTCTCCAAGGGGAGCACGAAGGGCGGCCTCATCGCCATCGCCATCGGGGTCGTGTTCCTGCTGAGCAACCTGAACATCCTGAGCATCAGCTTCTGGCTGCTCTGGCCGGTCGCGCTCATCGCCATCGGCCTGGCCATCCTCTTCGGCCACTCCCGCTCCCGCCAGGCCGCGAACGACGCTGCACCTGCGGGCGACGACCTCGCCGTCACTGCCCTCTTCTCGGGCAGCGAACAGCGCATCGACAGCCAGCGCTTCAACGGCGGCAACGTCTCGGTCACCTTCGGCGGCGCGGAGATAGACCTGCGCGGCGCGGCGATGGACGGAGACGCGGCCACCATCAACGTCAACGCGGTCTTCGGCGGCGTCAAGCTCCAGGTCCCGACCGACTGGGCCATCCACGTCCGCGCCGATTCGACGTTCGGCGGCGTCGAGAAGAAGCGCCCTGACCCCGCCGAACCCAAAGCCACTCTCACCATCACCGGCTCATGCCTCTTCGGCGGCATCGAGATCACGTCCTGAACCGGACAGGAGGAACGCCATGACGACCGGACGACCGGACCAGAAGGGCGAAGAGCTCATCAACGTCAACAACACCGTCATCCTCACCAACCTGCCCATCGGGCAGCAGATGAAGCTCCGCGACGGCTCCACCGCCGAGGTCACCGCCAACCCGCGCGACGGCGGCTGGGTGCGCGCCCGCTTCCTCGAATCGACCACCAACCCCGCCCTCGTCGGGAACGAGGAGATGGTCTTCGCCACCGACGTCACCGGCCTCATCGACACCGCCGGCCTGACGCCATTCGCCCCCGCCGACACCGGCCCCGAGCGCGCTGTCGGCCTCGCCCGGCCCGTCACGATAACGACGCCGGAGCAGAGCCTCGAACGCCTCCTCTTCGAGCGCGAGATCGAGCGCTTCCTCTACCGCGAGGCCGAGCTCCTCGACGACCGCCGCTATAACGACTGGATCGAGCTCGTCGCCGAGGACATCCACTACCACATGCCCGTCCGCCGCAACGTCAAGTTCGGCGAGCAGCACCGCGAGAACACCGACCCCGAGTCCGAGATATCGTGGTTCGACGAGGGCAAGCGCACGCTCGCGGGCCGTGTCCGCCAGATCAACACCGGCCTTCACTGGGCTGAGGAGCCGTTCTCCCGCATCCGACACGTCATCAGCAACATCCAGGTCGGCGAACTGCAGGGCGACGAGGTCCCCGTCCGCAGCAACTTCTTCGTCTGGTCCAACCGCCTGCACGACGAGGTCAACGTCTTCGTCGGCACCCGACACGACGTGCTCCGCCGCGACTCCGACACCGGCTGGAAGATCGCCCGCCGCCTCATCCTGCTGGACCAGAACGTCCTCCTCTCCAAGGTCATCACGACCTTCTTCTAGGAGCCTTTACCGTCATTCCCGCGAAGGCGGGAATCCACCCCCTGGAGGGACAAGTCCATGACCAGCCTCCGCATCCACAAACCCTCTCCCGTCCATAGGTAGGAGCAAGGCGAATGGCACTCACCGCGGAATGGCGCTCCTTCGGAGAGTTCGACGTCGTCCTCGTCGTCGAGGACGACATCGTGCGCGAGGCGATGACCGCGGAGCCCGCCATCCTCAACAACTTCCTCACCTCCATGAGCGGCCTCCGCTCCTGGCGCAGCGACCACGCCGTCGAGGGCGAGAAGGACCGCCCCGAACCGTGGGGCGCACTCGTCATCTCCCGCGCCGAGACCGGCGAGATTATCGACATGGACCCGCAACGCTTCTGGACCGGCGTCCACATCTGGTTCCGCTCCCGCGGCGTCGACTACGACACGCCCATCGCAACGGGGGCGTAGCCCCGTCGTTCCTGCGAAGGCAGGAATCCAGAGTGCCGAGCAAATGTAAGGGCACTCCTTGTGGGTGTTCATTCTCGTCGTTCCCGCGCTTAGCACGCCTGAGGCAGGAACCTCGCAGAGGAGCCTCCTCGTCTATGTAACTTCATTCCAAACTTCCGAATCTGGACCTGGCCATCTTTCTGACACAAGCCTGGCCATTCTTCGGCCCCTTGACCGTATGCTCTCTTCATTCCAAGTGGATTGCGACAGCAACTCGTTGTTGAGCAACAGAACGCTGTGCTCCTGAAGCTCGTCACGTTTGCATTCCCACGGATCATTGGACATGGACGAATTGAGCTTCTGAGTCACAAGCGTGAGGTTTCCGATGGAGTGGATGAGAGTGTTGCGCTGATAGATCGCCGCATCCGTATCGATGTCCTCTGGAAGAGGCCACTCCCCTCCGTTCCAACCTACCGGCATCAGGTGCTCTATGGTCAGGTTCGTCGGTACGGCAGGCTGTTCAGACTTTCCTGAAGAACGCAACTGACGCTCGATGCCTTCAAGCACCAATCGTAGCCTGCCCCTTGTCAGCAGGCGATAGAGAGGGGAAGACCCTAAGGCATCGGCCACAGCTTCATCGCTGGGCCATTCCCTGGCATAAGCTCGCTGCTCCTTCAGGAATGCGGCGGTGACTGTGCCGGCATTGTCCAACCCGTTCTCCCGCAGGCGACTGGCCAACTCCAAGACTAGTCTGTTGTAGTCCTTCGTGGTCTGACGGCAGATCATTCGACGGACAAGGAAACTCTCCAAGCCATTGAAGGCTGCGATACGTGTTTCTGCTTCAGTTGACAGCAGCAGTAGCAGAACAGGCGTAACCACTCCTGCTTGCATGACATCTAGGTGGTAATAGAACGACTCCTCACCGGGGCTTCGGCCTCTGGTGGAATCAAAATCCCGGTAGTTCACCAAGTCCCGCTTGATCTCCGACATTACCGCCCGGACATCTCGGTTCTTGACGTACTCGCCGAATTTATCGAAGACCCTTGTTGGCGAGACCTCTGAGCCGGTGCGCATCGCCAGCCAGTAGTTGAGGAGCATGTCAAGGCGCGGCCTGTGCAGGCGCCCCTGTCTGACCTCTGTCCTCCACCACCCATCATCTAGGTTCCCCCATAGGTCACTCTGTCGGTCACGCTCCTGGGAGAGGACATAGTTCTTGATGAGGTCGGACTGTTCAAGTGGAGTGCCACGAGCGTTCAGTGTCTCGAATATTAGATTCGGGTCGTCATTAGGGCCGAGGTCAATCACAACCATCTGGAGCATCGATGTCGCTGCGGCCTCAAGTGCATCGACCCGGTGCTCAAGCGGCCCTGCCGCGTCTTGAAGCCACTTGCTCGCCTGTAGTTTGAAAAACTCGTGCGCTTGGACAATTAGGGAATCCTCAAAGTCGTTTACGGCAAGTCCATTGTCCATGGCATGCCTGAACGCTTCCCTGTCACCCCTAGTAGGCCACAGCTTGAAGATGTGAAGCCTATCGTCCGCAATGGGCTCTTCGTCGTTGGTGACAAGCTTCGCCAGACGCTTTCCGACTCTCTGCAAGTACGGGTGGTCTGACTCCTCGCAAATCTGCTGAATCGCATCCAGAAAAAGTTGAAGTGTCGTGACCCTCTGTTGGCCGTCAATCACCTCACGCTGGTCGATGTCCTTTGCTGCGGTGGGAACCTGCTTAAGGACGATAGCGCCTAGGAAGTGCGGGCTCGTCCTCTGCTCTGCTTCAATTTCGTCGTTGTCCGAGTGTTCTAGTTGCTCGATATAGTCCTCGGCCACGTTTCGGACATCTTCCCAGAGCGGTTCCCACTGGTCGTCTTGGGACCACACGTAGGGGCGTTGAAAAGGCGGAATGGTGTAGCGTACTTCTTTCTTGAAGAGATCCTTAGGGGTAAGAATGTCGGTGTGCACTAGCAACCTCCTGTACGTCTGGGGCGCGGTATCTTACCACGGGGGATGGCAAGACCAGCCTCTAGGCCCACTTGCTGTGCGAGTGGTGCGACTGGTGGCGGGATGACGAAAGCGGGGGCTCATCTTGCGGGAGCCGCTAGGCATCCCCAATAGCCACTCCGCGTCGTGCCCCCCTCCGCATCACACGGCGATGCATCCTCTCAATCTAGGTACGCGATCTACCTTCCCTCCCCCTCTCCCTCTTCCGTCACACTTGTGACATCTGCCCGTTGCGCACCCAATCCACTCCTCCCTACCCTGTTCCCAACGGCCCGCGCAGCCCGCGCCATCGCCGGGATGACGAGCCGATACCACAGAGGAGGAATGGCCAGAAATGGCGCAAAATGGCTCACTTTTCAGAGATGACTCACTCACCCACCGTCAGGCAGTGGCTCTCCCGCACATCGCGGCCGAACCCAACCTGGAGCGAGCAGCCGAAGCGGCCCAGATAGGCAGGCGGACGCTTACACGTTGGATGAACGACCCCGCCTTCCGAGCGGAACTTGAGCGCATCAGGCAGAACATCTCCGACCTCGGGTTCAACCTGGTGGAAGGACTCACCCTCAAGAGCGCTATCCGCCTCGACCAGCTGCTCGACGACCCGGACCCCAACGTACGGCTCCGCGCCCTGAAGGCCGCGCTCTCCCTTTCCCTCTCCGTGAAGGAGCAGAAGGAGGTCCGGCACAGGATCGAGGTCATCGAGAACGTTCAGCGGATGATGAAGGAGCAGCGATGAGAACCCCCCTGAGGGCCTTGGAGCGCTACTACACCTGCCTCGCGGCGCAGGTGAAACTCAAACCCATCGCCGAGGACTACGTCGACCGTTGGATGGACGCGACAGAGCGCGGCCAGTATCCGCCCGATGTCGCGGAACTCTTCGAAGCCGCTGGCGCGGCGCGCGTCCCTGTCCTCAGCCCCACGCCCGTGGTCGCGTACCTCCGCCAGTGCTACAAGACCCAGCGCATCCCGGACGAAGACCGCATCGTCCAGGCCATCGCCCACGCCTACGCGGAAGGCGACCTGATGAAGGTGGGCGATACGTGCCGCTGCCCCGCCCGCCGCCCCCTCTTCCAGCGCCCCAGGCGCGATGGCTTCCGTGGAGACTAGCGATGAGAACGGGAGCACCCGTCGTTCCTGCGAAGGCAGGAACCTCGCAGCCCTGGGGGGACGTGGCAGGGATGTGTGGGGCTTGTCATTCCGAGCGGAGTGCAGCGGAGCCGAGGAATCTCTCGGGGGTTTGGTGATCCGGTGTGGGACGCCTCCCCGTTGACACGAACGCCCGCAGGGCGGGTAGGATGGCGGCAGACAAACCCGGCCACCCGCAGGAGGACAACGTGTTGCCAACCAGGATCCGAACAGCCCGCTTCGCCGGATGGTGCGCATCCCTCGCCCTGCCGCTTGTCCTCGTCATGCTCCTCGGCCTGGCCGTTGCCTGCGCCGAACCCACCCCAACGCCAACACCAACGCCGACCCCAACCCCCACGCCAACCGCCACACCCACTCCCGAGCCTCCCCCTGCCGCCGGTGGAGGCGGCATCCTGGGCAAGGACCTCTTCGCTCTCCTCGACGAGGCCGACGTCGCCTGCATCAAGGAGTCGGCGGGCGAAGCCATGTTCGCCATCGCCGAACAGATGACCATCACCATGGCGCTGGCCGACGACCCCGCCGGGGCCGTCATCTTCCAATGCCTCTCAGAGGAGACGATCGCGCAGCTCGGCGCCGCCATCATCGCTGCAGGAGGTTGAGGACATGGACAGAACGACGTTCCGGGCGATAGACGGCGACGGCCACATCCGCGAACGCGACGCCGAGATATGGCAGTACCTCGATGAGCCCTACGGCTCGTCCGAGATCACGCTCAACTACCCGTTCTTCCCCTCGCTGGACGGCTTCCAGCGAGGCGCGTTCGGCGCGGCAGCCGGCGTGCACAAGCGCAGGGAGGGCGTCATTGACGTCCCCGCCTGGCAGCGTCTCCTCGACGAGATAGGCCTCGACTACGCCGTCCTCTACCCCACCGCCGGGCTGGGCGTCGGCATGATCCAGGACCCGGACTGGGCCATCGCCGTCTGCCGCGGCTACAACAGCTGGCTCGACGCCGCGTACCGGCAGGTCGACCCCCGCCTCGTGGGCGTCGCGCTGCTTCCGCTGCAGGACGTCGACGCCGCCGTGAAGGAGCTGCGCCGCAGCGTCACCGAACTTGGCATGGTCGGCGGTATGCTCCCGGCCAACAGCGCCAACATGGGCGTCCGCAGTCCCCTCGGCGACGAGCAGTTCTGGCCGCTCTACGAGGAGGCACAGCGGCTGAACGTGCCCCTCGCCGTCCACGGCGCGCCGTCGGTCGGGCTCGGCATCGACTTCAACCGCAGCGTCACCTTCGCCAACGTGCTGGAGCACCCGCTCTCCGTCATAATCCAGCTCGCCAGCATGTTCCTGGAGGGCGTGTTCGACGAGTTCCCAGACCTCCGCGTCGCCTACCTGGAGGCCAACACCGGCTGGATGCCCTACATGATGGACCGCATGTCCGGCAAGAAGCGGCGCGGACGCACGGACTCAGCCGACCTCATGCACAGCGGGCGCGTGCTCGTCAGCGTCGAGGGCGCCGACCCCGGCCTCCCCTACGCCGTCGACCGCCTCGGCGAGGACGCCATCATCTACGCGACCGACTACCCGCACGAGACGAAGGAGATGGTCGCGGAGGAGCTGGACGAGGCGCTCGCCCGCACCGACCTGCCGGAGCGCGTCCTCCGCAAGATCTACCGCGACAACGCCATCCGCCTCTACAACTGGCAGGGCCCCACGCGGGAGGCGGCCACACAACCTGCGGCAACCGCAACCGCGTAGGCCTGTCGGAGCCCGATGCAACCAGACGCGCTCCGCACCGCCGGCCCGGACGCCGCAGCCACCGTCCGGTACACCTACTGGGCACTCTACGCCTACGGCCACGAGGTCACGCGCAACGAGAACGAGTTGCGCGTCTTCCCTCGCGTCGACGGCGGGCAGTCCAACGCCGCCTGGGAGGTGCGCACCACGCCGGACGGTGAGCACGCGGAGCACCACGACGCGTTCGGCAACCGGGTCCTCCGCTCGCTCGTCACGCAGCCGCATCGGGAGATGCAAATCGAAGCAACCGGCTCCGTGGACGTCCGCCTTGCGCAGGAGCCGGTGACCGACCTTCGGATGGAGGTCTACCGGCAGCGGCTGCTTCCCACCGACGTCTACCTCGCGAAGTCGGCGCTCGTGGACCCTGCCGCGCTCGCCGGGCAGGCGGAGGTGGCTGCGGGCGGCGCGGTGTCGCTGCTGGAGACCGTCGAGGCTGTCACCGCCTGGCTGCGCCGCAACATCGTCTACGAGCGCGGCTACACCTCTGTGTTCACCACGGCGGAGGAGGCTGTTGCGCGGGGTCACGGCGTCTGCCAGGACTACGCCCACGTCGCCATCGGCCTGCTCCGCGCCCTCGGCATCCCCGCGCGCTACGTCTCCGGCCTGCTCTCCACCCAGGTCGGAGAAACGCACGCATGGATCGAGTTCCAGCACCCGGACCACGGCTGGCTCGCCGCCGACCCTACGAGGGGGCTCATGCTCCCAGGCCCCACGGAACTGCTGACGTTCGCCGTAGGCCGCGACTACAACGACGCCCGCCCCAGCATCGGCTCGTTCGAGCCGCCCGGCCAGGGCGGGCTGGTGTCGATAGTGGCCAGCGTGCAGCTGCCGGCTTAGGCCTGCACGGACTCCTTGCCCTCGATGCGCCGCACGAAGCCGACCAGCGCGTAGATGAGCGGAGTGTCCAGCGCGGCGATGCCCAGCTTGATGACGTACTGCACGTAGATGAGCTCCCACAGCACGCCGCCTGGCACGTTCCCCGCGAACGCGATGGAGACGAAGATGGCGGAGTCCAGCGCCTGCGAGACCATGGTGGAGCCGTTGTTCCGCAGCCAGAGGTGCTTGTCCTTCGTGACCTTCTTCAGGATGTGGAACAGGATGACGTCGTTGTTCTGGGAGATGAGGTACGCGATCATCGACGCCAACACGATGCGCGGCACCGAGCCGAGGATGTCGTCGTAGGCCCCCTGCCCTTCCCACCACGGAGCGCCGGGGATGATGCCGCCCACGTACGTGAGCAGCACGACCATCAGGCTCAGGGCGAACCCCGTCCAGACCACGATGGCGACGGTGCGTCTGCCGTACACCTCGGAGATGGTATCGGTGACGAGGAAGGTCAGCGGGTACGCGATAAAGCTGACCGACACCTCCCAACCACCCAGCGTAACGATCTTCGTGGCGATGATGTTCGCCACCACCAGGAACGTCGTAAAGGCCATCGCGAGCACAGCCAGCGGCATCGGTTCCCTCCCATCAGGACGGGGGCGCACCCGGAAGATTGCGGGAGTATATCCGTTCCGCAGTTTGGAGAAACCCCTGGGGTTGCGGGCAGTTCACGCGCCGGGGATCGGCCCCGGGAAAACCCACTGCGACAGCGCCGGTTCAGCCTCCGAACAAGGCCGCATGAGCAGGTCCCGCCTGACATGGCTGCGTCCGCCCGCCGGTTCGCCGTCGCCTCCCGCCACCGCCAGGCACATGCCATCGCCGCCCACCCGGAGCGTCCCATCGCCGCCGTACGTGAACCGCTGTCGCGGCGACTCCGAGCACGCCCGCACGTAGAGGCTGGTCCCATCCGCCTCGACGCAGCGGTCGTGCTCGACCAGGTACAGCTGCCCCTCGGACGGCCGGTTGAATGCGAACATCTCGTCGTCCGCGCCCGGCTTGCAGGTGTGCGCCTGCAGCGGGCGGTCCAGGCCGAGGCTGGCCCCGAATCCCGCAACATCGACGCAGTAGAACTCCGGCTCGTCCAGCGGGTCCGCCAGCATCACGAGGGTCTCGGACGGCACGCCATCATCCGTGGGCGCGGCAGTCGCCGGGGTCGGCCCCGGAGTGGGCGTAGCCACGAACGTGGGAGTGACGGTGGGTTCCGAGGTTGCGGTCGGCGCGGGTAACGGCGTGGCGGTAGGCTGCGGCGCCGGTGCAGATACCACCGTGGAGGTCAGAGTGGGTTTTGACGTCGGCGCAGGTGCAGCCGTAGGAGTGGCGAGGGGCTGCAGCGTCGGAGTAGGCGCAACCGTGGGGGTGGGCTCGGTTGAACATGCGGAAAGCGCTAACACAGCCAGACAGACGAGCAGCGCAGCCAGTATCCACACTCGTCTCGACACGGGAACATTATAGAAGCGCTGACCCGAGCCGCCATCCCTGCAGGCGGAAGTATGGAATATCCGGCATTGCGCCATGTGATAGCATCCAAAGCACGTATCCGTTCATTGATAGGGGAGTTCGTTCCGAAAACAGGCAGTGTTGAGAAGACTGGCTGCGCCCGCCGGTCGAGCGTGTCCGTGCAGAGGATAGACGCTACGAGGAGGTCTCCGATGCGGCTTCTCAGACTCACGACCGTTCTGTCAGTCATATTGGCCACGCTGCTCATGGCCGGAGCGTGCGGTTCCGAAGAACCCACGGCCACACCGAGACCGGAGCCTACGCCGACACCGGTTCCCGCAGCACCGCAGCCACAGCCGACGCCCACCACAGAGGCGATGATGACTGACGATCCCACGGCGACGCCAACGCTCGCGCCGGGTCAGCCGACACCTACTCCCGCTCCTCCTCCGGCAACGCCTACGGCCACGCCCGTTCCGCCCCCGTCGTTCGATGCCGGCACCTACCTTGCGGGCAAGACCGTCCGGGTCATCGTCGGCTGGGACCCCGCGACGTCGTCCGACCTGCAGGCGCGGTACATCGCGGGCGAACTGCCCAGGTTCATGGAGGGAAGCCCTCGGATGATCGTCACGAACAAGCCGGGCGCAAGCTCCATCATCGCCAACAACTTCATGGCGAAGGCAGAGCCGGACGGCCTCACCATCTTCTGGGGTGTCGGTGGCCAGCCGACCAACCAGCTCACCCGAGCGGACGAGACCGAGTACGAGTTCGACAAGTTCGTGCGTATCGGTACGTTCGAGAACCGACCCGCCGCCTGGTACATCTCCGGCGACGCTCCGTACAGCCGCATCCAGGACGCCATGGGCGGCACCGAGGAGTTCACGTACGGCACGACCACGTTCAGCGCCACCGTCGAACTCATGAAGCAAGCGCTCAACCTGCCGGTGCGCCAGGTGCTCGGAATCCAGGGAGGCACCACCGGATTCCTGCTCGCTTTCGACCGCTCCGACGTCGACAGCATGATCAGCGGCAGCGGCTGGTACCGCATCGCCCGCGACCGTCCGGGCTGGTTCACCGACGGCTATATCGAGCCTTTCGCCATCATCGCCGACCCGACCACGCGCCTCCAGTTCAACGGCGAGATCAACCCACCGGACGACCTCGTCAACGTGCGCTCGCTGATGAGCGAGGAGCACGTCCGCGACTTCGAGATCCTCACGGCCACCGACGGTGCGCTCTACCGCACCGGCTTCCTGCCGCCAGGCACGCCGCACGAGATCCGCAACCTCTTCTCCGACGCGCTGGTACGGGCATTCCAGGACGCCGCATTCATAGACGGACTGACCAAGCTCATGGGGAGAGCCCCAGACGAACTGATCCCCGGTCCTGCATTGGATGACATCGCGCAGTCCTTCAGCGTCGCCGACCTGGACGGCGCCTACAGCAGGTGGGACCCGAACTACGAGTCGCCGCTCAACTAGCGCGAGCAGCATCGAAGCGCCCGGACAACGGGGGCGGGATGAATCCCGCCCCCGCTCACGTTGCGAGAACTACGACAACCCCAGCCAGCCCAGCACGAAGCGATCCGGCCAGATGACGTGCAGGAAGCCGTCCAGCACGACGAATGCGACGAACGCCGCGAAGGCGGCGGGGATCAGCGACCAGAGCCGCCTCTTCCCCTGCCAGGGCAGGTTCAGGTTGATAAACACCAGAGGATAGAGCACCGCCGCGTACTTGAACCCGATCGTCCCGGCAAGCAGCATGAACGCGCCTATCCAGGCGATGATCCGGAGGAGAGCCCGCGCCGCCTGGAAATCGTTCCCCGTCCGCATGCCGATGTCGAACACCGGCGCGTTGCCACCGCGAGCGCTAAGCAGGGTGGTTGTCGCAATGCCCAGCAAGACGAGCAGGAACGCCGAACCAGCCCATAGCGGCAAGAGCTTCGCCTCACGTTGGTTGTAACCGATCGCCTCCGGCAACACGACCAGCGCCGTCCAGCCACCGAGCACCAGCAGCATCGCAAACTCCCACCGCCAATAGCGAGCGAGCGTGCTCCAGACCGTGGAGGGTTGAGCAACCGCTACGCTGCCGTCCGGAACAACAGGAGCAGATGCGGCTTCTCGGACATCCGTAACCTCAGTACCAAGACCCTGCAAGCCTGCTTCGCCTGCCGCCTCCGAGAATTCGCGGGAAGCACGGCCCATCACCCACCACAGGTAGGAGGCGAACAAGACCGCCAACACGAGGATGGTGATGGCATATGGGCGCGAGAACACATAAGAGAACCCCCCCAGCGAGAGCGACGTAAAGACGTTGTGCTCGATGACCGGGCCGAGGATGAAGCCGAGCAGGAACGGCGCTCTCGGCCAGCCGTGCCACTTCATGCTCAGCCCCAGAGCGCCCACCGCGAGCACCACCATGATGTCGCCCAGGTGGAGCGTTGCCTGGAAAGCCCCGAGGAACATGATGGGGAGCATCATCCCCGCCACGAACGTGTACGGCACCTGCGTGAGCCGGGCGACCTGGGAGCCTATCGCAAGCGCGATCACCATGCTGAGCACGTTCCCTATCCCGATGGCGAGCACCAGACCCATCGTGATGTCGAGGTTCGTGGTCAGCATCGGGACTCCGGGCGCGACGCCATAGGAGATGAGAGCCACGAGCATCATCGCCCAGCCAACACCGCCCGGTATCCCGAACGCCAGCGTGGGGATGGCCTGCCCTGCTTCCTTCGCAGCCTGCGCCGATTCCGTGAAGAGGACACCGTCCAGGCTGCCCTTACCGAACTGCGACTTATCTTTGGCGAACATGATGCCGAAGGCGTACGACAGCCACTCCACCACAGCAGATCCGATGCCGGGGACAGCCCCAAGGAACACGCCGAACAGGCTCTGGCGCGGGATGGTCCGCCAGCGCTTCAGCCCTTCCTTCATGCCGATCCAGATCTCCTTGTTGGAAACCTCTCCCGTCGAGGCGATGGGCCGCCTGCTCGCAGCGAGGTCGATGATCTCCGGCAGCGCGAATATCCCCAGCACGGTTGGGATGAGCGGGAGTCCGTCTATGAGATACGCCGAGTTGAAGTTGAACCGGTCTATGGCGGTAAGCGCAGCCGTCCCGATTGTGGACATGAGCACGCCCAGAATCGCGGCGGCGAGCCCGCGCAAGAGGGAGCCTCGCACGACCATGACTACCATCGCGACGCCGAGGAGCGCCATCGCGGCTATCTCGGCGTAGGAGAACCGCACGATGAGGGGTTTGATGAACGGCAACGCGATGATGAGTGCGATAGCCCCAATGACGCCGCCTATTGCGGAAACGACGTAGGTCGCGCCGATCACCCGCGCGCCGAACCCGCGCCGCGCCAGCTGGTGCCCCTCCAGGAAGTCAACCGTGGACGACGGGCCGGGATAGCCCAGCAGCACCGCGGGAATGATGTCCACCGACTGTCCCAGCGCAATCATGGCTCCGACGAAGATGAGGCCAATCGTGGGGTCGACGCTGAGGATGAGGAACGGGAGCAGCAGGGCTATGGTCGTCGTGCCCCCTACTCCGGGTATCAGGCCGATCGGGCCTGCTATGAGCATGGCAAGGAGCAGCGCGCCCCAGAACCCAGGGCTGATCAGCAGATCGCCAACGATTGGGACGGAGTCGGCAAGGATTTCCAAGGATCGCCCTCCCGTGCCTCAACCTGAAAGAAGGCCGCGCCCGGATCGACGGCGCGGCCTTCTCATCCGCGTTCCGATCAAAAGAAGTTGGTCAGGTTCTTGGAGAGCAGTACGTTCTGGTCGAGATATATCTCCCGACGCGATATCTTCCATTCACCGTCCACCCTGCGCAGGGTGTCTATCCTGTTCCCTATCCAGGTGTTGTCCTCGTCCTCCAGGCGGTTGCGGTGCACGAGGAACCGGGATTTCACCCGGATCTCGCCGGCGCCGACCTTGTCGGAGCCGGAGTCCAGCAGGCGAACGTTCGAGACAAAGTGGGTAACGCGAGAGAGAGGCTCTTCCGCCCAGTGCACGCCCGTGCGGATCTGCGCGACGCGCTTCTCGAGCGTGTCCTTGCCTTCGTCGAACCAGGACATCTCGACCGCCTCGCGCGTCAGTTCCTTATCCATCTCCCTGGACGAGACGTTGCGCTTCATGGGCGCGTGGTAACGGACATCGTGCGTGAACAGGTCCAGCCATTCCTCGTAGCGATGCTCGTCCAGCAGGTCGGCCTCCATGTAGAGGAAGTCCTCGATCTCTAGCCGCAGCACCAGTTCCTCGTGTGACAGCAGGTCAGCCACTGCGCCCTCCTACCTTCCGTTTCCGTTCTTCATCCAGTCATCCTTCGCAGCGGCGGCCTTGGTAGGAGCCATCTCGCCCCAGTCCTTCGCCTGCATCACCTCGGCCCAGCGCTGGTAGTAGCGCCGGTGGTTCTCGTCGCTGTAGTTGTGCGCGAACAAGCCGGGCATGCCGAACTCCGTCGGCCCATGGAGGGGCGGCTCGGAAAGCCGCATCTGGTAGTTGAGGTCCAGCTTCTGCGCGACCGGCCCCTTGCTCGCGATGGTCAGCGCGTACCAGTTCTCCATGTCGTCCTGCTGGGTGACGCCACCGGGGCCGTAGTAGAGCTCGTAGTAGTTGGCAAGCTCGGTCTTCACTTCCTGTGGAGCGTCCTTGTCCACGAAGAAGTACGTCCATATCTCGGTCATCGCCGGGCCCTGCGGGTGCATGATGCGGACGACGCGCCCGAGCCAGCCCTCGTTGGGGAAGATCGCCGGGCCGACGGAGAGGTGCGCCATCAGGCCCAGGCGCTTCTTGCGCTCCTCGAACTTCTCGCGCAGGTACTCGCGGACGGCGGGCCGCTCGTTCCAGGTGCCGGACTCCTCCCAGCCGGGGTCGCCCTCCTCGGGAATCGTCACGCCCATCGTGTGGCCCTCCGGGAAGGAGACGGTGTAGCGGCTCCGCGTCTGCCCGACGGAGATCGAGCGGTCCTCCCGCGGGCGCACCGGGTTGCCCGTTGCCCCGACGCCGAGCGCGAGAGCGGTCGAGCGGTGGGTTATCCAACCGTGCGTGGTGTCGGTGTCCGGGCAGGGCACCTTCCAGTTGCATCCGAGCCGCCACTTGACGACGCCGCCGAGCACCTCAGCGCCGTTGTCCGAACCGTCCGTGTGCAACAGCCCGGTGGCGAGGTAGAAATCTGACCCGCCGAGATACTCGTGGAAGCTGGGCGCCGACTTGTCCCACGTGGCCCAGATGGAGCCGTGGAAGACCTCCACGCGCGCCTGCAGCAACCCCCACTGCGACTTGTCCATGAGGTCATAGCCGTTCTCGTGGTACGGCAGCGCGACCAGCGCGCCCGTGGCATCGTACGTCCAGCCGTGGAACGAGCAGACGTGGGTGAATGAGTTGCCCTGGTCGTAGCGGCAGACGCGGTTGCCCCGGTGCCTGCAGGAGTTCAGGAATACGTGCACCTTCTCGTCGCGCCCACGGCTGACGATGACCGCCTCTTCTCCCATCCGCCCGAGGATGTAGTCCCCGGCATTCGGTATCTGCGATTCGTGGCCGACGAACAGCCACGAGCGCTTGAATACCTGCTCCATCTCCTGGTCGTAGAGATCCTGATTCCAGAAGATCTCCCTGCTGACGGTGCCGCTCTCGGAGTCAACGAGCCTCTTCATCTCTGACGTAAGCTGGACCATGATCTCCTCCTGGTATACCCGCGACTCAAATCTGGCGCTATTCAATCACATGGCTGGCGAAATTGGAAAGAAGCGCAGCCACTGACAGCCCCGTGGTGTACGGATTTCGTTGCCGCCGGCGGGCCACCACTCTGCCGGACGAGTGGGAGCGGCTGCTAGAATGGCTGCCGGAGAGGCTGTACGAATGTTGACCGAGTTCACCAAGCTCGCAGAGGTCGGGGACCTCGCTCCCGGCCAGATGCGCACGGTCAAGGCGGGCGCCGAGTACGTCCTTCTGGCGCGCCTCGGCGACGAGTACTTCGCGCTCGACGGATTCTGCTCCCATGCTGACGGGTTCCTGGCGGACGGATACCTGCACGAGGACTACTGCGAGGTCGAGTGCCCCATCCACGAAGGCGCCTTCGACCTGCGCACCGGCGAGGTGACGAACCCGCCCGCAGAGGTGCCCGTCGTTGCGTACGAGATACGCATCGAGGGCGGCGACATCCTGGCCGGGCCGCGCGCCTAGCCCTCCTTCGCGACCGCAGCCATGACCCGTTCGCGGATCAGCGCGTGCAAGTCATCGTCCAGGGGCCCCGCCTCAGCCGCGGCGATGTTCGCCTTCAGGTGGTCCAGGTCCTTGGTGCCGTTTATGAACGTGTGCGCCGAGGGGTGCGCGAGGGAGTAGCGGAACATCGTCGAGACGAGGTCCATGCCTTCGAGCACGTCTTCGAGCCCGGACTCCACCCAGCGCCTGCGCACGATGGGGAACTCCCCTCCCCGTCCCTGCTCGCGCAACGGAGCGCCCTTGACCGACCCTCCCCTGATGATGGTGCCAGCCCCGGCGGCCTCTGCCGCAGTGATGGTCTCCTCGTGCTCCGGTTCCAATGCCGAGTAGACGATCTGGAACGCGTCGAACACGCCCCATTCCACGAACGTCGCCAAGTCAGGGAGGATGGCGGACACACCGATGAAGCGCGCCTTACCCGACGCACGCACTTCCTCCAGCGCGGCGACGCAGTCGTGCGCCTCGATGTCTTCGACCCTCGGCCCGTGCAGTTGCAGGAGGTCAACGTGGTCGGTCTTCAGGCGGGCGAGGCTCTCATCCATGGTGCGCAGGATGTCCTTGCGCGACCACTCGGACTCGGCGTGGGGCACGCCGGTCTGCGGACGGCCGCACTTCGTCGCGAGGTAGTACTCGTCGCGCCGGAGGGAGATGAAGCGGCCGATGAACTCCTCGCTTCTCCCGTAGCCAGGTGCGGTGTCGATAAAGTTGATGCCGGAATCCAGCACAGCGTTCAGCACGACACCCGCGTGCTCCTCGCTCGGCAGGCGCCCTCCGTTCTCCACGGTGTCGCGCATCTCGAGCGCGCCGAACCCGAGCTTCGTGACCTCCAACCCCGTCCGTCCGAGCACGACCTTCTGCATAGGCTCACTCCCCTATCCCCTGGTTCACCCTGACCCCCTTCCATCGAGGGAGAGGGGCCAGACGGCCACATTAGATGCCGTAGAAGCGGCGCGGGTTGTCGTCGATGATCTTGCGCGCCACGCCTTCAGGTATCTCTCCTTCTGCTTCGCGGCGTTCGATGACGTCGAGCGCGTGCAGTTCAGCAGACTGGTCGGCGTGCGTGTAGTCAGTGCCGATCATGAGGCTGTCTTCAGTGCCGAACGACAGGATGTAGGGGAGGTCGTCGGTGGTGTCGCACGCCACGTAGAAGCGGCAGTTGCGGAAGAGGTCCGAGCGGTAGTCGAATGGGTGGAACGTCAGCTTCTGCGCCTTGGCTATGAGGTCTGCCATGAGGAACGGCACCCATGACGCGCCGGTCTCTATCCAGCCGACCCGCAGCTCCGGGAACCTGTCGGGAACGTCGCTCATGGCGAGGTCAGTGAATGCAGCGATGGCGTTGAAGCGCCCGCCGATGTCAGCGCCGGAGGTCGGCGGATTGCCGGTGCCGGTGTGGATGCAGATGGGTATGTCCAGCCGGCTCGCCTCCTCATACAGGGGGAAGAAGTAGGGATCGCTGGCGCTCCGCCCGCACTCGATACCCTTCTTCATGAGGCCACACGCGCCGTTCTCCTTCGCCCAGCGTAGCTGGTTAATGGCCTCGTCGATGTCGAGCGTCGGCATGAGGGCCACCCAGCGCAGGCGTCCGCCGGAGGTGTGCGTGGCGTCGGCCATCCAGCGGTTGTAGGCGCCAGTGAGGGCACGGTCCACCTCAGCACGAGCAGTGAAGCCGCCGAGGAAGAGTGTGGGATAGAGCACCTGCACATCGACGTTCAGCTCGTCCATATGCGCGAGCCGAGCGGGGATGTCGGTCAGCTCGCGCGTCGACTGCACCGTTCCGGTTCGGACGTCGTCGCGCCAGCGCCGGAGGCGGGTGCCGCCGTCGATGAGCCAGAGCCGATGGGGTCTGCGGTCGCCGGGGACCGTCGGTACACCGGGGTCGGTGCAGACCGGTGCGTACCGGCGTTCCGATTCGGTGAGGAAACTCCAGGTGGCTTCCGTCTCGTCCACGTGTGCGTCAACGTCGATACGCGCCATCTGCCACCTCCAACGGGGCGCCGTCTCGTATAGCGCGGAGTATAGCCCTACCGGAGCAGGGAGGGAGAGAAAAACGCGTTTTCCGGCTCATTAAGGCTCATCCATCGTCGATCCACCTCTGAAATCGGCCTCACGGCGAGGGCTCACCGGGGGCTCGACAAGGCTCACGGCACCTCTGCGCAGGGGCTCATCCAAGGGCTCAAAAGGGCTCATCCTCCTTCGGAGCGGAAGGGGAAGGGAGTAAGCCGCCAACGCCGCCTCAACCAACGCCGCCTCAAGCAGGGTACGCGAGCATGAGTCGACGGCGTAAGGGGCAGATGTCACAGGCCAGGGAGCCCGCTCAAGACTCAGCGATGCCACTCCGCGATGTTCCAGAGTTCGCTGTCCCAGCCGTTGATGCGGACGCCCTTCAGCGTGTTCAGGTGCGCGGAGACCAGGCCGCGATTCACCAGCGGTATCTCGAAGTAGCTCTGCACGTGCAGGTCGTTCAGGCGCTTGATGAGCGCCGCACGCTCCGGCCCGGCCTGTGCATCGGCGAGTTGGGCGTAGACCGCGTCGTACTCGGGGTCGCAGGAGCGGGCGTTGTTGCCGTCGGCCCAGTTATTCTCCCGCGCCTGGATGTGGTCGCAGAGCCGACTGAACAGGTATTGCTGCGGATCGATGCCGGAATCGGTCGCGTACATCTGCACGTCGGCGAAGAACCTGCGATACGACTCTTCAGCGTTCTCCACCGGGTCGCCGCCGAAGAAGAGCGCCGCGTCGTGGTGCACCACCCCGGTCTCGATGCCTATCCGGCTCCACCAATCGCGGATGAGCGCCTGCGTATCCTGCCGGATAGCATTCGTCGAGGTCTGGTAGGCGATGCGCAGAGGAACGCCGTTGTGTTCGCGGATGCCGTCGCCATCGGTGTCGAGGACGTCGTTCTCATCGAGCAGGCGGTTCGCGCCGTCGATGTCCTGCTCGAGGCAGCCCTCATTGGCGGTTGAAGCGTAGGCAGCGGGGCCCGTGACGATGTTGCACGCAGGTTGTCCTGCGAACCCGTAGAGCCGCTCCGAGATGAGCGTGCGGTCTATGGCCATTGACATAGCTTGCGCGATGGGTGTGAAGGTGAGGAACGGGTGCGGGTTCTGCCCGTCGAGGTACTCGGAGCGGTCGTCTCCCAGCGCAGGGCCGGGGTTTGTCTGGTTGACGACGATGCGCTCGACCAGACTGGCAAACGCCGAGACCACCGTGCCGTTGCCTCCCGCCTCCATGATGGCGAGGACTTCCGGATCTATCTGCAGGTTCCAAGCGTAGTCGGCTTCGCTGGTCTCCAGCGCGGCGCGAGCAGCCGACAGGGCATCGCCGCCGCCCACGAGCACGACGCGGTCGAAGTAGGGCTCCGGGCCCCGATAGAACGGGTTGCGTTCGTATTCGGCTTGCTCGTTGGGCTCGAACGCGGTGATGCGGTACGGGCCGGTGCCGAGCGGAGCGTTGTTCTGAGCATCGCAGGTCGTGGCGGCTGCGCCGACGCAACCGGCGAACTGCGCCTCGCTGATGATGGGAGCGCTCGTGCTGACGAACGCGTTGTAGGGGTATGGCGTGGGAGCCTCGAACGTGATCTCGACGGTGAGTGTATCGACGGCTTCCACCGAGGCGATGCCTTCGAATGCGTCTGCCCCTGTGCAGCCCGTCTCGTGGTCAGTGCAGTAGCGCCACGTGAAGACCGCGTCGCCGGCTGTCACGGGGCTGCCATCCGACCACTGCAGTCCTTCTCTCAGCGTCCACGTGATGGACATCAGGTCATCCGAGACGCTGCCGTTCTCCAGCGTGGGTATCCCCGTTGCCAGCGACGGCACCAGGTTGCCATCGGGGTCGTACACGGCCAACGGCTCGAGCGTGACCGCGCCCGCGTCACGGTCCTTGTAGCCGCCGGAGAGATAGGGGTTCGGTATCGACGGCGCCTGCCAGTAGAGGAGCGTCAGGACTTCCGCACCGTCAACAGGTTCGGGAGGATCGGTGGGTCTGGGTTCATCCTCAGACCCGCAAGCGGCGAGGAGGAGGAGGACAAGGGACACGAGGGCCGGGAAGAACTTCGCTGAACTACGCATGCAGAGGATGGGGTCCTTTCCCTAGAGGTATCGCTCTGGGGACTGAGGATACCGTACTCCAGGTCTGAGGCTGGAATAGCGCGCAGTTCGCAGGACGGTCATGCCACACTGTAGACTCCGCGCATCACATCAGGGCAGATGCCGGATCAGGAGGCTGCTATGGGACGCCGTCAGGTCATCGATCTACCAGGAATGGGCCACCGCGCGCCGATCTCGCTCGGCGTACGGATCGACAACGTCCTGTACACGTCGGGCATCAGTGGACGGGACGCGGAGACCGACTCGATGCCGGAGGACGCCGCAGGCCAGGCGAAGTGCATGTTCCGCAACATCGAGCGGATGATGGAGGCGGCCGGCGGGTCCACCAGCGACATCATCTACATGCAGTTGCGCCTGCAGGACCGCGCGCTACGGGAGTTCGTGGACCCGGAGTGGCTGGCAATGTTCCCCGACCCGGAGGACCGCCCCGCACGCCACGCGGAGAATGCTGACCTGGGCGGTGGGATGCTCATGCAGTGCCAGATCATGGCAGTGCTTCAGTAGTAGGACTACCCGCAAACCGGCGTTCTCAATCAGCGGCAGTGCGGTTCCGCCACGGAACGCCAACCGCGACCAGGAAGGTAACGGCAGCGCCCGGCCCTGCGCCGAGCGCCTCGACGACCTCGTCGTCGTAGAACGTGAGGCCGGTCGCGCCGAGTCCAAGCGCGTACGCCGCAAGGTAGACGCGGCCAGCCCTGATGCTGGCGTCGAGGTGGGCCGTCCGGTAACCACGGGCGCCCCACCTGCTGACGACGGCGGGCATATCGGCGATGAAGTACAAGTTCGCCGCCGCGTCTCCGCCCAGCGGCTGGTCCAGGTCCAGGTGCTCGGCCAATTCTCGCGTCTCGGATACGCTGACCGGCTCCAGGGCGCTCAGCGACGACCGGTAGCGGTAGATGCCCGCCGCCAAGCCATCGACGGCGTTGGCGATGACGTACAGGTCGTTGAACGCTTCATCTGCGCCGGTGCCGTCCGGTTCTGTGGGACGCCCGGCGGCATTGAGCATCGCAGCCAGCGCCGGAAGGCTGATGGGTTCCCGGGCGAACCGGCGCGACGAGCCTCGCTGCAGGATGACGTCTTCCAGCGTTCTTGTGAGCGGCGCGCCTTCTCCAAGAGAGACTAGACCACCGTCTGACGAAGTGGACCCTGGGGCTGGTATCCGTGCACCCCTGACAGGAGCAGGAGCATCGAGCACGGTTGCTGCCTGCGCCTCGCGGATCAGCGGGTAGTCGATGGGATTGCGGGAGAGCGGCACGACGGGTAAATCCAGCCGTGTCGGAACGTCGACTGTGGACGTCTCGGGGCCAGTGCCCAAGGGCAACAGGGCAACTGACACCTCAGTCTCCTCATCGACATCGATGAGGTCGTTTATCGGTGCATCCGCGTATCTCGTGACGAGGTCGGCCTTCACGCCGTTGGCGCGCGCCGCAGCCGTACTGTGCGCCAGGACCGTTCCGCAGTCCCAGAAGGCGTGGCGGTAGGTCCTGCTGCCGTACTTCCATGAGTTACGCCAGAACGTGGATGTGTAGACGACGATGGCGGCGGGGGTATGCGCCAATTCCGCCGCCTTCACGGCTACCTCACGGAAGTCTCCGTCGCGGAGCATGCGCAGGGTGTTGTCCTGCGCGCCGTACTGATAGACACCGGCAGGCAGATCGGCGAGCGGCCCGGCGATGACATACAACTCGATGTGATAGAGCGCGCCGGTGCACGCGGCGGCGCGGAAGAACATGTACCCGTTGCCCGCGCGCAGCCGCTTCGTGATCCCGGCAGAAAGCTGCAGGACGCTCGCCAGACTCGACAACGTCAACTCGGCATCGCCCACGACTGGGGAACCTTCGTCCGGAAGTGAATCGCCGACCGACACGCCGGTCCGAGTCAGCTCGGACGGCAGCGGGGTCTCCGGAAGCGGAGCGTCGTAGAGTTTCCAGGGGCGGGGCATGTTCGTGAAATCGAGCATGTGCCCGCCGCGACGAACGCTCTCCACGGAGTGCTTGGTGGCCTCGTGGTAGGCGAGGATGGCCTCGGCCTCGGAACGACTCTGCGTCACCTGTTCATCCGCTAGTGAACGACCGCGGCCTCGTAGTCGAGGGCACCGGCCTGATCCGCCGTGAAGAGGTCGTGCAACATCATCCAACGGTGCGTCCGCTCGAAGACCTCGACGGTGTACGGCTCGAACACGAGCCGCTCGCCGATGCCGCACCGGCGGATGTCCAGCATGGAGTGGTACTTCTCCGGGAGCTCGTCCAGCAGGTAGTGCTTGTAGCGCTCGGGTTCTACGTCGATGTCGCGCTGGGCGCGTTGCAGAGCGCGGAAGTACTTCGCAGCGTCTTCGTCCGTCGCCGTGTCCTGGATGAGGAAGCCTATCATGAACGAGGTGTCGACCACCTTCCTGAAGCCCTGCTGTTCCAGCACGTAGGACGGCGTGCCGAAGACGTTGCCCGCCTGCACGCGACGGTCCAGCAGCAGTTGCAGTCTGTCCAGCGGTCCGCCCACGAACTGCAACTCGACGTGCTCTGGCCCCAGCAGCGGTTCAAGCGCCTGGAGCGCGG
Organism: Dehalococcoidia bacterium; assembly: GCA_965208625.1. Lineage (GTDB taxonomy): Bacteria > Chloroflexota > Dehalococcoidia > Lucifugimonadales > Australimonadaceae > Bin16. The sequence goes on from OZ242348.1 coordinate 1,340,355, forward strand.
AGAAGTGGCTGCCCGAGTGGTAGCCAACCGCGACCGGCACACCGGCGAGGTGCTCCGGTTCAGTGAAGGGAGACTCGGGCGGCACCCATACGCCCGAGGGAGTGACCGAGTAGGCGTGTCCCCACATGCGGCCGTGCTGAGCGCTGGCGGCCATTCCCACCGCCCAGTGACACGCGGAACTGACGTCGCAGGCCCGGCCTGCTGACATCGATTCGAAGGCGCCGCGCTTCACTTCGTCGGGCGCGCCCTCAGCCGAGTTGACGGAGGGGTTGCGCGACCCTTCGCCTGAATGCCTGAACTCGTAGTCCAGACCCTCATCTGTGAAGTAGTCGTTCTCCTCGGCTACCCACTCCTGAAGCCGGGAGTGAGGCTGGATGATGAACGTGCCCATAGCGCTCCTTCTGCGTGCTCCGAGCCTGCGGTCGGCTGCGGTGCCATAGTACGACCGGGGCAATGCCTCCGCAAACGACGTCATTCCTGTAGATGTCAGCTAATTTGCTGACAGATTCTGCATGGTTTCGAGGGGTGTCTTGCCACCCAAGCCTTGGTGGGGCCGCTCCGTGTTGTAGTAGAGGAGGTACTGGACGAGCTCGTCCTTCAACTCCTCCGATGACTCAAACGTTGTCCCTTCGATGAGGTCCTCGTTCAGTGTCCGCCAGAACCGTTCGACCTTCCCGTTCGTCTGCGGGCGGTAGGGCCGGGTGTAGCGGTGCTGGATGCCCAGTTCCTGCAGCATCCGCTCCATCGGATGGTGCGCCTTGTTGGTTGGTGAGGCCATCTCCGGGCCGTTGTCCGTGATGATCTCCTCGAAGCGGACTCCATACTCCGCGTTCAGCATGTTGATGCTCTTGAGCGCGGCGAACATCACGCTCAGGCTCTTTACGTCCTCTACCACCTCTGCCCAGGCGAGACGGGTGCAGGCGTCCACCACCGAGACCAGGTAGTAGCGCTGCTTGGCGCCGACGATGAGGTCCTTGCTCAGGTGGTGAGCGTCAAGGTGCCCCAACTCCCCTGCGCGGGTCTTGATGATGCGGCGTTTGGACTGTTGCATCGCTTTGGTCATCTTGTTCAGGCCGTGGCGCCTGCTAATGGCATAGATGGTGGACGGCGCAGGGGTATGTCCCTTCAGCTTCGGTTTGAGTATGGCATAGATCTCGTAGCGGTTGTTGCCCTTGCGCCGCTGCTCCAGCACTTGCTGCTCGATGTAGGGGATGGTGCGGCGGCTCTTCCACCGGGGTCCTCGCTTGCGGGGCAGCAGGGCGGCGGAGTCGCCGGACTGCCGGTAGCGGTTGTAGTACTTGGCGAAGGTCTGCCGGTTCGTCCCATGGTGGGCGTAGAAGTCCTGGAGGAAGCGGAACCGGTGGTGGCGCTTGGCCTTGACCAGCTCGTATTCCCGGATCAGGAACCGATACTTCTGGACGTAGTTCCGCTCCACCGTGCGGTCATTGCTGTTGTCTCGCATCGTCGTCTCCAGAATGAACTGCGTTCTCAGACCATTCTGTCAACGAATTACCTAACACCTACAATTCCCCATCGTCGGCGATAGGGCACACGGTAGCGCAGCCCCTGCATTTGCGGTACGCTCGCGCCGAACGAACGAGGAGGAACGGCCATGGGAACAGTCCTCTACCTGGGAACGCGGAACGGTGTACTGACGGTCATCGAGGACGGCAAGAGCTGGGCCATTGCCAACCACGACCTCAAGGGCTGGGAGGTCCCGGAGGTCGAGCCTTCGCCGGATGACCCCCGATGCGTTTTCGCAGGGACACGCGGAGACGGCGTGTGGCGCAGCGAGGATGCAGGCGCCCACTGGACCAAGCCCTCCTACGGCAAGGTCGCACCGGGGAAGGTGCGCTGCGTCACTATCGACCCGCACAACCCCCAGACGGTCTACGCGGGGTGTGAACCCATCGGCATATGGAAGAGCGCCGACGGCGGAGCGTCATGGGCCGAGGTCGAGTCCGTCCGGAACTTCCCGAGCGTCGCGGGCATGGGCTACCCGGTCCCGACCGTCGAGCCCCACGTGCGCGACATCACCGTCGACCCTGACGACCCGAACACCATCTACGCCGCCCTCCAGGTGGGCTACATGCTCAAGACGACAGACGGCGGCGCGACGTGGCGGCTGCTCGACAACGGCCTCGACGAGGACGTGCACGCCATCATCACCGACCCGCGCGACACCAGCCACCTCTACATCTCGAGCGGCGGCGAGGGGATGCGATCAGGCAAAGCGCCGGGGCGCAGCCTTTACCGGAGCCTCGACGGCGGGGACAACTGGCTGCCTATAGCGCTGGAGTTCCAGAACGAGTACTCGGTCGCCTTCGCCTACGACCCGTCCGACCCCTCCGTCATGTACTCGGCAGTGGCGAACGGCAATCCCGGCCAGTGGCGCGCCCGCGAGTCCGGCGCTGAAGCGAACCTCATCCGCTCCCGCGATGGAGGCGAGACCTGGCACGAGTTGAACGCGGGCGACGAAGCGGTGCGCGGTTTCCCGGAGGCCATAGCCGTCGACCCTCAGACACCCGGTCGCGTCTTCCTCGCCACGCGCTCAGGCCGCCTCTTCACGAGCGACGACGGCGGCGACAGTTGGGCTGACCTCGGCGTTACGACGCCGGACGTCGCCAACATGAAGATTGCGCACGTTTAGCCTGGCGGCGGTACGGCAAGCTCCGGCGACAGGTAGTTGCGCGACGCAACGAATGCGCCGCACGCTCTGCAGACGCCCGCGAGCAGACGGAACCCCGTGCCCGTGAACGGGGCATAGGGCGCACCCAGGTCCGCCCAGTCGACCTCGATGACCTTGACGCCGTCCGCGAGGCTCTGCTCACACCGACCGCACGCGGCGGGGAGAGCGCCGATGGCCTGCGCCACCTGCGGGTCGACCTCGGGTGCGTCCAGGCGTTGTCGCCGCATCCCGGTGCGGCGCTCATCTGTTGCAGCGTCGTCCACGCTCCCAACAGGACCGAGTGTCACGCCGTACAGTTGCTGCGCCGCGTCGACCGACAGCAGCCCCGACGCCACGTCAGCGGCGACCGCGTCCGCCGCTCTTTCGAGTGGGTCGCCCCAGCCACTGCCCCCTGCCCCGCTGCAGTACAGCACGTCACCGTTGTGGAGCGCGGTTCGTCCGAAGGACGGCGGAACCTCCGCGTCAGATGCCGAGGTCACGTCCGTGTCCGTGGAACCTGCCGCACGCGCCTGCCTGAAGACTTGCAGGACGTTGGCGCTGCCAGGGTAGCCGCCATCGAAGGGAGGACTGCTCGGACAGTCCAGTCCGTGGCTGTGGAAAACGAGCGAGCCGATCTCGTCGACGCCGTGAGGGGTGAGGCCGACCTCGATGCCGACTCCACCGCGCCGCAGACCGGCCCCGGCTGAATCGCGGCCCTGCCGCCGGAACAGGTAGAGCCACGGGTAGCGCAGTTCGTTCGTCTCGACGTTCGGCACCGTGACCTCGGGCTCGCTGCCCGAGCCGGTGTCGATGCCATCCTGAGAACCGCGAGCGCCGCTGCCCTGCCCCAGTCCGCAGTCCGTGAACACGCCTGCGAACCGGTTGCCCTGGGCGTCGAACGCGGCGAAGTCGAACAATGGCATGTGCGAGCGCCACGTCGTGATGGCGCGGTCGGGCATGCCACCATCGGCAAGCATCCTGCTGATACAGCTCGTAACCGCGTGGAAGACAGCGTACGTGCCGGACGTGGTCCCTTTGCAGACGCCTGCCGGCCAATCGCAATCGACGAACGAGCCGCGCTCGGCCTGTACGTCGCAGACGCGCGCGACGCCCGCCGGGCAGAGCGGCACTGCGTAGCCGAACGTGGCCATCACCGCCCGGACAACGTATCCCTCGAGCGCAGGACGTGTGACGTTGATCACGCCGGGCGCCTGCCGGGAGGAGCCGGAGAAGTCGAAAACGAGCGAGTCCCCTTGCTTGGTGAGCGTCAGGCGGCATGTGTATATCTCGACCTGACCGCGGTCGTAGTAATCGAGGTAGGTCTCCTCCGACCATGCCCCGTCGGGGATCTCGCGGAGGATGCCACGCAGCCGGGCCTCGACCGAATCGATGATGCGCTCCATCGTCGCCGTGACCGTCTCGGGCCCGTAGCGCTCGACCAGTTCCATGACGCGCTGCTGCATCACGGTATTGGCCGCGATCTTGGCTCGCAGGTCTATGGCGTTCTGGGCAGCCGTGCGGGAGCGGCGCAGCCAGTCGGCCTCGATGTCGCTGCGGAGCACGCCCGCCTCCACCATGCGCACAGGGGGCATGGGCAAACCTTCGTCCCAGATAGACTGCGCGCCCAGCGAAACCTGACCCGGCGTCGAGCCGCCGGCGTCGGCCACGTGGATGCCAGCGCCGGTCCACCCGAGCCGCTGCCCGCCCGCAAACATGGGCGCGACCACAACCGTGCAGGTCTGGTGCGGCGTCGCGACGTACGGGTCATTGGTGAAGAACATGTCGCCGGAGTTGATGCCAGGGTTCGTCGCACAATGCTCGTCCACGTAGTTGCAGGCGTAGCTGCAGGCGAGGGCATGCGTCACGATGGTCGGGCCAACGACGACAGCCTCACCCCTGCCATTCAGCAGCGCCACGTTGCAGTCATTCGACAGCGCGACGGTCGGCGAACCGGAGACGTTGCGCAGCGATATGGCCCCCTCGTTCACGATGGTGACCAGACGGTGGCGGAGGATTTCGAACGTAACCGGATCGAGTGAGGTCATGCCTTGCTCCTACACCGTTATCTCGAGATTGGAGTATCCATCGACCTCGACCGCCTGCCCCGCATGCACGACGACCGTTGTGTTCGGCGATTCGACGATCAGCGGACCCTCGATCTTCGCGCCTGGCGCCAGGTCGGCCAACGCGAACACCGGAGTCGAAGTAGGCTGCTCTTCGAAATAGATGTCGCGCGTTGCGTTAGGCGCAGGCGTCGAACCCCTTGCATGAGAGCTGCGCGTGAGCGCGTGGGCGGCGGCAGGGAGCGTCGAGATGAGGTGGAAGGTCACGATCTCTGTTGGGGAACCCACGACCGCGCTCCCCTTGCCGAATGCCTGCTCGTAGCTCGTAAAGAACCGCTGGACGAGAGTCTCCGCCGTATCGTCCGGCGATAGCGGCACGCGTATCTCGTGCACCTGGTGGCGGAAGCGCATGTCCACGAAACGCTGATAGCGGGCGGCATCCGGGTCCAGCGCGGCGGCCTGCCAATCAGCCTGCATCGACGCCTCCATAACCGCGCACGTCTCCTGTACGGCCTCGGTCCGGTACGGCTCCCGCATCGGCGCGGCCCTGGTCTGGTGACGGCGGAACTCTCCGGTGGCGATGCCGAATGCGGACTGCACCGGCGCGTAAAGCGGCACGTAGACCTTCGAAACTCCCAGCTGGCGCGCGTACGCGCCCACGTGGACCGGCCCCGCGCCACCGTAAGCGAACAAGGTGAAATCGCGGGGGTCGTAGCCGGTCGAGATCGTCATGGTCCGCAGCAGGTCGGCCATGCGAGCGTCGACGATGTCGATGATGCCGAGCGCGGCGCGCACCGGGTCCATGCCGAGTGGGCGTGCCACCCGCTCGGTGATCGCGGCAAGCGCAGCCTCCCGGTCAAGTTTCTGCCTGCCGCTCCAGAACGAGTCGGGGCCAATCCGTCCAAGCACGACGTTCGCATCGGTGACCGTCGGTTCCGTGCCTCCCGCGCCGTAGCAGACGGGGCCGGGCGTGGAACCGGCGCTGTGCGGGCCTACGTGCAGTTCACCGAACCCGTCCACGGCGGCGATGCTGCCGCCCCCCGCCCCTATCGATGTCACTTCGACCGTGGGAACGCGCAACCGGTGTCGCTCGACAACGCTCTCGCCGGAGAAGCGCGGCTGGCCGTTCACGATGAGGCCAACGTCGAAGCTCGTGCCTCCCATGTCCGTGCAGATGGCGTTCTGCACACCCAGGGCAGCCGCTAGCCGCTGCACGCCCATGACACCACCTACCGGTCCCGCGGCCAGGCCAGTAACGGGCCTGCGCCGCAATTCCTCGCTAGCCGCGAGGCCGCCATTGGACTGCATCAGCAGCAGCGGCTGGCGCAGACCGCGTTCGCGCAGGCGTGCGTCAATCTCGGCGAAGTCGCGTTCGGCCCCGGGGGCGAGGTAGGCGTTCATCAGCGTCGTGTTCGCGCGCTCGAACTCGCCCAACGTCGGCGCGATATCGCTGGAGAGGTTCACGGGAAGACCGGGCGCCGCCCGCTCAATCAGCTCTCGCGCCTTCTGTTCATGTGTGGGGTTGAGGAACGACCAGAGGAACATCACCGCTATGGAGTCCACGCCCCGATCGTGAAGGTCATTCACTGCCTGCAGCAGTCCCGCCTCATCGAGCGGCGCGACGACTACTCCGGTGGAATCGACACGCTCAGAGACGCCGCACACGCCGCCTTCCACGAACAGCGGCTCCGGCTTGTTCCAGGCGGCCACGTCGTAGTGCAACTGCTCGGGCAGTCCTTCCGAGCGCGAGAGGACGCGGCCTATCCGCACCGCGTCCTCGTGACCCTGCGTCGTGATGAAGCCCACCCTGGCCCCACGCCGGGACACGACACGGTTGATGAGGCTCGTCGTGCCCAGCGCGAACACGCTCGCTTCCGAAAGCACGGCATCGACATCCGTGCCCAGCCGGTCGCAGACGTTGGAAAGGGCTGCAACGATGCCCTCCGCGAGGTTGGATGGCGTCGTGAAGGCCTTGTCCATCCAGACGCGGCCCTGGTCGTCCACGACCACGCAATCGGTGAACGTACCTCCCACGTCTATGCCAACGACACTCCCCACGAGGCTGCTATCCGCTCCACACGGCAAGGATGTCGTCGAGCGCCACGAGGTCCGACGCCAGCAGCGTCATGGCAGCCTCGTGCTGCGCCGGGTTCATGCCCGCCACGCACTCGCGGGGGATGACCGTGAAGTAGTCGAGCGTGAGCGCGAAACGGGCGGTCGTCAGGATGCCAGAGTGGCTGGCCACGCCGGCCAACACAAGTGTTCGCGCTGAGAACGACCGCAGGAGCTTGTCCAGCGGCGTGCCCTGGAACGCGCTGAACGCGTACTTGTCGACTTCGGCGTCGCCCGATTGAGGGGCAAGCTCGTCGACGACGGCGTGCCCCCAACTGCCCAGCACGACGTTGGGCTCGGCTCCCCGCTGGCCGTTGGCAAGCAGGTGCCGCAGGTGGACGGGCGATTCGTCCGAAGCGTCCGGCAGGTGGCTCGCCCTCGTGTAGATGACGCGTACGCCCGCTGCGCGGGCAGCCTGGGCCAGTACGCCGATACGCTCGACGGCCTGTCGCGTGGAGGCTGCGAGCGACTCGTCGAGCTTCGAGAAGAGCTTGCCGCCCGGTGCGCAGTAGTCGTTCTGCACGTCGTGGATGAGGAGGCACGTCCACGACGGGTCGATCAGTTCGTCGAGAGTCTCCGGTATCTGCTTGCCGCCGACACTCAGCATCTCATCGCCCCGGCCTCGTCCGGCCCGCCGTCGCGCCGCCGTCCAGTACGATGACCGCGCCGTTGAGGTACGACGCCTCGTCCGACGCGAGGTACGAGACGAGCGACGCCACGTCATGAGGGGTTCCCGCACGCCCGATCGGGATGTGGGACGAGGACATCTCGCCTGTGCCGTTGCGGTCGATCGAACCCGGAGCGATGCAGTTCACCCTGACGCCGAGCGGCCCGAACTCCATCGCCATCACCCTTGTAAGTGCGATGAGAGCCGCCTTGGAAGCCCCATAAGCACCGCCTTCCGCATAAGGGGCGGTGCCGCTGATGGAGCCGATGTTGACGATGACGCCGCTGCCCTGCTCGCGCATCGCGGGCAGCACGGCACGGGCGCCCAGCAAAGCAGCGTCGACGTTCACGCGAAACGATTCCCGCCAATCGGTGATGGAGATGTCGGCGAGCGGCGCAATGTGGCGGACGCCTGCGTTGTTGCAGAGCAGGTCGATGCGTCCGAAGTGCACGAGCGCCTCGTCCATGACCTCGCGGACCTGCTCCTCGTCTGCCATGTCCGCCTCCATGACGTGGGCAGACCGTCCTTCGAGCAGGCGCCGGGCGGCATCACAGGCGTCGGGGTTGCGGTCGGCTGCGAGGACGTTCATCCCGTCATCGAGAAGTCCCTGGACGATGCCCAACCCTATCCCTGCCGCCCCTCCGGTGACGATGGCGGCGCGCGGACGCTCAGCGGCCACGGTGGCCTACCGTCCCACGCTGGCGGGATCGACGCCGGACGCGACGAGCGCGTCCCGACCTATTTGGTCGAAGTGGAACCAGCGAATCTGCATCGTCTCGCGGAGCAGGCCCAGCACTGTCTCCTGCTTGGAAGCGTCGTCGGCGTACTTCGCAAGTATCTTGAGCGTCATGTCACCGTGCCCGCCCTCCGGGAAATCGGCCTTCTCGCCGGCCGACCAGTGGGACAGCGCCTCGTCGGGCAGGCCGAGAGGCTCCCACACCTTGCGGTTGAGCGAGGCGATGTTGCCGAGTTTCGCCACGGCGGGTCCTCGTGCCGCCTCCAGCCCGGCGACCGCGGCGAACGCCTCAAGCCACGGCCACGCCCGGCTGGCGCGTTCCCAGTACGCCAGCGCCATCTTGGTGTACGGACGGCCCTTGTAGGCGTAGACGTAGTCCCGCTCGAAACCGAGCGCGACGGAGAAGTCCACCATGCTCTCGTAGTGGCCGGTGTCGATGGTGGGGTCGGTCACTTCCTCGACGTACATGTTTTCGATCATGTACTGCCGTACGTCGAGCGCCGGGCAGTTGCCTATGATGCTGCCGAACCAGCGAGGGAACTCGTCGGCGAAGACGGTGTGTTCCAGCGCGAAGACGGCAGCGCCCTCGCGGCACATGTGCGTCTGCAGCCACACGTCGAAGGAGTTGTGCTCCTTCCATCGCGTCTCCCAGATGAGACGGGCCATCTGGTCTTCGAACTGTTCAGGCAACGCTATCGCCATAAGCCCCACCCCGGTCGTTTCTCTCCTGTCAGCGCGGCGGATTCTAGCAGTGCGGCTAGTTCGGCGCAGCGTCCTTCTGCCAGATGGAAGACCACTCCTCCGTCTTGGGAACGATTGCCTCATAGACACGCAAGTGTTCCATACGATTCTGCGCAGGGTCGCGCACGACGTGGGGCGCTTCTCCGCCCTCCTCCACCTCACGGATGGCCCGAAGCAACAAGCGCCGCGAGAGCGCAACGGGTTTGTCCGCGTAGCCGAGGTGCTCGACCGTCCTGTCCTGAATGTCGCCCTGCGCCTCGACGGCGAATTTGTCCTGCAGTGCGAAACTCGCCCCCATGCCGAGGAACGTCGTCCGTTTCATCTCAGCGCGGTCCTGGCGGTAGCGATTGGAGCGGTCGCGCACGTGGGCATAGCCGGGGCCCATGTCAGAAAGGATGACCGGCCCGATGCGCTCCTTCGCGAGCGGAGCGCCCGGCGACACCAGCAGCATGTACTTCCAGTGGTGGGTGTCGTCGATGGGCACCTGCCAGTTGACGCCGTAGAAGCCTGCGCCGACGGCGGTCCCTATCGGCGCACCCGTGATGTCCGGTGGACGCAGGGCAGGGAAAGCAACTGCGGCTGGGTAGACGTAGTTGGTGATGCGCACGTAGTCGTGGTTGTCGTCGAGGTCGCGCCCGGAGTAGATGCGGATGCCATAGTCGGTCTCCTCGACCTCGATACGGGGCGCGACGTCGATGCCTGTCGCGTCCCACCGTACCCCGGCGTCGGCCACCTCGTCAGGCAATACGTAGTGGAGGGTCGCGAGGTGCTGCGGGTCGATGTTGCCCTCGTGCCCGTGCAGGTAGTTGCACTCGTGGTAGAACTTGGTGACGAGAACGTTCTCCTCGGGAAGCCCCAGACACTCGTAGTCTGGCAGCTCCGGAGGCTCTCCCGGCCCCATGTAGGCGAACACCAGCCCTCCGCGCTCGATGCACGGGTAAGAGCGGTGCTGCACCTTCCCCGCGAACTTGCTCCACTCCGGTTCACCCGGCTGGTCGAGGCAGTTGCCATGAATGTCGAACAGCCACCCGTGGTACACACACCGCAGGCCGCCGTCCTCGACCCGCCCATAGCTCAGGTCGGTCCCGCGGTGCGGGCAACGGAGTCCGAGCAGCCCCAGGCGTCCGAACTCGTCGCGGAAGAGCGTCAGGTCTTCGCCCATGACCCGTAACGGCAGAGGCGGCCCATCCTCGGTTAGTTCCTCTGACAGCGCGACCGGCTGCCAGTAGCGCCGAAGCAGATTCCCCGCAGGCGTCCCAGGCCCTGTCCGCGTCAGCAGTTCGTTGTCTTCCTGAGAGAGCATTGAGCGCCTCCTGTGGGAAGGTCTTGCCAGCAGAGTCTAGTTCATCTTCTCGCTCTCAGGCAGCCGTGGCCTGCCTGAACGAAGGAAACGTTGGGCAACGCAGCCCTCACAGACAGGAGTCCTCCACCTCTAAGCCGATGCTTGACGTTTCTCGTAGTCAAGTGTACCGTCGCCGCGCAGAAACCTCCCCGAAGGCCCGGTCTAGCTCGGTCATCCAAGGAGCGCAGATGGCAACGCGGAACAGACAGGTTGGCTACAAGGACCTGCGCGAGTACATGGACCTCCTCGAGCAGAAGGGGCTGTTGGTACATGTAACCGCGCCGGTAGAACTGGAGCATGAGATCGGGGCCATCCTCACCCGCTCGCTGGAACGCAAGGGCCCTGCCATCGTCTTCGACAACGTCAAGGGATACGAGGGCAAGCCGCTCGTGAGCAACATCATCTCGACCGTCGACCAGCTCGCAGTTGCGTTCAACTGCGAACCGGAGCCGGACACGATGTACGCGATCATCGTCGACGGCCATAACAACCGCGTCCCTTCCGTCAATGTCGAGAGCGGGCCCTGCAAGGAAGTGATCGCCACCGGCGACGACATCGATCTCTACGAGATGCCGACTCCCTATTGGCATGAACTGGACGGCGGGCAGTACATCGGCACTGCGGCAGGCGTTGTCACGCGTGACCCGGACACGGGAATCATAAACATGGGCACATACCGCGCCATGATCGTGGACAGGAACCACCTGACCATCTCCGGGCAACTCCGGAACCACGTCATGAGGAACGACGCCCAAGGCAAGCCAACCCCTGTCGCCATAGCGGTAGGGATGGACCCCCTGCTCTGCCTCGCCTCTGGCAGTCCGGTTCCAGTCGACGAGAACGGGCACATGGAGTACGAAGCTGCCGGCGCGTGGCGTGGCGCTCCAACCGAGCTCATCCGCTGCGAGACGAACGACCTTATGGTGCCGGCGCAGTCGGAGTACATCATCGAAGGCGAGATTCCGGCCAATACGACCCACGTGGAGGGTCCGCACGGCGAGGCCGGCGGCTTCTATGGCCAGAATCTGGAAGCGCCATTCATGACGGTCCACTGCATCACCCACCGGCAGAACCCGATCAACTACGGCGTGATCTGCCTTCTTGAAGAGGACTACCCGCGCTGGCTCTTCCGTTCGGGCTCGTTCGAGGCCCGGATCAAGAACGAGAGCGGGCTCACCAGCATCAGGCACGCCCACTTCCCTGAGATAGGCGGCCGCAGTTGGGGCGCCGCCATCATCGCGGCGGAGATCACCGACCCCGAGGAGCCTCTCCGCATCATCGACGCCGCCTGGAAGATCGTTCCGAACCGCTGGGTGATCGTGGTCGACGAGGACTGCGACGTACGGAACTGGAACGACGTGACGTGGCGGATCGTCACTAACGTCCGCTGGGAGCAGGACTTCGTCAAGGGCAAGGCACACCACCCGAACCTGGGCCAGACCCAGGGCCGCCGCGGGCGGAATATCGAGTACGACATCGACTCCGACGTCCCCGACCCAACGGGCATCAACGCCTCATTCAAGTTCAAGTTCGACAGTCTGCCGCCAATCAACAAATCGAGCAGGGAGTACATGGCCAAGATCGCGGCCCGCTGGCAGGAGCTAGGTCTGCCGTAGCCGGTCGTTCAGAACCGAGGCGCGCCTGAGAGGCACGCCCAATCCGAATCAAGGGAGGGATCCAAGATGAAGTGGACCAAGCTAAGCATGGTATTGATAGCAGGCATCGCGGGTGCGCTGTTGCTCGTGGCGTGCGGGAGCGACCCCACGGCAACGCCAACGCCGGCACCACAGCCCACCGCGACGCCAACGCCGGCACCGGTGGCGCAACCCACCGAAGCGCCCGCGCCCGACCCGACAGCGACCCCGACGCCCGACGCCATGGCGGCGATCGAGGCGGAGAAGGCAGAGTTGATCGCGGCAGCCCAGGAAGAGGGCGAGTTGCAGGCATTCTTCTGCTGCGACCTGGGCGACGGGACCGCGGACCACATCCAGGGATTCGAGGACGAGTACCGGATCAGGGTGGTCTTCTCCGGCGGCTCCTCCCGTGAGCAGGCGCCAAAGGTGCTCGCCGAGCGCGAGGCAGGGCAGTACACGCTGGACGTCTGGTCAGGTGGATTGAACCCCGCGATCCCCACGTTGATCCCCGCAGGTGTTCTCCAGCCGCTCAAGCCGCTGCTCTTCTTCCCTGAAGTGCTGGACGAGTCGGCGTGGTACGACAACCGGCTCCACTGGTTCGACCAGCCCGGCAACGAGTACGTGGTCGGCTGGAACGGCTCCGGAAGCACAGCCGGCATCGCGTACAACACCGACCTCGTGGATCCGATGGAGATACAGTCGTTCTGGGACCTGCTCGACCCGAAGTGGAAGGGGAAGATCATCGCGCGCGACCCGCGTGAGGTCGGGAGCTCGGGCACCACAGCCTTCTACTACATGAACGAACAGATGGGTGGAGAGTGGCTCCAGCGGATGATGACGGAGATGGACATCACACTGACAAGCAACGCCCGGCAGGCTGCGGAGCAGTTGGCGCTCGGCAAGTTCCACCTCTGCATGTGGGCGTGCGGCAGGGAAGTGCGAGCACTGGAGGGTGAGGGACAGCCGGTCGACGACGTGTTCCCGCACATCCTCGAGGAGGGGGCGAGCATCAGCCCCGGCGGCGGCGCCTTCTACGTGCTGGACAGCCCACCGAACCCGAACGCCCAGAAGCTCTTCGCGAACTGGTTCCTGAGCCGCGAAGGGCAGATCTTCGCGCAGAAGGCGAGCGGTTCGCAGTCGCTCCGCACGGACATCCCGCTGGACGGCGTTAACGAAGCGAGTATCCGCAACCCTGACGTCGACTACTTCATCCTGGGGAGCCAGACCGACTACCAGGACCAACTCGAAGCGGCGCTCACGGTCGTCCGGGATGCGCTGGCCTCGGTAGGCAAGTAAACAGCCCCGCTCCGGGAGGAGCGGCTGCGGGCTGTGCAGGGCAAATAGATGGCCGTGCCAACGCGTACAGGCGTGATGGGTACCCGGCGGACCCCTTGGGTCCGTCCGGGTACCGGCACGTTTGTGATGGCCCTGCTGCTCATCGTATTCGGGTTCTGGGTATTCGCGCCCATCGCGGTGATCCTGGTCAACAGCTTCAACGTCGCCGGCATCAACCAGCCGACCGAGTGGTCACTCGATAACTGGCGTATCGCATTCTCCGAACCCGGCATCTTCGAGGCCCTCAGGAATACGTTCGTCGTGTATATCGGTTACAAGGCGATCGGATTCCCCATCGCCATCCTCATCGCCTGGACGCTGGCCCGCACCAATATCCATTGGAGCTACGGGCTGGAGTTCATGTTCTGGGTCTCGTTCATGCTTCCGGGCATCTCCACCACCATAGGGTGGGTGTTCATGCTGGACCCGGACTTCGGGCTGTTCAACGTCGCGCTGGGCTATCTGCCCTTCATCGAGCATGGTCCGTTCAACATCTACAGCGTGCCCGGCATCATCTGGGTGCACCTGATGGGCAACACGATATCCAGCGCCGTGATGCTGCTGACGCCGGCGTTCCGGAACATGAACCTCTCGCTGGAAGAGGCCTCACGGGTTTCGGGAGCGTCGAACCTGCGCACGATGATGCGTGTGACCATTCCGGTGATGATCCCTGCCATCACCGTCGTGTTCATGCTGAATCTCGTCCGCATCTTCCAGTCGTTCGAGACCGAGCTCATCCTGGGCACGCCCATCGACTTCTACGTCTATTCCACCAAGATATTCCAGTTCGTCCGGTTCTATGACCCACCGCTCTACGGATCGGCGACGGCCCTTGCGAGCGTGGTGCTGGTCATCATCGCGTTCATCGTCCCCCTGCAGCGCTGGCTGACCACACGGCGGAACTACGCCACCATCACGGGCAGCTTCAAGCCGGGACTCATCGACCTCGGCAGGATGCGGCCTGTGGTCTTCGGGCTCATTCTCTTCCTCATCCTCCTCCTCACGGCGATCCCGGTGTTGATCCTGGTGGGCGGCAGCTTCATGACGCGCGTGGGCTGGTTCTCGAGCACACCCACCTACACGCTCAGCCACTGGCAGGACGTCTTCGCCAACCGCTTCTTCCTCACCGCGTTGAAGAACACGCTGGTCATCAGCCTGTCCACGGCCATCGTCAGCCCGATACTGTTCTCGATGGTCGCTTACGTGCTCGTCAGGACGCGATGGAAGTGGAGGTCTATCCTCGATGCGATCTTCTGGATGTCCACGGCCATGCCGGGCATCCTGTCCGGGCTGGGGTTGCTGTGGCTATTCCTCGGCACCCCTATCCTCACCCCGCTGTACGGCACGCTCTACGCCCTCGTGCTGGTCGTCATCATGCAGGGCAAGCTGACCAGCACCCAGCTCATCAAGGGCGTATTCCTGCAGATGGGAGCGGATATGGAGGAGGCCGCCCGCGTGGCCGGAGCGGGCTGGTGGCGCACCTACTTCCGCATCTGGATACCGCTGCTGATGCCCACGCTCATCCTCATCGGCACGTTCAACTTCGTGATTGCCGCCGGCACCACCAGCAGCATCATCCTGATCGCCGACCGGGGGACGTACACCCTGTCTCTGCTGGCACTGGACATGATGACCAGCAGCGTGAGGCAAGACCTCGAGGGCGCCGGGATCGTGAGCCTCTTCATGGTGGCCCAAACGGCGGGTATCGCCCTGATCGCCCGCAGGTTCGGGCTGCAGCTCGGCGTCAGTCACACCCGGACAGCGCGGGAAGCGGACCGCCCCACGGGATCCACGGCTCCTGCAGGAGCTATCCACTAAGCTGAGCGAAGGGCCGATCGATCACAGGTTCGGGAACGGCAGGATGTCCCCGTATTTCTTCATCACGCGCTGCCTGAGCTCTTTGGGGCTTCGGCTTACTCCCGGGAATTGGTCCCTGCGATGGAACGGTCTGACCGCGTAGTAGACCGCGAGGCTGTTGGTGTGGTCGCCGGACTCCTTCTTGTCGGGCCGCGCTGAGACCAGCGGGTCCAGTGGCGTGCTCCACATCCCTCTCAGGATCTCGATGTCGGTCTCCGGGTCGCAGCGCGTCGTCATGGCCCAGAGCACCTCTTTCAGGTCCTCCGGATCGATGTCCTCGTCAACGACGACGATCCAGCGTCCGTTGCGCGTGTTCGCCGCGGCGGCCATGGCGGCCTGCTTCGCATGACCGGGGTACTGCTGCTTGATGGCGATAACCCGCATGTACGCGAAAGGCGTGCCCACTGCCACGACGTGCGAGACACCCGCGCGGGCAAGGTCGGCCGCGCCGCCGCGGCCGGCGCCCATGGGAAGACCTGTTTGTCGCGCGCCGGGCCACATCGGGGCCTGGCTCAGGATGATGGGGTTGTTGCGGAAGTAGACCGCCTTCACGCGGATGACCGGCTGCGGTTCGCCGGTGCCGAGCGTGCCGCCGGAGTAGTAGCCGGGCCACTCCCCGAAGGGACCTTCATCCCGCGCCTCCTCCCACGGCGGAGGGACTTCGCCTTCGATGGCGATCTCCGCATGAGCAGGGATGGGCAGACCGGTGATGGGACCCTTGATGACGTCGACCGGCCTTCCGCGCAGGCCACCAGCGTGGTCCAACTCCGATTCTCCCCAGGGAGAGCGTCCGTGGGACGCCATCCACGTGAGCGGGTCGGTGCCGAAGGTAGCGACCACCGGACAGGCCTCGCCCTTCTCCCAGTAGCTGTTGCAGATAAGCCGGCCCTGCTGGCCGGGGCTCATCCAGAGCCCCAGTGTGTTCTTGTCGTGGACCTCCATCCGATAGGTGCCCATGTTGACGTAGCCGCTCTCCGGGTCCTGGTTGATGAGCGAGTCGCCCGTGCCGATGTAGCGCCCGCCATCCGAGGCGTGGTACCGGGGAACGGGGAAGCGCCAGAGGTCGACTTCCTCGCCCTCCATCACGTTCTCCATCACGGGGCCGGCAGGAACCTCGTTCGGGGGAATCGGCTTGATCGCCCTGAGCCGCTGAGAGGCCAGCTCCGCCAGTTCGTCGCGGCTCTTGTCGACCGGTAACCCGAGCGCCAGCGCAGCCCGTTTGTACGACGCACCGACCAGCGACACCAGGCGGTAGCCCTCCGGGTACCCCTTCACCTTGTCGAAGATGAGCATGGGGGCATTCGGTATGGTTTCGGCTACCGCCTCAACGAGTGCCCCGAGCTCCTCATCCCAGTCGACTCCTTCGATGACGTGGTAGTCATCGATCTCCTGACAAGCGGCCACGTACTCCTGCAGGCCGTCGAAGATCGGCCCGGTCGGTTCTGATGTCGTCACGAGGTGCTCCTTTCAGCACTGGTGGTGCGAACACTTACCGGTGGGTGCTGGTCGCCAGCTCGCGGGCCGCGTCGTTCTCCCAGTAGCGATGCCAGTCGACGGAAGAGGGGAGCACGATATCGTTCCGGACGTAGATGCCCAGGTTCTCGGAACGCTTCTCTGGGTCACGGATGACGTGGACCGGGTCCTGCCCCTCCTGTACGTCGCGCACAGCCTTCAGCAGCATCCGTCTAGCCGCCGCGATGGCCATGTCCGTGTATCCAAGGTGCTCCGTGGTGCGGTTCTGGATGGCGCCTTCGCCCTGGGTGGCCCACGTATCGTGGACGACGAAGTTCTGCCCCATCCCGATGAACTCCCTGTTCTTCATGGACTCGCGGTCCTGCCGGTAGCGGTTCGACTCGTTGCGGATGAGGCGGAAGTCTTCACCGATCTCTTCGGAGCGGGCATTCTGCTGCGGACGTATGGGCTGCGTACGGTTGAACCGGATGCCGTAGCGCCAATGGTGCGTGTCGTCGATGGGAACGTGCCAGTTGATGCTGTACCCCTCGGCGTCGCCCGCCACCGCCGCCAGGTTGGGCATGACGAAATTCGTGACCCTTACGTAGCTGTTCTCCTCGTCCACTTTCCGCACCGCGTAGATGCGGATGCCGAAGTCCGTGTCCTCCAGTTCGAGGTGAGGCGCGGTAACACGGGCGTTCAGGGTCTGATTAAGATCGCCCGAGCGGCTCAGGCGGTGGAGGAACGAGAGGTGCTGGGGGTCGATGTTGCCTTCGTTGCCCTGGAGATAGTTGCAGTCCTGGAACACCTTGTAGACGGAGCGCTGCCCAGGCGGCACGTCGAACGCTTCGTAGGGAGGCAACGACGGCGGTTCGCCGCCACCGAGGTAGGCGAAAACCAGATCGCCACGCTCAGCTACCGGGTAGGCCAGGTGCAGCACCTTGTCCTTGAAAGTGCTGCCTTCCGGTTCGCCGGGTTGCTCCAGACAGTTGCCGTGGATGTCGTAGAGCCAGCCATGGTAGAGGCACCTCAACCCTCCGTCCTCTATCCGGGCGTAGCTGAGGTCGGCTGCACGATGGGCGCAATGGATGCCAAGCAGGCCGATGCGGTCGAACTGATCGCGGAAGAGTACGAGGTCTTCGCCGAGAAGGCGCACTGGAAGGGGGGCGCTACCCGGAAGAATCTCAGAGCTGAGCGCAACGGGCTGCCAGTAGCGGCGTATGAGCGCACCGCCGGGCGTCCCGGGACCAACCTGGGTCAGAAGGTCGTTCTCCTCGCGGGTCAGCATGCTCCACCCCCAACGACATCGTGAGGTTACCCAGCGAAAGAAGCGCAAGCAAGTCGAGCCAGCGCATGGCGCTGCGAGAGGACTCCTGTCTCGCGCAGTTGTTACCGACTCTCTCGCGGCTTATGATGACGCCAACCTGGGTACCTTTGGAGTTGTCCTGTGAGCAGTGAGGGGTCCTCGCTCCAAGAGCTCCGTATCTCCGCCGACTCCCACATGGGCGAGCCGCCCGATCTCTGGGAGAAGGAACTTCCCCTGAAGTTCCGTTCGCGAGCCTTGCGCACCCACGAAAGGCCCTTCGAGACCAATCACCTTCTGCGCGCGGGTTGCTGGGACCCCTATGAGCGGCTGAAGGACCTCGCGCTGGATGGCGTCAGCGCCGAGGTGCTCTACCCGACCCTCGCCGTCCCGGCATGGCTCATCGACGACCAGGAACTCCAGGAAGCACATCTGCGCGTCTACAACGACTGGCTGATCGACTTCTGCAGGGTAGCTC
Source organism: Dehalococcoidia bacterium (assembly GCA_965208625.1). Taxonomy (GTDB): domain Bacteria; phylum Chloroflexota; class Dehalococcoidia; order Lucifugimonadales; family Australimonadaceae; genus Bin16. The sequence continues at coordinate 1,358,743 of OZ242348.1, forward strand.
CACACCGCTACTGGGGATTGGGCATGGTCTCGTTGTGGAACGTGGATCATGCCATCCAGGAGATGCAACGGTTCATCGATGCCGGGCTGCGGGGCGTCGACATCTGGATCGCGCCGCCGGAGAGCTTGCCATACAGCGACCAACACTACGAGCCCTTCTGGGCCGCCGCCGAGGAGCTTGGCGCGACGGTCAATATGCACATCAACGGACGCGCCGAGTCCCGCGAGCGCGACCCCGCAGGCATCCCCATACACTCGATCAATGGGCACAAGAACGACGCGATGAACTCGCTGCTGCACATCATCGCCTCCGGGGTGCTCGAGCGTCACCCGCGCCTGAACGTCGCGGTGGCGGAGGCAGGCGCGGGCTGGGTCCCCTTCTGGCTTCAGGAGGCCGACCACTACACGATGAGCCGCCGCAGCACCCTGTCCATGCCGCCCAGCGAGTACTTTAAGCGGCAGGTCTACTGCACCTTCATCAGCGACGCCGTCGGCGCATATCTCCTGCAGGACTTCGGCCAGGACAACTTCATGTGGTCCAACGACTATCCTCACCCCGCATGCACGTGGCCCGACTCCAATATCCTCATCCCCGAGGAGTTAGGAGGACTCCCTGCCGAGGTGCAAGAGAAGGTTGTCTGGCGCACGGCGGCCAGGGTCTACAACAATGGCGAGCCTCCTGCTCCGCCCGACCCGTCCGAGGACCGCACCGAAGTCGAGAACTGGCTGGAGCACCACCGGGACTTCGGAGCCAGCGCGCGTCCGAAACACCGCACCGCCTGAATGTTGAGGAACCGGTAAACGTGGAGTAATCTGCCGCTAACGTCGCGCAAGAAGGAGTAGAGATATGGCAACCACGAAGCGATGGGGCCGTGACCAGCTCTCCCCCGACGAACTGATGGACGGGCTCGAGGACATCCGGGCCGAATGGAAGCAGGGGCACCCTGCACGATCGAAAGCAACCACGATCGAGATGATTGCCGAGCGCAAACGCCGCGCCCACCAGGGCGGCGACGGCAACCACCGCTTCGAAGGCGAGCGCTACATCAACACCACCAACAAGGATGTGCGCCGCTTCCAGCTCCGCAAGCTCATCGACGAGGGTGGTCAGGACACCGTCGGCGGGCCTGTGCCCAGCCACCCCACGCTGAGCCGCTGGCACTCCGAGGAGTTCGGTCTTCCCAAGGAAGAGATCGACGCGCTGGAGAAGAGCGACTGGGCGCCCGAGGAACTCGTATCCAACGGCTGGTACTACTGGATGCACCGCACCGAGCCCTGGCCCGTCCTCCTGGGCAGCGCGCTGGTGGGCGAGGGCGAGAAGCGGCTCCCTGAGGTGCGAGAGCAGATGGTCCAGGACCTCGAGGAGACCAGGCAGCTCTACGAGAAGCTTGGCATCAAGGACATCGATCGGGCCATGCTCAATCAGCATGAGCACTCGCCTATCGGGGCAGACGCAGACCACGTCGTCTTCGGTGAAGACGTTACCCGAGCCTTCGTGGACACACCGGACCTGCAGGAGCGGCTGCGGCGGGTGTTCATCTTCAGGCTGCAACGCCGGTAGCCGGGGTCTCGTCTCACGGCGTATCTCGATGCGCCCCATCGTCAGCATGCGCTCACGCGTCATGCAGGCTCGCCGTCAACATAGCCACGCGAGGGTATAGCGATGCTGAACCACCCCCCTTACAGCGCCGACGACCTGAAGGACCCACCCCTCCCGGGGCCTGAGTTCATCGAACTGCTCCACCGGCAGCGGGCGGAGCGGTACCCCGAACCGCCGCCGTTCTACCAGCTCCTCTACGACGGTTCTCTGACCCGGGACGACCTCCAGTTGTGGGCGAAGAACCATTACTACTATCTGGACCACGGCCTGCAGTTCAGCACCGCCGCGCTCTACGTCAAGAACAACGACGAGGCATCGCGCACGCATGAACTGAGGAAACTCGTCAAGATCGAGGGTCGGGACATCGTGAACGACCTCGTCGGCTGGACAACGCCCGCCTACGAGGAGTTGTGGATGCGCTTCTGCGAGGGTCTGGGCCTCGAACGTGAGGAGGTTACGGCGTGGCGCAACTTCACCCGCTCCTACTTCGCCGTGTCCACGCTCTCCCTGTGCACGCGGTGGTGGGAGTGGTCATGGCTCGACGGCATCGCGGGGTTGTTCGCAAGCGACCTGCTGGCCAGGGACACCATGGGCAAGGCGGGCGAAGCCCTGCAGACACAGTACGGCATCCCGGCAGAGCACCTGGAGTTCTTCGACCGCTTCACCCAGGATGCGGAAGAAGACCTGGGCTGGGAGGAGTCGACGCTCGTGGAGTGGGCCTTTACGACAGAGCGGCAACTCACCGCGGCCCGAGCATTCCGCTACCGGCTGGACATCGACTATCAGTACGTTCAGCCTGTCCACGCCGCGATCACCACGGGCGAACTCCCCGTCCAGGTGCCCGTCTCTCTCTACGAAGAGGAGCCTCCCTCGGCCTAGCGGAACCACGCGAGTGCTGCGTTCCCAGTTCTGTGGAACGAGACACTCCTTCGCTTGCTCCCAACTACTACCGCCGGAGCGGGATGTGGTGGTCTCGATATGGCGTTGACACCCTCCAGTTTGGAGAGTCATACTGGCTACAAGTGCAGCAGGCGTAAGTGGCCCTAGAGTATCGCGATGGTGCACAGGAACAGGGGCTGATGACTCTTTCCACAGAGGGTGTGACGACCCAGACGCTGAGCTTGCCTGAAGAGCTCATCCTGATGCTCCTCAACGAGGAGAGCGGCTACTTCCACCAGGTGCCCGGCTGGGACCTGAACTGCACTGTCGCCGGCGCCGTACTCGCGGAACTCTCCCTCATGGGCCGCATCGACACGGACGTGGAATCCCTGTTCATCGTCGACCGGAGTGAGACGGGCGACCCCGCACTGGACCCTATCCTCAAGGAGATCGCGGACGAACCCGTCCGGCACAACACCCAGTACTGGATCGAACGACTCGCGCCCCGCGCAGAGGCCATCGTCGATCTGACGCTGGACCGCCTCGTTGACCTGAACATCCTGGAACACCATGACGGCGAGTTCTGGACGTTGTCCCGCACCGTCGTGCAGGCAGAACTCTCCAACACCTCCTCAACAGGCACAGCGGCCCAATTCGTCAGGACGCGCATCAGCAAGGTAATCCTCAACAACGAGATTCCCGATCCGCGAGACGTCATCATCATCGCCCTCATCGATACATGCGACGTCTTCCGCTTCATGTTCCAACTCGACGACGAGATAGAGCAGCGCATCCAGGCCATCTGCAGGATGGACCTGATCGGCCGGTCCATCGCCGAGGCAGTCTCTCAGAACATCGCCGGTCCGCTGCTTCAACGTTCCGCCTTCACCAAGAAGATCCCGACCGTTTCGCTGCGCAAGATGCTGTTCAGTCCTCACCTTCGCAGTGGGAATATCGCCGCGCTCTTTGCGAACCTCGCAAAGGAGTACGGGCCGGTGTTCAAGATACATCCACCATTCAGGAAGCCGATGATCTTCCTCGCCGGGACGGACACGAACCACTGGGTGCACCGGCACGGGCGCATGTACCTGAGAGCGAAGGACTACTTCTCCGACTTCGAGAAGGTCTACGGCGCGAACGGAGTGATGCCTTCGATGGACGGCGCCGATCATTTCCGGCTTCGTAAGTCCATGTCACCGGCGTACTCCCGCGGGAGACTGGAAGGACAGTTGAACATCCTCTACCGCCATGCCCGGAACCACATGGCCGGCTGGAATGTTGGAGACGCCTACCCTGCGACGAGCATGAGCAGGCGGATGATCAACGCGCAACTCTCGCCGCTCTTCGTCAGCGTCGATTCCCAGGACATCTTCGACGACCTGGCGAAGTACAAGGAGCGGGCGCTCCTCACGCACATCATGAAGGCTCTCCCCAAGTTCATGCTCCGCACTCCGGGCATGAAACGCCGGGCAAAGGCCGTGGATACCCTCTTGGAACGGGTCCAGAGCGTCCATACACCAGCGCAACGGGCCGGTTCCCCGCGGGACCTCGCGGACGACTGGCTCAGCCTGCACGCAAGCGATCCGCAGTTCGTGCCGGAGACGACCCTGCGCTTCCAGCTGTCGGCGGCGTTGATCGCCAGCGTGTACCTTGGCGACGCGTTCAGTTTCGCGCTCTACGCCATGGCGTCGCAGCCCGATCTCTACCGGGAGATTCAGCGTGAAGCCGATGCTCTCTTCGATAACGGCGACCCCGACGGCGAGGAATTCACCCTGCAGGCGATAGACGTCACGCACCGCTTCCTTATGGAGACCGTGCGCATATACCCCATCGTCCCGATGTCCATACGGAACGTGATGAATACGTGCGTGGTGGAGGACTACGAACTGCCGGTGGGGTCACAGGTCTTCATCGCCACGACCGCGACGCACTACATGAGCGACATCTTCCCCGAACCTTTCTCCTTCGACATCGATCGCTACAAGGCGCCACGCAACGAGCACCTCAGTCCCGGGTACGCCCCCTACGGGCTGGGCACGCACACCTGTCTCGGCACCCGGTGGATGGAGCTGCAGTTGGCCATCAACGTGCTGATGATCGCGCACTATTTCAACATCGAAGTGTTCCCCTCGAACTACAAGCTCAAGTTCAACCCGATCCCGTCGATGAAGCCGAGCAAGAAGCTGAAGTTCCGCATCGCCGAGCGGCGGCGTGAGATACCCCTGGTCGCCTGGCAACACTGAGGAGTACGGAAGACGAAGGTTTACAGGGGCTTGCGCGCCAGAAAGCAGTACAACGGCGTGAAGACCCCGGCCCTGCCTCCTGCGACATAGGCATTGGCCGTACCGTCCATCAGTCTGACGACGTCGGCGGACCCCTTCGGGAACACGCCCAGCGCCTCGGCCAACCGGGATACCCCGGTGTACGCCTTGCGGCCCAGCGGAGTCCTGCGCAGGGTGTTGCCCAGCGTGCCGCCCCTGGTCTCCATAGGCCGGTACCACGGGGGGGAGGAGTGTGACCCTCCTCCATCGAGAGCACGGTCCACGCCTTCGATGACCTGGAACCCCGCCGATTCGAGCGCCCGGTTCACCTCGTTCATCGTTGCGATGTCCTTGAGCGCGATGCCCTGCATCAGGTCGTTCTTCATGGACTGATGCCGACTGTCGCTGGGATCGAACCTGTCCGTCATGCACATCTCCTGGCCCCAGAAAAGGGCGCCAGGTTTCAGCACGCGGTAGATCTCCGCAAACGCGCCCGCCTTGTCCGGCGCATGGCACGTCGATTCGATCGCGTAGCCCCGGTCGAACGCGTCGTCAGGGACAACGCTCATGTCCATGAAACTGCACGCGATGTAGTCGACCATGTGATCGAGTCCCGCCTCAGCAGTCAACGACCTCGCCCTCTCCAACTGGACTTCGCTGCTATTGATCCCGACGACCCTGACTCCCGCCTCCGCTGCGACGCGGCGCATGGGGCCACCGACCCCGCAACCGACGTCGACCACCGTCATGCCTTCCTGCAATTCCAGTTTGGCGATCATGAGCCGCTGGTGCCGCGCCTGGGAGTGCTCCAGGCTCTCGCGAGACGACAGCGGCGCGAAGTGGAGGGACTCGCTCCAACCGAACACCATGAACTCATTGCAGAGGTCGTAGTATTCCCTGACAGTTTCGACGTGGTCGTAGCCCGCCGGACCGGCGTCCTCCACGTTCGCTCTGTCCATCCACCTGTCGAAGTGCTTGACGCGGTGGCGGACGTCCGACCCGCGGTACGCGGCCTTCAGCCTGTTGGGTAGTTCGCGAAGTTGCATGAGCATTCCTTCTACGACGAGCCCTGTCCCCGCTCGTGGCTCTGATGTATGCCCTCTATCGCCACGTCGAGCTCGGCCCACTGGCGCTCGACCATGGAGCGCAACCGCATGTTCTGGTACGCGCCCCAGACCACCATCGCTGGCAGCACCAGCAGCACGGAGACGACCAGGGAGTATACGATGGTGATGGTCGCCGTGATGCCGAACTGTTGAGAAGCAAGCAGCGGCGAGGCGATCAGCACTCCGAATCCCAGCGCGGTCGTCATCGCGGAACCCAGCAGCGCCGAACCCGTGGTCGCGAGCGTCCGTATCGCCGCACTCTCCGGGTTGCGCGAGCGGGTGAATTCCTCACGGTATCGATGGATCACGTGGATGGTGTAGTCCACGCCAATCCCTATCGAGAGCGCCGTGATGATCGACGTGACGAGTGAGTACGGGATACCCAGCAGCGCCATCGTGCCCAGCACTGAGATCAGGACGAGCACGATGGGCCCGACCGCGACGACCGCCAGCGCCGGTTGGCGCGCCGTCAGCCAGAAGAAGACAGCGAGGACGGTGAGGGCCGCCGCGATAGTGGTGCTGATCGCCTCCGTCTGACGATCTGTGATCGCGTCCGTAACCCCGATCGAGACGACGGTCTCCGAAAGCACCGTGAGGGCGGAATCGTCTCCAGGCCAGAGCGCTTCAAGGTCGCCCTGCAGCATCTTGGTTGCTCCCGGATCGTTCGAGTAGGTTGGAAACTGCAACAGGATGGTGTCGATGCCGTTCGGATCGTTGACCAGGCCGTGGGTGACTGCGGGTTCCCTCTCTCCGAGCTTGTCCAGGATCTCCTGCATCAAGGCCGGATCGAGCTGCACTCCCGAGGAAGCTTCGCCGAAGAGCGCCGCAAGCTCACGGTCGTAGTTGTCGCCGGGCTGCCCGCTGTCGGTGGTCCAATCGTTGAGGAGCGACTCGTACGACGCCAGGAGCGGCCCTGCTGCTGCATCCGGACGGCGCTGCTCGTCCTGGAACGCGACCCTGAGGTCTTGCAGGTTAAGGAGGGTGCGGGTCTCCGTAGCCTCGGCCTTCACCAGCACACTGGCCATCTCCGTCGAACCGCCGACGGTTGCGTCCAGCGTCTTCATGTCAGCCACGATGGTCCCGCCCCTGGGAAGAACGTCCCGGATGCTGAACTCCGACTTGAGGTCGGTAGCCGCGAATCCCAGCCCAACCGTGATTGCAACGACGACGATGATGTACGGCGCCGGCTGACGCGTAACTCTCCTTCCGAGCACCTCTGCTAGCCGCGGGATGCCGGGCAGCGCATTCGAAAGTGGGCGAGGCTGCCGCAACGTGCCGCGTGCCTCGCGACGCCGGTCGAGGATGGTCCGCGCAGCGGGGACCAGCGTCAGCATCACGATCAGGCTCAACCCCACACCCATCCCTGCGACAACGCCGAAGTCTCCGATCACACCTATCGGCGAAAACAGGGTCGCCAACAGGCTCACAATCGTGGTGACTGCGGCGAGCATCAGCGGGACCGCGACGTTCCGCAGACCGATCTGCACCGCTCGGGCGACGGGTTCGCCTTCGAGCCGCTGCTCCCGGTAGTGAGAGATTGCCTGGATCGCATAGTCCACCGTGAGGCCGATGATGATGACGGGCACCATCGCAGTGAGCGAGCTGGGAGGGCCTATCACGCCGAGTCCGTCCGGGCCAAGCCAGCCCTCGGCGCCGACAACCCACATGATCACGACGATCAGACCCAGCAGCGTCAGCAACATGTCCGACAGGGTGCGTGTGAAGAGCAGGAGCAGACCGGCGATCAGCAAGAGCGCCAGCCCGATCAGTGGCCCCATCCCCTCCTCAGTGGCTTTCTTGTAAGCATCCTCGATGACCGCCGACGACAGGCTGCTCACACGCGACGCACCCTCGTCCGCTGCAGCCAACTCGCTGATCCTCCGTTCGGCATCGTCAACGCGCTCGTCTCCCGTGTCGCGCAGGCGCACGATGGCAATCGCAACGAGCGTGCCGTCGGTGTCGGTGCCAGTCATCTCAGCGAGCGCCTCCCCTACTCCGGGGATGTCGCGTGCAGAGTCGATCTGTTCCTGCGTGACCGACTCGAAACTGTCCACTTGGAGCACGGCGCCGATCAGCGACGAGGGTGCAACGACAGAGGTTCCAGGCGCCAACAATTCACTGACGCCCGGGGCCCGGACAATCTCATCGAGCAGGCTATCCATCTGGGAGAGGCCGCCGGGTGTGAGCGCCTCCCCGCGAAAGAGGAGTGTGACAACAATCACTTCGCCGGAGTCCCCGAACCGGTCATCTATCTCTTGTGTTGCCTCAGCGATGGGATGGCCAGGAGGGAGGAAGGCAACACTTGCGCCTTCCGTCGGCGGCAGACGTCTATCCGCCCCCGAAACCATTACGACGGTAACGATGAGGAGGACGAGGAGCGTGAACCACGGGCGAACCGTGACCAGCCAACTCAGCCTGCCGAGTATGTTGCTCATGGTATGTACCCCAGTGCTGCATGGTGGAGGTCGTCGAAGCCGGTTCGAGTGGTCATTCTACAGTCTCGCCAGATGTGACCGGGAGTGCCATATCAGGAGCGCACGGCTCGGGATAGAACTGGGTGCAGTAGGCGCGAAAGGTCATGATCTCGCCGTCGGAGCGAGCGAGGCGTGGCAGGGAGCGGTACCGCTTGCGGCTCCAGATGATCACATCCCGGCGAACGTCCTGCTCCTGCTGCGGCGAGATGAACCTGTTCATCATCGGGGCGCGCCACCCAACCGGGAGGAACCCCAAGCCCGATATCCAGCGCTTCGGGTTGCGGATCTCCCGCACCTGCGAGGCCAGCGACAGATCGATAAGCGTGCCGTCGACAGGCGTCGCCAGCACCCACAGGCGCATATCCATGCCGATGGACTTCTCACGGATCTCCACGAACGAATATCCCAGCCCGAAGATATGAGTGTTGGTGGAGATGTCCAGGTTGAAGGGTAAGGCTCCGGCTATCTTGTAGTTGCGCCTGAAGTCGAAGTCGCTCCTGAGGTAAGCCCCGTCCACCGATACGTCCCCGGCGCGGTCCACGCTGCCGTACCCGTGGACGTAGCGCAGGTGGGCCAGGTCCACCGAGTTCTCCGTCGTCTCCTGGGGATGGCCGGGAAAGCGGAGGGTGCGTATCGAGATGGCGCTCCAGCCGGTCTGGTCTGCAAGGTCAGTGGGCAGGTGCCAATGAGCCGCCCGTCCCTCGATCCCCCACCAGCCGAAGATGAGGCCGGCTATCTCCTGTGTCTCGAAGACGCGCAACCGCGCAGCCCTGGGCGGGGGAGCAAAGGGAGTGGCGACGCACTGGCCGGTTGCATCGTACTCGAAGCCGTGGAAGGGGCAGACGAGCCGACCGTCACGCACGCGCCCTCCGGCGTCGGGCCCCAGGTCGGAGCCGAGGTGCGGGCAGTAGGCCTCGGCAACGCAGACGCGCTCGTTCTCATCGCACCAAACAACGATGTTCTCCCCCATCCAGGTCTTCCAGATGAGCCTCGCCTTTTGCATGGCCTTGCGGCTTCCGATGAAGTACCAGCCCTCGGGAAACGGGGAAGGCAACGGGACGTTGTCTGGCTCTACTTGCCTGGTTGTCATCGAGCGGCACTCCCTGTCCGGACCGCTCGGTGTGGACAGTTCTCTCCAGCAGTCCGGACACTACTAGGATACGAGATTCGTTCCCGAATCCCACCCTCGTGCGCGCACCGGACACTTCATGTTTCAGGCAGGGATGTTGGCCAGCGGCTGCCTTCAGGCGAAGCCTCCTCTTCGGCGTCTTCCACTCTCATCAACAGGGCCGGCAGGATGGCGACCAGAGCAAGGAACCCCGAGATCATGAAGAGGTTCTGGAACACAGTCACTCCCGCTTCGATCAGGGGAGCCTCGGTCTCCTCGAACGTCGAGCCGATCGTCACGTCAGCGGTCAAGCTGTAGAAGCGCTCGATACCCCAGGCGGACAAGGCCGCGAGCCCCAGCGCCATCCCCACCATGCGCGACGCGGTGATCAGTGACGCCGCCGCGCCCCAATAGTGACTGGGTGCTGCGCTCAACGCGCTGACGCCGATGGGCGGGATGACCAGCCCGAACCCCAGACCTGCCATGACCAGGGGCATAGTCAGCCTGAGTTCCTCCACTTCCGTCTCCCAGCCGCTCATGAACAGCAGACCCGTTCCTATGAACGCAAGGCCGGTTATGCACACCGTCCTTACTCCCGTCCAGCGTAGGATGTAGCCGCCAACCACCGCCCCCACCGGAATAGCGGCCGTAAGGCGGACCAGGTGAAGGGCGCTCTCCCAGGCCCTCTTCTCCATGACAGTGCCGGCCATGAGCGGCACAGCCACCAGCGAGATGATCAGGGCAACCCCCACCAGGAACTGGGTGATGTTGGAGGACAGGAACGCCCTGGACGTGTACAGGAAGGATGCCAGTAGAGGCTGGACGGTGCGTCGCTCCAACAGGACCAGCAGGAGAACCAGGCCGACCCCCAGGGCTATCAGGACAAACGGGAAGAGGGACTCTCCGGAGAAGATGGCTCTCTGAGACAGGCCGATACTGAGAACGGTGAGGGCCGCCCCGAGCACAAGCGCTCCGAAGTAGTCCATCTTCGCAGCAGGATTGGCACGGTTCGGCAGGACGGCCAGGAGCGCTATCAGGAAGAGGCTCTGCGGTATGTCGAGCCAGAATATCCACCGCCAGCCCAGCAACTCGATGATGGCTCCCCCATAGAGGGGCCCCAGCACCGACCCGGCTTCAGCCGAGGCTGCCACAAGTCCAATCGCCAGTCCCCTTTTCTCCGGCGATACAGCGGCCACAGCCATGGCGAGGCCTATGGGGACCGTGGCGCCGCCTCCGAAAGCCTGGACCACCCTAGCGGATACCACCCACTCGAAGTTTGGCGCAAGCGCCACGAACGCCGACCCGATGGAGAAGACGATCAGCGCTGCGTGGAACATCCTGACGCGGCCGTAGACGTCGGACAGACGCCCCGCCAGCGGCATCGCCACGGTGTAGCTGATCAGGTACCCCGTTACGATCCAGGACGCCCTGTCCAGGTCCGTAAGGGGGATCTCCAGGTCCACCATCACGGCAGGCAGGGCGGCGACCACCACTGTCTGGTCAAGGGCAGTCGAAAACACCCCCAGGCAGATGATCCCCAGCACAACCGACTGGGAAGATCTCAGCGATTGGAGGCGAGACCCGGCAGTGTTCACGACCCTGAGGCTGTCTCTGGAAGTTGGATGTCGACAGGGGCGTTGATCTCACTGATGGTTACCAGCCGCGTCGTTTCCGGGGCGTCCTCGTCGTAGAGCCTGCCGTCTATCCTGAGCTGCCGCAGGTCATACGAGACCTCGTCGACCCAAACGGATAACGTGATCGCATGACCGGGGTCCACATCCGTGATGAGGCCCGACATATCCTCGGAAACGATATCCCCATCTACACGGATAGCCTGGCCGCCTCCTACGGACTCCCGCCCGGTGATGGCGACGTTCTCGATGATGGGCAGTATCTCGCTCAACGTGACGCCTATCCCTCCGAAGTTGAAGGGGACCTGGTCCAGCGGCAGGGGAAGCCACAACGCGTCTGAGGAGAACTGTATGTACGCCTGCTCTCCCACCGCCAGCATGCCGACCTCCACGAATCCAAGGCCGGGGTTCACCAGCTCCACCACCATCCTGAAGCTGTCGGGTGTTTTGACCTCTCCTTCCACACTCTTCAGGGCCATCTCGAAGAATTTCGCGCCCGATTCCGTCTCGTCGATCATCTGGAACTTCGCCGTCGACAGTGCAGCCAGCTGTTCCGCCGCACCGGAGAGCACCTCATCCACCGACAACTCGGGGGTCGGCGTGGGTTCTGACTCACACGCAGCTGCCAGGAAGAGGAACCCAAACGCCAGCACGGTGATCGAGATTCCGCGACCCACGGCCATTCGGATGGATGGAGCGAAAGCAATCATCATGTGAGGCACGGTACCACCCGCAAAAGACGCCGGGCAAGCACCCTCAGGAGCATTCAGCGCTACGCCTTTCTGAACCGCCAGCCGTACATGATGCTCCCGTAGTAGTTGAACGACCGCCTCGCCGCAGGGTCGTCGAAGGGATAGTCGGCGCCCATCTGTCTCGCAGTGGCGAGCCCGGAGACGAAGCAGGTCTCCTGGCTGTTGACCAGGGTGTGAGCACCGCAGTGCCACGTTCGGCTCTTGCCCTGGATGCAGCGGAACAGATTGACGAGCACTACGACGTGGCGCACGTCATGGACGATGTGCTGGAACCACCAGCGCTTCACAATCTTCCGCTCATCGATGGGACTGATCGGGTTGTAGGTCACCAGGCACGGTTTGTCAGACCGGTTAGCCCATGGCTGCTGGTTGTGCATGATGTACGTGATCTCGTAGTTGTCCGGTCTCGCGCCGTACTGCTCGATGTGATTGCTCCGAGTGGTCAGGGCCTTCACCTCGTTGTCGGGAAGCACAGAGGAATCTGAGTGGACGACCGTGTGGTTGTGCAGTTCGCTCTCGTAACGTATCGAGGAGAGGATGTAGCGTTCGAGGAACGTGGGTTTGTCGAGGATCATCAGCGTCTGGTTCGCGTTGCATGCGAAGATCACGTCGTCGAACGCCTCCTGCACACCGTCGTGGTCCTCGACAACGACGCCATCCGTCTGCCGGTACACCTTGCGGACAGGTCGGCTCAGGTAGATCTTGTCCCGGAAGTCTGCCGACAGGTTCTCGTAGATGCGGCGCGTTCCCTGGTCCCACGTCTGCATGGGCGTAGCGGTCTCGATATCGAAGAACTCGAGATACCTCGAGAAGAGCGCCGCAGGCATATCGAAGACGTTCGTCGCCATCAGGAAGTTGACGAACATCGGCTTCAGTACCTTGTACCTGAAGTCTCCCGAGAACCCTCCCAGGTTCAATACCGTCCCCATGCTGACGTAGTTGAACGGGTTGAGCGCGTTCAGACACTTGGACTGCGTACGCGTCAGCCAGCCGAACCAGCGCAGACGCTTCAGCAGCCGTTGGAACTTCGCGATCTCTTGTTGCAGCTGTTCCCTGATGTCGGAATCGAAATCGTGGGCGTAGACCTGGTCGCCGTACTTCACGCTGTAGCTGAACCTGGTATCGACCAGTTCGATGCCGAACTTCTGCATCAGCAACAGGATGTGGTCATATACGGATGGGATGCAGGCGGTGACGGAGATGTCGAACGGGATCGAGCTCCCGTCATCCTGCGGCATATCGGCTGTGACCGCGTTGCCGCCGATCTGTGCCTGGGCCTCGAACAGCCGGAAGTCGAAGCGGTCCGGGTGATGGTGCAGCGCCCACGCGGCGCCCAGTCCTGAAACACCTCCACCCACGATGGCGATACGCCGCGGCGTTGTCCCTGTCACCCCGGTTGCCATGGCCTTCGTGCGGCTCGACTAGCGTGTCCGGACGAACTTCTGGAGCCGCGCCCCCTGCAGGACCTCGGAGACATACATCGCACCCTGAGAGTCGACGTAGATCCCGTGTGGCGCCGTGAACTTCCCCGGGTCGTGGCTGGCCTCGCCTCCCCACCGCCAGAGCACGTTCCCCTGGAGATCGAGGATGCTCACCCGGGCGCCGAGCTCGGCCACGTACATGACGTCCTCGTTATCGATGTAGATCTTGCAAGGCTGCAGGAAGCCCGGCCAGGTATCGAGGTGTTCACCGTTGGAAGTGAAGAGCTGGATGCGGTTGTTGGCCCGGTCGCATACGTAGACCCTGCCCTTGTGCTCCCAAACGGCGTGGACCAGATTGAACTGGCCGGGGCCGTTGCCCGGCTCGCCCCACGAGAACAGCAGCGTGCCGTCTGCGCTGTACTTGTGAACGCGGGAGTTGCGGTAGCCGTCCGAAACATAGAACTCCCCGTTGGGAGACAGGCCAACATTGGTTGGATGGTGGAACGGAGGCCCCGCATACTTCACGGTCGGGCTCTCCGCGGTGTAGCCCGTGTCGGAATGCTTCCCGCGATTCCCTAGAGTGAACACGTGCCGTCCATCCCCGGTGAACTTGAGCACGAGTTGGGAGCCCCGGTCGGTCAGGTAGACCATGTCGTCGGGGCCGATGCAGATGCCGTGGGCATCCTCGAAGATACCGTAGCCCCACGAGTGCAGCAGCCTCCCGGAGCTGTCATAGATCCGATAGGGCGGATTGGCGCTGCGGGTGAACACGTGGACACGGTCCTGCGAATCGACCGCAACGTCGCCGACCAAGCCCCAGATCCAGTCCGGTTTGAACTCCCCCCAATCCGGGACCAGCTCATAGGTACGCTCGCCCGCATCGATGCTGACCATTGGCTCCTCCACCGGACCTGCTGCCGCGAGTATACGGGCTCCTCGACAGCTCCGATAAGTCGAGAGCCCCGCGTTGGCCGGTCAGGCCACCGCTGCTGCGCGCTGCGCGTCCACCTTTGCCAGGAAGGCGAGGACTTCCCTGTTGAAGACTTCTGTCTGGTCGAGGTTGGTGAAGTGGCCCGCATCTGGCACGACGACCAGCTCCGAGCCCTCGATCTGGCTGTGGATGAACTTGACGTCCTCCAGGGCCGGGTCCTCGTTCCCGGCGATGCACAGCGTCGGCGCCGTAATCTCGCACAGGCGGTAGTCGAAGGCTGGAGCCTGGTCGAGGGCCTCGAGGGAGTAGACGTAGCCGTGGGGCGTCAGCGCCCTGATCATCTCCAGCATGCCCTCGGCCTCCTCGAGGCCTCTGGCCGCTCTCAGCGCGAAGCTGTCGACCTCCCGGATGGAGTACTGCGCAACGGCCTCCATGCCTTCGGTGAAGGCCAGCTCCCGCACCTGGGTTGTCCTCGACCTCACCTCTTCCGCGTGAGCGTGGCCCGATGCCGAACCCGAGTCGATGACCACCAGGCCCGCCACCCGGTCCGGGTGCAGCAGCGTGAATCGCGTGGTGATGCCTCCGCCCATCGAGAGCCCGCCGACGTAGGCCTTCTCGATGCCCAGGTGGTCCAGCAGACCCAGCAGGTCCTCGACCGACGTGTCCAGCCCGTAGGCCGACGGGTCCTGCGGAGCGTCGGACCTGCCGTGCCCCCGTGGCTCGAAGCGGATGAACCGGTACTTCCGGGAGAACGTCTCCACCTGCGGACTCCACATGGTGGCGTTCCCGCCCCGGCAGTAGCAGAGCACGAGCGGGAAACCCTCGCCATCGCTCTCGTAGTTGATGCCAACGCCGTTGATGGTTACCTTGGGCATGGAAGCCTCCTCTGGACGCTCGCTGGACCTGTCTCGGGAGGTTGGATCACACGGCCTGGCCGTGAACGGTGGAGCCGAGGGGACTCGAACCCCTGACCCCCTGCTTGCAAAGCAGGTGCTCTCCCAACTGAGCTACGGCCCCACGTGTGCGGCTCAGGATACCATCCCGCGCCTACGGCGAACCGATGCCCGGCTGCGACAGCCCTTCCATCGTCTCCTGCACGACGCTGAAGCGCTCGAACGGCGGCATGAAGTACGCCCCCGCGATGCGTCCGGAGAGCTCCGCCAGCAGTTCCCGGCCGAGCGCGATGCCCTCCTTGCCTCCGGCGTCGCCCCGGTATTCGGCGAGATCAATGCGCCGCATGACGTCCTCCGGGACAACGATGCCCGGCACCTCGTTGTGCAGGAATCGGGCGTGACGTGCGTTGCGGAGCGGCAGCACACCCATGATAACCGGCAGCGGGAAGCCGCCCAGCAGCGACCACACCCGCTCCACGTGCTCCGCGGCGTAGACTGGCTGCGTCAGCAGGAAGTGCGCTCCCGCCTTGACCTTGCGCTCCAGCACGCGGAGCTCCCTGTCCAGGTCCGGCGCGTTGAAGTTCAGCGCCGCGCCGATGAAGAACGATGTCGGCTGCTCGATCTCCCGTCCGTTTGCATCCACGCCCTCGTTGAACCCCGCCATCAGCCTGATCAGGCCGGACGCCGTCACATCGCTCACTGCTGTCGCGTACGGGTAGTCGCCCGAGAGCGGGACGTCGCCCATCACCGTGAAGACATTCCGCAGGCCCAGCGCATGCGCACCCAGCAGGTCCGAGTGCAGCGCCAGCAGGTTGCGATGCCGGATGGCCATGTGCATCACCGCCTCGACGCCCAACCGCGACTGCACGAGGCTCCCGGTTGCGAGCGCGCTCATCCTCCCCTGCGCGCGCGGGCTGTCCGCAACATTCACGGCACTAACGCTCCCGACCACGCCGCGAAGCTTGTCCAGGGTCCCGCTCACGTCGAACCCGCGCGGCGGTGAGAGCTCCACCGTGACGACGAACTCGCCCTGCTCGATACGCTCCGCCAGCCCGGTCGGCCGGACCGCGGGCGCCTCGACGCGTTGCGGCCGCGCAGTCGCCGGAGCAGGCGCGCGCCGCGTCGAGGACTGCAGCACGCCTCGCACCGCGTCCCGGACTGCTGCGATGTGCTCGGGCGTTGTCCCGCAGCATCCACCAACCGCCGCCGCTCCCGCGCGGACGATCTCACGTGCCGTCTCCGCGAAGTACTCCGGCGGCGCGGCGTATTGAAGCCGTCCGCCCACGTAGGCGGGAAGGCCCGCGTTCGGTTGGACGATGAGCGGCACGCTCGCCGACCCTGCCATGCGTTCCACGACGCTCAGCAACAGGTCCGGGCCTATGCTGCAGTTCGCGCCGAAGGCGAGCAGCTCCGCATCGTTGAGCGCCGCGACAACGTCCTCCGGCGCATCCCCGCCCGGCGTGAGGCCGTCGCCCGTGAAGGTCATCTGAGCGATGACTGGCAGTTCGGAAACGGAGCGCACCGCGTCGATGGCCAGCCTGAGCTGTGCCAGCGATGTGAACGTCTCCAGGAGAATGAGGTCTGCCCCGGCGTCAGAGAGCGCCGACGCCTGTTCTGCGAACACGTTGCTGGCAGACGCCGGAGAGAAGAGACCGGCGCCGGTGCTGTCCGGTGGCAGCGGCCCCATGGAGCCCGCCACCCACACGTTCTGGCCGTGCAGACGCGCCGCTTCCTTCGCCAGCGCGACTCCGGCGCGGTTCAATTCCTCTACTCGGGAGGCCATCCCGTGCATACCGAGTTTGGCCGCATTCGCGCCGAACGTGTTCGTCTCCAGCAGTTCCGCGCCCGCGCGAAGGTAGGAGAGATGCACGCCCTTCACGATATCCGGCTGTTCGACGTTGGCCGGTTCCAGCAGCGCGGCGGTAAGACCGTGCGCGTACAGCTGCGTGCCGGTGGCCCCGTCGCAGAGCAGCAGGCCACGGGATAGGCGTTCGGAGAGCGAGAAATCCATGAGCAGGAACCTCTGGAGATTGTACCAGCGCCACCCTGCTGCCGTTGTGCGGAGCATGCCGTACGGCTATCCTGCGCCCCTCTATGACAGGCCCGGACCTCACGATACTCAACTGGCTTCTAGCCGCCTCGCCGGTCGTCCTCCTCGTGGTCGCCATCATCTGGCTGAACTGGAGCGCGCCGCGCGCAGGGGCCGCCGCCTGGCTGCTCGCCCTCGCTCTGGCGCTGCTCATCTTCGGTGCCGCGATGGACCACGTCGCCATCGCAAGCGCCAAGGGGTTGAGCCTCGCCGTCTTCGTTCTCACCATCGTTTGGACGTCCGTATACCTGTTCAACATGGTGGACAAACTGAAGGGTATCGACGCCATCGGGCGAACGATGGCCATGCTCGCCAGCGACCGCCTCGTGCAGGCGCTGCTCATCGGCTGGGGCTTCTCCAGCTTCATCCAGGGCATCACCGGTTTCGGAGTGCCCGTGGCCGTGTCCGCTCCCTTGCTCATCATGCTCGGCTTCCCGCCCGCACGTGCTGCAGCGATGGCGCTCGTCGGGCACGGCTGGGCCGTGACGTTCGGCTCCATGGGCTCGTCCTACTACACCATCCAATTGGTGACCGGCATCGAGGGTGAGGTCATCGCACCCCACATGGCGCTGCTCTTCGCACCCATCATCGTAGCGAGCGGGATGCTGGTGGCGCACATACAGGGCGGGATGAGCGCACTACGGCGCAGCCTGCCGATAGTCGTCATCGCCGGCGCCTTCATGGCCGCGGCGATGTACGCGCTCGCGTGGGGCGGCGCGCCCCAGATCGCGTCCACCGTCCCGGGTGTCCTCGGCATGGTGGTGCTCGCGCTGCTCTCCCGGACGCCGCTCCTGCGCGCCGCGCCGCAGGCAGAAGCGGCTCCCGAGGCGCCGCCCGCCGGGGCAGCGGACGAACCCGACTCCCGGCCCATGCCGTTCATCCTCGCCTTCATGCCCTATCTGCTCCTCATTACGCTGAGCGTCATATCGCAGATCGGCCCGGTGAAGGAGGCCGTACGCAACATACTCTGGGGACTCGACTACCCCGCGTTCGAGACCGCCCAGGGATTCGCCGTCGCCGCCGCGAACGACTACGCGCCGATACGCATCCTCAACCACCCGGCCCCGCTCATCTTCTTCAGCATCGTGATCAGCGCGATCGTCTACGTCCTCGCCAAGCGATGGCGGAAGGGCGTCGCCTGGGAGGCGATGAAGCTGACATACGGACAGAGCCTCGGCTCCACCATCGGTGTGACGACGATGGTGATGATGGCAGTCGTCATGGCGGACACCGGCATGACCGTGCTGCTCGCGCGGGGTATCGCGAACGCCTCTGGCCCGTTCTTCCCGTTCGTGTCGCCGTTCATTGGCCTGCTGGGCTCATTCATGAGCGGCAGCAACACGAACTCGAACGTCATGTTCGGGCTGCTCCAGCTGGAAACAGCGAGGGCGCTCGACATCGGGACCGTGACCATCTCCAGCATCCAGTCGATCGGGGCGTCCGTCGGCAGCCCGATGGCTCCGGCGAAGGTGCTCGTCGGCGCGGCGGTCGTCGGTCTCGCGGGGAAGGAGCGGGACATCTTCCGCATCGTCATCCCCTACATCCTCGGGCTCGTCGTCCTCGCCGGCATCGAGGCCATCGTCATCATCGAACTGCTGCCCGCGCTATCGAGGTAAGTCATGCTTTCAGCCGCCACGAAACGCAAACTCCGCCACGTCGTCCTCGCGGGGACGATCGTCAGCTTCCCTCTGCTCTACCTCGGCCCCGTAACGCTGGAGGAGGCCGCGGTGACGATGGCAGGGCTCGCCGTGGGCATCGTGACCGCGGTGCTCGCCTGGTTCGCCTTCTAGGAAGAGGAACACGCGATGACGAACGCACAGCCTGATAGAAGCTCCCAGAGCCAGTTTGGACGGCTCGCCGGAGCGTACGGAGCGAGCAAGACGCACGCGCAGGCGGGCGCGCTCGCCTCAGCCGCTTCCATGCTGAGCGACCGCCGCTATGGGACAGCCATGGACATCGGCGCGGGACCCGGCTTCACCGCGTTCGCCGTCGCCGACCACTGTGACCGTGTCGTAGCGACGGACGTGACGCCCGAGATGCTGGAGCAGGCGCGCTCGCTACGGGGCGAACGCGGAGCGCCGCAGACGGAATTGATGTTGACGGCAGCCGAATCCCTGCCCTGCAGGGACGGCAGCCTCGACCTCATCACCTGCCGCACCGCCGCACACCACTTCCTCAACGTCGATGCCTGGTTGACCGAGGTGCACCGTGCGCTGGCCCCGGGCGGCGAACTCATCCTCATCGACACCATCTCACCGGATGACACGGAAGCCGAGACCTGGATGCACGGTATCGAGATCTGGCGCGACCCTTCCCACGTGCGGAACCCCACCCAGGCGGAATGGCTGAGCGCTATCGAACGCGCAGGCCTGCGTGTCGTCGAAACCGCGCTGTCGCGCGTCGACCTCGAGTACCCCGACTGGACGGAGCGCGCGGGGATGCCTGAAGAAGAAGCCGCTCGATTGGGACACGCACTGCAGGATGCGCCTCCAGCAGCGGCGCAAGCATTCGGCATCACGCCCAGGGCGGACGGTCTGATCGAGTTCTACTGGCCGATTCTGAGCGTCAAGGCGGTCAAGCCGTAGGGCGCTAGTCCACCCCGCGCAGCACGCGCTGCGCCGCCGCGACTCCGGCGCCTGCCTGCGTCTCGTAGCCCTGCTCGCCGATCGCCTCTTCGAGCGCGCCGAGCACGGTGAGCACATTGGGGCCAGTGCTGTTGTGGCCCATCAGCCCGATGCGCCACGCCTTGCCCGCAAGCGCCCCCAGTCCGCCGCTCAACTCGATGTTGTGGCGGTCCAGCAGGTAGCGGCGCGCCTGCGCCTCGTCTATCTCTTCCGGCGCGTGGACAGCGGTGAGGCTCGGCAGTTGCACTTCCGGGTCAGCCACAACGCTCAATCCCATCGCGTGCAGCCCGGCACGGAGCGATTCTCCGTTCCTGGTGTGACGGTCCCACCGTGCCTCCACGCCCTCTTCCGCGATCAGCCGAAGCGCCTCACGCAGCGCGTAGATCATGGAGATGGGCGCGGTGTGATGGTACGCGCGTCGGTCCCAGTAGCTGGTCAACTCCGTAAGGTCCAGGTAGAAGCTCCGGACCTTTGTCGTTCGGTTCTGCAGTGTCTCTATTGCTCGCGGGCTCAGCGTGAGCGGCGCGAGACCCGGAGGCGCGCCGATGCACTTCTGCGTGCAGCTGTAGCAGACGTCGACACCCCACTCGTCCACATGCAGCTCAACGCCACCGAGCGAGGTAACCGCGTCCACCACCAGCAGCGCGCCCGCCTCATGCGCAACGTCCGCTATCTCCTTGATGGAGGTGGCCGCGCCGGTGGACGTCTCTGCGTGTACGACTCCAACCGCCTTCACCTTGCCTGCTCCGCGGAGCGCCTCCCGCACGCGCTCCGCATCCACAGCCTTCCCCATCTCATGCTCGACCGCGATGACCTTCGCTCCGCTCCGCTCCGCGATCTCCCCCAACCGCTGTCCGAAGTAGCCGTTGATAGCGACAACGAACGTATCGCCCGGCTCGATGATGTTCACCATCGCGGCTTCCATCCCGGCGGTGCCGGTGCCGGAGATCGGCAGTGTCACCGGGTTCTCCGTCCGGAAGACGTAGCGCAGCAGCGAGCGTACGTCGTCCATCACGGCGAGGAAGTTCGGGTCCAGGTGTCCAACGAGCGAGGACGCCATCGCCTGCAGTACGCGAGGGTGCACGTTGGATGGGCCTGCTCCCATGAGCAGCCGGTATGGAGGCATGAAGCCGGCGGTGTCTTGCGTCATACGGCATTCTCGACAGTGTGGGATATGCCCGGCCCGAGGCGGGTGCCCGGGCGCAAGGCGGAATGCATTATAGCAATACCTCTCTTGCCGGAGAAGAATCTGGCGGCGTTTCTAACTGAAGTTTGAGAAATACCTACAACATGTTGTGGGTGCACTTATCGCCTTCCCGCCCTGTTGCGATGGCAGTCCGCGCTTTCATGATTAGCGCCTTGCCGAGGCAGCCCTTGAAGCCACATAAACCCGATTGAATGCTAGGCAAACGCATTGATTCTGTTTTAGACAACGTCTAACGTTTTTCCTTGCAACGCTTCCTGATCGGAGCGCGCAGCGCGGAGGCACAGACCAGTCCTATGTCCGCCAGCAGCCACATATACCACGAGCCGGTGATGACCGCCCAGGTCCTTGCCGGGCTCGCTGTGAGGCCCGGCGGAGCCTACGTCGACTGCACCCTCGGCGACGCAGGGCACGCCACTGCCATCCTCGAGGCGTCCGCCCCGGACGGGCGCGTCCTCGGGCTCGATGCCGACCCTGAGGCCATCTCCCCGGCATCCGAGCGCCTGCGCCGTTTCGGCGACCGCGTGATCGTTGTCAACGCCAACTTCGGCACGGTCGCATCACAGGCACATGCCCACGGCTTCGTGCCCGCCGACGGAGTGCTGTTCGACCTCGGACTCTCCTCGCGCCAGCTCGACTCGGAGGAGCGCGGTTTCAGCTTCCGCCGCTCCGCCCCGCTGGACATGCGGTTCACGCCGGAGGGCACCTCCGCCGCAGACCTCGTCAACGGTCTGCCGGAGCAGGAGCTCGCAGACCTCATCTACACGCTCGGCGAAGAGCGTCGCTCGCGCCGCATCGCGCGCGCCATCGTTGCAGTGCGTCCGCTGACCGACGCCGCAGAGTTGGCGGAAGTCGTCGCTCGCGCGTCCGGCTACCGCAGGGGGCGCACCCACCCGGCCACGCGCACCTTCCAGGCGCTCCGCATGGCCACGAACGACGAACTCGGCAACCTCCGGCGCGGACTCAGCCAGGCGGCGTCCGTCCTGAATGCGGAGGGACGCCTCGTAACGATCGCCTACCACTCCCTCGAAGACCGCGAGGTCAAGCATTTCGTCAACAGCGGCGAGGTCCGCCCCGTGATGAAACGCGTCCTCAAGCCAGACTCCGAAGAGATATCCCGCAACAGGCGCAGCCGCAGTGCACGGATGCGCGTTGCTGAACACGTGTGAGTTGGAAGGGGACAGATGACAAACTCTCGTGAACAGCTCTACGCCGCCATAGATGTCGGCACGACCAAGGTCGTCACACTCGTCGCGAAGGCCGATATGGAAGGTGGAATGGATGTCGTCGCCCAGGGGCACGCGTCTTCCGCCGGCATGCGAAAGGGCATGGTCGTCAACCCTGATGCCATGAAGGAGTGCATCCGGCAGTCGGTCCGTGAGGCGGAGAAGACGCTCGGGCGCAAACTGCCTGCGGTCATCGCGGGGGTTACCGGCAGCCACCTCCATTCGCACAACGAGAGCAACAGCGGCGAAGAGGACAGCGTCATCCCGGAAGACGGCTACTTCACCCGGTCCACCGTCGACGGGTTGGTGCAGGCGAGCGCCCACAACCCCATCGGCATGCGGGTGATCCAGACCGTCCCGCGATCGTTCGAAGAAACGCACGTCATCATGGGCGACTCGGTGCCCATCGACACCCTCACTGCCACCCTGTCCGGAGCGGGCGTCACCCTTCGGGGGCTCGTGCCGGAGCATCTGGCCAGTGGCGAAGCGGTCCTGAACCCCGAGGAACGTGTCCTCGGGGTCGTCCTTGCAGACATCGGGGGCGGCTCCACGGATATCGTTGTCTACAGGGAAGGGTCCGTCTGGTACACCACCAGCATCCCCATCGCTGGGCAACACTTCACCACCGACGTCGCTACCGGACTGGGCTTGCTGCCCACCGCCGCGGAGCACGCCAAGATCGTGAAGGGATCAACCTGGTTCGAGCACCTGACCGAGAGGGACACCGCCGACGTGAAGCCGGCGCTGAGCAGCACCGCTATCCCTGTTCACCTCAAGAAGCTCAACCGTCTGCTGCACGACCGGGCCGTGGAACTCGTGCGCATGATGATGTACCGCCTCGCCTCCAACGGCATGGTGCACATCCCCTCAGCCGGCATCGTGCTGACGGGCGGCTCCTCGGCTCTGCCGGGGTTGGCGGACATCGTTGCGGACTATGGCAAGTGCCCGGTTCGCATCGGGTCCCCTTCCTCCACGCTGGGGTTGCCGGACGAGTTGCTGGACCCAACCTACTCCACAGCCGTGGGCCTGGTGCTCTGGGCCATCCGGCAACGACACATCAATACGCTCCCGGAGTCCAGGTACGTCGGGTCATCCCCACCGCGGTCCGGCGGCTGGCTCTCCCGGTTCAAGTCGAAGCAACCGACGGAAGTGAGCGTATGAAACGACCAAACAGACCTTTCCCGCAGCGGGAATAGAGGGCAACAGAGCGGATGAGGCGTCCCAAAGGCGACAGACAACACCACCAGTCCAACGAGGACCAGGCAAAGGGGTAACGGTTATGACCATGGAACTGTTTGGCAACGAGCAGAAGGCGGACATCGACGGCATCGCGCGCGTCAAGGTCATCGGCGTAGGCGGCGGAGGCTGCAACGCCGTAAATCGCATGTACCGTGAGCGCGTCCCGCACGTCGAGTACCTCGCCGTGAACACGGACGCTCAGCACCTCGTGCGACTCGACGTGCCGGTCAAGATACGCATCGGCGACACGATCACCCGCGGCCTCGGCGTTGGCGGTGACCCCGAGATCGGGCGCACCGCAGCGGAAGAGTCCCGCGAAGAGATCTACGAATCGGTCCGCGGCGCCGACATGCTGTTCATCGCCAGCGGCATGGGTGGCGGCACCGGCACCGGCGCAGCCCCCGTCGTTGCCGAGGTTGCCCGCGAGACCGGCGCGCTCACCATCGCGGTCGTAACCAAGCCGTTCCGGTTCGAGGGTCGCAAGCGCGGCAAGAACGCCGATGACGGGCTGGCCCGCCTGCGCGAGGCTGTGGACACCCTCATCGTCGTCCCGAACGACCGCCTCGGCGCGATGTGCGACGACGACCTCTCCGCAGAGGACGCCTTCAGGCTGGCCGACGACGTGCTCCGTCTCGGCGTCAAGTCCATCGCAGAGCTGGTGACGGTCCCCGGCGAGATCAACCTCGACTTCGCCGACGTCAAGACCATCATGACGGGCGCAGGCCCCGCCTGGATGTCCATCGGTTCCGCCCACGGCGAGAACCGGTCCATCGAGGCCGCCAAGAGCGCCATCCACAGCCCGATGCTGGACGTCAACATCGAAGGCGCACGCGGTGTTCTCCTCAACATCACGGGCGGCACCAACATGACGCTCAAGGAAGTGCAGCGCGCAGCCGACGTCATCGCCAACTCCGTCGACCCGGACGCCAACATCATCTTCGGCATGGTGACGGACCCCAAGATGGAGGACGAGATGTGCGTCACCATCATCGCCACCGGCCTCCCGAGCATCGAGCAGATGAGCCTGAACGACGACGGCATCGCCGAGTTCCTCCGTCGCGCCATCAGCGACGAAGAGGACTTCGACCTGCCGCCCTTCCTGCGCCCGAGCAACCGCCAGGCGTCCTAGGCAGCCAACCCTTAGGCAACCAGCTCCGCCGCTCGTCCCCCACGGCGACGGAGCGCGGAGCAGGTTTCCCCAGGCTCGCTCCGCAGGTATCGCGATCCAAGGCCCCCGTGAGGTTCACCTCCGGGGGCCTTCGCATGTCCGGGCCATTCATATCGGTAGGAGGATTAACGCAATATGTGCTACCGCCATAAGGGCATTCCCCGACAACTGGTAGAATCTCTGAAATTGCCTATTGACTTTCCGCGCTGGTTGAAAAAGAATAGCGCCTGTCAGCGAAAGGGCTTTATCTTGTAGCCCGTGCACCTTAAAATCCCCTATATTGTTGTCCGAGGCACGGAACGAGCCCTCCTCGATGGAAACTCGGACCGATTCCAGCCAGCGAGTTCGCGATGCACTGTCCAAACTGTGGAGACCCAAACACCCGGGTAACCGACTCCCGGGACACCGGTCAGGACATCCGCCGCCGCCGGGAGTGCGGGCGCTGCGGAGTGCGCTTCACCACATACGAACGCATCCAGCACGCCACGCTCCAGGTCATCAAGCGCGATGGTCGGCGCGACGAGTTCGATCCGCAGAAACTCCTACGCAGCATCCGGCTCGCCTGCACCAAGCGCCCTCTGCCTACAGGTGCCATCGAGAAACTCGCCAGCGAGATCGAGAACGACCTGCAGGACCTGGGCAAGGCTGAGGTTCCCGCTTCCGTCATCGGCGATCTTGCGCTCGAGCGCCTGCGCCAGCTCGACCCCGTTGCCTACGTCCGGTACGCCAGCGTCTACCGCGACTTCGACACACTGGACGGGTTCATTGAAGAGATACGCGAGTATCAGGCAGCGGGCGGCCTGACCCCGGAGCAGGAGGTCAGCCAGCTCTCCCTCATCCCCAACGAGTTCGCCGTTCCCACCAAGCGCACCGGTCGGCGGGGCCGCAGGCCCAGCATGACGCAGCCGCTTCACGGCAGCGCCGCCGGCACCGGCTAATCATCCTCCCCACAGCCTCGGACAGCGATTATCAACGCATTCGTGCTCCGGCTCTCGAGCCGGGGTGACCGGAAGTGCGCTCTCCCCTGCGCTCTTCCACGTCTCCCTCCTCCGCAGGCCCCTCTCGACGCGCCACGGGAGCGGGCCATCGGGCCCCGTTGGGTTTATCCCGCGGGGCCCGCCCTGTTTAAACCGCTATAATCATCAACGCACCCCCGCAGGGACACCCAACTATGAACGCACGCCCGCGCATCGCGATAACTCTCGGCGACCCCACCGGCATCGGCCCGGAGGTCGTCGCAAAGGCGCTCTCCCAACCGGACCTGGAAACAGACTCCGCGCTGTTCGTCGTCGGCTCTCCCGCCGTGCTCGACCGCGCGTTAGACCTCGTTGGCAGCGACCTCCGTGCCCGAAGCGTCGACGGCACTGACGAGGCCGTGTCGGCCGGGCGCGTGAACGTCATCTCTCCGCACGACGACGACGGCCTCGCCTCCCTGCCCTACGGCGAGATCTCGCCGCGCGCCGGAGCCGCTGCTGTCGAGTGGGCATCCGCCGCGGCCCGTCTCGCGATGGAGGGAGCGGTGGACGCCATCGCCACAGCCCCCATCAGCAAGGAGGCGGCTCGCCTCGCGGGGCATGAGGACTTCGGGCACCAGGAGATATACCAGCACCTCGCCGGGGTGCCGCGCGTCCTCACCATGCTCCTGACGAACGGCCTCAACGTGGTGCACCTCACCACGCACCACCCGCTCCGCGACGCTGCGCTCTTTGTCACCCGCGAGCGGGTGCTGGAGGCGCTCCGCCTCACGCACGACTTCTTCGCTGCGCACGGCATTCTGGAACCACGCATCGGCGTCGCGGCGCTGAACCCGCACGGAGGCGAGGCCGGGCTCATCGGCTCAGAGGAGATCAAGGAGATACGTCCCGCCGTCGAAGACGCGAATGCTGAAGGCGTCGCAGCAGCCGGCCCCGTCCCTGCCGACACCGTATTCGGGCAGGCCATCGATGGACGCTACGACGCCGTCCTCGCCATGTACCACGATCAGGGGCACATCGCCGTCAAGGTCCACGACTGGGCCGCGAGCATCACGCTCAACATTGGCCTGCCGTTCCTCCGCACCTCGGTCGACCACGGCACCGCATTCGACATCGCAGGCAAGGGCATCGCCGATGCGACGGGCATGGTCGAGGCCATCCGCTACGCAGCGGAGGTCTCGCGCACCGGCCGCCTCCCTTCCCCTCGCGACCCGGCATAGTCGCCCACGAGCGTCGTCGACACCTCCACGGGTGCTATACTCTCATCACGCGCCGGCATGGAGAACACGCTGGCGCGTCCTTGTACGAGGAGGATTGTGGTGCGTGTCGGGTTCGCGGGCGGCGGAGTGATGGCCGAGGCGATGTTCAGCAGAGCTATCGCCTCCGGGCTGTGCACTGTCGGCGACATAAGCGTCGGCGAACCGGTGCCTGCCCGCCGCGACGACATTGCGGAGCGCTACGGCATCGCCGTCCACGCGGACAACACACCGGCGATCGAGGATGCCGAGATCATCGTCATCGCGGTCAAGCCGCAGCACATCAGCCACGTCTACCACGATCTACACGGAGCGCTCGGTGCTGAGCAGACCGCGCTCTCCATCGCCGCCGGCGTAACGATAAGCTCACTAGCCGCGGGGCTGAGCCACGACCGCATCATCCGCGTCATGCCGAATACGCCCGCTCAGATCGGCGCGGGCATGTCCGTCTGGACCGCGACGCCTGAAGTGCCGGACGCCGCTCAGGATGCAGCAGCCTCGCTCCTCGCAACGCTCGGACGTGAGTGGCGCGTCGACAGCGAGGACTATCTCGACATGGCGACCGCCGTCTCCGGAAGCGGCCCCGCATACGTCTTCGCGTTCATCGAGGCGCTCACTGAGGCTGGCGTGTTCGTCGGCATGCCGCGCGACATGGCGCAGACGCTGGCCGTCGAGACTGCGCTCGGCTCAGCCCGGCTCGCGAGCGAGTCCGGCGAACCGCCCGCCATCCTCCGGGAGCGGGTCACGTCGCCCGGCGGCACTACCGCGGCGGCGTTGCAGGAACTGGAGCGCAGGGGCTTCAAGAGCGCCCTCATCGAGGGAGTGACCGCCGCATTCCATCGCTCGCAGGAGCTCGGAGGTAAGCGTTGAAAGCTCTGGCCCTCGCCATCATCCAGGTCCTCCTGCTGGCGATACTCGCGCACGCGCTCCTCTCCTGGCTCATCATCGCGGGCGTACGGAACGATGTTGTCGTGCGCCTCTACCAGACCATCGGCAACGCCTTGGACCCGCTCTACCGGCCGCTGCGGCGGGTTATCCCCACGGCGGGGATGCTGGACCTCACGCCTCTGGTTGCCATCATCGTGCTCATCATCCTTCAGAGGGCTATCGCCAGCCTCGGCTGAGTTGCGCACACGCGCAGGACGCACAGGTGCGCGCTGCGGCCTATAATGCCGCTCACTCATGGCCACAGCCATCGTCTCCGACTCCAGCGTCTCCCTGCCTGCGGACATAACACGCGGGCTGCCGCTGTTCCTTGCACCGCTGGAGGTCCGCATCGACGGGCGGGTCTATGCCGATGGCGTCGACATCGCCCCGGCAGAATTCTACACACGCCTGAAGTCGAGCACCGAACTGCCCACGACCGCCGCTCCTCCACCCGGTGCATTCCTGGACGCGATCCGGCTCGCTGGTGAGGCTGCGGACGATGTCGTCTGCATGACGATCTCTTCCGAGTTGAGCGCCGCCCACAGCGCAGCGGCGGAGGCCGTGCGGCTCGCGGAGACCCAACTCCCGCACCTCAGTGTGACGCTGGTCGACTCGCGGAGTGCGGGCGCGGCGCAGGGCCTCATCGCGCTCGACGCTGCGCGGTCCGCCGCCTCCGGCGCATCCATGAGCGACGTGCTGACCCGCATGGAGCGGCACATAGGCGATACCCATTTCATCGGCTACCTGGACACGCTCTACTACCTCTGGCGCGGCGGACGCGTGCCGAGGCTCTTCATGTGGATGGGGAGCGTCCTGAACCTCAAGCCTGTCCTGCAACTCTCCGCAGGACGCATCGGCCTCGTGGAACGTCCCCGCACCGAGGCGAAGGCGCTCGCGCGCCTGACCGCCATCGCCGCTGAACGCACCGCCGGACACCCCACGCGCGCAGCCGTGATGCACGCCATGGAGCCGGAGAAAGGGGCGATGCTCGCGGAGCAGTTGCGAGCGCGGCTGCACATCGAGGAACTCTTCATCACGGAGTTCACGCCTGCCATCGGCGCGCACACGGGCCCCGGCCTCGTTGGCTGCGCCTTCCATCTGGTTGATTGAGGACGCCGCATCCGCTCCTGCGCCCTGTGGTACGCTAACGCGACTCCCGGCAAGTGAGGCAGTGCAACATGACCACTGTGCGAGTTGAACAAGGCGACATCACCCAGTCCGACGCCGACGCGATCGTCGTCAACCTGTTCGAAGGGGTAACGACACCGGGCGGCGGGACCGGCGCGGTGGACGCCGCGCTGGACGGCGCGGTCTCGGCCCTCATCGCGGACAAGGAGATCACCGGCAAGCAGGGCGAGACGGCCACCATCCACACGTTCGGCAAGCTGCCCGCCAGGCGCGTCGTCATCGCAGGGCTCGGCAAGCGCGAGAGGTTCAACACGGACGTGGTGCGTTCGGTCTCCGGCGGCGTGGCACGCCGCCTCAGGCAGTTGGGCGCGAAGCGCGCCGCCGTCATCGCGCACGGCGCAGGCATCGGCGGGCTCGACGCGGGTGATTCGGCGCAGGCGACGGCGGAGGGCACACTGCTCGGCCTCTACGAGTTCAAGCGTTACCGCTCGTCCAACGGCAGCAGCGACGACGGCAAGTCGCTCGACGACCTCGTCATCGTCGAGCGCGACGAACACCGCGTGCAGACGCTCGCCGCGGGTGCCGCGAAGGGAACGCTCCTCGCCGAGTGCGCCATCCTCGCGCGCGACCTCGTCAACGAGCCTGCGAACGTCGTCAACCCCGCGCGCATGGCCGAGGTCGCTACCGACGTGGCGAACGACGCAGGGCTCCCCATCACCGTGCTGGGACGCGAAGACATGATGGAGCGCGGGATGGGCGCGATGCTCGCCGTAACGCAAGGGAGCGCCAACGAGCCGCGCCTCATCATCATGGAGTACGCGGGCGACCCGGAGCACCCCGAGAACAACGTCGCCATCGTCGGCAAGGGAATCACCTTCGACTCCGGCGGCATCTCCATCAAGCCTGCAGCAAGCATGTGGGAGATGAAGGGCGACATGAGCGGCGGCGCGTCGGTCATCGGCGCGATGAAGGGCATCGCCGCGCTGAAGCCGAAGATCAACGTCTTCGGCGTCGTGCCCGCCGTCGAGAACATGCCGTCCGGAACGGCACAGCGCCCCGGCGACATCATCCGCGCCATGAACGGCAAGACGATCGAGGTCGACAACACGGACGCGGAGGGGCGGCTCATCCTGGCTGACGCCATCTGCTACATCAAGGAAGTCAGGAAGGCGCGCCGCGTCGTGGACATCGCGACGCTCACCGGCGCGGTCGTCGTCGCGCTCGGACACGTCGCAAGCGGCGTCATGGGCACGTCGCAGGAACTCGTAGACTCGGTGCTCTCAGCATCGAAGGCCACGGGCGAGAAGATGTGGCAACTGCCGCTCTTCGAGGAGTACAAGCGGCAGAACCGCTCCGACTACGCGGACGTGAAGAACACCGGTGGGCGTCCTGCGGGCAGCATCACCGCGGCGCTGTTCATCGGCGAATTCACCGATGGTGTGGAGTGGGCGCACCTGGATATCGCAGGAACGTTCATGTCGGAGCGCGCCGCCGGTCACGTCGTCAAGGGCGCAACGGGCGTCCCTACGCGGACGCTGGTACGGCTCGTGGAGGACCTGGCAGGGGTCGCCTGAGCGGCGGATGCCGCTTACGTTACGGCGATCCCCGGCGACCCTCGCCGTCCTCGCGGACGGGGCTTCCCTTCCGCGGGACGCAATTGGCTAACCCGGAGTATCTGCAGCGGCTCGTCGCTGATGCACTCGAACCCGTAGCGCATGTAGCGCGGCGTGTAGATGCCTTCCATCGGTTCGAGGTCGCCATAGTGCGTATCGCCCTCGCCGAAGAAGCGCGCCTTGCCTGCGAGCACCATCCAGTAGCCGTCCTGATCGTTGTGATAGTGCAGCGCGTTGCCCTGCCCCTTCTCCATGATCTGCACCGTGCTGACCATGCTGTCGTTGTAGAGCAGGTCGTACGAGCGGCCCTTGTCCGGGCCCCGGTCGCGGGCGCCAGGGTCTGCGGCGCCGGGGTAGCTGAACCGTTTCACTTCGTTCGGCATGACCTTATCTCCTCCTGCCTGCCGCTCACGATGCGAGCGAGCCTTCGCGCGCCTGCCCAGGCCTGCTCGCTTGGGGTTTGCCTTCCACAGGCCTCAATTGGCTGACGCGAAGTATCTGCAACGGTTCGTCGTCGATGCTCTCGAATGCATACCGGGTGTAGCGGGGCATGAAGATGCCCTCCATCGGCCCGAGGTCGCCGTAGTGCGTATCGCCCTCCCCGGAGAAGCGCGCTTTCCCGGCGAGCACCATCCAGTAGCCGTCCTGGTCGTTGTGGTGGTGGAGTCCGGTGGTCTGCCCCTTCTCCATGACCTGGACGGTACTGATGACCAGGTGGTTGTAGAGGAGGTCGGACGAACGGCCTCTCGTCGGGCCGCGGTCGCGTGCATCAGGGTCTGCGGGGCCTGGGTACCTGAACCGTCTCACCTCTTCTGCCATGGCGCTCTCCTCCACTTGCTCGCTGCGAGACTATACCCCTCTCACCCGCATGTGGCACGCGCGTCTACTCCAACGCCTTGCGGCCACGGGACGGGATGATGGGGAGGTGCAGGCTCGCGGAGGAGGCGTCACCTATTCGGGCGGATCGGCGGCGGGGAAGTCCTGGTGCGCACGAAGGCGCTGCATCGTTGCCTTCCGGTAGTAGATGAGCATGGACAGCGAGAGCCATGCTACGGAGGTCACCGTTGCGAAGATGATGCGCAGGTCCTCTGCGCCGTGGTAAGTCAGGACGATGCCCACGGGAGCTACTATCAGGGCAAGAACCGTTAGAAACCGGCTTACGCCGGCCGTCATTACCATCCCGTCTCCTCCATACTCCTATCGACCGTGAGGTCGCGCGCCAAGGGGAAAAGCGTACCCGGAGGAGAGGTCATAGTGAACCGGACAAGCATGCGTAAAGCCACCGTTTGGACGTCCGGGACACGGTTCGGCAGCCTCTCTGCGAACCGCTGCTTCGCTGTGTCATACGCTCCTCTGCTACAATGAGCACTCCGTGGTGGGCGTGGTCGAGGGGTTAAGACGCCAGGTTGTGGCCCTGGAGATCGAGGGTTCGATTCCCTCCGCTCACCCCATCTTTCTCCTGTTGTAACCGAGACCCTGCGCATTGACTACTGCCTGCGCCATGAACGTGCGCTCTCCTCTGCTCACGCTGGACGCGAAACTCGCAGCGAGCGCCGGTGTCGCCGGAGTCCGCATCGTGGAGGTCAACCCATGAAGGTCTACACCTACTCGGAAGCCCGCCAGCAGCTCGCATCGGTACTTGATACTGCCCAGCGCGACGGCGCCGTCAGGATACGGCGCAGGGACGGTCGCACGTTCGTCCTGCAACTGGAGGCGCCCACAGGTTCGCCATTAGACGTTGAGGGTGTCGACCTCGGCATCTCGACCAGCGACATCGTCTCCCTCGTACGAGAGAGCCGCTCCCGCTACGCCTGAGACGCCGCCCTTTCACGTCCACGCGCGTTCGCATAGAATCCCGCAGGGCGCGGCGCGCGTCCCCCAACCACGAAGACAGGGAAGGTGCAAAATGGGCAGGCTGGACGACAAGGTCGCAGTGATCGTCGGAGGCGGCAGGAATATCGGCCGCGCCTCCTCCAAACTCTTCGCCTCCGAGGGCGCGAAGATCGCCATCTTCGACATGGAGGAGAGCCGCGCCGCAGCGGTGACCGAAGAGGTCGCGGAGCAGGGCGGCGAGTGCATGTACGTCGTAGGCGAAGTGCAGAAGGTCGACGACGTCAAGAACATGATCGCGAAGGTCGTCGAGCACTACGGCCGCATCGACATCCTCCTGAACTGCGCCGCCATCTCCGACCGCAAGCCCATGCTGGAGCTCGACGACGCGGACTACCTGAAGATCATCGAGGTGACCCAGAACGGCACCTACTTCACGTGTAAGTACGTGGCTGAGCAGATGGTGAAGCAGGGCGACGGCGGGGCCATCGTCAACTTCTCGTCCGGCTCCGCGTTCAACGGCAACAAGCAGCGCGTCGCCTACGACATGGCGAAGGGCGCCATCGTGACGCTGACGATGGACATGGCGGTGCAGCTGGCGCAGTACGGCATCCGCACCAACGCCATCGCACCGGGCATCACCGGCTCGCAGGTCGGCGGCATGATCGCATTCGAGGACCGGCAGACGAACAACCTCGTCGGCGGTCGCGCGGGCTACCCGGAGGAGCAGGCAAGCGTCGCCCTCTTCCTCGCCAGCGACGAAGCCCGCCACCTCTACGGACAGACCCTCAGGAACGACGGCGGCGGCTCTGTTCTCTAGCGGAACACCGCACGCATATTCCCCTCCCTTCGCCGGGAGGGGGGACTAACGACAGGAGAGTGCGACATGCCGGAAGGCTACGAGCGCGTGGCATCGCGCGACGAAGTGAGCGCGACTGAACTGAAGGTGGTGCAGGTCGGCGAGAACCAGGTCATCGTCACCGAGCTGAGGGGCGAGGTCATCGCCTTCGACAACATGTGCACTCACGAAGAGTGCGACCTCTACTACGGCGCCGTGGACGAGGACGACGAGATCGAGTGCGACTGCCACGGCACGCGCTACAACGTGCTCACGGGTGAGGTCACTGCCCCGCCCGCAGAAATCCCGCTCCCCGTCTACGAGGTGAGCGTGGACGACGGCGACGTCTCCATCGGCCCGCGCAAGAACTAGGCCCGCCCAGCGCAATACGCACGCCCGGGAACATCGGGGCTGAAGGAGGCTGCGTGCAGGCCTACCATGTGATCGGAACAGCAGCCCCGCGCGTCGACGGAGTCGCCAAGACGACCGGCGCAGCCCGCTACGCCGCCGATACCGACCTGCCGGGCGCGCTGTGGATGAAAGCCCTCCGCAGCCCCTACCCGCACGCCCGAATCGTCAGCATCGACACGTCGAGGGCCGAACGGCTCCTCGGCGTTCACGCCGTGCTGACCGGGGCCGACGTCGTGGGTGTCCTCTACGGACGGCGGCTGCGCGACGTTCCGGTACTCGCCCACGAGCGCGTCCGCTTCGCTGGCGAACGCGTGGCAGCCGTCGCCGCCCGCGACGCGGAGACCGCGCAGCGGGCCGTCGACCTGATCGACGTCGTGTACGAGGAGTTGCCCGCCGTGCTGGAGCCCGAGGATGCCCTCGCCGACGGCGCTCCGCTGCTGCATCCGGACGTGCAGGCCTACGATGGCCTGCCCGCGCCCCTGCCCCAACCCACGAACGCGTTCGTCAGCGACGTGTGGGGCCGCGGCAACCCTGAACGCGGCTTCGCCGAGGCGGACCTTGTCGTCGAGGGGGTCTACACCACACAGCGTGCGCATCAGGCCTATCTCGAACCGCACTCGTGCGTCGTCTGGATCGACGACGACGGTCGGCTGCAGATATGGGCGCCCAACAAGGCCCCCCACCGCCTGAAACTGAACCTCGCCGACGCCCTCGACCTCGACCCCGAGCGCATCGTCGTCCGGCATTCGACCATCGGAGGCGACTTCGGGGGCAAGGGTTCGCCGATGGACATCCCCGTCTGTTACTTCCTGGCGCAGAAGACCGGCCGGCCCGTCAAGAGCGTCATGACGTTCACCGAGGAATTCTCCGCAGCCAACCCGCGCCACCCCAGCGTCGTGCGGATGCGCACCGGAGTGAAGAGCGACGGAACGCTCACTGCCCACGAAGCGCAGTTCCTCTTCAACAGCGGCGCCTACGGCGGCTTCAAGCCCGTCCCGGGCGTCAATCTGCCAGGCGCGAGCCACGCCGCCGGGCCCTACCGCATCCCCCACACCCGCATCGAGGCCGTCCACGTCTACACCAACACCATTCCCGGCGGCTTCTTTCGGGGACCCGGAGCCGTGCAGGCCAACTTCGCCATCGAGTCCCACATGGACGTCATCGCCCAACGCCTCGGCCTCGAGCCTCTCGAACTGCGGCGGAAGAACCTCGTCCGCGGCGGCGAGGAGCTCGCCAACGGCATGCCCGGACTCATGATGCGCCCCGAGGAGACGGTCGATGCCGCCGTCCGCGCGTCCGGCTACAACGACTCCAAACCACCCCACGTCGGACGCGGCATCTCGCTCTCCTACAAGGACCAGGGCGAGGGCGTATCGTCGGCAGCGGTGACGTTCCGGCCCGACGGCACGGTGCTCCTGCACACGTCGGTATTTGAGCAGGGCACTGGCTCCTACACCGCGCTCGTTCAGATCGTCGGCGAAGCCCTCGCTATGGCTCCTGATCTCATCGAGGTGCAGGCGTGGGACTCGGACGACGGGCCATTCGACACCGGCGTCGGCGCGAGCCGCGTCACCCGCGTGGCCGGACCGGCTGCATACGAGGCAGCCACCCGCGCCAGAACGGAGTTGTTCCAACTCGCAGCGCGGCTGCTCGGCTGGCCTGTTGAACGCGTCGCGTTATCCGGCAGCGACGTGAAGCGGACTGACACCGGCGAGTCAGCCCCGTGGGCGGGGCTCGTCGCACAGGCTGACACCCCCATCATGGGAAGCTCGACGAACAACGCCCACGAACATTCCCCCGTCGCCTCGGCGATGGCGCAGATCGCCGAGGTGCGCGTCGATCCGGAGACCGGCCGGGTTGAACTGCTGAAGCTGACCAGCGCCCACGACGTCGGCGTGGTCATCAACCCCATCGGCCACCAGGGACAGATCAACGGAGGCGTCGTGCAGGGCATCGGGCACGCCCTCACCGAAGAACTCCTGGTTCAGGGCGGCCGGGTCGTCAACCCCACCCTCGCCGACTACAAGTTGCCGTCGATCGCCGACCTCCCCGAGCTGCGCACCGCGCTCGTCGAGTCCGAGGAAGGGGTCGGCCCGTATCGCACCAAGGGCATAGGGGAGTACGCGATAGAGGGCATCAGCGCGGCGGTTGCAAATGCTGTTGCCGACGCCGTAGGCGTCCGCATCGCAGATGCGCCCGTCACAGCGGAGAAGGTGTACCGCGCACTCCGGGACCGCGGCCACTACAGCGAGCGCTAGAAGCGTTCCTCCGCCACTTACCGTCGTTCCTGCGCAGGCAGGAAGCTCGCCTGGTGTAGGGGCGTCCCATGTGGGCGCCCTTCCCCATCGTTCCCTCTCAGCCTTGTCTTCCCCCTCTCCCCCGGGAGAGGGTGCCGCGCTTCAGCCGCAGCGAGTGAGGGTCGAGACGCGCCCCACCTAATATCCACCCAGCGCAACGCTCACAAAGCGACGCTCCATGCGCAGCGCCAGGTCCCGCGCCGTCGAGAGGTGCTCGCTGCTGCCCAGCGCAACCACGAACGCGACGCCCAGCAGTCTCCCGAGCGCGAAGTCCACGATGGTGGAACCGATGACGCCTACCGGCACGTCGTGCACGGCGAAGACGCCCGCCGCCTTGCCGTGGAAGCCGGACACCGGCACCTCCTCCGCGTGGAGCAGTTCATGGCCGTTGTCCAGGATGCGACCCGCGTTGCCGACGAACTCACTGAGGAACGTCTCGTCTATCCAGCGCTCGACCGATGCTCCGTCGCGGAAGAGGTGCGCCACCATCCCCGCGCTGACGATGGTGCCTGTCTCAGGCTCCTCCTCCAACTCGCGGCTCATCTCTCGCAGATAGCCGCTGATGCGCCCGGCCTCTCCGATAGACTCTTCCGTCTGACCCGGAAAGCCATGCTCGGCCATCGTCTCGTTATCGAGTTCGTTCTCACGCGTGACAACGAACCCGGCAAGCTCGGGCGGCATGTCGGCTGGCTGCAACAGCATGTGCTCCAGGTCAGCCATCTGGACAGCGTCCGTGGCCCTGCGTAGTGCATTCGTCTGTTGCCCCTGACCGGTCATCACAAGCGTGCTCCTCGTCGAATTGCACAGACAGCCTACCAGAGCAGGAGCGTCGCGGGGCATAGTACAATCGAAAGAGCGCCCGCCCGTAGCTCAGCGGATAGAGCATCGGTCTTCGGAACCGAGTGTCGTGGGTTCGATTCCCTCCGGGCGGGCCAGCGCCGCAAACCTGCACGAATCCGATTCCCACGGAACAACGTAACTCATATTGACCGGCTGTCCCCGTGGGAAACACGCTATCCTTAAGCAGTTGCTACCGATGGATCAGTGCCGCCCGAGAGAAGCCCGTACGGACCCGCAGTCGACGCCTCACAGGTGTTCCTGCTCCCGCTGCGGAACCGGGAGTAAGGAGATACACCTGTGACCTTCCTGACGTCGATGGCCCTCCGCCGCCCGACGGTGACGGTGCTCGCCATAGCCC
The DNA here is from genome assembly GCA_965208625.1 of Dehalococcoidia bacterium. Lineage (GTDB taxonomy): Bacteria > Chloroflexota > Dehalococcoidia > Lucifugimonadales > Australimonadaceae > Bin16. Next base: position 1,395,820 of record OZ242348.1, read on the forward strand.
TCATCCTCGTCTCCGGCGTGGGTGCCTACCGCTCGCTCCAGGTTGAGCTCTTTCCCCAGATCGACTTCCCGCTCGTTGCGGTCTTCGTCGCTTATCCCTCCGCCGACCCGGAGGCGGTCGTCCGTTCGGTCACCGACCCCATCGAGCGTGCGATCTCCGATACGCCCGAACTCGAATCGATACTGTCCAATTCGTCCGAGGGGAGGTCGGCGATATTCGCCAACTTCCGCTACGGCACGGACATGGCGGAAGCGCAGGCGGCCATCGAAGCCGCCGTCGGCGGCGTCACCTTCCCCGACGGCGTTCAGGAGCCGGACGTCGGGCGCTTCAATCCGGACGATTTCCCCGTCGTCCAGTTCAGCGTCATATCGGACAGGCCACTCGCGGAGATGCAGGACCTCGTGCGATCGCGCATCGTGCCTGAGATCTCCGGCCTCGACGGCGTCATGGACGTTACGCTCGCCGGCACGGTGGACCGAAGCGTACGCATCACCGTGGACGCCGAGAAGTTGGCGGCCAACGACGTCCCCCTGTTCCAGCTAGCAGGGGCCCTGAGCGAGAACAACCTGACGCTCCCAGCCGGACTGCTGTTCGACGGCTCGCAGGCCATCATCGCCAAGACGACCTACACGCTGGAGTCGGTGGAGGACATCGAGAACCTCATCGTCGGCGGCTCCGCAGCCGGCGTCGTGCGTCTCGCTGACGTCGCCACCGTAACCCTCGGTAACGGAACGCCTGACAGCATCGACCGCACGAACGGCAAGCCCGGCATCGGCGTGTCCGTCACCAAGGGGCCCGACGCCAATACCGTGGACGTAACGACCGCGGTCAACGAGGCGCTGGATAGCATCGAAGGACTCCCCGCGGACGTCGAGATAATCGTCGTAGCGGACCAGGGCCCCGAGATCCAGCGGCAGATCGACACCCTCGCCAGGGAGGCGATATTCGGCTTCTTCTTCGCCGTCTCCGTGGTCTTCGCCTTCATGTTCACCATCCGGCCGACGGTCGTGCGGGGCTTCTTCAACACGCTCCGTCCCACCGTGGTCATCGCGCTCTCCATCCCCCTGAGCGTCCTGACCGGAATCCTGCTCATGTTCTCGCAGGACATGTCCCTCAATTTCATGACGTTCGGAGGACTCGCCATCTCCGTGGGACGCGTCGTCGACGACTCCATCGTCGTGTTAGAGAACGTCTACCGCCACATACAGGGAGGACGCGAGCGGTGGCGCGCCGCGCTGGATGCAACCGCCGAGGTAGGCCCCGCCATCGTCGCCTCGACCTTGACCACCGTCGTCGTGTTTCTCCCGCTGGCGTTCATCCCCGGCCTGTTCGGGGCGTTCTTCTCTCCCTTCGCGCTCACTGTCACCTTCGCGCTCATCGCGTCGCTGTTCGTCGCGCTGACAGCGGTCCCTGTCCTCGGGGCATACCTCCTCCGCCCCGGCGACCTGCCGGAGGGAGCCGGCGACGAGGGCGAGTTGATGCTGCCGGAGACCGCGCTGCAGCGCATCTACGGCGCCATCCTGCGCTGGGTGTTGCGCCGCAGGCTCATCACCTTGCTGGCCGCCTTCCTGATCACGTTGTCGAGCCTCGGCCTTCTCGCCGTTATCCCCGTCAACCTGTTCGGCGGCGAGACCGACAGCCTGCAGATCCAGGTCGTCATGCCGCCAGGGACCGCCCCTGAGCAGACCCTCGAGACGGTCGTCGAGATAGAAGAGCGGCTGAACGACGTCTCCGACCTCTACTCGGTGACCATCGGCGCGTCAGAGTTCGGTTTCTTCTCGGGTGGGGGGCAGGCTAGGCGTGCCGAGTTCTTCGTCACCCTCAGGGATGATGCTCCTGAGGACATCGCCCAGGTACTCAGGGAGGAACTCAACCAGCCTGGACGGGTCGTCAGCATCTCGGAGATCGTGGACGGCCCTCCGGGGGGCGGCGTTGACATCGCCGTCACCGGCCCGGACTACGGCGACATCGCCACTGTCTCCCGTGAACTGGTCGCGTCCCTCGGGACCATCGAGGACATCGTCAACCTTGAGAACACCGTGACCCAGGCCCGTCCTGAGGTCGCGATTGAGGTGGACCCGGAGAAGGCCGCGTTCCTCGGTCTCACCACGCGCCAGGTCGCCTTCCAGCTCAGCCTGTACCTCATCGGCCAGACCGTCACGACCATCTCCATAGACGGCCAGACGTACGACGTCGTGGTCGCCGGAGACCCGCGCGCTGCGGGAGGGCTGGATGGTGTGAGCTCCCTCATCGTCGCCGGGCAGGTCGGCTCAGCGCCCCTGGGAGACATCGCCGAACTCGTCATGCGCGAGGGCCCGGTCGAGGTCAGCCGTATCGACGGCGTCCGCTCTGCGAGCATCACCGCCGACATCATCGGTGAAGATGCTCAGGCCGTCGGCGTCCTCGTCCAGGAGAAGATCGACGCACTGCAGCTCCCGCCCGGCGTCAGCGTCGAGAGCGGCGGCGTCTTCGCCGACATCGCGGAGGGCTTCCAGGCCGTCTTCATCTCCATGGCCGTGGGTATCGTGCTCGTCTACCTCGTCATGGTCGTCAGCCTCGGCTCCCTGCGGAACCCGTTCGTCATCATCACGACGCTGCCGCTGGCGCTCATCGGCGTGTTCGTTTCGCTGGCCATAACCGGGCGCTCGCTCGGGCTGCCCGCCATGATGGGCATGCTGCTCCTCATCGGCATCGTCGTAACGAACGCAATCGTGCTCATCGCCTTCGTGGAACAGCAACGAGCCAGGGGCATGCCCGTCTACGACGCCCTGGTCTCCGGCGCACGCGTACGCCTGCGCCCCATCCTCATGACCGCCCTCACCACGAGCTTCGCCCTCCTGCCGCTCGCAGTGGCGAGCGAGGGCAGCGGCGGCATCATCAGCGCGGAGCTGGCGACGGTCGTGATAGGCGGCCTGATGAGCTCCACCGGGCTCACCCTGCTCGTCCTGCCCATCGTCTACATGCTGTTCAACGACAGCATCCCAAGGCTCCTGAACAGGCTCTTCCGCCGCCCCCAGCCTGCTCCCGCGCCTGAGCCCGCCCCGGCAAGCTGATCCTCCCCCCTTGATGGAGACCTTTTGCATCACTGCGTGGGGTGCCATTGGGAGGGGTGATGATGCCTGATCCCCTCTCCCTTGAGGGGAGAGGGCAACGCGCTTTAGCGCGCGGTGAGGGTGAACCGGGGACGGGGCGTGGCATCTGTGAGCGGGTTATGCAAGGGCCCTTTGATGGGGGAAGGTGGGAGCCATCCCCGCATTTGATGCGGGGATGGGGGTGCATTGCCTGCGGCGCTACGCGCGCTTCTCCAGCTCCCACACGATAACGATGGGCATGCCCTTCACTGCCGCCTCCAGCATGTCGGGAAAGTCGTCCGCGAACGGGAATGTCGCGATCTCCCGCTCGCCCCAGAGCGGCTCCAGGCACCGGATGACGTCCAGCCCCGCAGCCTGGAACGCCTCGAGATAGTCCGACGCCAGGTGGACGTGGTTCCTGATGAACCCGCGCTCGGCATCGAGGGGCCGGTAGCGGGCCTGCGCGCCGAGGATCACGGAGAACGGGTGGGCGTCGGATACGACCACGCGCCCGCCGGGCCGCACCACGCGCGCAAGTTCGCCGACGGGTGGGCCGAGGTCGGCGCAGTGCGTGAGCGCGAACGAGCAGACGGCGAGGTCCACCGCGCCGTCGGGCAGCGGTAGCGCAGTCAGGTCGCCGGTCTCGAAGCGCGCCCCCGGCACCTTTGCCCTTGCTCGCTCCAGCATCTCAGGCGTGGCGTCGACGCCGACTACCCGGTGACTCAACGATGCCAGGTATTCCGCATGCCGACCTGTGCCGCATGCCGCATCGAGCGCATCGCCGGTCGGGTAGTGCGCCACCATCTCGCGCACGACCGGCTCCTCGGCGAGCAACACCGGATTGTCCGGGGCGTCGTAGACCGAGGCCCACTCGGCGTAGCCGTCTGTGACCGTCTTCTCGCCCACGACTTCCGGACTCGACCACGGCTCCTCGTCGAGGCGGCCCGTCATCTCGACGATGCTCCGCACGCGCGCCTTGACGCCTGCCGGGTCCACTGTCCATGCGCGCATGATGGCAAGGCCCTCGAAACCGAGGATGAAGTCGCCGAGCGTGGGATGGTCTGCCATGATCACCGCCTCCTTGTGCTACCAGCGTAACAGCAAGGGTCGCGCCGCTTATGAGCAGGCGGCGTTACGCACGTCACGGCGAAAGTGCGGCAGCCTCCGCCGCCAGCCGCGCACGCACACGTGGCCCCACGAGGCCCATCAGCACACCGATAGGCGCCATGAACAGGAAGATTCCGCCGATGACATAGAACGCCGCCCCCAGCCCGAACAGGTCCGCGATGCCCCCGATGGCGAACGGCCCCACGAACGTCGCGAAGTGCCCCGCGGCCTGCGTCCGCCCGAAGAATCGCCCTCGCGCGCCCGGAGGCGACACGTCGATGGAGAAGGCCTGCGTGCCGACCATGACCAGGGCCGCCGCTCCGCCGAGCGCCACCGCCAGCAGCACCATGCCGAACAGGGCGGGTCCTTGGGCCGTCAGCACGAGGCCTGCCGTCGCGATGAGCGCCCCAGGCACCAGCGCGGTCTGCACCCCCCACCGATCCGTCGCCCAGCCTCCCGCCACCGAGGCCAGCAGCCCGCCGATGCCCATCGCCGCTATCACGATGCCCAGCTGCGACTCCGCGAGCCCCAGCACCTCCTCGACGTAGACCGGCAGCACGAGGTCCTGCACCGTCGCGCGCATCAGGTTCACCGCGAACATCCCGATGAGCACGTAGAGGAATCCCGTCGCGGCCATGGATGCAATAACCGACGGAGCGCTGCCCCAACGAGCGACGGCGCTCCCCAGCCGGACGGCAAGGCTGGGCCTCGCGACTCGTACCGACTCCCTGGCGGGGACCGGCGCGGGGGCGGAGGCGGGGAGCGCCGAGAGCTGCCGCGTCTCCACCATCATGAAGATCATCACGATGAGGCAGACCATTTTGCTGAACCCGTTGATGAAGAACGGGATGCGGATGTCGCCCGTGATCGCCCATGCCACGCCGCCCACCACCGGCCCGACGATCGCGCCGAACTGCGCCCAGCCCTGCTTGCGGCCGCTGATGCGACCGCGGTCCTCGGGCGTGGAGACGTCTGCCGTTATCGTCTGGTGCGCCGTTCCCCATATCGACGTGCCGATCCCCGACCCGAACCGGAACGCGAGCAGCGAGAGGTAGGTCGGCGACAGACCCTCCAGGAACGAGAACACCATCCGGACGAATATGCCGAAGGCCCCGATCCCGCGACGCCCGAACCGGTCCAGCAGCGGCCCGGTCGTGTAGCTGACCAGGAACCGCCCCGCGCCGCCGATGGAGACCACCAGGCCGGCCAGCGCGATGTTCTCGTTCAACTGGAGCGAGAGGATGGGGATGACCGGCACCGCCGCCCAGAGGCCGAGGCTCCAGGAGAAGGACATGATGTACTGTCCCCAGATGACACGCCTGCGTGGGAAACCGGCGAAGCGGGGGTCCATCTACGGCTCCCCGCCCGGCGCATCCGGAGCGGCTGTTGCACGGAACAGCGCGGGGGGAGCGAGTGTGGATACGATGCCGGACACAGCCGGAGCTTACACCCCTGTAGTATTGGTGTCGTTGACGCCCCGCACATCGCCAGCCGCACCCCGAAAGGACACCCGATGACCGCAGCAGACCCGCATCCCCGGCGCACCGTCAACGTGCTCGACAGCGAAATGACCTACGTCGACACCGGCGAAGGCGACCCCATCGTCTTCCTGCACGGCAACCCCACGTCGTCCTACCTGTGGCGCAACGTCATCCCGCACCTGTCCGGGCGGACGCGCTGCCTCGCCCCCGACCTCATCGGCATGGGCGACTCCGGCAAGGCGCCCGGCGGTTCCTACCGGTTCGCCGACCACGCCCGCTACCTCGACGCATGGTTCGACGCCCTGGGCCTCACGGAGCGCGTCGTGCTCGTCGGCCACGACTGGGGCTCGGCGCTCGGCTTCGACTGGGCGTGCCGCCATCCCGAGTGAGTGAAGGGCGGCGCCTACATGGAAGGCATCGTGCGCCCGATGCGGTGGGACGAGTGGCCGGAGCAGGCGCGCAACATCTTCCAGGCGATGCGCTCCCCTGCTGGCGAGGAGATCGTCCTGCAGAAGAACGTCTTCGTCGAGCGCGTCCTGCCCGCCAGCATCATGCGCACCCTCACCGAGGAGGAGTTCGCCGTCTACCGCCGACCCTACCTGGAGCCCGGCGAGTCGCGCCGCCCCACGCTTACGTGGCCCCGCCAGATACCCCTCGATGGCGAGCCCGCCGACGTCGTCGAGCTGACGCAGCGCTACGCCGACTGGCTCGCAGCCAGCAGCCTGCCGAAGCTGTTCATCAACGCGGAGCCCGGCATCATCCTCACTGGTCCGCAGCGCGAGTTCTGCCGGACGTGGCCCAACCAGCGCGAAGTAACAGTGCGCGGCCTGCACTTCATCCAGGAAGACTCCCCAACCGAAGTCGGCCACGCCCTCGCCAACTGGTACGCGTCCCTGTAACAGTCCAGAGTTGGTGAGACTTTGTTGACTGGTAGGCACTTAGCCTTGTCATGTTGAGCGTAGCCCGCGCTTCAGCGCGCAACATCCTCTCGGGGGGCGGTGGCATAGGGCGGGCGCTTGCCCGAGAGATTCCTCGGCTCCGCTCGGAATGACAATACAGGGACAGTCGCCCACCCACCCTGAACCAACACGCGCCTCCCTGAATCCTCGACGCAAAACCGGAACGGGCGTAACGTAATCCCGTGCGCGATTTCCTTGCCCGACGCTTCGAGTTCTTCGTCGTCCTCCGACGGCGGGACTACCGACGCTACTGGTTCGGCCTCGTCGGGAGCGTCACGTCCCAGCAGGCGCTCATGACCGCCCAGGGCTGGCTGCTCTACGACATCACCGGCGAGGTCGTCGTCCTCGGGTACGTTGCCGCCGCGCAGGCCGTCCCCGCCATCGTCTTCAACCTCCTCGCCGGCGCCCTCGCCGACCGGCTCGACCCCCGACGCCTCATCGTCATCGGCGAAGGCGTCGCAACGCTCGTCATCGCGGTGCTGGCGACGCTCGTGCTGATCGGACGGGTCGAGGTCTGGCACATCGTGGCCTCGGCCTTCCTCATCGGCATCTCGACGTCGCTCGACCAGCCCGCGCGCCGCGTCGTCTGGCCCGCCCTCGTGGAGCGTCAGCAGTTCATGTTCGCCACAGCCCTGAACCAGGGCGTCTGGAACGGCACCCGTGTCTTCTCGCCGATGGTCGGGGCGATGCCCATCGCCATCGTCGGCGGCATCACCGGCGACTTCCACCTCGGCGCGGCGGTCGCGCTCTACCTTATCGCGGCGGGCTTCGCCACCATGGCCATCGCCATCGTCACCATCACGCTGCCGGAGATGCGGCGCGCGACGGGACGCACCGTCCTCCACGACATCGCGGACGGGCTCGGCTTCGTCGTGCGGCACCGCATCTTCCTGCTCCTGCTCATGATGAGCTTCGCCATCGGCTACTTCGGACTCTCCTACCAGTGGCTGCTGCCCGCGTTCGCCGCGGACGTCCTGGGGCTGGGGCCGGAGGGGCTCGGCTTGCTCCAGACCGCGAGCGGCATCGGCGGACTTACGGGCATCTTCCTCTCGGCGTCCTTCGGCCAGCAGCAGAGCAAGGCCTGGATGCTCGGCGGCGGCGCGGGCCTGCTCGGACTATCCGTGCTGCTCTTCGGCGTCAACGGCGAGATGCAGTGGTACTGGTTCGCCCTCGCCATGGCCGCCGCGAGCGGCGGGCTCTACGCCGTCTTCCAGACCGCCTCCAACACCCTGCTGAACCTCCTCGTCCCCACGGAGTTCCGAGGCCGTGTCATGGGCCTCCGAGGCGTGATGTGGAGCCTCGCCCCGCTCGGAGCCCTGCAGGCGGGCTTTGTCGCCCAGTACACCAGCACCCCGTTCGCCATAGCCCTCGGCGGCGGCGCCGTCATCGCCGTCACCATCCTCGCCTTCGCCTTCAGCGGCCAGGTCCGCTCCATCCACCGCCTCGTCGAAGAAGCCAACGCCCGCGAGGGAGTGAACGCGTAAGTCCCGTCGTTCTTGTGAAAATAGGCGTTCGTCGTTCCTGCGGAGGCAGGAACCCCGCCCCTGTCCCGTCATTCCCGCACCGGCGGGAATCTAGGGTGCACGGGCAGTGCACACGGGGCGGAGTGGAAGGGCGGGGCGCGTCCAGCCGGCTACTGCGTTATTCGGCTGGCAAGTACGGGCGCGCGTGGGCTGTCGCCTCCCAATTTCATTCCCTTACACGGCCTGACAAGGCTCTGGGCCATTCCTGCGAAGGCAGGACGCGCTTTAGCGCGCCCTCGCCCCTTGCGCGGAGCGCCTGCTTGGTCCCTTCCCTCTTGATGGGGGAAGGTTAGGATGGGGGTGAACAGGTGGTGGGGAGTGGGGATGCCTGGTCCCCTCTCCTGAGGGAGAGGGTTAGGGTGAGGGCCCTGCTTGGGTGGAGTGGGGAGATTTGAACGACGGTCCACCCAGCGCAGCCTCCATCGGCGTCGAGATGATGCCGCCCACGGTCTGTTCCTCCCCGGTCGGCGCGAAGCCCACGCGAGCGTAGAATGGGACGGCGTAGCGGTCGCATTGACCGTGACGCGCTCGGCGGCCGGATCGTTCTGGCGCGCGATGTCCAGCAGCCGTCTCACCAGTTCCCGCCCGACGCCCCGCCCGTGCATCGCCTCCTCCACGAAGAGCAGGCCGATGTGGGGTACCTCACGGCGGCGCCCGATCCAGCCCATGCCGACCAACCGCACTCCGGCAACGGCGACGAGTGTGCCCTGCCGCCGCTCGGGTTCGCCTAGCCGTGCTGACGATGCGTAATCGCTGAACGTCTTCCTGCCTTCATCAGTGAGGTCCGGCGCGACGAATTCGGCGAAGGCGCGCATCACCAGCCGGGATAGCTCCTCCTCTTCTCCCGCCCGCATGAGTCTGTAGCTGGCTTCAGGCATGCAATTCATCTCCTGCTCAAAGGATAGCCGACCCAACCTCACCTCCCACACGCACACCCACCCCCGCTCGTGGTAAAACAGAAGCCGCCCCCAAGCGACACGACCACCAAAGGAGAACAACCACATGATCCTGATCATCGGCGGAATGGGTTTCATCGGACTGAACACCGCGCTGCGCCTGCTGGACACCGGCGAGAGCGTCGTCATCACGCAGCACAGCGCACACCGCGTGCCGGACGCGCTGACCCCGTACTTGAACGACCGCGCGTTCGTCGACCGCATGGACGTCACGAAACTGTACGAGGTGATGGACGTCGCGAGCCGCCACAAGGTGGACAGCATCATCTCGTTCGCCGCCCCGCCCGCGCGCGGCATCAGTCCGCAGGAGGACTACCGCATCTACACCGCCGGGCTGCAGAACACCCTGGAGGCGGCGCGCATCCTCGGCATGCGCCGCGTCTCGCTCGCCAGCTCCACGTCCGTCTACGGCAGCATCCCGCAGGGCCCGTTCCGCGAGGACATGCCCTTGCCCATCCACTCCGGCACGCAGGTGGAAGCGTTCAAGAAAGGCATGGAGATCCACGCGTTCCACTACGCCGCGCGCGCAGGGGTCGATGTCGTCTCGCTCCGCATCGGCAGCATCTACGGCCCCTACTACTACAGCATGTTCAACCCCATGAGCCGCATGTGCCACGCCGCCCTCAAGGGCGAGGACCCCGACTTCTCCGACAGGCCCGGCGGCACGATCAAAGAAGACGACGAGGGCGACTGGACGTACGTCGGCGACCTCGCGCGGGGCATCCAGCTCGTACACACCGCCGGCTCCCTGTCCCACGACACCTACAACATCGGCTCCGGCGCGGCCACGTCGACGAAGCGCGTCCTGGAGGCCGTGCAGAAGTCCCTGTCGGACGCTGTCTGCTCCGCCCTCAAACCCGGACGCACCCCCTCGAACGCCCACAACCCCGTCATGGACCTCTCCCGCATCGGCGAAGACGTCGGCTACGCCCCCGAACACGACATAGACTCCGGCATCGCCGCCTACGTCGAGCACCTCCGCCACAACGCCCAGTAGCCCCTCCCCGCTCATGGTGAGCCTGTCGAACCCATCCTGCGAAGGCAGGAACCTCGCCCCCCGTCTGGTGTAGGGGCATCCCTTGTGGGTGCCCTTGCCCTCGCCTGCCGTAGGGGCGGTTCGCGAACCGCCCTCCCCCCGTCGTTCCCGCGCTTTAGCGCGCCGAAGGCAGGAACCTCGCCCCCTGTCCGGTGTAGGGGCATCCCCTTGTGGGTGCCCTTCCCCCCGCCCTGCCGTAGGGGTGGTTCGCGAACCGCCCTGCCCCCACCCGCGCTCACGATGCCGCCCTCCGCTCATGGTGCCCCCTTCTCCGCTCATGGTGAGCCTGTCGAACCACCCGCATTGTCACATTTGTGACATCCGCCCATTGCGCCAACGATGCCACCCTCCCTACCCTGTAAGTGCGTCCCCCGCAGACGCCAGCAACACACCGATGGAGGGAGTGAGCAGAAATGAGCGGAAAAAGGCAGAAACAGATACGAAAAGAGCAGCGAATGAGCAGTAATGAGCAGTCGGACTGCTCACCCGAAACGCCGGATTAAGGAGTGACGGACCACCCTGTGAGCAGAAATGAGCAGAAATTCCCTGCGGAGCTTTCCGATAGGCAGGTTTCCGCGCTTCCCTATCTTGCCGCAGCCGACACCTATACGGAGGGCGCGAAGAGGGCGGAGATCAGCATATCCACGCTGACGCGCTGGCGGCAGGACTCCGTCTTCCGTGATGAACTCCGGCGGCGGCGCGAGGACGAGGCCAGCCTGGCGCGCACGGAACTCAACGGGCTCGCCCTCAAGAGCATGGAAGCGCTCGCCGTCCTCCTCCAGGACCCCAACCCCCGCGTCAGGGCAGAGGCCGTCCGCATCGCTCTCAGTGTCGGCATCAAGGTGGAAGAGACCGCGAGGAATGCCCGCCGTCTCAACCAGATTCAGAAGGCCCTCACCCTGCTCAAGAACGTCAAGTAAGGAGGCCCCGGATGCCCAACGGACTGGATGCCCTGGAACGCTACCTCGTCTGCCAGCTCGCGCAGGTAACCCTCTACCCCATCGTCGAGGACTACGTCGACCGCTGGCGCGACGCCATGGAGAACGGCAACCCCTTGCCCGATGTGCTGGATATCGTCGAAGCCGCCGCCGAGGAGGACGTTCCCATCCTCACCATCGCCTCCGTGGACCCGTACCTGCGGGGGTGCGCGAAGGATGGCCGCATCCCCGACCCCGCCCGCGTCGTCACCGCCATCGTTCACGGCTTCGCGGAAGTGCGCTTCGCCATGGACAGGAACTGCCGCTGCCCCGCGCGTCAGCAACTCGGGGAACCCCGCCTCTTCCCCTCCGCACGCCTCGCCTTCTTCGACGATGCATGACTCCGTCATTCCCGCGAAAGCGGGAACCTCGTCCCCTGTCCGGTGTAGGGGCATCCCTTGTGGGTGCCCTTGCCCCCGCCGGCGTAGGGGCGGTTCGCGAACCGCCCTGTCCCCACCCCCCGCTCATGGTCGGGGGTGCCCGCTCATGGTGCCCCCTCCGTCCCTTGTGGGCGCCCGTTCTCCCACCTCTCCCCTCGGGGGAGGTCGACGCGCTTTAGCGCGCGGTGAGGGGTGGGCGCCCCCTACCGGTCCGTGCGGTACACGTACCGGTCGTCCCACAGGCCGTAGAGCGTGGGCGTGACGTTGCCGAACACGTTGCGCACCGCGGTCAGCCGCTCCGACAGCGACGTGTAGACGACGGGCGCCTGCTCCGCCGCGATCTCCTGTGCCCGGTGATACATCCGCACGCGCTCCTCGTGGTCCAGCTCCTGGCTCGCCGCCGTGAACAGCTCGTCGATCTCCGCTTCCCACGCCGTCGCCGGCTCCGGCTGGTTCGGGTACCACAGGTGGAAGTCCGCGTCGCTGTGCCAGAACGTGATGGCGCCGTACGGGTCCGGCCCGCCGGTGAAGCCGATCACGACCGCCTCCCAGTCGTACGTCGCGGTCAACTGACCGACGAGCAGGCCGAAGTCGATGACCTGGAGGTCCACGTCGAGGCCGATGCTCCGCATCCCGTCCGCGACGATGCCCGTGGCCCGCTCGCGCACGGTGTTGCCCTCGTTCGTCACGAGCGTGAACGCGATGGGGTTGCCGTCTGCGTCCTCGCGCACGCCGTCGCCGTCCGCGTCCGTCCAGCCGAGGCCGTCGAGCAGCGTGTTCGCCGCGTCGAGATCGTACTCGTACCGCCGGACGTCCGGGTTGTGGAAGTCGCCCGTGGCGGGGCTGATGGACGACCACTGCGGGTAGCCGAGTCCGCCAAGCGTCTCCTCGACGACCCGCTCCTTGTCCACACTGTGCGCGACCGCCTGCCGGAACTCGAGGGTGTCGAACCACGCCCGCGCCTCGGGCCGTACGTACAGATCCCCGTCCGGGTTCGTGCCGGGGTGCACGTTGAACGTCAGGAACGTCGTGCCGAAGCCGGGGCCGCGCCGGTAGATGGTGAAGTTGCCCTCCTCCTGCAGCGGCTCCAGCACGGGGTGCTCCTCGCCGAGCACGCCGTGCGCGTCCGTCTCGCCCGCTTGGAACAGCTCCAACTCCTCCTCCAGCGTATCGACGACGAGGTAGACGATCTCGTCGATGTACGGGAGGCTCTTGCCCGCGCTGTCCCGCATCCAGTAGTCCGGATTGCGCCCGAGCGTGACCCGCTCGCCCGGCGTATAGCTCGTGATGGTGAGCGGCCCGGTGCCGATGACCTCCGACGGGTCCGTGTCGACGTCCCAGACCTCCTCGAACGTGCCCGCGTCCACGTACGGTTCGAGGAGGTGCCTCGGGTAGATGGCGGTGCCCATCGAGCGGAGGAACGGCGCGTAGGAGACGGGCAGCACGAACCGCACCGTGTAGTCGTCCAGCGCGGTCACGGTCATCCGCCCGTCCGTCAGCTCGCCGGTCTCCTCGTCCGTGTAGACGAAGATGAACGGCTCACGGCTGGAAGTCGGGATGTCGTCGTTGTAGATGATGCGGTTGAACGTGAAGTCCACGTCCCGCGCGGTGAACGGCTCGCCGTCGTGCCAGGAGACGTCGCGCCGCAGGCGGAACGTCCACTCCTTGCCGTCGTCCGAGTGCTCCCACGACTCCGCGAGCAACGGTTCGATTGCGTCGTTCAGCCACGAGGTCTCGGTCAGCCCCTCGAACACGTAGCTCAGGTAGCCGGACGAACTCGCGTCGTTCGTGAGCGGCAGGTTGAATGTCAGCGGCTCGCCGATCGTCGAGTACGTGATCGTCCCGCCGTGCGTGCCGACGGCGTACTCGAAGCTCTCGGCGTTGCCGCGCAGCCGCGCAACGATCTCCTCCTGCGTCTCCGGGCCGGGCTCGGGAGTGGCCGCAGGCGTCGGTGTTGGTTCGGGAGTCGGCGTCGGCTCGGGCGTGGCAGTCGGGTCGTCGCTGTCGCAAGCGCCCAGCACGAGCGCGCTGAGCAGCGCCGCCGCAAGGATGAGGAGTATCGCCTTCCGTGTCCGTATCATGCTGCCTCCATCATGAGGTATCTGCTCTTCGCCGTCCTGGGGGAGTGCAGAGGGGAGTATCCCCGCTGCCACGGGCTAAGCCCGCGGCGTGGGGGTGTCCCCCAGGCCTGTCCTGAGCCTGCCGAAGGGCGTTCGGGTGGGTGAGTGGGAAGAACAACGCTTGCCAGGGCAGGTTACGCAAAGGTCTCTCGTGCGGACTGACGCTTGCCCACAGGCCGGTTGTCCGGGCGCGGGAACCGATGCAGTATAGTGCAGGCACTGCTGGAGGTTCGCCGAGGAGGAGAGCGATGGCCATCGAGATCAACCCGTTCCAACTGCCGGACGACCAGAAGGGCTGGCGCGGCATGGAGGTCCACGGACGCCCGCGACGGCGCGTCTACACCGTGCTCGAGACCGACCAGGTGCTCGTCACCGCGCTCCTCCAGATACCCGGCGAGCCGGGCGTGCGCCACAGCCACGAGACCGGCGAGCTCTCCTTCCGCTGGGGCGGCGACATGACCCCGTTCATCACGTGGCACCCGCCCGGCGAATGGCACGGCGGCATCGCCGAGGTCCGCGCCGGCAAGGCCCAGGAGGTCGCCGACGGCGTCGCGCTGCTGCGTTCCCAACTGATGAGCGGCGCGGCGGAGGTGGAGTCGCTGCTCCGCATCGCCGAAACGCTCCAGGAGCAGATCGACGCGCTGCAACACCAGGCGCGCAACGCCAAGGGCCCCGCGGGAGGCCCCGGCCTGCTGATAGACCTCCTCTTCCCGCCCTTCAAGACGACGATAGACGACCCCACCTACCCCGAGGTGCGCACCATCACCGGCCAGTGGTACGACTGAGCGCCCCGTCCGCATGGTCGCATCCGCCCGAAGCATCCTTGCCCTGCGTCACCGTGTCTTCTACGGCTGGCGCATGGTGGGCGCGGCGTTCTTCAACCAGATCATGCACTCGTCCCTGCTCTTCCTCTCGCAGGGCTTCTACGTCGTGCAGTTCGAGTCGACGTTCGGGTGGAGCCGGGGCGCGGTCTCATGGGCGTTCGGCCTGCTCCGCATCGAGACCGGACTCCTCGGCCCCATCCAGGGCTGGCTGCTGGACCGCTTCGGCCCGCGGCCGCTCATGCGCGCCGGCACCCTCCTGTTCGGCGTCGGACTTATCCTGCTCGGACAGATACAGGAGTTGTGGCACCTCTTCGCCGCCCTCACCGTCATCGCCGTAGGCACGAGCCTCGCGAGCTTCCTCACCATCAACACGGCGCTGGCCCACTGGTTCATCCGGAAGCGCGCCCGCGCCATGTCCGTCACCTCCATCGGCTTCGCGGGCGGCGCGGTCGTGGCGCCTCTGATCGCATTGTCCATCACGACGTTCGGATGGCGGGAGACCGCCGTCTTCTCCGGCATCCTCTCGTTCTGCATCGGCCTTCCGCTCGCCCAGCTCTTCCGGCACAGCCCGCAGGAACTCGGACTGAACCCGGACGGCGACAGCGATGAGGACGCGGCCCGCCACGCCGCCGCACGCCGCGCCGCGGGCACCGACTACGACTTCACGCTGCGCGAGGCCATCCGCGACCGCTCCTTCTGGCTCGTCTCCAGCGGGCACGGCCTCGCCCTGCTCGTCGTCGGCACCATCCCCGTGCACCTGGTCCCCCACCTGGTGGAGAGCGACGAGTGGAACCTCGCCCGCGCGGCGCTCCTCTTCCCCGGCCTCATGGTCGCGCAGGTCATCGGCCAGGTGAGCGGCGGCATCCTGGGCGACCGCCATCCGAAACGCCTGCTCGCGGGCCTCGCGATGCTCGGGCACGGCACGGGCATCTGCCTGCTTGCATGGTCCAGCAGTGTGCCGGTAGTGGTGGCGGCGATACTGCTGCACGGCGTGTCGTGGGGGATGCGCGGCCCCTTGATGATGGCGCTGCGCGCCGACTACTTCGGACTGCGCCAGCTTGGAAAGATCGCCGGATGGTCCAACACCATCACGGCAAGCGGCAGCATCATCGGCCCCGTCTACGCCGGCATCATGTACGACGCACGGGGCGACTACGTCTTCGCGTTCCTCTCGCTCGGAATGGTCACGATAGCCGGCTCGCTCACGTTCTTCCTCGCCCGCCGCCCCCCGCTCCCCGCGCGGGCCCGCGCCGCGCGGGCGGGCTAGGACTCGCGTTCAGGAGCGGGTGTGGCTTCGTCAGGTTGCTTGGTGGCGCCACCGGCGATACCCATGCGGAACGGTAAGCGTGAGCGCGATCCGGAATAGCAGGCTGGACACAGTGGCTTGGCATACGTTGTCGGAGACTGCTTGCCGCGCTTATGACAGAATCGAAGCGCCGGACGTGCCCTGATGAAACACCTGATCGTAAGCAGTGCAATCGGTATCGCAGTCGTGGCAGCCGCCCTATTCGTACTCATGCGCCCTGAGCTCGTACTTATGCGTCCTGAGCCGCCGCTGACGCTGGAGCAGTATCTCGATGCTGCTTACTGTCCAACTTACGATGCGCTCTGGGGTGAGGAAGGCAAAGAGATCGCTTCCCACTATGTGAACTCATGGGACTACGTGCTGTCGCGTGTACAAGCCGCAGAACCACCGCCGGAGCTACGCAGCTTCCACGAAAATATGCTCGAAGGACTCCCGCGGGCAAGTAGAGCATGGGAGGCAATGCCGGAGCCTATCAACGGCAGTATAGATGTCTCGAGATGGCCGGAATTTGAAGAATTCACTGAAGCCCTTCGCATATTGCAGCCTGAGAACGCCGGTCTGGATCCGGACGTAGAAGAAGCACTCAACGTATTCTGCGCTCCACGCATGGAAGAGCCATCGCGCATGACGGAAGAATCACAATGAAGGCGCCGTTGGAGTGCTCCTACCGCGCGAGGCCCCACGCGGCCTGCTCGTTGCCCTGCTCCGCGAGGCGCGATGCCACGGACGCGATGAGGTTCCCCATCGCCGTCTCCGACCAGAACCAGCGCTGCAGCTCATCGTCCCTGTCGTCAGGGCGCTGCGAGAAGCGGGCCTCGAGGAAGAACGCCTTGAGGTCGTCCGAGGCGAGGCGCAGGAACCGCACGGGCTCCACTCCCTCCGGCGCACGGTCGTATGCCGCGTCCTCCCCGGCGGCGAACGCCTGCAGGTAGCGCACGAGGCCGCGGAACTGCCGCTGCGGCACGCCGCTCAGCCCGACCATCGTCCGGCCCTCGTGCTCGTCCACCCAACGTTCGTAGTAACCGCGCAGCGCGGTGACCTCGTCGGCGGGGTCGCCGTCCCGGTTCGCCGCCTCCTCTTGCGCGGCGCTCGCCTGCAGCAGCACGGGCGGCGCGGCGGCGTCCTCCGGGAACTCGGCGAGCACGGGCGTGTCGTTCTCCGACAGCAGACCCAGCGCGGCGGAGAGCACCTTCTGCTGGAACGGCGGGTCGTCCGGGTTGCCAAGCGCGAACCCGAACGGGAACGGCACCCAGAGCGTGCGGGGTGGCTTCACTCGCTGGGCGTGCTCCTTGATGAGCGCAACGGTGACGGTCGGCAGGCCGGCCTCCTCGATGGCGCGCGCGAGCACACTGACCGTGTGCGTGCAGTTCGGTCAGGTCGGCGTCAGGAAGGCCGCGTCCGCGCCCTCCTCCAGCAACAGGCGTCCGACCTCCGGGCCGGTCTCCTCTTCGATGCGGCGCGGGCTGCGCTGCGCCCCCATGAACGAGTAGAAGTTCTCCGTCACCTCGCCGATCTCGCCGCGCTCCGCCATCTCCCGCAGCCGGTCGATGGGGAACGTGACGTTGACGTCGCGCATGATGCCCGTCCGGTCGAACCCGATGCTCATGTGGCTCTGGATGATGCCCGAGGCCGGTGAGGACGACGGGATGACGCGGTACGTCTGGTCCCCGCCGGAGAACGGCACGTCGTCGCGCAGGTGGAGGCCGGCCGTCGTCACGAGCGCGATCTTCGCCTCGTTCAACGGCTTGGTCATCCGCACGCAGGGCGCGTCGTCGTGGTCGAACGCAGGGAAGTTCAGCATCCCCTGTCGCGTGAGGTCAGGGAGGTCTTCGAGTCTCGGCATGGGCTACTCCTCCTCGTCGAGTCCGTCCGCAGGTGAGCGCGACTGCTTCCGGCTGCCGCGCAGCCGCTTCTCCGCCAAGCGCTGCTCCACCGACGCCTGCGACGGTCGCGTGGAACGGCGTTGGCGCGGGGGCATAGCGGCGTTGCGCAGGATAGCCACGAGCCGCTCGACGGCGTCGTCGCGGTTGCGCTCCTGGCTGCGGTAGCGCTGCGCCTTGATGATGAGCACCCCGTTCGGAGTGAGCCTGCGTCCTGCGGCGCTGCGCAGCCGGCGCTTCACCTCGTCCGGCAACGACGGCGATGACGCGGCGTCGAAGTGCAGGTGTGCAGCCGTGGCCACCTTGTTCACGTTCTGCCCGCCCGGTCCTGCGGATGTGACGTAGCGGAACTCCAGTTCGTGCTCGGCCAGATGGATGTTGTCGGTGATGGGGATCATGTCTTCATGGTAACGCCTGCGCCCTCCGCGTTGACAGACCCCCGCCTGCTGCTATGCTCGCGCCACACCCAACCCTTCCGAGGAGCAAGCATGGCGCGCAGCAGCAACAGCATCCGTTTCGGACTCAACCCGCGAGGACTCCCCTACGACCGCATCGTCGAGGTGGCGAAGGCCGCCGAGGCTGCGGGCTTCCAGAACATCTCGTTCAGCGACAGGCCGCCCGAGAACAACCTGGAAGGCTGGACGCTGGCGACGGCGGTTGCGCTGCAGACGGACCGGCTCCGTGTGACCCACTCCACGCTCAACGTTCCTTTCCGCAACCCGGCTATGCTCTCCAAGATGGCCACCGCGCTCGACCACATCACTGGCGGCGACCGGCTCATCCTGACGCTCGGCACCGGCATCCAGGAGAACCACTTCACGACGTACGGCATCGAGTTCGGCACCCCCGGCGAGCGCGTCGACGGCCTGATAGACGCCATCGAGATACTGCGGGGCACGTGGGCGAACGAGCAGTTCACCTACTCCGGCAAGCGCTACAGCGTCGAGGATGCCACCGTCACGCCACAGCCCGTGAACGGCACGATCCCCATATTCCTTGGCGCGGCCCTGCCGCGCATGCTCCGCCTCACCGGGCGCGTCGCCGACGGCTGGATACGAAACGGCGGCTGGCCGGCCGACCTCGACGCCTACCGGGAGCAGCTCGCCGCGGTCGAGGAAGCCGCGAGCGCCGCCGGACGCGACCCCGGCTCGCTGCACCGCGTCGTGAACTGCAACGCCTACGTCGGCGACGAGGACCCGGCCACGAGACTCGCAACCGTGTTCGGCAATCCCGGTGGGCTGATGGGAACGGCGGAGCAGGTGCTGGACACCGTGGCCCAGTACCGCGAGGCGGGCGTCGACACTTTCCACGTCCAGTTCCAGAACGACATCATCGACGAGCAGATCCCAGCCTTCGGTGAACTGGTCATCGCCAGGTCGAATTAGGTCGGCTGCTGCCCCGTACACACGAGGCCGAGGACTAGTACGAGGCAACCCCGAACTCGTTACGCAGTTCGCGGCCATCGACGTAACGGTGCAGGTTGTCGATGAAGACGCCCCGCTGGAGGACCCACTTGTCCGGGTCACTGGCGGCGAGCCCGGGGCTGACGATCATGTTGGGGAAGTCCCACGCAGGCGAATCCTCCGGTAGCGGTTCGAATGGCGAGACATTGATGACCGCTCCGGCGATGACGCCTCCTCGAAGCGCATCGCCCAACGCATCGAGGTCGACGATGTAGCCGCCCCCGACGAGGACCACCAGGATGGCCGTCGGGCGCATAAGCCCGAGCTCCTTCATCGTGATCCAGGGCCGCCTGTCACCGCCCGGCGGTCTGGCCACGACGACGTAGTCGGACTCCGCCAGGAGGTCGAGCGTCCCGTCCGGCCCTGCGATCCAGTCCACGTATTCCGGTTTGTGTTCCGGGTGGAGGCGCGTTGCCATCACCCGCATCCCGAATGACCTCGCCTTCTGCGCAACCGCAGAGCCGATGGTGCCCAGGCCCACCACGCCGAGCGTGCTGCCCTCCAGCTTCCCCAGCCCCATGTCCGCAGCCCAGCGGTGAGCGCGCTGCGCCTCCATCATCTGCGGCAGTTGCTTGGTCAGCGTCAGGATCGTGGCGAAGGTGAACTCGGAGAACGACGCCCCGTGGATGCCGGTGCACGTCGTCACGCGGATGGAGCGCTCCCGCATGGACGGTGTGATATAGCTCGCCCCGCCTCCTCGCGTCACCTGCACCCACCGCAGCATGGGCATCGCCGCGATGAGGTCGTCGCTGAACGGATCGCTCGTGAACAGGACCTCGGTACGTGCCTGCTCCGCTGGATCGAGCTCGAAGCCGGTATGGAACGTCATGCTGGGGAACTCGCGCTCCAGGAGGCCCTTGTCCTCTTCCGACAGCGGTAGACGGACCCATACATCGCCCGGCATCGACAACCTCTCTCGGCTTACGACTTCCGCAGCGCACGTCCAGGAAACGCTCCCGTGTGCCGCCCCTGCTCCCATACCGGTGTCCCGTTGACGAACACGTACTCGATACCCGTCGCCAGCTGCTTCGGGTCCTCGAACGTGGCCTGCGCGCGCACGCGCTCCGGGTCGAACACGACCACGTCCGCCTTCGCTCCGTCGCGGAGTACGCCGCGGTCGCGCAGCCCGAGCCTCCGCGCCGGAGCGCCTGTCATCTTGTGCACTGCATCCTCAAGCCGGAGCGTCCCCTGTTCCACGGCCTGCCCCAGGAGATAGGGGAACGTGCCATAGGTGCGCGGGTTCGGCATCTCGCCGGTCATCAGGCCGTCGCTGCCCACCATCTGCGCCGGATGCTTCATGATGGTGCGCACGTTGTCCGGATTGCCGGTTCGTGCGACGAACGCCACCTCCAGCCGCTCCTCGATGAGCAGGTCGCAGATGGTGTCCACCATGCGCTTCCCCTGCGCGTCAGCCATGTCCTGCAGCGACCGCCCCTCCCATTCCTTGTTCTTCTCAGAACCGACGTGCGCAAACATGTAGTCCGCCAGCGAGCCGCCCCACTGCGGGTAGACTCCGTCCGCTATCTGGTCGCGCACATCCTTGTCCGCGATGCGCTGCAGCAGCATCTCCGGCCCCCCCTCGTGCACCCACGGCGGGATGAGCGAGAGCAGGATCGTGCTCGCGGCGGGGTACGGATACTGGTCGAACGTCACGTCGACGCCCGCCGACCGCGACTCGTCCACGAGCGCCACCATCCGCTCACCCATGCCGGGGACAGGGTTGTGGTAGTGGGATATCTGCACCGGCGCGCCTGATTCCCTGCCAACCGCTACTGCCTCGCGGAACGGGTCCAACAGGCCATCGCCGAGCGCATACCGGCTGTGCGTCACGTAGATGCCACCGTACGGAGCGACAGCCCCAGCGATCTCGGTCAGCTCGTGGGTATCGCTGTAGATGTTCGGCACGTACGTCAAGCCGGTGGAGAAGCCGAACGCGCCGTCACGCATCCCCTGCACGGCCAGTTCGCGCATCCGGTCCAGCTCCGCATCGGTAGGCAGACGGTTCGCCCATCCCATCGCCTCGATGCGGAGCGCTGCATGCGGCACGAAGTAGACGACGTTGCACGACGACGTGCCTTCGAACAGGTCGAGGAACGACGCGACCGACGTCCACTCCGTTCCTTCCGGCGGGCGTCCGTTCACTGCGGCGAGGTAGTCGACGAGGTGCTGCCGGTTCACGGACGAGATGGGCGCGTAGGAGAGGCCGTCCTGCCCCAGCGCCTCAGTCGTGACACCCTGGCTCACCTTTGGTTCATGTCGCGGCGACGTGAGCAGTGCGAAGTCGGAGTGAGAGTGCATGTCGATGAAGCCGGGGCAGACCGCCATGCCGGAGGCGTCTATCGTGCGGCCCGCCTCGACGTTCGACACGTCGCCTTCCAGCACCGTGACGGTATCGCCCTCGATGCCGAGGGCGGCTCGGAACCACGCGCGCCCCGCGCCGTCTATCACCTTTCCGTTCACGATGAGCGTGTCGAACATGCGCGCACTCCCGGTGGGTTAGACCTCACAGGGCATGATAGCCGAGCGAAGGCTCATGCTAAGCCGCCCGGAACACGGGCGAGGGACGAAGAACACGCTGTTGCGCTTGCCCTAATCCGGGTGGCGGGCACGGCTCGCGGCCTGCGATACCTGCACCGCGCGCTGGGCCATGACCGCTTCCGCCAGCGTGTGGAACCGCCCGGAAACCACCTTGAGCACCTGGCCGAGCAGCCGGTAACCGACGTGCGGATCGCGCACGCACAGGTCCGCGAGCTGCGAGCCTTCGAACCGCGCGAGCGTTGCATCGGTCACACATACGGCGGTGAGCGAGTAGACGAACGGCTCCACCAGCGCCGACCAGCCGAATATCTGTCCGGCCTTAGCCGTAGACACCTTGCGATGCGGCGTGTCGATGCCCCACCACTCCGGAACGTTCATCCGCAGTTCCACCTCGCCGTCGAGAGCGACGTAGAGGTGTTGGGCATACTCTCCGCTTCCGAACAGTTCGGTGCCCGCTTCAGCGGTGACCGTCGTCGCCAGGTCCTGGAAACGCTCGATGTGGATGGGGCTGAAGCCTTTGAGTAACTCGCTGTGTGCTAGCACATTCTCCAACGCGGTCCTCCCAGCAGCGGTCATGGTTTCAGCTACGGATTACACCACACGGAGTGCGGCCTGTGAACAAATAGCCTAGCAGATGGGACATCGTGCGATACGGCTCACGGCGAGAGGTCGATGACGATGTTCCCTATCGCGGTGTTGCTCTCCTGCATCTCATGTGCTGCGGCGATGTCGTCCAGCGGCATGACCGCCGCGATGGGGTGCGTGAGCGCGCCACCTGCGATGGCGGTCGCGATGTCGTCCACCGCCTGCCGCTTGGCCGATTCCGGCTCCGAGTAGACGAGCACGAAATGCACTGTCGCATTCTTCCGCGAGAGCGCCTGGTATTCGACCGCAGGCTCGCGGTCGCCGGTTGAGGCATAGCAGCCGATCGCGCCATTCAGCCGCAGTGCGCGCTTGCTGGCGGCAAGGTTGCCGCCGAAGTCGACCTCGACGATGCGCTCGACGCCCTCCCCGCCTGTGAGTTCCAGCACGCGCTCCCCCACGTCTTCCGTTCGGTAGTTGACCGTGTGGTCCGCGCCTGCGCGCAGGGCGTGCCCCGCCTTCTCGTCCGAACTGACCGTGGCGATGACCGTCGCTCCGCCCCACTTGGCGAGCTGGATGGCGCAGTGCCCCACGGCACCCGCGCCGCCGGTCACGAGAACGGTCATGCCGTTCACCGGCCCGCTGGCGAACAGGCAGCGGTGCGCCGTCATCGCCGGAATGCCGATGCACGCGCCCTCCGGGAACGTCACGCTCTCCGGAAGCGTCGGCGCGTGGCCCGACGGCAGCGCGATGTACTCGGCCGCAGTGCCGAACGGACGCTGCCACTGGCCTTCGAAGAGCCAGACACGCTCGCCGACCCGGGACGCGTCCACACCCGCACCCACCGCCTCGATGACGCCTGCGCCGTCGCTGTGGGGGATGACACGCGCGAACGGCATCTGCGGCCCGCGTGAGCCGGTGCGAGACTTCCAGTCCGACGGGTTCACGCCGGATGCGTGGACGCGCACGAGCACCTCGCCGGGCCCGGGCTCCGGGTTCGGCACCTCACCGACGTGAAAGACGTCCCGCGCAGGGCCGTACCGCTCGTACCACGCTGCTCTCATCCTGCAGTTCGCCTCCTAGACCTCGCACTCGACGTCGAACTCGGCGCAGACGCCCCGAAACCAGTCGACCACGTCGCGGTGCAGCGGGATGCCCTTCACGGAGCGCTCCTCCAGCGCGTCCCACTCCGGATCGCCCGCCACCATCACGCGGTCGTGACCTGTCGCGGGAGGCGTCGCCTTCAGTTCGCGGATGAAGTCGTCCATGCGCGCCTTGAAGTCACCCACGTCGCTGAACGCGTCGATGTTGTACGCCGCGACGTAGTGGCGGTAGTTCTGCCTTCCCGCCTGCATCCCGTAGTCCGTGCCTGAGAGCACGGAGCACATGATGTCCACCGCTACTGCGAGCCCGTATCCCTTGTGCGAACCCGAGTCACGGTTCGTGCCGAGCGGCAGCAGGATGTAGTCGTCCGGCACGGGCGCGGGCTCCATCACCGGCGTGCCGTCCTCCGCCGCGATGGTCCCCGGCGGGAGCAGCGTCCCCATACGGCGGGCGTTCCGCACCTTGTTGACCGGCACCACGCTCGTCGCCATGTCGAATACCCACGGACGCTCCTCCCCCGTGGGCGCGGCGATAGCGATGGGGTTCGTGCCGAGGCGCGGCGCCCGCCCGAACGTCGGCGCGACGTCCGGCCCCGTCGCCGTCATGCAGACGCCGATCATGTCGTGCGGCAGGGCAAGCATCGCGTGGTAGGCCGCCATGCCGACGTGCCCGCCATTGAACATCGTGACAACGCCGATGCCCGTGTTCCTCGCTTTCTCGATGGCGATCTCCATCGCCCTGGGCGCGATGATGACACCGAGCCCTCGGTCGCAGTCGATGTTGGCCGACGCCGCGCGCTCCCGGACGATGCGCCACTGGGGCGCCGTCTTCTGCACGCCGCTCTGGTAGCGGTCCAGGTAGACCTTCAGCATGTTGGAGACACCGTGGCTGTCCACGCCGCGGAGGTCGGCGGTGACGAGCACGTCCGCCGCGAGCGCAGCGTCAGCCTCGTCGAGTCCCACCTTCCTGAACAGCGCCTCCGTTGACTCGCGCAGCGGGGCAGTCTGTACGCGAACGGCATCCTCTTCGCGGATGTGGAAGCTCTGTGTCACGACTGCGCCTCCAGTGCTGCGAGCCCAGCCGCGGCGACCGCCTCGTCCTCTGCAGGGCGCGCGCCGCTGACGCCTATCGCGCCGACCATCGTGCCGTCCGGCCTGCGAACGGGCAGCGCGCCCTGCCATGGGATGAGCCGCCCGTTCTCCATCATGGAGAGGGCGCGGACCACGGGCTGGTCCCAGCGGTCGCTCAGATCACCGCTCGGCATGTCCCACGCAGCGGATGCAGCGGCCTTACCCTGGGAGATGGGGACGCTGCGCCAGAGCGCGCCGTCCATACGATTCAGCGCGACGAGGTCGCCGCGAGGGTCGAGCACCGCGATGCTCACACGGATACCAAGTTCCTCAGCCTTCGCAAGTCCTGCTTCGAGCATCCGCGCCGCTTCGTCCAGTCGCAACGGTTCCATGGGTACGCCTCCCTCCAGTGCGAGGCGGAGGATAGCGCATAACGAAGGTGAGCGGGGGTCAGCACGAGTGAGGGTCGAGGGGTGGGGTAGCACGGATGCCGAGGCTCGTGTATAAAGCACAATCGGCGTTAAAAGAGGTGTCCTGAGCAACTGGGGCGCCCGAGTTCGCCGTTCGGAGTCGGCCCCCCAGTCCCCCGGGGCCACCTCGTCCTGCGGCTCGCTCAAACCACAGTCACTCAGGACGGGTGAATCTTAACGAGCGCGTTTAAGTACTGTCAAGCAGTTTTGAGCAGATTTCAGTGCAGTTTTGCCGCCTCTCCCATACTGATACTTAACTGGTGGTGCCAGGAGCGCAAGTATCAATAAAGGCCACTTCCGGTTCCCGCCTGTCAAGCCCCTTGCGCCCCACCCTGCCCTACGACTCGTAGCCCAGGCGCTCCATCGTCTGGCCGTCCAAATCCGGCATCACGTACGGCGGACGCCGCTCCGCAGTGACCGAGACGTTGGGGTCCTCCAAATCGACGCCCATGAAGACCAGTTGCCGCGTCGCGATGTGCTCAACGCCCCCGCTGCCGAGCACGCGGAACGGGCGGTCGTGCCCCGGATAGATGACCTCCGCCTCCTTCAGCACGCGCTCAATGCTCCGCCGCGAGTCCTCCTCGCTCCAGAAGACGTTGGCGTTCACCTTCGTCAACGCTACCTGTGCGTTCGCCACGCCGTCGCCTGTGATAGCGACCGGCCCCTCGGACGTATCGACGATGACGGCCATCGTGCCGGCGGAGTGTCCCGGCGTGTGCAGGATGCGCACCCCCTTCTCGATCTCGTAACCGTCCTCGACCTCTTTGAGGTTGGGGATCGTATCGAGCATCGCGCTCGTCCAGAGCGGCGTGGCCCAGTCGTTCGGGTGAGGGTTGCGCGCGTACCGCCGCTCCCAATCGTGGATCAGCACCTCGGCGCTGTCGAGCACGTCGTAGTTCTGCGCATGGTCCCAGTGCGAATGCGTCATCACCGCGATATCGATGTCGGACGGCCCGAGACTGCGCTCCGACAGCGCCTCGAGGAGGGCACGCCGCCTCCCGACGTGGCCCGTGTCCACGACGATGTTGCGGTCGCCCCGGACCAGCAGCGTGCTGCAGTAGCCGATCGAGCCGTAGTTCGTGGCGATGGACTCTCCGTGCAGCAGTACGTCAACCGTCGGCATGGCGTCTCCTTGGGGTATCTCCCGATCCTCAGCCTAGATCCCGTACAGCCTGCGGGGGTTGTGCAGCAAGATACGTTCCTTCTCCACCTCGTCCAACCGTTCGTCGGATTTGAAGACTGAGATGGCGTCCACCTCGCTGGACGGGTCGATGTGGCCGTAGTCCGTGCCGATCACCAGGCAGTTCTCGCCCGCGTAGCTGCGAACGTAAGGGAGGTCGTCGTCGGTCTGGCAGGTGACGTAGATCTTCGCGTCTCCGAAGGGGTCGGCTGACATCTCCCTGCCTCCAGCGCGCCACCGGTTGGCGATCTCGTGGTAGACCCAGGGCACCCAGGAGGCGGACGACTCGATGAACCCCCAGCGCAGGTTGGGGAACAGCGCCGGGATCTCGCTGTTGAGCAACGAGTGGCAGACCATCATCGTCGGGGCGCGGAAGAGCGCGAACGAGTTGGCGTTCTGGAAGATGGAGCCGAACAGTTGGCGGTACTGCGGGCTGGCATTCGCGATGTGCACCGCGATGGCCATGTCCAGCCGCTCCGCTTCCTCGAAGAAGGGGTAGAAGTAATTGTTGATGAGGTACTTGTCGCCGTCGAAGGGCCGCAGGCACACGGCGACGGCGCCGTTCTCTTTGGCGAACCGCATCTGCTCGATCGCCTCGTCCGGCAACAGCGACGGCACGACGCACGACCAGCGAAGCCTGCCGTCGGCCTGTTTCCAGATGTCCGCGAGCCACTTGTTCCAGCTCCGGCAGAGCGCCGCCTCGGCGTAGGGGTCGGGGCTGACCTGCTCTATCCAGAGCGTGTTGTGCAGCACCTGGACGTCGATGCCGAGGTGGTCCATCTCCCTGAGCCGGAGCTGCACGTCGTCGAGTTCGCGGGCTTCGCGCGGCGTATCCATACGGCGTCCCGCCGTCTCGGACATCGTGAGGAGTTGCTGCTCGGACAGCGACGGAAAGCGGAGTCCGCGTATCTTCTCCTCGATCACCCAGAACTCTTTGGTGGGAGCGGAGGGTGACGTGTAGAGGATGGGCCGGTACTTCTCCTCGGCGGGTTCGAGGTAGTCCCAGGTGCGCTCCGTCTCGCAGACGTGGGCGTCCGCATCGATGACCCGCAACTTCGTTTCGGTAGTCATGGCTCACGCCTCCTGTTCCTGCAGTTGCGGCGCGAGCGTAGCAAAGCGGAGGGCACTCGTCCATCAGCCCGATCGAGCATGGCTCAGGCCCCGCCGCGACAGGAGCGCAACGCCTCCGTAGTCGTCGACCTCCCGCACTCCCATCTCCCCGCACGCTTATCGCATTGAGGAGTGCGCTTCCGTGCCGGAGAATCGATTGCCAACAAAACCGCCTCCGGTCCGCCCAGTCCCTCACTGCGGACCCGGACAGGCGGCGCAGGGGCCTGAACAGCGCTTCCCTGCAAACATCCGAATACACACGATCCCGACGCGAGTTCCGTGTCCCCAGGAGCAGCGTGAGACATCTGATCGCATCCGTTCCCCACGTTTCGACCCGTATCCTCTTGCCGGCGTTCATGGCAGCAGCCTTCGCACTGCTTTTGATGTTGCCCGCCTTCGGCCAGGGGACCTTCCACCGCACGGACGGGAAGATCAGCGTCGGCGGACTGAGTGTCGGCGTGTTCGCCGGCATCGAGGACGCCCAGGTGGCCAAGAACCGGGAGACTACCTACCGGGAAGAGACGGTCTACGTGCCCGAAGACCCTCCGCCCACGGCGCCCACACTTGGGAGAGTTACTGGTTCGCATTCCACGATGGACACCGCCTATCTCGCGGATGGGCAAGCCGCGCCGCAACACACCTTCTTCAATCACGTGCTCTGGGTGTCCAACAACCCTGAGGCGTACAACACCATCCTCATCACGGCTGTGAGCAACAGCAACGTCACCGAGAACGACGACGGCTGTATCGTCGCGACGGTACGGAACCCGCGGGCCAACAGTTCCATGGCGGTGCAGATGGCTCTCTCGACTTCAACCGGCCCACCGGGTGAGTTGAAGAGCTACTACCAGGCATTCGTGCGGGTCCTCGATTCGCAGGCAGTGGACGCGAACGAGGACCCGCTCTATACGTCGACCAAGAGCCCGGCGTGCGATGACTTCGACGCAGGTGTCGCCCAGGACGCCACCGCCTCGATCCTCGCGCGGCACGACGACCGCCTCGTGATCAATGTCGCCGGTGTGGGAGAGGTGGCGGTGGAGGTGGACGGCGAGGGGCCGGACGTGACCGGCATCACGCCGGAAGACATCAGTTACCTGCGCTCCAGCAGCCTCCATTACTCGTTCGCCGTGCGCGACAGCGACGCAGGCCTGCGGCACGACGGTGAACTCGTGATTACCAAGGACGGCGACTACACGGAGGTGAACGCGGACGACGACCACGCCACGACCGGCGAGCCGCTCTCGACGTCCTCCGGCGGGCAGATCAGCGTGAACGGCGAGGCCGCGGAGATAGATCTGAATGTGTGGGCCGAGGAGGCTGACGCCAACTCCGCGGACGACATCACGGGGACGGGGAGGTGGACGCTCCTGGGCGACCGCCCGGGCGTGGCGTACTCGTTCTCGGCGGACGGCGGCAGCATGGATGAGGGCGCGTATTTCGTGGAGATAACGGCCTTCGACCGCGCCGGCAACCGGACGGTGAGCGAAGCGCCGGACGACAAATACCCGGGTCCGCACGCCTTCACCGTGGACGACACGGACCCGGCCACCGTCCAGTCGTGGACCGGCATCACTTACGACCCGGACCTCGCGATGATGGACAAGGTCGTAGGCGGGGAGGTCGCCGACCGTTCATGGATCATGGTGGATTTCACCGAACCGCTCCGCGCGGGGATCAAGCCCGAGCGGGTCAGGGTCGCCGGCCATGAGGTGGTCAGCGTTTACCAGCCGAACTACGCGCCGCCGTTCATGAGGACCCTCCTGGGCGGCATGAACATGGCTCCGGCGGGGGCGCCCCGGCTGACGTTCGCGCCGCCCGCGCCCCGCGCCGCGGCCTCGCTCGCGCCCCAGGCGCAGACGTGCACGGACACCTCGGACGACAGGATAACCGGCCTCAGTTTCGACTACGACGAGACCACAGGTGACACCACGATCTCCTGGGACCGGCTCAGCAACGCCGACTGCGACGGCTACCGGCTGGCCATCCTCTCGGGGCGGACGGTGCTGTTCGTCGCGGACCCGGAGCGCCCGACTTCCGGGACGACAGTGTCCTTCAGCATACCGAGGGCGTCCGAACTGGGGCGGGATATCGAGGCTGACATCGGGGACGCGGACGGAGACGATCTGACCATCCTCGTCGCACTGCCATACGCCTCCGTAGGCGCGCATACCGACAAGTTCGGGCGCAGGAAGGCGACCGCGGTCGTGGACCTCGCCAGCCTGACAGCACCGCAGACGGACGTGAGCGTCGACGTGATCGCACCGTTCCTGCTGCACCCGGCGTCGGCGCCCGCGGTGCTGCCGGCGATCGCGGCGAACGACGTCTCGCTCCTGTGCAGGTTCACGACCGGGACCCCCTCCAACGATGAAGTCGTGTTCTCCTTCACGCACACACCGTTGACGGTCGGCGGATGGGAGCTCGTGGGGTACTACCGGCAGCTTTTCTACCCGCCGGTCGACAGCGACAACGATCCGCCGGAATACAGCGCCGATAAGTTGGACCGTCTCTTCGACTACACGGCGGTCGGGACGGACGGCTGGGAGACGAGCGTCAGTTTCCAGGGCTACTACGACGCGAGCCCGGAGGTGTACAACGCCAAGGGGGAGGTCGTGGGGGTGTACAAGAAGGATGGCAGGACGCTCGCGGGCGCAGTGCGGACCGTTGGGTGCACCGGCAGTAGGATCACCAACTCGAACGTGGACAGGAGCCCGCCACTGCTCTGGACGGCAGAGGTCGGCGGCACGACGCTCAGGCTGACGTACAACGAGGGGCTGGACGGGGGGTCGACGCCGTCCGAGAGTGCGTTCGACGTCCAGGTGGAGGGCGCGCAGCGCACGGTCAGCGACGTGTCGGTGCATGGCAGGCAGGTGACGCTCAAGCTGGGTTCGCCGGTCACGGCCGGGAATCGCGTTACGGTCAGCTACACGAAGCCTGGCACGAACCCGATCCAGGACGTCGCCGAGAACGACGCGTTCAGCTTCCGGCTCTGGCCCGTCTCGAACGCACTGGGAAGGGGAGACGCCGCCGCCGATGGCGTCGACATAACGGGCCTCACGCACGAAGAGGCGCTGGCGGAGGCGGGATACTGGCCGATAGACATCAACGGCGAACGCATTGAGGACACGCGCACGCGCATCTACATCGAACTGGCGGACGAGCTGCGGGCAGACGAGACGCCGGAGGTGACGATCTTCGCCGGCGGCGCGCTCGACCTCGCGGGCAACGCGAGCGCCACCGAGGCCATCACGCCGCGGGACGGCATCGCGCCGCGCTTCACCGTCACCGTGACGGCCACCGCGCAGGACCGTCCGGTCGCGAACGCACGCGGCGAGTTCGTCGTGGACGTGCGCGCGG
The DNA here is from genome assembly GCA_965208625.1 of Dehalococcoidia bacterium. GTDB lineage: Bacteria > Chloroflexota > Dehalococcoidia > Lucifugimonadales > Australimonadaceae > Bin16. The sequence goes on from OZ242348.1 coordinate 1,426,311, forward strand.
ACGAGGACCTGCGTCGGCGCCCAACGGTCTACTTCACCGGCATCGCGGCCGGGAAGGTGACGGTGAACGGCGCCGACGCTTACGGCTACGACATCGGCGAGCTCCAGGCAGGCCGCACGCTCACCGCACAGGAGGACGACGCCCACTGGGCCGGGACGTATCCGGCGTCGGGCCTGACCGGGATCGGAGAGCTGCTCGGGCTTGTGGTGTACGGGTTCGACTACGAGGACAACATCGGCGAGTCGGGCGGCTGGAAGCCGCCCAGGCACCAGCGGACAGTGGAGATCGGCCCGCCCCTGCCGAACCACGACCTGGACCTCTCGAAGATGCATGAGGCAGGAGTGCTGCTGGAGATAGACGAGGAGTTCAACGGCGGCGCAACGCCTGAGGTCGCCCTGAACCCAACGCGGAGGCAGCGGAACGACGAGACGGAGAGTCCCGCCCCGATCATCAGCATCAGCTTCGCGGCGGAGGAGGCCGAGTACGCGGTCTGCCCCGTGGACGGCTGCGGCGACCCCAACCCGGACGCCGAGTTCTTCGACTCCCACGCCGGGGTGACCATCGCGGCGATCACGCTTGACGACAACGACGCGCTGGGGCAGCTCACACGGGTGAATGCCTCGAAGTTCGCGCTCCTCGCCAGCGACCTGGCGCTGGGAGAGCACGAGGTCGAGTACATGGCGCTCGACGACGCGGGCAACGTGGCCACGTTCGAGTTCACGTTCTCGGTGGTCGAGCGGGAGCCGTACAAGTTGGACGTGCTGCCTGGTTGGAACCTCATCTCCTTCCCCGGCACGCCCGAGGACCCGTCGCTGGGCGCCGTGATCCCGTCCGGCGCGCGCGTCTCGCCCGTGCTGGCGTACCAGGACGGGGACTGGCTGACCGCGGTGGTGAATGAGGAAGGCGAGTGGGGCGGCAACCTGACGCGGTTCGAGGCGGGGTTCGGCTACTGGCTGTTCACGACGACGTACGCGACGCTCGCCCCGCTGATCCCGGAGCATGAGCAGTCGACAACGCCGCCGACCGCGCCGGTGCGGCACGGCTGGAACCTGCTGGGGGTGATAGACATCTTCGAGAACCCGGCGGGCACGCCTCCGGGCCCGAACGGCGGCGACGGCGAGGCCGACCATTACTTCGGCAGCATCCCGTGGCGCATCGCCTATGCCTACGACACGGTGCACAGCCTGTGGGTGCGGAGCATCCCGAGCGCAGACAGGGCTGCTCCCGAGGGGACGAGTACGGACGCACGCGGGTTCCGCCTGGTGGACGGTGAGGTCGTCACGCAGGAGGTCTTGAACGGCAAGGGCTACTGGGTGTGGTCGGCGGAGCCGGGCACGCTGGTGCCGTAGGGGGCGGGGGTTGTCAGGGACGGGCGCGCCTGCGCTGCTTGGTGGGGATGCCTCACCCCCGGAGCATCCTCACCGTGAGGTAAAGCGCGTTACCTCTTCCTTGTACGGAGAGGTGTCCGACCCCCTTCTCCCCTCGGGAAGTGCATGGACCTTCTCTATGCGTGTCGCTTCGGACCTCGTGTTGAAGGTGACCAGGTCGGTGAAGCTGCCTCCAACGTCGACCCCGATGCGCCAGTCGCTCAAGCGGTCCCCCAGGCGCCGCCGTAGAACCGCACCGCGTTCCGGTACAGGATGTCCTCCTTGGCGCTCTCGGAGACCGCCTCGTTCTCGAGCAGTTCGTCGATCTCGGCGCGGATGGTGTCGATGTTCACCTCGTGCGGGAAGTCGCTGGAGAAGACGAACGCGCCGCTTCCGTACTTGTCGATCGCGTTCGCCAGCATAGGCTCGTCGCCCTCGATACCGACGAACAGCCGTCCCGCGTCGACCAGGCGCTGGATATACGCCTCGACGTTGTCTCCCTCATCGATCTGCAGGAAGCGGCGTTGCGGGTTGACCGGCGTGAACGCGTCGTACGCGCCGGAGCAACGCTCGATCACCATGAGGAACCAGCCGAGCCCGCCTTCCAGGAAACCGAACCGCGCATTGGGGAAGCGATCGAAGATGCCGGTGAAGAGCATGTCCGTGAAGGCGATGCTGATGGCGAAGGAGTGGCCGAGCGCGTGGACGCCCGCGAACGGCGTCATGCCGTCCAGTCCCATCGCGTGGTGTGCGCCGGCGTGGATGCCAAGTACACAGCCGAGCCGGTCAGCCTCCTCGTAGACGGGCCAGAACTTCCTGTTGCCGAGCAGCGCCTGCAGCCCGGTGCCAGGCACCATCGCGCCGACGAAACCCAGCTCGGTGACGGCGCGGCGCAACTCGTCGACCGCCGCGTCCGGGTCCTGCATCGGCACGAGGGCCGCCGCCTTCACGCGCTCGTCCCTGCTGAGGTAGTCGTCGTACAGCCAGTCGTTGTACGCCCTTGCCGTCGCTATCGCGAGGTCGGGGTCGAGGATCTTGCCGAAGGACAGCCCGCGCGTCGGGTAAACGACCGTGCCGTCGATGTGCGCGGAATCGAGGAAGTTGCCCCAGCCGGCGACGCCGCCGGGGTCCCGGAACGCGCCGTCGGGATAGCGGTGCGACTGGTGGTGCAAGTGGTCCGGCGCGGGGAACGGGCCCACGCCCCTGACGGCGTTCCCGCCGAGCAGTTCCGGGGGGATGCGCTCCATGATCGCCTTCACGTCTTCAATGACATGCCCATCGCCGTCGAGTATCCGCATGGCGTATTCCTTTCTCCGCGCGAGGGGGGCGAACCCCGAACAAGATTCCAACGGCCCTCGTATTTTGAAATCTTGTTCAGCATTTACGAGTGCGGGGGGAGGGCGAAATGAGTACCTTGATCTCCTTGTTATGGGGTGTTTTCAAGGCCGTGGCCTGCTTCCCGCGATCAAGGCATCAAGATTTCATCGGTTTTAACTTTTCGCCTCCGCTGTCATAGGTATTTCCTATAGCTGCGCGGATCTGCCATAGACCCTGTCTATAGGAGGAACAGGCGGCCTGCACATGGGCGCAGCATAGCGGATGCGGGGGTGATGGCGTAAGCGGCGGGTGTCACTGCATGGGCTGCCCCACGCCAGGGCGAGCTTTCGCGCCAAGGCGCGTGCCTCCGCAGGAACGCCCCGGAGCCTTGTCAGGCCGCGTACGCGGTGACGGATAAACCCCGTGAACTCGCCACGTGGGTTCCGGAGTTGCTGTAGCAGGGGCGTCGCCTCGGCGCAGGCGGCAAACACTCGGAGAGTCAGGATGCAGGCGAATGTCTCACAGGGGACGGCGTAGGAGCAACAGCGCCAGCCGACCCGCTACCGAAAGGTCCAGGCGGGGACGCTACTCGTCCGTGATATCGATCCAGACGCCGTCCGTATCCGCAATCTGGAGCTTCCCGCGAGCGCCTGACTCGAACAGCCGCCGCCTGACGTCGGATTCGGCGCTGCCGCCCAGGGCAACCGGCGCCAGCAACGTGTTCCCTCCCGTCAGCCGTGCCAAGTCCGATCTGAAGGTTCCCAGGTCGCCCACATGAACCCGAAGTGTTCCGGTCCAGGCCGTTTTGATCGCCATGCCTTCGAAATATGTCATGCTCCAAGGGAGGACGCGCAGCATCACCCGGCCGTCGGAGAGCGTATATCCAAGGTCATCGGGGTCCTGCTTGACGGGCGCAAGCTCGAAGACCTCCTGGTAGTAGTCAGCGACGCGGTCCGCATGCGGCGTTCGGACCGCATAGAGGTTGACCCACCGGTCCTGCTCCCGGGCGTCTTCGGCGTAGACCTCCTTCAGGTTCTCGCTGTGCGCTTCCGCCAGGTCGAAGTGGTTGCCGTCGGGGTCGTTGGCGCTATAGGCGGCGAACGGCCGGCTGGACGGCCGCTTGACCATGGCGGCGTCCTCGTACGCCCTCATCCGCGTCTCGACGGCCCCCAGATCGTCTACGAGGATGCCAAAGTGATCGAGTCCCGCGATGTAGCCGTCGCGCCGCGGCAGTATCTGCAGGCCTACGTTTCCGTCGGTGTGCGAAACGGCCGATTCGGGGGGGCTGGAGCCAGGCTTCATGCCGAACAGGGACTCGTAGAACTTGCCGAGCATGGCGTACTGAGGGCTGATGATGGCGATGTGGTTGATACGTGCGAACATGCTGTCCCCTCCTGATTCCGACCCATTGCGCCCTGTGGGACTACGTGCGCGAGCGTATCACGCGTCTTCAGAAAGTGGGCGTGTGCTACGCTCATGCCATGCAGTTGCGGAACGTGGAACGAGGCCTGACCTACGCCGACATCACCTTCGTCCACGAGGCGCTTGGGGCGGACGGGCCCGCCGGGGACGAGATGACGCAGGCCCTCGCGGACGAGGAGCGCCGCGCGCAACTGCTCGGCAGCCAGCGGCTGTTCGACGCCCTCATGCCGCACGACGGCTCGCTCGCGCCCGTCTCGCCACGGCTGTTCTTCGAGGCGCTGCTGCGGCGCGCGGTCGACGAGCTGCAGGGGGCACAGCACACGTTCGAGCGCACGGGTTCGGTCTCCGGCGAGCGTGTGCCCGTGTTCGACGCGGCGGAGGTGGCGGCGTTCGCGACACAGCCGCGCATCCTGCATTACCTCGCGGCGGCGCTCTCCTCATTCACAAAGGTACACAGCCACACGGAGCGCGTCTGGGTGCGGCGCGGCGTCGTGCGCAAGGTGCGCTACAGCGACCTCGACGTGCACTCGATGCTGCGGCTGATCCAGCAGACCGAGGAGCACGAGCGCCTGCCGCTCTACCGGCGCACCGGCGACCTCTGCCTGCTCATCGTCGGCGTCTTCCCCGACTTCGCCGCGACCGCCCACCGCTATCCGGGTACGGGCGCGCTGCGGGCGCAGTCGGCTTATCGGCGCAGACTGAGCACAGAGGAGTACGAGACGGTCGCTGCGGAGATGTACGCGCACGCTGCCCGGTACGACACGGGTGAGATGGCTTCGGTCCACCGCGCGCTCAGCGACCACGTCACAGACGCGAAGAAGCCGCTCAATTTCATGGCCGAGCACTACCTCGGCTTCAGGCGGGACCGGCTGTTCGGGATGGGGGAGTAGAAGGATCGTACCGGTACTCTTGCCCTCCCACCCCCGCAGGCGTAAAGTCGCGGCCAAGTGAACGGATGACGCAGTCGGGAGGTGCGCGATGGCCGTGATCGATTCAGATGCCCACGTCGTGGAATCGGAGCGGACGTGGGACTTCATCCCGGAGGACCTGCAGCACCTCCGCCCCATCGTGCTGCTGCCCAAGGAAGGCTACAAGTCACCCTCGCCGGAGTTCTGGTACGTGGACGGACGGGCGTTCAGCAAGGGCGTCAACGTCGGGCTCGACACGGACGAGGCGACGCGCGAGGCGAGCGACATCGCCAGGCGGCTGGCACACATGGACGAGCTCGGCGTCGACACGCACGTCCTCTATCCCAGCATCTTCCTGCGACCGCTGGCGACGCACCCGGAGGTCGACCTTGCGCTCGCGCAGGGTTACAACCGCTGGCTCGCCGACATCTACCGGCAGGGCGGCGGACGCCTGCGCTGGGCCGTCGTCCTCCCCACGATGTCGCTCGACAAGTCCATCGAGGAGATGCAATTCGGGAAGGACAACGGGGCGTGCGCCGTGTTCATGCGCGGCATCGAGGGGCCGCACCGGCTGAGCGACCCGTACATGACGCCCCTCTGGGAGGAGGCGCAGCGGCTGGACCTGCCAGTCTGCATCCACGCCGCAACGGGCAACTTCAACTTCTTCGACTACTTCGGGCGGGACGCGGGCTTCTCCACGTTCAAGCTCTCGGGAGTCGGCGCGTTCCACGACATCGTGATGAAGGACATGCACCTGCGTTTCCCCGACCTGCGCTGGGGGTTCGTCGAACTGAGCGCGTCGTGGGTGCCGTACGCCATGAACGACCTCGCTCTGCGGTTCGAGAAGCGGGGCAGGGCGTGGCCGGGGCGCGAACTGCTGGCTGAGCGGAACATCTGGGTTGCCGTGCAGACCGCAGACGACATCGACTACGTCATCGACTGCGCGGGCGACGACAACCTCGTCCTCGGCACGGACTACGGCCACAACGACACCTCGACCGAGCTGCACGCGCTCCGCAACCTGCGAGAGAACGGCGGCCTCGGCGACGACGTAGCGGACAAGATACTCGACCACAACCCCACCAGACTCTACGCGCTCTAGCGCACGAACCAGAACACCTTCGGGAGGACCTGTCATGGCACGCATCGGAAGGATCGGACGCTTGGGACGGCTCATGCTCCTTGCGGGAGCGCTCGCGGCCATCGCCGCATTCGGCGCGGCTTGCGGCGACGATGAGCCGGACTTCCCCACTCGCGACGTCGAGTGGTTCGTCGGCTTCGCAGCGGGTGGCGGATTCGACACCGCGAGCCGCATCATCGCCGACAAGATGAGTGATGACCTCGGCGTGAACGTCGTGGTGCGGAACATCGAGGGCGGCGGCGGACGGCGCGCGGTGCAGGAGATAGCCCGCTCCGACCCGGACGGCCACGCCATCTCCATCATGAACATGCCGAACCAGATAACGGCGGAACGGCTCGACCCGGAGGACGTGGACTTCAACGAACTCTCATGGGTCGGCCGAGCGGTCATCCAGACCTACGGCCTGTACACCGCGTCCGCGAACGACTTCAACACACCTGAAGACCTGCAGGGCATGCCTGACGTCCGCTTCTGCCTGAGCGGCCTCGCCGGACACTCGTTCCTCGTCGCGTCCGTCACCACTGAGGTGATGGGCATCGCGTGGAACCCGGTGACGGGCTACCGCGGGCAGGAGACGCAGGCCGGTCTGCTACGCGGCGACTGTGAGCTGGCCCTCGGTCCGATCGCGGGCACGACGCTGACCGCAGTGCAGGGGCCGGACTTCAAGGTGCTGTGGATGTACTCCAGCGAGCGCTTCGGCCCGGTGCCGGACGCACCGACGGTTGACGAGCTTGGCTTCCCCGAGCTCGGCGGCTCCAAGTTCGCGAACAACGGACTCGTCGCGGCAGCCCCCGGCACGCCTGACGACATCCTCCAGATTCTGGCGGACGCCTTCGACAGCGCTCTCCAGGACGCAGACGTCATCGCGGGCATCAACAACGCCGGCATGGGCGTCGAAACGCTCACCCCTGACGAGACGGCAGAGGTCGTCGAGGGGATGGACGGCATCGTCTCGGAGTACATCGACACGGTAAGGCAGAAGTCGCAGGCACAATAGCGAGGGAGGCCCGACAACCTTATGTTCGAGGCATTCCTCGACGGACTCGCGGGGATGGGGAACCCTGCCGTGATCGGGGCGATCGTCCTGGGCACGGTGCTCGGCGTCCTGTTCGGGGTGATCCCCGGTCTGGGCAGCGTCATCGCGATGACGCTGATCCTGCCGTTCACGTTCGGCTGGGACCCCATCATCGCGATGTACGTGTTCGCGGGCATCATCGGCACCGCGAGCACGGGCGGCGGCGTGCCCGCCATTCTCCTCAACACGCCGGGGACGATAGCGAACGTCTGCACGACGTTCGACGGCTTCCCCATGACACGTCGAGGAGAGGGCGGGCGGGCCATAGGTCTGGCCGCTACTGCGTCAGCACTCGGCACGCTTTTCAGCATCATTGTGCTGGCGGCGCTGCTGCCGCTGGCGGAGGTGATGCTGCGGGCGTTCACGCCCCCGGACTTCTTCTGGCTCATCATCCTGGGCCTTATCGCCGTGACGTTCGCATCGCGGCAGAACATGGCGAAGGGGCTCGCGGCGGGCGGTGTCGGCATCCTCATCGCCCTCATCGGGTTCAGCCCGGTGTTCGGCGTGCGGCGCTACACGCTCGGCAGCGAATACCTGTGGGACGGCATCGAGATCGTGCCGCTGGTCATCGGCTTCTTCGCGCTGAGCGAGCTCATCGTCTACACGTCGCGCGGCGGCTCCATCGCGCGCGACGCCAACGTTAACCTGGGCGGGTTCAGGCAGATCATGCGCGGCGCGGTGGAGGTGTTCCAGTACAAGGCGATCCTGCTGCGCGGCTCCGTCATCGGCACCGTCATCGGGGCCATCCCCGGCGCGGGCGGCGCGGTGGCGAACTTCCTCTCCTACTCCACGGCCAAGCAGGCGTCCAAGACGCCGGAGTTGTTCGGCACCGGCTATCCCGGCGGGGTCGTCGCGTCCGAGTCGTCCAACGACGCGAAGGACGGCGGCATCCTGCTGCCGACGCTCACGTTCGGCATCCCCGGCAACGGCGAGATGGTCATCCTGATGGGCGCGTTCGTGCTGCACGGCATCCAGCCGGGGCGGGACCTGCTCGTGAACCGGCTGGACATCGTGTGGGCCATCATCCTCGGCGTCATCGCGGCGCAGGTGCTCACGACCATCATCATCCTCGGGGGCGGGGCGTGGCTGGCGCGCATCAGCCTCGTGCCGGTGAAGTACATCGCGCCGTTCGTGGCCATTCTCTCGTTCATCGGCGTCTACGCCGTGCGCAGCAACATCTGGGACGTGGCTCTCGCGGTGTTCGCCGCCATCGTCGGCTTCTCGATGCGGCGCGCCGGGTTCCCGCTCATCACGCTGGTCATCGGCTTCGTGCTCGGCCAGCTGGCGGAGGAGAAGTTCACGCAGTCGCTCCAGATATCGGGCGGCGGGTACTCGATATTCTTCACGCGGCCTGTGTCCATCGTCCTGCTGCTTGGCATCTTCTTCATGCTCGGCTGGTCGATGTACAAGGCGGCGAAGAAGAATCCGGCTCCGCAAGGAGCGCAGCCATGACGCGCATCAACGGCTTCAACCTGGGCGTCTACGCCTTCCTGCTCACCATCGCACTGAGCATCGTCCTGGGCGCGACCGCCTACGCGGGCAAGCAGCAGCTCACAGCGTTCGTCATCGGGGTCCCGACGATCACACTGCTCGTTTTCCTCTTCCTGGCAGAGGTCACCCCGCGCCTCATCAAACTGACGGGGGCGTTCGGCGTCTCAGAAGACGATGCGCCACAGGCCGCCGAGGACGACGCGGGCGCAAGCCCCGGCGGCATGGAGACAGGCTCGTGGCGGCGGATCGGCATCGTCTACGGCTGGCTCCTGCTCTACTTCGCCATGACGTTCGTCTTCGGGTTCTACATCGCGATACCGGTCTTCATGGTGCTCTTCCTCACCATCGAGTCGCGCCTCATCCCCGTCTTTGCCGTGGGCGTGATGGTGGCGGCGGGTCTGCCGCTGTACATCATCTTCCGCCTGGTGCTGGACATACCGCTCTGGCCGGGGATCCTGCCGCGCATCATCCCGGGCGTCATCGGCGGCGGCATCGTCCCCCAGCTGAACTAAGGCGCTTTACCCGCCAACGAGCACGACCCTCCGCCCCCGCAGCGGTTGGAGCGGCCTGTTGTTCGGCCCGCCGCTGAATGCCTGGAGCGCATCCACCTGCTCTTGCGACACCGTTCCGGGATCACGCAGCATCACCCACGCCACCGGCTCGTGGCACGGAGGCGTCGTCTTCGAGCCGGTGTAGTTGTAGAACGCGGTGGAGCGCGGTGTGAAACCCGCCGACCCGGAAGGGAAGGCCGTTGCAGCGCCGGACGCCGCGTCGAGCATCGCCTGGAGGACAGGGCTCAGGTCGCCGAGCCGGTAGAGGACGCCGACCACGAGCGCGTCGCCGGACGCGTCCTCGTGCACCATGTGGAGTTCCGCCGCGAAGGCTTCGCCGTCCACGGTGTGCTCGGCGGGAGCGTGGAAGTGGGCGGACTGCAACTCGTAGCGTCGGCCTCCCAGCGCCACGCTACTGCCCGGTCCAAACTCCACGACGATGGAGCCTCGCACGAGCGCTGCGCTGCTTACGGTTCCGTCGTACGAGAACGACAACGCAGGAGCGTCGGCGCGTTCGTAGCCGGTGATGTCTACCGGCGACTGCTGGACGCCTTCGCCGCAGGGCGCGTACTCCGGAGCGAGCGACGCCCAATGCTCAGGGCCGGTTGGCCCTACGTAACCCCACACCATGCCAATCAGCTCAGGTACTTGGCGATGACCTCGTCCAGCGGCAGCACCTCGCTGTGCAGGACGTTCCGCACGATGCGGAGCGCGTAGTCCTTCACCTCAGGCGGCTCACTCTCCCGGTGCACCATCGTGCAGTCCTCCACGACGACGACCTTGTACCGAAATTGGAACGCGTCGGCGGCGGTCCACAGTACCGTGTTGTCGGTCGACGCCCCGGCGATGATGACGGTGTCCCGGTGGGTCGTGCGCAGGACGTAGTCCAGGTCGTTGTGGGAAAAGCCGCTCAGGTAGCGCTTGTAGACGAGGATGTCCTTGTCGACCGGTTGCAGCTCCGGGATGACGTCGAGGGCGTCGGTGCCCTCCTTCATCATCACGCGGGACCAGTCGCCGACCTGGTCGCTCTCTCTCCGCATCGAGTTGACGTGGATGATCTGCGCCTCGGCGGCGTACGCGGCATCCTTGAGCCGCCGAACGTTCGCCACCATCTCGTAGCCGTACGAGCCGGGCGCCCAGCCGTAGCCCTTCGCCATGTCCAGGATGATCACTGCGATGTTCATCTCTTCTCCTTTGTGCGCCCTACCCTGCCGCTTCTTTGAAGCGGCGCAGGGCGTCGATGTGTTCATCCGCCGAACCGAGTCCCGCGCGGAGGGTGTTGAAGGAGATGTGCGTTGCGCCCATCCCTTGCCACGCCTCGGAGTCACGCAGCGCGCCGTCGACGCCGCCGCGGGACACGGCGACCCGCGCGTCGACGCCCACGTCGTCCTGCGAGCGTCCCGCCTCCGCAACGAAGTTGCGGAACGCCGCCACCCGCTCTCTGCCCTGCTCGTCCGCCTGCAACTGCGGGAACCAGCCGTCGCCCATTCGGGCGATGCGCCGGAGCACGCCGTCCGAGCGTCCGCCGCCGAACCAGATGGGGATGGGGCGCTGCACCGGCAGCGGTTTGATGCCCGCGCCGGGGATGCTGTGCCACTTGCCCTGGAAGTCGACGATCTCGTTCGTCCAGAGCGCACGCAGCAGTTCAACCTGCTCTTCGGAGCGCTTGCCGCGGTCGTGGAAGTTCTCGTTCAGTGCCTCGTACTCAACATCGTTCCAGCCGATGCCGACGCCGAGGCGAAGCCGTCCGCCGCTGAGCACGTCCACCTGTGCGGCCTGCTTGGCGAGGAGCGCAGTCTGCCGCTGCGGCAGGATGATGACGGCGGTGACGAGCTCGATGCGGCTGGTCAGCGCAGCGAGGTAGCCGAACGTGACCATCGGCTCGTGGAAGACGTCCTTGTGCGAGTACGGGCCCTGCCAGTCCAGCCTGCGGTTGGTGTCCGCGCCGAGGACGTGGTCGTAGAAGATGAGGTGCGCGTACCCCAGGCCCTCGGCGGCCTCGGCGAACGCCCGCACCGCGCCCGGGTCTTCGCCTATCTCATTCTGGGGGAAAACAACGCCTAGCTGCATGTACGCTCCTGGTCCGGGGTAGTCGAAGGGTTGGTAGTCGGTCCCTCGCGACCCGTCTCCTGCCTACGACGTCAAGAACTCCAACACCACCTCGTTGAACCGGTCCGCGGCCTGCTGCGGCAGCATGTGGCTGACGCCCTCGAACGGCACGAGGCGAGCGCCCGGAATGGTGGCGGCGGTCTGCTCGCCCATCTCGAACGCGTTGGTCTGATCGGCAGTACCCCAGCACACCAGCGTCGGCGCCTTGATGTGGGGCATCCTCCGCAGGGTGTTGTACCGGATGCGCGTGTCCGGGTTGGTCATGTGGCGCATCACTGACGCGAACGCCTCTCCGTGGCCCGGCAATGAGTTCTTGCGGATGTACGGCGCGGCCACCTCATCGTAGTTGACGGTACCCTCGGGGAACCGGTGCGCGAATTGCTCTCTGATCTGCTCCTCGGTGGGGACTTTAAACTCGACCATGTTCTGCAGCGGCCGCGTCGCTGTCCCGCCGCCCGCTACGTTCACCACTTTGTTTACGCGCTCGGGGCTCTCGTACGACAGCAGCGTGACGACCCATCCGCCCATCGAGTGCCCGACGAAGTTCGCCCGCTCGATGCCGAGCACGTCCATGAATTCGCGGACGTGGTCAACGAGGTATGCGAAGGAGAACTCCTGCTGAAAGACGTCGCCGACGCCCCAGTTCAGGCAATCGATAGCGTAGACGTGGAGCTTCTCCGAGAGCGGCCCGATGTTGCGGATCCATGACTCGCAGCCGCTCGTCCAGCCTGCGCCGTGGATGAGGATGGTTGGGTAACCCGCCCCGGCTTCCCAGTACCGGGTATTCCCATGGACCATCTCAGCGTACCGCTCAGTCCAGACTTTCGTAGTCGTAGCCACATGCACTCCTTTCAACCTCGCCGGGTTGCAGCAATGGTTCAATCACCCAGGGAAGGACTCACGGTACACCGAACCCGAAGTTGTCGAAAGATGAGGCGCGCGTACACGCCGGGTAACCCGACCCGTCCTGTCCGGTGCATCAGGTTAGCCTGCCCCGCTTCCCGCGTCGAGGAGGGTGCTGCTCACAGGGACGGCTCGCCCGCTGCTGCAGGCATGCCCGGGTACAATCGAGTTCCCCAAGGAGCCAGCAATGCCAACCTGGAAACGCCTCCTCATCGCGTGGTTCTTCGTGCCGGTGCACCGGCTGCTGTTCCGCCTCTCAGGCGGCCAACTGCTGGGCCGCCTGGAAGGCACAGGAGTGCTCATCCTCGTGACGAAGGGGCGCAGGAGCGGCAAGCCGCGCTCGTCGCCCCTGCTGTACTTCCGGTTCGGCGAGTTCGACGACCTCATCGTCGTCGCCTCGAACTACGGCCGGGACCGTCATCCCGCGTGGTACCTGAACATCGCCGCCGACCCGAACATCTCGGTCGAGGCCAACGGCGAACGTTTCGCCGCGGAGGCTCGCATCACCGAGGGAGATGAGCGGACCGCGCTGTACAACCAGGTGGTAGCAGCGAACCCACGCTTCGCCATCTATTACGCCGCCACCGACCGCCAGATCCCGGTCGTCTCGCTTCGCCGCGTCGAGACCGGGGAGGAGGGGAGTTGACTCCCCTCCCCGGTCCTGAGCAAACGTGAAGGCTACGTCCTTCGCGCGTCGGTGACGCCTGCGACGCCGGTGCAGTAGGGGATGAACGCCTTCATGTTGCACTGGGCGCCGGACTTGGCGAGCTCAGCCTCGAAGATCTCGTGGATCTCGCGGTCCTCGTCCTCGTACTCGACCTGGATGCCGCCCTCCTTCATGCTCACGTCGCCACCCACGGCGGTGTTGGGCGCGATGAAGCCGCCCTTGCCGTCGCGCAGCGCCATGTAGCGGGCGCGGGTCGTGCCGGAGTTGAAGTGCTGGTGATACGTTCCCTCGCCGGGGATGATGACGACGGTCCCGACCTGCCAGTCGCACTTGATCATGTCGGAGCGGTCAGGTTTGGTCCACAGGAGGGAGAAGCCGGAGTCGCCGCTGAGCAGGAAGAGGTGTGCGCCCGGCCCATGCCGGTGGGCCTTCTTGTACGTGCCGATGGGGAACTCGGAGATGTGGTTGCCCATGTCGTTCTTGCCCATCTGCAGCATGGCGTTGATGCCGCCTGCCCCGCGCTCCTTCCAACCGTAAAGCGCCATGTCCGGAGCGTTGGGGATGAAGTTGCTCTCCCAGACGCGCTTGTTGTAGAGCGTGCCGTTGCCGCTGAACCAGGACTCGTCATCCGAGTAGCGTGAGCGGAACATGAAGTCGTTGTTGAACATGAAGTCCGTGTCGCGGAAGAGGCGCATCATGGGCGGGGCGTTGGTCGTCGCCATGTAGCGCACCTTCTCGTCACCGGAGCCGTTGAAGTGCTGGTACCAGGCATTCAGGGGGACGGTGAAGAGGGAGCCTGTCCTCCACTCGAAGGTCTGCTTGCTGTCCTCGTCCATCCATACAGTCGTCGCGCCGCGCCCGGAGACGATGTAGAAGTTGATCTCGTACATGTGGTGCTCGGGCTCCGACTTGCCGCCGGGTTTGATGTCCACCACGTGCAGGTCGTTGGGCAGGAGCGCATTGTCGATGCGGACAACCGCGCCATCGCCGCCCTTGCGCTCCCAGGGACCAACCTCGACCTCGTGCCAGTTAGGGATATAGAAGGTCTTGTGGACCATCACCCCTTCGCTCTCCAGCCAGTCCTCGTAGGCGTCGGGGATGCGGAAGTCTTCGAGCTGTCCGGTTGGCGTTTCCGCCACCTTCATGTCGGTGCCTTGCATAACCATGGCGCGCCTCCATTGCGAGATGGCGCGAGCCTACCGCAACCATGAGCAGCGCACAAATGCCCCGCTCACGCACACAAATGAAGGGGCACTTCCTGAACAAACCGACGGGTTCGGCCAGCCTCAGGCGTCCGTGGTTCCCGAGCGTCGCGCTTCGCGTTCCAGCCGCTTTCGCTCGGCGCGCTCCTGCTCCTCCGGCGGGTGAACGTCCTTGAACATCAGGTAGAGCCCGACGAGGTAGACGGTCTTGAATGCACCGGAGGCAACGAACGGCGCGCTCGCCGAGACCGCCTGCCAGAGGATGGTGGCGAGCGACGGTGTGACCGCGCCAACGGCTGCCTGGCTCACGTTGGTGATGCTGGCCATGGCCACGCGCTCATCCCGGTTCACGATGGCCATGGTGTAGGACTGCCGCGGGGGATTATCCATCTGGCCGAAGAAGGCCCGCACGTACCAGAAGAAGACCGCCAGCCAGGCCGTCGGGGCGAAGGGAACGGCGAAGGTGGCCAACACCGCCGGTATGTGGGTAAAGACGATGGTGTTCAGCAGGCCGATCCGGGTCGAAAGCCTCGCGGCTACCCACAGGGAGACCATGTTGAGGAAGGTGGAGCCAGCGAGCACGTAGCTGACCTCAGTGAGTTCGAAATCGTGCTCTACGCTGAACCATGCTCCCACGAGGCTGAAGAAGACGAACCGTGTCGCGAAGCCGTCCACCGAGAAGATGGCAGCGAAGGTAAAGATGGTCTTCCGGGATTCGAGCTTCAGGGGGTTCTGCCATCCGCCCCCGCTGACGCCGGAGTCGATGGCGGGCGAGAGCAGGCCGTACATGGCGCCGGAGACCAGCATGATGACCGCGTAGGCGACGAACATGAGCTTGAAGCCCGTGATCTCGTCGACGTCGAAGACCGCGACCAGCACGGCGGGCATGGCAGCGCCGAACGTGCCCGTCAGCCGCGCGGCCCGCTCGCCCATGCCCGCGAGTGCGTACAGGTCCGTGCGGTGCTCGGACGTGGTCGTGTCGGGAAGGGCCGCCTGCTCCAGCGGCTGCACCGGTCCCCTCGGCCCGCTCCCCGAGATGGCGAGGCTCCCGACGAAGAACGACACGAACGCCAGCAGCGTGTATTGCTCCGTGAACGCATAGCCAAGCCCGGCGAGCCCCATCATCGCCGTGAACCCGATGAGCAGCCGCCGTCTGCCAAGCGTGTCGCCGATAAAGACGACCAGCGTGGCGAAGACGGTGCTGCCGATGGAACCGATCGTGATCAGCAGCCCCATTTCCACCAGGCTGTAGCCCAGTTCGATGAGGTAGATCCCGAAGAAGACGGCGATGAGCGACTGAGCGAACGTCCGCATGAACCGCGCGGACACCATCAGCCAGGCGTCCCCAGTCACCCAACCAAGCGGACGTGATGAACGTTTCACGGCTTCACCCCCGCGCGGCTATCGCTTCGTAGCGCGCGAGGAGACGCTGGGCGCGCTGCACCACCGGCACGTCGATCATCTTGCCGTCCAGTTGGAAAGAGCCGCGGCCGGTCTTCTCCGCCTCAGCATTCGCCTCGATGATGCGCTTGGCCAGGGCGACCTCCTCCTCGCCGGGGCTGAATGCCTCGTTGAGCACGGGCACGACGCTCGGATGGATGCAAGATGCGCCTTCGAGCCCGAAGCGCCTCGCCTTGAGCGCCACCTCCCGCACGGCGTCGAGGTCCTGATAGTCGGCGACGGTGCCGAAGATGCCCAGCGCCATCACCCCCGCGGCCTTCGCCGCGTAGACGGACTGGGTCTTCGGATAGAGCAGCGTTTCGGCGTCCGGCTGCATGCCCAGCGACGACGCCAGGTCCTCCGCGCCGATGGTGATGGCGGCGATGCGCGGGCTCGCCTTCGCGATCTCGCCGATCTGGAAGAACGCCTCCGGCGTCTCGACCATCGCCAGGAATGAAGTCGCACCTACCACCATTCCACGCTCCGCTTCCAGCTCCGACACCATCTCGTCCAGCAGCCTGACGTGGGCGGGTCCTGCGATCTTCGGCAGGACGAGGGCGTCGACCGCGGGGCATACGCTGGCCTTGATGTCCGGCACGGCAAGCCGCAGCGGCTGATTGACGCGCACCAGCACGTCCGCGCCCGCCTGCCCGACGCGCTCCGCAGCCGCCTGCACGCCCGCCCGCGCCGACGCCTTCTCTCCAGGCGGGACCGAGTCCTCGAGGTCGAGGATGATACCGTCGGCGCCGCGCTCGTGAGCCTTGGCGAGGTAACGCTCGACGTTCGCCGGCACGTACAGCAGCGACCGCCACACCGGGAGCTTTCGTTCGTCGGTCATCCGATCACACCTCTCGTTCGAAGATCGGCCAGCTCTCCTGCGGAGACGCCCGCGCCGCCGAAGATCTCGTCGTTGTGCTGCCCCAGCCTGGGCGCGGGGTAGCGGAAAGTGCCCGGCGTGCGCGAGAGGCGAGGCACGATGTTATGCGTCGGGACTGTCCCCACGTCCTCGTCGGGCAGGTCGACAACCACCTCGCGCTCGATGACGTGGGGGTCGTCGAGGAACTGAGCGATGTCGTAGACAGGCCCGGCGGTCACGCCAGCGCCATTCAATTCGGCGAGCGCCTCGTCCAATTCGCGTTCGGCCATCCAGTCCCCGATGATGGCGTCGACCTCATCCCGATGCCGCACCCGCTCGGCGTTGTTCCGGAAGCGGGGGTCGCCGATCGCGTCCTCCCTGCCGACGACTCTGAACACGCGTTCCGCCATCGACTGGATGGACGCCGACAGCGCCACCCACTTCCCGTCCTTCGTTGCGTAGACGTTACGGGGGGACGCCGTATTGGAGGCGCTGCCCACGCGCTGCTTGACGCTGCCATCGATCCGGTATCCGGCCGCGTCGGCGCCCAGGATGGAGAAGACGGGTTCGAGGAGCGAGAGGTCGACAACCTGCCCTGCGCCGCCCTTCATTTCGCGCTCCCGCAGCGCGATCAGCACGGCCATGGCGCCGTACAAGCCCGCCGCCATGTCCGCCAGCGCCATCGGGGGCAGGACGGGCTCGCGGTCGGGGAAGCCGTTGCGGTCCGCGAACCCGGACATCGCCTCCACCAGCGTGCCGAACCCCGGCCGCTCACGATAGGGCCCGGTCTGGCCGAAGCCGGAGACGCGCACGACGACGAGGCCGGGGTTGTCCGCATGCAGGGTCTCCGGCGCCAGTCCCATCTCCTCCAGCCGTCCAGGGATGAAGTTCTCGACGATCACGTCGGCGTCCCTGGCCAGCCGCCGCACGAGCGCGCGCCCGTCGTCCTCGCGCAGGTCGACTGACACGCTCTTCTTGTTCCGGCAGTACGTCTTCCAGTGCGTCTGGACGGAGCTGTCGCCCCAGGCTCGCAGCGGGTCGCCATTCGGCAGCGCCTCGATCTTGACGACCTCGGCGCCGAAGTCCGCAAGCTGGAGGGTCAGCATGTTCCCGGCCACGAGCCGCGACATGTCGAGCACGCGCAGACCGTCCAGCGGTCCGCGGTCGTCGGGATCGAACTGCCTGGCGTGAAGCCCCATCCTCCGCAACTCCTCTCCCCGCGATTCTACTGCCCTGTTGCTTGCGAGGGGCTAGCCGTCCTGCCCGAAGACGGTGCTTCCTACTCTCATCGACCGCATCACCTCGGCGACAGCGTCCGCGATGAGCTCGCCCGCGCGCGCCGACGCCTCATCCAGGGCCATCGGAGCGTTGACGATGGCCACAACCGCGTCGATTCCCTCGGCGTGAACGTCCTCGAAACCCCTGCCGAGTGAGCCGCAGACGGCCAGAACCGGGATATTTCTTCGTTTCGCTCGTCGCGCGACTCCGATCGGGGCCTTGTTGTAGACCGTCTGGAAGTCGATCTGCCCCTCGCCTGTGATAACCAGGTCGGCCCCCTCCATCTTTTCGTCGAGCCCGACATGGTCCAGCACGATATCCACGCCCGCCCGCAGCGAACCTCCAAGGAATGCCATCATTCCCCCGCCGAGCCCGCCGGCAGCGCCCGAGCCGGGGACGGCGTCGATGCTCGTTCCGATGTCTCGTTCGACGACCTCTGCGAAGTGCTTCAGCGCTGCGTCCAGTTGCTGGACCATACCGGGCGTTGCCCCCTTCTGCGGACCGTATACGGTCGCAGCGCCCTCGGGGCCGGTAAGCGGGTTCGATACGTCGCATGCCACTGAGAACCGGGCCTCCCGCACTCTCTCGTCCAGTCCCGATGTGTCGATCCTCCGGAGTTCGGCGAGCGCCGCTCCTCCCGGTGGAAGGTCTTTCCCGGTCTCGTCCAGCAGGCGTACGCCCAGGGCCTGGGCCATCCCCGCACCGCCGTCGTTCGTTGCGCTTCCGCCGATCCCCACGATGAAGCTGCGGAAACCGGCGTCGAGCGCCTCGCGGATCACCTCACCGAGCCCGTACGTGGTTGCGTGCAGAGGATCGCGTTCAGCGAGCGAGAGCAGCGCAAGGCCGGAGGTACGCGCCATCTCGATGACGGCGGTCTGCCCGTCGCCGAGCGCGCCCCACTCCGCCGTAACCGGCCTTCCGACGGGGCCGGTCACCGTTGTGGAGCGGACCTCCCCGCCGGTTGCTTCAACAAGCGTCTCGAGCGTTCCGTCGCCGCCGTCCGCCACCGGCACGAGAACGGTCCCGGCGTCCGGGACGACCCGCAGCACCCCTTCCTCCATAGCCCTGGCGGCATCGAGTGCCGAGATGCTTCCCTTGAAGCTCTGCGGTGCGATGACGACTCTCATCACTTGCCTTCCTCGCTCTTCACGAGCGGACTGTGAGGATACTATCGAGCGCAGCCCTCTCAGGCGATTCTCCATCTCAGGAGAGAGGAGATGCTGTCGGCGGCTACAATGCGGGCGGCGGACCCGCCTATCGGACGCAAGGAGCTGACCATGAAGGCACTGGAAGCGATGGCCGAGATCCTGAAGCGGGAGGGCGTCGAATACCTCTTCTGCTATCCGACAACCGACCTGATCGACGCCGTTGCCGACGTCGGCATCAGGCCCATCGTGTGTCGACAGGAGCGCGTCGGGCTCGGCATGGCGGACGGCCTCAGCCGCGCCAGCAACGGCTCGAAGATCGGGGTGTTTGCGATGCAGGCGGGGCCGGGCGCCGAGAATGCGTTCGCAGGGGTGACGACAGCCTACGCGGATTCCTCGCCGCTCCTCGTATTGCCGTCGGGGTACCCGCGTGACCGCGAGGGCTGGCCCCGCTACTTCACCGCGGAGCGCGGCTACCGCAACGTGACGAAGTGGCTCGAAACCGTCAACGTCCCCGAGCAGACCGAGGACGCGATGCGGCGCGCCTTCTCCCGGTTGCGCAACGGCAGGCCCGGCCCCGTGATGGTCGAGCTGCCGACCGACGTCGCCGAGCTGGACATCGGCGAGACCGGTTACGAGCCGGTCACATCAACGCGCACCCTCGCAGACCCGCGAGACGTGGAGCGCGCCGCCCGCGCCCTGGCCAACGCCAACGCGCCGGTGATACTGGCGGGACAAGGCGTGCTCTGGGCCGGGGCGACAGACGAGGTCGTCGAGCTGGCCGAGATGCTGGGGGCGCCTGTCGCGGCGACGCTCCTCGGCAAGAGCGCGTTCCCCGAGACCCACCCGCTCTCCATCGGCACAGCCTCGACATCCACCACGCCCATGGTGCGCAGCTTCCTGGACAAGGCCGACGTCATCCTCGCGGTGGGAGCGAGCCTGGCCAAGCACCAGATGAACCTGCCCCTGCCCGATGGCCGCACCATCATCCAGCTCACCAACGACGAGGCGGACCTGAACAGGAACTACGCCGCCGCTCACCCCTTGCTGGCGGATGCGAGGCTGGGCATGCGCCAGCTCATCGACGCCGTCCGCGACGCGGGCGGAACGAACGCCAGCCGCCGGTCGGCTGTCGAGACTGAGACCGCGTCGGCATACAACACATGGCTCGACGCATGGCACGGCAAGATCGAATCGCAGGACACGCCCATCAACCCGTACCGGGTCGTCTGGGAGCTGAACCGCACCATTCCGGCGGACGAGGCCATCGTCACCCACGACTCCGGCAGCCCGCGCGACCAGATGGTCCCGTTCTACCGGTCGGCCGGGCCGCGCAGCTACATCGGATGGGGCAAGTCCCATGCGCTCGGCACCGGCCTCGGCTTTGCGATGGGCGCCAAGCTCGCAGAACCGGACAAGGTCTGCATCAACTGGATGGGCGATGCCGCGTTCGGCATGACAGGCCTCGACTTCGAGACCGCGGTGCGCAACGGCATCCCCATCATCACGATGGTGTCGAACAACTCGACGATGGCCATCGAGACCAGGCGGCTCGTCGGCTCGCACGAGAAGTACGGCACGCGGGACGTTGGCGGCAACTACGCCGACCTCGCCCGCTCGCTGGGCGGCTGGGCGGAGCGCGTCGAGGACCCGGAGGAGGTCGGCCCCGCGATCCTGCGCGCCCGCCGCGCCACCGAGGACGGCCAGGCAGCGCTGCTGGAGTTCATCACCTCGGCTGAGACGGCGCTGAACCGTTAGAGCGGGACCGGAAGGGGGATACGTTCATGCGCACCAACACCACCAGGGCCAAACTGCATGAAGGCGAAGTCGTCTTCGGGGGCATCGTCACCCGTTACGCTCCCGACACCGTGGAGATCCTCGGCGCTCTCGGATACGACTTCGTCATGATCGACTGCGAGCACGGCCCTGCCACCCTGGACCAGGTCGAGCACATGGTCCGCGCCGCCGAGTCCTTCGACATCACTCCCATCGCCCGCATCCCCGACCACGCCGAGCAGACCATCCTCCGGTTCCTCGACTGCGGCCTCCAAGGGATAATCGTCCCCCACGTCAACACGGGAGAACAGGCCGCCGCGGTTGCTCGCGCCGCTCGTTACCACCCCGACGGCTACCGGGGAGTGGCCACCGGCCGGACACACGACTACGGCATCGGCGTCTCCCGGAGCGAGGCGACGGCGTGGATCAATGCGCAAGTGCTGGTCATCCCGATGGTCGAAGACATCGAGGCCGTCAACAACCTCGACGACATCCTCCAGGTTTCCGGCGCCGACGTGCTCCACGTGGCCCCTTCCGACCTGGGCCAGAGCCTGGGCAACCCCGGCGCCGCCGAAGTCCGCCGGGTAATGAGCGAGGTCATCCCGCGGGTCCGGGCCGGGGGCAAGTTCGTTGGGGTGGGCGGCAACAGTCCAGCCGACACCGCCGGCGTGGCCGAGTTCATCAGGCAGGGCGCGAACTTCGTGACCGTCTCCGCGTGGGGCCTGCTCCGCGCCGGCGCAGAGGACTTCCTCAGGAACGTCAAGGCCGAGCTTTGAGAACCTCGTAGGGAGCGCGATCGAAGCTCTTTCGCGATCTTGGCCTCGCAGGGATGCCACGCGGCGAGGAGCTTCCATGCCAACGGTGAGGAGTCCCGGGCACTGGAACTGTTCCGTGGTCTATTGTTAGTCTTGGGCGCAGAAGAGAGGAGTAGCCGCATGGCCATTGTCAGCGTCGAAATCACGGAACGCGTGCCCTTCGCCGGCGGCGCGGAATCCGGCGGAGCCCGCCCGTACGAGCGTGTCGACGGGCTGCTGACCCACGCCGTCGACCCCGCGAACCCGGCGAACGTGCTCATCACCGACCTCGCGCTGGCGCCCCGCGGCGCCGACGGTCTCGTGCGCTTCACGGGCGATTTCACGCTCATCGCACCGGTCGACCGGGAGCACGGCAACGGCGAACTGCTGATAGACGTAGTGAACCGGGGACGGCGGCAAGTGATGCCGACCTTCAACATGGCGCCGCCGTCGCGCGTGGGATCGTCGGAGGTCCCCCTCGGCGACGGTTTCCTCTGCCGCCTGGGTTACACGGTGTTGTCGGTCGGGTGGCAGTGGGACGTCCCGCGCAGTCCGGCGATGATGGGCCTCGAGGCTCCCGTGGCTTTCGAGAACGGGAAGCCTGCGACGGGGCAGGTGCTGGTCGAGATCAGGCCCGACGCGCCGCAGCGGACGCGGCTGCTGGCGAACCGCGTCCACAAGCCGTATCCGGCAGCCGACGTCGACGAGCCGCAGGCCCGGCTGCTGGTGAAGGACTGGGAGGATGGGCCGTACCGGGAGATCCCGCGTTCGGCATGGCGGTTCGCCGCTGGCAGGGCATTCGGGGGCGGAGTAGTCTTGGGCGCGAAGAGGGTGGTTTGTCGAACGCGGGCAGAAGCCACGGCAGGTGAGGTCATGGCGTTGACCAGCCTGGTTCGGAAGGGACGGCAATGACGGAAACCTACATCGGGAAGACGGTCTCCGATTTCACACTTCAGTCCAGCGATGGAAAGACGATATCCCTTGGCAGCCTTCGCGGACGGAAGGTCCTGCTGTACTTCTTCACGAGTCCGGGCGGTGGCAACTGAACCCGCATGGCTCTTGGGTACCGAGAGCATGCTGCGGGGTTCACCGAGAAGAACGTCTTGCTGTTCGGGGTCCATGACGGAAGCCTCGATGCTGCACGACAGTGGGTCGAGAAGGAGCAGCTTCCGTTCGCGGTCCTGAACGACCCTGACCGGCGAGTAGGCATCGAGTTGGGCATGTCCGCTCTCGATGGAGAAAGGTACGTCAATGACCCCTCAGACGGAAGGAGGCCTGCAGTTGTCATCGACGAACACGGCGCGATCTGCGCGTGGGAACCGGACATGAACCACACCGATCAGATCGCACAGTTGCTGGAGCGTCTGTAGGAACCGGCCCTGCCTCAGGGCGCAGTCCTCGATCGTCCCTTCATGGCCGGTCGGAAGAACACAGGGAAACAAGGAGGACCCAATGAAGTTCGTGATGTACAACGACAACCAGCCCGGCATCCTGACCGATGCGGGCGTGATAGACATCGGCGACCTCTGCCCCGGCGGCGGGCAGGCCGCTATCGTCCATCTGGTCACCAACTACGACGACCTGAAGCCCCAGCTGGAAACCCGCGCAGCCGAGGGTGCGCCGGTCGAAGGCGCGCAACTGCGGGCGCCGCTGCCGCGCCCCAACAAGATTCTCTGCATGGGCGGCAACTACCGCGAGTTCGGTGCACGGGAGCCTTCACCGATGTGGGGCTTCACCAAGAGCCTCCACAGCATCCTGGACCCGGGCGGCACCGTGGTCCTCCCTGACATAGACGCCAACATCTTCCACCACGAGGCGGAGCTCGTGTTGGTCTTCGGCAAGGGCGGCAAGGACATACCGGCGTCGGAGGCCATGGATCACGTCTTCGGCTACACGGCGGGCGTGGACGTCTCGGCGCGGATGCCGGCGCCCGGCGGCGGCCGGGTGCCCAACACGCTGCCCGTCGCCGAGCACAAATCGCACCCCACCTTCTGCCCCCTCGGCCCCTGCATAGTGACCAGGGACGAGATCGCGAACCCGGAGAACCTGCAGGTCTCCTTGAGCGTCGACGGCGAGCTGCGCGTCAACTACAACACCGACGACCTCGCCCACTCCATCGCCGAGTCGATAGAGTTCGTCGCGGCCATCGAGGAGATCAGCCCCGGCGACGTGCTCTTCATGGGCACCAACCACCAGGGCCTCGGCGCGATGCAGGACGGCGACACCATCGACATGGGCGTTGAGGGCGTGGGCAGGTTCACCCTCACGGTGAGCGACCCGCTCAAGCGCCGGTGGCCCAGGGGCGTCGACGAGGCGTCCGCCAGGGACGTGCGCGAGGGCGCCGGCGGCCCCGGCCGTCAGGCCCGGCCTCTGCCGGCCGTATAACAGTCGTTCGCGGGAACCGCAGGGCTCGCTCCTCGTAGGGCCTGAGTGGCCCTTGGAAATGCAACCCCGCAGCTAGGGATGCTCACACATACAGTGTTTCTGGTGCCCCCAGCGGACACCATATTCTAGTTTCACGACGTTCCTTGCAGCCTTGTGTCGTTAGCCCTACGCTAGGCCGTTACCTTCTGCAGGCGTTCCGTGAGACTGCTTGATGTTTCACTGGCCATCCCTTAGTATGGCATCATAAAGTGACAACGCAGGTGACAACAGATGCCACGTCTATCTGGAGCATTCGTTAGGACCGTAACCAAGCCCGGTCGCTACGGCGATGGCGGACGGGGCTCGCATGGACTTGCCTTACTGGTCAAACCCACCACAACGGACAGGGTGCCCAAGTCATGGGTGCAACGCATCCGGGTCAATGGGCGGTCTACGAACATCGGGCTAGGGCCGTACCCCCTTGTCACCCTAGCACAAGCACGCGAGGTCGCCATCGAGAACACGAGGGCCGTAAGGACCGGGGCAGACCCTCAAGCCGACCGCAAACGTAAGACGACAATCCCGACCTTCGCCGAGGCAGCCGAAAGGGTCATCGCTCTCTATTCTGAGAGTTGGAAGGATGGCAGCCGGACTGCGAGGATCTGGCGCTCACGGCTCGCAGAGTACGTTTACCCCGCCGTTGGGCGTTTCAGGATTGACGAGCTCACAACCGCCCACGTCCTCAATGTGCTCACTCCGATATGGGCAACCCGGCGAGAGACAGCCCGGAAGGTGCGGCAGTATCTCAATGCAGTCATGGCATGGGCTGTGGCCCAAGGCTACCGTGAGGACAACCCAGCTGCGGCAGACGTTATCAGCGCGGCGATGCCACGCGCAGGCAACGTGACGCAGCATCACCGAGCCCTCGGGTATACGGACGTTCCGGCTGCTCTTGCTGGGGTGCAGGCCTCCAACGCCTACGCATCCACGAAGGATGCGCTTGCGTTCCTCGTGCTTACAGCAGCCCGATCTGGCGAAGTTCGAGGCGCGACCTGGACAGAGATCGACCTCGATACCGCGACGTGGACCATTCCTGGAGCGCGCATGAAGACAGGGCGCGAGCACCGTGTCCCGCTATCCAGCGCTGCACTTGAAGTGCTGCATCGAGCCCACGAGTACGCTGACTCGTCCGGCCTCCTGTTTCCGTCCATCAGGGGAAGAGCGCTCTCAGACAATACGCTGTCGAAGCTACTGCGCGACAACGGAGTCCTCTGCGTGCCGCACGGATTCCGCTCCACGTTCAGGGTGTGGGCCGCAGAGTGCTCTTCTGCGCCGCGGGAAATCGCGGAGATGGCATTGGCTCACGTCGAGGGCAGTGCGGCGGAACTTGCGTATCGTCGGACAGACTATTTCGAGGCGCGAAGGTCGCTTATGGAGGAATGGGCAAAGGCCTGCCAGCCTTAGGGGACGGAGGTTTCCATCTCCTCCGAAGGGGGCCGGGCAGGCATCCACTCACCGATGGAGAACTTCCCGCAGGAGAGGCCCCCCGAGCACCGTGGCCCAGCCCTGTCAGATTTCGGACCCATCGCTCTCTTCCAACAGCTTCGTCGCTCCTACAAGCAATCAGCGCAGGCGTCATCAGCCACCAGTGATCGCTGGTGTCTCAGTTGAGACTGGAGCAGACTGAGACACTACTCATCACTTGGGGCCTGTAATTGGACTCATGTCGCTGAGGGCATGTACCGTCATCGGCGTATGTGTCTTTCGGCGACATGAGGGGAACGGTATCGCGGGGTCATTTCCTGACACTTTGAAGATAGGGGGCCTCAGGGGGAGAAGGCTTGTGCACTTGGGTTGTTGGAGTGAGCCTATTGCCACTGGCTGCAATCGGACTACTGGTATGGGGTCATGGGCGCCCTGTGGTCCCATGGCTCGCGCTGGCTACTGTAGTCGTTAGTGCAGTGCCGGTCTTCAGTTTGTCGGCCACGCTCGCGACCTACGGCAGCGCCGGGGCAGACCTCCACACGTTCAGGACACTTACCAACGGTCTCGGAACAGCGTCCTACGGTTTTGCCGGTCTCGGCGTCCTCGCGCTGTGTGTCCGGCTGCGACCGGTGGCATTCATACCCCTCGGCGCGGTCCTCGCGGGACTCATCCTGATCGGCTCCTTCTA
Source organism: Dehalococcoidia bacterium (assembly GCA_965208625.1). GTDB lineage: Bacteria > Chloroflexota > Dehalococcoidia > Lucifugimonadales > Australimonadaceae > Bin16. The sequence goes on from OZ242348.1 coordinate 1,452,290, forward strand.
CCAGTACATCCCACCTTCCAACTCGGGCTCAGCGGTCACCCTGCTATTCGCAGGGCCGGGGTTTGCCCTAGTCATCTATGGGCTCTACTTATGGCGCCGCAATGGGCTGTCAGGTAGCCTGCAGGAGTGGAACCCAGGCTTGAAACTGGTCACGGTGCTGGGGATTGTGGCCGGATTCGGAGTCGCTGGGTTGCTTGCCTATCAGACCGAGCCTAACCGCCCCAACTGGACTTTTCAGCCACTCGACTTGCCTCGTCTCGGAGCGACTTCCGAGTTGGTTGTGGAGGGTGTGGTGGTCAACAAAGAGGCTTGGAGCAGGGAGTCTCATCGGCCAAGCGGCAGGAGATACACGATCAGATACACCATCTACCGCGTGGATGTCTCCCAGGTCTGGAGGGGAGAGGAGGCGGAGTCCGTGTCTGTAGCGGTGGCAGATTGGAGCCCCGTTAGCCTTACGCAGGGTCAGTCTTATCTGTTGTTCTCCTCAGGAATGGCAAACCAAGAAGACTTCCCTGGCCATTGGCGGCTGAGCGAACCGCATAGGGTGTGGACTGTCGAGGATGGCATCTTCCATCCGCATTTTGGCCTAGATCCTTCGAGACCATTAGGCCGCGAGAGGGTGGTTGAACTCCTTCTAGAAAATCCGTTGAGTACTCCCACACCGTAGGCAGAGTAGGCGTGGCTGGCTAGGGGTGATACCCGGCGAATAGCGGCGAACGACCTGCCACTACTCGTGCTGCTTGGCCTTTCAGCACTGAGCGGCTAAGGTCGCTGCTAGCCTGGTCTTGGCATGCAGTTTCTCCGTTGCGTTGCCTATCCAGTTGCCGAGCATATAGGTTCCCGTATTGAGGAGGAAGGCAGCCATGAATAATGCTCGGAGCGTCGGCGCTCTAGTTGGCGAGACCGTCGTTGACTTTCTCCGGGGAGCCGTCGAGAGGCATGGTCCTCGCGACGCCCTCCTGTTCAAGCCGGCATTCCGGTATCTACGTTGGACCTACTCCCGTCTGTGGGACGAGTCAGGGCAGGTCGCAACTCTCCTCCAACGCCGGGGGCTGAGGAAAGGGGACCAAGTCATCCTCTGGGGCCCCAATTCCCCCCACTGGGTGCTCATCTTCTTCGGCTGCCTGAGGGCGGGAGTCGTTCTCGTCCCCCTCGACCTACGCAGCGCTCCCGACTACGTCGCAAGGGTCGCGTCCAGAACGGAGCCGAAGCTGGCCTTCACGTCGCGGTTCACTCCAAAGGGAGAGGTTGACCTCGGCATCCCGGAGATGGCCTTCGAGGATCTCGAGGCCGCCATCGCCGGTCTGCCCGAGCCGGAGGACGTGGAAATAGAGCCGAACGACCTTGCGGAGATCATGTTCACATCCGGCACGACGGGCGACCCGAAGGGTGTCATGCTCACCCATCGGAATCTGACGGCGAATATCGAAGGTGTAGCCCAGTACATCTCCTGCGCGCCCTCCGGCAGGCTCCTGTCCATCCTTCCCCTGAGTCACATGTACGAGCAGATGGGCGGGTTGTTCGTGACCCTGCACAACGGCGCCAGCGTGACCTACCCCACCAGCCGCCAGCCGACCGTTCTCTCCCGGACGATGCGCGAGCGCAAGATCACCATCATGCTGCTCGTCCCCCAGGGGCTGGAGCTGCTCATGAACGGGATCGAGCGGGAGGTGGCCCGGCAGAACAAGCAGGCCCTGTGGAATAAGCTCCTCAAGGTAGCCGGACGGACACCGTTCCGGCTGCGACGTCATCTCTTCCGCCGGGTGCACAAGCAGTTCGGGGGAAAGCTGGACTTCATCGTCTCAGGCGGGGCCGCGCTGGATGCAGACCTCGCGCGCAAGTGGGAGCTGCTCGGAGTCAAGATCGTCCAGGGCTACGGGACCACCGAGGCGTCGCCCGTCATCAGCAATCACACCATCGAGGAGCGGCGCCACGACTCCACCGGCCGGCCGCTGCCGAACGTTGAGGTCAGGATCAGCAGCGAGGGCGAGATACTGGCGCGCGGGGAGAACATCACCCCCGGCTACTGGCGCGCACCGGAGGAGACCGCCAAGGTCTTCGACGGCGACTGGTACAGGACGGGCGACCTGGGTTACTTCGACGGCGAGGGGTTCCTGCATATCCAGGGTCGGATGAAGGACATGATCGTGCTGCCGAGCGGCCAGAACGTCTTCCCAGAGGACATCCAGTCGGTCCTGGTGAAGCACCCCCGGGTCAAGGATGCCTCCGTGGTGGGACTGGCGAAGGGTTCGTCCGTGGAGGTGCACGCGGCCCTGATCCTGGACGATGCCGGCGATGCCCAAGACGCGGTCGCGTGGACCAACGACCAGCTTGCCGAACAGCAACGGATCAGGGGCTTCACCGTCTGGCAGGACGAGGACTTCCCCCGCACGCACACGCTAAAGGTGAAGAAGCAGATCATCATCGATACGATTCTCGGGAGGCTGCAGCCGGAGCCCCCGACTGCGGCGCCTTCCGGCGGCAGGCTGGCGGGCGGACAGAGGGGCCTGCTCCACATCATCGCCGAGGTGAGCAAACGCGACGTCGGGGACCTCGTTGACGAGGCGGCACTCGGCGACGACCTCGAACTCGACTCGCTCGGCCGGGTCGAGCTGCTGTCGGCGGTCGAAGCAGAGCTCGGCGTCTACATGGATGAGAGCCAGGTGGGCCCGGAGACGACGGTCCGGCAACTCGCCGGCCTCGTGGAGAAGGGGTCGAGGAACCCGCCCATGATGAGCTTCCCGCGTTGGGGCATGCAGTGGTGGTGCCGCATGACCCGCGGACTCCTTCAACGGGGAGTCGTCTTCCCGCTCGTCGCCCTTCCCTACGGCCTGAGGGTGACGGGCCGCGAGCACTTGGAAGGCATCACCGGCCCCGTGCTCTTCGCGTCGAACCACAACCTCGGTCTGGACAACCCGTTAATCATCAAGGCCGTTCCCCTCAAGTGGCGTCGCCGGATGGCCGTGGCGGGGGCTGCCGATCTCTGGAGGAACCCGGTCTGGTGGATCATGAACCCACTCCTGGGAAACGGCTTCCCGCTGGCAAGGGAAGGCTCCGTCAGGCCCAGCCTGGAGAATATGGGGAAGATCATGGACGACGGCTGGTCCGTGCTCATCTACCCGGAAGGCGAACTCACCGTCGGAGGCCCGATCAAGCCCTTCATGAGCGGCGCCGGACTCGTCGCCGTCGAGGGACGTATCCCCGTCGTTCCGCTGCGCCTGCACGTCCACAAGCTGGGCTCGCCCAGACGATTCCCTCTCATCAGGCGAGGAAGCATCGAGGTCAGGTTTGGGGCGCCGTTGAATTTCCCACCCGGAATGGACTATCAGGATGCGACAGCCGCTATTGAGAATGCGGTCAAGTCGCTGTGACCGGCGTCATCCAGACCCGCTACTGCCCTGCCATGCACGTGGGTGCTCACCTACTTGATAAGGCCTCCCCTCTTCTCGATAACCCTGCGACCATCTCCCAGCTCCCGCTGCCGTGCGATCGCGATCGAAGAGGGGATCACAGCGATCGTCTTCGGCTATGCTGAGGCCCACGACTACCTCGCAGGAGCGAGCGGCGTCTCTTCGAAGATACTTCGGACGATAAAGCAGGCCACAAGGCACCTCGAAGTCTCCACCAGGCATGAGGGAGAGTGGGAGAGGGCGGTCCTCTTGGGGTTCGAAGTCTGGAGGCAGGTGAAGGCCAACGAAGGTGGCCGGGTCCGGGTGGACCTCAACGAGAAGGCCATACATAGACGGCTTCAACCTCTACTACCGCGCCCTGAAGGACACGCCGTTCAGATGGCTTGACCTGCGAAAGCTGGCCGGGACCCTCTTCCCCCAAGACTCGATCAACCGGGTCTGCTACTTCACCGCAAGGCTCGACGCGCGCCCAGGCAACCCCTCTCAGCGCCAGCGGCAGCAAGCGTACCTCAGAGCACTGCAGACACTGCCGAGCTTCGACGCCTACTACGGCGTCTTCCGGTCCGGCGTCAAGCGACGCCCTCTGGCGGAGCCGGTGGCGGGACTGCCGCCTTACGCTGCGCCGACGCATCGCAATGAGCCAGTTCACGCAGCCACATCGGTTACACCGAGCTAGACCTTGGCATACCGGAACTTGCCCTTTATATTCGCGTTCAAGTACTTGCCATAGGAACTTGCCGCCACGAATTCTTCATAAATCCCCAGCGGTACATCGAAATACTGGTACAAAGCCTCAGAATGGTAGAGGACCTCTAGGGTCCCACTAGATTCATCGTATCCTATCTCAGCGATATTGCTTGACGATACAGGCATTCTCTTCATCTTCACCCTCCTGTCTCCTCACCAATTGCTCTTGGTGAACGAGGAGTCTGTCGACGCCAAACGTCAACGACATCTCCATAATCCGAGCTCTCTCTGCTTCGATTCCAACCGCCGGGATATTGATCCTCAAATATCTTAGGGTCTGTGCTATCGGGCCTTCTGTTCTCGGGAGGCAAGTCAACCACCGCGCGCACTGGAAGATGCACACTTTCACCTACAATTATGCATTCTCCCGTTCTAAGTGTTGGAAGCATTTCTATCAAGCCGTGCAGATTTTCGGTTACTGCTCCAAGCACGTGGCCACGATCATTACTATTGCTCATTCGCATCGCGAACAGCGTACCGCATTGCGACAAGACAGTTTGATCTATTTCGCTAGGTCGCTGGCTGACTACCATTGCTCCAATGCCGTATTTTCTGCCTTCCCTGACAATTCTTCGCACAGCCAGCGCAGCATGCCTGCCTCCCTCATTGTTGAGATAAGCATGAGCCTCTTCAAGAACAATTAGCAGCGGTCTCTCCCTGCCTCCCTCTGATAGATTCCTGGCCCAAAAGAGTGCATCGTATACCACTCGCAAGCAGGTCGCGATCAATTCCGTGAGAATCACACTGGGCACGCCGGAAAGGTCTAGAATTGCAATCGGCTTGGATCCTCCTAACCACATGCCAAGAAGAGTGTCCAGGTCTTCTTTGACTTTTCCACTGTCAACCTGCGGGAGCCATGGATCCGGCTTGAACAGAAAATCGAAGCGGGAGTCCCGCAGCCTGGATCCTAAACTGTCGACTGCCCTGCCAATATTGAGCCGACTGTTACTATGTCTAATCTTTTCACTATCGCCCGACACATCCTTGATGGGCAAGAACCTGGGTGCTATCGCGCGTAGCGCGTCTCCCGGCTCAATAACCGTTCCGTGCTCGTCCTTTTCAAGTGCCCATGTGGCCGGTGATTGAGGAACTCCAGGTTGCTCATAGTGTGTCGATCTCATCTCACAATGGAGATCAAACCATAACTTGTGGATACTAAATGGTACCGGCGTGTCGACAGAAATTGATTCTGCGTCGGTGCCGCGCATACTCTGCGTACCGAGGCTAGAGCGCTTCATGGCCAGAATGCGGTCAGCAATCGCACCGTAGCCAGTTTCGTCTAGCGGGCCGAAGGTAACTGACAGGAGTTCTTCATACGTCATAGCCCAGTATGGCACTCGAAAGGGTACTTCATTAGAGCTGGCGTTTGGTGCAATCTTGAAGACTGTGGAGCGATCTCTTAATGCCGCAGCATATTCGCCATGGATGTCAAGCACCAATATCCTGGCGGAAGCATACCGATGCTCGTCAGAGAGTGTCGCTAGCAAACCAGCAACTGTTGTTGATTTCCCGGAGCCGGTGGCACCTAACACGGCCGAATGACGGGTGATCAGCTTATTCACATCCACTAGTGCTGGAATCGATTCGGCGTTCGCTACGTGACCAACTTGTACAAAATACGGCTCATTGGGCCGTCCGTATATCCTAACAAGGTCTCTCTCTGTGAGTAGATGGACATCATCTCCGATAGTGGGATACTGCGATAGCCCTCTTTGAAATAGGCCTGCTTGGCGGCTTTCTCCGACAAGCTGAACTCTTAGCCAGCGGTGGCCATGTGGCTCCATTGGAGCAATGTTCGCCGGCACTGCTCCGGCACCTACTTGCGATACTATACCGAACAATTCAACATAGCCGATTGGAATTCTTACGAAACTGCCCAGTTGTCCCAAGCGGTAGCCCTGTCCATCTACAAATGCAATTCCAGAAATGACGTCGCCATTGAGTCGAACACCGACGGACGCACCCAAGACATCTTCAACAGTGCCTAGAAAGGTCGGCGAGTTTCGGGCCGTGTTAGTCACTTTGGCGTCGACTATGGCCCACGATATCTCGAAGGAAGTGGCCGTACTGAACGAAATCGCCCAGTTTCAATTCCCAGATCTTGCTATGAGAGGTCTCCCTTACTTCTACGGCCGAGACGTCGCCTTTGGGTTCAGGAGCATTCGGTGCCGACCAAGGTGCCCTCTTTGCGCCGATGATTCCGGCGTCTTCAGCCAGGAGGAGAAAATTGGGCCTATTGGAGGCGAGCCCAATTGGTACCTCGTACTGATCCAGGCTCCCGTACAGGAATGCAAACACGACGGCGGTAGCATTGCCTTCCAAGCACTGGAGTATCGTGTCGTTCAAATGTTGGTCGCTGAACGAAAAGCCACACGTGCAGAGAACGACACCGGGTTGTTTGAGAAAATTGCGGAGTCTATCGACCATTGCTATATAGGGCATCCGCCGACTCTCGGCGTACTTCAAATGCGACGGATGGATGAGGCTAGGGTTCTCATTCTGTCCTTCATGAGTCTTGGACACAGTCCCCGACGCTTCAGTCATCCAGTTGATTGAACCATGCAGTTTCCATAACCTTGCCCACCGAGATGGCAATTCGTCTTCTTCGAGAGAGTAGGCATCGAAGAACGGACGGCGCGAGCCTACAAAGCCATCGAAGAACGGAACCCTTCGCTCCTCTAGGGCCTCTTCTGCTAACAGGTCATAATTGGTGGTGAACAATTCAACTGGTCTTGTCCTGGATGTCAGGGATATCCAATCAGCGACATGGTGATAGGGCGTATCAGTTGTCGGGAGTTGTTGATTGGATAGAATAGAGATTGTCTTACAGATGACAGTCTCAATGTGAGTCAAGGCGTTGACGGTCACGCCGCTTGTACCACCGACTTCCTTGAGTGTTCGGACATGGCCCAGCAAATCCTCAACTGTGTATTGACTGCTTCGTGTAGATGTGAGGTAGGTGGAAATCGCATTGAACGGTTCGGCCAAGTGAGGCGAAGCGGTCAGCTCTTTGATCACATGGTCGGTCATGTCTCGAATGGCTGGAATTAGTGGAAGATGTCCTGTCTCAGTCTCCTTCTGGATGGCTGCAGGACAACCCGCGCCCAATAGCAAGCCCATAGGTAGCTTGTCCTGGGACAGTGCCTGTCGTAGGAGAGTGACTTGCTTCCATGGATCGTGGTGGTCGGTCATGACTTTGATGCCCAGTCTCACAGTGTCAACATATCATAGAAGCCTAGTCGGGTTAACGCCAGGGTAGGGATAGGAGTGAGGACGCTTCCGTCCAGGGAGCAGTCTTGTGTTTTCTTGGGCAGGGCAAGACCTAGGCACGGTCTATCCTCGGTTACGCGTACCATACGACAGGATTCCATCAGTTCACGGCGCATCCGGCAGCGAGCCGACGGTGAGTGAAAACAATTGCCGAAGAGCCCACGGTTGCTCGATGCTCTACGATGGCAGGGATGCTGGGTACACCGGTCACATCGACAGGCCACTCTGACTTGAAGCAAGGCCACGATACTCGACCCCATAACCTCAGCAGTCCTCCTGTCCCTGAGCGGCAGCCGCCAGGTCGTCGGGTGGCGACGGCTCCCGCAGCGCAGGCTCCGAGGGAAACGTTCTTTCTCGGGCGGACTCCCTCGAGGGCGGCGCTCGGCGTCGGCGCCTCGCCGCCCTCGAGGTGTGAACCAGACCGCATCGTCCACCCCGTCCGCTTAGCACGCCAGTGCCCGCCACCCGGTCCCGTGGTCTCGTTGGACCACATGCCCCCGGGCACTGTGGTCTCCGACTCCGGGGCTTCCTCCAGAGGCTCCGCAGGGGAAACCACTGGTGCCAGTGGGCGACCTGACGTTCGACAGTGCCAGCGGGCGAGTGATTGCAGCGGGATGTTAGAATTGCGGTAGCCGTTCCTAGAGAGGACAGACGCCGTGATTGTTCATGTGAGGGCTAGGTACTCCAACGGTGTGCTTACGCCGCTGGTACCACTCGATTTGGAGGAAGGTACCGAGGTGGAGGTATCGGTGGACAGTGCGTCCGAGCAGCCGGAATCCCGCGATGCCATACTGGCTGCCGCAGGAGGGTGGTCGGAGTTGGGTGATTGGGATGCGTTCAAGCGCATCATCTACGATGCCAGGCTGACCGGCTCCCGGCCATGGTCCGACCGATAGGGCCATGGCCTTCCTCATAGATACCGACTGGGCAATCGATTACTTGCGCGGTGTAACTGCTGTGGCAGTGCGCGTTGCAGAGCTGGCAGAGGATGGTCTGAGACTGAGCATCATCTCTCTGGCCGAACTGTATGAAGGGGTCTATTACTCCCGCGACCCAGAAGCGAGCGCCAGCGCGCTCGAGAGATTCCTCCAGATTGTGCAGGTCTTGCCAATCGATGAAGCGGCATGCCGCATCTTCGCCAGAGAGCGTGGTCGGCTGAGAGTGGCCGGCACCCATATCGGTGATCTTGACCTCCTGATCGGCGCCACCGCCCTTCGCCACGACCTCACGCTGCTTACCAACAACCGTAGACACTTTGAGCGGTTGGAGGGTCTGGGAATCATCTCCATGTGAGTGAGCGACGATTTCAGGCTCAGTCCCTCGCGGGTCACCAAGATTCTCCGATTTTACTCGTAAATTGGCAGGTTGCGCGGTTTCCTTACTCACTCCCCTACTCATTTCTGGAAGGCATCGCAATGTATGACATCCCCATATTGATTCTACCGAGCCTTCGGAACCCTGACCGTGTGCACTATCGTCTGCCCTTCGGGACGAATGGCAATTGCAAGGCCACCATCAAAACCTAGCCACTCCAAATCGGCTGGCAAGTCATGTTCGATGCGGACCACAGGGATGGAACCGGGACCTCCAAGCTGCTCGCCAATCTCGCTTCTGGTCAGCCGGTAGTACAGGTGCAGACCTGCCAGAATCGTGACCAGATGGTCGTACCTAACACCGAAGACGGTGATACGTCCGAGGATGTGCATCTTGTAATTTTCAACGATCTTCTGTCGCGCTTCGTCCCTCATGCCCTTCGAAATCATGAGCCGACTTAAAGGCGGAGCGTGGGCACCCTCTGTGTTGACTACCATCCTTATGATCTGGCCGAGCGAGAAGAACTGGTCGTCGAATCTCACGAGTTGCTGGCCAAGCCAGCGGTCGCAATCGTGGCCGAGAGACGCTTCAGTGTCGAACAGCCCGTCCGGCTCCATCCTCCAAGGGGACTCCCGCGTAGGTTCGTTCCCCCAGCCAGCCAGACCCGGCAGAGGCCATTGAATGTCAAGGACCAGCCGTTGCGGCCCTATCGTGAACTCGCTGTGGGCCTCCGGCTCTCCAGTCTCCTCGTTCAACTGCGTGATGGCCATGCCACCTTGGTCCATCCTGACTGGAGTCAGTATGGCCCTGTGCGTCGTAGCCGGGATACGGAGCCGGCCGAAATCGAGGCCGATGACCTGGCAGGTTTCAACGCTCAACGCGCGGAGAGTCCACCTATCGCCAATCGCCATCTTCCTCAGGAAGACGGAGCACTGTCGCGCAAGGAACGACATCGACTCCAGACGCCGCTTGGCTGGTTGGGCGTTGAAGCCATCCAGCGCAATCTGGAGGTCGCTCACGGCAACACGAACCCGCTGCCATTCTTCCATGTCACGGCCGAGGACAACCGGGCTCCCCGCAGCTTCAACGAAGTCTACTTTAGTCTCTGGCAACGTCGTATGTTCTTCCATGAGAAGGCTGCCTCTATGTTGACAGGCGGTACCGGTCCAGGGGCCTCGGCTGAGCTTGTTCACCATGGTGCGCGTGGATCGCACTCCTCCGGCGTTAGGCCAAAACTCAACGAGCGTTCCCTCACTTATCTCGAAGACGGGGGTATCTACCGTAAGCGGTGGTGGCCAAGGGGTACTGTGCTACGAACACGACCTCCGGAGGCGGAATGCCCCATTATGCGCAGGTGCACGGCGTGGATGGCAAGCGGACAGCGGTGTTCGCCATGAGCGCAAGCGTAGCGCCTAGCACCAGCGCGCCCGCAAGGGCCGACCATAACCACACCCGCCCTACCTCCACGCCCTCCGAGGCTGCTCGGGCTCGGGCGTACAAGGCCAGCAACGGCGGAAGGAAGACGAGGGAGAAGGCCGCCGCCAGCCCCACTACGATTGCTATCGCCTCGGTGTCGCCTTGGTACTCGGCAAGCGCAGTGGTAAGCCAGCCCCCGACTATCCCTGCCCCCACGAAGGGCAACGGCTTCATACTGACATAGAGCAGGTACCATAGGGTGGTGAGCATCATTCCTCCTGCGCGAAGCGCTGATGGCCCGTCGGGGTGCGGTCGCGCGCATTCCCCGACGGGCCGACTTGTTCTCCTGCCAGCAGTCCTTACGAGGGTCTTCTGGGGCGGTTAACCCTGCTGTCGTTCATGATCTGGCCGCTCGCGCAGAGCCAAGTGCTGGGTTTGGGCCAGAACCATGGGGCAGCGTTCAATCTTACGAGGGCCAGCGTGCTAGGCCACGCGCCTGATGAAATCAGGAATCTCGTCGTTCCGCCAAGGGCAGTCGGGGTCGGTGCAGCGGAAGTTCAGCAGTACGTCAGTGACATGCCGCAGTGCGGGTTGCTGACTATCCTCAACCGGAATAAGGTCCAACTCCTCCAATGAGGGCAGGCCCAGTTCTTTCATCCAAGCACTTACCTGCGCTCGCGCCCGACGCTCGTCACGTTCATCTTGTCGGTGTGCAAAAATACGCTCCAGCACCATCACTGCTCTCCTGCCATCTTCTTCCCAATCTCGATTCCTATGCCGATATGGCGAAGCCTCTCAGCCTTCCTTCTCTCGTCACGCCGACGTCGACATGCTACTGGCTCGACGAGGATGAAGGAGATGGCCGCAGCCGTGATGATGATGGGTGAGGCGTCAGCCCACACCCCGACGATGGATTTGAGGATGCCTTCTGACCACTCTGCGGCAGTAGCCAGATAACCCATGCCGATGACGCTCTGAATGGTGAAGATGACGAAGTAGTAGTCCCAGACTTCCTCAAGTACGCTCCACATCCCCCGATGAGGTTTCTCTCCCTGCTGCACAGACGACCCCTTTCTCACCTATCGTTGCACATTGCACGGAGTGGCATAGTTGTTCAGGAGGTCTCGTTCCTCGACGAGCCGGTTTCGCTCGTCATCATTCCTGTGCGCACAGATGTGAGACGCACCCTCCCGCCTCACACAAGTCAATTTGTCATGTTGGGCGATGCGAGTTCCCAGCATAGAGGTCTGACCTATGTAGACAGCCCGCCAAGAACCCGGAGAGGTTTCTCTGGTGAATATGTAGTTGGCCCCCACGTCATTGAACGCCTGGCCTATCGTGTACAGCTCATACGCGTACTCTTTACCAGACCGTCCACGCCAAATCACGGATGGCATGTCCCCCTCCCCAGATGGTGGCATCAACCGCCCGTCGACAAGTCGATGATACTAAGTATGGTATCACTACGCTAGGACACCGCGAGAGTAACGGCTGGCCGTCTCTCCCCAGAGGCAATCCCCCGTAAGGGGGAGGGCGAATTGTCTCTTGTAGAAGAAACGAGACGGTAACCGTCCTACTCAATCTCTAACCCGCTAGACAATCATCGTCGCCTTCAGCCTCCCGCCAGCATTGCTCTCCGTCAACGGTACACTTCCTCCTCCAGGATGCCCCGAACGGGTCCGACTGGAGTCTGCAACCAGCACTCTCGCTTCGTCTCCAACGGCAATCGGCTACCCCCTCTGCAGCATAGCTCGCCAGCCATTCTTCTTCGACTTGCTCCAACTCCACTGTTGCGGAATTCTACTGTTCTCGCGAATCGATAATGCCGACCGGAGCGTCGCTACGCAAGTACGCATCAGGCTGATTATGTCTACCAGCCTCCCACCCAGCCTCTGGACCAGCAAGTGCGATCACGGCTGCGAAGGTGAGTGCTATGGTCGCTACAAGCAACGCCCTCCACACACTGCTCCGCGCGACTGCGCTGTGATTCAGTATCAGATTGGTGACTTGTCTATTGCCGTCAATGGCTCGGAGCGTAGCTGTCGCCTCGTCTTCCCTTGTCGCCTCCTCAATAGAGAACCGGAATACTTTCGCGGGAGCCGTAGCAACCAGAATCATCCGCCAGGAGAGCAGGAAGTAGAACATGGCAATGCCAAGCAGTCCAAGGACAGCTATGCGATGGTCTGAAGCCCCGTCCGCTATCGAGATTGTGACTATTGTGCCAGCGGACACCAGCGTCACCACCAGTCCCGCCGCGTTCACGAGCTGGTGCGTCTTCGAGACAATCTCAGAGCGGTAGCCGAGTTCGCGGTCCACGGCCGCATGGAGCATCTCAGTAGCAAGAGATGCACGTTGGTCGTCGTTCCAAGAATCCACCGGAGCGTCTTCGAGTTGCGTCAGGCAAGCCTCAATCTGGGAATTAGCCTTCCAAGCCAAGATCCAATCGGCAAGCGCAAGACTGTCAATGCCTCGGCCAGTCCTCTTGAGAGCACTCCACAAGTAGGACCGAATCCTCTTCATTGGCCCTCACGCCAACCACAAAGCACATCCGCGATGGCTGCGTCTATTTCGAGGCCTGCCGTATCGACAAGCCATGACCACTCGCCAGTAGGGTTAATCTCGATGAAATAGTACTCACCGTCCTGCGCTGCCAGATCGAGTCCTCCGAATGACAGGCCTAGCCGCCGTGTGAGTTCGATGGCTTTTCTTTCAATGTCCTTGGGGAGAGTACAGGCTGCGAAACGTAACGAGTCCTTGTGCACCCGCCAGTCGCCGCTTATAGGTTCTCCCGCCCAATCCGTGATGGAGGCCGTGAATACCTGTTCTCCTACTATCGTAACGCGGAGGTCTAGCTTCCGGTCGAGAGCCTCCTGATATATAGCCGGCGCGCTCTTGGCACCAGAACTGACAGTTTCCTTGTCAACCAACTGTGTATATGCGAAGGTTTGCGTAGGTCCATCTTCAATATATACTACGTCAAGCGACTTGAGTGCCAGGGTATTTGAACGAAAGTGACACAGAGTGTCGTCGACCGAGTTTCCTATGAATGTCTTAGGCACAGAAAGTCCACACTCCGACGCGGTCGCCAATTGAAGAGCCTTGGACTCTGCACGGTAAGTAGCGCCTGGTGCGTTGACCCAGAATGCGTCCTCAAAAAGCATCAATGAGCGTTCAAATGCTGCCCACTGAGGCAGGGAGAACCGTTCAGTGATAGTGCGCGCCTTACCAAACTCCCTTAGAAACACGGGGCGCCGGAAGTAAACCGAGCACAAAGTGTCAGGGGAAAATCGCCATTGCAAGGAATCGTCCTGAATCTCAAGGGACCTGGCTGCCGGGTAGAGGGTAACAGATAGAGCCGGAAGATCCTCCGTGTTCAGCCTGAAGTAGTCCACTTTTTTCTTGCGCAACTGCCTCACCACGTAGTCCACGCTGAAGTCGTAGCGGCTAGCAACGAGCAGAATGGGCGGCTCGCGGAAGGACGAGGACAAAGCTAGGTGCCTTTCTGGTCTTCCCCCGTTTCGATGTCCGCCTTCTTAGTCGCATGCTGTGGACGATCTGGTCGAGCGATTAGGAGATCGCCCGTCGGCTTATGTACCCAAGCGCCTATCTCACGATCGTACATGGCGTCCGGGGGCACGGGGCTGAGTCGGACAAGCGGTCGGGTGCTAGCGAACTGAAGCAGCGGGTGAACGGCGGCCTGTGGGTTGCTTCGGCTGGTCATGGGAACCACCTTTCATCAATTGAGGAGGTTAGTAGAGCAAGTCATGTCCCGTCAAGTGTTTGAAATGCTTCAGGATGATAGTACCGGGGAGGGTACGTCACAGCATATGCTGCGCCGTGCCGCTAGATCCTCGGGCAAGACTCTGCCTAGGAGAACAGTGACGGCTGCTACTCCCCGGCCTCGCCGTGGACGTCCTTGTGGACCGGGGAGCTACCGGCCCGGCCTCCACAGCTTGCCAGCCGTCGTCCGACAAGATACTCCTTGGCGGCGCTTTCGGCGTCACTGGCCTAGGCGAAGGCCTGCTCCACCGCTCCGGCGTCGTCCCCGACAATCTTGCGTGCGAAGGCCATCATCAGCGGCTCGTCGAGCAGGTTGAGATTGCCCTTCGACTTGACTCCGATAGTGGGTTTGGTAGATTCGAAGCTATAATCCCGGAAGCTTAGGAGCACCTCTGTCATCCTTCAGGAGACCATGGTTGCCCACCCCTTCAGTGGATTCGGGCTAACACCTACAAGAGGGCCAACATTGGAAATTAGAGATGGAATGATCGACATAACCTGGTTGGGGCCGGAATCGTGGTTGGGAGTGAGGCTGGGAGAGTGGATACTGCTCGTGTCCTTGCTGATTCTCGTGTTCCTGATAGTGCACGTCTTTCCAAAGCAGGACTGGTATAAGCGCTTCAATAACAACGCGCTCCTCCAACGACGCCTCGGCTACATCACGGCGGCGCTTCTCGTGCCGGTCGGGGCGTACGCGATCTACCTCCTCGCGTTGGAGGTGGCGAGTGGTGTCAGGGAATCCGGGTTTGTCTGGATTCTCCAAGGAGTGCTCGTGTTCGCCTCTGTAGGCTTCTTTTCAGCAAAGGGCTCGCTGCTACTCTGGAAACCAGTGGATGAGTGTACACACCACCCCCGCAACTTAAGACAACGCTACATTGACGTGTTTCGAGACGGACTTGAATTCGGCATAGTCGGTCTGCTGGTCGGCTTGGCCACTGGTGATCGAGCAGCAGCGGATGATGCGGCCTTCGGGTTCGGGATTCTCGGTATTATTCTCTCAACCGTGGGCGAGGCCATCAGGTGTTTCCGACGCCGTAACCCAAAATCGCCTCGCGGTCATCGTCAAAGCCAGTGAGCTCCAACGAAAAGGAGGATGGATGCCTGCGTTCGGTCTCGTAGTCAATGACAGGGGCGAGATACTGCTGATTCAGCGAGGTTATGGCAGCAGCAGAGGCAAATGGAGCCTACCCGGGGGTCAAAGGGACAAGGGAGAGAGTTTGAGTGAAACGGCCCGCAGGGAGACCTATGAGGAGACAGGCATCCGGATGGCTATCGACAGCCTGTACGCGAAGGGTAGTCGACACGATTGGGAAGTCTGGCGCGGAAGACTCATTGGCGGACACTTGCGGGTACAGAAGAAGGAATGCTTGGACGCCAAGTGGTTTCAACGGGACATGCTGCCTCATGATGAGAACTTGGCATTCGGCCCGGACAAGAGAGTCATTGGGAAGTGGGCGACCGAGAACCCGGGAAACCGAAGGGTGCATTACCCGAAGTCCAGGATGGTCAGGTCGGGCTTTGCCCTCGTCGTCAACGACCACAACGAAGTGCTCTTGGTTCAGCGCAGCGGAGGCAGCAGGGCAGGCAAGTGGAGTCTTCCAGGCGGCAACGCGGCGGACGGTGGTAGCCGGCGGAGCGCCGCCATCATGGAGACGCAGTCGGCGACGGGCATAGAGTTCGTCCCTGAACGCCTCTACTATGAGAACAGGCATCGAGCTCAGATCTGGTTGGGTAAGCCGCGCCTGCCGCTTCCGTATCCGGCTCGCGCCCACTGGTTCGCCCATGACAGACTGCCTGATGACGACAGCCTCGGCTTCGCTATAGACGTGCGCACAATGGATAGGTGGGCGGCTGAGAACGACGGAGGCTCGCGCATCAGCTGTGCGTAGCGGCAAGCGTTCGGGCATAGGTGTGATGCCGGCTGCTAGGCCCGCTACCGGGAAGAGCAGCAGTCCGCCACCGGGACGACGGCGACGACGAACGCCGCCCGTGCGGTGTACCCCGCGGTCATCTCACCGCCAGTTGTGCCCGCAGCGCCGCGCATTATCGCGCAGAGGAGAGCGTCGCAGGGTCCCGTGCGGGAATGCCTACCAGCAGTCGTCGACTGCCCGCAGAGCATCGCCGGGTGCATCGTGCGCTCGCCGGTGACGGTGGAAGCGCAGTACCATTGCCCGCAGTGTGCCTGGGGGCTTGTTCATGGGCCGCATCCAAGGCCATTCGAGCAGGTGCTGGGGAGACTGGACGAAAAGATTGAGATGAACCGCCGCATGAACGAGACGTCGGAGGAGATGGCGCAAGCACCGTTCAAGTCGGCCTTGAGCGAATTCCCTATGCTTGTTCGCTCCGATGGTTTCGCAGACGCTTTCGGTGAGCAGGCGGAAAGCCCTTGCACACGCGTTCTGGAAAACATCGAGGAACGGCGTATTCTGGCTGCTGAGCGTGAGGTACTGCAGCCGAGGCTGGGCATTGGGGGATGCCCGGATGGGGACGGCGTAGGGTGGCTGTGGCGCTAGAGAGTCCCAACCAAGGGTGGGTCGAGCATACCGCGAAGATGCTCGACAGGCTGTCGCGCTCCACAGTGGCGATATCAGATTTCCCGGGTTCCTCTCCGAGAGGCCTTAAGCTGAAGGAGTATGCTGCACTACTCGCGAAATCAAAGGACGGCTCTGAGGCGCAATCGCCTCAGAGCCGGTTCCGACTCCATTTCAACGAGCACCTTGAAGAAGCAGTGCATCTGATGGAAGAACATCCGGCGATTCGGGAAGCCCTCAGTAATTCGAAAGACAACTATCTGGGCGTTGCTGTTCTGAGCACTGGCTTTGGAGGGTACGACCCACGCTACACTATCGAAAGAATAATAGAAGGCGCTATTCGGCGCATGCTCATGAGTGATGCTTTGACGGCCGCGCGAGACTTGGACTGGTTGCTGATCTTGGGACAGTCCGGAGAGCTGCCTGGGTACGAAGTGACCCTCGTGTATGGAGTGCAATTGGCAAGCCGAACGAAGATTGAAGAAGGACTGTTTGCGATTCCATACAATCAAGCCGGAGACGAATGGCAGACTCGCAGATTCTCCGCTTCCGGCACATTCGAACCGGAAACCGTCAGCATGTTCATCAGAGAGTTCCAGTGGGGCCAATTTCTTCAGGTCAACTATGACAGGCCCTTGCACACTCCGGTTTTTCGTTGCGATACGGATCTCATCAAGTTGATAGAGGTGTTTTCATTGGCTACTGAGAGACCCATGGGGATACTCCACCAGTATCGTTGCGTACCACAATGGATAAAGGAATTCGGATACCCTACCCCGGGCGATTACTGGATATACAACTTGCGGTCGCCATGGACTTTCATGGACGAACCGCTTGTAGAGAAGGATATCGACGACCTTAGGTCGCTCTGGCGGCTCTACAAGGAATACAGGGGGAAACGCTTGCCCATTGAGCGTGCCGTTGAGCATCTTGCGAGGGCTTTGGCCAGGCATGGCAGGTCTGCCTCCCAGGACAGAATTCTCGATACCACAATTGCATTGGAGACCGTCTACACCGCCGATGCCCACACCGAAATTGCCTACCGGTTGGCCACCCGCGCCGCGCTTTTACTCGGGGTTGATTCTGACAACCCCACGTCAATAGCCAAGAGAGTCAGGTCGTTCTACGATGTCCGCTCGCGAATCGCGCACGGGAACGTTGGAACGGGCGAGGATCTGCCTGCTGCCTGGCGCGACGGCTTTGATATCGCCAAGAGGACGCTGCCCAAGTTGCTCCACGACGGCGATATGCCGACCGACTGGGACAAGGTGGTGCTGGGCTAGGCACGGCTAGGGGCAGCAACGTGCGCTGGCGCATCACTGTCAGGCCCGACTCGGATTCCGACGCGACCGTCGTCTTGCCGGAGACCACGGACTGCGACGCCGAGGGGCCATCCGCACCAAGGAGGGCAGTATGTTGTCCAACCCGCTGGAGCTGACTGTCAGCAGGCCGCAGGGTCAGGTCATGCTCATTTCAGGACAGTAGGATGGCGCTAGGGCAAATAGTGGCGGCGTGCGTGAAAAGGAAATAGAAGGGAGAACTCGGTAGAATGCCTAACGATATACATGTCGTCGCCACTCACTCACTAGAAGCATTCTGCGGCTGGGAGGGGGAGCTCTGTGCGCCTCCCATTAGATGGAACGAACATCTGGTGCGTCCATCTGAAGAGGGACATTTCTACGATACATACGTTGACATGCATACTAGGGGCGGCGACGCGATGTGCCAGCAATGTGGCGCTGTTGCCCGACGCCTCATCGCCATACACGACGAGAATAGTGAGAACGTTGTGCATATCCGTCTCAGAGGGTCCGCGACTGCGCGGCCTCGTTCTCGTACCCTGCGGAGGCCGTTTGACCTCTCTAGGTACCCGCGGCTGAGCGCTATCGAGCAAGCGATTCGGGACGACGGGGGATTGGCACACGACTTGGATGAGATTCATAGTCGCTTCCGTAGCCGCGAACTTCAGAATGTGAATGGCGCGGCTCTCGAACTCAGCGTTTACGGGCTGCTGAGACAGGTTCGTCCACTCGAAGTCGCATTCCAGCCCGATGAAGGTCGGGGTTCGAGGCCCGACATCAAACTCATCTGGCACCAGGCTGTAGGATTGGGCCATTCGCAACCTAGGGCACTGTACCTGGATGCAACCTATGTCAATCCGGCGCTCACACACTTGGACAGCGTCTTCATAAGTGACGCTTGCGGCTACATCTGGGAGCTGGAGATTTCTGGATGGAAGGCGGTCATCGCGCCCATAGACGGTGAAGTATTCAACCCTGTGCCACGGGAGGACGTTCAGAATGCTGTCCGTGCTCGTCTGGCAGGTCTCAACCCAGCCGACTACGAGGTGTGCGACGTGTCTCCGCTGACCTACCAGGGTGTTCCGGCGCTAACACTCAGGCTGGTCGATGCCGATGGGCATACCGTGGATATCCGTGTCGATTTCATACCTGCCCCAGGGAACCAGTCGCTCCATGCTTGGGGTGGTGGGGGCAGCACTTCAATCTCTAGTCCGATTGATCCCATCAGGGATGCCATCAGGCGGAAGTCACGCCAGCACCCCAACTTCACTCCCCTGATTGTCGCACTGCACCACCCGGGGGCTGATCATCATGAAGCCGAGCGTGCACTGTACGGCACCGGGTCTGTTCTGGCCATCGACCCTGCAGATCGTTCTCGCGCGATAGATGGATGGCCGCAGCTGGATGGAGTCTGGAGACCAGAGGGTGGACACCACGAGGGCAGTAGAGCTGTGAGGATTCCTAAGCCGTTGGCCGTTCTCTGGTGTGACAGCCCCTTTCGAGAAGAGCAATCGCAGCCGGTGCTCTACGTACCACCCTCCTTGGCTACAACCTACTTGGGGCCGCTTCTGGATACCTTCCCTGTCCGCTACCTTGCGTCGGAAGTGAAGACGCTGGGGTGAATGGCGCCGTCGTGGACAGTTGCGGTGCCGCACACTGTGAGCCAGCCGCCGCGGCTGGCGTGAGGGTATCGGTGCCAGTATGACATTCGAGCCTGAATCTTGCCGTCATTTGACCCAGTCTGTTCCATTTGATAGCCTGTTCAGCATGATGATGAACGGCACATATTCTGCAACAGCCCTCTTGGACGAGGTTACCGAAGGCCTGAGCGGCCGACTGCCCCCGGGTTGGAACCTGGAACGGTTGGGGAAGGAGTGGCGTGCAGAACCAGCCGCATCTCAATTTGATGCTGTCCTTACACTCATGGATCCTTGGGGTGAATCGGCAAACATCATAGTTGAGGCCAAAGGTCGGCCTCTTGAGGCGCGGTCGGTCAGTTGGTTGCTGGACCAGTGGCGACAGCGGCTGTTGCCACTGAGCGAAGAGATACTGGGCAAAGATTCTCGCGCCAGCTTCATGGTCATATCGCCCTTCTTGGGTCCGTCCGCAAAGGAGAGACTGGCCGAAGCGGGCATCAGCTATGCCGATGCCACCGGAAATGTACGGTTCGTAACTGACAAGCCCGCAGTGTTCATCCAGACCGAAGGGGAAGTGCGAAACCCTTGGCGAGAGAACGTTCCGTTGCATTCGTTGCAGGGCCGACGCAGTGCGCGGGTGGTCAGGGCGTTTCTGGACTATCGTCCTCCCTTCGGCACGCGGGAGCTAGCCGCTTTGACCCAAAACGCTCCAGCGTCAGTATCCCGGGTGTCCGATTTGCTGGAACGGGATGGCATCATCGAACGAGCGAGTCCCAGGGGAGCGATCGTTTCGGTTGACTGGCAGCGATTACTGCGCCGCTGGGCCATCGACTACGACTTCCCCACCGTCAACCGTATGATCCCCTGCTTGGAGCCTAGGGGGTTCTCCAATCTGTTTGGCAAACTCAGCGATGCCGAATTCCCTTATGCGGTGACCGGGTCATTCGCGGCAAATCGATACGCCCCGGTAGCGGAGCCGAGGTTAGCCACCGTTTACACCGCGGATCTCAGTGATGCCATGAAACGTCTCGGGCTTCGCCCCGCTGATACCGGTGCCAATGTGGTGATTGGACAACCCTTCGATCCGGTGGTCTTCGACCGCACCGAGCGCGACGACGGGCTGCTCTATGCTCGGGTGACCCAAGTGGCAGCAGATCTCATGACGGGTCCCGGGCGAGGGCCGGCCGAAGCAGAAAGCCTGATTGAGTGGATGGCATCCAACGAGGAAGCATGGCGACTCCCACCGACGCGAACTACGTAAGGGCCCGGGCCGGTCTTCTAGATGCCCTGGCAGCGCTGGGTCCCCTGCGGGAAGCTGCCGTGCTGGTGGGAGCACAAGCGGTCTACGAATACACCCGTGACCGTGCTAGCGACTATCCGGTCTCTCCCTTCACTTTCGATGCTGATTTGGCGCTGGTTCCCGAGTTGCTCGTGGAAGACCCGAGGATCATCGACGCCATGGAGAACGCCGGCTATGCGTTGACGGACCAGCCGGGCATATACAAGAACGAGACCGGCGTTCAAGTGGACCTGCTGGTGCCTGAAGCCGTGGGTGGACGGAAGGGCAGAGGTGCTGAGTTGGGCGTTCATGGGCGTCGCGCAGCTAGACAGGTACGAGGACTTGAAGGCGCCTTGGTCAGCAGGCGGCCGATGACTTTGGCAGCTTTAGAACCAAGAGACTCCCGAACATACGAAATCAACGTAGCCGGTCCGGCCGCGTTGCTAGTGGCCAAGATACACAAGCTGGCTGATCGCACCAGTGTCGACGACGTCCGGAGGCTGAACCACAAAGACGCCTTCGATATCTTCCGGCTGTTGCAGGCTGTGGATGCTCAGGAACTGGTAGCGGAAATCAGTCTTCTCGCAGGTGCCCCGATGGCAGCTGAAGTGACCACCGAGGCTATGGTGAAGTTCCGCGAGTTGTTTGGCACCGCTACGGCAATCGGAACCCAACTCGTGACCGAGCACGTGGCCGGAATCGAGAACCGAGATGTCATCATCGCATCCAGTGTTGCCCTTAGTGAGGATTTGATCGAGAGAGTAGGATGACAACCAGTTGCGGACTAGTTGACTTTGGTTGCGGGATACCGTCGGTTGTACAACACATTGCTCTTCCGTCTCCTGATCTCACGCCCCGGCGCACACTTTATCTCGAGGGCAACGGCTTCACCGGTTGCATCTAGCCCGCGCTCCGCAACGTCGCACGGGAATGGTCGCAACGAGCTCGGTCTCTTAGACTGCACAGGCTGGCTGATGAGAGCGAGTCACAGTGGGACGGGCGTGCTCAAGCTTGGGGCAATGACGATTCGATGCCGGAATAGACCGACTACAGGAGGAGATTGAGATGGCCAACCAGAGACAAGGTGCTTGCCGTAGTGCTGTTGTTCTCGTTCGGTAACCACGCGCTTACGGTACTGTGGCCGCCGATTCTCGCAGGCCTTTCTGCAATCGTCAGGAGCCCGGCAGGACGACGCGATCGAGGCATGTGCTGGAGACTACAACGTCTCCTCCGCGTAGAAGTAGCCGCGTATGGCCCGCTTGGCGATGGCGTGCCACCGCTGTAAGCCCTCGGTCGAACCCCGCCAGTCGACGGGCTCGGTGACGAGCCGCAGCAACTCGCGGTAGTCGGCCAACTCCTCGAGGGGCAAGACCACCTCCGTCTGCGACCTGCACTTACGCGAGAGCTGTCCGTAGGCGGTCCCACCCTCGTGCATGGCGAGCACCCCGTCGACCGCGGGGTCCCGTATCTCCACCGTGCCGTAGAGCGGCTGCTCGATCAGGTCCTCAATCTCGTCGAGGTACTCGAACCAGACCCAGCGTTGGCGCTGGGTCGACCACGCCACCTGGACGACCAAGGGCGCGGAGATGTGCCGGAACTCGTCCCGCACCGCGCCGGCCGCGGGGCGTGGCGTGTGTGCGCGCGCACCGTCGGCGAGGTCATGCCCTACCTCCGCTGCGCCGCATGGCGGCCGCGATCCGCTCGAAGAGCTCACTGTCGTCCATGCGGTTGATGCGGTCGCTGTCCCGCTTGAGCCAGTGCAACTACGGAGGGCTGGGCGTGCGCTCGATGAATGACCTGTTCCGCATCCTCTCGAATTAGGCCGGTGCGTGCGTGGTCATACCGCACCTCCCGCGCGGCACGCGCTGGCGAAGAAGAGTTTGTCGTGGGAGACCCCGAGGGCAGCGCTGAGCGCCTCGATGGTCCGCTGGGATGCGCCGCGGTAGTGGGAGACGATCAAAAGAAGAAGTGCTATCGTTCTTCTCAGCGACACGATGGCCGGGCATGCTACAATGAGGCCCGCTCGGTAGTTCTTGCTAGGAGTTGACACGGTGAGAAGTGCAAACAATGACAAGCCAGCCCCTAAGCCGGACTCTCCACCTGCTTCTCCCCCAAGGGTTCCTGACCCGGGTGTTGTTATCAAGGGTGCTTAGGGTTGCTCAGGCTGTCCAGATAATCCCAACGTTCGGCTAAGTGGTTATGCCCTAGGCGCCGGTAATGGGCTGCTCAACGTTGCAGGCAGTGGTGTTGCCTAGCGACGATGGAAGGTTGGTGGGACTGAGGCATCCACTCATCGCCCTGTATACGCAGCAGTCAGGGCCGCAGGGGACGGAGCTACCCCCACTTGCGTCAAGCCCCACGCCATCAGACACACCGTCTCCAATAGGAAGGCACCGGCCATCCAGATTGCGACCCTGCCCTTTCTATTGACCAGTTTGACGTTGTCCTCAAAGTGCTTGGCTGCCCATCGAACGGCTTCCTGCTTGAACTGCGGGGGCGTGAGCGCCAGCCAATCCCTTTGGACATTATTCAACCCTAGAAGCCTTATCTCCCCCCAAGCACGTATAGCCACTCCAGCCAACAGGTTCACTCCGGCCATCCCCAGCGCCAAGAAGAACCAAACCGAGTTGAGACTCACATAGTCTTCTCCCACAGCGACCAGTGCAGGGCCTGTAACGATAAAGCCGGAGGAGAATACCATCAATGCTTGGATGCGACCCTCCACGGCATTCAAGCGGCGTACCGTCCAGTCGTAGGAAATCGGAACCAAACCGTACGCTAGGTCTACGCTTGAAATCTGTTCTGTTGTACCGAACTCTTCGCTCGTCATCCCTAGCCTATTCGACCGAATTCTTGCGCGGTCTGCCGCGCCGTCGGCCTTCCGACGGCCAGAAGTAGACCGCGTTCTCTGTGCGGCGGAACTCCAGTCGCTTCCCCAGTGCCTCCGTTGCCGCGTTCAGCCTGCGCCGGACCGCCTGCATCGTCTCACCCTCGACGGGCTCCAGCTTCCCCGCTTCGCCCGGAGCGACGCGCTCGATGTAGCCGACGTATTCTTGCAGCAGCGCCGCACGCTTGCCGGTCGCGCTCCTCACACGTGCTTCGCCAATCGGAAGCGTGCTGAACGTAGGCATGCCATCCCCTCCTTGTGCGGGGGGCGGCCGCACGCGCAGCCGCCCTCTGGGTAGACACTATAGCACTGAGACTGATTTATCCTTGCATCGCCTGTGAGCCACTCCACGCGAGACGCGTAGACCATCATGCTGGCTCCTGCGCGTAGAAGTAGCCGCGTATTGCGTGCTTTGCGATGGCGCGCCAGCGCCGCGAGCCCTCGGTCGCCCCCCGTCAGTCGACGGGCTCCGTGACGAGCCGCAGCAGCTCGCGGTAGTCGGACAACTCCTCGATGGACATGACGACGTCCGTCGGTCTCGTGGACAGTCGTGATTCGCCCGATCATCCCCGGCGGAGCCGCCCGGCCGCAGCAAGGCGCCGCCAGAGGGGCGAGCACAGCCTCATCCGGGAAGGCACAGACTGCCCTCGTCGACCTGCAATCCGGCATCAGGATGGTCAAGGATGACGTCTCCAACCGCGTTTGTCTCCTATTCCTGGGACAACGAGTCCCACAAACAGTGGGTCAGGGACCTCGCTACCAGAATGAGGAGTGACGGCGTCGCCGTCACCCTTGACGCATGGGAGACCGCACCTGGTGACCAGTTGCCGGAATTCATGGAGAGGTCCATTCGAGAGAATGAGTTCGTGCTCATCATCTGCACGCCTCGCTACAAGGTGCGAGCGGAGGCACGGACAGGCGGCGTCGGCTATGAAGGAGATGTCATAACAGGAGAGGTCCTCATCGAAAGGAACCATCGTAAGTTCATCCCGGTGCTGCGACAGGGCACATGGCGCCAAGCAGCACCATCTTGGCTCAGCGGAAAGCAGTACGTCGACCTGTCCGGGGATCCCTACTCGGACGAAACCTATGCGCAACTCGTTCGCACCATGCTGGGGATTAGTGAAACAGCTCCGCCAATCGGAAGAGCGATGTCGACCATCCATTGAGTTATGGACTTGACGACTATCCCTGTGATCCTGATGTCTCCGTCATCCGGTGTTGAACTGTCGCTTCTCTCTCGGCTCTGCTCCTGCACTGCAGGATAGCGCGGAGGGTGGTTCCAGTTCTGTACAAATAGACGTGACCATTCAGGGCTGGGGCGGTTCGAAAGAGAGAAAGTGACCGCATACAGAGCACTCCCCGGCGTGCCGTCGTTCCGTGGTTATACCACGATGCACCGGCCAGGCATTGCCAGCGTCAGGGATACCGTCGTGGTCTTGGATGGCACCACCATCGAAGAAGTGCAGAAGTACCACCAGAGCACTCTATCGCTGGCCGTCGACGAAACCAATCGACAATACAAGGAACTACGAGAGAGGCAACGCGCTATTCAAGCTCAAGAGGAAGCTTCGCGCAGGGAGCACAGGCAGCACGTCGAAGACATCGCTAGGCAGATCGATTTCGACAAGCCGTGAATGCTCGTGATTGGCGGATCCGTGAAGGATTGTTGCGAGTGCGAGTTCGAGACGTGCATCAAAGTCGTCAGTTTTTCGGCCAGACCGGCGGCCATCGCGGAGGGGGGGCAACCCCATCCTGCATGAGTCGGCCGTCAGCCTACGCATAGACGACGTAGAGGTAATATGGCCCATCAGGGCCTAGATCGCCACCGCCGCCAGCAGCTTCGTTGTCACACCACGGCGAGTCCTTGAACTTGCCCGCCAGTGCTCTTTCGAGGTTCCGAACTTCGCTTGCAGATGATGTGCGGTACAACACCAACAAGAGCGGATACGTGGAGGAATGCTCCTGTTCGCGCCTGTGCGGGTTATCGGTGATGCCTATCTTGAACCGTCTCTGCCTAGCTGCCACAGCCTGAAGCTGCATATGCAGATGGTATTCAGCGTTGAACGGCTCCGTTAGGAGATGAGTCCAAACGACACCCATCTATCGAACCTCCGCCTGTCATGGTACGTCCAACGTACCCGCGCCGCCTCTGGACTGTCAAGGCGCGTCTGGCTTTGATGCAGAACCCCTTCGCCGGGACGGCTTACGCATCAAGGGCCGTTCCTGATGAAAAAGGTGGTGTCGATAGGAACTAGCCATCCGTTTACGCTTTAGCGGAAGGTTGTTCCGAACCCCCTGCAATCGGGTGGGATTGCGGAACGGGTGGGGGTTATGTTCTGGAATCCGTATCCCTAGGCGTGAACGGATGGGTGATGGAATGTTCCGAAACTCGGCGTTCACGGAGCCCTGCCCCCTCTAGGCGGGCGCGGCCACGAGTGCTACGCTGGCGCGGTGACAGAGCGGTACGACATTCACGCACCTCCGCTGGTTCTGCGGCAGTTCCTGGCCACCCCTTCCTCTCACCGCGAGTGGCAGCGGGCCAAACAGCGCATCATCGATCAGTGGCCCCAGATCGCCGAGCATCTCAAACAGCGGAATTGGGAGACCATCAGTTGGGCGCTCTGCGTGTACGACGCGGGCGGCAAGGACGTGATGCTCATGGGGTATAAGTACGGCAGGCCCGTGGGGGTGGATATCGGGGAATTGCTTGGGCCGGAGTGCCGGTAGATGGAGAGCGCAAAGGACATACTGGCCTACCTGGTGCACGTGGGCAGCAGGCCCATCCCGTTCATCGCGGGGGACTGGTGGCCACACTCCTGAACGATCACTTGCAAGCTTTCGCCGATGGCATGACCGCCTTTGCAATGACGGGTCTGGCGGTGGGTGGCATCTCCTTGATGGTCCTCCCGCCGATGCTCCTCATGAAGAGATGGGCGGACGTCCGCTACAGGGAGGACGTCAACATCTGGCCCGTGGCGTGGGTCGTGGGCGTCGTGCTCCTCAGTCTCTGGATCCTGTTGTGGGTCAGACTCGCGCCAGAGTAAGCGCCTTCCCACCCCGTCAAAACTGGGACTCATTCACTTGACTGCGAACGGGCCCCGCCGGATCGCTATCCATCGTTTTCATTGGGGAGGCACCGGTCGAGGGTCTCCTGCATCTCGTCCAAGTCGACCCCTCTTCGCTGTAGAGCGTCAGCAAGATCGATGGCATTGATGCAGCCATCAAGAACGGGGAATACGATACCCGCCGAGTAAGGGCGTACGGTTTCCCAGTACCGGATATGGCCATTGGAGGTCTTGGGGCTCGTGGGCTCCAGTCCCCAGGCACGGAGCACGCACTCGGCGACCCCCAACGGCAGCCATACATCGTCGGAGGCGTCGTCCTGCAGGTCAACCGCCGTCATGCTGGGACCGCCACCTGATACTCGCTATAGGGCATGGGGGTCCATTCGCTGCCGGAAGGTGTCTGGGCCGCAGACACGGCTATGGTGTAATGAACCTTGTTGTCGTCGAGATACCGGAGGAGGTCATCAGTCGTAGGGAACCCGGCGCACCACAACTGCAATGCTTCCAGCACACGCGGGCGTAGGTCCTGTAGGTCTTCCACGTACGTGTAAACCGGCATCTCGATGACCCGGATCGCGTACCCGTTGCCACGAGGCCGAAAGTGGGAATGGGCTCCGATCGAGATTTCCATTCGCGCGCTCCCCTCTACCGCTTTTCGGGTTATGAGCACACTATAGCACAGCATTGACATACTACTCGGGTCCTCCCGTGCGGAATGATGCACGGGAGGCCTGATCAACACTTGGTCAACTATCCCAAGTTCTAGTTGGGCTGGCGTCCTGCAAGGCGTGACCAAGGTCTGTAAGGCTCGTTTCCAGCTTGCTGCGGTCCGCTTCACTTACCCCGAGGTCTGCTAGTACCCGGCCCCAATCAGAGGTGCGGCTAAGGACGTCGACAGAGAGGTCGCGGGACGCCTCCACCAGATGGGAAGCCAACAACTCAAGCACCTGCGTGGTTGGTGCGCGCGTGGTTTCCGTCCACGTTCGCTTGCTTGCGTCCCACGACAAGTAACTCCGCCTCGTGCTAAGGAACGAGGACTCCTGGCTCCCAACCAGTCGGGTTCGTATGGCGGTCCACTCGCCAGGCTCCGGCCCGTCTCCGTAGTTGCCGTTCAGGCGTTGTGCCACAACACTAGTGAACTCTGCGCCCGCCGAACGGATAACCAAGTCAATTGTTGCCTCACTGGCCGTAAGCTCGTCGCTCTGGTGGAGGTCATCTCGGGTTCCAACGGAGGTGGCGAGCATTGACTGGTCTTAGTCGCTCGGATAGGCTACCATGCTATGACTAGCGGCGACTGGAAGAACATCGTCATCGGTTTCCTTGCAGGCATCCTTATCGGGGCCGCCGTCGTAGGCGGCCTCTGGTATGCCAGCGCATGGGACTAAGGAAGGGCAAAGGGGCATGAGACGGCTTCTACTGACTCTGATGGCGGTCGCGATGGCTGTGGGCTGCACGCAGGCTGCCCCGGAAGGTTCATGGTTCATGCCTCCGCCGGAAGACGGGGCGCAGTACCGGATCACCGAGATGTGCGACCTCATTCTCGATGAGGGCTACGACATCAGCGGGTCCATCGGCTACACCGTCACGGCGGACGATCTTGGCATCCTCGACGACCTGCCGGTGCTCGTTCGTGGCCCGGCAGAGGCCGCTATCGGAGACGGCGTCCAGATGACTCTGAGGATCAACGGACTGTGCGGCTACGTGAACTGACGGGTTAGCCTGATGAATAGAGCTGAACGACCGCCGACGCCAGAAAGGGGTGGGGTATAGAACCTGCCACACTGCCGCACCCAGCGAGAGCGATGCTCAGCAAGAGCAGGAAGTGCTTGGACATTCCCTTGATTCACCGTTGCGGTCTACGTTGCCCTTCTGGCGGCGGGAAGCGCTTCCGGTCTCCTTGAGCGACGTTTGCCATGAGCTCCTCCCTCCTCCACTGCGGCCACGCCGGTGCAGTGAACAAGGTCCGAATCCGGAAGACCAGATACTCGCGGCCGATACGGTCCACGACCACCTGGGCTCCGACAAACCCTGAACCGTACGTGCGCGACTGCGGAGCGCACGAGGAGCACAGGAGTGGGGTGTATGCTGAGCGCCGCATTGGCTGGACCGACAACCCCGGTGCGATGCGCAGGAACAGGCGAAGGCTGGCATAGTGGTTACCCAACGAAGCAGTGGTTACTGGGCTTGGCCCATCAATCTGGTGATGAGCCTGATTACAGTAGGCTTGTTGGCTTACATAGTATGGGACTTCGGTTACTTCGATGAGTTACATATCCAAATAACTACGAGTGTTATACTCTCACTCTTTCCGGCAATCGTAGTACTGGATATTCGCAGGACTGAGCAAGAGTTCCGAGAGTTTAACTGGTATATCTTTGGAGCAGTGTTGATTTCGGGTCTCCTCTTCATGATTGCTATTGGCGGCAGGTTTGAGTCTGCATCCCTAGTACTGAACGGAGCCTCTTTGATTGCTTCAGTGCTCCCATTAGTCATATATGTGATGATAGTCAGAAGGAACCGTTTCTTGGCTGTCGCTGTAATTCCTACTCTCCTTGCTGGGTCAATCTACGTCTATTTGCTGGTCAGATCTGACATCAGCATGGAACACCTGCTTATAGTCGTGCCATTCGTCCTTTTTCTGGGAATCCCTTGGGCATTTGCTCTTAGACCGTCTTGGGAATGCGCCAGACGTACGCGGCACCGTCCCCTCATGGGGCCGGCCATGGAGAGCCTCACGATGTTCCTAGTAGCCGTGCCACTTGTCGCACTCGCTATGCTGAGCGCCGAGGCTGCTATGGAAGAGGATATCTGGGTTGCCGTCGCCGGCATTGTCGCCAGCTTCCTGTTCAGCAGTGCAGTTGCTACGCCGTTCAGGAAGTTCCTTCGCACGTTGGCGGGACTTGACTAATAGTAGAAGGAATGGCCATCCGTGAACCTCGCCCCCATCGTCCCTCCCTTCCGATTGTCAACGGCGGTTTACTTTTGACCCACCTGTGACGGTTTAGAATTGACCCACCCCGCCGTTGTGGCCGGCGATTCTGTCGGTTGTCGGTTGCCCTTCCTGTGCTGCGCCGAGCACGTGATGCGAGGTGAATAGACCTGCCTGGCGCTTCTCCTTGAGCCGGTAGCTCTCCCCCCGGATGTTGAGGATGTGGCTGTGGTGCAGCAGCCGGTCCAGGATGGCGGAGGCGACGACGGTGTCACCCAGCAGCTCTCCCCACTCGCCGAAGCCCTTGTTTGAGGTCAGGATGATGCTCCCACGCTCGTAGCGAGCTGAGACCAGCGTGAAGAAGGCGGTCGCCGCGTCTCTGTCATAGGGCCAGATGCCGAACTCGTCGACGACGAGGACCTTGGGAGCGAGATAGACGCGCATGCGCCGTCCGAGGTTCTGCTCAGCCTGGGCCTTCCTGAGGTCTTCCATCAGATCGTAGGCGCGAACGAAATAGGCGCCGTGGCCGTGCTCGATAGCCTTGAGCGCCAAGGCGACGGCCAGATGCGTCTTGCCCACGCCGGGCGGTCCGAGCAGCAGGATGTTAGTGGCCTCGGCGACGAAGGCGAGGTTGGCCAACTCCTTGACCTGGCGCTCGTCGACGGAGGGCTGAAAAGAGAAGTCGAACTGCTCGATGGAGCGCTGGAAGGGCAGATGCGCGAGCCTGGTTCTCGTGGTGAGGTAGCGGTCACGGCGAGCGTCGACCTCCACGCCCAGCAGCTCGGCGAGCATCTCCGGATAGGTCAACTGCTTGCCGGCCGCGGCGTCCAGCGTGTTGTCGAGCGCCTCGGCCGCCTGCTTGAGCCCCAGGCTCTCCAAGTATTGGCGGACCTGCTCCAGGGCGATCACCGCACACCCCCCGCTGCTGCCAACTCGTAGACATCCAGCGAGCGCCGCTCCACTTCCTCAACCGCCACCTGGACTGCCAGTGCCTCCTGTCGTGGGCGACCGTCTCCCCTGGACAGCCCTGCCCACTGGCCCGGCGCAGTGAAGCGCTGCCCGGGGCGATCGGCACGCGGGTGCACCGCCAGGCGCTGGTCGCCCGTCCATATCTCTACCGTCCCCGAGCGCTGTCCTACCTGCACCGTCGCTCCCGCCCACCGCCAGGACACACCGTAGCGAGAGCCTTCCCAGTGCACATAGCCGTCATGCGCCACCCTGCGGTCGTCCCGCAGATACGGCGCCAGCGTCGAACGCTCCGGCAGCCCTCCGAGGCGCACCCGCTCCTCGGCCAGCATCTCCCACGGGCGCCGGCCCGTCGTCCCGTGCACGCGCCGGTTCGCCACGCTGTCGCACCACTCGAGGCTCTGCCGGTTCAGGTCCGCGTCGTCCGTGAACCGGACGCCGGGCCACAGGTTCCCGCGCACATACTTCACCCCGCTCTCCACCTTCCCCTTCGTCTGCGCCCGATACGGCTGGCACACCCGCAGCTCGAACCCCATCCGCAGCGACATGTCCAGCATCCGCTGATTCCACTCCGGACGCCCGGACGCATCACGCCCCAGCACCACCACCTTCGCGTTGTCATACAGGCACCGCTGCGGCGCGCCCCCGAAGTATTCGAACGCGTTGACGTGACACTGCATGAAGCTCGCCACGTCCGCACGCCGGACGAACTCGACGTAGATCGCTCGCGACCAGCCCAGCACCATCACGAATGCCCACAGCCGGTGCTTGCGACCGTCCGCGCCAACGTAACTGAAGCTCCCCCAGTCCACCTGCGCCTGCTCGCCGGGCTCCGTCTCGAACCGCATCGTCGCTCGGGGCTCACGCCGCGGGCGGTGCAGATGAACGTGCTCCCTCAGGATCGTGTAGCTTCCCGCGTAACCCAGCGACTGCAGCTCGCGCAGCAGCACCACGCAGTTGTCCAAACCCTCTCCCAGGCGGCGGTCAATGTAGGCGGCATACGGGTCCAGCTTGGACCCCCGCCGCTCCCGCTGCTTCGCCTGCGGCACTCCCGGCGACCTCAGGTACTTCCGCACCGAGTTCCGAGAGACCCCCAACTCCCGTGCGATCCCACGGATCGAATGCCCCTGACCCCTCATCTCGTACAGCTCTTTCATCGTCCCACCTTTCAGCAACTTGCCCTCCCCTTCAGCTCTCATGGGAGGATGCTCTGCTTATGGGTGGGTCAATTCCATTCCGCCATCGGTGGGTCATTTTCAAACCGGCGCTAACACCCCGGCAGGTGCAGCGCTGGCGCGACGGCACCGCGCCCTGCGGGGACGCGCTATTCTCCCTCTTCAAGCTGGCTGCCCGCGTGCCGGGCGGCGTGCAACTCCTGCTGGGCGAGGACGTCTGCCCTCCCGCAACGGCGGCGCCGACCTTGAAGGACCGGCTCGATGCTGCCACAGGGCGACGCGGCGGAAAGCCCCAGACGGACCATGCCGCGTGACGAGTCAGACTGGTCTCCGCCAAGGCGTCAGCCTTCTTTGAGGAGCGCTGCAAAACGAGTAAGATGGGGTGCAGTTGGGATTGGAGGGCCCGGCGCATGGGGACTTTCAAGTGGCCGGTGCGGATATCCAGCATGGACGGTCAACAGGTTCAGGATATTGAAGCTACGGTTGACACCGGAGCCGCTTACACCACATTGCCTGCCGGTTTGCTTCGGGGCCTCGGAGTTGAGCCCATGGGGAAACGCCGGTTCCTGCTGGCTGACGGCCAGCGGGTTGATATGGACTACGGGAGGGCCTGGGCCACGGTCAACGGGGATAGCGAAGTGACGATCGTGGTCTTCGGAGAGGACGAAGCGCCTCCCCTGCTCGGGGCCTACACCCTCGAGGGTCTAGCCTTGGCGGTAGACCCAACCTCTCAGCGCCTGGTTCCCACCCACATGATTCTGTACTAGGACGGCACGATCCTCATTGGCTGAGGAGTAGAAGAGATGCCGGCTACTATGCTCAGGCCGCCTTCTCCGCCAGTTGCTCCTGCCATGCCTCGATATCCGCCCGCCTCCAGGCAATCGCCTTGGGGGTGATGCGAAGTGGGGGAGGAAACGCACCCGCTTTGACCAGCCGCCATATCGTCGTCCGGCTTATCCCCAGTTCCCGTTCTACGTCTTTCACCCTCAACAGTTGCATCGCGCGCACCTCCTCCGTGGATAGTCCTGAAGGGCAGTCAGCCTCCAACCTCACCATCGTACAACGCGCAACAGCGTTGGTCTGGCCGACTCCATGAATTGCTTGCTGGCATGTAGCATTCTGGGCATCACCGAGGACCAGAGTCTTAGGCAACAAGTGACAACGCAAGTGACAACGAGCACGATTACCCTCTCGATTTACTCGTAAAACAGGAGGGTTCTGGTGCCCCCAGCGGTCATCCGACCGCTGTGGGGCCTGCGCCGCAAGTCGAACGGTCCAGCGCCATACAATCTCCTCCAGCCACCTCACTCAAGCATTAGGGGAATTCCCAGGGACTCCAGTCGTGTGACCCAGTCATCGAACTGTGGGCACTCGGCGCGAATGAGGTCCAGACCTATCTTCATCGCCACGACGGGGCCATCAACGGACTTCTGGTATCTGGGGATGACATGGACGAGTCGTTTGCTCGGCGCAGTCTCTCTGCTGTCGTTGATGTCTTCGGGAGTTTGGAAATTCGAGCGAATCTCCCTTAGCATTTCCACCGAGCCGGGCGGCGTGTGAGCCAGATCAGCAAAGGCGCTTACGTCTGAGAACAACAGACCTTCGAATTCGTATTGCTGCACATAGGGGAATATCTTCCGTCGGTCTCTAGCGGAAGGCATCCTGTTATTGATCTCTTCAGTGACCAATCTTTCCAACTCACCAAGGGTAGCGCCGCCTTTGCCGCGGAACCCGTAGAAATCGACGAGTGACGTCACCGCATCGAAAGAGCGGAATAATTTGACCATGTTCGACGCGAGACTGTCTACGCTTACCGAGCCGCCGTGTTGGTTGATTAGGATCGGAAAAACCTCCACATCCCTTGCCCGCAGACCTTCTATGAGGACACGCTTGACGAACTCCTCTTCCGTTCGCCCCTCCACCACGATGGCTAAGCGAATCACGGGCGTCCGCCAAGGAGGTTCATACGCCAAAGATCGCCCGTCGTGTACTCCTCCAGCCAGAGCTGGTACTCTTCTTCGTCGAACCGACGTACTTCCGTTCGGCCTTCGTGAAGATCCAGCACGAAGAGCTCGTCGAGATCGAAGGCGTCGACCAGCAACGGGGACTGGGTCGCCACGATGACCTGTCTCTCGGTAGCAATGGACTTGATCATGCCGCCGATTAGCGTAACGGCCGCCGGATGCAGACCGAGTTCGGGCTCGTCCAGTAGTAGTACATCCGGCAGCATCTCTGGCGGAAGGTTCAGCAGGGTCACCAAGGCAAAGAACCGCAGCGATCCGTCGGACGTGAGGTGTGCGCCAATAGTCTTACCCGACCACTTGGCCTTCCACCGCAAGAGAACCCGGCCATAGTCCTCTTCGATTGCAAACCGGTCGAATCCCGGCAGTACGCGCTCAATGTGGCGGCAAATCAACTCATACCGCTTCACATCTTCTTGTTCCAAGCGGTAGAGCACAGCCGCCAGGTTTCCGCCGTGACTGCGGAGTTGGCCGCTGTCTGACACGTCCCATTTCGTTTTGAAGCTGGAACTATCGGAAGTATTGTGGAATTGATACACGGAGCAACTGCGGAGCAAGTTGACGATCACTAATGCAGTGACAGGGTTGACGCCAGATACTCCAGTGGAGTGGGCCGCCTCTACTATCCTGGTCTCCCGATGCCCGCTTTCGAGTGATTGCCAGTTCGCAGGGGAATCATAAGTATTGTCGTTGAAGCGAAACAACTCTTCCGTAAAGATGAAGCGGTCGGGGTTCGCATAGGAAAGTACGAACCGGTAGTCATTCCGGCCCCTGTCGGTCCGCATGCCAATCTCGGCTTCTATGCGCGGAGTCCGAGCGTTGCCGCCAAAGAGTTGGTCGTCGGCGCCTCCTTGCCTGGCGACGTACTCGCCCAACTGCCGCGACCTGAGCATCCAACTCATCATTTCAAAGAAGTGGATGAAGTTGGACTTGCCCGAGCCGTTGGCGCCAATGAGAACAGCCGCGTTGGGCAATCCGGCAAGCTCCACGTCCGCCAAGGATCTGAAGCCCTTGATACGGACATATTCAATCCTCGTTGGGTTCATTCGCTCCTACCCTCCAAAGGTCGGGGAGGTCTTGAATCATCGCTCCACCAACAACAGCATAGCATCCAGCAGACGCTATCTTCTCGCTGCCACATGGATAAATGGCGCTGAGAGTGTTGGCAAGGCGTTCCGCCGCCCTACCGCCTCCTCGATGTAGGCCGGACCTCCTCAGGCTCAACACACCTGGCAGGCCTGCGCCCACTGCTCCATGACCGCCCTGCGCTGTTCGAACAAGTCGCCGCGAGCGTACGCCCGAACCGACTCATCTCCCACGACGTGCGAGAGGCAGAACTCGCTCACCCGGTGATCCACGTCGTGCTCGTCCGCCCACACCTTGAATGACGCGCGCATCCCGTGCGGTGTTCCCTCTATTCCGTTCTCCCTGAGCAACTTGGACATCGTGCTATCCGACATCACCTTTCCCGTCACGCTCGGGAAAACGAGGTCGTTCGTGCCCTCGAATCTACGGGCTTGCTGGAGAACAGCCAACGCCTGCTGACTGAGTGGCACCCTGTGCGCCCTCCCCTGCTTCATGCGCGAATCGGGAATCGTCCATGTCGCTGAGCCCAAGTCCACCTCGGACCAGCGCGCGCCGCGAACTTCCACGGACCGGCAGACCGTCAGCGTAAGGTATTCAATGGCCAGCTTCGTGGTCTCGGCAGCATCCGAATCCCGCACCTTGGCCAGTGCAGCGGCGACGTCCCGCCAAGCAAGAGCGCGTTGGTGCGTGACTGCACGGCCCGCCTTTGGCAAGGCCGCCCCAATGACATCTGCCGCAGCCGGATTGTCCTCCCGGTAGCCCTGTGCGACGCACCACGACATCACCGTGGCGATGTACTGGCGAAGCCGGCGGCCAGTCTCGCGCCGTGTCGTCCATACCGGAGTAATCACATCCACGACGTGCGCCGACGTAATCTGGTCGACCCGGAAGGACCCGATGGCAGGGTGAACATGCGCCTCGAGACGAGCGCGCCATATCTGCGCCGTCCTGGTGCCGTTCTTCCAACTCTTGGCATTCAACTCGATTACTCGCTCAGCCGCATCGCGGAACGTCGGTGTCCTCGCTGTGCGAACGCGGTTATCCAGCGGATCGGCGCCGGAGCGCACATCGCGGGCGTTTGTGAACGCAGCCTCCCGAGCCTCTGCCAATGACACGATCGGGTAACTTCCCAAGCCGATGTAGCGGAAGCGTCCCCTTACCTTGATGCGCTGTACCCACGACTTCGTTATCCTTCCGGACATGGATCGCTGCACATGCAACGACAACCCGAACGAGCCGCGCCCGTCTGTGAATCGTCCAGGCTCGGCGACAGCCTTGACGAAGGTGGCGTTGAGGCGTTTTGGCCGCTCAGTCATTACTCACTCGCTTACTCACTTTTTGAGTGATGCTATGAGCTACAACGGGCAACGTCAAGCACCATATGACAGCACGCGCACAAGGCCGTTACGACGTTTACAGGTTTTCAACATGTCGTCAAGGGAGACACCCTGAAACATGAGACTGGTGACCTCGCGGGTCACCAGTCCAACGCCCTTCATCCGGCGTCCCTCTCATCCTCACCCAGGCTTGTGCAAGGAGGCGTAACGTGGCCACGGTCAGTCTCGGATTCCTCAGTGCGAACTCGCGCGGTCACGGCGCCCACTACGACGACTTCCTGCGCCTCGTGCCGGAAGAGGCCGATGTGCGCATCGTCCCGCTCGGGCTCTGGCAGAACTCGCTCTACGACCTGGAGGGCAAGACGCGCGAGCACATCGAGCGCACGACCGCCCTCGTCGCGGAGCACGGCTGGGACGGCATCGCGCTCATGGGCGCGCCGATGCAGGTGCAGAATCCTGGCCACGTCGAGCAGCTGCGTTCCCTGCTGAACATCCCCGCCACAACGGCACTGGAGTCCGGGGCGGCGGCGGTCAAAGCGTTCGGGGCGAGCCGCATCCTGCTGCTCACGCCCTTCGACGACGGCCTGAACGCGATGCTGCGCGAGTTCCTCACCAGCCAGGGGCTGGACGTCACCGTCCCTGAAACGAACCGCACCGACACCAGCCGCGAGGACGTCACCTCCACGGAGCGCAAGAGCGCGGACGAGGTCTACCGCCTCGCCGTCGACGCATTCGAGAGCGCGTCGGACGTGGACGCGATCTACTTCCAGGGCGCACCACTCAACCCGCTGCTCGCGGTCGAGCGGCTGGAAGCCGACCTCGGCGTGCCCGTCGTCGCCAGCAACCCGGCGATGTTCTGGCACATCACGTCGCTGCTCGGCCATCGTTTGCCGTCGAGCGCCGACGGCTGCGGGAGGCTGCTGCGGGAATGGCCGGCGCGCGTTTGACGCGCTCTCTTTACTGACCGCCTCTACCCCATCCCCCGCCCCGGCTGTTGTTAATGTCCGGCTAGCCGTTCGCTCCCATACGGACCGACCAGGCACAGCGTACAATGAAAGTGGATGAGTTATGAGAAAGGGTGAAGCCATTCTGCGCGCACACTCCTACGGTTCAGAGTTCCCGATCGAGCAACTCCCTGACGGCTGTGAGGAAACCTCCATGGGCTGGCTGTTCGGCGCTACGCGGCAGTGGCGCGGGGCGGACGGTCTGCACGTTCGGGAGTATGGAGGAAGACTCCTCGCGCACTATGACCGTGTCGACCCGCGCCGCAACCTCGTCGGGCACTGGATAGCCGACGCCCCGTTCGAGCTCGCGCTCGGGAGCAGCGGCGTGGTGGGGATGCTCGCCAGCGTCACCGTGAGCGCCGCCTCCACCCTCGCCTGGATCGTCGCTGCGCTCGTAACTACCGTCTCGGCCAGCATCTTCGCCCGCACGCGCTTCTAGCCCACCGCCTACCGGCTGTATCCCGAGTCGTCCGGCGGCGTGTAGGGGACGCCCCTGAGCAGCGCCTCCATCACGAAGGCGAAGTCCTTGAACGCCGCCAGGTGCCCCAGTTGGCCGTGCAGGCCGTCCACGAGACCCTGAAGGCTCCATAGATCGCGATCGGCGTCATACTCCCGGAAGCCGTCCAGCGCGTTGTATCTGTCCGCCGTCAGCGCCACGACCGCGCCGAACGACAGCAGCGGGTCCACCAGGGCGGGTCTCACCTGTCCACCGCCTGCGATATCCGTGCTCTGGCTCCAGCCACGGCCGCTTTCCGGCTCCACCCACCGCAGCTCCACCTGCCCCAGGGCGCCATAACGCCGGAAGTCGTCGTGCAGTTCCAACTCGTAGAAGACGGTCGTGGCCGCGCCCGAGTAGACCTCGGCGAACTCCTTGCGGTCCTGCGTGAACGATTCGGCGGACGAAACGCGGTTCTCGTAGCCGACGATGCGCCACGCCTTCACCGCGTCCGGGTCCCACGTCACCTGCGCACGCGTCTGGTCGGCCACCGGTGAAGCGAGCGCCAGCCAGTTGTCGCGGCGGAACGTCGCGCGCGCCTGCTCCTCGTCGAACAGGTATCGGTACCAGCCGTTGCCGTGCTGCGCCAATTGCTCCAGCAGGTGGTCGTTGTAGTTCTCGATGCCGACGCCCACGGTGACGAGCCGCAGCGGGTTCGCGCCGTCCGGCGCCGACGTGGACTCCAGGATGGCGAACGGGTCGGTGGCGTCGACGTTCGCCACGCCGTCGGACATCAGGATGACGTAGTTCAGCGCATCGGGGCGCTCCCGCCGCATCGTGTCCGCCAACTCCACGCCCAGATCCAATCCCGCCTGCACGTTGGTGCTGTCGTGCGGCGCGAGCCGGGCGATGGAGTCGATCACCGCGCGGTCGTCCGGCGATGCGTACTTCACGGTCAGGTCGTGGAGGACCTCCGTGGTGAAGTGGACGACCGATATGCGGTCGTCCGCGTCCAGGCTGCGCCTGATCGCTTCAGCCGCCTCGCGTGCGATGGCCACCCGGTTCCCTTCGTTCATCGAGCCGGACGCGTCGAGCACCAACGTCACGTTGAGCGGGCCGTCCTGTACCACCTCCGGCGCCTTGAACGCCACGCGCGCCATGTACCTGCCGCTGTCCAGCGGGTGCGCGATGAGATCGGACGTGATGGCGAAGCGGTCGCTGGCCGTGGGGGGGGCGTAGCCGTAGTCGAAGGCGTTCACCCATTCCTCCGCCCGCACCGACGCCGGGTCCACCCGGTAGCCCGCCCGCGCCCAGTTCAGCGCCAGCTGGAACGACGTGCGGTCGGTGTCGAGGCTGAACGTGGAGATGTTCTCCTCCCGCGCCTCGGTGAAGAGTTGCCGCTCGTAGTCCTGGAACGTGGTGGCCCCCGGCTGGTCAGTCGAGCGCTGCTCCGGCAACACCGGTGCAGCCTCCAGTACCGCTTGCGGCGCAAGCGTCGGCGTGGGACGTGGCGCCGGAACGGCGGTGGGTGCTGAAGAACTCTCCATCGTCGCCATCGCTGTCGGGGTCGGCGCAGCGCGGTACTGTTCGCCATCCACACCGGCAATGCCCGGTATACCCGGGGCTCCAGGTACGCCATCCGATTCTTCAGGGCCCGCAGACTCCATCATCGCCGCGGGCATCGGCGTCGGCGTCGCTGCGAGGGGTACAGCCGTGGCCGTATCCGCAAGCACACCAGCTGCAGGCAACCCACCGCCTCCACTGGTGCCGACCGCGAACCACACCGAACCACCCCCGACGGCCACGACCGCTACCGCCGCCGTCGCAGCGAGCGCGGGCGCGAAGCGGAATCCATCCACCGGCGTCCCGACGTCGCGGAGCACAGCCCACAGCGGCTTGGGGGCCTGCTCTCCGAGGCGGCTCTCCAGCGCTCCCCAGAGGTCAGGCGTGGGAGGGACGTTGGCCGGGCCGGAGGCGAAATGCTCCTCCAGCAGACGTTCGATCTCCCTGTCGTTCATGTCGTTGTTCCTGTTCATCGCTGCTCACCT
Organism: Dehalococcoidia bacterium; assembly: GCA_965208625.1. Classification (GTDB taxonomy): domain Bacteria; phylum Chloroflexota; class Dehalococcoidia; order Lucifugimonadales; family Australimonadaceae; genus Bin16. The sequence goes on from OZ242348.1 coordinate 1,491,932, forward strand.
GCTACGCCCTGCTCATCGCTCAACCGCTGCCGCAACGCCTGGTGCGCCCGGTGCAGGCGCGACTTCACCGTGCCCTCGTTCAAGCCCGCCGCCCGCGCCACCTCCTGCACCGACATCTCCGAGAAATACCGCAACACCACCACCTGCCGGTGCTCCGGGCTCAACCCCGCAATCGCCTGCTGGAGTGTCTGCCGTTCCAGCTGGGAATCGAGTGCGTCCGCGGGGTCTTCGGCATCGCCGGGCCAATCGCCTCCCTCGATGGGCGTCGTGACGACGTAGCGCCTGCGGCGCTGGTTCATCACCTCGTTCACCAGGATGCGCATGAGCCAGGGTTTGAAGGGGCGTCCTCGCCTGAAGGTGCGTATGCCCTTCCAGGCGGAGAGGAACGCCTCCTGCGCCAGCTCCTCGGCGATGGCGCGGTTGCCGGTCATGTTGTACGCCGTGCCAAATACGACGCCTTGATATCGCTCGACGAGGTAGCGGAATGCTTCGCGGTCGCCGCGTTGGCATCGTTGGACGGCATCGTTCTCAATCATGCCTGCTCCCCGGAGTGCGGCCCTTCGGATTCGTGGTGCGAGCGCGCTCTACCGGATACTACGCAGGCTTCGTCCGAAACGTTCCCCACACCGAAGGCGCGCCTAGCAGCCGGTGACGTGCGGAGCGGCGAGCAGGAGCGAGGCGAGCGTCTTCGCGTCGTTCAGTTCACCGGCGCGCGCGAGCTGCACCGCCTCGGCGAACGGCATGCGCTCGAGCGTGATGCGCTCGTCGTCGTCCGGCGCGAGCGGATTGGCGAAGAGGCCCGTCGCGAGGAACGAGTGCAGCCGCTCCGTCATGGAGCCCGGTGCGGCGAAGAAGTTGCCGAGCTCGATCAGCTCCGCGGCGTCCAGCCCCGTCTCCTCGCGCAACTCGCGGCGCGCGGCGTCGAGCGGCGACGCGTCGTCCTCAATCACGCCCGCGGGGAACTCCAGCAGTTCGCGGCCCGCGGCCTTCCGGTACTGGCGCACCATCACGACGTTGCCGTCGTCGTCCAGCGGAACGATGACCACGGAACTGGGATGCTGCACGATGTCGCGCAGCGTCTCTTTGCCGTCCTCCAGGACGACGCGTTCAACGCGCAGCGTGACGCGCCGTCCCACCAGTTCGCTCTCTATGGCGATGGTGCGCTCGGGCTCGTCAGCCAAGGCGCGCCTCGTCCGCGGCGAGCCGCCGCGCGATGTGCACGGACTGCTCCGCGCCGCGCCGCAGCCGGTACACCAGCGTCTCGTAGAAGTGGTCCGGCGAGCCCCCGCGCAGGAACCGGGCGCGGTAGGGGCTGCGCGACACCGTCACCGTGTCGCCCTTCCCCATCGGTACGTCGACGAACCCGTCCGCGGTCATGATGGCGTCGTGGTCGCTCTTGATGGTCAGCTCCACCGAACTGTCCTCCGGCACGACGACCGGCGCGTCGAGGTCGCCGTGAGTCGCGACGGGCACGATCACCATGTCGCCGGACGCGGGGTAGAGTATCGGCCCGCCCGCTGCGAGCGCGTATGCGGTGCTGCCGGTCGCCGTCGAGACGATGACCGCGTCGGCTTGGTACGTGGTGAGCTCGACGCCGTTGACGGCGACGCCGATGCGGGCGAGGTGAGCGATGCGCCCCCTGCCGACGACGACGTCGTTCAGGACGGCGGCGGTATCGCTGCTCTCCCCCGAGGCCCGCGTGACGGCCTGCACCATGCGGCGCTCGTCGATCCACGTGAAGCCGCCCTCCAGGTACTGCGGCACGAGTTCCAGCGCGTCGGCAGCCTCGATCTCGGTGAGGAAGCCGAGACGTCCGAGGTTCACGCCGAGCAATGGAATGTCAGCCTCGGCGGCCATGCGCGCGGCGCGGAGCAGCGTGCCGTCGCCTCCGACGGTGATGAGCGCGGCAGGCGCGATCTCCGCGAGCACCGCTTCACCGGCAGAGGTCGACAGCAGCGGGTGATGCGTTCCGAGCGCATCCGCCAGCTCCTCGGCGAGCGGCCGGGCACGGTCAGAGACGGTGTTATAGAGGATCGCTGCCTGGGTGGGGTCTATCTGCACGTCTTACCTCGTGGGTCATTATACGGGCTTACCCGGCGCCAGGAGCTAGACGGAGCGGGGTTTACCCCCTCCGCGATGCACCCAGACAAGAAAGCCTGAACAAGGTGTCCAACGATTTCAAAAGCTTGGCGGTGTTCACTGGTGTCCATTCCGTTGCATCGTGTTGCATCGCGCCTGTGGTGGGATGCGGGACGGTCATGCAACCAGCGTACGCGGTCGAGGCGCGACCGCGAAAGGGGCGGGTGTCAGGAGTTCGACAGTCCTCACCCTGACTCTCTCCCACGCCTGGGAGAGGGATCAAATACCTGCACCGCGCCCCACCGCAAGGTTAGGCAAAGTCTCCTCAAGGGAGGACCCGGCGCGCCGTCCTGTTCCCCAACGGGGTCTGGGTTTGTGTAGAATCAGCGGGCGCCCCTGTGCAGCCCAGATCCACCAGACGAACGCCCTGAAGAACCATGTACGCCCGGAGTGAAGAGATGCCCCTGTACGAAGAGCTGAAGATATTCAGCGGCAACTCCAACCCCGCTCTCGCCAACGAGATCGCCAACTACCTCGGGATGCCGCTCAGCGAACTCGAGGCATTCAAGTTCAGCAACGACAACACCTTCGTGCGTATCAACGAGAACGTGCGCCAGCGCGACGTCTTCCTCGTGCAGTCGTTCTCCGTCCCGGTCAACGACAACGTCGTGGAGATGCTCATCATGATCGACGCCGCCAAACGGGCGTCGGCCGGGCGCATCACCGCCGTCATCCCCTACTACGGCTACGGCCGCACCGACAAGAAGGACCAGCCCCGCGTGCCCATCACCGCACGGCTCATCGCCGACCTGCTGACCACCGCCGGAGCCGACCGCGTGCTGACGATGGACCTGCACGCCGGGCAGATACAGGGCTTCTTCAACATCCCCGTAGACGAGCTGACCGCGATGCCCATCATCGTCGACCAGTTCAACGCGATGGGGATCGAGGACCCGGTCGTCGTCGCCGTGGACATCGGGATATCGAAACGGGCGCGCGACATGGCCGAGGAGCTTGGCGCGCCGCTCGCCATCATCGAGAAGCGCCGCACCGGGAACAACGACCAGAGCGAACTGCTCAACATCATCGGGGAGGTGGAGGGCAAGACCGCCATCCTCATGGACGACGAGGTGGACACGGGCGGCACGATGGTCAACGCGGCGGTGGCGCTGGAGAACGCGGGCGTGAAGGCGGTCTACGCATCGTCCACGCACGCGGTGCTCTCCGGCGGCGCGCCCGGGCGCCTGACCGGCAGTCCGATACGGGAGTACGTCTGCACGAACACGATACCGATGCCTCCGGACAAGATGAGCGACCGCATGAATATCGTCTCCGTCGCCCCGCTGCTGGGCGAGGCGATCTACCGCATCCACACCGGAACGTCTGTCGGCGCCATGTTCCAGAAGCGGACCCATGCCTGACGACCGCGCATACGCGCGGTACGACCTGGGCGTCTGCGCCTTCGTCGAACCGGAGTCGGTCGGCCAGCCGGGCCGCCGGTTCTTCCGCCTGCGCGCTTCCGGAGAGCACGGCTCCGCGCTCCTCTGGCTCGAGAAGGAGGAGTTGCACGAACTCGCCACCACCATCAAGCGGCTCCTCCGCACCGCCGTCCGCATCACCGGCGAACCGGTTGCCGCGGCGAGCGCCGACACCCGCGCCGACCACGACCAGAAGGTCTTCGCGCTCTCGCTCGGCCACGACCGCTCGACCGGACGCTACATGCTGCTGGCGCAGTGCTCCGACGAGGAGGACGACGCCATCGCCCTGTGGATCGAGCACGACACTCTCGACTGGCTCGCCGACCGTGCGTTCGAAGTATGCGACGCCGGACGCCCGCGCTGCGCCCTCTGCGGCGGCGCGACCCCGGCTGACGAGACCCACGCCTGCCCGCGCGCCAACTGAGCCATGCCCCTCTACGCCGACTACCCTCACGCTGAGATAGCAGCGGGGCGGCACGACGTGCCGCCGTCGTCGCCCGACGCCGAGCGCTTCGTGTGCGAGGCGGAGATCGGCGACGGCTGGCTCCACCCCTACGCCTCCAACTACACGTTCGTCGTCCAGCTCTCGTCCGGCGATCGGGAAGGCTACGGTGTCTACAAACCACAGGCGGGTGAGCGGCCCCTTTGGGACTTCCCCACCGGCACGCTGGGCCGCCGCGAGTGCGCAACGTACGAGTTCGCAAGGGCGCTCGGCTGGGGAACGATACCACCCACGGTCTTGCGCGAGGGAGAAGCGGGCGAGGGCTCGCTCCAACTCTTCGTGCCGCACGACCCCGACTCCAATTTCTTCACGCTACGCGGCGAGCACGCGGAGGAGGCGCTCTGCCTTGCCGTCTTCGACCTGCTGGCGAACAACGCGGACCGCAAGGGCGGGCACTGTTTCCTGGGAGCGGACGGCTGCCTGTGGGCCGTGGACAACGGGCTGACGTTCCACGAGGACCACAAGCTGCGCACGGTGATATGGGACTACTCCGGCGAGCCCATTCCCCCTGCCCTGCTCGCCGACATCGAGCGGGTGGCCGGCGACCTCGATGCAGACGGCGCGTGCGCTCGGGCACTCGCCGCCCTGTTGGACGGCGCCGAGGTGCAGGTGCTCCGTGAGCGAATGCGACGCGTGCTTGCGGAGCCGGTGTTGCCGTCGCCCCGCACCCGCCGCGACCTGCCGTGGCCGTGGTTGTAGAGGGACGCTACCCGGTTATTCGAACAAGACTGGCTATTGTGCCTGCCTCGGCGGTGCAGCTGGCGCAGCCTCGGGTGGCGGGCCCTTGCCGAACATCCGGGCAGCGCGCTGGCGCAGCTGGCGGATGGGGTACGTCTTCAGAGAAACGCCGGACGTGATGATCTCCACCGTCTCGCGCCTCCCCAACACCAGCGAGCCACGCCAGCGGCGAAGCTCGCTCGGACGCGGAGTCGTGTCCGGCGAGGTGGCGAACGTCTCGAACGAGGCCCACTCCTTCGTGCGGGAGTTGCGGAGCATCGCCGTGCCTCCGGCCTCCTGCACCGCGAGGATGCCCGTCGCGAGGTCCCAGACCCACGGGCCGTTGAAGACGGTGTAGTCGAACACGCCGCGGGCGGTCATCGCCATCTCGTAGCCCGCGCTCCCGGTGTTGCGCAGGTCGCCGAGGCGGCGGCGCATGTTCTTGCGGGGCGTGAACATCCGGAGGAAGTAGCCGGGGACGGACGCCATCCGCCGCGGCGGGTCAGACGTCTCTATGGAGAGCGGTACGTCGTTCTGGAACGCGCCGCCCCCGCGCCGCGTGTGGATGACGCGACCGTCCGCGCTGCCGATGTGCGGGATGTAGATGGCGCCCGCCACGGGCGTGCCGCGCTCCAGCGCACACACCATGCAGGCGAACATCGGCAGGCCGTGCAGGAAGTTCGTGGTGCCGTCGAGCGGGTCGACCACCCAGGTGATCTCTTTCGGTTCGTCGTCGGCCGATTCGGTTTCTTCGGTGACGATGCCGTGCTCAGGGAATCGCCGTGACAGTTCAGCGCGGAGGTATTCGTCCGCAGCATGGTCGGCGTCGGTAACCGGGTTGCGGTTGTTCGCGGACTTGTAGTCGATGTTCAGGGGCTGGTCGAAGTAGCGGAGGAGGATGGCGCCCGCTCCATGGACGAGGGCGCACGCCTGCTGTTCCATCTCGGTGAGTTGAGCGTCGTCGAGCATGCCGCCTGCGCGCGTCCGTGCATGTGAACGCGGATGAGATTGGCCCCCAGCGTTTACGCCGCCTGCGGGCGCGGCCATTCTACACGCGCCCTGCCCGCGCGGCGCGTTGATATACTCCGATGGCATGGGAGACTCTACTGGCAAGCGCGAACACAACGTCGTCATCATCCCCGGCGACGGCATCGGGCCTGAACTCACCAACGCGGCGCTCGCCGTGCTGGAAGCGGTGGAGGAGGCGTCCGGCGATTTCCACCTGAACCTCGACGTCCATCGCGGAGGAGCCGCGCTTTACCAGGAGACAGGCGCGAACCTCTCGGCGGAGTCGATAGCGGCTGTTCGGGCTGCGGACGCCACGATGAAGGGCCCGGTGGGGCTGCCGGAGGTGCGCTTCCCGGACGGCACGGAGGCCGGCGTGCTCGGCGGCGTGCTCCGCACCGGTCTGGACGTGTACGCCAATGTGCGCCCCATCCGGCTGCTGCCCGGGGCGGAGGCGCCCATCAAGGCGGAGCCCGGCGAGGTGGACTACGTCATCGTGCGGGAGAACACGGAAGGGCTGTATCTCTCACGCGGCAAGGGCGTGCAGACCAACGACGCCGCAGCCGACACGCTCCTGATCACGCGCAAGGGAACGGAGCGCGTCGTCAGGCGGGCGTTCGAGATTGCCCAGCAGCGGAACGGAGCGCCGTCGGACGGCGTGCGCCGCGTGACGTGCGTGGACAAGGCGAACGTGCTGCCGTCAATGGCGTTCTTCCGTCGTGTATTCGATGAGGTAGCCGAGGAGTTCCCTGACGTGCAGAGCGAGCACCTGTACGCCGACGCCGCAGCGCAGGCGCTGGTCGTGCGTCCGCAGCATTTCGACGTGCTGGTGATGGAGAACTTCCTCGGCGACATCCTCAGCGACCTCGGCGGCGGAACGGTCGGCGGCATCGGCCTCTGCCCCTCCGGCAACATCGGCGACGACCACGCCTACTTCGAGCCGATCCACGGCTCCGCGCCCGACATCGCGGGGCAGGACAAGGCGAACCCCGTCTCGCAGGTGCTCACGCTCGCGATGATGCTCGACTACCTCGGCGAGGGCGCGGCAGCGGAGCTGACCCGCCGGGCGGTGGAGGAGTCGCTGCAGGGCGGCGCGCTCTCCATCGGCGAATACGGCCAGCCCGTCGGCGGCACACGAGCCGCGGGTGAGACGATAGCGAAGACGGCTCGGACGCTCGATGGCTGACGACACCTCCACCCAGCAGACGTACGCGTCTTCCGGCGTCGACACAGACGAAGCGGCCAAGGGCCTATCCGGTCTGCTGCACTGGGTATCGCAGACCTCCGCGTTCGTTGAAGGCGTCGGCCCATCGCCGGTGCCCGGCGGCTTCTTCGCCGCCGTCCTGCCGCTCAACGAGCGGCTCTCGCTCGCGATATCGACAGACGGCGTCGGCTCCAAGAGCGTGCTCGCGCAACTTACCGGCGACTTCGAGTCCATCGGCTGGGACTGCGTCGCCGTCAACGTGAACGACATCATCTGCACGGGCGCGCGGCCTGTCGCACTCGTGGACTACATCGCACTGCAGCATCCGCACGGCGATATGCTCGCGGCGCTCGGCAAAGGGATGCGCGACGCCGCAGAGCGCGCACGCGTCGCCATCGTCGGCGGCGAACTCTCGCAGCACCCCGACACGCTCACCGGTCCTCGCGAGGGATACGCGTTCGATATCTCCGCAACATGCGTGGGCGTGCTGGAGGACGGCGCGGCGCCCATCACCGGCGCGGCGATCCGTCCCGGCGACGCGGTCATCGGCATGGCGAGCAACGGCATCCACGCGAACGGGCTCACGCTCGCGCGCAGCCTCCTGCTGAGTGGGGACGCACACGAGACCGTCGGCCTTGCGCTGCCGGAGTGCGGGCGTACCGTCGGCGAGGAGTTACTGCGCCGCACGCACGTCTACGTGCCGGAGGTGACGGCGATGCTGCGCGCCGGAGTGGACGTGCGCGGACTTGCGCACATATCCGGCGACGGCCTGCTGAACCTGCTCCGCCTCGACGCGGACGTCGAATACCACCTCGACGCCCTGCCCGCGCCCCAGCCCGTCTTCGAGGTGATCCGCCGCGAGGGCAACGTGGCGCTCGCGGAGATGTACCGCGTCTACAACATGGGCGTCGGCTTCTGCGCCGTAGTGCCCGCAGCGTCCGCCGACGCGGCGCTCGCTGCCATCGCCGCTGCCGGAGGCGAGGCGTCGGTCATCGGGACGGTGCGCGAAGGCAGGCGTCGGGTCGTGCTACCGGGGCAAGGTCTCGTGGGAGAGGGCAGCGCATTTACCCAAGGCTAGCGCTGCGCTGGTATCATGGGCGCATGCAACTGGTGCTTGGCTCTCCTCGCGGTTTCTGTGCAGGCGTCGTACGCGCGATAGACATCGTCGAACTCGCGCTCGAACGGTTCGGCGCTCCCGTCTACGTCCGGCATGAGATCGTCCACAACAAGCACGTCGTGGACAGTCTCCGGAGGAAGGGCGCCATCTTCATCGAAGAGACCGACGAGGCCCCGAACGGTTCGACCATCATCTTCAGCGCACACGGCGTCGCCCCTGAGGTCTGGAAGGCGGCGGAAGAGCGCGACCTGACCGTCATCGACGCCACCTGCCCACTCGTCACCAAGGTGCATATGGAGTCGAAGAAGTACGCCCGCGAGGGCTACTCCATCATCGTCGTCGGTCACGAGGGCCACCCTGAGGTCATCGGCACCCTCGGGCAGTCGCCCGAGGCATCACAGCTCGTCGACAACGACGACGACGCCCAGAGCGCGGCTGTCGCCGACCCCAACCGTGTCGTCGCCCTCACGCAGACGACGTTGAGCGTGGACGACACCCACGAGATCATCGGGACCCTGCGCGAGCGCTTCCCGAACATCGTCGCGCGGAACGATATCTGCTACGCCACGACAAACCGGCAGGACGCGGTGAAAGAGCTGGCGCAGCAGGTGGACGTGGTCATCGTCGTCGGAGCGCAGAACAGCTCCAACTGCAACCGGCTCCGCGAGGTCGCCGAGCAGACGGGCGTGCCGTCCTACCTCGTGGACGACGCATCGGCGATAGACCTCGCCTGGCTGGACGGTAAGGAACGCGTCGGCATCACGTCGGGCGCGTCCACGCCGGAATCGCTCGTGGAGGGCGTCATCGACTTCCTCCAGCCCGACTCCGTTGAGACGGTCGAGGTGACGCGGGAGGACGTGGAGTTCGTCCTGCCGAAGCAGTTGCGTGGCGACGGCGCTGAGCAGCCGGAGCGCCGGACGCAGATCAGAGGCGGTTCGGCCTAGGCCGGACCGTCCTGCCCTACCCCACCATCAGCGCGTCTGCGCCCCTGCGATAGACCTGCAACGACTGCACCGGGTTGCGGTTCACAAGCTCACGCCCGTACATCGGATGCACCATGCTCCGCACCTCGTGCTCCAGTTCGTAGAGCGTCTCGCCCGTCTCGGGGTCGGTGATGTTCACGAACCGGTACTGCGAGGCGTTGCTCTCCTCCGTGACGAGGTCCATCTCCTGCAGCGCCTTGTGGGGGCCGGAGAAGTCCGCGATGTAGACCGCGATGTGGTGGTTGTCGTAGGGCCGCGATTCGTCCGGGTCCTCCCGGAAGAGCATCGCCTGGTGCCTGCCCGCCTGCACTCGCGCCGTCGGAGAGCCCCGACGCTCAACGAGGTCGGTCGTCGCGCCCATGACCTGCCCGTAGAAGCGGGCGATGCCCGGCGCGGTGCCTGCCGGAACGTTGAAGATAAGGTACTCCAGGCCGATGTTCGCGCCGCCCAGGCGCTCGCCGTCCGCCGGGTGGCAGCGGAACCGGTTGCCCCACGGGCCGGTGACGTCCAGGTTGCGCCCCTCCCGCTCGACGGCGAACTGCGTCCCCTCGAAACGGGGCGCCATCCTGTCGAGCCGCTCCTCCAATTCGTCGACGTCCGGCGTAACGAGTCCGATGCGCCCGCGCAGCACCTGCGCCGAGTCCCGCGTCGGCAGGTGGAACTGCTCCCTGCCGATGTTCACCCACATGTTCTCCAGCCCAACGGTCATGTAGGGGTCGCGGGTGTGACCCATGCCGACGATGTGGAAGAGCGTCGACATCTGCTGGTCGGGCACGGTGAGGTTGACGTGGTCGAGAGAGACGATGTTGCCGAAGTCCTGGTCGGTGCGGTCGTAGTCCGTCATCTAACGCCTCCTTGAGCGTCTGCTGAGCATCCGTTTCAATGGCGCGATTATAGGACGAACGGGGCGCAGTTGTGTTGACCGCCTCCGAAGCGTCCCGGATAATCGTTCGCAGACGCCACGCTGGCGCTGAGCGCACGGCGGGCGGGCGGCAGGCGGATGTTCGGAAGCGTCGCAACCAGCACACACTCCATAGACCAGTACGCCCAGTTCGTCGGCGACGCCGCCATCGATTCGCTCCGCGCGGCAGCCGCGCCTCTGCAGGGCGCCCGCGTGCTCTACCTCTCTTCCCCTGCGGCAAGCGGCGCCGTGCGCCGGCTGCTCCAGAGCTCCGTCCCTCTGCTGGCAGACCTCGGGCTGAACATCCAGTGGCAGCAGGTGCGGATAGCCGCCGAGTACGTGGAGACGGACCGGGCGCTCCGCCGGGCGCTCTCCGGCTACCCCGGATGGCATGAGAACCGCGAGAGCGAATGGCGCGAGTTCAACCAGGGGAACGCGCAGATGTTCGACGAGGACTTCGACATCGTCGTCGTGCACCACTCCGCGTCGGTCGGACTCCACGCGGCGCTCACACATCTGCACGGACACCCTCCTCCCGGCGCCTGGCTGTGGCATTCCCACCGCGACTACCGCAACGCCATGCCGAACGCGTGGTCGCTCATCCGCCAGCACGCCGACGACTTCGACGCGTCGGTCTACGACTACAAGCCGTTCATCCGGGACGACGCCCCGACGCCCCGCACGTTCGTCGTGGCGCCCGGCGTCGACCCGCTCAGCCCCAGCGCGCGCCCCGTATCCGACGAGGTGCGCGAAACGATCCTCGCCCAGCGCGGGCTGGACGTGAACCTCCCGGTGATCGGCCAGATCGTGTTGAGCATGCGCGACGACGACCCCGAGCGGGTGCTGGACACCTTCGCTCTCGTCCGGCAGCACCGACCGGACGTGCAACTGGTCATCACGAACCTCGTCACCGACGAACCGGCCCTCGCCGAGAAGCTCAGCGTCCTGCGCCAGCGCGCGCAACAGCTGGGGGGCGTGCTGGTGCTCTCGGAGATGGACCGGGTCGGCAACGTAGAACTCTCCGCCCTGCGGGAAGAGGCGACGGTGCTCATCCACGAGGGCTATCCGCGCGGCATCTCCGTGGAACTGCTGGAAGAGATGTGGCAGTCCCGCCCCATCGTCAGCGCTCGCAGCTCGGTCGCGGAGGCCCTGCTCATCGAAGGGAGAACGGCGCTGCTCGCCGACAGCACGGAGGAGCAGGCCGCCGCCATCGAGCGGCTGCTGAGAAGCCCCCGAACAGCAGCCCGCCTCGGCCAGGCCGCACACCGGCACGTTGCCAGGCGCCACCTCATCACGAACTACCTCGCCAACTACCTGAAGGTCTTCCAGCAGATGCTGAAGCGACGGCAGCGAACCTCGAGGCGCTGAATGCCCACCCCCGTTCCCATCACCCCCAAGGCGCTGCACGAGTATGAACCGCACGTTGGCGAGGAGCGCATAGCAGAGCTCCGAGCTCTCGCCGCGCCCCTGAAGGACGCGCGGGTGCTGCACCTGAACGCGACCGCGTTCGGCGGAGGCGTCGCGGAGATACTCAACAGCTTCATCCCGCTCCTGCGCGACGTGGGCGTCGACGCTCACTGGCACGTCATGGAAGCATCCGCGGAGTTCTTCAACGTCACCAAGAGCATGCACAACGCCATGCAGGGCATGTACATACCCTGGAACAAGGCGATGGCCGACCTCTGGCGGGAGACCAACGAGGCGAACGCCGACGCGATGGACGGGAAGTACGACTTCGTCTACATCCACGACCCCCAGCCCGCCGGCATCCTGGAGTACCTGCGCGAGCGCGATCCGGACATGCTCGGCGCGAAGTGGGTGTGGCGCTGCCACCTCGACACGACGGAAGCGCTGCCGGAGGTGTGGGGCTTCCTGCGCGGCTACATCTCCATCTACGACGCGCTCGTCTTCACCCTCGCGGAGTACGTGAAGGAGCCCATCACCGGCCCCAAACTGGAGATCATCTGGCCCGCGATAGACCCCACGAGCACCAAGAACTCGGAGATCTCGCCCGTTGTCATCCGCGACATCCTCGCCCGCTACGAGATCGACCCGGACCGGCCCATCATCGCCCAGATATCACGGTTCGACCCATGGAAGGACCCGCTCGGCGTACTGGACGTCTACAAGGCCCTCAAGGACGAGTACCCCGGCCTGCAACTGCTCATGGTCGCCGCGATGGCGAACGACGACCCCGAAGCGTGGTCGTTCTACGAACGCATCGTCCGGAAGGCCGGTGAGGACTACGACATCCACGTCCTGACGAACCTCAACGGCGTCGGCAACCTGGAGGTGAACGCCTTCCAGAGCGCTGCGGACGTGCTGCTGCAGAAGTCCATCCGTGAAGGGTTCGGGCTCGTCATCTCCGAAGCGCTCTGGAAATCGAAAGTCCTCGTGGGAAGCGAGGCCGGAGGCATCCCTCTCCAACTGGACTACGGACGCGCCGGTCCCGTCGCGGGCACCACACAGGAGTTCGTGGACGCCATCCGTGCACTGCTGGAGGACGAGCGCACACGCAAGGAGATGGGGAAGCGGGGCAAGGAGCACGTCCGCGAGCACTTCCTGACGACCCGCCTGCTCAAGGACCATCTCCGCTTGATGAACTCGCTCGCCGGGGTAACATAGCGGGCGTTGTGGCGGCTCCTGAACGTCCGGCCTTTGTGGAGAGCGATGACCGATAGCAACGCAGTCCTCGGCATAGACGTCGGCGGCACGAAGATACTCGCCCTCGCCGCACGACCCGACGGCACAACGCTCGCGTCCGCCGTCGCGGAGACGCCATCGCGGGAGAAGGCGGAGCGCGTCATATCCGCGATGGCGGAAACTGCCCGCGCGGCCATGGCGCAGGCGGGGCTGGGGACGGACGACATCGGCTCCGCAGGCGTGGCCGCTGCTGGCGCGATAGACGCGCGCGCCGGAACCATCGTGCACTCCCCACACCTGTCCACGATGTCGAACACACCCGTGGTCGCGATGCTCAGCCAGCTCCTCGGGATGCCGGTCGCCATCGGCAACGACGCGAACATCGCCGCGCTCGGCGAGCAGCGCTACGGCGCAGGCAAGGACGTGCAGGACCTCGTCTTCCTCACCATCAGCACCGGTATCGGGGCTGGCATCATCATCGACGGCAGGCTCTTCACCGGTGCCGCCGGATACGCGGGAGAGGTCGGGCACATGACCGTGGACGCCCACGGCCCCTACGGCGCAAGCACGACTCCCGGCGCGTGGGAGTCGCTCTGTTCCGGCACGGCGCTCGCGCGTATCGCCACAGAACGCATTACCGCGGGCGAGCGCTCCTCCATGGCCACCGCGTTGCACGACACCAACCAGGAAGGGCTGACGGCCCGCGACATCTTCGCAGCCTGCCGCTCCGGCGACGCGCTGGCGCAGGACATCGTCGCCGACGCCATCGTCTACCTCGGCGCGGGCCTCACGAGCCTCGTGAACCTGCTCAACCCCGCGAAGATCATCATCGGCGGCGGGCTCTCCAACGAATGGGACGCCTACATCGCCCCCGCCGTCGCCCTGATGCGCGAGCAGTCGTTCGCAGGCATCGGCAAGCTCACGCCCGTCGTCCCGCCCGCCCTCGGCGCGGAGGCCGGAGCGCTCGGCGCGGTCGCCCTCGCCAGCGACGTGCTCGCGTAACCCGCGCCGCCGCAGATCCCGCTTGGATAACCCAGCATCGCCTCTGCTATACTGCCATCCGGCCTGCGCCCGGCTTTGGCGCAGGCCGGTAGTGTGTAATCGGGACGTTCCCCGGAACGAGTAAAGGAGTGTTGCGATGCCCGCATACGGCATCGTCGGCGCCCAATGGGGCGACGAGGGCAAAGGAAAGGTAGTCGACTTCCTCGCTGAGGAGGCGGACGTCGTCGTTCGCTACTCCGGCGGCAGCAACGCCGGTCATACGGTCATCAACGAGAAGGGCGAGTTCGCCCTCCATCTCATTCCGTCGGGCATATTCCGCCCGCACGTGGACGCAGTCATCGGCCCCGGAGTCGTGCTCGACCCCGTCGTGCTGCTGGGCGAGCTGGAGAGCCTGAACGAGCGGGGCGTGGACACCAGCCGCCTCTTCATCAGCGACCACACCCACATCGTCATGCCCTACCACATCATGCTGGACCAGTTGGAGGAGAAGGCCCGCGGCAGCAACGCCATCGGCACCACGGGGCGCGGCATCGGCCCCGCTTACGTGGACAAGGTCGCGCGCACCGGCATCCGCCTTGGCGACCTGCTGGACGAGACGTACCTCGCATCCCGCCTGGAAACGGTCCTCGCACAGAAGAACCGGCTCCTCACCAGGGTATTCGACGCCGACCCCATCGACTTCGACGACCTGCTCGCCCAGGTGCGCTCCTGGGGCAACGCCCTCCGGCCGTACGTCGCATCGGTGGAGCAACGCATCCTGGACAGGCTCGCGCGCGGCGCACGTGTCGTGCTGGAGGGCGCGCAGGGCGCGATGCTCGACCTCGACCACGGAACGTACCCCTACGTCACGTCGTCGTCGGTCTCCATCGGCGGAGCGTGCACCGGCCTCGGCATCTCGCCGCGCGAGATCGTCGGCATCATCGGCGTGTTCAAGGCGTACTCCACCCGCGTCGGCGCAGGGCCTCTGACCACTGAACTGGATGACGAGGTGGGGCAGGACATCCGCGAGCGCGCCTGGGAGTACGGCACGACGACCGGACGCCCCCGGCGCGTCGGCTGGTTCGACGGCCTCGCGGCGCGCTACTCCGCCACCATCAATGGCTTCACGTCCGCCGTGCTCACACGGCTCGACGTGCTGGACGGCATCAACCCCGTGAAGATCTGCACCGCCTACGAGGCCGACGGCAAGCGCATCCACCGGTTCCCCAGCGAACCCGGTCTTTTGGAACGCGCCACTCCGGTCTGGGAGGAGATGCCCGGCTGGAGCGCGCCGACCGCCGGGATCACGAACAAGTCCCAGCTACCGCCCGAGGCGTCGGCCTACGTCCGCCGCATAGAGGACGTGATAGGCTGCCCGATAGACCTGATATCCACCGGCCCGCGCCGCGACGAGAGCATCGTCGTGCGGCCCATCATCCTTCGGTAACCCAACGAGGAGAAGCGCGCATGAAGATCGGCTTTTTCAACGACTGGACGCTTGGCGTCGTGAAGAACGACACCCATATCGTGGACGTTTCGGAGGCGCTGGCGGGCGTGCACGCCCACGGCGCGCAGGAGATGATCAATCTCGTCATCTCCCACTTCGAACAGGTGCGCGACCCGTTCCAGAAGCTGTGCGACATCTCGGAGGGCGTGCCGCTGAGCAGCGTACGCATCCGCCCGCCGATCCCCCGGCCTGACCAGATCTTCTGCATGGCGGTGAACTACCTCGAGTTCGGCCAGCGGCCCATGCCGGAGATCGACTGCTTCCAGAAGTCGTCCGACTGCGTCATCGGCGACGGCGACACCGTCCACCTCAGCCCCGACTGCCACGCCACCATCTTCCACCACGAGGCCGAGTTGGCCGTCATCATGGGCGCGGAGGCGAAGAACGTCTCGCAGGAAGAGGCGATGGACAAGGTGTTCGGCTACACCGGCTTCATCGACGTCTCCGCCCGTGGCTTCGAGCCCGGCGGGCGCACGAGCTTCTTCCAGGTGAAGTCCTGGCCCACGTTCGGCCCCATGGGCCCGTTCATCGTCACGAAGGACGAGATCCCCGACCCGCACGACGTGAGCCTCCACATCGCGAACAACGGCGAGGACCGGCAGGCGTTCAACACGGACGACATGGCGCACAAGATCCCGGAGTGCATCGAATTCATCTCCCGCATCGCACACCTGCGCGCCGGAGACATCATCAGCACCGGCACGAACCACCAGGGACTCGGCGCGCTGCAGGACGGCGACCGCCTCGACTTCACCATCGGCGGCATCGGCACCCTGCACGTCAACGTGGAAGACCCCGCGAAGCGCGAGTGGCGCCGTGGCGTTGACACGGAGATGGCGCAGCGCATGCGGGAGGCCGGCGGTTCGTCCATGGGGATGGGCCCGCGCTCCTGAATCCGCAGGGCAGCGGAGGAGTCGTATGACCACGACGCCCCTCATACGCGTAGCGGTGCACGGCGCGGCGGGCCGCGTCGGGCGCGAGGTGCTCCGCGCCGTCGCGGGAGCGCCGGACATGACGCTCACCGCAGCGATAGACCGCGTGCCCTCGGACGAACTCGTGGCGCTGCCCGTCAATGCCCCCTACTACACCAGCGTCCAGGAAGCGCTGACCGCACACCCGTCGGACGCCATCGTCGACTTCAGCCTCGCGCAGGCTACGCTGGAGATGCTTCCGCAAGCGCTGGCGTGCGGTGCGCGGCCAGTCATCGGCACGACCGGGTTTACGCCGGAGCAGATCGAGCGCATCGGCGCGCTCTGCGCCGAGCACAACCTCGGCGGATTCCTCGCCCCGAACTTCACGATAGGCGCGGTGCTGCTCACGAAGCTCGCCGCCATCGCCGCCCCGTACTTCGAGTACGCGGACATCGTCGAGGAGCACCACGAGATGAAGGTCGACGCGCCGTCCGGCACCGCGCTCGGCATCGCGAAGGCGGTCCACGAGGCGCACCCGGAGCGGTTCGCCCACAACGACCCGGAGCGCGAGCCGCTGTCCGGTACGCGCGGCGGCGACTACGAAGGCATCAGCATCCACGCCGCTCGCATGCCCGGCCGCATGGCGCACCACCAGGTCACGTTCGGCGGCCCCGGCCAGACCCTCTCCCTCCGCCACGACACGACAGACCGCGAGTGCTACATGCCCGGCGTCCTCATGGCCGTCGGCAAGGTCGGCGGCCTGTCTGGCCTCACCGTGGGGCTGGACAAGCTCATGGGCCTCTAAAGAGGCACACCGGGAGGGATAGTGGAACCGCTGGATGTCGATGGCTTGTTCTGGCTGGTGGACAAGCCGCATGACAGGGTGGCAGGTCGGCTCAGGTTTGACCCCAATAACGGGGCCAGCTTGCGCCTAATAGGCAAATTCAAGGATTTCGTGCCAACAAGCAATAACCCGCCGGTCCGGATGAACGCAATAGCGGGAGGACGGCTTCTCACACTAGAGGACTGCTATTTCGAGAGTGTGCGGGTGGAGTACGCTGGTGGAGGTCATACGGGGCTTACACGGCATGAGTATCAGTCGGATCTACTCTTCGCTGGCTTGCACTGGGACAAACCTGACCCCCCGCGATTCAAGAATGTGCTCTTGCATCTTCGATACCTGGAGCAGTGGGTTAACGAGCTTTCAACTCTTCCCGTCGGATATGAGGAGAGAATCAGGGATCTATCACGAATAAACGCTGCCTTCGACACACTAGAAAGAGAACTGGTAGTTTCCGCTGGTTTTGGAGAGCTAGGCTTAGCCTATGCTCGTGCAACGAGCGGCGATAGATTTCTGGAAACGACAGTGCGGCAGAACTTCTTCTTTGACCTTAGGATGAAAGACGCACGTTCTCTTCCTAGCATACTGAATTTCTGTTGGTCGCTACGGGATATGATTACACTGGGGTGCGATTTCCCCTCTGCCCTAACGGACTTGGCAATGGATCATCCACAACAGGCGCCAGAGGCCGTACCGGGAGAAGGACTACCTGTCAAGCCATATATGAGGGCCATTGGCAACTATGGAGGTGGTGGTCACCGCCCTAGCATGTTATTCACCTTCAATGACCTCGGCGGGATCGAGGGCGCAGCTAAGTGGCTGGAAATAACAGAACGTTATCAGATAGCCATTGGTGCTCTTGTCGGCAATCTGTATGCACCTAGTCCATATCCGGAAAACTGGTTTTTCAATGCTTGCACTGCTGCTGAGGCTTTTAGGCGGATACAGTTGGGAAGGCAGCACGTCAACCTTGCCAAACAATTGCCAGTGCTTGCGCATCAAGCTGGTGAACTGTTCAAAGAACTTGTAGGCGACATTGACCAATGGGCAAAGCGGGTAGTCCAGACCCGAGTCAATATCGTCGTGCATCGGGGTCTCCTTGGTGGAGCAGGAGTGCAAGATCTAGTCTGGCTTACGGACTCATTGCACTTACTCATGGTGCTCTGCCTGCTGGAAGAGTGTGGCGTCCGGAAAAAGGCGGAGGAGCGAATACGCTTCAGTAATCGCTCTTATCGGCTGAGGCAGGCAGCCCAATGAAACGGAATCCCCCGAGCAACCTATCGAACCCCGCTCACGCCCTCTCTGGTATCATCTAACGAGCACCGTACGCGCCTCGCCGAATGGCGAGGCGAAGGAGATACCGCCGTGGCCTACCCGAGAGTAACCATCGTCGGCGCCACCGGCGCGGTCGGCAAGGTTGCCCTGGCCGTGCTGGAGGAGCGCGCATTCCCCATGGAGAGGCTTCGCCTCACCGCGTCCCCACGCTCCATCGGCAAGAAGGTGCTCTTTAAGGATGAGGAGCTCACGGTGGAGGAGACCACGCCAGAGGTCTTCGCCGAGTCCGACATCGCGTTCATCTCCGCCAACGACGACATCAGCCGGGACATGGCGCTCGCGGCGAAGGAGCGCGGCTGCGTCGTCATCGACGACAGCGGCGTCTGGCGCATGGACCCGGACGTGCCGCTCGTCGTGCCCGAGATCAACGCCGGCGACGTGGACGCGCACGGCGGCATCCTCGCCATCCCCAACTGCTCGACCACGCCGCTGGTCATGGTGCTGGACGCGCTCCGGCAGGCGAGCCCCATCCGGCGTGTCATCGCCGCCACCTACCAGTCCGTCACCGGCACTGGCTCAGCGGCCCTTGCCGAGTTGGAACAGCAGTCCCGCGACTACTTCGCAGGCGCCGAGGCGCGCACCGACCAGTACCCGCACCCCATCGCCTTCAACCTCCTCCCGCACGTCGGCTCCTTCCGCGACGGCGGCCACACGTCCGAAGAGATGAAGATGCTGAACGAGACGCGGAAGATCCTGCACGAGCCGGACCTGCCCGTCTCCGCGACCTGCGTCCGCGTGCCCGTGCGCGTGTGTCACAGCGAGGCCGTCAACATCGAGTTCGAGCGCCCCCTCAGTGTGGGCGAAGCACGCGAACTGCTCGCGAGCTACCCCGGCATCACGGTCGTCGACGACCCCACCACGAACGCCTACCCCATGCCGCTCGACGGCGAGGGCAAGGACGAGGTGTTCGTCGGACGCGTCCGCGAGGACGTGGCGCTCCCGAACGGGCTCGCGCTCTGGCTCGTCTCCGACAATCTCCGCAAGGGCGCAGCGACTAACGCGGTGCAGATCGCGGAAGAAGTCGTGGCCCGCGGCCTCTGGCGCAACGGCGCTGCCCGCTCCAAGGCAGGAGCCACCGCCTGAGCCGAAGGGTGTCTGATCCCTTCCCCCTTGATGGGGGAAGGTTAGGAAGGGGGTGAACCTCACTCCCCCAGCAGCATCCGCTCGTCCCCGACGCGCCGCGTGACCTTCTCGTCGTCCAGATGCTCCAGCAGCGCGAGCGTGTACTTGCGCGACGTTCCCAGCAGGTCGCGCACCTCTGCGACCGTCACCTTGCCCTGCGCACGCAGCAGCGACGTCACCTCCCCCGCCAGGCGCTCGTAGGTCGCGGCGTCGAACACGACTCCCTGCGCAGCGCGCACCACGCGCCCCTGCTCTGCCAGCAACGCCAGTAACTCCGGCGCAACCGTCGGAGCTTCCTGCGGGAATGGGTCGCGCTCCAACGCAGCGACGTACGCGTCCATCGCCGACCGCTGCTGCGCCGTCACCTCGACGCTGTGCTCCGGCAGCCGCAACACGCCCCCCGACGCGCTCACGACGCCGTCCACGACCAGCCGGTCGAGTGCTGGCTGCGCTGTGTTCCCGCGCAGGCCCAGCCTGCTGCGCAACTCCTCGCGAGTCATCCCCTCGCGCAGCGGAAACTCCCGATGGAACGCCCCCAGGGTTGTCCGGGTGCTACCACACAACCGCCCCCACCCTGCTGCCGTGTACAGCTGCGTACCGGCCGTCACTCCCTCCGCACCTAGCGCGATCGCCGAGCCTTCGGCAACCGCCTCCTGCGCGAGCGCCAGCGCCTCAGCCTCCGAGACGTTGGCGCGGCGCGCCAGCGCTCCCACGCTCGCGGGCTCCTGGTCCTCGAGTGCCGACACCAGCTGCGCCGTCGGGCTCCCTTCGGCGAGACGCCCCAGCCGCTCGAACAGCGGCGCACGGCGTCGACGGTGCCGCTTCACGTCCACGTCCACGACCGTCCCGCCGCCGAGCGTGGCGTCAGCCGAGCGCAGCACGAAGTGGTCGCCGCGCACGACGGCAACCGGCTCCTCGAGCCACACCTGCGCCCACGCCTCGCCGCCCGGCGCGAGTTCGTCGTCCTCCAGCAAGCGCACCTTGGCGGGGGCTTCGGCGGCGAACGCGTGGAACGTCGCAGGGAAGTTGTGGCGGATGCCATGCGGCGCGTCGCTCAGCAGGTGGAGGCGCACGTCGACCGCGCGCGTCGCCCGCAACCAGCCCGGCCTCGTCAGCACTCCGCCCCGGTTTATCTCCTGCGCGCTCACGCCGCTCAGGTTCACGGCGACGCGGTTGCCGGGCGAGGCTGCGTCGATCTTCTGCCGGTGCGACTGCAGCCCGCGGATGCGCCCCTGCACGCCGCCCGGCACAATCTCTACCGGCTGCCCCGCCTCAAGCGTGCCGTCGATGAGGGTCCCCGTCACCACGGTGCCGAACCCCGCGACTGCGAACGAGCGGTCGACCGGCAGACGCGGACGCCCCACGTCGCGGCGCTGCTCCGTCTCGTCCAGCGCGGCGTCGATCGCAGCGGCAAGCTCCTGCACGCCCTCGCCCGTCGTCGCGGAGACCGCATGCACCGGCGACCCTGCGAGCGTCGTCGTCGCCAGCAATTCCTCGACCTCCAACTGGACGAGCGCAAGGATATCGGCGTCGGCGAGGTCGGCCTTCGTGATGACCGCCAGCCCGCGGCGCACGCCGAGCAGGTCGAGTATCGCCAGGTGCTCGCGCGTCTGCGGCATCACCGACTCGTCCGCGGCGACGATCAGTAGCGCGAGGTCTATCCCCCCCACGCCCGCGAGCATGTTCTTGATGAACCGCTCGTGCCCCGGCACGTCCACGATGCTCACCTCGCGCCCGCTGGGCAGTGTCACCCACGCGAATCCGAGGTCTATCGTCATGCCGCGCCGCTTCTCCTCGGCGAGGCGGTCCGGGTCTATGCCCGTGAGCGCCTGCACGAGCGTGGACTTGCCGTGGTCCACGTGGCCTGCCGTGCCGATGACGTACATGCCGCGAGCATAGCAGGCGTAAGCCGTGCCGCGTGGCTACTCCTCCCCTGCTATCATGCCTGAGCCTCCTCGCAGGCCTCCGGCTCCCGAAGACGTACACATGACAAGCGACGCATCAGCACTCCCCGGCCCCCGGTCGTTCCGCGCGTCCGGGCCCACGTACATCGCCACAATCGCCGTCGGCCACGGCCTCAAGCACTGGTACATCGCCGCCTTCGCCGTCTTCCTCCCCCTCATCGTGGAGGAGTACGAACTCACGGCCACCGGCGTCACCGCCATCGCCATCATCAAGCAGTTCGGCGGCGGCTTCCCCAACTTCTTCGTCGGCTACGTGTCGGACCGCCTCAGCGGATACTGGCACCTGATACTCCCCTTCTCGTTCCTCTTCGCCGCGCTATTCATGATGCTCTCAGGGCTGGCGCCCTGGGTCTGGCCGGTCGTCGCCCTGGCGTCCCTCGGCGGACTCGCCGCTTCGTTCTGGCATCCGCCCGCCATCTCCATGCTCAGCACGCGATTCCCCGACCGCAAAGGGATGGCGATCGCCTACCACGGCTCGGGCTCCGGCGCAGGCGAGGCGCTCGGCCCGCTCGCGGTCGGTTTCATCCTCGCCTTCTGGCTCGCCGACGACTGGCGGCTCTACACCCTCCTCAGCTTCGCCCCGGCCGTCGTCATCTCCATCGGCATGTACTGGCTCCTCTCCGGGGCCCCGAGGAGGCAGCCGGACACGCATGCCCAGCTCCCCCGGCTCTCGGACCCCATACGCCTGCTCAGGTACCCGGTCTACGTCAGCCTCGCCTATGCCAACTTCACCCGCTCCTTCTCCCACTTCGGACTCGTCAGCTTCATGCCGGTCTACCTCGCACTGGATGATGGCCTGAACATGGACAGCTTCGGCGTCGGCCTCCACGTCGGATTGCTCACACTCCTCGGCGTCGTCTTCGGGCCGCTCTTCGGCTACTTCTCCGACCGCATCGGCAGGCGGATCCCCATCGTGACCGCCATGTTCGTCATCGGCGCGGGCATGTTGATCATCGCCGCCATCGGCGAGACCACCATCGCGATAGACTTCACTCTGCCGCTCACGTCCATCGCCATTCAGACCGAGATACTCGTCATCACCCTCGCCCTCGCCTTCATCGGACTCTTCCTCTGGTCGAGCCAGGACGTCGTCAACGCCACCGCCATGGACGCCTCGCCGCCCGGCCTGCAGGGCTCCACGGTCGGCATCATGTTCCTCAGCAGCCTCAGCGGCGCGACGGTCGGCGCGATCGTGATGGGAGTCGTGGTCGGCCTAACGGGAACGTACGAGAGCATCTTCTGGCTCGGGGGAGCGGTCGCCGCCCCCGGCGCGCTCGTCTTCCTCTTCGCCCCGCTCCGCCGACGCACCGCCTGACCCTCCGCCCGCCTGTCTGGTCTGGCCCCTTCCCCTTTGATGGGGGAAGGCTGGGATGGGGGTGACTCCTACACACCTTGCCCGAGCGTGGTACCCTGCGCGCGCAACACACGCACGGAGGCTATGCCATGACGTCTGACAAGGCGCGCACCGAACGCATCCAGCGGGTCTACGACTCCAGGGACTACGACGAACTGACCACCGAGTACGACGGCTGGGCCACCGACTACGACGCCGACCTCGAATCGCTCGGCTTCATCGGCCCGCGTACAGCAGCAGAGACGCTCGCGAAGTACATCAGCAACCCCGAAGCCAAGCTGCTCGACGCAGGCGCGGGCACCGGCATGGTCGGCCTGGAGCTCGCGCGGCTCGGCTTCAAGCGCATCACCGCCCTCGACCTCTCCCCCGGCATGTTGATGACCGCCAACGAGAAGTTCGTCTACGAGGAACTCGTCGTGGGCGAACTCGGCAAGCCCCTCTCCTTCGAGACGGACGCCTTCGACTCCACGACCTGCGTCGGCACGTTCACCTTCGGCCACGCTCCTGCGGAGTCGCTCGACGAACTCATCCGCGTCACGAAGCCGGGCGGGTACATCGTCTTCAGCATCCGCACGGACTACTACACGGACGGTGGCTTCGACGTGAAGCAGAACGCGCTGGCAGAGGCAGGCAAATGGGAGCTCGTCGAACAGACGGACCCCTTCCAGCCCATGCCCAACGGCGAACCCGACATCTGGTACTACGTCTGGGCCTACCGCGTCCTCTAGCCCCTCCCCTTGAGGGGGTCCTCTGATCCCTTCCCCCTTGATGGGGGAAGGTTAGGATGGGGGTGACTCGGCGGGCGGGCTAACACATCCCGCCGCTCATGGTGAGCCTGTCGAACCACCCAGCACCTCCGGGGAAGGGCTACCCGTGCCGTGATAGCCTGCGAGGCAACCCACGCCATACGAGGGCATCACCATGACCAGCGAAAAGGCACGATTCGAACGCTTCCAAAGGGTCTACGGCTCCAGGGACAACGACGAGCTGACGACCACATACGACGACTGGGCCACCGAATATGACGCCGACCTCGAGTCGTTCGGCTTCATCGGGCCCCGCACCGCCGTCGATACCCTTGCGAAGTACGTCTCCAACCCCGAAGCAAAGCTGCTCGACGCGGGCGCGGGCACCGGCATGGTCGGCCAGGAGCTCGCTCGGGTCGGCTTCAAACGCATCACCGCGCTCGACCTCTCCGCTGGCATGCTGATGGTCGCCAACGAGAAGCTCGTCTACGAGGAACTCGTCGTTGGGGAACTCGGCCAGCCGCTCTCCTTCGAAAGCGACACCTTTGACTCCACGACCTGCGTCGGCACGTTCACCATCGGGCACGCCCCCCCAGAGTCGCTCGACGAACTTGTCCGCGTCACCAGACCCGGCGGCTACGTCGTCTTCACCATCCGCCCCGACCACTACACGGAGGCCGGCTTCGACGTGAAGCAGAACGCGCTGGAAGAAGCGGGCAAGTGGGAACTCGCGGAGCGCAGCGAACCCTTCCGGCCCCTGCCCAACGGCGAGCCCGACATCTGGTACAACGTCTGGGCCTACCGCGTCCTCTGACCCGCTCCCCTGCTAGAATCTCTCCGTGGGCCCCATCGCGATCATCGACTACGGCGCAGGCAATCTCCGGAGCGTTCAGAAGGCATTCGAGCGCCTCGGATACCCCGCGCACTTCGTGTCGTCCCCCGGCGAGCTCGACTCGGCAGCGGCCGTCGTCTTCCCCGGACAGGGCGCGTCGCCGCAGGCCGTCGCCGCCCTCAACGCCCACGGCATGGCCGACCCCATCCGCAACTGGATCGCCGACGGCAAGCCGTTCTTCGGCGTCTGCCTCGGCCTGCAACTCCTCCTCGACCACTCCGAGGAGGGCGACACTCCCGGCCTCGGCGTCGTGCCGGGGTACGTCAGGCGCTTCAGTCCAGGGTTGAAGGTGCCGCACATGGGCTGGAACTCCGTCACGCTCACGCAACCACACCCGCTCTTCGACGGCGTACCGGAGGAGAGCTACTTCTACTTCGTCCACTCCTACTACGCCGCGCCGGACGACCCTTCCTGGACCGCGGGCGAAACGCACTACGGCGTCGGGTTCGCCAGTTTCGTCGCCCGGGACAACGTCGTCGCCACCCAGTTCCACCCGGAGAAGAGCGGAGCGCCGGGCCTCATGCTTTACGACAACTTCGTCAAACACCTGGTGCGAGGGCGGGGATAGGCAGGAGCGCGATGAACGACTCGGAGTATCCCGGCACCTTCGAGAGCCGGATGGAGGAGATGGAGAGGCAGGCGCTCGGGCACCGCGTGCATGAATGGATCGAAGAGTCCCATGCGAACTACCG
The DNA here is from genome assembly GCA_965208625.1 of Dehalococcoidia bacterium. Lineage (GTDB taxonomy): Bacteria > Chloroflexota > Dehalococcoidia > Lucifugimonadales > Australimonadaceae > Bin16. Next base: position 1,516,906 of record OZ242348.1, read on the forward strand.
GGAACTTGCCCAGGCGTATATGCACGGCATCGTGGACGCCCTGAATCAGGCAGCCGCTATCACCGAGTGGTACAACGACCGCGACCCCATAGACATCGCGGCGGCCCTCCGCGCCGTTGCGGGGCGGAAAGAGGACGGCCTGCCGGAGATGTTCAGGCAGCTCCGCTTCGGCGATGAGCGCCTCTACTCGCGGGACGTCATGTACCGGGTGGTCCCAGGCTTTACGCCGCAGAAGCTTGCGGCGATGACGCGGCGTCGCGCCATCGCACCGGACTTCGAACTGCCTGAGGACCCGCGTTGCGTGGGCTATCGCTGGCAGACCGTGCAAGCCGCCTTCGATCTCGATGAGGAATGGCGTCCTCGCTTCGACGAAGCGGCGGACGCCCTCGCGAAGGAGGACGACAACCTGGCCTCATTCCGGCAGACGGACCTCGACGACCACGTGCGCGCGAAGCGCTTGTCTACGCTTGACCTCGTCCGTCGTGCCATGCAGGAGCGAGCCTGACGCCATGGAGATCATCCCCGCCATAGACCTGCGCGGCGGAGCCGTTGTGCGGCTGCTGCAGGGCAACTACGACCGCCAGACCACCTTCGGCGACGACCCCGTCGGCGTGGCCCAGGGCTTCGAGGCCGACGGCGCGCCCCGTATCCACGTCGTGGACCTGGACGGCGCGAGAGAGGGACGGCGCACGCAGGCCGCAGAGGTGCGCGCCGTCGCCGCCGCGGTCGGCATCCCCATCGAACTCGGAGGCGGCCTCCGCTCGGCGGACGTCATCGCCGAGGTGATAGCCGACGGCGTCGACCGCGTCGTCCTGGGCACCGCTGCCGTTGAGGAGCCCGACCTCATCGAGCGAGCGCTCGCCGCCCACGGAGCGGAGCGCGTCGTCGTCGGCATCGACGCCCGCGAGGGCATCGTCTCTGTCGCGGGTTGGACCGAGAGCGGCGCCATCCCTGCGGTCGACCTGCTGAACCGGATGGCCGACATGGGCGTGCGCCGCTTCATCTACACCGACATCACCCGCGACGGCACCCTCACCTCGCCGAACTTCGCCGCGGTCAGCGACATGGTGGAACGCGCCGACACCGCGGGTGGCGCGCGCATCATCGCCTCCGGCGGCATCGCTGAGATAGACCACCTCCGCACGCTCGCCAACCTCGGCGCGGAAGGCGCCATCATCGGCGCCGCCATCTACCTCGGCACGCTCGACCTCGCGGCAGCCGTCGCTGAACTGGGCTAGCCTTATCCCCTCTCTTTACAAGGGGAGAGGGTGACAGTGAGGGTACTCCGGGTCGGGGAGGAGTGCCGCCGTCGTTCCTGCGAAGGCAGGAACCTCGCACCCTCAGCGGCAGGGAGGTCGGGGCTGTAGTGTTGAGCGGAGCCGCAGGCGGAGTCTGCACTTCAGCGCGCAACATCCTCTCGGGGAGCGCTCGCTCAACTTCTGACATCCGCCCCTTACCTCACCGCCCCCGCATCCGCTACGCTGGATACATGTGCGCGGCGCCAACACCACCCATAGACAAAACCTATAACTGGCGGCTCACCCATAGACAGAATCTATGGGACCGCGAAGCAGGTTTTGAATTCGATGGGAATCTTGGTTCCTTGGTCGCGGGAAGCAGTCTACGGCCTTGGAAACACCCCGAACCAAGGAGACCAAGGTTGCCAGGATCGCCTGCCCTCGCACTCGTAAGATACCGACCAAGATTCCCTATTTCAGCGGCCGATGGAATCTTGGTCGGACCCCTGGCCCACTCACGGCGCAACCCGCGCTGAGGCGTGATAATCTACGCCTATCCACACTCATACTGCGGAGGATGATTGCACATGGCGGCACCCTTGGTTGATTCCACACCAGCATTCGTCGAGGAGGCATACCGGAAGATGGAGCAGCGGCTCCAGACCGTCCGTGACCGCCTCGGACGACCGCTCACCTATGGAGAGAAGGTCCTGCTCGGGCACCTCGACGACCCCGGCGACGCCGACCTCCTCCCCGGCGAGAGCTACCTGAACCTCCGCCCCGACCGCGTCGGTCTGCAGGACGTGACCGGCCAGATGGCCATCCTCCAGTTCATGCAGGCGGGCAAACCCACCACCGCCGTCCCCACCACCGTCCACTGCGACCACCTCATCACGGCGTTCGAGGGCGCACTCGCCGACACCAACCTCGCCAAGTCAGAGAGCCGCGAGGTCTACGACTTCCTCCGCTCCTCAGCCTCCAAGTACGGCCTCGGCTTCTGGGGCCCCGGGTCCGGCATCATCCACCAGGTCATCCTGGAGAACTACGCCTTCCCCGGTCTCATGATTATCGGCACCGACTCCCACACGCCCAATGCGGGCGGGCTCGGAACGTTCGCCTCCGGCGTAGGCGGCGCTGACGCCGTCGACGTGATGGCCGGCTTCCCTTGGGAGGTGCTCTACCCGCGCCTCATCGGCGTCAGGCTCACCGGCTCGATGAGCGGCTGGACGGCCCCCAAGGACGTCATCCTCAAGCTCGCAGGCATCCTCACTGTCTCCGGCGGCACCAATGCCGTCGTCGAGTACTTCGGCCCCGGCGTCAACTCCATCAGCGCCACCGGCAAGGCCACCATCTGCAACATGGGCGCCGAACTCGGCGCGACGACCTCCATCTTCCCCTACGACGGCCACGCCGCCGCCTACCTCCGCGCGACCGGCCGCCCCGAGCTCGCCGAACTCGCCGAGAAGTACGCCCACCTCCTCACCGGCGACCCCGAGGTCGAGGCAGAGCCCGACAAGTACTTCGACCGCGTCATCGAGATAGACCTCGACACGCTGGAGCCGCACGTCGTCGGGCCGCACACGCCGGACCTCGCGCGCCCCATCTCGGAGCTCGCCGACGCCGTAATCAAGGAGAACTACCCCGACAGGCTCTCCGCCACCCTGATCGGCTCCTGCACCAACTCCTCGTATGAGGACGTCTCCCGCGCCGCCAACGTCGCCCGGCAGGCCGCCGAGCACGGCGTCGGGGCAGCGGTCGACTTCCTCGTCACGCCCGGCTCCGAAGCCGTCAACGCCACCATCAAGCGCGACGGGCAGATGGACGCGCTCGAGTCCGTCGGCGCGAGCGTCATGGCGAACGCCTGCGGCCCCTGCATCGGCCAGTGGAAGCGGCCCACCATCAACCCCGGAGACGTCAACTCCATCGTCACGTCGTTCAACCGCAACTTCCCTGCCCGCAACGACGCCAACCCTTCCACGATGAACTTCATCGCGAGCCCGGAGATCGTCACCGCGTTCGCGCTGGCAGGCCGCCTCTCCTTCAACCCCATGACCGACACCCTCACCGGCGCGGACGGCCAGCCCTTCAAGCTCGACCCGCCCGGCGAGGCGCCGGAGGTACCGGAGGACGGCTTCGCCGGACGCGGCTTCGGCTATGAACCCCCCGCCGACGACGGCAGCGGCATCGTCGTGAGCGTCGACCCCACGTCGACGCGGCTGCAGGTGCTCTCGCCCTTCCCACGCTGGGACGGCAGCGACTTCGAGCGCGTGCAGGTGCTCGTGAAGGCCAAGGGCAAGTGCACGACCGACCACATCTCTCCTGCCGGGCCGTGGCTGCGCTTCCGTGGCCACCTGGAGCGCCTGAGCGACAACGCCTTCCTCGGCGCGGTCAACGCCTTCACCGACGAGCGCGGCGAGGGCCTGAACCAGATCACCGGCGAGCGCGCCCCCTTCCCGCAGGTCGCCCGCTACTACAAGGAGCACGGCCTCGGCTGGGTCGCCGTCGGCGACTTCAACTACGGCGAGGGCAGCTCCCGCGAGCACGCCGCGATGTCCCCGCGCCTGCTTGGCGCCAAGGCCGTCATCGTCCGCAGCTTCGCCCGCATCCACGAGACCAACCTCAAGAAGCAGGGCATCCTCCCCCTCACCTTCAGCGACCCGGACGACTACGACAAGATCTTCGAGGCCGACACCATCAGCATCACCGGCCTGGACGAGATCGCGCCCGGCAAGCCCATCCGCGCCGTCATCCACCACTTCGAGGGCGGCGACGAAGAAGTCGAGCTCACCCACACCATGAGCACCGAACAGCTCGAATGGTTCCGCGCCGGCGCCGCCCTCAACATCCTGGGCAAGTGAGATGCAGGAAGCGCCGAGTGCCCTAAGGAAGGCCATTGTCAGAGCTTGGAAGGTCGCTAGGGTTGTCGTCCGAGTTGTAACCCTCTGGGTGCTGGACGTTAGTCTCAGCGTCATACTTTGGCTTGGGGCTCGTACCAGGCGAGTGCAGCCTACGAGGCGCAGCAGCTTAACTGGTAGGCCAGACCTAAGGGCAGATCTCCTGCGTCGGCAAAAGGGTAAGTGCGCCTACTGCTCGGACGTAATCTCAGACACCAAAGGCAACTATGAAGTTGACCACAAGACGCCTCTTGCGAGGCAAGGCGAAGATCGACCGGAAAATCTACAGGCCTTGTGCAGGCGCTGCAATAAGCAGAAGGGGGCGCGAACGCATCAAGAGTTCTTGCACTACCTTAAACACCACAATGATGGAGAAACATACGAGCGGTTCAAGCGTGCTCCCAAGTATTTGACTCCACGAGAGTTGCTTTACCGTGCTCAATTCCCTTTGGTTCTTGCCTTTTCAGTTACGGGGCTCATAGTTGGAAATGAAACCATTGAGAGACCGTTTGTAGGAGCAGGTGCATTTTGTGTTCTGACGATTACGTGGATGATAGGACTGTGGAAACGAGGGACAAGAACTGGCGCGTTGGGCGATTGAGCACGCGCTGACTGACTACCGCTTCAGGAGAGCACGCCATCATCGACCTCAACCTACGCTTCGGCATCGCCATACCCCAGCGGTTCTCCGACGAGATCGACGTCAGCGTGCTGCCGTCCTTCTTTGCGGCGGTCGAGGAACTCGGCTACCACAGCTGCTGGGTCGTGGAGCAGGCCATCAACGCCCACAACGACCTCGCCCCCATCCCCCTGCTCTCCTACGCCGCAGCCCTCACCGACAAGGCGCTCCTCGGAAGCTCCGTCCTCATCAGCGTCCTGCGCAACCCCATCAACCTCGCCAAGAGCCTCGCCACCTTGGACCGCCTCTCGAACGGACGGCTTATCGCCGGAGTAGGCATGGGCAACGCCACCGGCGCGCCCTTCTCCGAGGCGTTCGGCGCTCCCGCAGCAGGCAAGGCGTCCCGCTTCGAGGAGGGGCTGGTCCTGATGCAGCGCCTCTGGACCGGCGAGCGCGTCACCTTCGAAGGCCGCTTCTGGCAGCTGAACGACTCCTTCATCAGCCCCACCCCCACCCAGCCTTCCATCCCGCTCTGGTTCGGCGGCCACGCCCCCGCCGCCCTCGACCGCGCCGCACGCCTCGGCGACGGCTGGATGGGCGCAGGCGCCACGTCCACGGCCCGCTTCCGCGACGAACAGGAGGCGATGCGCGCCCGCCTCGAAGCCCACGGACGCGACCCCGCCACCTTCACCACATCGAAGCGCGTGTTCATCGGCGTAGAGGACGACCCAGAAACAGCGCTCCAGCGGATGCAGCCCTGGTTCACGATGCACTCCGGCAGCGGCCAGCGCGCCGAGCGCGTCGGCGTCTACGGCACACCCGAGCAGTGCGCCGAGGGCATCTCCGAAATCGCCGAAACCGGCCTCGGCCTCATCGCCCTCAACCCCCTCTACGACCACGAGCGCCAAGCCCGCCGCCTCGCAGGCGAGGTGCTGCCCCTCATGGGCCTCAGCCTCTAGGGAACCCGCATACCTCCGGCAGGCACAGTTTGGGGATGGGAGCGGGGGTCTGGTCCCCTCTCCCTCGAGGGGAGAGGGTTAGGGTGAGGGTGAATCGCGGGGCGGTATGGGGGGGTTGTCATGTTGAGCGCAGCCGAAGGCGGAGTCGAACATCTCTCGGGAGACGTAGCCCTTCTGTTCCACGTCCCACCCAGCTTGTGCAGCTCGTCCGGCAGCGTGGGTCTTATCCCCTCTCCCTGCAAGGGGAGAGGGTTAGGGTGAGGGTACTCCGGCGCGGGGTGGAGGAGGCCTCCTCCCCTTCCCCTACCGCGTCCCCCCCAACTTGTGCAGCTCGTCCGGGAGCGTGGGCAACTGCACCGCGATGACGGCCGGCGAGCCGTTCCGCACCTCGGCCAGCCCGCGCTTGAGTGCAGGCCCGACCTCCGCAGGGTCCGTCACCGACTCGCCATAGCCGTTCGCCACCTCAGCCAGCTTCGCGAAGTCAGGCGGGGGATCGAACAGGCCACCCTCATAGCCTGCCGATGCGGCGTAGCCGCTGGGGTACGCGCCGTCCAATCCTGCCGTGCCCGTACTGTATGACTTGTTGACGAACACCACCGTCAGGAACGGCGTCTTGTAGTGCCCGGATGACCAGAGCGCAGCGAGCGGGCTGCCGAACATGAAATAGCCGTCGCCGGTCACGAGCACCACGTCCCGGTCCGGCGCAGCCGTCTTCGCCCCGAACGCGGCGCCGGTTCCCCACCCGCCCGCGCTGCCGCCGCTCTTGAAGTACGAGCCTGGCTGGCTGCGCCCGTGGTACGGGCGGAACGCGGCGGTGGAGCTGAGCGTGTCATCCAGCACGATGGCCTGCTCCTCCAGCATCTGCCCTATCTGGTAGCCGACCCACCGGGGGCTGATGGGGTCGCGCGTCGCCACCCGCATCGCGGCGTCCTCGTCCTGCTTCCGAATCTCCTGCTTGCGTTGCGCCAGCCGCTCGCGCCGCTCCTCGATCCGGCTCATGTCCGACGTCGTCAGCATGCCAGCGGCCTGCTCGTAGACCGCGTCCGCGAACGGCCCCGCCAGCACCGGCAGCCACACGTCCGCGTGGAACTCCATCGTCTTGTAGCGCGACTGCACGGGATCCGGGTCCACCCACACGATCTTCGTGCCGGGTCTGGGAGCGTTCGCCGGCATGTAGGGCACCGGCGTCTCGATGACGACCACCACGTCCGCCTGCGCGGCAGTCGGCCCTGTGCCCGAGAGCGGGTGCGTCGTGGGGAAATTCATCGTCATCGTACGGTCCGAGTCCATCATCGGAAGCGCGAGCAGCTCCGCGAGCCGGACGAGCGGCGCGACCGACGCGCTGTTGCGCCCTGATTGCCCGAGGATGACAACCGGGTTCTGCGCCTTGACCAGCCACTCTGCAACACGCTTCGCATCCGATGGGTCGGGCCAGGCGGGGCGCGCGACGCCCAGCTCGTCGCGGGTCGGGAAGCGCGTCTTGCCGGGCAGCGGAAGCATCGCTGCCTCCTGCGGCACGGTCATGTAGACCGGTCCGCGCGGCTCGCTCATCGCGACCTGCAGCAGACGGCTGACGATGAGGCCGGGGTTGTCCGTGTGGTCGAGCCGGTGATCGATCTTCGTGTACTGCCGCACGATCTCGCCCTGGTCGCGCGGTTCCTGCACCCACTGCACCGAGTTGGAGCGCGCGCCTCGCATCGAGCCCGGGTAGGCGCGCGGCCCGGCGCCCGCCGTGATGAGGACCGGGTAACTCCCGCGCCACGCGGTATGGAGCCCGGCGCCGTAGTTGAACGTGCCGACGTCGACGTGAGCCGCCGTGGCGGCCGGCTGCTCGCGCACCATGGCGCTGCCAAGCGCCGCGTTCAGCGCGGAACCCTCGTGCGTCACGGTGAGGAGCTGCGGCGCAGGCCAGCCCTTCGCGGCGGCTCGCGCGACGGCCTCCTGGTAGAACCCGATCTCGGAGCCGGAAACGAAGAAGAAGTGCTCCACACCGCCGAGCTTCATCGCCGTCGTGATGGCGTCCGCCCACTCGTCGGCGTCGTGCTCGCTCCAACTGGGGTCTGCTGCGATGGTGCGGTCTTCTACCATGTGGACCTCCTCGGGCGCGGGGTGCGGGATCGCTGCCGCCCGCAACGATACGGCGCGAGCGGGCGTGTGGCAACGCGCGGTGGTAGAGTGCGCGCGATGGCGACCGAGCGACAAGGGGAGGAGTCGAGCGCCGGGGACATCCCGCTGGGACGGTGGGGCGCGCTCGCTATCCGCGACTTCCAACTGTTCTGGGCCCAGGGGCTGTTGCAGGGGCTCGCGCGGAACATGCGCGAACTCCTTCTCGGCTTCCTGGTCTTTGACCTTACCGGTTCCAAACTGGACCTCGGGATCACCGGGCTGTTCATGACGATGCCCGTGATTGTGCTCGGCCTTCTGGGTGGAGCGCTCGCGGATGCCGTGGACCGGAAGCGGCTGATCATCTACACGCAGGCCGCGAATTTCTTGGGGTTGGCTCTGCTGCCCGTGCTCATATTCTCGGGTGCCGTGCAGGTGTGGCATCTGTGGCTCCTCGCGAGCTTCTGGTCCGGCATGAGCATCCTGGGGCGCCCGGCAGAGCGGGCGTTCCTGCCCCGCCTGGTGCCGAGGAGCCACGTCATGAATGGCATCACCTGGTTCGGCGCGCTGAGCCAGGGCACGCTGTTCGGTGGGCCGCTCGTCGGCGGAGTGCTCATCGCGATCGTAGGCGTGGGTTGGGCGTTCGCGGTCAACGCGGCGTTCCTGCTGCTGGCCGTCATCGCGACCATGGCGATCCGCACGTCCGGGGAGCAGTTGGGAGAGGCCCGGCGCGTGTCGTTCGCGGCGATATGGGAAGGGGCGCGCTACCTGAGAACCAAGGACGTGCTCTGGGGGGCGTACCTGATGGACTTCGGCGTCATGTCGTTCGGTTTCTTCCGCATCATCATGCCTGCCTTGGCAGAAGAGGTGTACGGCGTTGGCGCGGTTGGCCTGGGGATGCTCGTTGCGGCGCCTGCTGCTGGCTCCTTCCTCGGCACCGCCATCCTCCTCCGCATGGGCGACCCGCCGCGCAAGGGCGTCATGATCGTCCTCGCCAACGTGGGCTACTCAATCGGACTCGCTGCCCTTGGACTGGCCGCGCTGGCGTTGTCGTCCTGGTTCTACCTCGCGCTCGCCGTACTGGCGTTCCTCGGCCTGATGGACGTCGTCAGCTTCACCGCGAGGCAGGCGCTGATCCAACTCGTGGCGCCCGACTACTACCGGGGCCGCGTGGGCAGCTTCTCCTCGATCCTCGCCGGGCTGGGGAACGGCACGGGATCGACGGTCATAGGTGGGATGTCGACGCTCGCCGGGGTACCCGGAGCGTTCATCATCAACGGGTGCATCTGCCTGGGCATCACCGTAGCGTCAGGGCTGACGTGGCGGGGCATCTGGCGCCACGATCAGCGCACCGAGACCCCCGCCGACTGACCGGCTCCCTGCCCTACGCCGACGCCTTGCCCTGCGCGGCGACCGCCGCCATCGCCTGCTCGACCGCGGCCTGGTCGCCGAGGTAGCGGCTGCCAAGCGGCGTGAGGTCGTCCGCGAGATCGTAGACGAGCGGAACGCCGGTGGGGATGTTGAGGTCGATGATGTCGGCGTCCGAGATGTTGTCGAGGTGCTTCACGAGCGCGCGGAGGCTGTTGCCGTGGGCGACGATGAGAACGCTCTTGCCCGCGCGGATGTCCGGGGCGATGGTGCTCTCCCAGTACGGCACGAAGCGCGCGACCGTCTCCTTGAGCGCTTCGGTGAGCGGCATCTCGCCCGCCGGGATGGCGCCGTAGCGGCGGTCGTGTCCGGGGTGGCGCTCGTCGTCCGGCGTGAGCGCGGGCGGCGGAACGTCGTAGCTCCTGCGCCAGAGGAGCACCTGCTCCTCGCCGTGCTCGGCGGCGGTCTCGGCCTTGTTGAGCCCTTGGAGCGCGCCGTAGTGGCGCTCGTTCAGCCGCCAGTCGCGGATGACGGGGAGCCACATGAGGTCCATCTCGTCGAGGACGATCCACAGGGTGCGGATGGCGCGCTTGAGGACGGACGTGTACGCGATGTCGAAGGTGAACCCCTCTTCCAGCAGCAGTTGGCCGGAGCGGGCGGCCTCCTCGCGTCCGGTATCGGTGAGATCGACGTCGGTCCATCCTGAGAAGCGGTTGGAGAGGTTCCAGTCGCTCTCACCGTGTCGCAGGAGCACTACCTGAGGCATCGTTCATCCTCCGCGTGGGGTGTCAGGTGCATTGTGCCACAACCAGGCGCGGCAGTTGTTGTCATGTTGAGCGAAGCCGGAGGCGGAGTCGAAACATCTCTCGGGATGGCCTCATCCCACCGGCAGCCGTGGCGTAATTTCGCGTAGCATCGAGTTGCACACCGCCGGAGGGAATGATGCCGCCGAGCAAGGTAACGCGACTGGACCCGATAGAGGTCATGTACCTGCGCGAGTACGAGAAGCCCAGCCCGGAGGCCTTCACGGAATTGGAAGCCGTGGTGAGTCCGAAGGGGCGGCGCTTCTATGGGATCTTCGATCAGGATGCAGGGAGGTACCGTGCATGCGTCCGGCGCCTCACGGAGGATGACCCCGCCGGCCTGGGCCTCACCGCTGGCACCATCGACGGCGGCCTGTACGCATACGAGCGGCTGCGTGGCGACCACCAAGCCCTGATCGCCCGTATCGCTCCCACTTTCGAGGCGCTGGGTGAACGGCACAGCGTCGATCCCGCAAGGCCATCCATCGAGTTCTATCGCCGGTCCAACGAGTTCGTGCTGTACCTCCCCGTCACTGGATAGCAGGCCGATGAAGAGCCTTGCGCGATGACCGATCCTGTACACAGTCAGAGCGATACGCCCCACGCTGCCGCACAACGCCGCAACCGTTCGCGTTCCAGGCTCAGATGGCTCGCGCTTGCCGGCATCGTGGGCGTCCTCCTGGCGACTTGGGGTCTGTGGGTCTCCGGCGTCATCTTCACCGGCCCCGTTCCCCTACCAGCGACGCAGACCAACGCGCCGGTTGATGCCGACGACTGGGCGATGGCAGGCCGCAACGCCGCGCATACGGCAGCCGCGCCGCTCCACGGCGGTTTCAGGGGTGAGGAACTCTGGAGGCTCGAAACACAGCATCTCCTGCCTGCCGCGCCTGCCGTCTCCGACGGGCAGGCCTTCCTCGGCACAGGGGACAGCCGGATCGTTGCGATGGACAGCACCTCCGGCGACGTCCTTTGGGAACGCCAACTCACCACCGTCGCGGTCACCACCACCGTCGTAACGCCGGACGCCGTCTACGTGACGGTGCGCGACGGGCTGCTGCTCGCGATGGACCGGCACGATGGCACGGAACTGTGGAGCCTCCAGGCCGACAGCGCGTTCTTCGCGTCGCCCGCCGTCTACAAAGGCGTTGTCTACGCAGGGTCATGGAACGGCACGCTCTACGCGATCGACGCACAGGATGGCGAAGAGCTCTGGACGTTCCAGGCAGACGGGAGCATCGTCGCTCCTCCGTCGTTCCAGGGAGACCTGATGGCGCTGGCTGCGGATGACGGACTGGTCTACGTGATAGACCTCACTACCGGCAGGAAGCGCCTCATCTTCGACACCGTCAATGCGCTCACGCAGAGTCCCGTGTTCACCGGCAACTACATCCTCATCGGCACCGGCCGGGGGAGGCTGGCGGCCGTCGACTGGACCAAACTGGAATACCCGTTCGAGCGTGCGTTCCGTTCCTGGCGAAAGCAGTTCTTCATCTGGGGGCTGCAGACGGAACCCCCGCTCCCCAAGGGGCTGGCGTGGGGCGCTATCCTGTCCCGCGACAGCGCGCTGAGCGGTCCGGCGGTCCTCGACGGAGTCGCCTACGCCGCCAGCAGGGACGGAAGGCTCCACGCGGTATCGCTCGCGGACGGCAGCACGATCTGGGAGTACGACACCGGAGCGCTGGTCCACTCTGCTCCCGCAGCAGCAGGCCGCTTCGTCTACCTGGGCAACGACGCGGGGAATATCCACGTCATCGACAGGGTTACCGGCGAACCGGTTCAGGTCATCGAGACGGGCGTGGCAATCACCGGCCAAGTCGTCGTAACGGAGCGTGGCCTCTACGTCACATCCGAGGCAGCCGGCACGCTCATCGCCCTGCGCTAGCCGGACGCGCTACGCCGTCTTCTCAACCCGCTCGCCATCGGAGAACCGCAGGGCGTGTGCCCGTGTCCCGGTCAGCATCTCGGTGTGCACCGACTTTGATACCGGCGCGAGTTGCGCGACCATACTCCAACTCTCACCGCCGTCGCCCGTCCACCAGACTTCGCCGTCGGTCATTCCCGCGAACAGTTGGACGCTCTCGCCCGCCTCTTCCAGGCACATCGCCTCGACGTTGCCGTGCAGGCGATCAGGCAGCCCGCCCGTCAGCACCGTCCATGAGCGTCCGCCGTTGGTGCTCTTCGCTATGCGGCCACCAGCGAACCCTTCGGTCGAGCCGTCCCGCACCCATGAGCGCGGCCCCGTCTGCGAAGCGGACACGTACATGGTGTCCGGGTTGCTCGGAAGGTGTACGAGCTGATCGGGGTATCCGCCGATGTCGTTCTCCTTGCCGAACAACTCCTGCCACGACCTCCCGCCATCCTCGCTCAGCAGCAACCCGGCGCCGCCGGTCGTCCACAGAACGGAGGGATTGCGGTGATCGATGACCGTGCGATGCACGTCGGGGTTCGGCGCCTCGAGGTCCGCCCACGTCTCGCCGCCGTCGGTGCTCTCCAGCAACCCGCCGACCTCGATGCTGACGTACATGTGCTCAGGGTCCAGCGGGTGGAAGTTGATGTGCTTGAGATGCGCCTCGAACGGGTCGGCCGCGAAGCGCCACCGGGGCACCGACGCGACAGACCGGACCTCCGGCAACTCGGTCCACGTCATGCCCATGTCATCGCTGTAGTAGAGGTGTGCAGGCTCGGTTCCGGCGAACAGCCGCTTCCCTCCCTCTCTTTCGACCGCCGCGAGGCTGAACAGGCTCCGGACGTCGATGCCCGCGTCGCGCGCCTCCCACGTCTCCCCGCCGTCCTGGCTGGCGTACACGCCGTCCCACCACGCTCCGGCGAAGACCGTGCCGTCCACGAACAGCAGCGCGTGGATGTGCTTCCCCGCCAGCGAGCGGCTGACCACCGGCCAGCGTTCGCCGTCGCGGCGCAGCTTGACCACGCCATCCGTAGTCCCCACCAGTGCCTCATCGCTTGGAAGGTCCGATGAGTAGATGGTTGTGCCGCCGTGCGAAAGTCCAATCATGATGCCCTCCCTCCTTGTTGCCACGCGCAGGATACATCGTCTCTCGCCCGCGCATTGCTCCACTCGTGGCTGGCGATAGGAGTTCCTGTCAGACGAGGCTGCACGCTGACACGCGCCCCTGGCGCAGTCGGCCTGCGATTCCGTACGCTGGTTGCATGACCGTCCTGCTGACAGCACCTATAGACCGCGCCTATACCTCACGCCTCAGCTATAGACAGGATCTATGGCTCCGGCGCCCAACTGTTGAAATCGTTGAACACCTTGTTCAGTTGTCACCGGAAGCAGGCCGTGGCCTTGCGGAGAGCAAAACAAGCAGCCGGCACGCTCATCGTCCTGCGCTGATAAGCCACATCTCAGGCAGTAAGAACATCTGCTAACCCGCATCTAAAGTTCACTTAACTACAACACAGCTCTCTTTCCTGTAGCTTTCAGGTGAACCAGTCCCGAACAGGAGTGCATTCTATGGGCAACTCGGGGATGTATTTCGTCCACCTGAGCGATACACACATCCTGGCCGATGAAGACGAACGACTCTACGGCAACGACACCACCGCGAATCTCCGGGTGGTCATCGACCACATCTACATTGAGCAGATAAGGCCGTCCTTCGTTCTCATCACCGGAGATCTCACCGACCACGGAGAGTGGCCCAGCTACCGCAGATTGCGCAACCTCGTCCGAGAAACCGAGGCCCTGCTCGGGGCGCCGGTGCTCCTAGCGCTTGGCAACCACGACCGCCGTTCGTCATTCCGGCAGGCGATGCTCGACGAAGCCGAGGCCACCGATGCGGACGAGTACTACTATTCCACGACGATTGACGGGCTCCGCATCATCGTCCTCGACTCAACCATATCGGGGCGGGACGACGGAGAGATCGGCCCACGCCAGCTCGATTGGCTGGAGAACCAACTCGCGTTCGGCCCAGTGGGGCAGCCCACAGTGATAGCCCTGCACCACCCCCCACACCATGCTGTGAATGCCTATCTGGACGGGTTCACCCTGGGTGACCGGGAACGGTTGGAACGAGTGATAAGCCGACACAACGTGCTCGCGGTCCTGAGCGGACACACCCACTTGGCCACTCATGCCCGCCTCGGGAACGCAGTGTCGCTCACTGCGCCGTCCACTGCCTACCTGGCCAGCCCAGCCCCGGGCCGCGAGTTCTCCAGGACATCGGGCATCGGCTTCAGCATCGTGAGCCTGAGGTCGGGAAGGATCGCCTCGCACCCGGTCATACTGCCAACTCCATTGGGATCGTTACTACCCGTCGGGCCGTTCATCGAACCGGAACTGCCGGTAACGGTCGCCTAGTACCCCATGGAAACCCTGACGCAGACAAGACATATCGACATCCCCGGCGCGCACAACGTGCGCGACACCGGCGGCTACCCTGCGGCGGACGGCTGCACGACCCGCTGGCTCACGCTATTCCGCTCCGGCCGCCTCAACGCACCGGAGAGTGTTCGCAGGCTGGCCGATATGGGCGTGCGAACAGTGGTCGACCTTCGCGGCGATGGGGAGATCGCCAGGATGCCTGACGCTTGTGCGGAGTGGCCGGGCGTCGCCTATCGGCACATACCTCTCACGCCTGCCCACATCCGAACGAACGGCGACCGTCCTGCCAATCTCGAGGAGCAGAACGAACGCTACCTCGAGGAGTCTTCCAGGCAGATCGCCAGGGTTCTGCAGGTACTCGCCCAGCCCAACGCATTCCCGGCGGTGGTGCACTGCACCGCGGGGAAGGACCGCACAGGCCTAATCATCGCGCTCCTGCTGGCGCTCGTTGGAGTCCCGGACGACGTCATCGCTGACGACTACGTGCTCAGCCTTCATCACGCCGCCCCGGTTCTGAAAGCACTGCGGATAGAAGGCACAGTGAGCGGCTGGGACATGGAGCACCTCGAGCGGATGCTCGAATGCCGCCGGGAGGTGATGACGCACACCTTGGACGTGCTGCGTCGACGCCACGGCGGCGTGGAGCGCTACCTTTCGCAGGCGGGCGTATGGCTGGCCGACATCCGGGCGCTGCACGCCGCGCTGGCCGAGCCTGCCCGGTAACTCTGCCCTCCGACACTTCTACTCCTGTGACACGCGCCCCTGGCGCGGTCGGCCTGCGATTCCGTACGCTGGTCGCATGACCGTCCTGCTGGCAGCACCTATAGACCGCGCCTATACCTCACGCCTTGGCTATAGACAGGATCTATGGCTCCGTCGCCCAACTTCCTAAGTTGTTGAACACCTTGTTCAGTTGTCACCGGAAGCAGGCCGTGGCCTTGCGGAGAGCAACACAAGGTGCTCAAGGTGCTCAAACGGAGCCCCCGGTTTACTCGTAACGCCAGCAACAAGATGTGCAGGTTCATGGGCCGGTTGCACACCTTGTTCAAGGAGGCGTTACCTCGGCCACTGGATGCCAGCCTCCGCTGGCATGACGGAAGCAGTCCCGCTTTGACGCGGTTGTGTGGGGGGTGCTATACCGCGTCCGTACGCACGAGGAGGTAACGCCATGACAAGCCGGTTGCAGGTCGTTGACGGAGACGGACACCTGGTGACGGACATCGCGGCGGTCGCCAGTCGCATGCCGCAGGAATTCCTGAATCGTGCCGGAGGGAGCAGCCTCGGCAACATCTTCCCGCCCATAGACCACCTCCACGCCGCTCAGCCGGTGGCGACGCCTCCGGGATCGTTCCCCAAGATCGGCGTCGAAGAGTGGCTCATGTTCATGGACGAGGTCGGCATCGACTGCGCGGCGCTCTTCCCCACCGGCGGGCTGTCCTACGGGCGCATCGTCAACAGGGACTGGGCCATCGCCGTGTGCCGTGCCTACAACGACTGGCTCTACGAAACGTACGTCAAGAGCAGCCCCCGGTTCGTAGGACTTGCCCTCATCCCGATGCAGGAGCCTGAGGAGGCAGCGATCGAGCTGCGCCGTTCGGTGGAAGAACTCGGCATGGCCGGAGCGATGCTCCCCACCCGCGGGCTTCCAAATCACCTGGGCGCCAAGGAGTACTGGCCCGTCTACGAGGAGGCCGACCGGCTCGGCTGCTGCCTCGCCGTCCACGGCGGCTCGCACAGCGGCATGGGCTTCGACCACCTGAATGTCTACGCGCCCGTCCACGCGATGGGCCACCCTGTCGGGCTGATGGCCGCCTTCGCGGGCGTCGTCTTCAACGGCATCCTGGACCGCTACCCCAACGCCCGCTGGGGCTTCCTGGAGGGCGGCGTTGCGTGGTTCATGCTCTGCATGGAGCGGTTCGACCGCTCCTACGAGACCCACATCGACCTCGACCCGCGAGGCGAACTGCTGCAACTGCGCGACGGCGAGCGCGTCAGCGACTACATCCTGCGCCACATCCACGACGGGCGGCTGTTCGTGGGGTGCGAGGGCACTGAGCCGCTCATCTCCGAGGCGCTGCGCCTGACCAGCGGGAAGTGCTTCGTGTTCTCGTCCGATTTCCCGCACGAGGTCAATGCGGAGATCTGCAAGCACGAACTCAGCGAGATATACGAGAACTCGAAGATCACCGGCGAGGAGCGGACAGGCGTGCTGTCGGAGAACGCCCGCGCGCTCTACGGGCGTCCCGTCGCCGCTGGCCTCGCAGCGCACTAAGGCGCCATTGGGAGGAGCCAGAATGTCTGATCCCCTCTCCTGGGGGAGAGGGTCAGGGTGAGGGTCCCGCGTGAAAGGAGGCGGCCCATGACAGTGATGGTTACGGGAGGATGCGGTCTCAGCGGGTCGTTCGCAGTCCGCTATGCCCTGGACCAGGGCGAGGACGTGGTCGCGTTCGACATCGCGATCAAGACCGAGCTCCTCGACGACGTGAAGGACCGGGTGCGGTTCGTGAAGGGCGACATCTCCAACGCGTCCGAGGTCTTCGGCGCGGTGGCGGACAACGGCGTTCGCCGCATCCTGCACACGGCCAGCTTCCTGACCGGCCCGGCGTACGACCGCCCGCTCGCAGCGGCGCAGACGATGGTCATCGGCACGCTCAACGTGCTCGAGGCGGCACGGGCGCTCAAAGTGGAACGCGTCGTGCACGTGAGCACCGGCAAGACCATCCCGACCGCGCGCCAGTTCGCAGAGGCGGCGGGCTCCGGCAACGTGAAGCTCATGCCGGACCCGTACACCAGCCACAAGGTCGCTACGGAACTGCTCTGCAACGACTATCGCGGGCTGTACGACATGGACATCGTCGTCATCTACCCGGGCCAGCTCTTCGGGCCGGGCTACGACTTCGCGGGAGGCTTCGGACGGGCGCTCAAGCCCATCGTCGAGAAGTCACTGAGCGGCGAGCCGGTGGTGCTCGACGGGTGGGATGCGGCTGCGGTCTCGACGCCGCGCGAGCTCAACCCCACGCCGCCCATCCGCACCGTGCCGGTGATGTACGCCTCCGACGCGGGGCGCGGCGAGATGATGGCGACGCTTGCGGACGACCTGCCTGCGAACATCTACCGGCTCCAGTCGAAAGAGGAGTTGACGATGTACGAGATCACGCAGGTCATCATGCGGCTCATACCGGGCTCGTCTATCGAGGCGCCTGAGCCGGAGGTGCGAGGCGGGCCTGTCGACCCCGATTCTCCCGCCAACCGGGACTTCGGCTTCGCTCCCGAATACGACATGGAGGCAGGCCTGCGGGAGTACATCGACTTCCTGCAGACAGGAAGGTACCGCCGGCTCCTGAACGCCTAGCCCAGCCGGGTGGGAACGCGGTGGCGTTTGGGGAGTAGTATTGAGGCTGCTCGGCAGAGGAGTTCGCGAAGAGGAGGCAGTCCATGGCAACGCAGGTGATGACCAAGCGGATCGACGCCGACACGCATTTCAGCCTGACCATCGACCACCGAGAACTGCGGGATATGATCCCGCGCTCCGGCAACGCTCTCCTCGAGGAGATGATGTATCGCGACGCGCTCCAGGTCGTCGACCTGGACGTGGTCAAGGCCGCGATCGCAGGTGTCGAACCGTCGCTGGACGGCCATGTTGGCGACCCGACGTGGGACGCCGAGGCGCGGCTGTCCGAGATGGACCGGCTGGGCTTCGACATGCAGGTGCTCAACACCCAGCGGGCCATGCCCAACCTGCTGATGCCGCCCGACAGCCCGCTGTGGCTCCGCGCTGCGCTCGCGAGGCTCTACAACAACGCAGCGGCTGAGTTGCAGAACCGCTATCCGGACCGCTTCATCTGCCAGATAACGGTGCCGTGGGACGACATCGACGAGTCGGTCCGGGAGCTCGAACGCGCCGCGGCGATGGGGCTCCGCGCAGTGACCATCTGCGGAAGCTACCTCGAAGGGAACCTGGACGCCTACGAGCTCTACCCGTTCTGGGAAGCGGTGAGCGAACTCGACCTCGCGTGCATGGTCCACAACTTCACCCAGGGACACCGCGGGAACTTCTACGACCATCGCACCTCGTACCCGATGGTCGGCACGGAGCGCTACCACCGCATGCACATCGGAACGTACGTCGGGTTCGGCCTCGACTACACCATCGCGTGCGCGGCGCTGACGCTCGGCGGCGTGCTGGACCGGTTCCCGAAGTTGCGCTTTCTCTTCTTCGAGGCCGGAGCCTCGTGGATGGCCTATGCGATGCACGGGACGGACAGGTCGTTCTACATCGAGCGCGCCTGCGCGCGAACCAACACCCGCCCGAGCGAACTCATCAAGCAGCACTGCCTGACCGCGGTTGAAAGCATCGAGCCGCTCGAGCAGTTGGTGGAAGCCTATGGCGCCAACAACTTCGTCATCGGCACGGACTTCCCTCACCCCGAGTTCCAGCGCCTCCCGAACTCGACCACCGACATCAGCAGGAGCGGCATCTCCAGCGAGGACCAGGACAAGATACTCGGCGGCAACATGGCGCGCGCCCTGAGGCTCTAGCGGCGTCCGGACAGCGTGCGTTGACCTCGGTCGTTGACATCGACTCCGACTCCCTCTGGAGCGCGATCGGGACGGCGGGCCCCAAGCCGTGGGCGCACGCGGGCTCAGAGTCCGCCGACTCGGACGAAGCCCTGCGCGAGGAGCACGCCCGCAGACGCACGTTCATCGCCTGGTACGGGTACGCCGTTCCGACACACGAGGCCGTCCGCGCCACGGCGGACTTTCTCGAAGGGTGCTCGGTGCTCGAGGTTTGTGCGGGGCTGGGCCTGTGGGCGAGGCTGCTCCGCGACGAGGGCGTGAGCGTGCTCGCGACCGACGCCTGCGAGGCGCAGAGTGCGCCATACGTCTGCATCGAGCAGCAGGACGCGCTGGCTGCTATCGCCGCGCACGATACGTGCGACGCATTGCTGCTCTGCTGGCCTCCCGACGGCCAGCCGCTGGCAGCTGAGGCGCTGCGGAGGTTCCGCGGCGCGCGGTTCGTCTCCATCGGAGACAGCCGGTTCACCGGGGATCCCGCCTTCCACGAGATGCTCAGCCGCGACTGGACCCTGGAACGACTGATGCCGCTGCCGTCCTGGCCGGGCCTCGAAGACTGCGTCCGCCTCTACACGCGGTAACCGACTGCGTGACCATAAGGGAAGCTCAGGAACGGCTACGGCGCCTGCACCTGCTCTGCCAGAGCCGCGATACGTTCTTCGAGCGGTGTGTTGAATAGGCGCATGCCCTCTTCCCGGTCCACGAAGGTCACCTGGCCCGGAACGGGGATAACCTGTTCCGATTCTGGGCCGCGCACGATGCCGACCGGGTCGATGCCGTCCTGCACGCGAGCTATCTGCTCGTCCCAGAGCTTGTGCATGAGGAGCACGCCACGGTCGGAGCTGCCGAATGTCATCTTCTCGAAGTCGGGAAAGCCGCCGCGCTCCTCCCTGCCCTGCGTGCTCATGATCGCTTCGTCTTCCCAGATCGGCCCCTGACGGAGCGGGTGGCCGGTGTTCCACCAGTAGCCAACGTCCTCGAACCAGCCCTCGTAGAAGGGGCCTCCGGCGTCGGCGGGAGTGTCGGCATGGAGCCTGCGGAGAGCGGCATCCGATATCTGTCCGTCCGGGCCGAACGGTTCGAAACTCACGCCGAACCACCGCGTCGTGTGGTCGTCCATCGGCACAGCCCAGTTGATGGTGTTGGTCCGGGCGCGCTGGCAGGGGAAGACTGCGTGCGTCTCGTGGTACTCGTAGACGCCCGGATTCCTCGTGTTCTGGAGCGTCACGTAGCAGGCGCCCCAGGGAGTGGTCTCGAAGCGGATGGGAGTGGCAGGGTCACCGTTGTAGCCGTGGTGAAGGGCATGCACCGGCTCGCCGCCCTTGAACCATCCGTGGGCGACCTCGCGATGCCAGACGTCCAACACGTTGTCCAGCGTCTGCAGGAGAGCGTTCGATTTCTGGATGCGGTTGCCCTTTCCCGCCACGCGCAACCCGTCCTCACGGAACAGCGCCGGGTACCGGGGGAATGGAGGCTGCAGTTCAGGCGGGCCCATGTAGGCGAAGATCAGCCCGCCCACCTCAATGCACGGGTACGACGGATGCTTCACGGAGTTGCGGAAACGCCGCCCCGGAGGCTCGCAGGGCATATCGAGGCAGTTGCCATCCCGGTCGTAGAGCCATCCGTGGTAGAGGCAACGCAGTCCCTCGTCCTCAACGCGCCCGTACACGAGCGACGTCCCGCGGTGGGAGCAGTGCTCTTCCAACAGCCCCGGTTTGCCCGTTGCGTCCCGGAAGAGCACGAGGCTCTCGCCCAGCACCTTGACTCGCACGGGGTTCTTCGCGCTGGGGCGCACCGGCCCCCGGCCACCGTCGAGGTTCGCCGACGTCTCCACCGGCAGCCAGTACCTCCGGAACACCTCGCCCGAAGGCGTGCCCGGCCCGAGCTTGAAGACCTCGTCCATCTCCCTGTTGTTCAAAGGCACGGCGAACCTCCTACCCGGGAACGCTAGATCGGCACAACCCTCAGGTCTGCGTCGTACTCGGGGTGCACGGGCACCTGGTGGCTGAGCTCGACGACCTTGCCCGTCTGGGAGGACTCGACCATCGCGAAGATCGCCTCTGCCGTTGCCATGCCCCAGTGGCCCGAGTGGTAGACGGGCTTCCCGTTGACGACCGCGTCGTAGAGCTCGTGCACCTCTCCCCTGCTGTGGATGTTCGACTCGCCTGTGACCTCGCGGACACCGTTGTCGTCGTAGATGAGGACGCCCTGCGAGCCGATGCGCATGTCGCCGCGCTCGCAGGTCACAAAGAGCGTGCCCGGGTCTCCGGTGTCGTTGAGCCCTGAGCGGTCGCCCGGTTCGCGGGAGACCTGGCGTCCGAAGTTGCCCCGGCCGCCGTCGGAGCGGAGCGCGTCAGCGAATTGCTGTGCCTCGATCTTGCCGCCGATGCGCAGGTCCTGCTTGTCCTGCTCTTCGTTGCGTGTGCCGGTCTGCATCTCCCTGCGGATGCGGACGAGGTTCTCGATAGAACTGCGTCCTGATGCCGGTCCGTTGACCTCGCTCAACGTGAAATAGCCGTAGCCGTTGTGGGTTGCCGTGGCCACGGTTCCGTCCTCGAACTCAAAGTTGGCGGTGTAGTAGCCGGGCATGGGCCGCTCCGGCATCCACTGGCCGACCTTGCCCCAGACACGCTTGACCATCCCGCCACCCAGCAGCCGGACGGTGTCGATCTGGTGCGGGCCCTGGCGGTACGGCACGCCGCCGCCCTGGCTGAAGTCGAGTTCGTCGGGCGTCCGCGGCCGCAGCATCCAGTCCGTGTACGCGATGAGGTGGATAGCCCGCACAGCCCCGATCTCACCCGACTCGATAACCTTCCGCATCGTGCGGTAGGGCAGCGCGAAGCTGGCGGTGTGAGCGCAGACCAGGTGCACCCCGGCCTTGTCGCACTCCTCAACCATCTGCTCCGTCTCCTTCAGGGAGATGGCCATGGGCTTCTCGACCATGACGTGCTTCCCGTTTCGCGCCGCCGTGATCGTGTGTTCGGCGTGGAAGCGGTTCGGCGAGGCGATGTAGACGGCGTCCACGTCGGGGTCCTTGCACATGTCCTCCGCGCTCTCGTACACCTTGACGTCGGGGAACCGCTCCTTGAAGCGCTCCCGGGTGACGGGGACGACGTCGCACCCGGCTGCCAGGTTGACGATGTCCGGTTGCTGCACCACCGACCTGAGGATCTCGAGTCCTCCGACGCCGATGCCGATGACACCGATGTTGATGCGCTTGGTAGTGCTGGCGGTCTCTTCTGCCGTTGTAACCATAGCGACGACCTCCCCTTTGAATCGTGCCTGTTGACGTGAGCCGGATTGTGCGCCTTTTGCACTCAACCGTCGAGTGGGCGTCGTCAGCGTGCGTTCGGGGCGCCTACGAAGCGGGAGAAGGCTTCATTGCCGAGGAGGCGCCCGTCTTCGGTGAGGCGAAGCGCGCCGCTGGCCCATTCCAGCAGGCCGAGGTCGATGCAATCGGCAGTCGCGGCGGGGAATGCGTCTGCGATGCCCTCGCCGAAACGCTCGCGGAACCCGGCATCGGCAACGCCGTCGTTCAGGCGAAGGCCCATCATCATCGTTTCGGCCATAGCATCGCGACGGCTCACGGGTTCGCAGTAACCGGTGGCTGCGGCTGCTGCTATGGCGTCAGCGTCGAGGGACCCGTCGGCAGCCCAGGCGTCGACGCGCTCGATGTAGACGCGCGGCGGGTTGACGTTGGCGAAGCGCACGCCAGGTGCAGCGAGCGTACCCATCCCGTAGAGGTAGCTGTGGGCGCCTGGGCCGACGCCCAGGTACGGCAGGCTGCGCCAGTAGGCGAGGTTGTGCGTGCTCTCCCTGCCCGGCTTCGCCCAGTTGGATATCTCGTACTGCTGCATCCCAGCTTCCGCGAGCATCGCCTGCGCAAGGAGGTACATCTCCGCGGCGAGATCGGGGTCGGGCTCCGGCGTCCTGCCGAGGCGCACGTCGGCTTCAAGCGGTGTACCGGGTTCGAGCGTGAGAGCGTAGGCGGAGAGGTGGTCCGTGCCCAGTTCGATCGCCTGCTCGACGGAGCGCTCCCAAGTGGCGACGGGTTGCTCGGGCAGGCCGAACATGAGGTCGAAACTCACGTTATCGAAGCCCGCCCTTCGAGCGTCTCGCACCGCCTGCGCGGCGCGTGCAGCATCGTGGCGGCGTCCGAGCATCGCGAGTTCCGCATCGTCGAACGACTGCACGCCGATGGAAATGCGGTTGAACCCGGCATCGCGCATCGCGGCGAGGCGCTCGAAGGAGCAATCGCCGGGGTTCGCCTCCAGTGTCGCTTCAGCCTTGTCCGGCAGGTCGAACGATGCGCGTATCGCGTCCATCAGACGTTGGAGGTCAGCGGTTGGGATGTAGGACGGCGTGCCGCCACCGAAGAAGACGCTCGCGAGCGTTGGCCGTCCGAGCCATGCGCCCCACTGCTCGATCTCCCGCGCGAGCGCGGCAACGTAGGGGGGCATGAGCGATTCGATGCCCGCGTAGGTGTTGAAGTCGCAGTAGGGGCACTTGGACTCGCAGAAGGGGATGTGGACGTAGAGCGCGAGTCCGCCGCTCAGGGGCGGTTGTGTGTAGCCCGCTGCGCCCGCCTCATTGGTCATCCTGCCCTCCCGCTAGACGTTGAACAGGAAGTTGACGACGTCGCCATCGCGCATCACGTAGGTCTTGCCCTCGGTGCGGAGGAGCGCCTGCTTGCGCGCCTCAGCGATGCTGCGCGTACGTGCGAGGTCCTCGTAGGCGACGACCTCCGCGCGGATGAAGCCGCGCTGGATGTCCGAGTGTATCTTGCCCGCCGCCTCCACCGCGCTCATGCCTTTTGTGATCGTCCATGCGCGGGTCTCGTCCTCACCGGTAGTCAGGAACGAGAGGAGGCCGAGCAGGTCGTAGGAGAGGTTGATCATGCGGTCGAGGCCAGGTTCGCCCGCGCCGAGCGACTCGCGAAACTCGGCTTCGTCCTCCGGTTCCATCTGTGCGAGGTCTGCCTCCAGCTTGCCGCAGAGTGCCGCGGCTCCGACGCCGGGCCGCGCGAGCCGTTCGCGCATCTCCGCCTCCATCGCGTCCGCACCGTCTATGTCATCCTCGCCGATGTTGAAGACGACGATCAGCGGTTTCGCGGTGAGCAACTGGAAGTTCTCCAGGAAGGGTCTCGCCTCGACTGGCAGCTCCTGTTCGCGAACCGGGACCTCGTTCTCCAGTCCGGCACGGATGAGGCCGAGGATGTGCTGCTCGCGAGTGAGCAGATCGCGTTCCGACTGTCGCGCCGAGCGCAGCTGCGAGGCGATGCGCTCCTGCCTCCGTTCGAGGATAGCGAGGTCGGAGAAGGTGAGTTCGAGTTGCATGGTGGCCGTGTCCCGGTAGGGGTCGACCGTCTCCTGCACGTGCGGCACGGAGGGGTCTTTGAAGGCGCGCGCGACGAGCAGGAGGGCGTCGCAGCGTTGGAGCAGGTTGAGATACTCGCCGCCGATGCCCTTCGTCTTGCCGAAACCCTCCGGCGCAGCGGGAATGTCGATGTACTCGACCTCCGCGTGGACGATGCGCTTCGGCTTCGATATCTCAGCGAGTACGTCGAGCCGCAGGTCGGGCACCTTGGCAACGCCGATGTTGGGTTGCGACCCGCCGCTGCGGAAGGACGCGGTCTCGGCGTGGCCGCGCGTCACGGCGTTGAAGATAGTGGTCTTGCCGGAGAGCGGAAGGCCGAATATGCCGATGGCCAAGGGGCAGACCTCGCGAGAGAAAGATAGCGCCCCGCACCGGCGGGGCCACGCCTCCGATTCTATCCCACCCTACCCGCCGAGCGCCTGTGCAGCGAGCACGACGACAGCGAACGTGAGCAGGACAGCAGCGATAGCGATGCCGACAGGCGGACGTCCGAGGAACGCGAGCGCGTCGTCTGGCCCGCGTTCACGTGCATAGGCGCTGAGCAGCAACAGGCGGGCCCAGCCTGTCGCCGGGGCAACTGCGAGGACGCTGGCCCGCCGGGCAAGCACTCCAACAAGGCGTTCGAAGAAAGTGAACACCGCTTCCAGTGGCGTCTGTATCAGAACGCGGGCGACCGGCCCGGCCTTCCGGTAGACCCAGTCGGTGTCGATGGTGATCGTAGCCTCGCCCCCGAGCTTGCGCCGCAGCAACCAGAAGCCGACCGCCGTGAAGCCGAGCATCTGGAGCGTCCGCACCACGTGGTCGGCGTAGTACGGCTCGTAGGTGTTCGCGAAGGGAAGCTGGTCGTACAGCGCGGTCGGGTACACGCCGATGCCGATGCATAGGGCGGCAGCGAATACCATCGCCACGATCATCCCGCGGGGCACCGGCCCGACGTGGATGTCGTCCCGCCTCGGCCCGAACCAGGTGAAGTACGGGAGCTTGAGGCCGGTATGCAGGAATGTCCCCACGGACGCCAGATAGAGGAGGGCAACCGCCCAGTAGATATGCTCCTTCTCTGCGGCGTAGATGACCAGCGACTTGGACACGAAGCCGCTGAACAGCGGGAACGCCGAGATGGCGAATGCGCCGACCATGTAGAGCACGACCACCAGTCGCATGCGGTCGGATATCCCGCCGAGGGCCGTGAGCGTGCGGCGGCCGGTGGCATAGACCGCGGCGCCCGCGCCCATGAACAGCAGTCCCTTGTAGATGACGTGGGCGAATGCGTGTGAGACTGCCCCGTTGATGGCGATCTCGGTACCGATGCCCACGGCAGCCACCATGTACCCCACCTGGCTGATGATGTGGTACGCGAGCAGGCGGCGGATGTCGTTCTCCAGCACCGCAAAGACGACGCCGTAGAGGGCCATGATTACGCCGAGGAAGATGAGTATCTCCCAGCCGGGGAAGCCTCGCGCCAAGACATAGACCGCCGTCTTGGTGGTGAAGGCGCTCAGGAACACGCTGCCGGTGACCCCGGCCTCCGGGTAGGCATCCGTGAGCCATGCGTGCAGCGGGACGATCGCGGCGTTGATGGCGAAGCCCCCGAGGACGAGCCATCCGGCGACCGTGCCCTCGAAGAGCGAGAAGTCGAGCGAACCGCCGGTGCCCAGGTGCCAGAGGATGCCCGCCAGCAGCGTGCTGCCGCCAACCATGTGCACGAACAGGTAGCGCGTACCCGCGCTGCGCGAGCCCGGGTTGCCTCCCGCCCAGATCAGGTAGGCGGACGTAAGTGCCATCAGCTCCCAGAAGAGCACCAGCGTCAGCAGGTCCCCAGCGAACACGACCCCTATGGACGTGCCGGCGTAGCCGAGAGCCGCCGCCTGCTGGTAGCGGTCGTTGAGGTGCCAGGCGTAGATGCCGCCCAGCGCTGCGGCGATCGCGAACACGTACCCGAACACGAGGCTCAAAGCGTCGGCGCGCAGCGGCTCGAGTTCGAGGAACAACCAGGTGAACGTCCACGAGTCGCCCGCATCGAGTCCCCATATCAACTGGGCGAGGACGAGCAGCGGCGCGCCGACCGCGATTGCCTTGCGGACGATGCTCACCGGGATCAGCGCGACGAGGACCGCCGCGACGACCATGATGGCGACGGGGGGGAAGCTAAACATCGCCGTGCTCCCCGGGTTCCGCCTCGACGTGCTCGCCGGTGTACGGGTCGTCGTGCTTCATCAGGAAGGTATGGCCGACCCATTTCGAGATGACAACGATGCCGATGCAGCCGGCGAGGCCAAAACCCACCCAGAACAGCAGTACGTCGCTGCCTGCGAAGAGGAACTCGCGATGGTCGACGAGGAACACTTCGAGCACAGCCGAGAGCACGACGCCAATAACTATCGCAATCACGATGGGGCGGTCGATGATCATGGCGTCCCTCCGGCGAGCGCAACTGACTGCGGGAAGGCGGCATCAGCGACGGTCGACGCGAGTTCGAAGAAGCCGAGCGGCAGGTCCGGTGCGACGCCCCAGACGAGCGCGAGCACAGCCGTCACGGCGATGGGCGCGACCATTCTCATGTCCGCCTCGCCGTAACGCGTGTGGTCAGGCGACGAGCGCAGGAAGGCCCGGATGACGATGGGGAAGAGATAGCCCGACGCGATCAGTCCACTGACGAGGTAGACCATGAGGAACACCTGCTGGCCGACCTCCACCGCGCCCCACCCGAGGTACAGTTTGCTCGTGAAGAGGATGAACGGCGGGATGCCTACCATGCTGAGAGAGGCAAGCGCGAAGGAGCCCATCGTGATGGGCATCTGGCGTCCAATGCCGTCCAGCTCGCTCACGTTCTCCTTGTGCGTGCGCACGTGGATGGCGCCCGCCACGAAGAAGAGGGTGATCTTGGTGACCCCGTGCCCCACGATGTGGAGCAGAGCGCCGGTGAGCGCGAGCGGGCCGATGAGCGCCACGCCAAGCACGATGTAGGAGAGGTGGCTGATGGTGGAGTAGGCGAGCCTGCGTTTCAGGTTGTCGTGCCGCAACGCGAGTATAGAGGCGATGATGAGCGTTCCGGCGGACATGACGGCAAGCACCAGCCAGGCGCCCATGTCGTCCAGCAACGCCGCGCCGAACACGAACACCCCTACCCGCACCATCCCGAACACGCCCGCCTTAACGACGGCAACCGCATGAAGCAGCGCCGAGACCGGAGTTGGCGCGACCATCGCGCTCGGCAGCCAGCTGTGCAACGGCATCACGCCGGCCTTCACGCCCACGCCTCCGGCGAGCAGTACGAACAGCCCCCACTGCGTCGCGCTGTCCAACTCCACTCCGCCTAGGAACCCACCCGCGGTGAATGTAGCGTCGACACCCAGCACGTGCAGCCATGCCGTCGCACCGATGAGCATCAGGCCGCCGGAGAGGGTGTACGCCAGGTACTTGCGCCCGGCGACCAGCGCCGTCTCCGTCTCGCGGTGCGTCACCAGCGGATACGTGAAGAGCGAAAGCAGTTCGTAGAAGAGGACGAACGTGAGAAGGTTCTCTGCAAGCGCCACACCCGCGGCGGCAGCGATGCTCAGCGCGAACGCGGCAAAGAAGCGGGTCTGCTTCTGCTCGTGTTCGCCGCGCATATAGCCAACGGCGTAGACACCCGCGAGCACCCACAGCACGGAGACGAGCAGGCCGAAGATCATGCCCGCGGGGTCGGCGCGCAGGGCCACGTCGATACCGGGCGAAAGCTCCAGGAGCACCGTCCGGTGGATACGGCCATCCAGCGTGTCCGTGAGCATCAGCACGGCAATGACCACCATGGCGATGCCCGCGAGCGTCGCCCATGCGTCGCGCAGGTTCGGCCAGCGTCCCGTCGTGAGCGACGCGAGCAAGGCGGCACCAACCGGAACGAGGACGGCAGCGAGCGGCAGGGCGGATGCGGTGGTCTCGTTCACGACACCTCCACCCCCGGCAGCAGGACGTGTTCCATGATGACCACGTTGAACACGCCGAGCACGACGGTCGCAGCACCGAGTAAGACGATCGGGAGCCAGACGTCAAGAGGAGCCTCGCGCGCCCGCTCCACCACGGGCCGCATCGCCTCTTGCTCGGCCGGCTGCACGGCACTGTCCGCAGGCGAGTCGTGCTCGTCGTCGTGGTGCGCGGACGGCTCCGGTTTTGCAGGCCGCAGGTAGACCTGCTCCAGCACCTTGAACAGATAGACGGCGGTGAGCAGGCTGCTGAGCAGCACGACCGCCACGACGACCCACTGGCCCTCATCGACGCCCGCCTGCACCATGTACCACTTGCTGAAGAAGCCCGCCGTGGGCGGGATGCCGACCATCGCCACCGAGCCTACGGCGAACGCTCCCATCGTCAGCGGCATGCGCGGGCCCAGCCCCGCAAGGTTGTGCGTGCGCTGCAGCCCGACACGAAAACGCACGGATGCCGTCGCCAGGAACAGGGTTGCCTTCATTGCGGCGTGGTTCACGACGTGCAGCAACGCCGCGGCCAACGCCAGCGGCGTGCCCAGCCCGATGCCGACGGCGATGAAGGCCAACTGGCTGATGCTGCTGTACGCCAGCATCCGGCGGATGTCCGTCTGCCCTGCTGCCGCGACGGAGCCGAACACGATGCCGACCAGGCCGAGTATGAGCAAGGCGTCGGCTATGGGAACGGTGCCGGAGAGGTATCCCGCAGGGAACACGCTCAGGAACATGCGGAGCATCGCGTAGGCGGCGACCTTGGTCATCACCGGCGCGATGAGCGAGTTCACGGAGGAGGGCGCATGCTCGTAGGCGTCCGGGAGCCAGAGGTGCATCGGAACGAGTGCCATCTTCAAACCGAGTCCGGTGAAGATGAACACGGCGCCCACCTGCACCGCCCTCACGCTCTCCGCCTCTTCCAGCAACTGGCGCGCCTCGATCATGTTCAGCGTGCCGGTCGCGAAGTAGATGAAACCGACGCCCAGCAGATAGAACGCGCCGCCGATGGAGCCGATGATGAGATAGCGGAAGCCTGCAAGCATCGCCCTGCGCCCGCCGATGAAGACAAGTCCGTAGGCGGCGAGTGACGCTATCTCCAGGAATACGAAGAGGTTGAACAGGTCGCCCGTGATGACGATGCCGGTGAGCCCCGCCAGGAGCAGCAGCACCAGACCGTAGAAGATGCCGGGACGGTCGCCCGCTTCCCGCTCGGCCCAACGCCGGGTCGAGATTACGACGAGCAGCGACACGCTCGTGACGACGAGGCTGACGACCGCCGACACCTCATCTATGACCCACTCGATACCCACGGGCGGCTCCCATCCGCCGAGGTAGTACCGGAACGTCCCATCACGCAGGACCCGCTCCAGCGAGAGCGCCGACGCTACGGCAGAGACAGCCACCGTCCCTACCGCAATGACGAACGCGCTTAGCCGCCACTTTCGCCCAAGGATGGGAACGATGACTGAGAACAGCAGGGGCGCGCCGACGATGAATACGGGGAGTTGCTGCTCCACGGCTATTTCCTCATCTCGTCCAGCATCTCGCGTTCGTCGAGCGTCCCGAACTCGCGGTAGATGGAGACGAGGAAACTGAGCGCGACACCGGTGATCGCCACCCCAACGACGATGGCGGTGAGCATGAGCACGTGCGGCAAGGGGTTCACGTAGTCGTCCGGGTCCACATGTTCGGCTACGCCGTGCACGCTGTAGAGGATGGGGAGGGTCGCCCCTTCCAGCAGGGAACCGCTGACAAAGAAGAGTATGATGGCCGACTGGAAGATGCTCAGGCCGATGACCTGCTTGACGAGGCTGCGCTTGCCGATCATGCCGTACAGGCCAACAACGATGAGTACCGCGGTCGCCCAGTACGGGAAGCGTGCTGCGACCTCGTCGATCATTGGCGCGAGCTGCCCGCAATGAGGTCGTAGATGAGCACCAGCACGGCAACCACACCCAGGAACACGCCAACCTCGATGATGAGGATGCCCATCGCGCGGGGGGTGCGGTGCTCGCCCGCGAACTGGTTGTACCACTCCACCGGGATCGGGGCGTAGTCGAGGAAGTTCGCGCCGAGGATGAGCGGCAGGATGCCCCCGAACATGTAGATGCCGAGGCCGATGCACGCCAGCCAGATCAGAAGCCCCTGCGGTATGCGCAGGGCTGCCTGGCGGTTCCCCAGCGCCAGACGCACCAGCAGCAGCGCCGCTGCGACGATAGCCCCGGCCTGGAAGCCGCCGCCGGGGCTGAGCTCGCCGTGCAGCAGCACATAGAGACCGAACACGATGATGAGCGGGGCCATCACTACCCGCGCGATGAAATGGAGTATCACGCTGTCGTAGCGGTCATTCATCTCCATCCTCCTCAGGGACCCGGCGGCTGCGCTGCAGCACGAGCAGAACGGCCAGGCCGGCGGTGAAGATGACGAACGTCTCTCCCAGCGTGTCGTAACTCCGGAAGTCGGCCAGGATGGCGGAGACGAGGTTCGGGATCACGACCTCGGACTCCGTCATCCTGGTAAGTTCAGGAGAGAGATGCTGGTTCGCAGGCGCGTCGGGGTCCGCGCGGTCCGGCAGATCGGCCGACGCCCAGACGAGCAGGGCAACCAGCCCCGCTAGGAATGCCAGCATGAGGAACTTCAATCCGGTGTTCTCCTGTCCACGACACTGACGGCACCCACCAACAGGACGCCGGTCACGCCCGCACCCAGCGCCGCCTCGGTCAGCGCAACGTCGACGGCGCCCATGAGCGCGAGCAACACGGCGGCCAGGAAGCTGTACACGGACAGCGTTGCCACCGCCGCGATCATGTCACGCACCGAAAGCGCAACGAGCGCAGCCACAACGAGCAGGCCGAACAGCGCCAGTTCCAGCCACCAGATCATCTGCGCTCCTCCTTCCGCCAAGGCAACTCCCCCGTGCGCAGCGCGGCGCGAGTGAGCAGGTGCGCGCCGACGGGGTTCGCTATCGCGACGAACACAAGGATGAGTGCGAATTTCAAGCTCAGCAGCGTGGCGCCCTCATGCAGGATGAGGCCCAGGAGTAGAAGGGCGATACCAAGCGTCTCTGACTTCGAAACGGCATGCACCCGGGAAAAGAAGTCCGGCAGGCGCACCAGCCCCAGGGCGGTGATGACCATGAACGCGAGCCCGAGGACTATCAACACGTCGCCCGCGATATTCATGAGTCTTCCTCCTTCTCTTCCAACCCTTGCATCAGCGACCACAACTGGTGCTGGCGCGTTTCCAGGTACTTGCCGACGGCAACCGTCCCTATGAAATTCAGCAGGGCGTAGCTCAGCGCGAGGTCGACGAACGAGTCAGGCCGCCCGAACACGAACCCGATCAGCACGAGCAGGACCACGGCATTCGTGCCGATTGCGCTGGCGGCCAACAGGCGGTCGAAAGGAGTTCGGCCCAGGAGGAGCCGGTAGAACAGTCCTGCGTTAACAGCCACCGCGATGGTCAGCACTGCAATGTGGGGCAAGCTCACGGCAACACCTGTTCGACAGCGACCACGTCCGTGAGTTGCACACTGTCAGGCGCTTCTTCGGCGAATATCCCCGCCACCTTGCGCTGGATGCTTCCCTCTTCCATGCCCTGCCTGCTCTTGGCAGAGAGGCAGTGCACCATGAACATCCCGTTCGAAACGTCCACGGTGACCGTGCCGGGAGTGAGAGTGATGGACTGCGCAAGCAGCACCTGCGCAGTCTCCGACTGTAGAGACGTCTCGAATTCCACGAGGCTCGGTTCCACCGGCAGCCGGGGATGCAGTACGAGATAGGCCACGTGGATATTGGAGAGCGCTATCTCCCAGAGCAGCCACGGCGCGTAGAGGATGGCGCGGAACGCTGCAGGGGCGAACCACGAGGGAGGGTATGGCTTGTGCCTGAAGCGCGCTTCCTGGTCACCTGCGAACAGCCAGTGCGTGAGCGCAGTCCCTGCCACTGCGGCAACCGCGCCCATGATGAGGAACTCGATCTCCGTATGACCGGAGAACGCCAGCCACACGGCGAAGAGGGCCAGCGTCTGGACTGTCCACCTGAACGTCTGGCGCAGCTTGGTGGGCCGCACATCCACCTGACGGGGTTCGTTGCTCATTCGACCAAGGTCCGCACTGCGCTCATTTCTTCGCTCGCCTGACGCGGGTAGCAGGCTACGAACGGCGTATGAGGACTGTCAAGGAGAAAGATTGCCTGAAGCGCCTCAGCCGCAGCCTTGATGGCGGCAGGTTCACCCCGCAGGTCTCGCGTGGTGGAGGAGCGCATCCGCCGCGTGAGCGCCGAGCCAGGCACACCGCCGGACTCGCCGTCTATCCGCACGGATGCGCATCCCACCGGTCTCCTGCACAGATGGGATGATTCTTGCCGTTCCCGCACGCGACAGTCAACGCGCTTATGGCGCGCAAGAGAGCTCGCACGGGTTCGCGAGAACCTGTAACCTCTCGCAAGCAAGGAGGGGTCAGTGACGCTCACGTTCGAGATTGGCGACGAGTCCCGCCCGAAGGGGCACGCGTTGCTCTACTTCGGCAACCCGCAAGCCGGGTTGCTGGCGACGTACGTCGTGCTCCTGCCGGTGAAGATGGACATGAGCAAGTACCTCCCCCCCATGCTCGCGGCGCAGTTGGGCGGACTCGCGAGCGAGATGATCGGCGACGGGGGCGGCAGTTTCGCCGCGCCGCCCATCCCTGAAGAAGTGGAGTCGATCGAGCCGCTGCGCCACCTGGCGGAGCTGCGCGGTGACGACTTCGTCTGGGGAGGAGACATGGTGCTGGGCGATCTGCAGTCGGCGATGCGCCAGGCCACGGAAGCCGTGCACGAGTACGAGACGCTCTATCGGCGCTACGTCGACGCCAACCCTCAGCCCGCGCCATCCGCCCCGGAACGCTCGCTGCCCAGCGACACGGGAGACCCGAGCGGCAGCGTGCAACAGGTTGTCTATGGACTGATGAGCGACCGCGACCGCCTCGCGGAGCTGTCGAAGCTGGTGGGGACGATGCGGTTCGCGCTCGAGTCGCAGGACGATGGCCTCGTGGAGGAGACCAACGTCTCGCTCCAGGCGATGGGACAGGCCCTGCCCGAGCGCTTCTGGGCCGAACGCGTACGCCGAGCGGCGCGTGATTCCTCCGATGCGGGAGCACGGCTCGCACAGCTGTACGTGGAGCGCTGCTACAAACTGCTGGAGGAGGACTTCACCGCGGTGCAGGCGCTCGAGGAGCAGATAGCCGCTCTCGCGGAGGACGCCCCACCCCAGGGAGACCTCCGCAGCTGAACCGCTGCAGCCTGTTACTCCGCGTAGGTCATCGACGCCCAGGTAGGCCCGGTCTTGACGTCTATCTGCACCGGCACGCTCATCTCCAGCGCGTTCGGCATCACGTCCTGCAACATCGCGACCAGATCCCCTTCCTCCTCCACGGGCAACTCGAACAACAACTCGTCGTGCACCTGCAGCAGCATCCTGCTGCGGAAGCCGTCCTCTTCCAGGCGACGCTGGATGGTAACCATCGCCTCGTTGATGACGTCGGCGGACGTGCCCTGCACCGGCATGTTGAGCGCGATGCGTTCGCCCGCCTGGCGCACGGGGTAGTGCGGAGAGCGCAACTCCGGGATGTAGCGCCGGCGTCCCAGGAGCGTCTCCGCGTAGCCGTCCACCTTCGCCCGCTCGACGGTCTCGTCGAGGAATGATCTGACCGTAGGGTACGTGCCGAAGTACGACTCGATGAACGCAGCGCCTTCCTCGCGGGTAAGTTCGGTCTGCTGCGATATGCCGAAAGCGCTGAGCCCGTAGGCGACGCCGAAGTTCATCACCTTGGCGAGACGACGCATGTCCCGGTTCACCTCGCCGAGCGGCACGCCGTAGATGAGCGACGCGGTAGAGGAGTGGATGTCCTCTCCGCGCTCAAACGCAGCCATGAGCGCCGGGTCCTGTGAGAGGTGCGCGAGCACGCGCAGGTCTATCTGCGAGTAGTCCGCGCTCAGCAACGTCCACTCGGGGCGTCGCTCGGCGATGAACGCTTCCCGGACGCGCAGGCCGAGCGGTGTGCGGATGGGGATGTTCTGCAGGTTGGGGTCAGCGCTGGCGAGCCTGCCCGTGGCGGAGCCGGCCTGGTTGTAGGTGGTGTGGATACGGCCCGTGCGCGGGTTCACCTGCTGCGGAAGCGTGTCCACGTAGGTGGACTTGAGTTTCGTCAGCTCCCGGTACCGCAGGACGTGGCCGATGACGGGATGATGGTCGCGCAGGTTCTCCAGGATGGAGGCGTCGGTCGAGTAGCCTGTCTGCGTCCGGCGGCCCGATGGCAGTTTGAGTTCCTTGAACAGCAGGTCCCCGAGTTGGGATGGCGAGTTGATGTTGAACTCGTGTCCCACGGCTTCGTAGGCTTCGCGCTCTTCTATCTCTATCTCGCCCGCAATCTCCTCGTTCAGTTCGGCGAGCACGCTCTCGTCTATGGCGATGCCATGCGTTTGCATGCGCGCTAGTACGGGTATGAGTGGCATCGCATGCTTGTCGTGATAGGTAGTGAGGCCGTCGCGCTCCATGTCCTCAGTGAGCGCGCGCCGCAGTTGTAACGTCACCGCGGCGGCGGTTGCGGCGTATCCAGCGGCGTCCGCCACCGATACGGCATCGAACGTGATCTGCTTGCGCCCCGTGCCGGTGAGGTCGGTCAGCGCTTGTAGTTCGACGTTGAGCCGGTTGAAAGCGAGCGGTTTGAGCGACAGCGCCTTCTCGCCAGTGAGATGCGCCGCGAGCATCGTGTCGAACGCGACGCTCACGGCGGTCGGCGACAGCCCGTAGTTGGAGAGCAGCGTCAGCGTGAAATTGAGGTTGTGGCCGGAGACGGGTTTGCTCGTAAGCACCGGCAGCAGCGCGGGCAGCGCCTCTTCCGTAGAGAGCCGTGTCCCCTCTGCATGACCTACGGGCACGTAGAAGCCTTCGCTCTCGTCCACGGCGAACGCCAGCCCAACGAGCTCAGCGTCCATCGCCCGCGGAACGGCCGAGTGCGCCTCGACGACGAGCGTGTCCGCGCCACGTAGTCGTTCGACAAGTGTGTTGAGCGCAGCAGGTGTATCGACGATGGTCACGCGCACGTCCGCCTCGAACATCGATTGCGGTTCGACGGCAGCGTCGCTTGCCGCGGGCTGCTGTTCGCCAGGGGGCGACGGGATACGCGCGACGAGGCTGCTGAACTCCAGCTCCTGGAATACGTTCAGCACCTCGTCGCGGGAGAAGCCGCCGAACGCGGAGGCGTCGAAGGCGAACTCCGTCGGCGCTGCAGTCGCGATGGTTACGAGTTGCTTGCTCTTGAGCAATTGCTCCGCGTGCTCGCGCACGAGACCCTGGATGCGAGGCGGCGTCACTTCGTCCACGCGCTCGACGAGCGACTCGGCGCTGCCGAACTCGCTGATGAGTTTCACCGCCGTCTTCTGGCCGATGCCTGGAACGCCGGGGATGTTGTCGGCCGTATCGCCGGTGAGCGCCTTCACGTCGCGCTGCTGGACGGGTTCGAGTCCGCCGTAGCGCTCACGCACGGCGTCCTCGTCATAGATACGCGTGTCTCCGAAACCAGTGGTGAGCAGGACACGGACGTGCGGCGAGACGAGTTGCAGCGTGTCGGTGTCGCCGGTGGCGATCAGCGTGTCTACGCCGTGCTCCGTACTCCACGCCGCGACGGTGCCGAGCACGTCGTCGGCCTCGTAACCGGGCGATTCGAGGACCGGGACGCGAAAGGCGTTCATCACCTGCTTCACACGCTCCACATTCTGTGTGAGTTCGGGTGGGATGGGAGGACGGGTCGCCTTGTAGTCCGCGTACATCTCATCGCGGAACGTACGCTCTGGCGTATCGAACGCGATGGCGACGTGCGTGGGCCTGTGGTCGGCAAGGGTCTTGAAGAACGTAGTGGTGAAGGAGTAGACGCCCCGCACGTCCTCGCCGGTCGCGCGGATGGTGAGCGGTTGCGCCTGCCGGAGCGCGAACCACGCGCGGAAGACCATCGCGTGGCCGTCCATGAGGAGCAGCAGGGGCCTTTCTCTTTGCGCAGGGGACGCGGCTTCCGGTGCGGGGTCGCCGAACAGGGAGGGGGCGTCTGCCGAGGTAGGCCTGCGGGCCATGGTCATGCGCCTCGCAGCGGTTTGAAGAAGCTGTGCAGGAAGTTGCGCTGATGAGCCCAGCGGTGCGCGCGTCGCACTGCCTCGTCGGAGAGCACGCCAGCGGCCGTGGTGACCTTTATCGCCTTGTAGCCCTTCGCAGGCAGCAGCGGAGCGTCGTCTGAGACAGTGACGGCGTAGCCCTGCTCACGAAGCCAGTCACGCAACGCCTCGTAACCCTTCGCCTTGCGGTTGGGGGTAACGTAGACGTAGAAGTCCTTGGAACCGGCGACTTCGTGGAAGTGCTCGTCGGCGATCTCAGTGCCCTTGCCGGAGCCTTCCCGCAGCTTCGCGCGGTTCATGCCCTGCCTGTAGACCATGCGCCGATTCTAGCAGGGTGCACGGTGCAACACCGCTACGGATGGCCAGGCCGCGGCAGGTGTCCGCCACTCCCTGGCCCCTTCACACAGCGAACCGAGCGGCAACGATTGACAGCACCCCTATAGGACGGGTAGCGTTACGCAGGCTGTGAAGAATTGCACAGTCCATGAGTCGCCATTCGCATGGCGCGACGGCAAACGCAGGGAGGTTCTCGCATGGTGAAGATGAGTAGAAAGATTGCAGCGGTCGGGGCGCTCAGCCTCGTGCTCGCCCTGATCCTCGCCGCCTGCGGCGGTGAAGACCCGACGGCCACCCCGCGCCCGGCTGCAACGCCGACGCCAACGGCGGCGATGATGGCGGACGAGCCGACGCCGACCCCCGAGTCCATGATGGAAGAGGCGACACCGACCCCGGACGCCAGCGGCGACACCGGCCCTGCCCCGACCCCCACGCCGGTCCCGCGCCCCACGCCTACACCGTTGCCGGTGGACCCCGGCTTCGACGCTGAGGCCTATTTCTCCGGCAAGACCATCAGCATGATGGTCGGCTTCAACCCCGGCGGCGGAACCGACGCCCAGGCGCGGTTCATGTCCCGCGCATGGTCGGAGTTCATCCCCGGCAACCCGCGCATCGTCGTCAGGAACCTCACGCCGAACGTTGTGCAGAGGAACTTCGTCTGGAATGCGAAGCCGGACGGCCTGACGATCTCTGTTGAGGCAACAGCCGGTATCTTCGACCAGATAACGCCGCAGGCCCAGTACGACATGCGCGAGGTCTCCATGGTCGGCGTGACCTCCGGCAAGGACCAGTTCTGGATGATCCGCGGCAACCTGCCCTACGGCTGTATCGACACCGCTTTCAATGCCACCGGCCCGGTGCTGACCATCGGCACCGCCGCCCCGACACCCGCCGACCTTGGCTCGACCGTGTCCATCCCATGGCTGGCGAACCACTTCAACATACCGCTGGAGATCCGCAACGTGGCCGCCGCCGGTTCTGCTGAGCAGTACATCATGCTCGAGCGCGGCGACGTGAACAGTTGGACATCCTCCACCGTGTGGAACCAGCTGCCCATCACGAGACCCGGCTGGATCGCGGACGGCTTCCTTCGCCCGTTCGTGGACCTCTCGTTCCCCGGCTACGAGTTGGGGCCGAATGCAGAGGGCCCGTACGACTGTCCCAAGGCTGAGAGCTTCTTCACTTCAGACGAGATGCTCCAGGAGTGGATCGCCATCACCGGGCCGCGCACCTACGCCTCCAAGAACATCATCGGCCCGCCAGGCATCCCCGCCGGTCCGCTGCAGGCGCTGCGCGACGCGCTCACCACAGCGATGAACGATGCGGAGTTCGCCGAGAGCATGACGAAGTTCACGGGCATCCCGAACAACTTCACGCCCGGGGATGTCGCCCAACAGGAGTTGTACGACACAACCCAGCAATTCCTGGACAACCTGGACATCATCGGAGCGGCCCAGGAAACGGCGTTCGAGAAGTACGTCAGGTAGAGCGTAAACCGAGTCGCACCTGACAGAGAGCCACCCCGCTGCATGCGGGGTGGCTCTCTCGTAATTTCCCTTTGACAAGGCACCATGAGACAGGTAGCGTTACACACTGCCTGCGAGCGCGCGTTCCCCAGGCTTTGTTTGCGTCGCCACGTATGCAGAACGACAGGGGAGGTTTCGGATGCTGAAGATGCTCAGGAAGATCGGAGCGCTCGCCGCTACTGCCCTCGCTCTCTCCACGCTCCTCGTCGCCTGCGGGGGCGAAGACCCTACGCCAACACCACGCCCCGCTGCGACGCCTACGCCAACGGCGGCGATGATGGCGGCAGAGCCGACGCCTACACCCGAAGCGATGATGGAAGAGGAGGCCACACCGACGCCGGACACCAGCGGCTCCACTGGGCCCGCCCCTACCCCGACGCCAGTTCCACGCCCCACGCCGACCCCGCTACCCGTCGACCCCGGCTTCGACGCTGAGGCGTACTTCAAAGGCAAGACGATCAGCATGATGGTCGGTTACAACCCTGGTGGCGGAACCGACGCCCAAGCCCGTTTTATGTCCCGCGCCTGGCCGGAGTACATCCCCGGCAACCCGCGCATCGTTGTCAGGAACCTGACCCCCAACGTCGTGCAGCGGAATTTCGTCTGGAACTCCAAACCGGACGGTCTGACACTTGGACTCGAAGCCTCCTCGGGCATCTTCGCCCAGTTCACTCCGACGGCTGAGTTCGACCTGCGCGAGATAACGATGATTGGCATCACCTCCGGTAAGGAGGGGCTGTGGGTCATACGGGGCACGATGCCGTACGATTGCATCGACTCCGCCTTCGACTCGCAGGGACCCGCGTTGACGGTCGGCACCAGCGCGCCAACGCCTGCAGACCTCGCCTCGTACGTTGCCGTGGGCTGGTTGGCGGACAGGCTGAACGTGCCGCTGGAGATCCGGAACGTTTCCGCCGCGGGCTCCGCCGAGCAGTACGTGATGATTGAGCGCGGCGACGTGAATTCCTGGGTGTCCGGCACGATCTGGGACCAGTACCCGCGGACACGTCCCGGCTGGACAGGAAGCGGCTTCATCCGCCCGTTCGCGGATCTGTCATTCCCCGGCTTCGACCTCGGCCACAACGGCGAGGCCGACTTCCACTGCCCGAACGTCGCGGACGAGTATTTCGAGGGTGAAGAACTCGACCTCTGGGTTGCGCTGCGCGGTCCGCAGGTCTACGCATCCAAGAACATCATCGGTCCGGCCGGCATCCCGAACGAAGTAACCGCAGTACTCCGCACGGCGCTCGCCGATGCCATGGCGAACGAGGAGTTCGCCAACACGATGCAAGATTTCACAGGCATCAAGAACGCATTCACGCACGGTGACGTGGCCGCACAGGAGTTGACCGCTACGGTGAACTCCTACATCAACAGACAGGCCCAGATCGACGAGATTACGCAGGCCGTATTCGACAAGTACGTGCGCTGAGTCGGACCCTACAGAATCGCCTGAAGAGAGGCCTGCCGGGTAGTGGCAGGCCTCTCTTGTGTTTCATGGACCGGCTTAGCGCTGAAACGCACGCCCCCGATTGACAACACTCCCACCCGCCCGATAGGGTTCTACATCGGCCTGCGGGATATCCTGGAGGCTCATTACATGTAGTCGTTCGCAGACGATATGGAGGTTTCGGATGGTGAAGATGTCTCAGAAGATCGGAGTCATCGGGGCTCTCGGCCTGATGCTCTCCCTTGTGCTCGCTGCCTGCGGCGGCGAAGAGCCGACGGCAACCCCTCGTCCGGCTGCGACACCTACTCCCACAGCGATGATGGAAGCGGAGCCCACACCGACGGCAATGATGGAAGAAGAGGCAACGCCGACTCCCTTACCGGAAGGTGTTACCGCGGTTCCCGCAACCCCCACCCCGACCGCGCGTCCCACGGCGACCCCGTTGCCGGTTGACCCCGGCTTCGACGCCGAGGCGTACTTCAAGGGCAAGACCATCAGCTTGATGGTCGGCTTCAACCCCGGCGGCGGCACCGACGCACAGGCGAGGTTCATGTCCCGCGCGTGGCCGAAGTTCATCCCCGGCGAGCCCCGCATCGTCGTCAGGAACCTGACGCCGGTAGTGGTCGAGCGCAACTTCGTCTGGAACGCGAAGCCGGACGGTCTGACGCTCGCCATCGAGGCAACGCCAGGCGTTGCGGACACGTTCACACCACAGGCGCAGTTCGACGTCCGTGAGTCAACCATGATCGGCGTTACCTCCGGCGGAGAGGGAGCCTGGGTCATCCGGGGCACGTTGCCCTACGACTGCATGGACACTGCCTTTGACTCGCCTGGGCCTGCACTGACCGTTGGTATCAGTGCTCCCACACCCGCCGACCTCAGTTCAAACGTCTCCATCGGCTGGCTCGCCCTCAAGTACAACATCCCATTGGAGATCCGGAACGTCTCTGCTGCGGGCTCCGCCGAGCAGTACGTCATGATCGAGCGGGGTGACGTGAACTCCTGGGTTACCGGCACGATCTGGGACCAGTACCCCATCACGCGTCCGGGATGGACCAGGGACGGATTCCTCCGCCCGTTCGCCGACCTGTCGGTTCCGGGCTTTGACCTGGGGCACAACGGCGAGGCTGACTTCCACTGCCCGAACGTTGCCGACACGTACTTGGAAGGCGAGGACCTGGAACTGTGGCTCGCGATGCGGCCCCGGTCCGTCATTGCCAAGAACATCGTCGGCCCGCCGGGAATGGGTCCCGAGGTAACGCAGACTCTGCGCGACGCACTCGCGGCGGCGATGGCGGACGAGGAGTTCGCGGCCTCCATGCAGGGCTTCACCGGCATCCAGAACCTGTTCACTGACGGGGCTACGGCCCAGCAGATCGTCATCGACATGGTGAACGGTTTCGAGGCCAACCGCGGCACGATCGACGACCTCCTCGAGGAAGTACACGAGAAGTTCGTCCGATAGGATGACCACGAGGGCGGCCTGATGGTTGTCAGGCCGCCCCTCCTGTGCATAGAATCCGCCCGCCCCATTAGAGCCGGATACGGCCCTCGAGGGGCGGGCGTTTGCGTTCCAGGAGCGCAGGCGGTACACAGCGCTACGGCGCGCAGGGAGGCGACCCTTGGGCGAACTGTACGGCGAACTCGGGCAAGCGCTGGGTTACCTGGCCGATCCACTCTACTGGATAGCTGTGGTAGTGGCGGTATTCGTCGCTGGACTCACCGGCATGGTGCCGGGCGCATCCGGCGTCATCATCATGGCGCTGTCCATCCCATTCATCGTCGAATTCTTCAGGGGCGACCAGGCGGCGATCGGTCTCGTCATGCTCGCCTCCATGACCGGCGTGAACAACACGCTGGACTCCATCCCGGCCGTCCTCTTCGGCCAGCCCTCCGCTGCCACCCAGGTGACGTTCCTCGAAGGCCACCAGTTGGCGCGCCAGGGCCGCGCAGCCCATACGCTCGGCGCGGTCTATGCAGTCTCAGCGATGGGCGGCCTCGTCGGCGCGATCGTCCTGGCGATCCTGATACCGGTTGTGAAGCCGGTCATCCTGCTGTTCGGCTTCCCTGAGATTGCGGCGGTGGCGTTCTTCGGCATCGCAATGGTCTCTGCGCTGAGCGCAGGGGCCATGGTGAAGGGGCTCGCCG
This sequence comes from Dehalococcoidia bacterium, assembly GCA_965208625.1. Lineage (GTDB taxonomy): Bacteria > Chloroflexota > Dehalococcoidia > Lucifugimonadales > Australimonadaceae > Bin16. The sequence continues at coordinate 1,558,746 of OZ242348.1, forward strand.
CAGGTGCGCTCGGCATAATGTTCGGCACGGTCGGCATCAACGCCATCACCGGCGACGTACGGTTCGTGTTCGACCAGCCCAACCTGTGGGAAGGGCTGCCCATCATCGTGGTAACACTGGGCTTCTTCGCGCTGCCGGAGATGATTGACCTCGCCATCGCGCGGCGGCCCGTGGCGCCGCCTGGCTCTATCGTCAACACCCGCGAGGTATGGCGCGGAGCAAGGCACGGCTTCACACGCGGTCCGATGGTGATTCGCCAGTCCGTGTTCGGCGTCGTGCTCGGCGCCATTCCGGGCGTCGGCGCCGCGGTCATCGACTGGCTGTCCTACGCCTTCGGCATCTTCTGGACCAAGGACAAGAGCCAGTTCGGCAAGGGTTCGCTGGACGGCGTGCTCTTCGCCGAATCAGCACAGAACTCGAAGGAGGCGGGACAAGCGCTCCCGACGCTTGCGCTGGGCGTTCCCGGCGGCCTCGCCTGGGCGCTGGTGCTGGTCGCGATGATCGCGCTGGACTTCACGCCCGGTCCACGACTCCTCGGCGATCAGGCAGATGTAACCATCCTGTTCGTCATAACGCTCGCCATCGGCAACTTCATCGTCACGATGATCGGCATCGTCGCTACAGGTCAGCTGGCGAAGCTCACCCGGATCCCCTACCCCCTCATTGGCGGCGTGTTCATCCCCATCTCCATCCTCGCCGCAGTCATCAACTGGACGACCTGGCTTGCTCTTCCGGTGATGGCGGTCTTCATGGGCATCGGCATCATGATGAAGCTGTTCCAGTGGCCAAGGCCGCCACTCCTGCTCGGTATCATCCTTGGGCCCATCATCGAAGAGAACTTCCTCTCCGCGCTGAACGTGGTGGACCCGGTGTCGATCGGCGGTCATGACAGCGATGTGCTCGGCGTGCTGCTGCGACCGCTCACTATCGCGCTCATCCTGATCGCGCTGGCCACCGCCTACTTCTTCTCCCGCGCCGCGGGAAGCCAGACGCTCTCCAGCGCGGCGGCGCAGCCGCCTGCAGGTGGATCGGGCACTGGTGAGGAGGAGCGTCCCGGGTTCTTGAAGCGACTGGTTGAGGTCCGGAACTTCCCCATCTTCCTGCTAATTGCAGGGAGCATCGCCTTCTACTGGGGCAGCCTCGGCTTCCAGGCTACCGAGTCGTGGTTCCTCACGCGGCTCATGGTCCTCTTCATCATCTTGTTGGCGCTGATCCAGTTGATGTTCCATCTCCGGGAGCGCGGCCACCGGCACACGGAGATCATGGACCTCGGCATGCACAGCCTTGTTCTGCCGGGCGCCAAGCAGGCAGCACTGCTCATCGCCGGCGGGTTCGTCATGTTCGCACTGCTGACGGGCACCATCGGCCTGCGGTGGAGCGTGATGGCGCTGGCCGGCTACCTGCCGTTCACCCTGCTTGGCCAAGCGAGCTTCCCCTTGCCCAAGGCGGTCGGCGCCGGCATCATCGTGGGCGCGCTTTCGGCGATCGGCGCGGCGCTCATAGGCACAGCGGACACCGGTCAGATCATCGCCACCGGCGTTGTTGTGGCGCTTACCGTGGCATACGTCCTCTCGATTGGAGCGCAGGGTGTCGGCGGTATGCCCGCCATCCCCGGTGTCATGGGCGTCGTCGCGCTGACGTTCTCACTTGTTGTCACCATCCTCTTCACGGCCGGTTGGCCGGACAATCCACTGGGCTGGGCGATCAGGCTCCTGCCAGGCGTCTCTCCGATGCTGCTCCTCATCGCGCGCCCTGTCCGGGAATTCCAGCCTCCCGCGGCCCTTGAATGGCTCTTCTCATGGCGCATACTCGCGGCCGTTATCACGATGTGCTTCGTCTTCCTGTTCGAGTTCGTGATGGCAGACAACGTCCTGTTCGTCATCTGGCCGCAGCCCGCGCTCCTCGAGTGGATCGGTCGGGAGATCTTCGGCAGCGGTATGTAAGCAGGGGAATGTGATCGGCAACCGGCGGGTGTCCCCCGCCGGTTGCCACGCCTGCCCCGCTCTGCTACCTTGCTCTCGTGGCTCGACGACGCGGTTCCCCCGCATACTCCAGACGGTCCTCCGGCAGGCCCAGAACGGGCGGTAGGCAGCGAGGGCAGCAGTCCCCGAAGTTCCGGGCGGCGCTCTGCGCCACCTGCCTCGTCGACCAGTTCTACCCGGAGGTTGGCGTCGCTGCCGTCAAGGTGCTGCGCCGCCTCGGCGTAGAGGTTGGGTTCCCCGACGACCAGACCTGCTGCGGACAGATCGCCTTCAACGGCGGCTTCCGCTCCCACGCTGCCGACGTCGCGAAGCACTTCCTGGACGTGTTCGAGGACGAGGAGCAGGTCGTCGTGCCATCCGGCTCGTGCGCTAGCATGATCAAGGTCTATTACCGCGAACTGTTCGAGGACGATCCCGAAACACTGGAGCGCGCCCAGGCCGTCGGCGAGAAAACGCGCGAGCTCTCGGACTACATCGTCAACGTCGTTGGCACGTCGGATGTGGGAGCAGCGTCAGAGGGACTCGTGACGTACCACGACGCCTGTCACCTGCTGCGCGAGCTGCGCATCAAGGAAGCACCCCGGGACCTCATCGGGAACGTACGGGGCGTCGAACTGCAGGAGATGGAGAACCCGGACGCCTGCTGCGGCTTCGGCGGCCTCTTCTCCGTGAAGTTCCCCGAGATATCGACCGCCATCCTGGACGAGAAGTTGAAGACCATCGCCGAGTCCGGCGCGGGCGCCGTTGTCGCGAACGACTGCGGCTGCCTGATGCACATCCGCGGGGCGATGGAGCGGCGCGGCATGAACGTCCGCGCCATGCACATCGCCGAACTGCTGGCTGAGGACGGAACTGATGGCTGAGGTCAAGAGCGCAGAGTTCAAGAAGGCGTCCGGCAAGGCGCTGCGTGACGAGAAGCTCCAGCACTCGCTGGAGCACGTCATGGAGCACTTCGTCGGTGCGCGCGCCAACGTCATCGAGAACGACTTCGGCGACGAGAGCTGGGAGGCGATGCGCACCCGCGCCGCCGGCATCAAGCAGTCCACGCTGGAGCACCTCGATTACTACCTCGACATGGTCGACAAAAGCGTCCGCCGGAACGGGGGCCACGTCTACTTCGCGGACGACGCGGCGCAGGCGAACGCCATCGTGCTCGACATCGCGAAGCGCAACGGCGTGAAGACCGTCATCAAGAGCAAGTCCATGGTCTCCGAGGAGATGGGCATCAACCACGTCCTCGAGGGCGAGGGCATCGAGCCGGTGGAGACAGACCTCGGCGAGTACATCATCCAGCTGGCGGGCGAGACGCCGTTCCACATCATCGCTCCGGCGATGCACAAGACGCGACAAGAAGTGTCCACGCTCTTTCAGGAGTGGCTGAAGACCGCACCAACGCAGGACATCAAGCGCCTCTGCGTGTATGCGCGCGACGCCCTTCGCGAGAAGTTCGCCGTAGCGGACATGGGCATCAGCGGCGCGAATTTCGTCGTGGCCGAGACCGGCACGGTCTGCCTCGTCACGAACGAGGGGAACGGTCGCATGACGACCTCGGCGCCCCGCATCCACGTCGTCCTCGCGGGCATGGAGAAGATCGTCCCTGCTATCGAGGATCTTGCGCTCTTCCTGCGCCTGCTGCCGCGCTCCGCCACCGGACAGCGCATCACGAGCTACAACACCTTCGCGAGTGGCCCGCGCGCGCCGAGCGACGAGGACGGCCCCGAGGAGTTCCACCTCATCCTCGTGGACAACGGCCGCCTCAACCTGCTGCGCGACGAGGTGATGCGGGAGGCGCTGCGCTGCATCCGCTGCGGTGCTTGCCTGAACCACTGCCCCGTCTACCGCAAGATAGGCGGACACGCCTACGGCTGGGTCTACTCCGGTCCCATCGGCGCGATCGTAACCCCGCCCATGACCAACATGAAGGTCGCACGCGACCTTCCCTACGCTTCGACGCTCTGCGGCACGTGCAAGGACGTGTGCCCCGTCAAGATAGACATCCCCCGCCTGCTGCTGCACCTGCGCTACAAGGTGGCTGAAGGCACCATCGGCGAACGGAGCACGACATGGATGGAGCGGCTCTTCGTAGGCCAGTGGCACGGCGCGATGCGGAGCCGGAGGGCGTTGGAGGGCAAGGCGAACCTCGGCAGGCTGCTCACACGCCCGTTCGCGCGCGGCGGTAAGGTGCGCAAACTGCCGTTCACTCCGATGGTGAGCGGTTGGACAGCGAGCCGCGACTTCCCGGCGCCTGCGCCCAGGTCGTTCGCCCGGCTGTGGCGAGAGGAACTCGCACACGACAACGGGACGGAACAGAGGTAGGCCGTGTCCCCGACACCGGAAGAACACTCGAACAAGGCCGCTTTCCTGCTGCGCGTCCGCTCGGCGCTGGGGCGCACCGAGCCTATCGTCCACATGCCGGACCACCCATCGCTCAAATCGAACGCCATGCGCCAGCAGGAGAAGGTTCGTACCATCGTCGCAAGGAACGAGGCGCGCAGGAGCTCTACGCTGGACCGCCTCGCCCAGACCGCCGCCGCGGCTTCATGGAACGTCCGCAGGGCGGGCGACACAGAGGAAGCCGCTAGCATAGTCGCGGAGATTGCCCAGCAGTCAGGCGTGAAGAGTCTCGTCCGCTCAGCTGAGGACATATTCAAGCGAGTGAACATAGACACGCCACTCCGCTCTGTCGGTGTCTCCCCCGCGATCCTCGCATCCGGAAGATCGCGAACCCGGGGTGCGTTGCGCGATATGGCGTTCCGCGCCGACATGGGCGTGACTGGCGTCTCCTACGCCATCGCCGAGACAGCCAGCTGCGCCGTCACACCGCGCAGGGGCGTAGCGCGCCTCGCCTCGCTCGCACCCCCGCGGCTCGTCCTGCTCATCGAGCCGGAGCAGGTGCTCGAAACGCTGGACGACTTTTTCGCCATCACACGGCTCAACCGCATGCAGGCGCGCGGGCGGACCGCCAACTACTTCAACTTCATCTCCGGGCCGTCCCGCACGGCTGACATAGAACAGACGCTCACCATCGGCGTCCACGGCCCCGGAGAAGTGCACATGGTCATCCTGGGCTGACCGGGACTGACGCAGGAGGCGACACATGCGCCTGGAAGGCAAGGTCATCATCGTTACCGGCGCCGCGCGCCATCTCGGGCAGGCCTACGCCGTACGGCTCGCGAAGGAAGGCGCGAAGCTCACCGTCGCCGACGTGCTCGACTGCTCGGAGACGGCTCGCCTCTGCGAGGCCGAGGGAGCCGAAGTGCTCCCGCTCAACGTGGACGTTTCGAACGAGGAAGAGACGATGGCCCTGGCGCGCCGGACCGTCGAACGCTTTGGACGCATCGACGGTCTGCTCAACAACGCCGGCCTCATGCGGAACATCACCGGCCCTTCGCTCATGGACGTCGACCCGGACTGGTGGGACAAGGTCTTCTCGGTGAATGCACGCGGGACTTTCCTGTGCGTGCGCGCCGTCTTCCCGTACATGCGCGACCAGGGAGGCGGAAAGATCCTCAACGTCGGCTCCACGACGATGCTCCGCACGTCCAACAACGTGCGCGACAGCAACCCGCACTACGTCGCCTCCAAGGGCGCGGTGATGGCATTCACCCGCGCCATCTGCCGCGAGCTCGGCGAGCACAACATCAACGTCAACACCCTCGCGCCCGGCGGCACAGACCAGGACCCCTCGCTCACCGGCGACGAGGCCACCGAGGAAGCCTCGCGGGCGTTCGGACGCCGCGGCGTGCCGAACGATCTCGCGGGCACCGTCGCCTTCCTCTTCTCGGACGACGCGGACTTCATCACCGGGCAACTCATCGCCGTCAACGGCGGCAAGGAAGTGTCTTAGGAACTCAGCATCCTTCACAGGTACAGGCCTGAGCTCACTTGGCCGCTCACGTCATTGTTCTGCAGTCCACTGTGTGTGAGCATTACTAAACGGGTTGGCAGAATATTCTGAGAATAGGGATTTTTCAGCGAGAAAGATAGTATGAATTACGGGCAGACCATATGAACTCCTCCATGCCTTCAAAAACATCTTCCTTGGAGGCACTTCGAGTCAACAACTCCAAAAGAACCATAGTATTGACAAACGACTCTTGTCTGTCGAGATTCACGAACACCGGGTCAGGGCGCAAGGTGTTTACTATTGCTTCATTGATGGCTTCTAGCCACAAATGACTGGTTTGTTCGTCGGGATTCCGTAATGCATAGGCAATTGAACTAGACAAGACGTCTGCAAGCTGGACACCCGGATACACTTTCGAATCCACTAAGTTTATCGGTTCCGTCAGGTTGTATACCAGAGAAGGAGTAGGGTGTTCTCCGAAATGAACATAGAACTTATCCGTCCGCCCGATGAAGTTGCTAAAGAATGGCAAGTAGGACTGTATAGGCTTGGACGAATCGCAGAATACCCTGAGAGCTCCGAAATCTTCACCCCAAGAAGCCAGCAGGTAGTGTAGCGATGTCACTGACAATTCAAGTGGCCAACTGGAAGCACCGCTGGTGTTTTGCAACAACTCTATCTCGTTCACAATCCTCTCGCGATGGTAGTGCACAAGAGCAAGCATCTCATTCAGAGGTGACTGCGGTGGAGTTCCATCTCCTACAGGTTGCAGCACAGAGTCAAGGTGCTGCATGTCCAATGTCATCATTAAATCTTCGAAGCCGTCCATCATCTGTTTGGCATGAGAATCTCCTGCCCTAAAGAACATGTATAGCATTGTTGCCACATATCGATGGAAGTCTATTGAATAGAAGAGCGAGTTCCTCTGAGATAGTATCGGTTCAAAAACATACTCAAAGAGTCTACATGTAGCAGCATACTCCTTGTTAATTATCATTACGCGTGAGTGTTCACTCAGCTTATTCAAGAGCCAGTCTATTGCAGCGCGGCCCCTGTGGTGCTTGACTAAGCTGGATCCCTTGAGTTCACCCTGGCCAATCTTGAACTGGGAGCGCACTTCACTACAAAGAGCTGAAGCCATGCCCTCTTCAATCGCAATGCTAGCATAGACAAAGACAGGCTGGCTGGAATCCAATAACTTGTTCCCCGTAAATCCAGCTTCGTCCAGATAGATTGTTTGGCCCTCAATTCCCATCTGCTTTTACTCTACTTCCCGAACTCCGGCATGACGTGCTCCGCGAACAGTGAGAGTTGCTCCTTGAATTCTTCCGCGGGCATGCCTTCCGGCCAGCGGAACATCACCTGGTCCAGGCCGGGGAACTCCGCCTCGTAGGCCTTGATCTCACGGATGACCAACTCCGGCGGGCCGCACAGCCACGCGCGCTGTCGCACGCCCTCCTCTATCGTGGGCACTCTGGCAGGTGCGCCGGGCGTGCCCCACGGACGTCCGTCTTCATCCACGTAGCGCACGAACCCGAACGGCGCGAACCACTTGTACGCCTCGTCGTGGTACGGGCGCACCTTCTCGACCGCCTCCTCGGGCGTCGGCGCGATGGACATCGCGACACCGAGGCAGAGGTCCTCGCCGAGCTCCAGCTGCCGGCCAGCCTTCGCGGCCTCTTCCTGGTACGTGTGGAATATCTGCCGCGCCAGCCGGTCGCCGTTCTGCGTGATCATCCCTTTGATGCCGTTGCGCGCCATGTAGGGGATGGACCTCCCGCTGGCTATCGCCTGCCATATCTCCACCGGCTGGTGGATTGGACGGGGCACCAGCGTCACCTCCGTCGGTTCGTAGCCGCGGAATTTCGTTGGCGCGGGGATGGTGTAGTGCTTGCCGTGGTGGCTGAAGGAGTCCTGGTGGAACGCCTTCATCATGATTTCCATCTGCTCCTCAAACAACTCGCGGTTGGCGTCCTGATCGAGCAAGGGGGCGCCCATCGTCTCGACCTCGCGCGTCTGGTAGCCGCGCCCCACGCCGAAGATCACGCGCCCGTCGGTCATGATGTCGGCCATCGCGTAGTCCTCGGCGAGGCGGATCGGGTGCCAGACAGGGCTGACGTTGAAGGCGCAGCCGAGCTTGAGGCGCTCGGTGCGCGCCGCCAGGTATGTCCCCCACAGGATGAGGTTCGGGACGACCTCGTAGCCCTCGCGCTGGAAGTGGTGCTCCGCGCCCCAGAGCGTGTCGAACCCGAGCTTGTCCATGTGCTGCGCCACGTCAAGCGACATCTTGTACGCCTTCACGATCTGCTCATTGGAGAGATGCCGCTCGTCCGGCGGCGTGCCGTCCAGCCCGACGTTGTCCAATTCCGTGAAGCCGACGTAGAGGACGGAGAACTTCGTAATCATCAGCACCTACCTCGTGCGGGATAGCGCGGAGGATAGCAGAGGTGCGCAGGATTCTGGGCTACAGGCTCACCTCGCGCGGGGGGACGCGCTTCCGCTCACGCTCTATGACGGCGATGGTTTCCCGCGCGGCGTCCTCCAGCCCGCCGGTCTCGTTGACGATGACGGCGTCGAACCACGCGGCGGCGCGCATCTCCTGGCGGGACGTCTCGACGCGCAGGGCCGTCTCCTCCGCCGATTCGGTATCGCGGCTGCGCAGGCGGCGTTCGAGCTCTTCCAACGATGGCGGCGCGACGAAGATCAGCAGCGCGTCCGGCGCGAGCGCGCGGATCGAGGCCGCGCCCTGTACGTCCGTCCGGACGATGGCGTCACGGCCCTCGGCGAGTGCCTCGCGCACCGGCGCCTTCGGGACGCCGTAAAGGTTGCCGTACACCTCCGCGTGCTCCAGCAGTTCGCCGCGCTCCAGCAGTTCGAGGAACTCCTCGCGGGTGTGGAAGAGGTGGTGCACGCCGTGCTCCTCGCCGGGGCGCACCGCCCGGGTCGTCGCGGTGATGGCCCAGAATACCTCCGGGCGCTGTTCCCGAACGAGGGCGAGCATCGCATCCTTGCCGACGCCGGACGGACCGGAGACGACGACGAGGAGCGGATGCGGCTCGGCGGTGCTCACCGTGTACGGCGCCTCACGGCTACGCGCCCTCCCCCAGCGAGCCGAGGTCGTCCCAGAACGTCGGGTAGGAGACCGACGCCGTCTGCGCCGACTGGACCGTCGTTTCACCCGAGGCCACCAGTCCCGCGATGCCCATCGTCATCGCGATGCGGTGGTCGGCGTACGTCCGGTGTGTGGCGCCCTGCAGGGCGCGCCCGCCCGTGATGCGCAAGCCGTCGTCCAATTCCTCGACCTGTGCGCCGGACTTGGTGAGTTCCACGCGGGAGGCCATGAGCCTGTCGCTCTCCTTGATGCGCAGTTCGGAAGCGTCGCGGATGACGGTCGTGCCCTCCGCGAAGCACGCCGCAAGCGCGAGCACCGGCACCTCGTCCACGAGGCGCGGTATGAGATCGCCACCTATCTCGGTGGCGCGCAAACTGCTCGAGCGCGCCACGAGGTCGGCGACAGCCTCCCCGCCCTCGGTGCGCTCGTTCTCGACGCTCACGTCCGCACCCATCATCGCCAGCGCGTCGAGGATGCCGGTGCGCGTGGGGTTCACGCCCACGTTGCGCACGCGCACTTCCGCGTCCGGGTGGCAGACCCCCGCGACGAGCCAGTACGCCGCCGAACTGATGTCGGCGGGCACCGTCACGTCCATGGCGGTGAGCCGTCCCGGGCGAACGCTCACCGTCAGCCCGTCCTCGACGACCTCGACTCCCATCGAGCGGAACATCAGCTCCGTGTGGTCGCGGGAGACGGCGGGTTGCTCCAGCGTGGTCTCGCCGTCGGCGAACAGCCCGGCGAGGAGCAGTGCGCTCTTCACCTGCGCCGATGCGACGGGCATGCGGTACTCGATGCCGTGCAGGCTGCCGCCGCGGAACGTCAGCGGTGCGAGCCTGCCGCCGTCCCGTCCGTCCACGTCCGCGCCCATCAGGCGCAGCGGGTCCACGATGCGGGCCATCGGGCGCGAACGTATCGAGCGGTCGCCCGTCATCACGGACATGAACGGCTGGCCCGCAAGTACGCCCGCCATCAGGCGCGTCGTCGTGCCGCTGTTGCCCGTGTTGAGGATGTCCGAAGGCTCTGCGAGGATGCCGCCGCGCACCGTGAACGCGCCGTCGTCGTGACGCTCGATCTGCGTGCCGAGGCCGCGCAGCACGCGGAGCGTGGAGGCGAGGTCGGCGCCGGTGCCGTAGTTCTCGACGCGCGCCTCGCCGTCGGCGATGGCGTTGAAGATAGCCGCGCGGTGGGAGATGGACTTGTCGCCCGGCGGAGTCACGTCGCCGCGCAAGCGTCTGGGCCGCCGCACTGTCATCTGCATGGGGGACTCGCTCCTGCGCCGGAAGGTGCGGCTATTCTAGCAGCGCCGGCGGCAAGGGTGACGGGAGCGCTACTCGATGCCGTCCGGCAGCGTGAACCTGCCCGTGCTGTCGGTCTCGATCGGAAGCACGCTAACGACGGTTGCGCGGTCTATCGGCCCGTAGACGTGCGGGAACGTCTCGCCGGCAGCCTCCTCTTCCCTGACCTCAGACGTGAGCCGTGCTGGGTCTACGACCAGCAACACGAGCGCCCGGTGGCCTGCGAAGTGCCGGCCCAACACGCCTCGCAACTGCGCGGGACGGCAGTTGTGGATGAACCCTTCCGTGGCGAGAGATTCAGCCTCGTAGAGCGGGCTGTCGGCGCCGCGCCGCCACGCCTCCGGCGTCGTGACGTGCAGGATATGCTCTTGCGCTATCATCTCCGGCAGTCTCCGCTCCGAGGTTCCGTCATGGCGCTTACCACACCGAACGACCGTACGCTGCTCAACGTCATCGCCGCGTACGAGCGTGAACTCATGGGCCCGAAACTTACCACGAATGAACTCACCCGCATCGCCGAGACCATGAAACGGATGATGATGGACGAGATCCAGTCAGCCAAGTCCGCGCACTGAGCCGGCGGAGCGGGACGCTACCTGCCAGCGTCCGGAAGGAAGTCCTCCCATGGCAAGATCCTGAGCACCTCGACGATGGTGTTGTTCAGAAAGCGGTACGTGATCCAGTAGTCCGAGGTAGCCAGTCCCACCGTGCCGACCGGATAAGGAGTCCCGAGCAAAGCCTTGGTAAGGCCATCCGGGCGAGGGTCTCGCATCACCTGCTCGATGACCGCTCGCATCCGTTCCCGCCCGGGAGCATCCTGGGCCTCGAAGGCCTGCCTCGCGGTCGGAGAGAGAACAGCATCAACGGGACTTGAGCTCTCGGAGGACATCCTCCCAGCGCACCCCCAGTCCCAGGTCTAACTCACGAGCCCCCTTCAGAGTGCCTTCGAGGAGCGGCTTGGAATTCATCGCCTGCTCGTATAGCTCCTCGGTCATCTCCAGAAGCATGCTATCCGTCTTCGGTTTCGCGGACGCTGACGCCTTCTTCCGAGAAGCCATCTCCACGCTCCCTCCCACTGTGGCAGCCTGCCGCAGGCACGGCACAACTATATCATCGCATGCCAGTCACCGCTTACCGTTGCCCCAACCGCCTTCACTCTCTATCCTGTCGCGGCTCCGCAACACGCCGGGGCGAATCCCAGGAGGTGTCTCTGTGCAGAAGTATCTCGTGCTATATCTCGCTCCGGCGGCAGCCATGCAAGCGATGATGGACTCCAAGCCGGAGGATATGCAGGCCATCATGGAGTCATGGAAGGCATGGGCCGAGCGGTGCGGCGACGCTCTGGTCGACATGTCCCCGCTGAGCCCGGGCCAGCGCATGACCGCGTCGGGAAGTTCCGCCAGTGACATGGGCATCGTGACGTATTCGGTCCTCCAGGCGGAGAACATGGAAGCCGCACAGGCACTGCTCGCGGACCATCCGCACCTCGGTTTAGTGGGTTGCGGGATAGAGGTCTATGAGACGATGTCACTGCCCTGGCAGTAGCACGGCCCTTCAGGCGCCTCTAAGGGCGTCTGCAACCGCGTAGACGGGGCGGAAGACGTACCCCAGCGGGTCGATGTCCGTCGCGAACGTCAGCGCGATGAGCGCGATGAGCACGATCGGCCCGAAGCGCTGCAACTGCACGACGGCCGGACGCCAGCTCCGCGGCGCGATGCCCTGGATGATGCCGCCGCCGTCCAGCGGTGGGAGCGGCAGCAGGTTGAACACAGCCAGCAGCAGGTTCAGCGCGACGCCGTACCACGCGATGATGCTCGCCCACGCCATCGGTGACAGCGATTGCAACTCGTCCCGCGTGATGCTGCCGTCGAGCACCCCGATGCGGAAGAGCAGCGCGAACGCGACGGCAAGCGCGACGTTCGCCATCGGGCCTGCGGCGGAGACCATCGCCATGCCCGATCTGCCGGTACGCAGGCGGGACGGGTTCACCGGCACCGGCTTGCCCCACCCGAACCCCACGATGAGCAGCATGACCGTGCCTGCCGGGTCGAGGTGCCGCTTCGGGTTGAGCGTCACCCGCCCCAGCCTTGCCGCTGTGTCGTCTCCGAGCCGCAACGCGGTGACGGCGTGCGACGCCTCGTGGAAGGTGATGGCGATGAGCAGCGAGGCCGCGATCGCGACGAACCACACGAGCGCTCGGAACGGATCGTCGAAGAGACCGGTGATTCCCGCCAGCAGCATCGTGCGCCTCGCCCTACCCCGCCATCCCGGACTTCACTGAGAACATTGTACGGGTGGGTGAGGCCACTGCGCCGGGACTAGTCGTCGTCCCAGTCGTCATCGTCGTCGGGCGGAGGCGGGGGCGCCGAGCGGGCCGCGCCGAACGACGGCTGCGGCACGGTTGCACCGGAGCGTTCGCCGTCGCGTTGCCGGGGCGACTTGCGCGGCAGTTCGCGCAGCATCGCGAGCGTCTCGCGGAAGGCGTCCGCGGTCTGTCCCGCCGCGTCCACGACGAGGGCGGATGCCCCGGCGTCGCGCAGTTGCTCGGCGTCGGCCTTCGCGGGCAGAGCGCCCAGGTGCACGAGGAGGCGCTTCGACGTCGCGCCGCGCACGCGGGCCAGCCGCATGAGCTGGGCTACGGTGAGCGGGGTGTCCAGCGAGACGAGGAAGGCGTCCACCGGCAACTGGTCGACCGTGCGAAGCAGGCTGTCCGGCAGCTCCGGTTGCACCTCCATGACGAGCGTGCGGCCCTCGCCGGTAAGGGCGCCCGCAGGCGTCGCGTCGGACGAGAACACCTGGAAGTCCGCGCCTCCGGCCTCCTCGGCCTGCCCTTCGTCCGTCCACACGCCGAAGAGCGTCTCGCCCAGCGCCTTGGCGGAGCTGTTGAGCGCGGCCTTCTTCGCGCTCCCCGCGCCGGCGATCAGCGCGCCATCTATCTCTGACGCGGTCACGACCCCCGCCTGAGCGGCGTCGCCCGCTGCGACCGCCCCCAGCAGCAGCAGCGGCGCGATGGACTCGCGCTTCGCGGCGCCGCCGAAACCCAGCGGTTGACCTGCGCCCTTCTCGGCGCGTTCGAGTTTGTCTGTGAGTTTGCCCATGGAATTCCCTCGTCCCTGCCTCCTCCCCGGAAGCGGGATTCTACCAGCGACCCCCCGCCTGTGCTACCCTCACTCCATGGTCAGCAGCCCGCCATCCCGCGCTCCCTCCATGCCGCTGGTGAAGCGACTCGTTGCCGGAGGGGCGGGATCGCGCCGCCGCGCGGCTGAGTTGATCTTCTCCGGCGCGGTCTCCGTGAACGGACAGCCCGCCACCAACCTGAACCACCCCGTCAGTCCTTCCGACGCCGTTTCCGTGAACGGACGACCGCTCGCGCAGGCGGAGAAGCGTGTCGTCTACCTGGTGCTCAACAAGCCGCGCGGCTACCTCTGTACAGTGAGCGACTCGCGCGGACGGCCCACGGTGCTCGACCTCGTGCCGAGTGCGCTGCGCGTCGCCGGGCTCGTGCCGGTCGGGCGGCTCGACGCCGACAGCACCGGCCTGCTGCTGCTGTCCAACGACGGCGCGTTCGTGGAGCGGGTTACGCATCCGCGTTACGGCGTCGTGAAAGAGTACGACGTGCTGCTCGACAGGCCGATCTCGCCGCGTGACCAGGCACGACTGCTGAGCGGCGTCGAGATCGAAGGCGGCCTCGCGCGGGCGCTGTCGGTCTCGCCGTTCGGGACCCCTCGGAGCGAGGGACCTCGGGGCAAGCCATCCGACAGGCGGCCCGCTTCGCGCCGGGCGCCATCGCGCCAGTCCTCTCCCGCTTCGGTGGGAGGCATCCAGGCGGCGCTCCGGCCTCCCCCGTTCGCCGCAAGCGCCGAGCCGCGTTACAGCCTCGAGCTGGCGGAGGGGAAGAAGCGCGAGGTGCGGCTGATGATGCGCGCGGTCGGGCGTCGTGTGCTGCGGCTGGCGCGCGTGCGCGTCGGCGGGCTGCGGCTCGGCAGACTGGCGTCCGGCACTGTTCGTGAACTCTCTGCGCAGGAAGCGCGAAAGGCGTCGCATGGCTGACTCGGGAAGGCTCGTCTGGATCGACATGGAGATGACCGGGCTCGACCCGGACCGGCACGTCACGCTGGAGATAGCGACGCTCATCACCGACGCGGACCTGGAGGTGGTGGCGGAAGGGCCGGTCATCGCCGTCAGGCGCAGCGACGACGAGATGGCCCGCATCGACGACTGGAGCCTCCGCACGCACACGGAATCGGGTCTGCTGGCGCGGGTGCAGGAGTCGACGGTCAGCGTCGAGGAGGCGGAGCGGCTCACGCTGGATTTCGTGCGGCAGTGGGTGAAGGAGAAGAAGGCGCCGCTCTGCGGCAACTCCGTACACCAGGACAGGCTCTTCCTGCGGGCGGAGATGCCGGCGCTGGAGGCGTACCTGAACTACCGCATCGTAGACGTGAGCACCATCAAGGAGCTCGTGAAGCGCTGGTACCCGGACCTGCCGCCCCACCGCAAACGCCGCGCCCACCTCGCCCTCGACGACATCCGCGAAAGCATCGAGGAGCTGCGCTACTACCGCGAGCACATCTTCGTGGAGTAGGAATCAACATCGATGGGCAGGACGCCTGCCGTAGCAGGGCGGTTCTCGAACCGCCCTGCCCCCCCCCCCACGTGCGCCCTCGCCCCCACCCCGCTCATGACAAAAAGGGTAACCCCGCTCATGGTGGGAGGGAATCCCCGCTCATGCCACACCCGCCGAACCACGCCCCTTCCCCTCCGTCATTCCCGCGAAAGCGGGAATCTCGCCCGGCGTAGGGGCGGTTCGCGAACCGCCCTGCCCCCCACGTGCGCCCTCGCCCCCACTCCGCTCATGACAAAAGGGGTAACCCCGCTCATGGTGGGAGGGAATCCCCGCTCATGGTGAGCCTGTCGAACCACCTGCCTTCCTCCCGTCATTCCCGCCTCCCTCTCGTCATTCCCGTGAAAACGGGAATCCAGGGTGCCCGCCAGGGCACGCGTGCGCGCCAGGGCACACAGCGGCAGCAGCGAGCCGCACGCGGCGGGGCATGGAAGGGTGTCCGATGTAGGGGCATCCCTTGTGGGTGCCCTTACCCCCGCTCATGGTGAGCCTTTCGAATCACAGGGGACGGTTCCCCCGTACAGGCAAAGAGGGTTGCCGTAACCGCCGCGAGGGCGGCAGCGCAAGCAAGTGTTCTAAGTGGACTGCTCATCTGGCTCGATCCTCGGGCTGGGGTGTTATCGCATCTTCCAGCAGAGTTGTCACGACTATATCCGACGGGTTGCCGAACAGGTACGCGTCGTAGCGCGTGCCGTCTCCGCGTGCGCGCACACGGAAGTAATAGGGTTTACCAGGATCCATGCAACAGTCTGCGTAGACCGTATCTGTGGTAGAGGCTCTCTCAAAGAGAGGAGGATGGACCTCCCCTGAGGACGGAGGACGAAAGGGGCGTTGCACAAGGTACTCGCGTGCGCCTGGGATGCTGTCCCAGCTGAGGCTGACCGTGGTCTCGGTAACCGCCGTTACCCTGAGCCCACTAGGCGCAGGCGCCAGATTCGATGGCGTAGGCGTAGGGGTGCTTACCGGTGCCGGAGTTGATGGCGCTGATGTTGGTATGGGTGTTGGACTTGGTTCGGGAGGCGGCCCCCAGCCGCGAAATGCCTTTCCTAGAGCTAGTGAGTAGAGAACGAGGCCAACCAACAGGACGACAACAATCACCCCAAGAGCGATTGTGATTGGGTCTAATATCCTTGAATCTCTCATGGTTGCCCGACCCTCTGGTACAACGCGTATATCGCCAGGATATCAAGGGGATGAGGCGAGCAGTCGGGCCCGTTCATGCCTTTTAATGATATATGGAGACCTCCCAGCCAGATCATATGACGTTTTGCTTTATCCCCCCATCCCGGCACAGTACGAGATGCCGACGCTGCCCAGGTCGCTGTCCGCCACGTTCCGCAAGGCGTACGGCACGCACCCCGTGAACGAGTTCCCCGCCAGCCGGATGAACGCCAGCCCAGACAGCCTGCCCAACTCCGCCGGAACGCTTCCGCTCAGGCTCTTGTCCGGCAGTTCCAGCCGCGTCACGCGGAGGGGCGTGCCGCTCGTGGTGACGCCGTCCCACTCCGTGATGGAGCGCTCAACGCTCCAGTTGAGCGACGCCGTGCCGCGGAGCGCGTCTTTCGCGGCGAGGAGCGCCATGCAGTCCTGCATCAGGCCGGGGTTGTCGGCCTGATCGGGCACGGCGAGCCCGCACGGCGGGGGCGGTTGTGCAGGCGGGTTGTCGGGGTCGTCGTACGCGCCGACCTCGCGGAAATATGTACTGAGCTGGTTCGCGTCGGACACCAGCATCGGGAAATCTGGGTCCGGACGTACGCGTCCGTTGTTGGCGGTGACGCGGGCATTGTTCGCTGATTGAGCCGCCTGCTTGAACGTAGGCAATTCCAACTCCAGCTGCGGAAGCAGTCGCTCGAACGTTGCATCATCTCGTACTATGCGAACATACGAATAGAAATCAGGGTGAACAGCTACAACTGTCTCGTCTCCTCGCCGCTGTACGTCCCATATGGCATAGACCCTCCACGTTTCTAACGAGGCGCTTGATGATGGACCAAGGAATAGAACCGCCTCTCTACCAGCAATCCCTCCGGGTGGGCCGGATGCTACAAGCCAGGGATTCCTAGAGACGCTAGGACTAGGGCGGTGCTGCCCTCCTTCAACGAGGGCACGCTCCCACAGACTGCGCAGAATCTCCACTTCCTCATGCCCATAGGCAGATACTCCATCTCGACCATATGATTGATGTGCAGCAATGACAGTAAGCACCGACGGCCCCATGCCGACGATGTATTCGTTCACACGCACATCTGAATAACAGTAGATGAGCAGAGGGTTCGCGCCACCATCGGCGATATGAGATGGGGGAAGGAAGCTGTTTGCCGATGTGCAGCGCACCGTACCGGGGAGATAGGTTCCTCGAACCACAAGGTGTGCTATGCCGTAGTCGAACCACCCAAAACTGTTTAGGTAGTCAGGGACAGCATATGGCACATCCGGGTAGTCAACCGTTAACAAGGATACTGAACCAGTTGCATTTAGGAGTCCCTCTCCAACCTCGCATGGATCCACCGATGAGCCGGGGACGGGCGTGCAGGGGGGTATCTCCTCCATCAGGTACTCGAGGGGTCCGTACGGCGGGGGCGGTTGTGCAGGCGGGTTGTCGGGGTCGTCGTACGCGCCGACCTCGCGGAAGTAGTCGCTCAGCCGGTTCGCGTCGGACACCAGCATGGGGAACGTCGGGTCAGGCCGCGTGCGTCCGCCATTCGCGGCCAAGCGGGCCTCGTGGGCTGTAGCAACCGCCGCCCCGAAGGACGGCAACGTCACTTCGAGTTGCGACACGTATTGCTCCCAGTCATCCCGGAGCTCCTCCCATTCCTTCCTCAGAGGATGGACGGCGACCACCGTGCCATCCGGCATGCGTTGCACGTCCCACGTGTTCATCACCTGCCACGAGTCGATCGAGGCATCGGGCGACGGCCCGATGAACAGCATTGCCTCCCTGCCGGTGATTCCTTGGATCATTCGATCAGGGTTGCCGCGGCTCAGCACGGATTCCAGGCTTAGCCGCACTTCCTCCTCACCCGGGCCCGTACGGATGTACCAGTACACCAGGACTGTCAACCTGGATGGTCCGCTGCCAAGCACGTAGGCGTTCACCCGCACGTCGGCATAGCAATAGATGAAGGGGATGTCCCGCAAGTTGTTCTGGCCCAGATATGCGGGAGGCTGAAACAGGTTTCCCGTTGTGCAGCGTACTGTGTCCGGGAGATACGTGCCCCGCACCACGACATGCGGCACATCGATCTTTGATTCTCCCGTGAGGAAGTACTGTATGTCCCGTGGTGGCTCGTCGCCCAACCAGATGAAGCTGCCGGGCGGGCCAGGTATCCCGAACACATCCGTCAGGCGTTCGCACGGGTCGACAGTGGAACCTGGCGCGGGCGTGCAAGGGGGTATCTCCTCGGTAAGGTACTCGAGGGACCCGTACGGCGGGGGCGGCTGCGCAGGCGGGTTGTCCGGGTCGTCATACGCACCGACCTCGCGGAAGTAGTCGCCCAACCTGTTCACGTCGGACACGAGCATCGGGAAGTCTGGCTCAGGGCGCGTTCGCCCACCGTTGGCGGCGACGCGGGCCTCGTGCGCTGCTGTCGCAGCTTGTCGGAACGCCGGCAACTCCATCTCCAACTGTGAGCGGTACTGCTGGAAATCATCGCGCCGTACTCGCCAATCGTCCCGCGCTGGATGGACGACGACGACCGTGTCGTCAGCCATCCGTTCGAGGCGCCACTGGTGCATGATCTCCCAAGCTTCAACCTGGATGTCCCGTGACGGGCCGAGAAAGAGTATCGCCTCTCGGCCTTCGATATTATCCTCACCCCCATCGAGTCGTTGCTCGTGGAACACCCGTATCCGCTCGATGTACTCCTGCTCGGTTTCGTTCTCCTTGTCAGGCGGAAGGAGCGCGTAATCGCCGATCTCGTAGAAGTTCAGGTAGTAGAACACATAGGCGATGACCGTCAGCGCCGGTGGCCCGGAACCGATGACGTACTCATGGACGCGCACCTCGGCGTAGCACTTGATGGTGCGCGCGCCCCTTGAGCGATCCCGTTGGGGCGGGAGACGGGATTCGCCATGCGCGAGGCAGCGAACGGTGTCCGGCAGGTAGGTGCCCCTGGCGACGATGTGCGCGTGGAGGGTTTGTCCAACTGTGAGGTACCCACCGAGGTCGAGTATCTCAGGCCCGAGGGGCCTGGAACTCCCGGTACCGGCTCCGCCCGGCTGACCGGCGACGCTCGGCCCCGGTTCGCATGGATCTACGACGGAGCCGCTGGCTGGCGTGCACGGGACATTCTCTGTACTCTCCGTCGTGGGTCCCGCAGGCAGCAAGACCGGTTCAGGCAGGGCAGTCGGCGTCGCCACTGGTGTGGGTGTCACCTCCGGTGTAGGTTCGAGCGTTGTTTCCGGTGTAGGTTCGAGCGTTGCTTCCGGTGTGGGTTCGGTGAACATTGGAGACGAATCGCACGCAACAAGTAGTAAAGGCAACGCGGCAAGAAACAGGTAGATTGAGGTGCGCATCGTATCCTCTTTATCGCGACTGGTAGTTCGCCATTATTGCTAGGATAGCGAACAACCCCTTATCCCCCCATCCCGGCGCAGTACGGGATACCAACGCTGCCCAGGTCGCTGTCCGCCACGTTCCGCAAGGCGTACGGCACGCACCCCGTGAACGAGTTCCCCGCCAGCCGGATGAACGCCAGGTCGGACAGCAGCTCCAGCTCCTCTGGCAGTGCTCCCGTCAGTGAGTTCGCGCTCAGGTCCAGGCGCGTCAGCCCAGACAGCCTGCCCAACTCCGCCGGAACGCTCCCGCTCAGGCTCTTGTCCGGCAGTTCCAGCCGGACCACCCGGAGCGGGGTCCTCGCCGTGGTGACGCCGTCCCACCTCGTTATGGGGAGATCCACGCTCCAGTTGAGCGACGCCGTCCCCGCCAGCGTGTCCTTCGCGGCGAGGAGCGCTTCGCAGTCGTGAACGAGCGAACGTTTGGCGTTCGGGTCTGTCACCGCCTTCCCGCTGGCGCACTTCAGCGGCGGAGGTGGTTGCATGGGCGTGAACGTCGTAGTCTCACCATCGCCCGGCGTGATGTCCTCGTATGCTCCGATGTCACGGTAGTGCTGGGTGAGCCCGCTGACGTTGGCTATGCGCTTGCCCGCGAATTCGTCGTTAGCCGCCGCAGTCGTGACTCGGGTCTTGAGATTGGCCAGCGTCTGCGTGTGCTCCGCGTCGCCCTCCGGCACGCCGTAGCGCACCGCGTTCACCGTCCCGTCCTCCTCCGCCTGCAGGTCCCACTGTGCTGCCGCCTGCCACACCTCGGTGGCCACGTTGCCGTGCGCACCCATAGGGGCAATGAATACGATGCTCTCCCGTCCCTCCAGAGCAGTGCCGAACGATGATTCTGCGGCGCTCACAATGCCCTGCAAACGTGCCTCGTATTCGGCCGCGGTGAGCTTGTCTTCGCCGCCGACTGCTCCCGCCGCATGCGCGCGCTCGTACAAGGCGTAGGACTGCATCCGTATGCCAGTGTCGTATGCAATGGCAAGGGTGTCGGTTCCCGCGCCCAAAAGGTATTCGTTAACCGTGTAGTCCGCGTAGCACGTCAGGAATACGTACGAAGTGTTGAGTCCGCCGTTGACCATTGCGGAGACGTTCGCCTTCCACGCGAAACGGAAGCGCGGTTCCATATCGTTGACGTAAGGCATGAACAGTTGCTCCACCTCTTCCACAGATGGTAGGGGAGCGTCATCGTCGATACCCAGCCAGAAACGTATGGCGTCCTCCCGCTGTTCGGTTGTTCGCGCAATCCCGCGCCATTCGCAGCGAGACGTTCCAGTACCCGCTACGGCCCGCGCCGCGATATGAACGGGAGACTGCTCCGTGGTCAGGTAGCCCTTTTCCAGCACGTCCTCCAAGCTCGGTGTCTCGATGGAGATGTCGTAGGCCGCTCCGTCCGGAACCACCGGCGGCGTGATGGGAAATCCGTCGAGGCTGCGGGGTTCACAGTCCACGCCGCCGGTGCACGCCTCAGTTACTTGCGGAGAACTGCAGGCCACAACTGCCAACAGCAGCGTTTCGGCTGTCCACAGCCCTAAAGGCTTCAGCACGACATCGCAATCTCATTGCTCCACCTCGCTCCATTCAAGGCGTCCTCCCAACGTCGGCTCGCCACGGGCCGCTCCCTCCCCCCCGTTGTTCGTCGTTGCGTCCCGTGGCACGAGAGTGCGCTTGTCCGACCCATCCGCTGCCATCGTGAACAGCCGGATCCCGGTGGGTCTGTCGGGGACTAAGACTGCTATACGCGAGTCGTCGGGAGACCACGCCGCCTGCGCGCCGTACGGGGCCCACATGACACGCATATCCGACCCGTCGGCCTTGACGGTGAGGAACGGACTTCGGTGCATACGAATCTCTAACCCGTCTGGAGACCACGACAGCCACCTTCCACGCAGGCTGGACGAGACCTCGTCTGTTGATTTCCATATCTCGCTGTCCCCCTTGAAGAATGGATGCTCCGTGACTGCTTTCGGTATAGCCGCTATCTCGCGCAGGTCGGACCCGTCTGGACGTATCGTGACGATGGTCTCCTGCCCTTCCTCATACTGAATGAAGGCGATACGGCTGCCATCAGGCGACCATGCTGGCAGGCTGGATGTCGGTGCGAGAAGTACCGGCTCGGGGCCTGGCCACGGAGGCTGAGGGACACGGCCATAGGCAGCTTCTCCTTCATCTGAAAGAACCCACGGCCTGAAGTTCATCAAGTCAACAATATAGATAGAAGGAACGCAGCCGTAGCAGAGTGGCCCTACGAAAAGCCAGTTGAGAGCCATCAGGAGACCATGCAGGAGCCGTGATCTCTTCATGAAAATCAGGTGCGATACGACGGGAATCAGAGTTACCGTGCGCTACCGCGTGCAATTCATATGGGGAGTGGAACCGGGCGGGCCCCTGAAAACCCAGATTGCAACCGACATTGGCTGAAATAAATGCGATGGTTCCGTCAGGTGAAATACTCCACGCATGTTCGAGCGCAAGCTCTCCTCCATGGGGGAATGCATTCAAGTTTGGTCTGCTGATGGCAATCGAGTACATACGATTGTCTCCGTTGAAGACCAAGTGCTCATTGGTCCAGAGAGGAGGTACTGGATACACACGCTCAACTATCTTAGTTGCCTCCTGTGTGGGGTCCCCACAGCACCCAGCAGTTGTTCCTGTACTCAGAAACACGAGCACCGTCATTGCGATAGCCTTTGTCGTTGGAGTGAACGCCGTCATCTATATTACTCCCCTTGATATAGGGCGCCGAGAGCCATCAGATCGAACGGGTGTGGCGAGCAGTCAGGCTCTTCTACATCCTCTATTTCAGGTAGTCGATAGTCATAATTCATGACCGAGTCAGGCATTGTCGAATGTGCTCCTTCGTATGCTCTATCGTCGTCCAAGAAATCGAGCACAGAAAATCCTGACAAGCCAAGGGCATGAGGACGATGAGGAGCCGGCCGCGATGGCTGCCCTGTAGAGCAGGGCGGGGTCTGCTGGGAGATTTCGCACGTAGGTCCCTCTGGCAACGCGCGTCTTGCAGCGACGCGAGTCATCGACATCCTAACATGCTTCTTGATGATATAGAGGTGACTTCTCAGCTAATTTATATGACGCTTTGCTGACCTGTGGTAGGAATGGCCGCAGCCTCGTCACCGATGGACAAAGGGCCAGCCGCCTCTGGCCCGGTGTAGAGGCATCCCTTGTGAGGCCCATGCCCTCCGTCATTCCCGCGAAGCGGGAATCTCGCCTGCCGTAGGGGCGGTTCGCGAACCGCCCCCTCACCTCTCCCACGGGTAGAGGTAGACGCGCCTGCGCGTCGGGTGAGGGGCCCCGCCAATGCCGCACCTGCCGGACCACGCCCCCACTCCCGAGCCATTCCTGCGAAGGCAGGAATCCCGCTCGGATGGCTGCCCCCTCTCCTCTTGGGAGAGGGGGCCACCCCAGCGGCGGGTGAGGATCCCCAGTGTAGGGGCATCCCTTGTGGGTGCCCTTGCCCCCCGCCCCATCCTCCCATTCCCTATCCTGCCCATCCTGCCCATCCTGTCCATCGATGTTCGTAATCCGAACTGTGACACGCGCCCGTTGCGCGGTCAACGCACCTCTCCCTACCATGCCCTCATGACTACACAACCCGCTCCCGTGCCCGAAGGCTACGTCACCCCCGACATGCTCCCGCCGCAGGACGGCGCCTACGTCGAGCGCCTCAAGACCGCACTCCGCTGCGGCGTCCCCGGCTGCTCGTGCGAAAACCCCGGCAGGTTCCACTGCCCCTCTCACGACAACCCCGACGTCCCCACCCTCAGCGTCACCTGGAACCCGAAACACGGCGTCTCGTTCGAGTGCACCCGCTGCCCCTTCGAAAAGGTGCTGGACGCCCTTGCCAGGCGCGGCCTCATGCCCCGAACGCACCTCTACTCCTCCTCCGGCGCTCAGGAAGCCGGACTCCAACCCCTCAACCTCCTCATCCAGCAGCCGACCGACTGGCTCTGGCCCAACCGCATCCCCCTCGGCAAGCTCACCCTCATCGCCGGGTACCCCTCCTCCGGCAAGACCTCCATCGCGCTCGATATCGCCGCCCGCGCCTCGCGCGGCGCGGCAGCCCCCGACCAGCCGGACGCCCTCTTCCCTTACGCCCCCGTCGTCCTCGCTCTCCTCAACGGTAACCCGAAGTCCGACGTCCTCCCCGTCCTCCGCCTCTTCGGAGCGGAACTCGGACGCATCTACCTCGCAGACCTCCTCTCCCCCACCCACCCCATCGACTACTACCCCGACGACCCACCCAACGACGACGACGAGGACGACCCCCGCTACAACGATGACGACCGGGACGACGAGGACGAGGAGGACGAGGAGGAGTACCTGTTCGACAACGACGGCAATGAGATACGCGTTCCACGCCGCCGTCCGGTCGGCGTCAGGGTTCCGCCCCCGCTTCTCTGGAAGCCGCCGTCGGACCCCGCGTCGGACTTCACCGCCCCATGGCCTGGCCTCAACAAGGTGATGAGGCGGCTCGCCAACCTCATCGAGGCCGGAAGCGCCGCCCTGTTGATCGTCGACCAGGTCGAGGACCTCGCTTCCATGCACCGCGCTCAACCGGCGACCGTCCTGGGTATGCTCAAGGCCCTCGCCGCGCGCTCCGGCGCAGCCGTCGTCGCCCTCACCCACAACCCCGCGCCCAACTACCCTCGCGCCGTCGCCGCCATGCAGCGCAGGCTCGCTCAGGCATCCGTCGTCTTCACCACCGCCGTCGTGGAGCCGGGCGGCCGCCGCTTCCTCATACCCCTCCGTCCCACCATGAGCGACGACGCCCCCGCCATCCCCTACGTGCTTCCGTCCACCGACGCCGTCGCCGTCGCCTGGCGCAAGCCCGTGTTCTCTGTCTTCCAATCGACAGAAAGAGGTGCGGTTCTCGTGGGCAGTCGATTTGGAAGCAGCCGGGGCAGAATGAGCATCAACATGCTGCGGGAACTACAGACCCCATCGTTAGCCGACCAAGAACAGGTCTGACGTAGGCTAGGGGTTCAAGTCCCTTAGGTTGGGCTTCCGCATCGGCACGGTTGACAAGTTTCAGGGTCAGGAGGCGCCCATCTCAATCTACTCGATGGCGATGAGCCCCCAGAGGAGGCGCCGCGCGGGATGGAGTTCTGTACAGCCTCAACCGGCTGAGTGTCGCTACGAGCAGAGCGCAGTGCCTGACCCTTGTGGTGGCCAGCCCGGATCTGCTCAGGGTGCGCTGCCGGACGCCGCGCCAGATGCAACTCGCCAATGCAATCGCGCGGCTCGTGGAGATAGCCGCCCTCCCATGGCAGTGAGGACACTTCGACGGATTCATCCCTGCACCATATGCCGGCAGCTCCGCCGGGGGTCTGCGGTGCCTAGGAGACCTAGGTTTGAACTGCGGAGGCTTCGTACAGGGCGTCGGCCATCGCCGTGATCTCGTCGGCCATGGCAGGCTAGGCGCGCCAAGTTGCCGGGATGGCCTCCACTCCGTAGTGCGCGCCCAAGAATTACCCGTAGACCGCGCCAGTGGTGTCCGCATCGTCCCCGAGGTTGACCGTGAGGAGGGCACCCCTCTCCGACGTTCACACCCACGCCAACCGTCACCCCAAGCCCCAGCCCGACGCCCTCGCCCACGCCGCTTCTCACCCCAACGCCTCGTCCGACTCCAACACCCACGTCCAGGGAGTTGCTCGCCTTCGAACGTCTGTCGCAGATCATTCCATGGTTCGCTGACCCGCCGGACGAATGGCACATCGAGGCGGCCACGGCGCTCGTCAAGATCTGCGCCGGGAGCCGCGACCTCGGCGAAGCAGTAGCCCGGGTCCCTTGGGTCAACGACGGTATCCGAGTGGACGAGATCCGGCTGATCAGATACTTAAGGGACCGTGCTCACAACGACCCGACCGCAGAGGTCGTTCAGGGCCGGTACTGGTTTCACGTCAGCGGAGGCGAGAGGGAGGTCCATCTGGAGATGCTCGTCCTCGTAGCCCATGGCGCCAGACGCAATCCTGATCTGGTCCCGGTCCTGTATGACCTTCCCCAGATAGCGGGCAGCGTCCTCGACGACTACTGGATGGGAAGGGACTGGATACAGGTCGCAGACCGCAGCGTTGAGGCGGCGTTGACGGCCACGGCGTTCGTGAGCGCCAACGAGAGTGCGGGGCAGGCTTTGCTGTCTGCTCTGTCCCTCTTGGCGACAGGAAGCCGCACGTCCGAACGATTCGATGAACTCGTAGCTGCGCCGTGGTTCGTTGACGGACTGGATGGCGCGGAGGCGGATTTCGTAGTGGCCCTGTCTGACGCCTCTGGGAACCCGGCGCAGTTTGACCACCTGTTCAACTCAGGAGTCACGTCGACTTCTAGTTGACCAAAGGGAGCGTAGGACCCAGGAACATCACTTCCTGCTGCGGTAGGACGCCTCATAGGACTCGCATCCCAAGATGGACTCGCGCCCGTTCACTGCCTCGCCTCGTTGGCGGCGGCATCGAGTGCAGAGGGAGTGAGGAGTTGATGGGACTGATGGACAGCCAGTATCTGAAGACGCCGTACTACGGTTCGCGGCGGATGACAGTGTGGCTCCGGTCGCTGGGCAAGCGGGTGAACCGCAAGCGGTGCGGCGGCTGGCCGATCTACGGCCAGAAGCTGGAGGATGTGATCGCAGGGCTGGAGGCCGCGTGGACCCGCCTCACTCTGATTTACGAGTACAGACACCCCAGTACTCTCTACCGGGCCTGTCTCTCCCCCCGGAACAACTTGTTTCGCAGCAGAAGGAAGAATCTCTCGCATCGGGGGCTAGCAGCTTCCGAGGATGCACTGCGCCGTGATTGCGCGGAATGCCGGTCTCCTCTGAGATTGCTGCGGAGATTCTCGATGGAGTTGCTGATGTCTGCCGCTGTCATCAGTGTAGCCACTATCAACCGGCCTGGCAGACTTCGAAGGGTGATAAGCGCTCCCTTGCCCATTCTCTTCAGGTGAATACACGTTCCATGGAGACGTGCGCCTAGTGAAACTGCGGCGTATTTCATGCCTGCCACCGACGGCTTCCGTTCCAGCCGTCGATAGCGGCAGGAACCCAAGTAGCCGAGCGCACCAGTACCCACAATCAGTCCACCCATCAGCACCCACCCCCCCAAACCGTTATCGCCACCGGGTATCGCGACAATCGGCACGGATGCTGGAACCCCCGTCGGTGTAGGAGTAGGTGTAGGAGTGGCTGTGGGTTTGACCGCGTCCTGCATAGCCGAAGATGGGACCGGTAGAGGAGTTGCGGTTGGGGTTGGCGTCGACGTGGGTTCGGAAGCGAGCGTCGCAGTCGGAGTGGGTGTCTGCACGGGCTCCGGCGTCGGGGTATGGGAGCTAGCCGGCGTCGGCATTGGGGTGGGTGTCGGCGTCGTGGTCGGTGCGGGCGTGGGGGTCTTAGCAGGCATGGGCGTTGGAGTCGCCACGTCGTCGTCGCTCACGCGCACGATGATCGATGGGCCAGAGGTGACGCTGCCGTAGCCGCTCACACGGTGGGTGAGTGTGATCCGTTCATGCCGCGCATCGGCATCGCTCACCGCCGTAACGGTGACAATCCGAGGCGTCCGCCAGCTCGAGCTGTTGAAGGTGAGCGATGCGGCAGAAACCTGCACCGCACCCGTGTCAGCAGAGGCAGGCCGCACCATTACCGCCCCTCCGGGATCGGTGTTCAGCCGGATCGTGTACGTCCCTGTGCTACCTTCCTCGAGCCCCATGCTGGATCGGCTGATTACGACGCGGGGCTCCTCGTCGTCTTCGACTGTGACGGATGCCGAAGACGGCCTCCCGACGCCATAGCCGTCTGCTGCCATGATCTGGATGCGCACCGAACCGGGGAGTTCCTCGACGCTGTCGCCAACCGTCTCCACCACGAGGGTGTAGGTCCCTCCTGCCAGGGTACGAATGATGACCGTCTTCGTTCCCAAGTCGTTCGGGTCCACGACGTTCCCCGTCTGCGCAATCGTCAGCATGACCGGCAGCGGGCCGGCCGGTGCGGGGTTCGCCTTGATCGTGAACAAGGCAGGAGAACCCTCGATGACGGAAGATCGTGACGCGCTTACGGTGACGACGGGTTTGTGGATCGGACTCTGCTGCTGCAATCCCAACGCTCTGAGGTCATCGTCGGTGATCGTCACCGTGGTGGATGTCGTTGTGCCGAGATTGTAGGCGGAGGCGTTGGTGAGGGTGAGGATGATCGTCTCGTTATCGTCGTCGATGTTGTCGTCGACCACCGCCACGGCGATACTCGCCGAAGTCGCGCCAGCGGGCACTGTCAAACTGCCCGAGAGGGCAGTGTAGTCGTCGCCCGGGGTCGCCGAGCCCTGCACCGCATACGCCACGGCGATGTCCGAGGCCGGCGCAGGTGAGACGTTCACCGCCACGTTGACGTTGCGGCTCCCCGATGCCTCGCCTGCCGTGTACGCCGACGCACCGAATGCCACCGCGGGCGCATCGTCATCAGTGACGATAGCCGTCACCGACACGATATTGATCTCGTTGTACTCGGCGTCCGTCGATGTCGCTGTGTGGGTGATGGTCGAGGTGCGGCTGGTGGGGTTGTCGACGTCATCGTTGACCCCGGTCACCGTCACCGTCTGAGGCTGGTTCCAGTTGGCGGTCGTGAACGTCAGGGTCTGGCTCGCCCCTGCGGTGCCCCCGCTCTTGTTCACCGTGGCGGCCCCTGGCGTGCCCGAAGTGACGCTGATGGTCACGGGGTTCGTCGGCTGCGTGTCCAGCACCACCGTGTAACTGTCCGTCCCTCCGTCCTCCGAAACCGACGTGGAACCGTCTGATTCCACGATCGCCACCCCCGCACCATCGTCGTCGATCACCGTAGCCGTCACCGACACGATATTGATCTCGTTGTACTCGGCGTCCGTCGATGTCGCTGTGTGGGTGATGATCGAGGTGCGGCTGGTGGGGTTGTCGACGTCATCGTTGACCCCGGTCACCGTCACCGTCTGAGGCTGGTTCCAGTTGGCAGTCGTGAACGTCAGGGTCTGGCTCGCCCCTGCAACGCCTCCGCTCTTGTTCACCGTGGCGGACCCTGGCGTGCCCGATGTGACGGTGATGTCTACGGAGTGCGTCGGCTGCGTGTCCAGCACCACCGTGTAACTGTCCGTCCCGCCGTCCTCCGAAACCGACGTGGAACCGTCTGATTCCACGATCGCCACCCCCGCACCATCGTCGTCGATCACCGTAGCCGTCACCGACACGATGGTGATGCCCTTGTAGGTGGTGTCCGTCGATGTCGCTGTGTGGGTGATGGTCGAGGTGCGGCTGGTGGGGTTGTCGACGTCATCGTTGACCCCGGTCACCGTCACCGTCTGAGGCTGGTTCCAGTTGGCGGTCGTGAACGTCAGGGTCTGGCTCGCCCCTGCGGTGCCCCCGCTCTTGTTCACCGTGGCGGCCCCTGGCGTGCCCGAAGTGACGCTGATGGTCACGGGGTTCGTCGGCTGCGTGTCCAGCACCACCGTGTAACTGTCCGTCCCTCCGTCCTCCGAAACCGACGTGGAACCGTCTGATTCCACGATCGCCACCCCCGCACCATCGTCGTCGATCACCGTAGCCGTCACCGACACGATATTGATCTCGTTGTACTCGGCGTCCGTCGATGTCGCTGTGTGGGTGATGATCGAGGTGCGGCTGGTGGGGTTGTCGACGTCATCGTTGACCCCGGTCACCGTCACCGTCTGAGGCTGGTTCCAGTTGGCAGTCGTGAACGTCAGGGTCTGGCTCGCCCCTGCAACGCCTCCGCTCTTGTTCACCGTGGCGGACCCTGGCGTGCCCGATGTGACGGTGATGTCTACGGAGTGCGTCGGCTGCGTGTCCAGCACCACCGTGTAACTGTCCGTCCCGCCGTCCTCCGAAACCGACGTGGAACCGTCTGATTCCACGATCGCCACCCCCGCACCATCGTCGTCGATCACCGTAGCCGTCACCGACACGATGGTGATGCCCTTGTAGGTGGTGTCCGTCGATGTCGCTGTGTGGGTGATGGTCGAGGTGCGGCTGGTGGGGTTGTCGACGTCATCGTTGACCCCGGTCACCGTTGCCCTGAGGCTGGTTCCAGTCATGGCAGTGGTGAACGTTGGCAGGGTCTGGCTCGCCCCTGCGGTGCCCCCGCTCTTGTTCACCGTGGCGGCCCCTGGCGTGCCCGAAGTGACGCTGATGGTCACGGGGTTCGTCGGCTGCGTGTCCAGCACCACCGTGTAACTGTCCGTCCCTCCGTCCTCCGAAACCGACGTGGAACCGTCTGATTCCACGATCGCCACCCCCGCACCATCGTCGTCGATCACCGTAGCCGTCACCGACACGATATTGATCTCGTTGTACTCGGCGTCCGTCGATGTCGCTGTGTGGGTGATGATCGAGGTGCGGCTGGTGGGGTTGTCGACGTCATCGTTGACCCCGGTCACCGTCACCGTCTGAGGCTGGTTCCAGTTGGCAGTCGTGAACGTCAGGGTCTGGCTCGCCCCTGCAACGCCTCCGCTCTTGTTCACCGTGGCGGACCCTGGCGTGCCCGATGTGACGGTGATGTCTACGGAGTGCGTCGGCTGCGTGTCCAGCACCACCGTGTAGCTGTCCGTCCCCCCGTCCTCCGAAACCGACGTGGAACCGTCTGATTCCACGATCGCCACCCCCGCACCAGTGGTTCGAGGGGTGGGACAAGTGCGACCGTCGGAGCGGTGCACAACGACACTGGCAACCCCCGGTTTGCCAACCCTGTGTCCGGCGGGTGGGATGTCAAGGTGATTCAAATTCAGGTAGTGGCTCAGTTCTGAGCCACTACCCAAATTCACATGCACGTCGCCAGTCGGCCCTTTAATGCCCAACTCCTCATCAGTGGTGGTTGGCACTGGATCCCTGGTATTGATCAAGATGCGCTTTGAGGTCTGGCCAGCGGCGAACTCTATGCGGCCAACATGACTGCGAATCTCGTCGTCTTCCCACGCACCGACCCTGACGTATCCGTTGTCCGGTTCAGTAGGCTGACGCTCGCCAATCGACCTTCGATTGGTGCCAACCGAGAACCGAACCTGGAGACTACGATCAAGGGCTTGGCGGCCATCGGTTCCGGTATCGGCGTCCAGGTGAAGGATGAAATGGGCGCCCTTGTCGCCACAGGTGTCGTCACCGGCCTCAACGGTAATCACCGGCAGTTCCGGTGAGGCAGCAATCGAATGAGCGGCAGCGGTCCGCGGTGAGAGCAAGGAGACGAACATGAGCACTGCAACCGCCGCCAGCGCGAGCAACAAGGCCCCCCGGGGATTCATAGGAGCCACTCCCGCCTTCCAGCTGTAAACAAAGTCCATAGGAACTACAGCTAGCTCCCGGTCCCTTCACCCCTACGGCGCCCGAAGAGCGGTCGCCCGCTCCGTTGCCGCATCCCGATGGCGAAGCCCCCAGCCACCACTACGCCTATCAGGCCAAGAACGATCAGGACGCTTACCCAGCCCGGGGGACCTCCCTCTTCTAGAACGACCGGAGGGACGATGGGAATCGGCGTGGGTGTTGCCGTCGGCCTTGGCGTGGCCGTGGCCGTCGGTCTTGGCGTGGGCGTGGCCGCCGGTCTTGGCGTCGGCGTGACCGTGGGCTCTGCCATGGGCTCCATCGTGGGTTCTGCCGTGGGCTCCATCGTGGGTTCTGCCGTGGGCTCCATCGTGGGTTCTGCCGTGGGCTCCATCGTGGGCTCCATCGTGGGTTCTGCCGTGGGCTCCATCGTGGGCTCTGCCGTGGGCTCCGCCGTGGGCTCCATCGTGGGCTCTGCCGTGGGTTCCATCGTGGGCTCTGCGGTGGGCTCCGGAGTGGGTTGTGCTGTTGGTTCTGCCGTGGGCTCCGGTGTAGGGCGAACGGTCACACTCGAAGCACCGCTAACTTGGGCATTTCTCCCGTCAGCAGTCAGCAGAAGTCCGGAAAAGGTGTAAGCCCCCGCCGTCTGAGGAGCCTTGAGAGTGTATCTGGTCGTGCGGTCTCTGCTCAGCAATGCGAAGGTGAGCTTGTCCTTGCCCTGCAGCACCTCCTCCGAGGAACTCGACACGTATTCGAACCCAGGAGGCAGTGTCTCTACCAACCGTGCGAAGGTAAAGCCCGAGGCAGTGATGGTAACCGTTAGTGTGCCCCCAGGTGCTACCGCCGTAGGGGAGACCTGCCTCGTGGCGCTTAGGGATTGCTGCGCTTGTACTGACAACGCACTGAGGCTCAGCATCCCCACGGCAGCCACGGCTGCTGCTACCGCCACAAACGCGAGTATCCTTCTGAACAATGCCTTTGTCTCCATCGCCTTTGTCATCGCGCGGGTTCTCCGCCCCCCCATCGATTAGCTCTGCGCGTCCTGGAAGTAGCGCTCCATGAGCTGTATCACCACCGCCCTATCGCCCGCTTGCAGCCCTCCATCGAAGTAGGCATTGATGGCGCGGATGACCTCAGACCTGTCGATCTTGCCATTCCGGTTGGCGTCCCACCTATCCAACAAGGGGTCTCCGGTGGACGTTTCATCAACGTCGGTGACAGTGACGGTCACATGACGCACGGCTGGGGCGTTCTCTCCGTCATTCGCCGTCACCACGACATGGTAGACGTTGTCTCCGTCGGCACTTCCCTGGGCCTCATAGTCGGGAGGCGCCTTGAACGTGAGCACGCCTCCTGTGGAGATGTTGAACTTCCCCGCGTCAGCACCTGATAGCGAACCCCATCGCGCCGTGGCCGCCTCTGGCCCCGCAGGCCTGTATGTTGCGACCGGACCCGAGCCGTTCTCCGCGTACCGCAGGCTGCCCGGCCCCACCACGGCCAAACCTCCTCGTCTAATGACCGGGAGTTCTTGGCGATCGGTGATGTTGATGGTCACGGTGGCAGTCGCACTCGCCCCATCAGGGTCCGTCGCCTTCACCACCACCACGTAGCTGCTCTTCGTCTCGTAGTCCAGCGTCGTCCCCGCCCTCACCGAGAGCTGTCCCGACGACCGATCGATGACGAACAGCGCCGCATCACCGCTCAACTCATACGTCAGTTGCGCCCCCTCAGGATCGGTGGCGCTGACAGCATCACGCAGGGTGGCGTCCGACGGGAACTCGCCTTCCTCCTGCGTAATCTCCTTGATGCTCTCGTCCTTCTCAGTGCTCGGATCGTCGAACCACGGCGGCTTGTTCGACGCCACCACAGCGCCCGCCGAAATCACCGTCGCACTCTTGCCCGGCCCCTGGGGGTCCGCGTACAGCGCCGTCGCCCGAAGGAACTTTCCCGCATCCGCGTGAACCGGAGTGTAGGCAGCCGACGTCGCCCCGCTGATGACCGTGACGTTGTGGTTATCGCCAAACGCAACATCATCAGCCCTCTCCCACTTCCAGGTGACACGGGATGGCCTCCCGTCCAGGTCGCCCGTGAGCGTGGCCGTCAACGGTATCCCTACCTTCGGTGCCAGCGTCGACAGGCTCACCGTCCCCGCCTCGTTCACGTTCGTCACCACCACCGCTACGTTCAGAACGTCGGTGCCTCCAGCACTGTCCGTCGCCCTCACCGTCACGTTGTACGTGTTGTTCCTGCCCGCATCCATCGGAGACTCGAAATCAGGCATCGACTTGAAGGCAAGTTCCCACGTGCGATCAGCATTGGCGTCGGTCAACGTGAAGGCACTCGCGTCCGCACCCAACAACATAACTCCAACAGCTCTGCTGTCAGCATCGTCTTCATCGTCGGTCACTTTGTACGCGGCCACCGGAGTTGTTGCCTCGGTGTTCTCCGCGTGTGAAACGGATGTCTCCCCGCTCAACTCGGGCGACTCCAGAACGTTCATCACCGTGATGGTCACGCCGATAGAGTCTGTATGCCCAGCCCCGTCCGTCACCGTGACCGTGACATCGAGGGAGTCTTCCTCCTCGGCGTCCAGTTCCGTGTCGGGACCCACCTTGATCTGACCGTTCGAGTCGATGGTGAACTTCCCGGCGTCATCGCCGTCCAGCGCGAAGGTCAGCACGTCTCCCTCAGGGTCCCTGGCTCTGACGCGCCCACCCACCAGCGTGCCCGCGCGCGAGTTCTCTCGCACTTCCCTTGAGGCTTCAGTGATGTCCTCCCCTCTGTCATCTACAAATACGGGGGCGGATTCTGGATCCTTGACTGCCCGCACCGGCCGCTCCGAGACCGCCGACTTCATCTTCCCGGATCCCTGACCGTCGGTGTAGGTCACTGTCACGCGCAGGTAGTGCCTTGCATCCGCCTCAGCGGGGGTGTAGGCGGTAGAATCGGTTGAATCTATGTCTGTGAAGCGACCGGCACGGCTGGTGCCCCGTGCCCACTGCCATTGCTCAATTGAAATCTCACGGTCAACGTCGATGAGCGTCGCCGTGAGCCCAACCCCCACCACCGGCTGGCGATTCGACAGCGTCAACGTCCCGGGCTCGTCATCGTTGGTCACCTTCACGACGACGGAATGGGTACCCTCAGCACTAGCACTGTCGGTGGCCACCACGTCTACGTCGTACGTATTCGCAGACTCGTCAGAGCCTTCGCCCTTTGCATTCTCATAATCGGGGGACTCCTTGAAGGTGAGCACTCCTCTCTGGGATATGACGAAATACTCAGCGTCGGTGCCCTCAACCGACCAAGTCAGTGCCTTCCTTGCCTTGTCGTCCTCATCGTCCGTCGCCCTGAACGTCGCCACCGGACGGTTTATCGGCGTGTGCTCCAAGAAGCTAAAGGAACCAGTCCCGGAAATCACTGGGGGTTCGGGGACATCGGTGATGTTGATGGTCACCGTGGCAGTCGCGCTCGCTCCATCAGGGTCCGTCGCCTTCACCCGCACCACGTAGCTGCTCTTCGTCTCGTAGTCCAGCGTTGTGCCAGCCCTCACCGAGAGCTGTCCCGTCGACCGGTCGATGACGAACAGCGCCGCATCACCGCTCAACTCATACGTCAGTTGCGCCGCCTCAGGATCGGTGGCGCTGACCGAGTCTCCCAGGTCGGTGTTCGACGAGAACTCGTCTTCCTCCCGAGCTATCTCCTTGATGCTCTCGTCCTTCTCAGTGCTCGGATCGTCGAACCACGGCGGCTTGTTCGACGCCACCACAGCGCCCGCCGAAACCTCCTCCGCACTCTTGCCCGGCCCCTGGGGGTCCGCGTACAGCGCCGTCGCCCGAAGGTACTTTCCCGCATCCGCGTGAACCGGAGTGTAGGCAGCCGACGTCGCCCCGCCGATGACCTTGACGTTGTCGCTATCGCCAAACGCAGCGTTGTCAGCCCTCTCCCACTTCCAGGTGACACGGGATGGACTCCCGTCCAGGTCGCCTGTGAGCGTGGCCTTCAACGGAACCCCGACCTTCGGTGCCAGGATCGACAGTTCCACCGTCCCCGCCTCGTCCACGTTCGTCACCACCACCGCTACGTTCAGAACGTCGGTGCCTCCAGCACTGTCCGTCGCCCTCACCGTCACGTTGTACGTGTTGTTCCTGCCCGCATCCACCGGAGACTCGAAATCAGGCATCGAATTGAAGGCAAGTTCCCACGTGCCGTCAGTATCGGCCTCGGTCAACGTGAAGGCACTCGCGTCTGCACCCAACAACATAACTCCAACAGCTCTGCTGTCAGCATCGTCTTCATCGTCGGTCACTTTGTACGCGGCCACCGGAGTTGTTGCCTCGGTGTTCTCCGCGTGTGAAACGGATGTCTCCCCGCTCAACTCGGGCGACTCCAGAACGTTCATCACCGTGATGGTCACGCCAACGGAGTCTGAGTAGGTCGCCAAGTCTGCCAAACCGGCCAGATTGCCATCCGAGACCGTGACAGTGACGCTGAAGGTAGCTGTTCCCTCGGCGTCCAACTCCGTGCCGGGACCCACCCTGATCTGACCGTTCGAGTCGATGGTGAACTTCCCGGCGTCATCGCCGCTCAGCGTATAGGTCAGCACGTCACGTTCGGGGTTGCTGACGCCGATGGGGTCACCCACCAGTGTGCCCGCAGGCGAATTCTCCGCAACATCCCTATCGATCGAGGTAGCCGTTATTGGACTTCCATCGCTATCTATGATTACAGGAGCCGCATTCGCGGCCCGGCGTGCCAGCACGCTTCTGTCCGAGACCACGGACTCCTGCTTCCCGGACCCCTCGCCGTCGGTGTAGGTCACCGTCACGCGCAGGTAGCGCCCCGTGTCCGTCGAATCGGGAACATACACAGCCGTCCCGGCACCGTTGGTTTCGGTTGCCTCTATACTAGTGAAAGGACCTCCGGAGCTGGAGCCCCGCGCCCACCGCCACTGCTGATCTGAAACCCCACCGTCAACATCGGTGAGCGTCCCCGTGAGCCCAACCCCCACCACCGGCTGGCGATTCGACAGCGTCAACGTCCCGGGCTCGTCCTCGTTCGTGACCTTCACGACGATGGAATGGATGCCCTTGCCACTGTTGCTGTCAGTGGCCACCACGTCTACGGTGTACGTATTCGCAGACTCGTCAGAGCCTCCGTCCTTCGCATTCTCATAGTCCGGGGACTCCTTGAAGGTGAGCACTCCTCTCTGAGAGATGTCGAAATACCCAGCGTCGGCGCCCTCAACCGACCAGGTAAGCGCCTTCCCCGCCTTGTCGTCCTCGTCGTCCGCAGCCGTGAACGTCGCCACCGGACTGGCTACCGGCGTGTGCTCCGCGTACTCGATGGTCTCGGGCGTCTGGGCATGGAGAAACCCGACGGGAAGCAGCCACAAGCCGAGGGCCGCAGATACAAGCACCCCAAGCACGGGCAAGAGGGCGTTCCGCTGACGGGGGGGGGTACGTCTCATCGATTTTCCTCAAGGTGCCGGGCGGGAATGATCCGCATCGGAGAGCTATGGATGTGCATCTATGTTGACTCGCGGAAGACTCCAGAGTCACCCCGATAGGAGTGTCGGTTGGAAGCGAATCGAGCAACTTGCCATGGGTGTCCGGCTCAGGTGCGAATGTGCCGTGTGTCGAAACCTGTAACGCAATCTCGCCAGGGAGCGGGGGCGGTTACGACCTCCCAGCGATGCCGTACCAAGGGGGAATACCGGAGAGCATCCCGTCCAACTGCACGCCGACTGGCGCACCCTCAGGGACGGCAAGCCGGTTCCGTCCCTGGCGAACGGAGCCAACGGCGATGGCGCAGTGTGCGAGTGATGCCCCGCAGTCCCACAAGGAACGGAAGCGAACGGGAGTGCGGAGCGTCATCAGGTCGCGCCCACAAAGCGTCTGGTTCATGACACACCCCATCGCCGACGTGGACCTGCGTGGCCCTGAACCGGAGGTCACAAGGTGCCCGGATGTGTAAAGTATGTCTCTGAACACCCGTAAACCATGTCTCCGGTCTATACAGCACTGAGGGGCGCGGATTTCCGCGCCCCTCAATGCATTGTCCTCTATTCAGTTTGGCCCTAGCGACGCTTGGCTGCGGAGTATCCCGCACGATAACCCCCGCTTGTAGGCCGGTGCAGCCCGAAGTCATCCCCTGAGCATCTGCGCAGTGGCGGGGAGGTCTCCCGCGCCGTCAGGCAAATCGGTATCGGCCTACAGTGGGAACCCCTACATAGTTCACGTCGTAGGTGCCATTCGATTGGCACCCTAGCGGGTGGTTGGAGCGTGCTCCTGCACACCCTGCCCCTATCCGTGGTGGTGATACCGCGTGAAATGGCGTTGCCCGTGCCGTCAACGCGAACACCGCGGTGAGCAAGCCCATACGGTAAGTGGCTAATCTTTGTACATCGTGCGTGCGATGTCTTGGAGAACTATCTGCTCGGCATCGGGTGCCACTCTTCTCCCGGCAGTGGGACGCCGATACTGGTCACCACGTCTTCCAGTTCGTGGCGATGCTGTTCCAGCACGGCCAGTGCTTTGGCCGCCTCGGCTGTCCGCGGTTTCATATTCTGCGCCCTGGCGAGAACCCGGCGCAGGTAGAGTGCGTGGATGTGCAGGGTATTGGCAATCTCTTCGGTGTAGACGACCGTCAGCGTTTCATTCCATTCTGCTTCGGTCAGGAAGGCGGCCCACGCAGTCAGCGCCGCCTCCCACTGGTTGCGGCTGTGGCCGTCCTCGCGTTCCCTGACCCTGCCGAGTTCGAGAGCGGGGTCGGCGAGCGCCGCCCCGAAGTGCCACCTCCAGCCAACGAATCCTCTGTCGGCGACTGGCCGGATGGAGCCGAGGCGCACGTAATCGGCGTAGATGTCGAGGTCGTGCGCTCTGGCAGGAGCCGTTGGTTCCTCCAGCCGGATAGTAGGCCCTGCCACTGTCTGTCCCTCCGTTTCACGTGTTTCTACCCCGGTCCCAACTGCGCGAAGGGTACGAGCGCATCGCTCTCCACCGATGGGCAGTCAAGCCCCTTCACTCATGGAGAACAAGCACCTCTATTTGATGGGAAGTATATACAATCCTAGACGCTCCTGCTAGGGCATGTACGGCTCGTCGTCCCAGTAGTCGTCATCGTGGTAGACGCAACTCCATCACTTCCCTCTGACAACCTTGACGGGCTTCACGAGTGCATGGATGACCTCCTCGAAGGTCGCGTTGATGCCCGGGATTGTCTTCGGAGGCTGTCCGCCTTTGTTGGGCGCAGCCGACTCCGGCTTCTTCTCGCCGTCCATGTTCATGAACCACTTCGTACGGGGTAGAGTGAGTCCAGCGTCGCAAGGTCTGCGAGCACCGCCTTCAGCCTCCGGCGCTGGGCGTGCAAGCTTCCAACCCCAGCTCGTCCAGATCATGATCCGCTATGTCCTCAAATCCGATCGGTATACAGCCGGTCAAAGGGTTCTCGCTCAGGTACAGCAATACCAGTTTGTCCAGGTTGAGTAATTCACGCGGTATCGAGCCGGTCAACTGGTTGCCGTCCAGGTGCAATTGCTCCAACTCGGACAGGTTTCCCAACTCGGCGGGTATCATCCTGCCGAACTGGTTGTTGTCGAGACGGAGTTGCTCTAACTTGGCCAGATTGCCGAGTTCGGACGGAATTGCCCCGCTCAACCGGTTCCGGTTAACGCTCAAATACTTCAACTCAGCCAGATTGCCAAATTGCGTGGGGATCCCTCCGCTGAGATCGTTTTCATCCAGGATCATGGTTTCCAGGCTGGCGAGGTTGCCCAGTTCGACTGGTATGGTCCCGGTCAGTTCGTTTCTGTGCAGGTACAGCACTTCCAACTCGGCGAGATCGCCCAGTTCCTCTGGAATTTCACCGGTCAATCGGTTGCCGTGAAGATAAAGACGCTTCAAACCGGTGACGGCGCTTAGCTCGGATGGGATCGACCCATCCAGCGCGTTGTCCTGGAGGTACAGGTATTCCAGATTGGCGAAATTGCCATACGCCGAGGGTATATTGCCCGTCAGCTGGTTGCCGCTCAAAGACAGCAATGTGAGATTGGACAGGTTGTTCAGCTCAGGCGGGATTGCGCCGGTGAACTCATTATCCGGAAGCCACAGGGATTTCAGACTGGTCAGATTGCCTATCTCGGGCGGTATCGTCCCAGTCAGCAGATTGTTGTCGAGGTCCAGGTACCTTAGGTTGACCAGATTGCCCAACTCGGGCGGAATTTCGCCGGTCAGCTCGTTTTCCCACAACCCAAGGCTGGTCAAACCGGTCATCGCACCCAGCTCCGGAGGCATCTCACCGCTCAGCATGTTGTTGTTGAAGGACAGCACGCGCAGGTTCGTCAGCTGGGTCAACTCGGTGGGTATCTCACCGGTCAGTTCGTTGCGGCCCAGGTCCAGACGAATCAAGTTGGTCATACCGCCCAACTCCGGTGGAATCTCACCAGTCAACTCGTTGTTCCACAGATTCAGGGTGCGCAGGTCCCCTAACCCGGCCAACTCCGGGGGTATTTCCCCGGTCAATTCGTTGCTTGACAGGTGCATCAAGCGCAATCTGGGCATATCCGCCACCTCAGCAGGTATCTCGCCGGAGAGGTCGTTGCTGGGCAGATAAAGAGAAAGCACGCAGCCGTGGTTGTCGGTGGAAACACCAAACCATTCGTCCAGGGGAACGGTTTCGTCGAGCCAGTTGGGTTCATTCCTCCAATTTGGGCCGTCTGTGGCGTTGTACAACGCTGTCAGCGCAGCGCGGTCCCCTGCGCAGGCCGTTGGGCCGCCGCTCAGAGTCACCGGGTCGGACCACGGCGACCAGGCCGGATTGCCGTATCGTTCGGCGCTGCTGCCCACAATGAACCAGTATGCAGCCCCCTCCGTCAATCGCGTGATGGTGTGGGACGCCTCGCCATCATTCGCCATACTCACAGAGTTGAACGCTTCCAACCAATCGGTTCCCTCCGCGAGGGCCGCCGTGTAGTCTTCCACGGAAAGCCAGCCGATGCGGTAGAAATTCGCTCCGTCAACGGATGGCCAGGTGACGCTCACCTCACCGGCATTGGTCTCAAGTACTATCGGTGCGCTGATGGGGTCGTTTGGGGGACTTTGGGCCTCCGCCGGCGTCGCGTTCCCAATGGCGAGAGACCAGACAACCGCCAGAACTAACATCGGAATGACTATGCGAAACTTGATCATTTGCCCTTGCACAACACACGCTCCGACATATTTGTGGGGTGTACTCCACGATTAGGACAGGTCAGGCACCAAGTTAAGTTGCAGTCGCGCTGCTGTCAACCTGCTCTCTGAGGCTGTCGTTGCCCTCTGGACGTGCTGGCTCTTCGCCCCGGTTGGATACACCTCGGTCGGGGTCCGATACCCCAGCGCCTGGTGCGGCCGACTGGTGTTGTAGAAGTCGAAGTAGGCGCCTAGCCCAGCCCGAGCCTGACTGCCGCTCTCGTATGCCCTGAGGTACACCTCCTCGTACTTGACCGTGCACCACAGCCGTTCGATGAGCACGTTGTCCACGCACCGCCCCTTGCCGTCCATGCTCACCGCGATCCCGTTGGCCTCCAGCAGCCCGGTGACCGTCTTCCCAGAGCGGCGACTACGGGGTCGCCACCGGCACGTAGACGGTGACCATTCGATACCAGCGGCACGGCCACGCTGACCGTGGCCACGGGCACCGACTACACGGTGTCCACGTCCCGGGGTTCGGCCACGGTAACGGTGTCCGACGATGACGCCCCGCCGCCGTCCGAGTTCGTACCAGACGCGGCCATCGTGGCGGCAGTGACAGCCAAGCGGGACGGGCTCGACCCCTCCCACGATGCCCACGGCCGCCTGGACCAGATCCTGAAGGGCATCAACGGCGAGGCCGGCGGCTACACGGCGGCCAAGTGCCGAGGTAGCAGAGGAGTTCGGGGTACTGAGCACGTGGGAACCCTGGTGCGCCGAGATCGAACGGCGGGAGGACTGGACGCCGCCAGCCAAGCAGCAGGCGCCGCCGCCCACGCCGGAGGTGAGCGTCACCGGCGGCAGCGGCATCGCCGAGGGCGGGAATGCAGTGTTTCACCCTGACGGCCAACCCTGTGCCGTCGGCAGATCTGTCAGTGAGCGTCAACGTCACCCAGAGCGGCGACTACGGGATTGCAGCCGGAACGCAGACGGTGACCTCGGCACGAGCGGGACGGTACGCTGACCGTGGCCACCGGCGGCGACGAGGTGGACGAGCCCGACGGGTCGGTGACGGCCACCCTGGCGTCTGGCAGCGGGTATTCCGTGTCCACGTCCCAGGGCGCGGCCACGGTAACGGTCTCCGACGACGACCCGCCGCCGATACCCGACGCGCCCACGGAGGCAGAGATCATCGCGCTGGCCGAGCAGGTGCGGGATAAGTATGAAGCCGTGGCGGAGGACTCTGCGCACCACTGGGACGTGTACTGCCGGATGGGCGAAGCGGTGCTGGCGCTCCGGGGCGAGAAAGCCCGGCCAGCGACCCGGACGTTGCTCCCTGGCACTTCAAGTCAGGCATCGCGTCGGCGAAGGCCCTGGGAGACGAACACGCGGCGACGGTCTTCGCCCAGATTCGGGACTCCCTCAGGGTGGAGGTGATCGAATGATGACCATTGGGTGGGTCGCAAGAGGGATCAGCCCGGAACTGAAGGGATCGGTTGCGGGACGCGCTGGCGGCCATGTGAACGTCGGCGCCGACAGCGACGACAATCAGCCTGGCCCGTCCGGGGTAACAGAGAACGGCAACCCCCGATCCCACCGGCGTGACCGGCAAGAGGCGGCCTCAGCAGATTGCTGGGGCCGCTTCGCCACGCTGCAATGCCCCGTTTGCATCCTCTGGCCACTCATACGTGCCTTCCTACCTGCTGTCAGGCATATCGCCGCCCTCGCAATGGATGCGACACGGTGCGTCCTTTCCAGCGGCGCCTACAGGTCCAGAACGAACCTGATTTGAAAAGTTCTTGATCTTGTCCAGTGTGGTAGGCCAAGCGGTACGATATTGCGAACCTTCGAGTGGGTCGTGCCTCTGTAATCGGTATCGCGCACCGCCAGCTCGCCAACACAGTCGGCGACGGCGTCGCGGCAGCCCTCGCGGCCTACCGCTACATCGAGGGGTAACCTCCAGCCCATAGGGACGCTCTGTCCCCTGCTATCCTTGCCTCCCACGTACTCGGAGGAGGGACAGCGCATGACCATCGGTTGGGGCATCGTCAGCACGGGCAGGCATCCGGACACGAAGATGGCGCCCGCCATCACTGCAGCGGAGGGCGCATCGCTCGCCGCCGTGATGAGCCGGGACATGGGACGCGCGGAGGCGTTCGCGCAGAAGCACGGCTCGGCGAGCGCCTACTACGACGTCGACGCGCTGCTGCGCGACCCCGCCGTGGACGTGGTCTACATCGCGTCGCCGAACGCGCTGCACGCGGAGCAGACCGTCCGCGCCGCGGAGGCGGGCAAGCACGTGCTGGTCGAAAGCCGATGGCGCTCTCCGTGGACGACGCGCAGCGGATGATCGACGCGTGCGAGGCCGCAGGCGTGCGGCACGGCGTCGGTTCCACCTGCGCTCGCACGAGGGGCATCAGCGTCTGCGGACGCTCGTGGCCGACGGCGCGCTCGGCAGGGTGTCGTTCGCGCACGCGGACTGGTGCCGGGGGTGCGGGGGGCCAGGAGGCGCCGCCGCCACGTGAGGGGCTGCAGGCGTGGTGGGACGACCCGTCGCTCATCGGCGCGGGCGCGTTCATGGCGACGGGCGTGCACTGCGCCGACCTGCTTCGCTACGTGCTGAACGACGACGACGTTGCGGAGCTCTCCGCCGTGAGCGACGCCACGCCGGAGAGGCCGCTGGAGGAGCTGGTGACGCTGTCGCTGCGCTTCAGGAGCGGGGTTATCGCGACGCTGCTCACCGGACGCCGCACGCCCGATTACGAGCGCAACGACGTCACGGTCTACGGCACGCTGAGGCGCGCCGGACTCCATGCCAGCATCGACATGAACCAGGCCGGCGCGTTCGCGGTCCGCACCGACGGCATAACCGAGGACGAGACGTACCCTGAGCATCCCTTCTCGCTCTACACGAAGCAGGTGCAGGCGTTCGACGCCGCGGTCGAGGGCAACGGCGAGCCGCTCGCCACCGGCCTCGACGGCCTGCGCGTGGTCGAGATCACGCTCGCGATGGTGGAGTCGGCACGCACGGGGTCGCGGGTGTCGTTGGGGGAGAAAGAGTGGTAGGACGCTCCAATTGGTTCTACGACCACCCTCCAGCATGCACAGGTGCTCTATGCACTGCGGAACGGCTCGGCGGGAAGGTAGAGCTATGTCCCATGTGTGCGGGATTGGGGCGAGTTGCCAGCCAATAAAGCAGGTCCTCCATGCCCGGGTCGGAGAGGTTGTAGAACAACTGCACGCAGTGGACGCGCAGCATCGTTGAGAGCGGATCCGGACGTCCCCCACGCCCTGCCGTGGGGTGATAGGGGCGTATCTGTTCCTCGAGCTGCCCCCACGGGATCAGCCCGTCCATCCGCTCCAGGAACATCTCACGCCGCGTCTTGCGCTTCGTGCACGCGTAATCCAGGTCGGCGAAAGTCGGCTGGTCTGGCACGTCCTCACCCCCGCTGCTAAGCTCTCCCCATGGTATGCTCCCACAAGCCCCATGGGGACTTGTTCAGAGCATCGCTAATACGCATGGGATAACGGATTTGGGGGTTGGAGAACGAACAGAGATGCACAGGATGAGTATCGGTCGAGTGTTGGTATAGAGTGCAACCCAACGGAGGTGGGGGCCTATGGCTGAGCAGGTCTTTGTGATGACGGGAGATACGCTGGAACCGGTAGATGAACAGCCTTTCGAACTCGAGGATGATTTGCAGGAGCTTCTCGCGAAGCACCCGCGATTACTGGGCAACGCTCGGAGGTGGCTCCTCGTTATGCGCGAAAAGGGAGTGGCAGACGCGCCTGACAGAGCAGACCGTTGGTCGTTAGACCACCTCTTTGTTGATCAGGACGCCGTACCTACGCTTGTCGAAGTCAAGCGAGGCAGTAACACACAGATTCGACGAGAGGTCGTCGGGCAGATGCTGGACTACGCCGCGAACGCCTCACGGTTCTGGACAGAGGATGAAATCAGGGATGCTTTCGAGCGTGAGCACGGAGGTTCCGGTGAACCGCCCGATGCCGTACTGCAAGAGTTTTTGAGAGAAGAG
The DNA here is from genome assembly GCA_965208625.1 of Dehalococcoidia bacterium. Lineage (GTDB taxonomy): Bacteria > Chloroflexota > Dehalococcoidia > Lucifugimonadales > Australimonadaceae > Bin16. The sequence continues at coordinate 1,602,647 of OZ242348.1, forward strand.
GATTCGACCGACGACGAATTCTGGAGAAGGGTTGCGACCAACCTTGCCGCCAGGCGGATGCGCCTTGTATTCGTAGCCGACGCGATACCTTCTGAACTCGTTCGGATAGTGGTGTTCCTGAACGCGCAGATGCGCGATATCGAGGTGTTGGCCGTTGAGATCAAGCAGTTCAAGGGGAACAATCCGACCGAGACGTTGGTATCCCGAGTCATTGGAGATACTGCTGCTCCGCCGGGTAAGAACCTTCCCTTACGAACACGGACAAGGGTAACTATGGAAGAGTTCTTTGCACGGCTTCCTGACGACGCCTCCGTGCATAAGGCGGCTGAGCGCCTGCTCGAGGTTGCGCGCGAGAGTGGAGCGAAGGTTGTCCCAGGCAGCCAGATGCTCTCGATAAGGGTAGACGTACCGAAAGAGATATGGAGAAGCCCAGTATCGGTTGCATGGTTCTGCCCTGAACGGGGTAACCCCCAACGAGTAGGACTCCGGGATTTGTCATTCGGCACTTGGTATCCTGACTACGACAACAAACAGCTAAACGACATCATGAACAGATGGTTTGAGGATTTCGCTTACGGAGACGAGATCAGGTTCGACAGTCAGAGAGGAAGGGCGTGGGCCATCACCCACGAGCAAGTAGTGCAGTATCAGGACTATCTCACCAGCGCCCTGGCGGGCGTAATCAAAGAGATTGCAGGACTGGGAGAGACACCTTCCAGGTAACAGAAAGAGCCCCCCACCAATCAGTGGGAGGCTCTTCCGCGTCTGTACGCCCCGTTGGACTAGAAGTCCATGTGGTCGCCGTGCGGCATGCCGGGGGCGGCCGCGGGGGCCTAGGGTGACCTTGACCGTGTTGGCCAGGGTGTCCCCAGCAAACCAGACCACGAGAGGAGTGCCCCCACGGGCACCCCCAAGAACTGCCTCCGGGCGCCCCCTCCCTAACTGCAAGCTGCCAGGGAGGGGGCGTAGTGTGCCGTGCGCCATCCCCCCTATCGAACACCGGCGCAGGCAGCATCTCCTGAAGTCCGTGGGGCACCCCACGAACACAGGGAGAAGACCCCCATGGACCTGGCAGGATTCATCGACACGTTCAAGGACTCCATCGCCCAGCGGGTGGTGGAGTCGTACCCGCCCCTCTACCGTCCCTCCGAGCAGGCCGTCCCGCTCCCCGCGCTCCTGCGCAACCCGCTCGGCGCGCGGGCCGACGCCATACGAGGCGCAGTGTCAAACGCCAAGAACTATAGGCCAGTAACCGGGGCAACAGAAGGAATCACCAAGGTCATTAGGCCACCTGGCACCGAATCGGAGAGCATGGCCGCACTTCAGAGCGAGGAGTGGCGATGACTTACAAGGAAGCGTCCAGACTGACATCCGTTGGACGGTGCGCTATGTCGCTGGACAACGCAATCACCAACATTGATGTCTGGATGATTGAGGTTCTTAGCGCCGCCTTGGGCGATAATCCGTGAGATCTCGGCAGGCGTCATAGGTCGCTCGGTCAATCGGAACCCAGGTCGTGCCCGGAACTCCCCTTCGTGAGAGGCTGCCAGGTCCAACCGGGAAGCACGACTCGAAAGCGAGCCTTCGCCCTTGCGCTTGGGCAATCTCCTTCGCAAGGCGCACTGCGGGTCCGAAGTCCCAGTCCTGGCTTACGATGATGGCCACTTCGTACTGCTGCTCGTAGGTGGCTCGCACGAGGTCCAAGGCCAAGCTGACGTCAACTCCCTTCTCTTGCCCTCCAGCGTTCACCCTGCCTCTGTAAACGTAGACTCCTCGGCTCCTCAGGTACCTGATCTTGTTCGACCAGAATCCATGCCAGAACAGTTGTGAGGAGTTAGTCGCCGGGTTGGGAACGCCCGTGTAGAAGCGAGTTTCCGTAAGGATGCGTCCTGGAGAAGATCTCTGACCCGAGGACCACGCTCTCCGTGCCATGTGATAGAGGTTCTGACCGTCGATGAGGACGATGGTGCGCATAAGAAAACACCCGCCCGGGGATACGGCCCTAGCCATAGTCCAGCGGGCGGGGAGGAAGTCAGTTACACCTTAGCCCCTGGGTGAGTCCTCGTCAATCCCTTGCTGTGCCTCCCATGATCTTCTCAGCGTGCCAATCAAGGGAGGCGAACGTAGTGCTGCATGCGGGGGCTCATCGACGATTCGGGAGCCGATGGCGCGATGCTATAGTACTCCGTCAGACGGCGATTCAATCATGTGACCGCCCACGATGGAGGTGATACCCATGCCCACGTTCAGCACACTCCCGATCGGAGAGGCAAGCGCGCGGCGCTGTTGCAGGAATATGTCGGCTATATCCAGCGCGTTGCTCCAGGAGCAGCGCGCTGGAGGCCGCAGAGGGCGAGACAACGCAGGCGCTCCGGCGCAGGCTGAACACAGCGGCGGAGGTCTTGGGGAAGAGGCTGGAGTTCCGGCGCACGGCGGACACCGTCTACTTCTGATCGGCAGACGGACGACGGTGTGGCAGGCCGCGCAAGAACCCGGCGGAGTAGCGGTCAAGCGTCTGCCGTACTCCTCAGACAGATAGCATCTCACGAGTCTAAACAGTCCATCCCGGGAACTGGGGCATAGCCTGAAGGTCGAGGTCACCAGAGAGGAAAGAGAGATGAAAGGACACTCATCTCGGACTGACTGCGAACGCGGTGGGTGTGCAGGGACAATATCCGTGCGCAGGTCAGACTTCGAGCAGTTCAAAGCACTCTTGGGCGAGAAACTGACCGACCCTGGTTTCAGCTGGAATGAGAAGGGCGAGGTGTGGGTAAGCGTGGAAAAGGGTTCACCAAAGGATGTCCTGAATGGAAAGTGCGAGTTCGCAGAGCAGATAGTGGCTGGTTTGAATAGGATTCGTCATGAGCAAGATTCCCTGTGGCCTCGTAGTGAGAAGGACAAGCCGGCCACTTGGGGTTTCTACGTGCACGGTGACCTTATCTGTCGAAGATACAAGGAACCAGGTAAGGAGAGGACGTGCTTGGCTAGGCTCGAGATTGTTGAGTCTTGACCTGTCTTGGGGTTCGACTGTTGTTGGGATGCGTGACCCGCACGGGGGTGACGCGATCGGTGTGCTACGCTACGACTTGACCAGCCCGGTGAGGGGGTTGCTGCACGGAGATGGACTACGCGCCCAGGGTGCCGAGATTCGTCGCCTGGTTTATCGACGTCATAATCGTTGTCGTCGTGCTCGGGATACTGAACGGGGTCGGGGTCATCGACACGTTCGTGGTCGGTGAGGGCCAGGAAGCGGTGGAGCGCCGCCCCCTACGATGCCGGAGACTGGCGCAGCGTCTCCGGCAGGCGCAGCCGGCAGCTGCTCAGGGACGCCGAGCACACCACCGCCGTCCACGGCTTCATCGCGGCGCTCACCGTCCATGCCCGCAGCATGGACTGGGAGATCGACCAGCTCGACCCGCCCATCAGAGCCTCACGCTACTTCCGGCACTTCGGCGGGATGCGGTCCGTGCACCCCGACGCCTTCGGCATCCTGCGAAGGAAGGGCGTCGTCTGGCCCTTCTTCCTGGAATGGAAGCGCCGGGCCGTGCGCCCCGTCACCATGGCGGAGCGCCTCGCTCCCTACCTCCGCTACTACTCCTCCCACCGGCCCATCGACGACCACGGCGCACGGCCCGCCGTCCTCGTGGTCTTTCACGAAGACCTGGCCGCCACCCACTTCCTGCGCGTCGCCCTCGAGGAGATGGTGCGCACGAGGACGCCCCTTCCCCTGTTGGTCTCCCATCGAGGACTGCTGGAGCGGGAGGGACCTCTGGGACGCAGCTGGCTCGCCCCCGGGGAGGGATTCGAACCCTATTCCCCCTTCCTCGGGACCTGAGCGTCATCACGAAACGGAGCATCAACCTGTTCAGCTTACGTCTCATCCCGCAGGGGGAGGAGGGTGTATCCTTATCATCGCCAAGGGAGCTCCAAATAGAATGCTGAAGAGCACCGACGATGCGCCTTTCTCTCGAGCGAACTTACGCTTCCGTCTGGCCGTATGGCTGGGAGTTCTGATGCTCACCGCACTCGCGCTGGCGGGGTGTGTGTCCGCATCCTCTCCACCCCCAACCGCCACGCCGGACATCCAGGTAACCGCTGATGCGGCTATCGCTGCCACGGGCACCGCCACGCCGACGGCGACTCCCACCGCAACTGCGACGCCTACTCCTACACCCACCCCAATGCCAACCGCCACCCCCACGGTGACGCCCACTCCAACCTACACGCCTACACCAACGCCTACCCCCATACCCAAGGGGCAGTTCTACGCCTATCAACTGGACGAGCCTTGGTACGAGCTAACAGCACTGATGGAACGGTACCCTTTCCCTTACCTTGAGCTTTCTCACGGCAGATTCTCCGGTTACTCACTCTATATCAGAGGTGGCTATACACTCGATTGGGAGTGCACACATGGCGAGAACATATACCATTACCATGAAGAGAACACAGGGAATGTCTATCTGACGCAAGCGTGTTTTGATAAGTATCAGGCTCTCTGTGGGGAGAACTACACCCCGGAGCTTCTCCCTGGACGGCCTGGCTGTTTCGACGAACAGGAGTCATCGCCGATCTTGGTCCGCGCTTCGCCTTTCGATGCCGAACTGCTGGATACGGCATGGGCATCCAAGGACGTGCTCTCACTGGACGAGAGCAAAGAGCTTGATTATCTCTACGACATCTACGAAGAGGATGAGTCTGCAGGCCGGCAGATACTCCAGATGCCATTCGTGGAGGAGATCGAGCCGTCGGACGTCCTAGCGTTAGACTCCATGCGTTCGCTCAGCCGAGCCACCACCCAGCACGTGCTTGCCCATCCCTCGTTGCGCGACGGGATAACCGACGAATGGACCGACTTTGTAACAATCCTACGTTTCGTCCTGCCGGCCTACGAACTTCAGCGTCAGCACCGGAGCTTCCCAGAACGGAGTGTTCCGGGCTGCTTTGCCCCGCGTCGTCACGATGCCAAAGCGAGACACCACTCATCCAGACACGAGGGGCTCTGCCCGCTGCAGGACGGCAAGACGGTGGAGATTGAGATAGCCGGCATCGGCAGCATCTCCGTGCACGTCTCGGACCCGCTCAAACGCACCTGGGAGCGCGGCATCTACACGGACAATAGCTATATCAACGCGTATCGCCGCGAAGGACCTCACCGTGGCGGGCGTCGTCGGCTCGAATGTGGAGAACATCATCCGCTCCATGCGCATGATGCGGACGCGCATCGACGTGCCAGTGGAGAAGATGATTACGCACCAGTACCTGCTCGCGCAGGTGAACGAGGCGCTGGCAGTCGCACGTCGACCTCTCGGCGATGGTGCCGGTCGTCAACCACGCGCTGTCGTAGCAGTTAGGAGGCGAAGTCTAGTACTTCGAGAGGAACGGACTTCGCAGGCCTTGCACCGCTGTGTACGAGTGAACGGGTCCGCTCCGTCGTCTCTCGACTGAAGGTGGCTCACAGCACCGGGCGCAGGCGACCGGGATGCGCTCGACCAGCACATAGCGCTCGTCGACGTGGAACATCTTCTCGACGAGTTCCTCGCGGCTCTCCGTATGGTGACAGATCGCGCACTCGAACACCTCTACCTCGGTATCATCCTACTGTACTCCGATGAGGATGCGGCAGTGGTCGCTTGAACCCCACTGTGCGGGATCGTTCATCGCATGGACAGTGATGTTCTGGTCAAATCCCTTCGATGCGAACACATAGTCCAACTGGTGGCCGATGAGGGCGCCAGTGCTGCGCATGCCCTTCATTTGCTGTGCAGAAAGGTAAGTGGGGACGTTCTCGGTATCCGATGGCAATCCCGGTGGAACGGGGTTAGCTTGCCTGTCGGCATTCGGCCAACGCGGGCCAACGAACACGAGCCCGAGCGCCTCCATCCGGTCGAATACCGTAGTGTCACGTGGTTGGAGGGAATACCTGGTTTCCTGGTAGATAGTGTTGAGGTCGCCCGCAGCGAGGATGCGGTGTGAAGCCGGATTCAGGTGGCCAATGAATGCCGAAAGGTCAGAGATGATTCGGTGTGCCGATGCGTCGGCGTAACCTGCGCTCCATGAGGTCTTGACCATCGGTTTGATCCAGCGGGCGTACATCGAGAACACCATGAACGGTTCACCATCAGGGAGAGGCGTCACTCGCGCGGCTGCGATGGTGTTGGAATCACTGACCGCAACCTCATACGGTTCGACACTCACTTGCGCGACGTTGACCGGCTTGAACCACTCGATGTTCACCTTGTCGGACAACTTCACCACCAGTGGCCATCGGTCGTATCCGAGAGTCCTGTCAGGCGGGTAAGGACTCGTCTCTGCTGACGGCGGAACAGTGGCTGGGTCCCCTTCTTGCAGGAGAGCGATGTCTATGTCCATCTCCAGAAGTTCTTTCCAAGGCGATGAACGCTTGGCGATATTCCAACACACAATCTTGACCACTCGCCGAGTCTCCTCTATCGAAATGAACCAGTATTTCCCGTATTGGGAGTCTTCAGGCTCAATGGGCAGTCCAAACGAGATGATGGCATGATATTCGGGCACGTGCTCCCAAAATGACCGTTGTACGACGCTCCCTCCCGTTCTCCATGTGCCGGGCTCTCCGAACTGTCCATGTCCAAGATCACCCGCCGGTGCGGCGTGCGGGACATAGCTCCGTCCACGCACTTAGCGTTCAGTCGGCCCAACCCTTCCACGTTGCCGTCTTGGGTGAGCACCTCAGTATCGAACCGGCTCATGGTGTTGGTGCTGGCGGCCGGTCTCTCAGGACCACCTCGCCGGCCAACGATGATCCGCATCGTCGGGTCCTGGGCCAGCCGTTCAGCGTCGTTGGTATCCTCGTAGCCTGCCAGACAACTGTACACCGACTGCCTGAGAAGGCCCACCAATTGGTGCTGCACGTTACGGCCGCCCCGACTCTCCTGCAGACGTTCATCCGCCGTCTCCGTCACTCCCAGTGCATCATCCAACTCGCGACAGGCCAACAGCCCAGCGTCCGAGGTGATGGTGGCGCCGCGGAACTCCAACCGAATACGGCGGTCGAAACGGAGCGTGGCACCGGGGCTGGTGCTTTCACCCATTGGGTGCCTCCAGAGTAGGTACGTTATCAAGAACTAAAGCTGTCGGTCATAACCAGTCTAGCACTCATGATGGCTACAACGGTCGCCTATGTTGCTGATTACGACACACCATGCAGGGTTGATATGGAAAATGTGGGCTACATGGGCCCGGACTCCACAGCGCGCTGCTACCCCCGTCCGAACGGCCACCACCGCCGCCGACGTTGCGCACGCATGAGGATCCCCGAGCGCGGGATGCCCAGGTAGTCCCCACTCAGGTAGCGGACCAGTTCGTCCGAGTCGAGGCCCTCCGGGGCAGGCGGCAGCGGCTCGCCGGCGCGCAGGAAGTCGCCTTGCAGCCATGTCGTGCCCTCCGTGTCCCACGACCACATCATCGTGCGACCTGCCTCGGATTCGTGCTCCACGAACGGAACGGTCAGCAGCCCGGCGAACGTCAGGTGTACGCCGTCCAGGTCCGCCGCGAGCGCGCTCCAGTCCGGCACGAGCATCCCCGCGCGGTCCGGGCCCTCCTGCGCCACGCCCAGCGGGGCATAGTGCCACCCCGACCGGGGAGGAGGGCTCGGCTCCGGCTTCGACCTCACACGCGGGTGCGACGCGCACAGCGCGTGCCAGTCGGCGGGTGTGACGACCTCCCGGACGCGCGCAGCCGCATCGACGACCACCGTGCAGCGCATTGCCGGATCGTCTCCCCAGTCGCCGACCCCCGATGCGATGACGATGTCGCCGCAGGAAATCCCGCCCCGCAGCGTGGACGTCATCCGCCAGCCGATGGGGCGCTCGGCGTAGTCCTCCCAGTTCCACCCTGTTAACAGTGTGTCGCGGCTGGCTGGCTCGCGGTCGACGAGCAGCACCTGCCGTCCGAGGTCGACAGACGCCGTCCACCAGCCGGCCCCCGGTTGCTCCGCCACATCGTGCGCGAGCCGCTCCAGCTGCGGCGCGCGCGCCAGGACCGCGGCGGTCGCTTCCTGGGAGTTGGTCATCCACGGGTTGAGCGCGCGGAGCGCCACAGCCGCCCGCGAGAACGCCTGCTGCGGCGCGACCGCGAGGGCGGCCGGCATTCTGTCGCGCTCAACCGTCAGCAGGAACGCGCAGCCGATGGGGCAGCGCAGCAGGGCGGCGGCGACGGCGTCTGGCGTGATGGTCACAAGTGCTCCTTCGGTTCCGGTCGGGGCGCACGTGCCCAGCGTAACGCAATCCGGACCGGCTCGTGCGGTGCCTCGTCCAGACGCGTTTGCATCATGCTGGCGGAGGGCGGGACGGGGTTGCTGATTCGACAATATCGCCACCTCCTTGGTCCCGTCTGTGATCGCCTCTTCGTCCAATCCCCACTCGGTGTCGAACACCAGATGCGGTACATGGTTCCTGATTGTGCGCGTTGGCTGCGCCGTCGTCGGGTACATTTCGGCCGGCCGGAATAGCGGCCGTACCAGGCAGCGGGGAACGCCGTCGAAGAACGCCCACGCGGCCTCCAGCCCCGCAATCACATCCTCCAGCTTCTGCCGTAGGTGGGCCAGACGAAGCTGTGCCGCGAGTGGGACAGCACAACGATCAGCGCCCACACCGTCCGGCTGCGGCCGGTCTCCGGATCGGGCAGCCGTCCCAACCGTCCGAAGTCCAGCTCTGCCACTTCTCACGGCGCGGTGGACTCCATGCGAACGGTCGCCCGACTGCGCCGCTGCCAGTTGCGCCGTTGGATGAAGCGCCTCAGAGTCGTGTAGGAGACCCGGCAGCCCCGTTCCTCCAGCAACTAGAGGATGCGCGTCAGTTGAAGACGGTCCACCGTGAGTCACTGGTATATCTGGTCAGCCCAGGGACACCAGTTGGCCGTCGACCGGTCGCGCCGAACTCCGAGGACCGGAACGCCCCATCGCCGCCAGACGGCTGAGCTGCTCCTCCGTCGGGGCTGGACCACTCTGGCATATCTCAGCTTCCAACGCCGCGTCCACATACTTGCGAACCGTCTCTCGCGACAGCCCGGTCCCCGACGCTATGTGCCGCTGGCTGTTCCCCTTCTGCCACCGCCGGATAACTTCCTCTATGTCCACTCTGGACACCTCCTTGTAAGCCATCACCGCTCCTCGCTATGAAGTGCGGCTATGCTCTCGGATTCGGTGCCCAGGGGTGGCCTAAAGACCTTGGCAACAGAACAGATTCCTCCGTTTATTGGCCTAATGTTCTTGGCGTTCGTCCAAGAACCACGCACAGCCCCCCGGCACGGTTCAATCCCACCACAGTCCGAGGGTGAGCGCGCGCCGCATCCCCCGCCTTCGCTCCAGCTTGGCCCGCTCCCTCCGCCTGTTGAAGAGCGCCTTCCTGCGCCACCTGGTCTGCCCATCGCGGTCGAAGCCGCGCAGTGGCCGCTTCTCCGGCGGCAGCATCATCCCGTGCCCTTCGAGGAGCACCGGTTCCACCTCCAGCAGCCGCTCCTCCTCCGCCAGCCACGCGAGGCCCTTGCCCCTGTGAGGGTGTACGTTCTTCAGCTCCCGCCACTCGACGACCAGCGGCCAAGCGTCCCCGAACACCTCCTCGTCGTCATCGGCAGGCTCGAGGGTCACGAGGTCGGGATACTCGCACCGCACCGACGGCCTCCACCCCGATTCCGGTAGAGGGGGAACGCTCGGGCAGGTGTTGGACTCCATCTGAGGGCTTGGTGGACCCTGTAGAGCCTGATGGATCGCAGAATTGCGATCGTTAGGCGTGAATTTTACCCCAAGCTGAACTCCTCATTTGAGGATCGACCGAGTCCAGCATATAGAACAGGCATGCGGCAGCGCATAGGGCCCAAGAGTTGAGCAGTAGGACTACACGTCGCATTTCCGCGGAGCAAATCTACCCGCGAATCCACCACAACTCCTATCCCTCATTGTGGAACACCATTACCCACGAACCGGGTCTCGTGAAGGTCATGTCCATGGGCTGTAGGTGCTCGTGGCCCGTCAAATTGCTGTCTTCAGCCCCTGCTCCGGCGCAGAGCGACGGCGGTGACAACCGTCGAGGTGATGAGGCTGAGCAATCCTCCGATGAGGATGTCCACAGGCACCAAAACGGCAGGCCAGGTGGAAAACGTGACGAAGATCGGCGCGATGTAGGTGGCGTAAGCCGCACAGCCCAGGGCGAAGCTGTTCCGCATGGCTGTGCCGAGTCTGTTCTCCCTAATCGCCGGCTGAATCGCCAAGTAGTAGTTGGCGAAAGCGATCAGCAGGAAGAACGCAAGCAGGGCCAGTAGTTCGACCCCGCCCCATGTATCCATCTGCTTTCCGTAGGCGTCCAGGAGTGCATCGTTGCCGCTGGCCTCGTAGAGGCTCTCGTACATGCCCCGTGCGATGGGCGAAATGTTCCACACGATGTCTACGATTGCATAGACCAGGAAGGCCGCTATGAACCTGGGATAGTGCATGCGCACACCTCGCGTGGCAGTCAAGCCAGATGACCCGCCGAGCTTACATGAGACTATCTCTGCCCAACAAGCGTGAGGGGTAGCAGATGCGCTGCAGTCCACTCTGCTGGACGCTGACGTTCCCGGTGCTTCGCTCTCCCGCGACCTACGGCAGAATCGGGTGCTGCGGTACGCCGAGCAGCGCCATTACAGCCGGGGGAAGCCTGAGGATAATCTCCCGCCGTTCCCGTTCACCCTGTTCGTTGTGGACGAGGAGGACGACGAGGAAGACCTACCTGCGGGCATCGGTGGTCATGAGGTCAATTACAATCCTGGTGCTCGTCTTGCCAGAACTGTGCTGAAGTGATCGAGGATATTCAGATGCCCAGGCCATAGAAGAACTTCTTCAGCGCGGCTGGAACATCGGCCAGGCTGTCCTTATTGCCGTCCATTCCAGCCTGGATGAAGAGGTAGAGTTCGCCGCGTCCGCGTGGGGAGGTCCACCCCGGAACATCGCTACGATGCCAGGCGGGGTTACCCTTGCCAAAGACGGCGTCCCGTGCTCAGGGAGAGCACGACATAGAGCGCATCCATGGCGGGAAAGTAGACGAGATGAGAGGTGACGGCCTCTCCGGTTTCGCTCTCTGGATTGAGCGTCCAGAACCAACCCCAGAAGAAGAGCATGGTCAGGACGATCGAGCCGTAAGAGGCGAATCGCGCACCCAGATAGCGAGCTGTCGCCGCTTCGCCGGTAGGGGCATCGTTCAGCCGCCGGATATTCACGGCCAGCACCACTACCACTCCCGCCGCCATGAACCAGTTCAAGACGCGCCATGCCGGGTATTCGGGCGAACCGTCATGGAAAACCGGAGTCAGCATCAAGGCGAACGCCACCGCGATGGCCACCGCTATCAGGTACAAAGTCAAGGCCCGCTTCGCCATTCCCATCAGCAATCCTCCTGCCTACGGGAAGGCCATCGGGCACTCCTCGTCGTTCTGGCCTCCGAGCGAGAGCACAGGCGACACTTTCGTCGTCGCTTGTCCCTTCAGGATGTAGGGGTTACCCCCCCCCCGTCTATCCTGTCAGTTCAGCCGCCTGTCTGACAACGCGGTTGGCTCACTCATCTGCACGGCCCTCTGCCTCAACGCAGGGGCGAGACAAGGAAGAATCCTGAACTTACAGCCGGCAGGGACGCTACCATCGAGAGCACCGCGTTAGGCAGATGACACCGTGGAGTGGTGCCAGCCGGCGCGGGCGCAGTGGGCAGCAGTTGTCGACGCAGAGTTGGTGGAGCTTCCAGTCCTAGAGAGACAGTTGTCGACTGAGTGACGGAAATTCAGGCACCGGTACATGGATGATTGCCTCGCAGGGCGGTGTTGCAAGTGGTTATCCTGATGCGAACGATGAGTGCGAAGCGATCCAATGTGAACCCGCGCATCCTCGCGAGGCTCGCCGTGCGCGCCCCCCTCCAAGTGCGATGTCTGGCCCCTCCGCATCCCCACGGTCAACGCGGGCGTGTGCGATGCGCGAGCCTCCTGCCAGACCGAGTGACCAGGAGAGGCTGACGCTTGGTCCATGTGCGCGGGCTTTTTCGTTGCCCGACCTCACCCCGCACCCGCCCCGTTAATCGCGTTCGCCCGGTGCACGCGCTGCGTTCCCCCCGAAGCGCCGGTGTCGGGGAAATTGGTCGCCGCGCTCTGCGTGTCCTACGCCCCCTTGGGCCTCCGTCGAAGAATCTCTCCGGTAGCCGGTGCCGTGTCCTCGTCCGGGGCCTCCCAGGTCAGGGGCGCCTAGCCGCCATGGCGCCCCGGGGCCGTCGGGTGGGTCGGGCGTCGGGCTGACGGCGGGTCGGCTATCGCTGCGCTCGCCCGATCCCTCCCGCAGAGATTGGAACAGGGTATTGCACTCTCAGCTATGATTCCTCTCGTCCCCACGGCGTGGCCTTGCCATAGTCGTCATCGCCCCAGCAGGCCACGGAGCCGTCGGTCATCACCCCGCAGGTGTGGCGAACCCCGGCGCTGACCGAGGCGAACTGCCCCTCCGGCGGCGTGGCCTCGCCATTGCTCAACAGGGTCCCACGTCTTCTCGCTCGGCTACCGGGTCACCTTCCTTACCTCCCGGTCCTAATTGCACCATAGCCACCACGCGCCGGAAGCGCCTCCAAGGCGATATGCCGTCCATCCCCGGCTGAGCACTGGCGGGATCAGCAGTAGGGCAGGTTGCCAAGCTGAGAGATGCCCAACCGGCCTTCCAGGCTGCTTGGCACGCATCCGCTCAACTGGTTACCGACGAGGTTCAGCCGTCCCAGGTTGGCGAGGTTGCCCAGCTCCGGCGGCAGCTCCCCGCTCAAGTCGTTATCCTTGAGGTTCAGCCATTCCAGGTTGGCGAGGTTGCCCAGCTCCGGCGGCAGCTCCCCGCTCAACTGGTTCTTGTCACTCCACTCCGAGTCATGGCCGAGGTTCAGCACTTTCAGGTTGGCGAGGTTGCCCAGCTCCGGCGGTATCTCCCCGCTCAACAGGTTGTTGCCGAGGTGCAGCACTCTCAGGTTGGCGAGGTTGCCCAACTCCGGCGGGATCTCCCCGGTCAAGTCGTTCTGGTAGAGGTTCAGCACTCTCAGGTTGGCGAGGTTGCCCAGCTCCGGCGGTATCTCCCCGCTCCAGACGGCGGAGCTGAGTTCCAGTACTTCCAGGTTGGCGAGGTTGCCCAGCCACGGCGGTATCTCTCCGCGAGGGAATAAGGCTTCGTTGAGGTACAGCTCTCTCAGGTTGGTGAGGTTGCCCAGCTCCGGCGGCAGCCCTTCGCTCGAGTAGTTGTCGGTGAGGTCCAGTATTTCCAGGTTGGCGAGGTTGCCCAGCTCCGGCGGTATCTCCACACTGTTGTTGGGGATCCTCAGCACTCTCAGGTTGGCGAGGTTGCCAATCTCCGGCGGCAACTCTCCCCTCAAGGAGGAGCCGAGGGACAAGGCTACGACGCGGCCGTTGGCGTCCACGGAAACGCCATGCCACTCGCCGATGGGATCCCAGCTCAGCCAGTTGTCACTCCTCTGCCATCCGGGGCCTCCCGTTGCTTCGTAGAGGGCGATCAGCGCCTCGGTGTCGCCGGGGTGTTCTTCGACAGTGCATACCGGTATCTCGCCGTCGTAGCCGCCCCTGTCTCTCAGAAGATCGGATATGCATCCGCTAAACTGGTTGCCTTCGAGGCCCACAGACCGGAGAGTGGTGAGCGCGAGGTTTTCCACCTCCGGCGGTATCTCCCCGCTCAACTCGTTGTAGTCGAGCTTCAGCCATTCCAGGTTGGCGAGGTTGCCCAGTTCCGGCGGTATCTCTCCGCTCAACTGGTTCCCGTCGAGCTCCAGCCATTCCAGGTTGGCGAGGTTGCCCAGCTCCGGCGGTATCTCCCCGCTCAACTGGTTCCCGCTGAGGTACAGGTTTGTCAGGTTGGCGAGGCTGCCCAGCCACGGCGGGATCTCTCCGCTCAACTCGTTGTAGTTGAGGTCCAGTACTTCCAGGTTGGCGAGGTTGCCCAGCTCCGGCGGTATCTCCCCGCTCAAATCGTTGTAGTAGAGGTCCAGTGATTCCAGGTTGGCGAGGTTGCACAACTCCGGCGGTATCTCCCCGCTCAACTGGTTCCCGCTGAGGCGCAGCACTTTCAGGTTGGCGAGGCTGCCCAGCTCCGGCGGGATCTCCCCGCTCAAGTCGTTCTCTTCGAGGCGCAGCACTGTAACGCGTCCGTCGTCGTCGGTGGCGACGCCATGCCACTCGCCCAGAGGAGTGTCGCTCAGCCAGTTGTCATTGTTTCGCCAGTTCGGGCCGTCCGTTGCGTTGTAGAAGGCAGCCAGCGCCTCCCGGTCCGTTTCCGCCGAGGTCGGTCCACTGGCAAGTGGACGGCATTCCGCAGCCGTCGGCTCATCGGTGGTCTCCGGCTCGGCGGTGGACTGGCTGCCGATGCCGAGGATTCCTTCGCGCGTGGGTTCCGGTTCCCCGGCCTCCTGCGTGGGTTCCGACTCAACCGCCCGTCCGAGGAGCGAGCCGGGAGTTCCTCCGGGGCCGCCCTCGCCGCTACAGGCCGCAAGTGCCACCGTGAGGAACAGCGCAAGGACGACGCTCAACAGGGTCCCGTATCTTCCCGCTCGTCTGCTGGTCATCTTCTCTCTCCATTCATGTCTATGTGTCACAGCCGGCAGAATCGAGGATGCTTCTGGTTTCCTGCGATAAACCTTCGCGTGCTGCATCCACCCTTTGCATGACGCCGGTTCCCAATTGCGCAAGCAGAGCGCCGGGGTCAACCTCGCCACTGCTTGGCATGTCCTTCGCAAATGCCAGATATATCCTCCCTACGTCAATCGTTACGTTGTGGTATTCCCTGAGTTCACCAGGGGGGTTGATGCCCTCAAGGGTTTCCAGGAGCTCTTCAAGGCCGCTGACCTGCTCTCCCCAAGTCCTTATACTTTGCGCAGTTTCAGCACACACCAGTTGGGCATATCCTTCAACCGTCCGGGGCGCCGTCGCGTCCCTCGAAACGCCGCCGCCGCAGGCCATGAGGACTGCCGGCAACGCCAGGGCAAGGACAATGCCCGGCAAGAAAAGCCGTCTCGCCCATCTTCCCGCTCGTCTACTGGTCATTTTCCTTACCTCCCAGTCCTGATTGCGCCAAAGCCGGCGGCATCAGCAGAAGGGCAAGCCGCCAAGGTCAGAGAATCTAGAGGACAACTGGCCTGACAGGCTGCCTGGCACGCATCCGCTCAACTCGTTGTCGTCGAGCCACAGCCTTGTCAGCTTGGCGAGGTTGCCCAGCTCCGGCGGGATCTCCCCGCTCAAATCGTTGTTGCGGATGTTCAGCGATGCCAGGTTGGCGAGGGCGCCCAGCCCCGGCGGCAGCTCCCCGCTCAACTGGTTGTCGCCGAGGTCCAGCCGTCTCAGGTTGGCGAGGGCGCCCAGCCACGGCGGCAGCTCCCCGCTCAAATCATTGTTGTGGAGGTTCAGCTCTGTCAGGTTGGCGAGGTTGCCCAGCTCCGGCGGCAGCTCCCCGCTCAACAGGTTGTCGTCGAGCCACAGCGTTTCCAGGTTGGCGAGGGCGCCCAGCTCCGGCGGCAGCTCCCCGCTCAACTCGTTGTAGCCGAGGTTCAGCACTGTCAGGTTGGCGAGGTTGCCCAGTTCCGGCGGGATCTCCCCGCTCAACTGGTTGTCGCTGAGGTGCAGCACTGTCAGGTTGGCGAGCTTGCCCAGTTCCGGCGGGATCTCCCCGCTGAACAGGTTCTCCTGGCCGACCCCGATCCAAAGTCCGGTCATATCCTCCGCGAGGTTCAGCACTTCCAGGTTGGCGAGGTTGCCGATCTCCGGCGGTATCTCCCCGCTCAAATCGTTTCCGTAGAGGTGCAGCACTTCCAGGTTGGCGAGGGCGCCCAGCTCCGGCGGCAGCTCCCCGCTCAACTCGTTGTGGCCGAGGTTCAGCTCTGTCAGGTTGGCGAGGTTGCCCAGTTCCGGCGGTATCTCTCCGCTCAACTGGTTCCCGTCGAGCTCCAGCCATTCCAGGTTGGCGAGGTTGCCCAGCTCCGGCGGCAGCTCTCCGCTCAACTGGTTCCCGTCGAGCTCCAGCCATTCCAGGTTGGCGAGGTTGCCCAGCTCCGGCGGCAACTCCCCGCTCAACTCGTTGTCGCCGAGGATCAGCCATTCCAGGTTGGCGAGGTTGCCCAGCTCCGGCGGCAACTCCCCGCTCAAATCGTTGGCGCTGAGGTTCAGCACTTCCAGGTTGGCGAGGTTGCACAGCTCCGGCGGTATCTCCTCTTTCAAGGAGTTGTCATTGAGGTGCAGCACTTCCAAGTTGGCGAGGTTGCCCAGCTCCGGCGGCAACTCCCCGCCCAACCCGTTATCGTCGAGGCGCAGCGCTGTAACGCGTCCGTCGTCGTCGGTGGTGACGCCATGCCACTCGCCGATGGGCGTCCTTCTCCGCCAATTGTCATTCCTGGCCCAGTGCTGACCTCCCGTTGCGTTGTAGAGGGCAGCCAGCGCCTCCCGGTCCGTTTCCGCCGAGGTCGGCCCGCTGGCAAGCGGAGGGCATTCCGCAGCCGCCGGCTCATCGGCCTCCTCCGGCTCGGCGGTGGACTGGCTGCCGATGCCGAGGATTCCTTCGCGCGTGGGTTCCGGTTCCCCGGCCTCCTGCGTCGGTTCCCGCTCAACCGCACGTTCGAAGAGCGAGCCGGGAGTCCCCTCGCCTCCGGGGCCGCCCCCGCCGCTGCAGGCCGCGAGGGCCATCGTGAGGAACAGCGCAAGGACGACGCTCAACAGGGTCCCGTATCTTCTCGCTCGGCTACTGGTCATCTTCTCTCTCCGTTCATGTCGTTCATGTCCGGCGCAGGCACCCTCTCTGGCTGGCCGGTCGGCAGGAACGCCGCATCCTGGAGAACCTGCCGCGTCTCCGCCGGTCTTGCATCCTCTCCGTCGGCGTCCGGCGAATCACCGCCGCCGCAGGCCATGAGGACTGCCGTAAGCGTCACGGCAAGGCAATGCCCAGCAAGCCGTCTCGCCGATCCCACACATTCGTCATCCTAGTGACCTCCTATCGCTGCTGAGCGCAGACCTCTACGGGCAATAGCCGTCCGTGATACTCGGCAGGCGAACGTATAAGCCGTCGCGGTCCAAACTGGCTGGAGCGCATCCGCTCAACTGGTTGCCCCTGAGGTGCAGCTCTTCCAAGTTGGCGAGGCTGCCCAACTCCGGCGGTATCTCCCCGCTCAACTGGTTGTCCCCGAGGTGCAGGTCTTCCAAGTTGGCGAGGTTGCCCAACTCCGGCGGTATCTCCCCGCTCAACTGGTTGCCCCCGAGGTGCAGGTATGTCAGGTTGGCGAGGTTGCCCAGCTCCGGCGGCAGCCCTCCGCTCAAGTAGTTGTCGTTGAGGTCCAGCCATTCCAAGTTGGCGAGGTTGCCCAACTCCGGCGGTATCTCCCCGCTCAACTGGTTGCCCCCGAGGTGCAGGTATGTCAGGTTGGCGAGGCTGCCCAGCTCCGGCGGTATCTCTCCGCTCAACTCGTTGTCGCGGAGGCCCAGCACTTGCAGGTTAGCGAGGTTGCCCAGCTCCGGCGGTATCCTCCCGCTCAACTCGTTCGAGGAGAGGGACAACACTCTCAGGCGTTCGAGGTTGCCCAACTCCGGCGGTATCTCCCCCTTCAACCTCTCGCCTTCCAGCTTCAAGACTACGACGCGGCCAGTGGCGTCCACGGAAACGCCTTTCCACTCGCTGATGGGCTCCCCGCTCAGCCAGTTGTCATTCCTCTCCCAGTTCGGGCCGTCCGTTGCGTTGTAGAGGGCGATCAGCGCGCCGGTGTCGCCAGGGTGGTCTTCGGGAGCGCATACCGGTATATCGGCGTAGCCGCTCAGGAGGTCGGATATGCATCCGCTCAACTGGTTCCCGTTGACTTCCAGCAATGTAACGTTGGAGTTATCCAGCTCCGGCGGTATCTCCCCGCTCAACTCGTTGTCGCGGAGGCCCAGCGTTTCCAGGTTGGCGAGGCTGCCCAGCTCCGGCGGTATCTCCCCGGTCAACTCGTTGCCCCCGAGGGACAGTAGTTCCAGGTTGGCGAGGTTGCCCAGTTCGGGCGGTATCTCCCCGCTCAACTGGTTGCCCCCGAGCCACAGCTCTTCCAGGTTGGCGAGGTTGCCCAACTCCGGCGGCAGCTCCCCGCTCAACTCGTTGTGGCTGACATCCAGGTATGCCAGGTTGGCGAGGCCGCCCAGCTCCGGCGGTATCTCCCCGCTCAACTCGTTGTTGAGTCCCAGGTATGTCAGGTTGGCGAGGTTGCCCAACTCCGGCGGTATCTCCCCGCTCAACTCGTTGTCGCTGAGGTTCAGATATTCCAGGTTGGCGAGGTTGCCCAGCTCCGGCGGTATCTCCCCGCTCAACTCGTTCGAGAAGAGGTGCAGCACTTCCAGGTTGGCGAGGTTGCCCAGCTCCGGCGGTATCTCCCCGCACAACTTGTTGGATCTGAGGCGCAGCACTTCCAGGTTGGCGAGGTTGCCCAGCTCCGGCGGTATCTCCCCGATCAACTGGTTGTAGCTGAGGTCCAGCTCTGTCAGGTTGGCGAGGTTGCCCAGCTCCGGCGGTATCCCCCCGCTCATACCGTTCTCTTCGAGGGAGAGCGCTGTAACGCGTCCGTCGTCGTTGGTGGTGACGCCGTACCATTCGCCAAGGGGCGCGTCGCTCAGCCAGTTTTCATTGTCGTTCCAGCTCGGGCCGCCCGTTGCGTTGTAGAGGGCAATCAGCGCCTGCCGGTCTGTTTCCGCCGAGGTCGGTTCACTGGCAAGGGGAGGGCATTCCGTCGCCGTCGGTTGCGGCTCATCGGCCTCCTCCGGCTCGGCGGTGGACCGGCTGCCGATGCCGAGGATTCCTTCGCGCGTGGGTTCGGCGTCCCCGGCCTCCTGCGTCGCTTCCCGCTCAACCGCACTTTCAAGGAGCGAGCGGGGAGTTCCCTCGCCTCCGGGGTCGCCCTCGCCGCTACAGGCCGCAAGCGCCATCGCAAGCAACAGCGCGAGGACGACGCTCAACAGGGGCCCGCATCTTCTCGCTCGTCTACCGGTCATCTTCCTTACCTCCCGATCCTCATTGCGCCAAAGCCGCCAAGCGCGCCGGAAGCGCCTCCAAGGCGGTATGCCGTCCGTCCCTGGCTGAGCACTGGCGGCATCAGCAGAAGGGCAGGCCGCCACGGTTAGAGTATCCAGTGATCAACTGGTCTTCCAGGCTGCTTGGCACACACCCGCTCAACTCGTTGTCGTAGAGGCCCAACTCCGTCAGGTTGGCGAGGGCGCCCAGTTCCGGCGGTATCTCCCCGTTCAAATCGTTCTCGTTAAGCCACAGCTCTGTCAGGTTGGAGAGGCTGCCCAGCTCCGGCGGTATCTCCCCGCTCAACTCGTTGTCGCCGAGGTTCAACTGTGTCAGGTTGGTGAGGTTGCCCAGCTCCGGTGGTATCTCCCCACTTAACTCGTTCAAGGCGAGGTACAGGTGTGTCAGGTTGGCGAGGCCGCCCAGCCACGACGGCATCTCCCCGCTCAACTCGTTGTAGTAGAGGTTCAGGTATGTCAGGTTGGCGAGGTTGCCCAGCTCCGGCGGTATCTCCCCGCTCAAATCGTTGCCCCCGAGGTCCAGCGCTGTAACGCGTCCGTCGTCGTCGGTGGTGACGCCCTCCCATTCGCCCAGGGGCGCGTCGCTCAGCCAGTTGTCAGCACCGTCCCAGTTCGGGCCGTCCGTTGCGTTGTAGAGGGCAACCAGCGCCTCCCTGTCCGTTGCCGCCGAGGTCGGCCCCAAGGTCAGCAGGGGGCGTCTGGTAGCCGTCGGTCCCGGCTCATCGGCCTCCTCCGGCTCGGCGGTTGACTGGCTGCCGATGCCGAGGATTCCTTCGCGCGTGGGTTCGGGGTCCCCGGCCTCCGGGGTCGGTTGCGGCTCATCGGTGGCCTCCGGCTCGGCGGTGGACTGGCTGCCGATGCCGATGATTCCTTCACGCGTGGGTTCGGCGTCCCCGGCCACCTGCGTAGGTTCCGACTCAACCGCACGTTCGAGGAGCGAGCCGGGAGTCCCTCCGCCTCCGGGGTCGCCCTCGCCGCTACAGGCCGCAAGCGCCATCGTGAGGAACAGCGCGAGGACGACGCTCAACAGGGTCCCGTATCTTCCCGCTCGTCGACCGGTCATCTGCTCTCTCCATTCATGTCGTCCATGTCCGGCGCAGGCGTCCTCCCTGGCTGGCCGGCCAGCAGGAACGCTGCATCATGGAGAACGCGCCCGCGTCTCCGCCGGTCTTGCATCTACCCTCTGGCCCGGTTGAAGGCGGGGATGAGCTGCAACACGACGAGCACCAGGAAGCACCCTCCCGCCACGAACCAGCCTATGGCGGGGATCGTGATTATGCTGACGTTGGCGCCTTGGGCGGCTTCGCTGAACTCGGCGAAGATGTAGACGTACGAGAGCAGCATCACCGCCATCCCCGCAATGCCGGCGATTATGACCGCCCACCGGGGCAGGATCACCGAGGCCGCGCTCACAGCCGCCACAACCGCCAGGACGATGAAGAGCATTCCGGGAACGCCGTCACCCAATTCTCTATCAAACTCCCCGGACACCTCCCGGAAGGTAAAGCTCCGTGTTTCTGACTCAGACCATCCGTCGTCCACCACCAGGGCGACGTAGGGCATGGTGAAGATGCTGAGCAGGATGAACGCGCCCAGGGCCACACCCCCGATGCCGCCGACGCTCACCCGCAGCATTCTCTGCAGCGGGCCAAGACTCTGCACTGCGGAGCCGGGGGCGGTTGCGCCGGTTGCATCCGAAACATCGCCTGTTTGGGCCGCTGCGCCCTGTTTCTCCAGCAGCGTCTTCACGTAGGCCACGGTGTGGGGCGGCATGGTCAGCATGGAGCCGTGCCGGATCTGCGACACCCCTATCGCCCCGAAGGCCAGCAGCGCCAGCCAGAAGGACACAGAGCTGAAGTAGAAGACGAGGATGAGCAGGCCAAGGGCGGCTATCGCTATCCGCACCTCCACCTGGACGGCCGGGGGCAGAAAGAAGGTCCCCACCGCCGCCAATCCGAGCATCCCCAGGAGCACCGGGTAGATCAGGGAGAGGCCGCTGGTCGCAAAGCCGAAGACGGACAGCAGGATAATCGCTCCGAGAGCGGGGACGATGTACTCTTCCTTGATTCTCATATCTTCCTCCTAGCCCGCTCCCTCATGGCGCCTTCCCCCTGTGGGAAGCGTTCGGAGGAGCAGTTGGGTGCAAGGCGCTCTAAAGACAGGGCGTGCGGATAGGCCGCCTGGGGATCGGCGGAGAGGGAGGGTCTGAGGTGGGAGTGGGGCTGGAGAAGGGGGGAAGGGAGTAGGGACGCCCTGCGTGATGCGGGCTCCCTGGAGGTATTAGAACATATGTACGGGGGGGGGGGGGGGGGGGGTAACGTGTGTTCGCATACCGTGCGGCCGTCGAGTGCCGACGGGGCGAGGGTCGGCGGAGCGGCGGGATGATGTCCCGCTCAGGGCCAAGCGGCCCATCGGCACCGCCGCCGACCGGGAAGCACCCCTGTGAACGGCTACCATGCGCTCATCGCTTTCGTCACGGCGTTCGCCCCAGAACTCAATATATCAGCACAAAAGCAAGCTCTCTCGTGCGACCGCTACTATACGCCAACTATGGCGCGGCGCAAGCATGTGGGGGCGTTCACGGCGGTTTACCGGGCTTCGGTGGCCGGGGCCGAAAGGCGAGGATGGCAGGACGCGAAGAAGGGGCGGATGAGGAAGATCGGGTTTCAGCTACTCCCCGGCTTGTATGACGACTCTGCTGCCGTCCTCTACTTCCATGTACAGACTATGGCTGTCGAGCAAGGCCATGCCCCCCAGGGGTGTGCTTCCTACTGCATCGACCTCGATGTGTCGCGTCCCACTGTCCCAAAGCGCGGTGACGCGGTGTACGCGAAAGCTCACTTCCGTATCGTCAGCCAACGTAGCCTTGCTGCTGAACACATAGGGCAACTTCTAGCTCCGCGACCAACGCAGGCGGCAGAGTCAAAGCACCGCTGTAGCCGGTGTCTATCACGGCGTTCACTTCCCGCGTCTGTCCCTCCGGGCCACGGAGCGACAGGGGCACGATGGCCTCGCGATTTGCGCTCACGAAGCCCTCTATCATCCAGCCCTCCGCAGGGAACTGCCCCCGAATGTGCGCAACGCCGGATATCCCACCCTCGCTACCCAAATATCAAGGGCAGGACGGCGTTCTCGCAAGGCGTCGGCTGCGGCAAGGGCGGTTCGGCGATGGCGTAGTCCCCGCTGTCCACGTCTATAGCCACGACCTCCCCGTGGTGGTCGGCCTCGACCCGCCGCCGGATGTCTCGCTCGTAGATCTCGTCGCCCAGGCGGGCGGTCTCTTCTATCGGGAGAGTTGGCGCGATCAGTCTGGGTGCGGGGATGTCTGCGTCTCTCATGCGTCCCCCTTCACGGCGTGCTCCTACACCCCCATTTTGCCATTTTGTGAGACATAGGAAATGCCGTACATGGGTGCGGACTCCCTGAACCACAAGGGAGTCATCCGAGAAGAGTCTTGGCCGTCACACTGGGAATCGCAAATCCTCGGGGTATCGACAGGCTGCCCAGCCACATCTCGAAGACGGTGGCATCTACCGTTCGCGATGGTGGGCTGCTGCGCAAGTTGGACCGGCAGACCGAGGTGGATTCGACTTCTTGCGCGAAGGAGTACAGGTGCTCGCCCAAGCCGTGATGGAGGCCGAGGTCGAAGGCATGACCGGCCGGACTCGGCGAACGCATGCCGGAGCGGCTCACGTATCGCAACGGCTACCGGCCGCAGGTGCGGGATACGCGGGTGGGAACCTTGGAGCTTGCGATCCCCGGTTGCGTCAGGGCAGCTACTTCCCCTGCTGCTCGAACCGCGCCGACGTAGTGAGCGCGCGCTGCTCTCGGTCGTTCCAGCAGGCGTATGTCGAAGGCGTCTCCACCCGGCGCGTGGAAGACCTCATCCAGACACTCGGATGCTATGGCATCTCCAAGAGCCAGGTTTCGCGTATCTGTGCCGAGCTGGACACCGCAGTTGACGCTTTTCTCCAAGCGGAACCTGCACGCCATCGAGGACGCGGGCGGCACCCCCTACATCCCGTTCAAGAAGGATGCGGTCGCTGTGCGGAAAAACGGCAGTGCCGACCCGCTGTGGACGAAGATGTACCACCTGTTCACCATGCAGGAGGCGGAGTTCAACCGGCACTACCACAAGCGGTCGAACGTCGAGACCGTCTTCCACATGCTGAAGGCCAAGTTCGGCGAGCGGGTGCGAGCCAAGACGCCGGTGGCACAGGTCAACGAGGTGCTGATGAAGGCTCTGTGCCACAACCTCTCGGTGCTGGTGCACGCCATGTACGCGCTGGACGTGGTCCCGGCGTTCGACCCACAGGACGGCCATCTGCTCCGGCCAGCGGCATAGGCGGCTCGACAGCGGTGGTATGATGGGTGATGCAAGTGTGGTTCGATGGGCGAAGGACACCATGAGGATGAATGATGGCGGGTGACCAGCCGACTCAGATGAACCGCCAGCAGATGCGCCAAGTGCTGAAGTGCCTTGGCTTCTGGACACACAAGCACAGAACCGGATGGACGATACGCAATGGGCCGAGCAGGAACACATCGCCGTTCCCTGGCCTGCATCTGAACGAGTACCACCGCCGTGCATACGTCACACAGAAGCCTATCTATGGGAGCATCCAGTGGCCGCATGGGAAACCGCCCGACCCTGACCTGTGGGTCGAACTCGACCCCATCGCGGTAGGCTCTTTGCAGCGTCGTGGCGGGCGTCGCAACTATGCCCCCAAGGATGGACGGGAGTGCGAAGCCGTATGGGAGTTCCTCAGCGGCGGGCGTCCATTGCGAGCACTGGCTGGATGAGCGTTTCTCCGAGGGACTAACCCAGGTCGTGCGCGTCTGGGACGCGGCCGACCGATTGCGTGAAGAGGCCTTCAGGGCCGAGCGAGAAGCAGCTGAAGCATCCCGTGCGGTGCAACTGGCCGAGGCGCTGATCAGGCTCGAAGAAGGACAACGAGCGCGGGAGCGATAGCAGGCCTTGCCTGTGGGATACCGACGTTATCGATCGCAGCAGGTATCGTACGCGAGTGCTACCGCGCCGAGTGCTCCGGCCTTCGGACCCAAGGCAGGCGGAACGACGGGCGTCAGCTTCCCGATGCCAGCGAACGACTGCTTGCGCATGCGTGCAACGGCGGGGTCGATGTAGGCGTCCCACTCGTTGGCAAGTCCGCCGCCGATGATGATCTTCTCCGGGTTGAGCAGGTTCACCATGTTCGTGAGCCCTGCGCCGAGGTGGACGACGGCGTCGGCGACGATTGACTGCGCGAGCGAGTCGCCGGAGCGGTAGGCGGCGAACACGTCGCGGGCCGTCAGCCCCTCTCGGTTGGCGTCGCGCAGGACATCGCTCATGGAGGAGCACTCTCCAGCGTTGATCCGCTCCGTGGCGATGCGCGTTAGCGCCGTGCCTGAGCAGAGCGATTCCAACGCACCGGTCATCGTGCTCAGGCCGAGCGGGCCGTGGGCGTCGACGGTCATGTGGCCGACCTCCCCTGCGAAGCCTGCAGAGCCGGTGAAGGGTTCGCCGCCGATGATGATGCCAGCCCCGATGCCGGTGCTGACGGCGAGGAAGACGAGGTCATGCACGCCCCTGCCGGCTCCGTAGCGGTGCTCGCCGAGCGCGGCGAGGTTCGCGTCGTTGCCGACGGCGACCGGCATGCCGAGCCGCTGACCGAGCATGGAGGCGAGCGGCGTGTTGGACATCCTTGGGAGCTGCGGCGCGTGAACGAGCGTTCCCGTGCGTGTGTCTATAGCGCCAGCCGATGCCACGCCGACGGCAGCGATGTCATTCGCACCCAGTCCCGCTTGATGCATGGCCGCACGAGCGGTCTCGGCGATAACGGTGACCATGCGCTCAGTGCTCCCGCGCGACGGCGTCTCCGAAACAGCCGTTGCGAGCGTCGCCCCGTCCGGTCGGGCGGCGAGCGCGAGTATCTTCGTCCCACCGAGGTCTATGCCGACGAATGCATCGTCGGTGCTCATCGGTCCCATTCCCGGGCCAAACAACTGCGGACGCGCGCTACAGGGCGGTAGGTTCCGCCGCTGCAGTCTTGCGGGGCCTGCCGCGCCGACGGCCCTCCTGCGCCCAGAAGTAGACCGCGTTCCCGGAGCACCGGACCTCCAGGCTTCTGCCCAGCACCTCCGCCGCCGCACTCAACCTGCGCCGGACCGCCTGGGTCGTCTCTCCCTCCCCGGCGGTCAGCACTCCTGCTTCCCCGGCACCGACCCGATCGATGTAGCCGATGTATTCCCCCAGTAGTTCCACGCGCTTCGTGTTCGCGATGCTTGCGCGCGCCTCGCTGGCCATGACGATGCTGAACGTGGGCATTCCCCGTCACCTCCCGATGATCAGGGAGACTCTATCAGCAAAGGTCTATCACGTGCGCTGGAAGCAGTGCCTGTCGCAGAGCATAGCCATCGATTCATGACCTGTAGCGAAGCGGCGTATGGCGATGGCGAAGGAACAGGAGCTGTGAGGGGTCGCTGGCGGCGACACCATTGGTCCCATGCGTAAAAAGGGGCAGGATTATTCTCTTGAAACTCCGCTGTACAGACAGCCGCGTTTGGTATATAATTCCTTCCCATAAAGGGGAATGAGGACAACATTGTTTACAAGGCTCTCTTGCTTGGCGGTCATTATTGCGCTGTTCGCGCTTGCAGCTTGTTCGAACGAGGACTCAACAGCGGCTCCAACTAACACGGCGACGCCAACGCAGGCACCTACGGCCCTGAGCACGCCAACTGACGCCGGTTCGGGAAGGGTTCCATTCTGGCAATTCGACCGGTTCTCTACGGGCAGGGACCTCGTTGCCCTGCTGACGGCTGAGGAGGCATCCTGCCTGGAGGACAGACTCGGCGCGAGCTTTCAGGAACTGTTGAGGTCGCCTCTCACAGCAGAAGCGGGAGAGCTGTTGGCGGGCGATGAGAGCAAGCCCTCTCCTGGCGCCGACTGTCTCACGGAAGAGCATGCGGCGGCGGTGGGGATCTCGATGCTGTCGATTCGCGCCGGAGGCTTCAGCGCAGCGACGCAAGCCTGCATAACCGAACTGCTGAGGGAAGAGCCGGCCATCGTAGAGGCGCTTGGCCAGCCGGGGGGTGTCGAGGGCAGTCCCGCGACGCTTCGGCTCATCGCGTGCCTTACGCCGGAGGAGGCTGCGTCCCTAACCCCTCCGGGCGATGGCCCTGCCCTAAATCCGACCGATCTCGCGTGCCTGATAAAGGAGCTTGAGGGAACATCCTCGGGCGAACGCATCATTGCCGTCCTCTCGGGCGCCGACGCCTCCGGAGCAGGTTTTTCGATGGAGGAAAGCGCGATGCTTGGTCAGGCAGTGAAAGCCTGCGGCATCGAAACCGATCTTGGCTTCCCAGAATCTGAAGGTACTGAGAGCCAAGGGTTACCACCGGAAGATCTGAGACCTGTGGATGTGGGCAATCCCCTAGCGTTCCTGTCTGGACTATCGGACGGGGAACAGTCCTGCCTCAGCGACAAGGACATCGGCCCCCAGGGACTGTTGCAGATGACAAGACGTGCTCCCGGCAGCTCACCGGAGACCACCGCCGCAATCATCAACTGCCTCCAAGACGAAACGGTCTTGCGGCTGTTCCTGACCACGCTCGTCGGACAGGTTGAACCCTTCAGCCAGGTTACTTCAGGATGCATTCGGGAGGGATTCATTCCGCTGGACCTGCGAGGGCTGTTGGCGCCAGCCCTCGCAGGGGATACGCCCGCGAATTCCCTGGCCCTGGGCATGGCCGCGCTCAACGTTTCCGTGGCTTGCATGAACGATGAGGAATGGGAGACCTATGCCCCAAGGCTGGGGATGCAGCCCAGGGATAGGGTAGGGGCTGCCTGCTTGTTCGAGGAGATGGGCGGACCGGCGCAACTGGTGGAAGCCATGCAGGCAGCCAGCCTGGGCAAAACTTCGGAGGAGTTCATTAGGGCCAGCGAAATCTGCGGGCTAGAGTCCTTTCCTCCTCCAAGCGCCAAGCTCACCCCCACGCCAACGCCGACCAGCGCCCCGGCACCCTCCCACTCCATGCAGCCGCATGTTTTCTTGAGGACCGTGCTGGTTACGGAGGACTGGGTGCCCTTCTCCAAACTGGACGGCTGGGCGGAAGCGGCTCCTCAGAAGGAGAGCGCAACGCTCCGGTACTATGAAGCGGCGATATGGGAGGAGACAGACTCCGTTCACCTCTACGCCTTCCCCAACGACTACGACCCGTACTACGGCGTCTTTGGAGACGTGGCCGAGGACGACGTGATTGCCTACCGGGAGCAGTACGCCCTGAGCGTCCACACGGGAATGCCGGAGGAGTCGTCAGATGAACGCAGCGACTTCCTGCGGAGCGCGTTCGAGGAATTCGCTCAAGTGCTGGTGGAACGCCATCCTGAGGCGGAGCATCACTTCATGTTCAGTGGGCATGGCGGCCCCGGCGGGGACCTCTTCGCAAAGCAGATGACGAACTCCGACGCAGACGCCTTTCTCGCGTCGTGGACCCAGATGCTTGGCAAGCCTCTGGGCGTCATCGACATGGGCGGGCCGTGCAACAAGGGAGGCTACGAGGACTTGGCCAACTTCTGCAAACACGCCCGCTACTACGTGGCGTCCGACCTGCCCAATGGCGGGTACTCGATGGACGACTGGACGCCGGAGAAGCACTGGGAGACCAGCGAGGCGAAGCACTACCACCGCATCCTTGCATCGAACGACACCCTGGAAGAGGCGCTCATCGAGCGCGTCGATCTTCGTAGGAAGCACTACGAATACTCGAGAGCCAACCTGGCGATGGACGAATGGCCCCAGGCAAACTACGTCTACTCTTGCGTTGCATTCAAGGAATTCAGCGCGGCGTTTGAGGCGTTCCTCGACGAAACGCCCATTCCGTCCCCATTGAATGACTTGTACGAAATGATGCTGGCGTATTCGGTGCCCCCGAGCCTGCTGGAGAAGTTTCAGCATGTCATCGTGCACGCCGCAGACAACAGGGACTTCTTTGAGTGGAGCTTTGCTGCCAACGGCATGATTACGCCTCTTGAGCGCATCTATAGCCGGCGGACATCAAGCGAGACCTCCTAACGATAGGCTGGGTGCCTTCTGCAAAGACGAGCCACTGGTCTGGGATACTACGCACGGCTGAACAATCAGGGCACCAATGCAACCTGGGCTGCATTGCGGCAGCAGGGATCGGGTGACCACGAGTCAGGAATCGCACTCCCGCATCATCAGTGCGGCCGAGCCGCCGATGGCGGACTCGCTGTCGTTCAAGTGGAGCAGACAGGCGGTGCGCGACAGTGGGCGGCGACGGGAAGCCAAAGGTGGGAGACATGCTCCTAAGAAAGACCGCATCACCATCAAGCAGTTGATGACGGTGGAGGCGCAACAGCCCCAGCCCAAGCACAGGAACTGCTACCGGGGGCGGCGCTAGCATGGAGTGCCCTGCGAACGCTCAGGAGATCCGCCAGTCTCCCTCGTGGACTGACGTAATCCTCGTGTGTCAGTCCTTGAGCGCCCGCAGGGCATCCGCCCGGGAATCGTAGAGCTGCACTATCTTGTCGAAACCGCTGATGGCGAACACCTCGCGGAGCGGCCCGGAGACCGAGCAGCCCACCAGATTGGTGTTCTGCTTCTGGAGCAACCTACCCACCACGAGGAAGACCCGAAGACCGGCGCTTGCTATGAACTGCACCCCGCCCATGTCCACGATGACGGCCTGGTCGCTCGGCTGGATCGCGCCCTCCATTGCCGCTTGAAACTCCGCGGCATGGGCCCCATCCAAGCGCCCCTCCACGCCCACGATCAGATGTACGCCCTGCCGTGCAATCGTGATGTCCACCTATTCACCTCGCGCTCTCGCTGCCGTTCAACCAGCCTCCAGGGAGGCTCATGCGCACAACCCTACCAGAGACCCTCCGGCCCTTGCGAGACGCCCCTACTCCGCTGAGAGCTTCATCCACGTCCAGTGCCCGCACCTCACTTCGTGCAGCATGCGCATCTCCCCTTCAATCGGACTCATCCTCTAACTCGCCGTCGACCCGAGAACACGTCATTAGGGCTCCACCCCGTCCACACCACGGCTCATCCGGCATCGCTACTGTGTTCGGCACGAGGTCTGAAGAGCCCGAAGACTTGGGAGGCGAGGTGGGGCTGGGGAGTGGGTGTCGCACGGGTATCTGGCTCTGGAGTTGGCCCCAGGGTGTCGTTGTGCCTAGGGGAAGAGGAGGTTCGAATGCAACGGCGGAAGTGGCCTATCGCTCATCGCGGCGTTCAGAGTGAAAACCGTTCACGCAGTGCGCGTAGTTCCTCATGCATCAGGCAGCACAACGAGCACGGCGAGGGCGCGCGGACAACAGAGAGCACCACCGCTGGAAGTCACGGGCGGGAAACTCCTCGGTGTTCACGCTCCAGATGAGTTCTCCGGTAGCATCGTCAAGAGCGTAGAAGAACAGAGATAAGCCCCCGGATACCTCTCCATGCTAATCAACGCGGGGCGAGCCCCCTCCGGTCGCATCCGAGAGCGGATGCAGAAAGCCCTCGGAGTAGACGACTTCAATGACCTCTTCAGACTGGAGGATAGCGATGACGCAACCTGACGTTGCATCTCGTCTCGACGGGAGTCCCAAGTACCGCACGACCACGGAGCACCGCCTGCTTCACGGGTAACCGGCGCCCTGGCGCTCGTCCCGTCCGTCCTCGGCGGCGGCCCACTCCCACCATGAAACGAGGGGCCAGCGGCCACACGCAAGCCGCTGCGACTGTGAAACATGGGAGACAAGAGCGAGAAGAGAAAACGAAAGAGAGCCGCCGGGGGAGAAAGCTCAGACGACTCCCTGGACGCGCTGTTTGCATCCTACACCCCCAAGTAGCGTGAGAAAGTGCTGAACGGCCTGCAAGTCCTGGCCCGCGTCGCCATCCGTTCCTTCATGGAATTAGAGGCGGGCCAGTCTCGGGCCGAGGAACGACGGAGACTCGGGGGTGCAAGACTGCCTCGACAACGAGTGCTAGCAACAGCGTGGCGTCTGAGGCCGTGGCGATGCGGCACGGGAGAAGATACTCCGCCCGCCAAGGGGGGACGAAGACGACCATCGCCCAAGCATGGGCGGGGAAACTCTTCGGCAGTACCGGCTAGAAGGTCGAAGCGTCCTCGCCCACCCACTTGTGGATGAGTTCGTTCAAGGAACCGTCGGACTTCATCTCGGCCAGGGCAGAGTTCAGCTTCGCCAGCAGGTCGTTGTTGTTGCGAACACCTATCCCTATGCCCCGGTCCAGCAGCACGGAGGGGCCGACGACGGCCAGACGCCCCTCGTACTCCGAGAGTTTCTCCGTGGCGTAGGCGTGGTCCACCAGCATCGCGTCGATGTCACCGCTCAGCAGTGCCGCCAGACGGTCGTCCTCGTCGCTGAACTCTGTGTACGGGATATCCCGTTCCGTGAAGTAGTCCGAGTAGATGGTGTTGGCATAGGCTCCGAGCCGCCCCTCAACCGCCTCGTCGCCTGCGCCCGCCACCGCCAGGTAGACCGACGGCGTGGGAGGGTAGTAGGGCTCGGTGAAGTCGATGGTCATGTCTCGCTTGCCGGTGATGCTCATGCCGGCAATGATGGCGTCGAACTCCCCCGCCACTAGGTCCGGGATCATGCTCTCCCAGTCGTTCACCACCCACTCGCACGCAAGCTCGGCCCTGCGGCACAGATCGTCTCCGAGTTCACGTTCCAACCCGTCAATCTCGCCGTCGTCGTTGATGAAGTTGAAGGGATGGTAATCGCCCTCCGTGGCCAGCAGCACCGGCTCCGTGTCGTTACTGCACGCGAGTGACGTAGCCGCCAGCAATGCGACCATGACCGGCAATAGTATTTTCACGGAAACTGCCTGAAAGTCCCCATAGCAAGGAGCCTCATCGTCGAAGTATCTCACTCTGATTTTACCCTGCTTAGACCGCCCGAAACAAGGGCGAGACCCATAACGGAGGCTCCCCGATTTCGTCATGATAAGAGTAAGACTGAGCACTATCCAGACAGACAAAAAGAGAGAGGCCATCCCCAGGACCACCGAGACCATCACGTTCTCGTTGCGCCCGGAGTTGGCCCAACAGGTCCGGCAGGTAGTACGGGAGGAGTAGCGCACCGCGAGCGAACTGCTCCGGGAGGCCTCCACCTCTACATGGAGGAACGGGAGTGGCGCATCAGGGAACGGACGGAGCGACGGCCCTTCGGGTCAGGCCGAACAGGATTGAACAAGGAAGACATAGAGATGAGTGAACGACACGACTACATCCCCGTGGTCCTGTACGCCAGGGTCTCCAGCGACCGTCAGGACGTGGACCTGTCCTTGGCAGCCCAGTTGCGGGCGCTCCGGGACTATGCCGAGAAGGACGGCTACTCCGTCGCAAGGGAGTACGTGGACGAGGCCGAGAGCGAACGTGTCGCAGACCGCCCCACCGTAGGGGGCAAGGGTGGGCATCCAGAACCCGCGTGAGGCGGACTCCCGCATCCTGCGCAAGATTCTCCGAGTAGAACTCGTCCACGGACTCGATGATGGCCTCCATCAGCTTGCCGGTGGAGGTTTCGTTGGCGTGCAGGACTTGACGGCCTAGACCAGAGCGAGGGGCATGGAACTTCTCGGGGTGGTAGCCGCTGTGTTAGCGTTCTATGGCTTCTTGTGGGTAATCAGGCAGGTCTGGAAAGAGGGAGGCAACCATGGCGTTGCCCGTGCCGTCAACGCGAACACCACGGGTGAGCAAGCCCATACGGTAAGTGGCCATAACCGATGCCTCGTATCCCTCGTGCGATTCCAACTGTTCTGGTGGTACTGGTGCCATTGCTGATGGCACTGGCCGCATGCGCATCGCCAACCCCGACAGCCACCACCACGGCAACACCTACCCCAACGATGACCCCACTCCGAGGGCCACCCTCGACGATGCCTCCTCCGGTCGGAATGCCCACGCCAACTCCTGTGGCCACACTCCACACCGATGACGAATCCGCCGCGCTGCTGCGCACCGCGGCGGAAGTCCGCAGCCGAATCATAACTGCCGTTGTTGAAGACGGTTGCACATTCGTGCGGACGGAGGGTAGGTACAATTCCTTGCGCACCCTTCCGGACGGGGAGGTGTCAGGAGAGCCTTCCGGCGAGGTGAGGACTGTCGTCATCGAGCGCACCGGGAGCAGGAACGTTGAGGTTGTGGCGAGTTCAATCAGCAGTGCCATGGGAAGTGTTGCGATGGGAGGGAAGTTTGACAGCCCTCTCGATTTCGATGCGTACTTGGATGACGAGGTGGGCGGGGTGACCGTTATGCTGCACGGAGGGGAATACGCCGGGTCGGCGTCATTTCTGGGTCGCTCCGCCCACCGTTACGAGGCACGCATGGAGCGTCCCGGCGGGGTGGTTGACGGCTCTGCCGAGACGTTGCTCGTCTGGTACTTCGACAGGGCCAACCCGTTCATCAGGGGAGAGGAGCAGTACTTGCTGCTCCCGGGAGGAATTGAACACTTGGAACGCCAGTGGTACGTGAGCGAGTTCCAGACGGGGACGTGCGCGACGGACGACGGTGGAGGTGAGGCGGAAGCGATGACACGAGAGATCAGGACGCAAGCTGCGGCGACGCAGGAAGAACTGCTGGCGCAGGTTGAAGCGGGTTGTGCGCTGGCATTATCCATCGAAGGGCTGCGCGAGGCAGAGGAGGAGACGAGGACGGAGGTGCTGGCGGGAGAGACGGCCATCGGCTTGCTTGAGTGGCTTGCGGCCCTGGCCGGGGCCGATGAGCACACAGGAGGAGCCGAGCGCCGGCACTTCCCTGAAGGAGTGGTCAACGCCCAGTTCTATGGAGGCGAGACGGAGTTGTACGGACGACCTGCGGTGCGGTATTCACGGCGTGACTTGCGTGCGACGCCTGAGGGGTTGCGGGACGAACTCACCGTGGGTGAGTACGTGCGGGTCTCGCCGCTCCTCTTCCGTCTGAAGATCTACGTCCTACTTCATGACGGAGAGCTTCAACACAGAAGAACGTACACCTCCCTTGCCATACGATCGATGGCTTGCCCCTCGCCCACGCCAACCCCGGCGTCTGAGGAGCCCGCGCAACCTCCTGTGCGCGAACCGATCACCGCCGACGGCTCGGGAGTCGTCTTCCATGTCACGGATGCCGCTGCGGAGGGGTTCCGCAAGTCCATGTCCGACGTAGATGTCCATCTCCATGTGTCGGGCACCGGTGGCGGCTTCAGGCGGTTCACTGCCAGCGAGGTAGACATCGCCAATGCCTCCAGGCCCATCAGGGATTCCGAAGCCCAGACGGCTGTTGCCAATGGCATCGAGTATATCGAGATGCGCATCGGCACCGAAGGCCTCGCAGTTGTCGCCCACCCGGAGAACGACTTCGTCGACTGTCTCTCCGTGGAGGAACTCAACACCATCTGGGCTTCTGATTCTGCCATCATGAACTGGAAGGACGTCCGGCAGGGATTCCCCGACCTGGACGTCCGACTCTACGGCCCCGACTCCTTCTCCGGCACATACGACTATTTCATGGAAGAGATCAACGGCGCTCAGTTGTCTCGCTCAGACTGGACCGCCTCGAACGATGTCAGTGTCCTCGTTCGGGGGATTGCCGGTGATCCGGGTGCTCTCGGCTTCTTTGGATACCCCTTCTACGAGGAGAACGAGGACACTCTCAAAGCCATCGCCATTGACGCTGGGGAGGGCTGTATCGTTCCTGGCCCCGGCTCCATTGAGGACGGCTCCTACAGGCCGCTCGCGCGCCCTCTCTTCATATACGTCAACGTCGCCAGTCTCGAAAGGCCCGAGGTTCTGGCCTTCGTCGAGCACTACATGGACCACGGCTACGACCTGGTCGTCGGAGAAGGCTATCTGCCCGTCGCACCCAGCGTTTACGCCGCCAACAAGGCAGCGGCCGGACTCTAAAGCCGGGACCCGGGCTGGGACGGACAGGAACTGGGCTGATCATGCCCGCGTGGTAGCATCGCGGAGACGTTCCTCATTCGAGGTGAAGTATATCTCCCGCACCGGTATGCCTGATGGGGCTGGCGTTGTTGCTGCTACTGGCGTGCGACAACGATTCCACTCCATCCCCGGCGGCGACACGCATCCCGGCCTTCACAGCCACGCCGACACTTACAGCTCCGCCGCCGCCCGGAACATCGACCGCTACGCCAACGCCAGAGCCGTCATTGGCGGATCACTGCAACATAGCGCCATCCATGGCGGTGTCTCCTCCGTCTACGCCTTCTCCTACCCCACGAGTCCTACCGACACGCACCCCGCCGCCGGATTGGGACCCTGCTGCCTTCGAGGTTCTATGGGACGCGCTCACGGGCGCTTCTGCCGCTGGCGGCGGGTTCGCCTTCGAGGCGGAGATGACGGTCAGCGGGCGGGTGGACGGCGCGCCGGTTCGCTACGAGGCAATCTTGGATGGGGTATCGCAGGACGGGCAACCGTACACGAGGTTGAACGTTGCCGCGAACTCGCATGGTCGGGTGAGGATTGAAACGGTGTCGCGGCGATCGGACTCCAGGACCGCGAGGCGTTGCACCCGGCCTCATGGTCGGGTGAGGATTGAAACAGACGTGGTGATGTCCATCAGACCGGTCTGCCCGGTTGTTGCACCCGGCCTCATGGTCGGGTGAGGATTGAAACACGCCTCAACCGGCGTGCAAGGAAGACCAGCAGCACGTTGCACCCGGCCTCATGGTCGGGTGAGGATTGAAACCTCATAAGCAAGAAGCGTCTCCACAGCCTCGGGGGTTGCACCCGGCCTCATGGTCGGGTGAGGATTGAAACGTCCAGAGCATCGGGTCTGAGTCGGCATTGCCCCTCGTTGCACCCGGCCTCATGGTCGGGTGAGGATTGAAACTCAGCCTACACGGATGACCCGCGTCAAGGGGCGGGTTGCACCCGGCCTCATGGTCGGGTGAGGATTGAAACCCTGCGTCCTCGAACACTCCGACGATCGTCCGTTTCGTTGCACCCGGCCTCATGGTCGGGTGAGGATTGAAACCGTAGACCGCCAGCGGCAGCTGGATGCGGATGTGCGTTGCACCCGGCCTCATGGTCGGGTGAGGATTGAAACACCGGGCGAACGCCACGGTACTGCCACGAGAGGGAGTTGCACCCGGCCTCATGGTCGGGTGAGGATTGAAACCTCCGCACCGCGGCGCGCGATCTCCTGCAGCTCAGGTTGCACCCGGCCTCATGGTCGGGTGAGGATTGAAACCAGCGCAGCACCAGGAGCGTCCCATAGCGGCCCGCGAAGGTTGCACCCGGCCTCATGGTCGGGTGAGGATTGAAACTTCCTTGGCTCCGCTCCTCTGTGGCTTGGTCCCACGTTGCACCCGGCCTCATGGTCGGGTGAGGATTGAAACACCAGACCGGCGCCGCCTTCGATGGAGGCCGTCTTGTTGCACCCGGCCTCATGGTCGGGTGAGGATTGAAACACAGAGCCCGACACCAAGACGGCGCCCGCGACCGCGTTGCACCCGGCCTCATGGTCGGGTGAGGATTGAAACCACTTCGATGTCGGTGATTTGCATGCGGGTGACGTTGCACCCGGCCTCATGGTCGGGTGAGGATTGAAACAAGGCACAGGCAGCACGTACGCGATACCGGCAGAGTTGCACCCGGCCTCATGGTCGGGTGAGGATTGAAACAGGAGAAGTGGGAGTTTCAGATCAAGCAGGCGGAGTTGCACCCGGCCTCATGGTCGGGTGAGGATTGAAACATCGGGACCTTTAATCCTACCGCCCATACG
Source organism: Dehalococcoidia bacterium (assembly GCA_965208625.1). GTDB lineage: Bacteria > Chloroflexota > Dehalococcoidia > Lucifugimonadales > Australimonadaceae > Bin16. Next base: position 1,638,464 of record OZ242348.1, read on the forward strand.
TAGTTCGTTGCACCCGGCCTCATGGTCGGGTGAGGATTGAAACCTCCTGGTGGGGCCTCGTCGGGTGGGTTGCGTGGTCGTTGCACCCGGCCTCATGGTCGGGTGAGGATTGAAACCTGACGATCGGCCTCGGCCTATGCGTCCGCGGGTTGTTGCACCCGGCCTCATGGTCGGGTGAGGATTGAAACATCGAGAACGCGGAGGTGACCCGATGAGCTACGACGTTGCACCCGGCCTCATGGTCGGGTGAGGATTGAAACCCGTCGTTGTATGTCGGTCACGTCGCGACCGAAGGTGGTTGCACCCGGCCTCATGGTCGGGTGAGGATTGAAACAACTTCTACACGGTGGCCGTGGCTATCCCCTCGGCGCGTTGCACCCGGCCTCATGGTCGGGTGAGGATTGAAACGACCAGACCATCGACTCTATGGGCGTCTGGCGGGAGTTGCACCCGGCCTCATGGTCGGGTGAGGATTGAAACCTCTACGAGGGGCAGTGGTATCGCGGGCTGGTGCGCCGTTGCACCCGGCCTCATGGTCGGGTGAGGATTGAAACGGCTCCTCGAGGGTGCCGATGCTCATGATGGCGTCGTTGCACCCGGCCTCATGGTCGGGTGAGGATTGAAACCTTGTTGCGCTCGTTGAAGAGCGGTCCCGACCGCATGTTGCACCCGGCCTCATGGTCGGGTGAGGATTGAAACAGCGATACCGCGAGGTAACGACAACCCGTGAGCGTTGCACCCGGCCTCATGGCTGCGCGGACTGCGGCACGTGTTCTGTGCCTTCCCCGGCCCCGTTTGCGCCAAAGGCGCGTACCGCTCCCGCCACCAATGGGGACATATACCCGTGTACTTGCCGATGACAGGTTATGTTGCTGGTCGAAACAGCATTGTACTCAGCGCGATGAGTCACTATCCTGCCGCTTGGGGAACTCGCTGGGAGCCGTACGTACTATGAGCGAGAGCAAGTCTCGGATAGAGGTCAGTAACCTCTGGAAGGTGTTCGGCGAAAACCCGGAGGCCGCCCTGCAGCCGGAGTGCGAGTCCATGACCCGCGAGGAGATACGGCGGGAACTGGGCGTTGTCGTCGGACTCCGGGACGTTTCGTTCACCGTTGACACGGGAGAGGTCTTCGTGGTCATGGGCCTGTCCGGCAGCGGCAAGTCCACCCTGGTGCGCTGCCTCCTCAGGCTCACTGAGCCCACGGCGGGGCAGGTCTGTTTCGACGGCGAGGACATCCAGGGCTACTCCGCCAATCAGTTGGTGGAGTTCCGGCGCAGCAAGACCGCCATGGTCTTCCAGCACTACGGCCTCCTCCCGCACCGCAACGTCATCGACAACGTGGTGTACGGGCTGGAAGTGCGGGGCATGGACAGGGAACAGAGGTACGAGGCCGCGCTCGAGGCCATCAAGGTTGTGGGGCTGGAGGGCTGGGAACACAACCACCCCAATCAGATGAGCGGCGGGATGCAGCAGCGCGTCGGCCTCGCCAGGGCGCTTGCGACGAACCCCACGGTGCTGCTCATGGACGAGCCTTTCAGCGGCCTCGACCCGCTCATACGGAGGGAGATGCAGGACGAACTCCTCACCCTCCAGACGGAGCTGCAGAAGACCATCGTGTTCATCACGCACGACCTGAACGAGGCCCTGAAGATGGGCGACCGCATCGCGATCATGCGGGACGGCGAGATCATTCAGATGGGCTCGCCAGAGGAGGTCGTCACGCTGCCCACCGACGCCTACGTCACCGACTTCGTACGAGACGTATCGCGGGCGAAGGTCATCCAGGCGAAGGCCATCATGCAGGAGCCCGGCGTGGTCATGTACGAACGGCAGGGCCCCCGCGCCGCGCTGTACGCGATGAACGAGCGCGGCCTCGACGCGGTGTTCCTCATCGCACGTGACTTCACCCTCAAGGGGATGCTGACGGCGGAAGAGGCGAGGGAGCTGCTCCTCCAGCGTAAGGAGTCCCTGGAAGAGGCTCACCTCGTCCCCGCGACGACCACGGATCCGGATGCGTTCATCGAGGAGGTCGTTCCGTTGGCGGCCGAGACCGAATACCCCATCGCGGTGGTCGGCGAGCACGGGAGCCTGCTCGGAGAGATCGACCGGAGGACGCTTCTCACGGGGCTGTCGGGCAAGGCGTAACGGAGTCAAGTGCTCATCCGGCCTGCTGAACGCTCTGATTCGCAGGTGGGTCGGCGAAAACGCATCGACGTTTGAGCAGATGGAGTGACGTGACCGTCTTCAACATCGCCGAAATCCCAGTGCATTGAGCGCTTGTTAGGGGAGTAGAACACCGACGGGCCGTTCCCGTAGACTCCGTAGGTGTTCACGGAGAGAACAGAGGGAGTTTGCATGATTCCATCGGGAGATGAGCGCGACGTGATTTACCACGAGCAGGAGGGTAGTTGCATGTACTGCGGCTGTGGACTGCCCGCGGATGGGTTCGAGGTAGACCACAAGGTGCCAGTTTCGCGCGGAGGCGGCGACGAGCGTGAGAACCTGCAGTTGCTCTGTCCGGCGTGTAGCCGACGCAAGGGGAACATGACCGACGAGGAGCATCGGAGGCGATACCGCCTCGGGGCGTCCGTTGGAGCACAGCCGCCAGCGTGGCCGATTCCCCAGACCTACTTCGGCAACATCGACCGGGAGCTGGAGGGGCGGGAGTCGTACCGCAACATCTCTTGATGTGCAGGGTCTTGGACCAAGGAGTCGGCACCCCTGGGCCGTCCACTGGCTTAACGCTCACGGAAGGTATCGTAAGCGAGTGCCACCGCGCCGAGTGCTCCAGCCTCCGGACCCAAGGCAGGGGGAACGACGGCGTCAGGTTCCCGATGCCCGCGAACGACTGCTTGCGCATGCGTACGACGGCGGGGAGCGATGTGATGGTCGTCGCTGCGGTTCCTGCTCTGTGGTTCAACGCTTGACGCAAACTGAACAACAGGCAGGCCGAACCGGGGTCCTTGGAAACCAACAGATCATAGGACGGCCTCGGATGCCGCTGCCAGACCTGCTGTACGGTATTGGGCTGAAGGTCTACTCCGGCCACAGCATCCGCCGTGCCATGTCCGACCCTCGGTACTGGTCATGACGATTATCCTTCGTGCCGTCAACCATGGCGGCCATCTTGAGGTGAACTGAAAACGCAGGAGGTGCACGCTTGGGGACTTCACCTCTTTCTTGGCTGAGAAGCGAAACAAACGAGGATGGAACTGCTATGAGCACAGACCGGAGCGAAGTCTGCCCAGCACTCCTGTCGTTGTAGCAAGACGCCCTGCCGGTCGATCTGTGCCGACAGGGCGTCATCCCAGGAGTAGCGCGGCTCCTCGCGTTCTCCCGGAACCCGCACCATATGGCGGGTATTATATAGACCGTCATTGACAAGGTTCGCTCGAGTAACGTACCCCACCGAAGAAAGATGGGAGGCCACGGTGCCACCTGATCCCGCCCGGATGCGAAACACTCAGGGACTTTGCCAACTGCCACTGCCTCAGAAGGTGAGTCATCCAGCCGCAGGCTGATTCCTGACTCAACGTCGACGGGCGGGTTGCTCAGAACATCCATCAGTCGTACCCTCCGTCGCATGCTGAACCGAGGGAGACACGGCGTTTGGCAGGCAGGAAGAAGCGGAATGTTTCGCCGGGTCGAAGAGGCTTGGTAGTGAAGGAGCGTGGTGAGTCATGACCATTGCAAATCACGAGGAGTTGAGGGAGGTGTATCACCCGCCTGCGCCCCGGGCGGGGCAGAAGGTGCTGGACCGTTTGGACGTTCACTGCCGAAACTTCATAGCGCTGTCGCCGCTCTGTGTTCTGAGCACCAGCAACGCCCAGGGCCAGCCCGACGCCTCGCCCCGGGGTGACCCGCCCGGGTTCGTGCAGGTGTTGGACGAAAAGACCCTGCTACTGCCCGACCGTCCCGGGAACAACCAGGTGGACTCGTTGCAGAACATCGTGGAGAATCCCGGCGTGGGCCTTCTGTTCTTGGTCCCAGGAATGAATGAAACGCTGCGGGTGAAGGGCAGAGGGGAGATCGTCACCGCCCCGGGTCTTCTGGCGCCGTTGGCTATCACAGAGGGGAGATCGTCACCCCCGGGTCTTCTGGCGCCGTTGGCTATCGGTCGCCGGGCTCCGGTTTCCGGCCTCAGGGTGACGGTGGAAGAGGCCTTCCTGCACTGTGGCCGGGCGCTTATCCGCAGCCGCCTCTGGGAGCCCGATGCCCGGATCGACCGCTCGTCGTATCCCACCTACGGGCAGGTGCTGGCCGACCAGATATCGGGAGCGGACGCTGTGCAGATCGACGCCGAGGAGGATGAGGCCAACCGCCGACGGCTCTACTGAACACGCCCCCGAAACCTAGGGCCCTGCATAGAGTGACACATCATGCGCCCTCCTAACGGCACTTCGGCCATGAGCCAATACGACGTAGGCGCGGTGGTTCTCTTGTCTTTCTCTACTGCTGCTGGCCGACTGTTCACGGTGTGCGGCACGACGTCGGTTCCGCCCGAGGCCCTCACCGCGTCAACCCCGACTCGATTCCGGCGAACCGCGCGACACCCGCCATCGGCGCATTGCCCTTTCCATTTCGCCACACTCCACTCCAGCCCCGCTCTCGTCAACGCGGGCCTCCCGTCAAGTGCGGATCCGGCGCCGCTTGGGCGGACCGCGCTCTCCACGCAGGCTGGCCCCGCCCGGAACCTGGCGGGAACTCCACAGTCGCACCGTGCAGCACTCTTGGGTTACTCATCCTCATCGTCCTCTTCATCCTCATCCCCACCATAGTGGCGGTCGTGCCATTACCTTCGTCTGTTCAGCGGTGTGCCTGTTCCAGCCTAAGCCGCTCCTCGTATCCGGAACGCGTCATCCGCACCTCATCGCTGACAGCCTTGGCGGCGAACCCCACGGTCATGCCCCGAGGGAGACCGGCCAGCAGTAGGAGCCAGCCTTGCGCCGACATGCTCGCTCCATCGAGTGCTGCCAGCCAGAATGCAGCGAGCGCCCCGCAGGTCAGCGCCAACGGAGAAGATAGCCATCTTCCGGCCAGTTACCGTTTTGTCGCCCGCCGTCTAACGTAGAGGACGCACCAGACCACGAACCCAATGATGGCCACAACTGCCGCCAGTGTCAGCAGCACCGAGAGGAGGGCATTCGTATCACCACCGCGATGACGACGGCGATGGTCGCCGCAAATGCCAAGCCGACTATCTTCATGGTCTGCACGGAGCGTGATGCTACCACACGCAAAGCACGTCCCATGCGCGGGTCCGTAGGTTGACCTCGATGGTTCGGTCTGATATGGACTAACCCGTTGCGCCCGGCAGTGGGGCTGCGCAATGCCGGGGGGACAACGGCGGCCATAAAGGTTCTAACCCCCTATGGCCACCCCACTGCCACCGCTCTGAGCGGAGGCATGATGGACAAGGACGCCGAAATGCAGGCCATCCTCGCGGAACTGCAGGCCATGAAGGCGATACTGGCGGAGTTGGAGGCGATTCGTCTGCTCAACGAACGGATACTCGATGAACTGGGGCGTATCAGGGCGGGGCGGTAGGTGGGTTTGAACGTCGTGGACTTGCTGTTCCTGCTCTCAACGATACTGGCCTTCGTTGGCATCGGGTTGATGGCGGCAGGAGTCTGTATACTCAAGCGCAACCGGAAGTAGGAAGGAAGTTGCGATGATGCGGGAGATTCTGCTGACTGTGGAAGGACAGCCACCGCTCAGAGACACCAGCCTGCCATCCTACAACCCGGACCACCCCCAGTATCCTCAGGCCGTTCGGCTGCGCGAGGCCGCAGCACAGGCGTTGGCCACACAGCCGGAGTGGGACCCGTACGAAGAGGGGTGGATTTCCCTTGCATTGACGGTTACGCAGCCCGCTCCCGAATCCCCAATGATGAAGGCCCTGGGCGGGGTAGCGGATGCGTTGCAGTCCACCCCGTCGGACACTGACGTTCCCGGCGCTTCGCTCTACCTCGACCTATGGCAGATTCGTGTAGTGCGGTACGCTGCGCAGCAGGGAGATGCTCCGGCCTACAGCGTCAGCGTCAGGGTCATGGGGTACCCGTTCTCAGCAGGGTAACAGGCAGGGGAGCATATGGGCTGATAAGACGGAGGTAGCATGCCTCTGTTCGAGTTGAGGCATGCTAGGCTGGTTCTACGGGTGCAGGAGGTCGCTGCCCTATGTCATATGTTCCAGTAGGGGGAAGATTCCGAGCCACTGGCTCATCCAACTAAGGGTTTCGCACAACCCGAAGCGGCCTGGGTCGAACTCTTTTCGTGAACCTTACGAATTGCAAAGAGGCCACATACATGGTCGCACCGGGGGAGGACACCGGATCACGGTGCCCTCCCCCGGACGTGGAATGCGCTGTCGTGCGACCCTAGAAGAGCCTCAGCGTCTGCTGCTGCGCCTGCCCAGTCTCCGCCCCGACGGCCGCCTGCTGCGCTGCCCCCTGCCGGCGCCGATCCCGCCGTCCCGCCGGGGGAGCGGGCCGTTCGTAGATGGGATGCTTCGGAGACTCCTCCCACCGGGCCCTGGCTCTCTCAACGACAGCCGAGACCTCCTGCGTGAGCCCCGGGAGGTCGTGGTCGTCGAAGGACTCGATGTGCGGGTCGGACGAGGACTGCTGCACTCCGATGGTGGCCCTGCCTTCCTTGATGGAGACGACCACCTTCAGTTCCTCCGGCACCTCGGTCCCTCTCCCGGCGTGCGGCCCCGCGGCCTCCGCGACACCTTCGGGATCCTGCCCGTCCTGTCCGGTCTCCTCTGTGGAGGTCCGCTCCTCGACAACCGCGTCAGCTGTGCCATCCGCTGCATCGTCGAAGGTGTTGTCGTCGGCGCTCGGGGCATCCGAGCGGCTTGTTTCCGTTCCGGTTTCGTCAGGCATGGTTGCTCCTCTCTTTGATGCTTCCCTGACTCCTGCTCAGGCCGCCAGCCTCGACTGCTTCCTGATCTCGCCGAGGGTCATCGGCTCCCAGTACAGGTCGCGCTCCACGGCGGGGACGTTGCCGAACACGGTCGCCTCCGCCAGCTCGGTGAGGTCGAAGTAGCCGAGCTCGGTCTCGAAGCCTTCGACGAGGCCGAAGCACGTTCCGGTCTCGGCCTCCCACTCGGTGATGTACCAGCGCCAGCCGATGTAGGGGCTGAACAGCTTCACCCTGGCGACGACGGCGTCGGGGTCGTCCGCGCCGTCGTTGGCATACAGGGGCGGGATGGTTTCGGCGAGCTCCTTCGTCATGAGCTTGTGTCTTCGGTACCTGTTGTGGTTGTCCTGCCAGATCGTGGTGGTTGCTTCTCGGTCGGACATGATCTCTCTCTTTCTTCCTTCTCGGATGCGTTCGTTGAGCGTTGCTACCTAGGCGGCCATCCCCAGGTTGGAGTCGGAGCCGATCACCCGCTCCACCGCCTCCGGCGTGGCATACGTGGGGGTGACCGTACCCAACTCCATGTCCAGGTAGAGGCCCATGAAGGGGCAGGCGCCCGCCACCATGCGGCGGACAACCTGTAGCACCAGGGACGCCATCATCTGGTTGATGGTCGGATCCTGGTCGGTGAGGTCGAGGGCGGCGGCGCAGTCCACGTCCGGGGGCGTGGTCGAGACCGCAGTCAGCAGGTCGGGGCGCTGCAGCGTGGGAGCGGGCAGCAGTCGGCAGGTCCCGTCAACGAAGGCGCGCTCGTCCCAGTCGACCTCGCCGGCGACATTCCCGACCAGGACCTGCCCCCAGTTGGTGTCGTTGCCCGCGTCGATGAGCCACCGGCGCGGGTCGCCCGGCAGGCACTCCGCCATCGCCCTACGTGCTGCCGCGTTGTCGGCGCAGCCGATCAGCAGGCAGCTCCCGTAGGCGGGGAGGCCGGGGTAGCGGGGTCCGTAGGGTCCGGAGTCGTCCTGTCGGAAGGGGTAGACCGAGTAGCCGACCGGACGCCGGTAGGCCCGCGCCAGCCGGTCGGCCAGCGCCTGGCTCTTGAACCTCCCCACGTCCTCTGTATAGAAATTCTGGCGGAGCAGGTTGTGGGGCTCCACCCGGTCGTGGTCGACCAGGACGATGGTAGCCTCCCGCCCCTGGAAGAGACGGCAGAGACCCTCGGCGACGAAGCCGCCGGTCCCGCCGCAGCCGACCACGGTGATCCAGGGATCGTCGAGCAGGAATGCGTTGTCGAGGTGGTAGGGCATGCTTGCCTCCTTGTCATTCGTTCGTTGTGTCGTGTTCGCCCACGAGCCGGACGCCCGGCTCCGGGCCGTCGAACACCTGCGGCCAATCCATCGGGGCGAAGTGGCCGTAGACGCCGACCCGGAGACGCAGCTCGGGCCGGGGGTCATTGAGGCGTCCGGCGACGCCGTAGATGCGGAAGCCCTGCTCATCCCGGTCGTCGACGGCCGAGAAGAAGGCGGGAAGGCTTCCGTGCGAGTGGAACTCGGCGACCACCCCTGCGGGTGGCTGATACGCGAGTCTCGTTGCGGTCCCGGCCTGTGGCGGGACCACCAGCCGGTAGGCGCGCCCGTCCCAGCGCACGGCGAAGAGCCGCTCGGTGTCCGGGGCGTCCCGGAACCAGCGCAGCCCCACCGCGAGGAGGGCTGCAGGGATGGGGCCGTGGTTGAGCTGCACCTTCCCGGCGACGGGAGCGAGCCCGCGCACCGTGCAGGGGGCGGCCAGAACACGCGCCGTCAGGTGAGCGCTCCGGGACTGTACGTAGACGCCCCCCGCCCCCAGAACGTAGTCGTAGCCGATGCCGTGGGCCCCGGCCAACCCGGCGGGATGATTGACGAGGTAGCCCACCGGCCCCGCTCCGGCGCTAGAGGCGGTAGCCCCGTCTCCCCTCGGAGAACGCCATGGCGTGGGCAACCGTATATTGGGGAACCAGGTCCTCCACCGGGTATTCGTCCTTTCCATCGAGCTCCTCCCATAGTGATTGCAGGTCGTCGGGGTGCTTCTGCGAGCGGTTCCGCGAGTCGCCGGTGAGCGAGAAGTAGGACTGGAAGAAGGACTCGGGTATCAGTCCGACCTCCTCGGGGAACCGGTGGCTTCCGGGGCAGACCCTCCCGTCGTGGAAGACGTTGAAGGCCGGGGCCCGGAAGAGCTGCTGCTCAGCATCGGCCGGCCGGCTCATTGCGGCGTAGACCCAGGGTGCGCGGCCCGGCGAGCAGACGAAGACCAGCCCCGGCATCGGGAGCCGGAGCCGGGCGGGAGGCTTGAACGCCTCCCGTTGCAGGGCCACGGACCAGACTTGCGGCGGGCGCCAGAGGCCCACCACCTGCCCGGTCTCGCCCTGGTTCCACCAGAGGGCATCCTCCGGCAGCAGTCCCGAGGAGAACCCCAGGTGCTGGGTGAGCACGCTCGCGATCCCGTCCGCCGAGACGGTCCTGACCCAGGCGGAGTCGTTCTCGAAGCCACGCAGGAGGATGGTCTCGTCGTAGACCTCCACCTGCACCCTGAGATCGTCCCTGGGCGCTTCCGTCGCGCCCGGCAGGGACCATCCGGTGATATCGACGTCAACACTCATGTTCCTTCTCCTCCTTTCCTTCTTTACGGAGCCGCCCCAGGACGAACTCCAGCATCTCGGCGAAGCGGCCCGGAAGGTCTTCCTCCAGCCAGCCGGCCAACCGGCTCACCGCGTCCATGACGGCGCTGGCCTGCCGCCATTCCTCAGTGCCCTGTGCAATCAGGTCGTCGTCCCAGGGGTCGGCGAACCCGTCGTATTCCCCGTCCTCGTAGCTGGCGTCGAGGAAGAAGTTGCCGGTCTCGCCCCACACCCAGGAGCAGGCCTGGGCCGCCCCCTCGAAGCCGGTGTCCTTGAGCGCCCCCGTGAGGACGTCCAGCGGTATGCCGCCTCCGGGGATCCTGAGCAGGGTCTCCTGCGGGATAAGGGCGGCGGCCGATTCCAGCCATGCCACCCGCAGCCCGTCGGGTTCCTCGTAGGAGGAATCGGGGGGCTTGACCAGCAGCACCATGGCCGAGAGCCCGTCGCGGTAGCGGTCCCACACGTCGTGCAGGTCGTCGTAGCCGAAGCCGAACAGTTCGAAGGGGATTCCCCTGCGGAGCCACGTCCACGGGGGCTCGTCCCCATCGTCGAGGTAGAAGTCGAAGAATGGGGCGTAGAGGGGGAAGTGCCGCTCCTGGAAGAGCCGGCCGAAGCGCTCCACCCTCGTGCGTACGTCGGGAGCCGCGAGCACCTCCTCGCCCTCATCGGGGAAGAGGCGGTGCACCAGCCCCGCGAACCAGGCGTAGTCCTCTGCATAGCCGACCAGCGTCACCAGCTCCCGCAGCGACGGCGGACGCCGCAGGAGCAGTTTCGCCAGCCCGCTCAGCCTCGGCGGGGCCGCAGCTTCCATCGCAGCGCCGCCGCTAGGCGGCCCGTGGCCGACGCGTAGTCCTGGGCCTGCGCGCAGGCAAGCTCCACCTCACTCTGCCTGGCGGCCGCGGCGTCCAGGTCGAAGGAGCCGTCGAGCCGTGTGAGCTCCGCCGTGAGCTCGAGGATGCTGAGGCCTGCCGGCGGCGTCGCCGCCAGCAGACCCGCAAGTGTCCGGTTGTCCATCGGGTGCCTCCCTAGCTCCGGGCGTCGGGGCAGGCGCCCTTGGTGCCCACCCGCCGCTGGAACTCGTAGATCGTGTCCTCGCCCCGCTTGGTCTCCTTCACCGAGGCGTTGGCGATCTCCCCGTAGAAGTCGGCGAGGGTGGCCTTGACCTGCTCGACGCTCATCTCGGGGTCCGGGTCGGGGAACTCGCGGTCGTCGTATACGAATACTCTTGCCATGGTTCATCTCCTTCTGATGGTTGCTGTCTCGCTGGCGTGCTGCGTTTGCGGGGAGGCCGCCGCTCCACTTGCGGCGGCCCTCCCGTGCTTCATGCGGCCCGGCGACCCGCGCCGGCCGGCTCTGCCTCTCTCTCCTGCTCCATGCTGAGCGCCCACTCGAAGAGGGACGTGGAAGCGGGCCTGGGCTTCCGGCTGCGCCTGACGCCCTGCTCTCCCGCGAGGAACTCCGTCCAGGAGAACAGCGACTGCTGCTGCTCTCCGGCCTCGTCGCAGCCGTTGGCCATGACCAAGTCCACCGTCGGCACGATGCCGATGGGGTCGTCGTGGCCGTTCACTTCGACCGCGACCGGTTCCGGCTCGGCCTGCACGAGGTCCCAGCCGTCGTCGACGAGATACTCTTCGGCGGTAGCCTCGGCGTCCCTGGCCTGGGCGAACACCGACTCCACCGTCTCGGCCTCATCCTCGTCGCCGTTGACGATCTTGCGGGCCAACGCGAGCATGAGGTCGTCCCCGTCGTCGCCGTAGGCAGCCAGGCCGTCCTCCGGCAACTCGCCTTCCACCGCCAGCGAGCTCTGCAGCTTCTTCGCCACCAGCTTCAGGGCATCGGCCTGCAGGCTGTTCCTGTAGGCCATGAACACGACCCGCACCGGACGGGTCTGGCCGATGCGCCACGAGCGGCGGGACGCCTGCCGCATCGTGTAGACGCTGTAGTCCGTCTCGTACCAGCAGATGGTCGGGAAGTCGATCAGGTCGAGTCCCGTCTGCACCAGCCTGGGATGGCAGATCAGCACGTCGAGTCCCTTCTCCACCTGCTCTGCGACCCACGCCTCGCGCCGGTCGGGCGCGACCGCGTCGGCCTTCATCACCGCCACCCTGAACCCGTGCCGTGTCAGGGTGTTCTCCATCCGCTCGGTGATGTCGCGCGTGCCGGTGTGCGTGGCGTACACCAGCACCCTGCGTCCTTCAAGGCGCTCGGCCGCCACGAGGTCGACGAGCGCCTGCTCCTTGGGGTAGACCCGCTCCTCGGAGAGCGGAGCGACCCCCACGATGGGCACCCCCGTCGTCGGGTCGAAGACGGTCTCACCCCGCGTGCAGCCGTCCGGGTAGGCGAGCAGCGTCTGCAGGTACGTGCCGAGCAGCCGCTTGGAGCCGGTGGCCAGCGCCTCTCCCAACGCCTTCTTCAAGGCCCCGTAGACCGTGTCGTAGGCCGAGCGCTGGGAGAGCCCGGTGTGGTCGGGCTCGGAGTCCATGGTCGATAGCAGCACGCGCTCCTCGTACGGGGGAAGCCCGGACGCCACGTCCGAGAGCCGCAGGAAGATGGAGTTCCCGATCAGGTGGAAGAGCGCCGAGGGAGCGAGACCCGGACGCTCGCGCACCACCCTGCGGTAGCGGCGTCTGCGGCTGTTGCGCCCGTCCTCGACCGAGGGATCGTCGCCATCCTTGTAGACCGTCTCCTCGGTGAAGCCGTAGCGGCTGATCCAGCGCCCCTCCTCCGAGTGTCCGAACTCGGTGCGAATCTCCGGGGAGAACCGGTAGAGGAGGTGGAAAAGGGTGCTGGCGTACCCGCCCATCAGCGTGCCGGAGAGCGTGAGCGACCGACCGCACGCCTCCGCGAGCACGCCCGCGGCGATGCCCTGCGCCGAGCCGCGCGCCTTGAACTCATGCACCTCGTCGCCGATGAAGAGGTCGAAGAATCCCTTCATCCGGTGCTTGACGTAGTCGGCGAGCGGGTAGCGGCGGGGGCCGGTGTTGTCCGCCTGCCAGAGCGGGGAGCGGCAGACGTCGCAGATGCGCCGCTTCCGGGAGAGGTCTCCCAGGGAGAGCGGCACGCCCTCCCTGTCGAGGACCTGCTCCGCGCAGGCGGGACAGCAAGGGACTCGGAAGGGGTCACCCGTCTCCTCGTCCCGGATCAGCCTTCCGTTCGCTACGGCCCACCGCTCATTGACGGCGGGCTGCCAGCGGTACGAGAGCTTCGCTCGCTCGCGCGACATGACCGCGAAGAGCGGGGACGAGCCCGGGAATAGGCGGAGGCGTTCGAGGTCGGTGATGGAGGAAACGATGGCGGCCTTCGCGCCGGGAATCGTCTCCTCCACCTCGCGCTTCCACTTGCGCACGAGGTGCGGCGGGCAGAGGACCAATACTCTCCTGAAGCCCGCCGCGTGGGCAGCGCTCGTTGCGATGAACGTCTTTCCGGTGCCCATCTCGCCGACGACGGTCGTGCCCTGGTGGGCACCGAGCGAGAGAGCCGCGCCGCGTATGGCGTCGGCCTGCGCGCCGAGCGGGTTGCGCAGGAGCGGGGGTAGTTGGACGGCCTGATCGGACGGCCGGTAGAGGGGCGGGTACGACTCCACCACCCGCTGGGCGATGGAGTCCTTGAACGTGTCGATGAAGGTCCCGAGGTTCATGGGGTCGTGCTCCTTTCCTGTATGAGAGGTGTCGTGGGACGCGGGGACTGAGGACGGGGCCACCGCCCATGTGGGAGATTCGGCCCCGTGGCGCTCCTCGTGCGGAGGGAGGCTTCGAGCCTGCCGACGTCCGGCTGCTAAGCGCCGACCTCCCGGCGGGCGCCCTCGAGGACGTTCCTTGCCTCGCTGACGAGGTTGCGGGCGTGGTAGAGGCGGTGGATGTACCGGTCCAGCCGCCGGGTCCGCGCTCGTGATTGGGCTGGGGTCAGCGTCGCCGGCTTGGCGAGCGCCTCACTTGCCTCCTTGATGAGCGTCTCGATGTAGCTCTCTGCGGGCATCTCCGGTGTCCGGCGTATCTGGACGACCATCGGTTCCGTGTCGTCGCACTCCGGGCAGAGTCCCGAGCCGACGGCGATGGTGCCGTACTCGTTCACATGGGCGGTCGTTGGCTGCCGGTGTTCGCAGACCAGGCAGACGAGGTCTGCGTCAATGCTCTCTTCGGGTTCGAAGGTCATGGGTCCGTCCTCCTTGGTGGTGCATCCGGGGTCGTCTGGTGCGAGAGTCCTCAGGCTGGCGTTGGCTAGGCCTCCTCCAGGTCCTCCATCCGCTGCAGGGTCATGACGATCTCCTGCAGGTTGCCGCGCAGGCGAGCGAGCTTCGTGGGGTCCGGCGGCATCCGCTTCATCTGGCTCTCCAGGCTGATGCGCTCGCCGATGAGCCAGGCGCGCAGCGCCTTCCATCGCTCCTCGTCCGGCTGGTTGAAGCTCATGTCCATGGCCACGGCCTCGTCGCATTCCGGGCAGTGCCGCCCGTAGATGTATGTGCCGGTGCCGTCGCGCCGGACGTACAGGGTCGTCTCGACCTCGTACCCGCACTGCGGGCATTCCGCGGTTGCGGGATATTCGTTGAGTGTCATGGTCACGATGCGCTCCTCTCTTCCTTCGGCTCGCCGCACCGGACGCAGTGGCGGACATCCACGCCCGCGACTTGGTGGGCATGGCCGTCCCTGCAGGCCAGTGGCTGCACTGCCGCCACCTGGCCGCCGATGCCGCTCCATGCGCTGCGGTCGCCCGCCTCGTATGAGTAGAAGCCGCAGCCCCGCGCGCAGCGCAGGTCGACGCCGGTCAGTTCGTCGTCCTCGACGACCTCCTCCAGCGTGAATTCCCTCCCGCCGCAGGCGGGACAGGTGATGCTCTTCAGTACCATCGGTCTCCTCCTTTGTAGTGTTTAGATCCCTCCGTGGAGGGCTCCGTCTGGTGATCGCTACGCCGCCGCGGGGAGCGGTTCCATGAGGGACAGAGAACCGTCGGTCCCTGCTTCCTGTGGATGGGAAGATCGGGCTGCTTGGGCTGCCCTCTCCTCCAGCTTCGCGGCCCGGTAGCAGCCGCTCTCCGTGTGGTACGAGCGCACCGGCGAGGCGGCGATCCGCCCGTCGACGACGTCGACCGAACTGGTCTGCGCGTACGGCTGGCCGGGGAGGATCGGCTCTTCGCACCAGTCGCAGGTCAGGGGAAAGAGCGTGAGTGTGGGGTTGGCTTTCATGGTTCCTCTCCTCTCCTGTATCGGAGTGATGTGGGTCGTGGGCAGCAGGCGGGGCCTGCCTCCGGTGAGGAGGACAGGCCCCGTGATGCGTTTCCGGTGGGGAACCGGCTATGCGGCGATGTCGGTGATCCCGCCGTCGTCGAGGCCGAGGGCGACCACGGTGGTCCGCAGCCGCTCCCGCCACGTCTCGGTCTCCGGCGTCTCCTCGACCAGGACCATCTCCTTGGTGGTACGGCCCTTGACGAGGATGCGCCGTCCCTCGGCCTCCAGGCAGAGGTTGTCGAGGAAGCCCGCGGCCACCAGCATCGCCATGTGCCCGCGGCGCAGCGGCATCAGCGGGCGAGTGCGGGCGTCCCCCCTCGGCCAGAGGGAGTCGTTGATCTCGGCGCTGACCCAGAGGCCGGAGCGCCGCGCCTCCGACGCCGCCGCGATGGGGTCGACGGTGCGCGTCGAGAAGAGCACGTCGCCCGAGGGCAACGGCGGGATGCTGAACTCCCTGTAGGGAGAGGCCGGCAGTTCATCCAGCGCTCCGGCCGCCCACTCCCGCACCCGCATCTCCGCGTGCACGTCGGTGTGCGGCTCCGTCCTGCGGTGCCCGATGAGCACCACCTGGTCGAACGCCTCCCGCTCAGGGCTGGGGAATGCCCAGCACCGGAGCCGCTGGTAGTGGGAGGATAGGTACTTCGCCGAGACCTCCAGCCGCTGGCGGGGCACGACGAAGACGAGCACGCCGTTGTCAGCGAGGTAGCGGGTGGCGTGCATCAGGAAGGCGTGCTCCACCCGCTTGCCGCCTCCGGAGTCCCAATCGTAGGGGGGATTGAGATAGAGCAGGCCGAACGCGCGGTTGGCGATGGAAGTCTGGAAGAGGTCGGAGGCGAGCGCCCGGTGCAGGCGCTCCCCGGCCTCGGCGGCGCGGTCTCGATGGAGCTCCACGCCGTATGCCTCGATGGGCATGGTATCGGGCTGGGCGATGCGCTCTGCCAGTTGTGCGGCGGCCTCGCCCGCGCCGCAGCAGGGGTCGAGGATGCGCAGCGTCTCCCGCCCCCGCCTGGGGCCGTAGGAGACGGGGGCGTAGATCAGTCCGGCGATCAGGTCGATGACGCGGGGCGGCGTCGGGTAGAACCCGCCCTTCGCCTGTCCTGCAAGTCTCATGCTGCTGCTCCTAGTGCGTAGTTGTGGGTGCGTGGGTCTGCGATGTCCTTGTTGGGAGAGTCCCCCTCCGGCAGGACGAGGACGCCCTCGGTCACCGCGCGGGAGAGGTCCTCCCGCAGCGATTCGGCATCTGGCCTGCAGACGTGGGCAGTGATGCCCGCAGACTGCAGCGGGGCAATCTCCCCGCTCGCCAGCCCCCGCCGCCAGAGCCAATCGGCCCAGGTGTGGTGCAGCGGCAGCGGGCTGCGGCGGTCGAGGAAGCGGTGGTGGAGCGCAGGCACGTCGTCGCCCTCATGGGCCAATAGGAGGAAGCAATCGTGCCCTGAGGCGAACTCGGCCCACTTCGTGTAGACGAGCGCGTGCCAGCCGCCACTCGCGGGCAGGCGGGCAATCTTCGTCGTCCAGCTGCCTATGGTCTCGCCTGGGATGACGCACCTCTGGTATCCCCCGCTGAGCGCCATCCCGTCCGCGCCCCTGATGATGTGCGCGGGGTCGGGCGGCTGCTTCAGCATGGAGGCCCAGATTGCCTTCAGCGATGTCTGGGCGCCGACCATGGAGAGGAACCAGAGGCCGTGGCTCTCCGGGTCCCTGGCGAAGGCGTCGGCGGTGGCGGAGAAGCCCCCAGCGGTGATCGTGTACAGATCCGGTTCCAAGGTGGCGCCGGACACGGCTGGATGTGTGTTCTGCATGGTGGATGTCCTTTCGGGTGGGGATATTCGTGTCCGGGGTGGGTCAGAGCTCGCAGGGGATGATGCCCCTGTCCTTGAAGCTGACGAACCCCTCTACGCCGATGACGATGTGGTCGAGGAGGTCGAGATCGAGCAGTCGCGCGCCCCGGTAGACCTCCCTGGTCAGGGCGACGTCCGCCGCGCTGGGTTCGGGATCGCCGGACGGGTGGTTGTGGACCATGATGAGGTGGGGAACGGCCTCGGCGACGGCGGGGCGCAGCACCTCTGCGATCCGCACCATCACCTGGCTGATATTGCCCTGGTAGATGACGCGCTGGCCGACGAGCCGGTTCTTGGCGTCGAGCAGGAGCACCCTCAACTGCTCCTGTGCGAGCGCGGCCATCTCCCGTCCCAGCAGTCTCGGGACGTCGTCGGAGGTGGAGAGGACGGGCGGAGACGCGGGCCGTTCGGACTTTGTCGCGACGCCGTAGCGGACGGTGAGTTCGCCGAGGAGGAGCATGTTGGAGCGCAGGGCGTCCAGCAGCGCCTCTCCGGGCGGAATGAGCATCGGGTTGGCGGTGGTCATGGGGACTCCTTCGAGTGAGGATGGGTGAAAGAAGGGGAACGGGGCCGCCCCGGAATCGGAGCGGCCCCGTGATGCGCCCGCGCATGCTGACGTCGGTGTGTGCCGTGAAGGGCTAGAAGGGGTCGGCCCCGGCGGCGACCGGTTGGGGTTCGACGGCCTCTGCCACGGCGTGGCCGTTCTCGTCCGCCGTGCGCTCACCGTTGCGCGAGTCGAGGAAGACGACCTCCGAGGCGTGCACCTCGGTGCGGTGGCGCCGCTGGCCGTCCTCGGTCTCGTAGCTGTTCTGCGCCAGCGAGCCGCTCACGTAGATGCGGTCGCCCTTGTTGACATACGTGTCGACCGCCTCGGCCTGCTTCGCGAAGCAGACGACGTTGTGCCAGTCCGTCTCCGTCTCGCCGCTCTGGCGGCGGCGGTCCGTCGCCATGCGGAACGTGGTGACGGCGGTGCCGCTGGGGGCGTAGCGCATCTCCGGTTCCGTGCCGACGCGTCCGAGCAGTTCTACCCTGTTGATGGTCCTTGCCATGATGTGCCTCCTTGCACTGGTGACGTGACGCGGCCCTGCCGCGCCCGGTGTGATGAGCCGCGGGGCCACATCTCCCATTGGGGAGCCGGTCCCGTACGCGCTCCCGGCGGGAGCGGCGAAGTCATGCGGAGCCGTGCTCCGTCAGGCCGCGCACCCGCAGTGCGGGCAGTCGGCGTGCAGCCGCCGGAAGAGGCCATGCGCCCGCTCGACGGCATGGCGTCCGGCGGGACTCTCCTCCGGCGCGGGGAAGAGGCGTGCGACCTCCTCGATCTCCTCCTGGAGTTCCGGCTCGCCGGCCGCCTCCATGAAGAACCAGAGGTCGGCGAGACCCTCTTCCACCCGGTCCATGAGCATCGGGGCTGTTGCGGTCATTGGCTCTCTCCTTTCTTCGGAAACAGCAACAGGGGGGTCGCCTCTTCGGAAGCGGCCCCCCCCCTTTTGTCCGGTTGCAGGCCGCCGTTCAGGCGGCCATCGGCAGGTCGGTCTCACCCGCAGGCGGGACTTCGCCAGGCTGGGTCTCACCCACGGGCGAGAATTCGTCATGCCGGGTCACGGCCTGGGCGTCCCTCGCCTGCTGGACCTTCCGCGCCGCGCCCTCGACGAGCCGGGTCAGCTCGGATACCGGGAGGGCGTCGAGGTCCTTGCCCGTCCTGGCCCGCACGGCGGCGCGCATCTGCGCCTCGTCGAACCCCTGGGCGACGCCGAGCTCCAGCAGTGTCCTGCGCAGCGGCGGCGCGAGCGCCTCCGCCACTCCGTCGCCGTGCAGAGCGTTGCCGAACTGATCGCCGAAGCCGCGCAGCGCCCGCTTCAACCCGTCAGTGACAGCGCCCTTGTATGCCGTCTCATGCCCCTCGGCGTTGTCGTCGGCTACGGTGTGGAAGCCCACGTCCGTGCGCGGCGGCGCGCCGGGAACGGTGACCCGCACTGTCGCGGCGTACGAGCAGGAGCGATGCACCTGCCCGGTCTCGGAGTCCACGCGCTCGGTCGCCCACTGCGAGACCTCGCCGACGACCTCGTAGCCCCAGCCGCCGTATCCGAAGATGCGGTTCGCTTGCTCGATGGCGGTGCGCCCCTCGATGTAGGCGTACGTCTGCCCCTTCCGGCCCTTGCGGTAGGAGACCAGCCCCGGGTCGAGGGACTTCTCCAGCTCCGAGAGGACCTTCGGCGGGAGGCTGTCCCACAGGAGGTCGTGCGGGCTGTCCGGAATGGCGTCAACGTGGACGCCGTTGTTCGATCCGTCGTGTACCGTTCCGTTCTGTGTCATTGCCAACTCCTTCGATGATGTGATGTGTTCCGTGCGATGGGGCGCGGGCTCCCGTGGGAGGACCCGTGGGCGGGGACGGCCCGGCGGTTGTCGGGCATGCGGCCTCCTTCGTGGTGGGGTTGCGGGAATCGGGAACGCGGAGCGACCGCTCACCCCTCGTGGGAGAGAGTGGTCGCTCCGCGTTGCAGGGGATGGGGTTGGGGCGGCTACGCAGCGGTGCGAGCGGCCTGCACGAGCAGTCGCCAGAACGTTGCGTAGCCGCGGGGGCAGGTGGCGAGGTCTGCCACATCGGCGGCCTCGCGCGGGAGGTTGACGACGGCGGCCCTGTGCCCGAGCAGTTCCGTGAATCGCTCGGAGGCCGCCTGACCCGCCGCGTCCGCATCGAACGCGAGGAAGATGCGGGAGCAACCCGACAGGGTTGCCACGATGCGCTCGGCGCCCTGCGTGCCGAGCGCGGCGCAGGCGGGCACGCCCCACTGGGCGAGCGCCAGCCAGTCGAACAGTCCCTCGGCGAGCACCGCCCACGGCGGTGCGGTGCCGAGCCGCCCGGTCCCGAGCACGGGCTTGGGACCGGGCAGCGTCTGGAACCGGGGCGAACGCTCCGGTTCCACAGCGCGTCCGGCGAGCCACCGGGCCCGCCCGGCGGCAATCAGGTCGGGGACAACCACCATCCCGGCGAACCGCTCACCGTGCTCGGTGAACAGCCCTGAGGATCTCAGCCGGTCCCGTGGGAACCCGATTGCCGTGAGATGGGCGCGCAGCCCGCCGCCCGGCGCGTAGCCGAGGCCGAGGCGGGCTGCCGTTTCGGGGCGGATGCCCCGCGAGCGCAGGTACGACTGCGCTACGGGGCTGTGCCGCAGCCGGCCGGCGTAGAACCGGGCGGCTGCAGTCAGCAGGGCGGGATCGGGCGGTGGGGAAACGGTGCGCCGGGGCGGGGACGCCGCCCTCGGACGCACGAAGGCGGCGTTGGGAGCGCCCTTCCCAACGCCGCCGTTCAGACGCCGAATCGCCTCAGGGAGGTCCAGGCTCTCGACGCGACGCACGAAATCTAGCACGTCTCCGCCCTCGCCGCATCCAAAGCAGAACCACCGCTCCGAGTCGGCATACACGGTGAAGCTCCCTTCGACCTCCTCGTGGAACGGGCACACCCCCTGGCGCACCCTGCCCCGCCCGCGCAGTTGCACGCCGGAGGCCTCCACGACGTCGCCCAACGGATTGCGGCGCTTCAGGTCTGGCAGGTCGACCATCGTCATGACGCCCCTCCCGCCAGCGGGCGCAGCCCGCGCAGGCTCCGCCGAGAGACGGTCTGCCCCGGCTGCCAGCGCATGCCGAGCACAGCCAGCACTTCGAGCATCCCGTCCTGATCCGTGGGTGCGAGCACCGCGGCCCGTCCGGTTCCCGCGCTGTACACGAGGGCGCTCCGGTCCGGGAACCGCCGCTTCGCGAGGCTCACCCACTCGCCGTACGCCCACCGCGTTTCGTTCGCCGGCGCGCTTGCAGTGTCGGCGTTTGCGAGGCTTGCCAGTGCCCCGTCGAGATCTCCCGCCTGCCGCTGACGCCGCGCTTCGTGCACGGCCTGTGCCACGCTCTGCTCGCGCTTCCCGCCGATGCTGGTGAGCAGCGCGTCGATCACCCGGCTTGCCAGCTCCTCCAGCCTCCGC
The DNA here is from genome assembly GCA_965208625.1 of Dehalococcoidia bacterium. Lineage (GTDB taxonomy): Bacteria > Chloroflexota > Dehalococcoidia > Lucifugimonadales > Australimonadaceae > Bin16. The sequence continues at coordinate 1,659,011 of OZ242348.1, forward strand.
TCGGGTCGCTCCGTCACCATCCGGTCGTTGAGTCTCACCGTTCCCGTCGTCATCGAGTCCTCCTTTTCGTTGTCGCTCTGTTCTTGTTGCCGGTTCCCATGAGCCGCAGGACCAGCAGCCCCACCCAGGCGAAGCCAACTGCATTCAGGGCGAAGAGCTCCAGGCTGCCGGTCAAGGGCAGAGGCCCCACCAGCAGCAGGAGCACCGCCGCCAGCGCGAACGGCCTCCTGCGCCTGCTCACGAAACCCACGGCCACTCTGATCAGAGTCCAGACGTTCATGCGCACCTCCTTGGCGTTAAGCGCGAGAAGGGGCGGTGGGTTGTCCCACAGCCCCTTCTCTTCGCCGATGTTCGTTGCGGCCCTAGTAGCCGTCCTCGTTCTCACTCTCGTGACAGTCGCGGCAGACCGAGACCCCGCCCGGATACCGCGTCGCAGAGTCGTCCGGGATCCCGCAGTACGCGCACTCGGGCGTGTAGCGCACCCCGAACTCCGTTCTCCTTCGCCGGTCGACCAGTCCAACTACCGTCCGAATCAGTCCTGCGACGTGCATGCGCACCCCCTCGTTGTCTTGTCCAGCGCCCGGCATCCGAGGGCGGCGGACGTGTTCGGTAAACGGCTGGCAAACGGGCAGACTCCGCCCCCGGTGGATGCCTGGACCGGGAGACGGCGCGTTGGGGTTCGAGCGCCGGCTCGCGCGCGGTTGGAACGCGGAGCGGCCATGGCGGAAGACGCATGGAACAGCGGAACCCCTCGGTGAGGAACCTGCTCCGCGCGGACATGACGAGGCCGAGCCTGGGCGTTGACAGCGCCGCAGACCGGCTCGTGCGTGTGACCCCAGCGGTGCGGGTTGTGCCGCAGGCGCGAGGCGTGGTCAGAGCGTTCGATGCACTCCGGCCGTGCTATGGAGAGACCAAGCGCAAGGCGCGCTCAGTCCCAGGAGTCCGGCGGAAGGAGCGATCAACGCCAACTCGCCAGACGGGTGCCCAGCGGCTGAAGGAGCGATCAAACCCAACCGCCAGACGAGCTTCCGGCTGGTGACAGGACCAACGTCAACTGCAACCGCCGGACCGGACCGAGGGCGAAGCGTCAACTCCGTCGTTCCGGCCCGCGCTGCCTGCGGAGGACCAACGTCGAACCCCGCGGCGGCAGCATTCCCTCTTGGGCGACACTCAGGTCGGACCCGTGCAACAGGGATCACGCACCCAGGCTTCTATGGCGGGAAACCTTGGAGAAAGCCAGACAACACAGCCATTATCAGCACACCCAAGACCCAGATGGAAGGACTTCGGGCCGTTGCCGCCCAGATCGTTCGATCTGGTTCACATCCAGTTCAACAACAGTTCACATGTTTCACGCAAGGGCCCCGGGCATTCCACGCTGATCATTCCCACCAGATTCCCAGCGTAAGCACGCGCCGCAGACATCGCAGCCGCTCCTGCTGTGCCCGTTCCCTCCGCGTGTTGAAGAGCGCCTTCCTGCGCCAGGTGGTCTGCCCGCCGCGGTCGAAGCCGCGCAGCGGCCGCTTCTCCGGGGGCAGCGTCATGCCGTGGGTATCGAGCAGCGCCAGCTCTACCACCAGGAGTCGCTCCTTCTCCGCCAGCCATGCGAGTCCCTTGCCCTCGTTGGGGTGCGTATTCTTCAGCGTCCGCCACTCGACGATCAGCGGCCAGGCGTCCCCGAACACCTCCTCGTCGTCATCGGCAGCCTCGCGGGTCACGAGGTCGGGATACTCGCGCCGCATCTCTGACCGCGATGCGGGCTTCCTGACCTGGCCCGACGCACTGCTCTCCGACATACCGAAACCCTCCGGCTGAGGACCGGCCCCGGTCCCCCGAGAGTCGTCCCTCCGCAGCGCCGCAACCCGGCCTTCGATGGCAGCCAGCCGTCTCCGCAGCTCCTTGCCCAGCTCATCCTGCCCCTTCTCCAGCGTTTCATGGCCCTGTTCCAATCCATCGACCCGCGCCTCCAGCGCCTCGTTGCGTTCCCGCTGACGCTCCGCTGCCGATCCGATGCCCTCCTGCAGCGCTCGCTCCAGGGCGTGGCGCACCCGGCGTGACAGATGCCCGGTCTTTGCGGCCTCGGTCATGGTCTGCGGGTCGATCTCGAGCAGCCGTGCGGTGCCCTTGTATCCCCTCTCTCGCATGAGCTCCTGCAACAGCGCCATGAGCCGCAGGTGGTAGACGTTCTCCACATCCCTGCTCTCCTCGATGCCATGTCCGGTCGTCTTCATGGATTCGCCCTCCTCCTCCTGGATTCTCCTCCGGCCTGATCCGGTGTTGGCCCTGCCCTCTGTTGCCGCCGCGCGTCATGCACCCCCACGTCGATCGCCATTTCCGTCCTGTTTTCCACCGCACCCGCCGCTCTTGTGCCGTGCAGACACCCCCACGTCAATCGCATTCTGTGGATTCAGACCGGACTCCGCTGTTTCAACGAAGTGTTCACTGTCCACGTTGCTGTAGGGGGGCGCTTTACCGCTGTACGACGTGCGAAATCACGACTTCACCCGCTCCGTTACAGAACTCGATCTCCTGTACACCCCCAATACATCACAGAGAGAGCGCGTTCCGGAAGGCGCTTGGGAGATATGCCTCGCAAGGTATACCTCTCCGGACATCCCCTGCAGGCTGACCCTCGCGGGGTATATCTCGCAGGCGGTTTTCACCGGTATCTCGTCCGCCCACACTCGTTCGCGACCGCTGCGGTCCGATGAACCGCGGCAGATCACGCGGAGAGGTGGACGAGTTGGAACAGAGATCGAAACTCCGGTCCGTTGGGCGTCTGATTCCCCTGGTGTCCGCGCTGCTGTTGGCGGCGCTTGCAGCCGCAACCGCGAGCAATGCGGTCTTCGCCCAGAGCGGCGATCTCACGCTCCTCAACCACGATAGGGACTTCGTCGAGCGCAAGAAGGACGGGCGCTTCATCGCCCGCCCCGTCTTCGACCGGCAGGTCTCCACCATCCACTACGGCATCCGCCATCCGGAGACCGGCGACTGGATCACCTCCATGTTCCGCGTGCAGTCGGTGGGCAACCGGCTTGCAGACGGCTGGGAATACTCGTGGAACTATCCCGTCGTGCCCCAGCAGCCGGACCTCTCAGCGGACGAGGCCTTCCTGCTCGTGATCGTCGCCGTGCATGGCGGGGACCACCACACATTCAATGCCGTGATCCCCATCTATCAGCCCACGAGCCTGTGGGACCGCGTGCTGGCCGCTCTCGATCCGAACCGGCTGGCCCGCGCATTCGCCCGGTGGATCGTCGAGGGCATCCATGGGGCGCTCTGCGGCATCGTGGAACGGATATCGGGCGCCGATGCCTGCGGTGGGGGATAGCCTCCCATGGAAGACGTCCTCACCGGCACTCCCGCCGCGCTCACCCACGCGCACCCCATCGTCCTGCAGGCATGGGCGACGGTCTGGGCCGTCACCTCGGGCGCTCTCGTCGTCATCATCGGCTGGATCGGTCTCAGCCTGATCGTCTCGGAGCATCTCGGCAGGCCGCAGGCGGGCTGGCGCGAGCTGGTGCCCCGGCTCGTGCTGGGGCTGGTCGCGGCCGCATCGTCGCTCTGGTGGTGCGCCCTCGTCATCGACACTGCCGACGCAATCTCCGGCTTTGTGGCCGCATCGCTCGGCTTCACGGCGGGAGACCTGCTCCGGGCATCGGTCGACACGCTGCTCACGGCGGTCCAGACCGGAAGCGCGGGAGCGGCCATCCTCATCGCCATCCTCTATCTCGTCTATGGCTTCTTCGTCCTCTATGTGCTCGTGCAGATGCTGCTGCGCATCGCACTGATCGATCTGCTGCTGGCGCTCGCTCCCATCGCGCTGGGGCTGTGGATACTGCCGCATACCGCGGGATGGGGGCGCCATTGGCTGCGGCTGTTCATGACGGCGGTCTTCCAGCAGGCGATCCAGCTCATCGCGCTGTCGATGGGCTTCACGATGCTGAACGAGTTCGCGGCCATCGGGACATTCGAGCCCGCCCAGGACCTGATCTGGAAGCTCATCCTCTCGGCTGCATTCATCTATCTCGCCACGCGTGTGCCCTCGCTGCTCGGCAATGCGGGCACATTCGATGCGTGGCTCCACACCCTCTACTTCGGGATGTCGCTGCCCGGCACGGCGATGCGCGCCGCGCGGTCGATAGGCCCGATGGTCGCGGGCGCGATGGGAGGGCCGGGCGGCGTGGCCGCCGGAGCGGCAGTGGCAGGCAGTGTGGCGGGTGCTGCGGGCGGCATCGGCAGCGCGGCAGCCGGCGCGATGTCGGGCGGCTCCGCGGCAGGAGCCTCCGCCGCCGGGAGCGCGGGTGCTGCATCGGCAGCATCCGCAGGGGGCATGGGGGCCGCGCGCTCCGCAGCCGATACGGCGACACCGCCGGGAGCGGGCGGAGCGGCAACACCGCGGAGCAGCAGCGAGTAACGACGGATACCCGGCGCGGATGCGGTCCGCGCCAAACCACCACTCACCAGGAGGAGAGAGAGCCATGTGCCAGTGATGCGAACGACAGGCCGGTGAGAACACCCATGAACCAACGAGACCGGGCGGCGAACCCCCGGCAGACAGGAGAGCAACGGAAATGGAACAACTGACGCAGACCATCTCGAATCTGGTGGGCATCCTGCTGGGACTGGTGGGGGCTGTGGGCGTGGGCTTCTTCGTCTATGGCGCCTACCTCTACTTAACGGCCAGCGGCGCGCCGCATCAGATGGAGCGGGGCAAGAGCGCCATGATGACCGCCATCGCGGGCATCGTGCTCGCCATGGTGGCCTACGGCGTCGTCGACCTCGTCATGAATGCGGTCGTCAATCCCGCGGTCACTCCCAATGTTCCCGACCCTGCAACCCCGACACCCATTCCCGGCGGATAGCCGGAACAGCACAAGGAGAAGACAGAGATGCAAGCACACGAAGTGCCCACTCACGTGCAGGCCGAGGACAAGGTCCTGCTCTGGTTCACCTTTCCGCAGATCGTGGCAATCACGGCGGTGGGGGCGCTCGCCTATGGCATCTATCGCTATGCCCCCATCCCGTCGTCCGAGGTGCGCATCGCCCTCGCCGTCCTCTTCGCGCTGGCCGGCCTCGCGGCCATCGTGGGGAGGGTCGGCGGGCGGCGGCTGCCCCTGGTGGCCGCCGATCTGCTCCAATACCGTCTGGGGGGCCGGATCTATGCCGGCCCTCCGGCAGAGCTGGTTCGGAGCGAGCCGCCCGCTCCCCTGAACGACAGTCCCGGTCTGATCCAGCAGATGACGGAGAAGGCGCGGCACCGCCTCCGCAGGCTGCGCAGAGGGAGCAAGCGGCGCAGGGGGCGTGAGCGGCGGAATGGCCGCAGGCCGCTGCGCTGGCTTCGCAGACCCCGGGAGCGGGGCAAGGGCGATGGCGGTCATGCCGCCATGCGGCGCATGGCCCTGCTCGCCGCCCTTGCACTGTTCACTCTGACCGCGGTGGCCGCATCCGGCACACCCACGCCAGCCCCGGCACCGGAACCGACGCCGGGGCCGGGCACCCCGTATCCCCAGGACAGTCCGGACCGCTGGCGGAACGAGATCGATTTCGACCCACCCGAACCCGTCCCCGGACGGCGGCTCTACATCGAGAGTCTCGCGGTCTTCGAGGACAGGGCGACGGTCACTCTCCGGGCCGCCACGGATGTCGACCTCACCGTGCAGGCATTCGGAGGGCCGGAGGGCCGTGAGCTGGACTTCTGGGGAGCGGCCAGCGTCCGCGCGGGACGGAGCGTCTTCTACACGCTGCCGCTCTCCGGGGACGCTCCCTCATTCACCTTCGCCTGGGTGGATGCGTCAGGACTTGCCGGCGGGCTCAGCCTCGAGGGCGATCAGCTGCCGCATCCCCTGCCCATCGTGGAGGGAGAGCTCTGCGATGCCCGCGTCACGCAGATCCGGTGGAGTCCGGGCTCCATCACCGGGCGGCTGGAGGCCGGGGAGTGCATCTCCAACATCGAGCACCCCATCGATCTCACCCTGGTCCAGGGGGAGGCGCACATCGCGGGGCCCCTGGTCATGAAGACCAGCGTGACGGATGTCCACGGCTCCGTCACGGTCTCCTCAGGCGATGCGGCCACCACGGTGAATCTCGACCCGCCCGGCAGCGCGGCCTTCCAACTGTCCGTTCCGCCCGGCCAGCGTCTGCACGAGCTGACCATCGAGGCCGCCTTCGAAGCGAACCTGCGGGCCAACGCTCCGCCGCTGGTGACCCTCACTCTCATACCGGAGCGAGAGGAGACCCGCCTGGTGCCGGTGGAGGTTTGGCGCCCCGGCACGAGCAATGTCGTCCGCGACACGGTCACCGTCCGGAACAAGGACGGCACCACATCCTCCCACGACATATCCGCCCGGCTCAGCATCCCTGGCGAGTTCATCACGGTCGTGCCCCAGGTCCTGATCAAGCATCCGGAGTTCATCCTGGGCACGGTGGACCCCCGCGGGAGCGCCTACGGCAGCAGAGAGGAGACCGTGCAGATGGCGCTGCCCATCGGATCGGATGCCCCCTATGCGCCATTCACGCCGCCCCCGCAGCCGACACCGACGCCTTCTCCCGTCCAGACGCAGCTCACCGAGGCCGAGGCGGACTGGCTCTTCGGATTCCTCGGTTGGGAGTGGCCGTGGTGAGGCGCATCGCGGCAGTTCTGCTGGTTTCCGCAGCGGCGGCGGTCTCCGCCGCCGCTGCCCACGAGGAGGAGGCGATGCTCGCGGCCTTCGATGGCGTGCTGACCGCGATGGCCTATGCGGCAGCCAGTCTCGCCGTCTTCGCGGTGGTCTGGGCGGGCTTCGTCCTCATGGCCGAGGGGAGCGAGTCGCGCAGCGCGGGCCGCGCGCGCAACGCGGTGGCCGGCGCTCTCCTCGGTCTGGTCATCGTCCTCTCCGCGAAGGCCATCGCTCTGGTCCTGCGCAGCGGCATCGTCCCTATCCCGTAACCACGCTCACCGAAAGGAGCACAACCTTGCGAAACCTCATCGAATGGACCCGGAGCTTGGGCCTGCGCGTCCTGCGCAAGGGCATCGTCTCCATCCCCTTTAGAAGGAACCCCGCCCTGCGAAACCTGGCCGAACGAACGAGGCACATTGCGGAACGCCTCGTGCGCCGAACAAGGCCCATCGCGGGACGCCTCGTGCACCGGGCGACGCATGTCGCCGACCGCGCCCTGCGCAGAACGCCCGATGCCGGCCGGCAGCCGGGAGAGCCCGTTGTAAAACCGCCGCTGCCGCTGCCGCTCTGCTTCATGCTCTCCCATCTGGAAGACGACGGACCCGTCCGCATCGACGGACTCAAGCTCGGCATCTTCGAGGTCATGGGCCTCGAACTCGACGAGCCGAAACTCGGAGCGTTCGCGGGCGCGTTGAATGCTCTCGACTTTCCGCTCCAGCTCCTCATCCGCCAGCATCCGCCCGATCTCAGCCGCATGCGGGAGCGCCTGCAGGAAGCCCAACCCGGCGATCTGCCGCCGCAGACGCGGGCGGCGTCGGAGTCGCTCCGCGGCCTGCTCAGCAACCTGGAACACCGCGACGGCATCCTCGACCGCCGCTTCTATGCCGTCTGCCCGTTCGACCGCGCGGGCGATCTGCGCGTCCTGCTCGGCAAGGCGGGTCTGGCTGCCCATCCCCTCGCAGGCCGCGCTCTGCGCCTGCTCCTGCTCGCATCGGCCCTCGGCGGCTCGCCCGCCGACCGCGACGAGGACGAACAGGTGGAGGTCACGGTCAACCGGCGGGAGGTCCGCGTCGGTGAGCACCTCATCCGCTCGCTGCACCTGGGGCGCTGGCCCCGCGCTCTCGCTCCCGGCTTCCTGCAGGGGCTCATGGCCGCGGGAGCGCCCATGGATCTCGCCATCCATCTCGGCCCCATACCAGCCGAGCAGGCGGCCAGGACCCTGGAATGGCAGAAGGTGCGATTCGAATCCGCCCAATCCCTCTCGCTGCGCAAGGGCCGCACCATGTCCCCCGAGGCCGAGATCGCACTGGAGGACATCACCCGCCTCCGCGACGAGATACAGCGCGGTCGCGAGCGCCTCTTCCACTCCTCTCTCTCCATCACCCTCCATGCGAAGGACGACGATGCGCTCAAGGAGATGACCCAGCGCGCCCGGGCGCACTTCGCCGCCACGCTCGGCAAGCTCGATACGCTGCCCTTCCGCCAGCGCGTCGGCATGCTCTCGACGCTGCCCATCGCATTGAATGCGGTCGCGGAGTGGCGCAGTCTCGACACCTCATCGATCGCGCGCCTATTCCCCTTCTCTCCTCCCGATCTCGATACCCGCAGCGGCACTCTCTATGGCATCGATCTGCGGGCCTGCTCCCCCATCGTCTACGACCCGTGGGACGGCACGCATCTGAATGCCAATACCGCCGTCCTGGCCCGCTCCGGCAGCGGAAAGTCGTTCTCCACCAAGCTCGGCATGCTCCGGGGTCTGACACGGGGAATCACCGCCTATGTCATCGACCCGGAGGGTGAATACGCCGACATGGCACGCTCCGCGGGAGGCCGCGTCCTCTCTCCCGGCGTTCCGGGTCAGGGCATGAATCCCTTCGTCATCAATCAGGGCGATGCCGAGGAGCTTCTGCTCCGCATCGGCAGCCTGCGCCGCCTCATCGAGGTGATGGTCGGCGAGCGGCTCAGCGCCGAGCGCCGCGCCGAGCTCGATCACGCCCTCGCTGGCTACTACTCCGAACCGCGCGAGCGCACCGGCTTCAAGGACTTCTACGCCTACCTGCAGGACGGTGAGGACGAGGTGCTTGCGCGGCTGCTGCGGCCATTCGCCACCGGAAGCCTCCGCCACCTGCTGTCCGACGAGGGCGACGATCTGCTCACCAACGAGGCGCTCGTCACCGTCTTCGATCTCCGCCTCCTCGAACCCGAGCTGCGCCCCGCCGCCGCCATGGTCTGCACCGAGACCGTCTGGGCCGCGGCGGCCCAGAACCCGAAACCCCGCCTGCTCGTGGTCGACGAGGTGTGGAGCATCATGCAGCACCCCGAGGGCGCGGCCTTCATGGTGTCGATGGCGAAGCGGGCAAGGAAGCACCGGCTGGGGTTGCAGTTCATCACTCAGGACGTGCAGGACCTCCTCTCCGAGGACACCTCCCGCGCGATCACCGGCCACTCCGGCAGGGCGCTCCTCCAGAATGCCGCCTTCAAGCTGCTCCTGCAGCAGGATGCAGCCGCCATCTCAACCGTGGGGGAGGCCTTCGATCTGCCGGTCGACCTGCAGCGTTGGCTCCTCTCGTGTCCCAGGGGCGACGGCCTCCTGCTCGCGCGCGGAGGAAGATTCCCCGTCCGCATCGAGGCAACGGCGGAGGAGGCCGATGTCATCGAGTGGCGGCCCGGCAGGCACTAGGACGCACCCCACGAACGACAACACGTGCGTGAAGCGCATGGAAAGGAAGGAACCCATGAGACCGAACGGCCCATCCGACAAGCGAACCGTCGCCAGAGAACCGGTCCTGCTGGCGGTGACCCCGCCGCGCAGCGGCGAGCGCACCCTCCTCGGCGTCGAGAATCTCCTCGCCTCCATCGCCGTGCCGGAACCCTTCTCTCTCGAGCTTGCGGGCGATGCCGATGGCGTCACCCTCATGGCCCGCTGCCAGGACGGCCAGGTGGTCAGGAGCCAGCTCTCGGCCCACTATCCGCAGGCGCGTATCCACGAGGTCGCGCCGGAGCACGACCCGCTGCGCCTCGAAGACGGCGAGCAGGCGTGGTCGATGACCCTGCGCGCCAGCGGCCCCGAATACGTCCCGTTGCGCACCTTCCGCGATGCCGACCTGACCGAGCCCGGTTCCGATCCCCTCATCGCTCTGATCGGCGCGCTCGCCGGCCTGCGCGACGGAGAGCGCATCGTCGCCAGGCTGCTGCTGCGCTCTCTCGGTCCGGGCTGGGCGGAGCACCACCAGCGCCTCGTCCACGAGCGCCCTGCACCCGGCACGGCGCAACCTCCGCAGGCCGGGACGCCGCAGGCAGCGGGCGGCCTCGGCATGGCCGTCCTCGGCATCGGCGCATTCATCGCCCTCAAGGCGTATCAGTGGATCCAGGCGGACGAGATCTGGAAGGCCGTCCTGCTGGGACTCGGCGTCACGGCCGGGCTCATCGCAGCCGGATGGGTGAAGGCGCGATTCTTCAAGCGCCCGCCCGTCTACGACCCGATGCTGATACGCGAGAAGATATCCCGTATCGCCTTCGATGCCGAGATCCAGGTGACGGCCGTCCTGCCCGCGGACACGGAGCAGGAGCGGGCGGATGAGATCCTGAAGCCGGTGGCCGCCGCCTATCGCCACTACGACAATCCCGCCGGGGCCAGCTTCAGGGTGGGACGGGTGCTGCCCGCCGCTCCCGATTCCGGCATGCTGCACCCGGCAGGCGCAGGCCTCTTCGGCAGGCGCAGCGTCCTGGGAGTCCGAGAGGCCGCCTGCCTCTGGCACCCGCCCGGCGCCGGCGACGAGACGCCTCTGGTGGAACGCTCCGGCGCACGGACGCTCAGCCCATCGGCCAAGGGGATCGGGGGCGGCGCGCCGGTGGGCGAGGCCACGGCGGGGGCGAAGCGAGAGATCCGCTTCCCAGACGACCTGCTCCGCCGCCACCACCTCTATGTCGCGCGCACGCGCATGGGCAAGTCCACCCTCATGCACCACCTCGTCGCCCACAAACTCGCAGAGAAGGCGGCAGGACGCGACCCCGATGCCATCGTCGTCATAGACCCTCACACCGATCTCGTCGGCGGCCTCCTCGAACACATCCCCGAGTCTCTCATCGACCGGGTGCGCCTCATCGATCTGTCGGACGAGGCGCGCTCCCCCGGCATCAACCTGCTGGACACCCGTATCTTCGCCGACCGCGACAGGACGGCCGACTCCGTGGTGCGCGTCGCCCGGGGACTCTGGGAGCAGTGGGGGCCTCGCATGCAGTCCATATTGGAGTTCATCGTCAAGAGCCTTCACGAGGCGAACGAGCAGGTGGAGGCGGAGACCCAGTACACCATCCTCGACGGCCTGAAGCTGCTGTCGGACGATCCCTTCCGCAAGAATGTGCTGAAACGGGTCTCAGACCCCTACCTGCTGGAGTGGTGGGCCAGGGACTTCTCCTCGTGGCACCGCCAGTACCGGGCCGAGGCCCTCGCCCCCGTCCAGACCCGGCTCTCCTACTACGCATCCTCCAAGCGGGCAAGGGCCATCCTCGGCCAGCGCCGCTCCACCATCGATCTGCGCCGCACCATCCACGACGGCGGCATCCTCCTGGTCTCCACGTCGCAGGGGACGGTGGGCAGGGATGTGGCTGCGCTCGTGGGAGCGTCCCTGCTCAATCTCGTGGACGCGGTGATCCGGGAGCAGGGGAGCATGGCGCTCAGGGAGCGTCGGGGCGCACTGGTGGTGGTGGACGAGATGCAGTCGATGCCCGGCGTGGACTACGAGTCGATGCTCTCCGAGCTCGGCAAGTTCGGCGCGTCCTTCATCCTCGCCACCCAGAGTCTCGCCAAGCTGGACGACCTCTCTCTCACCATGCGGGAGACCATCCTCGCCAATGTGGGCTGTCTCGCCGTATTCCAGGTGGCCGGAGCCGACGCCAGAACGCTGGTGTGGGAGCTCGGCAGGGACCGCGTGTCCGAGGAGGACATCGTCTCTCTGCCCGTGCACCACTGCTACGTCCGCGCCACGGTGGGAACGGAGCGGATGCCCGCCTTCTCGATGATGGTGCGCAGACCCGAGGAGGGAGACCCCGCCATCGCCGCCCGCATCCGCGATGCGGCTGCCGCCTACACCATCTCAGCGCAGGAGATCGCCTACGGCGAGGCAGAAGGCCACAGGAAGGTGGAGGAGTTCCGCAAGGGCGTCGAAGACATCGAGAGCGCCGAACGGGAGGAGTGGGAATGAGAACCGAAGGATGTGAGGCCAGCCTGCTCCGCGCCCTGGCTTCGATGCCCTTCCTCGACCGCCAGGAGATGGTCGCGATCACCGGCTGGTCCAGGGGCGCGGTCTACGAGGCCGTCGAGAAGCTGGAGTCCGGCGGGGCCTGCGCCTCCGTGCTCCACGCCGCCGACCCGCTCTCCCCGTCGCGGAGGTTCCACCTCACCGCCGCGGGGCTGAGACGGGTCGCAGACGAAGAGGACCGGCTCCTTGAGTCCCTGCTGGGCCACCGTCCCCTCTCGGCGCAGTGGCGGCGCAGCCTGATGGAGCGCCTCGATGCCCTGGCCTCCATCTACGGCATCGCCTCCGCCGTCTCGGATGCTGCATTCCCCATCCGGTTCCGCTGGTACCGGGCCTCGCCGTTGGACGCCGCAATGACCCTTCCCGACGGGAGGACCGTCGGCGTCGTCCGGCAGGGACCGACCGCCGACCGCTCGGGCTTCGCCAAGCGGCTCTGGCGGTTGCGCGGGGGGCCGATGCCCGGTCTGGTCCTCGTCCTCATGGCCGACGACGTGCGGCTCAGGCATACACGCAGACTCCTCTCGGCCACCGAGGTTCCGGCCCTGCTCGCCCTCGAGCGCGAGGGGGTGGTGGCCGGGCCGGACGACCGGATATGGAGCCCGGCCGGGGTTCGCGCCGCCATCGATCTGCGCCATGCCCTCGACCGTACCGTACCCGGTGGCGAGCTGCCCGTGGAGGACCAGCCGCAGCGCGTCTCGGTCCCCGCCGACCTGGACTTCAGCGGGGTGGCGGACGTCTCCGACCAGATGCTGCTCGTCCTGCTCAAGCCCGCCGAGAAGCGCGCCCTCGACCTCATCTCCGACTGGCCCTGGATAGCCCTGGGCGACCTGGCCGGACTGCTCGGTGTTTCGCCCCAGAGGGCCTCCAAGGTCGTCATCCCCCTCGAAGGATTCGGCCTCGTGGCCCGGCCTCGCGAAGCGGGAGGGCGACTGGCCCTCACCGACCGGGGGTTGGCTCTCCTGGCACGCAGGGACCGCACGTCGGTAGCCGTGGCAAGGAGGCGGTGGAGCATCGCCCCTGAAGACGCGGATGCTCCCCTCGGATGGCGCAACGTCACCGGCGGGCGGAGCCGCCAGCTGCTCAGGAACATCGAGCACACCGAGGCCGTGCACCGCTTCCTGGCCGCCATGACCGCCCAAGCCCACCTCCTGGGGTGGAGCATCGTCCAGCTCGACCCGCCCAGAAAGGCGTCCCGGCACTTCCGGCATGACGGCGGGATGCGCGCCGTCAACCCCGATGCTTTCGGCATCCTGCGCAACGGCGACACGCTCTGGCCCTTCTTCCTGGAGTGGGAGCGCCGCGCCGTGCGGCCCTCGACCATGTCGGACCGCCTCGCCCCCTATCTGCGCTATTACTCATCGCACAGGCCGATCGACGACCACGGCGCAAGGCCCGCCGTCCTCATCGTCTTCGACGACGAGACCGCCCATACCCAATTCCTGCGCGTGGCGCGGGAGGAGATGCGGGCCGAGCAGGCAACCATTCCCCTTTGGGTGTCCCACAGGGAGGCCATCGCCGCCCTAGGGCCGCTGGGACGCGCCTGGCGCTCCCCCGCCGGGCTGGGAGTCGCCTCAGGCCATGCCGCCCCCATGAACGACAGTTGAGAAGGATGAACGGCGGGAGCACGGCCCGCGGGCCGCGCCCGTCAACCACTGGATGGAGGAGAACGAAAGCCATGCGTTCACAGAAAAATGACAAGGCGAAGGGACCCCGGAGGCGTGGAGGACGGACCGGCGTCCGGCTCGACGCGGCGGCCCTCTGGAGACGGCTCGAGTTGCTGAACCGCTCCCAGAGCTGGCTCGCCGCGGAGGCCGGGATCAGCCCCGGATACCTCTCCTTACTGGTCAACGCGGGGCGAGCCCCCTCCGGTCGCATCCGCCGCCGGATGCAAGAAGCCCTCGGCGTGGATGACTTCAACGAACTCTTCAAATTGGAGGATGGAGATGCCAGAGACTGACTACTTGTCCCGTTTCCACGAGAACGTCGGACGGTTCACCGAATACGAGTGGAGCCTGTCGTCCGGCCGGTTGATGCCGGAGGACTTCATCGAGCGATTGGTACGCCTCAAGGAGGCCAGCGGCCTCACCTGGAGCGGCATGGCCCGGGCCATTGGCGTCGACTACAAGCAGATGCTCCGGTGGCGCAACGGTGTCGTGCCGAGCGGAGGAGCCATGGACGCCCTCTACCGGTTCGCACGCAGGGTGCCCGGAGGACTGGACATCCTGACGGGCGAGATCTAGCGACGAGGCCCCGCCCGGACAGGCGCAACGGCGGCATTGGCGGGGCCTGAAACAGCATGAAGCCGCACGGCGCTCGCCCCTCCCGTCCGCGCCGGCGGCACATCCACCGACCCGTAGCGAGAGGCCCACGACCCTGTAGACACACTGTTGCTACTACGCGATATGAAAGATACGAACGGAAAGAACAGAAGGCGAAGACACGCGGCAGATGCCCCCGAGATAAGCATCGTCGGGATCGACATCAAACCCGCGCCCGATGCCGAGGAGCGATTGCGCCGCCTCTTCACCATCCTGCTCAAGCCGGCCGAGGACGATCTGCCCCCGACCGGGACGGACCCGTCATCGGACGACGGCATCAAGCAACCATGTGCTTGATGGCTGACTGGACGAGGCGGGCGATGGAGTTGTGCCAAGACGCGCTTGCGCCCCCTGTCCAACGGGTTAGAATGGTGGGCAGACGGTGGCCCGGCGATGCTGAAACATCCCGGGCCGTGGCGCCACCTGATCGGACAGGTGATGCGAATAGATGCTACTACTCGCAGACCCGCTCCGACAGGAGGCGGGTCTTTCGATTTCAGAGGATCTCAGAGGAGGGAACCATGGCGAGCAGCACGAGTAAGCAGCAAACCGGCGGGCAGAGGGCGGCCATCTACGCCCGCGTCTCCAGCCAGGGACAGGACACCGAGGACAAGACCTCCATCTCCGAGCAGATCGCCGACATGGAGGCCCACTGCCAGCGCAGGGGGCTGACCATCGCCGCACGCTACCAGGAGGTGGGCCGGGGATGGACGAAGAGCCGCCCGGAGTTCCAGAGGATGCTGGCCGATGCCAGAGCGGGACGGTTCGACACCATCGTCTGCTGGAAGTCGGACCGGCTCAGCCGCGGCATGTATCCCGCAGCCGCCCTCATGGAGGTCGTAGAGGCATACCAGATTGAGATCGAGGCCGTCATGGACACCATCGACATGAAGACCTTCGGCCTGATGGCGGCCATCGGCAAGATCGAGCTGGACAACTTCCGGGAGCGGGCATCCATGGGCAAGCGCGGCTCGGCCAAGCAGGGCCGCATCCCGGTCAGCAACATCCCCTACGGCTACCGCATCGGGCAGGACCGAAGGCCGCAGATCGTGGAGGCCGAGGCCGAGATAGTCCGCCGCGTCTTCCACCTCTACGTCCGCGAGGGAATGGGAGGTCCCGCCATCGCCAAGAAGCTGACCGCCGAGGGCATCCCCACGCCCAGAGCCGCCGTGCGGTGGCACCACCGCACGGTCACGCGCATCCTGACACTCGATGCATACAGAGGCACCTGGTGGTTCGGCAAGCTCCGCCACGTCGCCACCGAGGCCGGAATGAGAAGGTACGACCGGCCGGAGGACGAGTGGATCGGCGTGCCCTTCCCGCCGCTGGTGGACGAGGAGACCTGGGAGCTGGCGCAGGAAGCGAAGAAGCAACGGCTGACCCGTTCGAGCCGCAACACCAAGGTCTTCTATCTCCTGCAGCATCTGGTCAGGTGCGCCGAGTGCGGGCACCTCATGGGCTGCAGGGCGGCGAGACGCCAGACCGTCAAGGGCGACGGCAAGGCCTACGGGTACGAGGTGGATACTCTCCAACGCTACTATAAGTGTTACGGCATGCTGAACGAGGGCGTGCGGTGCAGGGAGCACCCCTATATCAGGGCGGAAAGGTTGGAAGAGCGGGTCTGGAGCGAGGTCAAGAAGGTGCTGGAGAATCCGGGCCTCATCGTCGCCGGTCTCGAGGTCCTGGCCACCCAGGCGGAAGGCGGCGGATTCGCCGAGGAGATTGCCAGGGCGGAGCGCGAACTGCAGAGGGTTCAGATGGAGGAGGACCGGGCCATCAGGCTCTACGTGTCGGGCAAGATCACGGAGAAGCAGTTGGACCATCAGCGCAGGTTCATCACCGAGCGGCTTGAGACTCTGCGGAAGACGTTGGACGACTATCGCGCCAGTGAGTCGGCGCAGGCGGAGAAGCGGATGCTGGGCGAGCACATCGTGGAGTGGGCGCGCCGGGCTGGCGACAGGCTGGACGGCCTCTCGGACGAGGGACGAAGAGAGGTGCTGCAGCTTCTCCTGGATGGGGCGACCATCGACAGGGACAACAGGGTCAAACTGACGCTGGCCATCCCGATTGAGGATGCTGTGCCGATTGCAGGACTGGAGCCGTCTTCCCCGCCCACATCAAGGCCCTCGCCGACCCCACGCGTGATAACGGAGCGAGGACCCGCGCCGCCCGGTCCCTCCTCATGCGCGCCCTTGCAGACGGCCCTCGGCCCGCCGCTCAGGTCGAGCGCGAAGCCGCCATGCTCGGCATATCCAGGTCCACCCTCGTACGCGCCCGCGTACTCTGCAACATCAAGGCTTTCCGCGTCAGCATGCCGGGAGTCCCGAGCGGTCCGGGCGCGTGGTACTGGTCGCTCCCGGACACCCACGCCCAACAGGACGGCGCCCCCGCCGCGCCCTCCGAACCTGTAAACGGATGAGATTGTTGTTGCCTCAGGCTCAGGAAGCAGGCCACGGCCATGAAAATGCCTGTCAAGATCGGAACAAGAATGTCAAAACAGCCTCCCCCGCCACTCGTAGAACGGGGGAACAAGGATCTCATCGCAGTGCCGGCTGACGCTCTTGTTCAGTCGGCGGAGAAGGGTGCGCGTCAGCCTTGGACGCGCTTCGTCAGGTTGCGGCCGAACTCCTGCATGATGCCGTCCGTCTTGCGCTTGATGATGCCCTGGCCGAACTCGCCAAGCTTGCCCATGATGTTGGCGTCCGAGCGCACGACGAGGTTGCTGCCGCCGTCGCCCGCGTCTTCGACCGCCATGTCGATCTTCACTCGGACGTTGCCGGGCACCTTGCGGTCCGCGCCTTCGCCGGTCATCGAGACGCGCATCGCGGAGTCGTCTCGGGAGTCCACCCACAGCTTGCCGACGAGCCCCAGCGCGACGGGCCCGACGCGCACCTTCACCGTGCCGGTGTACGTTCCGTCCGCCTCCGCCACGTCCGCCGCACCGGGGATGCACATGCCGACGGCGGGGATGTCCGTCACGAACGCCCAGAGTTCGTCCGGTGACGTGTTGACCTTGTACGTGAAGTTGAATTCCATGCAACGCCTTTCAGGAAGAGAGTCGCCCCGCGCGTGTCCGCCCGTGGCGGGGGCGGGGATTCTCATGATAGCGCATGGTGTGCAATGTGCTCCCGCAGCACTTCACCCGCCGCGGACCGTCACTCCAGCGGCGGCTGGAATACAGGAGCGGGGCGTACGGGTACACGGACGTTCTCCGAGAGATGCTTCGGCTCCGCTCAGCATGACAAACCACCCACACATCCCGCTCCCGGTCCGCTCCATGTGCTCGTGGTAGGCTGGCCTCCCATGGGTGCTCGCAGGCTCTCGATCAGACTGCTCCCTCTCGCTGTTCTGGCGCTTCTCGTCATCAGCGCGCTGGGGGCAGTTGCGCCGTCTCCGAACGCCGCGCTCCCCACGCTGGAGCTGGATCGCGTCTTCCCTGCCCTCACGTTCGAGCGGCCCGTGCTGCTCACGCACGCGGGCGATGGCTCCGGGCGCGTGTACGTCGTGGAGCAGCACGGCGTCATCCACCGGATAGACCCCGCGACGCCGGAGCAGACCGACGTGTTCCTCGACATCAGCCCGCGCGTGAGCCGTCGCGGGAACGAGGAAGGACTGCTGGGGTTGGCGTTCGACCCCGGTTTCGCGGAGAACGGACGCTTCTACGTCTACTACAGCGCTGCCTCACCGCGCCGGTCGGTACTGTCGCGGTTCGAGACCGGCAGCGGCGGGCTGGGCGTCCCCGCTTCCGAGTCCGTGCTGCTGGAAGTGCCGCAGCCGTTCTCCAACCACAACGGCGGCATGATCGAGTTCGGGCCGGATGGCATGCTCTACGTCGCGCTGGGCGACGGCGGCTCGGCGGGAGACCCGCGACGGCACGGGCAGGACCTCGGGACGCTGCTCGGGACCATCCTCCGCATCGACGTGACGCCGAAAGGAGTTGCTCCGTACGCCATACCCGCCGACAACCCGTTCGTCGGGCGGAGCGGCGCTCGCGGCGAGATATGGGCGTACGGGCTGCGCAACGCGTGGCGCTTCTCATTCGACCGCGAGACCGGTGACCTGTGGACAGGCGACGTTGGCCAGAACGCGCTGGAGGAGGTCGACGTCGTCCGGCGGGGCGGCAACTACGGCTGGAACGTGATGGAGGGCTCGCGCTGCTTCCGCTCCGCGTCGTGCAACGCGGACGACTTCGAACCACCGATAGCCGAGTATGGCCGGGAGATGGGTTGCTCCATCACCGGCGGCTACGTCTACCGCGGGCAACGCCTGCCCGGCCTGCGGGGCGTTTACCTCTACGCAGACTTCTGCTCCGGGCGCATCTGGGGGCTGCGGTACGACGGCGAGCGCGTCACGGAGCAGGCGCAGTTGGCCCGCGCCGGGTTCCAGATACCGTCGTTCGGCGAGGACGAGGCGGGGGAGGTCTACGTGCTGGGCTTCGACGGCGGCATCTACCGGTTCGCCGGGCCGCCTGGTCAGGTTCCGCAGCCATCGCCGACGCATACGCCGGCCGGCCGGGATGCGCCGTCGCCCGCGCCAACGCCTACATCGACGCCTGTTCCAGTCGCTCCTGGCACAGCCGCTCCCACTCCCCTGCCCACCCCCACGAGCGAGCCCGCAGCGAAGCCGACACCGACGCCGGAGTCCGCTGGCGGAACGCACATGCCGTCGATGTCGTCGGGTGGAGCGGCGTGGACTCTCGCAATAGCGCTCGTCGTCGTGGCCGCGCTCGCGGGCGGAGTCGTCTACGCCGGGCAGCGGTACCGGAGGAGGAAGCGCTAAGGCTGTGAGGTCACTGCCTGCGCGGGACGACGGGGCTCAGCCTGCCGCGCCCCGCTTGAACATCTCCACCACCTCGTCTGCCGTGCGGACGCGCGTGAAGATGGGGAAGATGCGCTCCATGAACATCTGGAGGTTGTCGTCGGGGCCGGAGCAGGCGTCGCTGACGACGACGATGTTGAAGTCGAGGTCGCGCGCCGAGTAGGCCGTGCTCGCGACGCCGATATGGATCGCGCCGCCGAACAGGACGATGGTGTCGATGCCCCGGGTACGCAGGCTCAGCTGCAGGTGCGTCTGGTGGAAGGAGCTCCACCGGTGCTTGGCGATCAGGTAGTCGTCCGGCGTCGGCGCCAGCTCGTCGATGACCTCGGACGTCCAGCTGCCGTGGTGGACGTTGCGGAACGCGGCCGTGAAGCCCTGCTCCGGGTCCGGCCAGGGTTCCAGCGCGTAGTTGGTGTCGGAGTAGATGAGCGCCGAGTCCATCCCGTCCGCGCGGTGGTCCGCCTTCGGGTAGAACGACGGGACGCCGAGCGCCGAAGCCACCTCCCGCACCTTCACGCAGTTCGCAACGATGGGTTCCATCCGGCGCTGGTTCTCCTCGCTGGAGCCCCGGAAATAGACGTTGAGCATGTCGAAGAACACGAGTCCGGTCTTCTTCGGGTCGAGGGCGTCGTATGCCATCTTCATCCTCCTCGGACAAGCGTAGGGGACGCGCCGTAGCCTATGGTCGGCCCGTTGCCGCGTCAAATGCGCCTTCAGCCGTGCGGCGCCCTGCGTGCCCTACCCTGCGAGCAGCTCGGTGGAAGCGAGGTCGGATATGGCGGCGTCGAAGCGCTCCAGCGAGTTGCGCAGGTAGAGCGCGGCGCGGTCCCCGGAGTAGTCGCAGTAGCCGCCTATGACTATCCAGAACACGACGACTTCCAGCATGGAGAGCCGGTAGTCGCGCAGGCACTCCTCGAACGAGTAACCGCTTACGCCGTTGTCCACGAGCGCAGCATGGTAGGTGCGGAGCAGTCCCATCTCGACGTTCCTCCGCTCCTGCGGCGCGTACGTGTCGCTGATGAGGGTGGCGACGTCGTTGACGCCCCGGCCTCGTACGCAGAACTCCCAATCGAAGACGACCGGCCAGCGTGCTCCGGCGTCGGAGGGGAAGAAGCAGTTGTCGAGGCGGAGGTCTCCGTGAACGATCGTCCTGGGAGGCTGCGCGAGCATGGCCTTTATCTTCGGGATCTCTGCGATCAAGCGGTCGCCGAGCGAGCGCAATCCTTCAGGCATCGCGTCTCCGGCCTTCCCCAGGAACGACTGCCAGGCGCCCGCGTATATCTCCTGGTAAGCGCCTGCCTCGGCATCCCGCAACGGCATCCAGTCCAGCCGGTCCAGGCGTGGGCTGTTCCACCACGAGGCATGGAACGCGCCCACCTGCGCCATGACGTGCTCAGCTTCAGCCCGGGAACAACCAGCCACGCTGTCGCCCTGGCGAGTGTCGCTCAGATCCTCGAGCAGCAGGACCGTGTGCCCGGCAACCGCGTCTGTCCCGCAGAAGTACGGGTGAGGCGTCCGAAGGTGGCTGCTGGCCGCTATCTCCTTGTAGAACCTGGCCTCGCGGAGGTTCGGTTCCAGGCTGTCGTAGACCGTCCGTATCAGGGGGTCGGTGGAGGGCAGCTTTACCATGACGGTGCGCGGCGCGTCCGGGCGCTCGGTGTCGTATTCGAGGTGCAGGCGGAAGAGTTGGTTCATGAACCCCGTCTCATCGGCCACGGGCTCGGTCGAGTAGCCGGTCACGCGAGCGTCAGAGGCTGTTCCGGCGTCCTTCAGTACCTGCGTCAGCCAGAGCGGAGTGATCTCCTCGAGGTTTCTGGGGATGCTCGAGCCGGTCATGCCGCCTTGCGCGCGAACAGAACGCAGTGGTCCATCGGCTTGGGGTCGGTGAAGTACATGACGCCTCCAAGCTTCGCGCCTTCCTCCGGGATCAGGTCCAGTCCCATATTCGTCAACAGGGCGAGCACCTCGTCCGGGTCGTAGAGCTGGAAGGTCCTGTCCGACCCGTAGTCCTTGTCGTAGACCGTCGCCACTCCCCCTCCGACCTTGAACATGAGCTGGAGAACGCCGCCGCTCTTCAGGAGCCGGGCGAACTCCGGCAACGTCACTCCAAACGCGATGTCCGGGGCGATGTGCTGTATGACGGCGTTGCACAGGATGAAATCGAACGACGCATCCGGGTAGCCGAGGGGCTCGCGAAGGTCGGCGACCTCCACCCTGGCGGCGATCTCCGGATGCAGCCTGCGCGCTTCCGCGATGTTCTCTTCGATGGCGTCCACGCCGTGGATGTCGTACCCCTTCTGCCAGTAGAAGAAGGCATCGCGGGCGCCCGCGCCGCAGCCGGCGTCCAGCCCTCGCGACCCGGCGGGGACGAGCTCCTGCAGTCGGTCCATCAGGTCGGTGTCGCTCGTGAGCCCGGGATGGGAGACGTTGGTGTAGACGGACTGGATGAAGTTGTGGCTCACCTCAGCGTAACGCTGTGCGTGACGCGCATAGAAAGACGCGGAGTAGTCAGCATTCGCAGTCATCGTTGAGCACCACCTGATGAACCGTGGACGACAGGTTACCCCATCTCTTCCGCGGATACGGTAGGCTGCGCCGAGAGCAAGGGGGGCGCGAGCCCTCGCGCAAGCATCAGAGGGAGGCTGCCATGAGAACGACCACACGCCTGCGAGAGCTGCTCGCGTCGCCGGGCATCGTCCCTGCGCCAGGCGCTTACGATTGCCTCAGCGCCGCCGTGATCGAGCGCGCCGGGTTCCCGGTCGTCTACATGACCGGCGCGGGCACGTCGATATCGCGGACCGGCTACCCCGACATCGGCCTCACGACGATGAGCGAGATGGTCGCGAACGCCGCAGCCATCGCCCGCACGGTCAGCGTGCCCGTCATCGCGGACGCCGACACCGGCTACGGCGACGTGCTGCAGGTGCAACGCACGGTACGCGAGTACGAGCGGGCAGGCGTCGCGGGCATCCACATCGAGGACCAGGAGTCGCCCAAGCGCTGCGGGCACCTGGACGACAAGCGCGTCGTGCCGCAGGAGGAGATGGTGCGGAAGCTCCACGCGGCGCTCGACGCCCGCGAGGACGACGACTTCACGATCATCGCCCGCTGCGACGCGCTCGCCGTCACCGGCTGGGACGACGCGCTGCGCCGCTGCGAGGCGTACGTCGAGGCGGGCGCGGACGTGCTCTTCCTCGAGGCAATCCAGACGCGGGAGCAGGCGTTGGACGTGACCGGCAGATTCGACGTGCCGGTGCTCTACAACTTCGTCGAGACGGGAAAGTCCCCCCTGCTGCCCGTCGCCGAGTTGGAGGAGCTGGGGTTCAAGCTCGTGATATTCCCCATCAGCGCGATGCTCGCAGCGCTGAAGACGATGACCGACCTCATGCGCGAGCTGCGCGACACCGGCACGACGGCGCACCTGGTCGCCGACCGCATGGTCAGCATCCAGGAGTGTTTCGACACGGTTGGGCTCACGGACATGCTCGCGCTGGACGCTGAGTACGCGGGGTGAGCGTCACAACAGCCCGTTGAACTCCTCCACGCCTATCCCCGCCTGCCTGATGATGGCGCGCAGAGTGCCTCGGTCCAGTTCCTTGTGGTTGGGGACAACAAGTTGAGCGAAAGGGTCGTCTCGTCGCAGCACGATGTGGCTCCCGCGCTGCCGTCTGACTGAGAACCCGATCCTGCCAAGTGCTCCGATGCACTCCTGCCCGGAGATCCTGGGCAATCCGCTCATACGGCTACGACTAAAGCCTCGAATCGTTCTTCGGGAACCGGCAGGCCGTCTTCTTCGAGGGCAGCGACGTACTCCCGGATAGCTTCCCTGATGTTGGCGATGGCGGCGTCCCTGGATTCTCCCTGGCTGATACAGCCCGGCAGGCTGGGACATTCAACAACCCAGAATCCGTCCTCACCTGGATGGAGAACTACTTGCCGCATCGCTTCACCCTTGCATGCGCTTCCGCAACCTCTTCAGAGAATAGCACCCCGCACCTCCTGCCGCATCCGCATACTCAACCGTTCGTGGCGAGCCGGACCGAGCGCTACCCTCGCTGCCTGATGTCTCGCCGCTGGAACAGCACGAATGAGAGGCCGATGAGGACCGCAGTCAGCGCGAGCAGGACGACGGCATTCCCCCAGTCCATCCCGGTAGTGAGCGGGTCGCTCCCCAGGTAGTAGTGGAACGGCGACAACCACTCAATTGCCGATACGGCGCCCGTGATGTTTGCCAGGGAGGTCAGCAGGTGGAAGGCGAGCGCGGCCCCTGCCGCGCCGAACACCGCGATTCCCGTGCGTCCGGTACCCGCGCTGATCGCCAGCGCGAGGGCGCCGAACACGAGACCCACCAGCACCTGGAGCGCGGAGGTCGCGGCTATGTTGCCCATGGACATCCCGAGACCGCCGAGCACCGACCCGAGGGCCACTCCGGCGAACGTCGCGATGCCGACGGCGATACCGAACAGCACCATCGTCACGGCCTTCTCCATCACGACCCGGGACCGTGGTATCGGGTTGGACAGCAGCAACGCCATGGTCCGGCGAGATTCCTCACCGGCGAGAGCTCCGGCGCCCATAACGGCCGTGACGAGGATGACCGACAGGGGGGCCATCAAGCCGAACGTTTCCAATGTGTACCAACCCTCCGCCGTGCCCAGGTCTCCGCCTCCGAAGAGGGCGATCAGTTCCTCCGGGAAGTTGTCGAACGCAGCCAGCGTCTCCTGCGGCAACGACGCATACATCGGGCCCAACATGACGCCCATGACCAGGAACATCGCAGCCGACGTGACGAGGAGCAGGGTCTGGTAGTCCGAGATGGTCTTGACCCATATCGACGAGACCCTGGCCGAGCCGGCAAGCCGGCCGATCATCCCGTTGAGGTGCGGGTTTCCCCGAACCCTGTCCAGCAACGAGGTGCCGACAGACTGGCTTCTCAGGTCGCGGCGGTTGAACCCGACCGCGGCCACGGCCAGAAGAGCTGCCGATGCGACAAGGAGCACTGCCAGGTGTCCCCATGCGATGCCGTTGTAGACCGGCTCGCTGCCTTCGAAGTAGTACCAGGGGAACGCTTTACGGAGTCCTTCCAGCCCCTGTACGAGGGGCAGGAGGCCCACCGCAAAGAAGGACAAGACCAGGATGCCGGACGTCGCGCCCGTCGCCGTGTCCCGGTTGCCGGTCGCGGCGCCGATGGCGAGGGCAAGCATCCCGTAGAAGACGGCGTTCACGTACAGGTGGAGCGCCAGGGCTTCCACGTTCAAGCCGCCGATCTCAACACTCAGCAGGGCGGCGATCGGGTGGACCGTGGTCCAGATGGCGGCCACGGCGAGGGCCGTGAGCAGGACGAGGGCCAGGGCTTTGGACAGCAGGACGTGCGTGCGGCTCCTGGGGTTTGCGAGCAGGACGTTCATCGTGCCGTTCCGCTCCTCGCCTGCGATCGCCGCGCTGCCCATGACGAGCGCCATAACGGCCACCACCACGGCGCCGAACGACCCGAAGACGTAGCCGATAGCCAGGCCCCCTACGTCAACATTCTCCCTGATGCCGAGCAACGAGCGGAACGCCTCGGGCATCTCGTTATAGACGGCGAGGTCGATGTCCCTGTAGGCCGCCATCCCGAACAGGAGCAACAGCGTGAGGCTGGCTGCCGAGATCGCCCACCCGAGCCAGCGGTCCCGCGCCACCTTGAGCGATATGCTGGATAACGCCATTACCCTGCCTCCTCATCGGCGTGGTAGTACGTGAGGAATATCTCCTCGAGGTCCGTCTCGCTCGTCCTGATGTCATCCACGGAGTACCGGTCGGTTGCGGCCTTCAGAAGCTCGCCCATGTCGCCGTCGAAGGACATCTCGACGTGGACCCCGCTCGCGACAACGTTTCGCACGCCTGCCACCGCCTCGAAGACCGAGGCGTCAGCCTCCGAGTCGAGCACGAACTCCACCCGGCGCATCGCCTTCGACCTCAGCTCCGCAACCGACTCCACCGTGATGAGATAA
Organism: Dehalococcoidia bacterium; assembly: GCA_965208625.1. Lineage (GTDB taxonomy): Bacteria > Chloroflexota > Dehalococcoidia > Lucifugimonadales > Australimonadaceae > Bin16. The sequence continues at coordinate 1,684,057 of OZ242348.1, forward strand.
CCGTCCCGGATGATCCCGACGCGGTCTGCGACGCGCTGGACCTCTGAAAGCGTGTGGCTGGACAGGAAGACGGTGCACCCCTGAGCAGTCACCTCACGCACCATGTTCTGAAACTCCCGTTGGACCAGGGGATCGAGTCCGGATGTCGGCTCGTCCATGATCAGCAGGTCCGGCCGGTTCATGAATGCCTGGATGATCCCGACCTTCTGACGGTTGCCTGTCGACAGGTCGCCGACCTTACGAGAGAGGTCGGAGGCGAGTCGTTCGGCCAGCTCGTCGACGTGGGACCAGTCGACGCCGCCGCGCATGTTCGCGAAGTACGTCAGGGTATCCCGGCCTGTGAGGTTCGGGTACAACGCGAGGTCTCCCGGGATGTAACCGATGTGCTTTCGGATCTCCACGGCATCCCGGTGCGTGTCCAGGCCGAGGATTGTTGCAGTCCCGGCAGTGGGCCTGATCTCATCCAGCAGCGTCCTGATCGTCGTGGTCTTTCCCGCCCCGTTCGGCCCGAGGAAACCGAAGACCTCGCCCTCCCTGACGTCCAGGTCCACGTCCTCCATACCACGGTTCTTGCCGTAGTACTTCGTCAGTCCACTCGTGTGGATGGCTGCTCTTGTCGCACCTTCGGCCGTCGTTGCCATGTGGTTGCCTCCTGCAGGTCACCGGTTCTGTCGACCAGATGCACCGTGATTATCATCGCCAGGATGATGGATTGACAGGCATACCCAGCCTCCTGCTCCCCTTGCAGCATGCCGAGGCTGGCGCGCCCGTCGAACCATGAGCGACTATACTGCGCCTGATCCCAGTGTGACGCACAGGAGGCTGTCCCGCATGGCGCCCTACACACGCATCTCCGGTGACTCCCACCTTGAGGTGGCGAACGAGCGGTGGACGCACCGCATCGACTCCGAGTACCGCGACCGCGCACCGCGGACGGTGAAGCTCGAGACCGGCGCGGACGCAACGCAGTTGGAAGACCTGCCCCTCACCCAGAACCCGATGGACCTCTATGGCGGCAAGGGGCGCGACATCTGGTACCCCGGCGGACAGACCTACGAGTCCACGCCCGGCACCGGCTCGCCGCAGCAGCGCGTGCAGGAGCAGCACAAGGACGGCCTGGACGCCGAGATCCTCTACCCGGCCGTCGTTTGCGGCCCGCGGCTCTGGATGCAGGTGAAGGACGACGGCCTCCACCGGGCGCTCTTCCGAGGCTGGAACACCTGGCTCGGCGAGGAGTACTGCTCGGAGGCGCCTGACCGGCTGCTCGGCATCGGCGCGATCCCCGCTACGGGCATCGACGACGCCGTCGCTGAGTTGGAGCACTGCAAGTCCGTGGGGCTGACCGGCGTGCAACTGATGACGTTCCCCAACGGCGGCGGAAAGCCCCTGCCGGAGGACGACCGCTTCTGGGCCACGTCGATCGACCTGCAGATGCCGGTCTCTATCCACGTCGAGCTCGACCGGAGCGGCAAGCGCGGCGGCAAGATGCTCGACTACCCCGCCGAGGACGACCGCGTGACCACGGAACTCGCGTTCCAGGTGCAGCGGTTCGCCGCACGGGGCGGCGGCACGAACGCGGTACAACTGCTGCTCTCCGGCCTGTTCGACCGCTTCCCCGGCCTGCGCGTCTGCCTCGCCGAGACCTCCATCGGCTGGGTGCCCTTCTTCCTGGAGATCGCGGACGTGCGCTACAACCGCCACATCCACTGGGCGCAAACGATGCACGGCTTCACCCCCCTCAGGGCGATGCCCAGCGAGCTGCTAAACGAGTACTTCTACTGGGGCTTCCAGCAGGACCGCTCCGGCGTCGACCTGCGCCATCACATGAACGTGGACCGGCTCATCTGGGCGGCGGACTTCCCGCACCAGGAGTCGGACTGGCCGAACTCGGACATGGTGATGGAGCACAACTTCACGGGCGTTCCGGAGGACGAGGTCTACAAGATGATCGTCCAGAACGCCGTTGACTTCTTCCACCTGCCGGAGCGGAACTGAGGCGCAGCCTATGCCTTCGTTCTGTGTCATTCCGGGCGGAGCCTCCGGCTACGCTCAACATGACAAGGCAGAGGGACCGGGGGAGAGTCAGCAACCACACCCTGAGCACGGAGGTTCCCCATGAGCGAAGCGGACGAACTGCAGAGCGACCTCGTAACGGCGTCCACCATCATCGAGTGGGAGTTCGGCGACATCATCGGGCACGTCGGCGTGCGGCTGCCGAACGACGAGGGCATCGCGGTCAAGATGCTCCGCGCACCGCAGCTCCCCGGAGCCGAGAATTGGCTGATGCAGTTCGACATGGACGGCAACAAGCTCTCCGGTGACGGCACCGTGCCGGGCGAGGCCGCCATCTACACGCGCATCTTCCGCGCCAAGCCTGAGGTCAACGCCATCGTCCACGCGCATGCCAACATGTGCATCGTGCTCGGCCTGGCGGGCGTGCCCATCAACGGCGTCCACCTCGCCTCTGCGAAATTCGGCGAAGGCCTGCCGGTGTACCCCGTGCCCACCTACGTCTCCGACGATGCGGACGGCGACGCCATCGCGCGGACGCTCGGCGACGCCCCCGGCCTGACCATCAACGGCCACGGCATCGTGACGGTCGGCAAGAGCATCGACGAGGCATGCTTCACCGCCGTCCACATGGAGCGCACCGCCAAGATCATCCAGGCCGCGCGGATGCTGGGGTTCGACCACGTCGACGGCGCATTCCAGGAGGAGATGGCTGGCAACGCCCGCAAGATGAGCGAGCGCCAGGCTTCCATCAACCGCCCGAAGGTCGACCACTCGGACGACTGGCGCTACTACACGAGGAAACTCTCCCGCGGCGAACCGTGGAACCGTGGCTGGACCTAGCCTGATCGCCCCTCGCCCGCGCAGGCGCACGAACCTATTCTGGCCGTTCGACGCCTACTACGGCTGGGCCATCGCGTGGACGGCGCTCATCGTCTCTTTCGCGTCGTCCGTCTTCTACGGGCCCGTGCTGAGCGTCTGGTACGAGCCGATACTCGAGGAGACGGGCTGGAGCGCGACAGATATCGCGGCGTCCTTCACCATCGGCAGCTTCTCCGGCTCCATCCTCACCGCCGTCATCGGCAAGGTGATGGACCGCTACGGCACGCGCACCATCATGGCGCTTTCCGGCATGGTGCTCGCAGGCTGCATGGTGGGGCTGGCGTTCATGCAGGCACCGTGGCAGATGTGGCTCTTTTTCGGCACGGGACGCGCCTTCGCCATCGCGGGCGTGCAGATCGGCACGACGGTTGCCATCGCCAACTGGTTCATCCGCAAGCGCGGCACGGCGACGTCCTTCGCAGGGTTCGGCCTGCGGGCGGGACAGGCGCTCGTGCCGCTCGCCGCAGCAGTGATCATCGTGCTGCTCAGCTGGCGCTGGGCCTTCGGCCTGCTCGCTATCTCCGCGATCCTGCTCGTCACCGCACCGGCGCTCGTCTATCTCCGGCGCAGACCGGAGGACTACGGCCTGCTGCCCGACGGCGAGCCACCCCCAGAGCCAACGAATAGCAGCGAGGGCGAAGCGCGAGAGACTGAGGCGCAGTGGACGACGTCCCAGGCGCGGAAGACCGCCGCCTTCTGGCTCATCCTGCTCACCACCTCCATCATGTTCTTCGCCCAGACCGCAACGAACCTCCACGCCGCGCCGCACTTCCAGACGCGCGGCGTCTCCTTCGAGAGCTCGGTCGTCATCGTGTTCATATTCGCTGCCATCTCTGCGGTGATGACCGTGCCTTGGGGCTGGGTGATGGACCGCCTCCACGTGCGCTTCGTCATCGCGATAGTCTCGCTCCTCTACTTCGGTTCCATGGTCGTCATCATCAACGCGCACACATTCGCGGGCGCGGTCCTTTTCGGCGTCGTGTTCGGGGTCGCGCAGGGCGGCTGGACCGTGAGCCAGCGCATCATCGTGCCGAACTACTTCGGACGCCGCTCCGTGGGAGGCATACGCGGCCAGATGGGGTTGATGACGGCCTTCATCAACCCCGTGGGGCCGCTCGCCGCCGCCTGGATACGCGACCAGACCGGCAGCTACGAGCAGGCGTTCACCATCTTCGCGTTCATGTTCCTCGCCGCCATCGTGATGATGCTCATCGCAAGCCCGCCCGTCCTGCGCGCCGCGCCTGCCCGGCGCACGGTACGCACGGCACTCGTGCTGTGGGCGGTGCTCGTCGCGCTCTATCTCATCGTCCAGCGCCAGCTCAACCAGCGCTCCGAGGAGTGAGCCCCCACTCCCCGTGGTGCTAGAATATCCTCTGCGCCCTCTCGTATGAGGGCCGTTCCTCCGAGGGCCACCGTAGCTCAGTGGCAGAGCAGCTGTTTCGTAAACAGCAGGTCAACGGTTCGAATCCGTTCGGTGGCTCCAGCGCCCCTCCCAGACTGGCGTCCCTCCAGCCGTTCCGGCATGATTGACCCGTGTTCGAGTTGAACGTCATCCTGATTGCCCTACTCGTAGGTACACTTCTCGCCGCAGTGATCCTTGTGGCATACGTGAGGCATGGGCACCTCACGCCACGGACCAAGCAGACCAGGCCCGAGTACGTCTGGCTTGCGTTCGCCGAACGATACGCATCTCCTCTCAGCCTTCCGTTCGTTGGCGCGGAGACCATCGAGGCAACGGAAGATACCTACAGGGGCGCCTACCTCCTGCTGCTGGCGGGGCTCCGAATGGAGCTGATGATGGCCGAGTTCTTCATCGAGAGCGGCGCGCTGTTCTCCTTCCCGCGACCCCGCGTCGTCAATCGAGTCACCTATGCCACCGAGGCATTCCGTCCTCATCTGAAAGGAATCAGGTCGTTGGAAGACTTCGGCAAGTATGCGCCCTACCGAGGCGGCCGGCTGTGGATGATGAAGTTGTCCGTCCACCCCGAGGATGCCGACGAGGCTGTCGCTGTGCTGAAACGCGCCAACATCGCCGTGGAAACCGCAGCAGGACCGCAGCCTTGGTGGCATACGCAAAACATCCAGGTGTACTAGGCTTGGTGGTCCGTTTTCCGGGGCCCTGTGGTAGCGTCGTCATGGTTGTGGAGGAGCAACTATTCCATGGACCAGTACGGTATCCCGGTCTTCATATTCATAATCACGGTCATCGCTGGTGCGCTCGTCGTGATACGCGTGAGGCGCATCTTGCAGCAAGCGGCTGCGAACCCGAGGCGCGGCTACGTCTGGCTTAGGGTCATCGGAACTACCCAGGACGAGTCCACACAAGATACCTACAGAAGCGCGTACCTCCTGCTGATGGAGGACGTCCGCATGGAGTTGCGGATAGCCAACTGGCAGGCGCCCATCTACTACGACAGCACGGCCTTCAGCCACAAGAGCTCGGACCTTACCCCCCGGTCCCGGAGCAGGGGCCGGACGCTCTATACGACTGAGTCCCTCGAACCTCACCTGCCCGAGATTCGTTCGTTCGAGGACTTCCAACGTCACGCAACGTATCCGGGTGCCTGGCTGACGGAGATGAGACTATCCGTACACCCGGAGGATGCGGACAAAGCGGTCCGGGTGCTTGAACGCGCCGGTCTAACGATGGAGAAACGGACAGGAACGCACTTCTGGCACTAGGGCCTCCCGCGACATAACAGCCCATGAATCCACCCACCCTGCCGTAACGTATCATCCGGTGCATGGACGATAACCCCAGCCCTACCCCCGTGCGCGGGGCGCTCCTCGCAGGAGCGGTCGCCGCAGTCGTAGCCGCGCTCGTCTCCCTGCCGCTGCACTCGCCGCACGACGCCCTCCTGAACTCGGCGAGCGTCACCTGGGGCGTGCTGTTGCTCGCCCTGGTGAGCGGCCTCGCCTGGCGGAGGCTGAGCCACGAGCCAATGGCAGTGCGCCGCTTCGCCGTACTCATGGCTGTCGGCTTCTTCATCTGGGTGGGTGTGGCGTTCGCCGTTGGCACCATGCTGACGCGTATGGTCGCGTTCAGCGTGCCGCTCGCCGCGATAGCGTTCGGCGGCATCGCCGTGCTCACGCCCCTGTTCGCACGAGTGCCGCTCGCCTCGCGATGGCCGGTCATCGTCGTGGCGCTCGTCGTCGCGGCTGCCGTGGGTATCGGCCTCGCAGGTCAGGGCGACCAGGAGAGCGGACGGCTGGAATTGCCGCCGCGCGCCGGGTACGACACATATAGAATCGACGCATAGCACTTCAGGAGTTCCCGATGCCCACTCTCACCTCTCGATACCCGAAACTCATCCTGCCGCTGGCGCTCGCCGCGGTGCTCGCCCTCCCCGCCTGTGGCGCAGACCCAACCCCAACACCAGTTCCGACCCCCACGGCCAACGTCGCCGCGGTCATTCCCACGCCTGCCCCCACGCCAACCACCGCTGCGATGTCCGATTCCGCACCAACCCCTGTGCCAACCGCCAGGCCGGAAGCCCCTTCGACCGACACCCCTACGACGGCCCCCTCGGCCGACACTCCAACTCCTCGTCCAGCTCAGGAACAGGCACCCGCCGAGCGCTCGACCGGCCAGGTGGACGGCATCGTGTTCGTCGTGTCGGAGGGTTCCGAGGCGACCTTCTCCGTTGGCGAGGTGCTCGCTAACGTTTCGATCCCGAACTACGAGGCCGTGATGCGCACCACCAGCCTGAGCGGCGAGGTGCGGCTCGACGGCGAAGCCTCGGTCGTCACGGTGAACCTGCACAGCATGGAGAGCGACGAACCGTTCCGCGACCGCTACGTGCAGAGCCGCATGTTCCCGGGCCAGCCGACCGCGAGCGTGACGTTCGGGAACCTGACCCCTCTGCCAGGCGGTTTCACGGATGGCGAAGAGGTAACGACCGAGGTTGTCGGCACGCTCAACATCAACGACATGGACGTGCCCCTCACGTTCGCCATCACCGCCCGCGACGACGGCGACGAGGTCTTCGTACTCGGGCGCTCGACGTTCACCTGGGACCAGATCGGCGAACCGGTGCCGACCGCCCGCAGCGTCGTCAGCGTCGAGGACGAGGTCCGCGTCGAAGTGTTGCTGGCGCTCACGACGCAATAGGACTGACCATCCCTCCTCGCCTTGCGCCGATGGGTGCGGTAGCGCATCATTGCGCCCGCGCGCTACGCAGCAGGAGGGAGTCATGACCGCACCCAAGGTCGTCGTCTTTGCGCCCGGTGATGAGCGGAGCTACCAGCGGTTCGAGGAGGCCGGATGCGATGTAACGCTCGGCAAGGCCTCGTGGGCCGACCCCACCGGCAACACCACGGATGAGATCGCTGCGATGGCCGTCGACGCCGACGCGCTCGTCGGCACGTCCATCAAGGGCGGACGCATAGACCGCGGCGTCATGCTCGCCTCCGAGCAGCTCCGCATCGTCGCCAAGTACACCGTCGGCGTCGACGAGATCGACACCGACGTCGCCACGGAACTCGGCATCATCGTCACGCACGCGCCCACCGAGGCGAACTGGGGCGGCGTGGTCGAGACCACTATGCAGCAGTTGCTCACCCTGCTCAAGAAGTCCCGCCAGCGCGACGCCGCGCTCAAGCAGGGCACGGCCTGGCGAACGCCGGCGCTCACCGCAACCCACCTCGGACGGCGCGAGGACGGCTACGCCGGCCTGACGGTCGGCATCGTGGGGCTCGGGCGCATCGGCGGACGGCTCGCCCAGATGCTCGCGCCCTGGCGCGTGCGCATGATCGCCTACGACCCCTACCAGCCCATCGACCGCTTCATCCACGCGAACGTCGAGCGCGTCGACCTCGAGACCCTCCTGCAGGAGTCCGACGTCGTGACACTCCACGTCATCCTCACGGCGGAGACGCACCACATGATCGGCGAGCGCGAACTCGGCATGATGAAGCCGACCGCCATCCTCCTCAACACTTCGCGCGGCCCCGTGATCGACGAGAAGGCACTGGTGAAGGCCCTCCAAGACGAGACCATCGCAGGCGCAGGACTGGACGTTTTCGAGGTCGAGCCGCTCCCCATGGACAGCCCGCTGCGGCAGATGGACGAGCGCGTCCTGCTCTCGCCGCACGTCGCGGCGCACAACCACGGCGCGGGCATCGGCCCCGGCATCGAGTGGGGCACGGAGGACGTGCTGCGCGCCCTGCGCGGCCAGCTGCCGGAGCACGTCTTCAACAAGGAAGTCATCCCCCGCTGGCTCGAACGCTTCGAAGGCCGCGCGGTTATCTAACACTGTCACCACCCTCAGGAGGGAGCCCATGACCACCAACGGGCGTATCAGCAAGGCCGAGTGGGGCTCCGACGTCATCGTCGAGACGCTGCGCGGCCTCGGCATCGAGTACGTTGCCATGAACCCCGGCGCCAGCTTCCGGGGCGTCCACGACTCGCTCGTCAACTACCTCGGAAACGAGCGCCCCGAGCTCATCCTCTGCCCTCACGAGGAGATCGCCGTCGCCATCGCGCACGGCTACGGCAAGGCTGCGGGCAAGCCGATGGCCGCCTACGTGCACAACGTCGTCGGCCTGCTCCACGCGACCATGGCCATCTTCAACGCGTCCGCGAACCGCTCCGCCGTCCTCGTGCTCGGCGGCACCGGCCCCATGGCCGCGGACGAGCGCCGCCCGTGGATCGAGTGGATACACACCGCCAACGTCCAGGGCAACGCCGTCCGCGACTACGTGAAGTGGGACGACCAGCCCGCCAGCGTCGGCGCGTCGGTCGAATCGCTCATCCGCGCCTACCACATCGCCACCAGCCAGCCGGAGGGCCCGGTCTACGTCAACTTCGACGTCTCGACGCAGGAAGAGCAGCTCACTGAACCGTTCGAGATGCCGGACTTCGACTCCTTCCCGGCGCCGACGCGCTTCCAGGCCGACCCTGACGCGCTCGAGCAGGCCGCAAGCCTGCTCGTGGACGCGCAGCGCCCCGTCGTCCTCGCCGATTTCCTCGGACGCTCCGAGGAGGCGGCGAACGGCCTCGTACGGCTCGCGGAACTGCTGTCTCTTCCCGTCGTCTCGGGCGGCGACCTCTACAACTTCCCGTCGCGCCACCCGCTGAACGTCACCACCGCTAAGCGGCAACTGCTACAGGAGGCCGACGTCGTGCTCGCGCTCGACGTGTACGACCTCCAGCAGTCGCTCACCGGACAGGACTACCGCGCCCGCCAGTTGCAGCACCTGCTGCCGCCCGGCGCGAAGCTCATCGACGTGTCGCTCCGCCAGCTCGCCATCCGCAGCTGGACGGCGGACTACGGCGGCCTCTATCCCACGTCCCTCTCCGTGCAGGCCGACACCGCGCTCGCCATCCCCGCGCTCGCCGACCTCGTCGAGCGCCGCCTCAACGACGGCCCCGACCGTTCGAGCGAGCTGCGCGAGCGCCACGGGCGCGTCGCCGCGATGCACGACGGAGCGCAGAAGCAGGCGGCGGACGTCGTCGCCAATCGCTCCGGCGAGTCGCCCATCGCCCTGCCCTACCTCGCAGCGGAGATGTGGGAGGTCGTCAAGGACACGGACTGGGTGCTCGGCAACGGCAACCTGCGCGGCTGGACGGAGCGGCTGTGGGACTACAACGCCCCGCACCAGGTCATCGAGTCGCGCGGCGGCGGTGGGCTCGGCATGGGCTTCGGCCACGCCCTCGGCGTCGCGCTGGCGAACCGCGACAAGGGACGGCTCACCATCAACATCCAGTCGGACGGGGACTTCCTCTTCACGCCCGCCGCAGTCTGGACCGCCGTCCACCACCGCATCCCCATGCTCGTCGTCATGTACAACAACCGCACCTACGGCAACGACCTCGGCCACCAGGGCCTCATGGCGGAGGTACGGGGCAGGCCCATTGAGCGAAGGACCATCGGCATCGATATCGACGATCCCTACGTGGACTTCGCGGGCATGGCGCGCTCCTTCGGCGCGTGGGCCGAGGGCCCCGTCGACAACCCCGCCGACCTGCGCGGCGCCCTCGAACGCGCCAGGCGCGAAGTCGTCGAGAACGGCCGCCTCGCCCTCGTGGACGTCGTCACCGAGGTCGGCGAGCGGTAGGAGGCAGCGTTGATCCCCTCTCCCTACAAGGGGAGAGGGCTAGGGTGAGGGTACTCCGGGCGAAACAGCAGGAGATTGGCCATGACAGAACTGAAATACATGCGGTTCGGCGAACAGCCCCCCATCTCGCGGGGGAACGGCGCGATGACCTATCCGCTCGTCGGCGGCGCGGACGGCACCGACGCCTTCACCGCAGGCATCAGCCACTTCCCGCCCGGGCTGAACGTGCCCATGCACTCGCACAACGTCGAGGAGATGGTCACCGTCCTGGAGGGCTCAGGCGAATGCGAGATCGACGGCGTCGTCAGGCCCGTCGGCCTCTTCGACACCACGTTCATCCCAGGCGGCGTCACCCACTGCTTCCGCAACACCGGCGACGTGCCGATGAAGATCATGTGGGTCTACGCCTCCACGAGCGTGACCCGCACCTTCGCTGAGACAGGGCAGACCGTCGAACACCTCTCCGGCGAGGACCTCATCGGGCGGTAGGCGATCCTGTGTCAAGCTGAGCGGGGCCTACACACCTCTCGGGTAAGGACAGCCCTCGTCATTACCTGCCGATCCCGTCGAGCACCCTGTTCGCGACGCCGGTGGCGACCCAGTCCTTCCACTCGTCCGAGTTGCGCAGCCACGTGAACGCAGCCTCGCGGTACTCGCTCTCCTGCAGCACGAAGAAGCGGAACCGCCCCTTGTACCCGAGCAATTCGTTCAGCTCCTCCCGGTCCAGCGTCCACTCCTTGAAGAACTCGACCACGTCCGGCGAGAACTCTTCCACGTCCTTCCGCACGGCGATGAGCGACGACGAGTCCGGGTATTCGCATGCCTGGTTGATCTCCGACGCTGCGACGGTCGATGTCAGCCGCTCCCAGCAGCCCTCGCCGAACGAAGGCTCCCTCAGTTGTTCGAAGCCTCCCAGTTCCTCGAGGGTCGTGGCCAGCGCCGACGGCCACCAGTAGTAGAACAGGATGTTCTCCTGGTTCTCGAACGCCGAGAGTATCTCGTTGTACAGCGCCTCGGGAGTGCGGGGGTCGACCAGCTCGACGAACTCGTCCAGACCGTACCCGTGCACCTGCTTCTCGTTGATGCGCGCGCACTCCCACTCGGTGACGCACGTGATGAGCCGGGCCTTGCCGCCGTCGGGTCCGGCAAAGAGTTGCTGGTGCTGCGATTCCTGCAGGCCCTGCACCCTGAACAGGCTAGGGTTCGCGTTCGCGGTGTACTGCGGAATGAGGAACGCGCTCTGGGATACGACACCCGCGAAACTGTCTCCTAGGGTCAGGATGGTGTCTACGTCGAAAACGTCGTCCCAGACCGACTGGAAGGCCGGGAGCCGCACCTCCATATGAATGTTCGTCAGGCCGTTGCCCAGGTTCCGTATCGCCTGGGTCTCGGTGCCGGACACGCTGAGCGTCCGGTACCCGTAGCCGTACTCCAGGATCGTCCGGGCTATCGCGATCTGGAGCGACGCGGTCTCGGTGCCCGGGTCGGAGAACGTGAGGAGCTGCGCCCCCGCCACGGGAGTCGGTGTCGGCGGAAAGAGCGTCTGCGCACTGTTGATGCCCGACCATTCGCTGGGCCCACCCTGGTTCACCGCACGTACCTGCACGTCGTACGTCGTACCGGGTGTCAGCAGGTCAAGTTCCACCTGCGTCGCCGTCTGTATGGTGTTCGTCACCTCGGTCCATTCGCCGTCGAGGATGCGTGCGCGGTAGCGGTAGTCGTAGTCGGTGACCGGCTGCGGGCCGGACGGCGCGCTCCACGTCACGAGGGCCTTGTCCGTGCCGTTCTGCTGGACCGTGGGTGCCGCCGGAGCGACGGGTGTGGGGAACGGCGTCGCGGTGGGGGTGGGCGTGGCCGTGGGTGTCGGTGTCACCGTGGGAGTCGCGGTCCCGGTAGCCGTCGGTGTGGGAGTGAACGTCGGAGTATGTGTCGGTGTCGGCGTCGGTGTCAGGGTGGGGGTTGGCGTCAGAGTCGGGGTCGGCGTCAACGTGGGAGTAGGCGTTACCGTTGGCGTCGACGTAGGGGTTGGCGTGAACGTAGGCGTCGGCCGCGCAACGAAGACCGGCACCGGTGTCGGTTCCGAGCACGCGGCGACAGTCAGGAGAACGAGCGCCAGCAGGGGGATGGCGCGAAGCAGGGGACGAGGCATACAGCACTCCATCGCAGAGTGGGCTACGAACAGTATACCGGAGGCGTTCTGTCACTCGTCCCTACGAGGAAGTGCCGTAGTACCGGCGGGCAAGGACATCATTGACGATATCAACGTGCTCTGGCGGCGCGCCCTTCGTGAAGGACTCGTGCAGATAGCACACGCCAACGTCATTTCCAACCTCACTCAACTGGCCGCACATTGCCACATACGTGCGGTCCCGTATCGCAACGTGCAGGTTCCTGAACCCTAGGCGGAACGCCTCGTCTCCCATGCTGTTGTACAACTCACGGAACAGGCCGCGCCCAAGCGAATAGTTGCACCCGGACTCGTAGACCTCTTCCCACTTGGCGCCTGATCGGTCCAGCTCCTGGATGCTGTCGAACAACGGGCACGGCAACTCGAAGGTTGGGAGTGGCGTTCCATCGTAGGCCCGATGCGAGATAACGTCCAGGAAGCTTGCACCGCCTTCAGCGATCCAGGAGACTGGCCCGGGCCAGTAGGAATGAGCTGTTTCATGCGCAATAATCCCCCTGTGCTCAGGAAACCCTGTGGTGATGAAGCCGCCCCCTCCGGTGCCGCCGAACCGGGTAACCTGGGCCGCCAGCAAGATAGCGAATCGGTGGGGAAAAGCCTCTTGCATGAACTCTTCCTGAGAACGCAGTGCCTGCTCCAGCAGGTCCATCGTCCGTGAACGCTGGACCGCCGCCGCCGCCGCCGCCGTGCCGGGACGTATGACGTACAACCGGATTTCTTCCGATAGGGGTGTCTCTATCACGCGCGTTTCCACGTGGGTCCTTTCCGGATCGAATATCACATCTACGAGGTCATGCCGGTTGTAACTTGCCGCTATTCCAGCGGCTGCCACGATGGGGGCTGTCTCGTCCGTGATGCCCCCGTCCTCGGAGAAGCGGGCCAGCGTCGTCCTGAGGTAACCCTCGCCTTTCGCACTCTTCACTCTTTCCAGTCCCTGCAGCACCCGGTGATCCAATTCGTCCAGGCTCTCCATGAACGGCATGCCAAGGACGAGAAGTGCCTCCTCGCCCAGCGCTAGAAGTCGTGTCATATGTAGCCTTTGCTCATCCACGATGCCATCTCGGAAATTCGGATGCAGGAGCAGCTGATCGAAGTGGTCCCTGTTTAAAGCAAAGAACTCGCCCAGATTGCGTAGGAGGACCGCATCGTAGACGGTAACGTATTCCATGAAGGGCATCTGAAGAACACGCAGTGCTGTGTCTTCATCGATAAACGCAACGAATTCATAGTCGTGGAGCACGTAGTTCACATCCCAACCCCGGTTCTGACCATCTCCGGCCCACTGGATGAACGCATCGAATGCCGCGGGGGTTTGCTGCGCGAGCTGGACCAGCACGTCCAGACTCTCATCGTTCACCCAGGGTACCGACCTGGCCAACTGCTCCCGTGTGGGTGTAGGTGTTGGCGCTAGGGTCGGAGTGGGCGAGGGCGTCGGAATCGCGGTTGGGGTGGACGTAGGAGTTGCCGTAGGCGTCGGTGATGGAGTCGAAGTCGGACTGGGCGTGGGACTCGGCGTTGGCGTCGGGGTAGCTGTAGCGGTAGGAGTAGGTGTTGGCGTGGACGTAGGGTCAGGGGTTGGGGTTAGCGTGGGGTCGGTGTCGGTTCGGTGCAGGCAGCAACGAATACCAGCACCGGAAGGACGACGGCAAAGACGACGAGGCGGGACATGCAACACTCCGCAGCGGGGGTGAAGAGAGTATACCGGACACCCCTCTGACACCCGCCCCTTCCATGAACAACCCCGCTTCCCCTACCCTGTTCCTGCGCACAGGCGTTCCCCCGGAAAGAGCCTCCGGGGTTACGGGTGGCGTGTTACAGAATGTTGCAGGATGTTCCACCCTGCTATGGCGAAGACCCCTCCTTTACTCGTGATTTCCACCGTGTCACGAGTGCGCGGGCTGCAACATCCGGGCACATCCACCCTGGGGAACAGCACAGCGCGCGGTGTCGAACGGTACGCAGGAGCAACATTACGCAAGGCTGGTAGAATCGTCTCTCGATGGCGCTTTCCAAAGAAGACAACGAACTGCTGACACGCGTGGGGCCGGAAACCCCGATGGGCGAACTCTTCCGCCGCTTCTGGACGCCCGTCCTCCTGGCCAACGAACTGCCGGAGCCGGATTCGCCGCCCATACGGGTCAAGCTCTTCGGCGAGTTCTTCGCCGCGTTCCGCGACACGCAGGGCAGGCTCGGCCTGCTGGACGCCCGCTGCCCCCATCGCGGCGCCGACCTCTCGTTCGGCCTCGTGGAGGAAGGCGGCATCCGCTGCGGACGCTGCTACTGGAAGTTCGACGTCGAGGGCAACATCCTCGACATGCCCCTGGAGCCGGCGGACAGCCCGCTCTGGACCGAGGTGAAGGCGCCCTCGTTCCGCATCGTCGAGTTCGGCGGACTCCTCTGGGGCTACGTCGGTCCGCAGGACGACGTACCTGACCTGCCTGAGTTCGAGTGGACGCGCGTCGAGCCGGAGCAGCGCTACCTCTCCCGCTTCCTCGTTGAGTGCAACTACATGCAGGCGATGGAGGGCGGGCTGGACGCCGCCCGCGTCGCCGCGCTGCAGAAGGCTGGCGCCCTCGGCCCGGACGACCCGATGGGCGAGGATGCCGCCCACACGGTGCAGGCGCGCGAGACCGAGTACGGGCTGCTCGTCGGCACCGCTGTCGAGTCCGAAGCGCAGCAGGCGGAGATGTCTGTCGCCCAGTGGCTCATGCCCTTCTACACCACGCTGGCCTCCGGCAAGCGCGACATCTACGAGGGCACGGCCTGGGCCCCGATAGACGACGAGAGCACGATGGCGTTCGCCGTCACCTACAGTCCGCGCAAGCCGCTCAGCAAGCGCATCCTCACCGAGATACGCCAGGGCAAACGCATCCACCCGAAACTCCAGGAAGGCGCGTACCGGCGCGAGCGCAACCGCGAGAACGCCTACGTGCCGGAAGGGAAGGAACGCCCTACCGATTTCGCATCGCGGTTCGAGACCTCGTTCGAGATGGCGCTCGCCTGCCAGGAGAGCATGGGCGTGGTCGTCGACCGCTCCCAGGAGATGCTCGGCCCCAACGACGGCGCCGTCGAGGGCGCGCGTCGCATCCTCATGCAGGCCGCCGTCGACCTCATGGAAGGCACCATCCCCGTCATCGTCCACAAGGGCGAGGCCTACCGCGTCCGCGCCTACGCCGCCCAGATCGCCGAGCCGGACGCCTTCGACGAGGACGAGCAGGTCCTCCGAGGCATCGCCCCCGAAGTCTGATCCCGTGGCCGGCTACTCAGGCACGCCCCTCCCGCGCAAGCTCGGCATCAAGCCCGGCGCAACGCTCGCCATCGAGAACGCCCCGCCCGGCTTCGAGGCCACACTCGGCGAGCTCCCAGACGGCGTGCGCCAAGCTGACGAGGGAGAGGCCGGCGTCGATGTCCTCGTCGCCTTCCATCTAAGCCGCGAGACGCTGGAATCGTCATTCGTCTCCCAGGCGCGCTGCATCGCGCCGGACGGCGGCTACTGGATCGCGTGGCCCAAGCGCTCCTCAGGCGTGCCAACCGACATCACCGAAGACGTGCTGCGCGAGGTGCTCCTCCCAACGGGCCTTGTTGACAATAAGGTCTGCGCCATCGACGACACCTGGTCGGGCCTGCGGTTCGTCGTCCGCAAGGAACACCGCGCCGCCTGGCGGTCCTGAGCACCTCCCATGAGGGGAGAGGTCGCCGCTTCGCTGAGCGAAGCGGCACGTGAAGGCGAACCAGCGCAGCGGGAGTGCAGAGGGGCACGCCCCTCTGGCGGGGGCGTGGGGGTGTCCCCCACAACACACCGGGCGGGTGGGTGGGAAGGACTACCCTCGCCACGCAAGCCAGACCCCCGCGATGGCGGGGTGGAATGCCCTACCCCGCGATGGGATACAGCTTCCGAACGTTCGTGTTCACCAGCTTGTGGATCGTCTCCACCGGCAGGTGGCCGAGGTTCTCCGCAAGCACCCGCCGCGAGTTTGGCCACGGCGAGTTCGGGTGCGGGTAGTCCGTGGACCACATGCAGTTGTCCTGCCCCCACCACGAGAGCAGCTGCCCGCCCACGTAGTCGTTGAAGAACGTGGCGTAGCAGTTGCGGTAGAAGTACTCGCTCGGCAGCATCGACATCGGCATGGGCCGCGAGTCCTTGAACCGCTTGTAGTAGTAGTCCCACTGCTGCAGCACGAACGGTATCCACCCGATCTCGCTCTCCACCACCACTACCTTCAGCTTGGGGAAGCGCTCGAACACGCCGGTGAAGATGAGGTCGAACAGCGAGTTCGTCACGCTCTGCAGCTTGAGGTTCACAGAGCCGCGGTGGGCCAGCAGGTGGTTGCCCTTCCGATCCCCGAAGTTCGTGTGCGCGCTGTAGTCGAAGCCCGTGAGGATGTGCAGGTGCACCGGAACGTCCAACTCCTCCATCGCGGCCCAGAGCTTGTCGTAATGGTCGCCCGTGAACTGCAGGTCCGGGTGCGGCACCTGCCAGACCAGCGCGCCGTACAGCCCGCCCTCGTGTGTCCGGTACAGCTCCGCAACCGCCTTGTCGATGTCGTAGGTCGCGATGCAGGGGATGCCGACGAGCCGCTTGGGAGCGATGGAGCAGTACTCCATCAGCCAGTCGTTGTAGATGTTGAAGCACGCCTCCTGTGCCTCCGGGCTCTCCAGGCTGAACAGCCGCAGCCCGAGCGTCGGGTACAGCACTTCGGCGGAGACGCCGTCCGTCTCCATCTCCGTGATGCGCTCCGTCGGGTTGTAGCCGCCCGGGCGCTGGTCGTCCATCTCGGTGCCCGTCTTGGGGCGCGGAGGGAATTCGGGAACGTCGCCCTTCAGGTTGTCGGGCAACTTGCTGTGCCAGAAGTCCGGCTCCTCCATGACGTGGGAATCGGCAGAGATCAGCACCTCACCGGAGAGGTCGAGCACACCGGCCGGGGCATCCTGTGTCGTAGTCATCACGCACCTCCTCCGAACTGTTGGACGATGGCGCGAGCGTACGCCCGACGGGGCCGTGCGTCAACGCTCACCGAGCCGTCCACGCGCTCTCCCCGTCATTCCCCCGCGGGCGGGAATCTCGCAGCCCGGTCGCCGGCCTCAGCGTGCCGTCCACGCGAGGTCGATGTTGTACGTCGCGCCGGTGAGCGCGCTGCCTGCGTCGGACGCCAGAAAGAGCGCAAGTCCCGCCACCTCCTGGGGCTCGATGAGACGCTTGACCACCGCCTGCGCGAGCACGACCTGGTCAAGGACGTCCTCAACGCTGACCCCTGCCATCCGGGCAAGGTCCGGCAACTGGTTCTCGACGAGCGGCGTCCGCACGAACGATGGGCAGATGGCGTTCGCCGTGACGCCAAATGCTCCGGCCTCCACAGCCGTGGCCTTGGTCAGTCCCACGATGCCGTGCTTCGCGGCGATGTATGCGGACTTGTTCGGGCTCGCGATGAGGCCGTGCACGGACGACATATTGATGATGCGCCCCCACCCCCGCTCCTTCATCGTGGGCAGCAGATGCTTCGTCAACTGGAACGGCGCAGTCAGCATGATCTGTAGCATCCGCGACCACTCTTCCTCGGGGAACTCCTCGATGGGCGCGACGTGCTGAACGCCCGCGTTATTCACGAGGATGTCCGCGCCGCCGTGCTCGCTCAGCACCTGCTCGGCGAGGTACCGCGCCTGCTCCGGGTCCGAGAGATCGGCTTGCACGAAGGAACCACCGATGGCTTCCGCGACCTTGCTGCCGGTCTCCGTGATGTTGTTGACGATGACGTGCGCGCCCTCCTCCGCGAAGCGTTCGGCGATCGCCTTCCCGATTCCGCTCGCGCCGCCGGTCACGAGCGCAGTCTTGTCTGCCAGCGTTGCCATGTCAGAGATACTCCGTTCCGCTTGTCTGTTGCGCCGAGACCTGGCCGCGCTATGCGTCCGCGCGGCGCCTAGCGCTCCGCACACGAACGCCGACCGGCAGCGCCATGCCGCCTAGCACCGCGCCGAGGGCGGCGAACACCACCGCGAGCATCCACCAGTCGCCGTCCACGGGAACGTCCCTGAGCGGCATCGCCGCGAACGCGTACAGCGGCGCGATGACGACGATGACGCCGAGAGCCGCACCCGTGAGCTTGGCCGTGGCGTTCACGCCGATCCTGCGGCCAACCGCCATGCCCGAAGCCCACGGGAAGAACATCGTCCCGCACATCCAGAGCAGCGCCGCCCAGTCGCCCAGCCAGTCGCGCAGCGCGCCCAGCGACATGAGCGTCGCGGCTCCGAGCACCACGATCGCGAGCGACCGCACGGCGAGGGTCGTTGTTCCCATGGTTGGCCAGCCTCCGCGCGCATGGTACCATCCAACTTCCGTGGGAGGCCCATCGCGCCTCGGCCCGCTGACCGGCGTACCGCCGTCGCGGGTGCGATTACTCATTTCCGATTCCGGGGAGCGATGGCAACGCAGACGGTCAGCAATTCCACCCAGACGGCTATCGACAGAGCGCTTGCAGGCGAGAACCTGACGGCGGATGACGGCTGCCGCCTGATGACGTCGCGCGACCCTGCCGGCCTCACCGCGCTCATGGCCGCGGCCTGCGAGTTGAACGACCGCGCCCGCCCCCACCGGCGCGTCACCTACTCCCGCAAGGTCTTCCTCCCGCTCACGAATCTCTGCCGCGACCGCTGCGGCTACTGCACGTTCGTGAAGGGCCCCCGCCAGCGCGGAGCGCACACGATGACGCCGGACGAGGTGCTCGCCGTCGCCCGCCGGGGCGCGGAACTCGGCTGCAAGGAAGCCCTGCTCAGCCTCGGCGATCACCCGGAAGAGCGCCACCCCGAGATGCTCGAAACGCTTCGCGACCTCGGCTTCGATTCGACGCCCGAGTACACCGCCGCGATGAGCAGGCTCGTGCTCGAGGAGACCGGCCTCCTGCCCCACACGAACTGCGGCACGCTCGACCGGGACGAGATGGCGGCGATAGCCCCCTGGAACGCGAGCATGGGAATCATGCTCGAAAGCGCCAGCCTCCGCCTGCACGAGCCCAGCGGCCCGCACCACGGCACAGTGACGAAACGCCCGGAGCAGCGCATCGCCACGCTGGAGACGGCAGCCGACCTCGGCGTCGCGATGACCACCGGCATCCTCATCGGCATCGGCGAGACCCCGGATGAGCGCGTCGACTCCCTCCTCGCGATTCGCGAGGTGCATGAGCGCTGCGGCAACGTCCAGGAGGTCATCATCCAGAACTTCCGCGCCAAGGCTGCAACCCGGATGCGCGGCGCACCCGAGCCGTCGGCGCTGGACATGCTGCGCACGCTCGCCGTCGCCCGCCTCCTGCTCGGCCCTGACATGAACATCCAGGCCCCGCCCAACCTGCAGGCCGACGGCTACGAGACCTATCTGCTCTGCGGCATCAACGACTGGGGAGGCGTCTCCCCCTTGACCAAGGACTTCATCAACCCCGAGGCGGCATGGCCCGACACCGACCGCCTGCGCGACCTGACCCGAGAGGCGGGCTACGAGTTGCGTGAGCGCACCGCGCTCTACCCGTCCCACGTCCTCGACTGCGCATGGACGCGTTCACCGCAGATCGCATCGCGCCTCGCAGAGTTGACCGACGAAGAAGGCTATGTGAAACCTGAACTGGAACGGTGGAGTTGCGAACAGTGAGCACATCGAACGGACAGACCGAGCACGGCTGGGGAGGGCTGGAGTCGCTGCTTAGCGGTGTTCCGGCGGACATCGCCGCCATCCTTGCAAAGCCGCTGGAAGGCCGCGAGGTCACGGTTGAGGAGGGCACGCGCCTCTTCGAAGCCGAGGGCGCAGCGCTCCTCGCGCTGATGGCCACGGCGGACGAGCTGCGGCGGCAGGTCAACGGCGACCGCGTCACCTACGTCGTGAACCGCAACATCAACTTCACCAACGTCTGCATCAAGCGGTGCGGCTTCTGCGCGTTCAGCCGCGACTTCCGGCAGGAGGAGGGCTACTTCCTCCCGCTGAACGAGATCATCCGCCGTGCTCAGGAGGCGTCGGACCTCGGCGCGACAGAGGTCTGCATCCAGGCGGGCCTGCCACCGAAGATGGAGGGCTCGCTCTACATCGACCTCACCCGCGAATTGAAGGCGGAACTCCCCCACCTGCACATCCACGGCTTCTCGCCGGAGGAGGTGCTCTACGGCGCGGTCCGCTCGCGCGGGAGCATCGAGGACTACCTGCGCAGCCTCCGCGACGCCGGCGTCGGCTCGCTTCCCGGCACGTCGGCGGAGATCCTCGACCAGCCCGTGCGCGACAAGATCGCGCCGGGCCGAATCACCGTCGACCAGTGGACGGAGGTCATCACCACCGCGCACCGGCTCGGCATCCCCACCACGTCCACCATCATGTTCGGCCACATCGAAACGAACGCACACCGCGCCGCGCATCTCGCCTACCTTCGCGACATCCAGAAGGCGACGGGCGGCTTCACTGAGTTCGTCCCCCTGAGCTTCGTCCACGAAGAAGCGCCGATGTTCGTGCGTCAACTCTCTGACGAGATGCGCCCCGGCGCGACCGGCGCCGAGGTCGTGCGGATGCACGCCATCGCCCGCATCATGCTCCACGGCTGGATCGACAACATCCAGTGCTCGTGGGTGAAGGAGGGCCCGAAGCTCGCGCAACTGCTCCTGACGGCGGGCTGTAACGACGTGGGCGGCACGCTCATCAACGAGAGCATCTCCACCGCGGCGGGCGCGTCCTTCGGCCAGCTCGTCCCGCCGTCCGGCCTGCGCCGCTGGATACGCGACGCAGGCCGGCTCCCCGTCGAGCGCACGACGCTCTACGAAACGCACCGCGTCCACGAGGTCGAGCCCGAGGAGCCGGAGCCGCTGGACGTCGCAGCCGCCCATCCGGAGCGGTTTGGCTCCTACCGCGAGCTCATCAAACTCGAAGCCTTCCGCTACGAGGGGCAGCGCGCGCCCAGCCTGCAGGGGCCTACCCTGCCCGAGGTACTCGCCCGGTCATCCTGAGTAGAGCGCGAACCCTTCCCGCTCGAAGTCATCATCGAAGAACAACCCGTGCGTCAGCCCGTAGCTGCGCATGATGATGAAACTCGCGCAGTCAACAAGGCTGAGCCCCCGCCGGTTGCGCGCCGCGAGCAGGGCCACCGCTTCGGCATGGTCGCTCGCGTCTATCCAGTGCAGCGTGAAGTGGGCGAGGCCATGCAGGAAGGCGAGGGCCGCTTCCGTTCCCAGCCGGCGCCGCATCAGGTCGGCGGCTTCGGAGACAACGTACGAATGGACCAGGAGCACCTCGTCGTTATCATTCGCGACCTGGAAGAGCGAGACCGCAGCGGCATGGCGCGGGTCGTCTGCATCGACGAGCGCGTAGATCGCCGACGTGTCGACGAAGATCACGATCGATTCAGCCCGTGCCGCCGGCTGAACTCGTCCGCCTTCCCCTGCATCTCCGCATACATCGCGTCCGCCAGGGCTTCGTCGTGCCGCTCGGAGACCGGTGCGTAATCGGACTGGTCGCTCCTCCCGATCCCGATGAATCCGAAATCGGCAAGCGTCCGCTTACGCCGCGGTGCTTCGGCCAGGTACTGTCCGACTGCCTCCCGCACGACTGCCGCCACGGAGACGCGGCGCTCATGCGCTCTCCGCCGCAACTGCTCATAGCTCTTTTCGTCCAGTTGGACCTGCGTGCGCTTCATAGTATGCATGATGTCATGCTTACAATCTCTCTGCAAACACCCGTCTTTACCCCTCGTACCGCTACAATGGCCCAGCCATGCCGGGAGTCCTTGCCATATCGGGCGGCGTGGGCGGCGCGAAGCTCGCCTTCGGCTTGTCGCGCCTGCTCGGCCCGGACGAACTGACCATCGCCGTCAACACCGGCGACGACGAGACGTTCCACGGCCTGCACGTCTCGCCCGACGTCGACACCGTCGTCTACGCACTCGCCGGACTCACGAACCCCGAGACCGGCTGGGGCGTCGCCGGCGATTCGTTCCGTGCGCTGGAGACGCTCAGCAGGCTCGGCGGCGAGACCTGGTTCCGTCTCGGCGACCTCGACCTCGCCATGCACCTGCGCCGCACGGAACTGCTCGCTGCCGGACACACCTTGACCGAGGCCACGCGCGCGATATGCGAGGCGCTCGGTGTCCGGCATCCCGTCGTCCCGATGTCGGACGCCCCTGTCCGCACGATCGCGCTCACGGAGCAGGGTGAGATGGCGTTCCAGGAGTACTTCGTGCGCCATGCCTGCGAGCCGCGCATCACCGGAGTCCGGTTCGACGGCGCGGACGACGCGGCGCCCTCCCTTGCCCTGAACGAGGCGCTGACGAACGCCGACGCCATCGTCTTCTGCCCCTCCAACCCGCTCGTGAGCATCGAGCCAGTGCTCGCCGTGCAGGGGGTGCGTGACGCCATCGAGCGCTTCGCCGGACCGCACATCGCCGTCAGCCCCATAGTCGGCGGACGCGCGCTGAAGGGCCCCGCCGCAAAGATGCTGGCCGAGCTTGGCGAGGAAGTGAGCAACGCAGGTGTCGCCCGCCGCTACGCCGGACTCATCGACGTGCTCGTACTCGACGAAGGCGACGCCGCCGAGACCCCCGCGGTCGAGGCGCTCGGCATCGCTGCGCACGTCACCCCCACCGTCATGACGACGGACGCCGACAAGACCGCGCTCGCCCGCGAGGTGCTGGCGCTCGCATCGCAGACCGTACATCGACGGAGCGCACGATGACTCCGCAGCGCCGGAATGGCCTTCCCTATACCCGCGTCATCGTCCCCATGAAACCGCTCCCCGAGGCGAAGACACGATTACGGAAGCATCTGCCCCCTGCCATCTGTGACGCTCTGGTGCTATTCATGCTGGAGCGTGTCCTCAATGCAGTCGAACCGCGCAGCCAGAGATGGTGGTCATGTGTTGTAGTCGGCGGGGATGAGACCGTTCGGCGCATCGCAGAAGTATCCGGTTCAGACTGGGTGCCTGAACATGCGTCCGGCCTCAATGAGGCTCTGCGTCTCGCGATGCAGGATGCCTACGCCGACGGCGTGGAGGCAGTTCTCTACCTTCCTGGCGATGTCCCTCTGATCCAGAATCGGTACGTCTTGGACATCGTTTACGCCGGACGGATGCTGACTCGACCGGTGGGCGTCCCCGCCGCTGACGGAAGAGGGACCAATGCGTTATTCATACCTGCCGGTATGCAGATGGAGTTGCACTTCGGTGAGAACAGCTACGCCAAGCACCGAAAGGCGGCGAAGCGTATCGGAACCCGCATACGCACGCTGAAACTGCCGGGCCTGATGATGGATATCGATACGGAAGCGCAATATCAGTGGCTACGGCTGAACGTCCAAGGCGCCGCGGGTATGATTCTGAACTGGCAGGAGTGGCTGCACATGGGCATAGACGCTCCTCCCCCTGTGGAGTCTGTAATGTTCCCATCCATTCCCGAACAGGAGAGATAGATGGCGAAACCGAAGATAGGTCTACTGCTTGGAACGAGAGGCATGGTGATGCGAGCGCAGCGCGAAGGCACGCCGTACTCCGCGGACGGCATGCTCACCCTCGCGGAGCGCGCGGAGGCCGCAGGGCTCGACTCCGTCTGGGTTGGCGACAGCCTTGTCTCCAAGCCCCGGCTCGAACCCGTGAACGCGATGACGGCCATCGCCGCGCGTACGTCGCGCGTACGCATCGGCACCGCAGTGCTGCTCCCCGCCATCCGTCCTCCCGTGCCGCTGGCGCACAGCATCGCCACGGCGGACATCGTCTCCGGCGGGCGCATCGTCATTGGCGCGGGCATCGGCGGCGCGTTCAACGACGACCAGCGGCAGGACTGGATAGCCGCCGGCGTGACGCCGGAGTCGCGAGCGGGACGCTTCTCCGAGACCGTCCGGCTGATGAAGCGGCTCTGGACGGAGGACAACATCGACTTCGCCGGGTCGCACTTCGCGTTCGACAACCTGACGCTCGACCCGAAGCCCCTGCAGCCCGGCGGCGTCCCGATGCTGCTGGCGACCCACTACCGCACCGGCTCCGAGGCGCAGGTGCGGCGCGCCGCACGTCACGGGGACGGCATCATCGGCATCACCGACTCGCCGGAGCAGTACGCGGAGACCGTCCAGAAGGTGGACGCGGTCCGCGCCGAGGAAGGACGCGCAGACGCGCCTTTCCAGCGCGTCTACTACCTCACGGTCAACCTCGGCGAGGACAAGCAGGCTTCTGAAGCGGAGGCGTACGACTTCCTCATCAACTACTACAAGGTTGCTCACTGGGGCAGTGCGTGGGGGCCGTGGGGAACGCCCGGCGAGGTCGCCGCACGCATCCAGGAGTTCGGCGACGCGGGCGCGGACACCGTCATCGTGCGCTTCGCGTCGTGGGACCAGCCCGGCCAGTGGGAGCGATTCGAGCAGGACGTCTGGCCTGCGTTCGCGTAGTATCCGGCGTCAGGGAGGAGAGAACGATGGCCTGGAACGAACTGACTCCGATGGAAAGCTACGTGATCGAGAAGAAAGGGACGGAGTACCCCTTCTCCGGCGAGTACGACGACTTCTACGAGTCCGGCATGTACGTCTGCCGGCGCTGCGACGCCGAGCTCTACCGCTCCATCGACAAGTTCGACGCACGATGCGGCTGGCCGGCATTCGACAAGGAGGTCGAGGGCGCCGTGACTCGCCTGCCAGACCCGGACGGCTTCCGCACGGAGATCGAGTGCGCGTCCTGCGGTGGGCACTTGGGCCACGTCTTCATGGGCGAGGGCTTCACGCCGACGAACGCGCGCCACTGCGTGAACTCGCTCTCGATGCGGTTCGTACCGGAGACCCGGAAAGAGTAGAAGGAGCCCTATGAAGATCGACGTTCACTCGCATACCTACTTCCAGGATTTCGCCGATTACCTGGCGACGCGCAACGAGTTCCCGAATGTCGTCATCAGGGACGGCCAGGTCATCACCTCGTGCTCACCGGCGTACAGCATCGTCTCCCCGCCCGGACACCGCGACATCGAGGCCAAGCTCACGGCGATGGACGCCATGGGCGTGGACTTCTCCGTGCTCACCCATGGCATCCCCGGCCCCGAACTTCTCGGCGGCGCCGAGGCCGACGATTGGGCCATCCGCATCAACGACTTCCTCGCCAGCGTTGTCGAGCAGTACCCGGGCAAGTTCGTAGCGATGGGCAGCCTGGGGTTCGGCGACCCCGACCGGACCATCGCTGAGGCCGAACGCTGCGTGAACGACCTCGGATTCAAGGGCTTTCAGCTCTTCTCGAACACGTACGCGAAGCCGCTCGACACTCCAGAGTTCATGCCGGTCTACAGCCGCATCGCCAGCCTCGGCGTCCCGCTGAACCTGCACCCCACCTCTCCTCTGAACACCGCCACGATCGACGGCACGCTCATGCCCGGCATGGGTTTCATCTACGACACCTCCCTGGCCACCGTGCGCCTCATCCAGTCCGGCATCTTCGACGACGAGCCCGGATTCGAGCTCATCGTGCCGCATATCGGCGGGGTACTGCCCTACCTGGGCGGACGCATCCGCGCGAACGTCAACGGCAACCTGAAGCCGGTGAGCGACTACTTCGCACGCATCTACGTCGACACCGTCGCCCACAACGACGACGCCCTCGCGTACTGCTACCGCGTCCTCGGCGCAGACCGGTTGCTCCTCGGCACCGACCACCCGTTCGGCGACGGCCACCACATCGGCATGGTCGACCGCCTCGACTGCACCGACGACGAACGCGAGGCGATCTACCACGGCAACGCCGAACGCCTCCTGCGCCTGTAAGACCCCGCGAACGCGTCCCTGCACTGAGACGCGTAATGGAGAAGAACGCATGACGACCACCCAGAAGAACACGCCGATGAGCGGGGGCAGCACGCCCAGCAACGCCGTCTACGGTTCCGACTACATGGTCGAGGTGCTGCGCGCGCTCGGCGTGAAGTACATCGCCCTCAACCCCGGCGCGAGCTACCGCGGCCTGCACGACTCCATCGTCAACTTCGGCTCTGGCGGCCCGGAGATGGTCCTCTGCACCCACGAGGAGATCGCCGTCGCCGTGGCCAACGGCTACTTCCGCGTCACCGGCGAGCCTATCGCCACGGGACTCCACAACGTCGTCGGCCTGCAGCACGCCTCGATGGCCATCTTCAACGCGTGGTGCGACCGCTCCGCCATTATCAACCTCGGCGGCGGCGGGCCGCAGGACGCGAACCAGCGTCGCTCGACCGACTGGGTGCACACCGCGCTCGTGCAGGGCAACGCCGTCCGCGACTACGTGAAGTTCGACGACCAGCCCGCGAGCATCGAGGCGATGCCCGAGTCGCTCCTGCGCGCCATGCGCACCGCGATGACCGACCCGAAGGGGCCGGTGTACATCTGCCTCGACAGCACCATCCAGGAGCAGCGCATGGAAGAGGCGCTGCCCGTGCCGGACGTCTCGCTCTTCCGTCCCCCTGCCCCGCCTGCCCCGAACCCCGACGCCCTCGCGAAGGCGGTGGACGTGCTCGCCGGAGCGTCGTGGCCGGTGATGGTCGTCGGCGAGGTGGGACGCAACCCCGCCGCGCTGCCCGCGGTGGTCGAGCTGGCCGAGACGCTGGCCTGCGCCGTGGTCGACGCGGAGGGGCGCTTCGGCTTCCCGAACACGCACCCGCTCGACCTCACGAGCGTCCGCGAGCGTGCGCTTGCCGACGCCGACGTGGTGCTCGCGCTGGACGTGCCGAGCCTCGGCGTGCCGCTGGGGCCGTCGGTGCGTGAGCGCGGCGCGCTGCAACTCGCGGTTCCGCAGGGGACGCGGCTCATCCACGTCACGCTGCTGGACCAGGAGCGGCAGAACTGGGTGACCGACAACCAGTGGCTGCTGCCGGTGGAGGTGCCCATCGCGGCGGACACCGCGCAGGCAGTGCCGCTGCTGGCGGCCGGGCTGCGGGAGCGGCTCGCCGGCAACGCGGCGGTCGAGGAGCGCCGGGCGCGCGTGGCGACGATGCACGAGGAGGCGCGCGCCGCGGCCGCGAAGTGGGTGAGCGACAACTGGAACGCGGCGCCCATCTCTGCCGCGCGGCTCTACGGCGAAATCGCGGAGCGGGTGAAGGGCGTCGAGTGGGCGATGGTCAACTCGCACGGACGACGGGTGCGCGACGTGCTCGATATCACGGACCACGCCCACGAACTCGGCGGCGGGCGCGGCGCCGGTGTCGGCTACGGCCTGCCGTCGTCGGTCGGCGCGGCGCTGGCGTACAAGGACACGGGACGGCTGTGCATCAGCGTCGTCGGCGACGGCGACTTCCTGATGACCTCCAACGCGCTCTGGACGGCCGCGCACTGCGGCATCCCGCTGCTCGTCGTCGTCTTCAACAACCGCTCGTACTACAACGACGAGGAGCACCAGGAACGCATCGCCCGCTGGCGCGACCGGCCTGTCGAGAACAAGGGCATCGGCATCCAGATCACCGACCCCGCGCCGGACTTCGCGACGCTCGCGCGGGCGTTCGACATCGCCGGGTTCGGGCCGGTGTCGGAGCCGGATGCGCTCGGCGCAGTGCTGGACGAGGCGATAGCCGTCGTGCGCTCCGGCAAGCCTGCCGTCGTCGACGTGCTGATGCAGCCTCGCTAGGCGGGGCGGACCCAGATGCGGGCGGCGACGTCCATGCCGAGCGAGACCTGCTGGCCGTCGCGGCTGACGTCGACGACGCCGCGGTAGTCCGCGACCTCCACGATGACGATGCGCCTGCCGGGGAGCACGTCGCTCTTGACGAGGTAGGAGAGCAGCGGGTAGTCCTCGTCCGGGATGCGGGTCACTACGTAGGTGGGGCCCTTCTTCGCCTCGCTCAGGCGGAACGTGCCGGGGTCGGACGTGCGGAGCGCGGTGTCGTCCGCCTTGTAGATGGGGCGTCCGTACGGGCAGGTGTCCGGGTGTCCGAGCCGCTCCTCGATGCGCGCGATCAGGAGGGGCGAGATGCCGTGCTCCAGGCTGTGCGCCTCGGCCTCGGCGAGCTCCAGCGGCACGCCGAGCACGTCGACGAGCAGCCGCTCGGCGAGGCGGTGGCGGCGCACAACCTCGCGGGCGCGGGCGAACCCCGCGGGGGTGAGGTCGATCCGCTTCTCGCGGTTCACCTGGAGCAGCCCGTCCTTCGCCATGCGCTGCACCATGCCGGAGACGGAGGCGAGCGTCGTGCCGACCTCCTCGCCCTCCGGGATGCGGCGCAGGTAGGAGGCGAGCTCGCTCATGTGCGGCTTCAGGCCGTCCTCCTGGAGGATGGCGAGCGAGAGCAGGTAGTTCTCCGCCGTATGGGAGATGCGCGTGGAGCCTATCGGGCGGTTTCGTGTCCGTGTCGTCATGCGGGTATTATCTCACAACGCCCGCGCCGCAACGCCACACCGGCTGCGAGGTACCCTAAGTTCACAAACGAAGTGCAACACCAGATTAAGGTGTTGCCATGGGGAAACGCTATACGCAGCTCGGGATTGAGGAACGCTGTGCGATTGCCCGCCTACGTACCAAGGGGCGCTCGATCCGGCAAATCGCAGCAACTCTGGATCGCCCGCCACCGACGATTGCTCGGGAGTTGAAGCGCAACGGCACGAAGGACGGGGGCTACCGGGCGGTGTATGCCCACGAGCAGACCCATGCACGGCGCTGGTGCGGCGCACGGCTGGACAGGGACGATGAGCTCCGGAACGATGTGCTGAGTAGGTTGCGACTGGGGTGGTCGCCGGAGGCAGTGGCGGGGCGGTTGAAGAGAGAGCGAGGCAGGAGCGTTACCTCTCACGAGAGCATCTACCGGTTCATCTACGCGCAGATCGCGCGGACGAAGGACTATTCGTGGCGCAAGCTCTTGCGGCGGGGGAAGTGGCGGCGCGGTCGGCGCCGGCGTGGGGGGAGCAGTTCGGCGCGCACCATTCTGCACCGCCGCCCACTCTCGGAGCGCCCGGCAGCAGTTGCCGACCGCTCGGAGTTCGGCCACTGGGAGGCGGATGGAATGCAGTTCGGCAGGTCCGGGCAGACGGTGCTGATGCTGCACGAGCGTCGCTCCAGGCTGCTAATCGCGGTGCGTCGGCCTTCGAGGGCAGCCGCACCAGTCGCTGAAGCCATCGCTGCCGTCCTGGGGCCACTGCCGCCGGAGTTCCGCCAGACAGTCACGTTCGACAACGGCACCGAGTTCGCCCACCACTATGAACTCCACGCCTGGGGCATCGAGACGTTCTTCTGCGACACCTATTCGCCGTGGCAGAAGGGAGGCGTGGAGAACGCTATCGGACGGATGCGCTGGTTCTTACCCCGCAAGACGAACCTGGCCTCGCTTTCGGAGAGGGAGTTCACGGCGCTGTTGAGGGTGTATAACAATACGTCGCGCAAGTGCCTCGGCTACCTAACCCCGGCCGAAGTGCTACGAGAGCAGGTGTTGCACTTCGAATGTGAATTCACCTACCCGCCTTCGCGGGAACGACGTGAAGGAGAAAGAAGCTCATGCCCATACTGAATGGCCCGTCCCGCCAACCGTTCGCGGGCGGCGCGCCGGACTCGCTCGGCATCCTGCTGCACGGTCTCGGCGCGGACGGGAACGACCTCATCGGGCTCACGATAGCGCTCGGCCGGCGCTTCCCCCACATGGCCTTCCACTCGCCGGACGCGCCCAACCCGTACGTCGAGGCCGGTTTCGGCCTGCGCTGGTTCCCGCTCGAACCGCTCGAGGCGCGCTCGGGGGGGTTGCGAGAGGCGGGACGCATCGTCGAGGCGTACGTCGGCGAACTGTTGGACGAGTACGGGCTGACGCCCGACCGGTGCGTGCTCATCGGTTTCTCGCAGGGGTGCATGACCTCGCTGTACACCGCGCCGCGCATGGAGAAGCAGGTGGCGGGCGTCGTCGGGCTCAGCGGGGCGCTGCTCTTCCCGGAGTGGCTGGCGGACGAGGTCCGGCAGAAGCCGCCCATCGTCCTCGTCCACGGCGAACAGGACCCGGTGCTGCCCCCCGAGTCGACGGCGAAGGCGGGGCAGACGCTCGCCGATCTCGGCTTCCCGGTGGAGGCGTACCTGCTGCCGGGCCTCGGCCACAGCATCGACCAGCGCGGGCTGGAGATAGCGCTGCAATTCATGGAGCGCGTGCTGGGTGAGACGGACGGGGCGGCGTAGCGGGGCAACCCCATTGCCGGTGCAGGGGCATCCCTCGTGGGTGCCCTTGCCCGATCCCTTCTCCCAGAACCGCGGAGAGCACGCCTCAGCGCGCGGTGAGGCGCCGCCCAGGTCAGGGCCGCTCAGGTCTTGATGGCATACTCGTGGTACTTGCCTTCCTGGCCTGAGCCCCTGCCGAAGTAGTGCCACTGCGGGAAGTTGAAATCGGATGTGATCGACCGGGGCAGGAGAAGCGCCGTCTTCAGAAAGGCCTTCAGGTCCGGGACGTTGTAGACGTTGGCATCGAACCCCCATGCGTTCAGCTGGTCCACCAACTCGCCCATCTGCGGCCTGTCCCACTTGACCGACAGCCGATTGATGCCCCAGGAGCGCAGCTCTTCCAGGCACTCCAGCCCCTCCTCCGGCCTGTTCAGCAGGATAGGGACCATGGTATCGACGGGGACCTGGAAGATCGCGGAGGGGTAGGCGTCCTGCAGGACCGCGAACCCCTCCTTCCCCAGGACGTTGGCGTTGGCGTTGAACCAGACCCGGGAATCGTCGAAGCCGGCCGCCCGCAGGGCTGCCAGGCTCTCGTGGACCACCGACCCGCCTTCTTTCAGGTCCAGTTTGATCGACTTGCCGGAGGCACTCACGGACTCCAGCACGTCTTCCAGCGGCAGCAGGTCTTGCCGCCGGCAGGGATAGGCGCCGTCCAGGGGGTCGTGCCGGAGCACCAGCTGCTCGGACGCCGGGTCCAGTCGCACGTCCACCTCACCCCATTCCACGTTGGACGCCAGGAACTGGCGCAGGTTGCGCGCGTCGTTGATCCCGTGCCACACGAGCTGGACGTGCCGCGGCAGGTCCGTTTCCTGGGCCAGTTGTGTGAGGTCGTACATGTCTCCGCTGACAGAGTGCAGCGGCAGCGCCTTCCGCTGGGACTGGAAGATCGTGTCGGCGTGGAGCAGCATGATCTCGTGGGAGGGGTCCACCTCGTCGATAGCCGCCAGATTGGCCGGCTCGTTATCCACCGCGGCAAACACCCGGTATCCCGCCCGCTGGAACTGCAGGATCCCATCCGCCTTCACCTGCGGGACGCTCCGGTCCCTGGGGGCCGGCCTCATGTACAACAGGTCGCTGGCGAACCGGACCTTGTACTCCCTGCCCAACTCATTCAAACAGTCCAGTGTCCCGGCGCGTATCGCCTCTGTCCTGCCGGTATTCAGCCCCACGAAGGTATCGGGCTGTATCTGGAACCACCGCATGACCTCCATGACTCCGGAGAAGGGCCGATGCGCCCGCAGCACCGCATCCGGCGACCAGTACGTGCGCTCATACCACGCCGCGATCCGCTCGCGTTCAGTTGTGGGCAGCCCCAACCGCACCAGGAGGTCCCGGACGTTGTCCTCGTGCGTCGTTATGTCCGGTATGCGAAGGTCCCGGAAACAGGACGTCCCGTGGGCCGCATCGTAGGACTGAAGAACGGTGAGGACCAGGTAGCGCGTGTCCAGTATCGTGCCGTCGATATCGAACAGGATGAGCAGCTTCTCTTCCGGGTACCGGCTGCGCATCGC
This sequence comes from Dehalococcoidia bacterium, assembly GCA_965208625.1. GTDB lineage: Bacteria > Chloroflexota > Dehalococcoidia > Lucifugimonadales > Australimonadaceae > Bin16. Next base: position 1,715,825 of record OZ242348.1, read on the forward strand.
CTCGTAATGCGACGCCAGCCGTTCCATCCAGGTGACCGGATTCATCCAGTTCTCCGATACTTCATACACTGATAATAAGCACAAGAACTTTAACGCCGGGTTCCCGCATCATTAACGGCGGCGAAACTCCCGCAGGTCCGGCCGGAGGAGCGCATCGTCGGCCTGCGGGAGGCGGGACGGATCGGTCGAGACGTACGTCGGCGAACTGCTGGACGAGTACGGGTTGACGCCCGACCGGTGCGTGCTCATCGGCTTCTCGCAGGGGTGCATGACCTCGCTGTACACCGCGCCGCGCATGGAGTGGCCCATCGCGGGCGTCGTCGGGCTCAGCGGGGCGCTGCTCTTTCCGGAGTGGCTGGAGGACGAGGTCCGGCAGAAGCCGCCCATCGTCCTCGTGCACGGCGAGCAGGACCCGGTGCTGCCGCCCGAGTCGACGGCGAAGGCGGGCAGACGCTCGCCGAGCTCGGCTTCCCGGTGGAGGCGTACCTGCTGTCGGGCCTCGGCCACAGCATCGACCAGCGCGGGCTGGAGATAGCGCTGCAATTCATGGAGCGCGTGCTGGGCGAACCGAACGGGGCGGAACGGTAGGCACAGCCGACATCCCAACTCTCCTAGCCTATCCAAATGGATTTTCCGGTCGACTACCTTCAGGTAATGGGGTAATTGTATCTACAAGATCCAAGATTAGGTCGCCTAGTTCGCCAATAACCTCGTATCGTGATACCTGATGCTCAAGTAGGTTAAGCCTTTCTGCTCGTTCAACGTGGTCTAGTATTAGGAATAAAGCGTGGTCCAACGGGAAAATATGGCTTGAGAACTGAGGCTCCTTATCGATTACCTCTCTAATATGTCGATCCATGCTACGACAGCTATCAAAGGTGCCTTTTACTTCCTCAATACTGAGGGGGGGAAGAATATGACAGTAGAGGATAACCCTGAATGTTGCGAGCACGTCTAAATACCTCCCTGAGTAATGGTTGAAAGGTATCCCAGCTGTAACGCTCCTCTCCATATAGGTCCATCTGTGGGTCGAAATTAGTAGCGAGAGGTTGTGCAATCTCCCGAGCGAAGAGCGAACCTATCTCCGAAGTAATTCGAAAGACGCGCCATTTGTATTCCAGTATAGCCTGAAGACGTCTTTGGCGGGTCAGTACCGGTCCTTCTATTAGCCACACCACTATAGCGATACCAAAGGCAAGGCCGACTAACTCTACAATCAGATTTTCAAGAAAACCCCAAGCTTCGAAGAGCCAGAATCCGGTAGTGGCTTGTTTTCGAGCTACGCGGGTACAGGCGTGCGGCGCAGCGGCTCGATCTGCGCCGGTTTCAGAATGAACGGCTAGTCGTCAACGCTCTTGGCGTACTCGACTACCAGGAAAGCCACCACAACCACAGGAACCGCTATCACGGCGACAAAGCCGATTGTCGCCAACCCTGCATGGGCGTTTTCGTTGGCCAGTAACGGCACCACCTCACGGCCCACGCCATAGGCAAAGAGAGCCGTAATGCCCGTCACTGAAACCAGCCTGCCAGGGCGCGCCCATGACAGCGCGCTGCATAGTCTCTCCAAGAACTCAATCAACGCTGGCCCCCGTTGGGGGAGGCAGAATCCACCACGCGGTAACGTCCTTCCTCTTGCCCTGCGCTGGTGTGGCCGCGTAGGCTATGGCTCGTACCCCGACCGGACTCGAACCGGCATCTCCCGCGTCGACAGGGCGGTATGCTATCCATTGCACCACGGGGGCTACCTACCGCCGCCCGCTCCGCCCTGGGGACGGGCGGCGACCCGTGTACATGGTATCACACTGAACCCCCGCAACCGCGCTGATGCTGGGGACATGCCCATGCACACTACTCTTCGTGTTGAAAGTAGAAGTCCCCATCACGCCCCTCTTCGGGCCGAGGAGGGTGACTGCTGCTAAAGATGCGCTGGCCGAAGTAGTAGGCAAGCACTGCGAACACCAGCCCCAGCGCGACGCTCAGGTCGTGTACCAGCAACACAAGCCAATGCGGGTCCGGGTGGCACCACCACTTGGGCACGAGGCTGATGACCGCTATCGACGCGAACCCGAAAGCGGCAAGCTGCCACTTGTTAGTCAATAGTCGTTGGACGTGTTTCCTCATCGCTGATCCTCCCTTGGGTTGGCGTTGACGATGCTCGCCTTTAGTGAGACGGTTAAGCGGAGACGGAGCCGGGGTAGGCTCCGTCTCGAATGTTGAATGCCCCCTGGAGGCGCACCATGCCCAAGTGCCCGTACTGTAACGCTGAGGTTCTCACACTAGTCCACACGACGAAGCACGTGGGAGGCATCCCCGTGAACGTGCTCTCCTGCCTCAGCTGCCGGGGTGTGCTCGGCATCGTCAACGCCTAAACCAAGAGACGGGAGGTATCCCCCATGGAACTTTTCTACGTGAACACGAATGCCCAAGCGAATGGAGACCACGAGGTGCATCGTATGGTGTGCCCGACGCCTGCGAACACGGAGAACCGGCTGTATCTCGGCCAGCATTCCTCATGCGTCGGCGCGGTTGCGGAGGCGAAGAAGCACTACAAGACGGCGAATGGATGCGATAACTGCTCGCCCGCCTGCCATACAACCTAGAGCTGAACAGCTTTCACCCAAGCCTCGGGTGACTCAGGCGTCGGCTGGATGATCAGGGTTCGCCCGTCCTCCAGAACGATGTTGCCCTTCCTCTCGCTGTGCCCGCAGCAACGGTGACTACCCTCCGGCAGGGGCAGAGGGCCTGCAGGCATTCGGGCTGTTCTGGCCGCCCGGAACCGTCATCGCCATCAAGACGAGTGCAATGGCAACCTATATGGGATCAGGAGCTATGTAGTCATGGGGGTAAGCTCCAGTTGGTGACTATTGACATTTTGGCTATCTATAATGTAATCAGCGTTGATTCCCGTAGAGCGGGGAAGGAAGAAGAACGTGATGGCAGCACAGAGTCCCTCCGTCACCCATAAGGATCGGGGGCTGGGATATTGCCGTCAATCACACCCCAGCGGAAAAGGGGCAGAAGGGAGGAACACCGCATGACGCAGCAGATATGGCTGGGTATCCTAGAGTCAGAACGACTCTATCGGTACTACGATGCACTTGCGACGAAGATGCGCAAGCAGCAGCTCTTCTGGGACGCTCTGATGGTGGTGTTTGCCGGGGGCATCGTCGTCACACTAACTACCGCTATTCTGGAAGGGTCAGCCCAGGGGATTGGCTTGGTGCTGCTGACGAGCATCATCGCCTCCATAGCGACATGGCAGCAGCTCAGGGGCTGGGCGGTCAAAGCGACAGCCGCAAGGATGATGGCCGCTCAGTTCTACGCTCTCGGACAGGACTGGCGACGCCAGTGGTTCCGTGAGGACGATGAAGTGGCCGTTGAGTTGCTCTCCGCCCGCATTATGAGCATCGCGTCCCAGTACGACCTGCCCTATGATGACAAAGTCAACACCCTTGCTCAGGTAATGGCAGACGAGGCGGTTCTCAGTGAACTCAAACCCGCAGCCTAGTCCGCCCGTGCGCGAGGGCACCGTGCCGCAACGCAAGACTACTCCGCTTCCCGAGCCATACCAGCGGCCAGTTCCCCTGCCGCGGCGATAATCTCCGACCCGGTCTGAGCAGAGCGTCAGGGGTATCACCCATGGTGGTTCCGTTGTAGTAACTCCCGCTCCCAGTGGGGTAGCCATCTATATAAGTCCCGATGCTGGCCGTTGCGTCGTCCTTGCCCTGTGCGCTACCCTAGAGCACAGACCGGCAAGGCGGAGGCATTGCATGGACTTCTCGCAGGACTCCAAGAAGGTGGTTGATGCATCGACGGGGCGTGACCCCGTTGAGCACTCGAAGCGCTCGGCCCGTGAGTTGGGCCTTCCGCCGATCATCCAGTCCGGCACCTACATCGGCCTCGGCAGACAGTCTCGCCCGCGCAAGCCGCGCAAGGAGCGTCCGGAGCGCTCGGGCGGGTAGCCCGAACTCCCCTTCGGTTGTATTGAGGGGCCGCCAGCTCTTGTGGCGGCCCCTCGCTCTATTCCCCGCCCGCCGCCTGCACAGCGTCACCGAGCAGGCGGCAGTTCACGTGCCTGTGCGCTAGAGTTGCGCACAGGCTACCCTCGGCGTAACGTGGGATATGCCAGAGTGATTCCGATAAGGGATAAGGCGCGACCTGCGCCCCTTGTCCGGCCCAACACGGGCGGAATCGCTCTGGCAAGCGTCAATCCCGTTCCGGCAAGGGGGTTCCCGTGTTGAGGTTCGTTCCGATCCCGCTCGTGTTGGCGTTACTAGTGACCGCGTTCCTGAACAGGGATGCGATAGAAGAGTGGATATGGCCAGAGGAGCAGCCTCTCCCCTCGACAGCGCACCTAACAGCCAGCCCGCCTACAGCGACCCCGACAGCCCGCCTACAGGCCACCCCGACACCGTCCTCACCTCTTCCTCCGCCCGCGCAATCCCTGTTCCCCATAGCAACGCCCTCGCCGTCTTCGACGCGCCCTGCGCCGACAGCCGCCTCCACGCCAGACAGGCAGGAGTTGGAGTTGCTGGCAATCGCGACCGGTACCAGGTGCGACGGCGTGCGGTCTCTCGACGCGGTGAAGTGGGAAACCTACCCGAGCGTCGATGCGGCGGGCCGTCTGACCATGAGCGGCAGGGTTGAGGGCGATATGCCCTCGATAAAGGATGCTCGCAAGGCGGTTGACGGGTCCAAGCACCCTGCGTTCATCTTCTACTCTCTGACACAGCGCTCCGGCGTGGATAGCCTCAAGTCGGTCGGGCGTATCTGGCCGGAGGACATAGCGCATCGCCTGTCGGGGCAGGGCACGCCGAACGCGCTCGCTGACGTGTACGAGGTCACAGCCACGTCGTTCGATGTATCGGCAATCATCCCGTCAGCGATACTTGCTCACGACGGCCTCTATGTCAGCGTGTGGTCGTCGCTGGTGGAGGCTGACCCGAATGCGAAGGGCAGCACCGCCACGCTAGGCTCCTGCAAGGTGTGGCGGTAGGGCGCTCAACGGCGCGGGGGGGGGGGGGGTTGCATGGGGTTGCAACCTTGTAATAGACTTGCAGGACTGAGATACGCCCCGCCGCTGGCAGCGACGGGGCGTTGTCAATGGCCTTCCGCCGCTGGCGGCGACGGAGGATCGGGGTTGCGGCGGCTTCGCCACGGGCGGTAGCTGGAGTGCCGCTCCCCCTGAGACAAGATAGGGGGAGCGGCGAGACCCGCTCCCCCTATGTCTGTGGCGTAGGCTATCACTTGTGGCTCGTCTGTGTCAAGCGCACAACATCTTGTGCCTAACCGCGCCCTTACGGCCCTGCAATCTCAATAGCCCATAGCAGCACGACCCCGAAGCCAGACAGCCCCAACGCTCCCCCCACGTCCTTGCTGTCGATCCTGCCGCCCTGCCAAAAGCCAATTGCAAGGAGCGCGGGGCCGCCGAGCATAATCAGCACACCGGCGAACCGGAGCATGATGAATAGCCCCTCGGTGCTCATCAGTTCATGACCTCGTACAGGTGGGCCTCATCTGGCGTGAGGAACGCCCTGCGGGTGGCTGGAGCGTCGGCCCGAGGGCCAACCACGACGACGACGATAGTGGCGCTGGCCAAGATCTGGCGCAGGGCGCTCAGGGCGCGGGGCGTTGTATCGGACGGTGGCGCAGGGCCGAACGTATCGGCTAGCCAGCGCAGGAAGCGCAGGGCACGGGGCCGCCTGCTGGCTTGCGGGTCTAAGCGGTCTAGGTTATCGTTCGCCATGCGCTAACCTCCTTCATCAGTGGGGCGCACTCGCGGGGATCCTGGCTAGAGGATCCCCGCACTTTTGTTCTAGAGGCCTCCAATTGTAACCCGCCTTCGAGTTGCCGCCAACCCCCTTTCCGGCATAGCCAGAAGAATTCCCACATCGTTACCGAGTTGCTCTTCCGAGTAGGGACGGCTTACGCTCGCGCCTGCGTAGGAGCCGGAGGTGTGCGATGAACACGTTGGCGCGCGAGAAGAAGGAGATGATCCTGAAGTGCCTTACGGAGGGGAATAGCCTGCGCGGCACGGCCCGCTTGGTGGGTGTACAGCGGAACACGGTGGCGAAGCTCGCGATGGACGCTGGGCGTCTGTGCGAGGCGTTGCACGAGGAGCTGGTGCGAGACCTGACCCCTGCGTTCATCCAGGTGGACGAGATGTGGGGGTTCGTGTACGCGAAGGAGAAGCACCTTGACCGCGTGTCGGATGCTGCGCCGCCGTGGGCGGGCAGCACATGGACGTGGGTAGGGATTGACCCCGTGACGAAGCTGGTGCCTGCGTGGTACGTGTCAACGCGCACGACGGCGGCTGCGAAGATCTTCATCGGCAGGCTGCGCAAGAGCATCCAGCGGGCGCACTTCTTCCAACTCTCCTCAGACGGCTTCTCGGCGTACCCGAGCGCGGTGCTTTCGGTGCTGCGCAGCACGCCGGTCTCTTACGGGCAGTACGTGAAGGAGTACGACGGGAGCCGGTTCGTCGGCTCGCACCACGAGTTCGTGAAGGGAGTGCCTGACCCTGCTCATATCGGCACCACCTTCATCGAGCGGCTGAACCTCACTGTGCGGATGAGCGTGCGCAGGTACGCACGGCAGACCAACGCCTTCTCGAAGCGGCTGGCCCCTCATGTAGCGGCGACGGCCCTTCACTTCTTCTGCTACAACTTCCTGTGGGTGCATGGCTCGCTCGGGTGCACACCCGCGCAGGCGGCAGGGCTGACGAAGCGGCAGTGGACCTACGACGATCTCGTTGGCCTCATTGAGGCGGCCATGCCTCGTCCGGTGCGTCCGGCGCGGTACCGGACGGCGAAGCGGCGGCGGCGCTGGCAGGTGCGGCCAGAGGCGAATGCGGTTTCAAAATGAACACTCGGCCCGCAGCGATACAATGGTACCGCTGCGAAGGCTCCTGAGGGGTTCAGCCCCGACTTACAGGAACGGAAAGCAAAACACGCCACCACCCAGAATCCTGTTCCAATCAGTGCTAATCCAATCAGAAATGCACCAACCGCAAGGGCCCACCATCGTTTGCTCATGACATTTTGGTCGTCACTAGGATTTCACCCTACCCTTGCGAACTCCCGCAGGGTTGGCGAGACGGTGAGCTGCGCGCCGGTGACGGACTGGACGTCGTCCGGGGTGTAGCCGGGGGCGATCTCGGTGAGCAGGAAGCCCTGCTCCGTGATCTCGAAGAGTCCGAGGTTGGTGGCGACGAGCTTGACGACGCCGACCGCGGTGACGGGCAGCGCGCAGCGCTCGACGAGCCGGGGCTTGCCGTCCCGCGTCGTGTGCTCCAGCGCAAGGAAGACGTTCTTGGCGCCGACGGCGAGGTCCATCGCGCCGCCGATGCCGCCGCCCTTCGCCCCCGCGACCTTCCAGTTGGCGAAGTCGCCGTTCGCGGCGACCTCGTACGCGCCGAGGACGGTGACGTCGACGTAGCCGGCGCGGATCAGGGCGAACGAGTCCGCGTGGTCGAGGATGGCCATGCCGGCCATCTCGACGACGTACTGCCCGCCCGCGTTCACGAGGTTCGGGTCCTCCTCGCCGCACTCGGCGAGCGGGCCGTAGTTGACGAGGCCGTTCTCCGACTGGAAGACGACGTGCCGGTCCGGGTGCACGAAGTTGGAGCAGAGCGTCGGGATGCCGATGCCGAGGTTGACCACCCAGCCGTCGAGAAACTCCATCGCGAGGCGGTTGGCCATCGTCTGCCGGTCGAGGGGTTGTCTGGCCCCCTCTCCCGCTGGGAGAGGGTTGGGGTGAGGGTGTTCCGTCATCGCTGGGGCAGATCCTCCTGGATTCCGTCCGGCGGGACGGCGACGATGCGGTCCACGAACAGGCCCGGCGTGTGGACGTGGTCGGGGTCCATCGAGCCCTCCTCGACGACGGGCTCGTCGACCTCGACGATGGTCGTCCTGGCGGCGCGCGCCATGACGGGGCCGAAGTTGCGCTGCGTGCGGTGGTACTGCAGGTTGCCCATGCGGTCGGCGCGGCGGGCGCGGATGAACGCGTAGTCGGCGGGCAGCGCGGTCTCCAGCACGTACTCCCTGCCGTTGAAGACGCGCGTCTCCTTGCCGTCCGCTATCTCGGTGCCGACGCCGGTGGGCGTGTAGAAGGCGGCGATGCCCGCCCCGGCGGCGCGGATGCGCTCCGCGAGCGTGCCCTGCGGCATCAGCTCCGCCTCGATCTTCCCCGCCTCGTAGAGGTCGGTGAACGGCGACGGCACGGACGGGTGCGGCGAGGCGGTGAAGGCGGCGTGGATCTTCGCAACGCGGCCGTCCTTCACGAGCACGCCGCAGTCGATGCGGTCGTCCTGCCAGCGTCCGGGGGTGTTGGAGATGAGCGTGAGCCCCTTCGCGCCCTGGCGGTAGAGCGCGGCGATGAGGTTGCGCGCGGTGCCGGGCCCGGCGAAGCCGGCGAGCATGATGGACGCGCCGTCCGGGATATCGGCGACGGCCGCGTCGAAGTCGGGGTAGACCTTGTCGCGCATGGGGCCAACGTTAGCGCGAAAGCGCGCGGTGCGCCACACCCCGACGGGTGCAGGGGCGGACGCACCAGGCAGGGGGTGAGGGGTGGATGCGAGGGCGGACGCACCGGGCAGGGGGTGAGGGGTGCGCGCAAGGGCGGACGCAGGGGGGCCGGGCGGTTCGCGAACCGCCCCTACACCGGGCAGGGGGCGGGGGGTGGATGCGGGGGCACCCAGAAGGGATGCCCCTACATCGGGGCGCCGGGGTACCCTCACCCTAGCCCTCTCCCCTTGTAGGGAGAGGGGATTAAGGGTGCCAAGGGGCGTTGCAGTTGGCACTCTTAATGCTTGCTCCAGGAGTGAAGTGGGGTGGCAATCTGGCACTCTTGGCACTCTTAATCGGGGGTGTTTACAAGGCCACGGCCTGCTTCCCGTCATTAAGGACGCAAGAGTGCCAATGTTTTCAAGAGTTCGAGCGTTCATCGGGTGTTGCATCCTGTTGCAAAGTGTTGCGCTGGGGCAGCGACCATTGCCATGCGCCAGAGCCGGGGCCTCTTGAATCACCGATGCGGGTGGACCTGACGTCGCAGAGGGCGCGGGCGCGGAAGAGGGTGCGGCGGGATATGCCCTGCATGGCGGCTTCGCGTTCGATGGCGGCGGCTGGTTTGGGGCCGTCGGCGAGGGCGCGGGTGATGAATGCCTGAGCGGCGCGGGTCCTTGCGCCCAGATTCGCTCCGAAGGCGCGGAGGATGGGGAGAACGCTGGCCTTGGGGTTGCCGTTGAAGGACGCCAGCAGGACGGGAGCGTTGGGGAAGGCGGCACCGTGCTGGTCGGGCGCGGGCGCTCCACGGGAGACGCGGGCGGCGATGTCGAGGGCGATGGAGGTCTTGCCGGAAGAGGGGTAGCCGGCGATGAGGGTGAGCTGGCCCAGGGGTATGCGGTTGGGCCAGAGCCAGTCCGGCGGTTGGGGGATGAAGAGGGAGAAGGGGTCCAGCCCTGCTTCCTGGGCGCCAGCGGAGGTGAACAGCTCCGATTCGGGGGCCAGCCCCCGCCTCGCAAGGGCTTCGAGGATCTTGTTGAGGGGGCAGCGCGTGCAGTGGAAGGAGTAGCCGTAGCCCCGTGTGAAGCCGACGGTGAGGGTCGCTATCTCAGGGTTGGGATGCGCCGGGCAGTGGAACTTGTTGCCGGATGAGCACGAGCAGCCGGGGACGCCGCAGCGGAGCGCCGTGGAGAGGCGATCGACGTACGCCCTTTCCTCGGGCCGGAGGGTGTCTACGTCTATGCGGTTGTCAGGTGCGGGGGCGGGATGGGTAGTCATGGGGACATGGTAGGGAGGGGTATGGCGGGCGTGCAACGGGCGCGTGTCAGAGAATCCCCACAAACCCGATCTGCATCCCAATGAACCAAGTGGTAGCCCCTTGCTGAGGGAGGGGGTATTCTCTAGAATCATTTACAATAGACAACGACGGGAAAGGGGCTTTGTGTGACCACACCACGAACCAGTTACGCTGTGAAACTGTTCTACAGTTACTCTCACAAGGATGCCAAGTACCGAGACACGATGGAGAAATGGCTTGCCATGTTCAAGACCAATGGCACGCTCGTGGATTGGTCTGATAAATCAATCCCTTCTGGAAACAGTATTTCAGCCGATATACACCAGGCAATAGACGACGCCGACGTAGTCGTATTCCTATTCAGCCCTGATTTCGTTGCTTCTTCTGCATGTCGGAAGGAGTGGGAGTATGCAAGAGATTTGGCCGTCAGTAAGCCAAGACTTAAGCGTATCCCAATTATCATCCGCGATTGCCCTTGGCAAGATTTCATGGGAGAGGATGATTCTAAAGCACTTCCCACTGACGGGCTCCCAGTCGCAAACTGGGAGCAAGACGACGCTGCCTGGCTGGATGTATACGAAGGGATCAAGGTCGTTGTTCGACAGTTGCAGCAGACTTTCACTCCCAAACAGCAGTTCTTAGCAGAAATGCGATACACCGATTTTCTCTCGCAACACAAGATTCATTTGGACGAACTATTTGTCTTCCCCACACTGCTCCGCCACAGTGCACAGGATACTCTACTAGGACAGCGACCTGACAAAATCGAAAGTGTCGAAGAACTGCTTCAAGAAGAGTACGCCCTTATTCATGGCGCGGACAGAAGTGGCAAGACAGCTCTCGCTCGCTACGTGTTCCTCAATCTTATCGAGAAAAGCCAGCCCGTCCTTTACGTCGACCTCCACCAAGTTCCTCAAAACGCGGACGACAGGTTCCTGCGTGACACGTACGATAAAGAATACCATGGCGACTATTACCTTTGGCGCGGGCAAGCCGACAAGACATTAATTGCAGACAATTTGTCGTGGCGTCCTGAACAGGTCACGTTTCTGTTGGCAGCCCAGGAGCATTTCGACAGGATATTGGTGGCCCTATCTTCAACTGTCTATTATGCCTTCTACAGGGATGACTCGCGTCTTGTTGATTTTGCCGAATTCCAAATCGATGACCTCACTCAGGTTCAACAAGAAGTACTCATTAGGAGACGACTCGAACTAATCGGCAATGAAACCTATTTGACCGACGGCTACATCGACAAAATTGAGGACCGTGTGAATTCAATCATCTTGGATGACCGCATAGTACCACGCTATCCTTTCTTTGTACTCTGTATCCTTCAAACCTACGAAGCGTATATGCCGCCTGCTCTATCAATCACCTCATATGGGCATTGTTACTACGCACTAATCGTTGCCAGTCTGGTGCGAGCTGGTATATCAAAGCGAGATTCTGCCATTAATACCTGCCTCAACTTTGCAGAGCACTTGGCTTTCGAACTGTATACGCGTGAGGGGCGGAATGACAATGCTGCCTTTGCTTTTGACGATTTTATTTTACACTATAAACAGTCTTATTTCATCGAAGACTCCATCATAAACAGGCTTAAGCATGAAGAGTTTGGGATACTGAAATCAGATGGGCACTTCCGCACGCCTTACATGCATTACTATTTTCTTGGTAGTTTCTTAGCAAAGGACATATCGGGGAATCGCGACATTATACAACACATGTGTGACACGATAGCTGTTTCTGAGAACCATCTCACACTATTGTTTGTCGTTCACCATACAAGTGACTATAGGATTCTAGAGGAGATTCTTGTGAGAATAATGTGCACACTGGATGATGTGCAACCCGCCAAGTTGGACCCCGAGGAAACCCGGCGATTCAACGACATCGTCTTGGCTCTTCCGAAGGATATGCTGTCCACTGATGACGTGGCGACGGAGAGGAGGCGCCTCCGGCAGGCACAAGACCATGCGCGAGAACAACTTCAGAGTGCACAGGGTGCACAGGGTGCACAGGGTGCACAGGAAGCATTAGAACAGAGCAGTGGCGATGAATCTAACCTGGAACTAGTGAATGACATATATCGCATAATGAAAAACAATCAGATTATAGGACAGATCTTGCGGAACAAATATGGAAGCATCAAGAGGGAGAAGATTGAAGAGATTATTCGAGAGGTTGCTGATGGAAACTTGCGTTTGATAAATTGTGTGCTGAAGGATGAAGAGGAGATAGCAGAAATGGCTCATTACCTGAAAGCGAAGAACCCAGAATATGACCTCGCACAGATACGCAACGGCTTGAGCCTTTACTCGTTCCTTTGGACCATGATGAATGTCGAAAGCATAGTAGCCTCCGTCAACGTTCCGGAAGTTAGGCAATCGATACATAGCGTCGCGGAACAGGTATCTACTCCAGCGTACAATCTCATCAGTTACTTCACTCTACTGGATGCCGCTTCCGAACTAACGGAGAAGGAAAAAACTGAACTAAACAAGTTATTCGATAAGCATCATGACCCGTTCATACGGCAAGTATTGTCCATGAGAACTCAGCATTACATCAATACTCACCGGAGTAACTATCAAATCGAACAGTCTATCTGTTCGTTGTTACAGATACCATATAGAGCCAGAATCATCCGCCGCTAGTGTGCAGTTCCCTCCGCCTTCACCCTGGGCCTCTCCCTCAGCAAGAACGCTCAAGCATCTCTCTCCTGCCCCGCCGCGTGCGGCTCACTGAGCCGCACCCTGGATTCCCGTTTTCACGGGAAGGACGAGTAAGGCGGCAGGGTTCGGCAGGCGCGGGGATGGCGGGGCGCAAGGGCACCCACAAGGGATGCCCCTACACCAGGCACCCTACCCGCACCGCCGGTTCACCCCCATCTCAGCCTTCCCGAGAGATGTTTCGACTGCGCCTCCGGCTTCGCTCAACATGACAAGCGGGGGCGGGGGGCCACTACAATGCACCGGCTAAGTTGGAGGTGAAGGCGTTGGGCAAGCTGGATGGGCAGACGGTGATCGTGACGGGGGCGAGCCGGGGCATCGGGGCGGAGATCGCGCGGGTGCTGGCGGCGGAGGGCGGGCGCGTGGTGTGCGCGGCGCGCACGCTGCACGAGGGCGACCATCCGCTGGAAGGTTCGCTCGAGCACACGGTCGCGGGCATCCGCGACGCGGGACACGAGGCGTCGGCGGTCGCGGTGAACATCTCGGAGGCGGAGGAGTGCGAGCGTCTCGTGCAGGAGGCGCGGTCGCTCTACGGGCCGGTCGACGTGCTGGTGAACAACGCGGCGCTCTCCTACTTCCTGCCGGTGACGGACTACGCGGTGAACCGGTGGATGCGCTCGTGGGCGGTGAACGTGCACGCGCCGTTCATCCTGAGCCAACTGGCGTTGCAGGACATGGTGCCCCGCAGGAGCGGCCGCATCGTCAACATCTCGTCGGTCGCGGCGATCGGGCCGGGGCACGGGCCGTACGATGGGGCCGGCGCGGAGGAGTTCCGGCTGAAGGGCGGCACGGGGTACGGCGCGCAGAAGGCGGCGCTGGAACGCTTCTCGCAGGGACTGGCGTCGGAGGTGTACGCGGACGGCGTGGGCGTCGCGGCGGTCGCGCCGTCGCTCATCGTGCCGACGCCGGGCACCGTGTTCCACCACCTCGTGACGGGCTACGACGACCCGCGCGGCGAGCACCCGAACGTCCTCGCGCAGGCCGTGCTACTGCTGTCGACGGAGTCGCTCGACGCGGTGAGCGGTCGGGTCTGCTACAGCCAGCAGTTGCTGCGGGAGTTCGGATGGATCGAGGGCGGCAGCGGGCCCGGCATCGACGTCGACCACCCGGTGAGCGGGTTCACGCTGCGGTAGGGGGTGTTGTCATTCCGAGCGCCGCGCCCATTGTCATTCCGAGCGGAGTGCGGCGGAGCCGAGGAATCTCTCGGGAGGGGTCTCGTTGCGGGCAAACGCTTGCCGAGAGGATGTTGCGCGCTAAAGCGCGGGCTTCGCTCAACATGACAATTCCCCCGTCATTCCCGCGAAGGCGGGAATCCAGACTGGTGTAGGGGCATCCCTTGTGGGTGCCCTGCCCGGCCGACGGGGGACATGGGCGCCCACCAGGGACGCCCCTACGCCAAACAGGGCTGCGGGTTCCTGCCTTCGCAGGAACGACGGAACCAAGCGATGCGAGGTTCCTGCCTCCGCAGGAACGACGGGAGATGAAGGAGGAGAACCAATGGCAACCCGGTTCCGAGCAGACCATGTTGGGAGTTTCCTGCGGCCGCCGGAGGTGAAGGAGGCGCGGGATGCGTTCGAGGGTGGGCGCATCAGCGAAGAGGCGCTGCGGGAGGTGGAGAACGAGCACATCCTGCGCGTGATCGACCTCCAGCGGCAGGCGGGCATCGGCGTCTACACGGACGGCGAGCTGCGGCGCAGCGGTTGGGCGGGCGACTTCGGCGAGGCGGTCGAGGGGTTCATCGTCGGCGAGCCGCCCGTCCGCATGCCGTTCCAGGGCGGCAAGGGCGACTGGGAGGGGCCGGGCATCACGCCGGAGAACCCGATGGGGATGCCGGGTACGGCGGGCGGGCGCATCATCGGCGAGCGTCTGCGGCAGGTGCGGCGTCTCACGGGTCACGAGTCAGGCTTCATCCGGGAGCACGCGCCGGGGCCGTACAAGGTGACGATGCCCGCCGCCAGCTACGTCGTCGCGCGCGGCTACAAGCCCGGCGTCACGGACACGGTGTACGAGGCGCGCGCAGCCGTGCTCGCCGACGCCGCGTCCATCATCCGCGACGAGGTCGTGGCGCTCGTCGGCGAGGGCTGCCCGTACGTGCAGCTCGACAATCCGCACTACCCGGACTACATCCCAGAGGAGCGTCGGGCGCAGTGGGCCTCGCAGGGCGTCGACCAGGACCAGGCGCTCCAGGACGACATCGACGCCGACAACGCGTGCCTGCGCGGCTTCGACCGCAGCGCCACCATCCTCGCGATGCACCTCTGCCGGGGCAACGGCGCCTACGGCGCGTGGCACACGTCCGGCGGCTACGACCGCATCGCGGAGCAGCTCTTCAGCCAGCTGGAGGTCGACTCGTTCCTGCTGGAGTACGACAGCGAGCGCGCCGGAACGTTCGCGCCCCTGCGCTTCATGCCGAAGGGCAAGACGGTCGTGCTCGGCCTCGTCACGACCAAGGCCGGCGAACTCGAATCGCAGGACACGCTGCTGCGCCGCATCGAGGAGGCGTCGCAGTACGTGGACGGCGGCGACCTCGCGCTGAGCCCGCAGTGCGGGTTCTCGTCGACGCTGCAGGGCAACCCCATCACGTGGGACGACCAGCTGCGGAAGCTCGAACTCGTGGTGGAGACTGCGCGCCGGGCGTGGGGGACGTAGGGGGTTATTGTCATTCCGAGCGGAGTGCAACGGAGCCGAGGAATCTCTCGGGAGACGCCCCAGTGCGCGAACGCTCCCCGAGAGATGTTTCGACTCCGCCTCCGGCTCCGCTCAACACGACAACCAAGGAGAATTCGACATGGCGGTAGGGGGCGGCATTGTCATTTGTATGTTGTCGCTGCCGCTCAGATGGGCCAGTCTGAGCGGCAGCGTGGGGGGCGCGTCGACTGTCATTAGGTGAGCGCCGATCATCCCGGATGCTGCGCCGTCTCGGAGTAAGACACCCCCCACGCCACCTTGTCGCTCCGAACAGATACGAGGGCTTCGGGCCCGCATGACAAGTGCGGAGGACAATCAAGATTATGCCTTGGAGGCCGGTATGGTGAACATCGTTGCCGGAATAGACGTGGGCAAGTGGCGGTTGGACGTGTCGGTCTCGCAGGGTCCGGTACGCAGCTTCGCCAACACCGCAGCGGGCATCGCGGCGCTGCTGGGCTGGGTAGCGAGCGAAGGTGCAAATGAAGCGGTGTGTGAGCCGACCGGTGGGTATGAGCAGGAGGTGGTGCGCCGGTTGCGAAAGAGCGGGATGCTCGTGCACGTAGCGCACCCGAACAAGGTGCGTCACTTCGCGCGAGCTGCGGGCCGCGAGGCGAAGACCGACGTGCTCGACGCGCAAGTGCTCTCGTACTACGGAGAAGTGTTCAACCTGGCCAACAGGCAGCCGGATGATGGAGACAGCCAGGAGTTGAAGGAACTGCTGAAGCGGCGCAAGGAACTGGTGGACGAGCGGGTGCGTGAGAGCAATCGCTTGGAGAAGGGCCTGCGTGGAGGCGCGCGCCGGTCCACCGAGCGGCATATCGGCTGGTTGAACAAAGAGATCGAGCGGATCGAGAAGGAGTACCGCAAGGCGCTGAGCGAGAACACCCGCCTGATGGAGACGGCGGCGCTCTACCGGAGCGTGCCTGGAGTGGGAGAGTTGACCGCGGCCTCACTGGTGGCCTACCTGCCGGAGTTGGGGAAGTGTGAGGGGAAGGCCTTGACCGCTTTGGTGGGCTTGGCGCCATGGTCCAGAGACAGTGGGGCGCAGCGTGGGTATCGCTCTATTCGGGGAGGCCGTGGGGCGGTGCGCCGCGTGTTGTACCTGGCAGCGTTGTCTGCGGTGCGCCACAACGAGGAACTGGGATGCTTCTACCGTGGCCTACGCAACCGGGGGAAGACTGGGAAAGTGGCGCTGGTGGCTGTCATGCGCAAGCTGCTGTTGTTGCTGAACGCCGTTGCCCGACGGGGAACGGCGTTCAGCAACAGACCTCCTGCCCCACAAACGGCTTGACTCACAACACAGATACTCCGAGCGGAGTGCAACGGAGCCGAGGAATCTCTCGGGAGACGCCCCAGTGCGCGAACGCTCCCCGAGAGATGTTTCGACTTCGCTCAACATGACAACCAAGGAGGCCTCGACATGGCGGTAGGGGCGGCATTGTCATTCCGAGCGGAGTGCAACGGAGCCGAGGAATCTCTCGGGAGACGCTCCAGTGCGCGAACGCTCCCCGAGAGATGTTTCGACTCCGCCTCCGGCTCCGCTCAACATGACAAGGCAAGTGGGACGGGCAATGAAAAAGTGGAGGAATGACCGATGACGATGTGGGGAGCAGGATTCTATGGAGACCCGTGCCGGGAGTGCGGGTACTCGTGGTCGATATCGCCGGAGGAGGGGACGGCGCTGATCCTCGATGCGCCGCGCCGGTACGCGGAGCTGCTCGACGGCGTGGATGGCAATACGCGGCACCCGGACCTGACGTGGTCGGTCACGGCGTACGTTGAGCACGTCTCCGACAACCTTCGAAACTGGGCGGAGCGCATCATGAGCGCGGTCGCGGCGGGGCAGACGGCGCTGCGCCCCACCGATCAGGACGTCGTCGCGGCGGCCCGGGGCTACGAGAGCATGCCGCTCGCGACTGCGCTCTGGTCGATGGGACACTCGGCCAACATCTGGGCGGACGCGATGGCTGCTTCAGCGGGGCAGGACATCGTGTTCGCGCACCCGACGCGCGGGGAGCAGTCGCTGGCCGAGCTCGTGCTCACGGTCGCGCACGACACGGCGCATCACGAGTGGGACATCCGGCGGTCGTTGGGGGTGTAGAGGGTGTCATGCTGAGCGGAGCGTCAGTCCCCTCTGCGTGCGCTGCCCGCGCACCCTGGATTCCCGCCGGTGCGGGAATGACGGAGTTCTTCGCGCACCCGGATCGGTTACTTTGGGGGGAGGCTGAGGGCGTAGGCGGCGCCGGTGGCGACCCAGTCTTCGAGCGTCGCGTCGTCGTCTGTGGCGTCGGGGCCGACGACGATCCAGCCGCGCATGGGACTGCCGGTGAAGTCCATCTCGCGGACGTGGGGTTTCGTGAGCGCGGCCTCGTACTCGTCCTTCGGGACGCGGACCATCAGGTCGTTCCCCAGGACGCCGCAGGCCATGTTGCCCTGCAGCATGACGGCGACGCCACCGAACATCTTCTTCCGGACGAGCGTCGGCTCCGCGCCGAGGATGTCGAGCACGCGCTCGGTCAGTCGTTCGTCGTAGGGCACCGGCCGCCTCCTCAGGTTTCGCGCGCCCTGTCCTGCTCGATGAGGACGCGCCGCAACAGTTTACCGGAGGCGTTCTTGGGGATGGCGTCGATGAATTCGATCTCGCGCAGCTGCTTGAAGGTCGCGACGCGCTCCGCGACGAACTCCATGAGTTCATCGGCGGAGGGATCAGCGTCGGCCTTGCGGACGACGTATGCCTTCGGCACCTCGCCCGCCTCCTCGTCCGCCTTCGGGATGACGGCGGCGTCGGCGACGCCGGGGTGCTCCAGCAGCAGGCCCTCCAACTCGGCGGGCGCGACCTGGAAGCCCTTGTACTTGATGAGCTCCTTCTTGCGGTCGACGATGCTCACGTAACCGTCCTCGTCCATGCTGGCGATGTCGCCGGTGTGGAACCAGCCGTCCGGCGTGATGGCCTCGGCGGTCGCCTCCGGCTGGCGGTAGTAGCCCTTCATCACCTGCGGGCCGCGGACGAGCAGCTCGCCGAGCTCGCCGGGGGGCAGGTCGCGGTCGCCGGACTCGAGGTCGACGACGCGCTCCTCGGTGTCGGGTATCGGGGGGCCAATCGTGCCGGGCCTGCCTCGCTCGTCGGTGAAGTCGGTATTGGTCATGGGCGACGTCTCGGTGAGTCCGTAGCCCTGGATGACGGCGCAGCCGAGCCGGTCAGCGAGCCGCGACTGCAACTCGCCGGAGAGCGGGGCCGCGCCGCTGAGCAGGAAGCGCAGAGAGGAGACGTCGTACTCGTCGAGCAGGGGCGTCAGGGTGAGGCCGAGGCAGACGGGCGGCACGGTGTAGAGCACCGCTATGCGGTGTTCGGCGATAAGCGACAGCATCTCCCGCATGTCGAACCGCCCCATCATCACCTGCGTCGCCCCGGCGGCGATGGCGCTCAACTGGAGCACGGTCATGCCGTAGATGTGGAAGAGCGGCAGATGCACGAGCATCACGTCGCCGCGCCGGACGACGCCGTCCTCGCCGGGGCGTCCGAGGTTCTGCCGGACGTTGGTATGGAGGTTGGAGTGCGTGAGCATGACGCCCTTCTGCAGGCCGGTGGTGCCGGAGGAGAAGGGCAGCGCGGCGATGTCCTCCAGCGGGTCGAGCGCAGGCTCGGGCGGCGGGCCGCTCTGCGCCTCGATGAGCGACCAGAACGAGGGCGCAGCACCCACACCTTCTGCGATGAGGATGCGCTCAATGGGCTCTTCCGAGCCGGAGAGCGCAAGGTCGGCGGCGGCGGCCAGCGTGTGATGGACGATGAGCGCCTGCGCGCCGGAGGCTTCCAACTGGTATGCGATCTCGCGCTCGCGGTAGCCGGAGTTGACGGTGGTGACCGTCGCGCCAGCCTTCAGGATGCCGAAGAAGGCGACCTCAAACTCGGCGCAGTTCGGAGAGAGGATGCCGACGATGTCGCCCTTGCCGAGGCCCATCGCCGCGAGTGCGGACGCGAACCTGCCGGAGTGCGCGTCCAGCTCCGCGAACGTGAACCGGCGGTCGCCGTCGATGATGGCGGTCTCGTCCGGCCATCGCTCGGCTGCCTGCTGCAGCAGTCGCTGGACGGGCTCCGGGTTGTATGGGGCAAGTGATGAGCGGCTCATGGGATCCGGCCGACCTCTGTGTCCAGGTTCGGCGTGAAACTACCCGACCCGCCCGTAGCAGTCAACGCGGGCGGCAGTGTGTGCGGACTCCTATAATGCGGTTGTCAGTCGATGACCCAGTCCGAGTGAGGGGAAGTGATGGCATCCGAGGGGAAGGTCGACTCCAGCAGACTCCCCAGCGAGTCCGTGGGCGGAGAGCCCATCGCGGTCGTGGGGATGGCGTGCCGGTTCCCCAGCGCCACGGGGCTTCCTGCATTCTGGCGTCAACTCGAAGCGGGCGAGAGCGCGGTCATCGAGGGCGTTCCGGGGTCGGGCGTCGGGCGCGTGGGCTACCTGTTCCCCGACGCAGCGGTACAGGCCGAGGCTTGCCGATTCGGGGCGTACATCGACGAGATCGACCAGTTCGACGCGGGGTTCTTCCGCATCTCCCCGGTCGAGGCGCAACTGCTGGACCCGCAGCAGCGGCTGATGCTGGAGACGAGCTGGCGAGCGCTCGAAGACGCCGGTATAGACCCGGACACGCTGAAGGGAAGCCGCACCGGGGTCTACGCTGGAATCAGCAACAACGAGTACCGGGGGCTGATCCTGGGCGTCAGCGATACCGCCGACCCTGCCACGAGCCTCTACACCGTCACCGGCACATCGTTCAACACGGCTATCGGACGCGTGGCGTTCGCGCTGGGGCTACAGGGTCCGGCGATAGCGGTGGACACGGCATGCTCGTCGTCGCTCGTGGCGGTGCACCAGGCGGTCGTTGGTTTGCAGCGCGGCGAGGCGGACCTTGCGCTGGCGGGAGGCGTGCACGCGATCCTGTCGGGGCGGTTGCTGGAGCTGCGCGCGAACGCCGGGATGCTGGCGCCGGACGGGCGGTGCAAGACGTTCGACGCTGCCGCGAACGGGTACGTGCGAGGCGAGGGCTGCGGCCTCCTCGTGCTGAAGCGGCTGAGCGAGGCGGAGGCGGACGGCGACCGGATCTGGGGCGTGATACGCGGCTCGGCGCTGAACCAGGACGGGGCGAGCCAGGGGCTGACGGTGCCGAGCGAGAGCGCCCAGGAGCAGGTGATCGAGGCGGCGTTGCTCCGGGCAGGGCTGGAGCCGTGGGAAGTGGACTACGTGGAGGCGCACGGGACGGGGACACCGGTGGGCGACCCGATCGAGATGCAGGCCACGGGAACGGTGTACAGCAGGGGCCGCGAGGCAGACCACCCGCTCCTCGTCGGGTCGGTGAAGACGAACATCGGGCACCTGGAGTCCGCCGCGGGTGCCGCCAGCCTCATCAAGGTGATGCTGGCGATGAAGCACCGGGTCATCCCGAAGCACCTGAACTTCCGCACTCCGAACCCGGAGATCGACTGGGAGCAGATGACGGTGCGGGTGGCGTCGGAGACGATGGAGTGGCCGGTCGTTCCCGACCGTCCGCCACGGGCGGGCATCAGCGGGTTCGGGTGGTCCGGGACGAACGCGCACGTCATCGTCGAGGGGTACGGTGAGCCCGTCGCGCCCGAAGCAGGGAACGGTCTGCCGGCGGGGCCTTCGGTTGCTATCGCTGTGTCGCTGCCGGAGTCCGTCGCCCACGAACCGCCAGCAGATGGTGAGGCCAAGGGGCGCGGAACGCGACTGCTGCCGCTGTCGGGCAAGTCGAGGCAGGCGCTCCGGGAGCAGGCGGAGCGGTATATCGCGTGGCTCGACGAGCATCCCGAGCAGTTCGCATCCGACAGCGCCGCCAGCGGCGAAGCGCTGTCCGACATGGCGTGGACGGCGAGCGTCGGGCGGAGCCACTTCCCGCACCGCGCGGGCGTGGTGTTCCGCGATTCTGCATCGCTGCGCGAGCGGCTGAGGGAGATCGCGGAGGACGACGAGGCGCCCGACGGGCCGGAGCCACGAGGCGCGTCGAAGGTGGCGTTCGTCTACACCGGCCAGGGCAGCCAATGGGTTGGGATGGGAGAAGCGCTGTACGAGACCGAGCCGGTGTTCCGCTCGGTGCTGGACCGGTGCGAGCGTTGGGTGCAGGAGCATCGTGGAGCATCGCTGCTGGACGTGATGTTCGGTCGGCCCGGCGCTGCGGGCAATCTCGACGACCCGATGTGGACGCAGCCCGCGACCTATGCGCTCCAGTGCGGGCTCACGGCGCTGTGGTCGAGCCTCGGTGTGCGTCCGAACGTGGTGATGGGGCACAGCCTCGGAGAGATCGCGGCGTCGCAGACGGCAGGCGTGCTCAGCCTCGAGGACGGGCTACGGTTCGCGGCGACGCGCGGCGAACTTATGGCGTCGCTGCCGGTGGCGGGCGCGATGGCGGCCGTGTTCGCGCCTGCGTCCCATGTGGGGGCTGCTCTAGAGGAGTGGAACGCTGCGACAGAAGGGATGGGGCTGAGCATCGCCGCGGACAACGGCGCGCATCAGGTGGTGAGCGGGGAGGCGGGGGAGGTCGAGCAGATCGTACAGCGGTTCGAGGCGGAGGGGCTTCGCGTGAACCGGCTGCGGAGCAGCCCCGGCTACCACAGCGTGCTGGTGGAACCGGCGCTGGACGACCTTGCGGCGGTGATCGACGGCATGGCGGTTGCGGCTCCATCCATCCCGCTGGTGAGCAACGTGACCGGCCGGTTGATCGAGCAGGGCGCGGTGCAAGACCCGGCGTACTGGCGACGGCACGCGCGGCAGCTGGTGGCGTTCCGGGGGTGCGTCGAGACGCTGGCCGAGATGGGCGTCGACGCAGTAGTGGAACTGGGGCCGCACGCGGTGCTGGGGCCGATGGCGAGCCTCGCCTGGCCGGAGTCGAGCGCCGCGCCGGCGGTGTTGTCGAGCCTGCACCGACCGCCGCGGGACCCGGCGGAGCCTGTCGTGGACTCGACCGGCGGGTTCGTGGAAGGCGTCGCCGCGGCATACGAAGCGGACATCCCATTCTCGTTCGCGGGACTGTTCGCGGGAGAGTCGCGGCGGCGGGTCGCGCTGCCGGGTTACCCATTTCAGCGACAGTCGTACTGGGTCGACGAAGTGCGACGGCGACGCGCGGCCGCTGGGCATCCGCTGCTGGGGACACGGCACGAGTCTCCCAGGGGTGAGACGCTGTTCGAATCGGAGCTATTCCCGGCGGACCCGGAGTGGTTGAACGACCATCGGGTGTTCGGGCGGGTGATCGCGCCGGGCGCGCTGTACGGGGCAATGGCGGCGTCGGTGCTGGCGAGCGCGCAAGGGTCCGTGGCAGTGGAGGAGATGCAGCTGGTCACCCCGCTGGTCCTGCCCGAACAGGACGGAGAGCAGGGTGCCGGGCAGGCGGGGCGAAGCGTCCAGATGGTACTGGACGCCCCGGACGGGACGTCGCCCCGCGGTTTCGAGATATTCAGCCGCGGGGAAGGAGAGGAAGGATGGACGCTGCACGCCCAGGGGCGAGTAGCGTCCGGTGCGGAACGGCAGGGACGCGAGCGGGTCGAGGTCGACCAACTCAAGGCCGGTCTGTCGGCGGAGGACCTGCCGGCGTTCTACCGGGCGCGCGCCGAAACGAACATCAACCTCGGGCCGCCGTTCCGAACGCTCCAGGGGCTCTGGCGCGGAGAGGGCGAGGCGGTCGGCGAGATAGTCCTGCCCGAAGCGGTGGACGGCGCGGGGCTGCCCGTGCACCCGGTGCTGCTGGACGGCTGCTTCCAGGTGATGGCGGCGGCACGCAACCGAGCGGGGAGCGAAGACGGGGCGACCTACCTGCCCTTCGGATGGGAGCGGCTCTGGCTGGCGGAGCGATTGCCGGAACGGGTGGTCTGTCACGCCCGCATGCGGGAGAGCGTCCGCGACGCAGGTAGCGATGGTGAAGCGGCCGAGCCGAGGGAGGTGTTCGCTGGCGACCTGCGGTTCTACAGCCCAGACGGGGTTGAACTCGGTGGGTTGAGCGGGTACACGGTGAAGCGGGCGACGCGAGCGGCCGTGCTGTCGGGGACCGAGGGGGTGAACGACCTCCTCTACGAGGTCGTCTGGCGGGACAAGCCGCTTCCGCAAGGGATGCCATCCGCCGACTTCCTTCCGAGTCCGTCTGCCATCGCGGCGGGTTCCAAGCCGTTCTCAGAGTACCTGGTCGCGGAGGGTGTCGGAGCCGAGGAGAGGACAGCGCTGCTGACGGACCTCGAACGGCTGTCGTGGCGGTACGCGCTCGCGGCGCTCGAGCAGCTGGGCTGGGAGCGGAAGGTCGGAGAAACGGTCGACCCGGAACCCCTGCGGGAGCGGTTCGGGGTCTCGGAAGAACACACGCGCCTGTTCCGTCGGTTGTTCGAACTGCAGGCGAGGGCTGGCATCGTGAAGGCGGAAGGCGACGGGTTCGTTGTGGTGGTTGGAGCCGACGACCCACTGCCGGAAGCGGTGCCGAGCGACCCTGAAGCGTTCGCGGACGGGATGGCGTCGCGCTACGCGCATGGGGCGGTCGAAGTCGGGCTGTTCCGACGGTCCGCAAATGCCCTGGCGGACGTGCTCGTCGGGAAGGCGGACCCGTTGACGCTGCTATTCAGCAGCGGAGAGCCGACCGCAGCCGACCTGTACATGCGGGCGCCGGTGGCGCGAGCTGCGAACCGGATGCTGGGCGACGCCGTCGCGGCGCTGCTGGAAACGTTCCCGGATGGGCGTCGGCTGCGCGTGCTGGAGGTCGGTGCAGGCACGGGTTCGGCGACGGAACTGGTGTTGCCGGAGCTTCCGGCGGGCCGGTTCGAATACGTCTACACGGACATATCGGCGGGCTTCTTCGCGGAGGCGGAGGGACGCTTCGGGGGGAGCGAATCGTCGATCGAGTACCGGGTGCTGGACGTCGAGAAGGACCCGGTGGCACAGGGATTCGATTCGCACGGCTACGACCTCGTCATCGCGTCGAACGTGCTGCACGCAACACGCTACCTGGAGGAGACGCTCGCGCACTGCCGCGACCTCCTCGCACCGTCGGGGCAGTTGCTGGCGCTCGAGAACCTTAGGGGTCAGGGCTGGCTGGACCTCACGTTCGGACAGCTGGACGGCTGGTGGCGGTTCGCGGACTCCTATCGTCCGCATCATGCGCTGGCCAGCCCCGCCGTGTGGCGGCAGGCGCTCGGCGACGCGGGGTTCGTGGAGGCGGAGGTGCTGGGGGTGGAGGCGTCCGCGTCGGCGGAGCCGGACAGGGGCGTCATCATGGCGCAGGGGCCGTCGGAGGTCATGGAGCCGGCGGGCGTGTGGGTGCTCGCGGGCGACGAGAGCGGTGTGGCGGAGCAACTCGCAGCGGAACTAAGAGGGCGCAATCAGACTGTGGTTCTGACGGGGGCGGAGGTGGAGGCGGAGAACCGCGAGTCGTGGCGGTCGCTGCTGGAAGGGTTGTCTGCTGACGTGCCATTGAGCGGCATCGTTCATCTCATGGCGCTGGACGGGCACGGTTCGGATGCCTCCGCTGATGAGTTCGCACAGGACGTAAGACACGGGGCGGCGAGCGCGCTTGCGCTCGTGCAGGGGATGACCGACGCCGACGTGACTCCCGTCAAGGGATTGTGGCTGGTCACGCGCGGCGGGCAGGTGCTGGAGAAGGAGCGCGGCGGGGAGATCGCCGGCGCAGTGCTGTGGGGTTTCGGGAAGGTCGTGGCGCGTGAGGCGTCGCACCTGCAGCCGCGGATGATCGACCTCGATCCGGGAGCGCCAGCGTCGATGTCGGGGCTCGTGAACGAACTGCTGTACCCGGACTCGGAGACGCATATCGCCCATCGGAGGGGGTACCGTCAGGTGGCGCGGCTCGTGCGAGCCGGTAGCGCGACTGAGCGGCTGACGCTTTCGGAGGACTCAGCGTGGCTGCTGGAGCCGGACGCGGGCGGCGCGCTCGAAGGGCTGCAGATAGGCCCCTTCCCTGCCCGTCCGCTGGAGCCGCGGGACGTCCGAATAGCAGTGGAGGCTGCGGGGCTCAACTTCTGGGACCTGTTCCGGGCACTTGGCCTCATCGACGAAGGGTTGCTGGGCGGCGAGTTCTGTGGGCGGGTGCTGGAAGTGGGGACGGATGTGGACAGCGTCTCCGTGGGAGAGCGGGTTGTTGGGCTGGCGTTCGGGACGTTCGGGTCGGAGGCGATCACGCGGGAGGAGATGGTTGCGCCTGCGCCGCCGGGGTTCCCGGTTGCGGACCTCGCGACGATCCCGACGGCATTCGTGTCGGCGGCGCTCTCGTTCGATCTGTCGGGGCTGCATCCCGGTGACCGTGTGCTCATCCACTCCGGCGCGGGAGGCGTGGGGCTGGCCGCCATACAGCTGGCGCAGGGCGCAGGAGCGGAGGTGTTCGCGACCGCGAGTGCCCCGAAGCAGGCGTACCTGCGCTCGCTGGGTGTTCAGCACGTGTTCGACAGCCGCTCAATGAAGTTCGGGCAGGAGATACTCGACGCCACGGGCGGCGAAGGCGTTCACGTCGTGGTGAACAGCCTCACGGGAGAGGGGTTCATCGACGCGAGCCTGTCGTGCCTGGCACAGGGCGGACGGTTCATCGAACTGGCCCGGCTGGACATCCTGTCCGAGGAGGAGATGGCGTCGGTGCGGCCTGACGTCTCCTACGCCATCCTGATGCTGGACGTTCTGAAAGAGCATGACCCCGCGACGCCCGGGAATGCCCTGCGACGTGTAATGCAGCAGCTGGCGGCGGGAGAGGTGAAGCCGCTCGTCCATACCCGGTGGTCGATGACCGAAACCGGGCCTGCGATGAAGTTCATGCGGGCGGCGCGGCACATCGGGAAGATCGTTCTCGCGAATTCTCCCGTCGAGAGCGGTCGGCTGCGCGAAGACAGGACGTACCTCGTGACTGGCGGACTCGGCGGCATCGGGTGCGCTCTGGCGGAGTGGCTCGCGGAGCGGGGCGCGGGCGCTATCGTGCTGAACGGACGCCGTCCTCCGGACCCGGAGGTTGCCGATGCCATCGACGCGTTACGCGGACGCGGGGTTACCGTGCAGGTGGAGATCGCGGACGTCACGGACGCGGAGGCGGTTGACCGGATGCTGGAGCGCATCGATGCGGCGCTGCCGCCGCTGGCGGGCGTCATCCACAGCGTCGGCGTGCTGTCCGACGCGGCACTGACGAACCAGAGCTGGGAGCGGTTCGAGGATGTGCTTTGGCCGAAGGTGCTGGGGGCCTGGCACCTGCACCGAGCGACCGCCGGGCGCGACCTCGACATGTTCGT
Organism: Dehalococcoidia bacterium; assembly: GCA_965208625.1. Lineage (GTDB taxonomy): Bacteria > Chloroflexota > Dehalococcoidia > Lucifugimonadales > Australimonadaceae > Bin16. The sequence continues at coordinate 1,742,318 of OZ242348.1, forward strand.
CCTGTTCTCGAGCGTTGCGGGCGTGCTGGGCAATCCGGGGCAGGCGAACCACGCCTCGGCCAACGCCTTCCTCGACCAACTCGCCGGTCACCGGCGCGCGCTGGGGCTCCCCGGCCAGACCATCGCGTGGGGAGCGTGGTCAGGGCTGGGCGAGGCGGAGGAGCAACGGGAGCGCATCGCCCGGCAGTTGGAGGCGGCCGGGACGGGCTGGATCACCCCGGAGCAGGGGCTCAAGGCGTTCGACGAGGTGCTCAGGCAGGACATGACCACCGGGATGGTGGCGTCCGTGGACTGGCAGGTCTTATCGGAGGGGCACGAGCAGCGTCCGCCATTGTTGGAGGAACTGCTGGCCACCTCAGAGGACAGCGCCGCCGAGGCTACGTCGCCGGGCGACGTGTTGTCCGGCCTCTTGGACGCGTCGCCGGCGGAGCGTGAGCAGATGCTGGCGTCGTTCCTGCAGCGGGAGCTGCAGGCGGTGATGCGCCTGCAGACGCCACCGACAGCATCGCTGGAGTTCTCCGAACTGGGGATGGACTCCCTGATGGCGGTCGAGTTGCGCAACCGCGTGAACCGCGCATTCGCCGGAGAGTACGTAGCCCCGAACACGGTGGTGTTCGATTACCCCAGCGTCACGGCGCTCGCGCGTCACCTGGCCGGAGAACTCGGGGAGCCTGCCGAGGCGGCGCTCCCGGAGCGGCGCGCACCGGAAGTGCAACCGCGGTCCGACGTGACTGACGGCATCGCCATCGTTGGGATGGCGTGCCGGTTCCCCGGCGCGGAGGATCTCTCGGCCTTCTGGCGTCAGTTGGAGGCGGGCGAGAGCGCGATCGCAAACGGACGAGAGGGTTCCGGCAACTGGTATGGCGCCGTAGGAGACCCCGCCGCGAAAGACACCACCTACCTGCGCGGGGCGTTCGTCAAGGACATCGATCTGTTCGATTCTCGGTTCTTCCGCATCGCGCCGATCGAAGCCCGGATGATGGACCCGCAACAGCGGATGATTCTGGAGACGAGCTGGCAGGCGCTCGAGGACGCGGGCATCGACCCCGACCGGCTGCGGGGCAGCCGAACGGGTGTGTACGCGGGGGTCGGCGGCAGCGAGTACCGGGACCTCATCCAGACCAGCGGCAGGTTCAACAGCTACCTCGGCACCACTGGCAGCGTGACCGTCGGCCGGGTTGCGTTCGCGCTGGGACTCGAGGGGCCCGCGATGCCGATGGACATGGCGTGCGCCTCGTCGCTCGCCGCAGTGCACCAGGCGCTCGCCGGCCTGCAGCGCGGCGAGGTGGACCTCGCGCTTGCAGGCGGGGTCAACGCGGTGCTGTCCCAATCGGTCACGAGGTTCATGGCGGACCTCGGCATGTTGTCGGCGAACGGAGAATGCAGGACATTCGATGCAGCCGCAGACGGCTATGTACGAGGCGAGGGCTGCGGCATCGTGGTGCTGAAGCGGTTGAGCGACGCCGAGGCCGACGGCGACCGGATATGGGGCGTCATCCGCGGATCGGCGGTAAACCAGAACGGCGCGAGCATGGGCCTGACGGTCCCCAAGGGTCCGGCACAGGAGCGCGTTATCGAGGAAGCGCTCGCACGGGCGGGCGTCGAGCCCTCGGAAGTGGACTACCTTGAAGCCCACGGGGTCGGATCGAACCTGGGCGACCCCATAGAGATGCGAGCCGCGGCAGCGGTGTACGGGAGGGGGCGCGAAGCAGACCGCCCGCTCCTCGTGGGATCGGTGAAGACGAACATCGGCCACCTGGAGTCCGCAGCGGGCATCGCCGCCCTCATCAAGGCCGTGCTTGCGATGGAGCACGGCGTTATCCCGAAGCACCTGCACCTCGACAACCCGAACCCCAACCTGGACTGGGAGCAACTCCCCGTACAGGTGACCACGGCGACGACCGACTGGCCGCCCGTCTCGGGCCGTCCGCCACGGGCGGGTGTGAGCGCGTTCGGGCTATCGGGGACGAATTCGCACGTCATAGTGGAGGGCTACGGCGAACCTGCGAGCGCCAACGGAGAGAACGGCTGGCCTGCGGGGCCTTCGCTACCAGTTGCCGTTCCTGCGCCGGAGCCTGCCCCCGATGGAGCGATCGCCGATCGAGGGACACGACTGCTGCCCCTGTCAGGAAAGACAGACCGCGCCCTCCGAGAGTTAGCGGCGCGCTATCTCTCGTGGCTCGACGAGCACCCCGAACAGCTCCCGCCCGATAGCGCCGCCAGCGATGAAGCGCTGTCCGACGTGGCCTGGACGGCGAGCGTAGGCCGCAGCCACTTCCCGTACCGGGCGGGCGTGGTCTTCCGTGATGTTGCATCGTTACGTGAGGGGCTGCGGGCGGTTGCGGAACGCGGGGAGGCACCCGATGAGCAGGAGCCGCAGGCCGCATCGAGGGTCGCGTTCGTCTACACCGGCGAGGGCAGCCGGTGGGTGGGAATGGGCAAGGCGCTGTACGAGAGCGAGCCGGTCTTCCGCGCAGTTCTGGACCGATGCGACGCAGCGCTGCGGGAGGTCCGCGGCGCGTCGCTGCTGGACGTGATGTTCGGCCGACCCGGAGCGGCGGGTGACATCGACGATCCTGCGTGGTCGCAGCCGGTGATCTATGCACTGGAGTGCGCGCTGACGTCGCTCTGGTTGAGCGTGGGCGTGCGTCCGGACGTGGTGGCATGGAACGGCAATGGCGAGATTTCAGCGTCGCAGGCCGCAGGCGTGTTCAGCCTCGAGGACGGCCTGCACTTCGCGGCAAGACACGGCGAGCTGGCGGCATCAGGCACGCAGAAGAGTCCCGAGGCGGCCTTCGACGGCATCACGCTTGTTTCGCCTTCCGTACCCCTGGTGAGCAGCCTTACGGAAGAGCCGGGGGCCAGTCTCGTTGTCGAGGTCGGTCCGCAAGCAGGCGACGGGTTCGTGGAGACGGTTGCCAGAGCGTATGAGGCCGGGCTCTCGCTTTCGTTCCCGGGGTTGTTCGCAGGAGAGTCCCGACGGCGGGTCGCTCTGCCCGGCTACCCGTTCCAGCGCCGCCGTCACTGGATAGAGCCGCTGGGGCGGCTGATACCGGGCGCAGGTGGCCCTCAGCGTCTCTGATTGACACAGATATACCCCATTGCTAGGGTATTTGAATACTGGGGCACATGCCCATGCACACAGGAGAGGAATTGCCAATGGCCACGACCGAAGAACGTATCAGGAAGCTGGTCGACGAGAACCTCGAGATCGAAGGGCGGCCGCTGGGCCGTGGCCTCGCCCTGAACGCCAGCCTGCGGGACGCGGGCGTCCCTTCGGCAGACTTCCTCGCCTTCACCAAGGTGGTGGCGGAAGAGTTCAACCTCACCTTCAGCCCTGAGGACTGCTCCCGGTTCGAAAACCTGGGGGACCTTGTAACGTTTCTGGACTCCCGGGGCTAGTCCCTCGCGATTCAACGGCAGGCAGAGGCTCTCAGAAGAGATGCGGGCATGGTGATGATTGCCCAGACTTCTTCTGAGAGCCTTTCGTCTGTTCCGGGCCCCTGGTGGAGTCCGTTCGCCACAACAGCCAGCGTTCAGATTGTGCACGTCGCCCTGAGTCCTGATCCGGCCTGCGAGAGCGAGGCATACGGATGGCTGGACAAAGCGGAGCGGGGCGCGTGGGGGAAGTACCTGCCACGGCCACGCCGTCAGTTCACCCTCTGCCGCGCCGCGCTGCGCGCCATCCTCTGCGAACGGTTCGACTGCCGGAACGACCAGCTTTCGTTCGGCGCAGGCCGTCACGGGAAGCCGTTCGCCATAGCGGGAGGAGCGCGTATCCCGCTCAATTTCAACGTCAGTCACAGCGGTAGCCACGGCCTGATCGCCCTGTCGGCGGCGGGACGGTTGGGGGTAGACATCGAAGAACGCATCCCGAGACGCTACCTGAACGAACTGATAGAGGCAGTCATGGCGCCCGAAGAGCAGACGGAACTTGCCGCTCTTCCAGAGTCCGCTAAACTGCACCTGTTCTACCGCCTCTGGACGCTCAAGGAGGCGCTGATCAAGGCGCTGGGCACGGGGTTCTCCACCGATCCTTCCGGGTTCCAGGCGCCTCCCGCGATGCGCAGGGGCGGCAGGTCCGGCGTATTCAGCTTTCCGAACCTGCCGTCTGTCGCCTGGATGCTGGAGGACATCGGGGACGAACGGTTCGCCGCCGCCCTCGCCTATGAGTTGGAGAGCCCCAAGATTGGCCGATAATCCGCAACATCCCTGGAAGGTCCCTGAGCCTGTCTCAGTCCATGAGATAGCGATGGCCGATCAGACGCGCGTCGTCCTGCGGCGGCACGGCAACCCCGACGGACCCCGGCTGGTGCTGAGCCACGGCAACGGCCTCGCCATCGATCTCTACTATCCCTTCTGGTCGCTGCTGACCGGCGACTTCGACGTCGTGGTCTACGACTTGAGGAACCATGGCTGGAACGCCATAACCGACCTGAAGGAGCACACCATCCCAACGCTGATAGACGACCATGACCTCGTCATCGACGCGATCGACCGCCACCTGGGAGAGAAGCCAAAGATAGGGGTGTTTCACTCGCTCTCGTCCCTGGCTCCCCTGTTATCGCCCACGGAAGGCAGCAGTTTCGAGGCGCTGATCCTGTTCGACCCTCCCCTGTGCCAGCCGGGCAAGAGCTACGAGGAGTTCGACGCTGCCGCCATCAAGACGGCGGCAGCGGCACGGCGGCGCTCGTACCGGTTCCGCAGCCGAGGAGACTTCGTCGAACTCTTGCAGATTTCGCCGAACTTCAGGCTCACCGTCCCGGGGACACGCGATCTGATGGCCGAGACAACGCTGCGCGAGGAAACGGATGGCGAGGGATACGAACTGCGGTGCCCTCCCGAGTACGAGGCGCAGATCATCGACTACGCCAGGGTCTTCGCGGTGTCAGTGGACCTCGGAGCGCTCCAGTGCCCGACGAAGGTCATAGGAGCAGACCCGACCCTTCCCTACTCCTACCTGCCGACGATGGACCTGAGCGATATGCTGAGCGTGGACTACGACTTCCTGCCCGACGCAACGCATCTCCTCCAACTGGAGCAGCCGGAGGAATGTGTGGCGAAGATGCGCCAGTTCATCGAATCCGTCTCGGGGTGAGGCGACGGCGCGCGCGCCGTGCACGGTGTGACATCTGCCCCTTTCGCAGTTGAAGGCGCAGTTCCTAACCTCTTTTGACCCGCCCGTGGCAAGCCATGCGGGCAGCAGAAGAGGTGAAGGAATGCTGACCAAAGTGAACACATGCGCACTGACCGGGCTCGACGGACAGATCATCGAGGTGGAGGTGGACGTCGCTCCCGGCCTGCCGCACTTCGTTGTGGTGGGGCTGCCCGACGCGGCGGTGCAGGAATCGCGCGAGCGCGTTCGTTCGGCCATCCGCAATTCAGGGTTCGAGTTCCCCATGCGCCGCATCACCGTGAGCCTCGCTCCCGCCGACATCCGCAAGGAAGGGCCGTCCTACGATCTCCCCATCGCGGTGGGCATCCTCGCCAGCAGTGGGCAGGTCGACATCATGCTCGGCGAGACGGTGCTCATCGGTGAACTGTCACTCGAGGGCAACCTGCGCCATACCGACGGCATCCTCCCGATGGTGGGCGTCGCGCGAGACCGCGGGATGCGAACGGCGGTCGTGCCACAGACGAATGCGGACGAGGCCGTGCTCGTGGAGAGCGTAGACGTGCTGGGCGCGCGCACGCTCCGCGAACTCGTGGAGCACATCAGGGGCGATGCGCCCATCCTCACGCATACGCCTACCATAGAGCTCTCCCGCATCGCGCCGGAGGAGTACGCCATCGACATGGCGGACATACGCGGGCAGGACCAGGCGAAGCGCGCGATCGAGATCGCGGCAGCGGGAGGACACAACCTCCTGATGACCGGCCCGCCCGGCAGCGGCAAGACGCTCCTTGCTCGCGCGATGGCCTCCATCCTGCCGCCCCTCACGTCAACCGAGGCGCTGGAGACGACGAAGGTCTACAGCATCGCAGGGATGCTGCGCGACGATATGCCACTGGTCTCGACGCGTCCCTTCCGCTCGCCGCACCACACCATCTCACATGCAGGGCTCGTAGGCGGCGGAAGGATCCCCAAGCCGGGGGAGGTGTCGCTCAGCCACCGGGGCGTGCTGTTCCTCGACGAACTTCCCGAGTTCGGGCACAGCGTACTGGAGGTGCTGCGGCAGCCGATAGAGGACAAGGTCGTCACCATCAGCCGAGCGAACGGTTCGGTGACGTATCCAGCGAGTTTCATGCTGGTCGGGGCCATGAACCCGTGCTTCTGCGGCAACTACGGCGACCCGAGGAAGGCCTGTACCTGCTCGTCGCAACTCCTCAGCCGCTACCAGAAACGCATCTCCGGCCCGCTGTTGGACAGGATGGATATCTTCATCGACGTTCCACGGGTGGAATACGAGAAGCTGACGGGCGACGTAACAGGCGAGCCCTCCGCTCGCATCCGGGAACGCGTCTGCCACGCGCGGCAGGTGCAGCAGGCGCGGTTCCGCGAGTCGTGCGTCCAGTGCAACGCGGACATGGGACCGTCCGACGTTTGGAAGTTCTGCCGTATGGACGACGAAGCCGAAGGGCTGGCGCGCGCTGTGATGGAGCGCATGCACTTCTCCGCACGGGCGTTCCACCGCACGCTCAAACTCGCGCGCACCATCGCGGACCTCAGCGGCGGGGACATCATCGGCATGCCGCACCTCGCGGAGGCGGTGCAGTACCGCCAGCGCGGGGCCGAATAGGAAACGTACGTCAGACGTGGCGCAACGCTAAACTGTGCGGCAGTCCGCCATGGCGCCGGCAGGAGGAAGTGTGAGGATAGCCGTCTGCGTAAAGTGGGTGCCCGCGATATCCCGAATACGCCTCGACCCGGAGACGAAACGCCTCGTCCGGGAAGGCGTACCGAGCGAACTGAACGCCTACGACGTGCTCGCGGTCAATCGCGCGGTCGAACTGAAGCAGGCGCTGGGCGGCAGCGTCGCGGTCTACACGATGGGGCCACCCGATGCGCGGCGCGGCCTCGTGCGTTGCCTGGCGATGGGGGCTGACGACGCGTTCCACCTGAACGACTTCGCGTTCGCGGGCGCGGACACACTGGCGACGTCCCGCGCGCTGGCACTCGCACTCTCCCGTGAGGAGTACGACCTCGTCCTGTTCGGCAACAACAGCGTCGACGCGGAGACCGGACAGGTCGGGCCAGAGGTCGCGGAGATGCTGGGCATCCCCCAGATCACGGCCGTCAGCAAGCTGGAGGTCACGAAGGACGGCGCCGTGCGTACGGAGCGGGCACTGGAGAACGGCACCGAGGTCGTGGAAGGCGCGCTACCGCTGCTCGTGTCGGTCACCGAGGGGGTCGCACATGATGCGCAAGCCCCGCGCGATGCGGTGCGCGCCGCCGAGGAGATCGAGATAACCGAACTTACTGCCGCGATGCTCACCGGCGACGTTTCGCAGTTCGGGGCGGCGGGCTCGCCGACCTGGGTCGCGGAAGTTCGGCAGATCGAACCGTCTCGCGAGGGCAAGCTCATCAACGAAGGCACCACGGCAGAGATGGCCCGAGAGGCGGTCGCAGCGCTCGTTGAGCGAGGTGCGCTCGACGCAGACGCCGATGCAGCGGACGCCTCGGACACAGCAGGCGACGCACCTCGCGCAGGCGGCGGGCCGGAGCTGTGGGTTGTTGCTGAGGCGGACGAGAGCGGAATGCGCCCCGTTACGTTCGAGATGTTGGCCGCAGCGCAGCCTGTCGCGGACGCACTGGACGGTCGTGTGGCGGCGTTGGTCATCGGGGGAGAGGATGCAGCAGATTACGCGACCGCGCTGGGGGAGGCAGGGGCGGATGTGATAATGGTCGCTTCCGACACCGCGCTGTCGGCCTACTCCACAGCTGCGCACACAGCGGTGCTGGCGGAGGCCATCGCTGAGCGACAGCCGTTCGCTGTGCTGCTGCCTTCGACTCCGAACGGGCGCGACCTGGCGGCACGGGTTTCGGCGCGGTTGAACCTCGGCCTGACCGGTGACTGCATCGGGCTGGATGTAGACGATTCCGGGCTGGCGCAACTCAAGCCCGCATTCGGTGGCAACATCGTTGCTCCCATCTACTCACGCACGCTTCCGAACATGGCCACGGTGCGCCCCGGCGTGTTCAGCGCACTGCAGTCAAATCCAGCCAGGAGCATCACGGTAGAGACCATAAGGGCAGCGGCTATACCGAGTGACGGCCTGACACGAGTGGGGTTCCGCGCCGCGCCGGACGACGACGCGGCCGCTCTGGACAAGGCGCGGGCGGTCGTGTGCGTCGGGATGGGCGTCGGCGGGCCGGAGCACATCTCTGAGTTGGAGGAACTGCGGGCGCTGCTGGGCGCAGACCTCATCTGCACGCGAGACGTGGTGGAGGCCGGGTGGATGCCACGGCAGCGTCAGGTGGGACTGACGGGGCGCTCCATCGCTCCGCGCCTGTACGTGGGCGTCGGTGTGCGCGGCGATTTCAACCACGCCGTGGGGATACAGCGCGCGGGCACAGTGCTTGCGGTCAACAACGACCGTCGCGCCGCGTTCTTCCGTGGCCAGTCGGACATAGGCGTGATGGCCGACTGGCGGGAGTTCGTGCCCGCGCTCGTTGAGGAGTTGCGACGCCATCGCAACGGCGGGTGATGAGGAGCCGCCTGCTCGCATCCGCACTCCTTGCCGCGGTGGTGCTGGGTCTCATCGCAGCGCTGGATGCGGCGCTGGACGAACCGCACGCGGAGCGACTCCCCATCGTGCCGTCCGAGGATTCGCCACTCGCCTCTGCCGAACTGCTGCGCGAGTTCGCCGGGTTCGCCTATGCGGATCTCTCCGAAGAGGACTGGGAGGGGCTCGCGCTCTCCCTACTTCCCGGTAGCGAGGCAACGTGCACCGTTGAGTCGCTCGCCGTTTACGCTGGAGCGGCGCAGCGCGACGCAGCGGAGGCAATAGAAGCTTCCATCGATCGTGAGGACGCAGGGCGCGTGCAGTTCGTCCGTCTGCCCGCCGTCGAGTGGCGCATCGCCGGCATGACCGTGGAGGGTGAACAGGCCACGGTAGAACGGCGCGCGCAGGCCCTGGGACGAGACGCCGTACCTCCGCTGGCACGCAAGGACAAGTGGGTAGTAGCGGACGGCGTATGGTGGCTGGAGCCGGAGAGCGTCGCGCCCGGATGCAGCGAGAAGGTTCGAGGGGAGGAGGTTGTCCTCCCCGGGTACGCTGCCGAAGAAGGAGGTTCCTTCGAACGTCCACTCGCGATGGGAACACCAGTGAGTGCAGTCTCGCCAGAAGGACGCGCAGTCAACGTGACGCTCACGAAAGCGGAGCGCGGTGTGAGCCCCGCGCCCCCACAGGACGGCTTCGAGCACGCCTACGTAGAGATACGCGTGGAATCAGCGGAGGATGAGCAACTCGGCCTGCCGCCCGGGTTCCACTCCGCATCGTTCGACGGTTGGTTCCTGCATGAGTCCGGCCCGGTGAGCACTGACATCTGCACCGGCACGGAACACACCGGCGTGACGTGCCAGCTGATCGCCGGCCGCTTCCTCATTGCAGCGGACGACCCTTCGCCACGGCTCGCGTGGACGGTTACCCAACCCGGTGAGCGCATCGAGGCTCTGGCATGGTGGCGGCTACCCACAACAGAGCGTGGCGGCGAACCACTGGTACACGACCTCACTCCCGAGGAGACGGCGCGCATCACGACTGAGGCATCCATCTCTCCGGACGAATGGCGCACCGACTTCGCCCGAGTGACTGCGGACCTGAGCGATGCGGTCGTTGTAAGCGGCGGGCGTGGGCCTATCCCCGTCATCACCCAAGCACGCTACGAGACGATCGAGCAGGCCGATGGGTGGATCAGAGACAGGGAGCCGGTGCTGGCGGCATTCGCCGGAGGCGAGGCGCGGGCGTATCCGCTGCGTCTGCTCCTCGCGCACGAGGCGGTGAATGACTGGCTGGGAGGCTCGCCGCTGCTGGTCACGTACTGCCCGCGCTGCAACAGCGCCGCGGTGTTCGAGCGCAACGCCGGAACACTTACACTGGAGTTCGGCGCGGCCAGCGCGCTGCGCTCCGAGAACCGGGTACTCTTCGACGAGGCCACGGAGTCGTGGTGGCAGCAGGCGACCGGCGAGGCCGTCGCAGGTGAGTTCGCAGGGCTCCGGTTGCGGCCAGCCGAAAGCGCGCTCATCTCCTGGAAGGACTTCAAGCGTGCCTACCCGGACGGAACCGTCCTTTCTCAATCATCGGGCTTCGATCTCGATTACGAGTTCAACCCGTACTTCAACGTTGATTTCACCCAGCCACCTGAATCCTCCGGCGAGACCGACCCGCGCTTGCCGCCCCGTGCACGAGTGCTGGGACTCTTGAGCGACGTCGAAGCACTCGCGGTGCCGTTCTCGGAGCTATTCTTCTCCGGGGTCGTCAACGTAACGGTCGACGGCGCGCCCGTGGCCGCGTTCTGGCAGCGGGGAACGTCGTCTCCGCTCAGCAGCGCGAACGTCGCAGAGGGACGGGAAGTGGGGGCGGCGGTCGCATTCGATGCCCGGCTCGGGAACCGGACGCTCACGTTCCAAGCAGAGCGCGGCGTCTTCATCGACGAACAGACCGGTTCGACGTGGAGCATCACGGGGCAGGCACAGAGCGGGCCACTCGCAGGCAGCCGTCTGAACGTCTTCCAGCACGCCAACAGCTTCTGGTCGTGCTGGTCGGCGTTCCGACCGACGACAGGGTTATACGCCGCTAGCTGACGCTCCAGCCCGCGTCCACCAGCAGGTGATGGCCGTTGACCGCACCCGCTTCCCTGCTGGCGAGGAAGACCACTGCACCCGCAATCTCCTCCGGCTGGAGCCGTCTGCCGATGGGAGAGTGGCGCAGAAAGTCGGTGTCGCTGCGGGCGGAGTCGGGGTTCCGCGTCATGGGGGTATCGGTTGGGCCGGGCCCGACGGCATTGACGGTAATACCCTGCATGGCCCATTCCGTGGCCAGCGACTTGGTAAGCGCGACGACGCCTCCCTTTGCCGAGACGTACACAGCGCGGTTCGGTCCAGAGGTGACGACCAGTTGCGAGGCGACGTTGACGATCCGCCCATAGCCCGCATTCAACATGTGGCGCGCCGCGGCCTGCGCCGCGAAGAACACACCCTTCAGGTTCACGCCGTGCACCGCGTCCCAATGCTCCTCCGACACGTCCAGGGCACTCAAGCGGGAGCTGACGCCAGAGTTGTTCACGAGGATGTGCAACCCCCCGAGATCGGCGGCGATGGAGTCGAAGACCGGGGCGATGTCGGCGGTGGCAGTAACGTCCAAGTCGTAACCACGCGCCTTACCGCCTGCAGCCTCTATCTCACGCACGAATGCGTCCACATCAGAACGCTTGGAAGGAAGGTTGGTTACTGCGACGGTAGCACCCGCCTGCGCGAGCGCAGTGCTGACGGCTCCGCCGATCCCCTGGCTGCCGCCGGTCACGACGGCGACCATGCCGTCCAGTCTGAAAGGCCCCTGTGTCATGCGAGGATTATAGGCGCTGGGACAGGCCCAGTCCTACAGGTAGGTGAACCCGGCCGGGAGCGAGGCGTGGCCACCGCCGTAGTCACTCTCCTTGGGGACCGGGTTTCGGAGTTCGTCACGGGTCAGGTAGTTGTAGGAGATAACGCCGATGGTGGTTGCTGCCACGATAGCGGCCAGCAGTCCGAGGATTATGAGCGAGAGATAGACGAGGCGAGCGTTGCGAGGCGCGGCGCTTGCTACGGACATGGGTGATTGGGCCTCCGGCGGAGCATCGGTATCGTATCGAACCGTCCTCGTAACGCTACTATAGGCGACGGCGCGCCGCAAGGCGTTGAGGGCCATGTACGAGCCGCAGGTTCCGTAGAAGGGCGCACCGTTACCATCTGCACGCGGCGCAGTCAGGAAGTTATTGTTTACAGGAGCAGACTCCCATCCGAGTGAGACGTGCCTCTCGATCCGCTGACAACTGACCTGCACCTGCAACGACTGATCGCCGGTGGCGTGTTCATCGCCACTGTGGTCATCGCGTTTGTCTTTTTCGGCATCACGCGCTTCGTCACCCGCAAATACCTCACCGGAGTGAGCGGGCGTACTTACCGCCTGGCGCATTCCATCATGCGCGCCACCTCGAGGCCAGGAGCCCTCTTCCTGCTGATCCTCGGAGCAACAGTCTCCACGCTCATCTGGCCAGACGCGCAAGCCTGGGGCGACGAGGTTACGACCATCGGCGGAGCCGCGCTCGTGCTCGTTGGCGCCTTTGCCTTGTCCAATGTATTCATTGCCGTTGCGAACTGGTACAGCCTTACCATCGCGATCTCCACCAAGACCGACCTGGACGACCGGATACTTCCGGTAGCGAAGCGCGTGATCCCCCTGTCCGTCTACGCCGTCGGCGGGCTCATCGTCCTGGACATGCTGGGAGTCAGCATTAGCCCTCTGCTGGGTGGTCTCGGCATCACCGGGCTGGCCGTCGCGTTGGGATTGCAGCCGACGCTCAGCAACTTCTTTGCGGGAACGAACATCCTCTCTGAGGGCGTGTTCTCGAACGGAGACTACATCGAGATACAGGGCGGCCCCGCGGGTTACGTGGAGGCGGTCGGGATGCGGAGCACGAAGATACGCACATGGCTGAATAACTTCGTCGTGATCCCGAACTCCGTCCTGGCCAGTTCAATCATGACAAACTACAGCCGCCCCGACCCACGGATGAACGTCCTCGTCACCTGCGGCGTGAGTTACGACAGCGACCTGAGCCGTGTGAACGAGGTTGCGCTGGAGGTCGCCCGGGAGACTATCGCGGCGAACCCTGAGGCGGAAGATGAAGTGCCGTGGTTCGGGTTCGAGCGGTTCGGCGATTCCAACATAGACTTCTGGGTCTTCCTACAGGCGACGGACAGGGTCGGTTCGTTCATCGTGACGAACGATCTGATCAAGCGGCTGCACGCGCGCTTCCAGCAGGAAGGCATAGAGATCAACTACCCGGTGCGCAAGGTAGTGTTCGACTCCGCTGTCCCACCTGATGCGCCTCCGGCGTGGGCGGGTTCGTGAGCGGACTGCCGGACCTGCTCGCGCACCGCAATGAGGCGCTCGCGCTACTGGGGCGCCGCCCCACCTGCGTCTTTACCGACATAGACGGAACGCTCTCCCCCATCGTTGCCGACCCCGCTGCCGCCACCGTGCCCGATGCGACGCGCTCGGCCCTGGCAGCGCTCGTGGAGCGCATACCAGTGGTTGCGCTTACAGGGCGGAGCGTTGACGACGCAAGGCGGGTGCTGGGGCTCGATGCGCTGGTCTACTCCGGCAACCACGGGGCCGAGTGGTGGGAGGACGGGTTGTTGAGCGTCGAGCCCGCGGCCGAGCCATACCTCGAACGGGTCCGGGAGATCGCGAAGGCAGTGGAACGCGGCATCACCACCCCAGGCACCCTCCTTGAGGACAAAGGTGTGAGCCTCTCCGTGCACTACCGGAACGCGGCTCAGCCCGATACCGCCCGGTCAGGCATCCTCGACTTCCTCGATGCACACGCCCAGGGGATGAGCATCCGTGAAGGGAAGATGGTGGTGGAGGTGCGCCCACCGGTCGAGCTTTCCAAGGGCGAAGCGGTACGCTCATTCACACGACGCAAGGGGCTGGCGTCGGCGCTCGTGCTCGGGGACGACCGTACGGACGCGGAGGCGTTCGCGGTCATCCGAGAGATGCGCGACGCCGGGGCGATCCGCGGGCTGTGCGCTGCAGTAGCAACAGCAGACGCTCCTGCGGAACTGTTGGCGTCGGCGGACTATGCGCTGGCGGATACAGCGGCAGTAGGGCGGTTCCTGACCTGGATCGCCACGGAGTTGTAGCGAATGCCAAAGTGAGACAGATAAGATGGCAGGCGGATGCCTATGAGATACCTCCCATTGCTGCTCATGCTCGCGACTCTGGCCGCGTGCTCGCAGGGCAACGAGCCCGATGCCGACGCGACGGCAAGCGCAGCCATCGCCGCATCTCAAGCAACCGCTGAAGCAGCGCAGCAACGCGAAGACATCGTGGCCACGATAACCGCGGCTGCTCCGACCCCGCGTCCCTCACCCACTCCCACCGGGACGCCCACTCCGAAGCCTCCCCCCACGGCAACGGCGACCGCCACAGCAATCCCGACGCCGACCCCAACAGCGACGCCGACTCCGCGCCCCTTGCGGGTGGGCCCCTTCCCAACCCCCACGCCCGCTCCACCGCCGCTTGTCCTCGCCGACCCATCAAGGCCACACACGGTAAAGCTGGCGGAACTCCTCAACGAGAGGAACCGGCTGTTGTACGAGATGCCGGACTTCGCGGGCCTGCCGTCGTCCGAAGAAGTGAACGTCTGGAGCAGGGCCCTCCGCGACTGGCTGGAGGCGCAGGAAGGCTACTGCGGAATCGTGGACTACTTCGAGCTCGAGCGGGCGAACTGCAATCGGATGGCAGAAGACGCGTTGATGATGCAACGCACACTGCAGGGTTGGCAGCGCCGCTAGCAGGAATGCACAACCGAGGGCCGCGCAGGCTCACTAGAGGCTGAGCACGCTCGGTGCGAAGAGGTCCTCGACCTCCGGCTTCTCCTCGATGAGGTGCTGCTCGTGGAGGAAGTCGATCACGGTTTCAATCATGGGGCGATTCGCCTCCACCCCGTACACGAACGGATCGCCGTCGAGCAGCTTGCGGGTCTGCGCCATGTACTCCCTGCCGAACACCATGAAGGAAGGGATGCGCTCATTGAGCGTGGCCTCGGCGTGCCGCTTAGCTTGTACGAACGCGTCGTACAGATTGAACGCAGCCCACGGGTACTTGTCGTAGGTTGACTTCCTGATGGTGTACATCTGTGTGGCCGGGATGAAGCCGTACTTTGCGTAGAAGCGCGAGCCTTCCTCAATGAGGCTGGGAAAGAGCGGTCTGACCTTGCTCCAGTCGCCGCTTCCGCGTATCCGGGAGGAGCGGTCTATGACGTTGCCCGCAGCGCCCGCTCCTGCTCCCAGGCCGGAGACAGCGTCGATCTGATTGCTGAGGATCATCGAAGCGAGGCTCTCCGTCTCCGGGATGCGGGCAAACGAGATGCCCTCCGGCGGCTCGAAGCCGGTCACGCCGCCGTGGCTGAACTCCTCGCTCCGCTCCATGAACCAGTGGATGTCGTACTGCGAGACGCCGAAGTCGTGTTCGAGCACGCCGCGCAGCCAGACGGACGCCGTCATCTGGTACTCGGGAACTCCAACGCGCTTGCCCTTCAGGTCGGCAGGGACGCCTATGCCGGAGTCTGCGTGGTGGCGGAGTTCAGCGTGCATGAAACGGCGCGACGCGAACACCGGCAACGCCACCGCGTCATACCCCTTGCTCCGGGCGATGATGTACGACGCTACGGAGAGGGAGGAGACGTCAAACTCGTTGAAGGTGAACTGACGCCAGTAGCCGGTTGAACCGTCGGCGCGTGTAGCTGTGAGCTCTATCCCCTCCGGCTTGACCTTCCCTTCGAAAAGCGGGTTGACGATGTCGGCGGGGCTCCCGATCAGGCTCATCTGGACGTCCGGCATGGAAGCACCTCCCGTATGCGTTAGTGAGCGAGACCCGGCGGCACCGGCACCTGGTGCTCGAGCATTACCTCCCGTCGTTCGCGGGCCGACTGCATCAGGCCCAACTGGACCTCCAACGTCGCCATCCCCCACCGTCCGTCGTGGAATATGGGATTGCCGCGCACGATGCCGTTGTAGGCTTCCTCGATGGTCGGGTCGCCGCCGCCCTCCTTTACCTCGATGGGCTCCTCCCGGAGGCCATCGTCGTTGTAGACGTAGATGCCATTCGGCGACTGGCGCAGCAGGCCGCGCTCGCAGGTAACGAGGAGCAAGCCGAGGTCGCTCTGGAAACGCTGCCGTGGAGGACCGGAGGGGGCTGCCCCACCCTCCAAAGCGTTACGTTGCCCCTGCATGCTGGCGATACGCATCGCATCCTTGGCCTGAGCCTGGTCCCACGTGCCGGTGTTGATGCCGTTCCTGACGCGAGCCCTATCCTCTGCCTGCGCGCCCGCCTCCATTTCCCACGGCAGCAGTTCAGACGCCATGAAGTAGCCGTAGGCGTTGTAGACGATGGTGGCCGGCGTGCCGTCCTCGAACTCCAGATAGGCCGAGTAGTACCCCGGGGCCCCAGAGCGCCCTTCCATCCATATCCCGGTCGTACCGCGAACACTGCGGATGAGTCCTCCGCCGAGGAACCGGAGCGAGTCGATCTGGTGCGGGGCCTGGCGGAACGCGACGCCTCCGCCACGCTCGACGTCGACCTCCTCCGGCATGCGGGGGCGGAGCATCCAGTCCGTGAACGACATGACGTTCATCGCCCTGATCGCGCCGACCTCGCCGGAGTGGACGATGCGCCACATCGTCTGGACGGGCGGGTCGAACGCGCGGGTATGGCCGGAGAGCAGTTTGACGCCATGCTTCTCAGCCGTCTCAACCATGAGAGAGGCCTCATCCAGCGACAGGGCCATCGGCTTTTCGAGGACGATGTGCTTCCCGTGCTCGGCAGCCATCACCGTGTGGGGGCAGTGGAAGTGGTTTGGAGTCGCGATCCAGACCACGTCGACGTCAGGGTCCTGGCATATCCCCTCGACGGAGTCGTACGCCTTCCCTCCGAAGTCGCGCTGGAAGGCTTCGAGGGCCTGCGGGCGCAGGTCTGCGGCGGCCACGACCTCGACGTTGGGCTCGTCACGCATCATGTTGAGCACGCCGCCACCCGCGTTGCCGACGCCGATGATGCCGAACCGCAGGACAGGGTTCCCGTTCGAGGAAGAGCTGGATGTGGTCACGATGGCGCCTCCGTTCGTGGGTTTCACCGCGTCACAGCGGATACCCGTGGTCAGACAGGGCACAGGTTAGGCCGCCGTTCGCTCGCTCACAAGCCTACTTCTGCCGAACCGGTGCGACAGTTCAGTTGTTGAGGGCGTCGAGGTCGAGGAGCTGGCGGCGAAGCCAGTCGGTGATGTCCTCGCGCTCGATGCAGTCCCGCATCAGGTCGGCCCTGCGCTTGCGCTCCTCCGGCGGCATCGAGAGTGCCTCGTCGAGCGCCCGAGCCGCACCTTCGATGTCGGCGGGAGCAACGGGGAGCGCGCCGACGCGAAGTTGTTCGTAGGCTCCGGCGGACTCCGAGAGGATAAGCACGCCGTCCCTGCGGTTGACGATGGGGCCTTCCTTGGCGACGAGGTTCATGCCGTCGATGACGGCGTTGACGAGCAGCACGTCGTAGAGACGCATGCCTGCCATGGCCTGGGTGTAGTTGTTCTCGTAGAAGACCTCAATGGGGGTCCAGTCGTCCGTGCCGAACCGTTCGTTGATGCGCTTGATGGCGATGTCTACTTCCTCCACGTAGCGCTGGTACTGACGGATGTGCGTGCGCGAGGGGACGAGGAACGCGAGGAAGCGCACGTTGCCGCGCAGGTCGGGTCGCCTGTCCAACAACGTCTCGTAGGCCGCGAATCCTCGAACGATATTCTTGCTGGGCTCGGCGCGGTCGACGCGGACGATGGTCTGCTTGCCGAGGTGGGGCGTGAGCCGTTGCTCGTACTCGTCGGCACGCGGGGAATCGGCGATATCGCGCACCTCGTCCACATCGATGGAGATGGGGTAGCAGCGTACGAGGGTGGTGCGTCCCTTGTAGTGGACACACGACCCGTTGCGGTCAACGACGGCGCCGTCCAGGAATGCGTCGCAACTGCCGAGGAAGGAGCGAACGTCGCGCGGCGCCTGGAAGCCGACGATGTCGGCCTGGCAGAGGCTGCCGCAGATGGCGGTGCGGATCATGGCCGGGAGGAGTTCCCAGTAACTCGCGGTGGGCCACGGGATGTGGACGAACTCGTGGATCCGTGCGTGGGGCAGTTGCTCCCGGACCATGCCGGGGACGAGGTAGAGCTGGTAGTCGTGCACCATGACCAGCGGACGGGCATCGGTCTGAGCCGCCTCGTCCACGACGGCGTTGGCGAACTCACGGTTGACGTGGACGTAGCCGTTCTCCCAGGCGTCGTAGACGGCGGCGTCCACGCGGGGCGTGTACGGAGAGCTCCACATGTAGTGCTGGATGAACCAGAGGAGGGGGTTGCAGATGATGTTGTAGTGCTTGTGGTAGGCGCGGCGGGGGGTGTTGATGAACCTGACGGAGACGCGCTGGCCGGGGAGCGGGGACGGGACCGCCCTGCCCTCGTTCGCCCGCGCGGCACGGCGGTCGCCCTCGCTCATGGCAGAGGCGATCCAGGTGAAATCGACGTGGTTGGTGAGCCCGCTGAGCGCGGTCACGACACCGCCGCTGCCGCGGCGCGCCTGCAACTCGCCGCCGGATGCGACGTGGTACTCCATGGGGCCACGATTGGAGACGAGGATGAGGCGCTGGTCGCGGAGCAGGTCGTCTGCGAGGGCCTTCAGGGAGTCGTGGGCGTTCGTGGGGGTCTGCATCGGTGGCCTCTCCTCCGCGCTCCACACGCGCCCCGAAATCACCGCCCGTTACGCCGCTCTTGCCGGAGGAAGGGTCGTGGAAAACGCCTTGCAAGCCGGATGGTCGCTCCCCCAGAGCAGCGACCATCCGGACGCGGGCACGCTACCATAGGGTCGTTGGAGGGTCAAACGAGGGGGGCAGGCAGGGGGCCCACGAGGGACGGCCCCTACACCAGACAACCCCTCAAAACAGCCAACCCTCACCCCGGCCCTCGCCCCTCTCTATCACGGCCAATGGAAGGGTTCGGTCGGGACCGTCCCCGCCCGAAAGCGCACGCTTGGCGGGACAGCGGCAGGTCTTCTCCATGCTCTCCTACGGGTGCCCCTCCGCGTAGGCGTGGACTATGGCCAGCGCGTCGCAGAGTTCGGTAGGCGACATAAAGCCAGTCAGTGGATACAGAGGAACAGATACAGCGGATCGTACGGGGGATGTACGAACGGCACCTGTTGTACGCGGAGGTTGGTAGCATAACGTGCCGAGCTGCACGGGAACCTGGAATCGAAAGATGACCGAACTGCAGGCGCCAAGTCAAACGGAACACTACAACGCTCAAGTGGATGGTTGGTTCTGTCAGGGCTGTTCAGGTGGGGGCTGGTGACCGACATCACCCAATTATTCGTTGGATAACCGAGGGGGTGACGCATGGACACGCTGGTAAGAACCCTGCTGCTGTTGGGCGTGCTGGCGGTGGTGGGGGTACTGGTGTTCCCGGTGGCGTTCGCCCTCACTCAATCACCTCCCCCCGTGTGGCTGCTGTTGGGCGTGCTGGCGGTGGTGGGGGTACTGGTGTTCGCGATGGCGTTCGCCATCACCAACCACCGCCCCCACACGTGGTGGGGCATCCGGCACATCCGGTACTACCGCCTGACGAACCTCATCATGGGCAGCCACGCGCACGGCACTGTCGCGGGCATTCCGTACAAGCCGACCGAGGAAGAACTGCAGTACATTGACGACGTGCGGGAAGGTAAGGCGTGAGCGTTGCACTGGGGGATACTGCCCCGCGACGCGTCCGCTCCTCGGGCAGGAACGGTCGAAGCCCAACCCCTTCCGGGGGCCGGGCTAGGGCGTGTACACCGGACAACCCCCGAGGGATTCCTCGACCCGGCTGCGCTCCGCTCGGGGTAACAGAAGAAGGGGCTGCGAGGTTCCTGCCTCCGCAGGAACGACGGGCGGAGTGCGGGAGTGACGCTTGACTCGCCTGCGCAGGTGTACGATAATCTGCGATTGGACAGGCCTGCGGGCCGTCTTTTTTGGTTGAGGCGGATGCCGTCCCGGCCCGAGTGGCGCAACGGCAGCGCAGCCGATTTGTAATCGGCAGGTTGTGGGTTCGACTCCCTCCTCGGGCTCCAGGACTCCCCGGGGAGAGGGCCTCCCCTGCGGAGAGGGAGCCCCCCCGTTGGAGAGGGAGTGTTAGGATACGTTCATCGGATCGGCGCACAGCCTCCGTGGAGGGATGGGAGAGCGGCTAAATCCATCAGACTGTAAATCTGACGCCCTCAGGGCTACGCAGGTTCGAATCCTGCTCCCTCCACCAGCCGCGCCACAGAAACAGCAGGACCACACGCCCACATAGCTCAGGCGGTAGAGCACGTTCTTGGTAAGAACGAGGTCATCGGTTCAAGTCCGATTGTGGGCTCCAGGCGACCGCAAGGGGCCGGGAGCGTTCCGAAGGGTCTCCGGGCCGATGACAGCGAGAAACACGAGAAGCAAAAGTAAGAGATAACAGCAGGAGGCAGAGGGTCAGATGGCAAAGCAGAAGTTCGAGCGCACCAAGCCCCACGTTAACGTCGGCACGATCGGGCACGTTGACCATGGGAAGACCACGCTCACAGCGGCGATCACGAAGGTGCTCGCGCTGGGCGGCGGCAGCCAGTTCCGCGCTTTCGATTCGATCGACAGCGCTCCGGAAGAGAAGGCCCGCGGCGTGACGATCAACATCGCCCACGTCGAATACGAGTCGGCGAACCGGCACTACGCGCACGTCGACTGCCCCGGCCACGCCGACTACATCAAGAACATGATCACCGGCGCGGCGCAGATGGACGGCGCGGTGCTCGTGGTTTCGGCGCCGGACGGCCCGATGCCCCAGACGCGGGAGCACATCCTGCTCGCGCGCCAGGTGGAAGTCCCGCGCATCGTCGTAGCCCTCAACAAGGTCGACATGATGGACGACGAGGAGTTGCTGGAGCTGGTGGAACTGGAAGTCCGCGAGCTGCTGAGCAAGTACAACTTCCCCGGCGACGACACGCCCATCGTGCGGCTGAGCGCCCTGCAGGCGCTCGAGTCCAGCAGCGCCGACCCGGACGCTCCTGAGTACGCAGGGGTCCAGGAACTCGTGAAGCAGCTGGACGAGTACATCCCCGTCCCCGACCGCCCGCGCGACGGCACCTTCCTGATGCCTGTGGAGGACGTTTTCTCCATCAAGGGCCGCGGCACCGTGGTCACGGGCCGTGTCGAACGTGGCGTCGTCCACCCGGGCGACGAGGTGGAGATCGTCGGCATCAAGGAGACGCACAAGACCACGGTCACGGGCGTCGAGATGTTCCACAAGCTGCTGGACGAGGCAGAGCCCGGCGACGCGGTCGGCACACTGCTGCGCGGTGTGGAGCGCGACGAGATCGAGCGCGGCCAGGTGCTCGCCAAGCCCGGCTCCATCAAGCCGGTCAAGGAAGCGGAAGCCGAGGTGTACGTGCTCGCGAAGGACGAGGGCGGCAGGCACACGCCGTTCTTCAGCGGCTACAAGCCGCAGTTCTACATCCGCACGAGCGACGTCACCGGTGAGATCGGTCTGCCCGAGGGGGTGGAGATGGTCATGCCGGGAGACAACACCCAGATGCACATCAAGCTCATCAACCCGATGGCGATGGAGCCGGGGCTGCGGTTCGCCATCCGCGAGGGCGGCAGGACCGTCGGCGCAGGCGTCATCACAAGCGTGACCTAAGGAGCGATTGTGGCCAAGAAGCGAGGAGACGTCCGCCAGTTGATCAACCTGGCGTGTACAGAATGCCGCGAGCGGACGTACCACAGCCAGAAGAACCGGCGGAACGATCCGAACCGGATGGAGTTGAACAAGTTCTGCCCACGCTGCAGGACGCATCGCCTCCACCGAGAGGTGCGGTAGCGTGGCACAAGCTCGAGGCCGGAACCCGCTCCGCTCGATGATGGACGAGGGCCAGGTCCGCCGCCGAGGCAGACTGGCCTTCATAGGCGAGGTGTGGAGCGAACTAACGAAGGTAACGTGGCCTTCACGCGAGGACGCCGCACGTCTGACACTGCTGGTGCTGGGCGTGTCGGCTGTTGTGGGAGTGTTCCTGGCCCTGTGGGACCTCGGCTTCAGCACGTTGGTGGAGCGGGTGTTCCTGTAGTCAGGGGTACACTGCGGCACCTTTCATCTGATCAAGAAAGACAGAGGCTCATGACGCAACAATCCGTCATACCGGAGATCGAGTCTCACTGGTATATCGTGCACACGTACTCCGGCCAGGAGGACCGTGTGAAGCGGAACCTGGAACTGCGGATCGAGTCCATGGACGTGAAGGACAAGATCTTCAGGGTCGTGGTGCCGACCGAAGAAGAGATCGAGATGAAGGAGGGGAAGCGCAAGTCCGTCCAGCGCAAGATATTCCCCGGCTACATCCTGATCCTGATGCGGATGGACGACGAGAGCTGGTACGTGGTGCGGAACACGCCGGGCGTAACCGGCTTCGTCTCTTCCGAGGACGAGCGCGAGCGCCGTCCGAAGCCGGTCCCGCTGGAGGATCGGGAGGTGGCGACCATCCTGAACCGGATGGAAGAACCCACCCCGCGCATCAAGGTGGGGCTCGCCCCCGGCCAGATGGTGCGGATCACCGGCGGGCCGTTCGCCGAGTTCATGGGCTCCGTGGACACGGTGGACGAAGACAAGGGCAAGGTACGCGTGCTCGTGTCCTTCTTCGGACGCGAGACGCCGGTTGAATTGGACTTCCTGCAGGTAGAGAGGGCGTAAGTGGCGAAGCGAGTTCGGGCGGTTCTGAAGCTACAACTTCCGGCCGGGAGCGCGACACCCGCGCCTCCGGTGGGGCCGGCGCTGGGTCAGCACGGCATCAACATCATGGGGTTCGTGAAGGAGTACAACGCTCGCACCGCGAACCAGGCGGGGACCATCATCCCTGCCGAGATAACGGTGTTCGAGGATGCCTCGTTCACGTTCGTCACGAAGACGCCTCCCGCGTCTGAACTTATCCGCAAGTCCATGGGCGTGGACAAGGGCTCCAGCAGCCCTCGCCACGAACGCGCCGGCTCCCTGTCCCGCTCGGCAATCCGCGAGATAGCCGAGACGAAGCAGAAAGACCTGAACGCGGCCGACCTGGACGCCGCCATGAAGATCATCGAAGGCACGGCTCGCAGCATGGGCGTTGCGGTAGAGGGAGAGTAGGCATGGTGAAGCACGGCAAGCGCTACCGCTCCGCAGCAGAAACGGTGGACCGGCAGCAGCGGTACGAACCCGAAGCAGCGATCGGACTGCTGCGACAGACCGCAACGAGCAAGTTCGACGAGACAGTGGAACTGCACCTGCGAACGAGCGCAGACCCGCGTCACGCCGACCAACAGCTTCGAGGCGTTGCCTCGCTCCCGCACGGGCTGGGGAAGCCTGTCCGCGTGGCGGTGTTCGTCGCCGGTGAACGGGCGCTGGCCGCCCAGGAGGCCGGGGCGGAGGTCGTCGGCGCCGATGACCTGGTCGAGCGCATTGAGGGAGGGTTCCTGGACTTCGACGTGGCCATCGCGACGCCGGACATGATGGGCAAGATAGGACGGCTAGGCCGGGTGCTGGGCCGCAGAGGCCTGATGCCGAACCCGCGCACGAATACCGTCGTGCAGCCGCAGGACATCCCTGACGCTGTACGGGAGGCGAAGAAGGGACGGGTTGAGTTGCGGATGGACCGCACCGCCATCATCCATTCGCCGCTGGGGAAGACGAGTTTCCCCGACGAGCAGTTGCTCGAGAACATGGCCTCTGTGATGGACACGGTGAACCGGCTCCGCCCGGCAGCCGTGAAGGGCCCGTTCATCAAGACAGCACACCTCACGACAACGATGGGCCCGAGCGTGCCACTGGACGTGGGCTCGACGATGGCGATGAAGGTCGAGTAGACTGATTACGACAAGCGAATAGCCAACGCCGAAGACCGTGGGTCCCCGCATCGCGGGGTTAAGCCGGAAGGGCCCACCGAGGCGCGCCTTATCAGCCTCATATCGTTATGAGCAACACAGGGCCCGCGTCTTCGGAAGCGGGTCTTTTCTTATGGAGAGGTGAACAGTGCCGACGGAAGCGAAACGGGAAGCAGTGACAGACCTGGCGGAGCGCCTGGGCAGGGCCGCCATCGTCATCGCCACGGACTTCTCCGGGCTCAAGGTCAACCAGATGACCGAACTGCGGCATCGCCTGCGCGAGCAGGGTGTCGAGTACAGGGTGGTGAAGAACCGCATCGCGTCCATCGCGGCGGGCGAGTCAGGGGTCGAGGCGTTCCGGGACATCCTGGAGGGCGCCACCGGCGTTGTGCTGGGTTACGACGACCCGGTAGCAGCCGCAAAGGCCGTGAACGACTTCGTGAGGCAGACTCGCGCGGAGTTGAAGGTACGCAAGGGTGTTATGGACGGAGCGCTCATCAGCGAGGCCCAGGTCGTCGCTCTTGCCGCGCTGCCAAGCAAGGACGAACTCGTCGCCAAGCTGCTGGGGCAGATGAATGCGCCTATCAGCGGTCTGGTGAACGTCCTCAGCGGCCCGACACGAGCTCTTGCCATCGTTCTGCAGCGCCGTGCGGAGCAGCTGGGCGCTGCCTGATAGCAACAACGAAACGCAACAGGGAAACAGGAGGATCAAGTGGCAACCAAGGAAGAACTCATCGAGTCGATAAAGACCCTCTCCGTGCTGGAGCTCTCTGAGCTGGTCAAGGCGCTGGAAGAGGAATTCGGCGTGAGCGCAGCCGCACCGGTGGCGGTCGCTGCAGCCCCTGCCGCAGGCGGGGATGCAGCCGAGGCCGCGGAGGAGCAGTACGAGTTCACCGTAACGCTGACGGACATCGGCGCGAACAAGATCAACGTCATCAAGACGGTGCGCGAGCTGACGAACCTCGGCCTGCGCGAGGCGAAGGAGATGGTGGAGAGCGCCCCCGTCGCCGTGCGGGAGAGCGTCACCAAGGAAGAGGCCGAGGACACGAAGAAGAAGCTGGAGGAGACCGGCGCAACGGTTACCGTCGCGTAGGTACGGCAACTCAGCGTGAGAACCAAGGGGCGGTCTTGCAGAAGACCGCCCTTTCCGCATCCGAGCGAGGGAGGGCGTCATGTCGTCGTTGGGACAGGTGATCAAGGACGCGCTGAACAGGAACGAGGAGTACATGCTGGCCGCGGTGGAGGGCCTCTCCTCCGAGGAGCTGCACCAGCGTCCGGCGCCAGAGTCCAACCCCATCGGCTGGCTCATGTGGCATCTGTCGCGGGTGCAGGACTTCGCTGTGTCCAGCATGGGGGGACAGGAAACGGTCTGGGTGCGCGACGGCTGGTACGAGCGCTTCGGCATGGCGCCTGACCCGTCCTACCGCGGCAACGGCGACACCAACGAGCAGGTGGACGCGTTCGCTTCGCCTCCGGCAGAGACGCTGCTGGACTACTACAGGGCCGTGCGCGCCAACACGGACGCCTTCCTCGACTCCCTGACCGAGGCCGACCTCGGACGCATGGTGCCGCCCGTGCGGGGGACGGAGCTCGTGCCGCTGCGTGAGCGTCTGCCGGGCATCATCGTGGAGTCGATCCATCACGGCGGCCAGGTCTGCTATGCGCGTGGCGCACTGCAGGGCCGGGGCTGGCTGAACCGGTAACGCGCTCCAAGTACCTCACACCCCCGCCCCGCCAATCCACCCCCATCCTGACCTTCCCCCATCGAGGGGGAAGGGATAAAGGGTCCTACCCGCCCCACGATTCGTAGTACGTGACCTCGGAAGCGGGCCTGCGCCGCGCGCCGCCGAACCGTTCGCCTTCCGCCGGATAGCCCATTGCGATCATGCAAGCGGTAGCGTAGTCGTCCGGTATGCCCAGCAGTTCCTTCACCTCCCCTTCCCGCCTCATGTGAAACGTCGTGATCACCGTCCCGATACCCAGGGCCGTAGCGGCGAGCATGAGGTTCTGCGCCGCCGGGTAGATGGATGAGCCGGTCTGGAAGGACGGCGCCCGGCCACCTCCTGCCGAGATGCAGGGGAAGATGAGCACGGGCGTCTCGGCCATGCGCTCCGCGAGGTACTCGGCTGAACGGTAGACGGCGTTGCGCGGACGGCTGGGGTCGGAGGCGTACATCCCCACCCATCCCTCGTGGTACCACTTCGCGATACGCGCCTTCTTCGCAGGGTCGGTCACGACGACGAACGCCCAGGGTTGACGATTGCCGCCTGACGGAGCGTGCGTCGCCGCCTCGATGATGCGTTCGATGACCTCCCTCGGCACGGGGTCCGGCTTGAACCGGCGGATGGCCCGCTGGGCATAGAGCGTCTCGAACAGTTCCGGCATCCGGTCCTCCTTGGCGTGATAGAGGGTCGAGTCTACTACGTGCCGAACGCTCAGCGAGGCTCACCAGCGCTCGGTGCCCGGCTCACCCTTGAACGGGCCCACGATGTTGGACGTGACCCAGCCGCCGTAGTAGCCGCCCGGTTGCGGAGTTACGCGCTCGTCACCGACGTAGCAGGCGTCGGCACGTCCCGCATGGAAGGCGAACCATCCGGCCATGGCCTCGTAGCCCTCGAACGGCAACGGGTAGCTCCACGCAGCGGCCTGAGCTTCGCGTCCGCGCACGCTGAGCGTCCAGTAGGAGGCCGCGCCCTTCCATTCGCAGAGCGTCGTGTGGCTCATGGGCTGGAGGAACACGTGCTTCACGTCGTCCGGCGGGAAGTAGTAGACGGGCGCTCCGGCTGTCTCACAGACGCGCACCCCACGCGCGGTTTCCGCGACGGTCACGCCCGCGAACTCGACGCGCAGACGCGCACCGACAGGGTCCACACGAGGCGGGCGCGGGTAATCCCAAACCGACTCCTGGCCAAGGCCGGGCGTCTCGATGTTCGCTGGGCGCTCGCGCGGGAATGCCCGCCCGTGCGCTATCTGCTCTTCCGTCGTCCGATCCGCCATCGTGTGACACCAGCCTCTAGCGTGTTCGTGGTTCTCTTGCCGATGATACCTGCGATGAACGACCCAGAAGCAACGACGAACGTCGAACGGATTCTGCACGAGCCGCGATACCGCCCGGTGCTGATACGGGACATGCCCGGCGAGCAGCGACCACGGGAGCGCCTGCGTGACGCTGGGCCTGACGCATTGAGCGACGCAGAACTGCTAGCGATCCTGCTGCGGACGGGTACGAAATCGGAGAGCGTCGTCACGCTTGCAAGCCGGCTGCTGTCAGAGGCGGGTGGCCTCGAACCCCTCGCGCGGGTGTCGCACGGGGAGTTGTGTGCGTTCCAAGGTCTCGGAGAGGCGAAGGCCGCGCAACTGCTGGCTGCGCTGGAGCTGGGGAGACGCATTGCCACACTGACGGACGAGGAAGGTCCACCCGTGCTCCAGACATCGGTGGACGTAGCACGGATGATGAAGCCCGTCATGGAGTTCCTGCCGCAGGAACAGCTGCGCGTGCTGTCGCTCAACTCGCGGAACCAGTTGCTGGCGTCCTCCGTAGTGTTCGTGGGGACGGTGAACAGCGTGAGCGTCCGTCCGGTCGAGGTGTTCCGGCAGGCCGTGCAGGTGAACGCCCCCAGCGTCGTCATGGTGCACAACCACCCGTCCGGAGACCCAGACCCGAGCGCGGCGGACGTAGCGCTGACGAAGGAGATAGCCGCAGTCGGCAAGGCGCTGGACATCAAGCTGGCGGACCACGTCGTTGTAGCACGGGACGGCTACGTCAGCATGCGCGACAGAGAGATCCTCAAGTAGCGCAGCGCATCGAAGGCGGCCATCCTCACGAGAGGAACCCGATAGCGTTTGGCGTATCCTTGAGTATGGATTCGCGCAGCCGATGACGGCGCGCCCGAAGGAGGGACACGGATGGCTGAAGTTTCCCGACACGAGCCCGGCATGTTCAACTGGGTGGACCTGATGACCACCGACGTCGAGAGTGCGCGGGCGTTCTACACCCAACTGCTCGGGTGCGAGACCATCGACAACCCGGTGAGCGACGAATTCGTGTACACCCTCTTCAGCCGGAACGGAAAGAACATCGCCGGGATGTCGCCGATGATGCCGGATCTGTTAGAGCAGGGCGTGCCTCCCCACTGGAACTCCTACGTTGCGGTTGTGAACGTGGAGGAGGCGGCAGCGAAGGCGGCCAGCCTTGGCGGGACGGTGATCCTGCCGCCGATGGACGTGATGGAGTTCGGGCGGATGACCAGCATCATCGACCCGACCAGCGCCGTCCTGAACCTGTGGGAGGCGAAGGCGCACATCGGCGCGGACCTCATAGGCGAGGCAGGCGCGTTCTGCTGGGCCGAGCTGTACACCCACGACACAGAGGCGGCGAGCAAGTTCTACGCGGGCCTATTCGGGTGGGCAGTTGAGCAGGTGCCAGGCGCGGGTGGCATGCCGTACAACCTATTCACAAGCGGGGGTGCGCCCGCTGCGGGGATGCTCGCAATCCAACCGATATGGGGCGAGGTACCGCCGAACTGGACGGTCTACTTCGCGGTGGAGAACCTGGACGCGGCGCTGGAGAAGGTGCAAGCGATGGGCGGTAGCATGCAGGTACAGCCTATGTCCATCCCCGGGATAGGACGAATCAGCCTCATTACCGACCCGCAGCACGTCTACGTGATGCTCATCGAGTTGGACCAAGCAGCCTGATTCGAATCCAGGGCCGGGGCAGGTAGGCGCTGTTGCCTTCCTGCTCCGGAGGTGAGGTAAACGTAGCGCGATGGAGCTGGGAACCGAACTGTTCGACGACATCGTCGTCATCCTCGTTGCGGCGGGGGTTGCCGGGCTCGGCGCACGCCTCCTGCGCCTCCCCCCCATCATCGGCTACCTCGTGGCAGGCGCAATAGTAGGGCCGCACGCGCTGGGCATAGTGACGCAGTTGGAGGACGTGCAGACGCTGGCCGAGTTCGGCGTCATTCTCCTGCTCTTCGCGGTAGGCGTGGAGATATCGCTGTCAGACCTGCGGCGTCTCGGCTGGCGGGTTCTGGTCGCTAGTGTGGGCCAGATTACGCTGACGATAGCCGTGGGCTACGGCATCGGCACGGCGCTCGGCTGGGATGCGCGCGCGTCGCTCACCGCGGGTCTGGCGCTCTCGCTCAGCAGCACGATGGTCGCGCTCAAGACGCTGAACGACCGTGGAGAGCTAGGCACGCTGCACGGACGCCTGGCTGCAGGGATGCTACTGGTGCAGGACCTCGCGTTCGTGCCGATGATGGCCGTCATCGCGGCTCTGGGAGGAGAAGGCGAATCGCTCGCCACAGAGTTGGCTATCAGCGCCGCTAAGGCAGCGGCCATCCTGGCGGGAGTGTGGTTCGTGGGTTCGCTCGGCCTCCCGTGGCTGCTCAAGCGCGTGGCGCTCGTGGGAGCGCGGGAATCGTTCGTCGTCACGGTTATGGCTGCGGCGCTCGGCGCGGCGGCGCTCACATCCTGGGGCGGGCTGTCCGCGCCGCTGGGGGCGTTCGTCGCGGGGTTGGTGCTGAGCGAATCTGACTGGGCAGGACGCCGTGCTCTCTCGGAGGTGATACCTGTCCGCGACGTGTTCGCTGCGTTGTTCTTCGTGTCTCTGGGTATGCTGACCGATTTCAGTTTCCTCGCTTCGCACCTCGGCGAGGTGGCGCTCTTTATCGGGGCGTCGATCGTGGTCAAGCTCTTCCTCATCTACACGCTTACTCGGGCGTTGGGCTACCTGCCGGACACGGCAGCCCGCACCGGGTTCCAGATGATTCAGATAGGCGAGTTCAGCTTCATCGTCGCAGGCACTGCGGTTGCACTGGGGGTTGCGGGAGAAGAGCTGCTACCGCTCATCATCACGGCGGCAGTGGTCACTATGGGAATAACACCGGGATTCGTGGCAGTGGCGTCAAAGGCACTGATGTCCTTGCGAACGCGTTCCACCTTCTTCGAACGACACCTCGCGGGCGCGACGGGGGCGGAGTCGGCGCTGGAGCGCGGACCCACACTGCAGGGGCATGTCGTCATCGCAGGCTACGGGCGAGTTGGGGCGCTCATCGTGCAGGAGGTGAGCCACTTGGGGCTGCCCTACGTAGCGATTGAGTCCGACCCGGCAATCATCTCACGCGAAATTGCTGACAACGACTCCTCGCTCATCTACGGCGACGCCACGAACGACGCCGTGCTCACGGCGGCGGGAGTGCAGCACGCGCGGCTGTTCGTCGCAGCGCTCCCGGAGCACGTGTCAGCGCTGGTTGCAGTGCAACACGTGCGGCGGCTCAACCCGGAGATACGCATCGTGAGCCGCGCCGGGCAGCAGGAGGAAGTACGCGCGCTGGAACGCATCGGCGCCGACGCAGTCGTCTGGCCGGAACTGGAAGCGGCGCTGGAGATGATGCGCGTCTCCCTGTTGGACGTGGGCGTGGCGAAGCCGGTGGTAGAAGAACTCGTCGAAGAAGCCCGCGCCGAGCTGGGCGAATGGGCTGACGAGGCATCCTCCCCCTACGAGTCCTAAGGCTCGTCGGTGTAGCCCTCCATCTGGGAGGTTGCACCGCGCTTCGCCAGCTCTTCCTCGAAGTGCGACCGTATGGCCGGGTCCTCTTCCTTGAACTGTACCTGCGGCCCGCCAGTGTTCTTGTAGCGCGCGCCGACGTACCCCGCGTACCGGGGGTTGCCGTAGCGGAGCACGAGGTAGCGGATAGGCTCAGCGCTGCAGTTGAAGTGCTGGTGGTAACCGGTGCCGGGTGACATGAGCGTACCGGCCCGGTAGTCCAGCTGCTCCCACTCCGTGCCGGGCGAGGGGTAGACGCCTTCCGGCCACTGCAGGTCGTAGCCCTCCCCGCTCAGGAAGAGGTACGCAACATCAGAGACAAGGCCTGCCTTCTTGCGGTTCGCCTCGCCCGTATGCGCCTTCTTGTAGGTGCCCGCCGGGAACTCGGAGAGGTGGCAGATGAAGTGGCCGTTGGCCATGTTGATCATCATGTTCTCCCCCGGGCCACGGGCCGTCCACCTGTCCAGCACCACGTTGTGCACATTGGGGATGAAGTTCGTCTCCATGAACCGGTCCTCGATCTTGGACGACTTCCCGCTGAAGTAGAGCTCGTCGGTGGGGTCGAACCGGTCGGGGAACGTCATGGGGCAGTCGAAGATGAATTCGGGGCTGCCGTAGAGGTTGAAGGCGGTCGGGGCGTTGGTCGCGCCGTACAGCCGCACCGTCTCTTCGCCGCTGGCGTTGTACAGCTCGTGCCAGGCGTTGAGCGGGATGGAGAAGACGCTCCCCTCCTGCCATTCGAAGGTGTGCTTCGGTTGGCCCTCGTACCAGACGGCGGTCGCACCGCGCCCCTTCAGCACGAAGAATATCTCCTCGTACATGTGACGCTCGACGTTGAACGTACCCCCGGGCGGAATCTCGCAGACGAAGCGGATTGTCCCCTGGTTGTTTATAAGCGCACCATCGAGCGGGTCGGCGGTGAGGTCGAGCAGCGCGGCTTTCGTGCCGGTGCGCTCCCACGGCTCGACGTCGATGGTGTGGATGTCATCGACGAGCTGCTGCGTGTGCACGTGCAGTCCTTCGTCGGTCACCCACTTCTCGTAAGGGGTCAGTGTCCAGGGCTCGTAGCGATCGGTGAAAGAGACCATGCCGCGCCTCCTCTGCTGTCTCCTCGGCTGGCCGGAGTATACGCCCGTACCTGTGGGTTTGCGCGATGCAAGCGGGAAGGTGCTACGCTATCGCCGTCAGATGTGACTACGACAGATCCGTGAGGCAGAGTATGGGCAAAGGAGGCTGACATGGTGCAGGAAGCTCAGAAATTGCAGATCAAGACCACGGGCATCGACCACGTCGTGCTCTGGGTGAACGACCTCCCCCGCGCCAAGCGTTTCTACACGGAAGTGCTGGGCATGACCGTGGGGCACGAGAGGGACTGGCAGTGCTTCCTCAAGTGCGGCGAGTATGACCAGGTGGCCCTGTTCGACGCGGGGCGCGTCGGTGGCTCGGTCAACGGGCGCGAGCTGAACCACATGGCGCTGCGCATGGAGCCCGCGAGCTACGAGGAGACGAAAGCGAGGCTCGAGGCGGAAGGCGTCGAAGTGCGGGGCCGCACCGGCGACCCGACGTGCATCTACTTCGACGACCCTGACGGTCACACACTGCAACTGCTCTACAAGGGGCACGACGACTGATGGCGGACACCAGAGACGCCGCGCGAGCCGCGGTAGACGCCGCACGCGACGACCTGACCGCGCTGAGTAGGCGCATCCACGCGAATCCTGAACTGGGCTACGAGGAGGAGCGGGCGTCAGGTTGGCTGGAGGAAACACTGGACGCCGCCGGGTTCGCGGTCGAGCCCGGCGTATGCGGCCTGCCGACAGCGTTCCGCGCAACGAAGGGATCCGGCCCGCTGCACGTCGTCGTCTGCGCGGAATACGACGCCCTGCCCGGCATCGGCCACGCCTGCGGGCACAACGTCATCGCGGCGAGCGCCGCCGGCGCGGGCATCGGGGTTGGCGCAGTGGCCGACGACGCGGGTTTGACCGTCACGGTGATGGGCACGCCCGCCGAGGAGGTGCTGCGCTCCGGCGGGAAGATACGCCTGCTGGAAGGCGGCGCCTTCGAGGGCGCTCACGCCGCGATGATGACGCACCCCGCACCATGGGACGTCGCGGTCTGGCCCATCGTCGCGGCGTCGTTCTTCGAGGTGCACTACGAGGGGAAGGCGGCGCACGCCTCCGGTTTCCCTGAGCAGGGCGTCAACGCCGCGGACGCGCTCACCATCGCGCAGACGGCCATCGGCCTGCTCCGGCAGCACATCCGCTCGACAGACCGCGTGCACGGCATCGTGACGCACGGCGGCGACGCGTTCAACATCATCCCCGCGCACGCCTCCGCGGACTACGCAGTACGCGCCATCACGTTGGACGACCTGACCGACGTCTATGAGAAGGTCATGCGCTGCTTCGAAGCGGGCGCGCTGGCCACAGGCGCGCGGCTCAGCGTCATCGGCGGCGACAGGCCGTTCTCCCACCTCGAGCACGACCTGGAGATGGCTGCAGCGTACCAGCGGAACGCTGAGCGCCTGGGGCGGCGGTTCCCCGCGCCCGGCGAGTCGAGCCCGGCTACGCCCGTCTCGACCGACATGGGCAACGTCTCGCTCGCCCTGCCCTCCATCCATCCGGCGATAGGCATTGAGTCGCTGCCGGCGGTGAACCACCAGCCGGAGTTCGCGGCGGCCTGTGCCACACCCGCCGCGGACCAGGCGCTGTACGACGGCGCGGTCGCGATGGCGTGGACTATGCTAGACATGGCGGAAACGCCGTCGTTGCGGGAACGTCTGCTGGTGAAGTAGCCCCATTCGCGGGGAGTCGCGGTTAACGAGAGAGCGGGAGCCGACGGCTCCCGCTCTTCCATGTTTCGTTCTACCCGTGGCCTACGTGGCGGCGACGTAGATGCGGACGAGTACGACGAGCGCGATGGTGATGATGACGCCGGATGTCAGCGTCCCTTTGACGGTGTTCAGTGGGTTGTTCATGTTCTATGTCCTCTCTCTTCTTGGCTTGAGTGCTCTCGGCGCTTAGCTCCAGAGCGAAGGCAGGTTCCTTGCCGCCACCATGAAGAAGAGCATGGGGATGGACAGCATCGTGTTCGTGCGGGAAGCCAGCAGGGCGGTGCGCGCCCACTTCGGCTGTTCGGCCGGCGCAGGGGTACCGTTCTCTACGGTGTCCCTCACGGCAGCGATGATCTTCTGCTGGTTCGGCCAGATGATCATCCAGACGTTGTAAGCCATGATGATGCCTAGGATCCCACCGATGAGGATCGAGTTCCCGGCTGCGGTTTCAATCAGGTACGACCCCGTCCCCGCGTCCGCCGCGTCTATCTCCGCTCCTATGATGTAGAGCAGTCCGAAGATCAGCGTCGAGAGCGCCGCCCAGCGGAAGACGTTCAATGAGAATGGCAGGATGGATATCTGGTAGTGCGGCCTGGCGGATGCTTCCATCCGCGGGAGTGCGATTGCCTGCACGAAGTTGTAGAAGTAGAGCAGGCCTATCCAGAGTATGCCGCTGAAGATGTGACCATAACGCGTCAAGTCGTAATATATCTCCATGCCTTCTCCTTTCCCGGCGATTTGTCCGGCGAGATTACTCCACGACGGTAATCTTGCCAACCATCCCTGAACCTTCGTGTCCGGCCACCGTGCACACGAGCCTGTACGTTCCAGCCTCGTTGAACGTGAAAGTCTCGACCTGAGGCTCTTCGTTCTTCG
The DNA here is from genome assembly GCA_965208625.1 of Dehalococcoidia bacterium. Lineage (GTDB taxonomy): Bacteria > Chloroflexota > Dehalococcoidia > Lucifugimonadales > Australimonadaceae > Bin16. The sequence continues at coordinate 1,776,220 of OZ242348.1, forward strand.
GCACGACCCAGTTGATCCCAAGGTCCTTAACCGTAAAGGTATGCGGTTCGTCCTCGGATATCAAGCGGAATTCCACCGTCTCACCCACCTCGAACTCGAAAGACCGCGGTTCGTAGACGTAGTTCCGCATGTCGACGTCCAGCGCACCGTCGACAGGCACGGCCGGCGTCGGGGTGGGTCCTGAGGCTGGGCATCCTGTGAGAACGCCCAGCGCAAGAACAGCCACTGTGAGATAGCAGGCTAGAGTGGAACGTGTCCTCACGGCTCTATCTTACAACGACGCTATCGCGTCCCGCGCCTGCTCCGCAGCGAATGCGATGTCCTCCGAAGTATGCGCCAGCGATACGAATGCCGCCTCGAACTGCGACGGCGCGACGTAGACCCCGCGCCCTAGCAGGCCGTGAAAGAACGCGGCGTACCTCCCCGTATCCGAAGTCGCGGCTTCTTCCCACGTCGTCACCGGCGGCTCAGCGAAGAATGCCGTGAGGGCAGAGCCCACCCGGTTCACGGTGACCGCGACACCTGCGGTTTCCCCGACAGTGCGCAGTCCAGCCTCAGTCTCCGCGCCGAGCGCCTCCAGTGTTTCGTATACGCCCGATCTGGCAAGCTCCTGCAGGCAGGCGATGCCGGCAGCCGTGGCGAGCGGGTTGCCGGACAGCGTCCCCGCCTGGTACGCGGGGCCGAGCGGCGCGGCCATCTGCATCACGTCGGCGCGCCCGCCGTAGGCGCCTACCGGCAGGCCGCCGCCGATGATCTTGCCGAGACAGGTGAGGTCCGACCTGATGCGGTAGCGCTCCTGCGCGCCGCCGTAGGCAACCCGGAAGCCGGAGATGACCTCGTCGAAGATGAGCAGCGCGCCGTTGTCGTCGCATAGCCTCCGCAGACCGGGCAGAAAATCGTCAGCCGGAGGGACGACGCCCATGTTGCCTGCGACCGGTTCGACGATGACTGCCGCGACCTGGTTCACGTTCGCATCGAAGACCGCCCCGACCGAGGCGAGGTTGTTGTACTCGGCGACGAGCGTCTCGGCAGCATACCCAGGTGGTACGCCAGCGCTCGTGGGGACGCCGTAGGTCGCGGCGCCGGAGCCCGCTTTCACGAGCAGGCCGTCGGCGTGGCCGTGATAGTTGCCGTTGAACTTGAGCAGTTTGCTGCGGCCCGTGTAGGCGCGGGCGATGCGGATGGCGCTCATCGCAGCTTCGGTGCCGGAGTTCACAAGGCGAAGCATCTCGATCGACGGCATGGCGCGCGTGATGAGTTCCGCGAGTTCGAGTTCGCCCTCCGTCGGCGCACCGAAGCTCGTGCCGTCCGCAGCCGCGCGCTGCACCGCCTCGACCACTGCCGGATGCGCGTGGCCCAGGACGAGCGGCCCCCACGAGCCTACGAAGTCGAGGTATTCATTGCCGTCAGCGTCCCGGATGCGCGCACCGCTGCCGCTGACGATGAAGGGCGGCGTGCCTCCGACCGCTCCGAACGAACGGACGGGGCTGTTGACACCGCCGGGGATGAGCCTGCGAGCGCGGGCGAAGAGTCGTTCCGAGTTATCGAGCCGCATCGTGCTGAGAGTGACAGTCTAGCACGGCCTACAGCATCGCTATCCTGACTCGCAGGGCCAGTGGGTCGCTCAGGGTCGAGCGGTACTCGGAGTAGTTGGCGATCAGCGCCCACCGCTCCCGGTACACGGAGAGGCGGTCGCTCAGCGGTTCGTCCGCCGGAGCGTCGAGTTCGAGCACCCACTCCGGTTCGCCGGGCGCGCCGGTGGCGAAGCGCTCAAACACGGCGGAAGGCAACAGCCAGGCTTCCGGGCCCTCGGCGACACACATGATGAACAGGTGAGGACGGGGGCGGAAGCGCCGCATGAGGAAGGAGTGGTTCTCTTCCGCCGACACCGGCTCCTTGATGATGACTTCCACGTACTGCCCGTCACCCGTCCTGACGGCGAGGTCGACGTCCGCGGAGCCGCCGACGGGTTCGAAGACGGCGGCGTGCCGCTCGATGAGATTGTCTACAACGTGCTGCCTAGCGCCAGAGTCGGTCATGAGTTTAAGCGTTGCGCTGCAGGAGCCGGGCGGCGTCCTTCGCGAAGTAGGTGATGACGATGTCGGCCCCGGCGCGCTTGATGCTCATGAGTGTCTCCAGCATAGCTGCCTGTTCGTCCAGCCAGCCGTTGGCCGCCGCGGCCTTGAGCATCGCGTACTCTCCGGAGACGTTGTAGGCCGCGATCGGCAGGTCGAACGCTTCCCGCGCCCGAGCGATCACGTCGAGGTACGCGAGCGCGGGCTTGACCATGAGGATGTCGGCTCCCTCGGCCGCATCCTGCTGCAGTTCACGCATCGCTTCCCGCGCGTTCGCGCCGTCCATCTGGTACGCCTTCCGGTCGCCAGACTGCGGAGTGGACTCTGCGGCAACGCGGAACGGCCCGTAGAAGGCGGACGCCATCTTGGACGCATAGGCCATAACCGGCACGTCCGTGTGCCCGGCGGCATCGAGCGCGGCGCGAATCGCCCCCACCTGCCCGTCCATCATCGCGGATGGTGCAACGACGTCCGCCCCGGCGTCGGCGTGCGACACCGCCGTCCGGGCAAGCAGTTCGAGCGTCGCGTCGTTGTCGACGGTTCCGTCGTCGAGCAGCACGCCACAGTGACCGTGGTCCGTGTATTCGCAGAGGCACACGTCCGTGATGACAACCATGCCGGGCAACGCTTGCTTCAATGCCGACGTCGCTTCCTGGATGATGCCGTTCGGGTTGTACGCGCCGGTCCCGAGTCCGTCCTTAGCTGGCGGCAGGCCGAACAGGAGCACCGCACGGATGCCGAGTTGCTCCGCTTCCGCTGCTTCCCGGATGAGGTTGTCTATGGAGACCTGCGCCTGTCCCGGCATAGGGTCGATCGACACCCGAACGTCGCGCCCGTGCGTTACGAACACGGGGTAAACGAAATCGGCGGGGCGCAGCGACGTCTCACGCACCATTTCCCGGAGGGCCGGTGTGCGGCGCAGCCTGCGCGGACGCACGGTGGGAAACGTCGCGCTACCCGCAGTGGCTGACCGTGAGGTCAGGAGTTCACTCATCGCCCAGAACCTCCAGCACGGCGTTCGCTACGCCGGGCACGGTATGCTCGGCAGCTTCCTTATCCACGCGTACGCCAAGCTCGGATGCGGTCTTGCTCGTGACGGGACCGATGGAGACCACCTTGCACCCGTTGATGAGCTCCGCACTGCCGAGCATGCTCACGAGGTTCCGCGCGGTGGAGGAGCTCGTGAACGTAACCGCGTCTATCGTACCAGAGGCGAGCGTCTCTCTGGCTGCTGCCGCCGCGTCCTCGGGTACAGCGGTGTGGTAGGCGGTTACATCAGTCACGTCCGCGCCCATGTCCCGCAGGCCATCGGGAAGCGTCGGCGGTGCTATGTCAGCCCGCGGCAACAGGATGCGCGTCCCCCGAATATCCAACGAAGCGAACGAGTTGGCGACGGAACGCGTCGTGTACGCCGTGGGCATGAGGTCGGCGGTGATGCCGTGGCTCGAGAGCGCAGCCGCTGTAGCCGGCCCGATAGCCGCTACCCTGGTCTGCGCGAACGCCCTCGCGTCCCTTCCAGCTGCCTCCAGGCGGCCGAACACGGCGTCCACGCCATTCGTGCTCGTCAGGACTACCCAGTCGAAACCGGTGAGGTCTGCCAGTGCAGCATCGAGCGCAGTCGTATCTGCGAGCGGTCTCACCACTATTGTGGGCAGTTCCACGGCCTCGGCGCCGTGCGCGGTGAGCAGCGCGCTGAGCGTGCCGGCCTGTGTTCGCGAGCGGGTGACGAGCACACGCTTGCCGAAGAGTGGGGTGCGGTCGAACCAACGGAGAGCGGGCCGCAGGGCGGCGGTCCCGCCGATGACAGTGACAACCGGAGACGTGATCCCGGCCTCGTTCCCCTTCTCCACGATATCCGCGAGCGTGCCGCTCACGGTGCGCTGGTTCGGGAGCGTCCCCCACTGGGTCACTGTGGCGGGTGTGTCCGCGGAGCGTCCTTCCGCAAGCAGCGTCCGGACAATCGCTGGGAGGCTCTGCCACCCCATCAGCACCACGAGCGTTCCACCCACGTTCGCCAGGGCTTTCCAGTCCACCTGAGGGTCCGGTTTGGCAGGGTCTTCAGAGCCCGTAACGACGGTGAACGCCGCCGCGATGTCCCGGTGCGTGACGGGCACGCCTGCATAAGCAGGCACCGCTATGGCGGACGTGACGCCGGGAACGACCTCGAACCGCACTCCAGCCTCAGCGAGGGCCATCGCCTCCTCGCCGCCGCGCCCGAACACGAACGGGTCGCCGCCCTTCAGGCGAACCACCGTCTTCCCTGCCGACGCGGCCACCACGAGCCGCTCGTTGATGAACGTCTGGAACTCGCTGGGCGTATCCGGTTCCTTGCCTACGTAGACGAGTTCGGCATTGGCCGCAAGCGCGAGCACTGCGGACGAGACGAGACGGTCGTACACCACCACGTCTGCCTTCTGCAGGAGCTCCGCGCCCCTGGCCGTGATGAGGCCAGGGTCTCCCGGACCGGCGCCAACGAGGTAGACCGCGCCGCCGGTCGTCATTGGCCTGCCTCCTCGAGCAACGCTGACGCCCCTTGCTCCAGGAACGCCTGGTATGCGGCCCTGCCCAGCAGGTCGGGCTCGGAAGCACTCCCCGTCACCTCAACCCGGTAACTCGTGGAGCCGTCCGGCGGCGTCACCGTCGCGAACAGCCGCATCCGGTCTCCCTCCACCTCCGCGAACGCTCCGAGCGGCAGGCGGCAGCCGCTGCCCGCGGCGCGCAGCAAGGCGCGTTCCGCCTCGACCGCGGCCTCTGTCGGCTCGTGCACCAGGCGACGCAGGAGCACAAGCAGTTCGCGATCGTCCGAGCGCGCCTCGGCGGCAAGCGCAGCCTGTCCGGGGGCAGGGGTGCAGACGTGCGGCGAGAGTCGCTCCGCTATGCGCTCGGTCATGCCCAGGCGCTCGACGCCTGCCGCAGCGACGATAACGCCGTCGTAGTCCGGCCCCTCCGACTTCCGGATGCGCGTCTCCACATTCCCGCGGATGGCGAGCAGCACGATGTCCTTGCGTCCGTGAGCGATCTGTGCAGCGCGGCGAGGGCTGCTCGTGCCGATGCGCGCCCCCTCCGGCAGATCGAGCAGGCCCACGTTCCAACGGTCTATCAGCACGTCGCGCGGGTCTTCCCGTTCCAGCACGGGAACGGCAGTCAGTCCTCTCGGCTGGCTGGTCGGGAGGTCTTTCAGACTGTGCACGGCAAGGTCTACTCGTTCGTCGAGCAACGCTCGCTCGATGGCGGACGTGAACACACCGAGTCCCAGCGTCTCGATGGCGGCCTCCGGCTGATCGTCACCCGTCGACGCGATGGTTTCGAGACGGACGTCCCAGTCAGGAGCAACGGCTGCGAGCGCATCGGCGACCGCGTGTGTCTGCGCAAGCGCCAGCCTGCTCCCGCGTGTCCCGATAGTGAGTGTGCGCGGCATGGCCGGAGGCACTACTCGTCCAGCCCGAAGAGCTGCCGGGCAGACTGTGTCACGGACTCGTCGTTACGCTCGCGCAGGTGTGCCGTCGGCTGGTGCAGGAGCTTCTTCACCAACGCTTTCGTCATCTGCTCGATGCGCCGGGCGTCGTCCTCCGACAGTCCGTCCATGCGCTCCACGGTCCGAGCGACTTCGGCTGCGCGTATCTCTTCGGCATCGTGGCGTATCGCCGCGATGGTCGGAGTAACGCCGCGCGCCTTCCACCAATGCCCGAACTTCGCCGTCTCATCCGCGACGATGGCCTCCACCTGACGGGCCTCGGACTCGCGCTGCTGCCGGTTGGCCTCCGCCAGCGATTCCACGTCGTCCAGCGTATAGACGTGAACGCCCGGTACCGCCGCGGCTGCGGGGTCGACGTCACGAGGAACAGCCATGTCCATGATCGCCAGCGGGGTCCCGTTCCGACTGGCTGCCGCCTCCTCGATGAGCGACGCAGACAGGATGAAGTCCGGCGCGGCAGTCGCGGTTACGGCCAGGTCGGCCTGTGCGAGCAACGAAGCGAGGTTGTCGAGCGGCGCCACCTCCGCATCCAACTCCAGCGCGAGTTCAGCAGCATTCGCAGGAGTCCGGTTAGCGATGACGATGCTTGCGGCCCCGGCGTCCCGAAGCGCGAGACCGGCGAGACGGGAGGCTTCTCCCACGCCGATGATGAGCACACGCTTCCCTTCAGCTGTCCCGATGGCCCGCCTCGCCAGCGCGATGCACGCGCGGCTCAGCGAGAGCGCGTTGCGGCCGATGGCCGTCTCCGTACGAGCCCGCTTGCCAGTGCGCAGCGCGCTGTGGAACAGGTGCGCCATCACTCCACCGGACGCGCCTTGCTGCCTCGCTGCGCTGAACGCGCTCCGGACCTGCCCGAGCACTTCCGACTCGCCAAGGATCTGCGAGTCCAGGCCGGACGCGACACGAAAGAGGTGCGCCACGGCCTCGCTCTGATCCAACGTATACAGGTGCTTGCGGACCGCCTCCACGTCGACGTCGAACTGCTCTTCGATGAACCCTTCGATGGCGCGCTCTCCATGCTCGAGGGACGAGGCGATCGTGTATATCTCCGTCCGGTTGCACGTACCCACGATGACACCGTGACCGGCGTGGCGCTGCAGCGTTCCGAGCGCCTCCGGCAGAGTCTCACTCGTGATGCTCAACCGCTCCCGCATCTCCAGCGGAGCGGTGTGATGGCTCAGGCCGGTCATGACGACGCGCATCGTCCTACGACTCCGCGCCTGCGAGCAGCGCGGCACGCAGCCGCTGCCGGGCCTCGCTGTCCTTGCCCGCCCGAACGAGGTCCAGTAACTCCTCGTCCATCGCCTCCTGCCATGCCTCCGGCGACGCATTCCTGTCCTGCGCCTTCAGTTCCGCGCGAACGTCCGCAAGGGCATCCGCCGCGTCCGCCCACTCGATGCACCGGCAGAACGCGTCATGGTCGTAGTGCATGGGGTTCTGGTCGCCGCCCACCAGTTCTCGCAGTTTCCGTGCGAGTGCAGGACTAGCCCCTCCCGTAGAAATGGCGATGGTCACCGGGCCGCGCTGAACGATCGATGGCGCGATGAACCCGCACAGCTCGGTGACGTCCACCACGTTGAGCAACGTCTTCTCACGCTCCGCTTCCGCGTGGATGGAACGATGAAGATCGGAGTCATCGGTGGCCGCGATCGCCAGCCACGCTCCAGCGAGGTCGCCCGGAGCATATGCTCGGCGGATCCAGCGGACGCTGCCCTCTGACGCCAGTCGCTCCAATTCAGGCGTAGCGTCAGGGCTTACGAGCGTGACATCCGCGCCGGAGGCGACGAGTTGCGCGGCCTTGCGCTCCGCCACTTCACCGCCGCCGATAACGACTGTGCGCCGCCCCGTGATGTTCAGATAAGCAGGGTAGTACTGCGTCAATGCGGGCCCCTACAGCATTCTCAGTGTACTAGCGTACAGCACCAGCCTCGCCTTGCGTACTGCTTCAGGCGGATGCATCAGGGCACGCATCCCCCGCTGCCGATTTGACGCACCCGCCCCCATTCTCTATATCATGCGGTGCTTACGAGGCGGCAGTATAGGAGGAGACGGTGGTAGTTTCCGGACGCACCTTGGACATAGCCGGGGCACGGGAGGTCGCCGGGAGGCTGCTCGACAACCTTGGCAAGGTCATCCTCGGCAAGGGAGACGAAGAGCAGCTGGCCGTGATGGCGCTGATGTGCCGCGGCCACCTCCTCATCGAGGACGTGCCTGGCGTCGGCAAGACGATGCTCGCGCGAAGCATCGCGAGGTCCATCGGCGGCAGCTTCCGGCGCATCCAGTTCACGCCCGACCTGCTCCCCGCCGACATCACGGGCGTATCCGTCTTCAACCAGAAGAACGGAGAGTTCGAATACCGGCAGGGCCCCATCGTTGCGCAGGTTGTCCTCGCGGACGAGATCAACCGCGCGTCTCCCAAGACCCAGGCAGCGCTGCTCGAGGCGATGGAGGAGCGCCAGGTTACTGTCGATGGCGTAGCGCACCCCATGCCGGATCCCTTCATCGTCATGGCGACGCAGAACCCCATCGAGTACGAAGGTACGTTCCCGCTGCCCGAGACCGAACTGGACAGATTCCTCGTGCGCCTGCACCTCGGCTACCCAGACAAGGAGGACGAGATCCGGGTGTTGGAAGCGCAGCAGTACGTTCACCCGGTCGAGGAGTTGGAGCCGGTCGTCGATGAGAACGACCTCGTCGCCCTTCAGAATGCGGTCCGCGGCATCCACGTCTCAGATGACGTGAAGGAGTACATCGTCTCGATAACAGGTGCAACGCGGGACCACGGCAGCCTCTATCTCGGCGCATCGCCGAGGGGTTCGCTGGCGCTCTTCCGGCTTGTCCAGGCCAAAGCGCTGCTCGAAGAACGAGACTACGCGTTGCCGGACGATGTGAAAGCGTTGGCGTATCCGGCGCTCGGGCACCGCGTCATCCTCAGCTCAGCGGCGCGTATCCAGGGCACCACTTCCGCAGACGCGATAGCGGATGTGCTGGAACAGACACCGGTAGCGGGGGCGCTCCCCGGCGCGTGATGCGCCCGGAGCAGCGTCCAACAGCGGGAACACCAACGTGAAAACGCGAATCCTGTGGGCAGGCGTAGGAGCGCTGCTGCTGATACTCGCGTTCTCTACCGGTGGAGCGCTCTACTACCGCCTCTTCCTTGGCCTGCTCGTCGTTCCGGCCCTCGGTTTTCTCTCCAGCGTGCTTTCTGCGCGCCGCATAGAAGGCGGGGTGCAGCGTCTCAGCGCCTACCTCCAGGTGGGCGACACTCTGGAAGAGCGCATCGTGCTGCGAAACACCCACTGGTGGCCGAAACTGCTGCTGGAAGTGCAGCACGACACACAGCCCTTCGGACGCGCCGGGCGCATCGCGACGCTCTGGCCGTACGGTTCGACTGTCTGGACGTCGACCAGCCACTGTGAGCGCCGGGGCATCTACCGGTTCGGGGAGCTGGAGATAACCAGCCGCGACCCGTTCGGCCTCTTCAACAGAAGCATGCGCCTGGGGCGCCCGCAGACGGCCCTCATCTATCCGGCCACTGTGGACCTCTCGGACTTCTTCGTTCTCTCCGGCAGAGGTTGGACGGAAGGCATCATCCATGGGCGGACCTTCACTCCCAGCCCCATCGCCTCCACCGTGCGCGAGTACACCTCGCGCGACGCCGTGAGCAGGGTGCACTGGCCCGCCACCGCGCATACCGGCAGGCTGATGGTCAAGGAGTTCGACCGCGAACCGTCCGGGCCGGCCGACGCCATATGGGTCGTGCTCGACCTCGACGAACGCGTGCAGAAGGGAGAGGGCTCCGAAAGCACTGTTGAGTATGGCGTGACGACCGCCGCATCGGTGGCGAAGCGATTCCTGGACTCGGGACGAAGCGTCGGCGCGGTGCTTTCCGGCAAGGAGCAACTCATCATCCCTGCCGCTCCGGGCATCGCGCAGATGGGGCGTATCTTCCAGGCGCTTGCGCTGATCGAGCCCGGCAACGCAGGAGGTGTGCGGGAGGTGTCGGAGGCGGTCAGGAACGAACTGAGCAAGGGCGCGAGCATCGTGCTCATCACTGCCGCGCATCCGACCTCCGCCTCTTCGGCCGTTGAGATGCTGCGCGCCACCGGCGCGGCTGTCGTTCCTGTGCTCCTGGACGCTCTCAGCTTCGAGGCAGGAGGCGGCACGTCCATGGCGCGAGGCACCGGGTTCGATGCCTACGTCATCCGCAGGGGAGATGAGATAGGCAACCGGCTGGACTATCACTCAGCCCCGCCGGGACTTGCGGTACCGGCCCGGGAACTGCAGGGCGTGCAGTCATGACCACGCTCGTTGCCCGCGCCCGTGCTGTAGACATCCTCTCCCTGTGGGAACGGTTCATCGGGGGGATGGGGCTTACGCTGACGCTGGTGGGACTCGTGCTGTTCTCCGTCGTCCTGCCCCTGCAGGAGGGCAACTGGGTACCGGGGATGCCCGCGCCGCTCCTCATCGGCGTGCTGGGAGGCGCAGCAGGTTGGGCGATGCACCAGCGGGGCTGGACGGCCCGCCGCGCAATCGTCGCCTCTGTCGCCACAGGTCTGCTGCTGGCGGCGTATGCGGGCACGACCGCGGCTGAGGGGTTCGCGATCACGGCCCGTGCCGTCAACGCGATCGAGGACATCACGCAGTGGTTAGCGGCCATCTCGACGGAGGAGACGCAGGCCGGGACGATCGAGTTCGCCATGTTCCTCTCGTTCGCCGTCTGGCTGTTGAGCGTCTCCAGCGTCTGGCTGGCGCTCCGCAACGCGCATGGGTGGTCGACGGTGCTGCTCGGCGGAGTGGTGCTCGCCTTCGCCCTCTCCAACCTGCCGGGAAGTCTGGGCTGGCGGCTCGGCATCTTCATGGCGACGGGCGTCATGCTCCTCATCCATCTCAGCACGGTCCGGCGGATAGAAGGATGGCGCGGACGGGGCGCTGTGTTCGACGCTCGAACGGTGCTCACGCAGTCCGGCATCGTGCTCGCCATCGGGATGCTGGTGACCGCAGCCATCGCAGCGCTGCCCACACCAAACGTTGCCCCGCTGGGTGTGGTCTCACGAGCGGTGGACGACACGGCGAACGAGATAGGCGCGCACTTCAGCAGGCTGTTCAGCGCGCTGCCGTCCCGCCGGGACTACAAGACGATCACGTTCGAGGAAGATACCCAGTTCCAGGGGAACCCGGAACTCACAGACGAACTGCTCTTCTTGGTGAGCGGCCCCAGGGCCTACTGGCGAGCGCGCTCCTACGGGGTCTACACCGGCAGCGGATGGGAGACGGCCGAGGAGTCCGAGTTTGTCCCGTTCGAGGACGTCGCTCCTACGGACGAACGCCGCATGGCGCCCCGGACCAACGCGTTCCGCATCGCCGCTGCAACCGACACGCTCTTCTCCGGCGGGCTGCCCGTCGATTTCGACGAACCCGCCGAGGCCTTGACGGCCCCCACGTCCGGCCCCGGCGCGGTGCAGGTGCGCTTCTCCAAGGGCCGGGAGTACTTCCCCACGCGCGTGAACATGAGCTACATCAGCACGGGGCTTGAATCGGTCGCCACCCCGTTCGAGCTACGCCGGGCGACCGAGGAGTACCCGGAATGGGCGGAGGCCTTCCTCCAACTGCCGGACACGCTCCCTGACCGCGTGCGCGTGCTTGCAGAGACCCTCGCCACCAATGAGGAGAACGCCTTCGACAAGGCAGTGGCCATCCGCAACTACCTCCGCCGCGTGCCGTACAACCTGGACATCCCCGCTCCGCCCGATGACGCGGACGGCGTGGACCACTTCCTCTTCGAGCTGGGGCAGGGCTACTGCGACTACTACGCCTCGGCCGCGGTGGTGCTGATGCGCGCCATCGGGATACCTGCCCGGTACGTCCTGGGCTACGCTCCCGGACGCCTCAATCCGACGCTCGGCGTGTACGAGGTGCTGGAGCTCAACTACCACGCCTGGGCGGAGGCGTATTTCCCGGAGTTCGGCTGGGTCAGCTTCGAGCCGACGCCTCCCAACGCCATCGAGTTCGGGGGGCTGGACATCGGCGAGTCTCCGCTGCTGACGGAAGACATCGACATCGGTGAGCTGGGCGAGCTGCTGGAGGACGAGGAAGAGGACACGTTCGACGTCGACTTCACGCCGCGCAGGGAGATGCCCGCGTGGCTCGTTGCGCTGCTCGCGCTCGCGGGCGCGGTGGCGGTCGCCACGCCCGTGCTGCTGTGGCGGGAGTGGTGGTGGAAGCTGGGCGCGCTTCCGCGCTCCGAGGAGCTGTTCGCGAAGATGTGCCGCCTCGGCGCGGCGCTCGGCTTGCGGAAGCGGCCCGACCAGACGCCGATGGAGTACGCGGCGATGCTGTCAGGGGCGATACCCGAGCAGAGCAGGCAGATACGGCGCATCACGCGCGCCTTCATCCTGCACCGCTACGCCCAGGGACGGGTGCCGCTCAGCGACCTGCGGGACGCGGAGTGGTCCTGGGGCAACCTCCGCTGGGCCATGATCAGGCGCCTCTTTCGCGTACGGCCTGCGTGAGGAAGGGGCAGCCGTGAAGGCTGGCCCTGGTCTCCTCATGTTGTCCGTTCCGGCGGCCTAGGTCCTGGCGGTCTCTCCGACGTACCAGGACTCGACGGCGTAGCGGATGTCGTCCTCGGCGCCGCTGATGCCGGCCTCGAGCGGGATGAATTTGATCCGCGGCACCTTGTCCCGGCCGAGCGCCATGTGCTCCGTCGGCACGTTGATGGTCTCCGCTGCTTCCTTGGTCCGGAAGGTGTTCATCGGCTCTCCGCCGTCCGCGACAATCTGCATCTGCTCGGTCAGCAGCCTGCGGTAGAGGATGATGCCCACGTCGGACTTGCCGAGCCGCTCCAGGTAGCGCTTGGCGACAGGGCGGCCCTGCGTCTCCCAGGCCATCTTGTCCTGGTCGACCGTGAAGGTGGTGTCATAGCGGCCTGAGGCGTCGCGGTGCGGCACGTACTTGTAGGGGATGCGCTCCTGCTTCGGCACCGGCTGTCCCGGCGCGACTCGCCACGAGTAGTAGATGAAGTGCAGCGTGTGCGTGTCGTCGATCGGCACGCGGTACTGGAGCGTCTTGGACTGGAAGCCGCCGACGTAGAGGATCTGTGGGAAGAGGATGGGGTGGCCAATCTTCCAGTCGTCGCTGTCCTTTGTGTAGCCCTCCAGCACGCGGCGCTTGATGATGCCGTGGTCGAAGACGTCGAACCCGATCTCCTGGTGCGGGATGCGCGGCGGCATCGTGGCCATGAGGTCGGGCGAGACAGCCTGCTGGTAGTTCGTGTAGAAGCGGTGCAGCCACTCCACGTGCACCGGGTCCAGCGAGTTCTCCATGCACTGGAGCCAGTTGCAGTCCAGCGTCGTGATGCCCACGTCGTGCACGGCGTCGTCCCACTGGAACGGGTCCCAGACGGGGAGGAAGGGCGCAGGCTGCGGCCCCATGTAGGCGAAGATGAGCCCGCCCATCTCCTGAACCGGGTAACCGGCGACCTTCACCTTCTCCTTGAAGCGTCCGTCCGGGTGGACGGTCTCCTCGAAGGGCTGCTCGATGCACTGGCCGGTCTCGTCCATCATCCAGCCGTGGTACATGCAGCGAAGGCCGTGCTCCTCCGGTATGCCGTAGGAGAGGTCGACGCGGCGATGCGGGCAGAAGCGTTCGATGAGGCCGAGCGTGCCCGACTTGTCCTTGTAGAGGACGAGGTCCTCGCCGAGGATGCGCACCGCCTTGGTGGGGCGGTCCTCCAGTTCCCCCGTCGCGGCGACGGGGTGCCAGTAGCGGCGCATCAGTTCGCCCATGGGCGTCCCTGCGCCGACCTGCGTGAGGCGTTCGTTCTCCTGCTGGTTCAGCATGACGCGTCCTCCTCTTCACAACGTCTATTCCGGGTGCGATCGGCGGGATTGTAGCACCTGGGTGTCCGGCGCGACCAAGAGTGCCAAAGGCAGCCGGATCTGGCACTCTTGGTCGGTCATCTACGAGTAAACGGACCTAGCCGTTTGGCACTCTTGGCACCCTTGGTTTGGGGTGTTTACAAGGCCGTGGCCTGCTTCCCGTGACCAAGAGTGCAAGGATGCCAATAACAGCGAACTTCGGGGGCGCGATCGGGTGTGCATTCCGTTGCATCGCGCCGGCGCCGGGTGCCGCGACATAGTCATGAATCCATGGTAGGGAAGGAGGCGTCATTCGCACAATGGGGCGGTGTCACAGTGGTGGGGTGGGGGGGGGGAGGGGGCTACGGCTTGAAGGCGATGGCCTCGCCGAAGCAGATCGCACCGACTGCGCCGGGGTCGGCCTGCCAGTTGTCGAGAGCTTCCTGGGCCGTCTCGAACTCCTCGTGGGTCGCCACCCCGTACGTCGTGGCCTTCTCGATAACCTCGGGTGACAGGAACCAGCCCGAGGCAAAGGCGTGGAAGAAAGCAACGTCCTCCGCGGAGCCGAAGAACTCGAAGGAAGCGCCCGCCCGGATGCCGGTGAAGCCCGCGTCGATGAAGACCGCCTTCAACTCCTTCCCCATCTGGGGATGGCCGCCGTTGGCCGAGACGAGCTTCGCGAAGGTGACCCATGCATCCTTGGCGCCGTAGTCGGGCTCCAGGAACGAGGACGCGATGATGGCCTCCCGGCTGGCGACCATGCCGCCGGGCTTGAGCACGCGCTTCACCTCCGACAGCACCGCCTGCGTGTCCGGAACGTGCATCAGCACCGCGTGGCAGTGCGCCACGTCGAACGAGTCGTCCTCGAAGGGGAGCGCCGTGACGTCGCCGACGTGGAACGTCGCATTGGCGTGTCCCCCCGCCTCCGCGGCGGCCCGCGCCATGAGTATCTGCGACTCCTCCATGTCGATGCCGTGCAACTCGCCGGGCTCGATCGCCCGCGCCAGGCCGACCGAGATGGTGCCCGGCCCGCAGCCGAAGTCCAGCAAACGTACTCCCGGCTTCAGGTGCGGTAGCAGGTATGCAGCGTGACTCTGCGCGCTGCGCCGGTGCAGCATCTGCAGGAACTCCTCGCTATAGCCCATCGTGTATTCGGGGGCCTGTTCGGTCATCGGAACCTTCCTTACAAGGGGTGTTGTCCCGCCATGTGCGCTGCTGCGCACGCGTGACCCGCCGGTCACCTGGATTCCCGCCTTCGCGGGAATGACGGAGAAGGCGGGAGTGTCGGAGAGAAGCAGGAAGACGGCGCTTACGCGTCCTCCACGGCGATGCGGAGGCGCTTGTTGATGCGGCCCTTGCTCTCGTGGCCGACGACGCGGATGCCGCCGACTTCCGAGGTGTCAGCGACGTGGGTGCCGCCGTCGGCCTGCACGTCCAGGCCGTCGATGTCGACGACGCGCACCTCGGCGATGCCCTCCGGAAGCAGGTTGATCTTCGTGCGGATCAGGTCCGGGTGCGCGAGCGCTTCCTCACGCGGCAGGAATCGCACGCTGATGTTCCGGGCGAGGGCGATCTCGGCGTTGGCCAGCTCCTCGACGCGCTCCGCGAAGTCAGCGCTCATGCTCTCCAGCTCGAAGTCCATCCGAGCGGCGAGCGGCGTCATGTTGCCGCCGGTGACGTGGGCGCCGAAGTCGCGCCAGATGACGCCGCAGAGGATGTGCAACGCCGTATGCGTTCGCATCAACTGGTGCCGGTGCTCCCAGTTCAGGGTGGCCATCACCGCCTCGCCAACGGCGGGGGCGGAGCCGTCCAACTCGTGCCAGATGTCGCCATCGCGACGGCGCACGCCGACGACCCGCCGCTCGATGCCGCTCTCGCACGCGATCGTTCCCACGTCGCACGGCTGACCGCCGCCTCCGGGGAAGAACGCCGTCCTGTCGAAAGCCACAGCGTTGTCGCCGGACGCCGTGACCTGGGCGTTGAACCTGCGCACGTATGCGTCGTGGTGGAAGATCTCCTCAGTCATCGGCTCACCCCTCCGCCTTCGCCATCAGGCGCGCTACCTGTTCGACGTTCTGCGCCGAGTCCAGCGCCCACACCGCGCCGAGCAACTCTTCCACCTGGCTCGATGGGAGCGCCTCGCCCGCGAGGGAGCGGTACTTCGCCTCCAGCGTCGAGTCGGTCATCGGGTTCTCCGGCGACCCGGTGGCGTGTTCCACGTAGATGGAGTGCACCGCTCCGCTGGTGAGCGTGATGGAGAGGCGCACCTCGTCCTCGCGCATCGCCTCGTCCACCACCGCGCTCACCTTGGAGCGCACCGCGCTGATGACCGGGTCGGCGACGCGGGCGTCGGAGAACTGTGCGTCGTGCCCTGCCCCATCCACCAGCGCCGCGGCGGCGCAGTGCTGGAAGGAGAACTTCCCTTCCAGGCCGCGCTTCGGCTCCGCGCGGTTCATCAACTCCAGCACCAGCGGGTTCACCTGCGCGTCGATGGAGGCGACGTCCTCCGGCGCGATGCCGTGCTCGTTGCGGAGCGCTATCACGGCGTCCTGTATCGGATGGGAGACGACCCCGTTCGCGTAGGGCTTCAGGCCGTTGTTGCCCAACTCCCAGCGCGAGCCGAGGTCTGCGAGCAGCGCCTCCTCGCTGTGCCCGTTCGGCGACAGCACCTGCCAGAAGCCCCGGCGGCCGCCCAGAATGTCGTCGGCGCCGGTGAAGCCCTGCGTCGCGAGGCGCGCGGCCTGCACGCCGTTGCTCGCCGCCTTCGCCGGGTGCATCGCTTTCGCGTGGCTGCCGAACACCTCACGCACGCCAGCCGCGAACGTCCCGGCGATGCCTATCGCCATGTTCATCTCGTCGGCGTCGAGTCCCAGCAGCCTGCCCGCTCCCGCCGCGGCGCCGAACACGCCCGCGGTGCCCGTGATGTGCCAGCCCATGTCGTAGTGCCACGGGTGTACCGACATTGCCACCCGGCACGCAACCTCCGCGCCCAGCACGAACGCCGCGAGCGTCTCCTTGCCGGTCGACCCGCGCTCCTCGGCAACCGCGAGCACGGCAGGCCAGACCGGCGCAGTGGGGTGCAGCACAGTGGGGAAGTGGGTGTCGTCGTAGTCCTGGAGGTGTGCGAGGAAGCCATTGACCATCGCGGCGTTGAACGCGCTGGTCCGCAGCGTTGAGCCGACAACCGACGCCTTCGGCGCGGCGCCCTCGTCACGCGTCCAGTCGATCAGCGCATGGTTGCCGGAGTCGGCGGACGCCGAGAGCGAGACCCCGAGGATGTTGACGAGCGTGCGCTTCGCCTCGTGAAGCATCGACGGAGGGAGGTCCTCCGTGTTCGCATTCGCGACGTAAGCGGCCAGGGATTGCGTGGCGGACATGAGTTATCGAGCCTCCGTGGAAGAGTACGGAGGGGAGTATAGCGGGTGCAGTGATGAACAGTGGCGAGCGTGCGGGTAGAGCCCACACGAACACGCGGCTGCCTCCCAGCCGCTTGGCGGCTGGGAGGAGGCGCGCGTCTTTCCGGAGGAGGAATCGAGGCGCTTAGCGGGAGAGACTGACCGCAGGCAGCAGCGCGCGCTGGCCCGCGTGAATCTCGTTGAGCATGTTGGAGACGTGCTCTTCCAGCGTGTGCAGGCAGTCGCGGCTGTAGTCGTCCGCGCCGTCGCGCCGCCGCTGGGCCTCCTGCTCCGCGAGGCTGATGATCCGGTCGGCCTTGCTGTTGGCGTCCTGAACGATCTCATCGGCGCGCTGCTGAGCGGCCTTGACCAGCTCCGTCTCGTCGACGAGCAGGCGGGCGTCACCCTCGGCGGTGGAGCGGATGCGGCGGGCGTCGATCATCGTCTGGTTGACGATCTGCTCGCGGCGCTCGATCAGCTCCTGCGCCTCGTGGATACTGCGGGGCACCGCCACACGGAGCTGGTCTATCAGCCCGAGCATGTGGTCCGTGTCCACCATGGACATGCTCGTCATCGGCATCTTCTTGGATTGAGCCGCCATGCTCTCCAGCCGGTCCACCAGGTCCAGTAACTCCATGATTTCCTCCTTGGTTCCTCTGTCCTGTTATCTCTGTTGTCCGTAGCGCTCCGCGAGCGCCGCGATCACGTTGTCCGGTGCAAGTCCCCGTATGTCGCCACCGAGCATGGCCACTTCCTTGAGGAGAGAGGCCCGCACGAACTGGTAGCGTCCGTCCGTCATCAGGCAGACCACGTCCACGTTGGGCGCGAGCTTCCGGTTCATCAGCGCCATCTCGAACTCCGACTCGAAGTCCGCGTGCATCCTGATGCCCCGGACGATGGCCGTTGCGTTCTGGGCCTGGGCGTAGTCCACGACCAGGCCGCTGAAACTGCGTACCTCCACGTTCGACAGCCCGGCGGCGGCTTCCTGTATCAGCCGCACGCGCTCCTCAGTGGAGAACATCGTCTGCTTCTGCGGCGCCTCGAACACGGCCATGATGACCTTCTCGAAGAGATAGGAGGCGCGCTGGAGGATGTCCAGGTGTCCCGCAGTCACCGGGTCGAAGCGGCCGGGGTAGATAGCCGTTGTCATGCCGCAGCCTCCGCGTGGCTGTAGAAGGCGAGCGATACGTCGCCGTAGCGGCGGTCGTCCCACTTCGCGAGCGAGCCGCAGCGGTCGTCCGCGGCGGTGCGGCTGGAGTGGCCGCAGACCAGGATGCCCTCGTCCCGCAGCAGGCCGGCCTCGCCGATGCGCGTGATGAGGGCGGCGGGGAACGGCTGCGTGTACGGCGGGTCCATCAGCAGGAAGTCGCAGCGGCCCAGGCGGTCGAGGGCGTCCTCGGCACGCGCCGCGTGAACGTCCGCCCTGTCCGCGAACCCCGCTGTCTGCAGGTTGGCCTTGATCACTGCTATCTGCCTCCGGTCTGCCTCGACGAACCCGGAATGGGCCGCTCCCCGGCTGAGAGCCTCGATGCCCAGGGAGCCGGTTCCCGCGAAGAGGTCGGCCACGTAAGCGTCCTCGATACCGTACCGAGCGAGGATGTTGAACAACGCGCTCCGCACTCTGTCGGTCGTGGGTCTCACGCCGGGCGCCCTGGGCGAACTCAGCGGTACGCCTCTTGCCATTCCGCCCGTTATCCGCAGCGCCGCTCCCCTGTTGGGCAGGTCGTCCTGCCGCCTCCGAACTTTGCACAAAGTCTAGACTTGGTTTGAATCTCTGTTCAATGAAACTAGCTCGCCGGTTAGCAGGGGATTCCCGGCAGTGCTTCCGCGGTGACGTTTACTTACCCACGGGCTACGGGTAGAATAGGCGAGCCGAGCGCCTCGCAGCGGGGAAACCCCACGGGCGTTCGGCTTTCCCCAACCTACCGGAGGGCTGCCCATGGCCTCAGAAGGCACATACCTGACGACCGCCGGGCTGCACGAGCTCGAAGAGGAGCTCGACCAGCTCCGTAGCGTGCGGCGCCAGGAAGTCGCCGAGCGCATCCAGGACTCCAAGGAAGTCGGGGAGCTGGAGAACGCCGAGTACGAGGAAGCGAAGAACGAGCAGGCGTTCGTGGAAGGCCGCATCCAGGAGCTGGAGATGATGATAGCGAACGCCGTCATCATCCCCGACCACACCCAGGCCGGGGCCAGTTCCGACGTCGTCGAGCTCGGCTCCATCGTCGCCGTGCAGATGGGGAAGGGGAAGAAGGCCAGCACCTACACCATCGTCGGCAGCACGGAAGCCTCCCCCACGGACGGGCGCATCTCCAACGAGTCCCCGCTGGGGAAGGCGCTCCTCGGCAGGAAGGCCGGTCAGAAGGTTGAATTCAAGACGCCTTCCGGCTCTCAGTCCATCACCATCGTCTCCGTTCAGTAGAACGGAACTTCTCACCCGGAGAGGCTGATGCCCCAACGCGGAGACGAGTTGCTCGCCAGCCGCCGAGCCAAGCTGGAGCGGCTGCGCCAACGCGACATTGACCCCTACCCCGCCCGCTTCCATCGAACGCACACGACGGCTGAGGCCGCGCGCGCCTTCACCGACGCGGAAGCGGCGGGCGCCGACGGCCCCGCCGCCACCGTCGCCGGACGCATCGTGCGCCTGCGCCGCATGGGGAAGGCGTCGTTCGCAGACGTCGAGGACTCGGAGGGGCGTCTGCAGCTGTTCATCCGCAGCGACGCGCTGGGCGACGACTACACGCTGCTGGACGACCTCGACCTCGGCGACTTCGCCGGCGCGTCGGGCACGCTGCTCCGCACGAAGATGGGCGAGGTATCGCTCGCCGTGGAGAGCCTCACGCTGCTGGCGAAGGCGCTCCGACCGCCGCCGGAGAAGTTCCACGGCCTGCGCGACGTGGAGCAGCGCTACCGGCAGCGCTACCTGGACCTCATCTCCAACCGCGAGGTGCACGAGACGATGCGCGCCCGCAGCCGCATCATCTCCGCCATCCGCGCCTTCTTCGACGCTCGCGGATTCCTGGAAGTCGACACGCCGGTGCTCGTGCCCATCCCCGCCGGAGCGATGGCGCAGCCGTTCGTCACGCGCCACCACGCGCTCGACCGTGAGATATACCTCCGCATCGCGACGGAGCTCTACCTGAAGCGCCTCATCGTCGGCGGCATGGACAAGGTCTACGAGATAGGCCGCGTCTTCCGGAACGAGGGCGTCGACGCCTCCCACAACCCGGAGTTCACCTCGCTCGAATCGTACGAGGCGTACGCGGACTACAACGACGTGATGCAGCTCGTGGAGACGCTCGTGCCGCAGGTCGCGCTCGAAGTCACCGGCGGCACGAACATCGAGTACGGCGGCGAGGTCATCCGGCTCACCGGGCCGTGGCCGCGCATCTCGCTCCACGACGCCATCGAGCAGTACGCGGGCATCAACCTGGACGACCACCCGGACGCCGCCTCGCTCGCCGACCGGATGCGCGCCATCGGCGTCGCCGCCACCTACGCGGAGAGCCGCGGCAGGCTCATCGACAAGCTCGTCGGCACGTTCGTCGAGCCGAAGCTCGTGCAGCCGTCGTTCCTCGTGGACTATCCGGTCGAGATGTCGCCGCTCGCCAAAGCGAGCCCGGACAACCCGACCTACACGGAGCGCTTCGAGGCGTTCGCCGCCGGCATGGAGATCGCCAACTCGTTCACCGAGCTGAACGACCCGGACGTGCAGCGTGAGCGCCTCGCCGAGCAGGAGGAGCTGCGGAAGCAGTACCAGGGCGAGGACCTCGACCGCATGGACGAGGACTTCCTCGTCTCGCTGGAGCACGGCATGCCGCCCACCGGCGGGCTCGGCATCGGCATCGACCGGCTCGTCATGCTGCTCACCGGCCAGACGACGATCCGCGACGTGATGCTCTTCCCTCAGGTTCGCCACATGGGAGAGGCGGATGCTTAGCACGAACCTGCTGCGCCGCAGTCCGCAGACCATCGCCCGCTCGCTGGAGCGGCGGGGCGAGGACTCCGGCGTCGTGGCCGAACTGGCGCGGACGGACGAACAGTGGCGGCAAGCGCTGAGCGAACTCGAAGAGCTGCGCGCGAAGCGGAACGAGGCGAGCCGCGCCATCGGCGACCTGATGAAGAGCGGCGCGCGCGAGGAAGCCGACGCCCGCAAGGACGAGGTGCGCGTCCTCGGCGAGCGGCTCAAGTCGCTGGAGGACGAGTCACGCACGCTCGAGACCGCGTTCCGCGACACGATGCTCACGATCCCCAACATCGTCTCGGACGCCGTCCCCGACGGCGAGGACGAGACCGGCAACGTGGTCGTCCGGGAGGAGGGCGAGAAGCGCTCCTACGACTTCGAACTCAAGCCGCACTGGGAGCTGTCCGAGTCGCTCGGCATCACCGACTTCGAGCGCGGCGCGAAGCTCTCCGGGCGCATGTTCTACGCGCTCGGCGAGGCGGGCGCGCGGCTGCAGCGCGCCGTCGTGCAGTGGATGCTCGACCTGCACCGCGAGCGTCACGGCTACGAGGAGCGCGGCGTGCCCTTCCTCGTGCTTGGGCAAACGTTGGTCAACAGCAGCAACCTGCCGAAGTTCGCCGACGCCCTCTACCACGACGCGGAGGAGGACCTCTGGCTCATCCCCACGGCGGAGGTGCCGCTGACCAGCCTGCACGCCGACGAGATACTGCCGCCGGGCGCGCTGCCCATCAAGTACATGGCGCACACGCCCTGCTTCCGGCGCGAGCGCGCCGCCGCGGGTTCGCAGGTGCGCGGCCTCAAGCGCCTCCACCAGTTCGAGAAGGTCGAGATGTACCAGTTCGTCGAGCCGGAGCAGTCGCCTGCCGCGCTGGACGAACTCGTGGAGCACGCATCGGACATCGTGCGCGGTCTCGGCCTGCCGTTCCGCATCCTGCAACTGTGCAGCGGCGACATCGGTTTCGCGTCGACGCTGAGCTACGACGTGGAGATATGGACGCCCGCCAGCGAGGAGTGGCTGGAGGTCAGCTCGTGCTCCAACTGCACCGATTTCCAGGCGCGGCGGGCCAACATCCGCTACCGGAAGGAGCACGGCGCGCGGCCGGACCTCGTGCACACGCTCAACGGCTCCGGCCTCGCGCTGCCGCGCGTGCTCATCGCACTGCTGGAGACGTACCAGCAGCCGGACGGCTCCGTCCGCCTGCCGGACGCGCTCGTGCCCTACATGGGCGGCCAGCAGATGCTCGACCCGCTCTAGTCCCCGGCGTTTGCCGCCCCGCAACCGCTCAGATAGCATCGTCCTGAGGAGGACTCCTTGTACGAACGCACTGTCCTGCCGAACGGCCTCCGCGTGCTCTCCAGCACCATGCCGCACGTCCGCTCCGTCTCCACCGGCATCTTCGTCGGGGCGGGGTCCCGGTACGAGGACGACGACATCGCCGGGGCGTCGCACTTCCTGGAACACATGCTCTTCAAGGGCACGGCCAAGCGCCCCGAGCCGCAGATGATCTCCCAGGCCATCGAGTCCGTCGGCGGCATCCTCAACGCCAGCACCGACCGCGAGGCCACGCTGTACTACACCAAGGTCGCGCGAGACCACTTCGACATCGCGCTCGACGTGCTCACCGACATGTACAACTCCCCGCTGTTCGTGCCGGACGAGGTCGAGCGCGAGCGCGGCGTCATCCTCGAAGAGCTGGCGATGACGTACGACCACCCGGACTCTCTCGCCGACCTGCTCATCGACAAGGCGCTCTGGCCCGACCAGCCGATGGGGCGCGACGTGGGCGGCACCCGCGAGTCCGTTGGCGGCATCACGAAGGAGCAGCTCGCCGCCTACCACGCGCGGCAGTACGTCCCCTCGAACACCGTCGTCGCCGTGGCCGGGAACGTCGAGCACGAGGAGGTCGTCGAGCGCGTCGGCGCGCTGCTCGGTTACGAGCGAGCGAACGAGACGCTCACGATGTACCCGGTGCTGGCCGACGAGGACAGCCAGGGCGTGCGGGTCGAGGTCGCTCATCGCAAGACGGACCAGGCGCACATCTGCCTCGCCGTCGACGGCCCCGCCTCGAACGCCGACGACCGGTACGCGGTCGACATGATGAACACCGTGCTCGGCGAAGGGATGAGCAGCCGCCTGTTCGTGGAACTCCGGGAGCGGCAGGGCCTCGCCTACGACGTACACAGCAGCGCGATGCACTACCACGACTGCGGCGCGCTCCTCGTCAGTTGCGGCGTCGACACCTCGAACGCCGACAAGGCGGTGCAGGCCGTCCTCCGCGAGCAGTACGGGATGCAGGAGGGCGTCACGGAGGAGGAATTGTCGCGCGCCGCGGAGTACGCGGTGGGGCGGCTCGGTCTGCGGCTGGAGGACACGCGCGCGGTCATGGGGTGGATGGGCGGCCAGGAGCTGCTGCGGAACGAGGTACGGACGCCCGAGCAGGTGGTCGCCGGCATCCGGGGCATCACCGTGGACGAGGTGACGGCTGCGGCGCGCCGGTACTTCGGCCCCGGCGCGTACCGGCTCTCCGTCGTTGGCCCTTTTCGCTCGCAAGCCCGGTTCGAGAAGCTGCTGGCCGCGTAGGGGGCGGCAGGGCGGTTCGCGAACCGCCCCTACGTCGGATCGTGCTGCGTCGTTCCTGCGAAGGCAGGAACCCCGCCCCGTTCCCTGTCATGTTGAGCGCAGCCCGCGCTTCGGCGCGCGACATCCTCTCACGGAACGTCCCCCCGGATGAGGCGTACCCCGAGAGATTCCTCGGCTCCGCTGCACTCCGCTCGGAGTATCTGTGTTGTGAGTCAAGCCGTTTGTGGGGCAGGAGGTCTGTTGCTGAACGCCGTTCCCCGTCGGGCAACGGCGTTCAGCAACAACAGCAGCTTGCGCATGACAGCCACCAGCGCCACTTTCCCAGTCTTCCCCCGGTTGCGTAGGCCACGGTAGAAGCATCCCAGTTCCTCGTTGTGGCGCACCGCAGACAACGCTGCCAGGTACAACACGCGGCGCACCGCCCCACGGCCTCCCCGAATAGAGCGATACCCACGCTGCGCCCCACTGTCTCTGGACCATGGCGCCAAGCCCACCAAAGCGGTCAAGGCCTTCCCCTCACACTTCCCCAACTCCGGCAGGTAGGCCACCAGTGAGGCCGCGGTCAACTCTCCCACTCCAGGCACGCTCCGGTAGAGCGCCGCCGTCTCCATCAGGCGGGTGTTCTCGCTCAGCGCCTTGCGGTACTCCTTCTCGATCCGCTCGATCTCTTTGTTCAACCAGCCGATATGCCGCTCGGTGGACCGGCGCGCGCCTCCACGCAGGCCCTTCTCCAAGCGATTGCTCTCACGCACCCGCTCGTCCACCAGTTCCTTGCGCCGCTTCAGCAGTTCCTTCAACTCCTGGCTGTCTCCATCATCCGGCTGCCTGTTGGCCAGGTTGAACACTTCTCCGTAGTACGAGAGCACTTGCGCGTCGAGCACGTCGGTCTTCGCCTCGCGGCCCGCAGCTCGCGCGAAGTGACGCACCTTGTTCGGGTGCGCTACGTGCACGAGCATCCCGCTCTTTCGCAACCGGCGCACCACCTCCTGCTCATACCCACCGGTCGGCTCACACACCGCTTCATTTGCACCTTCGCTCGCTACCCAGCCCAGCAGCGCCGCGATGCCCGCTGCGGTGTTGGCGAAGCTGCGTACCGGACCCTGCGAGACCGACACGTCCAACCGCCACTTGCCCACGTCTATTCCGGCAACGATGTTCACCATACCGGCCTCCAAGGCATAATCTTGATTGTCCTCCGCACTTGTCATGCGGGCCCGAAGCCCTCGTATCTGTTCGGAGCGACAAGGTGGCGTGGGGGGTGTCTTACTCCGAGACGGCGCAGCATCCGGGATGATCGGCGCTCACCTAATGACAGTCGACGCGCCCCCCACGCTGCCGCTCAGACTGGCCCATCTGAGCGGCAGCGACAACATACAAATGACACACCTCCCTGCCCCGCCCCGTGTGCCCTGGCGGGCACCTGGATTCCCGCCTTCGCGGGAATGACGAGTGAGGGGGCGGGAATGACGAGTGGTCTACACGAAGCGGATGCCGATCTCCACGAAGAGCCAGATGAGCGAGGTGATGCCGGCGCTGCCGCTGATGATCATGAGATCGCGGCGATGGAGGCGCCAGCCTTCGTAGGTGTCGACGTCGTGCGGGGCGTCGAGCAGGAAACGCTCGATGCCCCGCAGGCGCGCGTCGATGGCGTCGAGCTTGGCGGACCAGACGCGCTCGGTGAGCTCGTGCTCGCGGGTATGCGCTTCGCTCTCCGCTTCCAGCGCGGCGAGCCGTTCCTTCTGTGTCAGTACGGTCGTCATGCAACACCTCCCAGGCGGTAGGGCTCCAGCAGCAGGCGGACGTCCGTATCGAGGTCCGCGTCGACGTAGAACGGCTCGAAGGCAGGCGCGCGCGTCCACAGGCGCGCCGCGTTGATGAGCGCCGCACGCTCCACCGGCGCGGGCCATCGCACGATGTAGACCGCGTCGTTGAGTCCGTGCTGCTGCGGGGACGTGCCGTTCAGCCCCCGCGTCACCGTGAGCCGGTTGGAGGAGACGGTGCGCACGAGCATCCGCTCCGGGCCTGCGGCTATCGTCTGTCCCACCGCGAAGTCGGACCCGTTGGACACGTCCAGCAAGGTCGCGGTCTCGCTCAGGCTGCTCCGGAGCCGCGAGCGCGAATGCTCCAGCCGCTCGCCGAACCCCCACCTGCCGCGCACCTCGTAGCGGGCGGGGCCGCGCTCGAACCGCTGGCGCGGGCCGTTGCCCCAGACCCGGAGCGCGTTGTGCGGCCTGCCCCAGTGCTCCTCCGGCGAGGCGTTCAGCGGCAGCAGGTGGTACTCCGACGACGCCCACGCCGTGCGGTAGTTGCCGCTCTCGTCGTCGTCCGAGCGCAGCGACGAGACCGCGATCGTGTCCGGCAGCGGGAGCACGGCGTCGCCGGTGCCGTCGAACCGGCGCGTCTCGGTAAGCGCGTAGAAGTGCCGGTTGCAGTGGCGGTCGACCGCCTCCGACACCGCGAGCAGCAGGTTGAGCAGCGCGACGTCCGCGCCGCTGCCGCCAGCCGGATTGTCCAGCAGCGACGCGTCCTTCAATTTGGTCAGGTCTCCGTACAGCGAGCGGTATGCTTCCGTGCCCATGATCAGCGCTCCTCCGTGTATTCGACGATGAACTTGTGGGACGTGGTCGGCCGCGTTATCCAGCGGAAGCTGAGCGGCTCGTTCCTCGCGCCCGCCGGGCCCGCGCCGCGTCCCCACGTTCGGGTCGAGCCCGAGCCGTGGTCCGGCACGCGGACGTAGTCGATCGCCTTCCGCGGGCTCGACGCGATGGTTGCGCCCGTGCCGAAGTAGACCTCGCAGAAATGGAGGTTGTCGGACGTCGGCTGGTGGATGGTGATGTTGATGAGCCGCAGCCGCTTGCCCGTGCCGGGGCGCAGCAGCGTGACGCGGCTCGTTGAGCGCGCCGAATCGCTGAAGAACATCGTCTGCGTGTCGGACAGGTCCACCAGGTAGCCGGGCGTATAGCGCCGCAGTCCGTCCTGCCGCGCCGCCCGCGGGCGCACCGATGGCGCGTAGTCGCTTCTCCGCCGTTGGTCGTCTGCCATCTGCTCTCCTCCTTCATGCGCCGGAAACACAGAAAGCCCCCGGCCTCGTCTGATGACCGGGGGCTCGTCCCCTCGCGCAGTGATCGTGGGGTCATCCCCACTCGATAGGTTGTACAACCAGCCTACACTCGCCCTGCCCGACCTCGTAAGGGGCGGGTGTCACAACCTCCAACCCGGCGTTCACATGAATGGACAGGATGGGGAGCAGGAAGGTTTTGCGATTCACTCGTAAGGAGGGGCTCAAGAAGGCTCACCTACCTCTGAGTCATGCACCCCTTATGAGCCTTTGGCAGGGGTCCAAAACGGCCCATCTGCCGTATTCCCAAGCCCTTCTGAGCCCTCTTGAGCCTGCGACGCCCTCCGCTCATCCATCCGGCTGGCCTGTGACGGAGACAGCGTACGGGGTGATACGGGCGTGGGGGAATGGGCGGGTGTCGCATGTGGCATTAAGGGCCAGAGGGTCGTTCAGCGAATAGGAACGCGAATCTCGAATTTTGAGACAATAGGTTCTCTTGATAGTGGTCCAACCCCGCTCGGAGGGACACCGCCGACTATGGGTAGCTGCTGGGTCACTGCTATCGGGCGAAGCGTAAATTCTCCATGAGTAGAAAACTTGTCCCAATCAAATGTGAGGATAGCGTCTACGCGGTAGGCTTCATCCTTGATGTTGGGATGAACCCCTGCGACACGCCTTCGCAGGGAAGAATCAGCTGAAACTGAGACAGAGAAATGATTGTAGAGGTATATGCCTATCGTCAAGACGAATATATTCAAATAGGTACCGTGGAAGTGTTGATAGATTTGTTGTCTAATCGCATCATTCTTGTGGTCAGAATGTGCTCCCTGAGTATTGGCTACTTCTGATAGTAAATCTCCCATATTATATATGTGGTTGTCGATCTGCAGAATGGGTTGCTTCAGCCACTGCTCCAACCTGATGGGTATTGACTCTTCGTCAATGGGGTTTTCCGAGATCCATCGATTGATATCTTCTTGGAAGCTCAACCCGTATAACGGATGTACGATGGTGGTATGCTCCATAGGAGCAAACTCAAATGATGCCTGTGCCCCTGCCATTGGTTCGTCAATCTTTGTTATTGTCATATTCCCGCCTGTTACTTTGAAGGTATCCTCGAATGAGTCACCTTTCAAGTGGTCGGGATGGACCAGTTGGTGCAATCTTGGTCTGCGCACACATCTCTTAAGCAACCCGTCGTGAAGCAGAATTTTTCGCAGTTCCACGGAAACCGATCTGGAAATCGCAACCAGGTTACGCCGTGTAGAATCAAATGCCTGCAACTGCGTGAGGATGTTGAACATCGAAAAGGTAAGGTCTTCAAAGTGCTTATCCGTGGCAATTGCACTAGCTTCCCAAACTTCCATAGCCACCTCTGATACAACAAAGTCCTACTCCATGGTAGCACACCTGGCGCCTTGAACTGCATCAGACTCTCGGCTCCGCTCGAAATGACAACCCTTATTGCACCACACCCCTTCCCCCTAGCACACGGGAGTGGTGTGGCCCCCAAACCTGCTGCGCAGCTCATTCTTGAGCACCTTCCCCATCGCATTGCGCGGCAGCTCCGGCACGAACGCCACCTGCTCCGGGCGCTTGAAGCGCGCGAGGGTGTGGCAGGCGTCGAGCAGCGACTCCTCCGACGGCTCGCCGCCGGGCGTCGCGACGACGACGGCCATGACGCGCTCGCCCCACGTCTCGTCCGGCACGCCGATGACGGCGCACTCCTCGACGCCGGGGCAGGCGTGCAGCAACTGCTCCACCTCCTCCGGTGCGACCATCTCACCGCCGCGCTTGATGAAGTCCTTGGCGCGTCCGGTCAGGTAGATGTAGCCGTCCTCGTCCATGTAGCCGAGGTCGCCGGTGAAGAGCCAGCCGCCGTGCACGGTCTGCGCCGTCGCCTCCGGCTGCCCCCAGTAGCCGCGCATCAGCCGCGGGCCGCGCGCCGCGATCTCGCCCTGCTCACCAGCCGGGAGCTCGTGGCCGTCCTCGTCGACGATGCGCACCTCGACGTCCGGCAGCGGCCTGCCGATGCTCCGCAGGTGGCGTCGCCGCTTCTCGACGACGTCCGGCGGTCCGTCGAGGACGTGGTCCTCCGGCGGCACCATCGCGATGGTCGAGCCGGTCTCGGTCTGCCCGAACGCGTTGATGAACTGCACGCCCGGCATCGCCGCGACCGCCCGCTCGATCACGGGCGGCGGCATCGACGCTCCGCCGTAGGTCAGCACGCGCAGGCTGGAGAGGTCGTGGCTCGCGAACTCCGGGTGGTCGAGGAGCTGCTTGAGCATCGTGGGAACGATGAGCGCGCGCTCGATGCGGTGCTCCTGGACGAGCGCCAACCACTCACGCGGCTCGAACTGCCGCTGCAGGACGACGGTGCGCCCGCCGAACGTCCCCGCGAGCGCGGCCTGCAGCCCGGCGATGTGGTAGAGCGGCAGCGTCAGCAGCGTGCGCTCCTCCACGTCCGGGTCCGGCGGCTCCATATTCGCGAGCATGAACGACGTGAAGCTGTCGTGGGAAAGCATCACTGCCTTCGGCTGACCGGTCGTGCCCGCCGTGTAGAGCAGCACCGCAGTCTCGTCGGGCGAACCCTCCGGGAAGAGCATCTCGTCCTCGCCGCCTTCCGCAAGCAGCGCCTCGTACGAGCGCCAGCCGTCCGGCGGCGTGGCGCTGTTGTCAACGGCGAGGACGCTCGCAGATGCGGCGTCGCTGCCCAACCCCGCGATGAGCGCCGCGTACCGCTCGCCCGCGATGACGGCCTTCGGCGACGCGTGGCGCAGCGGGTAGCCGACCTCCTCGCCGTGGCCTCGGAAGTTCAGCGGCACGTAGACCGCGTCCAGCCGCGCGGCGGCGAAGTACGCCTCGAAGTGGACGGGCGTGTTCACGTCCATGACGGCGACGCGGTCGCCCGCACCGACGCCGTTCGCGGCGAGCGCGTTGGCGAGCCGGTTGGCGCGGTCGGCGAGTCCGGCGTAGGTGAGCGTGACGCCGTCGTGGACGAGCGCGGCGCGCTCCGGAACGATGGCGGCGGCGATGGTGAGGATGTCGTGGGTGTGCAGGGTGGTTCTCCGGCGGGCGGAACGCGCCCGTCAGGTTAGCGTAGCCGAGCGGCGAGCCGCCGTTCAAGCCGCAGGCCGTCGGCGAGCGTCAGGTCGGCGCCCTCGTTGACCGCGCGCTTCGCCAGCGCAAGCGTCTCGGCGGGCGCGGACACGACGTCGCGCAGTCGCGCTTCAGCCACGACTCTGAGCTGCTCGCGAGGTACGAGCCAGTCCACGAACCCGGCGCGCACGGCCTCGCCTGACGTCACCCGCCTGCCGGTAAGCGCCATCTCCATCGCGCGCGGCAGTCCGACGATGCGCGGCAGCGATTGCGTGCCGCCCGCGGCGGGGATGAGGCCGAGCGACGCCTCCGGCAGCGCGAACGTCGCATCTTGCGATGCGATGCGCAGGTCGCACAGCGCGGCGATCTCGAGGCCGGAACCGAAACAGTAGCCGTGCACGGCGGCCATCGTGGGCTTCGGCAGCTCCGCCAGCGCGGTCCACAGGTCGCGCGCCCACCGCACGTAGCGGGCGATGGCCTGGGACGGCGCAGTGCCGAACTCGGTGAGGTCCGCGCCCGCGCAGAAGCCCCGCTCGCCGTCGCCCGCGATGAGCAGGCCGCGCACGTCGGCGTCGTCGCGGGCCGCGCTCAGCGCCTCGGAGAGCTCATCGCGCATCCGCACGTTGAAAGCGTTGATCGCGTCGGGGCGGCACAACGTCACGACCGCAACGCCGTCGCGCTTCTCGTAGCGCAGCGTGGTGAAGCCGCTCATCGCCCCTCGAACCGGGCCTTGCGCTTCTCCGCGAAGGAGCGCAGCCCCTCGGCGCGGTCGGCGGTCGAGTGCAGAAGGATGCTCAGGTCGGCCTCCAGCCGCATCCCCTCGCGCAGCGGGAGGTCAGGCGCTGCGGCGATGGCCTCCTTCACGTACTGCGCCGCGATGGGCCCCGCGTCGGCGATGGACGAGGCCAGCGCCTCGGCGTCCTCCAGGTCGCCGACGTCGTGCACGAGCCCGATGCGCAGCGCGTCGTCAGCATCGAGCGTTTCGCCCGCAAGCAACAGCCGCAGCGCCTGCCCCCGCCCCACCGCTCGCGTGAGCCGCTGCGTTCCGCCGTGCGACGGCATGCGCCCCTCGCGCGCGTGCCCCATGCGGAACGTCGCCGACTCCCCCGCGATGCGGATGTCAGCCGCCAGCGCGAGTTCGAGCGCCTCGTCATGGCAGTCGCCGTCCACCCACGCTACGACGGGGATGCGAAGGGCAGCCAGAGCGGCGACGGGATCGTCGTCCGCGTCATCGCGCACGCTCACGCCGACGGCGCTCCAGTCGCCTGACAGCAGCAGCACGCGAGCGTCGTCGTCCGCGTCCAGTTCCAGGAGAGCGGCGGTCAGCGCGGCGGCGTCCGCGTCGAGCGTCAGCCGTGCGATTCCGTCGTTGGGGTTGGTTGTCATTCGTGGTCCGGCAGGCCTACGGCAGGCGTGGCTGCACAGTCGCGGCAACCTCTTCGCCGGAGGTCTCCTCAGCAGTGCGAAGCTCGAACGTCTGCTGCAGGTTCATCCAGAACTGGGGCGTGGTGCCGAAGTAGCGGGAGAGGCGCAACGCGGTGTCCGCCGTCACGCCCCGCTGGCCCTTCAGGATCGCCGTTATCCGGTTGGGGGGCACGGCCAACGCCTTGGCCAGCGCATGAGGGGACATCTCAAGTTCGTCCAGTTCGTCGCGCAGGATCTCACCCGGGTGCACCGGACGCATGCCGTTCTTCACCGTCATGTCACACCTCTCAGTGGTAATCCACCACTTCTACATCGTACGGACCGTCACTCTCCCAACGAAAGCATATCCGCCACTGCCTGTTGATCCGGATGCTGTGCTGTCCGGCGCGGTCTCCGGCCAGTGATTCCAGCCTGTTGCTGCGTAGCCCTGCCAGGTCTCTCAACGACGCCGCGTTGTCCAGGATCGTGAGTCGTCGCGCAGCCTGAGCCGCGAATGCCTGGAATCCCGGTGCGAACTCTCCGCTGAAGAAAAGCTCGGTCGTTCTGTCCTTGAATCCACGTATCATTACGCCTTACGTAAATAGTAAACAGTTTCAGGCTGCCTGTCCAACCGCTGCCCTGCCCTTCACCCCTCGCCACGCAACCCTTGACAGCCCCCGTCGACTACCCGTACGATTCCGGGCGGATTAGCAGTCATGCTATTCGACTGCTAACAGACTATTAAGGCGAGTGCTAGCAGATGCACCTGCCGGATGCGAAAAGGAGGTAGCCGTGGCAAGAAGTCTGCAGCCCTTGGGCGACCGCATCGTCGTGAAGGCGGTGGAGCAGGAGACCCAGACCAAGAGTGGTATCTACATCCCGGACAGCGCGAAGGAGCGGCCCCAGGAGGGCAGTGTCATCGCGGTTGGCCCCGGCCGGGTAACCGACGACGGCAACCGTCTCGAGATGTCCGTCGCAGTGGGTGACACCGTCATCTACTCCAAGTACGCCGGCACCGAGTTCGAGGACGACGGCGAAGAGTACCTGATCATGAAGGAGACGGACATCCTGGCCAAGGTCGGCTAGGCCCGTGCAGCACGCGCCCGCGGGCGCGCATCACAGAAAGAGGAGTCAATCAAATGGCGAAACAGATCCTTTTCAGCGACGAGGCGCGAAAGTCGCTCAAGGTCGGCATGGACACCCTGGCCAACACGGTCAAGGTCACCCTCGGCCCCCGCGGCCGCAACGTCATCCTCGACAAGAAGTTCGGCCCCCCGAACGTCTGCTCCGACGGCGTCACCATCGCCAAGGAGATCGAGCTCGCGGACCACTACGAGAACATGGGTGCGCAGCTCCTGAAGGAAGCCGCCACAAAGACCAACGACGTCGCCGGTGACGGCACCACCACTGCCACCGTCCTCGCGCAGGCCATGATCGGCGAGGGCTTCCGCAACATCGCCGCCGGCGCAGACCCCATGGCCATCAAGCGCGGCATCGAGGCCGCCGTGGTCGCCGTTCGCGGCAGCATCTCCAAGCAGGCCAAGGAAGTCAGCGGCAAGGAGCAGATCGCCCAGGTCGCATCCCTCTCCGCCCACGACAACGAGATGGGCAACCTCATCGCAGAGGTCATGGAGAAGGTCGGCAAGGACGGCGTCATCACGGTCGAGGAAGGCAAGAGCCTCGGCTACGAGACCGAGTACGTCGAGGGCATGCAGATCGACCGCGGCTACATCTCCCCCTACTTCCTCACCGACTCCCAGCGCATGGAAGCCGCCGTCGACGACCCCTGCATCCTCATCACCGACAAGAAGATCTCCGCGGTGAGCGACGTGCTCCCCGCCCTCGAGAAGATCCTCCAGACCACGAAGAACCTCGTCCTCATCGCTGAGGACGTCGAAGGCGAGGCCCTCGCCACCCTCGTGGTCAACAAGCTCCGCGGCACGCTCAACTGCCTCTCCATCAAGGCGCCCGGCTTCGGCGACCGCCGCAAGGAGATGCTCCAGGACATCGCCATCCTCACCGGCGGCACCGTCCTGAGCGAAGAGGTCGGCCGCAAGCTCGACTCCGCAACCATCGAGGACTGCGGGCGCGCCCGCAGGGTCGTCGCCACCAAGGACGAGACCACCTTCGTCGAGGGGCACGGTACCGAGCAGGCCATCCAGGACCGCATCTCCCAGATCAAGGCCCGCGTCGAGGAGACGACCAGCGACTTCGACCGCGAGAAGCTCCAGGAGCGGCTCGCCAAGCTCTCTGGCGGCGTCGCCATCATCAAGGTCGGCGCGGCCACCGAGGTCGAGCTGAAGGAGAAGAAGGCACGCGTCGAGGACGCCCTCTCCGCCACCCGTGCGGCGGTTGAGGAAGGTATCGTCCCCGGCGGTGGAACCGTCCTCGTCCGCGCCTCCGAGGCCATCGCCGAGCTCGAGCTCGACGGCGACGAACTCACCGGCGCAAACATCGTCCGCCGTGCGTTGGAGGAGCCCATCCGCACCATCGCATCCAACTCCGGCCACTCCGGCGACGTCATCATCGCCGAGGCCAAGGTCTCCCAGGACGACTGGGGCTTCGACGCCGACGCCGGCGTCTGGGGCCCGATGATCGAGCGCGGCATCGTCGACCCGGCCAAGGTCACGCGCGCAGCGGTCGAGAACTCGTCCAGCGTCGCGGCCATGGTGCTCACCACCGAGTCCGTGGTCACCGACATCCCCGAGCCGCCCGCGGCCGCCGCCGGCATGCCGCACGGCGACCACATGGACTTCTAGTCCAAACGTCCCATGGCTCACATGAAGAAGCCCCTGCGCTCGCAGGGGCTTCTTCTCATTAACGGGGAGACACTGCTGCTCACTCCCGCAATCTCCGCAACCCGGCAGTTACCGTCGCCAGACCGCTGGCGAGAGCGTCCTGATACTCCACGACCTCGTTATGCGTGAGCGTCCGCCCCCCGCCGTGCTCGCCGTCGAACGTGATTCCCCCTCCGAAAGGGAAATAGTCAGCCCACCTGCGCATGACGGCGTTCAGCCGTTCGTTGCCGTAGTCGGCGTATGCGGCGCCGAATGAGAAGTCCCGGAGCCCTGCCCAGTAGACCCTCCCCGGCTCCGGGAAGAGCCACGCAACTGCTACCGGTTGGCCCCATATCTCTTTCGGCACGTCTACCCGTATCGAGAGTCCTTCGCCAAACCACACAACCTTCGCGCCACTCTCGCGAGGAACATCGAGAATGTGCTTCGCGGCCCCGCGTACGGCTCCCCTGGGAAGCAGGCTGAAGAACTCATCCTCGACTTCGAATGGCCGCTCATCCACCGGTTCCAGCCCATCTCCCGTCATCACAAACACCTCCTCAGCCATAGCTCCATCGGACAGCAGACTATACCAACACCCGACCCATACCCATTCTGCGCGTCCTGTCCATCGATGTTCCTCCCCCACCCCCCAAATCCGTTATCCTGTACATATGAAGGATTCGCTACCGAAGCGCACCCTCCTCGCAGCCGCCGCGATGGCCGCGCTGCTGGCGCTCGCGGCATGCAGCGGCGGCGACGAGCCCGCCGCTCCCGGTGCTTCCGGCTCCGTCACGCTGGAGGTGCCGGACATCCAGATCAGCGCCTACCAGGGACAGGACGTCCTCGGGGGCGAGACCACGACGCTCTCGGCGGTCGTCGGCCAGGGCAAGCCCGTCGTGCTGAACTTCTGGGCCGCGCTCTGCCCGCCCTGCCGCGCTGAGCTGCCCGAGTTCCAGCACGTCTACGACCAACGCAGCGACGAGGTCACGATCCTCGGCATCGACATCGGCCCGCAGCAGTTCCTCGGCACGAATGAGGAGGGCCAGGCGCTCCTCAACGAAGTCGGCGTCACCTTCCCCGCAGGCACGACGGACGACGAAGCCGTCGTGCGCGGCTTCGAGATACTCGGCATGCCCACCACGTTCTTCATCGCAGCCGACGGCAGTGTCATGCGGAAGTGGAGCGGCGTCCTCACCGAGGAGAAGCTGAACGAACTCATAGGCGAGCTCGTGGGCGAAGGACCCGTCGCGGGACTGCCATCGGAAGAGGCGACCGCGTCCGAACAGACAGACGCGGTGCAGCAGTTGGGCGACGAGTTCGTCTGACCGCTGGAGGAATTGGCCGCGGCGCGGTCACAGGAGACGTAGCCATGAGCGACATGCCAGCCGCCGATGGCGACGGCCACGTTCTGGAGAACGCGAAGCGGATCGCCGAGCTCCTCGATGAGCCGTACCGGAGCCACCGCGTCAACAGCAACGCCTCGCCGGACGTCATGCCCATCGAGCCGCTCACCCCGCTGGACGGCATGCCGCGCAGCCTCGGCGCGAGCCGTGTCGGCGGACGCGCCTACTCCGCCGACGACTGGCTCGCCGCGCTGGACCGCGGCCCGCTGGAGTGGTCGGCCGTCTACCCCACGCTCGGCCTCTACGCAGGCTACGTGAAGGACCCTGCCTACCAGGTCTCCCTCTGCCGCGCCTACAACGACTGGCTCGCCGAGACGTTCTACCCCCACGCCAACGGGCGCATCCTCGGCGTCGCCCTGCTCCCGACCCTCAACCCGGCTGCCGCGGCAGCCGAGCTGCGCCGCGCCGCCGGACTCGGCCACGCCGGCGTGATGTTCCCGGCCGACGGCACGCACCTCCTCGGCAACGCCTCCTACGACGTCGTCTACGAGGCGGCACGGGAGGAGCGCCTCCCCGTCGCCGTGCACGCCTCCGGCTCGCCGTTCGCACCCGGCGCGGAGATATTCCCCACCTTCATCCAGGCGCACTCCGTAGCTCATCCGTACGGGATCATCCGGCACTTCACGAGCATGATGTTCGAGGGTGTCTTCGAGCGCTTCCCCGAGGTCAACTTCGGCTTCCTCGAAGCCGGCGCGACGTGGCTCCCCTGGTGGCTCGACCGCATGGACGAGGAGTACGAGTCCCGCGGCGAGGCGGAGGCTCCCCTCCTCACGCGCCCGCCCAGCACGTTCGTCCACAAGGGCGGCAACGTCTTCGTCGGCTGCGAGCCGAACGAGCGCATGCTCGGACAGGTGCTCGACCTCGTCGGCGACGACGTCGTGATGTACGCGTCGGACTATCCCCACTGGGACTCGGACTACCCCGGCTCGCTCCAGTACATGCGCTCCCGGGAGGACCTCACGG
Organism: Dehalococcoidia bacterium; assembly: GCA_965208625.1. Classification (GTDB taxonomy): domain Bacteria; phylum Chloroflexota; class Dehalococcoidia; order Lucifugimonadales; family Australimonadaceae; genus Bin16. The sequence continues at coordinate 1,812,270 of OZ242348.1, forward strand.
ACGCCCAGCGGCGCGGCATCCTCTACGAAGCCGCCAACCGCTTCTACCACCGCTCCTGATCCCCCTCCCGTCGTTCCTGCGGAGGCAGGAACCTCGCCCCCCTGTCCGGTGTAGGGGCGTCCCTCGTGGGCGCCCTTCAGGCGAGCGGAGGCGCGGAACGGGGCCTGTCATGTTGAGCGGAGTACAGCGGAGTCGAAACATCTCTCAGGGGCGCTCCGCCGCCCGACTACACCCCGAAACGCTCCAACGCCCACCGCGCCTTCTCCCTCGGCACGCCGCACCGCGACGCCAGCCGCGCCTCGCCCACGCCCGTCATCGCCTGCGGCGGCAGCAGCAACCCGGCTGCGAACTCCTCCGCCTGCCGCTCCGCCTTAACCCGGTTCACCCACTGCCACGACGCCAGGTAGAGGCTCGTGCCCGTGTGCAGCGCGTGATGGCCGACGGCATGGGCAGTCAGCCACCGTTGCCAGCTCTCCGGCAGCGATTCCTCGATGCCGATGGCTCCCTCGAAGATCACCTCCCGCAGGCGGCCGCGGAACCGCCACGGCACGACCTCGAGGCCGAGGCTCTGCAGCACGGGTTCCAGGTCGCCGCCGGGTTGGATGGCGTAGCGCTCCGCAAGGTCGCGCCCCAGCCGGAATGCGCGCATAACAACTCCTCCTGCGCGGGGGATACGCCCATTCTCGCAACCGGGCTCGTCATCCCGCGATAGGCGCGTGTCAGCACTTTCTTGTCGTTCCGAGCGGAGTGCAGCGGAGCCGAGGAATCTCTCACAGGGAGAGGGGACGGGAGGTTCGGACGTAGGGGCGCCCCGTGTGGGTGCCCTGCCTGTGGGCAGGAGCGGGGATGGGGTGCGTCCCATGTAGGGGCATCCCTTGTGGGTGCCCTTCGGCCTTGTGGGTGCCCTTCGGCAGCCCCTTACGTCAGCGGACGCGGCTTGCGCTTGCTCCGCACGTAGCGCGCGAAGTCCCGCACCTGCTCCCATTCGTCGGCGTCGAGGTCGCCGACCTCGTAGAGTCGCGCGAGGTCAGACTCCTTGATGGGAGTCTCGTACTCTTCCTCGTTAAGATGCCCCGCGAGCACGAGCAGGCGTCCCAGCGGCACGCCCATCGCCTCCGCGACTTTCCGCAGCGTCGAGGGCATCGGGATCGTCCCGTGGTTGAAGAGCACGCTCAGGGACGCGTGCGGCACCCCCGCGCGGCGCGCGAGCGCCAACTGCGAGACCTCACGCTCCGTGAGCCAGCGTCTGATGTATGCGGCGAGCGTGTCGCCCGGCTGTTGCGTCGTCATGGTCTGATTGTACATAACCCGCGCAGAGCATGGGAGCCGTCATCCTGTCCCGGTTTTGTGACACCACCCCGTTGCGCCAGTGACAACCCTGGGGCCATCATGTCATGCATGACACATCACGATGACGTTACAGCGTCATGCAGGAGGAGCGACCGATGGCTGAGCCGATCGTCCACAGGCAGGTGCGTTGTCCGCGTTGCGCCGCGCGCGGGATGCGGGAGTTGACCCTTCTCCCGGAGGAGGGGCATCCGATACTCATGTGCCCGTTCTGCAGGCACACGTGGTGCGAGCAGGGGCGCGTCCGCACGTCCCGCCCCGTGCCCCCACGGCCGGCCGGCGCACGTTCCGCATCCTTCCCGGTGCGAAGGTAGGAGGAACATCTCGTGAAGAAAGCGCTATCGGAACTTGGTGTGCTGTTCGCGGCGTTGGGCGCCCTGCCGCTCGGTCCGCTGCTCGCGTCGAGCTACGCCGGGCTCGCATGGGAGGCGCTCGCGCTCGCGGCGGCGTGGGCGCTCAGCTGGTACGTCTGGCTCGCCTCGCGCCTCCGCCGGGAGTGATGCAACCATGGCCATGGATCTCGTCGTTCCTGCGAAGGCAGGAACCCCGCCCTCGTGGTTGGGGGAGACATGAAGGTACTCTGGGGGAGTTGTCATGTTGAGCGAAGCCGAAGTGGCCATTGTCATGTTGAGCGGAGAGCAGCGGAGTCGAAACATCTCTCGGGAAGCGTCCGCCGCCAAGCGGACGCAGGCATAAGAAGCCCCCTGGCTCCACTTGGCCCCATCCCACCCTCAAACCACCCCCAAACCCGCCCCATCTCACCCCGATGCGGCCCCACCGAAGACCAGGGACCTCCGAGTGGATGGGGCCATATGGTGCCAGATGGGCCACTTTTCAGGTGAACAACGCGGCAGAGCGAACGCGCCCCACTCGCCTTGACCCGCGAGCGGGGCGCTGCTAGCCTTGCACGGAAGTAGTCCGCCAAAGGAGCGACAACATGACGAACACCATCCCCAACACTGGCGCGGCAGGCACGGAGACCGGCGAGCCCGCCATCATCGTGACCGACCTCGCGGCGGAGAAGCTGGCCGAGGTGCTGGCCGAAGAGGGGCAGCCCGACGGCATGCTGCGCGTCATCGTCGTTCCCAACGGGCACGGCGCCCAGTACATGCTCTCGCTTGAGGACACCCTCGCCGAGGACGACCTCGTGCTCTACGAGTCCGGCATCCGCGTCATCGCGGATGAGGACAGCGCCCCGCTCCTGCAGGGCGCGTCCATCGACTACTCGGAAGGGCTGATGCGCAGCGGCTTCGTCATCGAGAACCCCAACATCGCCACCGCTGGCGGATGCGGATGTGGGTCCGGCGGATGCGGTTGCGGCTCCGGCGGCTGCGGTTGCGGCTCCGGCCAATAGTCCGCCCCCCGACACAGGCATGAACGAAGCGCCCCGCTCACACCGGGGCGCTTTCTTTTCTCCTACGGCTCGGCTCGGTCGAGCGACCACACCCGGAAGTCTTCGTACAGCGTCTGTTGCCCCGGCAGCCTGCCTCCCTCGAAGAACCCCGAACCGATACCGACGCTGCCGTGCGCGGCGCCCTCGCGCAGGTCCAGCACCGACACCTGCTCCCCGTTCACGTAGAGCAGGCCTGCTTCGCCGACCACCACCAGCATCAGCGTATTCTGAGCACTCTCCCTGGTATTCAGGTTGAGCACTCTGCCCGACCTGCCGGATGCGGTCCCGCTTCCTCCACCCGTTCCACGAAGGAAATGGTTCCATTCCCGGTTGCTGCCGACGTAGACGCCGTGGTATCTGTCCGGCCCTGACCCGCGGAACGTGAATCCGTAGTCCCACCAGCCCGCACTGCCCGCGTTCGGATTGGTGAACGTCGCGATCGCGATGAAGTCGCTCGGGCTGCCCGCGGCGAGCGACCGCTCGATGAACCCGTCCTCCGTGTGGTCGAGAACACCCGACCTGTTGCCGATAGACTGAGGCTCGTGCACCGAGAACTCGCGGAAGCGCGTCGACCGGCCGGTCACCTCGTTACCGTCGTGATACCCGGTGATGACCGAGACATTGCCCTCTGAGGGGCCGCCGCTCAGGTCCAGCGTCCCGATTGCCCTGCCATTAAGGAAGAGCCAGCCCTGGTCGCCCAGAACGGCGAGGCGCAGGTCGTTCACTCCTTCCGAGCCCAGCCACAGCCCGGAGGCATCGCCGCTGCCGACGAGCCGGGCCTCGTCGGCGCCGTCCCGCAGGTAGTGGAACCACATCCCGCTAACGTTCTCGACGATGACCGCGTGGAAGTCGTTCTGTCCCGCGTCCCTGAACAGGAAGCCGTAGTCCCACCCGCTGATCACGGCGGGATAGGGGTTGTGGAACTCCGCTGCGGCAACGAAGTCGCTCCGCAGGATCCCCGCGCCGTGCTCTTCGATGAACTCGTCCTCGTCATGCTGCAGGTAGCCTTCGACCGGCCCGAACGGCCCCGGAGTGTCGACCACCGTATCCCGCCCTGAGCCGGGTTCGTCCACCCGCGCCCCCGCCTTCAGGGTCGGCAGCACTGCGAGCACCGTCTCCGAGCCCACCGCAAAGCCGACTCCCTCGACCGGCACGCCGGCGCCCGACTCCCGGATGACGAACGTGGTGATGCCGACGACCTCGCCGTCCCCGGTGAAGAGCGCGCCCCCGCTGTTGCCAACGTTGAGCGATGCGTCCGTCTGCACCACCCACCGCTCCAGCTCCCCGTCGAAACTCACGCTGGAGACGATGCCGCGCGTCACCACTGCCGAGTCGCTGTCCAGCGGGTAGCCCATCGTGAACACGTCGGCCCCCTGCCTCGGGCGCGTCTCGCTCAGTTCCACTGCCCGGAACGACTCCGAGCAGCAGACGCTCAGCGCGGCGATGTCCTTCGTTGCGTCCGAGCCCAGCAGGGTTGCGTCGTACGACCCGCCGTCCTCGGCGAGCACCTCGACGTTGCCGGGGTCGTCCTCGATGACGTGGAAGTTCGTGACGACGACCGCCTTGCCTGCGTCGTCCACCTCCACGATGACGCCGGAGCCGACAGCAGTGCTGGTGCTCACCTTCACGACGCTCGGACGAACGAGCGCTGCAAGCGCCACGAGGTCGATGGGGTCCGGGGTCGGCGTGGCCGTGTTCTCGGGCGTGGGGTCGGCCGTCGGCACGGGCGTCGGTGTCGGCGTGGGCGCAGGACTCGGCGTCGGGGTCGGCGTGGGTGTCGCAGTGGCCGTTGCCGTAGGCGTCGGCGTGGGGGGCACTGGCGTCGGCGTCGCGGTGGGCACGGGAGTGGGTGTCGAGGTCGGCGCCGGTTGCGTTGGCGTGGGCGTCGGCCCCGGCAGTTCGCCGCCGAATCCCAGGTAGAAGACGGCTGCCGCTCCGCCCGCAGCCGCGGCGGCCACGAGCCCGACGATCAGCAACACCAGCGCGACGGTGCAACACCGCCCGCGCCCATGGCGTCGTCCGCCTCCGCCTTCCCCGTCGCCGTCACCCCAGCCGCCGTCGTCCCCGCCGTCTTCGCCCTCACCATCGTCGGAACTGCTCTCGGGAGGCAGCCCTGACAGCGCCCGGAGGCGGGCCTCTTCATACTGCCTCGCGCGCTCGATCTCCATGCGCCGCCGCTCGTTGAGCTGCCGCTCCTCCTCGCGGCGGCGCGCTATGCCCTCTTCTATCTCGCGGCGCAGTTCCGAGCGGTGCCGGTACTCGGCAAGCTGCTCCTCTTCCGTCCGGCTGCGCTCATAGCTGAGCCTCTCCTGGTCCATGTAACCGGAGCCCCAGCACATCGGGCAGCGCTCCCAGAGACCGCTGTCCTCCCCCTCTGGCGCGACCTGCCCATAGCCCCCGCAGGCCGTGCAGATGCCGCCGTCCACGAACCGGACCTCATGCCCCCGGCGGCGCCGTTGCACGAGATGCGTTCCGCAGAGGGGGTTCATGCCCCTGATGGCGTACCCCACCGCGAACTGGGTGCAGCCCGGCTCGACGCAGCGCGCCCGGTCGGCGTTATGCTCGTGCGCCCGCCAGAAGGCGGCCGGAAACTCCCGTCCGCAGCGGGAACAGGTGACCTCGCGACCCTCGCTAGACGTCATGCTCTCTCGCTCGATGCCTCCGCGCCCAAGGAGTGCCTATCGCAAGACACAGCATTTAACGCTAACACGAGCCCCACGGTTTACTGACCGAGGTTGGGCTGCATGCTTTGCCGTACGTCTACCGCGCAGGCGGGGTTGCGGAGAGACCGGACGGGAACTAGTCCAGCGACCAGACCTCGAACTCGTCGTATCCGGTGCTGTAGCCCGGCCGCTCATTCCCTTCGTAGAAGCCGGTGGCCACCGCGATGTCGCCGGCCACCATGCTGCCGCTGAGGTCGAGTTCCGCCACTTGAACGCCATTGACGTACAGCACGCCCGCACCGCCCACCGCCAGCAGGAACAGCGTGTTCTGTCCTTCCGCGCCGGTGTCCAGTGCCGTCCAGCCCGTTGTTTCGTGCGCACGGTTATTGCTGCCTTCACTGAGGAAATGCTCCCAGTTGTTGCTGCTGTGGACCAGGACTGCGTGGTACTGATCGAACCCCGCATGGCGGAATCCGAAGCCATAGTCCCAGTCCCCCGCGTTGGCGGAGTACGGATTGGTGAACGTTGCGTAAGCGATGAAGTCACGCGTGTTCGTGCGCAGTTCCTCCCACTTGATCAGACTGTCGTCCTCGTGTTCTAACTGGCCGGAGCGCTCACCGAGGAACCGGGGCTCGCTCACCGTGAAGCCTGTGAAGCGCGTCGAGCGCCCGTTGATCTCGCTGCCATCGTGATACCCGGTGACCGCAGCCACGTCGCCCTCCGTTGCGCCGCCGCTCAAGTCGAGTTCCGCCACCAGTTGGTCATTGAGGAAGAACCAACCGAAGTCTCCTGCTGCGACAACGCGCAACTCATTGGAGTCGTTCGCACCTGTTCGAAGGCTGGATACCCTGCCGCTGTCCTGGGCGCCCCCTTCAACCGCTCCTTCGCGCAGGTAGTGGAACCACCGACCATCGCTGGTTACGACGACAGCATGGAACCTGTTGTCTTCTTCCGCACGGAAGAGGAACCCGTAGTCCCACTCACCCACAGAGTTTGCATAAGGATTCTCAAAGGTCGCCTGCGCGCTGAAATCGTGCAGGTACACGCCCGCGTGATGCTCTTCGATATACCCGTCTGCATCGTGCTGTAGCGAGCCGTCCTCCGGCCCGAAACCACCCGATGACCCGGGCCGGGGCGTGGGAGTCCCCCTTGGGCTGGGGGTTGCAGTCGCTATGGATGAGCCCCGTCCCGCCTTCAGCGCAGGCAACGCGCCGCGTACTGTCTCGGACGCCACCGCGAACCCGAACCCCTCGACCGTTACCCCGCCTCCCGACTCTCTGACGACGTACGTGTTGATACCTACGACCTCGCCATTCAGCGTGAAGAGCGGCCCGCCGCTGTTCCCCGGGTTCAACGGCGCGTCCGTCTGCACGACCCAGCCGTTCCTCGAGGCATCGAACATTACGCCCGATACGATGCCCCGGGTCATCAGCGCTATCTCACTGCCGAGCGGATAGCCCATGACGACGACGTCCGAACCCTGGCGGGCGCGGCTGGGACTGAGAGCCACGGCCTCGAACGCCTGCGTGCAACAGACGGACAGCACGGCCAGGTCCTGCGTGCTGTCCGAGCCCAGGAGCATCGCATCGTACGTCGTCCCGTCGCTCCCCTGTATACGGACGTCGCCGGGGTCGTCTTCGATGACGTGGCGATTGGTCACCACGATGGCGCGCCCGGACGGGTCCACCTCCACGATGACGCCTGAACCGGTGCTGCCACTGGTGCGGACCTTCACCACGCTTGGGCGCACGCGGTCCGCGAGCGAAGCCAGGTCTGGCGTCGCGGTCGGAATCGGCGTAGGCGTCGCCGTTGGTGTTGGACTGGCAGTCGCTGTGGGGGTAGGCGTGGCCGTAGGGCTTGGAGTGGGAGTTGCGGTCGGATCAGGAGTTGCGGTCGGGGTGGGAGTAGGGGTGAACGTGGCCGTCGGTGTCGGCGTTGACGTTGGGACAGGCGACGGCGTTGGGCTGGGAGTTGCCGTCGCCTCGGGCACGGGAGTCGACGTGGGCGTGGGAGTTGGCTCCGGGGAATCGCCGAACGCACGGAAGAAGTAGCCCCCTACGGCCCCCCCGAGAGCGGCCATGACCAGCAGGCCTGCGGCGAGCAGGAGCAGCGCAGCTACCCAGCAGCGCCGGCGCGAATGGCGTCCGCCGCCTGCCAAATCGCTCGATATCATGCTCTCCGCTCAGTTCCTCCACGCCGGAGGCATGCCTGCCGCAAGACCCCGGTAGTTAAGGCTATCACGCGCCATACCGCTTCTGGCCGATGTTGGGCTGCACGCTTTGCGTACCTCTACCGCGCAGACTGGGTTACCGCACTTCCGTTCCTCGCCCTATTCCCAGCGGGACGGGTCGTAGGTGCTCGGAGGCTCTACCTGGTGGAAGATGGAGTACTGCGAAACCGGCACATCTTCACCGCCGATCTCACCCCACAGCAGGATCGTGTAGACGCCTGGACCATACTCGGACAGCAGGCCCCTAATGTCGGCGACAATCGAAAACGCTGCTCCGCTCGCCGTCCACTCCGACGCCGTAATCCACGGAACGGTCATGGGCGGGAGCGGAACAAGGGGCTGGTTTACTGCTTCATAATGGAAATGAAGCGCCTCGTTAGCTGAGCGCGGAGCTGGGGCGTCGGATGATATGTCGTAAGGGTCAGGGCAATTGTCGTAGCTATAGCTCGTGTATGAGTCCTGGGTCCACTCACCCCAGCTCAGCGGATATAGAAACGCTGCAATGGGATGACTGATGCCGATGGTGTAGCAGTACGTCCGCGAGACCTGCCCTCGCGTCAGCGTGTGGGGCGGAGGATCGTAGAACAGCTGCAATCCCAGTTCTTCCTTGTTTGAGAAACGCAGTTCGTTTATCGCGCGCCCAGAGAGGGACAGCGTTCCATTGCGTATCTGGGGGAGCCTGTCATATCTCACGAAGTCGCTCTCGAAGTGTTGGTAGGCCATGAAGTTGTACCTGTCCCAGGCCAACCCGATGTTCACTTTCTTGTGCCATGGGTCGAGGATGTTGCGCCGGTGCCCGGAGCTGCCCATCCAACTGTCCATCGCTTCCTGTATCTCTGATTCGATGCTCCCCAGAGCGCGGTAACCATCCGACGGCTTGATGCAGTAGTCCAGTCCAAGTCCATTTTCAGCGTCGTACTGATACCCGCCGGCCAGGGAATAGCGCATGTAAGGTTTCAGGCCATCGACACCCCAATGGCCGCTTACGCAGTTGGCAAGAGAGTCTTCGGCATGCAGTTGCGCCGCGATATTGTCGCCCAGCAGCACCTCTGGAACGCCTGCTTGGGCACGCGCTTGGTTGATGAGTTCCAGCATGTACGCCTTGTGCTGAAGATGCCACTGGTCGGGTGGCGGGAGCGGTGTCGGGGTGGGGGACGGCGTAGGCGTTATCGTCGGCGTAGGCATCGCCGTTGCGGTCGGTGTGGGCGTCGCTGTAGGACAGGGCGGGAGCGGCGTAGAGGTAGGCGACCCGAGCGTGGGTGGCGCCGCGGGTGGCGCGGGTGTTGCATTAGGCGTAGGCGTGGGCGGAGCAAGGATGCTCCTGCACTGCGCTACGGGCGCGTGGTTCTGCACTGCCTCGACGAACAGGCCGCGCTGATGGCGCAGCCATATCGTCCACGAAAGCGCAGCGGCGCCCTGGCCGGGAACAGGCTCGCGTTCGAGCCCGTGCGCGCCTACGAGGAACTCCGCGGTCTCCAGGCGCGTCTCGAACACCGCCACGCGACGGCAGGCGTCAACCGCCGACAGGCTGCCCAGGTCGTCCAGTCCGGTGTCGAACACGGCGAGGCTCTCCGCGAGGATCGCGTCAACCTCCGCGCGGCTCCGCCCGCTTGCCCGCTCGCGCCACTCATCCGAGAGCGGCTCCGGTGCCTCCCAGGCGGGCGTTGACATTGCCGAGGGAACGGACGCCGCAGGCGGCGTTGGGGTTGGCATCGTCCCAAGCGCGTGAGGCGTGGGCGTCGGGTCGGCGCAGGGGTACGGCGTTGACGTGGCAATTGCGGGCGACGGCGTCGACTTTGGCGTGGCCGTGCCTTCCTGCACGGCCTGAGGTGTGGGTGTCAGGGTCGGCAGGAAGTCGAATTCGACTGGCAGCCCGTTTTGCGTGTACCAGTAGTACCCACCGCCGATACCCACGATGAGCAGCACGAGAACGAGCCAGCAACATCCGTGTCCACCGGACGAACCCCCGCCAGGACTGACGGCAGTAGCCGTGCGACCTCTGCCACCCCCACGTGACCGGCCCCCTTGCGGTCTGGGAGCCGTCCCCCGGCGCTCCCGGTAGTAGTCCCTGTCCTGGATCGGCATGGCCGCTGGTTATCGCCCCCCTACCCCAACGACACCCGAGCGCCCGTGCGCGCCGACTTCACCATCGCGAGCGTGATCTCGACCACGCGCAGGCCGTCGAGGCCGGTGGCGAGCGGCTCACCGTTGCCCTCGACCGCGGCATCGAACGCCTGCACCTGCTTCGTGTAGAGCGAGAAGGGGTGCTCCGGGTACGTCTCGTCCTCGGTTATGCCGTCGGTGCGGACCGCGAATGCGCCGGCCTGGTTCATGTCGATGCTGGCATACAGGCCCGCGCGCCCCAGCGTGCCGTAGACCGTGACGTCGTTGCGCTCGTAGTCGGGCGTGCGGCGTCCGGTGAGCAGCGTCGCGATAACCCCGCTCCTGAAGCGCAGCGACAGCGTCACCAGCTCCTCGAGCGGCTTCTCCGGCGTGGCGTCGCTTACGGCGGAGAGCTCCGCCACGTCGTCGTCGAGGACGTAGCGAAGCAGGTCGGCGCAGTGCACGCCCGTCGCCATGAATGCGCCCGCGCCGATGAGCGACGGGTCGTCCCACCACGCCTGCAGCCCCTCACGCGGCGGCGGCGCCTCCTGGCCCCGCACGCCCCGGCACCAGTCTGCGTGCGCGAACGACACCCTGCCGAGCGCGCCGTCGGCCACGAGCGTCCGCAGTCGCTGGTGCCCCTCGTGTGCGCGCAGGTGGAACCCGACCCCGAGCCGCACGCCCGCGGCGTCGCACGCGTCGATCATGCGCTGCGCGTCGGCCACGGAGAGCGCCATCGGCTTCTCGACCAGCACGTGCTTGCCCGCCTCCGCGGCGCGGACGGTCTGCTCCGCGTGGAGCGCGTTCGGCGACGCGATGTACACCACATCCACGGCGGGGTCGCGCAGCAGCGCGTCGACGTCGTCGTAGGCGCTGGCCGAGCCGTGCTTCTGCGCGAATGCTTCCGCGCGCCCCATGTCCCGGCTCATCACGGCGGCGAGCGACGCGCCCTCCGCTGCAGTGATGGCGGGCGCCATCTTCGTGTCCGGATGCCTGCCCGTGCTGACGATGCCCCAACCGATGGTCATGCGCTGTCCCTCCTCCGAGTGCGTGGGAGGCAAGGATAGCAGGGGCTGCGATTGGGCTAGACGGCTCTGCGCAACTTGCGGACGAGCGTCGCGTGGACGGCCTGCAGATCGGAACCGAGCCGTTCCTTGTCCGCATCGAGGGTGAAGTAGAGTTCCGCGATGGCCGCTTGGAGGTCGGCGAGCGCTTCAGGAAGCGTGTCGCCGTAGCCAAACTCGTTTATCTCCGGCGCTTCCAGTACGAACTGCTCCGCCTCAGTCATGCTCTTGACTGCGATAGGTTCAACGACGGACAGCCGGTCATCTTCCAGCCGGTCAAGCGCGAACTCGGCTGGCATCGCCGACGTGGCTGTCTGTTTGCCTGTCTGCGTCAACGCTATCTCTCCCCATGGTTTGCGGCGGCGAATCCTGACCAGGATTGTCGGCGCCCCGTCGGCGGGCCCCTTTGCGCCGCCGCAGCCGGGTTATTCCGCCGCTATGGCCAGCGCCTTCTGGTCGAGTCGATACCAGAAGACACGGCCCGACTCGACGCTCTCGCGTACGCGCTCATCCATCCGGTCTCCCGCGATGACAGCCCTGGCCGGGCGGCCCGTGAACCGCTCCAAGTAGCCCGCGTTGCGGACAGCCCTGGTCGTGTCCCTCCCGTTCACGGTGTAGGAGACCTCCACTGCGGCGTAGCAGGTTTCGCCCCCGGTGTCCGCGCACTCCACAATGAGGTCCGCTACCCGGAAACTGCCGAGCTCGTTGCGCGGTACGCCGGACGTGTCCGAGGAACGGACCAGATCGGCGACTTCCTGGTGCGTAAGCGTCCGCTTCCAGGTCAGGCCCATCGCTTCAACGATCAGGTCCGCTTGCTCGATCGCGACGTTCCTGGCATGCGCTCCCTTGATCGGCGCGATGTCGTCCCGCAGCGTCCGGATATCGGATTCAACCTTGTCGAACCGCTTGTCAACCTTGTCGAATCGCTCATCGGTGGACTTGGCAAGGTTCGCAACCACGCGCGGGAGTTCTATGAGTTCGCGCGTGAGCAGGCGGACCCGCATGGCCTCCAGCCACTCCGGGTTCTCGTCCAGGACGCGCATCAGGTCTTCGATGGTGTTGATAGTGGTCATCGCCGTCTACCCGCAGCCTATTCTACCATCCATCGCTCTGAAGGCCCGGCGAGCGCCCAGGCATCTACCCCTCGATGTAGCGGTAGGCCGCGAGCGCTGCCGCGACGCCGTCGCCGACGGCGTTGGCGAGCTGGCGGTCCGAGAACTGCCGCACATCGCCGGCGGCGAACACGCCCGGGACGTTGGTCTCCATCTGGAGGTTGGTCAGCACATGGCCTGCGGCGTCGAGGTCCAGCACGCCCTGCATGAACTCGTTCACGGGGTGGAAGCCGATGAAGATGAACACGCCCTGCGTGTCGTGCTCCATGACCTCGCCGGTCTTGAGGTTCCGCAGCACGGTGCTGTGCACGTCGCCGTTGCCCCGGATCTCGTCGACGACCGTGTCCCAGACGAAGTCCATCTTCGGGTTGTCGAACGCCCGCTGCTGCAGGATCTTGCTCGCGCGGAGCGCATCGCGACGGTGCACGACCGTCACCTTGTTCGTCATGCGCGTCAGGTACAGCCCCTCGTCGAGCGCGGCGTCGCCGCCGCCCACGACCGTCACGTCCATGCCCTTGAAGAAGTTGCCGTCGCACGTCGCGCAGTAGGAGACGCCCTTCCCCCAGTACTCCACCTCGCCCGGCACGCCGAGCTGGTTGTGCTCGCCGCCCGTCGCGACGATGACCGCCTTCGCCGTGTACACGCCGTCCTCGCAGACGACGCGCTTCACGTCGCCCGCCACGTCGAGGCTGACGACGGTGTCGTACTCGAACTCGACGCCGAAGCGTCCGGCCTGCTTCTCGTACAGCATCGCGAGCTCCGGGCCGTCGATCGGCTCCGGGAAGCCGGGGTAGTTCTCGATCTCGCCCGTGAGCAGGATCTGCCCGCCCACCGCCTTCTTCTCGATGATGAGCGTCTTGAGCATCGCCCGCACCGAGTAGATGGACGCGGCGAGGCCGGCTGCGCCTCCGCCGATGATGATGACGTCGTATTGCGGTTCGTCGGACATGATGTGCATTCCTCCCTTCTTCCCTTCCCGGGTCCTACACGCGGTAGCGGAACCGCCCCTCCAGCTGGTCACGGTTGAGGCGGCGGTTCAGGTGCAGGCCCTCGAGCACGAACTCGGCCGCCGACGCCGCCTCCGGTCCGCTGTTGCCCGCGCCGAGCTTGCTCAGCGCGCCCGCGAACCCCTCCAGTTGACCCATCTCCTCGAGATAGACGCTCGACGGCAGGTCGACGCCCGTGTCGAACGTCTGCCCGGCCTCGAACGCCACCACGAGCTCGTCGAGTTCGTGCGGCTCGAAGTGGCGGTCGAACACGTTGAGGAGCGCGCGCTTGATGAGCTCGTCGACGATCTTGGCCTCGCGTCCCTCCTCCATCGTCTCCAGCTCGACCTTGCCGAGCGTCGACGCGATGATGAACGCGAAGTCCGTGATGCGAGGGACGGCCTGCCCCTCGCCCTGCGAGATCGCCCGCCGCAGCGCGTTCGCCGCGACCGTCTCGTAGTTGGCAATGGAGACGCGGACGCTCACGCCGGAGCGCTGGTTGATCTCCGGATGCTTGCGCGCGAGCCCCGTGAACTCCGCGATGAGCTCCTTGATGTACTCCGGCACGACGATGGGCTCCTCCGCGCCCGGGAACTCGTTCCGCTCCACGTCCATGATGGAGATCTCCTGAGCGATCTCCCTCGGGTAGTGCGTGCGTATCTGCGCGCCGTACCGGTCCTTCAGCGGCGTGATGATGCGCCCCCGGTTCGTGTAGTCCTCCGGGTTCGCGCTCGCGACCACCAGCACGTCCAGCGACAGCCGCACGAGGTAGCCCTTGATCTGGACGTCCCGCTCCTCCATGAGGTTGAACAGCCCCACCTGGATGCGCTCCGCGAGGTCGGGCAGCTCGTTGATGCAGAAGATGCCCCGGTTCGTGCGCGGGATGAGCCCGTAGTGGATGGCCAGCTCGTCCGAGAGGTAGCGCCCCTCCGCGATGCGGATCGGGTCGACGTCGCCCACGAGGTCGGCGATCGAGATGTCGGGCGTCGCGAGTTTCTCGCCGTAGCGGCGGTCGCGACCGACCCACTCGATGGGCGTGTCGTCGCCCTCCTCCTCGATGAGCTCGATGGCGTACCGCGAGATGGGCGCGAGCGGGTCGTCGTTCACCTCGCTGCCCTTCACGATGGGGATCTCCTCGTCGAGCAGGTCCACCATGGCGCGGATCATGCGCGACTTCGCCTGCCCGCGCTCGCCGAGCAGGATGATGTCCTGCCCCGCGAGGATGGCGTTCTCCACCTGCGGGATGACCGTGTCCTCGTAGCCCACGATGCCGGGGAAGACCGGCTCCCCGTTGCGCAGACGGCTCATGAGGTTGCGGCGCAACTCATCGCGGACGGACGTGACCGCGTACCCGCTCTCGCGCAGCGCGCGGAGCGTCGACGGACGCTGCCCGTTCCTGGATGCGTTCGCGGGTTTCCTGGCCGTGGGCTTCTTTCGCGTGGTAGCCATGGGCACTCCTGCCGAGGATTGCGCCGGAACCGGCGCCTCTTCTCATTCTACACAAGCGGGCTGCGTTCTTGATGTCGTTCTTGATGTGGTCCTCACGAGTGAACATGGGGGTATCCTCACGTTTTGTCATCTATATCGACAAGGCCACGGCCTGCTTCCGGGGGTAAGGCGGCAAGATGCGCGCCGAAAGTGTGTGTGAAGACCTCGACCCATGGCTCGGAGCCATGGCTGGGGCCCGAGCTATAGGCGCTGTCCATGGGTCGTGCGCGGTCGACGGTCATCCAACCAGCGTACGGGGTGAGGGGTCGGCGGGGTAAGGGGCGGGTGTCAAGGCTGCCAACTCATTCAGGCTCGAATATCAATTCTGGCACTACGACTTCCCAGGTATCACACTGAAGATTCTCCCTGTACTGCGGGTCGGAACTCTCACGGTCCCAAGTGGCGATAGCGAGGACAGTGGCGTAGGCACGCTTCGTACCAACGGGCGCCTCGAAGCTACGCGCAAGCTGACCTACAGCCACACCGTTGGAGTCGAGAATACTCCAACGGCCCGACTCTATCCGCGCCTCCAAACGGTCGCCAGGCATTAGTGAGGCGATGGCGCGATGCTCGCGGGCACCGAGGCGCTTACGACCGGCAAAACTCAGGACAACCTGACTCAGGCTAAGCCTTCTATAGCTGCGGCCGAGTTCCGGGGCTGGGAGTGCCGACGTCAAAGGCGCGTCCCTGTGCAGTACTGCAGGGTTGTTGAGCAAGGCATCTCGGAACTGGTGCGGCCCGGGGAAGCGAGCGAGGGTGAGTGTCTGCCGAGCGCGGGTCATAGCCACGTAGTACAGTCGGCGCGGGGCTTGGGCATCCTCGCCAGGTCCAACACTCCCCCAACCGCCGTCCAACACCACCACATGGTCAAACTCCAAGCCCTTGGCGCTGTGGGCCGTCAGGAGCAGCAGGCCGCGTTGCCGATGCCGTGCTTCCCGCGCCCACTCCGCGAGCCACTCGATGAGGTGTTCTACCGGTGCGTCCGCGCCGCTAGTCTCTAGTACGTACTCAACGACGGCCTCGAATAATAGCTCGTTCCACGGGCTGGAAGGTTGCTCTCTCAGCCAGTTGTTCAAGTCCGCGCTATTCACCAAGCGGGATTCCCGTCCGCGTAGCCAACTGATAAGCGCTTGGGTTTCCCGCAGCCGCCAGACTCCGGAAAACTCTTCATTTGCCATTTGTACCGGTATCCCCTCCATCTCGCAGAGGCTGCGTACCGGATCCAGATAGGCCCACTGACGCGCAATCACGGCGCAGGAGGACCACTCCCAGTCAGGTGTGAGGCTGGCCAATCGCTTCAATTCTGCTACGACCGTCTGCGCCTGTGCGATTGGACCCGTGCTGGTGGAGAGTACTTGAACACGGCCTTGGGCAAGTGGATCAAGAGTGGCCCATCTGCCACCGGCCGGTTCCTTCTCACGCGCCCGGTTGGTGTGAATCGGATGCGCAGCCTTCATCCGGTGCCCCGCCAGTTCGATTACCGCATTAGCTGCCGCCACGATATGACCGGTGGAGCGGTAGTTGTCAGTCAGGAATTCAGTTTTGGCTGCGTAATCTGCCTCGAACTGCCGGATAAACCGCACCGATGAGCCGTTGAATGCGTATATGTTCTGATCATCGTCGCCAACGGCAAACAGGCTTAGTTTGTCGTCTTCGTCTGGAAGGGTTCTGCCTGCCAGTGCGGAGATTAGCGCATACTCGTCTGGGCCGATGTCCTGATACTCGTCGACCAGTATCCAGCGGAATCCCTCCAGCAACCGCGTCCGGTATTCGTCCGCTTCCTCGGGCGGCAGCCCTTCACCTCGTAAGAGGGACACTGCTTCCCGCAGTAATTCTCGAAACGCCCCACTGCCCGAGAGGTTGGCGCGCCCTGTGAAGCTTGCGCCAACAAGACGCATGGCCAGCGCATGACAGGTAAGCACTATTACGCCACGAGCATCGTCGCCGATGAGTTCCGCCAAGCGCCGGCGGATCTCCACAGCGGCGTGTCTGTTGTATGCGAGTGCCAGAATGCCGCGAGGGTTCTCACGCATCGCGCGTACCAGATAGGCGATGCGGTGAACCAACACTCGCGTCTTGCCTGAACCAGGACCGGCAAGCAGAAGCACATTCGCCTGCTCCCTGTCGTCCGCAACAACACGGCGCTGCACGGGGTTGTTGAGGCTCTCTACGATAGCCTGCCACGATTCCGGCGTGGTCTGGCGCGAAATCTCACGCTCTCGATTCGGCAACCATCTGTTCAGGAAGTCCTGTCGAGCCAGGACGAAGTAATCCATGGCAAGGTGCAAGGCTTCAGCCATGGCTCTCAGACCCTGCTGCACGTATTCCGCCATAACGTGAATCTGGAGCGTCTGTTCGGTGTAGTGAAGGTCGAGAGGCTTGAAATCGGTTTGGGCAAACCCGCGCCTCCCAGGTTTCAGGCGAATGGTCATGGCAGGACGGAACACGGCAAGGCCCTTGTTCAGCCGGACCACTTCCTGCTCGTGGAGCCACAGCAGAGCACGGTCCATCAACTTGTCGGGTGCCCTGACCTCCTGCACCAACAATAAGTCGGACGTGACCGCCGTCAGCAGTTTTCCGATAGTTGTCTCGGCCAGCAGGTCGGTGCCCCGACTTCCGGCAGGCAGACACGTAAGCAGATGGTCTAGCAGCCGCTGAGCGGCTGTCCGTCGCAACTCCGCAGTCTTCTCCAAGACCCCCCAATCGCGTTGCAACGTTACCTGAACGGCGTCCCGGTTCACGCCCCGCAGACCGAGACTCCCCCCTCCACCGCCTTCGCCGCGTCCATCAGCGGCGATACTCCGGACGATGCGTCGTAAGCGTTCTGGAAGAGCATTCCTATACCCATCATCCCTGAGTCGTTGGCTCGCGAGTCGGAGATGTAGCGTGGACGTTTCGCCTATCCCCAGATCGGGCGCGGTCTCGCGCATGAGGGAAATCAGGGCTCGCTCCAATTCAGCCGCCTCTTCAAAGCGCTGCCGCGAGCTGCGTTGTACGCCTGCGTGGACAAATGCAGTCAACGCCGTATCGTTGCCAGCAATGCCCAATCGCTCAAGGTCATGGAGCGCGCTCCTTACTCCTTCGGGAGTGAGCCCAGCCGCAGACATCAACTCGTCGGTAGAGATGCCTTCGGCCGGGTCCGCTTCGAACAGCGTCTCAGCAATGGCGCGCAGTTGGCGACCGTACGGATCGCCGATGCCAGCCCTTGCGAGTCTAACCTCTGCTTCCTGCAGCGAACTCACCTGCAGGGAGGACGGGAACACCTGCACACGGTTCTCTTCCCTGGTCAATAGGTCCGCCGATTCAAGCCATGACACCGCGGTGCGTACTCGCGTATCGTCGGTCGCGTAGTCGCGCTCGAATACGTGGTCTTCGTCCCCAAGGAGAATCTCGCCCGAAGTGGCCACTACCTCGCCGTTCGAACGATTCTTCCTGTCCAGGTTTCGCAAAGCCCTCAGGACGCCGTGAATCTCCCGCCGCGTGAGACGTGAACGGGCAGACATGCCGAACTGACGTTCCACATCGTCTACCGTATACAGCAAGACGCAGCGCGCCGCTTGCTGATCTCGTCCGGCGCGACCCGCCTCCTGCAGATAGTTCTCCAAGGATCCGGGTATGTCGGCATGAATCACGAGCCGGACATCCGGCTTGTCAATGCCCATACCGAAGGCGTTGGTAGCAGCGATCACACGCAGTCCGCCGCGAATGAAACTCTCTTGCACATTCTTCTTGGTCTCCGGTGACAGACCTCCATGGAAGCAGTCCGCTTGGATGTCCTTCTCTTTCAAGAACGCTGCGACCTCTTCGGCATGCCTCCGCGTCGCGCAATAGACGATCACCCCGCCTGGTTCATCAGCAGGCAAATCGGCCTCTATGACCTGATGAATATGGTCGAACTTTCCCCCACTGCTTGTCTGGACCACGACAAAGTCCAAGTTGGTGCGTTGAGCGCCCCCGTTGAACACCTTCAGCTCGACATCGAGTTCCTGCCGGAAATAGTCCAGTATCTCCCCAATCACGTCGGGCTTGGCGGTTGCAGTTAGGCACAACACAGGGGGGAGAGGCTCGTCTCCCGCCAGTTCGCGGATGAATCGTCCGACATAGCGGTAGTCAGGCCTGAAGTCGTGCCCCCACTTGGAGAGGCAATGGGCCTCATCCAGTACCCAGGCGCCGACTTCGCGCTGAGCGAGGACGCGGCGTACCGAGACGCTGCGTAGTTGCTCTGGCGCGATGATTAGGATGCCGGCATCCCCTAGCCGAACCCTATCCAGCGCATTAGCCCGCTCCGGCATGGACAACAGCCCGTTGATGGTGACGCAGGAATCGATGCCCCGAGCCTCCAAGCCCGCCACTTGGTCAGCCATGAGTGCAACTAGCGGCGAGACCACCACGGTGAGAGTGCCGGTCTTGTCATAGCGGGACAACGCGGGAACCTGATAGCACAGAGACTTGCCTGCACCAGTAGGCAGGATGGCCAGCGCGTGCTCTCCCACCATCGCAGCCTCCACGATGGACTGCTGTAGGGATTTCCCCGTCTCATCCAGAGGCTCAGGGCGGAAGCCGTCAAAGCCGAACCAGCGGGAAAGCTCCTTGTGAGCGTCGTGCCGTTCGCTGCACCAGGCACAGGCGGCATCAGCACAAGGAGTATCGCGAAGCAAGCGAACCAGTCGGCCTGCATCAGGGAATTGATGACGGACCCAAGGGGGCATTACCGAGTTCCCCCCCGACACGGAGATCCATGCGAGCGCGTATGCCAACGGCCAGCCGTAGCCAGGCATGCCTTCCAAGAGTTGGAGAGCCTGCGCTTGGCAGGATTTCTCAGCCAACTGAGCGCGAAGCGCGTCACGAACCTCAGTTTCGGATGGCCTTGGCGAGCCCCGCAGGGCAGAGAACACCCTGTCGAATCCGTCACCGGCTTCCAACGTAGTCAGCCAATGCCAAGCCGCCAGAAGGTCAGGTGGCGCATCGGAGAAGGCCCTCAACTGATTCTCAAATACTTGCAGCGTCAGCCTTGCATCTAGTTCAGGGTCGTTGCGGCGTCCGCGTTTGAGTTGCCCATCTTGGTAGTGCTTTACCAAGTAGTGATATGGGTTGCGCGGGAAGGCCAGTGGATTGAGTCTGAGCGTGTCTACCGGGGGCAATCGCAACAATCGGAGAGAAGCACCCGCTGCACGCAGATGAGGCAGATCGAACGCAATCAGGTTGTGGCCCAGCAGGAAATCCGCCCCCTCAGCAAGGTCATCCAACCGCGCCAGCGCTGCTGCCCAAGTACCACGGGTTCCTGCGTAAGTGAACGACGTGTCCGTGTCCGACCGCACTCCAGCGAAAGCACGGATACTGCTGCCGTCCTTCAGAACTTCAAGGTCTAGAGACAGGCACCGGAACGAGAAGCGGCTGGCGTTGTCGGACGCCATAGGGCAACCCTCTTGCTTATTTCACACGCCAGAGTTAAGGCAGTTCCTTCACCTCAAGCGCTAGCTCCTAGATTAGCAGTCGTGTCGACATCGGTCGCAACACCCCCAATGTGACACCCGCCCCTTCCCCCCTCGCCCCACGTCCGCGTACGCTGGTCGATGACAGCGAGCCCGCCCTGGCACAGGTGCGGCTGCAGGAGTGGAATGGCGCAAAATGTCTCACTTTGTCTCACTTTTTGCGGCAGAACCAGCGCGGGTCACGCCTGCGCGGCGGGTCCACAGAGGAGGTGCGAGGAGGACAACGGTGGCCACCGGCCGCCCACATAAGGCGCTACGCAGGCCGGATGCCGACCCCTAGCTGACGATGCGGCGCTTGCGGTTGTTGAGGTAGTCGACCAGCACGTACTGCCCCAGCTTGCCGGGTGAGGTGTAGAGCGCGCGGCCGTTGTTGATGCGCGTGACCCGGTCGATGAAGTCCAGCAGGTAGTAGCTCGTCTCCAGCATGAACGTGTTGATGGTGATGCCCTCGGCGGTGCACCGGCGCACCTCGCGCAGCGTCTCGTGGATGGTGCGGTACGTCGGCGGGTAGTTGAAGTAGGAGCGCGTCCCCTCCAGGTGCGCCGTGGGCTCGCCGTCCGTGATCATCAGGATCTGCCGGGAGCAGTTCTTGTAGGGGGCGAGCAGCTTCCGCGACATGGCGAAGGCGTGCTGCATGTTCGTGCCGGAGACCCACATGTTCCACGTCAGCGTCGGCAGGTCGTCCGTCTTGATGGGCACCGCGTAGTCGGAGAAGCCCACCATCCAGAAGCGGTCGCGGGGGAACTTCCCGCGGATGAGCGCCTCCAGCGCGAGCGCGACACGCTTGGCCGCGCCCCACGAGCCGAACATGCCCATCGACTTGCTCTGGTCGATGAGCAGCACCGTGGCGGCCTGCACCATGTGCTCGGTGCGCTTCACCTCGAAGTCCTGGATGCCGACCTTCACCGGCGTGCCGACGCCCTGCCGCTCGATGGCGTTCATCACGGTGCGGTGCAGGTGTATCTCGAACGGGTCGCCGAACTCGTACGGCTTCGTCTCGTCCGTGTGCTCGCCGCCGGAGCCCCGTACCGCCAGCTCGTGGTCGCCGGCCCGGCCCTTGCGGAGCTCGCCGAAGAGGTCGCGCAGCACCTTCTGGCCTATCTTCCGCACGGCGGCGGGCGTCAGCTCCAGGCGGTCGCCGTCGCGCCGCAGGTAGCCCGCCTCCTCCAGCCGCTTCGCTATCTCGGCGAGCCGGTCGAGGTCCTGCCGCGCCTCCTCCCCGAGCAGCGCCTCGAGCATCTCGGCGTCGAGCTCGTCGAGGTCGCCCCGGCGCATCGCCTGCCTGATCTGCGCCTCGAGGTCGTCCATCGACTGCAGCTCGCCCATGACGTTCATCGCCTCTTCGAGCGTCATGCTCTCCTCGCCCTGGAAGAGGCGCTGCTCGACGAACTCGTTGAACGGGAGCATCTGGCCGAGGTTCGCCGCGAGTTCGGCCAGCTCGTCGGCGGTCTCCGGGTCCATGGCGGCGTTCATCGCCTCGAACAGCTCGCGCCGCTGCTCCGGCGACATGCTGTCGAGGAGCGACTGCATCTGCCCCATCTGGCGGGCGAGCATCTCCATGAGCTCGTCGAAGCTGCGCGGCGGGTCGTCGCCGAACATGGCGCCCCACTTGTCCATGAAGCCCTCGAAGTCCGGCTCCAGCCCGTCGAGCTTGTCCCGGATCATCTGGTTGAGGTCGCGCAGCATCTCGCGCATCAGCGCCATCTGCTCCGGGTCCATGTTCTCTATCTGCTCCCGCATCTCCGAGGCGACGGACCCAAGCATCTCCTTGCGCAGCTCGTCCATCAGCTCCTGGAACTTCCGCTGCGCCTCCGGGTCGATGAAGTCGAACTCCTGCAGTTCGCGGAGCGCGCCCGCCGTGCTCTCGGGAAGCTGGTCGAGCCGCTCGCGGTTGCGGTCGGCCCGCTGCTTGAAGAGGTCGCGCAGCTTCGAAGCCTGCTCCGCCTCCTCGCCGCTCATGCCGGCGAGGTTCTCCTCGATCTCGCCGAGCCGTCGGTCCATCCCTGCGCGCTCCGTCTGCAGCACGTCGTCGAGCCGCTCCTTGAGGTCGCGCATCACGGAGTCGGGGTCGTACCGGTCGAGCGTCTGCCCGCGCCGCGAGCGCAGGCGTTCGAGGAGGTCGTTGAGTCCGGGCAGGCGGGTGTCCTCGCCATCGGCGCCGCGGCGGATGAGGTCGCGGAGCGCCCGGCGGATATCGCCGTGGTCGATGACGTCCTCTGCCAGCGCATCGAGGAGCGCATCGGCGTCGGCTTCGAACGGCTCCTGCGAACCGTCCCATTGGGAGTACCGGTAGAGCCTTGCCACGGCGGGATTGTATACCCCCGGTACAGCCTTCACCCCGCCCGCGCTTCAGCGCGCCCTCTCCCACCCCGCGGAGGAGGGGAGGAACCCTATCCGCCGCCCGGCGGGAACGGGTCGTCCTCGCTCGCCCGCGCCTGCGACTCCACGATGGAGATGCCCCGGCTCGTCTTGCCGTCCCAGAGGCTCTTCACGTACGTGAGCACCGCGACGATGTCGTCGTGGCTGAACCGCTCCCCGAAGGCCGGCATGGCGCTCTTGAAGCTGCCGAAGCTCGGGTCTTCGAACTCCGCCCCGCCATTCCCGACGATGCGGTACAGCAGACCATCGCCATGGTGCCACGTGTGCCCATCGCCGTTCAGCGGCGGCGGAGGCAGCGTCCCGTCTTCCTTCGTGACGTGCCAGTTCGCCGCGCCCTCGCCCCCCACCCCATGGCAGGTAGCGCAGTTCGCCGCAAACAGCTCCTCCCCCCTCGCCACAACCGCAGGGTCATAGGGGGACGACGACGTGCAGGCGGTCAGCAGGACGACTGCGAGCAGCAGCGAAGCGAGCGACGGCGCGTAGGTGCAAACCCGCGTGACGACCAAACGTAGAGAACGCATCATTGGCAATGATCTGCTCCTTCCACTCCACTGTAGCATGACGAGGCGGAACAACTCTGGTCGGACCGGAAGAACACATATCACTGCACGCGCAGAGAGCCACCGCAGGCAACTGCCCATTGCTATGACACATGCTCATTGTCCATCTCTTGTTTATCAGTCTATAATTGCAAGTGCCATCAACTGGTAAGGCATTCCATATGCAGCACAGAGGACCAGAGCTGATCTCATAAGCAACATGGGAAGAATAGCACACGTATTTTCTTCTCAAAGCGCAGGCTATAATCAGTCTGCACAGGAGAGCGGATATGAAACTAGGCAGGAATGATAGGTGCTGGTGTGGGTCTGGTAAAAAGTACAAACGCTGCCATTTGGAGAGGGAAACCCAAGCGCCACTTGGTGTGCAAGACATCTTAGACACTTTGAACAGTGTGTACGAGAAAGGCAGTTGCCTTCACCCAAAAGCTAGTCGTTTGACCTGCCAAGGGAAAATCGTGAGAGCCCACACGATTCAAAGAAATGGCGGACTAAGCAGAATTGCCCGCAATGGCCACGTATACAATGCTCTAAAGCATGGCCGGATTTTTCCACCACCTCAATGGTCTGCAGATAGTAGTCCAAACCAAGTCGGTATTCGTGAGGCTTCAACTTTCACAGGGTTCTGTGCTCGGCATGACAATGAACTATTCGCTCCGTTGGAAAAAGTGCCGTTCGCAGGAACATCAGAACAGATTGCTCTTTTGGGGTACCGTGCCTTGTGTCACGAGCTTTTCTTGAAGCAATGCGATCGGGCCATCTCTGCTTTGCAACGTGAGTTAGATAAGGGAAAACCTCTTATCGCTCAGCAAGCGATCCAAGAGGAGATTTACCTTCACCAGTCAGGTGTATCTAAGGCCATCAATGAGTTGATTGGTCTAAAGACACTGTATGACAAGATATTAATGGAAGGACGTTTCGAAAAACTCGGTTACTACATCGTCAAGCTTAGCAAGAACCCGGAGGTCATGTGCAGTGCTGTGGTCCAAGCGACTCATGATTTTAGTGGTAAGCAAGTGCATGCGCTAGGATACTTGAACATACCGGCTAGTTGGTTAACGTTTTCGTTAATTGCAACAGACGTTGGAGGTGCTGCTGTTTTTGGTTGGCCAGTAGATCACATCAGGAGCGAGGAGGTGATGAATACCTTCCATTATCTCTCGGATGAAAACATACCGCATGCTATATTACGATTCATGTTTGAGTTTTTTGAGAATACTTACTTCTCACCAGAGTGGTGGGATGCGCTTGAGAAGCCGGTGCAAACCTCCTTAATGAAAAGACAACTGAGTGGTCCGCCATTCGGGAGTCCACGGTCTGATGCGTGTCTAGCAGATGATGGCATTCGGGCTGTCGATTGGCCAGTTGACTATCGGTTGACCTCACTCAGTGATCCCGGAGGCAGGTGAACCCAAATACAGTCCGAGTCTCGCCCCCTACACCTTCGACAACATGTACTCCTGGCCGCCCTCCTCGATGGCGACCGCCTTCGGAAGCACGATGTCGAGCGAGCGGACGCGGAACGCTCCGCCGTTGCGGGCCTCCGGCGGCTCCTGGCCCTCCATCAGTTGCCGCACGGAGCGCATCAGCCGGCGCCGCATCTGGATGATGGCCGTGTCGCTGCTCACGAGGTGCTCGCGCGTGCGGTCGGACACCGGCCCGCCGTGCTGCACCTCCGTCACCGCGAAGTCCTGCGCCGGTATCGACTTGATGCCCGTGAACGAGTAGTGCCGCTGCGTCGCACGGTCGAGCAGGTAGTCGTTGTATTTGTTCTCCTTCGTGCGGAACGTGCCGGGGATCATCTCCGGGAAGAGGACGCCCTTGTCGCGGTAGATGGAGAGCTCCTCCGGCGTGAGCGGACGCTCGGCGTGCCAGCGCACGCGGAAGGCGACGGCGTGCTCGTCGTCCACCGGCACCTTCACCTGGCAGAGGACGGGGTCGCCGGGGCGGGCGGCGATCATGGTGTAGAAGGGAAGCATCCACTGGTTCACGCGCCAGTAGTAGTTCTCGCCCGCGTCGCGCCGCGCCGTCAGCATCACGCCGTACTCGGTGTCGGTTACCGTCCACACGGGCGCCTTGTCGGCGGCGGTCAGGTCCTCGATACCGTTCGCGCGGCCGTCTATCACCGTGCCGCTCTTGACGTAGCTGTGCAGGAAGCCGAGGTGGCTGGAGTCGATGTCGGCCTCCATCGACTGCAGGTAGTTGCAGTCCAGGAACATCTTGGAGATGTAGCGCTGGTCGTTCGGGACGCGCGTCCACTCCATCTCCGGGAACTCCGGCACCTCGTTCTCGCGAGGGCCGAGGTACGCCCAGATCACGCCGCCGCGCTCGACCGCCGGGTACGCACGGGCGCGTATCTTCTCCTTGAACGTCGCTCCTTCAGGAGCATTCGGCATGTCGACGCACGTGCCCTCGATGTCGTACTTCCAGCCGTGGTAGACGCAGCGCAGCCCTTCTTCCTCGTTGCGTCCGTAGAAGAGGTCCGCGCCACGGTGCGCGCACCACGGCTCCAGCACGCCGATGCGGTTCCTGCTGTCCTTGAAGGCGACGAGGTCCTCGCCGAGTATGCGCACGCGGACGGGGTCGCAGTCGGGAGCGGGCAGCTCCTCCGCAAGCAGGATGGGCGTCCAGAGGCGCCGCGCGAGTTCGCCCATCGGCGTGCCCCGCCCCACCTTCGTGATGAGTTCGTTCTCTTCTGCAGTGAGCATCGCTGCCCTCCCGGCGCTCTCGTGTGACGCTGGCCGCATTCTACCGCGAGGCGCAAGCCCGGCGTAGGGCAGAAGGGGTTGTCATTTCGAGCGGAGCCGAGAAATCTCTCAGGAGACGTCCAGCCGTGCACCGACGTTCCCCGAGAGATGTTTCGACTCCGCCTTCGGCTCCGCTCAACATGACAATACCGCAGAGGGACAGGGCTGCTGCGCGGGTATGACGGGAGTGCGCGACATCGTGATACGCTCACCCAAACCCCCAACGACAAGGAGGCGCGCCATGGGAGAACTGGACCTGATGCGCGTGGACCACATCGGCAGTTTCCGCAGGCCGCAGCCGTTGCTCGACATGCGCGCCCGCTTCGAGGACGGCGACGCCACGCCCGAAGAGCTCGCGGCGCTGGAGGACGAGCTGATACGGGAGGTCATCGCGGAACAGGAGCGCATCGGCTTCCCCATCGTGACCGACGGCGAGTTCCGCCGCAGCAACTTCCAGGACAGCTTCGGCGCCTCCGTCTCCGGCTACGACACGCCGGAGAGCCGCGAGGAGTTCAGGCGCTGGCAGCAGGGCAACCGCTCCGACCAGCAGCAACGCGTCGAGTCCGGCCCGCAGGTTGCGGGACCGCCTGTCTCGACCCGCGGCCCGGCGGTAGAGCGGCTCGCGCTCTCACGGAACCTCCCGCTGGAGGAGTACCTGTTCGCCGCGAGCGCCGCGCACGCCTCCGCCAAGGTGACGCTCATCGGCCCCGACCGCGTGGCACAGCGCTTCGACTGGCAGGCGTCGTTGGACGTCTACGCAGACCTGGACGACTTCAGGAAGCACGTCGCCGAGATACAGCGCGAGATGGTGCGCCAGCTCGTCGAGGCGGGCTGTCCCTACGTCCACATCGACGCACCCGGCTACACGGCCTACGTCGACGAGCCGTCGCTCGCAACCATGCGCTCGCGCGGCGAGGACCCGGCGGAGAACCTGACGCTCTCCATCGCCGCCGACAACCGCGTCATCGAGGGCGTCGAGGCCACGTGCGGCATCCACCTCTGCCGCGGCAACTCACGAGCCATCGACCCCGCCACCGGCAGGATGCTGCCGCAGTGGCACCGCGAAGGCCACTACGACGACATCGCGGAGCAGCTCTTCACCCAGCTCAACCACAAGCGCCTGATGCTGGAGTACGACAGCGAGCGCTCGGGCAGCTTCGAGCCGCTGCGCTTCGTGCCGAAGGACAAGATCGTCGTGCTCGGCCTCGTCACCACGAAGAGCACCGACGTCGAGACGATGGACGATCTGAAGCGCCGCATCGACGAGGCGTCGCGCTACATCGACGGCGACCAGCTCGCGCTCAGTCCGCAGTGCGGGTTCGCCAGCGGCGGAGGCGGCGAGACGGTGCCCGAGGACGTGCAGTGGCGCAAGCTGGACGTGATCCTGGAGACCGCCTCCCGCGTCTGGGGTTAGGACGACAGACTAGGAGCAGCAATCGATATGGAAGGTACGCCAGTAGAAATAGGTGACTTCACATCAGCAACCCTAGCTAAGAAAGATGGTGCCGGTACTTGGTTGGTGGAACCCAGTGATCCGTTGGGCGGTTGGATAGTGCGACTCAGAACTCAGAACCATGAACAATGGAACAGTGGGGATAGTGGTTCTTTCCGGATTTGGAAAATAGTGGAGGGGAAGGAGGAAATCTGGCTGACTACTAGCGAACGAGGATTTCTTCCAGTATCTAATCGGATGCGCCCACGTTACCGGAAGGCTGTTCGCTCCATTCTCTTGTGGATGGAGCAGGGGTACGAGAAGGACACTGGCGACTTCTTAGTGGATATATCGGAAACAAAGGGTATTTTTAACCGTTGCATCAGAAAAGACCAATGGGACTGGTTTGAGGTCTGGGTTGGGTTAGGAAAGCCGACTACCTTAGATATGAGGCAGGTCGTGCAGCTGCTCACAGAGTGGCATTCGGCCAAGGATGACCTACTCAAAGCTGTAAGCATTGCCAACAAGCTCAAGGGACTCGGCATCCAGAGTCGATTAAGCAATTTCATTGACTATCTTGACCAGCATCAAGAACCTCTTCCACTTATTGGCAAGGACCAGAAGCACCGTCCCTCTGTGTTATCCAGCAGTCGTGAAACTCAATCCATTCAGAGCGAGCACACCAAGAAAGCCTTAGCCTTTGCAAATAAAGTACATCGAGATACGTTAGCAATCCTTATCACCACACTTAAGAGGAATGGGTATTTGACTGAGCAAAACACTTTCATTGATCTGTTTGTGAGGTTGTGGTCAGGTCCAGCCATATTCGAAATCAAGAGCATCAGCCAAAACGGAGACAATGAACTATCCCAAGCTAGGCACGGAGTTAGTCAACTTTACGAATATGCATACCGACATGGCTATTCCGGAGTTGCTTCATTGTGGCTTGTATTCTCAACAAAGCCGAGCACTACTTGGCTGATCCCTTACTTGACCAACGATAGAGGCATACGAGTGATATGGCTGGAAGAGGGCGAACTGGTCGGTCCTTCCGCATACGAGTTGGTGCGCAAGTAGGCAACTCAGCGAATAGCGCCTTTCGGCCTAGCTCTCAAACACCTCGGCCTCTTCCTGATGAGGCGCGTCCATCGCCTCCTCGCGGTAGAGGTTGAGCGCCTGCAGGACCGGGCTGTCGTTGTAGGAGAAGAGGACGGCCTCCTCTTCCGCCATGTGCTCGTGGAAGTACCACGACGGCACGACGAACGTGTCCTTCGGCCCCCAGTCGAACCGCGTCCCCGCGATGATGCTGCTCCCGTTGCCCTGGATGACGTGGTAGATCGTCCCGCCCACGTGCCTGTGTGCTTGCGTGTGCTGACCAGCACGCAACAGCGTTGCGAAGCACGCGATGGTCGGCATCGCGGGCCCGCCGTTCAGTGGATTGGTGTACTCGACCGTGACGCCGTCGTAGGGGCTTCCGTCCGTGTCGTCGGCCAGCGCCTTCAGTGCCGCGTACGTGCTTGCGAACTTGTAATTGAGGATGGGCGAGTTCGGCGAGTCCTGTTGCTCCCACGTCGGCTTGAGGCTCCCCGCCCCGAACAGACGCAGCGAGAGGTCGTCCGGCTTCGTGAGGGGGTGCGTGCTGTCCGGGTATTGCTCGTAGAAGTTGGCGTCGAGCGACTGCACGAACGGCACGTCGAGGCCGTCCAGCCACACCATCGGCGCATCGCCCTCGTTGCCGTGGTCGTGCCACGTCCAGCTCGGCGTCGTCACGAAGTCGCCGGGATCCATGTAGCTCTTCTCGCCGTTAACGGCGGTGTAGGCCCCCTGCCCTTCGATGACGAGCCGCAGCGCCGACGGCGAGTGCCGGTGCGACGGCGCGATCTCGCCCGGCTTGATGATCTGCAGGTTCGCATACAGCGACGACGTCGCCGAGTGCTTGTCGATGCCCGGGTTGCTGAACACGAAGACGCGCCGCTCCGCGAGCTCCATCGGCACCAGGTCGGCTGCGCGGTAAAGCAGGTCGCGGTAGTCCAGGTAACGCCAGAGGAACGGCTGCACGGTCGGTCGGCCACGCTGAGCGTTCACCTCCCACAACGGCATCGCGTTGCGGCTGCGGACCTCCTCCAGCAGCAGGTCCATCTCCTCCAAACGGCTCTCACTGGCACTCGTCATGGCTCACCTCCGGCGGTGGCCGCAACGGTACGACGCACGAGGGACGGGGTCAAACGGCCGACAGCCCCTCCGGCGTGTCGCCGCGCGACAGCAGATAGACGTTGATCGCCAGCGCGCACACGACCGTGATCAGCGCAACGCCCGCCATCATCACGAACACCCACTGGACCCCCGGCCCGTCCGCCAGCAGCCCGCCGCCAACGCCAGCCAGTGCCCCGATGCCGAATCCGGTAAGCGAGGTGAGCGCGTACGCGCGTCCCTGGAGCCGCTCAGCCGCGTAGTCCGAGATCATCGCGACGGCTGTCGGCTGCGCCAGGAAGTTGAAGAACACGAACGCCGACGACCCGATGAGCAGCAACCAGCCGTCCCAGAAGGCCATCACCAGCAGAGGGGGGACTGTCAGCGCCGCCGCGGGAACGAGCAGCCGCTCGCGCCGGAAGCGCTCGCCTATCTCGCCGCCCGCATACTGCCCCGCAACGCCGAACAGCAGCGCAATCGTTGCCGCCGCCCCACCGATCACGACCGGCTCGAACCCGAAGACGTCGAACCCCAGGTTCTCGCCCAGGTGCAGCGGCAGGAAGAGCGTGAGTCCCCGGAAGATGAACCCGAAGCAGGCGTTGATGACAAACATCAGCGCGAGCGGCACCAGCAGGCTCTGCGCCCGCAGGCGCGGGCGCGGACGTTCGCTGCCGCTCTCTCCTGTTCTGTCCGGCGACGACCGGAATGCTGACAACGAGACGGCGAGCGACAGCACCGCGAAGACGAGGAACGCGCCCCGCCAATTCCACGCGCCCGCGATGGCCGCCGCGGCCGCTGGCGCGAGCGCTGTACCCAGGTTGCCCCCCGCCCCATGGATGCCAAGCGCCCGCGCACGGCTACGCACGCCCCGCGTGATGAGCGACAGCCCCGCCGGGTGGTACAACCCGCCGAGTATCCCCATGAGCACGAGCGCAGCGCCGAGCATCCACACGTTGGAGGCCACAGCCGCCAGCAGTGCCGCTACGCCTGCTCCGCCCATCGAGAGCGCCACCGTGCGCTGCGAGCCGAAACGGTCGGCCATCGCTCCCGCCGGCAGCGCCGCGAACGCATAAGCCAGCGAGGAAGCCGCGCCCAGCACGCCAAGCGCGGCAACCGTAACTCCGAACTCCACCGCCACGACGATGAGCACCGCGCCATAGACCAGCTCGACGGCATGGTTCAGCCCATGCGCCACACCGGTCGACGCCACGATGCGGCGCTCCTCCGGCGTCATGCGGCCTGCGGTGTCGGTAGCGGTGGCCATCGCGCCCAGTATGCCACGAGCCGCCCGCTCCGTGCTGAACTGCCCTTCCCTCGCTGTTTGCGGCGCACGAGTCCGCACACGTTGACTTGCATTGCAACGAGTGTTAGCGTGCGCGCCGCTTATACGCTGCCGATAGTACGGCAGCTTTTCCGTAAATTTGCGGAATCCGAAGTGGGAGGGAAACCATGCGCAAACTGCATTGGGGAAGCAAACGACTCTGGCCGGTTCTGGCCGCTCTGGGGCTGATGGCTGGGCTCGCGGCGTGTGGGACGGAAGATCCCACGGCGACGCCCGTGCCTCCCACGCCGACGCCTACGGCTACGCCTGTGCCGGCGCCCGGTACGACGGCTGTGCCGGTGCCTGACCCCACGGCCACGCCAACCCCGGACGCGTCGTTCGAGGCGCAGTGGGACCAGTTGGTCGCCGACGCTCAGGCCGAGGGAGAGCTCGTGATCAGCCTGGGCGGAACCGACTCCCGGCACATCCGGGACACGCTGGCCCAGTTCTCGAAGAAGTTCGACATCCGGGTCGTCGCCAGCACGGGCAGCGGTAACGCGAACACCACCCGAATCCTGGCCGAGCGCTCCCGGGGTCGCTACACCGTCGACTACAGCGTCGCGGGCACCTCGTCGACGCAGCGGCTGATCGATGGTGAGGCCCTGGTTCCCGTCGAGCCGCTCATAATCGATCCCACGATCCTGAACCGCACCCCGGAGACGTGGCACCTCTCGCCGAAGGTCTGGTGGTCCGACGTTTCCGCCACGTACTCGATGTCCGACCAGCTCTCCATCCAGAACTTCGAGGATGTCTGGTACAACACCGACCGGCTGAGCCCGGAGGAAGCGGCGGAGATCACGTCGTGGTGGGACCTCGCCGACCCGAAATGGGCGGGCGAGATTGCCATGACGGGATTTGCGACGCAGGGCACCGGCGCCACCGCGCGAGTGCGCCTGCACCGCGGCGTGGGACAGGAGTTCTTTGAGGCCGTCACGAGGAACGCCGCCGAGGGTAACCACGTTCTGGACTTCTCGAACGCCGACGGCTGCGCAGACCTGGTCGCTCGCGGCGTGGTCTCCATCGCAGTGAGCTGTGACGTAGCGGTGCGTCCGCTGGCTGCGGCCGGGCTGCCTCTCGCCTCCATCACGGACAACATCATCATGGAGGAGGGCCTGTCGGCAGAGGTCGGCGGCACCGGCACCGTGCTCGCCAACGCGCCTCACCCGCGGGCTGCCCAGCTCTTCCTGAACTGGTGGTACAGCCAGGACGGCATGGAGACGGACATCAACTTCACGCGCAACCTCTCGCCCTCGCCGAAACTGCGTTCGGACGTTTCGCAAGGCAAGGTCGAGGACCTGCTGTGGAATCGCGTGGGGCAACTGCAGAGCCTGCTGGACGATGACAAGGTGTTCATCGTCGACCAGGGCGTCCCTGAGTACGACGATGACCGGACGGCGACGCTCAACTACCTGCGGGTGCTCTACGACGAGCTCGGCATCATCTACACACCGTAGAGGACGACGATGCGTTGCGGCGGCCGGGGAGAGCTGCTCCCCGGCCGTCGTGACGCGGCTACGCTCAAAGCAGCGGCGGGCGCGAGGCGAGGAACACCGGTTACCGGGAATCAGAAGAAGTGATGACATCGCTTACGACGAATAGACCCAGATCTACCCTCAGAAGTCTGTTCAGGGCAGAGATGGGCACGTTCCTCATGGCGCTGGTCATCCTCTCCCTCAGCGTCTACCTGATCCTGCCGATGATGATCCTCTTCTGGTTCAGCTTCGACATCTCCAAGGACGTGTTCGTCCCGCCTCGCGAATTCGGCTTCAGCAACTGGACGAGCGCCTTCGCTGACCCGCGAGTACCGCAAGCGCTGTTCAACTCCTTCCTCGTCTGGTTCCTCGTGATGATCATCGCGTTCCCCATCTCCGTGGCGATCTCGATGATCCTTGCGCGGACCAAGATTCCCTTCTCCCAGGGGCTGGAGTTCTTCTTCTGGATCGCCTACATGTTCCCCGCCCTTGCAAGCACCCTGGGCTGGATGATGATGCTCGCGCCCACCAGCGGCTTCGTGAATGTGGCGCTGGCCAGCCTCCCGTTCATAGACGAGGGGCCCTTCAACATCTTCAGCCTGGAGGGCATCATCTTCGCGAGGATCATGGCGGACGGCATCGCCTACAAGGTGATCCTGTTCACGCCGGCATTCCGCAACATGGACCAGGCGTTGGAGGAGGCCGGACGCGTCTCAGGCGCATCCAAGCTCGGCACCATCTTGAAGGTGACGCTGCCGGTGATGGCCTCACCGCTCATCCTCGTGTTCTCCCTGCACCTCATCCGCGTTTTCCAGGGGTTCGAGACGGAGTGGCTGCTTGGGGCGCGATGGGGGTTCTACGTCTATTCCACCCTCATCTACCTGCAGGCGCAGAGTTTCGATTACAGCCAGGCCGTCGTCACCGCGAGCCTTACGTTGCTGGTTATCGGCCTCATCTTCCCGTTACAGCGCTGGGTAACCCGCCGCCGCCACTACACCACCATAACCGGCAAGTTCCACCCGGGCCTCATCGAACTGGGCGGATTGAGATGGGTCTTCTTCGCAGCGATCCTCGGACTGCTCCTGCTGCTGACGGCGCTGCCCATCCTGGTGCTGATCATCGGCAGCTTCATGAGCCACGTGGGCTACTTCAACGCGATACCCACCTGGACGTTAGACCACTGGCACAGGGTATTCTCCGATGAACTCTTCTTCACCGGGCTGCGGACCACCATCACGCTTGCCATCGTGGCCGGCATCGGGAGCCCGCTGCTCTTCTCGATCGTCGCCTACCTCATCGTGCGCAGTAAGTGGCGATTGAGAACGTCGCTGGACTCCATCATCTGGGTCTCGGCGGCCTTCCCCGGAATACTGTCCTCGCTGGGCCTGTTGATGCTCTTCTTGAGCGTGCCCGGCCTGACGTGGCTGTACGGCTCCATATGGGCGTTGGTCCTGGTAGTGATCATCTCGGGCAACACCACAGGTACGAATATATTCAAGGGCGTGCTGGTGCAACTGGGGGCCGACCTCGAAGAGGCTGGCCGCGTTTCGGGCGCCGGATGGTGGCGCACCTACTTCCGGATCGTAATACCGGTGCTCATGCCAACCATGGTGTTGATCGGGATGCTGAACTTCATCTCGGCTGCGAACACGACTTCCAACATCATCCTGCTCGCCTCCCGGGATACGGTCACCCTGTCGCTCCTTGCGCTGGAGTGGGGCTCCGCCGACCTCGGCCAGGTAGAGGCGGCAGGCATCGTGACGCTGGTGATTATGACGATGACGATTGGCGTGGCGCTGGTGATGAGGGCGTTCGCGACGCGTGTCGGGCTTCGCCAGGACATGCGCGCACGCGACGTCCAGGGCGCGCCCGTAGCGGCGCCGGGGCGGGCGCAATGAATGGACAGCTATGGACGGACGGTTGGACCGGTGGGCGCACGATGCGCTTCCACGGTGCGCTGCGCCGTCCCCCAGTAACGCATGGAAACCAGGAGGTGCTCTGATGAGCAAGGTATTGACTATCACGTGGCTGCGTTCGAGGAGACTGCTGGTGAGCGCTCTTGCGCTGCTGGGGCTTGTCGCATTGATACTGGCGCTGCAGCCTGCGTTCACGGCGAGTGGGGCGCCCGACGCAGCGTCGAGGGCCCAGATGATGGAGGAAGGATCGAAGGCCAGCGTCGTCTTCCAGGTCCACCCCACCTTCATCAAGTACCCCGAGAACCGCATCCGCGATCACGGAGTCTGGTTCGTCGGCGCAGGACTCGCGCCCGAACAGGAAGTCGAGATCCGTATGGTCTGGGGCGCAGAAGGTCTTCACAACGACATCACCTCCGTCCTGGACGTGGGCTATGACGAAGAGCTCGGCGGGCTGTTCGCCAACGTGCACGGCGCATTCGCCGTGGCGTTCGAGCGCGGGTTCCGGGGGACCGGCTCCGACTTCGTCTTCTACGGCGAGTGGGAGGCCGTCTCGTTCCGGCTCCTCGACGCCGTCACTGGAGACATCCTCGCGGTCGCTCCCGCGGTCCTCTGTGGTCCTGCCCTGGAGGAGCCGTGGTGCAACGTCTCGTCTGAACTCGTTCCTATCGAGTAAGGAAGTGAGATACGTCCCGCCGCGGGTTGGCGCGCGCTGACCCGCGGCATGGCGTGCGCGAAGGAGGGTTGTCATGGCAACGGCGCCTGCTGAGAGGAAGTCCACCAACAGCTGGTGGCAGTCTCCCTACGACCGCTGGCTGGTCGCGCAGGACGTCCCGGTCTTCACCGGCTACTACGTCGAGGACCTGCGCACCATCGAGCTCGGCTGGTGGGAATTGCGCGGATGTCCCGGCGCCGTGCTCAACCTCGTCGGCCACCAGGGCGTCACCGAGGCGCACATCCTCCAGGTCCCTCCCGGCGAGACGATCCCTCCCTTCCGCATGGCCACCGAGGAGATTATCTACGTGGTCGAGGGACAGGGCATCGCCACCGTCTGGGCGGAGGGCCACCCGCAGATCAACTTCGAGTGGCAGAAGCACAGCCTCTTCCGTATTCCGTCCAACTACTACTACCAGTTGAGCAACGCGCGAGGCGACCAGCCCGCGCTCACGCTCCACGTCAGCTACCTGCCCCTGGCGATGGGCATC
Organism: Dehalococcoidia bacterium; assembly: GCA_965208625.1. Lineage (GTDB taxonomy): Bacteria > Chloroflexota > Dehalococcoidia > Lucifugimonadales > Australimonadaceae > Bin16. The sequence goes on from OZ242348.1 coordinate 1,847,364, forward strand.
CAGCCCCGCGAGGAGTTCTTCTTCAACAATTCGTTCGTCGACCCGACCGAGCTATACGGCACCGAGGGCAACCCGTTCTCCTCCGAGGCGTACGCCGTGCGAGAGACAGTGGACCGCGGCGGCGAGAAGCACGAGACCCACCAGTGGCACGCCAACTTCTTCCCTGACCTCAACGTCTGGGACAAGCTCACCGCATACGGGAGCAAGAACCGCCGCGCCTTCGGCGCTGGCATCACCTTCCCCAACTCCGCCATCCGCACCGGCATGATGGTGCTGCCGCCCCAGCGATACCGCGCCGCGCACCGCCACGGCCCCGGCGTCACAATCGTCGGCGTCGCGCCCGGCGACGGCTTCGCCGTCATGTACCCGGAGGGCGGCGAGAAAATCGTCTGCCCGTGGACCGAGGCCAGCGTCTTCGTCCCGCCGAACAACTGGTTCCACCAGCACCTCAACCCCGGCGGCACCCAGAACCGCCAACTGCGCGTCTTCCCGCCGAAGGCCCTCATGGGCTACGACGGCGGCCTGAACAAGGAGATACCCTTCCACGAGGAAGACCCCTGGGTGCGCGAGCAGTTCGAGTCCGCCCTCGCCACGCAGGGCCTCCCCTCGCTCATGCCGCCCCAGATATACGAAGACCCGGACTACGTCTGGGACGACCCCGAGATGCGGGACAAGGACTAGCGTTCAGCGTCCATTGACGGAAAGCCATACGGCCGGTATGGTTTTCCATATGAAGACCACGCTCAACATCGATGACACCGTCATGCAGCGGCTCCGCGAGGAAGCCGCTCGCCGTTCGACGACCATCTCGGCCCTCGTGGAGGCCGGCCTCCGCCGTATCCTGGACGACGTGCTTGCCGAAGAAGAGAAGCAGCACGTGCTGCCCCCGCTGCCAGTATTGAAGGGCGGCTCCTTCTTGGTCGACGTGGCAAACCGGGATGAGCTCTATCGGGTGATGGAGGAAGAGGAGTAAGTGCTCGTCTTCGACACGAACATCCTCCTCTACGCGATCGATCCTGGAGCCGACGCTCATGAGGCATCCCGCCGAATGCTTGATGAAGCCCGGTCTGGCCCATCCCCAACGTACCTGACGTGGAACGTCTGTTATGAATTCATGCGAGTCAGTACGCATCCACGCGTATTGCCGGTTCCGTGGCGTATCGACGCAGCACAGGTGTTTCTCAAGATGCTGCTCGAGTCCCCCGCCATCTCCCTTTTGCGCCCAACCGAACGCCACCAAGCAGTTCTTGCTCAGACGATCGCGGAATTTCCGGACGTTCGTGGGAACTTCGTTTACGACATGCACACCGCTGTGCTTATGCGAGAGCATGGCGTCAGCCGGATATGCACTCGTGACACTGGCTTCTACCGCTTCCCTTTCCTCACCGTCGTAGACCCACTGCGCTAGCCCCTACCCCGCAGCCGCCCCCAGCTCCTCCCCCGACACCGGCACGCCGTCGCGGTAGAGCACGCTGTTCCCCACCACCGACGGCACGCGCTGGCCCGGCGTGAGCACGCCCACGAGGTTCAGCGGGTCCGACCCCGACACACGTACGACCTCGCCGGACGGCGCACGGCGATGCACCGCTCGCAGCGCGTCGACCGCCTCCGGCAGCGCGAACTGCTCGCCCACGAGTCCCGCAACGAACCGCCCGCCGCGCACTTCGCCCCGCGCCTCAGCGCGCCGGTACGTCCGCACGAGCGCGCCCCACGGCGGGGCCATCGGCTCGCGCGCCAGCAGCTCGCGCAGCATCACGCCGTAGCGGCGCAGCAGTTGCGCCGCGCGCGCCTCGACTACGTCCTCCTCCGGCTCAATCACGGCTGACTGCAGCAGCGACCACCGGCTGCCCGCACGCCCGAGTGCCGCCTGCGCACGCACTCGCGACGAGCCAGACCAGCGCGACCGCCGTTGCACACGTTTCGCGACGCCAGAGACGAGGCCGCGCAGCGCGCCGAAACCGTCCGCCGTTACCCGTCCCGCCGCGACCAGCAACCAGAGCGCTTCTTCCACCTCCGACGGCAACCGGCGCGTCCCACGCACGATGTCCGGCATGAACGATGCGCCGCTCGCCTCGAGGTACGCCAACACGTCCGCTGATGCTCCCGTGAACATCGTCTCCGGGTCCGGTGGGTCGAGCAGCGACGGCACGTCTTCGCGCACCGCCAGCGTCACCGGCCCATTCCGCGACAGCGCAGCCGACGGCGGAGGCCCAGTGCGCCGCGCGAACCGTCCCCACGCCAGCTCGCCGCCGAGCGTCAGCGCGTCTAGCGTCGAGGCGTGGAAGTCGGTCAGCCGGTTCATGAGCAGCCCGCTCTCCCAGGCCGCCGCTGCCGCCTCGAACCCTTGCAACTGCTCGACGACCTCGATCAGCCCCGCGTCGCCTGCGAGGCGAGTCCCCGGCGTGGCGTGCTGCCACTCCAGCAGGAAGCGGATGTAGCTCGCGACGGGCACCGGCTCGATCTCGCGCCGCAGCCGCCCGATGGTGCTCCGATGGATGCGCGCCAGTATCCGGCGGTCGCAGAACTCCTCCTCCGTCGCGCCGGGGCGGAACCGCCCGCGCAGCAGCACCCCCTCCGACTCCAGCCGTATGGCTGCCTGCGACACTGCGCTCTCGCTCAGCGCCAGCCGCTGCGCCAACCCGCTCACCGTGAACGGCCCTGACGACTCCGCCCTCCCACGCACGACCTCCGCCGCCGCCTCAACATCTCCGTCCTCGTACGCCGCGCTCATAACCCCAGCGCGCTCAGTCGCGTACCAGAGGGAACGAACGGGACCACCGTCATTCCCGCGAAGGCGGGAATCTCGCCCCTCTGTCTGGTCCCCTCCCCCCTTGAGGGAGAGGTATTGAGTCCCCTCTCCCTCTGGGAGAGGGCTAGGGTGAGGGTTGCCCGCCTCCAGCGTTCGCACCCTGCCCGCCTCGGCCAGCAACGCGTACCACCCCCGCCACGCCTCCGCGTCGTCCGGGTGCTCCGCAACGTCGTCCTCCGTCAGCACCACGAGCGACAGCAGCGCGTCGTGCAGTTCGTCAGCGTCGCGTATTGCGGGCCAGGCGTACGCTTCCTCCTCGGCGATGGCGTCGGGGCTGAGCGCACCGAGGTCCCGCGAGTCCTCAGGCAGCGCGCGGCGCAGCGTCACGGCGCGAGCGCGGCGCTCCTCCAGCGGAGCGTCGTCCAGGAATGCGTACGGCATCGCGTTCAGCAGTTGGTGCGAGAACGCCGACGGCTGGAGCGTGTCCTTCCCGAACACCTCTATCTCGCCGCTCTCGATGGCCTGCAGCACGCCGATCATCCCTTCAGTGTCGAGCGCCTCCGTGAGACAGTCGCGCAGCGTCTCGAACACGAGCGGATGGTCCGGAGGGTCGACCCTGCCGCCCACCGGCAGGTTGTCCTGGCAAGCGGCCGCCGCGGGGAACACCGCCGCTAGCAGGTCGTCGGAGCGCATCCGCTGGATGGGTGTAGGCACCCGCTTGCCCGCCACCTGGCGAACGAGCGCCAGCGAGCGCGATGCCGTCCACCGCCACCGCAGCGGGAAGATGGGCGACTGCAGCACCGCCTGCGTCAGCACGTCCTCTGCCGTCGCCGGTTTCAGGTAGCTGAACACCTCCTCGACCGGGAACGAGTGCTGCGGCCCGAGCGATATGTTGATGCCCTCGTCTGTCGCCGCCGCCTGCAGCTCGAAGTTGAACCCCGCACAGAACCGCTTGCGCAACGCCAGCCCCCACGCGCGATTGATGCGGCTCCCCAGAGGCGAGTGCACCACGAGTTGCATGCCGCCCGCCTCGTCGAAGAAGCGCTCCGCCACGATCTTCTCCGCCGTCGGCACGATGCCGAGTACCCGCTTCCCTTCCTCCACGTAGGCCACCACCTGCTCCGCCGCCTCACGCGACGCCCCGCTCTCCATCACGAGCGCAATCGCCGTATCGCGCGCGTGCAGCCGCTCGTCCACGTCGCGCCGCAGCGCCGACACCTCGTGCGACAGTTCGACCGTGCGGCCGGGCGCCTCGCCCAGCCAGAACGGGATCGTCGGCGGCTGACCCTGCGCCTCCTCCACGCGGACCGTTCCCTGCTCGATGCGGCGAATCTTCCACGGCGTGTTCCCCAGCAGGAAGATGTCGCCCGCCATGCTCTCGATGGCGAAGTCCTCGTTGACCGTCCCGACCATCGTGCCTTCCGGCTCCGCGATGACGCGATAGTCCGCCGTGTCCGGTATCGCGCCGCCATTGGTGACCGCCGTGATGCGTGCGCCGCGCCGAGCCTTCACCTTCCGGTTCACGCCGTCGCGGTGCAGGTACGCCGTCGTGCGCCCCCATCGCCCTGCCACACCCTCCGAGAGCATCCGCACCACTTCGTCGAAGTGCTCGCGCGAAAGTTCCCGATACGGGTACGCCTGCGTCAGCAGCGCGTAGAGCGCGTCCTCGTCCCACTCCTCCATCACGCACGACGCCACCACCTGCTGCGCCAGCACGTCCAGCGGCCACGGCGGGATGTGCAGCGCGTCCAGTGCGCCGTCCTTGATGCACCGCAACAGCGCGACCGTCTCCACGAGTTCGTCGCGCGTCAGCGGGAAGAAGCGCCCCTTCGGTGTGCCGCCGAGGAAGTGCCCCGACCGCCCGACCCGCTGCAGCGCAACGCCGATGTTGCGCGGCGAACCGATCTGGCAGACGAGGTCGATGTCGCCGATGTCTATCCCCAGCTCCAGCGACGCGCTCGCCACGCACACGCGCACGCGTCCTTCCTTCAGCCGCTTCTCCGTGTCGTACCGCGTCTCCCTCGACAGGCTCCCGTGGTGCGCGGCCACGTTCTCATCGCCGAGCCGGTCCGACAGCAGGTGCGCGACGCGCTCCACGAGGCGGCGCGTATTCACAAACACCAGCGTCGTTCGATGTTGCTCCGCCAGCTCCACCACTTGGTCGAGCGTCTGCGCCCACTGCTCGTGCGTCGCGATGGGCCCCAGTTCGAAGTCGCGCGGCAACTCGATGGCGACGTCCATCGCGCGCCGGTGCCCGGTGTCCACGATCTCGCACTCCGCCGACCCACCTCTCCCTAGAGGGGAGAGGTCGCCGCGCAGCGGCGGGTGAGGGTGCCCCGTCGTTCCCGCGCCCCTCTCCGTCACTCCTGGACCCTTCCCCGTCGTTCCTGCGGAGGCAGGAACCTCGCCCCCTTCCGTTCCAGCACCTTTCTCCGTCGTTCCTGCACCCTTCTCCGTCATTCCCGCGAAAGCGGGAATCTCGCCCCCCTGCCCACCCGTCAGCAGACGAGCCATCTCCTCGATCGGCTTCTGCGTCGCCGACAGCCCGATGCGCGTGACCGGCCCCTCCGCCAGGTGGCACAAACGCTCCACCGACAGCGCAAGGTGCGACCCCCGTTTGCTCGGCGCAACCGCGTGCAATTCGTCGAGGATGAGAGTGCGTGTCGTCCTGAGCGCGTGCCGTCCCCGCTCCGACGTCAGCAGGATGTACAGCGACTCCGGCGTCGTGATGAACACGTGCGGCGGCCTGCGCGCGTGCAGCGTCCGCTCCTTCTGCGGCGTGTCCCCCGTCCGCACCGCGACCCGTATCTCCGGCAGCGGCTGCCCCATCTCCTCAGCCAGCGCCCGTATCTCCTCCAGCGGCGCGAGCAGGTTCCGCTGGATGTCGTTCGCCAGCGCCTTCAGCGGCGACACGTACACCACCTGCGTCGCATCCGCCAGCCCCGCCTCGTCCTTCCCACTCCCTTCCCCGTCATTCCCGCTCCCTGTCCCGTCATTCCCGCGAAAGCGGGAATCCAGTCCCCCTGCCCCTGCCTCCCCCAGTGCCTGCTTCACCAGCATGTCGAGGCTCGTCAGGAATGCCGCGAGCGTCTTGCCGGAGCCCGTCGGCGCAGCGATGAGCGTATGCCGCCCGGACGCTATCGCAGGCCAGCCGAGCGCCTGCGCGTCCGTCGGCGCGCCGAACCGCCGCTCGAACCACGTCCGCACGATGGGATGGAAAGCATCGAGGCCCATGCCCCGCATGCTACCAGCCCTGCCACGCCCGTCTACGGGCAGATGTCACAGTCCACCTCACTGTGACACGCGCCCGTTGTGCGCTCGCGAGCATGCTCCGTAGGCTCTGTTACGGACAGCAACCATGGTTCACAAGGTACGAGAAGCGATACGCCGAGTGGAGCAGGATGGTTGGGTGCACGTCCGCACCCGCGGGAGCCACCGCATCTACAGCCATCCGGAGAAACCGGGGCATGTCGTCATCCCGGGGCGCCTAGGCAGCGATGTGCCCCAGGGTCTCTGGAATGCTATCCTCAAGCAGGCTGGACTCAAGGAGTAACCATGCGCTACATGGTGGTCATCGAGAAGAGCCCCAGTAACTATGGAGCATTCTCCCCAGACGTGACCGGCGGCGTCGGCATCGGCAAGACACTCGATGAGGTGACCCAGTCTGTCCGCCAAGGCATCGGGTACGCCCTCGAAGACCTCGTTGAGCGCGGCGAACCACTCCCCGAGCCAACCTCGTCGGCGATAGACGTGAAGGGCTACGTAGTCCCGATCACCAAGACCTCTAATGGCTACCGCGCCGAGCCTCCCGACCTGCCGTTCATCGTCGCCGCAGCGGACACCCGCAAGCGGGTCGAAACCCTCATCCGCGAGACCATCGAGACATACCTCGCCTGGCACTGCAAGCGCCCCCCGGAACCCACCGCGCAGATCGTCTACGTCGACGTCGAGGCGCCGCAGCCCGTCTCCGCCTGACCGCGCTCTCCTGATGCACCCCTCGCTCTGCTAGCATCGCTTCGCTATGCCCCCCAACGTAACCATCACCCCCGTCGACGGTCTGCCGGAGGTCGCCGACGGCGACGACCTCGGACGCCTCATCGCCGACGCGTGCAGCGCACAGCAGACGCCGCTCGCTGACGGCGACGTCGTCGTCGTGACGCAGAAGATCGTCTCGAAGGCGGAGGGACGCGTCGCCGACTTGCGCGGCGTCGATCCGTCGGCGCAGGCGCGCGACTTCGCGCTGACTTGGGAGAAGGACGCGCGCGCCGTCGAGATCATCCTGCGCGAGGCCGTCCGCGTCGTCCGCATGGAGGGCGGCGTACTCATCACCGAGACGCGCCACGGCTTCGTCTGCGCCAACTCCGGCGTCGACGCCTCCAACGTCGGCAGGGGCGGCGACTACGTCGTGCTGCTGCCAGTGGACCCCGACGCCTCAGCACGACGCATCCGCGACACGCTCCGCGACGCCACAGGCGCGGATGTCGCCGTCATCGTCTCCGATACGTTCGGACGCCCCTGGCGCGAGGGCGCGCTCAACGTCGCCATCGGCTGCGCCGGCATCGAGCCCTTACTCGACTACCGCGGCGACGTCGACAGCGACGGGCGCGAATTGCGCTCCACCGTCATCGCGGTCGCGGACGAGCTCGCTGCGGCATCGGAGCTCGTCATGCACAAGCTCCACCGCGTGCCCGTAGCCATCGTGCGCGGCTACCCCTACGAGAAGGGCGACTCCGGCATACGCCCCGTCATCCGCGAGCGCGGCAAGGACCTCTTCCGCTGACCCAGGTCCCCGTCATTCCCGCATCTCCCCCGTCATTCCCGTGAAAACGGGAATCCAGCGTGACCGGCAGGTCACACAGCGGCTGGCAACGAGCCGCTCGCGGAAGCTGGTGTGGGACTCGGACTCCCCGCCCCGAGATTCCACCTTTAGGCGAGTCAGGTATCATATCCCCATGACGATTGACGACCGCCTCCACATAGGCGATTTCTCATTCTCCTCCCGCCTCCTCGCAGGCACCGGACGCCACCGGAGCAACGACGAACTCGTCGCCTCCATCGACGCATCCGGCGCGGAGATCGTCACCGTCGCCATCCGCAGGCTCAACCTTGACAACCCCACCGAGCCAACCATCCTCGACGTGCTCGACCCCGACCGCTACACCGTCCTCCCCAACACCGCAGGCTGCAAGACCGTGGAGGAGGCGCTCATGATCGCGCGCCTCGCCCGCTCCCTCGGACTCCCCAACTGGGTGAAACTGGAAGTCATCCCGGACGCCAAGTACCTCCTGCCCGACCCCATCGGCACGCTGGAGGCCGCCAGGGCGCTCATCGCCGACGGCTTCACCGTGCTCCCCTACATCCACGCAGACCCGGTGCTCGCGAAATGGCTGGAGGAGGCGGGCTGCGCGACCGTCATGCCGCTCGGCTCCGCCATCGGCTCCGGCCAGGGCATCCACACCGCCGAGGAGATCACCATCATCATCGAGCAGGCGAACATCCCCGTTGTCGTCGACGCCGGCCTCGCCGTCCCCTCCCACGCGTCGCAGGCGATGGAGATGGGTGCGGACGCCGTCCTCGTGAACACCGCCATCGCCCGGGCGCAGGACCCCGCGCTCATGGGCGAAGCGTTCAAACTCGGCGTCGAGGCCGGACGCAAGGCCTGGCTCGCCGGACGCATCGAAGCCCAGCGCTACGCCCAGGCCAGCAGCCCGCTGGAAGGCGTCATCCGATCCACCACCTAGAGAAGGACTCCCTTGACCAACGCACCCCCCTCCAGTCTCCCTCGCCCCATCGTCGCACTCGTTACGGACAGGAATCTCGCAGGAGGACCGGACGCACTCATCGACGCCGTCGCGCAGGCCGTCGACAACGGCGTGAACCTCGTGCAGATGCGCGAGAAGGACCTGCCGGACGCCCTGCAGCTCGAGCTCGCGCAACGACTCCGCGAGATCACGAAAGGCAAGGCGCTGCTCTTCATCAACGACAGCGTCAGCATCGCCGAGGCTTCCGGCGCGGACGGCGTGCAGCTCACCGAGAATTCGCGCAGCATCGCGTCTGCCCATGCGCGCATGGGCCGTCCGCTCCTCATCGGACGCTCCGTGCACGGTGTTGACGCCGCGCGGGAAGCGGCAGCGCAGGGTGCCGACCTCCTCGTCGTCGGCACGGTCTACGACTCGCCGACGCACCCCGGCCAGCCCCCTGCGGGCGTCGGCCTCGTCGGATGGTGCGCGCAGCCCGGCGTCCCCGTCATCGGCATCGGCGGCATCACCGCACAGAACGCGGGCGCCGTCATGCAGGCTGGCGCATCCGGCGTCGCCGTCATCAGCGCCATCCTCGCTGCCCGTGACCCCGCCACCGCCGCATCCCAGCTCGCCGCCGCCGTCAGCGACGCCGTCCCCTCTGTTTGATTCCTTCCCCCACCTCCCTTCCGTCCATTCCCGCGAAGGCGGGAATCCAGGTGCCGAAGGCACGCGGCCTGGGTCCGTCTCCCTAGCTGGGATGAGGATTGCCACACCCCTCACCGAGCGCGATAGCGCAACATCCCCCTTCGGCGTTACGCTAATGGCGAAGGCTGACGCACATGATCACGCTCACCATAAACGGCGCGACCCACGAACTCGACGCCCCCATCACCATCGCCCAGTACCTCGACACCCTCGGCCTCGCCGGGCGTTACGTCGCGGTCGCCCGCAACGGCGACGTCCTCGAGCGCGAGACCTTCCCCACCGTCACGCTGGAGCACGGCGACCGCGTCGAGATCGTCCGCCCCGTCGGCGGCGGCTGAACCGCAGCCCTTCCCCTCTCCCCAATCCTGTCCATCCATGTGAGTCGCCGCCCCTCACCCCAGGGTCAGCACCGTCACGCCGCCCACGATCATCACCACCGCCGTCGTCTTCAACCCCAGCGTCTCCCGGTCGAGCGGTTCGTTCAGCACGTTCCAGAAGCGCGTGCTCAGCGCTATGCCGAGCATGAGCGTGAACAACGGACGTGACGCCGACAGAACGCTCACCGACGACACCTGCCCCAGGTCCAGCGCGATGATGAACGCCAGCGCCGCCAGCGGCGCAAGCAGCCCTTCCGCAAGCACCAGCATCGAGAACGTGTAGAGGTCCCGCGACGCGTTGGCGAACTGGCGCACCGTCCTGGGCCGTGCCGCCAGCAGGAAGATGGCCACGCTCATAGTCCCGGAGCGTATCGCCTGGATCGCCCACACGTTCATCTCCCGCGTCGCCTGCTCGCTCACGACGAACGCCATCCCCAGCGAGAAGCTCCCGCCCAGCAGCAGGAAGAACGCACGCCCGCGCGCGATGCGGAACAGTCCCTGTTGCGGCCTCGCGGATACCAGCACCGCTCCGAAGATCACCACCAGCACCGCCCCCCACTGCAGGAACGTCAACACGTCGCCAAGGAAGAGCACCGCCACGATCGCCGCGAACACCGGCGCCATCTGCTGCACCGGCACCGCGCGGGACATCTCCTCCAGCCGCAGAGCGTGAAAGAAGAGCGCGAGGCCCAGGCCCCACAGCACGCCGCTCGCCATCGCCCATGGGACCCCGGAGCCGCCGTCGAACCCCACCAGTGGGATCACGAACGCGAAGTAGATGAGGGAGATGCTCGCCTGCATCACCCCGAAACCGACGTTGAACGCGCCTGCGCTGGGGTAGAGGTTGGTCGTCAGCCGCTTGTCCAGCACCGTCACGACCGCAAAGAGGATGGTGCTGATGAGCGCCGCCGTAACCCAGGTCATGAATTACGACTCATACTGCTCCGCCTCGGTAAGATCGGCTGCGGCGCGCTCCACGTCGCCGGGTTCGTTGCGTGCCTCGAACGCGGCCGCGCGCCCGCGGTAGGCGGCCGCGTTCTCGAAATCGATCGCCAGCGCGCGCGTCAGGTCGGCGATGGCCTCGTCCGCATCGCCCTCGCGACCCCGGTCGAGGTACGACAGCCCCCGGTTGATGTACGCCTCCGCCGACGTGGGGCGTATCGCCAGCGTCTGCGTGAACAGCCAGATCGCCTCGTCGTAGTCGAACAGCTCCCCGCCCCGGTACGCGCGGCCCATCAGGAAGCGCAGGTTTGCCAGCGCCTCCGGGTCGGACGGCGGGCTCGTCGACGCCTGTATCAGCACCGTCTTCGCCAGGTCGAACTCCTGTTGCTCCAGGTAGAGCTGCCCGAGCGTGATCAGCGCGACGTGCCGCACTTCCGCCGTCAGCCCTGCGTTGATGGTGACCGGAAGCCCCACCGGCGACGACGCGATGTCCACAACCTCGCCCGCGCGAGGCTTCGCTTCGCTCTGCGGTACAGTGAACCGCGCGATGACACGCCCGCTGTCGTACTCGCCCCAGATCACGAGCCTCGCGCCTGAGCGTTCGCCCGCCCCTTCCGCCTGTTCCTCATCCTCTATCTCCTTCGGCCACTCAACCGTCCGGACGTCGCTCAGTCCCGCCTCGCGTATCTCCGTATCGACAGCCTCCTGGAGGCGCCCCGCGATGTTGAACCCCTGCTGCCCCGACGTGTAGTTGACGAACGGCGCGAGCACGATCATCGACTCCCCCGCCGCTGCTTCCGGGTACACAGTCGTGTCCCGCAGCACCAGTCCCGCCACGAGCCCTCCGGCCACCACGACGACCAGCGCGGCAACGATTACCGCCAACCCCGTCCTCCGTCGACGCGGAGGGATCGGCAGTCGCACGCCCGGCACGACATCCGGCAGCGCCTCAGCGTCCCTCAGCGCCAGCGAGGATTCCTCCGCGACTGGCGCCGACTCCGGCGCGAACCCTCCCGCGACCAGCAGCAGGTCGCGTTCCTCGTCCGTGAGCCGCAGGATCTCCGCGACTCGCAGCACGTCCTCGCGGTAGCGGGGGCGCTCGGTGACGCCCTCCTTCCACCGGACGAGCGTCAACCGGCTCACCGGTATGCGGCGCGCCAACTCTGCGTCGCCGATACCGGTCCTGGAAGTGAAATCGGTCAATAATTCAGCGAATGTCTGCATCTGATACAACTTTGATACACGGTTATGGCCGAGTGTGCCATCTCTGTCGTTGGGAGTGTACATGACCCAGCGCGATGCTGACCGCGCCGGGGACGGCGGAAGCCCGCCGCAAACAACCACCCCGGATACGATCGGCAAGGAGGACCCCGATGACAGCCACCATCCGACACATCACGCTCGCTATCGCGTTCACCGTTCTGGCCGCAACACTCGCCGCGTGCGGGGGTGAGGACCCCACGCCAACCCCATACGACCGCTACGCGCCCACGCCCACCCCGCGCGTCATCATCCAGGACCCTGTCGCCCCCACACCTACCCCGGCCGCGATGATGGAATCAGGCGATGCCGGAGGATCCTCGAACCCCAACGCCGCGCCCTACGACCTCACCTTCTTCGAACACTCCGGCGTCAACCCCTTCATCGACACCGAGGACGACCGCCTCTCGACGTTCGCCATCGACGTCGACACCGCCTCCTACACCGTGGCGCGCCGCTTCGTGCGCGACGGCAACCTGCCCGACCCCGCATCCGTCCGCGTCGAGGAGTTCGTCAACTTCTTCGACCACGATTACGCCCCGCCCACGCGCGACCCGTTCGCCATCCACGTGGAAGGCTCGCCCTCCCCGTTCGGCGGCGAGAGCCACTGGCTCATGCGCGTCGGTCTGCAGGCCCGCGAGGTCGGTGAGTGGCAGCGCAAGGACGCTACCCTCATCTTCGCCATCGACGTCTCCGGCTCGATGGGACGCGAAGACCGCCTCGGCCTCGTGAAGCGCTCGCTCGCGCTCCTCGTCGACGAGCTCGGCCCGCGCGATGCGGTCGGCATCGTCGTCTACGGCAGCAGGGGCCGCGTCGTCCTGCGGCCAACCGACGGCGGCGAACGCGGCGCCATCATGGACGCCATCAACTCCCTCAACGCAGGCGGCTCCACCTACGCCGAGGAGGGCCTGCGGCTCGCCTACGAGATGGCCGCCAACGAGGTGCGCTCCGGACGCATCACCCGCGTCCTGCTCCTCTCCGACGGCGTCGGCAACGTCGGACGCACCAGCGCCGACGCGATACTCGAGCAGATACGCGCCGACGTCGACCGCGGCGTGACCCTCACCACCGTCGGCTTCGGCATGGGCAACTACAACGACGTGCTCATGGAGCAGCTCGCCAACGACGGCGACGGCGCCTACCACTACGTCGACACCCTCAGCGAAGCGCGCCGCGTCTTCGTCGACAACCTCACCAGCACCATCCAGACCGTCGCCAAGGACGCCAAGGTGCAGGTGGAGTTCAACCCCGCCGTCGTCAGGAGCTACCGCCTCCTCGGCTACGAGAACCGGGCCGTGGCCGATGAAGACTTCCGCAACGACACCGTCGACGCAGGCGAGATTGGCGCGAACCACAGCGTCACCGCCCTCTACGAACTCAAGTTCCACGACGGCGCGGCAGGCAACATCGGCACGGTCTCCCTCCGCTACGAGGACCCGGACACCCGCGGCATCACGGAGATCAGGCGCAGCCTGCAGGTGCAGGAGCTCGCCCCCTGGTTCGAGAGCGCATCGCCCACCTTCCAGCTCGCTGCGGTCGTGGCCGAGTACGCCGAGGTCCTCCGCAACAGCTACTGGGCGCAGGACGGCGACCTCCAGCGCACCGCCCAGGAAGCCGCCCGCGTCCAGCGCCTCCTCCCCTACGACCCGGACGTCGCCGAGTTCGCAGACCTCGTCGCCCGCGCCGCCCGCATCGAACAGGGCAGGTAGTACCAGATAGACAGTCGCCTAGGACGGGGCTCCGCGGGGTCACCTGCGGAGCCCCGCCCCGTGTCTGTGTCATTCCGAGCGAAGCCGAGGAATCTCTCGGGAAGCGCCTCGCCACCCACCAACGTTCCCCCCGAGAGACCCTCGGCTCCCCCCATCCCCGCTCATGGTGAGCCTGTCGAACCACCCCCCATCCCGTGCATCCTCCCCACCCCCGTGAGATACTCCGCAAACCCCACCCTCACAGGAGACCCCCCATGCGACAGCGTCCATTCGGCAGACTCGGCACAGCGAGCGCACTCACCCTCGGCGGAGGCGGCATCGCCGGCATATGGGGCGAGACCAACCGCGAGGAGTGCGTTGCCACCGTCCGCGAGGCCGTCGACTCCGGCATCGACCTGCTCGACCTCGCCCCCTCCTACGGCAACGGCGAGGCTGAAGAGGTCATCGGCGAGGCATTCGACGGCGCGCTGCCCGAGGGCGTCCGCATCACCACCAAGTGCCGCGTCGGCGACACCCCGCCCGGCGACGTCTACGACCACCTCTCGACCAGCCTCAACGGCAGCCTCGAACGCATGCGGCTCGACCACGTCGACGTCATGTTCGTGCACAACGCTATCACCCTCGACAGCGAGGGCCACGAGCGCCTCACCCCCGCATCCGTCGTCGCCGAGGCTATCGCTCCCGCGTTCGAACGCCTCATCGCCGAGGGCCGCATCCGCCACTGGGGACTCACCGGCATCGGCGAACCCGACGCCCTCATCGAGCTGCTCAACAACGGCCCGCGACCCGACTACATCCAGTGCATCGCCAACCTGCTTGACTCCCCCGGCGGCCTGCTGCGCGGCGGCATCGCCGCCCGCCCGCGCGACATCATCGCCGCCGCCAACGCCAACGGCACAGCCGTCATGGGCATCCGCGCCGTCCAGGCCGGAGCCCTCACCGACGCCATCGACCGCCCCCTCCCCGACGGCCACTCCGAGCTCGCCGACTACGACCGCGCCGCCCCTTTCCGCGCCATCGCCGCCGAGACCGGCCGCTCCGCCGCCTGGCTCGCCCACTGCTACGCCCTCTCGATGGACGGCATCGGCACCGTCGTCCTCGGCGTCAAGAACCGCGACGAACTCCGCGAATGCATCGACGCCGAGTCCGCCGCCCCCCTCGAACCCACCCTCATCGCCCGCATCGACGCCGCCGTAGGCCGCACCGCCTGATCCCTTCCCCCTCGATGGGGGAAGGTTAGGATGGGGGTGATTCGGCAGGGAGCGGGCAATACCTCGTCATTCCCGCACCGGCGGGAATCCATGTGACCGGTAGGTCACACGTGCGCAGCCAGCGCACGCGGTGGCGTGGTGTGGTGGGAGGCGTCGCTTCGCCCAAAGCCAACGATTCTCTCGCGCTCCCCCGCTCATGGTGAGCTTGTCGAACCACGCCCCCTCGACGCACCGTAGACCAAACAGGCTAGGGCAGAAGCCATCGTCATTCCCGCACCGGCGGGAATCCAGGGTACGCGGGCAGCACACGCGGTGGGGCGGTGTGGTGGGAGGCGTCGCTCCTTCCGAAACCGAGGAATCTCTCGCCTCCCCCGCTCATGGTGAGCCTGTCGAACCACGCCCCCCTCGACGCACCGTAGACCAAACAGGTTAAGGGCAGAGACCTCGTCATTCCCGCACCGGCGGGAATCCAGGGTGCGCGGGCAGCGCACGCGGTGGGGCGGGGTGGTGGGAGGTGTCGCTCCGAATCAGGCCAAGGATTCTCTCTGACGAGCCCCCCTCAGTGCGCTCGCACGAACTCCAGCACCAGCCGGTTCCACGTCTCCGGCTCCTCCCAGTACGCCGAGTGTCCCGCGGCCGGCATGAGCGCGAACGCGCAGTCCGGGATGCGGTCGGCCATCGCCTGCATCCGGGGCGGTGCCGCATACAGGTCCGCGCCGCCCGCGAGCATCAGCGTGGGCGTTCGTATCGTCTCCAACAGCGCGAGCGTGAAGTCGTTGCGCATCCGCTCCCGCCGCGTCTCCTCCTGCTGGCTGTCCCGCTCGATCTCGAGCCACCGGTCGACGCCGTCCGGGTTCGCCACCCGGTACGTCGGCCCAATCTCCCGGAACCACACCGGCAGCGATTGGAACTCCGGTATCCGTCCGTACCTGCTCCCGATCGCCGCGAACTCCGCGTCCCGCTGGATCGGACCTCCGCTGCACGCCACCACCAGGCTCGCGAGCCGCTCCGGGTGCGACACCGCATAGTCCATCGCGACATACCCGCCCCCGCCGGTGCCAACGAGGTGGAAGCGCGCGAGGCCCAGGTGCTCCACCAGCGCGTGCAGGTCGTCGCTCGCATAGGTCGTCTGCTCCGCGACAGAGAAGTCCCGCGACCGCCCCCAACCCCTGCGGTCGTACCTGACGCACCGGTACCCGGCGTCGGCGAATGCGGGGACCTGGTACTCCCAAGCCTCAGTGTTCCCCGTGAACGCATGGAGGAAGACAACCGGCATGCCATCGCCGCCCGTGTCTTCGTACCAGAGGCTCGCATCCGGAAGGTCCAGGTAGGCCATGAGCCAAGCGTACCACCCGCATCGGCGCGGTGTGCCCCGCTCGGGCGACGCCTGGTGTAGGGGCATCCCCTTGTGGGTGCCCTTTCGGGATTGCCCCCATTCACCCCCCCATCCCGTCCACCCACGTTGATCCCCCCAATGACACGCGCCCCTTTCGCGGTCGACGCAGAGACGCGTACGCTGGTCGGTGACGATACCCCGGCGCGGAGGCCGGATCGCAGGAGTGGAATGTCTCAGAATGTCCCACAATGTCCCACGTAGAGGATCGGGACTGCATGAGATCAGAGCGAGACCGCCAGAGAACGGAGAGCCAACGTGACCGATGACCTGCCGACCCTCGACATCAACCGCGACCGCATCGACGCCGACCTCAAGCGCATCGCGGAGTTCACCGACCCCGACCTGCCCTACACGCGCCGGGCGTTCTCGCCGTACTACGAGGCCGCGCGCGGATGGCTCGCGGAGCGTTTCCGCGACGCCGGACTCGACACCCGCGTCGACGCCGCAGGCAACCTCATCGGACGCCTCGGCGACGGCAGCGGCCCCATCCTCATGCTCGGCTCGCACACCGACACCGTCGAGTCCGGCGGACGCTTCGACGGCATCATCGGCGTGCTCGGCGCGCTGGAGGTCGTCCGCTGCCTCCGCGAGTCCGGCGTCACGCTCTCACGCCCGCTGGAGCTCGTCGACTTCCTCTGCGAGGAGCCGTCCGTCGTCAACCTCAGCCCGCTCGGCAGCCGCATCATGGCCGGCGACGTCACCGCCGACATGGTTGCGCTCGCCACGACGCCCGACGGCGGCGCGCTCCCGGACGCCATCGTGCGGCTCGGCGGCGACCCCTCGCGGCTCGACGAGGCGCGACGGAAACCCGGCGACATCTTCGGCTACCTCGAGATGCACATCGAGCAGGGCCCCGTGCTGGAGCGCGCGGGCATGGAGGTCGGCGTCGTCACCATCATCGCCGCCCCGTGCCGCGCCGTCGTCTCGCTCACCGGAGTCGCCGACCACGCGGGCGCAACCGCCATGCCGGACCGCCGTGACGCGCTCGCGGGCGCAGCCGAACTCACGCTCGCCGTCGAGCGCACCGTCAGCACCCCGGACATCGTGCAGGAGAGCGTCGGCACCGTCGGCTTCCTGCGCGTCAGCCCCAACATGGTCAACGTCATACCGGGCCGCGTCGACCTCACCGTCGAGGTGCGCAGCACCCAGACCGAGGCGCTCCTCTGGGCGCGCGAGGAGATCGAGCGCTCGCTGCGCGAGATTGCGGACCGCCGCGGGCTCGGCGCAACGCTGGAATGGCAGCATTTGGAGGAACCCGTAACCATACCCCTTGGGATGCAGGACATCGTGGCGGAATCCGCCGAGAGCCTCCGGCTGCGGACCCTCCGCCTGCCGAGCCGCGCCTCCCACGACGCCGCCCGTCTCGCTCCCGTCGCTCCTGTGGGGATGGTGTTCATCCCCTGCCTGGACGGGCGCAGTCACTGCCCGGAGGAATGGGCCGAGCTGGACGATATCGTTACCGGCGCGCAGGTGCTCGCGGGAGCGTTGCTCAGGCTCGATGCCCAGTCCTAACGGTCCGTTAATCTGCGCTGCACAGATTCGTAACACAAACGCTTGATTCCGCCATACCGGTGTCGTATACTGTCACCGTCGGCTGAATGGTGGCGCCACCAGAGGACTGCCGGAAACCGAGATAAGCGCACGCACGAAAGGGTAAAGGTAGGAGAGATGTTTCGACTGATTACAGGACTATACCGCGCGATGGAACAGGGAGCTGTCTTGGCGCTCATCGCAGAGCGCCATGCCACCAACCCTGCCACGATGGCCGACGCGATCCGCGCACTGTATGCCCCGCGAGAGCTGGTCGCGGAGCCGGTAACGCTCACCCCCGCCGTCGAGGCCGAGGAGTTGGTGGCCGCGTAGGCCCCCACCCCCCCACGGGTGACGTTCAGATAAGGAAGGAGGGCGAGATGATTCTACTCAGGGCATGTGCCAACTGCGGCGGCGACGTTCAGTGCCGCAAGGAATTCGACGGCATCGAGTGCCGCTGCCTCCAGTGCAGCCGCGCGCTCGACCTGAAGACTGCCGCCGCCCTCATCATGGAGCAGCGCAAGACCGCTGCCTGACCCGGCAAGCACATACCGGAAAGCAAGAGAGCCGGGGCAATGCCCCGGCTCTCTTGCTTTGTCATGCCCCGATTCACGGCGCCGTCGGAGTGTACCCACCCGTAGGGGCGGTTCGCGAACCGCCCTGCCCCGAGCCGCGCACGCCCCCTCACTCCGCTCATGGTGAGCCTGTCGAACCACCCGCCATTCCTCCCTTACCGTCATTCCCGCGAAAGCGGGAACAGCGTGGCCGACAGGCCACACGGCGAGGGAGCCGGGGGTTGTGTCATGCCGAGCGCAGCCGAGGCATCTCTCACCGGGGTTGAGAGCACGCCCGCACCCCTCTCATTACGAGGAGGGGTGCGCCTACTGGGAGTGCAGAGGGGCGTAGCCCTTCTGCCGGGGGCGTGGGGGTGTCCCCCACAAGCGCTCCGGGCGGGTGGGTGGGAAGAACTACATCTGCCAAGCCTGCCCGGGGGAACCGGGGAACGTCACTCCCCCGCCACCTCCAACAACCGCCTCAGGTCGTGCGTCGCCTCCAGAATGCCCCCCACAGGTCCCCCACGTCCGCCATCCTGGGAGTGCAGAGGGGCGTAGCCCCCCCTGCCGGGGTATGTGGGGGTGTCCCCCACAAGCACCCCGGGCGGGTGGGTGGGAAGAACTACGACTGCCAAGCCTGACCGGGGGAACCGGGGGACATCACTCCCCCGCCACCTCCAACAACCGCCGCAGGTCGTGCTTCGCCTCCAGGATGTCCCCCCACAGGTCGCCGACGTCCGCCAGCCGCTGGTGCACCGTGTCGATGTTGAAGTCGCTCGGGTACACGTCGGACAGCTCGTCCCACCGAAGCGGCACCGACACCGGCGCGCCCGGCAACGGCCGCAGCGAATAGATCGACGCCATGTTCTTCCCCATCACGTTCATGTTGTGGTCCAGGAAGATCTTCCCCGCCCGCTTGCTCACGCTCCACTCCATCGTCAGATCGCGCGGCCGCTGCCGCAGCAGGAACCGCCCGATGAGCTCGCACGCCTTCCGCGTCACCGCGTAGTCGTACTCCCGCAGGATGGGCACGTAGATGTGCAGCCCCGTCTTCCCCGACGTCTTCAGGAACGACGACAGCGACAGCTGGTCGAGCAGGTCCTTCAGCGACAGCGCAACCTCCGCCGCCTTCGCGAACGCCCGCCGGTTCAGCTCCGGTTCATCGCCCGCCTTCTCGTCACCGGAGTAGATATACGGGTCGAGGTCGAACACGATGAAGTCCGGGTAGTTCAGCACGCTCTGCCGCAGCTCATCCTTCGAGCCGGTGAAACTCTCCCGCAGGTGCACCGCGTCCGGCTCGATGTCCGTGCGCGACAACCAAGCGTGCAGTTCCAGATCGGCAAGCTGCGCCAGCCAGACGAGCGTCGCGAGGTTGTTGACCACGAGATAGTCGACATCGCCTTCCGCGGCGGACGAGAACAGCCGCACCGTCTCCGCGAACGGCGGCAGGTCGTGCTCCCACCGCTTCTGGTAGAAGCTCCCACCGTCGATACCGTTCGGGTAGCGCGTCATCGTCAGCGGCCTGTCCCGCAGATGCGGCAGCAGATACGGCGCAACCTGCGCGTAGTACCGCAGCATGTCGCCCTTCGTCACCGTCGCCCGGCTCTCCGTCTCCGGCCAGAACACCTTGTCCATGTTCGTGACCGCGATCTTCTGACCGCCTATCTCCACGTGGCCGTTCTTCCGGATGCGCGTCAACTGCTCGACCACGCCACGCGACTCATCGTGCCCGTCCGCCACAACCGCCTCAGCCGCGAACGACGCCACCGGCTCCGGCGTCTCCCGCACGACAGCCCGCGGCTGCACGTCGTCCCGCAGCCCGAGGAACACCGGCGCGCGCAACACCCCGTCGCCCGTCCACTGCGAGAACTTCACCTGCGCCACCCGCTCCGGCCGCACCCACGTCACCTGCAGAGACTCGAGGTCGGCAGGCACGTCCGGGAACGGACACACGTCCGTCCGCATCGGCTCCAGCGCCGCGAGCGTGCTGTGGAGCGACTGCTGCGTGAAGCCGCTCCCGGCCCGCCCTGCGTACGTGAGCGTCCCGTCGTTGTAGTAGCCCAGCGCCACCGCGCCGAACGTCTCCGCACGTTCGCCGTCACCTTTCGTGTACCCGGCGATGACGAACTCCTGCGACAGCACTTGCTTGATCTTGAGCCAGTCCCGCGAGCGCTCCCCCGCGTTGTAGCGCGAGTCCCTGCGTTTCGCGACGATACCCTCCAGCCCCAGCTGCTCCGCCACGCGGTAGAACGCCTCGCCCTCCCCCTCCACGTACTCCATCGAGCGGATGCGCTCGCTCGGCGGGACCGCCAGCCGCAGCGCGTGCTTCCGCTGGTGGAGCGGCGCCTGCCGCAGGTCGCGCCCGTCCAGGTAGAGGATGTCGAACGGGTAGTACTCGATGGTGGCCGCCTTGACGGAGGCATTCTCGGCCCCGGGCACCTTGTACATGCCCGCGTTGTTCTGCAGCAGCACGAAGTCCGGCAGGCCGTCGTCCCCCAGCGCCACGATCTCCCCGTCGATAACCATCTCGCGGTGCGGCAGCACGGACAGATCGTCAGCGATGCCCGGGAAGTTCTTCGTCATGTCCTTGCCCGTCCGGCTGAGCAATCGCACGTTGCCGCCCTGCAGGAACGCGAGCGCGCGGAAACCGTCCAGCTTCGGCTCGAACAACCAGCCGGGCGACGAGAAGGCGCCGTCCACCGCATGCGCGAGCATCGGTTTGAGCGTTCGCGGCATGCGCGCGGGCTTGCCGAACGAGACCACGCCTGCCGCGAGCGACGGGTCCGGGAGCCTGCCCGATTTCAGTTGCTCCAGCGTCAGCCCGCACACGACCGACCTGCCGTCGTCCAGGATGTCGTGCTCCTTATCGGTGTGAGCGTCCTTGTGTTTGATGAGCAGCCACTCGTTCGGGCCGCGGGTCGTCCGCACGAGCGTCCACGAGCCTTGCAGCTTGTGTCCGCGCAGCGTGAACGACAGCTTGCCCGCGTCGAGACCCGCGAGCATCCGGCGCTCCGCCTCCTCACGGTCGTGCCAGCTTAGCCCGCCCTCGTCCGGAGAGTAGATACCCATGTCCCAGACGATGACCTGCCCCGCCCCGTAGTTCCCGTCGCCTATCACGCCCTCGAATGAGGCGTAGTCGAGCGGGTGGTCCTCGACCAGCACGGCGAGGCGCTTCTCGCTGTTGTCCGTCGACGGCCCCTTCGGCACCGCCCAAGACTTCAGCGCCCCGCCGAACTCCAGCCGGAAGTCGTAGTGCAGGCGCGACGCCGCATGCTTCTGCACGACGAACGTCAGCGCGCCCGGCCGCCGCTCCAACGCATGCGGTGCAGGCTCGTTCGTCCCGCTGAAGTCGCGCTTCTCTTCGTATCGTTCCAGCGTCATCGCGTTCCTGATGCTATCGCAGGCGGCTATCCCCTCGCCGCACCTCTGTCCGCCGGCGCATACCCGGACGCGTGCCGCTTGCGCCGAGTGCGTCTTCTCCCTAAAGTATGCATGCCCGCTATGGCTTGTGAGGTAACGTCTCGATGAGTGGTCGCACGCTTTTCAACACAGCCGCCATCTGGCTGACCCTGGTTATCGCTCCCTACATCCTCGGAGTCGTCTGGCTCGGAAGCGCTCTGGACAAGAGCTACGTTGTCGCGTACATGATCTGGTTCATCATCGCCGCGACGCTCTCCGCGGCGGCATACGTCATGCACGTTCGGGAGTCGCAGCAACAGCAATAGCACATACTCGTCCCGCAGGGAGGCTGACATGCTCACCCAGGAGATGAACGACCGCGTCACCCGCGTAGGACCGGGAACGCCTATGGGCGAACTCATGCGCCGCTACTGGCACCCCATCGCCGGAAGCGTGCAGCTCGATGCCGACAACCCCACGAAGGAGATACGCCTCCTCGGCGAGGACCTCGTTCTCTACCGCGACGCCAGCGGCACCGTCGGCCTCATCGAGCCCTCCTGCGCGCACCGCAAGGCCAACCTCTCCTACGGCATCCCGGAGGAGAGCGGCATCCGCTGCGCCTACCACGGCTGGATCTTCAACGAGAACGGCCAGTGCGTCGACCAGCCTTCCGAGCCTGAGGGCTCGAAGTTCAAGGACAAGGTGCGCATCAAGGCGTACCCCGTGCAGGAGTACGCAGGCGTGGTCTGGGCGTACATGGGCCCGGCGCCTGCCCCGCTCCTCCCCCATTGGGACGTGCTCGAGTGGGAAGGCCACAAGGAGTGGCAGGTGCACGACCTGCCCTGCAACTGGCTCCAGTGCCAGGAGAACTCGCTGGACCCGCTTCACTTCCAGTGGCTCCACCGCTACTTTGGCGGCTGGATGATGAACCGCGGCAAGCCGCCCGAAGAGCGCGACGCTTGGAACGCCATAACCGGCGCGAAGGGCCGCGAACACAAGAAGATTGGCTTCGACGTCACGGACTATGGCGTCATCAAGCGCCGCCTCGTCGGAGACGAGACCGAGGAGAGCGAGTTCTGGCGCATCGGGCACCCCGTCCTCTTCCCCAACATCCTCCGCGTCGCCCACGGCATGCAGTTCCGCACGCCCGCCGACGACACCCACACGCTGCACATCTCCATGACGTTCCGCCCGCTCAGGGACGACGAGGAACCCCAGGCCGAGGTCCCGTTCACCGAGATGCCGGTCTTTGACGAGAACGGGAAGATCCGCTACGACTACGTCCTCGCGCAGGACCAGCTCGCGTGGATCATCCAGGGCCCCATCTCCGACCGCACGACGGAGCGCCTCGGCGTCACCGACGTCGGCGTCATCATGTACCGCCGCCTGCTGGACGAGCAGGCCCGCGTCGTGGAGGAGGGCGGCGAGCCCATGAACATCCATCGCGATGAGGCGGAGAACGAGATCATCATCCTCCCCTGCGAGTACTTTCAGTACCCCGGCTACGAGGGCACCGGCGGACCGTTCAGAGACGTCCGCCCCGCTCCCGCCGAGGTCGAGGCCGTCCTCTCCGGCGAGGGCGCCGCGCTCAGCGAGTGGGAGGGCGTGCGCACCCTCTCCGGCGAAGAGCGCTACGCCTTCAGGTAGACCGCCGGGTGACCCTCGACGCACCGCAGGCTCGCGAGCGCCCCTACGTCTGGGTGACGTGGCTGCCGCGCCTGCTTTCCGGCAACAATCGCTGCGAGTGGGCGTCGTGGTTCAAGGCGCAGTACGAAGGCTCCAGCTGGCAACGCGCACCCTCCACGTTCGACCACACCCGCTGGGCGCTGGACCACACCGCCCTCCTCCGTGCGGAGGAGAAGCGGCTGGAGGCTGACGGCGCGACCGTCAAGACGGAGCGCCAGAACCAGTTCCGCCTCAGGGGTTGGTACGCCACCCTCTCCGGCATGCCGGACCTCGTGTCGCTCCAGGAAGGCGAGGTCGTCATCCACGACGTGAAGTCCGGCGAGCCGCACGCGTACCACGCCATCCAGGTGATGCTCTACATGTGGGCGTTCCCGCTCGCGCGCCGCGAGTACGCAGGCCTGCCGGTGGCAGGCCGCGTCGTCTACGATGACCACGCCATCGACGTCCCAGCCTCCGCCATCGACACCACCTTCATCGACCGCGTAGCCAACCTCATCAAGCGCCTCGCCGACGTCGACCAGCCACCACCGAAGACCCCCAGCGCATCCGAGTGCGCCTTCTGCGACATCACCGCCGCCAACTGCCCCGACCGCATCGAGGAAGCCGCAGAAGAAGGTGAGACGGAGCTGTTCTAGGCGAGGCTAGGCGCCGATCAGCACTACGCCTTCCTCGCGAGCGAGCTTCTGATCGAACGTGTACAGCGGAGTTGCGCCAACCCGCTCAGCGGCCGCAAGGATCATCAGGTCCGCGAAGTCCGCGCCACCCTGACCGTACAGGAAGGCCGCTTGCGCTACCCCGTCTGAGGCCTCGGCGACGAGGGTGCCGGTGGCGAACAGACCCGTGACCACGTCTACGATCTGTGCCCGCGTAAACCGGTATACCCTCTCGAGCACCCAGACCGTCTCCAGGAGAACCTCGCGGCAGACAAAACCCGGTTCCTCTACGCTCAGCCCTCTCAGCAGAGCTTGGGCCGCTTCAGACATCTCGGCGTTGTCGCGGACGATGGCACGCAGGAGAACGTTGGTGTCTACAGCAATCATCCGTGGAGCGCCTTCGCTGGTGCACTCGCAGGCGCATCCTTGATGTGCTCCACGTACTCCTCACCAAGCGCACTCGCTACTGCCCCCTCGATGATGCCACGCTCCATGTCCTCCAACGTAACGGGAGGCCCATCGTATTGGAGGATGCCGAACAGCCGGTCGATGGGCTGCACTTTGCCGAACCAAACGCCACCGTTCTTGAGGACGGCATAGCGTAGCTTGTCTCCCGGCTGCAATCCAAGCGCGTCGCGCACCTTCTTCGGCAGCGTCGTCTGTCCCTTGGAGGTAATGACTGATTCCGCAAGGCCTTGCATTGCATTCTCCTGAAACGCATTACTTATGGCTATTGTGCCTTACAAGTAAGCGAATAGCAAGGACTGAGGAGCCTTGGGACATGCGGTGCCGCGCGAGTCGTGCCCTACGCCATCCGGAAGAAGCGCGCCATGTTGTCGCCAAGGATGTCGCGCTTCGCCTCGTCGCTGAGGCCCTCCATCGTCTCGATGCCTGCCGCCGTGTTGGGGAACGTGGACGGCGGGTGCGGGTAGTCGCTGCCGATGATGAAGTTCTTGCTGCCGATGGTGTGCACCGCGCCCACGATAGCCTGCTCGTCCGGCTCGACCGCCACGACGCAGCTCCGCGCGATGAGTTCGCTCGGTGGCTCTTCGCAGCGCGCGCACTGCGGCTCGATCTGGTAGACGCGGTCCAGTGTGTACATGATCCACGGCAGCCAGGAGCCGCCCGCCTCGAAGAACGCCATGCGCAGGTTCGGGAACTCCTTGAGCACCCCACCGAGCGTGAGGCTCGCCATCGACACCATGTACTCGAACGCGAATCCCAGGTAGTTGCTGATGTGCAGCCGCCGCAGCCGCTCCCACCCCAGCGTGTAGTTCGTCGGGATGTGGTCGTTCACCTGGCACTGGAACGGGTTGCCGTGCACGTACAGCGGAACGTCCAGCTCAGAGACCGCCTCCCAGAACGGGTAGAGCTCGACGCTGTCCCAGTTCTTCCCGCGCCAGTTGCTGTTGATGGTCAGCGCCTGCAGCCCCAGCTCCTTGACCGCCCGCCGGGCCTCTACGACGCACGCCTCCACCGTCTCCGTCCCGAACGGCACGACACCCGTCCCGATGAGTTGCTCCGGGTACTGCTGCTGGGCGTCCGCGGTCGCGTTGTTGTAGCCCATGCAGAGCGCCAGCCGCAGCCCGGCGTCCCACTCGCGCTCGTTAGGAGAGCCGAACGGGTTCGCGTAGATGCCGTCCGGGATGAGCACCTGCATCTCGAACCCGGTCTCCGGCAGCAGCTTCACCCGCTGGTCCGCCACGCCGTGGCCGATTGGCCCGCGCTGCTGGCCCGTCGTCGCCGCCGTGGGGTTGATAGCGCCCGTGCGCTGCCCCGCCGACGACGCCCGGAATCCCCCGCGCCGCGCCTCGCGGTCGGAGAAGAACAACGCGTCGCGCAACAGCATGTCCAGCGCCTGCTCCGAGACGCCGATCGTCTCGCTCACGCCGGTGAAGTCCGGCGGCGGGAAGAAGTGGCTGTCGCCGTCTATCCTGCGCGCTGCACTGGGCGCCTTCGTCTGCTGGGGTGCTGTGTCGACCATCGCTGCTCCTCCGCCTGCCGGTGTACCGTGCCTATCTTACTCCGCCCGTCGATGCGGAGCGCACGTGCGCGGTGCCCGGCCGGAGTTCTGACTCCCCCGTGGTAAGATTGAACCGGCATGGAGGCACGGTCATGACGCTGCAGATGGACGCGATACCCGTCCCGATGGCGATGGACGCTTCTGGCAGCATTCGCATCGGCGGTACGCGCGTCACGCTTGACAATCTCATGGCGCATTTCGATGCGGGCGAGAGCCCCGAGGCTATCGTGCAACAACTCGATGCGCTCAACCTCGCGGATGTCTACCTCGTGCGCGGGTATTGCCTGCTTCACCAGGATGAAGTCCGGGGGTATCTGAAGGCACGCTCTGAGCAAGCGAAGCACACTAGGACCATGATTGAAGCCGAGACGGGCTCCGCTGGCTTCGTCCGGGACATCCTCTCTCGCGGCAAGGGAAGATAGGTTGTCTTGCTGAGGTTTCTCGCCGACGAGAACATCGAAAGCCAACTGATAGCAGCGATCCGGCGCGACCCAGCCATCGACATCGCGCGCGTTCAGGACGTTGGCCTCTCGGGAGCAGGCGACCCTGCGGTCCTGGAATGGGCTGCCCAGGAAGACCGCGTGCTAATCACCCATGACGCCGAGACCATGGCGGATTGCGCTTATACCAGGATGCGGGAGGGACTACCCTTGGCAGGCGCCATTCAAGTGCCACAGCCCTTCCGGGTCGGAAAGATCGCCGAAGAGATCGTGCTGTTCGCACACGCCAGCCGCGATGGCGAATGGAATGGCAGAGTCGCCTACCTTCAGGCGTAGGCCTGCTGTACCGAGCGCCCGAGACGCGCCTACTCCCGGACGAGCGCGTACAGGAACAGGTCTATCGTCTTGCCGTCCTTCGTTACGGCCTTCCGCAACCGCCCCTCCAGCGAGAACCCGGCCTTCTCGAGCACGCGGGCCGAGGCAGGGTTCCACTCCTTGACCAGCGCGTAGACCCGGACGAGGTCGAACCGCTCGAACGCGTATTCCGTCATCGCCCGGAGCGCATGCGTGGCGATGCCCTGCCCCCAGAATGGCTCCCCCAGCCAGTATCCCACCTCGGCGGACCTCCGGAATCCGTCGCTCTGCAGGCTCAGTCCTATCCCTCCGATAGCCTCGTCGGCATTCGCGATGGCGAGGTCCATCGGCGGGTCGCGGTCCTGCTGCAACTGCACCCACGACGCGGCATCCCCCGCCGTGTAGGGATGCGGGAAGATGTCCGTGAGGTTGATCCAGACGTTGCGGTTGTTGGCGTACTTCACCAGCGCAGGCTCATCCCCCTCCCGCCACGGACGCAGCACCCAACTGCCTGCCGGGATCTCCATCGGTACGCTCAGAACCCCGCCGCCATCACCTCGACGACGCGGGCGTACAGCGCGTCGGGGTCGTGGCCTGCGGCCTGCAGGTGGCGGCGCGTCATCCGGTTCACGAACGAGAACGCCGCCTGCATCACCAGCATCCCCTTGCCGTTCAACGTCTTGCGCCCCGACAGCCGGGCCTGCCGCAGCAGCACCGTCTCGTCCGGCGAGTACACCGCATCCACGAATGCCGTCTCCGGCTTGCACATGGCTATCGCCGCAGCCGACCGCGCATTATTCTCCGCTATCGCCTCCTGCGAACGCTTGAACCACTCCCGCCAGAACGACGCTCCGCCGTCATCCTCAGGAACGACCGTGGGCGAAGCAGGCGCGAGCGACGAGAACGCTTCGAGCGAGGTCGCCTCGCCGTTGCCCAGCCGCCGAACGCCGGACTGCCCCACGGTCGAGGCGTTGACGATGACGTCCATGCTCCAGACCGAGTCCAGGGCGAATTCCTGGCTGGTGGCGGTTACCTTCGCGCCGGTGGCCGCCGCAGCCTGCTGAGCGAGCTCCTCCGCCCGCTCCAGCGAGCGGTTCGTGAGCAACACCGACCCATCCCCCACCGCCTTCGCCAGCGCGAACGCCGACGCACGTCCCGCGCCGCCCGCGCCCAGCAGCAGCACGCGCTTGCCCGTGAGCGTCGGCAGGAACGGCGCCGACTGCCCCGGCAGCGTCCGCAGCATGCTCGCGATGAGCCCGTCGGCGTCCGTGTTGAAGCCGACGAGCCTCCCGTCCTCCGTCTGCATGAACGTGTTGACGGCGCCGATCTCCCGCGCAATGGGGTCGATCTCGTCCAGCAGTGGCATGATGGCCAGCTTGTGCGGCACCGTGACGTTGGACCCCATGAAGCCCGGGTACGCCCGCGCCGCCTCCACGAACCCCGCCAGGTTCTCCGGGCGCACGTCGAACGGCATGTGCACCGCGTCGAGCCCTATCTCCCCGAACGCCGCATTCCACATCGCCGGGCTCCGCGAGTATTTCGACGGCGACTCCCCCATCGACCCGGACAGCAGCGCCCGCCCCGCCACCTCCGCAGGTAGCGGGTTATCGAGATAGCGTTGCAGATCGTCAAGCGTGCTCATGCGTCGAGTCTACCAAAGGGCTGTGTTGGAACCGGAGAACGCCTCAGCCCTCTTGTGCCTCCCCCTCCTCACTCCCATACATCCCCTGCAACAGATCCAGGAACGCCGTCACCAACGGCCCGTAAGACGACGCCTTCCGCACCATCGCCGCCGTCGGCAGGGTGATGCGGTGACCCTCCTCCAGCTGCACGTGCGCCAGCGTGCCCAGCCGGAACTCACGCTCCACCGACTTGTACGGCAGAAAGCTGACGCCCAGCCCGCGCTCGATCATCCGCTTCGTCGACTCGATGCTGTCCAGGTCCATCGCGATGTTCGGCACGATGCCCGCCTCGCGGCAGACCCGGTCCATCAGCACGAAGTACGTGCTCTCCTTGTCGTAGATGATGAGCGGCTCCGACCCCACCTCGTAGATGCTCGCGTGGCCGTCTCCCGTGAACCGGTGCTCCGGGTGCGTCACGAGCACGATCTCCTCGTCGTACAGGTGCGTCGTGACCACCTCCGGATGGTTCAGCTCCCGCGATACGCCCACCTGTATCTGCTCCGACAGCACCCACTCAAGCACTTCCGACGAGCGCCCCGTCTTGATGGCGACGTCCACGGCGGGGTAACGCTCGTGGAACGCCTCGAGTATCCCCGGCAGCACCGCCGACGATATCCCGCGCGCCGCGCCGATGTGCAGCCGTCCCGCCGCCGCCGTCCGGCTCGACGCAACCGTCTCACGGCCGCGCTCCAGCGTGTCGAGCGCCCGCTGCGCGTACGGCAGGAACGTCCGCCCCGCGTCGGTCAGCCGCACGCCCCTGCCCACGCGGTCGAACAACGGCTCGCCGAGGTCGTTCTCCAGCAGAAGGATGCGGGTGCTGAGCGTCGGCTGCGTGACCCCCAGCTCCGACGCCGCGCGGCTGAACGAGTGCACCTGCACCGTCGTCAGGAACGCTTCCAGTTGGCCTATCTCCATGACCTTCCCCCGTGCGACGCTCGTGCGCGCCGGGCGACAGGATAGCAACGCGGGCTGCTCCCTGCGCACTCGCCGCGTATGATGGCGGGGCACATCAGCAGGGAAGGTGAACCGATGGCGGAACTCACGAAGATAGGCCTCATCACGTTCGGCGAGAGCGCAGCCATCGCGCTCGCGAGAGCGGGTGGGCTCTTCGAAGCGCAGGGACTCGAGGTCGAGGTGACGCGCACCCCGAGCTCCACCGAGCAGATGCGCGGCCTCATCCAGGACCGCTGGCAGATCGCGTCCACCGCCTTCGACAACGTGCTCGCGTGGTCGGAGCGGGAGGGACCGGAGGTCGTCGCCGTCGCCAGGGCGAGCGCCGGCGTGAACCTGCCCGTCTACGTGCGGCCCGAGATCCAGACGTGGGACGACCTGCGAGGCAAGGCGCTCGCGGTCGACGCGGTCGACACCGCCTACGGCCTCGTCCTCCGCCGCATCCTGCAGGAGCACGGGCTGGAGCTGGACCGCGACTACACCTTCTTGCCCGCCGGCGCGACCGGCTACCGGCTGGAGTCGATGGAGAAGGGCGAGACGTTCGCGGGCGTCCTCAACCCGCCGTGGAACGCCCGCGCCGAGGAGGCAGGGATGCGCCTCATCGCCCGTCACTCGGACGTCGTCCCCGGCTACCCCGGCGGCGTCTTCGCCGTCAGCCGACCGTGGGGCGAGGCGAACCGCGGCATCGTCGTCGGCTTCCTCCGCGCCCTGCTCGACGCCGCCCGCTGGGCCGCCGACCCGTCGCGGCAGAGCGCGGCTGCCGCCCTCGTGGCAAGCACCTCGGACATCACCGAGGAGCGCGCCGCCCGCACCCTCAACGACGTCCCCGACCTCCGCCCCGAACCCGAGTCCTTCGCCATCCCGCTGGAGATACGCCTCCGCTTCAACCTCACCCCACCCCACGGCCCCGACATCGCCGCCTACCTCGACCACTCCTACCTGGAGGAGGCGCAAGCGTAAGCCCTGCCTGGTGTAGGAGCATCCCTTGTGGGTGCCCTGCCCGACCCCCTCTCCCTACAAGGGGAGAGGGCAACGCGCATTAGCGCGCGGTGAGGGTACTGCGGCGTGGGCGCGTGCGGCGGCGGTTGTTGCCGATGCTATCCTGTAGGAGTGGCAGCAGACCGGGGACTCGGCTCTCTGCCTTCGACGTTCGGAGGCACGCATGACAACTGAGGCGACCATCTCAACCATGGTGGACCGCATCGTCGGGCGGTTCCAGCCGTCCCGCGTCGTGCTCTTCGGTTCGCACGCCCGGAACGCCGCCAGCGAGTGGAGCGACGTGGACCTGCTCGTGGTCATGGGCGACGCGCCGGACAAACGCGCGGCCGCCGTCGAGATGCGGCGTTCGCTCAGCGACATGCCGGTGAGCAAGGACATCGTCGTCACCACACCCGAGGAGATAGCCCTGCGCGGGGACGTGGCAGGCACCGTTCTCAACGCCGCCCTCCGAGAGGGCAAGGTCGTGTATGAGCGACCCTGAGGCGGCCGCATCGGAGGCGCTCCGCTGGCTGCGGTTCTCCGGAGACGACCTCGATGTCGCCCAACACCTGCTGACTTCCCTTCCGTCTGCGCCACGCCATGTCTGCTCCCTCTCCCAGCAGGCAGCGGAGAAAGCCCTGAAGGCGGCCCTCGTGCTCGAAGGGGCCGATTTCCCCTTCAGCCACGACCTCGATGCGCTCCGCAACCTCCTTCCCCCCGGTTGGCCCGTCCGCACCGAGCATCCGGACCTCGCCGAGCTGACGGAATGGGCAGTGGAAACGAGGTATCCGGGCGACTGGCCTGAGCCGAACGACACCGACGCAGCGCGCGCGGAGGCTGAGGCCCGCGCGGTCCACGATTCCGTCGCATCCGAGTTCAGGCGACGCGGGATATCGCCCAGGTAGTGCACTCACGTTCTCCCGAGATAATGTTGCCCGCTGAAGCGCGGGCTCCGCTCAACATGACAACGCTCCTCCGTTCCGTCGTTCCTGCGAAGGCAGGTCGCCTGGTGTAGGGGCGGTTCGCGAACCGCCCCTGCGTCCCGCCCTGCCGCCGCGTGCCCTGCTGGGCACCCTGGATTCCCGCATTCGCGGGAATGACGAATCCCCTCACCACCAAATCCCCAGCCGGTTCCGCGCCGCACCGTCGTCGTCATCTGGCTCGACGCTCTCCGCGTACGGCGGAGGCCGGTCGTAGCCGAAGGCCTCGATGGTCGCCCTCGGCGGCGGGTCGTCGTTGAGGAACGGCTCGGCGCCGGTCCAGATGCCGAACGACGGCGGGACGAGGAATGCGAGCGCGAGGGCGTCCGCCTTGTCCGG
This sequence comes from Dehalococcoidia bacterium, assembly GCA_965208625.1. Taxonomy (GTDB): domain Bacteria; phylum Chloroflexota; class Dehalococcoidia; order Lucifugimonadales; family Australimonadaceae; genus Bin16. The sequence continues at coordinate 1,879,023 of OZ242348.1, forward strand.
CGACGGCATGCCGCGCTTGCGCATCTCGCGCTTGCCCTCCAGCCGCACCTGGCCGGAGCTCGAGATGTCGTACCGAAGCCCGAGCAACTGGCCCGCCAGCTCCTCGTCGCGCGGGATCGCGATCGCCTCCAGGTCGAACAGCCGGCGCAGCTCCCAGAAGATCTCGGAGCGCCGGTTGTGGAAGCGCGTGGGACGCTGCGCTGAGCCGCCGAAATGGACCCCGTAGACCGGCGCGCCAAGCTCCCGCAGCCGGTCGACCACACCCCCTCCGACGCCGCCCTCGTCCACGAACACCGCTTCCGCGTTCCACTCCCGCACCGCGCGCTGCACCTCGAACACCAGCCGCATCGTGTCCATACGCTCGTACGACCGCACCGCCAGCACCCGCTCCCCCTGCCGCACGCAGAGCGCCGACTTGTCGAACCCGAACCGCGCCACGTCCACGCCGATGTAGACCGGCTCATCTGTCATGTTGAGCACAAGCGCCGGGGTTGTCATGTTGAGCGTAGCCCCCTGGGTTGTCATGTTGAGCGAAGCCGAAACATCTCTCGGCGAGCGTTCGTCCTCAACGGCACCCGCACCCGAGAGATTCCTCGGCTCCGCTTCACTCCGCTCGGAATGACAATCCTCCTCCGGTTCCCCACGGTCCATCGCCGACTCCACCGCATCCCGACCGAGCAGCGAGTCATCCAGCCTGTCCGGGAACTCCGCGAGCACCGACGCCGCGTACAGCGGGTGGTCCTCGCCCCAGTCCATGGCGTACTCCTCCACGTCCTCCGGCGTGATCATCCCCCGCCGACCGCCGTCCTCGCCCGTGAAGTTCGGCGTGTCGAAGGCGGAGATTGCGATGCGGTGGTACAGCCGCCGTTTCGCGTGGTGCGACGCGTAGAACTCGCCGTCGCGCGACAGCGCGTTCCCCACGAGCAGCAGCCGGTTGGGCTGCAACCGCTTGATGGCATCCATCTGCAACTGCGGCATCGCGTGCGCCTCCGTCACGACCACCAACAACTCCCCCGAGTGGAAGCCCTGGATGTTGAGCGAGTTGTTGGTCGAGAACCCCAGCGCGAACCGCTGCTCGTCGATGCGGTACGCGGACTTGAACATCCTGCCGCTGAGGCGCTCCCTCGCCCCCGCATACGCCTCGCGCATCTCCTGCCACGCGACCTCGTCGACCTGCCGCTGCGTCGGCCCGAGCGTGAGCGCCTTGCTCTCCGGGCGCGTCTCCAGCCACCAGAGCATGGCCCGCCCTGCCGCCCAGTCCTTGCCTGAGCCATTCGCCCCCACGACGCTGACGCGCCGGTGATGCACCAGCGCATCCAGCATCTCCGCCTGCTTCGAGTACGGCGCTCCGGCGTCGCCGAGCACGTCCGTCACGAACCCGACGGGGTCGTTCGCGTATCGCGTGAGGTCTTCTGCCACGAGGTCCACCTCTCTCACCCGGATAAGAGCGGTTCCCGAACCGCCCCTACGCCCGGTTAACACAGAAAGCCCCCTCGCTCTTCGCTGAGGGGGCAGCGTTCTTCCTGCGGCTCGTCCGACAGGGTCTATGTGCGCGTTATCGGTTGCGCCCTACCATCGTGCGGCAGGGGTGGGGTGCGGCGCAAGGGGCGCGTGTCACACACCAGCAATTCGTTCGTCATTCCCGTGAAAACGGGAATCCAGAGTGACCGACAGGTCACACCCGCGTGGGCATTCCCCGTCGTTCCTGCGAAGGCTCGCGCTTTAGCGCGCAACCTCGCCCCCTGCCCGGTGTAGGGGCATCCCTTGTGGGTGCCCTGTCCGGGGCGCCCCGTCATTGCCGTCGTCCCCCCGTCACTCCCGTCCCCCACCCCTCATGGCGACTCAACATCCGGCGATACCAGCAACCGAATCCAACACCATCGCCGGGCGCGACGTGGTATTCCTGGAGCGCAGAACGTGACCCTCACCACACCGCCTCGCAACCTGGGGCACGTCAGGAGGCCAGATGCTGGGAAGAATGCTGGGCGCCGCCCGCCTGAAGGCTGACACTTTCGAGGACGTGGAGCATGACCGGGGCGCCACCCTGCAGGCGCTGGCGGTGGTGATTCTCGTGGCCATCGCCACCGGCATCGGCGGACTGTTGGGGAACGAGAACGACTTACTCCAGGGGTTGGGTTTCGGCGTGGTCCGCGGCGTGCTGCTTTGGGCAGTGTGGGCGTTGGGGATCTGGTTAGTCGGAAGCACCATCCTGAGGACCTCGGAAACCAACGCGGACTGGGGACAACTGGCCCGGGGAACCGGGTTCGCCCAGACCCCGGGGATCCTCAGCGTCCTGGTCTTCCTGCCCGCAGGCGGCCTTATCACCTTGGCCGTGTTCTTCTGGCAGTGGGCGGCTATGGTGGTCGCCACGCGGCAGAGCCTGGACTACAACTCCACCTTGAGAGCGTTCTTCGCGGTTCTCATCGCGGCCATCCCCGTAGCCATCGTCTACGGGCTGGTTACTGCGCTTCTGGGTATCGGGGTCCCCGTGACACCCGAAGGCGGCTAGGTGTAGTTCCCAGGGACGTTATCGACGAGGCGCGAGGCGGGAGTGTCCCCGCCGATTCCCGCCCCCTCGTCGTTCCTGCGAAGGCAGGAACCTCGCCCCCTGCCCGGTGTAGGGGCATCCCTTGTGGGTGCCCTGTCCGGGGCGCCCCGTCATTGCCGCCGTCCCACCGTCGTTCCCGTCCCTACCTCGTCATTCCCGTTTTCACGGGAATGACGAGAGCGGCGCAGGGAGCCGCTCGCAAGCCCCACGCCTTCAACTACACTCTCCCATGACGTGCAGCCAACCTCGGCGAGACCGCCGCCCCTGCGTCTACGTCCTCGCCAGCCAGCGCAACGGCACGCTCTACACGGGCGTCCCGCCCCGTCATTCCCGTGAAAGCGGGAATGCGGAGAGCGGCGCAGAGAGCCGCTCGCAGTGGGATGGGATGCAACGAGCGGATGTTGCCTGGGTGGAGACTGGTCATAGAATGGAGGTTGCCTCGAGCGAGACGGACTAGCCGAGGACAACGGGATGGGGACGGAACAGGGGCGAAGGGGCTGAAACAGTCCATCCAATAGGGTTGACTACACGAATAGAATGGTTTAGAGGTAATTTAGCGGAGTGAGCGGTGGCGCGCTCGGGGTCGCTTTCAGCGTAGATGTTGTAGACGATTTCCTGGGATACCGGCCATCCGGTGGTTTACAGAGCGCCCGTCGTACTTGACTTGAAGGTGGTCAGGCCCCATAATAGATACTGCCCGTCCTGTGTCACCAGAACGGGCAGTAAGGCTAACCAGTGCGCAGGTGGTGGAAGGGTATACACAGCGGTCTTGAAAACCGTCGCCTTCGGCTTGAGGGTTCGAATCCCTCCCTGCGCACCAAGCCAAGTGCTTGTAATCACATGTTGACTTGTTTGTCAAGTCCCCGTCTGGATTTAGTTTATAGCATTTGTGCTCTCCTGCACAACCCCCTAGTGTGAAGATATGCACAAATATCTGTTGGTTGTCCTTGCATCCCAAGAACAACTAGAGAAGATGACCGATTGTTTGCCAACAGGCTCTAGCGTGAGTGCATCAGCGTCGAATGCCATCAGCCTATGAATTCGGAGTCAGTTCCCCAGGGGACGCCACCCGCTCCTCGTACATATCCTCCCGCCGCAGGCTCAAGCCTGCCTGCAACCGCGCCGTGGGATGGACCGGCCACCACTCGTCAAGGTTGGATGGACGAGTCCGCCGCGCCGCGATGTAGTCCCGCATGGCATCCTCAAGCACCGCGTTGAAGGAGCGCCCCTCCCTCTTGGCGAGTTCGCGCAGCGCAGCCAGTAGTTCGGAGTCAATCCGGCTGGAAAATCTCTTGGGCTGGATGGTCATTGCTGTCTCCTCGACCTCACCGGCAGAACACCCCGCGCCTCGCGTCCGACCAATCGAGCACCTCCGGGACATCGGTCGTATCGACCTGATCGTCCGGCAGCCATTCCAGCGCTTCGATCTCCGGCCGCTGCTCGTGAGTCAGTTCGACACGCTCCTGCACACAGCTATCCTACCAAAGCCCAACGTCACCACTGTGACACCAGCCCGTTGCGCAGCAACACCCCGCCTCCCTACCCTGTCTCCGACGGCCCGACGCCCCCGCCAACCACCGCCAGGGCACAGCGCCGAACAACCAGGAGGCATGTTCCACAATGTTGCAGAATGTGACAGTCAGAAATAGCGAGTCCCTCTCCCCGCGCCAGGTCGTAGCCCTGCCCTACGTCGCATCGGAACCCACCGTTTCAGAGGGCGCACGCGCCGCCGGCATAGCCCGCATGACCCTCACACGGTGGCTGCGCGACCCCGCTTTTCGCGAGGAATTGGAGCGGATGAGGCGTAACATTTCCGAACTCGCCTATAGCAACATGGAAGGTCTCACGCTCAAAAGCGTCATCCGCCTGCAACAATTGCTGGACGACCCGGACCCCAACGTCAGGCACCGCGCCATCAAGACCGCCCTCTCACTGTCGCTCACCTTCCGCGACCAGAAGGAGGTCCAGCGCCGGATCGACCTGATCGAGAGGGCCCAAACCCTCATGCGCCAACAACGCGGGTGAGGGCGAACTGACTGGGATTGTCATGTTGAGCGCAGCCGAAGGCGGAGTCGAAACATCTCTCGGGCCGTTCGGGCGAAGGCAGGAACCACGCCCCCTGTGTCCGGTGTAGGGGCATCCCTTGTGGGTGCCCTGTCCGGGGCGCCTCGCCGTCCCTGCCTCGGCATTCCCCTGCCTGGTGTAGGGGCATCCCTTGTGGGTGCCCTGTCCGGGGCTTCCCGCCGTCCCTGCCTCGGCGTTCCCCTGCCTGGTGTAGGGGCATCCCTTGTGGGTGCCCTGTCCCCGCCGATCCCCGTGCCATTCTCCCGTTGACCCGCCCCAACCGCCACACCTACACTGAACCTGCTCTTGGAGGGTGAACATGGCCCGTGCGATTTGGAAAGGCGCGATCAGTTTCGGGATGGTCGCCATCCCCATGAAGCTCTATATCGCCACCGAGAGCAAGGACATCGGCTTCGTCCAACTCCACGACTCCTGCCACTCCCGCCTCAGGCAGAAGCGCTGGTGCCCCTACCACGAGGAAGAGGTCGAGTACAGCGAGATCGTCCGCGGCTTCGAGTTCGCCCGTGACGAGTACCTCGTGATGGAGGCGGAGGACTTCGACAACCTCCCGCTCAAGTCCACGCACACCATCGACATCGTCCGGTTCGTGGACATCGCCACCATCGACCCCGTCCACTACGAGAAGAGCTACTACATCGAGCCGGAGAGCGTCGGCGCGAAGCCGTTCGCACTCCTGCGGAAGGCGCTTGAGGCGACCGACCGCGTCGCCATCGCAAAGGTCGCCCTGCGGCAGAAGGAGCACCTCTGCCTCATCCGCCCGTACGTCGACGGCCTCATCATGGAGACGATGTACTACCCGGACGAGATACGCGGCACCGCCGAGCTCGACCTGCCGGGCGACGTCGAACTGAGCGAGGCCGAGATGCAGATGGCCGTGATGCTCATCGACCAGCTCACCGGCGAGTTCCAGCCCGCCGAGTACCAGGACGAGTACCGCGGCGCGCTCCAGCAGGTCATCGAGGCCAAGCTCGGCTCCGGCGCGCCCATCTCCGCAGCCCCGGAGGCCCCGCAGGGCAAGGTGCGCGACCTCATGGAAGCCCTGCGCGCGTCCATCGAAGCGGCCCGCGCCCCCGATGCAGAGGCCGGATCCGAGGAACCCGTCGCCGCCGCCCGCAAGGCGAGGAAGGCGTCCTGACGCCCATGACGACGACCCCGCAGACCGGCCCCGAACGCGCCTCCCTCGCTCTCGGTCTGGTCGAGCCCATGATCCCCACCCCCTCCCCCGAGCCGTCCGACGCGCCTGACCGCCTCTACGAGATCAAGTGGGAAGGCATCCGAGCCGTCTCCGTCATCAACGGCGACGAGGTGCAGATGCACACGCGCGGCGGGACCGACATCACCGCCGCGTTCCCCGAGGTCGCCGACGCTCTGCGGAGCGCCGTCGGCGGCGCAAGCGCCGTGCTCGACGGCGAACTCGTCGCGCTGAGCGACGACGGCATCCCCGAGCGCTACGCAGTCGTCGAGCGCTGGCTCGCCGGAGCGGGCGCGTCGCGCCGCACGCCGGTCAACTACGAGGTGTTCGACATCCTCCACCTGGACGGCGAGCCGCTCCTGAACCGCCCGCTCTACGAGCGCAAGGCCCGCCTCCACGACGCCCTGCACCCCAACGCCACCGTCCACGTCTGCCACTTCGAGGAGGGCGAGGGCGTCGCGATGTACGCCGCCGCGCGGCAGCTCGGCCTGCACGGCATCGTCGCCAAGGACAAGCACAGCCTCTACGAGCCCGGCAAGCGCTCGCGCCACTGGCTCTCCACCAAGCACGCCCGCACGATGAACCTCGTCGTGGGCGGCTACACGTTCGGCGGCAGCAAGGAGCCCTTCGACTCGCTCCTGCTCGGGGTATTCGAGGACGGCCTGCTCCGCTTCACCGGCGCGGCCGGCGCGGGCACGGCGCGAGGCGACCACCGCCTCCTCCACCGCATGCTCTCCCAACTGCACACCGCCCAGTGCCCCTTCGCACGCGAACCCGGCGTCAGCCTCTTCTCGCACTGGTGCGAACCAACCCTCGCAGTAGAGGTCGAGTTCGGCGAACGCTCCCCCGACGGCACCCTCCGCTTCCTCGTCTTCAACTCCCTCCGCCCCGACATCAACCCCCACGACTGCGACGTCCTGTCACTGGCGTCCTAGCCAGACTTCCCTGCCCGCCGTAGGGGCGGTTCGCGAACCGCCCCCTGTCCGGTGTAGGGGCATCCCTTGTGGGTGCCCTGCCCCCGTCCTTCCTACGAAGCCCTGCGCTTGCGCGCGCAACCTCACATCCCTCGGAGAGGGCCGACGTGGGAGTTGTCATTTCGAGCGAAGCCGAGAAATCTCTCCGGAGACGCCCCGCCGTGCACCAACGCTCCCCGAGAGATGTTTCGACTCCGCCTCCGGCTCCGCTCAACATGACAATTCTCCTCTGCCCCCATCGTTCCTGCGAAGAACCCCGCAGCCCCCGGCGCGCCGAGGGCGGTTCGCGAACCGCCCCTACAACCCGCCCAACCACCCCACCAACACCCCCGCCGCCTCCGCCCACACGTCCTCTCGCGAACGCCCGCTCGATTTGAGCACCGCGAAGCCGTGGTCCGCGCCGTCGAGCAGGTGCACCCGAGCGTCCGACACGAGCGCCGCTGCGGCGGCCAACTCGTCCGGCGTGCCGAACGTATCCCGCGTGCCGGAGCAGAAGAGCGACGGGCACGCGATGCCCGGCAGGTGCGACGTCCGCAACTGCTCGGGCCTGCCCGGCGGGTGCAGCGGATACGCGAACAGCGCGAGCGCGTCCACCGCCGCGCCCTCCGACGCCAGCACGGAGGCGATCCGTCCGCCCAGCGACCGGCCGCCTATCGCGACTCGCCCGCCGTCCGAGCGCGACGACTCGAGCACGGCCCGCCACGTCGCCAGCAGTGTCTTGGGATTGTCCGGCCTCCGGCTCCCCGCCTCCTGGTACGGGAACTGGAAGCGCGCGAGTGAGATGCCCGCATCCGGCAGCCGCTCCGCGAGCCGCTGCCCGAACGGGTCGCGCAGGTTCGATCCCGCGCCCGGCGCGTAGACGAACGTCCACGCCGCGCCGTCGACCTCGTTCCGCAGAACGCTCACCCCGCCGGCGCGGTCCAGCGTCTCATCCACCGGACTCGCCTGCGTTGCCGCCCTGCCGTCCGCCTCCCAGGCCCCCGCCCAGTCCCCGCCCGGCGCCGCCAGCGCCAACGGTCACGCTTGCCGCCGACAGGCTCCCGTCCGCCTCCCGCTGCACGAACGCGGTGACGGTCTCGCCCGCCGTCAACTCGTCAGCCGCTTCAGCGGCCGTCGTAGTGATGCGCACCGGAATGTCGTCTGCCACGGCGAAGTCCGCCGCGCTGTCCTCCCCCTGCAAGGTCAGCACGCCGTCCACATACGACGTGATCGTTCCCGTGACGACCGCCGCGAGGCCGCCGAAACCGCGACCACTGCCAGCGCCCTGCCCCGCAGGGCCGACGATGATCGTAGCAGCCGCGAGGCCGCCCGAGCCGTCCGGGCGCGCGACGACCGAGACCTCCGCTCCGTCCACCAGGTAGTTCGCCGCATCGACCGCCGCCTTCGTTGCGTTGACCGGCGAATCGTCCGGCACGGTGATGGCGGCTTCGCCGTCCGGCGTCTCAAGCCTGAGCGTCCCGCCCTCGAACGACACCACGGTGCCGGTCAGCGGCTCGGCATTCCGAGCGCCCGCGTCCTGCGTGCCCGCGCCTGTTCCTGCGTCGGGAGCGCCAACGCCGGGCGCCAGGCCGAACGCCTCCGGCGGCACCTGGCCTGAATCGATGGCCATCTGGATCTGGGCGCGGACCATCGCGGCGGCCTCAGGGTCGTTCTCCAGTTGCTGCCGTGCCTCCTCCGGCATGGTTGCCATCACGTCGTCCACCGTGATCTGCCCGCCGGTCTGCCGGGCGCGGCCAGTACCCGCGCCCGCGCCAGCGCCGTCCTCTGCACCCGCACCGGCGCCGCCTGCGCCCGGCGCGACGAGGTCAGCGGTCTCGGGCGGCTGCTCCTCTTCCTCCGCCGGGACGAGTTGCGCAGCGCCGTAGCCTGCGCCTCCTCCGATGACGGCGAACAGCAACAGCATCAGGATGAATCCCTTCGCGCCCATCAGCGTGAACCTCCGTTATTCATGGCTCGGGCCTCCGCAAGACGATGGATGCGGCGGGATGTAGGGACGGTTCGCGAACCGCTCCTACGCCAGGCGAGGTTGCGTGCACTCGCAGGATGATTCGACAGGCTCACTATGAGCGGATACGCCACGCTGCGTGCCTGATCGGCACTCTGGATTCCCGCCTTCGCGGGAATGACGGGAGATGCGGGAATGACGGAAGGGTTATTCATGGCGGAGCGCCTCTATCGGGTGCAGTTGCGCGGCCCGCGCCGCAGGGTAGATGCCGAAGAACAGCCCGATCGCCGCGGACACCACGAGCGCGAGAACCGCGATGTCACCGCTGAACACCGTCGTCAGCACCGAACCCGCGAGCGTGAAGCCGTCCAGCACGCGGGAGGTCACGACGCCCGCCCCTACGCCCAGCAGCCCGCCGCCGATGCTCAGCAGCACCGCCTCCGTCACGAACTGCGCGAGGATGTCGCGCCGCTTCGCGCCCAGCGCCTTGCGGATGCCTATCTCCCGCGTCCGCTCCGTCACCGACACCAGCATGATGTTCATGATGCCGATGCCCCCGACGACGAGCGAGACGCCCGCGACAGCGCCCAGGAACAGGGTCAGCGTTCCCGTCGCCTCGCTCAGCGTGTCGATCACCGACTGCTGCGTGTCCACCCGGAAGTCGTCCGCGTCCGTGATCTCGTGCCGCAGGCGCAGCACCGTCGCCGCCTCCTGCTGCGCCTCGTCTATGCGTTCGCCGTCTGCCTGGACGTTGATCAGGTCGACCGTGATTGCGCCTTCCGCGGTGCGCTGTCCGCTCAGCCGGAAGAATGCCGTCGTCAGCGGAACGAGCACGCGGCTGTCCTCGTTCCCGAACGCGGTCCCGCCCTTGCTCTCCAGCACGCCGATGACCGTGAAGGGGATGCCGGAGACGGCGATGTCCACGCCCACCGGGCCGCGCTCGCCGAACAGGTCCTCCGCGGTCTGCGAGCCGAGCACCGCCACGTTCTTCCGGTTCGTCACGTGCGCCGCGGATATGAACTCGCCCGACGCGATCTCGAAGTTCCGCACGTCAGCGAACTCAGGCGTGACGCCCGCAACCTGCGAGAACGTCTCGGTTGTGCGGTACGTTACCGACCCGCCCGTGGACACCTCCGGCGCGACGCTCACGATGGAGGGCGCGAATACGGGGTCCACCAGCGCCAGCGCGTCGTCCAGCGTCAACTCGCCGTCCAGCGGACGCACATAGAGCAGGTTCGAGCCGAGCGACTCGATGCGGCTCGTTATCTCCTCCTGCGCTCCGCGACCGATCGACATGAGCGCGATGACTGCTGCCACGCCGATGATGATGCCGAGCAGCGTCAGCCCCGTACGCAGCCGGTTGCCGCCGATGGACGACAACGCCGTCCCGATGAGCGCGAAGGGCGTCATGCCGGCACGTTCTCCGCAAGCTGCGCCTGCAGCGGCTCGGCGACCGGCTCGTCCCCCACGATGAGTCCGTCGCGCAGCGAGATGATGCGCCGTGTGTGCCGCGCCACGTCGGCCTCGTGCGTCACCAACGCGACCGTCAGTCCCTCGTCGCGGTTCAGCCCCTGCAGGATGGCCATGATCTCGGCGCTGGAGCGGGTGTCGAGCGCGCCCGTCGGCTCGTCAGCGAGCATGATGGCCGGGTTCTTCACCAGCGCCCGAGCAATCGCGACGCGTTGCTGCTCGCCGCCGGAGAGCTCCAGCGGACGGTGCTTGTAGCGATTCCCCAGCCCCACCGACTCCAGCGCCTGTAACGAACGGGCGCGGGCGTTCCGGCGGTCGCCGTACTGAAGGGCAAGCTCCACGTTGGCCAATGCGGAGAGCCGGGGCAGCAGGTTGTAGGTCTGAAACACGAACCCGATCTTCTGGTTTCGCGCGGCTGCCAGCCGCGCATCGCCCCAGCGGCTCACCTCTTCGCCCTCCAGCAGGTAGCTCCCTGACGTCGGCGCATCCAGGCAGCCGATGATGTTCATCAGCGTCGACTTGCCGGAACCGGACGGCCCCATGATGGAGACCATCTCCCCCTGCTCGATGCTCAGGCTGACGCCGTTCAACACCGGAACGTCGAGCGCCCCCAGGCGGTACGTCTTCCGCAGGTCGGTCACTGCTATGACGGTGGGCATGGCTAACCGCCACCTCCTCCGCCGCCACCGCCGCCACCGCCGCGGATGCGTCCCGGTCCGCCGAATACGGCCCCGAACCCGCCGCCGCCCTGCGCCGCCGACGCAGGCTCCGGCATCACCACCTGCTCGCCCTCCGACAGCCCATCGATCACCACGACCCAGAAGTCGTCGCTCGGCCCAAGCGTGACCCTGCGCTCCTCGACGACGCCGTCGGCCGACACGCGCACCACCGGTGAGATGATGCTGCCGCTCACCGCGGACGTCGGTATCAGCAGTTCGCCGGCGTGCTGCGCCAGCACGATCTCCGACACCGCGCTCAGCCCGTCGCGCAGCGTCAGCCCCGCCGGAACGTCCAGCCGTACCGTCACGGGGAACGTCACCACGCCGGTCTGACCCGCCGACGCCGCGGCGATCTCGACGATCTCGCCGGTCAGCGTCTGGCCCTCCAGCGCACTCAGACTCACCGCGACCGGCATCCCCACCGACACCGCCAGCACGTCGATCTCGTCCACCGAGCCGTCGACCTCCACCACGGACGGGTCCAGGATGGTGATGGACGGCGCCTGCTGAGCGCCCTGTTCGCCCAAACGGTCGCCCGCCTCCATCGAGACGTCCTCGACGACGCCGGACACCGGCGCGGGCAGGACCGCGTTCCGCACGGCGTCCTGCGCCGACGCGAGCGCGTGCTCCGCTACCGTGATCTCCGACCGCAGCAGTTCCACGTCCAGCGATTCCGTCTCGACCGTCAGATCCGCTGCCGCTTCCTCGTCGGCAACCAGCGCGTTCTCCGCCTTCTCCACCGCCTCCTCAGCCGACAGCACGTCCCGCGCCGTCTTCGCCTGCGTGTTCTCCAGCGCTGCACGCGCGTCGTCCACCAGGGCACGCTTGTCCTCGACCACGGCGCGGGTGTCTTCCAGCACCGTCCACGCCTCCTCCATCTCGTACTCCGCGCATCGTCCCTCGTACGGAGGGCCGTCCGGGCACGTTCCCGCCAGCCTGCCGACGTACAGCGTCTTCCAGGAGAAGACGACGAGTTCGTCCCACAGCGTCGCCGGGTCGTCGTCGGGCGGGTCCATCCACGATATCTCGTGGTTCAGCACCTGGCGGTCGTCGAACAGCACGTCCAGGTCCAACTGCCAGGCATCGAGTACTTCCGTGGGGCTCTGCGCTGTGTTCACGCTCGACGCCGGTACTCCCAGCCACTGCACGAACGTGTCCGCGTACTCCTCCGCGTGCTCGTCCACTACGTCGAGCGCGTCCTCGACCACGTCCATCGCGTCCTGGATCGCATCGCGCGCATCCTGCTCGTCCCTTGCCGTGTTCCTCTTCGTCAGTTCGAGGTCGGCCTGGGCGTTCTCCAACGCCTTGCGGCTGAGCGCTATCGCATCGCTCGCCGCCGCGATCTCGGTCGCGTCCGGGAGGCCGAGCGCATCCGCCAGCGCCTCCTGAGCGTCGCGCAGGTCCACCTCCGCTTTCGCGATGTCGCGCTCCAGCGACGCCATCGTCGCCGCGTCGAGCCGCGCGAGCACGTCCCCCTCCCGCACGACGCTCCCCACGCTCACCAGAACCTCACCCACCTCGCCCGCAACCGAGAACGAAGCCTCCTCCCGCATCGGGAACACGACCGTCCCGCTTGTGGCGATAGCGTCGGTCAGTGTCCCCTGCTGCACGGGCACGAGCTGTTCGCCCTCGGCGAGCCCTCCGGCGGGGGCCGTCGACCGTTCAGGGGCATAGAAGAAAGCGGCCAACCCTGCTCCGGCGAGAACAGCAAGCAGTACTGGAATCTGCCAGACATAGAACGGCCCCGCCTTCGCGGACAAGAAACGCATGCGATGCTCCTGGACGTGCGCAGAGAATGATACCCGTCTCGAACCGAGGGCGAGCGGCGCGGCGAAGCCCCACCCAAGCTCAGTTACGACCACCGCGCCGGATCGGATTCATCCGGTCACGAGGCCGGTGTTACGAGGGGTGGGCCTAGTACTCCGCGTCCGGCAGCAGGTGGGGCGTGCCCGCGTCCGGTGTGACCGCGCCCGCATTCAGCACGCACGCCAGCATCGAGTAGTAGCCCGCGGTCGCCGTCAGGTCCGTGACCGTCCGCGTCCCGAACCGATCCTGCGCCTCCGCGAACACGTCGTCCGGCACGCGCCCCTTCTCCAGGAGCGAACTCACGTAACGGAACACCAGCGCCTCGTCGCCGGAGAGCCCGTCGGGCGCGGTGCGGTCGCGCACTGCCGCGATGGACTCGGCGCTCAGCCCCTCGCCTTCGCCTATCGGCTGGTGGGCGGTCCATTCGAACTGGCAGTTCCACTCGCGCGCGACCGTGAGGATGGCCAACTCGCGCAGGCCGCCCGGAAGCGTGTTCTCGAATCGGATGTACGTCCCCACGTGCGCGATGCGCTGCGCGAGGTCGGGGCTGTTCAGCAGCACCGTGAACGGCCCGACCACGTGGCCGCGGCTTCCCGCTATGTAGTCGTAGTGCTGCTGGTGCTCGGGGGACACCTGTTCGCGGGTCGTGACCCGTGGAAATCGCGCCATAGCGTGCTCCTTTATCTCCTGAGTCCAGGCGTTGCGAGAGACGAACCGCCTACAGGTAGCCCAACTCCATCGCCCGCTCCTCGTCCAGCAGCGCCTCGGACACCTGGCGGCCGGAGCGCTCGTCGTGGAACGGCTGGCGGTAGAGCACGCCCTCGTCGCACAGTTCGCCGATGGCGTCGCGCTTCTCTTTCGCCGTCCCGGGGATGGCTTGCCGCGGGTCCTGGCACCAGGAATCGATGATGCGCAGGCTCCAGTAGTGCAGCGGCGCGGGACCGCGCTGGACCATCGCCACGATGGCCGCCTTCAGCGTGTCCGGGTCGACGCTCTCCACTTCCGGCGTCTCGTAGTAGTCCGTCTCGTTGCCCGCCGCCGCGACCAGGTCGTTGCTCACGCTCTCCGGCACGCTGCAGATGATGACGCGCTGGCCGAAGCGGTTCTTCACCTGCGTTACCAGCCGCATGTAGTCCGCGTCGCCGGACACCATCAGGAAGACCTTCTCCTTCCCGCTGGTGTCCGCGTCGAACGCCTCCACCATCATGTCGAGGGACAGGGCCATGTCGGCGGCGTTCTTCACGCGCTCTATCTGCTGCCCGCCCTTCGTGACCAGCGACCGCTTCACCGGGATGTTGATCGCCTCGATGCCGCACATGGACAGTTGCCGCGTTATCTCGGACGGGTGCTCGCTGAAATCGGCGTAGGCCCGCATCATCGTGGGCCGTCCATACTTCTGCGCCTTGTCCACTATCTGCCGAAAGTCCGGCTCCATACCGTAGTGGTTCAAGAGGCCGTAACGCAGATTCTCAAGATCGATGAATACAGCTACTTCCCCAACCATAGAATCAACTCCCTTCATCCAGATGTCTGAACTGGAAATGCCAGCTTGTTCACAAACCGGCGCGCATTGTACGCCCCTCCCGCACGCTGTCCAGTCATGCGCCTCACTTCGCCATCGAACGTCCGTTTTCCGGCGTGTGCTATCGTACGAGCGCATACAGACAGTCGGGAGAGCATACATGAGGAACATCCGCAGCACCTTCCTTCTATCCGCCGCCGTCCTGGTGGCGGCCTTCACCATCGCCTGCGCAGAAGACCCGACTCCCACGCCTACCGCGGCTCCAACCCCCACGCCGACGCCGGAGCCCTTCACCATCGAAGTCATCTCCGCTTTCCCCGCCAGCCTCGATACGGCCGACACGCTGGCAGAGTTCGGCCGTATCGTGTCCGACCTCACCGAAGGCTCGGTCCAGGTCGTCTCGATGGGCGGGCCGGAGGTGGTCCACCCCTTCGAGCAGTTCGTCCCCGTACGCGAAGGCGTCTTCGACGCGGGCTTCAGCGTCGGCGCGTACCACACGGACATAACGCTCCTCGGCCTCGCCGATCTCCTCGCCGCGAACCACAAGGACGCGGGTGACAGCTTCGCCCTCAGGGAGCAGTGCGGCCTGACCCAGGCGCTCGGCGAGGTCTACCGCCCGCTCGGGGTCGAGTACCTCGGCACCATGACCGGCGGCTACGGAGCGCGGCTCCTGACGGCCGACCGCTACGATTCGACGGACCTCGGCGGCGTGACGCTCCGCGCGGTGGACGTCTACAGGCCGCACCTGCTGACGCACGGGGCGACGACGGTCAACATGCCGTTCGAAGAGATCTACGTCGCCCTGCAGAACGGCGTGCTGGACGGCGTCTTCTGGGGCGCGCCCGGCGCAGTCACGGGCGGGTGGCACGAGATCGTCCGCTACCAGTACCCGGACTCCTTCGTCGGAGGGGGAGGCCCGTCCCTCTACGTCAATGCAGGCACCTGGGCCGCGCTGAGCCCGGACGAGCAGCAGGCCGTGCGCGAAGCGGTCGCCGCCACTTCGACCTACTACGAGGAGGCGAACCGCGAACTGGAGCGGGCGGAGCGCGAGGCGCTGTTGGCTGCCGGTGTGGAAGAGATCGAGTGGAGCGCCGAAGACGCCGCCCGCTGGCAGACGGTCTTCGCAGAGAGCGCTCTCACCTTCTTCATCCTGCCGGACGCCACGCACGGCCCTGGCATCGCGGATGCCGTCCGGTGCGTCAACGCAGAGGTCGGACGCTAGGCGAACGGAGCGTCGCAGGGCGTCGATCTGTCCTGCCTCGCGCTATAATGCGCCCGCCGCGCCCGACAGGCGCGGACGCGCGCCTGAGCGCAGGAGCAACCCATGCCAGAGATGACCGGCGGACAAGCGCTCATACGCTCCATGCACCGCGAAGGCGCGGAGGTCATCTTCGGCCTCCCCGGCGTCCAGATGTACCACGCGCTCGACCCCATCCTCGATGAGCCGGGCATGCGGTTCATTTCCGTCCGGCACGAGCAGGCCACCGCCTACATGGCGGACGGGTTCACCCGCGCGGGCGGCGGCACCGGGACCGCGATGGTCGTTCCCGGCCCCGGCCTCCTCAACGCCTCCGCCGCCATCGGCACCGCGTACGCTGCGTCCTCACCCATTCTCGTCGTCTCCGGACAGGTACAGAAGGACCTCATCGGCAAGGACGTCGGGATACTCCACGAGGTCAACGACCAGATGGACGCGATACGCCCCGTGACGAAGGCGGCCTACCGCGTCCTCGACGCCGCCGGCGTGCCCGGCGTCGTCCACGAGGCGTTCCGCCAGCTCCGCACCGGACGCCCGCGTCCCGTAGAGATCGAGATACCACCCGAGACGCTCTCCGAGGTCGCGGACATCGACCTGCTGGAACCCGGCGACTACCGCCGCGACGCCGCGTCCGACGCCGACGTCGAGCGCGCAGCACGCGCGCTGGCGGAAGCGAAGAACCCCATCGTCTGGGCCGGCGGCGGCGTCATCTCCTCCGGCGCGTCCGAGGCGCTGCTGCGCGTCGCCGAGCACTTGCAGGCCCCGGTGATGACGACGCACGAGGGCAAGGGCGCGATACCC
The DNA here is from genome assembly GCA_965208625.1 of Dehalococcoidia bacterium. Lineage (GTDB taxonomy): Bacteria > Chloroflexota > Dehalococcoidia > Lucifugimonadales > Australimonadaceae > Bin16. Next base: position 1,895,343 of record OZ242348.1, read on the forward strand.
GACTCCCACTACCTCAGCATGGGCACGCTGAAGTCGCGCGCCGACGACTTCCGCAACCACCTCAGCCACCACGACGTCTTCCTCGCGGTCGGCACCCGCTTCGCCACCGCGATGCTCACCCACGACGCGCAGATCGTGCAGATAGACGTGGACACGGACGAGATCGGGCGCAACTACCCCGACAACACGCTCGGTGTGCTCGGCGACGCAAAGGGCACGCTGGAGAAGCTCGCCGACGCCCTCGCCGACGCCGTGCCCCCCGCCGAGAGCAAGCGCGAACTGCTGGGCAAACTGCGCGCGGCGCGCTTCGGCTCGCTCCGCCTCGAACCGCTCGACTCCTACATGAACGCCGTGCGCGCCGCCATCCCGCCGGACGGCATCTTCGTCGCCGGCATGACCCAGCTCGGCTACTACAGCAGGCTCTTCTACCCCGTCGAGCAGCCCGGCACCTACCTCAACTCCTCCTACTTCGGCAACCTCGGCTTCGCTTGGCCGACCGCGCTCGGCGCGAAGGCGGCCCAGCCGGAGCGTGCCGTCGTCTGCGTCTCCGGCGATGGCGGCTTCCTCTTCAACTCGCAGGAGCTTGCGACTGCCGTCCAGTACGGCATCAACGCCGTATGCGTCGTCTTCAACGACAACGCCTTCGGCAACGTCATGCGCGACCAGGAGGACCGCTTCGGCGGCCGTCTCGTCGGCTCGCAACTCCACAACCCGGACTTCGTGAAACTCGCCGAGGCGTACGGCGCGCGCGGGCTCCGTGTCGAAACGCCGGCTGCTCTCGAACAAGCGCTCCGCAGCGCCATCGCCTCCGACGACGCCCCAACCCTCATCGAGGTGCCATTCGGCCCCGTCCCCTCGCCGCTGTAGGGTATGAGTGCAGCGGAACTGGGAACGTTCGACGACCTGCTTACGCGCTGGCCCGTGGCAGTCCATCCGGTGGCGGTCGCCCTTCGCGAGGCTGTCTTTGCGGTGCATCCAGGGGCCTGCGAAACCGTCCGCCTCGGTTACCATGCCGCGACCTACGGCACCGGACCGCGCATGACCGACAGCTACGCCTACATCATGCCGCACGCGCGATGGGTGAACCTCGGCTTCTACCAGGGCGCGGTTCTGCTGGACCCGGAGGGTCTGCTGGAAGGAAGGGGAAAGCAGTTGCGCCACACGAGAGTGCGAACCGTCGAGGAGGCGGAACGCGCGGCGCTGCAGGCGTTGCTCACGGAGGCGCTTGCCAGACGGACGCGCAACGCTTGAAGCGAGCGGCGCACACTGCTATAAGCGTAGCCCCACCATGCCGCCAACCCAGATCACCATCGACCTCCCCCAAGTCAGCGTAGCCGCCCTCCGCACCGGAAGCGGCCCGCGCCTGCTCTTCATCCACGACGAGCTCTCTTCCGCGTGGACGCCGTTCCTCGACCGCCTCGCCGAGCGCTTCGAGGTCACCGCGCCGGCGTTGCCCGGCTTCGGCTGCAGCGAACGCCCCGAGTGGGCTGACACGCTCGACGACCTCGCGTTCGTAGTCGCCGACCTCGCCGACGCGCTCGCTCCCACTGCCATCGTCGGCGCGAGTCTTGGTGGATGGCTCGCCGTCGAGGCCGCCGTACGCGGCGCGCCCGCATCGGCGCTCGTGGCCATCGGCGCGCCCGGCATCGACATCCCCGGCGACCCACCATTCGACTACTTCGTGCTGCGGCAGGACGAGCGGCCCGCCCTCTTCTTCGATAACCCGGAGTGCGCGCCGGAGGTGGACGAAGACACCACGATCCGCAACGAGAGCATGACCGCACGCCTCGTCTGGCAGCCGCGCTACGTCAACCCTGCGCTCGCCGGACGCCTCCACCGCCTCCGCCCACCGACGCTCGTCGTCTGGGGCGCGAACGACCACTTCCTCTCGCGTGCCCACGGCGAGGCGCTCGCGAATGGCGCGCCGGACGGGCGGCTCGCTGTCGTCGACAACGCCGGCCACTTCCCGGCGCGCGAACAACCCGACGCAACAGCCGCGCTCGTCGCTGGGTTTCTCCACAATCTCCCTCTCCCTCTGGGAGAGGGTTAGGGTGAGGGTGTCCCCCATGCAGTTCGTCTACTTCCACCTCATGCCCTGGCCGTACCTCGACGAGTCGTTCGAGACCGAACGCTCCGCGTGGGTCACCTACTCCAACGCCCACTTCGATCCGGAGCGCGGCGCGGAGGTGTACGAGCAATACCTCTCCCAGCTCGTCTACGCAGAGGACTTGGGCTTCGACGCCATCGCCGTCAACGAGCACCACCAGACCGCCTACGGCCTCATGCCCTCGCCCGACGTCATCGCCTCCTACCTCGTCGCCCGCACGAACCGCGCGAAGATCGCCATCCTCGGCAACGCGACGCCGCTGCGCGACCACCCGCTGCGCGTCGCGGAGGAGGTCGCGATGATGGACGTCATCAGCGGCGGGAGGATGATCTGCGGCTTCGTGCGCGGCATCGGGCCGGAGTACCACAACTTCACGATGAACCCCGCCACGAGCCTGGAACGCTTCCGCGAGGCGCACGACCTCATCGTCGAGTCGTGGACGCGCCCCGGCCCGTTCCGCTGGGAGGGGAAGCACTACCGCTTCGAGTACGTGAACCCGTGGCCGCGCCCCCTGCAGCAGCCGCACCCGCCCATCTGGATACCGTCGCAGGGCAGCGGCGAGACGATCGGCTGGGCAGCGGAGCGCGGCTACACCTTCATCGTCACGTTCACGCCGTTCCGCAACGTCGCGCGCTTCATGGGACAGTACCGTGACGCCGCGCGCGAGAACGGCTACGAGGCATCGCCCGAGCAGATGGGCTGGGCGCTGCCGGTCTACGTCGGCTCAACCGACGAGGCCGCTATCGACGAGGCGAGGCCCCACGCCGAGTACCTGTTCAACCAGCTCGTGCGCCGCCCTTTGCCCGTCTTCTTCCCGCCCGGCTACCTCTCCGACGACTCCGCGAAGAACGTCCTCCGCGCCTTCTCAGCCATCGGCACGCAGCGCACCACCATCGAGCAGCTGGACGGCAACTCGCAGATCATCATCGGCTCCGCCGAAACCGTGACGCGGCGCCTCCGCGAGTGCATCGACGAGTCCGGCATCGGCACGCTCGTCCTCCTGCCGCAGTTCGGCTCGATGCCGCATGAGCAGGCGGTCGGCAACATGGAGCGCATCGCCGAGCACGTCATGCCCGCCCTCCGCGACCACGTCAGCGCCATCTACCGGTAATCCCGTTCCGGCTCCCGTCGTTCCTGCGAAGGCAGGAACCTCGCCCCTCGGTTGTCATGTTGAGCGGAGCCGGAGGCGGAGTCGAAACATCTCTCGGGGACGTCGGCGCACCCCATCGTCATTCTCATACGCGGTCCGCCGTCGACATCCGTCGTTCCCGCACCGGCGGGAACCCAGGGTGCGCGGGCAGCGCACGCGGTGGCGAGGCTGGGGTGAGGGCACGGTATGGGTGCGACCAGCCCTCGCCACAGTCCCCGACCCCCCATGCCCTCAACCCTCCGCCCTTCTGACCCGCCTGCGCTTCCCGTTCAGCAGCGTCCCCACCGGCGTGTACCGCACCCCCCACTCGTAGACGACCAGCAGCACGCCCGTCGTCACCGCGATGAGCAGCACCAGCTTGACGATCGAGGGCAGCGCCCACTCGAAGGACAAGCCCTGCAGCGCGATGATCAGCGGCAGGTGCATCAGGTAGAGCCAGTACGAGGCGTCCGACAGGTAGCGCACCCGCGCGTTCCCCGCTCCCAGCACCGCACGGAAGAGCCCCATCAGCCCCAGCGCCATCATCCAGGCGTAGGTGGCCTGGAAGAACAGCGAGCCCCAGCGCGCTCCGTCCTGCGCCGTGCCGCCCTCCTCCGGGAACGTCAGCACGAGGCCCGCCAGCAACACGACCAGCGCGAGCGGCAGCGTCAGTTGCCACCAGCGCCCGATGCGCGCTCCGCCCTCGTTGCGACCGAAGTAGACGGCGCCGAACCCGAAGAAGATGGCGTAGTACGCCAGTACGTGCGGCGCGGGAAGGACCCCCGTGAACGTGTCCGCCCCGAACTCGGCGAAGTGGCCTTCGACACCCATAAAGTACTGCGCCGCCATCGTCACCGGCACGGCCCACAGGTAGAGCGCCGGCGTCACAACCAGCCGGTCCGGCAGCCAGGACAGCCGCAGGCCCAGCCGTCCCGCAACCCACACGACAAGAGCGAATGCCACCACCAGCCAGACTAGATACCAGAGGAACCAGAGGTGGCTGAAGACGTCGTAGGTAAACAGCCCGCCCCATTCATACGCGTACAGCGCCTCCCAGTACCACGGCACGAGCAGCGCTCTCTCCTCGTGCAGGCTCGCATCCGGGTCGCCCCGGTACGGTGCCACGCCGCCTGCCGCTTCCGTCCGCGCCTCCGCGACACCGGCTTCCTCGTCCGTCCCCGCCGCCGCGCTGTCAGTCGCCCTCGGTCGCTCCATCGCCTCAGTCAGGAGTTGCCCGACCTCCTCGCGCCCCGCGTCCAGCACCGCCTGGTCGTACGTCAACCCGAGCAGGCCCACGTAGTACGCCGTCGTCGCAGGGTCCGCGCGGCTGCTGTGGATGGGAAGAGCTCCGTTCGGATGCCTGGCATGAGGGTCCGCGCCGCGCTCCAGCATCAGCCGCACGACCCCCGCCCGGCCCATGAACGCCGCCGAGTGCAACGCCGTGCTCCCGTCGCCGTTGAGCGTGTGCACCCCCGCGCCGTTGTCGAGCAGCCACTCCGCCGCGTCCACGTGCCCGTGCAACGCCGTCCAGCCCAGCGGCGTCGTGCCCAGGGCCGGGTCGGGAACGTCCACGGGCGCGCCGTCTGCTGCGTGCCGCTCCAGTGCGGCGACGTCGCCCCGCGACGCAGCCTTCCAAACGTTGTCCTCGGGCACGGCCTCCATTTCAACGACGGCGTCGCCATCGTCGTCGGTGGACACGCTCTCCGCATAGCCCCACGCGGCCCACGACAGCGGAATCACGACGATCATCGCGATCACCAGCGGCAACAGGACCCGCCGTGCCCGGTGCCGCACCAGCGCCTGCAACCCGCGCTGCCGCCAGAGCATCGCCGTGAAGAAACCGCTCATCAGAAAGAAGACCGGCATCCGGAACCCGTGGATCGCCGTCACCAGGATGGCGTATGGCGTCCCGTCGCCCTCGACCGACGCGTCGCTGACCACCCACGCGCCAGGGATGAACGCAAGTGCCGCATGCAGCACGATCCCCAACAGCATCGCGAACGCCCGTAGCGCGTCGAGGTCATGCCGCCGCTCGATGCTTCCCGTTGCCTGTTCAGTGTTCGTCATGCCCACTCCTGATGGCCTGCAGATTCTAGTGGAATGGGCCTCCGTTGTGGTGCGTGAAACCGTGCGTTCCCGGCGGATCCGGTGAGCCGCCCTGCAGGACTGCCATGATGTCATCGAACCGTCATTGGAATCGGCCTGTACTTCACCCTTATGTAATCAGAAGGATGGTAGTCTCCAGTGCACCCAGACGCAGGGTGCCCGGTTTCACCCCGCACACCACAGTCACCCGTCTCCGAGGGAGTCCTCCGTGGAACCAGGCCGAACGAAACACTTCCGCATTGCCTTTATCGCCATAGGGGTCAGCGTTCTGCTGCTCGCGGTTTCGTTGTACATATTCGACCTTATGGTGCACGACAGGTTGGCGCTGGCATTGATTGTCGGGCTGGCAGTTCTCGTCCTCTCTCCCGTTCTGTTGACCGGCCTGATGTGCCGCTGGCGGAGTCTGCCGGTTGCGCGGTCGTATCCGTGGGAGGTATTCCTGCTGCTGGGTCTCCCGGCGTGGATGGCCTGGCTCTCGGCGTTGGCGACGCCCCTGGCCGGATGGATTCATGTGGTCGAATGGCCTTCTGTATCGCTGCAATGGCTTATCGTCGTTCTTAATGCCTCCATCATCGCGGCAGCGGTCCTGGTAGTGTTTGCCGCAACATACCCATGGGTGCGCCGGTACGGCCACGAGCTGCTGAAGCTCCTGTGGGAAGTCCACATCATGCTCTCGATCGGGACCCTGGCCTTCTGGTTGACGCCCCTCCTGTTGGGGTATGGCAATCCCTATGATGGAGTCACGATCCTGACGCTGCCGCTCGGGAGCGACTCCTGGGACGCGTTCTATCACCTGAGTCTCAATGGATTGTTCTGGCTGGTTGTGGTGGTCTGGTTCATGCGCAGGGCCGCCGCACGGGTCAGCAGGCCGCACGCCTTCCTGCTGCTCGCGCTGGCAGGCGCCAGCCTGTCGTTCAACTACCAGTGGTTGTTCAGTGAAATCGCGAGCCCTGACGGCCAGGGTCTCGCGACCGCTGTCTGGCAGGTTGCGACTGCGGTGGGGATGAACGTCCTGCTGCTCTGGGCGCTCATCCGCTACCGCGTCGACACACCGCCTGTCCCGCTTGTCGCGTTTCTGCTGGCACTGCCCGTATTCAGAGAACTGACCCTGTTCGCAGAACCTCTGTACGAATTGTGGTTCAGTTGGGGTTGGTCGCCACGGTATACAGCCTGGGTCCTCCAGGTTGTGCTGCAGCCTCTGCCGGTGCTCGTGCTGGGCTACTGGTTCACGCGGCCGCGGCGCCGCTCGCAGTGAGGGCACTCGCGGACCTGCGTAAGACTTCGCGGCTGCACTCCTGAAGAGCCAGGGAACCGGCCGAGCACGAGTACGTCCTTACGCACGCCCCTGCGCCTGCCGATCCGCCATGTGACACCCGCCCCTTCCGCAGCCGCCCCGCGGCTGCGTAGGCTGGTCGGTGGCGGCGGGGCATCGTCGATGGATGTCGGCTTCGCTGATGAGACGAGGCAGGGGGTTAGCAAGGGCGAGGAAGGGGCCACGTTTACGCTAACTGGTTCACCGAATCCAGCAACGAACCTCTTCTCCGAACGAGGGAACCCCCGCCCGCCTGAGCGCATCAAGTAGTCCGCTTAGTGTCCTGGGTTCACGCCGGTTGGCCGCAGCCTGCCGTTCAAGTTCGGCAATTACGATTGAAGGGGCCAGATCGAGGAGGTCCAGTAGGAAGCGATCTGGATGGATGACGTCGATCTGGTAAGGGTCGACACTAGAGTCCGGGAAGTCATCGAGGTTGAACGTCACAATCGCAGCGGCACTGGAACGTACGGCGGACGCGAGAACGTGGCGGTCCTTTGGATCACATGTCATTGAGTCCAGAAGCGATTGGTAACCCGACACCTCGGCGTCCGGGAAGGCGCCCTGCAACTCAGCACAGAGGTAGTCAACCACCTCGCTGCTGATGCCGGCATCGACGAGGTTCCGATGGAGTTCTTCGATGATGTCCGCCGACCACAGGGCCTGGTAGAGGTCCTGCTCGGCGAGCCGCAGAAGCGTATCGCGCAGGTGCGCTGGGTATAACACACACGTGTCCAGAACGACCGCGAACGGCACCAGCGGGCCTCAGCGAGTGCGTCTGGGTGTAGCGGTCTGTTCATACATCCCGCTCTCGCTGGCAATCTCGACCATTCGGTCCAAAGACTCACGCCGCTGCGAAGACCGCCGTTGCCGGTAGGCAAGCACGGAGGCGAGCCGCACTCGACGGTGCCGGCCTGGTTGCTCAAACGCAATCTCGCCGGACTCCAGGAGCTTGACAAGCGTCGGTCGACTGATCCCGAGCAGGTCAGCCGCTTCCTGCGTCGTAAGGCGCTGGTGCACCGGAGCAATGGTGACGGCCTGCCCGTTCGACATCGCCTCAACCACATCCCGTAGCACCGCGAAGACCGCAGGAGGCAGTACCAGATGCTCGCCGTTGGGTCCAGTGAGGGATGCCGTCGGCTCAGCTCCCACTCGGCTGAGCAACTTGACGAGTTCATCGAGTGATCCCTCAGGCGGCAGAACAGTGTGGTCACGCATCAGTGTGGTCATCGTGGTGCTCCTACTGGAAGCGAGGATACCTACTCAGAGGTAAGCATAGTCTCAATTCGCAAAAATCGCAAATCCTGAACACTCTCCTCGAACGTACGTACGCGGGTGACATAGTTGTGGCCAGGCCGGGCCTCCATGTTTCGGGGGACCCGCCTGACCACGGACTAGCGACTCAACACAACTCTATTGTGGGCACGCCCCTGCGCCTGTCAATCCGTTTGTGACACCCGCCCCTTCCGCAGCCGCCACCCGACCCCGTACGCTGGTGAGTAGCGGCATGGCGCCGTCTGTACGCCCGCTCGGTACCGGGCGGGTTCGTAGGAGTGAAATGGCCAGAAATGGCTCAAAATGGCTCACTTTAGAACGATGGCGCCACGCAGTCCACGCCTGCGCTATGCGTACGGAGGAGTGGTACAGGGTGGCCAGCGCTGGCCACGGCCGGCCCCCCAGAGGACGTCGCGCGCTGAAGCGCAGGCGGCGCTCGGCATGACGGGACAGGGCTGCGAGGTTCCTGCCTCCGCAGGAATGACGGACTGTCCGCTCATGGTGAGCTTGTCGAACCACCCCTTGCCACTCCAACCGCCCCTCCATACACTTGCGCCTGCCCCATACACGCAGGGCCCTCACCCTAGCCCTCTCCCCCAGGAGAGGGGATCAGACCCGGAGAGGCGCGACATGACGATGCAACGCCACGAGACCATCACCAAACCCTCCACCTCACGCGACGACCCCAACCTCGCCGACTACGCGGCCACGCGGGCGTCGTTCGACTGGGCCGAGGTCGAGAAGGAGATCGACTTCCTCCCCGGCGGCGGGCTCAACCTCGCCTACGAGGCGATCGACCGCCACGTCGTCCACGGCAACGCCGACAAGCCCGCCATGCTGTGGGAGGGCAAGAACGGTGAGAAGGAGACCTACACCTACGAGGATATGCGCCGCCAGACCAACCGCTTCGCCAACGTCCTCGATGCGCTCGGCGTCGAGAAGGGCGCCCGCGTCTTCACCTTCATGGAACGCATACCGGAGATCTACTTCACCGTCTTCGGGACGCTCAAGGCCGGCTGCGTCATCGGCCCGCTCTTCTCCGCCTTCGGCCCCGACCCCGTGCGCGACCGCATGGAGGACAGCGGAGCACGGGTGCTCGTCACCCAGCCCGACCTGCGGAAGAAGATCGCGGAGATACTCCCGCAGCTCCCCGACCTGCAGCACATCATCGTCGTCAACAAGAACGGACGCTCCACCGAGCCGCTCGCCGAGGGCGACCTCGACTACGACGTCCTGATGAACGAGGCCTCGGACGAGTTCGGCCCCCTCGCCACGACGCGCGACGACTACTCCATCATGCACTACACCTCCGGCACCACCGGCAAGCCGAAGGGCGCCGTCCACCGCCACAACGCCGTCATCCAGCACTACCTCACCGGCAAGTGGTGCCTGGACCTCCACCCGGACGACATCTACTGGTGCACCGCCGACCCCGGCTGGGTCACCGGCACGTCTTACGGCATGTCAGCCCCGTGGACGAACGGGGTCACGCAGGTCATCTACGAGGGCGGCTTCAGCGCCCGCAAGTGGTACCAGATACTGGAGGACTACAAGGTCACCGTCTGGTACACCGCCCCGACGGCCATCCGCATGCTCATGAAGTCCGGCGTCGAGCTTCCGAAGACGTTCGACCTCTCCAACCTCCGCTTCGCAGCGTCCGTCGGCGAGCCGCTCAACCCGGAGGCCGTCGAGTGGGGCGTCGAGGCCATCGGCATGCCGTTCCATGACAACTGGTGGCAGACCGAGACCGGCGGCATCATGATCGCCAACTACGCCTGCATGGACATCCGACCCGGCTCCATGGGCAGGCCGCTCCCCGGCATCGAACCCGGCATCATCGACGCTGAGGGCAACGAGAAGCCGGACGGGCAGGAGGGCAACCTCGCCGTCCGCACGCCCTGGCCCTCCATGTTCCAGACCTACTGGCAGCAGCAGGAGCGCTACGACTCCCGCTTCGTCAACGGCTGGTACATCACCGGCGACGAGGCCGTCCGCGACTCCGACGGTTACTACTGGTTCATCGGGCGCTCCGACGACGTCATCAACACCGCCGGACACCTCGTCGGCCCGTTCGAGGTCGAGTCCGCCCTCATCGAGCACCCCGCCGTCGCTGAGGCCGGCGTCATCGGCAAGCCTGACCCCATCGCGATGGAGGTCGTCAAGGCGTTCGTCTCGCTCAAGGACGGCTACGAGCCGAGCGACGAGCTGCGCCGCGAGCTGATGGGCTTCGCGCGCCAGAAGCTCGCCGCCGCCGTCGCCCCACGCGAGATCGAGATCATCCCCGGCCTGCCCAAGACCCGCAGCGGCAAGATCATGCGCCGCCTCCTCAAGGCCCGCGAACTCGGCCTCGACGAAGGCGACACCTCGACGCTGGAAGAGGACTAGAGGCCGCGCACACGTTGGAACAAGCATGGAGACTGTCATGCTGAGGTCTCTCCGGGCAACCCCGGCGCTCCACCGAAGGCTCGCACCGGAAGCGGTCGCTGCGCTCGTTAACAGTCCTGCCCTTGCGTCTCCCGTGCGGCTGCCTTAGCGTCCGCCGCTGTTGCGGTGCTTCGTGCCCGCGCTTAGGGAGAGGTCGCCTCGTGCAGCAGTTCACTCCACGGCAACCCAGGTCCAGGCGCGGATGCTCTCCGTTCGGTCTGCTCGCCGTTCCGGTGTGGGCCCTCCCCTCGGTCTACGTCCTCGATGTCGCCCTCCACGTGAGAGAGCACGGCGCGAACGGGATGCTGCTCGCCGTCGGTGCAGCCGGGACAGTTGCTGCGCTGGCCCTGCCCTGGCTCATGCGCCGACTCCCTGATCGCCTGCTTTCGCAGTCCCTCGGCAGCGAGCATCGGCAGGCCGGGGACGGGACCATCCTCGTGAGCGATGGCGCCATGAGCTCCATGCTCCGGCGCACCTACTTCATCACCGGGCTGGTCATCGCCATCGCCGCGCTGAACATCGTCGCCTACACCTTCCTGGACGTACGGCCACGCGTCTACGTCTGGATATTCGTGCAGATCGGCCTGATACCGGCGGATTTCGCCGAATGGTAGCCGCGCGCGCTGGTGTCTGGTCCCTGTCCCTTTGATGGGGGAAGTTCCTCACCTGACCTCTCGCAGTCGCCGGGACCCCGGCGAGGACTACCTCAGTCAGCAACCGGGTTGCCCGGGGTTGCCGCAGCACTCCTGCCCCCCTCCTATCTTCCGCCGGTAGTTGGAGGCCGCGACGAGGAGCTTCCTGGGCCACGGCAGTTCGCTCTCCCGGAAGTTGGCTATGGTGATGGACCAGGCTTCGGGCGAGAAGGCGTCTCTCCATCCCCGCCGCCGGCGGTGGTCGTGCTCGCCGTTGTGGTCGTGGTGGTGGTCGCCGCTCATCACGAGGCTCCTGACTGGGCTGGACCGCCGCTTACTCCCCGGAGCTGTCATCCAGCAGGCCGCTGCGCACCGCCCAGACCACCATCTCCTGCTTCGTCTTGGTCGCCAGCTTGCTCTGGATCCCGTAGATGGCGTTGCGTATGGTCAGCGGACGGCTGCCCCTGACTTCGCCGATCTGGGCGTACGACAACCCCTTCGCAAAGAGCGTGAGTATCTCCCGCTCCCGTGCGGTCAGCTTCTCCAGGCCCGGTGGGTCTGCCTGCCGGGTGGCGGCACGGACACCGCTGAACACGCGCCTTATCACGTCGCCGGGTATGCGGTATTCGCCTCCCGCGACGTCGCGCACCGCACCGAGGAGTTCATCTCTCCCCGTGTACTTCAGGAGGAATCCTGCCGCTCCGGCGGCAACCGATTCGATAACCGCGTGCTCTTCGATCACGACGGTCAGTATGAGTACGCGCGTGTCGGGCAGCGCGTCCGTGATCTCCCTGCACGCGTCGATGCCGTTCTTCACCGGCATCAGGATGTCCATGACGACCACGTCGGGTTTGAGGTCGCGGGCTGCCTTGACCGCTGTCGCGCCGTCTCCGGCCTGACCGACCACTTCGAAACCGCCGGCGTTCTGCAGCACCTCTCGAAGGCCGTCCCGCACGATCCCATGATCGTCCACGATCATGACTCTGACAGGTGTCGACGACTGAGTCACTCTTACCCCTTTCAGCAGTGAACGATGGAACTATACACGTTGTGCGGAGCGCAGCCATCAGGCTGAAGGCACCTCTCGGCGCAGATACTCATTCCCCGGTGCTGTTCACGGGCGCCCTTGCCGTCGATCCCCGGATGCTTGTGTAGAATCACCCCCATGACCGACCTGCCGAACCCGCTCAATCTCCTCCTGTTCATGGACACCGAGAACGCCCCCATCGCCGAACTCGAGGCTGTTGCCCCGGGACGGCTGAACGTCACCGCAGTGCCCGCGCAGGCGTTCGTGGACGACGCGGGCATGCTCCCCTCGACCACCGGCCTCTGGAAGCCGCGTCCCTGGAGCACCGACCTCACGCCCGAGCAGCGGGAGCAGATACTGCGAGACACCCACGTCCTCGTGCTTACGCTGCCCTACCCGAAGCGTCTGGCCCCTCGAATGCCCAACCTGCTCTGGGCGCAGTACCTCTGGGCGGGCATATCCGACCTCCAGCACTCCGACCTGTGGGGCGGGCACGTCCGCCTCACTTCGTCGCGCGGCTACGTCGACACCACTCCCATCGCCGAGATGGTCATGGCCGCCGCCCTCCACTTCGCGAAGGACCTCCGCGCCGCCGTCACGCAGGCCATCGCGGGTGAGATGGACGCCTCAGGGTACGACCTGCGGCTGCTAGCAGGCAGGTCGATGGGCGTCGTCGGCCTCGGCGGCATCGGCCTCGAGGTCGCCCGTCTCGCGAACGCGATGGGCATGCGCGTCGTCGCGTCGCGCCTCTCCATCGCGGAGCGGCAGCCCGGCGAGAACGGCGTCGAGACGCTCTACCCGGCCGCCAACCTCCACGAGATGCTCGCCGAGTGCGACTACGTCACGCTCACGACCGCACTCACCGACGAGACGCGAAACATGATCGACGACGGCGCCGTCGCCGCGATGAAGGACGGCGCGGTGCTCCTGAACGTCGGGCGCGGCGAACTCATCGACGAGCGCGCGCTGAAGGACGGCCTGCGCTCCGGCAGGGTCGGCGGCGCCTACCTCGACGTCTACACCGACGAGTGGTTCCGCCCGCCGGACCCCGAGCTGCTTGCCCACCCCCGCGTCCTGATGACGCCACACAACTCCGGCCACGTGGACGTGGCTTCCTCGTTCGCCATGGACGTGCTCAAGCAGAACATCGCCAGCTTCCTCGCCGGCGAACCCCTCATCAACGAGGTGGACTGGGAGCGCGGCTACTGACCTGCCGCACGCCGTACTCCCCATTCGGCACGCTATACTCAGCCTCCATGCAATTGCCAAGGAGGGATACCGTGCGCGTACCGGTGAAAGACGGGCATGTCGAAGTTAGCGAACGAGGCAGCGGGGACCTGGTCGTCTGCGTCTCCTCGCTGGGGCGAGGCATCGAAGATTTCGACGCGCTCGGGGAGGACCTCGACGCTGCGGGGTACCGGGTTGCCGGGGTGAACCATCGCGGCGTGGGCGACAGCTCCCCCGCCGTCGACGGGCTGACCCTCCGCGACTTCGCCGACGACGTCGCGCGGGCCATCGAGCACATCGGCGGCGCGCCCGCCCACCTCATCGGCCACGCCTACGGCAACCGCATCGTGCGCTGCCTCGCGTCCGACCACCCCGAACTCACCCGCAGCATGACGCTCATCGCCCCCGGCGGCCAGTCGCCGCCCGCGCCGGACATCCCGCCGACCCTTATGCGAATCTTCGAACTCGACCGCCCCACCGCCGACCGCCTCGCCGACGTGCAGCGCGTCTTCTTCGCCCCCGGCCATGACGCTTCCATCTGGCTCGACGGCTGGTCTCCGGCGACGAGGAAGATGCAGTGGGACGCGCGCGACTCCATACCCTACGCGGAATGGGGGTATGCGGGGTCTGCGCCAGTGCTCGCCATCCAGGGTCTCGACGACCCGATGGCCACACCGGAGAACGGCTACGTCCTGCGCGACCAGCTGGGCGCCGACCGTGTCCACATCGTCGACCTGGCGAACGCCAGCCACGCGCTGCTCCCCGAACAGCCGGAGGCCATCACGCGCGAAGTGCTCGCCTTCCTCAGCCAGCACTAGCCTCATGTCGCTCACGCTCAGCGTCACCGACCAATCGCCGATGCGCCGCGGCGAGTCGCCCTCGAGCGCGCTGCGCGATACGGTGCAGCTCGCGCAGGCTGCCGAGCGCCTCGGCTACGCCCGCTACTGGGTCGCCGAGCACCACAACACCGGCTCGTACGCCGGCACCAGCCCGGAGATCGTCGTCGGCCAGATCCTCGCGAACACCTCACATATCCGGGTTGGCAGCGGCGGCGTCATGCTCTCGCATTACTCGGCGCTCAAGGTCGCCGAGCAGTTTTCCGTACTGGACTCGTTCTACCCCGGACGCGTCGACCTCGGCGTCGGCCGGGCGCCGGGCAGCGACCACACCACCATGTTCGCGCTCGCCTACCCGAAGCGCCCCGCGGACATCGAGACGTTCCCACAGCAGGTGGTCGACCTCATCGGCTATCTGCACAACGGACTGCAGCCGGACCACCCGTTCGCCGCGGTGAAGGCGAGGCCCGGCCCGCCGCCCGAGTCCGCGCCGGAGGTCTGGCTGCTCGGCTCCAGCGACTACTCCGCCAACCTCGCGGCCTACATCGGCCTGCCGTTCGCCTTCGCCGACTTCTTCGGCCACACGGGGAAGCACGGGCCCGCGGTCGCCGAGATCTACCGGCGCAACTTCCGCCCGTCCCCGCTCTGCCCGGAGCCGCGCGTCAACGTCACCGCGCAGGTCGTCTGCGCCCCGACCGAGGAGGAGGCACGCTTCCTCGCCTCGAGCCGGAACCTCAACCGGGCGCGGCGCGCCATCCAGGCGCAGGGCGGCGAGCAGATGCAGGGCCTCGTCCCGCCGGAAGAGGCGTCGCAGGTCGACCTCAGCCCCGCGGCGACGGACTACGTCGCGCAGTTCACCGAGGGCTACATCGACGGCGACCCCGCCCAGGTGAAGGAGGCGCTGCTCGCAATGGCCGAGCGCTACGAGACGACCGACGTGGGCGTCGTCACCATCACCTACCGCCTCGAAGACCGCATCCGCTCCTACGAACTCGTCGCCCGCGAGTTCGGCCTCCAGGAGGCGCCTGCATAGCGGGGTGGAGAAGCGATAGGTGGGACTGTCTGGCCCCCTCTCCTGAGGGAGAGGGTTAGGGTGAGGGCCCTCGGTGGGGTGGAGTGGACGGGTTGCGCAAGTCTCCTTGCCGGCGGGTAGCGCACACCGAGCCGCGCTGTCGTACCATCCCCCTCGACACCAACCGCCGCCATCGACGGCAGGAGACGAGGCTATGGGCAGACGGCAGACCATCCACATCCCCGGCGTGCAACACAACGCACCCATCCCCTACGGCGCACGCGTCGGCAACGTCATCTACAGCTCCGCGATACAGGGCATCAACGCCGACACCGGCGAGCTCCCGGAGGACGTCTACGAGCAGGCGCGGCAGTGCTTCCGCAACATGCACACCTTCCTCGAGATCGCTGGCGCGACGCCTGACGACATCGTGCGACTCACCTGCTTCCTCGCCGACCTCGGCGACCGCCAGGCGCTCAACGAGCCCTGGCTCGCGCTCTTCCCCGACGAGAACGACCGCCCCTCCCGCCACACCTCCAAGTACGAGCCCCCCCCGGGGGGGATGAAGATCCAGATAGAGGTCGTCGCCGTCGTCGAGTGACCCAACCCGTCGTTCCAGCGAGGGCTGATATGACGCCTGGTGTGGGGGCACCCCTTGTGGGCGCCCTCGCCAAGGCCGGGGCGACCTGCCGCATGAAGGCCTTCATCCCTCACTGCACCGGCGAGGTTGGCCCCACCAGCGAGCGCGAGACCTAGTAGATGTCCAAGGTGAAGCGCGGGCTCGGCACGCCGCTGGTCTTGTAGTCCAGCACGGCGTCCGCGAGCGAGTCCGCGACCACCTCCTCGACCACGAGCACCGTCGCGCCCTCGTGCGCGTAGGCGATGTCAGCCGCGCCGCGCTGATCGATCACGATGCCCCAGTCGCCCTGGCCCGTCCACACCGGCGGGACTGCGAGACGCAGCAGCTTGCCCGGCTCCAGCGCCCGCGCGTCCGTCACCTTCTTCAACTCCGCGCACGCCGTTTCTGTCACCGTCAGCATCCCTTGTCCAACTCCCTGCTCACGCTCCTGGCTTACGCTGCCCGCATACGCCCGCACCACGCCGGTGGATTCCCGTTTTCACGGGAATGACGGGACTCCAACTCCCTGCTCCTGACTTACGCTGCCCGCATACGCTCAGCGCCGTGGTGGTGGATTCCCGCCTTCGCGGGAATGACGGTAGAGATGCGGGAATGACGGGACTCTACTTCAGGACCACCAACTGGCCGTCCTGCAGGTCGAGCAGGTGGCCCGAGAGATCCATCGAGGCCTCGGCGCAGAGCAGGAAGCGCTCTCCCGCGTAGTCCGGCCCCGGCATCCGGTTGCGCGCCTCCTCCGGCGCGTCCTCCGTCGCGATGGCCGCGCCCGGCGAGATGATGACGACGCTGATGTTGGAGTCGCGCACCTCTTCGGCGTGGAACTTCGTGAACGTGATGAGCGAGTCCTTCGCCGTCGCGTAGGCGAGCGCGCCGGGCGGGGTGAGGCCGCCGCCGCCGTGCAGGTTCACGATGTTCCCGCCGCCGCCCGCCTCCATGTACGGTACCGCGTGCTTGGACGCGAGGAACGAGCCGAGCAGCGCCACGCCCATCACCGTGTCCCAGAACCACGTCTTCTCCATGTCCTGGATCTTCGGCCAGCGCGGCTTGTCGTTCCAGTTGAAGTGGGGCACGATGGCGGCGTCGTTGATGAGGATGTCGATGCCGCCGAAGCGCTCGTTCACCTGCGCCATGAGCGACCGCACCGTGTCCTCGTTCGTGACGTCGGTGGGGACGGCCATCGCCTCCGCGCCGAGCTCGCCCAGTTCGCCGAGCGTCTGCTGCAGGCGGGTCTCGTCGACGTCGGCTATCGCCACCTTCGCGCCTTCCTTGGCGAACCCGTGGGCGATGTAGCGTCCTATCCCCTTCGCGGAACCCGTGATGACCACGGACTTGTCCTTCAGCATCGCGCGCCTCCCTCTCTCGTGTGCAATCTGCCCCGCAACCTATGGGATACGGCGCAGAGGGTCAAGATGGCGTTCCCCACGCCGAGCCGTTCATGGTGAGCCTGTCGAACCACGCCCCCTCCGTCATCCCGCGAAGGCGGTGGCCCCGTCCTACGCGCCGCCGCATACGACACTTTTGTGGTTTACTCGTAACGAGGGGCTCATTAAGGCTCATTTACCTCTGGGCGACGACCCCTAATGAGCCCCCGCAGGGGGTCCAAAACGGCTCACTTGCCCGAATTTGTGAGCCTTTTGAGCCTTTTTGAGCCCCTCAGCCCTTCTCCAGTCCGTGCGGCACGTGCCATGCGCTCCGTTCATGGAGACAGCGTACGGGAGTGGGGAGCGGTCGCGTAAGGGGCGCGTGTCAGGAATCTCACATCGATGCACAGGATGGGGCAAGATGGGGAGCTGTCATGCCAGCGGTGGGTGGGAGCCATCACGTCCATCCATGCCTGTTCAGGCCCCGCAAGTTGACACGCCACACGGCCCGTCATAGTGTCGCAGGCGTGGGCGAGGGGCTGCGAGGTTGCGCGCTGAAGCGCGGGCCTCCGCAGGAACGACGGGAGACACACTCAAGGAGGGCGCACATGCTGGAAGGAAAGGTTGCAATCGTATCGGGCGCCGGCCCGAACATCGGACGCGAGATAGCGGCGACGCTCGCACAGAACGGCGCGAGCGTTGTCTGCCTCGACCTGCGGAAGGACGCGGCTGAGGCCACCGCGCGGGAGGTCGTCGACCGCGGCTACGAGGCCATCGCCGTCGACGGCGACATCACGAAGCCGGAGGACATGGAGAACCTCGTCTCGCAGGCGCTCGCGGCGTACGGCCACATCGACATCCTCGTGAACAACGCGGCCATCACCAGTAGCCCCGGCCTGCTCGACGAGGACCTGGGCACGTTCCGCAAGATCGTGGACGTCATCCTCGCGGGCACGTTCAACTGCACGCAGCACGTCGCGAAGCAGATGGTCGCGCAGGGCACAGGCGGCGCGATCGTCAACGTCGCCTCCACGTCCGGCCATCGCGGCAAGAGCGGCGCCATCGCGTACCAGTCGGCCAAGGCAGGCATCCTCAACTTCACGCGCGCCTGCGCGATGGAGCTCGCCCCGCACAACATCCGCGTCAACTCGCTGACCCCAACGCAGACCGGCATGCCGGTGGGCGGCAAGCCCGCGCGCCCCGACGACGAGGTGCCGGCGAGCGTGCCGCGCGGACGCTGGGGCAGGCCCCGCGACCAGGCGCAGGCCGTCCTCTTCCTCGTCTCCGACAACGCGGACTTCATCACCGGCGCGGACCTGCCCGTGGACGGCGGCAACCTCGCGATGCGCCAGTCCGGCTGAGGAACGTCTGACCCTTTCCCCCTCGATGGGGGAAGGTCAGGATGGGGGTGAGTTGGCGGGGCGGGGCTCCGTCGTTCCTGCGAAGGCAGGAACCTCGCCCCCTATGTACGGGCGTCCTTCGTGGACGCCCAGCGAAGGAGAACAGCATGACGACGCACCAGCACGAACACCGAGGCCACGGCGAGCAAGAGGGGCTCCGGTGGGGCCACTCCTGGAAGGAGGAGGACCGCGTCGCCGACTACGTCGAGCGGATGGACGAGCAGCAGGACGAGCGGCAGCCTGTCTTCGACCTGATGACCCGCCTCGTGCAGGCCGATGCTGACGCACCGGTCCGCATCCTCGACATCGGCACCGGCTACGGCCCCGTCGCGACGGCGTGCCTCGACGCATTCCCGAACGGCACCGCGGTCGGTCTCGACATCTCCGAGGCGATGATGGAGGCGGGCAAGCCGCGCATGGCCCGGTTCGGCGAGCGCTTCGCCTACATGTTTGGGGACTTCGCGGACGGCGTGCTGCCCCAGGAGGTCGTCGACGGCGGCCCGTATGACGTCGTCGTCTCGGCGCGCGCCATCCACCACCTCCCGGCAGAGCTGATGGCGAGCCTCTACGCCAGCGTTCACGGCGCGCTCAACCCGGGCGGCGTCTTCTTCAACCTCGACACCGCGTCGCCGGAGACGGACTTCCTCCGCAATGCGATGCGTGGAGCGCGGAGGCGCGACGAGAACCGCCCGCCCCGCGAGGAGCGCCGCACGCCGGAGCAGATGGCCCACGACGCCATGCACCATCACCGGGACGCCACGCTCGCCCGTCACCTTGAGTGGCTGCGCGCCGCAGGCTTCACGCACGTGGAGTGCTTCTGGAAGAATCTCTCGCTCGCCCTCGTGGGCGGCTACAAGGCGTAAGACAATGACTGAAACGGCACAGATCCGGACGATGGCGCAACTGGAAGCAGGGCTCGACGAGGTCCGCCGCTCACCGAAGGAAGAGGGCACATTGCAACTCATCGTGCGGCGTCCTGAGAGGTTGGAACGCGAGCTGGTCGACGATGGCACGCTCGACGTGGTCGAGGGCCTCGTGGGTGACAACTGGCTGACCCGCGGGAGCACCGTCACGCCCGATGGATCGGCTAACCCGGAGATGCAGGTGACGCTCATGAACTCCCGCGTCGCCGACCTCGTGGCGGGCGGCAGGGAGCACTGGCACATCGCGGGCGACCAGCTGTACGTCGACATGGACCTTGGCAGGACGAACCTCCCGCCGGGCACGCGGCTCGCTATCGGGACTGCCGTGCTGGAGGTATCGGCCGCGCCCCACACGGGTTGCGCCAAGTTCAGCGAGCGGTTCGGCAAGGACGCGCTGCGGCTCGTCAGCACTGCGGTGGGCCAGGAGTTGTGCCTGCGCGGCATCAACACGAAGGTCGTCCAGTCCGGCGACGTGCGCGTAGGAGACGCAGTGCGCAAGCTCGGGACGGCGTAGAGCGCACATGACCACGAACGGAGAACGGGACGTCGTCATCATCGGCGGAGGTATCGCGGGCATCGGCACGGCGTACTACCTTGCGGCGATGGGCATCCGCAGCACGGTCATCGAGCGCGACGGCATCGCGAGCCACGCGTCGGGGTTCGCCTACGGCGGCCTCTCCGGCGGCGTCACGAACGGCCCGCACGCCAACACCCCGCTCATCGAATACAGCATGAGCCTCTACTCCCCGCTCGCCGAGGCGCTCACCTCCGAAACGAACGTCGACATCCAGTACCAGCCCCGCCCGCTGCTGCGCCTCGCTCTCTCCGACGACGAGGCTGCCACGCTGACGCGCTACCTCGACTGGCAGCAGGCGCTGCCGGGCTACACCGTCGAATGGTTGACGCCGGACGAGGCCCGCGCGCTCGAGCCGCGCATCTCTCCGGAGACCGTCGGCGCGCTGCACGTCGAGGGGTCGTCGGACGTCGAGCCGTACCGGTTGACGCTCGCGCTGGGGCAGGCTGCAGAGCAGCGCGGTGTAACGCTCCGCAGCGGTGAGGTCACCTCCGTCCATAGGGATGGCGGGCGCGTCGAGGGCATCAGCATCGCGACGGGCGCGGGGAACGTGGAGCGCATCGCCTGCGACACCGTCGTCGTTGCGATGGGGCCGTGGACCGCGCAGGCGTCGGAGTGGTTCGGCGTGCCGCTGCCCGTCCATCCGCTCAAGGGGCAAATCATCCGCCTGCAGGCGCCCGGCGCGCCGTACGCGCTGAGCATCGGCCACCTGGGGAACTACGCCATGACCAAGCCGTCCGACGGCCTCGTCTGGTGCGGCACGACGGAGGAGCACGCCGAGTTCGACGAGTCCCGCACGACCGAGGCGCGCGACGCCATCATCGAGTCGACACTGCGGATGCTGCCGTCGCTGGAGGACGCCGAACTGGTGCTCCAGACCGCCTGCCTGCGTCCCGTCACGCCGGACGGCGCGGTCACGCTTGGCGCGATCCCCGGCACCGACGGAGCATACGTCGCCACCGGCGGCGGGCGGCAGGGCATCATGATGGGGCCGGGCATGGGCAAGGCGATGGCGGACCTCATCGCTGGAGGCGGGGCGGCGATCGGCCTCGCGCCCCACGCGCCGGGCCGCTTCTCCGCATGAGCGCCCAGCCACAGGCGCAGCCGGACCAGCGCACGCAGACCCGCGCCGCCCTGCTGAGCTACGGCGCCTCGTTCTCTTACCAGATAACGCTGGGCCTCATCCAGGTGCTCGTGCCGCTCTACGCGCTGCACCTCGGCTACGACCTCACCCTTCTGGGCGTCATCGTCGCGTCGCAGGCCGTGTTCGGCCTGGTGCTGCGGCTGTTCGCGGGAGCGATAGCCGACCAGTTCGGCGAGCGGTGGGTGCTCTGGGCCAGTTTCGTGACGATGATCGTCGGCATGGTCTTCTTCGTCGCCTCCGGTTTCTTCTGGATGCTCATCCTCGGCCAGTCGTTCGTCGGCTACTCCCGGGCGACGTACTGGACGGCGACGCAGTCGTACGTGAGCCGCATCAACCCGGAACGCTCCGGCGAGATCTACGGACGCCTCAACGCCTTCGGCAGCGGGGGAGGACTCATCGGAGCGGCCATGAGCGGCTTCCTCGTCATCACGCTGGGATATGGCGTGGCATTCAGCGTTACGGGGGCCATCGCGCTCGCCGGGTTCATAGGCTGCCTCGCGATGCCGCCGCTCGCGGCGCGGCCGGCGCGGCGCGGCTTCCGCGCGCCGCTCGGGCACATCCCCGGCATCGCGCGTCACCGCGGCATGGGTCTTGCCGCATTCGCCGCATTCGTTGCGTCCATGTCCATGATCATGACGAGCATCCTCTTCATCCCCTACCTCCGCGAACTCGACTACACCGAGGACGTCATCGGCGGGATGCAGGCGATCGGAGTCGGGGGCAGCGTGGCCATCGGCATGGTGTTCGGCCACGTCCTCGCACGCCTGGGGCGGCAGTGGACCTACACGATAGCCTTGCTCATGGTGGGCATCGTAGTGCTCGGCATATCGGCGGGCGCGGGGGCCTACGCAACCCTCGTGCCGCTGATGCTGCTCTACGGGGTCTTCCGTTCGACACTCGGCATCCTCTACCCCATAGCGGGCGCCGACCACAGCTCCCCCAACCAGCGCGGGATGGCGATGGCCTACGTCGGTCTGTACTGGGGAACGGCTCAGCTCGTGGCACCACTGGGCTTCGGCGCGCTGGCGGGGGCGTTCAGCATCGAAGCAAGCCTCTGGACTGCGGGGGTATTGTTCCTGGTGGCAGGTGCGCTCTTCCCGCTGCTCTACCGCTGGTTCGTGCCAGGGCCGGAGCAGACCTTCGGCGAGCGCCCTTGACGCATTCTCCCCACGGAATCAGGATTGCCACTATCCTGTGTGCCATGCGTGAGCGGAACATCGGCAATGACTGACTACGACTACGACCTGGTGGTCATCGGCTCGGGCCCGGCGGGTCACAGAGCCGCGGTGCAGGCCGCGAAGATCGGGAAGCAGGTGGCCGTCGTCGAGCGGCTGCCGCACATCGGCGGCCTCAACGTCACCACCGGCACCGCGAGCAAGGCGCTGCGCGAGGCCGCGCTGCACCTGAGCGGCTTTCGGGAGCGCACCCTCTACGGCGAGTCTTACACCGTCAAGCAGAACATCACGATGAGCGACCTGATGGTCAGCACGAACCACGTGATGCACCAGCAGGCCGAGATGCTCCGCAGTCAGCTCGCCAGGAACCGGGTGGACATGCTCCACGCGGAGGCATCGTTCTCCGACCGCCACACGATCCACCTCGACGAGGATAGCGACGACGCCCCGGACCGCGCCATCACCACCGACAAGGTGATCATCGCCGTAGGGTCCCACTCGACCCAGCCCCCGACCATCCACACGGACGGGAGGCTCATCTTCCTCAGCGACGACGTCATGGACCTGCCCGACCTCCCGCGGATACTGACCGTGGTGGGCGGCGGCGCGATCGGGTTGGAGTACGCCAGCACGTTCGCGGCGCTTGGCGTTCGAGTGACGCTCGTGGACAGGAGCCCGCGGCTGCTGCCGTTCGCGGACGACGAGATAGTCGACGCGCTCGTCTACCACCTGCGGGAGAACGGCGTGACGTTCCGCCTGAACGAGGATGTCTTCGATATCGAGTACCTCCCTGGGGAACGCGGTAATCACGTGCGCGTGCTGCTGAAGAGCGGCAAGCAGATCGTGAGCGATGCGGTGATGTACTGCGTGGGGCGCACCGGCGCGACGGAGGGGCTGAACCTCGAGGCCGCAGGGCTGGCAACGGATGAGAGAGGGCGCATCAGCGTCGACGAGAACTACCAGACGAGCGTGGAAGGCATCTACGCCGTGGGCGGCGTCATCGGCTTCCCCGACCTGGTGTCGACCTCGCAGATGCAGGGGCGGCTAGCTGCATACCACGCGTTCGACGTCATCACCAACAGTGTGCCCGGCCTCTTCCCCTATGCGGTCAAGACGACTCCGGAGGTCGCGATGGTCGGCAAGACGGAGTCCCAGTTGACGGAAGAGGGCGTCCCCTACGAGGTGGGCAGGGCCCAGTACCGGGAGATAGCAAAGAGCGTCATCGAGGGCGACGAGTCCGGTGTCCTGAAGCTGCTGTTCCACATCGAGACGCGGGAACTGCTCGGCGTCCACATCGCGGGCGAGGGCGCCGCGGAGTTGGTCCAGATAGGCCAGGCAGTCATCGCCCACGGCGGAAGGCTCGACTACTTCGTGGAGTCCGTCACCAGCTTCCCGACGCTGGCTGAAGCCTACGTGTCCGCTGCCCTGGACGGGTTCAGCCGCCTCGAAGAGTGACCGCTCAACCCAGCGCCTCAACGACCTCCTGCGTCGATACGACCTGCGCGAACGTGCCCATGTTCAGCAGCGATGCCTCGTGGTTCTCGGTGCGCCCGTCGCAAGCATCGCCGACGACGATGCTGTCGAAGTCCCGCTCGCGAGCGTCCCGCACCGTGCTCTCGACCCCAGCCTGCGTGGCGATGCCCGCCACGATGAGCGTCGAGACGCCGAGGCGCCGGAGCCACTTCTCCAGCGCCGTGCCCGTGAACGCGCTCATCCCGCCGCCCTTGCGGATGAGGAACTCGCCCGGCAGCGGCGCGAGCTCGTCGATGACCTCCGCGCCCCACGTGCCGTCCCGCAGCGAGCCCAGCGAGCGGGCGCGCCCGTGCCGCGCGGCGTCGAGGTAGTCCTCGCGCAGGAAGTGACCGGTGAAGAAGACGGGCAGACCGGCAGCGCGTGCCGCCGTCAGCAGGCGAACGTGGTTGTCGATGAGTTGCGGCGTGCGCGGGTTGCGTCCCGCCTCCGGCGTTCGCCCTCCCTCCTTCAGGTAATCGTTCTGCATGTCGTGGCAGACGTATGCAAGCGTCTCCCGTACGGGCAGTTCGAGCATGGCGCAGCCTCCGGTAGGTTGGTCGGTGCATTGTAGGCCTCAGCACCCGCGGATATACGTCCGGATACCTTTGACACTCCGTTCACACGGTGCTAGCGTCCCATCTGTCGAAGTATGCATATCCGCTCCGGAGCGGATGCCGGAAACGGGAACGGTAAGGAGGGCAACCATGCCGGTAATCGACTCTGACGCGCATGTCGTTGAAACAGAGCAGACCTGGGACTACATGGACCCCGGGGACGAGAAATACCGGCCGCAGGTCGTGGACGACGGGAGCGGCGGGAAGTTCTGGAAGATAGACGGAGAGATACGAGGCCGCGCGCGCGGTCCGGTCGCCGCGTTCGGACTCTCCGACAAGGTCAAGCGCAACATGGTGACGGACGACTCCAAGCGCTACATGGAGGACATCCCCGGACGCGTCGCCCACATGGACGAACTCGGCATAGACGTGCAGGTGCTCTACCCCACCATGTACATCGGGCGCATGTGCGAGAACCCGGACACGGAAGTCGCGCTGGCCAAGAGCTACAACCGCTGGCTCGCCGACATCTGGGAGCAGAGCAAGGGACGCCTCCGCTGGACGTCCATCCTCCCGCTTGCCACGATGGACGAGGCGCTGAACCAGTTGCGCTGGTCAGCCGAGCACGGCGCCTGCGGCGTGACCATGCGCACTATCGAGGACGAGCGGCTGCTGATAGACGAGTACTTCTACCCGCTGTATGAGGAGGCCGCGCGGCTGAACCAGCCCATCGCCATCCACATCGGCAACTCCAACGCCTACATCCGCAACCTCATGGCGAAGGACGGCATCGGCGGCACGTTCGGCGGCCTCCGCCTCATGTCCGTCGCCAGCTTCCACCAGCTCATCACGACTGCCACGCCCAGGAAGTTCCCGGACCTGCGCTGGGGGTTCATCGAGGCGAGCAGCCAGTGGCTCCCCTACGCCATCCACGACCTGCGCCGCAGGCTGGAGACGCGAGGCCGTGAACTGGAGGAGGACGTGCTCGGCGCGTACAACATCTGGGTCACCGCCCAGACGGACGACAACCTGCCGGACGTGCTGAAGTACGTGAGCCACCGCCACATCCTGATCGGCACCGACTACGGTCACCAAGACCAGTCGAGCGAGATCGAGGCGATGCGCATCATCAAGGAGGACGGCGGCCTCGCGCCGGGTGTCGTCGACGACATCATGGGCCAGAACGCCCTGGACTTCTACGGCATCACCGTCGATTCTCCGGTGCTTGCGAGCGCCTGATAGAGACAACCAAGACAGCAGCCTGAGGAGGAGCGCCAATGTTGACCGCTGAGCAGAACGACCGCTTGACACGGGTTGGGCCCGGCACGCCCATGGGCGAGTTGATGCGCCGCTACTGGCACCCCATCGCCGCCGTCGCCATGATGAACGACCGCTCCACGAAGCCCATCCGCCTGCTTGGTGAGGACCTCATCCTCTACAAGAGCAAGCAGGGTGTCTTCGGCCTCGTGGACAACTACTGCCCGCACCGGCGCATGGGCATGGTCTACGGCATCCCGACGGACGAGGGCATCCGCTGCCCCTACCACGGCTGGATGTTCGACGAGACCGGGCGCTGCCTGGAACAGCCTTACGAAGAGACCGAGGCTCCGGACAACCGCTTCAAGGACAAGGTGCGCATCAAGGCGTTCCCGCTGCAGGTCAAGGCGGGGCTCATCTTCGCCTACCTCGGCCCGGCCCCCGTGCCGCTCCTCCCGAACTGGGACGTGTTCGCGCTCGACAACGTCGTGCGGGACATCGGCTACACGGAGCTGCCGAGCAACTGGCTGCAGTGCCAGGAGAACTCGCTCGACCCCGTGCACTCCGAGTGGCTGCACGGCGAGTGGGCTAACTACGTCCTGGAGATGCGCGGCGAGGGCGACAAGGTGCGCAAGCGCTACGAGAACGAGCGCATCGGCTTCGACAAGTTCAAGTACGGCATCTACAAGCGCAGGCTCGTCAAGGGCGGCAGCTACGATGACGGCGAGTGGGCGCAGGGCCACCCCATCGTCTTCCCTTACTTCCTGCGCCAGGGCGGCAGCGGCACTGCCATCGACACGTGGGACGGCAGGCGCGGCGGCGGCATGGGCGTCGGCGTTGGCCCGTCGTTCCAGATCCGTGTGCCGCTGGACGACACGCACACCGGCCACTGGTGGGTGATGTGTCACCCGAAGTTGTCGCCGGACGACCCCGAACAGCGCGATGAGGACGTGCCCCTCTTCTTCCCACCCCTCATCCAACTGGCCGAGGACGGCCGTGTCCGCTTCGAGATACTCGACTCCAACTCGGCGCAGGACGTGGCCGCGTGGATCACGCAGGGCTCGATCGCTGACCGCACCAAGGAATCGCTCGGACGCTCGGACAAGGGCATCATCATGTTCCGGCGCATGCTGGAGGAGAACGTCCGCATCGTCGAGGACGGCGGCGACCCCATCAACACGTTCCGAGACCCGGCGACCAACGTCTACCTGGGCATGGACACGGAGCACAAGTCCCGCCGGAACGAGCAGTACCAGGAGCGCGGCGAAGGAGACAAGGGCATCAGGCGCCAGGGCATGGCGAGCAAGTACAGCCCCATCCTGAACCAGCGCGGCGTCGAGGGCGGCGCGGACTCCATCGAGCGCC
This sequence comes from Dehalococcoidia bacterium, assembly GCA_965208625.1. Lineage (GTDB taxonomy): Bacteria > Chloroflexota > Dehalococcoidia > Lucifugimonadales > Australimonadaceae > Bin16. The sequence continues at coordinate 1,922,329 of OZ242348.1, forward strand.
GCAAGCAGGTGGGCCAGACCGTCTAGCGCAACGCGGGAGGACAACGTCATGCTGACGAAAGAAGACAACGAGAAACTCACGCGCGTCGGCCCAGGCACGCCCGCGGGCGAACTACTGCGACGCTACTGGCACCCCATCGCCATCGCGTCCGAGATAACGGAAGAGCGCCCGACGATGGCCGTCCGCAGGCTGGGCGAGGACCTCGTCATCTTCCGGGACAAGTCCGGGCGCTGGGGACTGCTCGCCGACCACTGCGCGCACCGCAGCGCGTCACTCGTCTACGGGCGCGTCGAGGAGCGCGGCATCGCCTGCGCCTACCACGGCTGGCTCTACGACACCGAGGGCAACATCCTGGAGACCCCGCCCGAGAAGAACGAGGCGATCATGCGCTCCGTGAAGCAACCCGCCTATGACTGCACGGTCTACCTCGGCGTCGTCTGGGCGTACATGGGGCCGAAGCCTGCGCCCGTCTTCACTCCGTTCGACACGCTCGTGCGGGAGGACGGACGGCGCAAGATAAACCTCCACCCCGTGCTGGACTGCAACTGGTTCCAGGCGATGGAGAACTCCATGGACCCGGCGCACCTGCAGATACTCCACCAGGAGTACTACGCACGCGGCCAGCGCGAGCCCGTCAACACCACGCGCGGTTTCACCGACGACGTGGACTCGTTCGAGTTCTACCAGACCGGCTACGGCCTGATGAAGAAGCGCACCTACACCAACGGCGTCGTGGACGAGCACCCCGTCCTCTTCCCCTCCATCCTCCGGCAGGGGCCGAGCACGCAGTTCCGCACGCCGATAGACGACGAGCACACCTGGCACGTCCACATCAACTTCTGGCTCACCGATGACGGCCAGCCCGACGACACGACGTGGGACCCGCCCGTCGAGTACATCGAGCCCTACAAGACGCCCGCGGACAAGAGCCACCCGAACGCGTGGTACGACCGCCGCTCCGTGCTCTCGCAGGACCACATGGCCTGGGAGACGCAGGGCCCCGTCACTGACCGCTCCGCCGAGCACCTCTCCTACTCGGACCGTGGCGTTGTCCTGCTGCGCCGCACGATGTTCGAGCAGATGGAGCGCGTCGCACGAGGCGAGGACCCGCTGGGCGTCATCCGCGACCCGGACCACCCCATCGTCGACACCAACATCGACGAGGACGTCTGGCAGAAGCAGCCCACGCACCGCTGGGGGGCCGTCCGGGCGTAGCCGGCAGTAGCCGAAACCAGGAGGAGGCCGGCATGCTCACAGCCGAAACCAACGAGCGGCTGGCTCGGGTTGGCCCGGGGACTCCGGGCGGCGAGTTGCTGCGCCGCTACTGGTTGCCGCTCAGGCCCTACGCCCAACTCCTGTCCGAGCCGGTCATGAAGGTGCGCCTGCTGGGCGAAGACCTCGTCCTATTCCGCACGCTGAACGGAGACATCGGACTCATCGGAGACAGGTGCGCCCATCGCTCGATGGGCATGGAGTGGGGCATCCCGGACGAAGACGGATTGCGCTGCTCGTACCACGGCTGGCTTTACGGCACCGACGGGCGATGCCTCGATACCCCGCTGGAGGCGCGTGACAGCGCCTTCAGGGGCCGCATCAAGCTCAAGGGCTACCCGGTCAGGGAGATGGGTGGGCTCATCTGGGCTTACCTCGGGCCGGAACCGGCGCCGCTGCTTCCGCCCTGGCCTGTCTTCGTATGGCCCAACGCCATCCGCCAGATCGCCTGCACGTTCCTGCCCTGCAACTGGCTCCAGAGCTGGGAGAACACCGGAGACCCCGCTCACAACCCGTGGCTCCATGGCGAACTGTTCAAGTACGCGCTGGAGAAAGACGGGCTGCTGGAGGACCGGGTCACGGACGAAGGAACGCACCGGGCCTTCACCTCGATCCGCTCCGGCATCGGCATAGAGGGCCTCTACGCCCGGCCCACGCCCTTCGGCATGGAGAAGGGGATCAGCTACTCCCGGGCCCTCGGCGCCGACTTCGACGGGGAGGCCGGACATTCGACCGTCATCTTCCCCGTCATGACCGGCGGCGAGATCGGCAACACCATGTACAACAGGACGCAGGTGCGCGTGCCTATCGACGACACCAGCACCTACTACATCCACTACGAGATAGCCGCCGCGCCGAAGGGCGTTGACAAGCCCCGGCAGGACGTCGTCCCCTTCTACGAAGTCCCGCTCTGGGACCGGCAGGGGAAGGCCATCCTCGACCACACCTTTACCCAGGACATGATCGCGTGGTGGTCGCAGGGCGCCATAACGGACCGCACCGCCGAGAACCTCGGCCGCACCGACATCCCCATCGTCTTCCTCCGGCGTCAGCTGGAGGAGAACATGCGCATCGTGGAGGACGGCGGCGACCCCCTCAACGTCTTCCGAGACCCGGACCGCATGGAGGAGATCGTCTCGCAGGTCCGCTACCGGGACGAAGAGGAAGCCGTCCGGCGCATCGGCAGCAGGATCGGCGGCTACCGCGAGCAGTACCATCGCGGCTACTGGCGCGACGACGTTGGCCGCTACGCTCCCGCCAACGAGCTCGTACAGGAGTTGCACCGGCGGGTCGAAGAAGCCTATGGCGCGGTGCGCTGAAGAGTCGTCCTTTCCAGGAGGGACCGGAATATGACGAAGGGGCCTCGCCCGGTCATCGCCTACGCGTGTCCTCGCTGCGGAGAGGCGAGCGTGACCCAGCGCGAGACAGAGCCCCGGCATCTCTTGGACTGGGAGAACACGGTGTGGGTCGAACTGGTCTTCGAGTGCGCCAGTTGCGAATGGTCCCAGGTGGTGGCCCGGTACCCTGCCGGCGTTAGACCCACCGCATCACGGTAGTTAGGCGGACCTGAAGCACCTGAGCGGGATAGCCCCGCTACCGCCACTCCTCGTAGAGCGGGTCCTCGTCCACGAAGGCGCGCACGATGCCGTCGTAGACCAGCCAGAAGACGTCGAGCGTTGCGTTCAGCGACTCCCGGACGGACTGCTGCTCGAGGTCGCTCACGGCGTACTTCTCGATGACGTAGGGGCCCACCTTCATGTGCTCCTCGTCGACCGACATGTGCAGCGTCCAGTAGAGGATGTCGTCGCTGTCGCGTTCGAAACCGTAGTGGTTGACGAGGCCGTTGACCACACGGTTCATCCGTCCGCTCGCGGTGCCCTCCAGCGCGAGCCCCTGCGATGCGTAGAGCTCCAGCCACGAGCGCTGGCCGATGAGCAGTTCGCGCCAGTTCAGCAGGCCGCGCGTCTCGGGCAGCGGCTGGGTCGCGTTGAGTTCGTCGCGGGGGATGCCGGCTGCCTCGGCAAACTGGATGTACAGCTCCTTGTGGCCGGCGGTGCCGGTCTCGCCGCCCTCCGCCTCCTCTGAGAGGTTCTCGAACCACATACGCTCAAGCTCCGTGTCCTGCGGGGAGCGGGCGAACATCGCCGCGATGGGTTTCGGGAACGGCTTGGGGAAGAGCAGGTAGAACTGCTTGATGAACCCGTTGAGCTGGGGGCGGGTGAGCTGCCCTTCCTCGATCATCTCGAACAGCGGGTGCTTGCGGCTGTGCTTCAACTCCTGCAACTGCTGCATCTCGGCGAGAAACTCCCTGGTAGCGAGCGCCATCGGTTGGGCCTCCGTGCGGTCAAGAGTGAGACGGCAAGTATACGCGCGCGCCGCCGTCTCCTGTACCATTGCGCCCTATGATCGAGTTCGGCGTCTCGCTCCCCACCATCGGCATGGACGACCCCTCAGCCGTGCGGCTCGTTGCCGAGCAGGCGGAGGCATCCGGGCTCGACTCGGTCTGGGCCGCCGACCACATCGTGCTGCCGACCAGCCACACCTCCACGTATCCCTACAGCGCGGACGGCGAGTTCCTCATCGCGCCCGGCCTGCCGTTCCTCGACCAGTTCACGACGCTCGCCTGGGTCGCGGGGTTCACGTCGCGCGTGAAGCTCGGCACGGCGGTAACGCTGCTGCCGCTGCGCCACCCGCTTGCTGCGGCCAAGACGACGGCGACGCTGGACGTACTCTCCGGCGGGCGTAGCATCCTCGGCGTCGCGGCGGGCTGGCTGCGGGAGGAGTTCGAGGCGCTCGGCCTCGACTTCGACCAGCGCGGGGCCGCTCTCGACGAGAGCCTGCAACTAGTGCGCGCTGCGTGGACGGAGCAGGAGGTGCGGTTCGAGGGGCGCTTCTTCAACGTGCAGGGCGTTGAGTCGTACCCGCACCCGGCGCAGACGCCGCATCCGCCCATCTGGGTGGGAGGCCACACGAAGCCGGTCATGCGCCGCGCCGCCCGCTACGGCGACGCGTGGTTCCCGCCGCTGTTCGCCACGACGCCGCAGGCCCTCGCGGAGGCGCACCGCGCAATGAACGAGGAGGCGGCAGCGCACGGACGCGGCGACAACGCAGTCTCGCTCTCGCTCCGCGTGTTGGTCGACCTGCGAGACGAGCCGGACATCGCTGGCGCGGAGAAGCGCGGCGCGCTCACCGGCGAGCCGGAGCGGATCACGGCGACGCTTGCGGAGTACGCGGAGGCGGGCGTGAGCCACTTCGTCTTCCTGCCGCAGGCGCGGAGCCTCGCCGACGTGCAGCGGACGATCGACCTGCTCAGCACGAGGGTCGTGCCGGAGTTGCGGGCATGACGCAGGGCGATTACCGCACCGGCGCCATCGAGGTTGCGCCCGGAGCGTACGCGTTCATCCAGGCGGGCGGCGCGACGGACGCGGGATTCCTCGTCGAGGAGGAGGGCGTCGTCATCATCGACACGCTCATGACGCCTGCGCTCGCGGAGCGGCTGCTGGCCGAGGCGCGCCGCGTGACGGATAAGCCGGTGCGCTATGTCGTGAACACGCACTGGCACGGCGACCACCTCTTCGGCAACGCGCTCATGCCGGAAGCGCCCATCGTCGCGCACGACACCTGCCGTGTTGACCTCGCCAGCGAGTGGGACTCGCACCGCGAGTTCCTGCGGGACCTCTACCCTGCCATCTACGAGGAGTGGCGCGACCTGCCGCAGACCCCGCCCAACCTGACGTTCAGCGACACGCTGACGCTCCACCTCGGCGAGCGGCCCGTCGAGCTGCGCTTCTTCGGCAGGGCGCACACGAGGGGCGACATCGCCGTCTACCTGCCGACGGAGGGCGTGCTCTTCGCGGGCGACCTCTCCTTCCACCAGTACATCCCGAACGCGCGGGACGGATTCCCGCTCGCGTGGGGGGACACCGCCGAGCGCGCAGCGCAGGTGGAGTGCGACGTCGTGGTGCCGGGGCATGGGCCGCTGGGAACGCGCGCCGACATGGACGAGATGCGCGAGTGCCTGCTGCGCATCACCGCGCAGGGGGAGCGCAGCTTCACGGAGGGACGCTCGGAGGAGGAGGCGGTGGCGTCGCTCGACCTTGGCCCGTTCGCCGGTTGGGGACGGAAGGAGGACCGCCTCCCACCGCTCATGTCCCGCCTCTACCGCGAGCTGCGCGGCGAGTTCGCAGAGTAGCCTAGTCCCACCTCGTGTTCGGCTTCGGCTCCAGTTCGCCGTCGACGTAGATGTCGGCTTTGCCTTGCGGGAAGCAGAGGTAGCCCTCGATCTTGGCCGACTCTGCGGTCGGGTCGCGGTACATCCATGCGATGTCCTCGAACGTTTCGCCGGCCACGTCCGCGTGGAAGTAGCTCGCCAGGCCCTTGTAGGTGGACCCGAGCACGCGCTCGCTCGGGCGGAGGAGGTCCTTGCGGACGTCCTTGCCGGGGATGTAGTAGCGGTGCGGCAGCCCGGTCTCCAGCAGCATCACCGGCTGGTCCGTCTCCGCGACGGTAACGCCGTTCAGCTCGACGCGGACGTGGCGGGAGCTCCGGAGGCAGTCCACCCGGGTGTACGGGTCCTTCGGGCCGATGAAGACCTCTTCCTCTTCCTCGAACCAGCCGTCCATCCGGTTCCAGTAGAACGCCACGTAACCCCTGGCGTCCACGCAGCCTTCCAGCGGCTCCTGGTATGCCCAGACGACGTTCTCTTCCTCACGCCCGCCGACCTTGACGCTCCAGTACTGAGCGTCTCCCTTGATCGGTCAGAAGGTGCTCTTATCGGTCTCCTCCAGCAGGTCCATCCGCACGTCGGCCATCGGGAAGTAGTAGATGGGCTGGTGCCGCGTCTCATACATGATGACCGCGCTCTTGCTGTCCGCGATCGTTTCCCCGCCAAGCGTGACCCGGATGCGCTTGGGCGTAGGCTCCAGGAAGGAGACGTGCTCCCCGATGCCCTGTGCGTTGATCTCGTACGCTCTGAATACCTGCGTCATACCGCCCTCCTTTCGCCCTTTGACCTGTCGTTCCTGCGCAGGCAGGAACCTCGCTCCTGTTCGCCGTTCACGCCCCTAGTTCCAGAGCGTGATGCCCATCAGCACGTTGCCGTGGTGCACGTCCTCGATAGCCTCGTTGATCTGCTCGAACCCGTAACGCTTCGTGATGAAGGAGCCGATCTCGATGCGTCTCTGCGCGACGAGGTCGAGCACTTCCGTCACGTCGCTCGTGCGGCGCATCGCAACGCCCGTCACCTTGATCTCCTTGAAGGGGAAGCGCGAGTCGTTGATGGTGATGGGGCCCGGCGGCATCGCGCCGACGATGGTGGCCGTGCCCGTGGGGCGCGTCGCCCGTACGATCTGGTCGGCGGTCACCGGGTTGCCGATGGCCTCGAACGTCTTGCGCGCGCCGCCCTTCGTGATCTCCTTCGTCGCCTCGACCGGGTCGTCGGAGGTCGCGTTGACGATGTGAGTCGCGCCGTAGGAGAGCGCCGCCTCCAGCTTGCTGCCGACCACGTCCACGGCCACGATGGGGTACGCGCCGAAGAGGCGCAGCATCTGGATGATGTTCAGCCCGACGCCGCCGCAGCCGATGACCATCGCGGACTCGCCGGGGGCGAGGTGCGCGCCGTTCTTCACCGCGTTGTAGGCGGTCGTCACCCGGCAGCCGACGATGCAGGACTCCTCCAACCCCACGCCGTCCGGCAGGTGGAAGACCATGTACGCGGGCACCGACAGCAGTTGCGTGAAGCCGCCGACGTTCCAGCGCGTGACGGTCTCGCCGCCCGCCCTGCGGTACGGTGAGCCGAGCGGCATCTGCTGGCAGAGGTTCGACAGCCCGGTCATGCAGTACTCGCAGCGGCCGCAGCGGAAGCGCATGCCGACGGTCACGTTGTCGCCGTCCTTGAAGTGCTCGCGCTGGTTCTTGCCTGCGCCCACGACGATGCCGGAGACCTCGTGCCCCAGCACCGCGGGCAGCGACGTCGGTATCGAGCCGTCCTGCACCTTCAGGTCGGTGTGGCAGACGCCGCACGCCGCCACCTCGAGCAGCACGTCGTCGTCGTCAACGTCGGGCGTCTCGAAGTCCTCGATCACGAGGTCCTGGTCTGCGCCCTGCAATACCGCTGCCTTCATACGCTCCCTCCCCACTGAGGATGGCCGGATTCTAGCGCACGCTGCACGATGCCGCATGGCAGGTTGGTGAAGGGCCGTCGTTCCTGCGCAGGCAGGAACCCCGCAGCCCCTGTCCCCTTGTTTGCCATGCCGAGCGCGGCCCGGGCATCACCCGGCCACGCGTGGCCATCTCTGTCATGCGTCGCTCACGCCTGCGCGATTGCCGTGCAGGCGTGGATGGCGCAATCTGGTTCGTCCAAAGTGCGCCAAAGTGAGACATTTTGAGCCATTCCACTCCTGCAGCCCCGGCCCGCCCCACGATGTTGCAGCAGGCCACCGCCCATGAGCGTCCGCCGCTCGCGTCTGAGCGCTGGTGTTCCGGAATGTGCAGCCGTTCCACTCGTGCAGGCGGGGCCGTCAGAGGCGCCCTGACGGAATGCGCTGCCTGTAGCTGTAACAATCTGCAACATTCTGCAACACGCCACTCCTGTGGGCCCATGCCATCGCGCGGGGAATCCCACCAACGGCCAGCGCCGTCGCCGACCAGCGTACGCGGCCATGGGGCGACCGCGAAAGGGTCGCGTGTCACGGGGGTGGGGAAGAAGCGCGGGCTACGCGCTCCGGGGTGCGACCGGCAACTCGCGTACCGCTGCACCGGCGGACTGCTCGGCGGTGGCGAGGTCGAACTGCGCCTGGAGGTTCATCCAGAACTGCGGGTCGATCCCGAACCAGTGACCGAGGCGGAGGGCGGTGTCGCCCGTTATTGAGCGCTTGCCGGCGATGATCTGGCTGATGCGATTGGGCGGCACGTCTATCGAACGCGCAAGCGCCGTCGGGCTGACGCTCAACTCGTCGAGTTCGTCCCTGAGGACTTCGCCTGGGTGGACAGCGCGCTTGAACATACCGTCGCCTCCTCGTCTAGTGGTAGTCGACGATCTCAACTTCGGTCGGACCAGGTTGGCCGCCGGGCCAACCGAAGCAGATACGCCATTGCCGGTTGATGCGGATCGAATACTCTCCATCCCTGTCACCCTTGAGCGCTTCCAAGCGGTTGCTGGGCAGCCCACGCAGGGTGTCCAGGGATGGGGCTGCGTTCAGGATTGAGAGCCGCTTGGCTGCCTGCTGCTCGAACCCCTGGAATGCTGCTACGAATCCTCCCTCGGCAAACTGTTCGGTCCGCCTGTCTCCGTACCCAAGAATCATCCGGTGACGCACTGTATTGTATGACGTTGTATGACGATGTACGTCAATCGTACAACCATCCGCTGGGAGCGGCAAGGGCCGTTCGTGACGCCGCCGACCAGCGTACGCGGGCATGGGGCGACCGCGAAAGGGGCGCGTGTCACATGGGAGTTGGGGGCAGGCCGTCGGCCAACAGCTGGTGGGGCAGGAAACAGTACAATGGCCGCGAAACTCTCCCGAACGGATCGGGCATTGTTGCCCCAGGAGAAGCCATGCCACGCATCGAGATGATCACCGACAAGGCCCAGATCCCTGAGGACCGGCACGCCGAGTTCGACGCGATCGTCGAAACGCTTCACGGGGTGCGCGGGCCATTCGCCGTCCTCATGCACAGCCCCGGCCTCGCCCAGAAAGTCATGTCGGCCGGCGCGCAGGTCAGGCTGGGCTCGACCCTCAGCCCGGTCGAGCGGGAACTGGCCATCATCGCCGTCGCCAGGGAGAAGGACGCGACCTACGAGTGGGCCGCGCACGTGCGGGCCGGACGCGCCGCCGACATGCGGGAAGAGGCCATCGAAGCTGTCAGGCACAGGCAGGACACCAGCGGCCTCGAAGAGGACGAGCGCGACATCATCGAGTTCGTACGGCAACTCCTGCAGAACAACAAGGTCGAGCAAGACCTCTTCGACGCGCTGGAGGGCCGCAAAGGCGTCCGGTGGCTCGTCGAGCTCGCTGCCACCGTCGGCCAGTACCAATACATCTCGGCGATCAACACCGTGTTCGGCGTCGTTGCAGCCCCGGACGCCGACCAACTCCCCGTCTGAGGAACCAGACTCACGCCCCGCGCCTCCCAGTTCACCCTCACCCCCGCATCAAGTGCGGGGCAGGCTCTAACCCTTCTCCCCTCAGGAAGAGGGGATTCAACCACACGATGGCGCGTCGCAGCCCGAGGTGGCACACTTAACGGGCAGCGTCCCCGCCCGTCCGGCGGGGCGCTCTGACTACTGACAGGAGAACCCCATGTCCGTCCCCCTCGAGTCGAAAGTGTTTCCCATCACCACCGCCATCAACGACGACGGCCACCTTGAGATAGGTGGTTGCGACGTCACGTCCCTCGCCCGCGAGTTCGGGACGCCCCTCTACGTGTTCGACGAGGCGACGCTGCGCGGGCAGGCGACGGGCTTCCTGGACTCCTTCCGCTCCCGCTACGCCAACAGCCGCGTCGTCTACGCCTGCAAGGCGTTCATCAACGTGCCGCTCGCGCGCTATCTCGCGAGCCTTGGCCTCGGGTTCGACGTGGTGTCGGGCGGCGAGGTGGCCGTGCTCCGCGCCGCGGGCGTCGACCTCGCCACCGTTGATTTCCACGGGAACAACAAGACGCCGGAGGAGATCGCGCAGGGAGTTGCGTGGGGGGTCGGGAACTTCGTCATCGACAGCTTCCACGAACTGCGCCTGCTGAACGAGGCGGCGGGGGCAGTCGGGCGGACGCAGCCCGTGCTCATCCGGGTCTCGCCGTCCATCGACCCGCACACCCACCGCCTCACCACCACGGGCGTGCTCGACAGCAAGTTCGGCTTTCCCATCGAGACCGGCGACGCCGAGGAGGCGGTCCGGCAGGTGATGGCCGCGCCGAACCTGGACATGCAGGGCATCCACTTCCACCTCGGTTCGCCCATCTTCGAACTGGAGCCGTACACGGAGGCGATCGAGCGCGTGCTGCGGTTCGCGGCGCGCATGGGCGAGTACGGCCTGGAGATGCGGCGCTTCAGCCCCGGCGGCGGCTTCGCCATCGCCTACACCGAAGATGACGAGCCACCCGCGATAGACGACTACGCCGAAGCCATCGTTGCCGAACTCAAGGCGGGCTGCGCGGCCAACGGCCTCGCCGAGCCCGAACTGACCGTGGAGCCCGGACGCTCGCTCTCCGGTCCTGCCGGGGTCGCCATCTACACCGTCGGCGCAATCAAGGAGGTGCCGGGCGTCCGCACCTACGTCTCCGTGGACGGCGGCATGGGCGACAACATACGCCCCGCGCTCTACGGCTCGCGCTACATCGCCACCGTCGCCAACCGCGCCAACGACGCAGCAACGGAGACGGTCACCATCGCCGGGAAGTACTGCGAGTCCGGCGACGTGCTCGTCCACGACGCGTCCCTCGCTCCGGTGCACGCGAACGACATCCTCGCCATCCCCGCGTCGGGCGCGTACGCCCCGTCCATGGCCAGCGTCTACAACATGAACGGCCGCCCGGCCATCGTGATGGCGTCGGAGGGCGCGGCGACGCTGATGCGCCGCCGTGAGTCGTACGAGGACCTCATCGCGCAGGACGTCGTCTGACCCATGCTCCGCCTGCACGGCCAGCAACTTCCCGTCCAGACCCTGGAGCGCTCGCTGTCAGAGGGACGCATCCACCACGCCTACCTGTTCGCCGGTCCGGCTCACCTTGGGAAGGCGACCCTCGCCGTCCAGTTCGCCCAAGCCCTGAACTGCGATGCGGACACGCCCCCATGCGGCGTCTGTCCGAGCTGCACACGCATCGCAGACGGGAACCACGCGGACGTGCGTCTCATCGACCTCGGCGAGAACGCGGCATCCATCGGCATCGACGCGGTGCGCGACATCATCAACTCCGCCCACCTCCGTCCCTACGAGGGACGCACCCGCGTCTTCATCATCACCGAGGCCGACTTCCTCACCCGTGACGCCGCCAACGCCCTGCTCAAGATACTGGAAGAGCCGCCTGACGACGTGGTGCTGATCCTCGTCGGCACCAGCGCGGACAACCAGTTACCGACCGTCCGCTCCCGCTGCCAGACACTCTACTTCCGTCCACTGCCGGTGGATGGAGTGGCGCGCGTCCTCCAGGACGAGCACGGCGTGAGCGCGGAGCAGGCGCAGGTGCTTGCCCGGCTCTCCCGCGGCTGCATCGGCTGGGCCATCGCCGCGACGGGAGACGACACGCTCTACGCGTCGGTGCACCAGCGGATGGAGCAGATCGTGGACGCCATCGACGGCGGGCTGGAGGAGCGGTTCACCTACGCGGGCGAACTCGCCCGGCGCATCGACCGCGACCGCGGCGCAGGCCGGGAGGAGCTCTTCCTCTGGCTGCGGTGGCTGCGGGACATCATGCTCATCCAGCAGGGACACGGCGGGGGCATCACCAACCTGTCCTGGCGGGAGGTGCTCGAGCGGCACGCGGCCGCCCTCCAACCTGCCGCCGTCGTCCGGTGGGCGCAGAACGTGACCCGCACCATCGAGGCGCTGGAGCGCAACGCGAACGTTCGGCTCGCGCTGGACGTCTTCATGCTGGAGGCGCCGGTACTGACAACGCGTGTGTGACCGGACTCAGCGCGCAGCATCCCTCTCAGGGGACGTTGGCATACGGCGGCGCGCCGCCCGAGAGATTCCTCGACTCCGCTCGGAATGACAAGGGGGATGCGCTTCGGAATGGCAAGGGCGATGCGCTCGGAATGGCAGGGCCGGTGACGCGGGGGCCAGGGAACGCTCGCCAGTGTCCTGCCAGCCGAGTAATGCAGTAGACGGCAGGACGCGCCCCGCCCTTCCACTCCGCCCCGCGTGACCTGCCCGGTCACCCTAGATTCCCGCCGGTGGGGGAATGACGAAGTATGCTGCGTAACGCTTTTTCACAGGAATGGCCCAAGGCCTTGTCAGGCCGTGTAAGGGAATGAAAATGGGGAGGCGACAGGCCACGCTCGCCCTGTACTTACCAGCCGCGCAGCGCAGTACACGGGCAGGACGCGCCCCACCCTTCCACTCCGCCCCGTGTGGCCTGCCCGGCCACTCTGGATTCCCGCCGGTGCGGGAATGACGGGGGCCTTTTCACAGGAACCGACGGAGGAGGACTTGCTCAGGCTATCCCTAGGCCTCTGCGAGCGCCACGAACCCGTTCTCCACGCGATGGCGCGGCTGCGCCCTCCATGGCAGGTACATGCTCCACTCGTCGGGCAAGCTGCGGTGCATCAGGTGGTAGTACGGGTTCGCCCTCGGCGGCATCGGCTCGCGCAGCAGGCGCATGTTCGCCTGCGCGGGCGTGCGTCCGGCCTTGCGGTGATTGCACGGCACGCAGGCCGCCACGACGTTGTCCCAGGTGTGCGGGCCGTCCAGCACACGAGGCACGACGTGGTCGAGCGTCAACTCCCGCGTCTGCCTGCCGCAGTACTGGCACGAGAACTGGTCCCGCCAGAAGACCTCGCGGCGGGAGAGGCGGCGCGTGAAGAGCGGCCGCTTCACCATGTACAGCAGACGGATGACCGAGGGGATGGGGAAGTTCTGCGACACGGAGTGATACTCGCCGCTTCCCAACTCGAGCGGTTGGGCCTTCTGCCCCAAGACAAGGAGCAGCGCCCGCCTCACGCCGCAGACGTTCAACGGCTCGTAGTTCTGGTTCAGGATGAGAACAGCCTCGCTCAGAGCGTCTCCTCCCACGAGCCGCCCATACGCCAGGCGGCTCGTACACCTGAATCATAAGAGTGTGATGGAGCGGCGGCAACCTCTGTACGTTAACCACCCGCGAGGGCTACGCGCTATCCGCACCACCGAACAGCGAACTCTTCACGTCGAACTCCGACGGCATGAAGCCGCGCAGGAAGGTCGTCGCATCGAGGAGCACGTCCGTCAGAAGCGAATCCTCGACCGCCTGCTGCAACTCGTCCACCGGTATGGAGGTCACTGCCAGTGCAACCGCGGACGCACCGAGCAACCCGACCAGCAGGCCGATGGCCATCCCCGCGCCTCTGTCGACCCACCCCAGCATCAGGATGCTCAACGTCATCTTGATCGCGCGTCCCAGCATCCACCCCCCTATCGATGCGGCGCCGACGATGAGGATGAATATGACGAGTTGCCGTACGCCATCGCTGTCGACCAGCGGGATGGCCCAGTCGAGCGTCTCATAGAGCCTGCTGGCGACAAAGACGCCCACGATGAACCCGAGGAAGGCGAACAGCCACTTGACGAGCCCGTTAACCCAGCCGAGGAAGCCTCCGCCTACCACCAGGACGAGGATGAGCAGATCCATCGGGTTCATGTATCCGGCCCTTCTACGAGAAGCGCCCCGAACAGGGCGCATGGACTGGATGTCAACTATGCACCCGCCGCACTGCGCCTTCAACGACGTAGCGCTGCGCGCTTCGGGGAACCCGCCCGATGCGATGAATCCGCACGGAGACCCCATCCGTAGTGTCCTGTAGCGCGCGTTCGGAACCCAAAACACCAATCGAAATCGAGGAGGCAGCATCAATGCGCAGGAAATGGCTGATCATCCCGGTCCTGGCGGCCCTGCTCCTGACCGGAGCCATCGCGGGAACGGCATTCGCTCAGAGCGAGTCGGACGACGACTCTTCTTCGGTGTCCCGTTTCGTGGAGATACTCGCGGGTAAGCTCGGCATCGACGAGGACCAGGTCCAGACGGCGGTAGAGGAAACGAAGGAAGAGCTGCAGGCCGAGCGGAAGGCCGCCTCGGAACAGCGGCTGCGCGACAAGCTGGCGGAGATGGTCGAGGACGGCAGCATCACACAGGAGCAAGCGGACGAATACCTGGACTGGTACCTGGACCCTCCGGAGTTGGCGTCCGGCAAGTTCGGAAGGAAGTTCGCCTCCGGATCGGGTCACCACCGTGGACAGCGTGGCGGTTTCTGGAAGATGAGGGGCGATTCCGATTCCTCATAGCGCAGAGTCTGAATCCTCCCTCAACTCTGCCGCGTAAACCGGAAACAGCCAGCTACGCAGAAAGGGGCGCACCATGCGCCCCTTCTCTGTGCTCGTCACACCTTCGATGCCGTGAATTCAGACGGCGTAGATGGGGTTGTCTTTCGTGATGATGCGCGTCTCGGTGGCGACCGCCTCGCGGACATACTTCGGCAGGCCGAACATCCCCTGGTGGGCGGCACCGTCGTAGAAGCGCAGTGGCGACGCGATGCGTTCGCGCACTCGCGCGTCAACTTCCGCCTCGCTCATCGCGCCGACGTTCTGGGCGTCCGGGCCGCCGCAGGCGATGAACCCCCACGTCATCCCGAAGCTGGGGATGTGCGCGTGGTAGCCGGACGTGTGATCGAACACCCGCCCCATCGTCTGAGCGATGGCGGTGAAGACCTCGCGCACGTTCGTGGGGCCGGTCGGACCGGACTGCGCGACCATCAGGCCGCCGGGCGCAAGCCGCGCCCGCACGAGTTCGTAGAACTCCACGGTGAAGAGAAGGTAGGCAGGCCCACCTTCCAGCGGGTCCGGCACGTCGATGACGATGACGTCGAAGGGCGTCTGTCGTTGCTCCAGGTAAGCGAGCGCGTCCTCGTGCAGCAGCGTTACGCGCGGGTCGTCGAACGCGCCGCGATGGTGCTCGGGGAGGTGCTGTTTGCAGAGATCGACCACGGCCTCGTCGAGGTCGACCATGACGACCTCCTCGACGGAGTCGTGCCGCAGCACCTCGCGGATGGTCGCGCCCTCGCCTCCGCCGGCGACCATGACGCGCCGCGGGTCCGCGTGCGCCAGCATCACGGGCTGAACGAGCGCCTCGTGGTAGACCCACTCGTCGGATTCGGACGACTGCGTCTTGCCGTCCAGCACCAGCATCCTGCCGAAGGAGCCGGTTTCGAGCACCTGCACGTGCTGATAGGGAGTGTCGCCTTCGTAGATGACCTGCTGCACGCTGGATGCCTGCACGAGGTCAGGCGTCAGGTATTCCATGTACCAGAGGGTCCGGGGAGAGAGCCCGTTCATGTCAGGCGGGAGTGGCGACGGAGAGGATGTCGACGCCGCGGTCGATCTCCGTTATCTCCGCGTCGCTCGACTCGAGGCCGGCGATGATGAGTTTGGCCGCTTCCGTGGGATCGAAGTTCTCGCCGCAGGTGAAGATGTCTACCGCGGCGTAGGAGAACTCAGGCCAGGTATGGATGCAGAGATGGGATTCGGCGATGGCGATAACGCCGGTAACGCCCTGGGGACTGAACTGATGGAAAATCTTGCCTATTACGGTCGCGCCGGTTTCCTCGGCGGCGCGCAGCATCATGCCTTCCAGCAAAGGAAGGTCATCGAGTGATGCGGGATTACAGGAGCGGAGCTCCAGCAGGACGTGGCGACCAAGCGCTTCCAATCAAGCAGCCCCCCTTTCCGGAAAGTACCGCTTATGGAGTTCCCACGGAACAAGCGGACACAATAGCGCATGCTAGCACCCTGCTCACCTGCGGCGCAAGCGACGGGGGGCTTATCCGGGAATTATATCGAATCTTACCCAGTCACTTCCAGCGTTTGACGAGGTCGTCCGCCGTTCTTGAGACGGTGTCTGCCCATGTTTCTGTCCAGCCGTGCAAAGGATTAGCTGATGCAACGGCTATCAGTGCCATACCGTGGCGTACGGTTTGAATAAACTGCTTGAACTGCTCATCCGTCATGACTTCTTCACCGGCTTGACGACGGCCTTGACGACCGACGCGAACTTCGCGGGGATGCCTGGTATCACCTTCGGCGGACGGCCCTGGCTCTTCGCGCTCATGCTTGTTTCTCCTTTCAGGCGGGGTTGACCGCTGTTCCTCTTTCCATAATAATCTTACCCGCGACGGATGCCAACCCCTCTGGGGCGGCTATCGGGATTCGGCCACATGCCTCCTTGTGGCCGTCTCTGGGGCGCGGGCATCCGTCGCAAGAGTCCGAATCCTACGCCACAAGGAGGCACCACTATGAAGAAGGTCTGTCTGGTAGTGTTGGCGTTTGTAGGTCTGCTAATCGTTCTAGGCATCGTAGGGGCGGCGATAGGCGGGGGTGAGTCCCCTCCGGCACCGACTCCAACACCGCGCGGGCCTGCCCCCACGGCAACGCCTACACCTAAGCCGCTGGAGATCTCTGGTACCGGCGCATCGGTAGTTTCCGCTACGCTCAGCGAGGGGAAGTACGTTGTCTCCATTAGCGTCACGGGTAACACCGATGGCTACGGTGGGACGAACTTCATCGTGACGTTCGGGAATGACCTCATCGTGAACGAGATTGCATCCAGTTGGAGCGGGTCATCCGTCATCGACGTGGGCGGGTTCTGGATAGAGGCCGGGAGGATACCCGTTGAAATTGAGGCTGCGCCTCGCGCTCAGTGGACGATGACAATCGCCCGGTTCTGAGACTAGCAGCCTTCACGCATCCGGCGAAGCTCAGTCTGGCCAGCCCATGTCAAAGAGCCGAGTTCTAGAGATGGTCCCATTGCCGGAGCGCAAGGTTCGACGTAACCGGCTTCACAGCACATCTTGGCATGGTAGAAGACCTGGTCTCTCGTATAGGGCGACAGCGACGGCAAGGGTAGCGTCTCCCTTCCGTTGCTGTTCCGCTCTACGTAGACAAGGATTGCTCGGAGAAGGTCTTCCTGCAACTTCATAGCGAGGCAGAGTATAACGCTACCGGCTAACCCGTCAACTCGCGGTAGCGCAGGCGCTTCCCCGCACCGCCTTTGATGATGTGGCGGATCTGGTCGAGGGTGTCTGCCGGACGGTCATTGTACCGCCCGCTGAACTCGTTCACGTACCGGCCCAGGTGCTTCGTACTCACCCAGTGGTACGTTCCGACGTAGCCGCGCTTCAGTAGCGCCCAGAAGGACTCAACGCCGTTCGTGTGAAACGTGCCGTGACCGGTAACGTACTGATGGGCGCTGTGGTTGACCGCAACGTGAGTACGAGGCATCCGCGCGTAGGCTGCTGCGTCGTCGGTGAAGACCGCGCAATCACGCCGTGTGTGCAGCTCGATGAACCGATGCAGGGTTGGCCTGTCAGGGCTGACGATGGGGACAGCCCTGACCTGAGCGGTTGCGCGGTCACGCATGGCGAGAACCGGCACCTTCCCGCGCCATGCATCGGCGTGAAGCCGCCGGTTGGCGTGCTTGTTGCGTTCCTTGCCGCCTACGTAGGTCTCATCGACCTCTACGGGACCGTCGAACGGGCCGTCGCCGTTCTCCCATGCCTCGCGGATGCGGTGCGCCATGAACCAGGCGGTCTTCTGCGTCACGCCCAGGTCGCGGTGCAACTTCATGCTGGAGACGCCCTTCAGGTTCGTTGTGAGCAGGTAGATAGCCATCGCCCACTTGCCGAGCGCGATATTGCTCCCCTCCATGACCGTACCGGTTTTCACGGAGAAGTCCTTCCGGCAAGCGCGGCACCGGAACGGCTGCGGCTTGGTGCGCTCAGCAACGTTGTCCGAATCGCAGACGGGGCAGCGCACGCCGTCCGGCCAGCGCGCCTCGATGAACAGCCGCGTGACCTCCGCCTCATCGGAGAACTGCTGCGCCGCGTCCATCATGGAGAGTCCGCGTCGTTCGTGCCGTCCTGGTGCTCGCTGTGTCATGGCTCAATCCCCTCTGATTGTTGACACAATGTTACCCGCCGTGAGAGGGGAAGTCAAGCGTTATGGGTAATATTCGATATAATTCCCGCTTATCCCACTGTCTACGCAGCATGACACCTAACTGAGACTAGGGTGCCTGTGGGGAACCGTCTATTCGTCTTCTTGCTTGGACTCCCGGGCACGGCGCTGGTCGTCTATCCGCGCCATCGTGCTGACAGACATGAGAACGACCCACGTGATGAGCAGGGTGCCACCGTTCAGCAGAACGGGCCACAGGTACGGTCGCAGGTTCCCGTTCGTTTCGTCCAGCAACCAGAATACGGCAGCCGTGATGGCCAGGGCGCCTCCGGACAGATGGAAGAGGGCGTCGTACGGTACCCTGCCTATCCTCCACTTCGTGGGGATCAGGCTCAGGACTAACAACGCAGCTGCACCCATGGCATATACCGCCGCCGTGACGCCATACTCGCTGTGGCCCATCTCGTAGTCAGCGGATGTCACTCCAGTGGTGCCTGCCATTACCAGCAAGAACCCGATGTTCTTGAAGACGAATCTCTTGTCGCGCCAAATGTCCATCCGTGCCTCTCCATGACTCCCGCCGCGGCCCCCTCGTGACTCTGGGAATCTCTAGCACCTCATCGGCCCATCGGAAACTCCCTTGACCACCCGTCAAAGTTAATGTTCCTGTATTAGCTAATGGGGACGGGTGGGGAAGCGATCCCCACCCGTCTCTGGAGCCATACGAGAGAACAAGGGGCCGTGTCCGGGACAGCCTAGGCTCATAACCAACGGTAGGCGGGTTCAACTCCCGTACGGTCCACCTCTCCCTCGTAGGAAGGAGTTAAACACACTCCACCGGCCTGCGCAAGATTTCAGTCGGGTGGGCGTCTTCAGCTCCCTGCGGCTGCTCGTAGTGCATGAGCGAGTGCTGTAGCTTCCCCCAAACCGAGGGAGACATAGCGGCCACGGCCGGTGTCGCCGCCGACACTGATGCTCATCTCTATCCGCCCGTTCTGGTCCAATGAAACCGCGACTGACCCGCCTTCTTCGCACGCCAACTCGAACTGCATGTGCATGGGGATCCACCTCCGTCATTGGAATAGGGGGGACCAGAAAAACGCCCCCCTCGCTTGTGGCTTTGCCCTACTTCGACTTCGGCTGAAACTCGCCGCACCCATCGCTGGCCATAACGGATGGCCAGAATGCTGAGCGCACTGTTTCGTAGTATTCGGTGGTCCCAAGAGGTGCCTCGACCAAAGCTGGCATGGGTGCATAGCGCTTGCACAAACCACGGTCGTCCGGTTCCTGCGGAGCCTCGGTGCGCTGCGGCCAGACGGTGTAGAAGGTACATCCGTCGCAGCGATTGTCATGGTCCATCTTCGCCTCCCCACGAAAGCTTCGCAGGAGATTATCGAGCATCGGTCGGCGCGTCAACCGATGCCTGCCTAGTCCCTCTACTAGTGTCCGGCGACCAACCTCGCGTACGACAGATGCCTCCTGTGCATCCCCCGCACGATGCGCCGCATCTGTTCCTCAGTGTCCTCGGACCGCGAGTTGTGGCGCCCGCAGTGCTCTGCCAAGTAGCGCGACAGGTGCTTCTCGCTCCAGTGGTAGTAGGTCCCCTTGAACGACCGCTTCAGGCTCGCCCAGAAGCTCTCGATCCCATTGGTGTGCACCTCGTCCCTCACGTACTCGCGTTCGCTGTGGTTGACGCTCTCGTGGCTCCGAGGGATGCGGCGGTAGGCAATCGCATCGTCCGTGTAGACCGTGGCGGTTTCAGCCGTCCTCGATGTGACGAACCGCCGCAGTGTGGCGTGCTCGACGTTCGGCACGACCTCGGCGGAGATCCGATTGGTCCGGCGGTCCTTCGCTCCAACGACCGCGACCATGCTGCCCCAGTAGTGCGTGACACCATCGGGCCCGGCCTTGCCCTGCTGTTCCCGCCAGTAGAACCGCTGCGCTCCGTGGCGCCTGTTCTGACGCCCGCCGACGAACGTCTCATCCACCTCGACCGGACCGAAGAAGTTGGCGTGACCGCCAGCTGCTCCCCCAGCATAGGCCCGCCTGATCCTGTGTGCGAGATGCCATGCAGTGGCCTGCTTGATGCCGAGGTCGCGCGCCAGCTTCATCGAGCTCACGCCGCGAAGGTGCGTCGTCATCAGGTAGATGGCCATGCCCCACGTGCGCAGCGGCAGCTTGGAGCGGTGCATGACGGAGTGCGACTTCACGGAGAAGTACTCCCTGCACGACCCACACCAGTACGGTAACGGCCTCTTTGATTCCCTGACCTGGATGTCCTTGGACTTGCAGACCGGACACTTGACTCCGTCCGGCCACCGTACACTGATAAACCACTTCTCTGCTGATTCCTCGTCGGCGAACATCTTCGCCGCATCCATGAGTGACAGTCCCTTGCGCCAATACTTGCCGGGGGCCTTTGCCCTCTGAGGTAAGGTGCACCTCCGTTGATACTACGGGGTCATCTCTCACCCGACATTCAGATTGTAGAAGCCTCCTACCGCATACGGCGGTGTATCGCTCTACGCGCGATTATACCAGAAATCACTCGTAAAGTCAAACTTTTGTTCTACTTGCACCGGTCAGTGGGCCAGCATATCCTGCCCTCGCCACAGGTTCCAACATAAGGCCGTACGCCCACTTCAGAGCTATGGCCGTTACCCGTTTGCCTCACCGAGCTTCGGTGGGTGAGGGCGTCGTGCCCTCCTGCAGGCAAACGGGGGACAGGGACCTGTGGCAAGGACCTCAACTACCGAGCTGCAGGAGGGCGCCCTATGTGCCGCGCGTGGTACACACCACTCATCGTCTTTGTCCTACTGCTACTGACTGGCTTCCTCTTCCTCCCCACCGGACCGATGGCCGCTGACCTACCCACACCGACCCCTTGGCCGACGCCCACACCTTCTCCAGTGAGGGTCGTGTGCCTTACCTGCACATGGGCACAAGAGGTCAGATCACTCGAAGCCAGCATAGCTAACAAGTGCACGGATACGCCTGAGCGTGCCGCCAACCCCCACGAGTGCAGGGGGATGCGGCAGGTCATCAACCTGCGCAAGTCGAACCTGGGAGGGACTCGGGCTGGTGTGCCCGTGTATATCTTCCGCATTGGGGACTCGATGCTGCATCGTGAACTGACCCTGCCGCAGGTGCAGGGGTACTGGAAGGCATCCAGCGGGCGCGACAGGCAGAAGTGGACGGAGGTTATACAGCTGATGGAGAACTACGAAAGGACGCGGGGCAACTGATGACGTACTGGGAACAATGGCAGAAGGAGCGCCAAGAGGGTGCGCAACAGAACGGCCTGGCCAACACGTTCGTCGAGGCGAACACGATAGTGATCATCACGCTGTTCCGGGCCCTGAAGGCACACGCGCCCGCGACAACGGTAGACTCCGTCTACGAACTGACGCTGCCCGTCATGGGGGAGCGGGGTACCAACAACCCCATCGTGGGGATGTTCGTGGGCCACGTCCTGAACCTGATGATTGACGACGGGGCGGAAAGTGCTTGCGGGGGAGCCTCGTGAGTACAGAACAGCGGTACATGGTACTGAAGGTGATACGGGCAGAGGCGGGGGCAATCACCGAAGCAGTACAGTTCCAAGGCACCAACGTCGTCTTCTCCAAAGAAGAAGCCCAAGAGGTGTTCGAGATAGAATCCGCAGTGCTCAAAGCGAACGTGGCACTGGAGATCCGTGAAATCGGTGATCTGGTTCACCGTCGCCAAGCGCAGTTCATCGACGAGATATAAGGAGGACTGAACGATGGCAGAAATCGAACAGGCTGAGTTCCTGCTGTTCCTATGGGGCTTGGGGCTTACCCTGAACCATCTGGACCGGCAAGAGCAGCCCTTCTCTGGGCTTGATGTTCTCGATAAGCTGCGTGCCAACCTGGACACTCACGTAGATGCTCGTAGTAGTTACGAGCCTCATCGGGCGTCACTGCACCTGATGTTAGAAACTGCTCTTGGTGTGTACAACCGGGGCGGTAGGTTCGGTCAACCCTAACTTCTGCTGTTTGAGACATAGCCTCAGCCTCCTTCACTCCTGCGTGTAGTCACCGGGATAAATCCCAGCGACGGGAGGCGGGCCCCACTCTTACGCCCTTCCTGGCTTGACGCTTGCCTTGCAGCATCCATAGCATGAGGGCATGGAAGATTACCTCCGGCAGTATGGGTTCGTCCTGATGCTCTCGGCCGTTGCGGTTGTCATTCCCGCCAGCGTGCTGGTGCTTTCCCAGATAAGCACCCGGATCAAGGCCCGGCCGTTCCGGCCCAACCCCATCAAGTACACCCCGTACGAGTGCGGCATGGAGCCTGAGCGCGGACGTTGGGAGCGCTTCAACGTGCGCTACTACCGCTTCGCGCTCCTCTTCCTCCTGTTCGACGTCGAGGTCGTCTTCCTCTTCCCGTGGGCGTCCCAGGCAGGCGCCATGGGCTGGTCCGCGTTCGGGGCCATCCTGTTCTTCACCGCCGTGATGGTCGCGGGCTGGGCCTACGAATGGAAGCGCGGAGGCATGGAGTGGGACGAATCGCTCCCCGCGGCGTCTGCCTCCGACGCGGTTACCGAGTCCGCCGAACCCGTGGCGGCGTAGTCCGGCCCCGGCCAACGGACGTCAGACGGCGGCCTCCGCCTCCTCCAGCAACCGGGCCTGCTCGTCCTGGAGCAACGCATCCACCACCGCGTCTATCTGCCCGGCCATGATCTCCTGCAGGCCGTGCATGGACATGCCGATGCGATGGTCGGTGAGACGGTCCTGCGGGAAGTTGTAGGTGCGTATCTTCTCCGAACGATCGCCGGCGCCCACCTGCGAGCGCCGAGTTGCCGACGTCGCTGCCTGCTGTTCGCGCGCCTGCTGTTCGTAGAGGCGTGAGCGGAGCACGGCCATCGCCTTCGTCTTGTTCCGCAGCTGCGAGCGCTCATCTTGCGAGACGACCATGATGCCCGTGGGGTTGTGCACTACGCGCACGGCTGTCGCAACCTTGTTCACGTTCTGCCCGCCGGGGCCCCCGGAGTGGAAGATGTCCACCCGCAGGTCCTCAGGTTTGATGTCCACGTCCACTTCGTCCACCTCCGGCAACACCGCGACAGTGGCTGTGGAGGTGTGTATGCGCCCCTGGGCCTCGGTCACCGGCACGCGCTGCACGCGATGCACGCCGCTCTCGTGCTTCAGTCGGCGGTAGGCGTCCGCTCCCTCGATCTCGCACACCACCTCTTTGAGCCCGCCCTGTTCCGTTTCGCTCGTGTTGACGATGTCCACGCGAAGGCCGTGCCGTTGGGCGTACCGCTGGTACATACGGAAGAGATCGCCTGCAAAGAGCGCCGCCTCGTCTCCGCCGGTTCCGCCGCGGATCTCCATGATGACGTTCTTGCTGTCGTTCGGGTCCTTGGGCAGCAGGGCCTCACGCAGCTCCTGATTCAGCCTTGCCACTTCGGAATCGAGGCTCTCAGCCTCCTCTACGGCCAGCGCTGCTACTTCCGGGTCGGCATCGGAAGCGAGTTCCTTCGCTTCAGCCAGTTCAGTCTGGGCGGTCTGCAGTCGCTCCCACGCGTTCACGACCGGAGTCAGGGCAGCACGCTCCCTGCCCAGCTTCGTGAGCTGAGCTGGATCGGAAACGACCTCAGGCGAAGCAAGGAGCGTGTCTATCTCCTCACGGCGCTGCAGCAGGTTGTCGAGCCGTTCGAACATGGCTGGGTACTCTCAGGATGGAACCCCGGGAGGTCCGGGAACGTAGTAGTCAGCATAGCATAGCGTCCCGGCCCGGCCCGGCCTCCATCGGCACACCGTAGCAAACAGGCAACCCTAACTCATTGGAGACGGCCCCCCTGCAGCATAGAATCGCTCCAGTGTCCCCGCAGTGGACGACATAACTTGCACCCCGAATGAGGCTTATGCGGATATCTCCGGCTGCCCCTATGTTTGCCATCCTCGCCATCGCGCTTGCGATGATGGTCACTGTCGCCTGCGAGGACCCTCAGCCAGGGGTCGTGCCCGTTGTCGCGACACCGACTCCGCTGCCCACTGCTACGCCTACTCCCACGGCAACACCTACACCCACACCTACCGCGACAGCCACGCCCACGGTAACGCCTACGCCCACGGCAACCCTCACCCCGACACCAACGCCTACGGCGACCCTCACTCCCACACCCACCGCAACGCCGACCGCCACGGCCACGCCCACGGCCGGAGAAGTCGTTGACTTCTCCAGCAGGGCCATGGTCAGGCTGACGGCGAACGAGATTGTCTGGACAGGCGCCGTCATCAACGACAGCGGAGAGATACTCACCACGTCCGCAGCGCTGGGAAGTGCGCCGGTTGCCAATTTCGAGTTGAGTAATGGCAACACGGGACAGGCATGGGTAACCGGCAGGGACGACGACCTGGGACTTGCCCTGCTTACCCCCGTCAACCCGACGCCTCCGTACGACACCATCTCGCTCTCGGCCACGCCTCCCACCATCGGCGATCAACTCGGGCTGCTCCAGCACTCGAGCTTCTCGCCGGCGTTGGACCAGCGCATCACCCGCGTGAACGGGTACAACTCCTCTCCCATCGGGTACAGCTACATCAAGATACAGGCCACCGATTCCACGGCAGACGGAGCGATGCTGATCAACCCTCTCGGGAAGATCCAGGGCATCCGCATGCCGACCCTGTGGCTGCTGCAGCAACAGGTATGCAATCCGGGTGAGGTCTGCGCCGTCGACGCGGCACAGGTCGGGACCGCCGCCATCCCTGCCCTGCGGACCGGACGCATCGTCATAAGAGACATCACGACCTCAACCGAAGGACCGGGCGACAGCCCGCCGGTACTCCCTATCATCTTCTATGGTCACATCACCATAGACGGCGTGGACGCACCGGAGAACACACAGCTCTACGCCCGGCTGAAGAAACCCGGTCAACCCGACTACTGGGAGTCGGCGCCAACGGAGGGACTCGGCCGCTTCACCGTCCCAGTGTCCGCCCCGAACAACAACTACGCCGGAGCCATCGTAGAGTTCTGGGTGAACGGCAAGCTTTCCGGGGCACCGGGGTCCTACGACCGGCCCCAGGGCTCCACGGTGCAGTTGGACCTCGCGTTCTAACTGACGCCGGCTTGAGAGAGGCGGGAGCATGTCCGCCGTCCCTGCGATGAACGGAACCGAGCCGCGAACGAAAGAGCGGGCGAAACCCCTATAAGCTATGCGGAAATCCCTGCGCATCCCAACCCTGATCATCCTTGCAGCCACTTTCGTGCTGGCGCTGGTTGTCGCCTTCGACGTTTCCCGCGAGGAAGAGCCTGCGCCCACGCCTACTCCCACGCCAACCCTGGCCCCCACGGCAACGCCAACGCCCACTCCGATGCCCACGGCAACGCCTACGCCGACGGCAACCCACACCCCGACACCAACGCCGACCTACACCCCGACACCAACGCCGACGGCCACGCCTACGCCGGAGCCAACGGCGACCCCGACCCCAACGGCCACGGCTACTCCCGTTCCCAAGCTCACGCTGGAGGAGGCCGCGGCCCAGGCCAGCAGCGGGGTCGTGAAGCTCACGCTCGGCGAGACCATCTGGACCGGCACGGTCATCAGCGAGAGCGGCGAGATACTCACCGTATCCGGCCCGCTCGGGAACGCTCCGCAGGTGACGTTCACGCTGGCCGACGGCACGGAAGGGGTCGCGTGGGTGACCGGGCGGAACGACGAACAGGGGCTCGCGCTGCTCACGCCGCTCGGCGAGCCGCGCACCTACGACTTCCTCCCGCTCTCCTCCAGGATCCCCACCATCGGGGAGCGCATGGTGCTGGTCCAGTACGACCCGTTCAACGGCTCGTTGGACCCGCGTCCGGTGAACGTGAGGGGATACACCACAACCTTCATCGGGTACGGCTACGTCCACCTGCACATCGGCGAGAGCTCCGCGTTCGACGGCGCGGCGCTGGTCAACGACGAGGCGAAACTGCAGGGCATCCGTATGCCGGCGTCGTGGCTGACCGAGAAGAACATCGGCGAGCCGAGGGAAGTCTACGCAGGGTCCGCTGCCGACATCGGGGGCGTTCTCATCCCGCAGCTGCGCAGCGGCTACACGCAGATAAGCCCGCCCGTGCTGGACACCACCGGCCCGACCGGCCCGCCGCCCCAGATCCCGATCGTCTTCCTCGGCGACGTCACGGTGGACGGCCAGCCTCCGCTCGCAGGCACGTACATCTATGCGAAGGTGAGCAAGGAGGGCAAACCCACTCTCTGGTTCGCCCGGCCGACCCTGGAAGCGGGTGAGTACGATCTACCGATATCGCTGAACGTCTCCACCTACCTCGGCGCAACCATCGAGTTCTGGATAGACGGGGAAGCCTCTCTCGTGACTGCCGAGGTCACCCGCGCCAGCAACAACGTGAACTCCCTCAACCTGGCGTTCTAGCCCCCCGCTTCAGCGGGCCGCTGCCTCCGCCGCCTGCGCCACCGGCACTTCGCGCTGCTCGCTCGTTGCCATGTCGCGGTACGTCACCGTGCCGTTCTCGAGTTCCGCATCGCCCAGGATGAACACGCCGCGCGCGCCGAGCGCCGAAGCGTAGCGCAGCTGCGCCTTGAGGCTGCGCGGCGGCGCGACGACGACTGACGCGCCCGAGGCAGAGCGGAGGGTCGCGGCGAGCCGGACGGCCTCCGCCTTGGCGCGCTCTCCGCGGTAGGCCATCACCAGCGGCGCGGAGGCAGTGTCCGGCGGCTCTGTCCCCTGCTCACGCAGGTTCATGATGAGGCGCTCGATGCCCGCGGCGAAGCCGATGCCGGGCGTGGGGCGGCCGCCGAGTTGCTCGATGAGGCCGTCGTAGCGCCCGCCGGCGCAGACCGCGCTCTGCGCGCCCGCTCGCGACGGGTGCACCTCGAAGACGGTGCGCGTGTAGTAGTCCAGCCCGCGCACGAGCGTGTGGTCGAGCCGGTACGGGATGCCGAGCGCGTCCAGGTAGCCGAGCAACTCCTGCCAGTGGTCGCGTGCCTCGTCGCCGAGGTAGTCGACGCTGTGCGGCGCGGACGCCATGAACGACTCGCCCGCGAGTTCCTTGGAGTCGAGAAGCCGCAGCGGATTGGTGTCGAGGCGGCGGCGGTCGTCCTTGCCCATGTGGGCGGCGTGCGGGCTGAAGTGCTCGCGGAGCGCTTCGACGTAGCGGGGCCTGTCGGCGGCGTCGCCGATGTTGTTGAGGACGAGCGTCATGCCGCCGAGGCCGAGCCGCTCCATGCTCTCCATCGCCAGTTGCAGCACCTCGAGGTCGACCGTCGCGTCGGAGTCGCCGATGGCCTCGATGCCGAACTGGTGGAACTGGCGGAAGCGTCCGGCCTGCGGGCGGTCGTACCGGAACATGGGACAGAGATAGTAGAGGCGCACCGGCAGCGGCTGGTTGTGCAGTCCGTGCTCCAGGTAGGCGCGGCAGACGGCGGCTGTCCCTTCCGGGCGGAGCGTGATCTCCTGCCCGCCGCGGTCCTCAAAGCTGTACATCTCCTTCTGGACGATGTCGGTCTCCTCGCCGACGGTGCGGGCGAAGAGCGCCGTATCCTCGAAGATGGGCGTGTCGACGCGGGCGTAGCCAAACGCCCGTGCGGCCTCGGCGACCGTGCCGTACACGAACGACCAGTACCGCTGCTGCTCCGGCAGGATGTCGGCGGTTCCTCTGGGGGCCTGGTGCATCGGACCTCTCGTTGGGACGGGGTGCGGTTCATTATAGGCGTTGGCCGACCCTCGCCCCCAGACCTCACGGGACAGGCGCACGGACGACGGCAGTGGACGGGCGTAGGGGCGGTTCGCGAACCGCCCCCACAGGCTTTGAGATTCCTGCCTGCGCAGGAAACGACGGACTACACGCCCCCACTCCCCGTTCTGGAAACCAGCCTCAGCTGGAATGACGTGCCTTCGTACTACGTCTCACTTAACGAACTCAGGACGTATAATGCGGGCGTGCATAGCCTGCTCGAAAAGGTACGCGGATACATGCCCGGCGACCGCGCCGGGATGATCGAGCGGGCGCTCGATTTTGCCACTGCCGCGCACGAGGGGCAGAAGCGGCGCTCCGGCGAGGACTACATCGAGCACCCCATCTCCGTCGCCGAATACCTCGCCGACCTCAACCTGGACGCTCCCACCATCGCCGCGGCGCTCCTCCACGACGTCATCGAGGACTGCGACGTCTGCCTGGACGACCTCCGCGAGGAGTTCGGGGAGGACGTGGCGAAACTGGCCGACGGCGTCACCAAGCTCACGCGCATGGACACCATCACCGGCGACGCTCAGCCGCTCGTCGCGAAGACCGACAGCGAGGCGGAGAGCCTGCGCAAGATGCTCGTCGCGATGGCGAACGACATCCGCGTCGTGCTCATCAAGCTGGCGGACCGGATGCATAACATGCGCACGCTGGGAGCGCTCTCTCCGGAGCGGCGCGTTGCAATCGCGCAGGAGACGCTGGACATCTACGCTCCGCTCGCCCACCGGCTCGGCATGGGCGAGGTGAAGTGGCAGCTGGAAGACCTCGCCTTCCGTTACATCCAGCCGAACCAGTACCGGAGCATCTCCCAACTCCTCTCGACCAAGCGCACGGAGCGTGAGTCCTACATCAAGCAGGTGACCGACCTGCTGCGGGAGGAGCTCGCCAGCGCCGGCTTCGACGCCGAGGTGACGGGACGCCCCAAGCACATCTACAGCATCTACCGGAAGGGACAGTCGTACGCCGCTCAGGGCAAGCAGATGAGCGAGATCTACGACCTCTTCGCGGTGCGCGTCCTCGTCCCCACGGTGCAGGACTGCTACGGCGTGCTGGGCCTCGTGCACTCGCTCTGGCGCCCCGTCCCCGGCCAGTTCGACGACTACATCGCCAACCCCAAAGAGAACATGTACCAGTCGCTGCACACGACGGTGCGCTCCATCGACGGGCTGCCGGTGGAGGTGCAGGTGCGCACGTACGAGATGCACCGCATCTCCGAGTACGGCGTCGCGTCACACTGGAGCTACAAGGAGGGGGGCTCGCGGAACAGCCAGTTCGAGGAGCGGATGACGTGGCTGCGCCAGCTGCTGGAGTGGCAGCGTGACGTGAGCGCGACGGACGAGTTCCTGGAGAACGTCACGACCGACGCGTTCCGCGACCAGGTGTTCGTCTACACGCCGAAGAACGAGATACGCGAACTGCCCGCGGGCGCGACGCCCATCGACTTCGCCTACCGCATCCACACGCAGATCGGCCACAAGTGCATCGGCGCGAAGGTGAACGGGCGGCTCGTCGCGCTCAACACGCCGCTCAAGAACGGCGACACCGTCGAGGTGCTGACCAGCAAGGTGGCGCGCGGACCGAGTCTGGACTGGCTGAACACGCACCTGGACTACGTGAAGACGGCGAACGCGCGGCAGGCGATACGCTCGTGGTTCCGGCACCAGGAGCGCGGCACGAACATCGAGCGCGGGCACGCCATCCTGAAGAAGGAGTTGAAGCGCCTCTCCGCCCTCGTGGACGAAGCCGAGGTAGCCCGGTGGTTCCAGTACGAGGCCCTGGACGACCTGTACGCGGCCATCGGCTCCGGTCTCGTCACGATAGCGCAGATCGCCGGACGGCTCTCCGCGGCGCAGCAGGCGGCGGAGCGCGACCTGCCGAAGGCCGCGCCGGAGACGCCCGACGCGCCCGTCCTCGGCAGCGTCAGCGTCCTCGGCGTCGGCGACCTCCTCACCCGCATGGGCGAGTGCTGCAACCCGCTGCCGGGCGACGAGATCGAGGGCTTCATCACCCGGACCCGGGGCGTCACTGTCCACAAGGTGAACTGCCCGAACGTCCGCACCGTGACGGAGACGGACCGCATCGTGCCGGTGACCTGGGGGCAGAGCCGCAACGTCTTCCCCGCCCGCATCGTCGTCGAGTGCTTCGACCGCGTGGGGCTGCTGCACGACATCACGGGCGCGACGTCCGCCGAGCACGTGAACATCGCCGGTTCCACGACGGAGCCGACGGAGGGCGGGATGGTCGTCATCCACCTGAACACGCAGGTGACGAGCATCGAGCAGCTCTCGCGGCTGTTCACGAGGATCGAGGGCGTGCGCGGCGTGCGCAGCGTCAGCCGCACAGCGCACAAGCCACCCAGGGCGAAGACCACACCACGCAACGGCGCCGCCGCGCGGAATG
The DNA here is from genome assembly GCA_965208625.1 of Dehalococcoidia bacterium. Taxonomy (GTDB): domain Bacteria; phylum Chloroflexota; class Dehalococcoidia; order Lucifugimonadales; family Australimonadaceae; genus Bin16. The sequence goes on from OZ242348.1 coordinate 1,952,370, forward strand.
GCTCCGCAGGCCGGAACGGCAAGACCCCGGCGCGCCGGGGTGGCCGGTCTTCGCGGGGCTAGCGCGCCCCGGTCATTCCTGCGGCCATGCCCGTCGTTCATGCGGAGGAATGAACTTCGCCCCCTTCCCCTGTCATGTTGAGCGGAGCCGAAACATCTCTCGGGGAGCGCCCGCGCGACAAATGCCAAGCACCCGCAGGACGCCCTCGCCACCGACCAGCGTCTCCTCACCTTCATTCTCCCACGCGGCCTGACAAGGCCCCGGGCCACCGCGAGCCGCAGACGGACAGCAGGGCAATGCCCGGCCTGGAGCTGACCGGTTTCTTGCCATTCAAGTACAGGGACTCCATAATCGCGCGGCGATCCATGGAGCATCTCCTCGCAGGGGTGGGTCGTGGAGGAGGAGGAAGATGACCACCATCAATCAGAACGAAATCATCCTCAGCGCCCTTAGAGAGAAGTTGGGCGAAGGCAGTTTGGTGTGCCCGATCTCTGGGCCGCAGACCACGTGGAGCGTACAAAGGCAGACCACAGTGCTCCCCGCATTGGATTCCCCGCTCGACTCCGTGTTTCTAAATAACGCGTCGTTCCCATTCGCGGTCGTGACGTGTGATCACTGTGGTTACACGTTCTTGGTCAATCTAATCAAGTTGGGTTTGGCCGAGCAATTCCAACTCCCTGTGCAATCGGAATGACCAGCCCTTCACCGAACCTGTACGCTCAGCGTCCCAGTCAAGGCAGCGGGACTGTGGTCATGGTGCATCCTGCCGAGATCCATGTGTTCGAGGTCTCCGAGGAACGACTGGACAAGATAGCAGCCGGCGGCGACGTATTCATACAGAGTCTTGCCGGTGCCTGCTTCGGTGCATCCATCTCGTTCTGCCTCACGTGGATTACAGCACATGATTCAATCTCCACCACCTATCTCCTGGTAGTTGTGGCCCTGACGGTGATCTTCTTCCTTGCGTCGCTCTTCTTCGGAGCAAAGGCGTGGCAGGCCCGGCAGGCTCTGAAGAAGGAAGTGAATGCTCTCAAGACCAGACGCCCAGTACGCCATGTAACGGGTCCAATTTCAGTAGGGCCTACTCTGGGGGAGTTGCTTGGGCCTGACCCTTCCACCGCATATCCGCCACGTGCACACCCACCACAACGTCCACGCCCGCCACGCCGAACTGCCCCGAAAGACGAATAGGCTGTCCGGGAGGGAGACACACCATGTTCGTGCCCAAACGCATTGTAGAGGATCGCACAGACGAATATGCCGTCGAGTACCACGTGTGCCCCTATGACGACGACGATGAGTGCGAGTCGAGCTGCTATCCAGACTCAGATTACCCTTGGATGAAGGTAGCCTTCGATCCAATTAGGAATCGATGGTCTCTTGCTGAGAGAGATGGCATGCGTGCTGTAATCGCGAATCAATACGAAGATGCAACAGAAGCAGTCGCTGAGGCCAAGAAACGTATCCGTACTCTGTTCGACAATCTAGTCAGGGGCTACGAGCAGTTCGAGTCAGCCCTGGGGGAATCAGAGGAGCCTATGCATGGCATGGTCAGGAGGGATTCGCGAGGAGAGGAGGAGGAGGAGGAGTCGACCCCACCAGACCCTGCCTGAGAGTTTAGCTGCGTGCAGCCCACAGACCGCGCAGAGAGGACGCAACCAGTCCACACTCGGCCTTTGCATCAACGGGCATCTGTTCATCAAAGCCATAACCCCGCGCCCCGCATTCACTGTGTGACTTGTTGGCCACGCTGGATTCCAGCCTCCGCTGGAATGACGGAGCAAGTGGCTGCGTGGTTCCCACCGCCGCAGAAACGACGAACCAGTGACACCCGCCCCTTTCGCCATCGCCCCCTGACCACCTACGCTGGTTGCATGACCGTCTTGCGGACAGCACCCATAGACAGCGTCTATAGCTCGACGCTGAGCCATAGATATGGTCTATGGGTCCAGCCGCAAACTTCTGGATTCATTGAGCACCTTGTTCAATTCTCGCGGGAAGCAGGCCGTGGCCTTGCGCAGAGCAACGCAAGGTGCTCAAGGTGCTCAGATGGAGCTCCCGGTTTACTCGTAACGCCGGTAGCAAGATGCTCAGACTCGGGAGCCGGTTGCACACCTTGTCCAGGGCTGCGAGATTCCCGCCTTCGCGGGAATGACGGGCGGAGCGAAGTTTCCCTACTGGCGCTGCGCGGAGTCCGGCGAGTAGCCGCTGAGGCGGTCCTCCAGGCGGCGGAGCGTCTCCTGGGTCGTGCGGAGCTCGCGCAGCAACTCCTCCTGGGAGGGCGGCGTCTCCAGCGCGTTCAGCTGTTCGACCTTCGCCTTGTCCAGGTTGTTGATGACGACCGCGATGAAGAGGTTCGCGACGACGAACGTGCCGCCGACCACGAAGCTGAGGAAGTAGAGCCACGCGAGGCCGTGGTGCTCCATCGCGGCGTACATGATGTCCGTCCAGTCCTCCAGCGTGATGATGCGGAAGAGCGACAGCAGAGAGATGCCGAGGGTGCGCCAGTGGGTGGGGTCGGCCTCGTGGAAGAGGTGGTAGCCGACGATGGCGTAGATGTACACGACGATGCTCATGAGCATCATGATGTTGGCGACGCTGGGGATGGAGCGCACGAGCGCCCCGACGATGAGCCGCAGCTCCTTGATGGCGGAGATGAGGCGCAGCACGCGCAGCAGTCGTCCGAGCCGCGCAACCATCGCGAACGAGCCGGTCGCGGGCACGAGCGCGAAGACGATGATGGCGAAGTCGAAGACGTTCCAGCCGTCGCGGAAGTAGCGCTGGGAAGTCGGGGCGAGCGCCAGCATCTTCAGCGCAGCCTCCACGATGAACACGCCGAGGATGATCTGGTTGCCCATCGCGATGGAGTCGCCGTAGCGGTCGACGATGGCGGGCGAGGTGGCGAGTCCGAGCAGCGCGCCGCTCGCGAGGATGAGCGCGATGATGGCGTATTCGAATATCCGCGCGCCAACGATGCGCTGCGCGATGTGGGCTGTGCGGTCCATCGGGTGTCGTCCTCCGTCGGGGGATGCGTGGGTGCGGAAATGATAGCAGCGCGCGGGTTGCGCTCCCGTCCGCTGGGACGGCACGAATCAGTGACACGCGGCGGTCGTTGGCGCGGATGCCCGTTGCTATAATCGCCGCGCACGGAGGAGAGTCGATGAGTTCACCGGACCGCATGGAGATGCACGCCAGGGCAATAGCCAACCTCGTCCAGGCGATGGACCGCATGGAGCAGGAGCAGCAGTCGCACGACAGGCACCTGCAGACGATAGAGGAATGGATTCGGGGGCACGAGGAATGGATGCAATCCCACAACGAATGGGTACAGGGCATCCAAACTGAGAGCAGGCAGAACCGGGCCCGCATCAGGGAGATCATCACCGAGCTCACGAGTATGCAGGCCGACATCGCGCGGCTGGACGCGGCGTCGTGAAGTTCGGACTCTCCCTCTCCGGTCTCCTCCAGCACTCCGGCGACGGCGACATGGTGCAGCGGTTCGCGGACGTGCTCCACCTGGTGCGCGTCGGTCGCGAGCTGGGCTTCGACTACATCTACGCCGGCCAGCACTACCTCTCGCACCCGTTCCAGATGATGCAGCCGCTCATCGCGCTCGCGCGCATCAGCGCCGAGACCGGCGACATGGACATGCTGTCGACCGTCCTCATCCCGCTGCAGAACCCGGTGCAGATGGCGGAGGACGTCGCCACGCTCGACGTGCTCACGAACGGGCGCGTCATCATCAACGCCGCGCTCGGCTACCGCGACGAGGAGTACGAGGCGTTCGGCGTCACGCACGAGGACCGCATCGCGCGGATGTTCGAGAACCTGCGCCTTGCGCGGGAACTCTGGGCAGGCGGCGAGGTGACGTTCGAGGGGCGCTTCACCAAGGTCACCGGCGTCCACCTCGGCATACGCCCCATCCAGCAGCCGCACCCGCGCATCTGGATCGCGGCGAACGGCGACGGCATGGTGCGCCGCATCGCCCGCACCGGCGAGACGTGGTACCTGAACCCGCACGCGCCGTTCGACACGCTGGCGCGGCAGGTGGAGCTGTACAAGACGGTTCGCGCCGAGCACGGCCATCCGCCCCTCGACACGCTGCCCATGTCGCGCGAGACGTTCGTCGCCCCGACGCGCGAGGAAGCCATCGCCACCGCCCGCCCGTTCCTCGAGGGGAAGTACAAGGCCTACGCCGCGTGGGGACAGGACAAGGCGCTGCCGGGCGAGGAGGACTTCACCGCACCGTTCGAGGAGCTGGCCGCGGGCCGCTTCATCGTCGGCAGCCCGGACGACGTCACCGCCGACCTGCAGGCGTTCGCAGACATCGGCGTCACGCACGCGTCGCTGCGCTTCGGATGGCCCGGCACGCCTCGCGAGGTCGTCGAGGGCGCGATACGCCTCGCGGCAGCAGAGGTGCTGCCCGCAATTCGGTAGGCGTGGAACTCAGCGAACAAGACCGGCAGCGCCTGAAACTACTCGAAGAGGGCCTCTGGCGCGCCGAGACGCGGTTCGACCGGGAGTGGATGGAGGGCATCCTCGCGCCGGGATTCTTCGAGTTCGGCAGGTCAGGCCGCACCTACAGCCGCGAGGACACGCTCGGGATGGCCGCGCGGCCCATCCATGCGAGGCTCGTGGGCCTCAACGTTCGCTCGCTGAGCCCTGACGTTGTGCAGGTGACATACAACACTATCGAGACGTACGCAGACGAACCGCAGCTTGCGAACCGCAGCTCGCTCTGGTCGCGGACCGAGGACGGCTGGCTGTTGCTGTTCCACCAGGCGACGGCCGTGCAGGCCTGATGCCCTACCCTGTCCGCCCTGCGGTAGGCGGACAGCACCGAACTCACGTCCGCTCATGGTGAGCCTGTCGAACCACGCCCTACCCTGCCCGCGCGTCGAGCTCCTTCACAAGTGTCTTGGGCGCGATGGCGCGGTAGCTCTCCTCGACGCACTCCAGCAGCAGGTCGAGCGGGGGCGCGCCGGCGTCGTCTTCGGCAAACGTCATCTCCACCCAGCCGCTCCTGCCGAGGCCGTAGCCCGCCGGACGCGCGAACGGCATCGAGAGGAGCGCGCCCGCGGAGTCGGGCAGCTTCACGCCCATCCCGAACCCCGTTCCCGGCACGCCAAGGAACGCGAATACCTTCTTCCCCACCTTCATGGCGCTCTCGCCCCACGGGTGGTCCTCCCACGCCCCGGGCAGCCCCAGCGCGTACTCGCGCACCGCGTCCTTCAGCGAGCCTTCCACGTTCCGTCCCTCCGTGCCGTCGAGCATAGCACCCCCAGCTGACGCCTCCGCGTTATCCTATGCAGACCACTCGCGAGGAGTTCCGCATGACGCTCGTCTACGATGGCCCGCATCTCGTGTTCAAGGTCGCCGGCATGGGGCCGTACGACAACAACGGCTACGTCATCGCCGACCCGGCCACGAAGGAGGCGTACCTCGTCGATGCGCCGGCGGAGATCGAGCGGCTGCTGAGCGAGGCGGACGGCTTCCAGGTGAAGGGCGTCATCGTCACGCACACGCACCCGGACCACGTCGCGGGCTACGCCGACCTCAAACGGCTCACCGACCTGCCGGTCTCGGTGCACGAGAGCGACGCTCGCAGGTTGCCCGGCGAGCCGGACGCGCTGCTCGCCCACAACGACGAGCTCAGCATCGGGGCGTCGCGCATCCGTATCCTGCACACGCCCGGCCATACGCCCGGCGCACTCTGCCTCTTCACCGACGGCACGCTCGTCTCCGGCGACACGCTGTTCCCCGGCGGGCCGGGCCGCACGAACACGCCCGATGACCTGCGGCAGGTCGTGGCGAGCATCGAGGAGCGGCTCCTCACGCTGCCAGACGGCTCGCTCGTGCTCCCCGGCCACGGCGCGGACACGACCGTCGCGGCGTCGAAGGCGGAGTTCGCCGTCTTCAAGAGCAAGCCGCAGCCCGACGACCTGCACGGTCACGTCTCGTGGACAGCGTAAGTCGCTCCGCTCTCAGGGCCCGTCCGTTATCCTGTTAGGACTATGCTCACCAAGCGCATCATCCCGTGCCTGGACGTCACCGGCGGTCGCGTCGTCAAGGGCACGTCGTTCGTCAGCCTGCGCGACGCCGGAGACCCGGTCGAGCTTGCCGCCTTCTACGACCGCGAGGGCGCGGACGAACTCGTCTTCCTCGACATCACGGCCAGCTCGGACGGGCGCGACACCATCATCGAGGTGGTGGAGCACGTGTCGGAGCAGGTGTTCATCCCGCTCACGGTCGGTGGGGGCGTCCGCACCGTCGAGGACGTGCGGAAGCTGCTGAACGCGGGCGCAGACAAGGTGTCGATGAACACGGCCGCGGTGCTGAACCCGGACGCGTTCGCTGCGGCGGCGGCGGCGTTCGGCAACCAGTGCCTCGTGATCGCCATCGACGCGCGGCGCATCGCGCCGGACAGTCCGTCGGCGGACCCGGCTTTGCTGGCGGACGGCCACCCCGGCAAGGGAGCACTCGCCGTCGGCCGCGACTCGCAGTGGGAGGTGTACATCCACGGCGGCCGCACGCCCACGGGCATCGACGCGGTGCGGTGGGCGGAGTACACGGCGGAGCTCGGCGCAGGCGAGGTACTGCTCACGAGCATGGACGCCGACGGCCACAAGGACGGCTACGACCTCGAGCTTACCCGCGCGGTGGCGGACGCCGTGCCCGTCCCTGTCATCGCGAGCGGCGGCGCGGGCTGCATCGAGCACCTCGCGCAGGCGGTGACGGACGGTCACGCCGACGCTGCCCTGGCTGCCTCCATCTTCCACTACGGCCAGCACTCCCTCGCGGAGGTCAAGCGCTCGCTGGCGGCGCAGGGCATCCCGGCGCGCGAGGTCCACTGAACGATGGCAGACCTCCGCAACATCGAAGTCATCGCCTTCGACATGTTCAGCACGCTCGTGCAAAACGACACCACGGAATGGCAGATGGCGCACAAAGCCATCGTGGACGGACAGCGCCTGCCCGTGGACGCTCTCGAATTCTGGAAGGAGTGGGCCATCCACGAGGTGCAGTTCCGCAAGACGCGCACGAACATGGCCGACCCGGACGCGAGCCCGCCGTTCAAGACCTACTGGGAGGCATGGCGCGACGCCTTCATCGAAACGTTCGAGGTGATGGGACTGACCGGCGACGCGGAGCAGGCGGCGTCCTACAGCGTGACGGCGCTGTCCTCCAAGAATGCCTTCCCCGAGACGAACGACGCGCTCGACGCGCTGAGGAGGATGCGGACGCTCGCGGTGCTCTCCAACGCGGACGACCGCTTCCTGCACGGGACGATCGCGCACAACGGCTGGGAGTGCTTCGCGCACATCATGTCGTCGGAGGACGCGCGCGCCTACAAGCCGGACCCGCGCATCTTCGCGCGCTTCGTGAGCGAACTGGACGTCGCGCCGGAGGCCGTGCTCTACGTGGGCGACGCCCCCTACGACGACGCGCACGGCGCGAAGCTCGCCGGCATGCAGACCGTGCTCATCCAGCGCACGCTGGACACACCGGGACGCACGCCGCCGCCTGAGAACGGCACGCTGCTGCCGCCTGACCACATCGTGAGCGATCTGTCCGAGATCCCGGCGCTGTTCGACTGACGCGCCGCGAACGCGGGAGGAACCCGATGACGACCGCAGAGAACCCACGGATACAGCTGGACGCCCAGGGGCTCGTGACGGCGATATGCCAGGACGAGGCCACCGGCGAGGTGCTGATGGTCGCGCACATGAACCCGGACGCGGTCGCGCGCACGCTGGAGTCGGGCGAGATGCACTTCTACAGCCGCTCGCGGCAGGCGCCCTGGCACAAGGGCGAGACGTCCGGCGCGTTCCTGCACGTCTCGTCGGCGCAGGTCGACTGCGACGGCGACGTGCTGCTGTTCAAGGTGCGCGCGGACGGCCCGGCGTGCCACACAGGCGAACGCTCCTGCTTCTTCACGGCGCTGCCGGAGCAGCCGGAGTACGAGCGGAGCGACGCGGGGCCCGGCGTGCTCTCGGAGGTATTCCAGGTCGTGCGGCAGCGGCAGCAGGAGCGGCCGGAGGGCAGCTACACGACGTCGCTGTTCGAGAGCGGGACGTCTCGCATCGCGCAGAAGGTCGGCGAGGAGGGCGTGGAGGTCGCGCTCTCCGCGGCCACGCAGGACACCGGGAGCCTTCCCGGCGAGGTCGCCGACCTCTTCTACCACACGCTCGTGCTGCTCGCGGACGCCGGGCTCTCGCCCGACGACGTCTGGGCGGAGCTGCGCAAGCGCCGCGGGTAGAGGTCGGCGCACAGTAACGCTGGTTACTGTTCCAGCATCTACAGTAACTTTTGTGCTGATTTCTTTAACTTATCGGCCAAAGGCTAACGCCCGTTACTCTACGGCAGGGGATTGTAACTTTCAGACGGATTTCTTTAAACTATCCACCAGACACTAACTGGAGTTACCTGTGCCTTCCCCCAACATGCTCGCTCTCCGGGGCAGCCCCGCCGGACAGCTGGAGCCTATCGGCAGCGGCCCCCACCCGGACGAACTGGCGTTCGTTCCGGCGCCTCTGCCCAGGGCGCTGCCGCTCTCCGCCGAACTCGTCTATGCGCTGGACGAGGCGAACCGCGCGGTGGGAACGCTCGTGGGGGTGGCTGAAACGCTCCCTAACCCTCAACTACTCATCGGGCCGCTCATGCGCAGAGAGGCCGTCCTCTCCTCTCGTATCGAAGGAACGGTCTCCTCGCTTTCCGATCTCTTTCAGTACGAAGCGGACAGGAAGGAGCAGGGCGACGTCGTCGAGGTCCACAACTACCTGGAGGCACTGGAGGAGAGCTTCCGGTTGATGCGGGAGCGGAACCTCCCCATCTCCATGCGGTTGATGAACGACGCGCACGCGGTGCTGATGCGGCACGGCGTACGCGGCCACGACCTGCGCCCGGGGGCGTTCAGGGATGGGCAGGTCCTGATCGGCAGCAGTAACAACATCCTGCAGGCCAGGTTCGTACCGCCTCCCGCCCACCTGCTGCGTGACCTCATCTACGACGTAGAAGCCTTCACCAACGACGGCAGCCTCCTCATACCTCCCTTGGTCATGTGCGGCATGCTGCACTACCAGTTCGAGACGATCCATCCGTATATGGACGGCAATGGGCGTATCGGGCGGCTGCTCATCATCCTCTTCCTGTACGCTCGCGGCGTCCTCCCCGCCCCGCTGCTGCACCTCAGCGCGTACTTCGAGCAGGACAGACAGCGCTACTACGACGGGCTCTACAACATGAGCGCGACCGGGGACTGGGAGCAGTGGCTGCTCTACTTTCTGGAAGGCGTGCGGGTACAGGCCCGCGACACGCTGGAGCGCGGACGCCGCATACGCGAGCTGCGCGACCGGTACGTGAGCCTCCTCCAGGAGCGGGGCGCACCCGCCAACGACTTCAGGATGCTGGACGATCTCTTTCGCCAGCCGGTCACCACCTACCCGCGCACGTCGGCAGTGCTGGGCATAACGAACCCCGGCGCAAGGAACGTGGTGGAGCGGCTGATGAGGGCGGGGATCCTCTGGGAGATGCCGTCCGGACGACGCAGGCTGTTCGTCGCGCAGGAACTGATGGACATCCTCCAGTCCGACATACTCCTCTCCTGAAGATCTCCCGTCGCAAGTGGCGCGCTGCCAACCCTCCGGGTACACTCCCCGCACCCTGGTACGGAGGAGGACGCATGGCGCTTAGTGCGACCGCTGACTGGCCCTATGGCTGGCGCGCACGGTGCGGGTTCATTACACCGTCGCCTGCGCACGAGAACAACTCTTACGAGTTCTATCTCATCGCGCCGGAGGGCGTGACCATCGTGATGACCTCGCTGGGGGTGGTGCTCTCGGAGGGGGAGCGGTCGTATGCGGCGGGCATCGAGCGCCTGCCGGCGGCTACCGAGGAGATCATGACCCGGCGGCCGCAGTCCATCATGCAGGCGGGGGTGCCGATCATCTCCGGGCGCGGGTGGAAGTTCGAGGACGAGATCCTGCGGCGGATCGGGAGCGTGACGGATACGCCTGCGGCGACGGACCTCGGCTCGTGCATCAAGGCGATGAACGGGCTGGGGATGGGCCGGGTGGCGATGCTGACGCCGTTCGACGACAAGACCCACGCGCAGCTGGCGGACTACGTCTCGAACGCCGACATCGAGGTCGCGAATGCGGGCTCGGTGGTGGGCGAGGTGGCGGGGGGCGAGCTGCGGGCGTACGAGGTGTCGACGATGGACCTCGGGATCGTGCGGCGGATGGCGGCGGACCTGTTCCGGGCGACGCCGAACGCCGACGGCGTGTGGATAACGGGCGCGCTGATGCCGAGCGTCGCGGTGGTCGAGACGCTGGAGCAGGATCTGGGCGTGCCGGTCGTGAGCAGCATGCAGGCGATGGCGTGGCAGTCGCTGCGCCTCGCCGGGGTGGACGACAAGATACCCGGCTTCGGCCGGTTGCTTCGGGAGTTGTAGCCATGTTCGAGACGAAGAGCATCGGCCTCGAGGAGGCCCTGAAGGCGAAGGAGGCGATATTCGCCGAGTTCGCGGACGGCACGGACAATCCGGGCGCGCTGTGCATCACGGACGCCCACGGGGCGGAGGTGCTGTGCGCCCGGGTGGACGGGGCTCCGGCGCGGATGCTGGGGCGGGCGCGGGCGAAGGCGTACACGGCCGCCCGGATCGGGATGAACACGGTCGACTTCCGCGACAACGTCGTGAAGGCGAACGCGCGGACGCTGAACGACTGGGGCGACCCGAAGCTGACGACGCTGCAGGGCGGGCTCGCCATCGTCTCCGGCGGGCAGGTCGTGGGGGGGATAGCGATGAGCGGGAACTCGACGATACGGGACGAGGCGCTGGCGCGCATCGGGCTCGAAGCGATGGGGGTGGAGTGATGCCGGCGTATCTCATGGCAGACGTGAAGGTGCAGGACGCGGAGTCGTACCAGGCGTACGGGGCGCAGGTGCCCGGGACGCTGGAGCCGTACGGAGGGAAGTTCCTCGTGCGGGGCGGCGCTGCGGAGACGATCGAGGGCGAGTACCAGCCGAGCCGCCTGGTGGTCATCGAGTTTCCGGACATGGAGACGCTGAAGGCCTGGTACAACTCCGACGCGTACCAGGGCATCGTGGGCGTCCGCTGGGAGGCCGCGACGGCCTCCGTGATCTGCGTCGAGGGGGTGTAGGCATGCCGGCACGAGAGACCATCAGCCTTGCAGACGCCGAGTGCGCGGTAGCTGCCGCGATGGCGGCGGCGCGGCCCAACGAGCGCCCGTTCGCGCTCGCGGTCGTGGACGAGAGCGGCGCGCTCGTGTACTCCGTACGCAGGGACGGCGCGTCGGCGACCGACGTGCGGAACGCGGAGCGGAAGGCGTACACGGCCGCGTTCATCGGGCGCGACACGCTGATATACCGGCAGCAGATATCGCACGACGGCCGAACGGTCGCCGACTGGTCGAACGACGGCGTGACGACGCTGCACGGCGGGCTGACGCTGCACCGGGCGAGCGAGGTCATCGGCGGCATCGGCGTGAGCGGGACCGGCGACGAGGACCGCGACGAGCGGCTCGCGCTCGCGGGCGCCGAGGCGATGGTCAAGGCCGCGGGCGACGCACGGCTGGCGAACGCCGCGATACGTCCGAAGTTCCGCGACGCGCCCGGCCCCGCGCTGAGCGACAAGGGCGCGCCGGGGAAGCCGAACAAGCGCTCGACGACGCGGCTGCCCGGCCTCAACGCGCCGGACGCGGTCGCGCCGGACCTCGTGCAGGTCGGCGGGTTGTTCTTCACCTCGGGCATACACGGCATCGACCTCGAGACCGGCGTGATGCCGGACGACCCCGCGGAGCAGTTCCTGAACGCGTGGCACAACCTGCGCACGCTCGTCGAGGCGGCGGGGCTGTCGACCGACGACATCGGCATCGTCACGAACTTCATCGACAGCCAGGACTTCCGGCCGCACATCAACACGGGGTGGCTGGAGCTGTTCCCGGACCCGGACAACCGGCCCGCGCGCAAGACGACGTCCTACCCGCTGCCGCCCGGCGAGGGCGTCGAGCTGCATGCGATAGGCGTCGCCGGACAGAAGCGGCAGCGCATCGAGGTGCCGGGGCTGACGCACCGCGACCCGCTCCCGAACGGGGTCCGGATGGGCGACTACGTCTTCTCGTCCGTCATCGTGCCGTGGGACCTGTCGACGTCGCTGCCGGTCACCGGCGAGGACGCGCAGACCGACCAGTGCTTCGACAATATGCGGGTGTTCATGGAGCACGCGGGCGGGACGGTGGACGACGTGGTGCTGCAGTGGGTGTACCTGAACGACTTCGCGTACCAGCCGTACATGGTGGACGTGTACCTGGAGGCGTGGCCCATCGGCCAGTACCAGGCGGCGCGCAAGACGTACCGCTACCCGATGGGCGGGCAGATCCAGATGCAGGTGATCGGCAGGATAGGCGGCGAGCGGACGAACCACGAGATAGAGGGGCACGGGCACCACGACCCCATCCCGATGGGCGCGCGCATCGGCGACCTGTTCTGCTCGGGCGGCGTCTCCGGCGTCGACACGGCGGGGCCGGACAAGCTGGAGCCGGTGAAGGGCATCGAGGGGCAGGCGCACCACGGCATCCGCAACATCCAGTCGCTCGTGGAGTCGGGCGGGGGCACGATGGACAACGTGGGCCTCATCATGCTGCTCATCCAGGACTACGACGACGTGCCGGCCATCGACGCGGCATGGACGGCGATGTTCCCGGACCCGGACGACCGCCCGGCGCGGCAGGTGATGAAGATGGGCGTGCAGCGCGGCAACCGCGTGCAGCACCACATGATGGCGGTGCTGTAGCCCGCACCGCTCTGCGCGTCCGTTCTTCATGCCGTTCTTGATGTGCGCGTTACGAGTGCACATGGGGGTAACCTGAGGTTTTCTCATCTATATCGACAAGGCCACGGCCTGCTTCCGGGGGTAAGGCGGCAAGATGCGCGCCGAAAGTGTGTGTGAAGACCTCGTGCTCCGCGACCAAGGCGTCGATATAGGCGTCAACCTTACGAGTGAACATGGGGGTATCCTGACGTTTTGTCATCTATATCGACAAGGCCACGGCCTGCTTCCGGGGGTAAGGCGGCAAGATGCGCGCCGAAAGTGTGTGTGAAGACCTCAACCCATAGATCGGAGCTATGGCTGGGCGTCGAGCTAGAGGCGCTGTCAATGGGTGCTGAGCGGTCGACAGTCATCCAACCAGCGTACGGGGTGAGGGGTCGGCGGGGTAAGGGGCGGGTGTCACATACTGACAGACGTGTTACTGCCGGAAGACAGCAGGCCAACAGACATGATATTTTCTATCTATGCAGTCCAGCAGACTCCAGAGGTCAGGTGGCCGCGGGCGCAATCCCCGGTGGGCTGAGGAAGAACTAGTCCTCGCGCTCGACCTATACCTCCGGTCAGGCCTTCTTGACGACACCAATCCGGCGGTCGTTGAACTGTCGCATGCTCTCAACTCCCTAGAGATTCACGCCGTACGCCCAGACGCGGACCGATTCCGCAATCCGAACGGCGTTGCTCTGAAGCTCGCCAACTTCGCTGCAATCGACGACAACTACCATGGCCGAGGTATGACGAGCTACAGCAAGCTCGATGCCGAGGTTTGGCACCGATACTCGCCGAACCAAGATGCCCTCGCCGCAGCCGCCTCAGCGATCAGGGAGGGCCTTGGCCTGCCACCCGAACATCCGGTCGAACCGAGTCAGCTCCATGTGACAGAGGTCAGCGTCGAGGCCCAGCACGTCGAACAGTTCCAGGTCACCATCCCGGACAAGGTCATTGAAGCTACCAGGGGTGAGCAGGGCCTTGTACTGGCCTTTAAGCAACACCTTGAGGGTCAGGGCCACAGAGTAACCAGACACCGTTATCAGTTGGGCGGTTCCGTCCCTCCGCTCTATTGCGACCTGGTGGATGAGACTGATCATGTGCTCTATGAGGCAAAAGGTGATGTTCTGCGCACGTCAGTGCGAATGGCCATCGGCCAACTCTTCGATTACCGTCGTTTCGAACAACCTCCGACCGGTGTGGCAATCCTGCTGCCCCGCGAGCCTGCCGGCGATATCATTGATCTGGTTCGTTCCGTCCCCGCGTCTGTCGTCTGGCGGACCAAGGACGATTTCGTGAGTGCGTAGCCGTCGGCTGGCGGCATCTCGTAGTTCGTGTGACGTCAGTTGCAGCCTGGATCGGCTACCCTGCCCCTCGACGTTCATCCAACCAGCGTACGGCGTGCGGGGGCGGCGGGGTAAGGGGCGGGTGTCAGCGGTTTGGGGGGGAGTGACGACGGGGCAAGCTACAGTCAGAGGGCTCCAGGGCCTTCCCATTCACTCATTCGTGTCTCAGAAACTATCGTGTCGTACCTCATGACAAACTCCAAGAATTTACCCGGCGTTTCGTTGTATGTCTGTAGCCAGTTCTCAATGCCTTGGACAAAGGTGTGCTTGATGAATCGCAAGACGTGAAAGGATTTGTCAGTGCCTCCGATGTCCGGTGCATCCCTCTCAGTAGCTGTAATGACAGGTATTAGGCGCCTTACCGTCTGGTCCTTCACTCTCCTTGACTCGAGGTTTGACATATGAAGCAAGGAGTTTCTCAGTTCCCATAGTTCTCCAGAAGTTATCTCCAGCGTTGCTAAGTTACAGTACCTATCTAGCCACTTCACAAAACAATTCCCTTCGGGGCCAAAATCGATGAAGCCAATTGTATCAATCACGCTCAAGAGCAACTTCAATGCTGCGTAATATTTCTTGTTTACCCACAGCAACCTAACAGCATCAACGAAGTCATCGTCGATCAAGCTCGGAAAGTCGAATCCGGCGTCTGTCATGTATATCTTTAGGTAGTCAGGCAGTGGGTTTTCCAAGTCATCCGATATACCCGCGATGAAAGGCTCTCCATCTACGATGTGCGTTAGACAGTATTGTAGCCCTTCCATTTCACCCTTGTAACGTGGCATTAATGCACCTAGGTTCCCTAGTCTAGCGGCTAGATTAATGTAGGTTCTATCTATAGAAGAAGGGAATACGTATCGAGTTGTGTTCTCGTAATCTGAGTCGACCTTCGATTGTAGAAAGTACGAACATCGGCAAGAGTCCCGTCGATGACGTATTCGCAATAGCCAATCGCGGAAACCTCTCGACCATCTCCATAAGCAAATATGTTGACAGCACGCTCTTGCATCGATGCACCTTCCCCTCGGACATACCATGCGTAGGATAGCAGACAAAGGAGAGTTGTTGATCTTCCCTTGAGGTCTCTTACTCCCGCCCGTGCCTTGAGGGTTGCTTCGAATCCACCTAGCACGACGCGTAATTCTTAAGGGTACGTCATGCCAACGGAGGTCGATATCCGGGGAGCAGCGCAGCGATCCGTTCGTGGTATAGGCTGAGAGAAAGAGTCAGTCATCTGCGCGTCGGGATTTTGCGGCGAGGTAGTTAGTGAAGGCTGAGCACGCGACAACCATGAACTGAGCTTCGGCGAAACCAACGCTCGCACCTTCGGTCATCCCATGCCTAATGCCTGCTGCATCACTAGTCCATCCGTATAGTTTGTCAAAGGCGACCCTCAGTACCGGATGAGCTGATTCGTCTCTGATTGCACCAAGCGCGTCTCCTAGGGTCGCTTTGGGTTGGCCAGAAACAACCCTGCACGCCACTTCCACGGCAGAGATGGATTCCTTTATGGAATTTCGATAGTCTGGGTTCTCTCTGTCTGACAGTAGCCGCAAGGCCTGACGTATCTGCTTAGAGGCTAGGTCGAATGGCCCGCCTAGGTTCAGGGTTTCTTCGATTTCCGTTATCTCTTCACTAGTGGTGATCTGTGCCAATTCATTACCAATGAACCGGTATCTTGCGTTCTCTTTTTCAAGAACGTTGTTTACTCTGGCGCGGAAGCGATTACTCAATTCAATGCCTTCAGGATAGTTCTTTGGAAAGAATTCGATTAAATCATAGACACGATTCCAATCCGCCTTCAGTATCCATTCCTTGATGTTACCCAATAGGGCTTCGCGTTTCAAAGAAACGTTCTTCAAGTCTAAGCCCTCTGCTGGCTGCTTCATAACATCAACTCTGAGTCTTAAGGCAAAGACTATGAGCTCAGCATCGGGGTTACGTCTGTTGGATTGATTGCCCCAGTCTAGAGGCCCCATAGAACTCCTCTTAGTCCTGTCGGCATAGATATCAGCGCTATATGAGAAATAGACAGCGTTCCAGAGCCCTGTTCTGAGCTCGTAGTCCATGCTGTTTGCTTGCAGGGCCTTTCGGCTGAGTCCATGTCGGTCTGAAAATGAAGTCATGAGGCATTCAATCCAACCGAGTCGCGTACCCAGATTATACACACGGGTTTTCAGCGAGGCCCCCCCCCCCCCGGCCTCCGCTGCCACCCTAGACTCCGCAGGGGATGACAGTCGGCCATGAGCGTCCGAGAGGATGCCGCGCGCTGAAGCACGGGGCTGCGAGGTTCCTGCCTCCGCAGGAACGACGGGGCGCACCTCGTACAATAGAGGTGTGGGCAGCACCGTGCCCCGAGAGTGGCGAGGGGCGGTGGGGGCTGCGGGGGGTGGGTGCCGGATGGGGACTTCTCGAAGGATCCTGGTCACCGGAGCTACGGGGTACATCGGCGGGAGGCTCGTGCCCCGGCTGCTGGAGGAGGGGCGCAGCGTTCGTGTCCTCGTCCGCGACCGGGAGCGCGTGCGGTCGCGTCCGTGGGCCGGGGAGGTCGAGGTGGCGGTCGGGGACGTGCTCGACCGCGGGCCGCTGTCCGAGGCGCTGGTGGGCGTCGACACGGCGTACTACCTCGTGCACAGCATGTGCAGCGGCTCCGGCGCCGGGTTCCATGAGCTGGACGTCCAGGCTGCCCGCACGTTCGGGCAGGCCGCCGCAGAGGCGGGCGCCGGGCACGTCATCTATCTCGGCGGGCTGGGGTCGGGGGCGGACCTCTCGCCGCACCTGCGCTCGCGGCAGGAGTGCGGTCGTGCGCTGCGGGCGGGCGGGGTCGCGGTCACGGAGTTCCGCGCCGCGGTGGTCGTCGGGGCGGGCAGCATCTCGTTCGAGATGGTCCGCTATCTCGTGGAGCGCCTGCCGGTCATGATCTGCCCTCGATGGCTCTACTCGCGCGTGCAGCCGATAGCGGTCGACGATCTGCTCGACTACCTCGTCGCGGCGCTCGACACGCCGTCGTGCCGGGGCCGCATCGTCGAGGTGGGCGGGAAGGACGTGACGACGTACGAGGGGCTGATGCTCGGCTACGCGAGGGCGCGTGGGCTGCACCGGCTGATGCTCGCCGTCCCGGTGCTGACGCCTCGGCTGTCGTCGTACTGGGTGCACTGGTTCACGCCGATCCCCACCGCCATCACGCGGGCGCTCGTGGAGGGGCTGCGCAACGACGTCGTGGTGACGGACGATGTGGCGCGGTCGTTGTTTCCGCACATCGAGCCACGCGACTATGCGTCGGCGCTCGGGTGTGTGTTGGGGGAGGCGGGGTAGGCGATACGCAGGGCGCCCACAAGGGACGCCCCTACACCAGGCATCACGCGCCGTGACACGCGGCCCTTTCGCGGTCGCGGCGGGGGCGCGTACGCTGGTTGGTGGCGGGGCGCCGCCATCGGGGTAGCGTCGGGGGTTGGCCCGGCGCGGGGGCGGGGTCGCAGGAGTGGCGTGGCCAGTTTTGGCTCATTTTGGCGCACTTTTTCGCACTCTGGGCGTGCGGTTCACGCCTGCGCGGCGCGTCCACAGAGGAGGCGCGGGGAGGACAACGGTGGCCGCCGCCTGAAGCCGGTGGCCGCCCGCGTGGTTCGACAGGCTCACCATGAGCGGCTCTGGCGGGCCTCACCCCCATCCTGGCCTTCCCCCGTCGAGGGGGAAGGGACCGGGCGTTGCAGCATGGAAGGTGATCCTCGTTGGTACGCAGGGCGCCCACAAGGGACGCCCCTACACCAGGCACCACCAGACCCCACCCCTTCTGGATTCCCGCCTTCGCGGGAATGACGGGTTAGGCGAGGTTGGCCGGGGGCGGGTGCGACCGTTACACTTGTGTCCCATGTTCGACACTGTGCTCATCGCCAATCGCGGCGAGATCGCCTGCCGCGTCATCCGCACGTGCCAGCGTCTCGGTATCGAGGCCGTCGCGGTGTATTCGTCCGCGGACGCGAAGGCGAAGCACGTGCAGATGGCGGACCGCGCCGTTCACATCGGCGGGGCGCCGGCGTCGGAGTCGTACCTGAACGGCGAGTCCATCATCAAGGCCGCGAAGAAGGTGAAGGCGCAGGCCATCCACCCCGGCTACGGCTTCCTCTCCGAGAACCCGTCCTTCGTCGAGGCGGTCGAGAAGGAAGGCCTCACGTTCATCGGGCCGTCGTCGAGGGTCATCGCGCAGATGGGCGACAAGATCATGGCGCGCCGGCTCGCCCGCGAGGCGGGGGTGCCCATCAGCCCCGGCGCGGAGGGGGAGATCGACGACTCGCAGGCCGTGGCCATCGCTCGCGGCATCGGCTTCCCGCTGATGATCAAGGCGGCGGACGGCGGCGGCGGCATGGGCATCCGCGTCGTGAACGACATCGAAGAGGTGCCGGAGGCGGTGGCCCGCGCGCGGTCGCAGGCGCTGAACGCGTTCGGCAGCAGCCGCGTCTACATGGAGCGCCGCATCCTGAACGCGTCGCACGTCGAGGTGCAGGTCATCGCGGACCACTTCGGCAAGGCGCTGCACCTGTTCGAGCGCGACTGCTCGGTGCAGCGCCGCAACCAGAAGGTGGTCGAGGAGACGCCGTGCCCCAAGCTCACGCCGGAGGTGCGGAGCGCGCTGCTCGAGTCCGCGGTCCGGCTCGTGAAGAGCATCGGCTACACGAACGCGGGCACCATCGAGTACCTGTACGACGCCAGGGAGGAGCGCTTCTACTTCCTGGAGATGAACACGCGGCTGCAGGTGGAGCATCCCGTCACGGAGATGGTCACGGGGCTGGACCTCGTCGAGCTGCAGCTGCGGGTCGCGGCGGGCGAGCGTCTGCCGCTGTCGCAGAGCGACATCCACCAGCGCGGGGCGGCGATCGAGGCTCGCATCTACCCGGAGGACCCGGTGATGCTGCTGCCGACCGCGGGCACGGTCTCGGTGCTCGTCGAGCCGGAGGGGCCGAACGTGCGCGTCGACAGCGCGCTGTACGAGGGGTACGAGGTGTCGCCGCACTACGAGTCGATGATGGCGAAGCTCATCGTCCACGGCGAGACGCGGGAGGAGGCGATCGCCCACATGATGGCGGCGCTCGACCAGTACGTCGTCGAGGGGCCGGTCGTCAACATCCCGCTCGTGCAGCGCGTGCTGGCGCACAAGGACTTCAGGAACGGCGCGTTCGACAACGCATTCCTCGAGCGGATGCTGAACGAGCCGGCGCGCGACAGCGCGATCGCCGCCGCGATAGCCGTCGTCATGGCGCTGGAACAGGAGTCCCCGCAGGAGATACAGTTCAGCAGGTGGCGGATGCACGGCCGACGCATGGCGATGGTGAACCGCCTCAGTAACGGAGCGTTGTAGTGAAACGGATGCGCGTGCGAGTCAACGACGATTGGTACGACGTCGAGGTAGGCGACCTCTACCAGAGCCCGGTGGAGGTCGTCGTGGACGGCGAGACGTACCTGGTGGAGGTCGGCAACCCGGGCGAGGCCGGCGTTCCGGTGCGGCGGTCGGCGCCCCGCAAGGCGGAGCTGCCCGGTCTGCGCGGCATCACGCAGGGCGACGAGCACGTCATCCGCTGTCCGCTGCCCGGCAAGATCGTCTCCGTCACCGCCACCAAGGGCCAGGAGCTGGAGGCGGGCGACGAGATATGCCTTCTTGAATCCATGAAGATGGAGCAGAGCGTGCGCATGGCGCGCAGCGGCGTCGTGAAGGGCATCAAGATCAAGAAGGACCAGGCCGTCGAGGCCGGTCAGCCGTTGCTGGAGATCCAGTAGGCGATGTTCAACCGGGCCCCCACGACCCTGAACGAGTACTACGTCTGCGCTCTCAACGAGGTGCAGGAGAAGGGCGTGCTCGCCATCGAGATCGAGCACCCCAGGTTCCGCGGGTGGGAGATAGCCGTCTTCTGGGACGGTGAGCGCCTCGGCACGCTGGAGAACTTCTGCCCGCACCAAGGCGCGATGCTCTCGTGGGGCACGATCGAGCCGGGGCAGGTCATCTGTCCGCTGCACTCCGCCATCTTCGACTTCGTCACCGGCGAGTGCCTCGACCGCTACACGTACGACGCGGTCGCCTTCGAGACGTTCGTGCGCGGCGACGAAGTCTGGGCGCGTCTGCCGGGGCGTCCGCTGCCTCGGGGCGGCTAGGAACTGCGGGGTTCGCCTGAGGGCTAAACCGCTTAACGAATGAAGGCCACGGCGTACTACCGAAACATCGTCGAGAGGAGAAGGCCGTACCTTCGCGATGAATACTGTGAGCGTGTCATGGAGAGTCCGGCGCAATCACGTCCGGACCCTCGCCCCGGCCGCACACGCATGTGGGGTTACGTAGAGGAACTGCAGCACTACCTGAGGGTCGTAGTTGAGGACGACGGCGAGACGGTGCACAATGCATTCATCGACGGGGAGGCAGAGCGATGGTTGACACGGTAGTGCGGAAGCCGGAAACCGTCTACGACAAGGAATCGGACATCCTGCGGATGCAGTTCGAGGAGAAGCCGAGTGTCCGGTCGGTTGAAGTCGCTGAGGGCGTTGTTCTGGACTACGACGAGGCTGGTCGCGTTGTGGCGATAGAGGTCGACGGCGCGAGCGTGGTTCTGCGCGAGCTCGTCAAGAAGGCCGGGGCTGCGTTGTCGCGCGCTGCACGCTGAGGAGCAGGGCTGCGGGGTTCCTGCCTGCGCAGGAACGACGGGCAGGGGGCGTGGTTCGACAGGCTCACCATGAGCGGAACAATCTCACTACGAATCCGTCTGTGCCGCCCTGTCAGTCCCGCAGAGTGATACCATCTAGCCCCGTGGCGCAGGGCGCTGCGAGACATCCCCGACGCAAGGTCCCATGGCCCTCGAAAGCATCGTCGTTCGCGGCGCTCGCGAGCACAACCTCAAGAACATAGACGTCACCATCCCGCGCGACCGGCTCGTGGTCATCACCGGGCCGTCCGGCTCCGGCAAGTCCACGCTCGCCTTCGACACCATCTACGCCGAGGGCCAGCGGCGCTACGTGGAGTCGCTCTCCGCGTATGCGCGCCAGTTCCTCGGGCGCATGGACAAGCCGGACGTCGAGTACATCGAGGGGCTGTCGCCAGCCATCTCCATCGACCAGAAGGGCGTGTCGAACAACCCACGCTCGACGGTCGGCACCGTCACCGAGGTGTACGACTACCTCCGCCTGCTCTTCGCCCGCGTTGGACGCCCGCACTGCTACCGGTGCGGCAGGCCCGTGCAGCACCAGACGGCGCAGCAGGTGACGGAGGCCGTGCTCTCGCGCCGCGGCGCGCGGCTCATGCTCCTCTCCCCCCGCGTCGTCCACAAGAAGGGCGAGCATAAGGACGTATTCGACGAGGCTCGCGCTGCCGGTTTCGTCCGCGTCCGCGTCAACGGCGATGTGCGCAGCCTCGACGAGAGCATCGAGCTGAACAAGCAGCAGTGGCACACCATCGAGATTGTCGTCGACCGGCTCGTCCTCGACGGCGAGACCGAGCGCAGCCGCGTCCTCGACTCCGTCGAGACGTCGCTCCGCTACGGCGACGGGCGGATGCTGGCGATCGACGTGGACTCCGGCGAGGAGCAGGTCTTCTCGGAGCAGTTCGCGTGCCCGTACTGCGGCATCAGCTTCGGGGAGATAGAGCCCCGCACGTTCTCGTTCAACAGCCCGCACGGCGCGTGCTCGACGTGCAGCGGGCTCGGCATGAAGCTCGTGGTCGACCCCGACCTCATCGTGCCGGACCTCTCGCGCAGCCTGGACGACGGCGCGATACACCCGTGGTCGCGCGCGGGCTCCAGCACCGCGTGGTACTTCAGCATCCTGCGCGGCGTCGCCGAGGCGGAGGGCGTCAGCATGGACACGCCCTGGCGCAGACTGCCGGAGCATGCGCGGAAGATTGTCCTCTACGGCTACCCGGACCGGCGCAGGGTGAAGGTGCGCCACCGCACCCACCACGGGCGCGTGTTCGAGTGGGAGTCGCGCTACGAGGGCATCATCCCCAACCTGGAGCGCCGCTACCGCGACACGCAGTCCGACTACATGCGCAACGAGATCGAGCGGTACATGACCGCCCTGCCCTGCGAGGCGTGCGGCGGCGAACGGCTGCGGCCCGAGGCGCTCGCCGTGACCATCGCGAACCGCTCCATCATGCAGGTGACCGCGCTCTCCGTCGCCGAGGCGAGCGAGTGGGCGCTGTCCGTGCAGGGGCTCGGGCCGGAAGTGCCCATCGAGCCGCGCTGGCCTGAGCACGCCGACGCGCCGGTGTTCACCGAGCGCGAGCTGACCATCGGCAACCAGATACTGAAGGAGATCGGCTCCCGTCTCTCCTTCCTGCTCAACGTGGGGCTGGAGTACCTGTCGCTCTCACGCGCGGCGGGCACGCTCAGCGGCGGCGAGGGCCAGCGCATACGCCTCGCGACGCAGATAGGCTCCGGCCTGATGGGCGTGCTCTACGTCTGCGACGAGCCGTCCGTGGGCCTGCACCCCATCGACAACGCACGGCTCATCGAGACGCTCAAGGGACTCCGCGACCTCGGCAACACCGTCCTCATCGTCGAGCACGACGAGGCGATGATGCGCTCCGCGGACCACCTCGTGGACCTCGGCCCGGGCGCGGGCGAGCACGGCGGGTGGGTCGTCGCCGAGGGCACCATCGACGACGTCGAGGAGAGCGAGGCGTCGCTCACCGGCGCGTACCTCTCCGGGCGGCGCGAGATCTCGATGCCGCTCGCGCGGCGCAAGGGGAACGGGAAGCGGCTGCGCGTGAAGGGCGCGCGGGAGAACAACCTGCGCGGCCTCGACGTGGACTTCCCGCTCGGCAAGCTCATCTGCGTCACCGGCGTCTCCGGCTCCGGCAAGTCCACGCTGGTCTACGAGGTGCTCTACAAGTGGCTGGCGCAGCGCCTCTACCGCGCCAAGGACCGCCCCGGCGCGAGCGACGGCGTCGACGGTCTGGACAACGTGGACAAGGTCGTCAACATCGACCAGTCGCCCATCGGCAGGACGCCGCGAAGCAACCCGGCCACCTACACCGGCGCGTTCACGCCCATACGGGAGCTGTTCGCCGCCCTGCCCGAGTCGAAGGCGCGCGGCTACATGCCCGGCCGCTTCTCCTTCAACGTGAAGGGCGGGCGCTGCGAGGCGTGCTCGGGCGACGGCTACGTGCAGATACAGATGCAGTTCCTGCCGGACGTGACCGTGCCGTGCGAGGTGTGCAACGGCAGGCGCTACAACGAGGACGCGCTGGAGATCATGTTCCGGGGCAAGAGCATCGCCGACGTGCTGGAGATGACCGTCACCGAGGCGCACGAACTGTTCACCAACATCCCGCGCATCAGGTCGAAGCTCGAAACGCTCGAGGCGGTCGGGCTCGGCTACATCCGGCTCGGCCAGCCTGCGACGACCATCAGCGGCGGCGAGGCGCAGCGCGTGAAACTCGCCACCGAGCTCTCCAAGCGCGCGACCGGCAAGACGCTCTACATCCTGGACGAGCCGACCACCGGGCTGTCGTTCGAGGACGCCTCCCACCTGCTGCGCGTGCTGCACCGGCTGGTGGACGGCGGCAACACGGTGCTGCTCATCGAGCACCACCTGGACCTCATCAAGAACGCGGACTGGATCATCGACATGGGCCCCGGCCCCGGCATCCACGGCGGCGACGTCGTCATCGAGGGGACGCCGGAGCGCGTGGCCGCGCACCCGGACTCCCGTACCGCCACCTTCCTCCGCGATGCTCTCGCCAAGCACGGCATCGCGCCGGAGGAGGCGGCAGCGCCCGCACCGAAGCCGCACAAGCGGGCGAAGGTGGGGGTTTAGGGGTATATGCGATTAAATGCATGCGTCACACGGTTTAATCGTGTGATGGCTAGATACGCAGGAGGCAATCATGGCCCCACGCGACACGTCTACCGGTTGGGTACTCGAACAGATGGTGCTCCCTGCCCTGCAGCGAGGAGGGTACAACCCCAGGAAGCAAGTAGACGTCGGCCAGCGGCTTGGAGGGGGGCGCCACAAGGTTGATGTCCTTGCCCAACCTACTGGTGACCAAGGAATCCTTGTTTCCCTCAAGTGGCAGCAGAATTCCGGAACTACGGAGCAGAAGGTGCCTTTTGAGGTCATCTGCCTGGCAGACGCTATCGACAAGAGCCAAGGAAGATATCGAAAGGCCTATGTTGTTCTGGGCGGGGACGGCTGGAAGCTCAAGGAGTTCTACACCAAGGGAGGACTCAACCAGCACCTCGCCACTGGAGACAACGTGGAAGTAATGACCTTGGACGGCTTCATAGCGAAAGCCAACCGGCGTGCTCTATGAGCTTAGCGCAGTTGTAGTGCGCAGTTGTAGTGCGCAGTTGTAGTGCGCATTTGACACTGAGCGTTTGCGTGAGTATGCTCTAGCCACCTTGCCTACCTGGGAGGTGGCCCTATGCCACAGTACGAGATCTTGGCGAAACGGAATCGCGACGGGAGTTACAGCGCCTCCGTACCTGCGGGCATGCTGGTAGCTAACGCCTTCGTCGACTACTACACCGACGCGACCGGCGGGGGGTACCAGCGAGATGAGACGCTCCGTCCCAAGAGAGCCCGGGACATTGCGGACTACATTCGGCGCTGTCTCGACGCCAACCTTGAACCGAAGCTCTTTGAGCTGACCATCAATGCCCGGCTCAGTCCCGATGAGTGGAGGTTCGAAGGGTTGGATGATGACGCCACGGTCGGCTTTCTCAGCTTCGAACACGACGGGACCCGATGGCTGTCAGTCACTGATGGAGGTACTCGGCTGGACGGAATCAAGAACGCCCTCGCTCAGGGAACCATCACGGACCGCCATACCATAGACGCTCGTGTCTTCGTTGGTTTGACCCTCGGCGAAGAAGTAGCCCAGTTCCTTCTTATCAACGAGAAGCAGAAGCGAGTGCGCACAGACCTAAGCCTCAGGGTGGTACAGCGGAAGCTGGACGATGGAGCCCTCAGCGACCACGACCTGAGAGTGCTGACGACCGTGGTACCAGACCAAGACGCATGGAAATATGAAGCGTCCCGAATAGCCAGCATATTGAACAGCGACACGGACTCTTGCTGGAATGGGCGCATCCAGATGCCGAATGACCACGTGACTAGGCCGGTCAAGCTCCAAGCGTTCTTGACCAGCCTTAAGCCCCTGCTCGCCAATGAGGACCTCAAGTCCCTATTGGATCAGATGGAACAAGGTGGCCATCTGATGGTTGGGGACGCGCTGGCAGGACGAACGGAATTCCTCTCGAGGGTCATAAAGAACTTCTGGGCTGCGGTTGCCGAGGTCAACCCCGCTGCGCATGCGGAGCCGCACACCACTGTTCTTTGGGGAAGCATTGGAGCCTCGGCAGGACACGCCGCACTTACTCCCATACTCGTGACCAAACTCCAAAGCGATGACCCCTCTTTGACGCTCGCCGACTTCCGGTCTATGACACAGAGCACCACCGTTGCGGACTACCCTTTCTGGTTTACTGCCCCAGGGAGCCAGCGCCCCGCGGAGGACTACCCCAGCGCGAAGGGCGAGGCAACCACGTTTACCGGAGCTGCTGGGTATGGCCGACTTGCTCGCCAGTTGGAAACGGAATGGCGCGCAGCCCTGCACTCGACTCCACGCAACAGGCCGGCAGTGGCTTAGAAGGGATAACCCTTGCACTTACTGAGGGGCCGTGCTTCCTACGAGGACGCGGCCCTTCGCTTACTCAGCGCCCGGCGGGAAGCGGAACTCCAAAATGTCCAGGCAAGCCAATGCATGCTGGAGTTCTGCTATCGAGCCTTCTGCATTGCCAATAATCTCACCGTCGGGAGCAATGATGGCGTTACCATCAAGGTCATCGATTGTCCCCGCAACGATGCGGCGTATGTCGGTGAAGTAAGCAGTGCTGTCCACGTCGTCCTCTCCCCGTTACTGGATTCAGAGCCTGCTCGCCGAGAACTTACGTTCATCCTCGTCAGGGCGGAGTTTCCTGAAGATGAACAGGTGCTCGTGCATGGTGTCCAAGAAGTTCCTCAGGAACCACGGACGCCAGCGCGTACGGGCTGTCTGAACATTGTGCTGCAATTTGATGACATCCTCTTTCAGGATGAACCCGGCCTGGAGGAACGCGCCCAGCGTCCGGTAGGCCATGGGCACGTAGTGGGCGTACTTGTGGGTATCGCCTATCAGGATGCCCGCGTAGCCGCCGGGCTTGAGTACTCTCAGGCTCTCCGCTGCAACCGCAGCCATCCCATCGAAGAAGTCGTTGAGAGTGTGCACCTGTGACAGGTCACCCTCGATAGGAGCGGCCTTGGAGTACGGGATGATGTTTGCGTACGGCGGGTGCGTCGCTATCAAGTCGATGCTGTCCGACGGGATGGCGTCAAGGCGACGGGCGTCCCCTTCAAACAATTTGATCTCGGGGAGCGGTTCGCTCAACAGGTCGTCCATCGGAGTTGGGAGATCGAAATTCAGCCGGTCCATAGCGAGCATGAGCGAATCGCGGTTGATGTCCACGCCTATGGCGCGGCGCCCCAGCAGCTTGCACTCTACGAGTGTTGTGCCGCCACCGACCATCTGGTCGAGCACCGTATCGCCCGGCTCGCTGTACTTGAGAATGAGGTTCCTCGGAACCCAAGGCGACCAGTTCCCACGGTAACTCGCCTTGTGGGTGGCCCAGTTGCCTCGGTCAGGGAATGACCAGACCGTCGTCTGCTGTTCTTCGTCCTGCCCTGGGCCAAACGTCTTGACGCGCCGGTGTCCCTCAAGCCGAATGTCCTTACCTTCGACAACGACCGTCTCATACGCCTTGGCATACTTGGCATAGCTGGCCCAAGTGGCCTCCTTCATCTTGCGGAGGCCCTTAGTTGGCGTGCGGCTACGGCCATTCGATGATGGTGAGGTTGCTACATACGAGACTACCGTGTCGGATAGTCCCTTAGTGCTTGGCTTCCGTGCGCGTGGCAAGCAGGTCTCCTCTCATGCGTAAGCCGTTTCCAGAAATATAGGCGATATCGCCTATATTGTCAACCCTCCCTTGGCCGACCAGGGGGAGGAGGGGACTCCCTGTACTGCTCAACTGCCGCACGTGAGGTGACGTAGTTGCGGCCAATCTTCCTACCCCACAGATTGCCAATGGCGACGAGGTGCCTCAGGTGGGACAGGGAGTAGCCGGAGAGTTCAGATGCCTCCCGCAAGGAGATCAAGTCGCCATGGTCTGACTGTATCTCCGCCATCGGCGTGGATTATAGACAGCCGCGGGGTCTGATGCATGCGCAGACCCGCTAGACTGAATTCAAAGAACCACAACGGGGGTATGCGTATGAAGTGCTCTGAACATGGAGAAGCAAACAGCCACAGCAGAACTCCACTGGAGCCTCTTATGGCTCGTCTCCCCAAGAATCAAGGAGGGAGGGGCCGACACAAATGCCCCTACTGTGCGTACAGGGAGGGTTATGACCAAGCCATCGCCGATGTGAGGTCCGCTATCACGGAGCTCAGCAACCCCCGATAGCCTCGACGTTGTTAGCGCCGGTTTGAAAATGACCCACCGATGGCGGAATGGAATTGACCCACCCATAAGCAGAGCATCCTCCCATGAGAGCTGAAGGGGAGGGCAAGTTGCTGAAAGGTGGGACGATGAAAGAGCTGTACGAGATGAGGGGTCAGGGGCATTCGATCCGTGGGATCGCACGGGAGTTGGGGGTCTCTCGGAACTCGGTGCGGAAGTACCTGAGGTCGCCGGGAGTGCCGCAGGCGAAGCAGCGGGAGCGGCGGGGGTCCAAGCTGGACCCGTATGCCGCCTACATTGACCGCCGCCTGGGAGAGGGTTTGGACAACTGCGTGGTGCTGCTGCGCGAGCTGCAGTCGCTGGGTTACGCGGGAAGCTACACGATCCTGAGGGAGCACGTTCATCTGCACCGCCCGCGGCGTGAGCCCCGAGCGACGATGCGGTTCGAGACGGAGCCCGGCGAGCAGGCGCAGGTGGACTGGGGGAGCTTCAGTTACGTTGGCGCGGACGGTCGCAAGCACCGGCTGTGGGCATTCGTGATGGTGCTGGGCTGGTCGCGAGCGATCTACGTCGAGTTCGTCCGGCGTGCGGACGTGGCGAGCTTCATGCAGTGTCACGTCAACGCGTTCGAATACTTCGGGGGCGCGCCGCAGCGGTGCCTGTATGACAACGCGAAGGTGGTGGTGCTGGGGCGTGATGCGTCCGGGCGTCCGGAGTGGAATCAGCGGATGCTGGACATGTCGCTGCGGATGGGGTTCGAGCTGCGGGTGTGCCAGCCGTATCGGGCGCAGACGAAGGGGAAGGTGGAGAGCGGGGTGAAGTATGTGCGCGGGAACCTGTGGCCCGGCGTCCGGTTCACGGACGACGCGGACCTGAACCGGCAGAGCCTCGAGTGGTGCGACAGCGTGGCGAACCGGCGCGTGCACGGGACGACGGGCCGGCGCCCGTGGGAGATGCTGGCCGAGGAGCGGGTGCGCCTCGGAGGGCTGCCGGAGCGTTCGACGCTGGCGCCGTATCTGCGGGACGACCGCAGGGTGGCGCATGACGGCTATGTGCACTGGGAAGGCTCTCGCTACGGTGTGTCCTGGCGGTGGGCGGGAGCGACGGTGCAGGTAGGACAGCGCTCGGGGACGGTAGAGATATGGACGGGCGACCAGCGCCTGGCGGTGCACCCGCGTGCCGATCGCCCCGGGCAGCGCTTCACTGCGCCGGGCCAGTGGGCAGGGCTGTCCAGGGGAGACGGTCGCCCACGACAGGAGGCACTGGCAGTCCAGGTGGCGGTTGAGGAAGTGGAGCGGCGCTCGCTGGATGTCTACGAGTTGGCAGCAGCGGGGGGTGTGCGGTGATCGCCCTGGAGCAGGTCCGCCAATACTTGGAGAGCCTGGGGCTCAAGCAGGCGGCCGAGGCGCTCGACAACACGCTGGACGCCGCGGCCGGCAAGCAGTTGACCTATCCGGAGATGCTCGCCGAGCTGCTGGGCGTGGAGGTCGACGCTCGCCGTGACCGCTACCTCACCACGAGAACCAGGCTCGCGCATCTGCCCTTCCAGCGCTCCATCGAGCAGTTCGACTTCTCTTTTCAGCCCTCCGTCGACGAGCGCCAGGTCAAGGAGTTGGCCAACCTCGCCTTCGTCGCCGAGGCCACTAACATCCTGCTGCTCGGACCGCCCGGCGTGGGCAAGACGCATCTGGCCGTCGCCTTGGCGCTCAAGGCTATCGAGCACGGCCACGGCGCCTATTTCGTTCGCGCCTACGATCTGATGGAAGACCTCAGGAAGGCCCAGGCTGAGCAGAACCTCGGACGGCGCATGCGCGTCTATCTCGCTCCCAAGGTCCTCGTCGTCGACGAGTTCGGCATCTGGCCCTATGACAGAGACGCGGCGACCGCCTTCTTCACGCTGGTCTCAGCTCGCTACGAGCGTGGGAGCATCATCCTGACCTCAAACAAGGGCTTCGGCGAGTGGGGAGAGCTGCTGGGTGACACCGTCGTCGCCTCCGCCATCCTGGACCGGCTGCTGCACCACAGCCACATCCTCAACATCCGGGGGGAGAGCTACCGGCTCAAGGAGAAGCGCCAGGCAGGTCTATTCACCTCGCATCACGTGCTCGGCGCAGCACAGGAAGGGCAACCGACAACCGACAGAATCGCCGGCCACAACGGCGGGGTGGGTCAATTCTAAACCGTCACAGGTGGGTCAAAAGTAAACCGCCGTTGACAACGTATGCGCGCGCTCAGGGTCGGACTTGCACGGCGGATGGTGGGGACGGTCATCCCCGCGGTGTTCCGTCGCGCGAACGCCGTTATCGCGTGGGTGGCGCGCTCGCCGCTGCACCCGCTGCTGCTCAGGATGGTCCTCGTCGTGCGCTGCGAGGGGCGGCGCACCGGTAGGACGTACCTCGTGCCGGTGACGTGCCGACCGTCCGGCGGCGAGGCGCTCCACGCGCTGACGAGCGCTCGCGGTCGCTGGTGGCGCAACATCGCGAGCGGCGCTCCGGCGACGGTGTACTACCGGGGCCGCGAGCGCGATGCGCGCATCGACGTCGTGCGCGGCGTCGACGCTCCGTCGGAGGTCGAGCGTGCGCTGGCGTCGCGAGGCGTGGTCGCGCGGGCGCTCGTCGCGCTGCCGGCGTCGGAGTCGGTGCTGCTTCGCGTGTGGCTGTCGTAGGGATGTGACACGCGCTACTTGGAGGGTGTCGGTGGGGGCGTTAGACTGGCGGTGGCGGCTACGCCGTCGGAGGACGATATGGGCAGGGATATCGAGTTTCCCCGAGAGTACGAAGACGCGATCGCGTCGCTCGACTGGGAGCAGATGCGCGTCGACCTCGAACAGTTCGAGCGGGACAGCCGCTATCTGGCGTCCATCGTTCCGGAATTGCGCGAACAGCACCCGGACTGTTGGGTCGCGGTGTATCACGAGCAGATCGTTGGCTTCGACCCCGACCTCAAGGAATTGCTGGCGCGGTTGAACGCCCAAGGGCTCAAACAGAATCTTGCCATCAGGTATGTCTCAAGAGAACCTGTACTGCTGATCGTGTAGCGTGGCGATAGAAGGATACTTCGATTCAAGCGGCGAACCCGCACCATACGTCGGGGGCAGCGTCTATCTTCCACGGCTCGGCGTCGGAAACAGAGTGGAATTCCTCCTCGACACGGGAGCGGACGCTACGACCCTGCATCCCGTGGATGCGCACAAGCTGGGAATCGATGGCAGCGCCCTTGGTCCGGCATCATTCCAGACGAGTGAGGTCGGGGGCCAAGCACGCTACACGCCGGAGTACGCCATCGTCTCCTTCTACGATAAAGACGCAGAGGACTGGCGCAGCTTCCGCATACAGGTTTACATCGCTTCCCCTGAGAACAAGCACTCAGCCGGGAGTCTCCCGTCGCTGCTTGGGCGCGACATCCTCAATCGCTGCCGTTGCACGCTCGATGCCGCCGAGAACCATGTCGTTCTCGAGCCTCGGCGCACTTAAGCTCCGAGGGGACCTGACACGCGCCGCTTACGCGGTCGCCCCTGCGGGCGGTACGCTGGTCGGTGCAAGGGGCGTCCCTCGCGGGCTCCCTCGGCCGTAGGAGCGGCGTGTTACAGAATGTTGCAGATTGTTCCACCTGCGGCAGGAACATCAGCGCGATTCATTCGTAGCACCGTCTTCCATAGGAGTACGAGCGGTGTCACAAACCGCCACGCACATGCACAATCGCATATGAGCAAGGGCTTGGCTCCGGTTTGAGGTGTAACAGACCATCACGCCCGCCTTGCCTGTTCACTTTCAGAACGCGGCGGGCATGCGCTTACGCGCATGCCTGTATTCCCGCCTTCGCGGGAGTGCCGGAGAAGGCGCGTATCGACGGGCGAAAGCGGGAGCGACGCGCGCCTACCGGCTCGGGGGCGGGGACGAGAAGGGAACGCTGCCCGCGAGCGAGCCACCGTCGACGAGCAGGTCGGCTGCCGCGATGAAGTCGGCTTCGTCCGATGCGAGGAAGACGACTGCCTTCGCGATGTCGGGCGGCATGCCCTGGCGCCCCACGAGGTTCGACACGCCGCGGCCTTCCGAGGGCAGCTCCTCCTGTCCCACAGGCGAGCCGATGCGGTTGGGCGTCAGCGAGTTCACCCGGACGCCGAACTGCGCGAACTGGATGGCGAGCGAGCGGGTGAGGTTCAGCACGCCGCCCTTCGCCGCCGAGTACGCCGTTGCGTCGGCGCGGCCCCTGTGGCCGGACGTGGAGGCGATGTTGATGATCTTGCCGCCGCGCCCCTGGTCGCGCATCTGCCGTCCCGCGTACTTGCACGTCAGGAACACGCTCTTGAGTGTCACGTCGATGATGCGGTCCCACTCGTCCTCGGGCAGGTCAAGGGCGGGGGTGTGGTCGGTGATCGCCGCGTTGTTCACGAGGATGTCGACGCCGCCGAACGCCTCGACGGTCGCGCTCACCATGTGCTGCACGTCTTCACTCGACGACACGTCGGCCTGGACGGCGATGGCGCAGCCGGGGTTGTCGGCGTTGATGGCGTCGGCGACGGCCTGCGCCGCCTCGAGGCGCACGTCGACGAGCGCGACCTTCGCGCCCTCCCCGACGAAGTGGTGGCCCACGGACTCGCCGATGTTCCGTCCTGCGCCCGTAACGATAGCTACCTGGTTCTCCAGTCTCATGCGTTTGCTCCTGTTGGGGTTAGCCCGCCTGCTCCGCCGCCGCGACGGCCACACCGACCGGCACGACCCGGGAGGCCGATACCTTGAACGATAGCGCAATCGCATCGCCCTCGCTCACCGTTTCGCCCGGATGGACGTCCGCCTTTACCAGCGCTCCGCCCACTTCCACCTGGCAGTCGAGCGTGTTGCCGAGATACACGACGCTCCGCACGGTGCCGGAGAGCACGTTGACGTCGTCGCCTGCGGGTGGGGCGCCCGTGTGTAGCATGACGTTCTCCGGCCGCACGGCCACGGCAACCCGCGTCCCCTTGCTCACCGCCTCTGCCGTCGTGCAGCGCAGCACGCCGTGCTCCGTCTCCACGCCGGTCACGCCGCCTGTCCCCACGGTATCCGTGGCAGTGCCCTCGAAGAAGTTGGCCGAGCCGATGAACTCTGCCGCGAACCGGTTGCGCGGCGCCTCGTATATCTCGCGAGGCGGGCCGTACTGGACGAGGCGTCCGCTGTCCATCACGGCCACCTGGTCGGAGAGCGTCAGCGCCTCCAGCTGGTCGTGCGTCACGAAGAGCGTCGTGATGCCGAGCGTGGAGGTGAGTTGCTTCAGCTCCATGCGCATCTCCTCGCGCAGCTTGGCGTCCAGGTTGCTGAGGGGTTCGTCGAGCAGGAGCGCTTTCGGCTCGTTCACGAGCGCTCTCGCCAGCGCGAGCCGCTGCTGCTGGCCACCGCTCAACTGCGGCGCAGGGCGCTTCTCCAGACCGTCCAGGTGGACGAGCGCGAGCGAGCGCATCACCCTGTCCCGGGTCTCTGTGTTCGAGAACTTCTGCGGTCCCTGCTTCAGCGGGAAGGCCACGTTGTCGAATACGTTCATGTGCGGCCAGATGGCGTACGACTGGAAGACCATCCCCATGGGCCGCTTGTGCGGCGGCGTCCACATGCCCCTGCTCGACGACACGAGGACCGCGTCCTCCAGCGTGATGTCGCCGTCGTCCGGGCGCTCGAGCCCCGCGATACAGCGGAGCGTCGTGGACTTGCCGCAGCCGGACGGGCCGAGCAGTGTGAAGAACGCGCCTGACTCGACGTCGAAGGAGACGTCGATGACCGCGTGTACTTCACCCTGGTCCGTCTCGAACTGCTTGTACAGGTGGCTCACCTGAAGCGCTACGGTCACGTTCGACCTCCCCTTAGTGTTGCCTGCTCAGCCGCTGACCCACGATCCGCGTGAGCACGACGAGGATGATGATGAGCAGCACGAGCAGCACGCCCGCCGCTGCCGCGAGGCTGAGCCGTCCGCCGAAGAACTGCTGCCAGACGTAGGCCGAGATGATGCGGTTGGAGCTGGACTGCAGCAGCAGCGCCACGGTCAACTCACGTCCGCTGTGGATGGCGACCCACAGCCAGCCTGCGACCAGCGACGGCATGAGCAGCGGCAGGATGATGCGCCGGAACGTGCTGAACCACGCCGCCCCGCTCATCGCGCCGGCCTCCTCGAGCTCGCGGTGTATCTGGAACATCGCCCCGTTCGTCGTCCGCGTGCCGTAGGCGATGAACAGCGAGACGTGGGCGATGACGATGAGCCATATCGTGCCGTAGGTCGGGGCGAGGATGAACAGCCCGATGATGAGCCACGCAAGCCCCATGACGATGCCCGGCACGGTGTGCGGCATGAAGGCCAGCATGTCCAGTATCGACTTGCCGCGCGCCCTGCTCCGAACCACGAACCACGAGACGACCGCCGAGAGCAGCATCGTAATCGCGGGCACTACGAGGATGAGCAGCAGCGAGTTCCGCAGCCCCTGCATGAACTCGTGCCTGCCGGGTCCGGTGAGGATGAAGCGGTATGCGTCCAGGCTCACGAACTCCAGCGCCTTCGGCAGAGGCGCCTGGTAGAACGGGATGAGGCTCGCCCAGAAGAGGATGAACATCGGCAGGCCGAACGTGAGGATGAAGAACAGGATGATGAGGCCCGCGCTGATGAAGCGGCCTGTCGGCCCCAATTCGATGCGCCGCGGGCGGTAGCCCTTGCCGGTTACTGTGGCGAAACGTTGCTGTATCCGCGTCACGCGGTGGTAGATGATGATGCCGACCACGCCGAGGATGCCCGCAATAGTCGCGAGGCTCGTGGCGAAGCCGTAGTCGGGCGGGACCTGGCTCGTCGCCAGGTAGATCCGCGTGGCAAGCACGTGGATGTTCGCAGGCATCCCCATCACGCCGGGAATCTCGAACACGCCGACCGTCGACGTCGCGATGTAGACGACCACGCCCAGGATGCCGGGCGTCATGATGGGCAGCGTGACGTGGCGCGCCGTCTTGAACGTGCCCACCTGCGACATGGATGACGCTTCTTCCAGTGAGGGGTCCATGCTGCGGAAGAGCCCGATGACCATGAGGAAGATGGTTGCCGCGAGCCGGAGCCCCTCCACGAAGATCATCGCCCACATCGTGTTCGGGTTGAACGGCCCTTTGTCCCAGTCCAGCAACGCCGTGAACGGCAGGTTCACGAGGCCGGTCCGGGGGTTCAGCACGAGCACCCACGCGATGGCGAACATGGCCGCTGGCATCGCGCTGTTGATGACGATGGAAACAAAGCCGAAGTTGCGCAACGGCGTGTTCGTGCGCTCGATGAGCCATGCGAAACCGACGCCGATGATGAGGCCGACGATGATCGAGCCGACCGAGAACCAGAACGTATTGATGAGCAGTTCGTACGTGAGCGGATTGAGGAACGTGTCCACGTAGTTGCTGATAGTGAACGTGCCGCCGCTCTCACCCGGCCCCGCCGTGCGGAAGCTGAACCACAGCACGAGCACCAGTGGCACGACAACGAGGAATGCCAGCAGCGCCCCCAGGGAGCCGATGACGATCAGCACCTGCGGGTCCGTCCGCAGCCCCCGGCGCAGAGTGCGCCCCACCGTTGTCTGCTGCCCGATCATGACGCGCCGCTCACTCCTGGGGCAGAACTGTGCTGCCCCTCAGGCCACAAGGCGCCGGGACGATTCTGTGGTCATCCCGGCGCCCTCACTGCATTGAGGCTTCGAGCCCTATCCGGTCGGGATGCCGATGGCCTCGAGGTACTTGTCCGTCAGTCTGCCGAAGTGGTCGTTCAGCTCGGTCCCCGGCGGAACGATCTTCGAGCCCTTGGACTTGACCAGGTTGGCGTACGGCGTGTCCTCGACAAGAGCCAGGTCGGATGTCGGGCGAACCTTCGTCCAGAGGGCACGTCCTTCGGGGCCCATCAGGAATGCGGCGAACAGCTTGGCTGCATTCGGGTTGGGCGAGTTCTTCGGCACGAAGTGGTGCACCGGCTCCACCGAGATGGTCTCGACCGGAACGATGTCCAGTGGCGCTCCGTCCGAACGCAAGGTCTCGAAGGAACTGAGGTTGATCTCCAGCGCACAGGAGACCTCGCCGGACGCCACCAGGTCGCCGACGACGCCGTTGCCGCGCTGTGCCTTGAGGTCGTTCGCCTTCACGGCAGCCAGGTACTCCGCAACCCGGTCCTCCTCCCAGAGGCCGGGGCGCGAGTCCCCGTACTCAGGCAGGTTCGTCAGGTAGATGAAGCCCTTCAGCCGGTTCTCGACAACGATTTCGCCCTCGAGGCTCGGGTCGAGCAGGTCCTCGTAGGACTGCGGGAACTCGCTCGCTGAGAGCCTGTCGGTGTTGCAGATGGGCGCGTGCGGCACACCCACCTTCAGCCAGATGCGGTTGTCCGAGTAGACGAGGTTCGGGTCGACGCCAAGCTCCTCGACGATGTCCGTCAGGTCTTCGGCGAGGTCCTCCTCGATAACACGGTTGTCACGGCCGGGGTCGGTAACGTCAACCGTAATCTTGCCCGCCTGCGCCTCCAGGAAGAGACGCTCTCGCAGCTCGGCGCTGTTCGCGGTGATGAGGCTCACCGCGACGCCGGGGTACTTCGCCTCGAAGGCGCCGATAATGGCGGTGGTGCGCTCTTCCGTGTCGGTCGTCGCCCAGACAATCCCGCCTTCCTGCTGCGCCGCGGCGTACAGCTGCTCCAGCAGGCCGGGCACCGGCGTCGGGGTCGCCTGGGGTGCCGGCGTAGGAGTCGGAGTCGCGGTGGGGTCGCTCCCGCAGGCAGCAAGCGACGCCACGGCCATCAGAGCCGCGAGCGCTACCAGCGCAGCACGCGCACCGGTGTAGACAGCTTTCCCTCTCATGTCATCCTCCCTGTGACGAATGAGGGATATCCCACCTGTGCTGCGTCGGTTCGTGCGGGGTCCACATACGGGGCAGGCAGGCTGGGCATAACCCACTCGGGAACCTAACACTGCGTATGCAGAGCGTCAACGCGCAGGCAGCACGAGGGTCAGAAGGGGGATGTTCGGAGCGCCGGTACGGTTCAGACGCGTGCCAGGGAGGGGTCCATGCGCGGGAGGAGGTCGGTGCGCCAATCGTCGGCTGCGGCAAGGACGCTCTCGGCGGCGCGCAGCTCGTAGTAATTGGGCGAAACGCCCGGCGGGTCGCCGCCGTCCTGTACGGTCCGCACCGCCTCTTCAAGCAGCTTTCGCGCGGTGATGATCGCCTTGTCCGCAGGCCCAAGATGCTCGCGGGAGCGGTCCACGATGGGGCCCATCATCTCCTGCACCGCGCGGTCCTGGGTGTTGATGCCAACGATGCCGGTGAACGTCTCAGTCTTCTGCGCAGCACGATCGATCAACCAGCTGTTGGAGCGATTGCGGATGGCGCGGAATCCGTTCTCCGCGTCCACGTCCACACCGAAGATGTTGCCCGTTTCCTCGGGCCCGGCCTCGCCCTTGTCCAGCGGCATGGCCTCGTTGTAGTACCAGTTCCACACGAGGCAGTGGTAGTCGTCTATGGGCACCCAGTGGTGGCCGTGCGTCTGGTTCTGCACTCCCCTGCCCGCCGGGCGCAGCTGCGTCCACGGCATCACGAAGTGGTAGCCGCGCACGTACTGCTGGTCCGTGCCGAGTTGTCGGATGCCGAAGTAGCGATAGCCATAGTCGGTCACGTCCACTTCCAGCGACGGCGCGGCGCCCTGTACGAATGCATCGTTCACCGGTATGCCGGGCTGTGACGGGTTCGCACGCAGCGCCCGGTGCATGATGGGCGCGTGCGAGGTGTCTATCCCGCCTTCCAGCGCCTGCAGCCAGTTGCACTCCTCCACCACCTTCGTCACCACGCGATGCTCAGCAGGCACGCTCGTCCACGCGAAGTTGGGGGGTGGGGGCTGCTTCTCCTTCGGCCCCATGTACACCCACAGCACGCCTCCCACCTCGGCGACGGGGTACGAGACCGTCTTGACCTTGGACGCAAACTGCTTCGGCTCGTTCATCTGGTCGACGCACTGGCCCGTCACGTCGAACTTCCAGCCGTGGTAGACGCAGCGCAGGCCGTTCTCCTCATTCCGGCCGAGCCAGAGCGACGTGAGCCGGTGCGGGCAGTATTCGTCGAGCACGCCCACGCGTCCGCTCGTGTCGCGGAACGCAACGAGGTCCTCGCCGAGAAGCCGCAGGCGAACGGGCGTACAGTCCGCTTCGGGCAACTCCCAATCGAGCAGCGCCGGCAGCCAGTAGCGACGCAGCGTCTCGCCCATGGGCGTGCCGGAGCCGATACGGGTGAGCAGTTCATTCTGCTGAGCTGTGAGCATCTTGTGACACGCCTCCGAACGGCAGGGCTATCCGCAAGATACTCCCAGCCCCACGGACGGGCAAGCCTCCATGCCTCCACAATGAGACACCCAAATCACAATGGATGCGGTACGATGCACCAGTACTCTTCTACCATCCTCCCCGACAGCCTCTGAGCAGTATCGCTTGAACACCATCTGCCCGCAGTGCGGCACCGCGAACGCCGTCCACCACCACTTCTGCTTCTATTGCGGTTATGCGCTCATGCCCGCCGGTGTTCCCGCGGCCTCAACGCCTCCACGACCAACCCCATGGGGGGCGTCCATGGAAGTGGTCGCCAAAGGTATCGTGACAGGCTGGAGCACAGCACTGGGGCTGAGCCGACGAGTGGCCGGAGCGTTCAAACCCCTGGCGGGCGCGTTCACCGCTCTTCCCGTGTTCGCCAGGCGGCCGGCACGCGCAGGCAGCCGGATACGGCTGTGGGAGATAGCAGTCATCGCGGCGCTGACCTTCGTCGCAGCGGTCATCCGTACCCAGAACCTCGAGACCGTGCCGCCCGGGGTCGCGAACGACGAAGCGGAGTTAGCCCTTGAGGCGCTGCGGATCTCACAAGGCGAGATTTGGCCCGGCGCCTGGACCGGCGTCACGCTGGGCACACCCGCAGGGCTCGTCCACTTGCAGGCGCTGCTCCTGCTCTTTCAGGACCCAAGCATCGCCACGGCCCGGTGGAGCGCCGTGCTTCCCGGGGTCGCGCTCATACCCGTCGCGTACCTCCTGATGCGGCAGCTCTTCTCCGCCCGGACGGCCATCCTCACCGCGGCGTTCCTCACTTTCCACGTCTGGGTCCTCGTCTTCAGCCGCATCGCATTCCCGGCGATGCCCGCCGTCTTCTGCTTTGCGGCAAGCATCTGGCTGCTCATCGCAGGAGTCCGCTCGAACCGTTGGTGGGTTGCGGGGCTCGGAGGCGTCCTGTTCGGGCTCGGGTGGTACACGTACAAGTCGTTCCCTGTCTACGCCATCGCGGTGTGGGGAGTGCTCGTCCTCTTCCTGCTGCTGCGCCCGGAAACGCGACGCAAGGAGGTCTACTGGTTCCTCGGCGCTTCTGTCGCGGTCAGCGCGCACATGGTCCTCTTCTACCTCACGTCGGACGTCATCGAGGCGTCCCTGCGCCTGTACGACAGAACGCCTCTCTCGCCATTGCCCCTCATCAGCCGGGCGTGGGAGGTCATCACTTACGTCCACACGCCGATGCCGCGCGAGGGTAACGTCGGCACCGGAGGGATACCGCTGCTGCACTTCAGCACGGAGGTCTTCTTCTGGACAGGGCTGGCAACGCTCCTCCTGTCCATCAGGAGACGCCCCAGCCAACTGCTGCTCGCAGGCTGGCTCATCTCGCTCGTGCCCGCGATTCTGACACCCGACGCGGAAAGCCGGCGTTACCTGCTCGGCATCTTCTTCGTCCTGGCTATCGCGGCTGTTGGGCTGGACAGCATCGTGTCACTGGTGCACAACCGCTGGAACAGGTTTGCCGGCGCGCTCCCCATCCCCATCCTTGCGGGGTGGTTCGGAAACGCGGTAGCCGCTATCACGCTGGCTGCGTTCGTGCTGCTCTTCGCCGGGCAGCAGGCTCAGGACTACGACGACTGGCTCGTCGAATCGGAGTGGGCGCTCGCCCGCAAGGAGGTCGAGGCGGTGCGGTTCGCGCAGTCCCTGGGCACCGGGTACGAGGTGCGCTTGTACAACGATCGCCTGCCCCGGACGAACGCCGTCGTGCAATGGTTCCTTCACGATACCGAAACCACCAACGGCAGCCCGATCTTCGGTGGGAGCGGTGAGATAGACGCTGAGACGGTGGGGGGGCCGACAGTCTGGCTGTTGGCCGAAAACTACCTGACGCTCATCCCGCAGTTGGAATCGAGCTTCCCCGAGGGGAGCCTCACGTTCGAGAACAACGAACAGGGAGAGTTGCTCTACGCGGCGTACGTGCTGGATACCACGTAGGCTCCGAGCGAACAGCGGTCAGACGGCTGTCGCCGCCAGCTTGGTGACACGCGGGTCGTCCAGCGTGAGCGTGGTGCAGCCGAGGTCGATCAGCATCAACGCCTCATCGGGCGAGTCGATGCCGAACGCCCGCACATCGACGCCGAAGCCATGGGCGAGTTCCAACAGCCCGCTGCTCACCTCTTTCGCGTTGACTGCGAGTTCTTCCACCCCCAGCAAGGCGGCCTCGACCACCGAGGTACCGGTGAGCGTGCCGTGACGCACTCCGAGCGTCCAGCTCAGACGGATGTTTCCGTCGAGACGGTGGGCGTGCTGGAGCTGGCGCAACTCCGTGCCGGTGAGCCAGACACGATGCGACATCCCCGTGCGGCAGGCCACACCGGCCACCGCGCCCGGCAATGCCGGGCCGGACTGTTTCATGTCTATGTAGAAGTCGATATGGGAGTCGAACCCAGTGAGCAGTGCTCGCAGGTCGGGTACGCCGAAGCCGGCCAACTGATCCCCTGTGAAGCCCTGCACCGCGCCCGTGTACGTGGTAGTGCGGTCCAAGCGGTCGTCGTGGATAAGGACGACGCGCCCGTCCGATGCGAGCCGGGCGTCGGCCTCTA
The DNA here is from genome assembly GCA_965208625.1 of Dehalococcoidia bacterium. GTDB lineage: Bacteria > Chloroflexota > Dehalococcoidia > Lucifugimonadales > Australimonadaceae > Bin16. The sequence continues at coordinate 1,992,884 of OZ242348.1, forward strand.
TCGCGGCCACTCCGGCTAGAACCGCCTGCCGGAAAGAGGCCATCGTGTTCTCCGGAGCGAGCGCCGCAGCACCCCGGTGACCAACGATACGAAGTGTACTGAGAGCGGTCACGCTTCTCCTGACGTACTCTGTACCCATTCTAGTATGGCGCTACTTGGCGAAGGTAGGGTTTAGTGGACCGCAAGCGGTCTGTTCGCGGAATGCGCTGCTTGCGCGGCTTTCTACTTTCCGGTAATACAGAGCGAGAGTTCTTATGGACCCATCCTTCTCCGACATAACCCGCGAAGCCTGGCTCCTCTTCGGTGCTGTTCAGCTAGCCGCAGTGGTTGTATTCCTGACCGTCCGGCCCATCAGCAGGTGGGCGACCCGCGAGTTGAGAGGCTATAGCGCCACTTCGTGGACGGTTCCTCCCCTCTGGGTAGGGATCGGGAACGGCATCATCGAACGTCTGCTGATAGGAGGAGTCGTCTTCCTCTCTCCGGAGGATGCGGTGCTGGCCGGTATCGCCTGGCTCACACTGAAGACGGCACTCTCGTTGCGGGGGTTCTGGGGAGAAGATACCGCGCGCAGGGTGAACGGCATCATCTTCCTCTGGACGTCCGTCGCTTCCATGCTCGTTGGGGCGGCCTCCGGCTTTCTCCTGCGAGCCCAGGCGGCTTGAACATGCGCCCCACGCGGCACGGACGCATGCGCTCCGCGTACGCGACGCGCGACCTGACGCAGGGCGGCGTGCGGCGCAACCTCTGGTTCATCGCGTGGCCGCAGATGGTGGCCGGCGTCTTCAATGCGTCCGACCAGCTTGCCGACATCTTCTGGGCCGCGAAGGTCGCCGGGTTCAACGCTATAGGCGGGATCGGCGTCGCGCAGGCGTACGGCCACCTCATCATGATGGCGCGGATGGGGCTGGACGTGGGGATGCAGGCCGTCATCGCCCGGGCGGTCGGCGCACGGCGGATCGACCTCGCGAACCACGCCATGATGCAGGCGTTCACGCTCACGTTCCTCCTCTCGCTCGTGCTGACCATCTTCGGGATCCTGTCCGCCCCGCTCCTGCTCCGCATCGTAGGCGTGAGCGAGACGGTCGCAGACATAGCGGTCTTCTACCTGCAGTTCCAGTTCGTCTCGTCGGGGATCCAGAGCTTCCGACAGACCACCGGAGCGGCACTGCAGGCGTCCGGCGACACCTTTACGCACATGAAGTCCACGATAGCGTCGCGCGTGCTGCACCTCATCATCAGCCCGTTCCTCATCTTCGGCTGGTTCAGCATGCCGGAGATGGGCATCGCCGGAGCGGCGGCAGCAAACGCCGCGGCGCAGGTCGTGGGCGTTGTCTGGAACCTGTACGCGCTCAGCTCGGGCTCCTCGCGGCTCAAGCTTTCGCTGCTCGACTACCGCGTGGACCTGCCGCTGATGTGGCGCATCATCAAGATTGGCGCTCCCGCTACGGCGACACAGATGGAGCGCGGCCTCTCCGAGATGGTGCTCATCAGGCTCGTCTCTCCCTTCGGGGACCTTCCGCTGGCGGCATACTCGCTGACCCGCAGGCTGGAGCGGATGACGAACATCGGCAGCCAGGGGATGGGGCGGGCGTCCGGCATCCTGGTCGCGCAGAACCTCGGCGCGGAGCAGCCAGCCCGCGCGCGGAGCACCGTCAAGTGGGCTGTGGGCTATGTGATGGTCATAAGGGGCGCTGCGGGCATACTACTCATCGTTTTCCCGGAGTTCTTCGTCAGCCTGTTCAGCAGTGACCCGGAGTTCGTCGACACCGCCGTAGTCTGGCTGCGCATACAGGCCGTGGCGGGCACTCTGCTCGGCGGCGGGCAGGTGTTCCAGCAATCGTTCAACGTGGCAGGCGACACCCTGGCGCCCATGCTCGTGACGTTCATGAGCATGTGGGTGATGGAGATCCCGATAGCGTTCGTGCTGTCGAGGTGGACATCCGCCGAAGCGCTGGGTATCGCCATCGCGATCGCTATCGCGATGCTTATCCGATTCGCGCTCTACGGCGGCTACTACTTCACAGGGAGGTGGTTACGTATCGGTATCCTGCCCCCGCCCTCGCCTGCCGAAGAGCCTGCCCGGTCGCCCTGACGCAGCGTTAGCGGTTCAGCTCTATCGGCTGCGAGCATTCACCCGTGGCCTCGTCTATGTGCTCAAGTCGCTGACCACGGCCCTTCATCAGCACGAGTTCCACGGCGCCTTCGGCCTCCGCAGCTTGGCGGTGCACGTTGAACGGCCCGTCGTACAGGTAGCCGAACTCTCCGGGCAGGATGTGGTGGTCCTGCACCAGTTCCAGCGTCGCGAGCGGGCTCGAGCCGTCGTCGACGCGGCGCCATGACGTGTAGCGCTCGCTGCCCTCCAGCAGGCCGATCACGACCCAGCCCTCGTGGCTGTGGATGGCGGTCGGCGTGTTCGGCGGGTACTGCGCGAGCAGCAGGCGGAACAGGCCGTCGGGGTCGTCGTACAACTTCTGTCCCGGCAGGCCTGAGCTGATGGTGGCAGGCTCGCCGATGCTCCAGAAATAGTCCCGGCTGTTCTCCCCACCGAAGCGTTGCAGCAGGTGCCCAAGCTGGAGGATCGACTCCATGCCGGATTCATTGACGTTGAGCGACCGCCTTACATCATGGCCGAATTCTTCAACGGTGTAGCGGCTGACTATGCTCACGAAGGCCTCCTCGTGCAGGTTGCATCATGTTGGACATAACGATGAACCAGAGAATCCTACTATTATCAGTTCTCCGGAGACCTGCAACCCGAATTATCCTGAGACAATGTATCGGATGGGTTGTGTTAGTAGTCAGTAGTTGTTGCATGCACTATAATCCGTCAGCGAGACGGCACCATCCGCCGCCAAGCTTCGGCACTGGAACGAAACGAACCTTGGGAGGGTCATCAGATGAAAGTGCGAATGTTACTGGTCATATCGGTTCTTGCGGTCGCCTTGACCGCGATGGTCGCCTGTGGCGACGACGGAGAATCGGAAAGGGTTATGGAGCTCGAAGCTGAAGTGGCTTCGCTCCAGTCCGAGATCTCCACGCTCGAGGGGCGACAGGCAGCGGAAGACACGCTGGGCGTCGTGCTCGACCGCGGCAACCTCGTTTGTGGCGTCAAGGCGGACACCCCCGGCTTCGGCGTCTTCAACCCGGACGGCTCCGTTGACGGGAACGACGCGGACTACTGCCGCGCCGTCGCCGCCGCTGTCTTCGGTGACAGCAGCAAGGTTGAGTTCAAGGAGGCCACTTCGGCCAACCGGTTCGAGCTTCTTGCCGCCAGGGAGATCGACGTGCTCATCCGCACCACCACGTGGACGGCAAGCCGGGACGCAGACCTGAACGTCGCTTTCGCGCCCACCACCTTCTACGACGGTGCTGGCATCATGGTGAAGGCAGACGCCGGCCTGTCGAGCGTGAGTGAGCTCGGCGGCGCAACCATCTGCATCCTGGACGGCACCAGCACCCAGGGCGCAGTTTCCGACTTCTTCACGGAGCAGGGTCTGCGCTACGAAGAGTTGACCTTCCAACAGAACCCCGAACTGCGCGCCGCCTTCATCAGCGGTCAGTGCGACGCCTGGTCATCGGACAAGTCCCAGCTGGGCGGCCACCAGTTCACACTCCAGACCGACGACGGCATCTCGGCTGTCGTACTTCCCGAGACGCTCTCCAAGGAGCCGCTCGGCCCCAGCGTCCGTGACTACGACTCCGAGTGGGAAGACCTCGTGCGCTGGGTCGTCAACGGCATGATCATCGCTGAGGAGCAGGGAGTTACCTCCGGCAACGTCAGCCAGATGGCTGCCAACCCGCCGAACAACACCGTTGCCCGCCTGCTCGGCGTTGGCTTCGACGGCGGCGCTCCGAGCAACCTCGGTATCGGCCACGGCAAGATCGCGGGCACGTTCATGCAGGACGTCATCGCCCAGGTCGGCAACTACGGCGAGGCCTACGACGCCACGCTCGAAAGGGTCGGACTCACACGCGCGGGCTCCCCGAACGCCTCCTACCTGGACGGCGGTCTCATCTACGCCCCGCCGATGCGCTAACCCAAGCGCGCATAGACAAGAACGAGCGGGCAGGAATTGACGATTCCTGCCCGCTCTTGTCAAATAGCGCCGGTCACACCGTCTGTGAGGGCGAGACCGGCTGGTTCATACAATGCAAGAACGCCTACCCGAAACCCGGCGCAGCAGCAGGCTCCCTGCCGTGCTCGCCAGGCCCTTAGCCATCGCCGCTGCGCTCGGCGCGGGCATCTGGTACCGGAACAAGTACCGCCACCTGGTGATCAACGTGGCGGTAGGCGGCTTCGGTGCAGCATTCGTCTTCTACGTCGCCAGCTCTGTCTATGCCGCCAACTTCTTCGACTTCGATTTCCTCTTTGAGCCCTACGGCAGTCCGGACAGAAGCTCCATCTTCCCAGCGCTGAATGTGGAAGCTGGCGACCCGCGCTGGCGCGGGATCCTGAAGGGCGCCGGAAACACGATCTCGGTCGTCGTCTTCGCCATCGCCGTCTCAACGTTCCTCGGCCTCGTCATCGGTGTAGCGCGCCTCACCCCGAACCCGCTCCTCAGCCGTGTGGCGAAGCTCTACGTCGAGCTCTTCCGTAACCTCCCGCTCCTGCTCATCATGTTCTTCTTCGCGTTCGCCATGTTCAGGGAGCTGCCCCAGATCCAGGACCGCGCAGGATTGAACGGCGTGCTCTTCATCAGCAACCGCGGAGTAGCCGTCCCCTGGGTCGGGGCGGGCAATGACTTGTGGCCGTTCTGGTTGATAGCACTCGCCGTTGGCATCGCGGCAGGGTCAGTCATCCGGAGGCGGCGGATGAAGCTGGAGAACGACACCGGGCAGAGCACCCACCCGAACACCTGGGCAGCCGCAACCTTCGGAGGGATAGCAGTCGTCAGCTACCTCGCGCTGTTGATGCCTGTCCGTATAACGCTCCCTGAGGTGGTGCAGGCCGCGTCCGGCTTCTACTCCTACGACAGCGGCAACGTGCTCAAGCTGGGCTACGTCAGCGCGCTTATCTCGCTCTCTCTCTATTTCAGCGCCTTCATCGCAGAGATCGTCCGGGGCTCCATACAGGCCATCTCGCGCGGACAGAGCGAGGCGGCGGCGGCGCTCGGCCTCTCTGCATACCAGCAACTCTCCCTGATCATCCTGCCGCAGGCGCTGCGCATCATGATCCCTGCTCTGAACAACGAGTACCAGAACGCGAACAAGGACTCCACGCTGGCCCACGCCATCGCCTACGGCGAGATCGTTCTCATATCCAACCGCATCGTGAATAACGAGGGCAGCCTGCTCCAGACCTACTTCTTCATCTTCGTTGTGTTCGTGCTGACCAACCTGGTCATCTCGTTCATCATGAATACCATCAACCGGAACGTGCAGGTCAAATGAGCGCTGTCATCGCATCCCAGTCACGGGTCACGCAGCGCATCGAATGGGCGCGGGCGAACCTCTTCAACTCGAAGCTCAACTCGCTCATCAGCGCCGTCACGCTCGGCACCGGACTCATCCTCGCCATCCTGATCGCGAAGTTCGTCCTGTTCGATGCGAACTGGGCCCTGGTTTCTCTCAACCGCAGGCTGTTCTTCGTCGGGGGGTACCCGGGTGAGGAGCTCTACCGGATATGGATAGCCGCCGTCGCCGCCGTCGTCCTGGCCTCGGTCTCCTACGGCATCTGGGTCGGCAAGATGCGGCCCTACCTCATCACCGTCGGCGTTATCGCCGTCGTCATGCTCACCCTGGGCCTGGGGACGGACCTCTACATAAAGGAGACACCGTTCACCCAGGAGATAACGTCCGGCGGCCAGACCTCCACCATCAGCGGCATAGACCGCGAGTTGGTATGGGAGCAGGGCTGGGCGCCGAGTTGGCTATACGCCTTCTCACTGGGACTTGCGCTGCCGTTCGGTGGAGCCTGGCTCATCATGGCCGCGCTCCTCGTGACCCTGGTCCTGGGGGCGCTGTTCGGCAAACACGTCCTGAGCCGGTGGAGAGGCAGCCCCATACTGCTGCAGTCCATCGGCGCCGGATGGGTGCTGCTCGTACCCGCCGCAGTGCTGCTGCAACTCGGGGTTTCCATCAACAGCTGGGGAAGTGCATTCCTGGACATCCTCATCTTCGCGGTGGGGGGCTTCTTCTCGTTCTTCATCGGCCTGGTGCTCGCACTGGGGCGAATCTCCCCCTACCGGGCCATACGCTTCGTGTCGGTTGGGTACATAGAAGTAGTCCGTGCCGCGCCGCTCCTGGTCTGGCTCTTGTTCGCGACCTTCCTCAAGGACGAGCTGGGGCCATTGGGAGAAGCGTTCAGCAGCATATCCCTGGTCTTCCGCGTGATGATCGTGTTCGCCTTCTTCGGCGGGGCCTACATCGCGGAGGTCATCCGGGGAGGCTTGCAGTCGATACCCCGCGGACAGTACGAGGCGTCGAACGCCCTCGCCCTCACCTCGCTGCAGAAGTACGTCTTCATCATCCTGCCGCAGGCGATCAAGGCCGTCATCCCCGCGATAATCGGCCGCTTCATCGCTCTTTGGAAGGATACCGCCCTCCTCGCGGCGATATCCCTGATCAACACCCTGGAGCAAGCCAAGAAGATCCTGGCCGGCCAGACGGACATCGCGGACGGTGCATTCTTCGAGATCTACATCGTGGTCGGCCTCATCTACTGGAGCGTTTCTTACATGCTGTCTCTTCTCGGTGGGGCCGCGGAGAAGAGGCTGAGCGCAGGCGAGAGGCGGTAAATGGATAAGCAAGACGCTGCCGAGATAGTCCAGATCGAGAAAGTGTTCAAGCGATTCGGCGACTTTACCGCCCTCAAAAGTGTGGACCTGTCCGTGCGTGAGGGGGAAGTTGTCGTCATCATCGGTCCGTCCGGCTCCGGCAAGTCCACCCTGCTGCGGACCATCAACCAGTTGGAGAAGCACGATCAGGGACGGATCGTCGTCGATGGCATAGAACTGACCGACGACGCGCGAAGCCTGCAGCGTATACGCGCCGAGATCGGCATGGTGTTCCAGCAGTTCAACCTCTTCCCACACCTCACCGTTTTGCGGAACATCACCATCGGCCCGCAGAAGGTTCGGCACATGCCGAGGCAGGAGGCGGAAGAACTCGCTCTGCAACTCCTCACGCGGGTGGACATCCCCGAGCAGGCCGACAAGTACCCCGGTCAGCTCTCGGGCGGACAGCAGCAACGTGTCGCCATCGCTCGTGCACTGGCCATGAATCCCCGATTGATGATGTTCGACGAACCGACTTCGGCGCTTGACCCGGAGATGATCAACGAGGTGCTGAAGGCCATGATGGAACTCGCGGCCGACGGCATGACCATGATCTGCGTCACCCACGAGATGGCCTTCGCGCGCAACGTGGCTGACCGCGTCATCTTCATGGATGAAGGCGAGATCGTGGAGATGAGCACCCCGGAGGAGTTCTTCACCAACCCCAAGGAAGAGCGCGCCAAGGCCTTCCTCGACCAGATCCTCTAACGCGCTCCTACATCACCAGTAGAACGGGCTGTCCTTCAACCACTCCAGTTGGTGGTACTCGAGGAAAGTAACGAGCGCATAGCGCCGACTGCTGTCCGTCAGCCCGAATCCGTCCGCGTCCTGGATCTCAGCCGTTAAACGCCAGCCGACCAGGATGTTGTCGTTCCACAACAGCCTGTCGGTGTCCCACAAGCGCTGGTGGTTCACACCCCCCACAACACGAGCCCCGCTGTCTACCACCTGGTTGTACACGCCCGTTGATGCAAGCGCGTCAACATCGACCGAGCCGTCTATGTGCGTCTCATACAGATGACCGAGCCCGGCAGCATAGTGCAGGAGTTCGTGCAGGGCAGCAACCAGATAGTGGTCGTTGCTGCTCGTTGCGACCTCCGCCCCTATGAGGAAGTGAGTGTTGTAGGCCACTCTCAACGCGATGCCCGGCCCCGGACTCGACCATCCGCCCGGCTCGGCGACGAGCACAACCGCTTCATCCGATGAGCAGAATCGCCCGCAGAAATCGATGGGGGGAGCGTGCGGGTCATTCAAGTGAGGAATCTTTTCGATGGCACTGATCTCCATGTTGATGCCCAAACGCTCGGCGAGTTCAACCAGCCGATCGAGCCGCTGGGCGAAGGCTTCGTTGGGCTGCGTGGTTGCATTGACGACTTTCAACCGTACTTTGTCGTCCAAATCGTTGCGCGTCTTGATGACCACCACGACGGGTGAGTTGCTTGCTCCCGCGACGCGCTCCACGGTGAATCTCCACTCGCCTGGAACCACCACTTCATCGTAAGAGAAGCTGCGGTCAGAGGTAGCTTGTGTAAGGGCGACCGAGTGACCTCGCAATAGCCTGATCCGCGCAGGGTGGCGATCGTTGACAAAAGCCGCCACATGATCTTTCCCGTTCGGATCTGTCAACTCAGTCAGTCTGTAGCCAGGAGTTACGAGTTGGAAGGAGCGTGCGCCTTCAGGCACTGTGAAGGAACCCGATAGACCCCCTGCTCCCGTTAGCGGCACTTCATGACGCACGACCTGGCCATCATCCAGCGATGTAAGGCCGATACCTTGGCCAAGGATGAGATCTTCTGCAGGGACGAACAGGTGCGGCAGCGTGTATTCGCCCTCCAGATAGACGGCGTACTCCGTGATGCTCCCATCGCCAAGACACCCGGCGATGCCGGGCAACAGTTCCTCGACGTACGTTCCGGTGCATTCATTTCTGTAGCGTTCAGCACAGTCGAACCCGTCAACGATGTGGTCGTCAGTGCAGGCATGGTCTTCTGAAGAACCGAAGAAGTAGACCGCTCTATTGGATATGACGGCGTCATCCTTGAATTGGAGACGGGGATACTCCTCAAGGAGTCCCGCCAGGTTGTACTTCACATAGGGGTCGACGCCGGGGATGTAGACCTCCGTTTCCTCTGGCCAAGGAGTCGGTGTCGGATAAGGTGTCGACGTTGGCCACGGCGACGGTATCGGAGCAGGAGTGGGAGTCTGCGTCGGTGTAGCAGTCGCTGTCGGAATCAGCGTCGGGGTCGGAGTCGGCGTGGCCGTTGGGGTTGCAGTGGGCGTCGCCGTCGGTCCAGGCGTAGGTGTAGGCATCGGCGTCAAGGTAGGAGTAGGAGTCAGTGTGGGTGTAGGCGCCGATGTAGGGGACGGTGTTGCCACCGGCTCGGGCGTGGGTGTAGGCGGGTTCTGGCAGGCCCCAACGCCGAATGCAGTCAACAACACCAGGGAAGCAACCCACGCGCTCGTTCCAACGTTGCCCAACCGCATCGAGCCTCCTACGCTTCCGCCGCACTCAGACCAACGACCGCCGCATGACATGCCGCCGCTTCCCCGCGCGGCCCACTTCCGAGAACCCGTGCGCTTCGAAGACCGGGATGAACCCACAGAAGCGGTAGCTCGGCCCGTCGGGCGGAACGGGGTACGCCTCGATGACGGACCCTCCATGCTCGCGAGCGTGCCGCGCCGCCTCCTCGATGAGGCGGTCCATCAGCCCGCGATGCCTGAATGCGTTCCGCACGTAGAAACAGGTGAGCGACCAGATCGTGCTCTCGTCCTCCCCCGGCTCCTCCACGCCCCCGAGGCCAACGAACGTCTCCCGAGGCGCGACCGAGCACCACGCAGCGGGCTCGCCGTCCACGTAAGCCAGCAGGCCCACGCGACCTCCGCCCGCGATCCTCTGCCGCATCGCCTCCTTCATGTGGGCGCGGTCGTGCGGCATCCTGCCGTCGGCGTCCCTGCGCCACATCCGGCACCAGCACCACCTGGGCCCGCCGCGCGATTCGAACAGTCGCTCGAAATCGGGCCAGCGCGCGGCGTCCACCTCGCGCACTGCTATCGCGTCCGGGCTGCTCGTTGGGGGAGTCCCTGTCATAAGATGAGGGATATACTCCTCTCTCACGGAGGACGCAAATGCTGAACGGACAGAGAGTCTTCGACGCAGACACGCACATCCACCCCTCGGTGGAGGCGCTTGAACCCTATTTCGACAGCGAGTTCCGCGAGCGCCTGCCTGAACTCGAGCAGTACAAGGTCGGCGCGCGGTCAGACCAGACGACCACGCCCCGCGAGGACCCGTCGCGGCACCACTACGCCGTGAGCCTCAGCCCGTACCGGCGCCATCTGGGCGACGCCGAGCCGCGCGAGGTCCCGAAGGACGCGCACTCGCGCCTGCACTTCGGCGAGTACACCGGCGAGAAGCTCCCCGGCGTCGGCGTCATCGACGACTCGTTCGAGCAGCGCGTCGCCGATATGGACGAGGAAGGCACGGACGTGCACATGATGGTGCCGGACGTGGCCATCGGCGTCTCGCTGCTCGGCGACCCCGCGCTGGAGATGGGGCTGATACGCGCCTACCACCGCCTCGTGAGCGACCTCGCCGCTGCCCACCCCGGGCGGTTCAAGGCGCTCCTCGCCGTCTCCGGCACGGACGTCGAGGGCTCCGTCGCGGAGGTCGACCGCTGGGGGAAGGAGCGGTGGGCCGCAGGCGTCCTGCCGTTCGCCGGCGTCGGCGAGCCGATGGACCACCCTCGGATGGAGCCGATCTGGGCCTCTGCCGCCAACCGGGGCCTCGGCGCGGTGCACCACAGCATGACCTGGGCGCCCCCGTACTTCCCCGGCTACAAGGACATGGACAACAACCGCTTCCTCGCGCGCCTCTGCTCCCACCCGTGGGGCGCGATGAAGACGATGGCCTCGTTCATCGGCGCAGGCATCATGGACCGCTACCCCATCAACTTCGGAGTGCTGGAGTCAGGCGTCGGCTGGCTGCCGTTCTGGGTGCGGCGCATGGACGTGAACGCCGCCTACGTGGGTTTCACCGCCGACCTGCAGCACAAGATGAGCCAGTACGTCGCGAACGGGCGATTCTTCGCGAGCATCGAGATGACCGAGGAGGAAGACATGGTCCGCATGGTCATGGACTTCCTCGGCGAAGACATCCTCATGTACGCGTCGGACTACCCGCACGCGGAGTGCCAGTTCCCCAATTCGCCGGCCATCGTGCAGGCCTGGCCGAGCATCGGACAGGACACGATGCGGAAGTTCATGTGGGACAACGCTGTCCGGTTCTTCGGCGAGCCCTAGTCGATGCCGTAGAGCGCAGCCGGGTTGGCGGTGAGCACCTTCTCCGCGAGGATCGCGGGGATCTCCTCACGCTCGCCCTTCTCCCGCAGGATGCTCAGCGCGTTGATCTCCGCCGACTGGTCCGCGTGGCCGTAGTCCGTCCCGATGACGAGGTTGTCGCTGCCCGTCCGCGACGCGATGTAGTTCAGGTCCTCGTGCGTCTGGCAGGCGACGTAGAAGCGGCACTCCCGCAGCAGGTCCTGCTGCAGATGGACGTCCGTAAACCAGGCCATGCGCTCCTTCCGTGCCTCCAGCTCCGCGAGCGCGAACGGCACCCAGGACGACATCGCCTCCACGAACCCCACCCGCAGCCGCGGGAACTTCTCCGGGACGCGCTCCAGCACGAGCGAGACGAACGCATCTATCGGCGGCAGCCGGTGCTGCCAGATGGGGTTCGTCATCCCCTCCGTGACCTCGCCCGCGCCGATGTGGATGCACATCGCCATGTCCAGCTCTTCCGCCTGTTGGTACAGCGGGTAGAAGTACGGGTCGCCCGCCGAGCGCTGTCCCGCCTCGACGCCGCGCTTGATCGCGCCCGCCGCGCCGTTCTCCTTCGCCCACGCCATCTCTTCGACCGCGGCGTCGATGCTCAGCACGGGCATCGACGCGACCCACCGGAGGCGTCCGCCGGACTCGGCGCAGCGGCTGGCTATCCAGCGGTTGTAGGAGCGGCAGAGCGCCAATTCCACCTCGGGTTTCTCGCTCACGGCGCTCAGCATCGTCGTCGGGTAGAGCACCTGCACGTCGACGCCGAGTTCGTCCATCTGCCGCAGGCGCGCGGGGACGTCCTTCAACTCGCGAGTTGCCTCGGTCGTGCCGGTGCGCACGTCGTCGCGCATCCGGCGCAGGCGCATGCGGCCGTCGATGTTCCAGTAGCGCAGGAAGTTCTTCGCTATGCCGGCCGTTGCCGCATCCTCGACCGCGACCGCGGTGATGGGGCGCAGCTTCGCGTGCTCCGGCTCGAGGAAGTCCCAGGTAGCGTCGGTTTCGTCGACGTGCGCGTCCGCGTCAATGACCTTCATCGTGTTGCACCTCCCCCGCTCAACTGTCGCGCAGCAGTCTGAGGACGTACTCGGCGGTGACCGGCAACTGGAGCACCGGCTTACCAATAGCGTCGCTCACCGCGTTGGCGACCGCAGCCGCCGTCGGCACGTTCGCCGATTCCGCGATCGCCCCGCTGTTGAAGGGGCCAGGCCCATCGTCGCGACCGACCAGCACCGTTTCGAGTCTGGGGACATCCATGATGGTGGGTATCTTGTAGTCGGCGAGGTTCAGGGCAACCGGCTTGCCTCCGTCCAGGGCGAACTCCTCCATCATGGCCATGCCGAAGCCCTGGATGGCTCCGCCCGCGATCTGGCCCTGGTGGCCAGCCGGATTGATGATCGTGCCGACGTCATGAGATGTGATGACGCGGAGCACCTTCACCTGTCCGGTCTCGGGGTCGACCTCCACTTCCGCCGCCTGGGCGGTGAATTCGGTCGTGGCGGGGTCGGGGATGAATGGGGTCTTGCGGTAGACCTCGATGGTGACGTCGCCGCCTTCCGCCGCCACGAGCGCTGCGGCGGCCTCGTCGAAGGGTGCGTCGCCCGCGGTCTCCTTGAGGCGCGCCATCAGCGTCTCCGCCGCCTGGGCGACCGCCACACCCACCGCAAAGGTCGTGCGGCTTCCTCCGACACCCATATCGAAGGGGAGTTGGTCGGTCGGCACCAACCGTACGGCAAGGCGGTCGGAATCGACGCCGAGGTGCTCCGCGGCGATCTGCTGCATAACCGTGGGGCCGCCCTGTCCGGGGTCGGGGATCGGCAGGATCAGGCTCAGCGAACGGTCCGCGTGCAGGACCAGCTTGCAGCTGGAGTCGCCGCCGATCGGGCCGCGCTCGTACATGGCAAGCCCGCGCCCCACGAGCGGCGGCTTGGGCTCGTCCCAGCCGACCGCGTCCAGCGCGGCCTGCAGCGTCTCAACCGCCTTGATGTTGACCCACTGCTCGCCGTTCGGGGCCGTGTCTCCGGGCTGCACGAGGTTCTTCAGGCGCAGCTCGGCCGCGTCCACCCCGAGTTCGGTGGCCACGATGTTCAGGTGCGACTCCACCGCGAATGTGACCTGGGGCCCGCCGGGCGAGCGCATGTGGCCGGAGGGAATCACGTTCGTGTATGCCACGTAGCTCTTCACGTCGAAGGCCGGAACGCGGTAACAGCTTGCGGTCTGCTCCATGGCATGGAGGTTGACGTTCGGGACCGCCTTGAATGCCCCGTACGCGCCGCTGTCGAAGCAGGCGCTGACCTCCAGCGCAGTCAGCATGCCGTCGTTGGTCACGCCGGTGCGCACCGTGATCTCGCTCGGGTGCCTCGTGTTCGCGGCGAGGAGTTCTTCGTCGTAGCCCATGACGATCTTGACCGGTCTGCCCGCGACCTGCGAAAGCAGGTAGGCGACCGGCGTGTCCATAGGCGAGCCCTTGCCGCCGAAGTCGCCGCCTACCGCCATCGGGTAGATCCGGATCGACGCCGGTTCCACGCCGAGTGACATGGCAAGCTGGCCCCTGAGCGCATACGGACTCTTGTTCGAGGCCCACACCTCGGCGGTGCCGTCTCCCAGCACGGAGACCACGCAGGCGTGCGTTTCCATGTAGACGTGGTGCTGCTTCTGCGTGCGGAAGGTGTTCTCCGAGACGTGGTCGGCTGCCGCGAAGCCTGCCGCGAGGTCGCCGCGCGACCAGCGGTCGAAGGAGCAGAGGTTGGGGAGATCGGGGCGTTCGGGGTGGACGAACGCGCCGGTATAGGCCGTCGGGTCGTCGTGGACGATGGGCGCGCCGGGAGTGATCGCTTCCTGCATGTCGAAGACGGGGTCCAGCTCCTCGTATTCGACCTCGATGAGGTCGAGCGCTTCCTTCGCAGCGGCGGCTGTCTCAGCAGCCACGGCGGCAACACGCTCGCCGATGAACCGCACTTTCTCGTAGGCCAGGACGGGGAGGTCCTTCATCGCCCGGCCGATGAGCCGGGGATAGTCGGCCCCCGTGATGACGGCGTGTACGCCGGGGACCTCCCTGGCTCTGGACGCGTCGATACGAACGATCCGCGCATGGGGATAAGGACTCCGGAGTATCTTGCCCCAGAGCAGTCCATCCATCTCCATGTCGGCTGAGTACTGCTGTCTGCCCGTTACCTTGTCCGGCCCCTCGACACGCCTCGTCGGGGTTCCAACGACCCGGTTCGTCATCCTGGTCTCCTCCCTCAGAACGTCGTCTGTCTACAGGCCGTAGAACCTTCTGGGATTGTCTTCCAGTATCTTCCCGGCCACCTCGTTGCTGATCATGCCGGAGTCGGCCCAGCGGCGGACCTCGCCCAACGCACTGATGTTTGCGGATACGTCGGAGTGGCTGTAGTCCGTGCCTATCATGAGGTTGTCCTCGGTCCCGAGCGAGAGCAGGTATTCGACGTCGTCCACGGGGTCGATGGAGACGAACAAGCGGTTCTCCCGGAACAGGTTCTGCGGCATCTGCAGTTTGACGTCCCGTTCGTGGAGAGTGTCTGATCGCTCATTCATGGCGATCTGGGACAGGACGTACGGGATCCACGACGCGCCTGCCTCGATGAACCCGAACCGGAGGTTGGGGAACCGGGCGGGCAGTTTCGACCTCACGACCGAGAGGAACGCGGACATGATGGGGAACCCGCGGTCGCCGTCGCTGCCGGGGTGGCCGGTGTGCACGCACAGTGGCATGTCGAGGTCGTTCGCCGCCTCGTAGACCGGGAAGAAGTGCGGATCGCCCACCGGCTTGAGGAGATCGAGGCCCCGCTTGAAGATGCCGCAGGCGCCGTTCTCCTTCGCCCAGCGCAGCTCTTCGATGGCGGCATCGGTGTCGAGCCACGGCAGCACCGCTGCCCAGCGCAGCCGACCGCCGGTCTGGTCGCACCTCTCTGCCACCCAGCGGTTGTAGGAGTGGGCAAGCGCCGCCTCCGGTTCCGGGTTCAGCGATATATAGCGTATGAAGAACGTGGGGAAGAGCACCTGGATGTCCACGCCCATCCGGTCCATGTCTTCCAGCCGTCCCTCCAGGTCTTCCAGCTCCCTTCGGGGTCGCGCCGGGTGATGTTCATCGTCCCGGACCGCCCGAACCTGCAGGCGGCCCTCCACCAGCCAGAACCGGCTCCGGTGAGGATCGAGGTTCGCGTGCTCGATCGCCTCCTCGGGCGGGGTCATCGTCGTGGGGGTATACCTGGCAAGAGCGCCTTCCAGTGCCTGCCAGGTGAATTCGGTCTCGTCTACATGCGTATCGGCGTCGATAACCGGCATCGTCCAGCCTCCTGTCCCGCAGCGTAGCCCCATCATACTCCGCCCGAGGCGGGCTGCACGACGGGAACGCCTGCTGTAGGTAAATCGTAACGCTTCAGCGTCACCGCGCAGATTATCGTATCTGTAACTTGACACTCCTGCTGAAGGCTCCGATACTCCGCGACGTCGCAACGGAATCGTACATCACCCTGTCTGCCAGGAGTCCCAGAGAGAGGAGACCCCGAATGAGTGATTGCTTGGCTGCGGTAGTGACGGACGTTCTCGCCCCTGTCGAACTGCGGCGCGTTCCCCTCCCCGACCTGAGCGATGGCGACATCCTCGCGCGTGTCGACGCAGCGACACTCTGCGGCACCGACGTCCACTACTGGCAGGGCGACCTCATCCCCGCCGAGAGCCGGCCATACGTGCCCGGACACGAGACAGCGGCCATCGTCGAGGAAGTACGCGGCAACCGCCTGGACGTGCTGGGGCAGCCTGTCGTCAAGGGCGACCGCATCATCGCCAGCTATACGCACTGCGGCCACTGCTATTTCTGCACAGTGGCCGGGCAGACCAATCTCTGCGTGAACAGCTACGCCTTCGGACGCCAGCGGGCGGACGTCTTCCCCTATGTGCAGGGCGGCTGCGCGGAGTACCACTACTATCCGCCGACCAGCGATGTCGTGAAGGTTCCCGAGGAAGTCTCCTCGCCCCTTGCCGCATCCGCCGCCTGCGCACTGAGGACCGTGGTGCACGGCTTCGAGCGGCTCGGCGCCATCGAGCCGCACGAGACCGTCGTGGTGCAGGGATGCGGGCCGCTGGGGTTGTACGCCAGTGCGCTGGCCCGTGACCGCGGAGCGGCGAAGGTCATCGTCATCGGCGCGCCCGCCGAACGCCTCGCCGTCGCGAAGGACTGGGGCGCGGACGAGACCCTGAACATCGACGAAGTCGCCGATGCTGCCGACCGCATCTCATGGGTCCGCGAGCAGACGCGCGGCATAGGGCCGGACATCGTGGTGCAGTGCGCAACGTCCGCCGCGAACCCCGAGGGCCTGACGATGGTGCGCCGCGGCGGGCGGTTCGTCGCTATCGGGGTCGAGGGCAGGGACATGACGTTGCCCGGCGGCTTGATCACGGTGAAGTCGCTCCAGGTGAACGGGGTGATCGGCGCGGTTGGGCGGCACTTCTACAAGGCGCTCCAGTTCCTCGCCACGCGCCAGGACCGCTTCCCGTTCGAACGCCTCATCAGCGGCACCTACACATTGGACACCGTCACCGACGCGCTGCAAGCGATGTCGGAGTTCCGAGAGGTCAAGCCGGTCGTGCTCCCCCGCACGGGGTAATGCAGGGCGGCTCCACAAGCATGTAGCACAAGGAGTTGGGAGTATGGCGGACAACGAGTACCTGATCATCGACGGCGACGGACACATACAGGAACATGACGACGAGATACGGGAGTACCTTGACGAGCCCGTCAGGAGCGGGATCAAGGACGGGCCCAACTTCCCGTTCTTCCCGACGCTCGACGGCTACCAGCGGGATGTCTTCCGCGCTGCTGCGGGCCTGCACCCCGGCTATGTCGGCGCCGAAGAGTGGCTCAGCTTCATGGACGAGACCGGCATCGAGTCCACGGTCCTCTATCCGACCGCCGGTCTGTCGGTGGGCATGATCCAGGACGCCGATTGGGCCGTGCTGCTCTGCCGCGCGTACAACAACTGGTTCCACGACCGCTACTCCCGCAGGAGCCCACGGTTCAAGGGAGTGGCCCTGCTGCCCCTGCAGGACGTGGACGAGTCCGTCAAGGAATTGCGCCGCAGCGTCACCGAACTCGGCATGGTCAGCGCGATGCTCCCGGCCAACAGCGCCGACATGGGCGTGCGCAGACCCCTGGGCGACACGTCATTCTGGCCGATATACGCGGAAGCTGAACGCCTGAACATCCCGCTGGCCGTTCACGGAGCGCCATCCATCGGGCTCGGCACGAACTTCCTCGCACGCACCGAGGCGGTGCTGCTTGAGCACCCCCTCGCCCAGATGATCCAGGCGAGCAGCATGATGATGTCGGGCCTCTTCGACGAGTACCCCAAGCTGCGCGTCGCCTACCTCGAAGCCGACACCGGCTGGGTGCCGTACCTCATCGACCGGTTCACCGGACGGACGCGCGAGGGCGTCACCGACCCGGTGGACCTGTTCACCAGCGGGCGCATCTACCTGAGTTGCCAGAGCGGTGAGCAGAGCCTCCGCTACGCGATCGACCGCCTGGGAGACCAGGTCGTGCTCTACGCCAGCGACTACTGGCACGAGCACCCGGCCGAGATCGTCGAGGACATCGAGATCCTCCGGAACCGGGGCGACCTCTCCGACGACGAGAAGCGCAACATCTTCCGGAACAACACCATCCGCTTCTACGAACTGGAGGAGGCGGTCGCTTAACCGGGAGCCATTCGGCGGCCCCGACAGATAAAACGGAGGTAACCATGTTACGAAGATTGCAGTTCCTGCTCGGGTCCGTACTGTTCGTTGCGCTGCTCGCTGCGTGCGGCAGCGACCCCACGGCCACGCCGCTGCCGGCCCAGCCGACCCCGACGCCGGAGCCGGAAGTCCTCGAGCTGCAGATGATCAGCGCCTGGGCCGAGGGCATCTCCCTGGAGGAGTTCGGCGACCGCAACGTCATCAATGCGGTCGAGCAGGCCACCGGCGGACGCGTTCGCATCGTCCGGGCAGGCGGCCCGGAGTCCGTCCCGACGTTCCAGCAACTCGTGCCCACGAGGGACGGCCTGTTCGAGGTGAACTCGACGACCTGCGCCTACCACCCGGACTTCACCTCGCTCGCCTGCGGGTGGAACGCGGTCAAGGGCTCGCTGGACAGCAAGGTCGCCTGCGGCATGTGGGACCTGATCGACGAGTTCTACACGAACGAGGTCGGCGTGAAGTACCTGGGCGGAGTCAGCCCGCGGGTCGGCAGCAGGACCTACCTGACCAAGCCGATCGACCCGGCGACCGGGCTGCTCGACGGCATCAAGCTCCGCGCCGCCGGCCCGACCGCGACTGCGTTCGTCGAGACACTCGGCGGCACCGCCGTTGCCATGCCGATCGGCGAGCTCTACGAAGCGCTCGACCGCGGTCTCGTCGAAGGCGGCACCATCGGCGGCGGCGCACAACTCGCGGTGCAGTTCGGCTGGCACGAGCACTTCAAGTACGTGGTGGAGCAGTCCGTCGGCGCAGGCCAGCTGGCCTGGGTGATGAACCTGGACGCGTGGAACAGCCTTCCCTCCGACCTCCAGCAGGGCGTGATAGACGGCATGACACTCGCCAACCACTGGGCCGCCGAAGAGTTCTTCCGGCTCGACCAGGAAGCGCTGGGGGTCATGGCCGACTCCGGCGTGGAGATCATCACGCTGACCCCTGAGGCCGCCGCGTACGTGGACAGCGTCAACCTGGAGTCGCAGTTCGCCTTCCTCGAGGCGAACGAGCCTGCGTCCTACGTCCAGCGGATGCGAGACGCGACTGCCTGTGTCCAGAACGCGACAGGATAGTCGGACGAAGAGCGAGGCGGGCATGAGCATCCGGCGGTTCGGCTGAGGCCGGACCGCCGGACGCGAACGGACGGCGGCGCTGCCACCGTCCACGGAAGGAGACGCACCTCTTGAAGCGAACGCTGCACATGCTGGGCAGGGCGTTCGACATCGTGGTCGACATGGGAGCGTTCGCCGCCACCTGGCTGATAGCGGTGATGGCGCTGACGATCGGCCTTGAGGTGCTCATGCGGCGGGTGTTCAACAACTCGCTGCCCTGGGTGATCCAGATCAACGAGTATGCCGTGATGGCTATCCCCTTCCTCGCCGGGGCATGGCTGCTCAAGCACGACGGGCACACCCGCCTGACACTGATCATGGAGCGGGTGAGCCCGCGAACGGCCAGTCTCATGCGGGTGGGTACTTCCATCCTCGCGGCTGTCATCTGTGCGGTGCTCGTCTGGAAGACGGGTAGCAGGGTCTGGGAGGGTGTCGAGTCAGCAACCGTCATCCGGGGCGACGCCTTCAGCATCCGGCAGATGTGGATCTGGTGGGTGCTGCCGTTCGGCTTCGCAACGCTCAGCATCCAGTTCCTGCGCGACGCGTACACGAGCTATAGAGACCGGGGGCGTGCTGAGCGTGAAGTGGTCTCCCCGTCGGAGTTCGCCGAGATATGACCTCGCCCACCCGCACGACGTCCCCACGAGACTGCAGCCCCGGTAAGGCGGAAGGCTAGGCCATGGAGTGGTGGGCAGTCCTTATCATCGGTTTCACGCTGCTGGTCCTGCTGCTCATGTCCGGCATACCGGTCGCGTTTGCGTTCGCCGGGCTGAACATCGTCGGCCTGATCTGGGTGACGGGCGGCACGCAGGGTCTGCTGCTGCTCACCGGGAGCATCGTGGACTCCGTCGCCAACTTCCGGTTCATCGCGGCGCCCATGTTCTTCCTCATGGGGGCCGTGCTCTACCGCTCCGGCGCGTTCGGGTTGATCATCGACGCGGTCGACAAGTGGGTGGGCAAGGTCAGAGCGCGCCTTCTCTACGTGACGATGGGCTCCGGCACGATCCTCGCCACGCTGAGCGGGGCAGGCATCGCGGACACAGCGCTACTGGGCTCGACGCTCTACCCGGAGATGGAGAAGCGGGGTTATTCGCCGCGCCTCGCCCTGGGGACGATATTCAACTCCGGCCTGCTCGCCGCCATCATCCCGCCCAGCGGCCTCGCGGTGCTTACCGCAACGCTGGCGCAGATTCCCGTGGGCAAACTGCTCGTGGCCGGGTTCTTCCCCGGCCTGATGATGGCCACCACGTATGTCATCTTCGTGTACATCCGCGTGCGCCTGAATCCGGGCCTCGCGCCGGTCTACGACGCGCCTCCGGCGCCCATGAAGATCAAGCTCTACGCCACGGCGAAGCTCGCGCCCTTCTCCATCGTCTTCTTCATGGTCATGGGGTTCATCCTGCTGGGCATCACGACGCCGAGCGAGGCTGCCGCTACCGGGGCCATCGGCGCAGTGATCGTGGCGCTCATCTACCGGCGCCTCTCGATGCACGTGCTCAGCGACGCACTCCGCGATGCGATGCGCATCGCCGGAATGATCCTCTTGATCATCAGCGGGTCCATCGCCATGAGCCAGACCCTGGCGCTGAGCGGGGCAACGCAGGGCTTCCTGAACGTGCTCGTGGACCTGGACCTGTCGCCGACGCTGCTGCTGCTCGCAATGCTGGGGGCGCTGATCCTGCTGGGCCTCTTCCTCGACCAGATATCGATGATGATGGTCGCGATTCCGATCTTCTCACCGGTCATCGGCCCGCTGGGGTTCGACCCCATCTGGTTCTGGATGCTGTTCCTGGTGGCGATATCCATCGGGGCGGAGACCCCGCCCTTCGGCCTCGTCCTGTTCGCGCTCAAGGGCGTCATCCCGACCGCCAGCATCACCGAGATCTACAAGGCCGCGGTACCGTTCGTCGTGCTCGACCTCATATCGCTGGGTATCCTCGTCGCCTTCCCCCAGATCGTCCTCTTCCTGCCGAATCTGGCGTTGGGGACCTGACGGGGCTCGGCGCAAAGAGTGTGATGCAACGTGAAGGGGGCGCCCGGTGGGCGCCCCTCATAGGTGTCTGGCTGAGAAGCCGGGCTAGTTCTGGAGCCCGTAAAGCTCTCTGGGGTTGTCCCAGAGGATGCGCTCGCGACTCTCGGCGGGCATACGCTCGTCGTTCTCGAACGTCTTGAGCGCGTATATCTCGGTCGCGGAGTCGGCGTGGCCGTAGTCGGTGCCGATGACGAGCCGGTTGCCGCCCACGTAGTTGTGGATCTGCTCCAGGTCGTCGTTCAGCTGCACGGTCACCCAGATGTTGTTCTCGGTGAGCGGGTCGCTGCTCAGGCCGTCCCCACGGCGTTCCATGCGGCGGGCGAGGTCGTTCAGCAGGTAGGGGATCCAGTCGGCGCTGAATTCGATGATGCCCCACTTCGTGTTGGGGAACCGCTCGGGCAGGCCGGACATCAGAAGTGTGTGGAACGCGGAGAGGCCGCTGAATTTGTTGCGCTCGAACTGCGTCTCCCGGCTGCCGAAGATGGCGTCCAGTTCGAAACTCCCGGTGCCGGAGTGCGGGCATATGGGCATGTCCAGCTCCGCCGCCCACTCGTAGACCGGGTAGAAGTACGGGTCGTTGATGAGCCGGTTGCCGACCTCGATGCCGCGCAGGTTGATGGCGACCGCGCCGTTGTCCTTCGCGAACCGCAACTGGCGCTCCGCCTCCTCCAGGTCCAGCACGGGCATCGCCGCCGCCCAGCGGAAGCGGCCCTTGCCCTCCGCGTAGATGTCGGCCATCCACCGGTTGTAGCTCCGGCAGAGGGCAACTTCCTCGGCGGGATTGGTGGTGATGGGTCCCGTCCACATGGAGGGGTAGAGCACCTGCAGATCGGTGCCGAGCTCGTCCATATGAGCGATGCGTGCCTGCACGTCGAGCATGAACTTGGAGTCGGTCGGCAGCACGACGTTGCCGACGAAGAGGCCGAACTCCCCGCGCGGGCCGCCGCCCGGCCACGCCGTCCTGATGGCGCGCCCGCCGACGATCCAGTACTTCATCACCTCGCCGTTCTCGAGCGTCTGGTAGGCCGTGCCCGGCCTGTAATGACGCTCCGACGGGTCCATGTAGTCCCACGTCTGGTCTATCTCAATCACGTGCGCGTCCGCGTCTATGATGCCCATCGTCTGCCTCCTCAGGATCAGACCGGCAACACCGGCTCCGTGGTCTCCGGCAAAGGTACCTCAAACGCGTTCAGGAAACACGCATTGGTGACGTACTGTCCCGCCAGCGCGATGAGGTCTACCGTCTGCCGCATCCCGAACTGAGCGATGGCCGCATCATACGCCTCCTGCGACACGCGGTGCCCGCTCAGCACCTCCGTCACGAACGTCACGACCGCCGACTCGTCGTCCGCCATCGCGGGCAGCGACGAGCGGTCGCGCATCGCGTCCACCAACTCGGCGCTCACACCGGCCTTCCGGGCCATGGGGGCGTGCGCGTTCCACACGTAGGGACAGTCCATCTGCCGCGCCGTCGCGAGGATGGCGAGCTCCTGCACGTGCTGCGGAAGCGTCAGCTCCCAACGAACGTAGTTGCTGAGTGGACGGCGCCGGAGCGCCATCTCCGGGCTCAGCGCCGCGACGGCTCCCGGCCCGAGCGGGACGTTCCCGCCGCTGTCGGCAACGAGCGCGTCGAAAGCGCCGCGCAACTCCTCGGCCACCGACTCCCGTGTTACCCCCTCCAAACGAGCCATCACGCGCCTCCTTCCTTGCGCTCTGCCTCATGCAGGGCTTCGTGCGCACGCAGCGTGGCCGGACGCACGTCGCGTCCGCGCTCGGTGCTCAGGCTGATCGAGTTCAGCCACTTCACGTTCGCGCACGTGTCTATCTCCGCAGTGCCGCACGCGGCGGGGTTCGGTATGAGGAAGCGCACCGGGCCACCCTTCTCGTGCGGCAGCGGTTCGCCGTCCAGCGCGTACAGCAACAGCGCCTGGTCAGCGACAGCCGCCAGCGGGATGCTCGCCGCGAACCCGCCCTCCGCCTCCAGCGTGAGGAACTCCGCGCCCGCCTGCGCCGACGCTGCTTCCAGCACTGACGCGATGCGCACCGCCGAGCCCTCGCGTCCCGGCGAAAGCGTCGAGACGTCGTCCACCTGTCCGGGCAGCGCCGCGAGGTCCGCGTGACCCAACTCCAACGGATGCCCCACCAGTCCTGAAACGCTTACCGTCATCGCCATGCCCTCCTTCCTGCTAGTCCTCGAACCACTCGGGCGGTACCCGCACCGCGACCATCTCGCCCGTCGCCGTCTCGACGCCGCCGGAGGTGAGCGAGCAGCTCACCAGCGCCTTGCGCCGCACCAACTCCGTCACTCGCGCGCGCATCGTCAACGGCTGGTCTATCGGCGTCGGCTTCCGGTAGGTCACGTGCAGCGACGCCGTCGCGTACCAGATGACGGGCCCCGAGCCGACCTCGCGCTCCTCGAGCTTGTACGCCTCCGCGATGGCCGTCCAGATGCTGTGGCAGTCGATGACGCTGCCGATCATGCCGCCGTAGAGGATGTGCCGAGGCCCCGCCGCGAACTCGGGACGGGGCATCCACGTGCACACCGTCTCCTCGCCGTCCCAGTAGCTGCGCAGCTTCAGGCCATCCTTCGCATCCGGCCCGCACCCCCAGCAGTGGTTGCCGGCCAGCAGGTCTTGAAACGCAATGTCGCTCACTGAGAACGCTCCTTACCCAGGTGGAGGGATTGCCCATAGTCTAAGCCAGTCGACGGGGTAACGGGACGCAGGGGACTAAGGCCGGGTACGCTAGAATGGCGCCACGATATGGAACTGGAACCGGGGATACACCAACTCACCTTCGGACGGGAGCCGCTGCCGGGGTTCCCGCCGCCCAACGCCTACCTCGTATTCGGCTCGGACACCGCTGTCCTCATCGACACCGGCTGGGAGAACGAGGACGACCACCTCGCTCGCGCCGCCTACATCCGCGAGGTCAACGCGCCGCCCGTCTCCGAGATCGTCATCACCCACCGCCACCCCGACCACGGCGGCGGCGCGCTGCACATGCACCGCGAGACCGGCGCGCCGCTCGCGTGCCACCCGAACGACCGCGAGGCAATCGAGAACGACCGTCTCCACGGCGAGTTGCACGTCGCCGACGACCTGCAGCACGGCGACCGCCGGGAGCTGGGCGGCCTCTCCCTCGAAGCCGTCTGGGCGCCCGGCCACACCTCCGGCTCGCTCGCCCTTTTCGCGCCAGAGCGCAAAGCGCTCTTCACCAGCGACACCGTCCTCGCCGTCTCCACAACCAGCATCGGCCCGCACGACGGCAACCTCGCCGACTACATGCGAACGCTGGAGATGCTGAAGGACGTGGACGCCCGCATCATGTACACCGGCCACGGCGGCCCGGTGAAGCGGCCGAAGGCACGGCTCAACGCGCTCATCAAGCACCGGCACGAGCGCGAGCAGGCCATCCTGAACGCGCTGCGCGACGGCCCGCTCTCGCCCGCCGAGCTTCGCGTGCGCATCTACACCCGCCTCCCGAAGTCCCGCGAGCGCCTCGCGGAGCGGCAGCTCTTGACCACGCTCACCAAACTCGCAGAGGAGCAGGCGGTCGTAGCCGAAGAGAACGACCGCTACGCCCTGCGGTAGCGGAGAACGGACGGAGCGCATGCGTATCCTCGGCGTCGACCCCGGAACCCAGACGATGGGCTACAGCATCCTCGACCTCGACGACGACGGCGAGACGCCACGCTGCCTCGCGTGGGGGACGTTCGACGGCGGACGCTCAAAGGAGATCGCGGAGCGGCTCCACCTGTTGCACGGCGAACTGCAGGCGCTCGCGGAGCGCTGGACGCCGGACCAGCTCGCGATAGAGGAGCCGTTCGTTGCGCCGGCGCGGGGCGCGAAGTCCGCCATCGCCGTGGGGCAGGCGCAGGCCGTTGCGCTGCTCATTGCGGCGCGCGCGGGCATCCCCATCCACCGGTACTCCCCCGCCACTGTCAAGAGCGCCGTGGCCAACTACGGCGCGGGCGACAAGGCGCAGGTGCAGCGCTCCGTCCGCATCCTCCTCGGGCTCGGCGACGAGCCGATTGCGGAGGACGCCTCGGACGCCATAGCCATCGCACTCTGCCATGTACAGGCGCTCCGCACCGCCGCGCGGCTGAGTGCGCGATGAGCATCATCGCAGGCGTCGAGGGCACGATCGAGGCGAAATACGCCGACTCCGTCGTCGTGCGCGTCGGCGGCGGCATCCTGCTGCGCGTCTTCGTCCCTGCGCACGACCTCGGCGGGCTGCCCGGAGCAGACAGCCCCGTGCGGCTACACACCCACCTCATCGTCCGCGAGGACGACCTGCAACTGTACGGGTTCGCCACCGAGCACGGACGACGCCTGTTCGAGATGCTCATCGGCGTGAGCCAGGTCGGCCCGAAGGCCGCGCTTGCCGTCCTGAGCGTGCTCTCGCCGGAAGACCTCGCCACGGCCATCGTCGCGGGCGACGCGACCGCCATCAGCCGCGCGCCGGGGGTCGGCAAGCGCACCGCCGAGCGCATCATCCTGGACCTCAAGGGCAAGCTGGAGGAGGAGATAGGCGCGCCGCTCGTGACCGGCGCAGGCGTCGCTACAACCGCAGGCGCGACGGGCGACCCAGCACTGCAATGGCTGATGGCGCTCGGCTACTCCGCCCTGGAGGCCCGGCAGGCGCTCGCCGCCGAGGACGGCGCAGCCGACGCCCCCACCGACGAGCGCGTCAGACGCGCGCTCCAGCGCATGGGCGGCGGTTAACGGGCGGAACCCTCCCCAGCGTCACCAGCCCCTTGCCTACTCTACCCCGCACAGCCAAAGATGCTTGCGGGCGACATCTCATGGTGCATAAGGTAAGGGAAGCGATTCGAATGGTGGAGCGGGATGGTTGGTTCCTGGTGCGTACGCGCGGGAGCCACCGGCAGTTTCATCACGCAACGAAACCCGGAACGGTTACCATACCGGGGCGCCTGGGCGAAGATGTGCGACAATGGCTCTGGGACGGGATCAGGAAGCAAGCGGGACTGAAGTAGAGGCGGCAGGCATGCGGTACTTGGTCGTCATCAGCAGGACCCCCAACAACTACTGCGCGGGAGCGCCGGACGTTCCCGGCTGCATCTCCACCGGCCGCACGCCGGAAGAGATGAAGGTGAACATCCGCGAAGCTCTCGAATTCCACTTCGAAGGAATGTCGGAACACGGGGAGACGCTGCCCGAGCCAACCGCGCGCGCAATCGTGGTAGAGGGCTATAACGCTGTCGTCTACCGCGAGGACGGAGCGTGGAAGGCATTTGCGGAGGAACTCTGGCCCATCGTCGTTGCCGCCGACACGCCAGAGCGGGCGGAATCGCTCTTCCGTGAGACGCTTCCCGCCTATCTCGGCTCTCTCCGCGCTTCCGGCGCGCCTGTGCCTCCTCCTGCGGCGGAGGTCTTCTTCGTCGACGTCAACCTCCCCGTGCCCGCCTGACCCCCATGCCATTCGACTTCCCCTACGACGACTGGGCCGACATCTACGACGCGGTCTACGCCGACCTGACGCACGACATCGACTTCTACGTCGAGCTGGCGCGCGAGTCCGGCGGTCCCGTCCTGGAGCTCGGCTGCGGCACGGGACGCATCAGCCTCCCCATCGCTCGCGAGGGCATCGCCGTCACCGGCATCGACATCTCACCAAGGATGATCGCGATCGCCCATGAGAAGGCAACGAAGCGCGGGCTCTCTGAGCGCTGCGTCTTCCAGTCCGGCGACATGGCGACGCTGCAGCTCGCCGAGCGCTTCCCGCTCGTCATCATGCCGTTCCGTTCCTTCCAGAGCATGCTCACGACAGAGGAGCAGCGGCAGTCGCTCGCCCGCGTTCGGGAGCGGCTCGCACCCGGCGGCGTCTTCGCGATGGACACGTTCAACCCGGACGCGAGTTCGCTGGTGAACGACGAGACCTCCCGCCTCGCCTACCACCAGAAGGACGTCGAGCGCGCCGGAGGCGGAACGCTCGTCGTCTGGGGGCAGAATGGGTGGGACCCCGTGACCCAGGTGAACGACGTCCGCCTCATCATCGAGGAAGTGAGCGACGAGGGCGTCGTCGAGCGGCGGCTCATGCGCGACTACGAACAGCGCTACATCTTCCGGTACGAGATGGAGCACCTGCTGGAGCTGTGCGGCTTTGACCTCGAAGCCGTCTACGGCGACTTCGAAGGCGGCCTCGTCACCGGGGAGACGGAAGACCTCGTCTGGGTGGCGAGGGCAATCTAGGAGGCGCCATGGCCGACTACTTCGACCGCATCACGGACAAGCAGGCCGACCTCATCCGCCAGGCACAGGTATTCTTCGTCGCCACCGCCGACCCCGGCCTCGCGCCGGGGATGCACGTCGGCGCGGTGAACGTTTCGCCGAAGGGCGGCGTGCCGCTCCACGTGCTGGACGAGCGCCGCGTGGCGTATCTCGACTACACCGGCAGCGGCAACGAGACGGCGCGGCACTCGATGGCAGGCGGCCCCATCACCGTCATGGTCTGCTCGTTCGACAGCGAGGACGCCGCCGTCGTGCGGCTGTACGGGCACGCGACCGTGACGCCTATCGCAGAGTCCCCGCTCGCCGGGCAACTGCTGGCCGCGCCTGCCGACAACATCGCGCTGCCGGAGCGGCAGGCCATCGTGGTCGACGTCGAGAGCACTGCCACGAGTTGCGGCTACGGCGTGCCGGTGATGGAGTTCGGCGCGCAGCGCACCGTCCGCGAACGCGGTCGCCGCTACAAGGTGCCCCGGAAGGCGTAGCGCACTTTACACCTGCCCCTCGTTAGGCTAGGTTCACGCCGTATCGGACGGCGCTGATGCGTCGTGGAGTGGGGACTTACTTGACGGCTCTCCTCGAAGTGAACGGCCTGCGCACGCACTTCTTCACGTCTGCCGGCGTGGTGAAGGCTGTGGACGGAATCACCTTCGACCTCATGGAAGGCGAATCGCTCGCCATCGTCGGTGAGAGCGGCTGCGGCAAGAGCATCACCGCGCTCTCCATCATGCGGCTCATCCCCAGCCCGCCCGGACGCATCCTGGGCGGGTCGATACGCTTCATGGGCGAAGACCTCCTCGCGCAGGACGACAAGGCCATGCGCGACATCCGGGGGAACCGCATCGGCATGGTGTTCCAGGAGCCGATGACCTCCCTGAACCCCGTGCTCACGATAGGCCGGCAGCTCACCGAGGCCGTGCAGCGGCACCTCGGCTACGACAACGAGGCAGCCCACGCCCGTGCGTCGGAGCTGCTGGAGCTCGTCGGCATACCGGACGCCGCGAACCGCCTCCGCGCCTATCCCCACGAGTTCTCCGGCGGCATGCGCCAGCGCGTCATGATCGCCATGGCGCTTTCCTGCAGCCCGAAACTGCTCATCGCCGACGAGCCAACCACCGCGCTGGACGTCACGATCCAGGCCCAGATCCTCGAGCTCATCCAGCAGGTGCAGCGGGAGCTGGGCATCGCGGTCATCATCATCACGCACAACCTCGGCGTCGTCGCGCGCTACGTCGACCGCATCAACGTCATGTACGCAGGCCGCATCGTGGAGCGCGGCACGCTCCACCAGGTGTTCGACCAGCCGCAGCATCCCTACACGAAGGGGCTGCTGGCGTCCGTGCCCCGGCTCGACAAACCGAAGGGCGAGCGCCTCATCCCCATCGAGGGGATGCCGCCGGACCTGAGCAACCTCCCCGCAGGCTGCGCGTTCCGCGAGCGCTGCGCGTATGCCATCGCACGCTGCGAAGAGGACGTGCCGGAGGTGCGCCACGTCAAGAGCGCGGCTGCCGAGCACCACGTCGCCTGCTGGGCAGTGGAGACGGGGAGCGCCGCATGACCACGACATCCGCGGATTCCCCTCTCGTCGAAGTGAGCCGGGTGAAGAAGTACTTCCCGGTCACCTCCGGCATCGTGTTCAAGAAGCGTGTCGGCGAGGTCAAGGCCGTGGACGACGTATCGCTCGCGATACGCCGCGGCGAGACGCTCGGCCTCGTGGGCGAGAGCGGCAGCGGCAAGAGCACGCTGGGACGCTGCATCCTGCAACTGCACCAGCAGACCGAAGGCGAAGTCAAGTTCGACGGCGTGGAGATGAGCACGCTGGGCGGCAGGGAATTGCGCACCATGCGCAGGCGCATCAACGCCATCTTCCAGGACCCGTACTCGTCGCTCAGCCCGCGCATGACCGCGGCGGGCATCATCGGGGAGCCGGTGAGCGTGCACGGGCTCGTGCAGGGCAAGGCGGAGATGCGGGAGCGCATCCAGCATCTGCTGGATGTCGTCGGGCTCAACCCCTACATGGCCGACCGCTTCCCGCACGAGTTCTCCGGCGGCCAGCGCCAACGCATCGGCATCGCACGGGCCATCGCGGCGGAGCCGGAGTTCATCGTCGCCGACGAGCCCGTCTCCGCGCTCGACGTCTCGATACAGGCGCAGATCATCAACCTCCTCCAGGAGTTGCAGGAGCAGTTCGGGCTCACGTACCTCCTCATCGCGCACGACCTCTCCGTCGTGCGGCACATCTCGGACCGCGTCGCGGTCATGTACCTGGGCAAGCTGATGGAGCTCGCGCCCTGCGACGACCTCTACGAGGACCCGCAGCACCCCTACACCAGGGCGCTGCTCTCCGCCGTGCCGGTGCCCGACCCCACCGTGGAGGAGGCCCGCGAGCGCATCGTGCTGCAGGGCGACATCCCCAGCCCTCAGAACCCGCCGCAGGGATGCGTCTTCCACACGCGCTGCCCGATGGCCATCGACGACTGCCGCGCCGTCGTCCCGCCGCTCAAGGAGACGAGCCCCGGCCACTGGACGGCGTGCATCCGCGTCGGCCCCGGCGCCATCTAGGTCAGGCGCCAACCTCGATCCCGTATAGCTTCGAGACGTTGTCCCGCAGCAGCCCGGCGCGCACGTCCGCGGGCAGACTGCCCATGTCGCGAGCAACGATCTGCCGCGAGTCGGGCCACGTCGAGTTGCCGTGCGGGTAGTCGCTGGACCACATGCAGTTGCCGGCGCCCCACCAGGAGAGAATTCTGCCGCCCACCGCGTCGTTGAAGAACGTGGCGTACACCTGCCGGTTGAAGTACTCGCTGGGGAGCATCGTGAGGTCGAGTGCCGGCCTGTTCGTGCCGTGGCGCTGGAAGTAGTAGTCCCACTGCTCCAGGACGAAGGGCAGCCAGCCGATCTCGTTCTCTACGAGCACCAGCTTGAGCCGCGGGAAGCGCTCCAGCACTCCGGAGAAGATGAAATCGTACAGGGCGTCCATCGCGTAGACGAGCTTCATATTGACGCTCGTCCGCTCCTGCTCGATGCCCCGCTCTCCCTGGCCGAACGACTGCCGCAGGTTGTAGCCGTGGCCGCTGAGGATGTGCAGCGAGACCGGCATGTCCAGTTCCTGTGCGCGGGCCCACAGGGAATCGTAGTGGCGCGACGTGAAGGGCAGCGCGGGGTCGGGCACCTGCCACACCACCACTCCGGACATCCCCGCCTTGCGGGAACGCTCCATCTCCTCGACCGCCGCCTCGATACGGTACGTCGAGAGCAACGCGAGGCCGATCAGCCGGTCCGGCGCCGCCGAGCAGTAGTCCGCCAGCCAGTCGTTGTAGACCCTGGCGCACGCCTCCTCGAGGTCGCGGTCGCCGAGGACGAGCGTCTTCAGGCCGTGCGTCGGATACAGCACCTCGGCGCTGACACCGTCGCGGGCCATCTCGTTGACCCTCTCCCACTTGTCCATCCCACCGGGGGCGTCGTTCCTCCGAGCGCCGCCGAGGTCGGGAACACGTTCACGGAGCGCTGCGGGAAGGTTCTCCTTCCACAGGCCCGCGGGTTCGATCACGTGCGAGTCCGACGAGATGAGCACCTCATCGACCGCAGCGCCGGCCTCAGGAGCGTACGTACGTTCGAGGATCCCCATGGCAAGCTTCCTCCTCCGTCAAGGTCGGGCCTTCCGGTTCATCGCTGGCAGCAGTCTAACGCAGCAGCAGATGGCTCACGATGAACACCCAGACGACCTGCGATGAGCGCTTCTGCGCGCCCGCGAGCGTGGGTGGTGCGGAATGACCGTGCTGCTTCACTCGTGCGGGCGGGTGCGACAGGAGTAGGCCTGCGAATGCCCCTGTAACATTCCGCAACATTCAGCAACATGCCACCTCTGGCAGCGCCGGCCGGTGTTGTGCAGGGTGGGACACTCCAGGACATTGCGGGACACGGGACAGCGGCGATGGCGTAAGGGCCGCGTGTCACAGAGGAGGTGGTGCGTCCGACCCGAATGAGCGAAGTAGAAGCCGCGCCTTGAAATTGGACACATATATGTTTACAATCTAGTCTATCCTCACTGGGGTAGGAGGTGACGGATGCTGAACACGAATACCAGATCAAGGAGAATGAGGACTTGTAATGTCCTGGGAAATCCTACTCCACTCCGACCATCGGGGGCGTTCTCGAGTAGAGGACTACATCCGGGAACTGCATCGCTCTGGTGACCGCTCCGCGGTAGCGACTCTCCAACGCTACATCGAACTGCTGGAAGAGAACGGCCCCAATCTGGGGATGCCCCAGGACCGGATACTCGATGCCCGCATCGGTCTCTATGAACTGCGTGCAGGCAACCACCGCGTGGCGTACGGTGAAGCCCACGGGATGCTGTACCTGCTCGAAGCGTGGAGGAAGCAGGGACGCAGAGCCCCAGTAGAAAGTGTCGACCGTGCCAGGAGGACCCTGCTCCAAGTGAGGGAGTAACAATCATGCGTACCGCAAAGGAACTGTTCCAGGAACTCCATGACCAAGACCCCGAACTACGGCGTGAATACGACCGGCTGGCGCCCCGGTTCGCCCTGATCGACGCGCTGGTCAAAGCGAGGAAGCAGCACCAACTTACCCAACGCGACCTTGCCGAGCGCATCGGCGTGACCAAGACTGTCATCAGCCGTGTAGAGTCCGGAAAGCACAGCCCCCGCTTGGAGATGGCATACGACATCGCAAATGCGATCGGCCTGCGCCTCGACATCCGATTGGTGGAAGACAACGCCGCGCAGGGTACTGAACCCCGCTAGGGCAACCGTTCCGTACAGCTCACGCCAGTTGCAGTCCCCCCCTGCAACACCCGCTCCTTCCGCCCCAGGAACCCCGCCTACCTCTTCCCCGACAGCCCCGTGAGGAGCGTCCCCCGGTCGATCTCCCCGAGCAGGCTCCCGTGCTCCCCGACCACCGCGATGGGGTATTCGGTCTCGGCTGCCATCGGAACGACCTCCTCGATGAACGCATCCGGGTCCGTGGTGACTGCCAGGACGAGGTGGGCCTCTTCCAGGGACTCCTTCCGCTGGAGGAGCAGCTCCCTCGCCTCCGCCGCCGTCAGCATCCCCTTGAGGGTGAAGTCACGTGCGATGAGGAACACCGCGTCGAGGCCATGCTGGTTCATCGCGTACAGCGCGACGCGGGGGCCCTGCCGTTCGTACATGACCACGCCGGGCTCCTGCATGATGGCCTTCGCCTGGATGACCTTCGCCCGCGACACGTCCCGCACGAAGTCGGTGACGTAGGCGTCGGTGGGCAGCGTAACGACCTCCTCGGGCGAGCCCATCTGGATGATCTCGCCGTCCCGCATGATCGCGATGCGGTCGCCCATCTTGAGGGCCTCGTTCAGGTCGTGTGTGATGAACACGATGGTCTTCTGCAGCTCCGTCTGGAGGGTGAGGAGCTCGTCCTGCATCTCCCTCAGTATGAGCGGGTCGAGCCCGCTGAATGGCTCGTCCATGAGCAGCACGGTGGGGTTGGTCGCCAGCGCCCTGGCGAGGCCGACGCGCTGCTGCATCCCGCCGCTCATCTGATTGGGGTGGTTGTGCTCCCAACCCTCCAGCCCCACGACTCTGATGGCATCCAGCGCAGCCTCGTACCTCTGTTCCCTGTCCATGCCTCGCACTTCCAGCCCGTACACCACGTTGTCGATGACGTTGCGATGCGGGAGGAGGCCGTAGTGCTGGAAGACCATGGCGGTCTTGCTGCGCCGGAACTCCACCAACTGATTTGCGGAGTAGCCCTGGATATCCTCGCCGTCGAAACAGACCTGCCCCGCGGTGGGCTCAGTGAGCCTGAGGAGGCAGCGCACCAGGGTGGACTTGCCGCTGCCGGACAGGCCCATGACCACGAAGACCTCTCCGGTGTCAACGGTGAAGGAAACGTCACGGAGTCCGACGACGACGCCCAGCGCTCGCCGTATCTCCTCGCGGGTCATGGACTCGCACTCCGGCTGCAGGGCGGCCTCCGGGTTTTCGCCGAACACCTTCCAGAGGTTACTGACCTCTATCCGACCACTGCCCTGCCCCATGTTCGGATGGCTCCCATCGAATGGACCAATCCAACCCGATACTTACAGGATAGTAACGTTTAACGCCAATCGCAATGGGAATATACTCCGAAATACGGCCTGTCTCCGGCATATTGTTCGGAATCAGCAGCACCGCGCTGCCACAGGCAGGACATGGGCGGTCGGCAGCTGCAGGCTGAGGGCGTGGCAGGGGCGATGAGTGACTCTGCGACATCCGCCCCTTACGCGGTCGCCCCGCTCCCCGTTACGCTGGTTGCATGACCTTGCCCGCGGCCCACCACCAGCCCGATGCAGCAAGATGAACACCGGTGAGCGCACCCAATCTTTGAATTTCGAGTGGAATCTTGATGCCTTGAACACGGGAAGCAGACCACGGCCTTGGAAACACCCCGATTCAAGGAGTTCAAGAGCCTCATTTCGGGCATGCGATTCACTCGTAAAAGGGCGTTCAAGATCTCAAAAGGAGGGTAGGTTTGGAATCTTGATCGGCGCCCAGGGCGCGGTTGTCATTCCGAGCGAAGCCGAGGAATCTCTCGGGAGACGCCCCGTCGTGTGCCGACGCTTCCCCGAGAGATGTTTCGACTCCGCCTCTGGCTCCGCTCAACATGACATCATCCCACGCCTGACCGCTATCCGCTAAACTGATACTCCACAGTTCCTGACCCTCGGAGCGATACATGACCACCCGCCAGCGCATGGCCCCCCTCCGCTACAACCCTGCGGAGATCGACCGCAAGTGGCAACAGCGGTGGGCCGACGACAACCTCTACCAAGTGAACGACGACGACCCCCGGCCGCGGTGGTACGCCCTCACCATGTACCCCTACCCCTCCGGCGACCTCCACATCGGCCACTGGTACGCCATGGCGCCGTCCGACGCCCACGCCCGCTTCATGCGGATGCGCGGCTACAACGTGCTGCATCCCATGGGGTTCGACGCGTTCGGCCTTCCGGCTGAGAACGCCGCCATCAGCCGGGGCATCCACCCGTTCATCTGGACGATGGGAAACATCGACCGTATGCGCGCCCAGCTCCGCTCCATGGGCACGGTCTACGACTGGGACAGGGAAATCGTCACCTGCCAGCCAGACTACTACGCTTGGAACCAGTGGTTCTTCCTCAAGATGTACGAGCAGGGCCTCGCCTACCGCGCATCCGCCCCCGTCAACTGGTGCCCCACCTGCCAGACCGTGCTCGCCAACGAGCAGGTCGTCGACGGGAAGTGCGAGCGCACTGGCGACGTCGTCATCCGCCGCGAGATGGACCAGTGGTTCTTCCGCATCACCAACTACGCCGACGAACTGCTGGACTTCTCCGGCGTCGTCGACTGGCCCGAACGCATCAAGACGATGCAGACCAACTGGATAGGCCGCAGCGAGGGCGTCGATATCTCGTTCGACATCTCGGAGTACGGCCTGGACGAACGCGAGATAACGACGTTCACGACGCGCATCGACACCATCTTCGGCGTCACGTTCGTCGTTCTCGCGCCGGAGCACCCGCTCGTCGAGCGGCTCACGACGCCGGAGCAGCGCGACGCCGTCGAGGCGTACGTCGCCCGCGCCCGCGAGGCGACCGAGATAGACCGCCTCTCCGTCGAACGGGAGAAGACCGGCGTCTTCACCGGCTCGTATGCGGTCAACCCGCTCAACGGCGACCGCGTGCCCATCTGGGTGGGCGACTATGTGCTCCTCACCTACGGCACCGGCGCGGTGATGGGCGTCCCCGCCCACGACTCGCGCGACTTCGACTTCGCCCTCAAGTACGGGCTGGAGATCCGCGTCGTCGTCGCGCCGCCGAACTGGAACGGCACGCCGCTCCGGGAGGCGTGGGTCGAGAAGAGCGGCTCGCAGGTCAACTCCGGGCAGTTCAACGGCATGCCGAACGCCGCCGGGTACGAGGCCATTGCCGACCACGTCGAGCAGCA
The DNA here is from genome assembly GCA_965208625.1 of Dehalococcoidia bacterium. Classification (GTDB taxonomy): domain Bacteria; phylum Chloroflexota; class Dehalococcoidia; order Lucifugimonadales; family Australimonadaceae; genus Bin16. The sequence continues at coordinate 2,028,089 of OZ242348.1, forward strand.
GGGATGGGGCAGGCGCACCGTCGGCTACCGGATGCGCGACTGGCTCATCAGCCGCCAGCGCTATTGGGGCACGCCCATCCCCATCGTCTACTGCGATAACTGCGGCGCGCAGCCCGTGCCGTACGACCAGCTCCCTGTCGTCCTGCCCGACGACGCCGAGTTCAAGCCGACCGGCGAGTCGCCGCTCCGCTACCACGACGGCTTCCTCCACACGACCTGCCCCGCCTGCGGCGGCCCCGCGACCCGCGAGACCGACACGATGGACACGTTCGTGGACTCGTCGTGGTACTTCCTGCGCTACGTCAGCCCCGACTTCGCCGAGGGACCGTTCGACCCCTCGCGCGTCGACTCGTGGAACCCCGTCGACCAGTACACGGGCGGCGCGGAGCACGCGGTGATGCACCTGCTCTACGCCCGCTTCTTCACAAAGGTCGTCCGCGACCTCGGCCTCATCGACTTCGGCGAGCCGTTCCTGCGCCTCTTCAACCAGGGCACCGTGCTCTCAGACCACATGAAGATGAGCAAGAGCCGCGGCAACGTCATCGCCCCGGACGAGTACGTGAAGGACCTCGGCGCGGACGTCGTGCGCCTCTACCTGATGTTCATGGGCCCGTGGGAGGGCGGCGGCGACTGGAGCGACTCCGGCATCAACGGCGTCGCGCGCTGGGTGAACCGCCTCTGGGACCTCTGCCTGAGGGACACCGATACGTTGCCCGAGGCCGAGGCCGCTTCCGATCGCGCCGTCATCCGCAAGACGCACCAGACGATCCGCGGCGTCATCGAGAGCCTGGAGCGCTTCAAGTACAACACCGCCCTCGCCTCGATGATGGAGCTCACCAACGAGATGTCGCCCGCCTACGACGCCGGCGCCGTGTCGCGCCGCGCCTGGAACGAGGCCGTCGAGTCGCTGCTCCTCCTCCTCGCGCCGATGGGCCCGCACCTCGCGGAGGAGCTCTGGGAGCGCACGGGGCACCCGTACAGCGTCCACAACCAGCCCCTGCCCGAGTGGGACGAGACGCTCGCCGCCATCGAGGAGGCCACGCTCGTCGTGCAGGTGAACGGCAAGGTCCGCGACCGTATCGCCGTCTCCGCCTCGATCTCCGAGGGTGACGCCAGGGAAGCGGCGCTCACGTCGGAGAAGGTGGTCGCCTACACGGAGGGCAAGCAGGTCGACAAGGTCGTCTTCGTCCCTGGCCGCTACCTCGTCAGCGTCGTCGTCAAGGACTAGCCGATCACCGTCATTCTCGCCCTCCCCGTCATTCCCGCGTAGGCGGGAATCCAGACGAACGACGCTGTCTGATCCCTTCCCCCTTGATGGGGGAAGGTTAGGATGGGGGTATCCCCCACAAGCGCTCCGGGCGGGTGGGTGGGAAGATTTACGCCTGCCAGGCGCGAACAAGGAGGCGCGAGCCACTCATGAACCCCATCGAACGCCGCCGCTTCCAGACGCTCGTGCGGGGGATGCTCCCCGCCCCCTTCGTCTACGTCGCTGTCGCTGTGGTCTACTTCGCGTTCTTCGGCAACGAGCCGTTCTTCGGAACGCGACTCGCGACCATCGCGGCGGTCGCGACCGGCATCGCCGTGCCGATCGCCTCACTCCTCATCACTGCGAACGCCCTGGCGAGCCAGCGGCCACCCGCGCGTCTCGCGCAGACGCTCCTCGTCCTGGCCCATGCCCCCGGCCTCGTCGGATTCGTGCTCACGGTCGGCGCAGACCAGATCTGGTACAGCCTCGCCCTCGGTGCGGAAGGCTTCGTCATCCTCCTCGTCATCCGGGCGCGGCTGGGGACGTAGCCGCGCCTACTCGGGACGCAGCAGCCAGACGCGGGCGAACGGGTGCGGGTCGGAGGTCTCCGCCTCGATGCGCATCCCCGACTGCGCGAACACCCAGTGCCAGTCGTCCCAGCGTGTACTTGTTGTGGATGCGGAACTGCTCCAGCGCCCGCTCGTAGCGCGTCTCCTCCGGCTCGCCCGGCTCGACGAGGCGGCGCTCGACGTACTCCCGCATCGGCTGGCGGAACCAGTCGAACAGCAGCATCCGACCGTCCGGCTTCAACACCCGAGCGGCCTGCTCCCGCAGGAACGAGAACGGGTCGTCGAACCCGTGCAGCACCGCCGCCATCGTGAGCAGGTCGACCGACCCGTCGTCGTAGGGCAGCGGCGAACTCTCCACGTTCGCCAGTACGAGCGACGGCACGGGTCCGGCGTAGTCGATGGCGCGCGCGTTCTCGACCATCGCCTCGTTCGCGTCGACGCCGTGGAGCGTGGCGTCCGGCAGCCGCTCGGAGAGGTCGCGCAGGAAGAGGCCGGGCCCCGGCCCCACGTCCACGATCACTGGCGAGGGCGGCAGCACCGGCGCCACCCGCTCGTCCCAGAACCGCCAGAACGCCTCGTTGAAGCGCAGGGTGTACCGCTCCAACTGACGCCGCAGGGCGCGCTCGTCCCGCTGCGTCATCGCGGCACTCCCGCAAGGGCGACATGGCTGGTGCGCGGGTGCGCCTCGCCAACGATCTCGAAGCCACCTTCGGCCAGCAGCCATCGCCACTCGTCGAGCGTGAAGCGATTGTGGTACGGCTGCAGGCTCATCATCGCCGCCGGGTCGTTGCCGAACCCGCCCCGTCCCTCGATGTAGGCCGGGAGCGTCTGCCGCTTCCAGTCGAAGAGCAGGTAGACCCCACCCGGACGGAGCATCCGGTGCACCTCGGCGAACAGCATGAGAGGGTTGTCCAGGAAGCAGGTCACGTTCGCGGAGATGCAGAGGTCGAGCGACGCGTCCTCGACCGGATACGGCGCGTGGTTCAGGTCGTGCAAGGTGAACGACGGCGCGCCGGTGGCGTAGTCGAGCCCTTTGGCGTTGGAGAGCATCGCCTTCGACACGTCCACCCCGCGCAGCGTGGCGTCCGGCAGCCGCGACGGCAGCTCCTGCAGCAGCAGCCCCGCTCCGCAGCCGAGGTCGGCGATGGCCGGAGCGTCGCCGGTGCGCGGGCGCACCTGGGACTCGAAGAACTCCCAGAACGCGAGCGGGTAGCGGCGTCCGAAGTCCGACGACATCCGTTCCACCATCGCGCTCTGGTTCCAGCGGGAATCGGTGGTCATGCGCCGGCTAGCCCTCCATGTTGACGGTGACGCCCTGCTCCTTGAAGACGTCGCTGCCGGCCTGCATGGCGTTGAACGCGGCGGGCAGCCCTGCGTACGGGATCGCCTGCAGGAACACTTCCGCTATCTCCTCCGGCGTGATGCCGAGGTGCAGCGCGTAGCGGGTGTAGGCGCCAACCTGCGGCGTGCGCCCCAGCGCCGTCATCATGCCGAGCACGATCATGCAGCGCGTCCTGAGGTCGATGCGCTCGCGCGACCATACCTCGCCGAAGTTGAAACCGATGACGAAGTCCTCCAACCCCGGGACCATGTCGAGACCGGCGGCGTTGCCGGTGCTCCGTGAGCCCTCCGAACCGCTGATCGCCTTCCGTACCGCGCGTCCCCGCGCTTTGCTCTCCTCCGCCTGGTGCAGCGTCATGGGCAGTCCTCCTGTGTGCGAACGTATGGCCGGGCGATGCCGGCGGGCGCGATGCTACACGAGAAGGCGCGCCTTCGGCGCGTCAGGAGAGCGAGAACGTCGAGCCGTTCGGTCCGCGCGTGACCTCGATACGGACCGGGAACGCTTCCTTGATGTCGTCCATGTGCGTGATGACGAGGATGCGCTCGAACCGGTCCTCGATGGCTTGGATGACCTCCAGGATGCGGTCGCGCCCCTCCGCATCCTGCGTGCCGAAACCCTCGTCGATGAAGAGCGTGGGCAGCGGCGCGCCCGCGCGCCACGCGAGCACTTTGCTGAGCGCGATGCGCACGGCGAAGTCGATGCGGAAGCGCTCGCCGCCGCTGAACATCTCGTAGGCGCGTGAGCCGAGCTCGTCCGCGATAACGATCTCGAGCGTCTCGACCGCGTCTCCGCCGCTCCTGCGCTCCTTCTGCGTCTCCAGCTTTAGCGTCATCCGGCCGTCGGTCATGCGGCGCAGCAGGTCGTTGGCTTCGTCCTCCATGCGGGGGATCGCGGCTTCCATCAGCAGCGCCTGCACGCCGCCCTTGCCGAACGCGAGCGCGAGCTCGGTGTAGGCGCTCGCCTCGCCGGTGAGCGTGCTCCGCAGGGTCTCGGCCTGCGCCAGGTCCGCGGCGGCCTGCGCTACCTGCTGCATCTCGTTCTCGAGCGAGCCCTTGCGGGCCTGTAGGTTGTCGCGCATCGCGGACGCGGTCCGCAGTTGCTCTTCGACCTGCCCGCGCTGGGCTGTCCACGACGGCAGCTCGGCCAGTTCCTCGGCTATCGCCGCGCTCGTCTGCTCGGCCCGGGCGGCGTCGTTCGCCGCCTCCGACGCCCGGACGCGTGCGCGTTCGAGGGCCGCTGCGTCGTCGTCCATACGCTCGCGCGCCGTCGCGAGCGACTGCCGTTCCTCCTCCCAGTGCGCCAACTCCCGCACCTGCGCTTCCGCCGCATCGAGCGCCGCAGGGTCAAAGGAGAGCGCGGCCAGTTGCTCCCGCAGCCCGTGCGCCGCCGCCTGCTCGTCCTGCGCGTACGCCCCGTTGGCGAGCGCGGCCTCGTTCTGCTGGAGCAGGGGCATGGCCTGCTTCAACTGCTCCACGGCTCGCTGCGCCTCCTCACGTTGCACGGTCAGGCGGCTCTGCTCCTCCGCGATACGCTGCTGCTCGGCGACGAGTTCGCTCTGCGCACGCTCCCCGCCTGCTGCGGCCTCGACGGCCTGGTGCTCCAGTTGCTCTGCGCGTTGCTTCTGCTCTTTGTGACGCTGAAGCAACCCCTCTATCTCGCTCGCGTATGACGCGCGTATCTGCGCGATGCCGTCCGGTCCGAGCTGGCTGCTGCAGAGCGGACACGTCGCTGCGTCCACGTGGTCGTGGCCAAGCAAGTTGAGCTTGCCCCTCAAGTCTCTGCCGTTCTTCTCGATCTGCTCGTTGTCCCGCCTGAGCGTCTGCGCCTCCAGCGTGAGTTGCCTGTGGGACTGTTCAGCCTGCGCCGCGTCGTTCCGGCGGCTCTCCATCGCCGCCTGACGCTGGGTCAACTCGTCCTGGCTGCGCTGGAGCGACGGCAGTGACTCCGCCCTTGGCGTGAGTTGGCTGTCGACGTGCTGCCGCTGCGCCTGGATGTCGCTCTCCAGACGGGCGCGGGCCTGCCCTATCGCGTTCTCCAACGGCGCCAGTTGCGTCTGCAGAGCAAGCGCCTGCTGGGCCGCGTTCGTGAGCGACCTCGCCCGCTCCTGCGCCTGCTGCAATGCGGCGACTCCCTGCCCGATCTCATCGGCGCGCTCGATAGTGCGCTGCCACCCGACGAGACGCTGGTTGAGGCTCGCCGCATCTGCCTCTTCCTCGGTCTGTCGCTGGCGCGCGCGTTGCGCCGCAACGTTCTGCTCGTCACGCTCCGCCTGCCGGCGTTCCAGGTGCGCGACCTTGTCCCGAAGGAGTTGCAGCCGCTCCGCAAGACCGTTCACGGACGTAACCGCCCCGGCGAGTTCACGCTCGGCCTCGGCCAGCGCCGTACGCGTCTCATCGGCTTGCGCCGCGCGCTCGCGCAGGCGGTCGACGTTGAGCGCGTTGGCCTCGAGCTTCGCCCGCGCGTCGCGTCCACGCAGGCGTGCGCGTTCCGCGAGTTCGTCGTACCGTCCGAGGCCGAGCACCTTGGCGAGCACCTCCTTGCGTACGCCGGGAGTGGCCATCGTGAACTCGTCGGCGCGGCCCTGGACGAGGAACGCGCTGTTGACGAACGTCCCGTAGTCCATGTTGATGATGCGTTCGATCTGTGCCTCCGTTGTCCTGATGGTGTCGCCGGTGATGGGGCGGAACTCCCCGTCGGCAGTCTGTACCGCGAGTTCCAGCGAACTCTGCGGATTGCGCCGCGCCTGCGAGTAGCGACGGGAGACGCGGTAGCGCTCGCTGCCGACGTCGAACACCAGCTCGACCTGCATCTCGGTCTGGCCGTGGTGGAGAAGCTGCTCGTGCCGTTGCCCCCGCGCCTTGCCCCAGAGCGCCCACGTGACGGCGTCCAGCAGCGCGGACTTGCCGTTGCCGTTCGGCCCGCAGAGGCACGCGACACGGATACCCTCCAGGTGGAGCGTGGGCGCGGCGTCGCGGTAGGAGAGGAAGTTGGAGAGCGAGAGGCTTATCGGGAGCAAAGCAGCCTCACTGGCGGGAGTGGCAGGATTCTAACAGCGCGCGATCCGACTCCCTCCCGTGCGCTGTCCTCATTTCGTGGTCCGACAGGCCCACCACGAACGGCTGCCAGCGGCTACGGACGCCAGCCCGCTTCCCGCGCGAGGCGCTCCAACTCGCCGGGCTCGTCGATCACAGCGACACGGCTGAGGAACTCGGCGAGGTCCGCGGAGTCGGCGCGTATCGTGCGCAACTGCGGCTCGATGGGGCTGATCGACGCCGGGCCGTCCGCATACGTGCCGTGGAAGGCGAACCATGCCGTGTTCAGCTTGCGGATGTTGTGGCCTCGTTCCACGAACTCCAACCTCCGCTCTTCCAGATACGCCTCCGCTTCCTCAACCTTCCCTTCATTCAGCAGTTCTTCCAGCCGGGCGCGTGTCTCCCGCATCTCGTACCGGAAGTCGAACACCCCGGGCTCCGGCGTGGGTCGAGGTTCACCGGCCCTGGGCGGCTGCCACGGCTCGCGCGTCACCACTTCGCCGGTAAGGAGTTCCAGCGCCCGGTCGCTCAGTTCCTCCGCTGCGATATTGGCAACGGTCTCGTTCACACTCGTGAGCTCACCGCCCGCGAACCATGCGCGTCCCAGCGGGTGGAAGATGAGCCAGTGGTGCAGCCATTCGTGGCTCGCAACGGAGAGTGCGCCCCGGAGCGACGTGTCCGGCGTCACCTGCGCGGGGTACGTCGCCACGCCACCGATGCGGGCGACGATCGCCGAGATGTTGTCGTCGAGCGATTCCACCTTCTGTTCCAACTCGTCCTGCTCCGACAGGCTGATGTCGGAAGTGAGCAGGCGGTCGTCCAGCCGGACGATGGCGTCGCGAGGCGAGCGCACCAGCACGTGGCCGCCCTCCTGGAACGCGAAGTCCACCGGAGGCCAACGCACCGGTCCATAACGAGCGATGACGCCCAGGTCGTCGGCGCTCTGCGATATCGCGCCCTCCAACGTCTCCTCCACCACTGGCGCGAGTTCCGAGCGGCGGCGCTCCAGCGTCCTCCGTTCTTCTTCCAACGTCGCGACCTCGGCATCGGATGCCCCCTCGGCAAGGGCGCGCTCTATCTCCCGCCGCTTGGCGCTCAGCTCCCCACCTACCCGGAAGAACTCCTGTGCACGCTCCAACCGCTCCTCCGCGTCCGGCCTGCCGAAGACGCCCACGGCCAGGTTGAACCACTTGTCCGGGAAGTGGACTATCTCCCAGCGCACGAGGTCCTGCTCGTAGGGAGCGGAGGTTCGGTGAAGCTGCTCGACGGAATCGCCGCGTCCTATGCCCGCGGCGATCAGGAGCATGGCCGCCAGTGTCCACAGGCCGAGCGTATAGTTCCCCTTCAGCGCGCGCATGGGGCTCCCTCATCTGCGCTTTGCGGTTCCTGCGTTGCTCTGCTGGTTGCGCGTTGCACGTTCATGGCCGGATAACTATTATGCGCGCACAGACCCACCTCGGCGTTGAGGGGAGGCGCCTATCGTGGAACAATTCACGACGCAGCAGATTCGTAACGTAGTACTTCTGGGACACTCAGGTGCGGGTAAGACGTCGCTTGGAGAGGCGATGCTCCACACAACCCAGGCCATCAGCCGCGTGGGGCGCGTCGAGGACGGCAGCACCACCTCCGACTTCGAGCCCGAAGAGCACCGCAGGCAGACCAGCCTGCAACTCGCCATCCTCCCGTGCGTCTGGAAGGGAGTGAAGATCAACGTGATCGACACCCCCGGTTACGCGGACTTCGTGGGCGAAACCGCATCGGCGCTGCGCGCCGCCGACGCCGCGGTGATCGTGCTCTCCGCCCCCAGCGGCGTGGAGGTAGGCGCTGACATAGCGTGGCAGCGCATCAGCGACCTCGGCCTCCCCACCATGGTCTTCGTCAACAAGATGGACCGTGAGCATGCCGACTACGAGGCCACGATGGCCCAGGTCCGTACACACTTCGGAAGCCGCTGCGCACCCATCAACCTGCCCATCGGCGCGGAGGCTGCGTTCAGCGGCGTCGCCAGTTGCGTTGAGGGGAATGCTCCCGCCGGGATGGAAGACGCCATCGCGGGGGCGAAGGACCTGCTCGGGGAGGCCGTCGCCGAGACCGACGACGACCTTACGCTGAAGTTCCTGGACGAAGGCTCCCTCAGCGACGACGAGATAATTCAGGGTCTGGGCATCGGTGTCCGGACCGCACAGACCGTGCCTGTGCTCGCAGGCTCGTCCGCGACCGGCGTGGGCATCGCCGAACTGATGGACGCCATCGTGAACTACATCCCCTCGCCTGCCGATTCCCCGGCGGTGACAGCCACGAGGAACGGCGCCGATGTGGAACTGACCACGGACCCGAACGGTCCACTTGCCGCGTTCATCTTCAAGACGACCGCCGACCCATTCGTCGGAAAGCTCTCTTTCTTCCGCGTGATGAGTGGCACGCTCTCTGCGAACAGCGAGGTGCTGGAAAGCGGTTCAGGCGACACCGAGCGCATCGGCCAGGTATTCGTCCCCATCGGCAAGAAACAGGAGAGCGTCCCAAGCCTCGCGGCAGGCGACATCGGCAGCGTCTCGAAGTTGGCGCACGCTGTTACCGGGGACACGCTCGCCAACAAGGCAGACGCCGTATCCGTGCCCCGGATGGAGTTCCCGGAGCCCGTTTTCCACATCGCCGTGCATCCCAAGAGCAAGGCAGACCTTGAGAAACTCTCTTCCTCTCTCGCACGAATCACAGAAGAGGACCCTTCACTGGTCCTTCACCGCGATCAGGCAACAGGCGAGTTGATCATCGCGGGCCAGGGCAGCACCCACGTGGAAGTGATGGCCGAGCGCGCGAAGCGGAAGTTCGGCGTCGAGCTTGAACTCGCTCCGCCGCGCGTGGCCTACCGCGAGACCATCTCCCGGATCACGAAGGTCGAGTACAAGCACAAGAAGCAGTCCGGGGGGCACGGCCAGTACGGGCACGTGCTGCTGCGGCTGGAGCCGCGCGGCAGGGGTGAAGGGTTCGAATTCGCCTCCGAGGTTGTCGGCGGAAACGTTCCGCGTGAGTACATCCCCGCCGTGGAGAAGGGCGTGCACAAGACGATGGATGAGGGCGCGCTTGCGGGCTATCCCATCGTGGACGTGAGGGTTGTCCTCACGGACGGGAGTTCCCACTCGGTGGACTCGTCCGGCCAGAGTTTCGAGATAGCTGGAAGCATGGCAATGAAGAAGGGTGTTGTCGAGGCATCCCCAACCTTGCTGGAGCCGGTGATGCGCATGACCATCGTTGCCCCGGAGCAGTTCGCGGGCGCGGTGGTGAGTGATCTGAATACGCGGCGCGCACACATATCGGGCATGACCCCCATGGGTGGCGTCGCACACATCGAAGCGGAAGTGCCGCAATCGGAGGCGCTGCAGTACTCCACCCACCTGCGCGCGCTCACTCAGGGTCGCGGAACACTCTCCATGCAGTTCGACCACTACGGCGAGGTTCCAGCGCACCTGACTCCGAAGATAGTGGAGGAGTCGCACGAGTTGACCAGGGCTTAACCGCCTCCTGGCCGTTCTCTCGAGCGTCCTCGCGAGCATGAGGGCGCCGCCTTCCGTCATTCCCCCGGCGGACAGGGCATCAGTACAACTGTTGGAGGAGCATGCCTATGCAGGGAGTGATTCTCGCCGCCGGCGACGGCGGCAGACTCCGGCCGTTCACGTACCGAACGCCGAAGCCGCTCATACAGTTGAGAGACCGTCCGCTCATCTGGTACCCGCTGGCCGCGATGGCCGAGGCGGGCATCAGAGAGGTCGGTGTCGTCGTCGGCTATCACGCAGAGCAGATCATCGAGGGCCTTACGGGATGGGCGCCGGACGGGGTGCGGCTGGAGTTCATCCACAACCCTGAGTTCGAAGGCGGCAACGCGGTGTCGGTGCGCGCCGCGCGGGACTTCGCGGGAGGCGGGCCCTTCATGCTCGCGATGAGCGACCACATCATCGAGCCGGGCGTTGCCGTCCGGCTGACGGGAGAGTGCGAGCACCCGGCGATGCTGGGTGTCGACTCGGCTGCGTCCATGGAGAGCCAGTTGAGCGACGCCACGAAGGTGCTGGTGGACGGCGACGGCTTCCTTCGGCGTATCGGCAAGGGGCTGCGGCGCTGGAACGCGGTGGACATCGGCGTCTTCGTCTTCCAACCGTCCATCTTCGCCACCCTGGACCACCTCTATGCGCAGGAGGGCTCGGCGCTGGAGCTGAGCCGCGTGATGCAGCACCTGGCGGACACGCCCGGGGGCGTCACGACCCGCGACATAGAGGGCCTCTTCTGGACCGACATAGACACCCTCGCAGACTTCAAGAGCGCCTATGACCACCTTGGCTCCGCCACAGGACCTCCCCCTGTGACGGGCTGGTCCCCCGCCGCCTGACGCTGGCCGTGCTCACGAATGCGGTCGTCCTGCTGCGCATCGCCAGCGCACGGCAGGCACTAGAATGACGTCATGCTGAACGGCTGTACGACCACGCGCATCTTCTGCCGCCCCAACTGTCCGCCGGGGCGCCGCACGAGACCCGACCACTGCGTCACCTTTGCAGACGAACGCGCGGCAGCCGAGGCGGGCTATCGCCCGTGCCGCGTCTGCACGCCGCTGGACGGCCCGCCCGGCCCCTGGGTCAGCAAGCGCGAGCGGGGCTAGCCCAACCCGCGCTCCCGCCGCGCCTCTTCCGGCGTGATGATCCCCGCCTGCACGAGCGCCACCTGCCGCTTGGTGCGCTCGCTCTCGGTCTCCGACAGCGCCTCGACCTGCGCGAGGTCGAACGCCACCGACAGCCCCCGCGCCGACGGGCCGAGCCTCGGGATGAGCCCCTCGTTGATCGCGCCCGCGAGGAACGTCAGTTCCGGCACCATCGTCTTCTCCCAGAACATGCGCCGCGCCTCCCGCACGTTGTTGAGCGTCGCATGGCTGAAGTCCTCGAGCAGTGGCAGCGGCACGCCGTACACGCGGGCGACCCCTTCCAGGCTCCACCGCAGCCCGGCGAGCCACTCCATGTCCCGCTGGTTCAGCCCCAGCCGCTGCACGTCCCAACCGTCGCCGGTGACTAGCGGGCGATGCGCGCGGCCCGGCCCCGTGTGGCGCGCCTCCAGCCGCGAGTAGAAATCGTTGATCTGGCCATCGGTGACGGGCCCGCTCGCCCGGAAGACGAGGTCCTGTGGCTGCGCGCCGTTGCGAAAGAACTCCCGGTTGAACCGCAGCGCGTCCATGCCCATGTCGGCGGTGAGCCGCGCGGCTGCCATCGGCGCGAACCCGGCGAACTCCTCCAGCGGATTGAAGTAGCGGAACCAGACCACCTCCTCCGGCAGCAGCGCCGTCTCCCGTCCCCGCTCCTCGTAGACGAACCCCGCGACGTACCGCTCCGGGTCCCGCACGACCCGCACGCGGTCGGGCCGCAGCGCCCATATCTCGTCCGGCATCGCGGAGGCAGACGCCTTCCTGGAACGCCCCAGGTACCAGAACGCGGCTCCCCACAGGCAGAGGTAGGTCTCTGTCGCGATGAGCAGGTCGCTCCTGCTCCACCAGCCGTTGACCGTGTCGAGCAGCCGCTGCGCCGGATGCTCCGGCCCCACCCATCGCGACGCGCCGGATGCGTCGACTTCCCGGACCTGCAGCGGCGGACGGGACGCCGCCTCTGCGCGCAGCTTCACCGCGGCGTACACGTCCGCGCTCCTCGCGTAGTACTCGCCGTAGCCGGTCGACTGCCACTCCGTGCCGACTCCCCTGTCCGGCGCCAGCGTCCGCAGCGCTGCGGCGAGCGGCGCGTTCGCCCGCCGCACTGCGATACCGTCCATCACTTCCCGCAACGTTCCGAGCATCTTCTCCCTCCTCACTCCTTGAAATCAGCGGTTGGTCGAGAAACGCGAAGAGCCCCGGCCTCTCAAGACCGGGGCTCTCCCGATGTATCGCTGCATCCCTATGCCGCTGTGGACACCATGCTAGGCGGCGAGCGCCGGAACGCGCAATAAGCGGATGTCACCCTGCCGGTTCAGTCGCTACCGCTCCCGTACGGCCCACTGCGAAACGCTCGTCTTCCGGCGGCGACACTTGCCCATACGCATCCCGTCCCCAGCAGACCGCTGTTCCATCGACCTGCAGCGCGCAGGTATGCACGCCGCCGCTGCTGATGGCCGCATATCGCGCGTTCGGGTCCGGCGGCGACGACTGTCCCTGCGCGTCGCTGCCCCAGCAGACGGCCGCGCCGTCCGACCGCAGTGCGCAGGTATGCCTTATGCCGCTGCTGATGGCGCTGAAGTTGACGCCTTGCGGTGGCGATGCCTGTCCCATCTCGTTGGCGCCCCAGCAGACGGCTGCGCCTTCGGTGTCGATGGCGCACGTGTGCAGTCCGCCTGCGCTGATGGCGGTGTACTTTCCGTCCTCCGGTGGCGTGGTCTGCCCGTAGCGAGCGTCGCCCCAGCAGACAGCCGTGCCGTCCCTGCGGAGCGCACACGTGTGCTGCCCACCGGCGCTGATTACGTCGAACCGCTCGTCCGGCGGCGGGTCGGCGCGCTTCAGCCCGTCCCAGTAGTCGGGGTCGGAGCTGGTGGGCGTGGGAGTCGGGACGCCTGCGAGTTCGGGGCCGTTGCTGCCCCAGCAGACGGCTGCGAAGTCACGGCGTATCGCACAGCCGTGGAGCGCGCCGACATCCAGACCGATGAAGAAGTCGCCCAGGCGTGGCGAGGTACGCACGAGCGGGGTCGACTGCCCCTCGCTGTCGTCGCCCCAGCAGAGCAACGTGGCGTCCGGGCGCAGCCCGCACGTGTTGAAACTGCCCGCGCTGATGGAGGTGAAGAGCAACTCTTCGGGTGGAAGCGGGTCGTCGTTCTCATCCTTCAGCTTCTCCGGCGACGACTGGTCGTAGACGTCGCTGCCCCAGCAGACGACGGTCATGTCCGGGCGGAGCGCGCAGGTGTGGTCGCCGCTGCTGCTCAGCGTCACGGGCTGGTTACGCCTTGAGAAGGTCGTGTCCCGGGGTGGGGGATCGCTTGCAGGCGCCTCGAGCGTCCACGTGCCGCAGCCGGGCAGGGAAACGATAGCGTGGTCGGTCGGCAGGATGGCAACACGCAGCACACCGCTGGAGGCCGAACCTGCGCCGATGATCTCGCCCTCGCTGGCCCGCACGGTGTGGGCGCGGGCCCACTCACAGTTCCCGGTGAGGCGCTCGCTCACGTACACGCCGGGAACGATGTCTACGCCTATCCGCCATCTGCCGGGCCCGAACGCCGTCCACGGCTTGGGAAGGGGAGTGGCCGTGGCAGTGGGGGTCGCCGTGGCGGTGGGCGTCGGCGTGTGAGTAGGCGGAACAGGGGTAGGTGTGCGGGTAGGTGGAACGGAAGTGGGCGTCGCTGTAGGAGGGACTGCGTTTGGGGTGGCAGTCGGATCCGGCTCCGGCGGAGGCGTCGGTGTCGGCACCGGGGTGAACGTGGGCATAGGCGTGGGCGTGGGGGTGCTCGTGGGAGTCGGCGTCGACTCCGGCGGGGGCGTCGGTGTCGGCTCTTCCGGCCTGCACGCCGACACAACGAGGAGCACCGCGCACAAGCTCGCGAGCGCGGCGCAGGGCAGGAGACCTCGCGAAGCGGCGCCTGCGAGGCGGGAGATGGGGAGGGTGCGTATAGGCGACATAACCCTCAAGGCACATTAGCGACGCGTCCCCTCTCAGTCAACGAGACAGCGCGGCCTGTTACACTCAACCCCATGCTGGGCCAACCGGCAACATGTGCGTCCCTCGCGATCTGAGCGTGGGGCGCTTATCTGCGTCTATCGGGTAACACGGAGGGGTCTCTTGAGTCTCACAGGACTGCTGGACGTGCTGGGGCAGGCATCGGCCTACCGGCGAACGACAGAGGCGATGGCGTCCGGCGGCGTACATGCCGCTGTCGCGCCGGACGCCGCCAAGCCGCTCGTGATCGCAGGGCTGTGGCGCGACCTCCAGCGTCCGATGCTGGTGCTCTGCCCTCATCCGGACGACGCGCGACGCCTGCTCGACCAGCTGGAGGCCTACTGCGGCGAGGACGCGCCGTTGCTGCACTTCGCGGAAGCCGAGGTCTTGCCCTACGAGCGCCTCTCAGTGGAGGCGGGCACGGTGCACGAGCGCATCCGCGCCCTCGGCGGGCTGCAAGAGACGGATGGTCCCCCACCGCTGCTCGTCGCGTCCGTAACCGGTCTCCTGCAGAAGACACTCCCACCTGCCGCGCTGCGTGACACCACGCAGACCCTCAAGCGCGGGCAGCGCCTCGCCGTCGAGCCCATGCTCACCCAGTGGGCGCGCATGGGCTATGCCGTCGGGTCGATGGTGGACCACCCGGGCACGGCGGCGCGGCGCGGCGGGATCGTCGACGTCTACGGACCCGGGCACGACCGCCCGGTGCGGATAGACCTCTGGGGCGACGAGGTCGACTCGATCCGTGCGTTCGACGCCAACACGCAGCGGTCCGGCCAGCACCTGGACTCGGTGACGGTGCTTCCCGCAGGGGAAACGCTTCCCCTGATCGCCGACCACGAACGGATAGACGAACTCATACGCGGCCTGGACTTCGCCAACACGGGCACCTCCGAGCGCGACCGCATCCAGGACGAACTGGCCGACCTGCTCGCTGGCGTATCGCTGGACAACGCCTCGTTCTACGCGGGCTTCCTGCTGCGCCACACACTGCTCGACCACCTGCCGGACGACGTCGTCGTGGTCATGAATGAGCCATCCGAGGCCACCGAGGCTGCGCGGCACGTGGAAGGCGGCGCGGAGAAGATGCGCCTCGCCAAGGAGGAGCGCGGGGCCCTGCCGATGGGCTTTCCCGCGCCGCTCGCGGACTGGGACACGGTGTCCCAGGCGCTGGAGGAGTTCCCTCACAGGCTGGAGTTGAGCCGCTACCACCAGGGAGAAACGGGCGGTACCGCCATCGCACTACCGTTCGAGGCGGCGCCGTCCTACCACGGCGCCATCGAGGACCTCGCCGAGGCCGTACAGGGCGGACACCGCGGCGCGATGGTGATCGCGACGCAGCACTCCCAGCGGCTGCGGGAACTGCTCGCCGAGGCGGACGTGGGAGCGGCGGAGGAGCGGACGCTGGACGCCCCGCCACAGCGAAGCGTCACCGTCGTGCATACGACTGTCTCCGGGGGCTGGACGCTCTCAGCGGGGGAAGGCGGCGAACCCCTCGTCACGCTGCTGTCCGACGCGGAGGTCTTCGGCGCGCGGAAGCAGCGCGTCACCCGCGCCCGGCGCCATGCGCAACGATTCCAGGCGACGACCGTCGAGGAGCTGACGCCTGGGGCGTACGTCGTGCACGTCGACCACGGCATCGGACGCTTCGCCGGGACCGGCTCCCGGTCCGAGGAGACCGACGCGCCGGGCGGACGCGAATACCTCATCCTCGAATATGCGGGCGGCGACCGCCTCTACGTGCCGATGGAGCACCTCGCGCGCCTCTCGCCTTACGCCGGAGGAGAGGAGAAGCCGCCGTCGCTGACGAGCCTCGGCGGACAGGAGTGGACGCGTGCCGTGTCTCGCGCGCGGGAGTCGACGAAACGGCTCGCCATAGACCTGCTCGCCCTGTACGCCCGGCGCGAGTCTTCAGATGGCTTCCCGCACGGGAGCGACACGCCGTGGCAGCAGGAGATGGAGGACGCCTTCCCGTTCGTCGAGACGCCCGACCAGCAACGCGCGATAGACGACGTGAAGGAGGACATGGAGTTCGCGCGGCCCATGGACCGGCTGGTCTGCGGGGACGTTGGGTACGGCAAGACGGAGGTCGCATTGCGGGCGGCGTTCAAGGCGGTGATGAGTGGCAAGCAGGCGGCGGTGCTCGTGCCCACAACCGTCCTCGCGCAGCAGCACTACCGCAGCTTCGCCGAGCGCCTGGGTCCCTTCCCTGCGCGGGTCGAGATGCTCAGCCGGTTCCTCACCTCGAAGGAGCAGGACGAGGTCGTGCGCGGGCTGAGGAGCGGCGAGGTGGACGTGGTCATCGGCACGCACCGGCTCGTGCAGAAGGACGTGGACTTCAATGACCTCGGCGTCGTCGTCATCGACGAGGAGCACCGCTTCGGCGTAGCGCACAAGGAACGGCTGCGCGAACTGCGCAGCGAGGTGGACGTGCTCACGCTCACGGCGACCCCCATCCCGCGCACGCTCCACATGGCGATGTCCGGCATACGCGACATCTCCACCATCGAGACCCCGCCGGAGGAGCGCCTGCCCATCAAGACGTACCTCGCGGAGCGCTCGGACGACCTTGTGAAGGAGGCCGTGCAGCGCGAGTTGGACCGGGGCGGACAGGTCTTCTTCCTGCACAACCGGGTGAAGAGCATCCACCTGGCGGCAGCGGGCCTGCGCGACCTCGTGCCGGAGGCGCGGATACTCATCGGACACGGGCAGATGCCGGAGGACGAACTCGCTGAGATCATGGAGCGCTTCGCCGACGGCGAGGGGGACGTGCTCGTCTGCACGACCATCATCGAGTCAGGCCTGGACATCCCGAATGTGAACACGTTGGTCGTGGACCACGCGGACCGGTTCGGGCTGGCGCAGCTCTACCAGTTGCGCGGACGCATCGGGCGACGGTCGCAGCGCGCCTACGCCTACCTGCTCGTGGAGCGTGGGCGGCGGCTGACGGATACGGCGAAGCGCAGGCTCGAAACCATCATGGCGGCCACCGAACTGGGCGCTGGCTTCCGCATCGCGATGAAGGACCTGGAGATTCGCGGGGCTGGCAACCTGCTCGGGGGCGAGCAGAGCGGGCACATCCAGGCTGTGGGGTTCGACCTCTACACGCGGCTGTTGTCAGAGGCCGTAGCCGAACTGCGAGCGATGCGGGAGGATGGCGCTCCGCCTCCCCCACAGGCCCCCGACCCGATCATCGACCTCGGCCTGCCTGCCTCCATCCCGGAGGAACTGGTGCCGCACATGCCCGCGCGGATGGCGATGTACCAGCGGCTGGCGCGCGCCACGACCGTCGCCGACGTGGACGACCTCCCGCGCGAGTTCATGGAGCGCTTCGGCCACCGCCTGCCGGACGAGCTGCACAACCTACTCTTCGGCGTACGCGTGCGCGTGCTGGCCCGGGCCTCGGGGGTGGAGTCGGTAACGCGCCGCGCCGACCGCGTCACGCTGAAGCTGGTGGACGAGGTGGGAGGAGCGCGCATCGCGCTGGAGCGCGCGCTCGGCCACGGAACGACGGTGGGGAACCAGCAGGTGCACGTCCCGCTCGAACAGGGACGCACGCCCTGGGGCCAGGCGCTCCTGGAAGTGCTGGAGGAGCTCGCTGCGTTCCGGGAACGGGCCGGAGAGTTGAGCGCCCTGCTCGCCCAGGCCTCTGCGCCGTAGCCGCGCTATTGGAGGGGTGACGCGCTACGACGCGCTGGCGCGCCGTCGAGGACGCGGCGCCAGTTCACCCCCGCAGTTCGGACAGACGCTGTCCATGGCAGTGGTACACGCGGGGCAGAACGTGCACTCGTAGGAGCAGATGGATGCGTCGCCCTCGGGCATCAGCGGCGCGTCGCAGCGCTCACACTGCCCGCGCAACTCCAGGGCCATCGAACGCTAGATGTCGGTGCGGTAAGAGCGACCGTTGGAGGGGCCGCGGCGCGGGCCGCGGCGGCCGCCGCCACCGCCGCCGGAACGGTTGAAGTGCTGGCGCGGCTGGGGTTCGTCCGGTATCGCAGGCCAGGGAGTCGGACTCCCGCGCAACTCCTCGAGGATCTTCGCCTCATCGGGTTCGATCTCGCCCGCCTCTTCCTTGAGCCGGAGGAGGGTCATGGTGAGCCCTCGGTTCTCCTCGGACAGATCCGCGAAATAGACCTGGTATGACATATGCCTCGCCTCAGCGTGCTCGTGACGCTGCGATTCTGATATTCCAGCCGGTGGGGAATCTCCATCATTATCGCAGGCGATGGCCCGCCCGCCAAGTGGACAACGGCACGGGCAGACGCCTGCCCTCCGATGTGACATCCGCCCCTTACGCCAACGCCCCACTGCCGCGTACCCTGTCTCCGTACGGCGCGGTGTCGTGCCTGTGCACACCGGCCCCGCGCCGCCTCGGATGAGCAGAAATGAGCAGTTTTGAACACCCGGTGAGCAGAAAAGAACAGCAAATGAGCAGCTATGAGCAGTCGGACTGCTCACGTCCAGGGCCGGATTCAGAGGTGAATCAGGGTGGGTGAGCAGAAATGAGCAGTAATTCCCTAGAAAACCTTCCTGGCCTGCCCCATGCCGATGTCGTCGGCAGCATGATCAGGCCGGCGGAACTGCTGACTGCACGCGATGACCTCGACGCCGGGCGGATCGCGCCTGCGGAGTTCAAGCGCATCGAGGACGCCGCCGTCGACCAGGCTGTCGCCGCACAGGAGGAGGCGGGGCTGGAGATACTGACCGACGGCGAGATACGCAGGCTCTCGTTCCAGAGCCAGATGCCGGAGGCCGTCGAGGGCTTCGGCGAGTTCGACGTCGACGCGTTCCTCTGGGGCGATTGGAAGGGCGATGAACGGGTCGGCGACCTGAAGAAGGAGCGCCCCTCCACGCTTGGCGTCACCGGTACGCTCCGGCGCAAGCGTCACCTCTCCGCTGAGGAGTTCACCTACCTGCGAGGCCGCACCACCCGCGTCGCCAAGGTAACGCTGCCGAGCCCCAGCCTCTTCGCCAACTTCTGGTCGCCCGCGAAGTCAGCATCGGCATACCCGACCCTCGACGCGTTCCTGGCCGACGTCGCGCAGATACTCCGGGAGGAGATCGAGGAACTCGTCCGGCTCGGCGCGACGTACATCCAGCTCGACGCCCCGCAGTACCCGCTCGTGCTGGACCCCACGTGGGCTGAGTTCTACCGGAGCCGTGGCTGGACGGCGGAAGACTGGGTCGCGCAGGGCGTCGAGTTGGACAACGCCGTCATGGACGGCTTCTCGGATGTGACATTCGCCTTCCACCTCTGAAAGGGGAACCAGGGCAGCCGTTGGCTGGCCGAAGGAAGCTACGACCGGCTCGTCGAACCCGTGCTGCGCCGCGTGAACGCCCAGCGCCTCATGCTGGAGTACGACGACGAACGCTCAGGCTCGTTCGAGCCCCTGCGCGCCGTGCCCGACGACAAGACGGTCGTGCTCGGACTGGTGACGACCAAGTCGCCGCGCCCCGAGACGCCGGAAGAGCTTGCGGACAGGATCGCCGAGGCTGCACAGCACTTCCCCCGCGAGCAACTGGGCGTGAGCCCCCAGTGCGGCTTCGGGACGTCCATCGTGGGCAACAAGCTCACCATCGCGGAGCAGAACGCGAAACTCCGCGTGGTCGCGGACACAGCACGGCTCGTCTGGGGATGATGGCTCTGATGTAGAGGCATCCCTTGTGGGCGCCCTTGGCCGGAAGCGCTACCGGTCAGGAGCCGTTGCGCGACCAGAGCGTGTGGTAAGGCCCCTGCCCGCGGATCATCGCGATGGTGGAGCGCCGCTCCCACTGCCGCAGCTCGTCCAGCGCCTCGTCGTACTGGCGGTGCACCGAATCGAAGCCGGAGCCGCTGACCCGGCGATACAGCATGTCGCAGACGCCGGACTCCTCGAGGCTCCGTATCGAGCCGACCCAGGGGATGGCGGCAAGCTCGCGAGCGTGGGGCATGTTGGGGCGGGCGCGGTTGACGTGGCGCAGGCGGCGCTCAGCCGAACCGAGCGGCGGCGAGACCGAGATGCGCGGCGGGTCGTCCGCCGTGCTCCGGTTGTCATAGACCAGGCACTGGTTGATGAGAGGAAGGATGATGCAGACGACCTCCGACGCCTCGGCGTGCTCGATCGCTTCAGCCATCTCGCGGTCGTATTCCTGGTCTGCCATCGTCCGACCTCCCTCTCGCTTAATCCTACCCCATCAGCTCGTGCAGTTGTTCCATGAACGCGGGCAGCACTTTCTGCCAATCTCCGGCGACCCCGAAGCGGGCCTCCTTGAAGATGTTAGCCCCGGCGTCCTTGTTGATGGCCACGAGCGTCCGGGAGTTGCTGCACCCGGCCATGTGCTGGCTGGCGCCGGAGATGCCGACAGCGATGTACAGGTCCGGCGTGACGGTCTTGCCCGTGAGGCCGACCTGGTAACCGGAGGGGACCCACCCCGCGTCGCACGCCGCGCGGGATGCGCCGACCGCACCGCCGAGCATGTCCGCCAACTCCCGCAGCGAGTCGAACGGCTCCGGCCCGCCAAGTCCTCGTCCGCCGGAGACGACGACGCGCGCGTTCTCCAGCCGGACGCCCTCTCCGGCCTCTTCGACGCGCTCCAGCACCCGGGTGCGCACGTTCGCCTCGAAAGCCAGCGGCTGCACTTCGCTGGTGCGCGAGGTGTCCGGTTCGAGCGCGTCCACGCTCTTGGGTCGCAGCGAGGCGACGGCAACACTGCCGAGGCAGGCAACCGACGCCTCCGCATTACCGCCGTAGACAGGCCGCGTTGCGATGAGGCGTCCGGATTCGTCGAGAGCAAGGCTGGAACAGTCCGACGCCAGCGCGGTGCCGAGCCGGAATGCAAGCCGTGGCATCACGTCCCGCCCGGTGAGCGTCTTCGCGCCGATGACGTAGCGTGCGCCGCTCTGCGCGGTGGCGGCCTGTGCCGCATCCACCAGCGCATCGAACTCCCCATCAGCAGCGGGGCCGTCGACAACCGTGTAGACGATGTCCGCGCCACCCGCGATGACGGCGGAAGCAGCGGTCGCCGCATCCGCGCCCGGCAGCAGCACGGCCACCTGTCCTACGCCCAGCCCACGTGCGGCGGCGATGCCTTCCAGTGTGGAGGACGAGGGAGCGCCGTCCGCGACCTCGCCGATGATGAGTGCGTCGGCCATCAGAGCACACGCTCCTCGCGGAGGCGCAGGGCAAGCTTGCGCCCGGCGTCCGCGTCGTCGTCGCCGGTGATTATCTCGGTCTGCACCGCGCGCTCAGGTTTCTTCAGAGACACAAGCTCGAACGCGGGCGATGCCGCGCCATCGAGGTCGAGGTCGGCGGCGCTCCACACGGTCGGCTGCACACGCCGCGCCGCCATGATGCCGCGCATGTTGGGGTACCGGGGCGTTCCAAGCTCGTTCGAGACAGTGACGACTGCCGGCAACGATGCTTCGACGGTCTCGTGGCCGTCCGGCAGAACGCGCTCGACGCGCACCGTGCCGTCCAACACCTCGACCTTCCGTCCGATGGTCGCAACTGCCCACCCGAGGGATTCGGCGACGCCGAGCGGCACCTGCGCGTTGTCCCAGTCGCTCGCCTGCCGGCCGGAGATGACGATGTCTACGTCGCCCAGTTTGCGTATGGCGGCGGTGAGCGCCGCAACCGCCATCGTGGGATCGATGGAGTTCTCGAAGGCTGCGTCCTGGAGTAGAACCAGCTCGTCCGCACCCATCGCCAGGGGCTTCTTGATGACGTCGAGGGCGAAGTCGGTGCCGCAGGAGAGCACGGTGACCTTGGCGTCGCCGTGGGCCTCCTTGATGCGAAGTGCCGCCTCGACGGCCTGCTCGTCGTATCCGTTGACGACCGGAGGGATGTTGCCCGCGGTGGAGACGGCATTATCAGCGACGTTGAAGGCGGAGAGCGGGGTTTCGGGGTCGAGCACTTGCTTGGCGGTCACCACTATGTGCAGTGTCATGCGTGCCTGACCTCACTGTACCCGGGATCGTCTGCAGAAAAGATTGAGAAAGAATGCACAATCGGATGGTAGCACCGTGGATGGTGCCCGGCAAGAGAGGCAGGGAGATTACGGATGAGGCGGTCCGGCAGGGTTCGGAAGGGCTAGTGGTGAGCGCGCAGGTAGTGGAGGATCTCCTGCATCACCTTGCAGTCCACCTCGTTGTAGGCGGCGATCTCCTGCATGAGCTCGGTGTCGATGAGGCGAACGCCTTGCTCGGCTGCCTCATCGTCGCAGCGCCACGCGCCAACCATCGCACCCATCCCGTCCACCTTGGAACTGCCCCAGTCGGTCTCGATGAGGCCGTGGTCGTGGAACGCTCGCGCGACAGATTTGAGCCCGAAGCCCATCGAACCCTTCACGACGACCGGCTCCTTGCGAACGACCTTGCGCAGCAGGTCGAACCAATTGACCATGGGCCAGCCCTTCGCGGGATGCCGCTTCCGGGCCGAGTTGTACGCCGTCTCGTAGTTGATCTCTTCCGCAGGCGCCCAGTGGAAGAGGCGGGGCTCATCCTCACCACCGAGCCGGGCCTGGGTCTCCCGCATATGGGCAAGCCACGCGTCTATCGCCCGCGCCTCGCTGGGCTCATCCAACCGGTCAGTGGTGAACTGCGCGAACTGCCATTCGCCGCCCTCCACGTGTCCGCAGCCGATCATGAAGATGGTGGTCTGTCCACCGCGTTCGGGGAACGTGGAGAAGTCGTCTTTCAGGTCGGTGACGTACTCGAAGTCCACGAAGAATTCGACCGGAGGCTGTTCGCGCCATTCGCTCTCCGCAGCGCGGACATGGGCAGGACGAACGACCGGGCCGTCGTTCCTGTGCACATCAAGGATCGCCTCCAGGACCGGCTGCGTGGCTGGCCCTGTAACACCCAGCGACTCGGCAGTGGCCTGCGGATCCAGCCAGGACGTGATCCCGTTGCGCACGGCTTTGTCCCGCCTCTCAGCGCCGACCTGCCACAGCTTGGTGAGGTCTTCGAGTTCATCCACGATCTGCTTGATTGCCTTCTCCCAGGGCCAGTCCCCACCGGAAGGCCACAGTTCCGGCACTGTTGGCGTGGGCAGCGGCTGCCACCGCGCGCCATCCGAGCGCAGTCTGCGCACCCACGCAGCTGCAGCCTCCATTTCTACTTGCACTTCCGCGCTCATGGAAACCTGGCCGAGCCGCTTCATGGCGTTGGTTACGCGCTCCGAACCCTGCTCCCAGCTGCGGCCGAGCAGGAACGCCCGACGCGGCGCGTAGCCCTGCAGGCGGGCAAGCGCGTCGTTGTAGACATACAACTGCGCCTTGTAGGCGGGCGACGAGCCGTTGTTGCCGACTTCGCCCTGCTTGGAGGCGTGTACCGTAGTGAACTTGGCGTCCACCACAACGTAGTGCCACGGCCCGCCGAGGTCCGGCGCGGCAGTGGCAGCTTCTTCCGGCGTGAGATGCTTGGGGAACAGTGCGTCGAAGACGTCAGACCGGATAAGGAAGTCGGCTGCGCCGTACGTCCTCGATTCCGGGTTCCAGAGTACCGCCTGGTGGATGATGGGGCGACCGTCCGCGAGCGCCTGGAAGGTCTGCTGGGCAACCTCCACCTCACGGACGTCTTCCGGCTCACGCGAGATGGTGGTGAGCTCATGGAAGGAAGCCAGGTGCCGGGTGACAGCCTCTTCGAATCTGCCCCCCTGCCCCATGATGAACGGCGCGAAGACGAGCCGCTCGTCGTAACCCTCCGCCGTATCGTCGCGCTGGAACCCGTTGGCTTCGCCGTACAGGTTGAGCCAGTCGCCGAGCGTGTTCTTCAGCAGGTAGCCCCTGAGCCGCGTGGCCGAGACCCATTCTCCCCATGCCTCGGGGGAGGCAGGGGCGGCGTAGGTGCCTGCGTCGTTATGAGTGAGAGCGTCGATCCCCACGAAGGGAGGCTACCAGTCCGGGAGGGTCGCCGTCGCACCGGAGGTGAGTTGCTGCTGGCCCTCTGCGTCGGCGATGAAGAGCGACGTCTGGTCCTCAGGGCCGGACGGGAACACGACGCTGCCGTCGGGGCCCCATGCAACCGACAACTCATTCACGGCGTTCTGCGTGATCATCACCAGACCGCCTCCGTTCGGGGCGATGGTGTAGACGTCGGCATTGCCGGAGCGATCGGAGATGAACGCGATCCTGCTGCCGTCCCGCGACCATGCGGGGTTGTAGTCGTCAGCGCTGTCCTGAGTGACTCGAAGCGGTTCCGAGGTGGGACCGAGGGCGCTGACGTTGATGACGTAGATGTCCTGTTGACCATCGTTCTGAGTAGAGACGTAGGCGATGCTCTTGCCATCCGGCGCCCATGTGGGGAAGTGGTGGGGGCCTGCGGTGAGTTGAACGATGTTCACGTTCGAAGGGTCGCGCAGGAAGATGCCGTCAGACTCGCCGTTATCCTTCAGCTTGGCAAAGACGATGAGGTTGTCAGTGGGAGACCACGCAGCGTCGGTCTCCCCTTCGCTTCCGAACACGACGGCGGTCGGGACGAGCTCGCTGAGCGCAACATGCTGGACGGTACGCCTCCCCTCGTGGTCTTCGGACGTGTACGCGATGCGATTGCCGTCTGCGGACCAGGAAACCTGGGATTCGTCGAACTCCGAGTTGGTGATCCGGTAGAAGACAGGCGCGTCCTCAGAGGCCACGCCGACATAGACCTCGACGTTTCCGTCACGGTTGCTGAGGAAGGCGATCCGCTGGCGATTGGGGTCCCAAACGGGTTCGAAATTGTCAGAGGAAAGCCCTGCTGTGTCATCAGTGAGGATGAACGCATGGCCCCCGTCCGGGCGGACAACGGCGATGTCGCGAGCGCCCGGAAGTCCCGACGAGTAGGTGATGTAATCGGGTTCGGGATAGAGGGTGCAGGCAGGCAACGCCGCTCCCAGGAGGAGGACGGCCGTGAGTAAGGCGATAGGAACGCGAGCGAAGTGATAACGCATAGGAGAAACCGTGTTTAAGAATACACGGCCGATATGGCAGGTGCGACGACTTAGCGTAGGCAGTTGCGCGGAATCCGCCGCGCCCTCTCTGCACTCAGAATGGCAACCATTGAGACTCCCCCGGAGGCGTGGATCCGCGTGTCCTGCGCCCCGGCGAGATGACGCCGTATGCGAGCCCTCCGGCAGCGCCGATGGCCGCGCCCCCAACCACCATGATGACGGGCAGCCAGACCGGCGGATCGGTGAATTCGTCGGGGCAGGTCAGCGTCACGTCGCCCCCGGCCTCGGCCTTTTCGATGGCCTCGATGCACCGTTGGGCCTCGCCAACGAATATGGATTGGATGAAAAGCGCCGGGACGGCACTGAGCCCTGCGCCGGCCAGACCAACGATGAGCGCGAAAGCGAACCCGCGATAGAGCCGCCGTCCGATGCTGGGAGCAGGACGCGCCTCCGGGGTGTTGGTCATCAGCCGAGCACCTGTCCGCGCTGGGCTGGCTGCAGTTTGGTCGCCGCAGTCTGGAGGATGAGCTGGGGGCTCTGGTCCTTCCATTCCATGAGGAACTCGACGACCCGGTCGGACTTGAGGCGAGTCGCCTCCATGAGCATCGTCCCCACACCGCGCTGCACTTCCTCGCTATCGTCCTTCATGACGACCTCAGCGACTTCGAGTGCATCCGTCATGAAACGCCCCTCCCGCACGAGCGGGCCGAACGCAGAGACCGCGGCGCGCCGCTTGGATGGATTCGAGGAGCGCGCCCACTCCCGCATCGTTTTGACGAGGGATGGCTTGGCAGCGAGCGCCGGGCTGAGACAGCTCGCGCCCAGAGCGTCGGCCGTCTGAGGAGCGGTCAGCGTGTCGCCCCACGGCTCGATGCGCTGGAAGTCGTCGCCGGTGATGAGCCGCGCCAGCGCTCCGACTATCTGCGCGCCCACGAGTCCTTCTTCAACGTTGCCGGTGCGGAAGAGGTTGTCTGCTATGGCGATGGTGGCGGGAAGCCCCACGGAGCGCAGCCGCCGAACGAGGTCAAGGCCGATGCGATAGACCTCGGCTGACGGTACCCCGTAGCAGGGCGCGTCCCGGCCCGCTTCCTTGCGGATGCGGTCGGCTACGTCCTTGCGGCCGGCCTGGCGCAAGCGGCGGCGGACTTCATTCGCGCTGCCTTCCACGAGCGCAGGATCAGGAGGAGGCGTGGGTGCGGAGCGCTGATAGCGACGGTTGGTCATAACGTGCGGCCATTCTAACCGAGCCGGTGGAGGCATGCGCACGGCACGAAGCCGGATAGCAGCGGGGGCAGGAGAGATTCCCCTGCCCCCGTCGTTACGTGCAGTGCACTCAGATGCGCTACCAAGTAGCGGTCTGCAGGTCCTTGATCTTCTTGTCGTGCACCCAGTTCTCCTCCGGCGAGAGGAGGATGTCCCCGGCGCGGACGTAGTAGACATCGCCGTGGGAGGCTGCGTAGGGCTCCTCGCCGTCCTGCAGTGCCGTGGCCTCCTTCAGCAAACGGCGGCGGGACTTGATGATGCCGATGTCCGTCGTGCCGAGGTGTTCCTTGTTGCGCGGAGTGATGTGCCCCATGCCTTCCTGCACGGAGAGGTCTTGCTCGCCGGTGCCAGTGATGCCGGTGAAGGTGAGGCGCTTCTGGTAGTCGCGGCTGACGAGGTAGTCGTTCTCCTTGTTGCGAAGCGGGAAGTGCTCCGCGAAGACGGGAACGGAGTCGGAGGTGGAGCCGATACGGAAGTAGCCCGGCAGCGACGCGGCGTGCAGGCCGGCACCGTTGCGCCACTCCTCGATGGAACCCGATGGCAGAGCGCTCTTGAGGTTCCAGACGAACGTCCAGCGCATATTGTGGAGGTCGTCGATCGGGACGAACGCATGGAAGAACTTCTGGGACGGGGACGACGGCGGCATGGTGTAGAACGGTAGCAGGAAGAGGTTGTAGCGCCAGTAGAACTCGCCCTCGCCGGTGTCGCGCCGCGCGCCGGTGATAACGCCGTAGTCGGTGTCATCGGCGAAGAACTTCGGGTGCTGGTCGCGCGCGTGGTACTTGTCTCGCAGGTTCTGGGAGCGCTCCCAGGTCGAGTTCCAGGCGTCAGTCATATGGTAGGCGTCCAGCGTGGCGTGCAGGTAGTTGGAGTGAGCGGAGTCGATGCCGCCTTCAATGGCCTGGGCGTAGTTGGTCTGCTGCCAGTTCCAGGAGACGAACCGGTGAGACTCCGGTACCCGCAGGTACTCGAAGTCCGGCAGCTCGGGCGTGAGATCCTTCGGTCCCATGTACGCCCAGAGGATGCCCGCGACTTCCTCAACCGGGTAGGCCGTGATCTTGATCTTGTCCTTGTAGCTGCTCTCATCGGTCTCGGTCGGCATGTCGACGCAGTTGCCTTGCGCGTCGTACTTCCAGCCGTGGTAGGTGCAGCGAAGGCCGTTCTCCTCGTTGCGCGCAAAGAACAGGTCCGCCCACCGGTGAGGACAGTTGCGCTGGATCAGCCCGACCTTGCCTGAGGTGGTGCGGAAGGCAAGCAGATCCTCGCCCATCAGGCGGATGCGGACGGGCTCACCGTCAGCCTCCGGCACGTCGCTGGAGAGCCGGAAGGGCAGCCAGAAACGGCGGATGTAGTCGCCCATCGGCGTTCCGGGACCTACCTGTACCAGTTTCTCGTTCTCTGTTATCGACAGCATCTTGCCGTTACCTCCTGATGGAGACGTCGTCGTGCGTTGTCAGATTCTCCGTCTACTCCCAAGGCATGACGGAGACATGGATGGCGTTATCGAAGCCTTCTCCAGCCACCGCGCGGATGGCGGTGTGAACGTCCATGAGTCCGAACGTGTGCGTCCGCATGAGTTCGAGCGGGAAGCGGTGCGACGCGATCTGGTGCAGCGCGAGCTCGACCGCCTCGAAGCTGTGGCCGCGCGCGCTGGCAAGCGTCATGTATTTACGCGTAAGCCTGCCGATGGGGAAGTCCGGGAAGATCGGGCTCTCCGCCTGCGCGACCATCCTGCCGCCCTTGCGCTTCGTCGCTTCTATGGCGAGGAGTGTGGGCCCTTTGCCTGAGTGAGACGTGCAGTCCACCACCACGTCCACACCGGCCTCCGGGCCGCCGCCGGTGATCTCCTTGATGCGAGTAAGCGGGTCTTCCTCGTCTATGTCGATGGTGAAGTCCGCGCCGAGCGCACGGGCGACCTCCATCCGCCGGGCGTCCTTCGGGCCCTTGCCAGTGACGATGATACAGTCCGCCCCGGCCTGCTTCGACGCTACGACGCAGGCGAGCCCCTGCTGGCCAGGCCCCTGGATGAGGACGCTCTTCCCGTAGCTGACCTGCCCTTCGATGAGCGCCCACTGGATGCCGTTGCCCATGGGCAGCGCCATCGCGGCCTCTTCGGCTGTGATGCCGTCGGGCACCTTGTGCAGCGGTGCATTCGGGGGAACATAGAGGTACTGCGCGTAGCCGCCCCAGAGCGCCGGCGCCACTTCCACGGACGTCGAGCCATACCGGATGGCGGCGTCGTTCGCGGAGGCATCGGTGGCGAAGCAGTGGCGGTACTCGCCAACGCGGCAGAACTCGCACCGCCCGCACGGGAGGTACTCTTCGAGAGCGACCATGTCGCCTTCCTTCACGCCCCAGCGGTTCGCGAAGACGTGACCGACCTTCACGAGGTAGCCAACGTTCTCATGCCCCATGATGACGGGGCCGCCCTTCATCTCCCGTTCGTAGCCGCCAACGTCGCTGCCGCACACACCCGCGGCCTCGACCTTCAGGAGTGCGCCGTCGACAGGGATGTCCGGCAGGTCGAACTCCATCTGCTCGGTCTGGTTGGGGCCTACCTTCGCTGCGACCAGTGCCTTCTCTGCCATAGCGCCTCGCCTCCGTAAGAGATATCGACTTCCTCGTTGTGAAGTCACGTCTGCACTCGGACATTTACCCGCACAACATACCCCCAGCGGGAGAGAGGGTCAACGGGGAGCGTTCATTGTGAACCACCTGACCGGGGTGTATGCTCGCGCCGAGTCACGCTTGAGGCTGCTTGGCTCAGGTTACCGGGGCTCCAGCCATGGCTTGTGGAGGTCAGGATGGGAGAAACAGTCCGTGCTGCGGTGGTAACCGAGTTTGCCAAACCTCTCTCGGTTCAGGATGTTCCCCTTCCCGACCCGGAACCCGGCAGCGTGCTGGGCCGCGTCGACGCGGCTACCCTCTGCGGGACGGACGTGCACATCTGGGGCGGCCACAGTTTCGTAGGCCCTGAGAAACTTCCCTACATCCCCGGTCACGAGACAGCCGTCACGGTTGTGGACATCGCCGGGAACCCCAAGGACGTGTTCAACCGTCCGGTCCAGCCGGGTCAGCGCATCATCGGGAATTACCCGTTCTGCGGTCACTGCTACCACTGCTCAGTGGCGATGCAGCCCAGCCTGTGCCTGGAAGGAGCGCGTTACGGCAGGGAGCGCGTGGACCAGTTCCCCTACCTGCTCGGCGGCACCGCCGAATACCACTACTACCCTCCCGGGGCAGACTTCATACCCATCCCTGACGATGTGCCTGCGGCCCTCGCCGCGTCGGCTGCCTGCGCATTGCGTACTGCGATGCACGCTGCCGAGCGGCTCGGCCCCGTCCGGAGCCACGAGACCGTGCTGGTGCAGGGAGCCGGCCCCGTGGGGCTTTACTGCCTCGCGGTCATCCTTGCGAAGGGTGCAGATCGAGTGTTCGTGTTTGGCGCTCCTGAGTCCCGTCTCGAAGTTGCGAGGAACTGGGGCGCCGCCGGTACGATGGACATCGAACAGACGTCAGCGGCAGATCGGAAGGCCTGGCTCGCTGAGCACACGCGCGGTCTGGGAGTAGACGTCGTGGTCCAGGCTGCCACAGCGCAGGCTATCCCCGAGGCAGTGGACCTCGTACGCCGGGGAGGCCGGATCGTCAGCATCGGCGGCGGCAGCGGCAACCTCGAGATTCCAGCGTTCGCGATGACCACCAAGTACCTGACCATCACGAGCGTCCTGCAGGCGGAGGCCAGACACTTCCTGCAGGCAGTGCAGTTCCTGTCCGCTCAGAGCAGGCACTTCCCCTTCGAATCGATGATTACCGGCAACTACTCCCTGGAGGGCACCACCGACGCCCTGCAGGCGATGTCAGAGTTCAAGGAAGTCAAACCGGTTGTTCTGCCACAACCCTCGGCGGCATAGGCGAGGATCAACCGGCGAGCGAGAGGAGCAGCGGGATGGTAGTCCAATCGAAGATCGGGATCATCGACGGCGATGGACACGTACTCGAAGACGAGGCTGCCATCGCCACATATTTCCCGAAAGAGTACGGGGAGTACCTGAGTCGACGCGTGGGGAAAGTGTTCCCCGCCCTCGACCACCTGCACGAGGGGCTGACCATCCGTCCACCGGGCTCGTTCATGCCCGCACCGGTCGACCGCTGGGTCGACTTTCAGGACCGCGCGGGCATTGAGGGCGCTGTGCTCTACCCCACCGCTGGTCTGGCGTGCGGGCGCATGGTTGACCTCGACTACGCCACAGCAGCGTGCCAGGCCTATAACGACTGGCTCTACGACACGTTCACGCGACATACGCCCCGCCTGATGGGCATGGGGCTCATACCCATGCAGAACCCTCCGGCAGCAGTAGCCGAGATGCGGCGGTGCATGGAAGAACTTGGCATGGCAGGGATCATGCTGCCGTCCACGGGGCTGGCGAGTCACCTCGGCGCGAAGGTGTACTGGCCGGTGTACGAGGAGGCCAACCGGCTGGGCATAGCCGTCGCATTCCACGGCGGGTGCCACATGGGCCTCGGCATGGACAACCTGAACCTCTTCGCGCCTATCCACGCGATGGGGCACCCATTCGGAATCACCATCAGCTTCGGGAGCCTGCTTTTCAACGGTGTGTTCGACCAGTTCCCCAACGTCCGCTGGGGTTTCCTGGAGGGCGGCCTTGCCTGGTTCCTGCTAGGACTGGAGCGCTTCAACGGCTCGCACAAGGCGTTCATCCCGGCGGACCCCCACTCTGCTTTCCTGCAGCTGCACAAGGGGGAGTCCATAGCCGAATACATCATCCGGCTGGTGAAGGAACGACGCCTCTTCGTGGGCGTCGAGGGTGACGAGGGCGCCATCGGCTATGCGGTCAGCGTAGTCGGCAGCGAACCCTTCATGTTCTCCTCAGACTTCCCGCACGAGGTCAACGACGACACCATCAACGAAGAGATCAACGAACTGCTCGAGAGAGAGGACATGTCCTACCAGGACAAGGAGGGCATCCTCCGCACCAACGCCCAGGTGTTCTACGGCCTCAAATCATCATGAAGTAAACCGAAGGACACACGTCCCGCACACAGATACGGCCAGGGAGGAACCAATGAGAACGAATCGCAGATGGATGCTGATAGGACTGAGCGGCCTGCTGGCTATGCTCATCGTGGCGTGCGGCGCGGACCCGACGGCCACTCCAACCCCGGTGCCGCCTGAACCAACGGCGACACCCGTACCTCAGGCAGAGCCGACCGCGGCGCCAACCGCAACACCAACCTCGACGCCAACGCCTGCCCCGCCCTACTACGAAGGGAAAGAGATTAGGATGGTGATCGGGTACCGCGTGGGCAGCGGAGCCGACACGGAGGGACGCTTCATCGCATCCAAGCTCTCCGAGTTCATCCCAGGCAACCCCAAGATTACCGTCACCACACAGCCAGACCGTGCCGGGTTCGAGGCGTTCCTCAACGAACTGCACACAGGGCCGGACGACGGGTTGACCATCACCTACGGCGTCGGCGGATACCCCGACAACGTGCTGAGTGTGCCTGGCGTTACCTATCAGTGGGAAGACTTCCGGCGGGTCTTCTACCTGAACCGGCCCAACATCTACATGATCCACCGGGACATACCCTACAACCGGATGCAGGACTCATTCGGTGGAGACACACCGGTCATACTCCCCCAGATCGGCCCGGCCGGATCGGGCTTTGTGATAGACCGGATCCTCATCGAAGAGCTCGGCGTGCCCATTGAGCACATCTTCGGGATATCGCCGTCCTACAACGTTGGCGTGACCGTCATGGAGCGCGGTGACGTCAGCGGCCGCACGTTCAGTCCCTACTTCCTCCAGCGTCTGCGGCCCGGCTGGATCGAAAGCGGCGAGTTCCGGCCGTGGGCGATCGCATCGTCCTCGGACATTCCGATCCTGCCCAGCGCCGAGTTGCCTGAGTTGCCAGACGATCTGATGAACATCGCCGACATCGTTCCGGACCACCTGCGCGGGGACATCGTCGCCCTGCAGAACGCCGGGTCGAACGGCATCTTCTTCGACGGCATGACCATGGCGCCCAGTACGCCCGACTCGATCGTGCAGGTCCTCCGCGAGGCCGCATATGCAGCCTTCACAGACCCGGACTTCGGGGCGGAGTTCCAGGAAGTCACAGGCAACCCGCCGAGTATCGTCAGAGGTGAGGACGCAGAAGAGGTTGCAGCGAACTTCGACCTGCGCCGCCTCGACGCTATCTACGACAAGTGGGTGGAGACCTACGAGTCGAAGTTCTAAGGAACACGGCCCGCAGACGATTAAGGCAACCGTGGCCTGCTCTCCCTCGTGGAGGCAGGCCACGGCTGCACTGAGAGGCACGGATGGAAGCTCTCGCCCAGAGCGTACCCCTCATAGCGGATTTCCTGACCAGCCTGCAGTTCTGGCTGATCCTCGGAATCGCGCTGGTGCTGGCGGGGCCCCTGGGGATGATTCCCGGCGTGGGGAGCCTGACGATAGCTGCCATCCTCGTTCCTTTTGCCATCCTGAACCTGGACCCCGTGCATGGGGTCATGCTCGTCGCGGCGATCATCTCGCTCGCCAACACGATGGACTCTGTCCCCGCCATCCTGCTGGGGTACGTCACTGCCCCCACTCAGGTCACCTTCCTGGAGGGACACCAACTTGCTCAAAGGGGCGAAGCGGCGCGCGCCCTCGGGGCGGTCTATGCCGTGTCTACGATCGGTGGCGTGGCAGGCGCCATCGCTCTCGCCCTGCTGCTCCCGGTCGTCAGGCCGTTCATCATCCGCTTCTCGTTCCCCGAGATCACGGCGATGGCCCTCTTCGGCATCCTCATGATCTCGGTACTCTCACGCGGCGCCCTCCTGCGAGGGCTTGCAGGCGCGATGCTCGGGCTGGTACTGGCCACCATAGGGCTGAGCTCGTTCTCAGCTCAGCCACGGTTCACCTTCGACATCCTCTACCTGAACTCGGGCCTGCCAATCATCCCGGTGGTCCTTGGCCTGTTTGCGCTTCCTGAAGTGCTCGACCTGACGATGACAGGCAAGCCTGTATCGGACCCCGGCACGAAACTGTCCAACCGCCAGATCTGGGATGGCATCAAGTACGGACTGCGGCGGTGGCACATAGCCATACGCCAGGGGCTGTTCGGCGTGGGGCTCGGAATCATTCCGGGAGTCGGCTCCGGAGTCATCGACTGGCTCTCCTACATGCTGGGCATCGTTTTCACGAAGGACCGCTCTCAGTTCGGCAAGGGAAGTCTGGACGGTCTCCTCTTCGCCGAGTCTGCCCAGAACGCTCAGAACGCCGGCCAAGCGGTCCCTACGCTGGGATTCGGCATCCCCGGCAGCCTTCCGTGGGCGATCCTCCTCGCCGTGCTCCTCGGATACGGCATCGCACCGGGACTGCCGATGCTCGGAGCCCACCTCGACATCACGGTTGGCGTGGTGCTCTCGATCGGTATCGGCAACGTGCTCATGGTCATCCTCGCCCTTGCGATGACGCCGCTCCTGCTCAAACTCACGCAGGTGCCCTACCCCTTCATCGCCGCCACGCTGTTCCCGCTCATGTTGCTGGCTGCCTACCAGTCCCGGTTCAACATGGCCGACATCTACGTGGTGCTGGCGATGGGGGTGCTGGGGCTCGCGATGAAGTGGCACGGCTGGCCGCGTCCCCCGTTCATCATCGCCTTCATCCTGGGACCGGTAGTCGAGCAGAACGCATGGCCCGCCCTCCAGATGGGCGATGGCGTGCTCATCTTCTTCACCAGGCCCTTCACGCTGGGCATCCTCATCCTGGCTGCCACAGCGATAGGCTTCTTGCTCTGGGCATTGCGGCCACAGGCGGCAAGCGCCGTTGAACAGCCGGTTATCTCCGGCGGATCAGGCGACGAACCGGGGAACGGACGAAGAGGCGTGCTGGCGCGGCTGCCGTCACTCACATTCAGATTCCGCTGGCAGTGGGAGTACCTGCTCTGGGCCATCCTGATCGCCTGGGTTGCGGGGATAGTCCTGCGGGAAGCACTCGGGCATGTGCCCAGCGCAGCGTTCGTGCCTATGTGGGCCAGCATCGCATTTCTTACGCTGATGGCCCTCCTGGCGGTGATGGAATTCACCACGCACAGGGGCGAACTGCGCATCATGGACATCGGCATGCGGACAGGCACCGGCACAGCCGCAGTTAGGCGCCTCCTGCCCCTCGTCGGCTGGCTGCTGGGGTTCATCGTGGCCATCGGTTTCTTCGGTTTCCAGGCGTCCGCCATCCTCTTCCCGTTGTTCTTCCTCCCCTTCGTGATGGGCCTCCGCGGCAAGGCTTGGATCTGGGTTCTCGTCTCGATGGCGATGATTGCCGCAGTCACGCTCGGAATCATGGATAACCTGCTCAACGTCTTCTGGCCCAAGCCCTTCATCCGGAACTGGCTATTCGGCTGATGAAGGGCACTCGCTGGTTCCTATCGGAACGAGTGCTATAGTGCGCGCCAGCCACCTATCCACCTGCTGAGACGGAGTTCATGTCCACGCTGCTGATAAAGGGCGGTTACCTCCTCCAGCCTGACGAACCGCTCGTCCAGGCTGACCTGCTCGTGGCCGACGACGAGATTGCAGCGGTCGGAGACGTGACGGCGCCGCCCGGAGCGGATGTCCTGGATGTCACCGGGAAGGTCGTCATCCCCGGACTCATCAATGCCCACACGCATTCGAACCAGTCCATCGAGAAGGGTCTGTGTGACAAGCTTCCACTGGACGCCTGGATGGTGCTTGCGTCTTATGGCGGCGCAGGGGCACGGTTGGAGCCGCGTGACCTCTACGTCTCCGCCATGCTGGGCGCTATAGAGATGCTCACCACGGGCACCACCGCTGTTCTCGACTGCAACCGCACGGAACCTGCCTGGTACGACGAAGGCATGGATGCCGTCATGCAGGCCTACATCGACATCGGGATGCGGGCGAACGTTGCCACCCAGTACGCCGACCTCGATTTCTTCTCCTCCATCCCGCTGGGCCTGATCGACGCCCCCGAAGACCTCACTAGCCGTGCCCGGCGAGCGAATGTAAACGACTCGCTGGACCGCGCGGGGCGCTTCATCGACCGATGGAAGGACCGCCATCCCCGGCTGACGCCGATGCTCGGCCCATCCTCCGTTCCGAGATGCTCGCAGGAGCTCTTTGAGAGTTCGCTGGCGCTTGCATGGCAGAAGGGCGTGCGGCTGCAGACGCACCTGCTCTCGGCCAAGTCGCAGGTGCCAGTGGCGGAGGAGCGATTCGCCGGGTCGACCGTCGAGTACCTGCGCGGGCTCGGCGGTCTGCAGGAGTGGACCTCGTTCGC
Organism: Dehalococcoidia bacterium; assembly: GCA_965208625.1. Lineage (GTDB taxonomy): Bacteria > Chloroflexota > Dehalococcoidia > Lucifugimonadales > Australimonadaceae > Bin16. Next base: position 2,063,417 of record OZ242348.1, read on the forward strand.
GCACGGCATCTGGCTCAGCGACGAAGAAGTGGCGATGCTCGGGGAAACCGATGCCGGCATCGTCCATAACCCGGTCAGCAACCAGAAGCTCGGAGCCGGCATCGCGCCCGCACCCGCGCTCGCCCGAGCCGGTGTCAACGTCGCGCTGGGCTCGGACGGGGCGTCGAGCAACGACAGCCAGAATATGTTCGAGACGGTGAAGTCAGCCGCGATCCTGCACCGCATCGCGAATCCTCCGGACCAATGGCCGGGGGCGGAGGACGCGCTCCGCATGTGCTGGCAAGGCGGAGCTGCGGTCATGGGCAAGCCCATTGGACGCATCGCCGCCGGTTGCAAGGCGGACCTGACGGTGCTCGCCACCGATTCGCTCCTGCTCGCGCCAAAGGAGCAGTTGATGAACCAGATCGTCTACTCGGAGTTGGGCATGTCCGTCGAAACGGTCATCGTTGGAGGAGAGGTCGTCGTCCGGGACCGCCGGATTCAGACCATCGACGTGGATGCGGTATTCGCGGAAGCGCAGGAGCTGGCAGCGCGTGTCTGGGCAAGCCTCCCCGAGCGTTTCACTCGATACGAAGAGACTGAGCCCATCCTCCGGCAGTTGGAACATCAGGTCGGCGCCCTGGAACTGCGGTTCGCGCGCACATGTGGGTAGGCAGGAGGCAAGGCATGGCAGACCTCGTACTGGAGAACGGCAGGCTCGTCACCCCGTGGGGCGTGCTCGACGCAGGCGTGGCGGTTGAGGACGGCATCATCACCGCGATCGCAGCGAAGGCGGACCTGCCATCGGCTGATGAGGTGATCGACTGCAGCGGACAGTACGTGTTCCCCGGACTGTTCGACCCGCACGTCCACCTGGGAGGACGGACCCCCTACGAGGAGAACATCATCACGGAGACGCAGAGCGCGGCTGCCGGGGGCGTCACCTCCTTCCTGCAGTACCTGCGCTCCGACAGCATGGGCTACGAGAACGTCACGAAGCGCATCGAACTGTCAGCGGAGCGGTCGCTCGTCGATACATCGTTCCACTTCATCGTGAGCGGGATGGAGCAGTCGAAGGACATCCCCAGCTTCTCCGAGCGGTTCGATATCAAGACGTTCAAGTACTACATGGGCGGCTACGCGCCGGGGAACCCGATAGGCATCGTCACCGCGGATGACGGCGTGCTCTATGCGGGAATGGAGCGCATCCGGCACCTTGGCGACTACTCCTTCTGCATGGTCCACGCCGAAGACCACCCTCTCGTCGAGCTGTTCACTGCAGAGGTGAAGCAGACGGGCAGGCAGGACCTGCAGGCGTACACAGACTCCAGGCCGCACTTCGTGGAGGAGCAGGACGTTCTCCGCGCTATCTGGATGGCTGAGCTGCTGGGCTGCCCTCTGTACATCCCGCACGTCACCATCGGCGCGGCTATCGATGCAGCGCTCGCAGCGAAGGCGCGCGGCGCGCGTATCGTCCTGGAGACGTGTCCCCACTACCTGGGGCTGACCGCCGACCACGAGGTGTTCCACGGCCAACGCGCGGGGATCGGCAAGGTGAGCCCGCCACTCCGCGACACCGAGAACCAGGACCGCCTCTGGGAAGGGCTGGCGAGTGGGGACATCACGACGGTGGGCTCGGACCACGTGCCCATCGAGAAGAGCGGCAGCGCGCTCTGGGAGGAGCGTCCCGGGTTCGCCGGGATGGCGACGATCCTGCCCGCGCTCATCACGTTCGGGTTGAAGCCGGGGCGCATCAGCCTCGAGAAGATCGCCGAGGTGACCTCGCTCAACCCTGCCCGGACGTTCGGCTACTACCCGCAGAAGGGCGTTATGGCCGTCGGCAGCGACGCAGACTTCGCCATCGTGGACCTGGACCTCGAGAAGCGGGTGAACGCTGCCTCTACCCATAGCCGCTTCACGAGCGCCTTCGACGAGATGACGCTGACGGGCTGGCCGACGATAACGATCCGGCGGGGAGAGGTCATCTTCAGGGACGGTGAGGTGCTCGCCGAGCCGGGAAGCGGGCGGATCATACAGCGCGTCGGCTCCTCGGCAGCCGCCTAGCGCACCACGGGCGGGCGCTGATAGCCCGGCCCCACCTGCTCGTAAGCACGCGCTGCTCTGAGGACGAGGTCGTCCTCGAAGGCGCGTCCTACGAGTTGCAGCCCAATCGGCAGCCCCTCCGAAGAGAAGCCGCAGGGCACTGAGATAGCGGGCAGCGCCAGCGCGTTGAAGGGCACGGTCAGCCGCGTCGTGATCCTGCCCTGCCCGCCCGGGGCTTCGACGTCGACAGTGCCCTCGCGGATAGCAACGTCCCTTGCATCGGTGCGGTAAGCCGGGGTGGAGTTGGTCGGCGTGAGCAGCAGGTCGGTGTCGCGCATGAGGTCCTGCACCTCGTGGCGCAGCATGCTGAGTATCCGGGTGGAACGCATCGTGTCTACGGTGTTGGTGAAGGCGCTCGCGAGGATGCGGTACCTGATGTCGTCGTGGAGGAACTCGCTGCCGCGCTGCAGCGCCAGGTCCAGCAGCCAGCCCTTATTCTCACCCTCGAACGAGGACTCGATCAGCGGCCAGTGTTCCAGCATCCCGATCTCGACTTCGACGACCTCGGCGTCCAGGTTGGCGAATGCACCGGCTGCTGCGCGCACGCTTTCCGCCACCTCCGGCAGCGTGTCGCTGTAGAAGTAGTTCGTCACGATAGCGACGCGGAGCCCCCGTACGCCCTCCTCGAGCCGCGCGGCATATTCTCGTTGATCCGCCTCAACCGACGACGGGTCACGCGAGTCGTATCCGGCGATAGCGTCCATCGTCAGCGCCACATCCTCGACGCGGCGGGCGATGGGGCCAAGCGTCATGTACCACGAACTGGTCGGGGGGAGTTCACCGAAGCGGCTGACGAGCCCGTGCGTCGGTTTCAGCCCCACAACGCCGCAGTACGACGCCGGGTTCCGGATGGAGGCACGAGCGTCCGTGCCGATGGACACGAACGCCTGGCCGGAGGCCACCGCGGCAGCCGACCCGCCGCTCGATCCACCCGTGATGTGGTCCGTATTCCAGGGATTGTGCGTCGAGCCGAAGATGCTCTGGATACAACTGCCCGCGAGCGCCCATTCGTGCATGTTGTTCTTGCCGAGCACGACCGCTCCGGCACCACGGAGGCGCTCGACCACTGCAGCATCGAAGTCAGTGACGTGCTTGGCGAGGATGGGCGACCCGCAGGTGGTGACCCATCCTTCCACTGCAATGTTGTCCTTCACCCCTACGGGGAGGCCATGGAGCGGACCTCGCCAGCGGCCCTTAGCCAGTTCGGCGTCGGCGGCTTCCGCCCGCGCGAGGGCCTCCTCGGCCTTCACAACGGGGAAGGCGTTCAGCTGTCCGTCCGTCGCCGCGATCTGTTCGAGGGCGGCATTGACCAACTCGACGGATGAGACCGCTCGCGTCCGCAGCTGCTCTCCAATGGACGATATGGGTTCGAAGAGCAGTTCGTTCATGGGGTCAGCCGTTTGTCGGAGATGTACGCGACCTGCCGTGGGTCGAGGCCTTCCAGCGGGAACGCCGCGAGCCGCTCGCTCGTGGCCTGCCCTCGCCGGACGTATGGGAGGAGCGTCTCGACCTCTTCAGGAGAGAGCTTCCCGGCGAAGCGGGCCTCTATCAACTGGCGAATGAGATCATCTGAAGCTGGCATGGGCCACTCCTCACTTGCCTGAGTCATCGCACTCGCGTCTCTGGCGGCGGCGATTGTAGCAGTCCTGACCTCCCCACCGGCGCGAGCCGGGGCCACCCGATTAAGGGGGCCAACGTCCCCAGAATTCTGGCCCCCTTAATCGCCGGTCCAGGAGTAAATCGGACTATCATTCTGGCCACTTGGCCACCTTAATCCGGGGTGTTTCCAAGGCCACGGCCTGCTTCCCGCGATTAAGGGGGCAAGAGGGCCATCGAATTTACAAGTTGGGCGCGGGACCCATAGACCGCGTCTATAGCTGGGCCCCGAGCTATAGACGCGGTCTATGGGTGCTGCGAAGTCGACGGCCATGTAACCAGCGTACGCGGCGAGGGGGCGATCGGGTAAGGGGCGCGTGTCATCAATGGAAAGAGGGAATGAGCGCCTCATCCGCCCGCTGGACGATGGTTTCGACCGTCTCCGCCACGCTCATTCCTGAGGTGTCCAGCCAGAGGCCCACGCCCTGTATCTGGTTCCGCAGCTCCGCGTCCAGGTACGCGAACCTGTTCGCCAGGTGCTTCTCCGCCCGCCCACGGTCGCGTTCAAGTGCAACCTCGACGGGCGGCGCAAGCACGATGAGGCGGACGGGCCAACGGAAGAGAACCTCCATGTACCGCGCGAGCTGCGGCTGGAGTACGACGTCGTCAACGATGGGCGTGAACCCGGCATTCATCAGGGAGTCCGCGAGGAGCGCCGCGTTGTGCGCACCCAATTCCAACTGCGCGTCGGACTCAGCCGACGGCTCCTGTCCGGGCTTCAGGTTGCCAGACACCACCATCTCGCGGAGCAGGTCCACCTCGACGTGGGCCGAGCTGGGGAACCTCTGCGCCAGTTCCCTCGAAACCGTGCTCTTCCCTGCGCCGGGGATGCCGGTGATAAGCCAGACGCTGTCATCGGGAGTCGGCATCCACCCTCCGGAGAGGTTACTGGCGCGTCGTCCAGTTGCCGGCATGGATGCTGTCGATGATGGACTTCATCACGTCGTACATGAACTTGGCGCCGTCGGGGCGGCCGTCGTCACGGCCGATGGTGGCGTACGAGTAGCCTGTCCCACTCACCATCACCTGGATCTTCCCGTCCGCTTCCGGCGGGGCCTGCCCGCCGATGACGGGGATGCGCAGGCTGGAACAGACGTCGGCATAGATGTCCGGTGTCACGTTCGTGAGGTCGATCATGGCGGCGCCCGCTTCCTCTATCTTGTGCGCCCACTTCTGGATGTACTCGTGGACCTCTGCGCCGGTTTGAATCCCCCGGCCAACGCCCTGCGTCGGAAAGCCGATCTGCGGATAGGCGTGCAGTCCGACCTCCTGGACCGCGTAGACCTCCTCGAAGAGTTCTTCTTCGTGCGTCCGGATATCGATCTTGCACATGTCCACGCCCGCCTCTTCCTTGAACCGTTTGGCCGCGGCGGCCACGGCCTCCACTCCGGCGGCAGAGGGCACGGTGGGCATGTCTACGCTCACGATCGCGCGCTCGCGACCACGCACGACGGCCCGTGCGAAGGGAATCATGTCGTCCACGGTGCACTCATCGACGTGGTCGTGCCCGAGCATGTTCCGGCCCAGGCTATCGCCGACCGACAACACGTCCACCCCGGCCATCTCGCAAATCTTCGTCATCTGGAACTCGTAAACGACCGCCGCGGCAATCTTCTGTCCGTTGCTCTTCATCTCGTGCAGGTCTGCGACCGTGAGCATCGCCATCGTTCCCTCCTTCGTATGGGACTCCTACGGAAGTTCTTGTAGAAACCCTTGCTCTATCTCATGGCTCACCCTACCACTCCCCTCCCCTGGAGTACCCTCACCCTAACCCTCTCCCCTTGCAGGGAGAGGGGATAGCTCAGGGCAGCGGGAGGTCGACCCACCCACCCTGGGCAAGTGAGAGCGCAGACGCCTCCAGGAACTCCATGTTCCTGACGCCGTCCTGAAAGGTGTCATTCTCTCCGACGTCCTCCCCGCGGACGAGACGCACGAAGTCCCCCTCCGCGTGCCACGTCTCCTCCAAACCGGCAGGAACCGGCAGCGGAGCCAGTTCGCTATCGCCCCTGCGGGCGCCCATCAGCTCCCCCCTCCGGGGGTAGACCAGCGTTCCCTCTTCTCCGTAGATCTCGACACGTTCCTCGCCGAAGAGCGTCACGCCGCTCTGGACGCAGGTCACGGTTGCGCCTCCCGGCATCTCAGCGATGACCGTCAGGGCGTCCGGCATCTCGACGTCGATGGAATCGCCTCCGGGCCCGTCGGTTCGCTGGGGTATGAACGTCCGACCCCACGCGAGAACCCGCTCGGGGTCGCCGAACCAGAGCCGGAGCACGTCCCAGTCGAGGCCGAGGTGCAGGGGGTTGACCGCGCCGAACATGCGGTGGTCCTGACGGCGCTGCAGCGGGGCGGAGCTGTCGGCGTAGTCGGAGACAAGGTAGTAGGCGAACACCTGGCGGACCGTGCCGACGTAGCCGTCGTCCAGCAGGCGTTTCACGTATCGGCGCGCTCCCTCATACGAAGTCGGCGGCACGAGGCGGGCCTTCAGGCCCGTCTCTTCGGCCTTCGCAAGCATCTCCCGCGCTTCGAGGAGGCTCGTGGCCATCCGCGTCTGGCAGAGCACGTGCTTTCCGGCGTCGAGCGCTGCGATGACGGGCTCGTGGTGGAAGTAGGGCTGGGTGCCGACGAACACCGCGTCGATATCGTCTTGCGCCACCAACTCCCGCCAATCGCCCATCGGAGCGGGGATGCCGAACTCCGCCGCGACCCGCTCGGCGCTTTCGAGGCTGCGGTTGGCAACGGCCACCACTTCCGCTCCCTCGACCGCGAGCAGGTTGGGGAGTATGCGGCGGCGCGTGAAGCCTCCAGCCCCGACTATGCCGATACGGACCGTGTCCGACATGCTCCTCCTGAACGAGCGGCGAGCCTGCTACTCGTGTCCCAGCCTGGACCTGCCGCTGGTGTGGTACGGGCGACCGGCCACCATGGCGGACCGCTCCTCCTGGTCCATGTTGAACAGCCGCATCCCTTCCTCTCTGCTGAGGCCGGCGATGTTGTCGGACGTGATGCGGATGATGCCGTTGTCCTCGGGAGCGCGGATGATGCCGATGGGGTCCTGCCCCTCCTTCACCCGCACCATCTGCTCCCTCCAGACCCGGCGATTGAGGATGAGACCCTCGTCGGTGGTGCCGAGGTGCCACTGCTCCCAGTCCGGGAGGAAGTTCCGCTCCTCAGGGCCCTGCGTCTGCTGGGCGACCTCGTCCTCCCAGATGTTGCCCTGCCGCCACGGATGGCCGTAGTTCCAGTAGGAGCCGACCTGCTGCGCCCAGTCGGGCGGCAGATCGCGCGCCCTGCTGATGCTCGGCAGCGGGCTGTTCATCGAATCGATAGCAGCCTGCCCTTCCCTCGAGATCTTTCCGTCCTCGAACGGGTAGAAGTCGACCGTGAACCAGCGGGTGTTGTAATCGTCCACCGGCATGGCCCACTTTATGCTGCCCGCGTTGTCCTGGTTGCAGCGCTGGGTCGGCCACACGGTGTGGGTCTCGTGGTACATGAACTGCCCGGGGTGCTTCGCCATCTCCTTCAGCACCTTCATGCGCGTTCCCCACTGCGTGCGCTCGAACTTCACGGGCGTCGCAAGCTGACCGTCGGCGCCCCAGTACATCGACCCGACCTTCGGCGGGTCCCTGAACCATCCGTGGGCGATCTCGCCGTGCCACGGATCCATGTTGTTGTCGTGCAGCGCCTGGAAGACGTTGCAGCGCTCAACGTAGCCGCCGTTGCCGGTGACACGGACACCGTCGTCGCTGAACAGTTGGTGGTACCGGGGGAAGAGCGGCTTCAGCTCCGGCGGCCCCATGTAGGCGAATATCAGCCCCCCGACCTCGAAGCACGGATAGGAGAGGTGCGTGACCTTCTCGTTGTACCGGCTGCCGGGCGGCTCACCGGGCATCTCGACGATGTTGCCGTCGCCGTCGTAGAGCCAGCCGTGGTAGAGGCAGCGGATGCAGTCGTCCTCCACCCGCCCGTAGCTGAGGGACGTGCCCCGGTGGGAGCAATGCTCACCGAGGAGGTGAGGCTCGCCCCGGGAGTCGCGGAACAGGATGAGATGCTCTCCGAGGACAGTGACGCGCACCGGGTTGTTGACGCCGCGGTTGCTGCCGCCGCCCACGTTCTGGGAGACCTCCACCGGCAGCCAGTACCGGCGGAATACGTCGCCGGACGGCGTTCCCGGCCCCACCTGGATCATCTCGAGTTCTTCGTCGTTCCTCAAGGCAGACCTCCTTCGCGAATCCCGTAAGCCCGTCCCTGCGGCGCCAGCGCCAGCCGGGAGCGGAGCAGCTACATCCTCAGCCCCATCGTGCTCTTGTCGAAGGTGAACTCTCCAGCCTTCCTGAGCCAGGGGCGGTTCCATATCTCGTCCGTGTAGTCCGACTCCATCCGCTCGATGGGGTCCGGCATGGGCTGACCGTACACCTTTGCCATCGTCTCACCCAGCACTTTCCGCCGGGTCTCGGACGGCAGGTCGCTCATCGTCAACTCGATGGTGTCGTCCGTGTACGGCCAGATGCCACCCGCGTGCGGGTAGTCGTTCGCGTAGACGAAGTTGTCGGCGCCCCACCGCTGGAGCAGGTAGCCACCCACCCCGTCCTGCATGAACGTCGAATACACCTGTCGGCTGAAGTACTCGCTGGGGAATAGGTCGAGCCCTACATTCCTGCCCCTACCCAACTTGCGGTCGAGGTCTTCGAGGTAGAAGGGGATCCACCCCACTTCGAACTCGGAGAGAACGATCTTGAGCCTCGGGTGACGCTGCAACACGCCGGAAAGAATCATCTCGGCCACGGTCTTCATGGCAACGACCTTGTGGCCGTAGGCCTGGCGCGCGATGACTCCGAACCGGTCTTCGTCGGCGCGGGTTACATAGGCGCCGAACCCCGTGTTGATGTGCCAGCCGATGGGCATGTCCATCTCTTCGGCCGCCGACCAGAACCGCTCGTAGTGGTCGCCGGTGAAGGGCAACTCATCCGGCGGGGCTACCCAGGTCGCCACGCCCTTGAGGCCGCCGTCCTTCGCACGCTGCATCTCCCTGATGGCGTAGTCGATGTCCCACAGCCCGATGAAGGCCTGGCCCCAGAGCCGGTCCGGGGCTTCCTTGCAGAAGTCCATCATCCAATCGTTGTAGACCTGCTCCCCGGCCTGGCCGAGCGGCAGGTCCACCGGTTCGAAGAAGAACTGCTCGAAGAGTCCCTTGGCCAGCGTGGGGTAGAGCACCTCGGCGCTGATGCCGTCGGCAGCCATGTCCTTCAGCCGCTCCTTCGGGTCCCAGCCTCCGGCACGCGAATGATTGTGCCGGCCGTACTCGATGCGGGGGAAGCTGAGCGCGCGGTCACGGTACTTGAGCGGCATCTCCTTCTGCCAGAGGTCCGGGGGTTCCGAGACGTGAGAGTCCCCCGATATGCGTATCTCCTGGTCACTTGCCTCAGGCATGGGGCGACCTCCCGCCAAGGGATTCACGAATCGTAGCCCGGCCTCAGTGTGAATTCAACGCACAGTGGACTGGGAGACGAGACTCCGCTTATGGTAGTGGCGCAAGTGCTTCGGTTTTCGGCGTCCCCGCTCTTCAGTCAGACGGATTACGCAATGCAGCAGAAGGCTGCAGTTGCATGTGCACAGCACTCATTTGACAGTACCCAGACAGCGTCGTACCTTCCGAACGAGCAGCGCTCGCTGCGCCCGCATAGGGCTTCCGGCACTCGCCCAGGCGCGGCGTCAACAGAAGGAGGTCCTATGGTCACAGAATCCGCTCTTCCCGAGGTAGTCGATTTCTGGCGCAACCACGCCTACGACGGCTGGCTGGCCAAGCAGGACGTACCGATCCACACCGGGTACTACATCGAGGACGCCCGGACACTCGAACGTGGATGGTGGGCGCTGCGTGGGTGCCCGGGCGCCATCATCAGTCTCGAAGGCCACCGGGGCGTTGAGCACGTCCACGTGCTGGAGATACCACCCGGAGAGACGATCCCCCCGTTCCGCATGGCGCTGGAAGAGGTGATCTACGTCTTCGAGGGCAACGGCATCGCGAACGTCTGGGCCGAAGGCCAGCCGAAGATCACGTTCGAGTGGCAGAAGCACAGCCTCTTCCGCATCCCGGTCAACTACAACTACGAACTGAGCAACGCGAGAGGCGATCAGTCCGCTATCACGCTGCACGTGAACCTGCTGCCCATGGCCATGGGCACCAACCCCAGCGAGGACTACTTCTTCAACAACCCCTACGTCGACACTACCCAACTCTACGGGAATCAGGCGAAGTTCTACTCGGCGGCAGCTCAGCCCGTGCGGCTGTCGGGGCAGGCTAGTTTCTCGTCCGGGGCTCGATCGATGGGGTTCGAGCCGGGCGCCGGGGCAGGCACGCTGGCCGAAGACCGCCGTTCCTCCGGCAGCAGCAGCATGCGCTGGTACGGCAACTTCTTCCCCGACCTGTCGGTGTGGGACAAGCTGGAGGTGGGCGGCGGGGCAGGCCGTCTCTCCTACAGGGGCGGCATCTTCTTCCCCGGATCGGCGTTCAGCACCAGCCTCATGGTGCTCCCCTCACGAAGGTATCGAGCCGCACATCGCCACGCGGCGGGCGTCACCATCGTCGGCATCCAGGAGGCCGACGGTTTCGTCCTCATGTGGCCCGAGGGTGGCGACTACCTGGTTGCACCGTGGAAGGAAGGAGCCGTGTTCGTGCCGCCCTATCACTGGTACCACATGCACATGAACGCGGGCCCGGTGGAGAACAGGCAGCTCCGCATCCGGGCGCCCCGGCCGGGAGCGAACCCTTCCGCCGACCCGAATCGCACGATCCCATTCTTCGAACAGGACCCCTGGATCCGGAAGAAGTTCGAGGAGGAGCTGGCCAAGCGCGGGCTCACCTCGCTCATGCCGGAGGAGGCGTACACGAACCCGGACTTCGAGTGGGACGAGGAGTGGCTGAAGGAGGACTGACATGCTGAGCGTCGAGCAGACGGAGATGCTTACCAGGGTCGGCCCCGGTACTCCGATGGGCGACCTGCTGCGAAGGTATTGGACGCCCATCCTACTGCAGGAGGAACTGCCGGAGCCCGACTGCCCGCCAGTACGGGTCCGCATCTTCTGCGAGGACCTCGTCGCGTTCCGCGACAGCAAGGGGCGGCTCGGCCTCGTCGAGGAACTCTGCGCGCACCGGCAGACCAGCCTCTTCTTCGGACGCAACGAAGAGGGCGGCCTTCGCTGTGCCTACCACGGCTGGAAGTACGACGTGGCCGGGAACTGCATCGACATGCCGACCGAGTCGCCTGAGAGCAACTTCAAGGACAAGGTCAAGCTGATCTCCTATGAGGTACGGGATGGCGGCGGGCTCATCTGGGCGTACCTCGGGCCCAAGGAGTTCATGCCCCCCGAGCTTCCGCAGTTCCGGTTCATGGACGTGCCGGAAGAGCACAGGCTCCATACCAAGTACCTGAGGGAATGCAACTTCGCCCAGGCCATCGACGGGGGCATCGACTCCGTCCACACGAACTTCCTGCACGCAGGTCTCGACCGCTACCGGAAGACCGACGCCTACAAGGAGCGCATCAAGGGAAGCACCGACCTCGACCTTCTCTACCGGACAGCAGACGACGCGCCGAAGTTCATGACCAAGCGTACGGACTACGGTCTACTGGTGGGCGCGCGCAGGAACCTCGAAGCCGAGAACAAGTACTACTGGCGCTTCAACCACTTCCTCATGCCCTTCTACTCGATGACCCCACGCGGCGGAGGCGGACACGCCTTCGTGCCCATCGACGACTACAACTGCTGGTCCTTCAACCTCTCTTCCAAAGTTGACCGCCCGTACACGGAGGAGGAGCGGGAACGCCAGCTCGCCGGGATCGCCATGGACCACGACCTCGCAGGCGGGGTCAACATGCACGGCGGACTCATCCCGGGCACCTACCGGACCGTCCGCAACCGCGACAACGACTTCCTGATCGACCGCACGATGCAGAAGGAAGTGAACTTCACCGGTCTGGCCGGCACCGGCATCCAGGACTCGATGGCCCAGGTCACGATGGGGGCCATCGCCAACCGCACCAAGGAGCACCTCGGCGTGACGGACATCGCCATCATCCAGGCACGCCGTCTGATGCTTGGCCAGGCGATCGATCTGCAGGAAGGCATCGAGCCCGCCGAGCCGCACACGCCTGAGGCCTACTCGGTCGTCGGCGTGCAGTTCGTGGAAGAGAAGGACGTCACGTTCGACGAGTGCATCGAGCGCCAGCGTCCCAGGCTCTACGCCGAGCTCGGCAGCTGAACAGGGCACGGGGAGGTCGCCGATGGCCGAGAAGACTCAAGCCGCAACCCTCGTGGCGCCCAAGCAGTTCGAGCTCCGCGAGTACGACGTACCTGAACTCACTTCAGATACAGGGCTCATGAAAGTGGAAGCCGTCGGCATCTGCGGCAGCGACGTCCGGTCGTACCGCCAGCCCGTTCCCACGCCCCGGATCATGGGGCACGAGAACGTTGGCGTCATCGCCGCCATAGGCAGGGACGCTGCCGAGCGCTGGGGCGTGAAGGAAGGCGACGTCGTCATCCCCGAAGAGTACGTGCCGTGCTTCCACTGCAAGTACTGCTACACGGGGCGGTTCCGGTTCTGCAATCAGACCGACCGCGGGTACGGCACGCTGCTCCGGCACGGTTCCACGACAGTGAACGTGTGGCCGTCCATCTGGGGCGGCTTCAGCCAGCACATGTACCTGCCCCGTAACACGGTGATGCACCGGATAGACAGACCCGTGCCCGCGCACGTGCTGGCCCTCTACCTGCCGCTCGCCAACGGGATCGAGTGGGCGTGCCGCTACGGCGGAGCGCAACGAGGGAAGACCGTCCTGGTCCAGGGGCCGGGACAGATGGGGCTCGCGTGCGCTTTCGCGGCGAGCCAGGCCGGCTCCGACTGCGTCATCGTGACCGGACTGAGCAACGACTCGGTCCGCCTCGACATGGCGAAACGCCTCGGCGCCAACTACACCATCGACATCGAGACCGAGGACTTCAGGGAGCGTGTGCAGGAGATAACAGCCGGCGCAGGCGTCGACGTGGTGGTGAACGTGACGGGCGGGGGCGCAGGGGCCGTCTCCGACGCCCTCGCGGTGGCAAGCAAGGAATGCACGCTTGTGCTCGCTGCCGCGGGGGACGACCCGATCTCGCTGAGCGCGGTCGGTGAGCGGCGCCGGAAGGACATCACCATCAAGACCGCCCACGGGCACTCCTACTCCTCGGTATCCGAGTCCATCGCCTACTTGACATCCGGCAGCTATCCGGAGTTGCTCGATATCTCGACCCACCAGTTCCCCCTGCCGGAAGTGAGGCATGCCCTGGACACCGCCGCGGGCGAGGGCGAGCCGGGCGCGATCCACGTGACCCTGATGCCGTAGACGAGGAGGAGGTGTGCAATGGCGGAGATCGTTTTGGGGATAGGGGCATCTCACGGGCCGACGATCCAGTCGCAGCCCGAGGACTGGCTGCGGCTTGGACAGAAGGACATGGAGGACCCGCGTTACGACTTCGACGCGGTGCTCGCGTCGGCCTCGCCTGAGATTGAGCGCGAGCTGGAGCCGGAGGTGCTCCAGGGGCGCTACGAATCCATCCAGCGGGCCATCGAGTCGATGTCGGGCGTGCTGCAGGAAGCCGCCCCGGACGCCATCGTGTGCGTCAGCAACCCCCACGGCGTACCTCCGCAGGACCGCATGGAACCGGTGTTCGGCATCTACATGAGCCACACGGAGTCCAGGGTGGAGCGTTCCGGACATCAGACCAGCGGTCGGCGCAAGCCAGCTGAACCTCAGCAGACCTTCAGGCAGGTAGAGCAGTATGCAACCTGCCCCGAGCTTGCGGACCGGCTGATGCACTGCCTCATCGCAGACGGCATCGACGTGGCGAGCTGCTTCCAGTCCGACCCGACAGCAGGAATCGAGGGCCCCTTCACATTCGCCTACGACATGTTCCTCCCCGACCGCAGCACGCCCGTCGTGCCGTTCCTGCTCAGCCGGTACCTGCCGCATCAGGCGACATCGGCGCGGTGCTACACCGTGGGGCAGTCCATCCGCCGGGCCATCGAGTCTTGGGACAGCGACATGCGCGTCGCCATCATGGCGTCCGGGGGGCTCAGCCACCAGGTCATCGACGAGGAGCTGGATCGGCAGGTGATCGAGGCGCTCCAGCACAAGGACGTCGAGACGCTGAGTTACCTGCCGCGGGAGCGGCTCAACCGCGCCCCCGGCACGCCGGAGATCCTGAATTGGGTCGTCCTCGCAGGCGCCGTGGATGACATGGACATGACGCTGATCGACTACGTCCCCTGCTACCGCTCCCTCGCTGGAACCGGTCACGGGGTTACCCTCGCCTACTGGCGTTAGAAGGAGTATCGCGATGAGTTACAACGGGCATGTTGTCGTCGATTCGGACTGCCACCTCCGCGAGTACTGGGAGCTGGACAAGACGTACAAGGAAACGATGGACCCCGAGTACCGGGAGAAGTACGCGTGGTTCAGCGAAGCTGTTCGCTCGAGGCAGGCCAAGCCCGGCGACGTGGGGTTCACGCCCCTCTTCTGGCCGCGACATCCCGAACGTCCCCTGGGGCTGGACGAGGCGTTCGAACTCGCGAATCCTGCGCTGCCCCAGGATCGCCCGGCGCGACCCGCTCCCACCGTCACCGGCAGGGGATACGACATCGACCCCACGTGCAACTGGGACGCGTCGATACGCCTGCGCGACATGGAAGTCGCGGGCGTCGACGTCAGCTTCATCTTCCCGAGCCAGGCCGACGGCTTCTGCACACTGGGCGACGTCGGGTTCGAGAGCGCGCTGCACCGCTCCTACCACCGCTTCATGAGCAACTACTGCGCCGAGGGCGACGGGAGGCTCTGGTGGATGGGTGTGCTCACCATGCGCGACCTACCGGAGAGCATCGCTCAGCTCGAGTACTGGGCGAAGGAGGACCCCCACTTCGCGGGCGTACATCTTCCACGGGCCTGCCCCGACGGCCGGATGCTCGACAACCCGGACCTCTACCCGCTGTACGCGGCATGCCAGGACCTCAACCTGCCCCTCTGGGTGCACGGCGGCGCCAACCGGCCCCCGCTGACCCCCTGGGTGCACGCTCCCAACGGCCTCTACCACGCCATCGGCGGGCAGTACGCGCTGACGGCGCTCGTGGGCGGGGGCGTGTTCGACCTGTTCCCCAACCTCCGCATCGGCCTCTTCGAGAGCTTCGGTGGATGGATGCCCTACCTCATCGAGAAGCTGGACGACGGCTTCACCCCCGGCTCCACCGTCACGCCAAAGATGAAGCGCACCGCATCCGAGATCGTGGAGAGCGGGCAACTCTTCGTCTCCGTCGAGGCGGACGAACAGCACATCCCCTACGCGGTCGAGACCCTTGGCGAGCACCTGTGGTTGTTCTCCACGGACTACCCCCACGGCGGTAGCCCGTGGCCGGAAGGAGTGTCCCTGATCGCGGAGCAGGAGATGCCCGAGAGCGCCAAGGTCAAGTTGCTCGGAGAGAACGCACTCCGGTTCATGCCTCAGTTGGCCGGGGTGGTCCCGCCGCTCGCCGGCGTCGGCGCGTAAGAGGAGGAAGGCACATGATCGACCCCACTGCGGAAGTCAAGATCTCAGCCGATGCACACGTCGCTGAGCCGCTGGACCTGTGGCAACAGCGCATGCCGGCCAGGTACCGCGACCGCGCGTTTGACTGGCCCGGCCAGCAGTACGGCAAGGGACAGTACCGGCGGGAGGGCGGCTGGGACCCGGTTGCCCGCCTCAAGGACATGGCCGCCGACGGCGTGGTCGCGGACGTCCTCTACCCCACGCGGGCCAAGAGCGTGTTCCGGATCGATTACGAACCCGAGATCTCGGAGGCCGCGGCCCGTGTCTATAACGACTGGATGATCGAGTTCTGCCAGGAGGACCTGACCCGCCTCTGGGGGCAGGCGCTCCTGCCGCTCTGGGACATCGAGAACGCCATCATCGAGATGGAGCGGTGCCGGAACGCAGGGCTGGCAGGCGTCACCACGTGGATGGTCCCGCCGGAGTCCCTGCGGTTCTCGTCCGAACACTACGAGCGTTTCTGGGACGCCGCCGAGGCTACGGAAACGCCCATCAGCATGCACATCAACAACGGTTTCGGCCCCTACGCCGAGGCGGCAGAGTCGGTCCGCACCCGCAACAAGGGTGACGCGCTGTCCGAACTGAGCTTCACCGCCACCGGCCACAAGAAGCTCGCCGCCGACACCCTGACCGACATCATCTGCTCCGGCGTGTTGGAGCGGCACCCCAGGCTGAAGATCATCGTCGCCGAGACCGAGATCGGGTGGATCCCGTTCTGGCTGGAGGAACTCGACAAGCGGCTGCGCCGCAAGGGCGACCTCCCGCTCCAACCCAGCGAGTACTTCTATCGCCAGTGCTACGCCACCTTCAGCGACGACCCCGTCGGAGGACAATTGCTCTCGCGCTGGGGTGCGGACAGCTTCCTGTGGGCGAACGACTACCCCCACCCCGGGACCGGGGACACCTGGCTCTTCTCCGGCGCCATCATCGAGCGGGATTTGGGTCACCTGCCCGGTGAGACGCGAGCGAAAGTCGTGCGCGAGAGCGTCGCAGCGCTCTACGGCAAGCCCATCCCGGAGCCCATGCCAGCGCCCTCCGAGTACGACGAATCGATGCAGGAGTGGTGCGCAGAACGGGACGGGTATTACGTCGGCATCTCCTGACCAGTCTGTGGGGATACGTGTGATGGAGGTGAAGCCTTGAGCACGGTAGTAAGCGACCGCCAGCCCCGCATATCGGCGGACTCCCACATGTGCGAGCCGCTGGACCTGTGGGAGACCCGGCTCCCGGAACGGTTCCGCGAGTATGCGATCCACTTGCGGCACGAGTACGGCACCGGCTTCTACTTCAGAGCGGGCGGGTACGAGCCCGGCCCCCGGCTGGAAGACATGGCCCGCGACGGCGTGGTCGCAGAGGTGCTCTACCCCACATTCGGCAAGGACATGTACGACACGGAGAGGCCGCCCGAAGCCGCGGAGGCCTGCGCTCGCGTCTACAACGACTGGATGATCGAGTACTGTCAGGAGTCCCCTGACCGGCTCTGGGGACAGCCTGAGATTCCCCTCTGGAACATCGACAACGCCATCAGCGAGCTCGAACGCTGCAGGAAGGCAGGCCTCGTTGGGGCGACGATCTGGATGGTGCCGCCACCCGAAATCCCGTTCAGTTCCGACCACTACGAAAGGTTCTGGGCCGCGGCGCAGGACATGGACGCACCCGTCAGCATGCACATCAACACCGGGTTCAGCTCCTACGACGCCACTTCCCGCGAATCAGGTCGTGGGCGGGACCATCTCGCCTCGCTCAAGCGCAGCGCCAGCGGCCACAAGCAGGTCACTGCCGAGGCGCTCACGGACATCATCTGCTCCGGCGTGCTGGAGCGTCACCCGCGCCTGAAGATCATCGTGGCCGAGGTGGAGGTCGGGTGGATCCCCTTCTGGCTGACGGAGATGGACAAACGCTCCCGGCGCCAGTCCCTCCCTCTCAAGCCGAGCGAGTACTTCTACCGGCAGTGCTACTCCACGTTCACAGAAGACGAGGTGGGCGGCCGCCTGCTGGAGTGGTACGGGCAGGACAGCTTCATGTGGTCCACGGATTACCCCCACGTCGGCACCGGCAACATCTGGCTCTTCTCCGACGAGGTGATCGAGCGCACGCTGGGCCACCTGGACGCGGCCGTAAGGACGAAGGTGCTGGCCGACAACGTCGCCCGGCTCTACGGCAAGCCCATCCCTGCACCCATGTCAGACCCGCCCCTCGACCCGGCACTCGAAGAATGGCGCAAGACCCGTACTCTGGCCAGCGCTTGAGACCGGGAGAGGGGCCCCCTTGGAGAGGCTTGCCCTGGGAAGAAGAAACGGCGTATTCTGCCACTTACTCATAAGTGAGCGTTAGATTCATGCTAATGGCAACGCCCGGGCAGACGCTCGCATACCGGAAGAGGCAGGCTACGTAGCGAAAACCGACGGCGGGAGGGAATGATGCAGAGGGTCAAGGTCACCGTCAGTTTGTTAGCCGTGATGGTCCTTCTCGGGCTTGCCGCAGCCTGCGGGGGAGATGAACCCACTCCCACGTCGGTGCCCGCGACCGCCACTCCCACACCCTCGTCTTCCAGCGTCGCGCCCCAGCCCACGCCCACTCCGGACCCATTCGACGAGGAGTGGGCAGCGTTGATCGCCGCCGCTCAGGAAGAAGGGGAGCTCGTCATCGCCCTCAGCGGTTCGGACTCCCGCACCGGCCGGTTCGCCTTCGAGACATTCGCCGACACGTTCGGCATCAACGTCATCACGAGCAGCGGAAGCGGGGCAGATAACGCCAACCGCATCCTCGCCGAGCGCTCACGAGGCGCGCACACCGTAGACATATCCACCGTGAGCGGGGGCTCGATGGAGCGCCTGCGGGAAGCCGGCTCCTTCACGCCGATAGAGCCTCTGCTCATACATCCCGAGGTATTGGACCGGTCCAACGGCTGGTACTTCGAGAATGTGCTCTGGTCCGACTCCGAGAGCAAGTACGTCATGTCCGATGCGCTCAGCGTGGGAGCGATCGGCTCTATCTGGTACAACACCGACAACGTCACGCAGGAAGAGCTCGACAGCATCAACACCTATCACGACCTCCTCCGTCCGGAATTCAAGGGCCGCATGGCCATGCGTGCGATGAACAACCCCGGCAGCAAGTCTGTCATCGCAAGGCTCTGGCTTGCTCCCGGGCTGGGACCGGAGTTCCTCGACGCTCTACACCGCGACACCGACATGGACCTGGTCGGCGCCGAGGATGACAAGGAACTGGCGGAAGGCGTCGCCAACGGCAAGTGGGACTTCGGTCTCTTCGGCGGCGGACGCGACTTTAGGGCGCTCCAGAACCTGCAACTCCCGGTGAGAGAGCTCACGCTCACAAAGACCATCGGCGCGCTGTCCACTGAGATCAGCGGTGGTGTCGGGGTACTCGATCAAGCCCCCAACCCGAACGCCGCCAAGTTGTTCGCCAACTGGTGGTACTCCAGGGCCGGTCAGACCGCCGACATCGAGAGCACGTCCTCCTTCGGACCTCTGGGCGCCGTCTCCCTGCGCTCCGACGTGACGCTGGGCACCTTCCCCGCACACCTCAAGGAGACCCTGCTGAAAGTGCCCGAGTGGAGGGCCGCGGGCACAATCGACCAGTTCCTCGTGGTCTACGAGCTGAACGATGAGTGGTTCCAGGTCCGCGAGAGCACCGAAGTGTTCTTCAACGACCTCTACAAGGAGCTCGGCTACGACGCCTGGGTGAACTACAACCTGCCGTAATCAGCGCGCAAGGCCGGTCCCAGGGTCATCCAGAAGTCCTTGGGACCGGCGCCAATCCGACATTGGAGACTTGATTGGCCGCCATACCAACCCAGGCAGGCGTTCCCAACTGGCTGGCTTCACGGCTACGGTCGGAGACGGGCACCATGGTCATGGCCGTCACCATCCTGGTGCTCGGCTTCTATCTCCTGTTCCCCGTCATCCTGCTGCTGGTTCTGAGTTTCAACGTCGCGGACGACTTCCTCGTCCCGCCCATCGTCTGGGGCTTCGACAACTGGCTCGAGTCGTTCAGAGACCCCCGCATCTTCGAGGCGATACGGAACACATTCACTCTCTGGTTCCTCAACTTCATCTTCAGCTTCCCAATCGCGATAGGCATCTCCCTGGTCCTCGCCCGCACCCACATCCCCTGGACCCACGGCCTCGAGTACCTCTTCTGGATCTCTTTCGTCTTCCCGAGTCTCGCGAACACGGTTGGCTGGATCATGCTGCTCGACCCGGACGTCGGCATGGTCAACACCGCGCTCGAACTGCTCCCGTTCGTCGAGGAAGGCCCGTTCAACATTTACAGCTTCTGGGGCATCGTCTGGACCAAGCTCCAGTCGGACAGCGTTTCCTACTTCGTCATCCTCCTCACGCCGGCCTTCCGCAACATGGACCAGGCCCTGGAAGAGGCGGCGCGCGTCTCCGGTGCGTCCAAGTTCGGCGCAATCTTCAAGGTGACGCTGCCGGTGATGATCTCGCCCGTTATCCTCGTCACCGCTCTCCAGCTCCTCCGCATCTTCAGCGGGTTCGAGACCGAGTGGATCCTGGGCGCGAGCTGGGGCTTCTTCGTCTACTCCACCCTCATCTTCAACCAGACCTCCCAGTTCATCCCGCAGTACGGCAACGCTATCGTCCTCGCCAGCCTGACGATGGTGATCATCGCGGTCATCTTTCCGATGCAACGCTGGGTCGTCAGCCGGCGGCACTACACCACCATCTCCAGCAGCTTCAAGCCGGGACTGATCGACATAGGACGCTGGAAATGGGTGGTCCTTGCCTTCATCATCCTCCTCATCGGCATGTTCACGGCCCTGCCCTTCTTCGTCATCATCGTCGGCAGCTTCATGTCGCGAGTGGGTTTCTTCCAGGCGGTGCCCCTGTGGACCACCCAGCACTGGGTGGAGGTATTCACCGATCCCATCTTCCTGAAAGGACTGCGGACGACCACGATCCTCGCGTTCAGCGCCGGCTTCGGCAGCCCCATCCTCTTCTCTCTCATCGCCTATATGCTCGTCCGCACGAAGTGGCGAGGGAGGCGCATCCTCGATGCCACCATCTGGGTCTCGGCGGTCTTCCCCGGCATCATCTCGAGCCTGGGTCTGCTCCTGATGTTCCTCTCCGTCCCGGGCCTCCAGTTCCTGTACGGCTCCATCTGGGCGCTGATCCTCGTGGTGCTCATTGCCGGGAATACCACGGGGACCAACATCTTCAAAGGCGTCATGGTCCAGCTCGGAAGCGACGTGGAAGAAGCCGGACGGGTGGCGGGCGCCGGCTGGTTCAAGACCTACTTCAGGATCGTGATCCCGCTCCTGATGCCCACGATGGTCCTCATCGGGATGCTCAACTTCATCAGCGCCGCATCCACCACGTCGAGCATCATCCTGCTCGCTTCCCGCGACACCGTGACGCTATCGATTATCGGGCTGGAGTGGGCCTCACCCGAGCTCGGCAGGACCGAGAACGCCGGGATCATCAGCCTCGTCATCATGGTCTACACCCTCATCCTCGCTCTCATCGGACGTCACTACGCACTGAAACTGGGCCTGCGACAGGACATGAAGGTCGCGCGCAGGTTCGGCGTAACCGAGACTCCCGCTTCGTCAACCGCACCAGCTCCGAATGTCTAGGAGGCCATCATGAAACTCACCATCAAGCCGTCGACCTTGTCAAAGGAAACCCGCTTCACTAGACTCGCCGAAAACCTGATCGCGCGTCGCCGGCGCCCACCTGCGCCTCGATCGACTCCAAGGGCGCCCCGAGGCCTATCCATTCGCCGGGTTGGAGGTCGTCGGATGCTCTCTATCAAGCGCATGTGGCCGGTACTGGTTCCAGTGCTCCTTCTGTCTCTGCTGGCGGCATGCCAGAGTGACCCCACGGCAACCCCGGTCCCGACGGCCACTCCGGTCCCGGCGACCGCCACGCCAACGCCCGTCCCCGAGCCGACACCCACGCCAACGCCCGACCCCGCTGCGGGAGCGCTCGTCATCGAATCGATCGTGTTCGAAGACGAGGACATCGTCATCACGATGGGTCCCGAGGCCGGAGGCGGGTTCGAGGCGGGAGAAGTCGCCCGTTCGACGGAGGGCGACGGATGGGCGGTCTGGCTCGACCCCGGCGACAAAGTATTCGTCAGGGAGATCAGCCAGAGTTCGGATGCTGCCGAACGCCACCAGTTCGCCATGCCCGACCTTGCCGTAGGCTTCCCCCTGCACGAGATCGATGCTGGCGGGCCTGTGACCAACTGGAAGTTCACGTTCTACGACGAGGGCATCTACGCCATCAAGGACGCACACAACCACGGAAGGGCGTTCTTCGCCGTTGGCGACGTCGACCTTACCGCGTACACACCCGTGACCTACATCCTTGACGAGCTGCGGGTACGCGACGACGTATGGGAACTCCGCATAGGCGAAACGGCCTACTGGGGCTACGACATCGAACAGCGGGTCCGCACCGATGAGGTCGGCGACATCAGGGTGTTCCTGAACGCGGGCGACTCGATCGTCTTGCCCGACGGCCTCACCGGCAGCAGCGGCAACGCGGCCACCTACAACGTCACCATCGACGGGATAGGACTTGACGCCGAGGTGCCACCGGGCGAGGACACCAACCCCGGCATTGAACTCGAATTCCCCGAGCCCGGCGTTTTCCGCCTCTACGACTCCACAGACTCCGAGCACACCAAGGGCAACTTCTTCATCATCGTCGCCACCCCTCCGACCGGCCAGCCGGCCACCTTCACGCTCGACGAACTCAGGATCCGCGATGACGTGTGGGAGTTGCGCATAGGCGCCACTGCGTACTGGGGCTACGAGGTCGAACAGCGCGTTCGCACCGACGAGGTCGGCGATATCCGCGTCGCCCTGAACGCGGGCGACTCGATCGTCTTGCCCGACGGCCTCACCGGCAGCAGCGGCAATGCGGCCACTTACAACGTCACCATCGACGAGATCGGACTGGACGTTGCAGTGGCGCCAGGCGAGGACGTCAGCCCCGGCATCGCACTCGAATTCCCCGAGCCCGGCGTCTTCCGCCTCTACGACTCCACAGACCCCGAGCACACCAAGGGCAACTTCTTCATCATCGTCCAGTAGCCCTTAGCGGAGCGGCAGCAGTGCTGCCGCTCCGCGCCGACGACGCAGGCTGACGTGGGGAGAGGCCAATGGAAACGCAGGAGATGAACGACCTGCTGACGCTCGTGGGGTCAGGGCAGCCTGCGGGCGAGTTGCTGCGTCGCTACTGGTATCCCATCGCGGTCGCGCGCGAACTCACCGACGAACAGCCGACCAGGTTCGTGCGGTTGCTGGGCGAGAACCTCGTGCTGTTCCGCGACAAGTCCGGCCGCGTTGGACTCCTCGCTGACCACTGCGCGCACCGCAGCGCGTCGCTTGTCTACGGACGTGTCGAGGAGCGCGGCATCGCCTGCGCCTACCACGGCTGGCTGTACGACACGGAAGGGAACGTCCTCGAGACCCCGCCGGAGCGGAACGAGGCCATCATCCACTCGGTGAAGCAGAAGGCGTACCCGGTCCAGGAGATGGTAGGCCTCTTCTGGGCGTACCTGGGGCCTCTCCCTGCGCCGGTCATCCCGAAGTACGACGTGTGGGCGAGGCGCGACGGCACGCGCAAGATATGGGTGCAGCCCATGCTGGACTGCAACTGGCTTCAGCCCACCGAGAACTCGATGGACCCCGCGCACGCGCACATCCTGCACCAGGGGTTCCGCAGGGTCGTCAACACCACCCGCGGCAACATCGACGACGTCGCCCAGTTCGATTTCTACGAGCTTCCGTACGGCCTGATGAAGAAGCGCGTGCTCAAGAGCGGGGTCATCGACGAGCACCCGCTCATCTTCCCGAACATCCTGAGGCATTTCAGGGAGACGCAGATACGCGTTCCCATCGACGACACGCATACGCAGATTTTCATTATCGACTTCTACCCAACAGCCGATGGGAACGAACCGGCCGACGACGAGCCGGAGGTCGAGTACGTCGCTCCGTTCAAGTCCCCCGCTGACGCGTTGCATCCCTTCACGCGCTTCGAAATGAGACCGCCCTGGCTCAAGGGACATACCGCCCAACCCGAGGACCACATGGCCTGGGAGTCACAGGGCCCCGTCGCCGACCGGACGAGGGAGCACCTGAGCTACTCGGACAAGGGGATCGCCCTCCTGCGCAGGGTGCTGCGGGAGAACATCATGAAGGTGCAGGCGGGTGAGGACCCCAAAGGAGTGGTGCGTGACCCGGACCACCCGATCATCGACACCAACCTGGACGAGTCGCTGCGGTTGGAAGGGAGGCAGGACGATTCCGTTATGGAATCGGTGGCCATCCCCGCCGGAGTGCCGGGGCCCTTCCAATGGAACGAAGAGGACTCCTAGCACGCCCCGCCCAGACCGCGACCCGCGGAAGTCACATCTGCAGGAGATGAACCGACGATGCCGCCTCTTTCGTTGAAGATGGCAACGGGCGATTACGGACACACCCGTCCGCTCAAGGAGGGAACGGTCACTTCCGAACAGGTAGCGTTCGAGCACGTCCAGGTGCCGAACATCATCAATGCGTTCCGCCGCATGATCCGGGACCTCGAGTTCGACGTCTCGGAGATGGCGCTCTCCACGTACCTCTGCGCCCGGGCCCACGGCGTACCGATCACCGCGCTGCCCGTCTTCCTCGTGCGCGCCCTTCATCACGGCTCGATCGTCTACAACGTCAAGTCCGGTGTCCGCACTCCGGCGGACCTCCACGGAAGAAGGGTGGGCGTGCGCGCCTACACAGTGACAACCGGCGTCTGGAATCGCGGCATCCTCCAGTCGGAGTACGGGGTGAACCTCGACGAGGTCACGTGGGTCATCAACAGCGATGAGCACGTCGCCGAGTACCAGGCTCCGCCGAACGTCGAGTCGGCACCTTTCGACCGCAGCCTCGCCGATCTGCTGAGCGACGGTGAGATCAACGCGGCCATCGGCGTGGCGCCGTCGGCGGAAGCCGGGTTCGCGCCCCTGGTCCCAAACGCCCGCGAGGCAGCCATCTCGTGGCTGCAAGCGACCGGCGTTTATCCCATCAACCACACGCTGGTCGTACGCAACGAACATCTGGCTGCAAACCCCGGCCTTGCCGTCGAACTGTTCGACCTGTTCAGGGAAGCGAAGGAGCACTTTCTGCCGACACTCGACACGGCCGCCGACTTTGAGAATGAGGACCGGCGCGCCAAAGATATGCACGATGTGCTCCAGGGTGACCCCCTCCCGTTCGGAATCGAGGCCAACCGCGCTTCTCTGGAAACGTTCATCGGCTTCACCGTCCACCAGCAGATCATCCCGGAGACCATATCTCCCGAGGAAGCGTTCGAGCCGAGCACGCGAGAGTTGGAAGGATAGGAGGAAGCGGAGCCATGGCAGACCTGCGATTGACGACCGCCACCTTCCCCCACGGTCAGTGGGATGGACTGAAAGACGGGCGGGTCAAGCCGGAAGGCATCGAACTGGAGCACGTTCAGGCCAGCCCGAACACGTACCGGCGGATGGTGCGGAACCTCAAATTCGACGTCGCCGAAGTGGCGCTGACGACCTTCGTCGCGGCCAAGTGGTTCGGGGTCCCCATCACCGGCATCCCCATCTTCTCGAACCGGGACGTGACCATGAGCCCCATCACTTACAACACCCGGTCGGGCATCAAGAGTCCCAAGGACCTGGAAGGGAAGCGTGTAGGGCTGCGCTCCTACACGGTGACGAACACCACGCAGTGCCGCGCCCTGCTCAACTACGAGTTCGGCGTCGACACCGACTCGATCCAGTACTCGGTGAGCGAGGACGCGCACGTGGCGCAGTATGTCAATCCGCCGAACGTCACGCAGATCCCACCGGAGAAGACGCTGGAGCAGATGCTGGCGGACGGAGAGCTCGACGCGGGGCTTCAACTGTCCGTCGAACCGGGCGGAGACATCCAACTGCTGTTCTCCGAGGAGGAAGCAGACGAAGTGGGCCTGGGGTTCTTCAGAAGGACGGGCGTCTATCCCATCGGACACGTCATGACCATCAAGGACGACGTGCTGCGAGAGCACCCGTGGGTGGCTTCGGCGATGTACAGGGCTTTCGCCGAGTCAAAGGACCTGTACGTGGACTCGCTGTCGGGCCTGACCGAGCCGGGGAAGCGTGACCTCCAGGCGTTGCGCAATCGGGATCTGGTCGGCGGCGACCCGTTCCCGATGGGCATGGCGAAGAACCGCAAGGCGATGGAGGCGATGCTCCGGATAGACGTCGACCAGCACATCATCCCCGAGCCGATGGACGTAGACGGCCTCTTCGCACCCGATACGCTCGACCTCGAGTAGGCTCGTTGGTGCGCCTTACCCGAAGTGCGCACCCAGGCCGATGGAATCGGCCCTGAGAGCTCCGTGCTCGAGCATGGCGACCAGCCCCGTCCAACTACCGCCTTCGCGGTCTGGCCGCGAAGGGTCCCGGCTGCGGCGGCGCCACTCCGCCTTGTCCTCATCGGAGATGTCGGGCGCGCCTCCTCCCAGGTGGGCAAGCCAGTTGACCCGTGCAAGGTTCTCGAGCGCCAGCGCGCGCGTGATTGCTTGCTCAACCGTCCGGCCGGCCACGACGATGCCATGGCCTCGCATCATGACCATGTTGTGATTCGCCATGAGGTCGAGGAACGGCGCGGTCTCCGCGGGCGTTTGCAGGGTGATCGAGCGGTCGTAGATGGGCGCCTCGTTGTTCAGCGCGATGCGCATCGCTCCCGGCTCGAATCCGCTGAAGATGGGCCGCAGTTCTACCCTGTTCATGGTGCAGAGCAGGACGCCGGGAGGGTGCGCGTGGATCACCGCGTTGACGTCCGGGCGGTACTTGTACAGATCCGTATGGAGGTAGATCTCGCTGACGCGGTTGACGCCGCTGTTGTCTCCCACGGGCTGCCCCTCGAGGTCCACGCGCATGATGCTCGTCGGCTCGGCGAAACGCAGTCCCCTGTCACTCCGGGGCCGGCCCCGAACGAGGATGTTGTCGGTGCCGGGCTCCCGTGTGCTGACGTGGCCGGTCGAGCCCTTGACGAGGCCGTGCTGCGCCAGGATCTGACACGCGAGTGCGACCTTCTCTCGTAGCTCGTCGACGCTTGGTTGGCTGGATGCTGCCTGTGTCATGGGGCTCCTCCTCCTACTGGGATGTGGTCTTCGCGCGCCAGGCGGCGCACTCCTGGTCGAAGAGCTCACGGATACGGGGGTCTTCGTCCTCGAACTCGATCTGTCCCTGGCCTGCTCCCGCCCTCCTTCCACTGCCCGTGAACCCGGGGTTCCCTTCCCGCAGGACGAGGTAGCGCGCAGGTTCATCACTGACGTTGAAGTGCTGATGGCCGCCATGCCCGTTCGACATCAGCGAGCCCGGCTTGAACGCGGCCCGCGACCACTCCGCGTCCGGCCCAGGCATGACTCCGGGAGGCCACTGAAGGTCGTACCCCTCTCCGGTCAGGAAGAGGTAGCTGACGTCCGTCGTCTGGCCCTTGCTGGGGTCCTCATACGCCATCCCGAATCCGTGCCCCTTCTTGTATGAAGCGGTGGGGAACTCGGAGACGTGGCAGACGTAGCGCCCCCCGGCCATGATGACGTACATGTTGGAGCCCGGTCCCCGGTAGGACCACTGGTCCAGCGACATGTGCGTGATGCTGGGGATGAAGTTCGCGGCCATCAGGCGGTCGGCGACGCGGACGGACTGACCGTTGAAGTACATCTCGTCGCTCGGGTCGAAGCGGTCGGTGAACGCCTTCGGCGTGTTGAACACGAAATCGGCGCTGGCGAAGAGGTTGAAGACGTGCGGCATGTTCGTGGCCGCGTACAGGCGCACAGGGTCCGTGCCGCTTCCGTTGTGCAGTTCGTGCCACGCGTTGAGCGGTATCGCAAAGGCGCTGTCCGCATGCCACTCGAACGTTTGCCGGGGAGTCCCGTCATACCACAGCGTGGTCGCTCCGCGCCCCGTGAGCACGTAGAAGATCTCCTCGTACATGTGGCGCTCGAGATTGAGCGAGCCGCCCGGCGGGATCTCGATGAGATAGCGGATGCCTCCCTGGTTCTGCACCAGGCGCTCTTCGGAGGGGTGGTGCGTCAGGTCGAGCAGCGCAGCGTCGCAGCCTGTGCGCTCCCAGGGCGCCAGTTCCTCCGTGAAGAGGCTCGGGATCGTATGCTGGGTGATGATTTTCAGTCCCTCGTCCTGCACCCACCGCTCGAAGGGAGTCAGGGTCCAGGCATCGTTACGCTCGTTGGTCATGGTCCTCTCCTTACAGGTTGCTACTACGCGACCGCCGACTCGTGACCGAGCCAGACGTTCGGGGTCGTCCATATCCTGCCGTCGCCCCAGCCTTCCCAAGCCTTGGGGACGTACCGCTCGCCGTTCCACTCGCGCGACGGACCGATGTCGATGATGCCGTCGTAGGAGCGGAACACGCACATCGGGTCGCCGCCGTCCTGGACGATCTTGATCTGCTCGTGGAGGAGCCGCCGCCAGATGGCGATGCCCATGTCCGAGACGCCCAGTCGCTCGACGGTCCGGTCCGCTATCGGGCCCTGCGTCTCCCACGCCATCTCGTCCTGGCTGGGGAAGCTCTCCAAGTGGAAGTCGCTGTTCTCGTCGCGCACGTTGTTCCGCGTGAACGTGGGTTCGCTGCTCACCCCCTCGAGTGTGCCGTCAGGCGTGGGCGTGAAGTAGATGATGTAGATCTGCGTGTGGGTGTCGTCGATGGGCACGCGGAGTTGAAGGTCGATGGGCCACACCGAGGCTTCCTCGGGCGTTGGGTCGCCTGTTGCGCTGGGTCGCTCGGTGGCGTGTCGAAGGATGTTCGGAAAGATGGCGGGATGTCCAAGCTGCTCCCACGCTATCTCCCCGTCTCCTCCGAAGATGCGCCGCTTCACGATGCCGAAGGGGTGCTCCTGGAACAGGTAGCGTTCCGGGGGCCGGAGCTCTCTCCCCCGGAACTTGCCCTTCTCCACCATCCTGCGCAGGTGCAGGTAGTACGTGTGCGCGGGGTCGAGCGAGTTCTCCTGGCACTGCAGCCAATTGCAGTTCAGCAGTTCGTGGACCTCGACCGTGCGGTTCCCGTCTTCGCGGGCCAGCACGTCCCACCTGGGCAGCAGGGGCGCAGGTTCGGGGCCGAGATACGCGAACAGCAGGCCGCCCAGCTCCTGCACCGGGTAGGCCGGGTGATGGAAGGCATCCTTTGTCGTTTCCTGCTTCGGCTCGAAGGGTTGCTCGAGGCACTGGCCCTGTTCGTTGAACAGCCAGCCGTGGTACGCACAACGGATGCCCTCCTCTTCGACGTACGCATAGTAGAGAGACGCTCCGCGGTGGGGGCAATGCTCTGCGACCAGCCCATGGACTCCACGTTGGTCGCGATAGACCACGAGTTGCTCGCCGAGCAGCGTGACGCGTCGAGTGGGCTTCTCAGCCGTGACCTCGTTCGCCGCGCAAACGGGGTGCCAGTACCGCCGGAGCAGGTCGCCTCCCGGAGTGCCCGTACCGACGCTCGTGAACAGTTCGTTCTCTTCAGCCGTCAGCATGTCTTGCCTCCCATGCTGGGCGCCACGCGCACGACGCTCGCGGCTTCTCCGCAGCGTATGATAGGGCTTGCGCGACGCTTCGGCTCGCGGATCGGCCGTGGATCGGTTGGATTCCCGACATTCACGCCTTCTCCACGAGACAAGTTCGTCCTCGGTGACCTCGTATCACGCCAGACTGCCCTGGCGCAAGGGGAGGAATCATATGGGCTCCGTTCTGCGAGTTGGACTCGCCGGTCTGGGGAGCGTCTCACGAACGATCCTCGGGAGCGTCGACACGATCGAGGATGTGAAGCTCACGGCGGTCGCGGACATCCGGCAGGAGGCGCTGGACGCGGCCCGCGAGAAGTACGGCGTCGAGACCTTCGACAGCGTGGAGGCGATGTGCGAGAGCCCCGACGTCGACGCAGTGTGGGTATGCACGCCCAACCTCTTCCACTCCGAGCACACCATCATCGCCGCCGAACACGGGAAGCACGTCATTTGCGAGAAACCCATGGCCGTGACCCTGGAACAGGCGCAGGCAATGGTCAACGCCGTCGATCGGAACGGCGTCCGCTACGTCCAGGGACACTCCAAGATATTCGACCCTCCCATCCGCCGGATGCGCGAGGTCGTCTCCAGCGGTGAACTGGGACGCCTGATCCAGCTCAACACCTGGGAATACAAGCCGTGGATCTCGGGCCAGCCTCGCCTGGGATCGGAGGTCGACTCCAGCATGGGCGGCGGCGTGCTCTACCGGCAGGGCCCGCACCAGACCGACATCATCCGCGGCATCGGCGGCGGGATGGTGAGGAGCGTTCGCGCTGTCGCGGGCCGCTGGAACCCGTCGTTCCCCCGGGCTGAGGGCGACTACACCGCATTTCTGGAGTTCGAGGACGGCGTCGCCGCAACGATGGCATTCAACGGCTACGGCTACTTCGACATCACGGAACTCACGTGGGGCATCGGCGAGGGCGGTCAGCGCCGGAATTCCGATATCCCGGCCCCCATCGAGCGCTACGACAACTTCGTGGAGGCCGACGCCAAGTATGCCTTCGCTGGGATCCGCGCCGAACGCGAGCGTGCCGAGCGGTCGTCGGGACGCCACAACCAGCCCTTCTTCGGGCTCACCATCGCGAGCTGCGAGCGCGGCGACATCCGCCAGTCGCCGGACGGCCTGTACATCTACGACGAGAACGGCAGACGCGAGATCACATTCGACAACAGAGGCCAGGGCCGCGGCGAACTGACCGAGCTCCGAGACGCCATCCGTGAGGAGCGTCCCACGTTCCCCGACGCGCAATGGGGGATGGCAAGCCTCGAGGTCATCCTCGGCATCCTGCAGTCGTCCAACGAGCGGTGTGAAGTGGCCATGTCGCTTCAGACGCCAGTCCCGTACTAGGGATAACTCTGAACAACTCGCGGGTCTGCGCCGGAGGAAGGTGCGAGAGGAGAACGAGGTTCTCCGAGGGCGAACCGCACGAGATGTGACATCTACCCGTTGCGCCAGCGAAACAGCCCTGCGTACCCTGTTTCTGAGACCCATTTGCCCCTGCCCTGTGCCCCCACGGAAGCCCCCTGTTGCAGATCGTTGCATTTCCGTTGCTTTGGAGTTGCATTGGAGTTGCGGTCTGTATGGACTGCCGTTGCAGAGCGCAGCCCGACCGTTGCACGGACGGGCCGGGTTTACGAGTGCGATATGCCGAATGCAACAGAAAGCAACAGAAAACAGAAAAACGCCCTCACGCCCAGGCGGACCTTCACCCGCCACCGGCTCCTCTACCGCGGGCACGGGTCGGCGGGCTGCGGGAGACAGGCTTGTTCAGAGCATCCCTGGTGCTCGCCAGACTGGCCGGTGCACTCGGATATCGTAGTGGTATAGTTACCGTGCGACGGTAGTCGTCGCTGTCCGGCTTATTGCACGCTGCCTTTCCGCTCCCCGATAGGCCCTCCTTACAGCCTCCCTCAGCACCGGACAGTCCACAGCGATGACGAGTATCGACGACAGGAGGCATGGCGATGCTGAGCACAGCACAGAATGAGAAGTTGACCCGGGTAGGACAGGGAACGCCCATGGGCGAGTTGATGCGGCGCTACTGGCAGCCCATCGCCGCCGCCGGGGAGTTGTACGAGCGTCCCACCAAGGCCGTCCGTGTCCTCGGCGAGGACCTCGTCCTCTACAAGGACAAGTCGGGCACGCTCGGGCTCATCGAACGCTTCTGCCCTCACCGCCGCGTCGACCTCTCCTACGGCATCCCCGAGGAGCACGGCCTGCGCTGCATGTACCACGGCTGGATGATGGACGAGACCGGCCAGTGCATCGAGCAGCCGTTCGAAGAGACCGTCCATCCGGACGGACGCTTCAAGGAGAAGGTGAAGGTCGCGGGCTACCCGGTCCGGGAGCTTTCCGGACTCATCTTCGCCTACATGGGCCCGCAGCCAACGCCGCTCCTGCCGAAATGGGAACCGCTATTCGCCGAGAACGTGGCGTGTGACATCGCCATCACGGAACTGCCGTGCAACTGGCTCCAGTGCCAGGAGAACTCGCTCGACCCCGTCCACACCGAGTGGCTCCACTCCTACTGGACACGCTACCAGCAACTTGCGGCAGGCCAGACCGTGAACGTGCGCGGCGAGTCCGCTCCCCACGAGCGGATAAGCTTCGACCTGTTCGACCACGGGATCATCAAGCGGCGCGTCCTGAAGGGGCTCGGCGAGGAGCACGACCTCTGGAAGGTGGGGCACCCCATCCTGTTCCCCAACATCCTGCAGGTCGGGTCTCCCCAAAAGCTCACGATGCAGTTCCGCGTCCCGGTCGACGACGAGAATACGCTGCACATCTCGATCTACATCTTCCGTGCCGCCGATGGCGCAGTCGTGCCCAGGCAGGACCCGGTGCCGTACTACTACAACCCGCTGAGAGGCGAAGACGGCCGCTTCATCACTGACGTCACCTTCAATCAGGACTACATGGCGTGGGTGACGCAGGGGCCGGTAGCTCGACGCGACCTCGAGAAACTCGGCGAGTCCGACAAGGGCATCATCATGTTCCGCAAGATGCTGAACGAGCAGATGGAGATCGTCCAGGACGGCGGCGACCCCATGAACGTGTTCCGCAGCGAGCTCGATGAAGTACTCGGGCTACCTGTTGAACCGAGCAGGGGGTTCGTGAACGGCGCTCCAAAGAAGTACATCCCTCAGGAAGCAGGGCCCAGCATCGCTCACGCCGACATTGAGCGCGTGCTCGCCACGTACGTATAGAAGCCCGCCGGGCCGCCCGTTCTCCGGTAGAAAGGGACTCCTCGGAGATGCTTGAAGGCCGATGAACCTCTGCCTATGATGCGGTTGGTCATGCGATCGGCCTGCGAAGGAGTATGACATGCTGAGCGCCACGGATAACGAACTGATGACTCGAGTCGGGGCGGGGACTCCTATGGGGAACCTGCTCCGCGAGTACTGGATACCCTTCCTCTTCTCCTGGGAGATCGAGGCCAACGGGTCGCCGGAACGGGTCCGGCTGCTGGGCGAAAATCTCCTGGCGGTACGCGATTCCTCGGGCAGGCCGGGACTGATCGCCGAGCAGTGCCCGCACCGCGGAGCGTCGCTCTACTTCGGCCGCAATGAGGAGAACGGGCTTCGGTGCATCTACCACGGCTGGAAGTTCGACGTGGCAGGCAGGTGTGTCGACATGCCGAGCGAGCCGCCGGACAGCAACTTCCAGTGGAAGGTGCGTACGGTTGCGTACCCGGTGGTTGAACGCGCTGGCATGATCTGGACGTACATGGGGCCGAAGGACGAGCCCCCGCCGCTGCCTGCCCTGGAGTGGCTGGACCTGCCGGAGGACCACATCGTCGCGTCCAAGCGGGTGCAGTATTCCAACTGGGTGCAGGGCATGGAGGGAGACCTGGACCAGAGTCACGTCTCCTTCGTCCACTCGCGGCTCAACCTCGACCCGAACTCGCCGAGGGCTGGAGTGGATGCCATCCGCCACTACGACACGCACCCCCGCTTCCAGGTAGTCGAGACCGACTACGGCGTCTGCATCGGCTCCGGCCGCAAGGCCCCGAACGATGAACGTTACTGGCGCATCAGCCAGCACCTGATGCCCTTCCACACCATGACCGGCCCTTACGGCAACAACCCGACCCGGAACTGGCGCGCGTGGGTGCCAATCGACGACGAGAACGTCTTCGTCATCGGCGTGACATTCCACCCGACCAGGCCGTTCACCGGAGAGCAGCGCGAGAACCTGCTCACCAAAGCCGGAGTCTGGAACATATCGCCGGAGCACCGCGCCCCGGTCTCCAGCGCACCGTTCGGGCGCTGGCGGCCCGCACTCTCCATCGAGAACGACTTCCACCAGGACCGGGAGATGCAGAAGTTCGAGACTTTCTCGGGCATCGCCGAGTTCTGGGCGCAGGACGCCGCGCCGCAGCTCAGCATGGGCAGGATTTTCGACCGCACGCAAGAGCACCTCGGCACGTCGGACCTCGGCATCATCTCTATGCGGAGGCGTCTCATCCGGACCGCCAAGGCGTTCGCCGAGACCGGGGAAACTCCTCGCGAGGTGCTGGAGCCCGAGGTCTACGCGATCAGGTCGGACGCGGTGCTCATCCCCGCTGAGGAACCCTGGTTCGACCACACGGCCGAGCGCCGCAAGGTTGCCGCCGGCAATCCGGACTGCCCGGCATAGCGACCGGCACGGAGGCGCGATGAACGGGCCTGAACTCCGCTTCGGCGTGATCGGGTTGGGGCGCGCCGGCAGCGGGATGCTGTCCGCGCTGGCGAAGCACCCCGACATCCGGGTAACGGCGGCGGCGGACCTCCATAAGCAGCACCGCGACCGCTTCGAGGCAGACTTCGGCGGCGAGACGTTCTCCAACGCCGAGGCCCTCTGCCAGAGTGCGAACGTGGATGCCGTCTACATCGCCACCCCCCACGGGATGCACGTTAAACACCTGCAGCTCGCTGCAGCGAACGGCAAGCACGCCATCGTTGAGAAGCCGATGGCGCTGACACTGGCGGACTGCGAGACCATGACCGTCGCCGCCGAACAGGCTGGCACCGTGCTCGTTGTCGGCCACACGGCCAGCTTCAACCCCATCGTGCAGAAGATGCGGAATCTAGTCGTTGACGAGGAGTTCGGGCGCCTGGGCTTCATCTCGGCAACCGCCTACACCGACTTCCTCTACCGCCCACGCCGTCCCGAAGAGTTGGTCACTGAATTGGGCGGCGGCATCATGTATAACCAGGTGCCGCACCAGGTGGACGCCGCGCGATTCATCGCGGGCGGCATGGCTCGCAGCGTGCGAGCGGCGGCATTCGACCTCGACCATGAGCGGCACACAGAGGGCAGCTACACCGCGTTCCTCGACTTCGAGAACGGCGTGGTAGCCACCCTCTCGTACAGCGGCTACGACCACTTCGATTCGTCCGAACTGGCCAGTGGAAGCGCCTCGAAAGAGCCAGCGGGCTACGGAAAGACCCGCAGGGCGCTACGTGCGGCGCAGTCCTCCGAGGAGGAGGTGTCGATGCGCATCAACACCGGCTACGGAGGAGAGCAGCCCGTGGCACGGGCGCGCGTCGCTCAGGGAACGCCGTCGCTGCTGCAGGGCGAACTCGGTTCCTTCCTCGTTACATGTGAGGGAGCCGACCTCCGGATGCTCCCGGATGGGGTCGGGGCGTACACGACCGATGGGTTCAGGCTGATCGAGCCCGAGCCTTGGCGAGGCGTACAGGGCCGCGGCGCAGTCATCGACGAGCTGTACTTCGCCGTTACCGAGGGGCGTCCCCTCATCCACCATGGTCGGTGGGCAAAGGCGACCATGGAGGTCTGCCTCGCGATGCTGGAGTCCTCGCAGACGAGGACCGAGGTCATGCTCCAGCACCAGACCCCGACCGTCGACCAACGCTGAGGCCACAACCAACGTAGGGCGTTGCCGGGGCTCATGTTCTGATGGCAATCCTCCGATTGCTGCAATAAGATGTGCATGCTTCGTCGTTGAAAGTGATGTTTGTGCAGGACGGCAGGAGGTTGCCATGCTGACGAGGGAAGATAACGAACTCATGTGCCGCGTCGGAGCCGGGACTCCCACGGGAGACCTGATCCGGCACTACTGGATCCCTGCTCTGATGTCGTCGGAGCTACCCGAACGCAACGGCCAGCCGCTCCGTGTGCGGTTGCTCGGCGAGGACCTCGTCGCCTTCCGGGACACCGCCGGAAACATCGGTATGGTCGACGACCGCTGTCCCCACCGTGGTGCAGGCATGTTCTTCGGACGCAACGAAGAGTACGGACTCCGGTGCGTCTACCACGGATGGAAGTTCGACACCACCGGGGCGTGCATCGACATGCCCAACGCGCCTGAGGGCGAGTCCTTCAAGACCAAGGTCAGCATCAAGGCGTACCCCTGCCAGGAGCGGAACGGGGTCATATGGACATACATGGGGCCCCGGGAACCGGCTCCTCCCCTGCCCGACCTCGAATGGAACATGGTGCCGGTAGAGCACCGCCACATCGCCAAGCGGCTGCAGATCAACAACTTCGTGCAGGCGTTGGAAGGCGACATCGACAACTCGCACAACTCCTACCTGCACACCAAGTTCCCGTTCCAGATGGCCCAACCGAATGAAAAGACCATGGGCCCCTACTACAAGGAGATCGACCGCTGCCCCGTGTTCGAGGCTATCGACACGGACTACGGCGTGCTGATCGGGTGTCACCGCAACGTGGACGAAGACAACTACTACTGGCGGATGAGCCAGTTCGTGCTGCCCTTTTACACGATGACCGGCCCCTACGGGAAAGACCCGTTGCGTGCCTTCCGCGCCTGGATCCCCATCGACGACGAGAACACCATGGTCTTCGGCGCCACGTACCACCCCAACCGTCCGCTGACCGAGGAAGAGCTCGACAACATGGACAAGCGCCCCGGTGTGTACAGCATCGGCACCGTTGGCTTCATGCCTCCTGACCCGACGCTCCCCGGGAGTCAATGGCGTCCCCGCCAGAACATCATGAACGACTACTGGAACGACTACCACGCTCAGCAGACCGAGCGCTGGTGCGGCATTCCCGGCACGTGGGCACAGGACTCCGGCATGCAGGAGACCATGGGCCCCATCTACGACAGGACGAAGGAGCACCTCGTCTCAACGGACTCTGGAATCATCCATACCCGCTACCGCTTGCTGAACGCATCCAAGGCATTCCGCGACACCGGCGAGTTGCCACCGAGCGCGGACGACCCCACGCTGTTTGCGGTCCGGTCCGCGGCTACCGTCCTGCAGAAGGAAGAGGACTGGGTCGAGGCGACGAGAGAGCACCGGGTCGCTCTGCAGCCGGTCAACTACGCAGGAGCCTGAGCACCTGAGGCCACGCGTTGAGTGAGACTGGCGCCTCATCTGTGTGTCACGTCTGCGGGCACACGAATGAGGTGGGTTCGCGGTTCTGTGCCGGATGCCGAACGCAGCTTCTGGCCGCTTCCGGTCCTCCTCTCGTCGCTCGGTGGCGGGCCCGCGCCAGGCACCGGCGGACGCTCGTGCGGGCAGTGGCGGCAGTTCTCTTGCTGCTGACTGTGACGTGGGCAGTTGTCGAGAATATCGGGCTCGCCCGCTTCCTCCCTGACCCCACATCAAGCCTGACGTCCGAGCTTCAGACCGGCGATTGGCCCACCGAGGGCGGAATCCCGCTCCGGACGAACGCGATGCCAGAGGCAGCCACGTCGCTGGCCGGCGATGTGGCCTGGAAAGCAGACCTCGGTACTTCTCCGGGAGGAGGCGCCGTCGTGATGGAAGACGTCGTGTACGCAGGCAACGTGGACGGATGCATGCACGCATTCTCCGCCTCGGACGGCGCTCCTTTATGGAGTAGATGCCTCGAAGCGCCCATCAGTTCGACGCCATCCATCGCCGGGCACCTGATCTACTTCGGCATGCTGAACGGACAGGTCGCAGCCCTCGACCGCGAGGACGGCAGCGTAGTCTGGACATTCGCCACCAACGCACCCGTGCGTTCCTCTCCGGCTGTCTCCGATGGCGTGCTGTACGCAGGCTCCAGCGACCGCCGCCTCTACGCGCTCGATGCACTGACAGGTGAAGAGCGGTGGAGCTTCGCCACGGAAGGGCGCATCACCTCCGGCCCTGCGGTGAACGAACACCTCGTAGTCATCGTCTCTCAGGACAACCTCATCCACTTCATAGACAGGCACACCGCAAAACGATGGTTCGACTACGAGATATCGCTCGCCGACGGTTCCGCAGCAATCGCCGGAGATTCGGTCTATGCCACAGACATCAGCGGGACCGTCCGGCGCGTGCACTGGGACAACCGGGAGTGGCCGTTCGAGAAGTCGACCCGAAACGTTCGCCAGTGGATGTTCAGGTGGGGGATGGCCAGCGAGCTGCCGCCCCAGAAGGGCGTCGTCTGGGTGCGTCAGGAAAGAGGCGAGAGCTTCACCGGGACTCCCGCAGTCGATGCGGAGAGAGTGTATGCAAGCGCGGCAGGCGGGACGGTGTTCGCCTACGACAAGGAGACGGGCGACACGGTGTGGCAGACCCACCTCGATGCGCCTGCAGCAACCTCTCCCACCGTCATCGGAGGCGAAGTCGTCGTGGGGACACAAACGGGTGCGTTGGCCTCGGTCGACTCTGCAACAGGGGAGAGGCGATGGCGCATCGAGATGGGAGGCGGCGCGATCCGCGGTATCGCAGTCGGAGCCGATGCGCTCTACACAACCGGAGCGAGTGGGATGTTAGTCGAAATCCGCTGAACTCCAAGAGGCTTTCCTTAGCATTTTCCCCATTTTATTCCACATATTATGTGAAATCAGTCACAAATATCCCGAAGTCTTCCGATTTTTGTTGACAGGTCACACGCCCGTTCCTAGAATGCGCAGGCCGTTAGATTCCCTAGTCTGCTCTTCGGAATGGCACGTGAGAGGGAGGAACTCCGATGCGAATCATTCCAGCCGTCTGCGTTCTGATGCTCGCGCTCGCACTGGTTGCTACGGCATGCCAGGGCGAAGCGGGACAGACAGGCCCCGCCGGTGCCGCGGGACAACCGGGGCCACAGGGAGCCGCCGGACCCGCTGGGCCCGCCGGACCCGCTGGCGCCGACGGCGCTCAGGGCCCTCCGGGCGACCCCGCGCCCGCCTCTGCGGCAGGCATCTCCCTCGATAAGGCCGTCTACACCCTCGGCTCCGAGCGCACCTTCACCGTCACCGGCTGGGGCTTCCAGCCCGGTGAGTCCGTCCTCATCATCTTCCACACCGACGTCTACGGCCCCGGCACCGTAGGTGGTGTCGATGCATCCCCGTACGGAACGTTCGAATCAACGCA
Source organism: Dehalococcoidia bacterium (assembly GCA_965208625.1). GTDB lineage: Bacteria > Chloroflexota > Dehalococcoidia > Lucifugimonadales > Australimonadaceae > Bin16. The sequence goes on from OZ242348.1 coordinate 2,101,624, forward strand.
GCGCGGACGGTTCAGGATGGACCGCATCAGCTCCGCCCCTGGCACGTACACCGTCCGCGCTGAAGGCAGCATGGGCTCCCTGGCAACTGCACCTATCACCTTCGCCGCGCCAGCACCAGCGGAGTAAGAGAACGCAAGTGGACCAGGGAGGATTCCGATGACGATCAAAGAGCGTGCATTCAAAGCACTGGTGCTTGTTGCGAGCATCCTCGTCCTGACTATGGCGTTGGCCGCCTGTACGTCGGACGACGAGCCTGACCCCACCCCAACCAGCGCGCCGGATACGCAGGCGCCCGCGGCAACGGCTGCGCCGTCGGACAGCGGAGACGGGGCGGCTCCCGCTCCCACCCCGACGGCCATGATGATGGAGGAGAAGTCCCGGTACGGCGGCATCGTCAACTTCTCCACACGCGCCGACCCGCCCCTGGGCTGGGACCCGATGCGGTCCGGCAGTATCAGCGTGCTGATGCCGGCCGGGTCGATCTTCGGCATGGGGAACATGATCCGCCAGTGCCCGGACGACGGTACGGCGGTCTGCCCAGGCGTGGCAACCGAATGGTCCAAGAACGCCGATGGAACGGCATGGACGTTCACGCTCCGCGACGATGTCTACTGGCACGACGGCGTCAAGCTAACCGCTGCGGACGTGAAGTTCTGGCTGGAGTTGGCCGTGTTTGGCGTAACGGTCGGAGAGAACTCGAGGCGCCCCGTAAGCTGGAACTTCGCACGGTGGGTGGAGAGCGTCGAGGCCCCGGACGACCTCACCGTCGTCATCAACCTCAAGAGTGCGGTATTCGACTTCGACCAGCTGCTCGCCGTCGACAACCAGATACTCGCCCACCCGCGCCACCTGATGCAGCCCGAGATAGACGCCGGGAACGTCAACGTCTCCCCGCTGGACGTAGGGCTCGTCGCGCTCGGCCCGTACTACCTGGAGGAATACCGGCCCGGCAGCGTTGCGAAGATGCGCCGGTTCGACCAGTACTACAAGACAGACGAGGACGGGAACCAGCTCCCCTACCTCGACGGTATCGACTTCTTCATAACGCCCGACCCATCCGGAATGGACACCGCGTTCCGCACCGGACGCTTGGACGCGACCGCACGCGGTTCCGGCTTCCAGCTCACCCCGGAGCGTGAAGCAGCCATCCTCTCCACCCTCGGCACCGAAAGGGTGACGATCCTGGAGATGGCGCAGTCCAGCTTCTGGGCGCTCGCCTTCAACACGCTGCGCGAGGGGCCGCTGCAGGACGTCCGGGTCAGGCAGGCCATACACCTCTGGCTCGACCGCCCGGAACTGGTCGAAGTGACGTTCGGCGGCTTCGGCAAGATGACCGGCATGTTCGACCCGGACACCGCTTGGGCGAACCCCGGGCTCATGGAAACGCCCGGCTGGAACCCCGCGACCAAGGACGCCGACCGGCAGCAGGCGAAGGCCCAGCTGGCCGAGGCAGGCTACCCGGACGGATTTGAGGCTGAGTTCATGTGCCGCAGACTGTGGGGGTTCGTCTGTGAGCCTCTGGTAGGCCAGTTGGAAGACCTCGGCATCAGTATCGACCTTCAACTCGTGGACGACGCCACGCGGGCAGCCAGGACTTTGGAAGGTTCGTACGACATGGTGATGAGCGGCCCGACTCTCGCGCTGCCCAGCCAATACGGGTCGATCACGTCCAGTGCCGGCACCAGCGCTACTGCCGACTCGAAGCACAACGACACGAAGGTGGACGACTTCTTCGTCCGCCTGGCGAGCGCAGGCAGTGTTGAAGAGCGGATCGAGATTGCGCAGGAGATGGAGCGGTACATCGCCGTGGAGCAGGCCTACGGGGCGTGGCTCTACACGGAGAACACCCACACCGTCGTTCGCGAGTACGTGAAGGGCATCCAGGTCCCCATCGACAACTACCGCCGCAACCTCGACTTTGCGACGGTCTGGCTGGACAAGTAGGGCGGGATGAAGGAACGTAAGGAGGAGACGGCCTGAGGAGTATGGGATGCAGAAGTACATAGCACGTCGGGTGCTCCTGTTCATCCCGACCCTCATACTCGCGAGCATCCTGATCTTCGGGATACTCCGGATCCTGCCAGGGGACGTGGCGCTCGCCATCCTCGGGCAGGAAGCCGCGGAGGGCGGCGGAGGCTACACCGAGACGCAGATCAGGGAGCTCCGGGCCGAGCTTGGACTGGACGACCCGCTCCCCATCCAGTACGTCAAGTGGGCCTGGTCCATGGTGAACGGAGAGTTCGGGGGCGAGTCGATACGCTCCACCGAGCCTCTCTCTTCGATCATCGCCAGACGTCTGCCCGTGACGCTGCAACTCACCGTCTATACGGTGCTGCTCTCCATAATCGTCGCCGTGCCACTCGGGGTGTTCTCTGCCCTGTACCAGGATAAGTGGCCGGACTATGTCCTCCGCATGGGGGCGATCCTCGGTCAGTCGATGCCCAACTTCTGGATAGCGCTCCTGCTCCTGCTCTTCATGGTGACGCAGATTGGCTGGTCACCCCCGTTGGGTTACTCCAACATCTGGGTGGACCCGTTCCACCATCTCCAGATCATGATCTGGCCTGCGTTGATTCTCGCCTGGCGATTCAGCGCCTATATGACTCGTATCACGCGTTCAGGCATGCTGGAAGTGCTTGCCCAGGACTACGTGCGGACCGCCAAGGCGAAGGGGCTCGGCCAGGGGTTGGTGGTGCGCCGGCACAGCCTGCCGAACGTCCTCATCCCGGTAATCACGCTGGGAGGCCTGGAGGTGAGCACGCTGCTCGGAGGCACCGTGATTCTGGAGAACCTGTTCGGTATCCCGGGCCTCGGTCAGGAAATCGTCCAGGCATCCGTGGGCAGGGACTTCCCTGTCGTACAGAGCCTGGCGATGATGCTCGTCTTCTTCATGCTCGGCCTCAATCTCGTGGTTGATATCGCGTATTCGTACGTAGACCCGCGAGTCAGGTACTCGTAGGTGGACTGGGAGGTCTGGACAGGATGGCGATAGAAGCAACAGCAGGGGGCCGGTCAGCCTTCGATCAGTTGGTCGAGGAGGCGAGACCGAAGCGTACGGTGGCGCAGAACCTGAAGCGGTTCGCACGCCGGAAGCCTGCGGGCGCCATCAGTGCAGTCGTGCTCATCCTGCTCGCATTCATAGCGCTGTTCGCGCCCGTGATTGCAACACACGACCCGATCCGTGATCAGGTCGCGGCAGAGCGGCTTGAGGCCCCTTCGGCGTCTCACTTCATGGGCACCGACAACCTCGGGCGCGATGTCTTCAGCCGGGTTGTCTACGGTGCGCGCATCTCGCTCCAGGTGGGATTCCTCGCCATCGGGCTGGGCACGGTGACCGGCATGGTCATCGGAGTCCTTTCGGGTTACCTGGGAGGCAAGCTCGACCTGATAGTGCAACGAGTGGTCGATGTGTTGATGGGATTCCCGTTCATCATTCTGGCCATGCTGCTCGTCGTTGCGCTGGGCGCATCGCTGCTCAACGTGGGTATCGCGTTATCGGTTGCCATCGTGCCTAGAGTCGTGCGCCTGTCGCGTTCGAGTACGTTGAGCGTGAAGGAAGAGGTGTACGTGCTGGCGGCGGTGACGATCGGGGTGAGCCTGCTGCGGATGGTCCTGCGGCACATCCTGCCGAATACGCTTGGGCCGGTGTTCGTCCTGGCGACGGGCGCGCTTGGTGGCGTGATCGTCGCCGAGGCCGGGCTGGCATTCCTCGGCCTCGGCATACCGCCGCCTTCGCCTAGTTGGGGCGGCATGCTGAACATCGGCGCGCGCGGCTACATGGAAGCGGCGCCGTGGATGGTGATCTTCCCGGGCGTCGCGCTGTCGGCGGTCGTGTTCACCTTCGCCCTGCTCGGCGACGCTCTGCGCGACGTACTCGACCCGCGTCTGCGGCGAGGCGACTCTTAGCAGACTGTCGGTTGAAGGAACGAACGAGTCAGAAGGGAGCTGTTGTTGGGTACGTTGCTGGAGGTGCGTGACCTTCGCACCGAGTTCAACTCCGAGGGTGGCATCGTCAAAGCCGTGGACGGCGTTAGCTACGACCTCCAGGAGGGCGAGACGCTGGGCCTCGTCGGCGAGAGCGGATGCGGCAAGAGCGTGAGTGCCCTGTCGCTCCTTCGACTCATCCCGAACCCGCCCGGCAGGATCGTCGGTGGGGAAGTCATCTTCGAAGACCAGGACCTGATGAAGCTGTCGGAACGCCAGATGAGGAGCATCCGGGGCAACAAGATCGCCATGATCTTCCAGGAGCCGATGACCTCCCTGAACCCCGTGCTGACGATAGGGCGACAACTGACGGAGACGGTGGAGCTCCACATGGGGTACTCGCCGGAGGCAGCGGTCCGCCGGAGCGTAGAACTGCTGGAGATGGTCGGCATACCGGACGCCAGGAGCCGCCTGAGCAACTACCCGCACCAGTTCAGTGGGGGGATGCGCCAGCGGGTGATGATCGCGATTGCCCTCAGTTGCAGCCCACGACTGCTCCTCGCCGACGAAGCAACCACCGCGCTTGACGTGACGATCCAGGCCCAGATCCTCGAACTCATCAAGAATCTCAGCACCGAGCTGGGTACCGCTGTCATCATCATCACGCACAACCTTGGCGTGGTTGCCAGGTACGCAGACCGCGTCAACGTGATGTATGCGGGCAAGATCATCGAACGCGGAACCGCGGACGAGATATACGAAACGCCCAAGCACCCGTACACACGCGGACTGCTCGGCTCCGTGCCCCGGTTGGACGTGGACCGCGAGGACAGGCTGGCTTCCATCGAAGGAATGCCGCCGGACCTGGACCGGCTTCCTCCCGGATGCTCCTTCGTCCCCCGTTGTCCCCATGCGGACGACCGCTGCCGCGCCGAGATGCCTCCGCTCTCGTCGAAGGACGGCACCGAACACGTGTACGCGTGTTGGAAAGGACACGAGTTCGGCCCCCTGGAACTTGTGCAGACGAAAGCATGACACAGACCTCCCCTGCCCCCACCACACCGGCGTCGAGCCAGGACAACCTGCTGGAAGTCAGCGGCGTCAAGATGTACTTCCCCGTGATGTCGGGCGTCATCCTTCAGCGCCAGGTTGGGGAAGTGAAGGCTGTGGACGACGTGAGCTTCACCGTACGGCGGGGCGAGACGCTGGGGCTCGTGGGCGAGAGCGGCTCAGGCAAGACCACCATCGGGCGCGTCATACTCCAGGTCTACCAGCCCACCAGCGGTCACATCACGTTCGACGGTGTCGACCTCGGAACCCTCAAGGGCGGGGCCATGCGGGCGATGCGCCGGCGCATCCAGGTCGTTTTCCAGGACCCGTACAGTTCACTCAACCCCCGGATCAAGACCGGCGACATCGTCGGTGAGCCGCTCAGAGTGCACAAGCTGGTCGAAACGAAAGAGGAGTACCTTGCCAGGGTTGCCGACCTGTTCCGTACCGTGGGGTTGAACCCCAACATGGCGGACCGGTACCCCCACGAGTTCAGCGGGGGGCAGCGCCAGCGCATCGGTGTCGCCCGGGCGCTGGCAGTGCAGCCGGACTTCATCGTTGCCGACGAGCCGGTCTCCGCGCTGGACGTCTCCATACAGGCGCAGCTCATCAATCTGCTGGAAGACCTGCAGAGCCAGTTCGGGCTCACCTACCTCTTCATCGCACACGACCTGTCGGTGGTGCGCCACATCTCCGACCGCGTGGCGGTCATGTACCTCGGCAAGATCATGGAGGTAGCAGACAGGGTCAGCATCTTCCAGGAGCCGCTGCATCCCTACTCGAAGGCGCTCATGTCCGCGGTGCCTATCCCGAACCCCAGGGCTGAGCGCAGCAGGGAGCGGATCATCCTCGAAGGGTCCATCCCCAGCCCTCTGAACCCGCCGACAGGCTGCGTGTTCCACACCCGGTGTCCCATGGCAATAGACGAATGCCGCACCACGGTGCCTCCGCTCGAAGAGAAGAGCCCCGGTCACTCTGTCGCCTGCATCCGGGTCTAACATGGCTCTAAGGCCCCCGGTCCGCTCGCTGGATCAGGGGCCTTCTTCGTTACTACTGTCCAGCGGCCAAGTGTGCGTACGAGGCGCCTCCTATGGAGGCGGCCGCGCTGCGCCGAAGAGGCTTCAGAGGGAATTTCTGCTCATTTCTGCTCATCACGCCGAATTCACTCCTGAATCGGGGGCCTGGGGCGAGCAGTCCGGCTGCTCATTACTGCTCATTCGCTGCTCTTTCCTAGTCAATTTCTGCTCATTCCTGCTCATTTCTGCTCACCGCCTCTTAGCACGGTCGCGCACTGGATGCCCGGTACGAAGGTCATGCAACCAGCGTACGTGGTCAGAGGCCGACCGCGAAAGGGGCGGGTGTCAGTGGCTGGCCAGGGATGCTCAAGGCAAGCGCCTTGCGAGCGGCTCTCTGCGCCGCTCTCTGGATTCCCGTTTTCACGGGAATGACGGGCTTACGCGGGTTGTTCAGAGCATCCCCAGGTAGTCGGCACTTCTCCGTCACGCTCTGGGGCGTTGTGGGCGTTGTGCGGCAGACCGCCACTTCAGGCCATCTCTTCGGCGTCCCCTCCGGCCTCCGCTGCGCCGGTCCGAGCGGCGCCGGGCTCGGCGAACCGGTAACCGGTGCGGGACGCGGTGAAGATGTAGGTGGGGTTCCTCGCGGCGTCGCCCAGTTTCTGACGCAGGTTCTTTATGTACGAGCGCAGCAAGCGCTCGTCGACCGTGTGCTCTTCGCCCCAGACCCGCTGGATGATCTGATCGTGAGTCACGACCCGTCCGGCGTTGGCGGAGAGTTCGTACAGCAGCTTGTACTCCGTCGGGGTCATCGACACGGGGCGGCCCGCCACTGAAACCGTGCGCTCCATGAAATCGATGGTGAGGTCCCCCACCACGTACGGCTGTCGCTGGAAGGAGGACGAACGCCTTCGGAGAGCTGCCCTGACCCGGGCCACCAGTTCGGTGGGTGAGAAGGGCTTGACGACGTAGTCTGCGGCCCCCATCTCGAAGGCCTTGGCGATGTCCTGTCCCCTGCCGCGGCCGGACAGGAAGATGACCGGGATCTCTCCGGGGATGCCCTTCATCAACTCGAACCCGTCCGTTCCGGGCAACACGAGGTTCAGCAGGATGAGGTTGGGGTCCACTGCCTCGAGGAGGCCTTCCATCTCCTCCGGGTCGCCGGTGACCGTGGGGACGTAACCGGCCTGCGACAACGTGTTGCGGACGTATCGGAGTATCTGCGGGTCGTCGTCGACAACGAGGATGCGCTCGGACTGCAGTGCCTCCTGTGCCGGGCCGGACGTCGCCTCCTCTCCCGGCGATGCGATCCCACCGGGGGCCTCATCCACGACAGGCACCGTAAAGACGACCCGGGTGCCGGGCCTCTGCTCCGGGCTTTCCGCCCATATCCGGCCGCCGTGCGCCTCCACTATGCCCTTGCAGATGGCGAGCCCGAGACCGTATCCGTCCAACTCATGCTTCCTGTCGGTGGACTCCGCACGGGAGAACTTGCTGAACAGGTACGGCCGCAGCTCGGTGGGTATGCCCGTGCCCTCGTCCGTGACGGAGATGGCAACGTGCAGGCCCTCCAGCCACGCGGCGACCCTGATGGAGGACCACTCGCGCGAGTACCGGGATGCGTTGGTGAAGAGGTTGTGCAGCACCTGGACGATCCTGCGGCCATCGGCCAGCAGTCTGGGCAGATTCGACGCTGCGTCGACCTCAACGCTGTTCCTGTAGCCGCCGCTGAGAAAGGCGTTCCTCGCCAGTTCGATCACCGAGGCCACGCCGGTGGGTTCGGGGGCGATGGAGAGGGTTCCCGCCTCGATGCGCGTGAGGTCCAGCAGGTTGTTGATGAGGTCGCGCATGTGGTCGGCATGCTCCTCGATGATGCGGAAGAACTGGAGCATCTCCGCCTGATCGAGCGGGGACGAGGCTGTCAGCACGGTGGCAGCGGAGCCCTTTATCGACGTCAGCGGCGCACGGAGTTCGTGACTGACCACCCCGAGGAACTCGGCCCGCAAACGCTCCAACTCTTCCAGGGACGTTATGTCCTGGACCGTGACGACGACGGAGACGACCTCTCCGTCCTCCGACCATATCGGCGTGGCGTTGACGAGAGTGCTCGTCTCCGTGCCGTCCGGCAGGCGGAACACCACCTCCTCCGCCCTGACGTTCTCCCCGCTCGCGGCCGCCCGTTCCAGCGGGTGGTCCTGAGGGGAGATTGCGGCCCCGTCCATCCGCCGGTAGGAAACCGTCCGGAGGAACTCATCGAACGCGCGGGACGTCCCGTGAGCGCCGGTGACGATGCGTTGCGCCTCCCGGTTGAATCTCACCACGCTCCTGGTCTTCGCATCGAAGACCAGAACGCCCACAGGAGACGTGTTGACGAGGGTCTCCAGATCGGCATTGACGCGCTGCTCTTCCCCGTAGACGCGCGCGTTCGTGATGGCCATCGCCGCCTGGGCGGCGAACATCTGCAGGGTCTCCTCGTCCTCCTGGGTGAAATCGGGCCCTCCCGGCTCCATCCCCAGGTAGATGTGCCCCACGTGCCGCTCGCCCTCCCGGATCTGCAGACTCAGGAACGCCCCGATCGGAAACGGGAACTCCGGGAACCCCTCTGACTCCATATGCCCGACGAAATCCTGCGTCCTCAGCGGCTCCCGCAGCCCGCTCAGGTACCACAAGACCTCCCATCCGTCGGGCGTGTGATAGTACATCCCCCGCTGCTCTTCCTCCGTCATGCCCGAGACCACCAGGTGCTGGAACGCGCCGGCCCCGTCCGTCGTGGTGATCGCACTGTAGCGGGCGCCGGTGAGCGCGCGCGCACTGTCCGCGACCTCCTGCAGGACGGAGTCCACGTCGAGGGCCTCGTTTATGCGGAGGATGGCCCTGGTCAGTCCTGTGAGCCGGGCCCGCAGTGCCTCGTTCTCCGCCTGCAACCGTTCGCCTTCGTCCAACGTGCCACCTCGGATGACCATGACCACTCTGCTCGGGGAATCGACGGCAGGAATTGTACCACGCGCCCAGGGGCGGGCCGTCCCCAAATACGCGGTTGGCGGCAGGTGCTCGCGCGACCCGAAAATTGTGAGCCATTTTGAGCCATTTCTGGCCATTTTACTCGTGGGCTCCGGCAGGGTTGGGGGCGCGGCAACGACGGAGGGCAAGGGCACCCACAAGGGATGCCCCTACACCGGAAATACCCTTTCCCACCCCGGCGGCGGTCCACCCCCATCCTGGCCTTCCCCCATCAAGGGGGAAGGGACCGGACGCTGCAGCGCAGGGGGCAGGGTACGCGGCCAGGGGACGACTGCGAAAGAGGCGGATGTCACGGTAACTGTTCAGAGGCCAGGCGTGGTTACCGCTGCCGCGAAGTGATGAACACGCCCGCGCCCGCGATCAGTACCAGGAGGGCCGCGACGACGACCACGGGGACCACCCAGGCCGGCATGCCGCCGCCTTCATCTACTGAAACGACAGGCACCGTCGGTATCGGCGTCGGTCTGGCCGTTGGGCTCGACGTCGGCGTGACGGTCGATGCTGCCTCCGGAACGGACGTCGGCGTCGCCGTCGGCGCGCGAGCCGGTGTTGCCGTCGGCTCCGGCGAAGGTGCGGAGCTCGGTGTGGGCGTCGGCATCGCCGTCGGCGTGCGCGTTGGCTCGGTGGTGGGTTCCGGCGTGGCCGTCGGCGCAGGCGACGCCGTCGGCGTGGGCGTGGGCTCGGTGGCGGGTTCCGGCATGGGCGTTGGCGACGCCGTCGGCGTTGGCGAAGGCTCCGCCGTCGGTCCGGGCGTGGAAGCCACAACAGTCACCTCCACCGCTCCGCCGATCGAGTGATCGGTCCGGTTGTCGTCTCTCAGCACTCCATGGAACCGGTACGCGCCCTCGGCCATCGGCGCAGCCACCGTGTACGTGAACCCTGTGGTGCCTGCTCCGATGAAGGTGAACCTGAGCGTATTGCCATCGACCCGGATCTGGTCTGCAGGAAAGCTGCTGGATACGAACGTGAACCCTTCCGGCAGCGTCTCTGTCACTGCCCCGAAAGAGCCGTAGTCGGCTATCGTCATGGTAACCACGACTTGCCCGCCGGGAGCAACGCTCGGCGGGTCGAATGACCGGGCGCCGCCGGCTCCCTGTTGCGCGGGAACGGCTCCCAGCCCGAACAGCCACAATACCGCCACAACCGCGATCGTCATCACGGTCTGCTCTTTTCTCGACGATGCCATCCGCTTCTGTCTCCACGAACGAGGGGTGAGCCTCCGGCAAGAGAACAGGGGGCGGATGCCCCCTGTTCAAGTCACTGCAGGTTCAGACCCGGTTTACCGCTGTCGCCCCCTTATGGCGAGAGTCGCAACTACCGCCACGGCTGCCAGCCCCAGAACGATCAGGACGATCAGCCAGATCGGTATGCCGCCCCCTTCCTCCGGAACGACCGGCGGTGCAGTCGGTGTCGGCGTTGCCGTGGGGGTGGCCGTCGGAACCGGCGTAGCCGTCGCCGTCGGAGCAGGCGGGACCGGCGTAGCTGTGGGCGTCGGCGTCGGTGTAGCCGTTGGAACCGGCGTCGCCGTGGCTGTGGGCCTCGGGGTCGGCGTAGCCGTGGGCCGTGGCGTGGGGGTCGCCGTCAGGACCGGTGTCGCCGTGGGCGGGACCGGCGTCGCTGTAGGTGGAACCGGCGTCGGCGTTGCTGTCGGAACAGGCGTCGGCGTTGGCGGGACCGGCGTCGCTGTAGGCGTCGGCGTATTTCTGGGCGTGAACGTTGACCCGCCGCCGCCGCTACTCCCGCCACCGCTGCTGGGCGTACTCGGCCTCGGCGTGGCAGTCGGCGCCGCGCCGACCCTCAGGCTCGACGTTCCGCCGACCGCATGGTCGGTCCTTTCACTGTCCCGCAACATCCCCGTGAAGGTGTGCGAAGCGACAGTGTTGGGCGCCATGACCGTGTACGTGAAGGAGGCCTCGGTCCGCAGTATGAACCTGACCGTCTGCTCTCCCGCCGTATGGCGGACCTGGCTGTCGTCGAGGCTGCTGCCGACGTAGGTGAACCCGGGGGGCAGCGTCTCCGTGATTCCTCCGCCCTCAGTCCCGTAGTTGGTGGCACGGACCGTCACCGTCACCGTCCCGCCAAGAGGTGCCCACGACCGGGAGAATGACCTGCTTGCGCTCGGCCCGCCCGGAGGGGCCGTGACCGTGACGCTCGAAGTGCCCCCGATCGTGTGGTCGTTCCGATCACTGTCCCGCAGCGTCCCGGAGAACGTGTGCGGACCGGATGTCGAGGGCGCTCTGACCGTGTACGTGAAGGAAGTCTCGGTCCGCAGTATGAACCTGACCGTCTGCTCCCCCGCCGTGTGGCGGACCTGGCTGGCGTCGAGGCTGCTGCCGGCGTAGGCGAACCCCGCGGGCAGCGTCTCCGTGATTCCTCCCCCTTGAGCCCCGTAGTTGGTGGCACGGATCGTCACCGTCACCTCATCGCCTGCCGCAACCCGCGACGGCGAGATGGACCGGCTCGCGCTCGGCCCGCCTACGGGAGCCGTGACCGTGACGCTCGAAGTGCCCCCGATCGTGTGGTCGTTCCGATCACTGTCCCGCAGCGTCCCGGAGAACGTGTGCGGACCGCTTGTCGATGGCGCTCTGACCGTGTACGTGAAGGAAGTCTCGGTCCGCAGTATGAACCTGACCATCCGCTCCCCCGCCGTATAGCGCACCTGGGTGCCGTCGAGGCTGCTGCCAACGTAGGCGAACCCGGTGGGCAGCGTCTCCGTGATTCCCCCGCCTTCAGTCCCGTAGTTGGCGGCGCGGATCGTCACCGTCACTTCGCCGCCTGCCGCAACCCGCGACGGCGAGATGGACCGGCTCGCGCTCGCACTACCCCCTGCCGGGGTCGCTGTGGGCGTAGCGGTGGGCGTCGGCGTAGCCGTAGGCGTCGACGCAGCCATGATCGTGACGCTCAAAGCGCCGCCGACCGTGTGGTCGCTCCGAACAATACTGTCCCGCAGCGTCCCGGAGAACGTGTGCGGACCGGGAGTGCCGGAGGCCGTGACCGTGTACGTGAAGGTGGTCTCGGTCCGCAGTATGAACCTGACCGTCTGCTGCCCTTCCGTATACCGGACCTGGTTCGCATCGAGGCTGCTTTCGACGTAGGTGAACCCGTCGGGCAGCGTCTCCGTGACTCCTCCCCCCTCAGACCCGTAGTTCGCCGCGCGGATCGTTACCGTCACGTTTCCGCCGGACGCCACGGATGCAGTGTCGAACGACCTTGTGGCGCTCGGAGTGGGCTGCTGCGCGGCCACAGAAGCAAGACTGAGCAGCCCCGCCAGGCCCATCGCCACGAGTACGGTTGTCAACGCGAGGTACTTCCTGAACAAAGCCTCTATCTCCTTGGTTGCGTCTGTGGGAACTCCTGTCTTGCTTCAACAGCCCTGGTGCGGGGGGCGTCCACCCTGGCTGTTGAAGCAGACAGAATCCTGTTCCTTACGAAGCTCCGTGCTGGCTCTCGGACCGGCTACGGGATTCCGAAGAGGAAGTACTCGATGAGCTTGATCACGTCAGCCTTCTCAAGGGCCTGGTTCCCCACTCCGAAGAGGAAGTCCTCTATGCCTGCTATGACCTCGGCCTTGTCGATCTCGTTATTCTTCGGGTTGACGTCGTACCGGACCACCAGCGGGTCCCCGGCAATCACCGCGTTCGTTGTAATCTCCGGCTCCAAAGACTTGCCGGCCCCGTGACCGTCGTCGTACGTGACCGTCACCCGCAGGTGGAAGCTCTCGTCCGAGGCCACCGGCGTGTACGAGGCCGACGTGGCCCCGGCGATGTCCTCGTAGCTCCCGTCGGCCTGCTCCAGCGCCCACTGCCACGCGACGTTGGTCGCCCCGTCCGGGTCCGTCAGCGTCGCCGTCAGCGCCACGTCGACAACCGGGGTCGCCGACGAGAGCGTCAGTGCGCCGTCCTCGTCTTCGTTCGTGACCGTGATCGTCACGGTGCGCATCGCGTCGTAGGTGCCGTCGTCAGCCGACAACGTCACCTCGTACACGTTGTCCATGTCGGCGTCCGCCGGGGCCTCGTAGTCAGGCGAGGACTTGAAGGTCAGTACGCCATCGGTGGACAACTCGAAGTCACCGGCGTCGTCGCCGTCCAGCGTCAAACTGCCCATAGCCGCATTGGGACCGGACAGCGTGTAGGTGGCCACCGGAGCCGTTACCGGCGTGTGCTCAGTGTAGGACGCCGAGGCCGGCCCGCCGATGGCCAGACCACCGCGCGTGATGACGGGGTTCTCGTCGACGTTGCCGATCTCAATGGTCACGGTGGCCGTCGCACTGAGACCGTCCGGGTCCGTCGCTGTCACCGTCACCACGTATTCGTCCTTGGTCTCGGTGTCCAGCGTCTGCCCAGCCCTCACGCTGATCTGCCCGTCAGCACGGTTGATAGAGAACGGGGCCGCGTCACCGCTCAACTCATAGGTCAGTGATGCACTCTCAGAATCGGTGGCCGTGACGGCAGCACCAACCGTGTTGGTCGTGGTGGTCGTGTACTCGCCTTCATCCACACTCCTGTCCACCATGCTCTCGTCTACATTAGGAGTGCTCGCGTCGTCGAACCACGGCGCTCTGTTCGTGGTCAACACAACCGCAGCCGTCACCTGCGACGCACTGTCCGAACCCTGAGGGTCCGTGTATGTCGCCGTCGCGCGCAGCCATTTGCCCGTGTCGGCGTGTACCGGGGTGTAGGCAGCCGACGTGGCCCCCATAATCTCTGTAACGCTATCCCCAGTACCGAACGCAGCAGCATCAGCCCTTTCCCATTGCCAGGTGACCCCGGACGTAGCCCCGTCCTCATCACCGGTGAGCGTCGCAGTCAACTCAACACCGACCTTCGGCGCCAGCGTCGACAGCTTCACCATTCCATCCTCTTCCGCGTTCGTAACCATCACCACGACGTTCAGAACGTCGGTGAGGTCAGAGCTGTCCTCCGCCGTCACCGTGACGTTGTACGCGTTGTTCCTGCCCACGTCCGCCGGAGCCTCAAAGTCAGGCACCTCCTTGAACGCAAGCTCCCACACCCCGTCATCGGCTGTGCCGCCAGCGGTGCCATCGTCGGTCAGCGTGAACGCAGCCGCGTCAGCACCCGACAACTTCACATCAACATCTTCGTTGGCGTCTTCGTCGTCAGTCACCGTGTACGTCGCCACCGGGGTGGCAATAGGGGTGAGTTCCGCATGTTCTACGGAAGCCTTCCCATCCACCTCCGGGGCTTCCTCGACGTTCTCAGCATTGATGGTCACGACGATGCTGTCGGAGTAATCAGTCGCAGTAGTCGAACCCTGGAAGTTGCCGTCCTCCACCGTGACCGTGACCTCGAAGGTGTCGTTGCCACCGGCGGTGTCTTCCGTGTCCAGAACCGTGCCGGCGCCCACGCTGATCTGACCGTTCGAGTCAATGACAAACTTCGAAGCGTCAGTCCCGCTCAGCTTGAACGTCAGTACGTCCCTCTCGGTGTTGCTGACGAGGATCGGGTCACCCACCAGCGTGCCCGCTGCCGAGTTCTCATCCACATCTTTCGTGAGCCCGGTACCATCAGCAATCGCAGCGCCCTCGCTATCCACGATCACAGGCGCGGCATTCGAACTCCGGGAGGCCAACACCCTCATGTCCGACACCACCGACTCTTCCTTCCCGGAGCCCTCACCGTCGGTGTAGGTCACCGTCAAGCGCAGGTAGTTGCCTATGTCGGATGGACCAGGGGTGTAAGTGTCCGTCTCAGCACCGTTGGCTGGTGAAGTCGTTGCCTCTATGTCTGTGAAAGAACCGGTCCGGCTGGAGCCTCGCGCCCACTGCCAGTCCGGAGCCGGACTTGATGTTTCGACAACATCCACGTCGGTAAGCGTGGCCATAATGCCAACCCCGTCCACCGGCTGCCGGTTCGACAGCGTCAGCGTCGCAGGCTCATCGACATTGGTGATCTGCACCACGACGGTGTGATCCGTAGTGCCACCATCGCTGTCAGTGGCCCGCACCGTGACGCTGTACATGTCCGAATCAGTTCCCGTGCCTCCTGCCGGCAGGCTCTCGTAATTGGGAGACTCCTTGAAGGTGAGCACGCCTGCCTGGGAGATGCCGAAGACGGCGTCGAGGGTTTGCAAACTCCAGGTCACCGCATCGCCCGCCTTGTCATCCTCATCGTCCGTCGCCGTGAATACCGCCACCGGCGTCGTCACCGGCGTGTGCTCCTCAAACTCGATCGTTTCCGACTGGGCATAGAGAGCCCCGCCGGACAGCAGCAGCCAGAGCCCGAGGGCCGCGGCCGCGAGCAGCGCGAGTACGGGAAGGGTGTGTTTCCTGTAGGAGAGAGAGGAAGAAGCGGCCCCGCGGAGAAGGGAATGGGGGCCGGAGAAACTGCCGTGAGAACCGCCTGCCAGGGCGCCAGGGAGACGGCGGCCCGGCGATGCGGCCCCTATAATTACGGTAACCCAAGCCCGGAGGGAGCCCAGAGAGCGATACAACGCGTGGATCATGTCAATCCTCACCTTCACAGGGATGCTGCACCTCCCCGTGCGCAGAGAATCATGTAGGTTTCTCTATACTACGCAGAGTTGCGTGAACGATTCTATACATTTAGTGTCGGGGGCTGTCAACCCACACTGGATGCGTTATGAGCGTGAATCTGGGTCGCCACCCCCCTAGGGCGCAAGTCGGGCCTGCGCAGTCGGCGGCGGCGTAAACGTGGAAACGCATACAGACAACACGGGGTAGCGTGGAGAAGATATGAAGGCAAGCGCCGTCATTCCGGTCCCAATCCGGCCGCTGAGGCAGAGGGCGGCGGTGATCGACGGCGCAATAGGTCCGATGGACACCGGGACGAGGAGCGTGGGGGATGCGCCGGAGGACAACGGCAGCGGCGGCGCGGATATCGCGGAGACCGCCCGGGCCGCTCAGGTCATCGATGCGTTAATTTCGGTGGCGCGTGGTGGACCTGGGGGGATTCGAACCCCCGGCCTCCTCAATGCCATTGAGGCGCGCTCCCAACTGCGCCACAGGCCCACGCTTGGGACGAGCCGGAGAGCCCGGCTCAGCATGGGAGCAGGATAGCACCGGCCTCGCTCCTCGAACAAGGCGGATTCCATCTGGCAGGATGAAGCGCCTCGCCGTAGGATGCGGGCGCAACACCACGTTTCGAGAGGGAGGAGCCTCATGGCGCTGAACGTTCGCAGGGTAGTAACCGGCCACGACGACAACGGAAAGGCCGTCGTGTTCATAGACGACACGGCAAGCAACAAGCGCGTGCCGCGCCCCGGCGTCGAGACCGTACTCGCCTGGATGACCGACTCGACACCCGCGGAGCTGACCGGACGGGAAGACCTCGGAGCACGCACCGTGGAGCGTCCGCCCTCCTACCGCGGCACGATCTTCCGCATCATCGAGTTCTCGCCCGGCAACGAGTACGACATGCACGTCACGTCCACCATCGACTACGCGGTGGTGATGTCCGGCGAGGTCGACATGGAGTTGGACGACGGCGTGGAAGTGCACCTCCAGGCAGGTGACGTGCTCGTGCAGCGGGCCACGGTGCACAACTGGAACAACCGCGGCGACGCGCCGTGCGTCATTGCCTTCGTGTTGATAGACGCACAGCCGTAAGCCGCGCACGCTCCCCTGAAGGTGTCCGGTTCATTGACACAACGCCCAAGAAAGCGTACAAACGCTCCCGCAGCGGAGCGTGCTCCGCTGCTATGCGTAGTTGTGCCTTGGGAGGAAGACATGGCCAGAGGATGGACACTCCGAGCGTTCGCGCTCCTCGCTCTTGCACTCGCCAGCCTCGCGGCGCTCGCGGCATGTTCGTCGGAAGACCCGACAGCCACGCCGACCGCGACGAGCGCCCCCCTGATGGAGGCGACGGAAGAACCTGCGATGGAGGAAGAGAAAGACGACTCCATGATGGAGGCGACGCAAGAGCCCGCCATGGAGGAAGAGAAGGACGACTCCATGATGGAGAAGCCCGAGGGGCAGTACGGCGGCACGCTGGCGTACTGGATCCGGAGTGACCCCCCCGGCTGGGACCCGTGGGGCCGCACTCGCTTCTGGGACCCCACCCGCAAGATCGCTGAACTCGTGTTCAACCCGCTCTACTCGCCTGCGCCGCAGCTCGGCGACAGCTGTGAGATAGACCTCGATCCGGAGATCGCGGAGAGCTGGGAGTACGTCGAACCCACCATCCTGGAGTTCAAACTCCGTCAAGGCATCCAGTGGCACGACAAGGCGCCGCTGAACGGTCGCGAGCTCACGGCGGACGACGTCGCGTATACCTACAACGAGCGCTTCGCCACGGGCCTCGCAGGCCAGGCGTACGTCGGCCAGGTCTTCTTCGACCGCGCCGAAGCGGTGGACGACTACACCGTGCGCATCCACCTCAAGCAGCCGTTCGACTTCGTGAGGGGCGTCACGTCCGGTAACCGGCAGGGCTGGATCGTGGCCGAGGAGGCGTCCGGCGAGGAAGCCCTCGCAGACCCGAACCTCTCCTGGGTCGGCACCGGACCGTTCATGTTCGTCGAGCACCAGACCGGCACGAAGGTCATCTTCGAGCGGAACCCCAACTACTTCAAGGAAGGGCTCCCCTACGCCGACACGGTGGAGGCGCACATCATTCCGGACGCGGCGACTCGCCTGGCGTCGCTCCGCTCCGGCCTGATCAACGTCTTCCCCGCGGCTGGCCCGCGCGTGCAGGAAGAGATCCAGCGGACGAACCCGGACTTCTTCGTGAAGTCCTGCCCGAGCCTCTTCCACCTCGGCATCCGGATGCGGCTCGACAAGGCGCCGTGGAACGACGTCCGCGTTCGCCGGGCCGTCTCGATGGCGCTCGACCGCCAGGCCATCATCGACACCGCACTGCGCGGCAACGGCGAGATCGTCCTGCAGGGCTGGCCGCTCGACCCGGAGACGCTCCAGCTGGGCGACTACCCGGAGGAGATAGCCGCGTACCAGCAGTACAACCCAGAGAAGGCGAAGGAGCTGCTGGCAGAGGCCGGCTTCCCCGACGGCTTCAGCACCACGGTCGTTTGGACGCCTGCGTACGGCGACCCGTGGCAGGGCGTCGCGGAGATCATGCTCACGATGCTCCGCGCTGTCGGGATCGACGCGCAGTTCAACATCCAGGAGTACGGCCCGTTCCTCGGCATGGGGAGCCAGCAGACCTGGGACGACCTGTACTTCGGGTGGAACAACTCGTTCGACTTCAACGACCTCGCGTCTACCTACTACTGGAGCGGACAGCGGCCGGCCAACGGGCTGACGCTCGCGCCCGACGCGACGCTCGACTCCCTTGTAGCCGACCTCTGGGCCTCTACTCCGGAGACCCGCCCCGGAGTGCTCACGCAGTTGCAGCACTACGTGGCGAGCGCCCAGTACCGCATCACCAGTCCGGTGTGGGGTAACGGCATCGTGACCAGGCCGGAGGTGAAGAACGTCGGCTGGCGCGGCACGAACAAGATGTACCACCAGATATTCGAGAACGCCTGGCTCGAGCAATAGCCCAGGCAGACTGCACTCATACCAAGAGGCCCCGGAATATTCCGGGGCCTCTTTCGTTACCTCAATGAAGGCGCCGTCGCGCTAGTCCAGCCAGCCGGCGCCCATCATCGAGGTGAACTGCTCCCGGCAGAGGTCGGCGTAGCGCCTGTCCAGCGCCATCAGCTCGGAGTGCGTCCCGCGCTCGACTACCCTGCCCTCCTCGACGTACAGGATCACGTCAGCGGCCCTCACCGTCGAGAGCCGGTGGGCGATCACGATGGTCGTGCGGCCTTCGGTCAGTCTGCCCAGCGCCGACTGCACTGCCCGCTCCGAGTGCGAATCGAGCGACGAAGTAGCCTCGTCGAGTATCAGGATGCGCGGGTCTTTGAGCAGCATCCGCGCGATGGCCAGCCGCTGCTTCTCGCCTCCGGAGAGACGGTAGCCCCGCTCCCCGACCACGGTGTCGAAACCCTCGGGGAGGTTCTCCACCACGTCCAGCACTGATGCCGCGCGGCAGGCTTCCACCATCTCATCGTAGGTCGCGTCCGGGCGCGCGATGCGCAGGTTGACGCCCACCGTGTCGTGGAAGAGGAACGTCTCCTGCGAGACATATCCGATCTGCTCCCGCAGCGATTCCAACTTCAGTCCCTTGATGTCGGCGCCGTCGAGCAGCACCCGTCCCTGGGTCGGGTCGTACAGCCGCGGAATGAGGTAGGTGGTGGTCGTCTTTCCCGCCCCGCTGGGTCCCACCAGCGCAGCCACCTGGCCAGGTTCAACGGTAAAGTCCAGCCCGTCCAGCGCCCTCCGCCCGGGCGTGTACTCCATGACCACGTTCTCGAACGCGAGGGCCCCAGCGGTGTTCTCTATGTCCACTGCGCCGGGCGCATCCGCGATGTCAGGCTCCAGGTCGAGGTACTCGAAGATGCGCTCGAAGTAGGCGGCGGACGTGACCATATCCACGTGCAGCGACATCAGGTCCGTCGCCGGTGTGTAGAGCCGGCTGAGCAGCGCAACGAAGGCGACGATGGTCCCGATGGTCAGTGAACCGGAGATGACCTGCCCTCCACCGAACCAGTAGATAACCGCCGGGCCGCCGGTGGTCACGATGAACAGCAGCATGAAGTACCAGCGCCCTACGAGCGCCTCGCGGACCTGCAACTCCATCAGCTCCCAGTTCTCGCGTTGGAACCGCGCCAGCACCTCACGTTCGCGGGTGAACGTCTTGATGAGCATGAGCCCGCTGATGCCGAGGCTCTCAGCCATCAGCGAATTGACCGACGCGCTCCGCTGCTGTCGCTCGGTCCGGAGGCGCCGGCGCAGCTTGCCGACGGTCAGCGTCGGGATGATCAGCCAGGGCAACACCATCAGCGAAACGATCGTCAGCCGCCAGTCGAGCAAGATCATCGTCACCAGTGTCGTCGTCAGGATCAGCACGTTCTGCGAGATGGTGACGAGCGTTCCCGATATGATCGTGTCGATGCCGGCGATGTCGCTCGTCAGCCGGGACATCAGTTCGCCCGTCCGGGCCTCCGTGTAGAACCGGAGGGAGAGCGATTGAAGCCGCCTGAACATGCGCAGCTTGAGGTCGTACATGATCCGCTGGCTGACGACCGTGTTCAGGTAGCTCCGCAACACGCCCACCAGCCCGAGCGCCACCGCAGCCAGGAACAGGCCTGCGGAGAGCCACAGCAGCAACGGCCTGTCCGCTCCCGCGATCGCGGAGTCGATGAGCCCGCGCACGAGCAGCGGCGGCACGAGCCCGATGGAAGCCGCCGCGGCAACGGTCACGAGGATGAGGACGAGCCGGGACCAGTACGGTGCAAGGAAGCCGAAGATACGCCAGAGGTTCCCTCTTGCGAGGGCAGTCTCCGATTTGATGGGAGCGATTCTTCCGTGAAAGCGCATCGGTTCAGTATACGTACTCCATGTTTACGCCATCGCCACAGCGGACTGCGAAACCGTTACAGCCGCGTAACGCCCACGTAACACAGCCGCAACAGACCTCCCCGTAAATGGATATAGCCTCCGTGTGCCGCCATGTGAGATGGAGGAGTGCCGCAGCGGCGTCTGTGGGAGGGGTGTCGGACGCGGCACCCGGCCCTCTCTCACAGACGACCCTTCTCGTATCCGAGGAACCGGCCAGCTCGGCCGCCTGCTGCGAGGTCGACCGGCTTGCCATGCGGCGTATTGAGATACGCCCTGCGCCACGCCTCCTTGCGGTTCCACGCCTCCGGCTCGGACACGAGGCCCCGCTCCCTGCAGAGACGTTCCAGTGCGCGCAGCCAGTGTCGGTAGTACGTATCGCCCAGGTCGGGGTCGCCATCCTGCTGCGCCGCTCGTATCTCCTCGCTCAGCGTCGCGGCCCACTCGTCCCACGTGAAGTGGCCCTCGCCCGAAAGACGCACCGCGAGCGCGAATGCGGACGCCTCCCACGGTTCAGCGAACACCGGCCTGCCGTCGTCACCCAGCGGGATGTTCCTGAGGCTGCCCACGCCGTTAGGCGGTTGCGCATCCGTCATGGCGCAGGCTCCAGGTAGTCCTCCCACAGGTCGACGTACACGACGCTGTTGGAGGCGGCGGACTCGCCCCACAGCTCGCTCGCATCGAAGCGAACGTTGTAGAGGTGACGCCCCTCGTCCACGCCCTCCGCGCTCAGGTCCGGGTACACCTGTGACCCGTAGTGCTCGTGCACCGTCCCGACATGGCCGCGAACGTAACGCGGCTCACGCGTGTGCCCGCGCGGATGACGGTTGAGGGCGCGTACGCGGTCGCCCGGTGCGAAGCGGGGCGGGGCGGGTTCCGGGCGGACGTAGCTCGTCGTCATGATGGGCACCGCGCGCACCTGCTCGGCGTTCACGACCCGTTCCATGATGCGCTCCGGGACGGGAGACGACGCCCTGCCCGTCTGCAACTCCTCCTCCGAGACGAGGCCGGACTTCACCAACTGCCTCTCCAGGCCCGCGAACCAGCTCTCGTAGTAGGAGAAGGCGAGATAGTCAGCCGGAGGCAACTGCTCCCGGTTGTGGCGCGACTTGTCGAGGTTCCACAGGCCGAGACGCCCCAGGAGCCGGGTCATGCCGTACACCCGTCTCTCCCACTCCTCATGGAAGACCGGTTCATCGGACTCTGGCTCGGGCTGCACCGGCCCGAACCCCTGCATACCGCCGAGATCGTGGACGCCGTTCATGCCGTCCCCACCGCTGCCGGGACCCGCGCCTCTTCGACACCCACCATGGAGTTGCGCGTCACGAGTTCCATGAGCTGCTCCTCGCTCCACCCTTCCGTGCCTTCGGGGCGCTGGGGCAGCACAAGGTAGCGCATCTCAGACGTGGAGTCCCATACGCGCACCTCCTTCTCGTCCGGTATCTCCGAGCCGAACTGCTGCATCACGCCGCGAGGGTCGGCGACCGCCTGCGCCCGGTACGGCGCGGACTTGTACCACACGGGCGGCAGCCCCAGGAGCGGCCACGGGTAGCAGGAGCAGAGCGTACAGACGACGAGGTTGTGCACGTCGTCAGTGTTCGCCACAACACGCACCTGCTCGCCCTGTGAGCCCACGTAGCCCATCGAGGCGATGGCGGCGTTCGGGTCGTCCAGCAGCCACTGCTTGAACTCCTCGTCCGCCCACGCATGCGCCACGACGTGCTTCCCGTTCGATGGCCCGATCTTGTCCTCGTACAGGTCGATGAGCGCGTCGAGCGCCTCCGGGTCGACGAGCCCCTTCTCCACCAGCAGCGATTCGAGCGCCTTCACGCGCAGCTCGATGTCCGACGGTGGCTCGGTGTGGTCGTGATCGTGGTGGTCGTGATGGCTCATTGTCCTCTCCCTCTGTGTTCTTCGGCGCAAAGTGTGCCAAGCATCGCCCCGCAGGTCAACGTCGCGCCACCGTCTCCACAACGAGCACGCGCTCCCGCCCCGCGAGGTCACGCACCGCCCGGATGCGTGCGCCGGGGAAGCGGGCCGCTGCCGCATCGCCCGCAGCAGCGATCTGGCGCGGGTCCATCTCCATCACGAGCGCGCCGCCGAGCAGCAGGTGCTCGCCCGCCTCCGCCAGCAGGCGTCGTATCAGCACGAGTCCGTCCGCGCCGCCGTCCAGCGCCTCGCGCGGTTCGTAGCGCGACACCTCCGGCTCCAGCAGTGGAATCTCCCCCGACATGACGTACGGCAGGTTCGCCGCGACAACATGCACGGCGCGCGGCAGTGCAGCGAGCAGGTCGCTCTCCAGCACGACTACGCTGTTGCTCACGTCGTGCTTCTCGGCGTTGTGCGCAGTAAGCTCCAGCGCGCGCAGCGCGACGTCCAGCGCGTAGACGACTGCGTCGGGACGCGCGGCCGCCAGTGCCACGGCGATCGCCCCGCTGCCGCAGCCCACGTCCGCCAGCACCGGCGACGCCTCGCCCTCCACGAGCCGCAGCGTTTCCTCGACGACCGTCTCGGTCTCGGGGCGCGGGATGAGCACGCCAGGCCCAACGGCGATGGGGAGGCCGTAGAACTCGCGCGTTCCCATCAGGTAGGCGACGGGCTCGCGGTTCAGCCTGCGCCCGCAGAGCGCCTCCGCACGCTGCCGTTCCTCAGCCGACGGCGTATCGCGGAAGGCGGCATACAGCGCGGCGCGGTCGATGCCGAGCGCTGTCGTCCAGATGAGGTCGGCCTCCAGCCGGGCGTCGCCGATGCCCGCGGTTTCGAACCGTCTGGCTGTCTTCTGGACCAGGTGCGCGAGCGTCGGCACGGCTGCGTGCCCTCCCGTCGTTCCTGCGGAGGCAGGAACCTCGTGCGGCGCGTTCGCCTGCATCCATGGTTCCCCCATCGCTACGGCAGCAGCGCGCGTATCGCCGCGAGGTCCGGCGGAGCGCCGCCGCGATATACGACGACCGCGTCGTCGAACCCAGCGTCCGCGAGCCGCTGGAGGCGAACCGCTGCATCGGGCGGAGCGCAACGCAGGTGGAAGGCGTTCTCCGTATCGCGCAGGAACTCCGTCGGTGCGTTCAGGTCGAGAGAAATGTTGGTCACGACGGCCCGTTTGCCGCCGGCGGCGCGGTAGCGGTCCAGCCCTTCCTTGAGTGTGTTGTACCCGGAGAAGAACCCCGAAGCTATCCAGCCGTCGTAGTCGTTCGCCGCGGAGGCGATCCAGCGCGGCCCCGCCCAGCTGCCGATGAGCACCGACGGCCCCCCGCGGACGGCATCCGACGGCGCCAGGTTCACCCCGTCCACCGTCTCGCCGTCCCACAGCCGCCGCATCGTCGCAAGCCCGTCCCGCAGCAGCGTCATCCGGTCCTCGAACCGCTGGCCGACGGCCTCGAAGTCGCCACGCGTCGAGCCGGAGCCGACGCCCAGCAGGAGGCGCGGGCCGCAGACCACCTGCGCGGTCATGACGCGTTGCGCGAGCTCGACCGGGTGGCGCAGCGGCACCTGCAGGATGCCGAGCCCGACCTCGATGCGCTCCGTCGCCGCTGCCGCCACCGCCGCTCCCATGAGCGGGTCGAGCGACATCCGCCCCCGCCCGATCGAGTCGAAGAACCAGACGCTGTCGAAGCCATTCTCCTCGGCCGCCCGCGCGCCTTGCGAGATGATGTCGCCCTCGGGTTGCACGCCCGCAGGTTCTGCGCCGAAGTCGATAGGTAGTGCTATGCCGAGTCTCAAGACGCCTTCCTCTCTGCCTTCATCTCCCAACCGTTCCGCCGGATGCTATGCCCACGGAATAATGCAACGCCGATACGGACGATATGCAACGCCGATACGGACGGAGCGCAACGCGAAAGCAACGCAGATGCAACGATCTGCCACGCCACAACAGAGGCTGCCAGGAGCAGCGAGGAGCAACGTTTTCTGAATTGTGTTGCATTTCGTTGCTTTCTCCAGATGGCCCCGATGCTCACAGGCACCACGCGGGAGATGGGACCCCTGCGCTCAAGCCATCAGGCTACCGTGCGCCAAGCACCCGCGAAAGTGGCCGATGTCGCACGCACACCTTACGGCAACGCCGGCCACTCCCGGACGAGCCGTCCCTTGCCCTCGATGCTGAACGTTCCACCCAGCTGCGAGGCGACCGACCAGAGCATCGCGGGATTGCTCGCCACGATGGGCAGGCCGAACTCAGCCTCCATCTCGTCGATGACCGGCAGTGGGTTCAGCACCGCGCCCTGGAAGTAGATCGCCTGTACGCCGTCCGCAGCCCGCACCGCGCCGCGGGCCATCTCGAACACGACGCTCGAATCGAGGTCGACCGCCTCCTGCTCGCTGTTGAAGCCGAGGTCGGCGAGCTGCACGTCGAACCCGGCCGCTGTGAGGTGCGGCACGACGAGCGAGTTCATGTACGCGTCGAACGGGGTAAGCAGCAGGATGCGGCTCGCGCCGAACGCCCGAAGCGCGTTCTCCCCTGCGCCGAGCGCCGTCGTGAACGGCACGTCCAGCGCCTCCGCCAGCCGCGCCCGCAGGCCGGGGTTCTGCACCTCGACCGGCGCACCGGGAATGATGACGCCCTGCCAGCCTGATTCGCTTGTCTGAGTGACAGCGCGCTCGAGGATGGCGTCGGCCCGCCCTGCAAAGTCGGTAAGTGCAGTGCGCAGGACGCCGAGCTCCACCATCTCCAGGTCTATGCCGGGCGGAATCATGGCGGCGAACTCGTCGTAATGCGAGTTCCCCGCACCTGGCTTGATGAACCCTATCTTCAGGTCGCCGTCACTCATGGCGCGCCTCCTCGGGTGATGCCCGCACTATACGACACGCGGCACGAACAGGCGTATGGTTGGCCCAGCGAACGCACGAGCGAGGAGGTGGCGCATGCCAATGGAACGGGAGACCATCGGCGGGATGGAAGCGATCCGGTACGAGACGCCTGACCTGGCAGGGTCGCCCAAGAGGAGCTCGATGCTGGCCAACAGCGGGCTGCTCAGCGTGAACGTGCAGGTCGTCAGCCCGGACGGCGGCGAGACGAACCTGCATGCGCACTCCGGACAGGACGCCGTCTGGTTCGTGCTGGCAGGCCGCGCGAAGTTCTACGGCAAGGACGGCGAGTCCGTTGAGTTGGGGCCGAAGGACGCGCTCTTCATCCCCAAGGGCACGCCCTACTGGTTCGAGTCGGTCAGCGAAGAGCCGCTGGAGATCATGCGGAACGCCGCGACGGACCCGGCCATCAAGAACCAGCGCGTCAACTACGAAGCCCTCCGTGACCGCCAGCAGGACGGCCGCCACGCCGGCAGCGTCTACGTGAGCCGCTAGAGTTACGCCTGAGTTACGCACCATGGTAGGAGCGGCGGGGCGCTTGCGTAAGGGTCGGGTGTCAGTGGTACCCCCCCCCCCCCCCCCGAAGCGCTGATAAAATGACGCCATCATGCGGACGACGCTGAACATCGACGACGATGTGCTCGCGGCTGCGCGGTCGCTGGCGGAGCGGAACGACAGTAGCCTCGGCGCTGCACTATCCGAACTTGCGCGGCGCGGCTTCAAGGGTGCGGTCATCGCATTGGATGAGGATGCAGTCGTGTTCCGCGTGCCCACTGACGCTCAGCCCTTCACCAGCGACGACGTGAGCCGCTCGCTCAGCGACTGGCCGTGAGTACTGCCAGTACCCCCGACGATACGTCACTATCAGAAGGCTAGGTCTCTTATCGCCCCGCCCTCGCACGTGCGCGCTGCACGCGGTACCGTTCGTCCGGGTTCAGGATGCGCTTCCGCATGCGGAAGCTCTTCGGCGTCACTTCCACGAGCTCGTCGTCGTTGATGAAGCCGAGCGCCTCTTCCAGGCTGAACTTCACGGCGGGCGCGAGCCGCTCCACGATCTCCTGTGTCGCGGAGCGCATGTTGGTCATCTTGCGCTCCTTGCAGACGTTCAGGTCCATGTCGCGCTCACGGTTGTGCCGCCCGACGATCATGCCCTGATAGACCGGCGTCTGCGGCTCGACGAACGTCTCGCCGCGCTCCTGAGCGTTCTGCAGGCCGTAGGTGACGGCGACGCCGCTCTCGGCGGAGACGACCGCACCGGCGCGCGCTGCCTTCACCTCGCCAGTGACCGGCTCGAGGCCCGCGAACTCGGTGCTCATCTGGCCGTTGCCACGACTGGCCCGCATGAAGAAGCTCTGGAATCCGATGAGACCGCGCGTCGGGAGCCGGAACTCCAGGCGAACGTTGCCTGAGCCGTCGCTCTGCATGTCCATCATCTGCGCGAGGCGCGACGACAGCTCCTGCGTGACGGGCCCGATGTAGTCGTCGCGCGTCTCGACGAAGAGCAGCTCGTAGGGCTCGTGCAGCTTCCCACCGATGATGCTCGTGACGGCCTCGGGGCGTGAGACCTGGAACTCGATGCCCTCGCGACGCATCTTCTCGATGAGGACGGACAGGTGGAGCTCGCCGCGACCGCTCACGAGGAACTCGTCCGCGCTGTCGGTGCGCTCCACGCGCAGCGCTACGTTCGTCTGCAACTCGCGCTGGAGCCTGTCCCACAGCATGCGGGACGTCGCGTACTGGCCTTCCTTCCCCGAGAACGGCGACGTGTTGACGCTGAACGTCATCCGCACCGTTGGGTCTTCCACTTTCATGCGCTCCAGTGGCTCCGGCGAGGACGGCGATGCAACCGTATCGCCGATACGAACGCCGCGCAGGCCGGACAGCGCCACGATCTCACCTGCGGACGCCGACTCGATCGGGTGCCGCGCTAGGTCGCGGAACGTGAACAGCCGCTCCACACGGTACGGGGATGCGCTGTCGTCCTGGCCGAGCAGCACGACCTGTTCGTCCTTCGCGATGCGTCCCCGAGACACCCGTCCTACTGCGATCTGGCCGAGGTGGTTGTCGTAGTCCAGCGCGGCCACGAGCATCTGCAGCGGCGCCTCAGGGTCGGCGACGGGAGGCGGCACACGCTCGACGATGGCGTCGAACAGCGGCCCCATGTCCTTCGGCGTGTCTGTCTCCTCGGCGAGCGCGTACTGGTTGCGCGCCGACGTGTACAGCACCGGGAAGTCGAGCTGGTCGGGGTCCGTCGCCAGTTCGAGGAAGAGGTCCTGCACCGCGGACAGTGCAGCGGAGGCGTCCGCCGTGGGGCGGTCGATCTTGTTGATGACGAGGATGGGGCGCAGTCCCTGCTGGAGCGCGATGCGCAGGACGTAGCGTGTCTGCGGCATCGGTCCTTCGACTGCGTCGACGACGAGCAGGCAGCCGTCGGCCATGTTCACGACGCGCTCGACCTCGCCGCTGAAGTCGGCGTGGCCCGGCGTGTCGATGATGTTGATGGTGACGTCGCCGTACCGGATGCCGGTGTTCTTCGCCAGGATCGTGATGCCGCGCTCCCGCTCCTGCGGGTCCGAGTCCATGATGAGTTCGTCCACCTGCTGGTCCGGCCGGAACACGCGGCTGTAGCGTAGCATCGCGTCGACGAGGCTCGTCTTGCCGTGGTCGACGTGGGCGACGATGGCGATATTGCGGAGGTGGGACTGGGCTGTTTCCGTCATGTGCCGTCCAGTGCTGTACATGCGTCGGCGCCCGCAGTGGCGGACGCCGTTCGAATAACGGGGTTCCTTGCGCCTCATAGGATACCTTACCCAGAGCACGCGCGTGGCTCACCCAACCCTGCCGACTCCTCCCCTCTACGCTATACTGCGCCCCACCGTACGGGGGAGGCGCGACATGGCGGAGCAGTTCCGAGTCATAGACAGCGATACGCACGTCGACGAGACCGACGACACGTGGGACTTCATCGCTCCTGAGGACGAAGCGTACAAGCCCACGACGCAGTACCCGTCCAACCCGGACCCTAACCGTCCGCCCGTGCGCTACTGGCTCGTGAACGGCAAGCGAAAGCACCGCCGCATCCGCGACGACGGCAAGAGCGGTACCCCGCTCGAGGCCCGCGAACTGCTGGACGTCCCGACGCGCCTGCGCCACATGGACGAACTCGGCACGCAGACGCAGGTCATCTACCCGTCGCTCTTCCTCGTGGAGCCGTCGGACTCGGCCGCGACGGAGCTTGCCATCACGCGCAGCTACAACCGCTGGCTGGCCGACCGCTGCGCGCAGTCGCATGGACGGCTGCGCTGGGTGTGCGTGCCCCCGGCGCGAAGCATGGACGCCGCGCTCGAGGAGTTGCGCTTCGCGAAGGACAACGGCGCGTGCGGTGTGCTGAAGAAGGGTGACCTCGAAGCCGACAAGTGGAGCGCCGACCCGTACTACTTCCCGCTGTACGAGGAGGCGGAGCGGTTGGACATGCCCATCTGCTTCCACCTGGGCTCCGGCACGCCGGACTACACGCCCGCGCGGGAGCTCTCCTACGGCGCGTTCATCAAGCTGCGGATGCCCGCCATCCACGGCATCTACTCGCTCATCCTCCACCGCGTGCCGGACAGGTTCCCCAAACTGCGGTTCGGCTGCATCGAGTCCGGCGTCTCCTGGGTGCCGTTCGTCGACTACGACCTGCGGCGCAGGCTCGCCCGAAGCCAGGAGTCGAACATCGGCTCCGACCCCTCGTTCACTCTCGCGGATGACATCTTCAAGGCCAACCGCATCTACGTGACCGTGCAGATAGACGAGGACCTGCCCTACGCGCTGCGCTACATCAGCGAGGACAACCTGCTCGCGGGCTCCGACTACACCCACCAGGACCAGTCGAAGGAGCTGGAGTTCCAGAAGCTCCTCCAGCAGCGCGCCGACAACGGCGACATCCCGCAGTCCACGGTCGACAAGATCCTGTACGACAACCCCAAGGCGTTCTACGGGCTGTAGGCGGACATGACCACGAACGCCCGCCCCCTCCCCATCCCCGACCCGGAGTCGCAGCCGTACTGGGACGCCGCGGCCCGGCACGCGCTGGAATTGCCGTACTGCGACGCCTGCGCGCGCTACGTCTTCCCGCCGCGCCCCACCTGCACGCGCTGCCTCGGCGAACTGCGATGGGTGGCAGTGAGCGGACGCGGCACGGTCTACTCCTACGCCACCATGCACGAGAGCTACATGCGCGGCTTCGACCCGCCCTACCTCGTCGCGCAGATCGAGCTCGACGAGCAGCCCGGCCTCCGCCTCACCACGAACCTCGTCGACTGCACGCCGGACGAGGCCAGCATAGGGATGCGTGTCGAGGTCGCGTTCGAGGACCGTGGCGACGGCGTCGCCGTGCCACAGTTCCGCCCCGCAACCGAGGAAGGCGCCTGATGGACCCCGCGCTCCGCAACAAGACAGCCATCGTCGGCGTCGGCTACACACCGATGGAGCGCAAGTCCGGGCGCAGCCTGCCGAACGTGGCGATGGAAGCGGCGGTGAACGCTATCGCCGACGCTGGGCTGACGCCTGCCGACATCGACGGTTACGCCGGGACGCCGAAGGCGCCGAACGCCTCGGCGTTCCACTGGGACGGCGTCGACGAGATCAGCGAGCGGTACATGGGGAGCGCGCTCGGCCTCAACCTGCGCTGGGCGTCCGACTTCAACCGGGGCGTCGTGGGCGACGCAGTCGCGGCGGCGATACAGGCGCTGGTCACGGGAACTGCGAACTACGTGGTCTGCCTGCGCGCGATGTACGAGCGCCCCGGCGTCCGCTATGCAGCCTCCGAATCGTCGGCGTCGGGCGGGCCGGAGCAGTACTCCGCGCCCTACGGCGTCGGCATCGGCGCGATGGCGATGTGGCTGCAGCGCTACATGCACGACTACGGCGCTACCCGCGAGGAGCTGTTCGACGTCGTCAGCGCGCTGCGCGAGCACGCGCAACTGAACCCCTACGCCTACTGGCGCGGCAAGCCGCTCTCGCTCGACGCCTACCTCTCGTCGCGATGGGTCTACGAGCCGATGTGCCTCTACGACTACGACATCCCCGTGACCGGCGCGGGCGCCGTCGTCCTGACGACCGCCGACCGCGCCGCCGCCCTGCCCCACAAGCCCGCGTACGTATCGGGGTTCGTGAGCACCCGCGAGCGCGGCGACGCCATCTTCGAGGCGTCGGGCATCGGTCGCGAGGCCGTACAGGCCGCTCAGTTGTACGACGGCTTCAGCCCCGTGGTCTGGAAGTGGCTGGAGGAGCTGGGGTTCGCGGGGAAGGGCGAGGCGCACGAGTTCACGCGGAACGGACGCATCGGGCCCGGCGGCGCGCTGCCGGTGACGACGTTCGGCGGCAGCCAGGGTGAGGGACGCCTGCACGGCATGGGCCACGTCCGCGAGGGCGCGATGCAGGTGATGGGACGCGCGGGCGAGCGCCAGGTGCCGGGGCTGGAGAACTGCCTCGTCGCGCTCGGCTTCGACGCCGTTCCCAGCTGGGTGCTCATGCTGAGCACGGGCTAGCAGGTGATGCGCTCGTGCCCCCGCTCGACGGCATCCGCGTCATAGCCCTGACGGGCGAACGAGGCGCGTACTGCGCCAAACTCCTCGCCGACCTCGGCGCTGACGTGTTCGATATCGAGCCGCCCAGCGGCTCCGAGGAGCGCCGCCTCCCGCCGCTCATGCGCTCTGACTCCTCCGTCAGCCTGCACTTCCTCCACTTCCACCGGGGTCGCCAGAGCGTCGTGCTCGACCGCGAGACGCCCGAGGGCTACGACACGTTCGAGCGGCTCGTCGAGTCGGCGGACGTGCTCATCGAGGACGAGTCGCACCACTCGCTCGACCACGAAGCGTTGCGCGCCATCAACCCCGGCCTGCTCCACGCGCGCATCACCGGCTTCGGCGCGAGCGGCCCTCGCGCAGGCTGGAAGTCGTCCGACCTCGTCGCGCAGGCGGCGGGCAGCCTCATGTACCGCATGGGCTTCCCGGAGGACCCGCCGAACAGCATGGGTGAGGGCTTCGCCCACCACCAGACCTCGGCCCACGCCGCGGCGGGCATCCTGCTCGCGCTCGCGCGCCGCGACGCCACCGGCGAAGGCGGCTTCGTGGACGTGTCGCTGCAGGAAGGCATCGCGCTCATGCAGTACGACGTGATGCCGATGTACGTAACGCACAAGACGCTCATCAAGCGCGCCGGACACGGCCAGGGCTCCAGCGGCAAGCGCTACCGTCGCATCTGGGAATGCAACCCCGGCCTCGTCCGTTTCCAACTGCTCAGCCAGAGCTCCGAGCGCGAGTGGCCGCTGCTGCTCGACTGGCTCGAGAGCCACGGCCACGGCGACAGCCTCCGGGACGAGCGCTGGCTCGACCCCACAGCGCGCACGGCGGGCCTCGCCGAACTGGAGCCGGTCTTCGACCGCTTCTTCCTTACGATGGACGCCCGCACGCTCATGCACGAGGCGCAGGACCGCGGCATCATGCTCATGGCGTTCAACAGCGTCGGCGAGCTCACCACCGACCCGCAACTCGCGGACGAAGGCTTCTTCCGCACGATTCCCTTACGCACACCGTCATCCCCGCTCCTTTCTCCGTCATTCCCGCGAAAGCGGGAATCCATCCCCCACGACGGCACAACCCTCACCGACGCGGGCCCGCCCTACCGCTTCGCCGGCGGCCTCCGCGAAGGCGCGCCCGCGCCCGCCCTCGGCGAGGGGTCTAACCCCCTCTCCCCGCCCCCGTCCCCGTCATTCCCGTTTCCTTCCTCGTCATTCCCGCGAAAGCGGGAATCCAGTGCCCCTCCCCTCGCAGGCCTGCGCATCTGCGACTTCACCTGGGTCATCGCCGGACCGCTCCACACGAAGTGGCTCGCCGCCTACGGCGCGGAGGTTATCAAGGTCGAGCGCTTCAAGAAGGGCGCCGCACTCAACCGCGGCAACATGAGCCCGGACTCCGTCGTCAGCTTCAACAACCTGAACGTCGGCAAGCGCTCGCTCGCGCTCGACATGAGCTTCGAGGAAGCACGCGACGCCATCGTGCGGCTCGTCGAGCGCAGCGACATCGTCGTCGACAACTTCGGCCCGGACGTGCTGCCGAACTGGGGTTTCACGCCGGAGCGCCTCGCCGAGATCAACCCCCGCATCATCACCCTCAGCATGCCCGCGCTCGGCAAGACCGGCCCGCACCGCCTCTACAAGGGGCTGGGCTCCTACTTCCAGGCGCGCGCCGCGCTCGACGGCCTCATCGGCTACCCCCACCGCGACATCACCGACGTCGGCTTCGCCTACGCCGACACGACGTGCAACGCGGGCCACGCGCTCGTCGCGCTCCTCGCCGCGCTCCACCGGCGCAACGTCACCGGACAGGGAGAGCACATCGAACTCCGCCAGCTCGAATCGACCATCAACTTCCTCGGCCCCGCGCTGCTGGAGTACGAGGCGAACGGCGAGGAGCCCGCGCGCACCGGCAGTCGCTCCCGCCACCTCGCGCCGCAGGGCGTCTACCGCTGCGACGGCGACGACCAGTGGTGCGCGCTCACCGTCGCCTCGAACGAAGAGTGGGCCGCGCTCTGCCGCCTCATCGGACGCGACGCCTGGGCGAACGACGACCGCTTCGCGGACGCCCCCCGACGCATGGCCCACCACGACGAGATCGACGAGGCCATCGAAGCATGGACTGCACAGCACGGCCCACAAGACGCGGCGGAGGCCCTGCAGGCGGCTGGCATCGCCGCGAGCCCGGTGCTGCATGCCGGGCAGCTCATCGACGACGACCCACAGGTGGCCAGCCGCGGCTTCTACCGACGCTTCCCGGACGGTGGGGTCGTGGAGAGTGCGCCGTTCATCCTGAGCGACGCGGAGCCATACTTCCCGTCAGCATCCGCCCCCGACTACGGCGAGGGCACGCGCTACGTCCTCTCGGAGGTCCTCGGCCTCGACGACACAACCGTCGCGCAGATGTTCGAGAGCGGGGCTGCCGGAGAGTGATCGAATCCCCTCTCCCGTGAAGGGTGGAGCCTATCGCTGGAGATCGATCTTGACGCCTCCAACTCGGCTGGCCACCGAGTTGTACAGCCAGGCTCCGAATGCTCCCGTCACGAGCCCCGCAACTCCGCCGATTACGGGCATCCCAAGTAGAGCGCCAAAGGCAAGTGCCGTCCCTGAGCTCAGCCCCGGCGTTTCGTCCGTAGTTACCCACCCTGCACTGACGAGTATGTCGATGATGGCGCCGCCGAAGGAATAGATGATCCCGGCGATCAACCCGAGGACTACGCCTCCGGCAGCCGAAAACCTCGCTGCCGACGCCACTCCGATCCTGTTCAGAACTTCCATCGCCTACCTGCCTGCACGCGGAGCCGAGAGCGTGATTCGCTGCCCCTACAGCGCGTACAGCCTGCGCGGGTTCTCCGACAGGATCTTGATCTTCTCTTCCTCGGTGATGTCGTAGTCGGTCGAGCGGAAGATGCCGATCGCGTCCGTCTCGCTGGAGATGTCCGTGTGGCCGTAGTCCGTCCCGATGACGATGTTGTCCGGGCCCGCGTACTTCAGGATGAACGGCAGGTCGTCGTCGGTCTCGCACGCGGCGTAGATGCGGTACTCCGGGAAGATGTCGTACGGCACGTCGCGGCTCAGCTTGCGCGCGCGGCGGCGCGCCTCCTTCACCAGCCACGGCACCCACTGCGCGCTCACCTCGACGAACCCCCAGCGCAGCTCCGGGAACAGCGTCGGCACCTCGCTCATGATGTACTCGTGGCAACTCGTCACCGTCGGCACCCGCAGGTTCGAGAAGCTCGACCCCATGTCGTACGACGACTTCAGCCGATCTGACAGCCAAGCGTCCGCGTTCGAGACGTGCACGACGATCGCGAGGTCGAGGCGCTGCGCCTCCTCGTACAGCGGGTAGAAGTACGGGTCGACCAGGTGACGGTTCGCCTCGTGCGCCCGCAGACAGA
This sequence comes from Dehalococcoidia bacterium, assembly GCA_965208625.1. Lineage (GTDB taxonomy): Bacteria > Chloroflexota > Dehalococcoidia > Lucifugimonadales > Australimonadaceae > Bin16. The sequence continues at coordinate 2,135,762 of OZ242348.1, forward strand.
CCGCGACCGCCCCGTTCTCCTTGCAGTAGCGCATCTGCACGATGGCCTCAGACATCGTCATCGTCGGCAGCACGCACGACCAGCGGAGGCGGCCCTGCCCCTTGTGGTAGGCGTCCGCCATCCAGCGGTTCCAGCACCGCGTGAGCGCAGCCTCCGTGTCCGGGCGCTCGGCGATGTTCGTGATCCAGAGCGTGTTGTGGAGCACCTGTACGTCGACGCCGAGCTCGTCCATGTGGTTCAGCCGCAGCTGCACGTCGTCCATCTCGCGAGCGGCGACGGCGGTCACGACGTTGTAGCCGGAGCGCTTCGACAGCTCCTCCAGCTGCTTCTCCGCGAGCGTGGGCAGCTTCGTGCCGCGAGGCTTGCCGTCTATCACCCAGAACTCGCTCTGCGGACGGTCGGGCGAACTGAACAGCGCGGGGCGGTACTTCTCCTCGTCCGCGTCCAGGAAGTCCCACGTACGGGGCGACTCCACGACGTGCGCGTCCGCGTCCACCACCAGCGTCTTTACCTCGGTCGTCATGGCTGCTCCTTTCGCTCCCCTTTCCTGTTCAGGGACTGTCCTATCCGGGCTGCCGCCCGCCGTTCACGTTGATAACCGTCCCCGTAACGTACGACGCCTCGTCTGACGCGAGATACAGCGCAGCGGCGGCGATGTCCTCCACCGTGCCGCCACGCCCCACCGCGGTCGTCTGTGCGACTGGCGCGCGGCCCCGTGCGTATGGGTGGACGGCTGCGCGGTCGGAATGGTCCACGCTGCCGGGCGCGATGGCGTTCACGCGCACGGGCGCCCACTCGACGGCCATCGTCTGCGTGAGCGATAGCACGCCCGCCTTCGACGCGCCGTACGCACCGTTGCCGGGGCTCGGCCCCTGCCCGGAGATCGACGCAAGGTTGATGATGCACCCTTCCCCGCGCTCCACCATCCCCGCCGCGAACGCGCTGCTGCACAGGAACTGGCTCACCAGGTTCAGCCGCAGGCACTCCTGGAAGTCGCGCGGCGTCAGCTCCAGCAGCGGCGCCATCTTGAACGTCTCGCCCCACGTCGCGCCTGCGTTGTTCACGAGGATGTCGACGCGGCCGAACGCCTCGGCGATCTGCGCCGCCATGCCCTGCACCTGCTCCGAGTCCCGCACGTCGGCGAGGACGCCCATCCCCTTGCGGCCCAGCGCCTCGATCTCCTGCACGACCGGCTCGACCGGGCGGTGGATGCGCTCCCTGCCGCCCGTGACCGCCTCCGGCGCGCGAGCCACGATGGCGACGTCCGCCCCGTGCTCCGCCAGCGTCAGCGCGATCCCGCGCCCGATGCCCTGGCTCCCGCCGGTAACGACGGCGACTCTGCCCGTCAGGTCGAAATGCATACCCGCACCCTCCCCGCATGGGGTTCCGGCGCAAGATTACACCAGTTATAACGGCAGCGGGTGTATCCCCTCTCCCTACAAGGGGAGAGAGTTAGGGTGAGGGTACTGTGGGGGTGGTGCGGGGCCGGGATTGGGCCAGCCTGGTGTAGGGGCATCCCTTGTGGGTGCCCTCGGATGGGGTATGCCTAACCCCCGGACGCCACGCACTCCTGCAACCGGCGCCGCTGACGCCCGTCGTCGTCGAAATTGGCCGGGTCGAGCCACCGCCTGAACCCCTCCCGCAGGTGGGGCCAGTCGGCGTCGATGATCGAGAACCAGTCCGTATCCCGGTTACGCCCCTTGTTGACGGTCGCCTGCCGCCACCTGCCCTCGAACACGAACCCCAGTCTGAGCGCAGCGTTCCGAGAGGGTTCGTTCAACGCGTTGCACTTCCACTCGTACCGCCGGTACCCCAGCGAGAAGGCGTACTCCATCATCAGGAACATCGCCTCGGTCGCCGTCCGGCTGCCTTTGAGCGCCGGGCCGAGGTGGATATGCCCCACCTCGATGGTGCCGGAAGCGGGCGTGATGCGGAGGTAGCTGGCCACGCCGCCGGCCTTACCGGTCTCGTTGTCGCGCACGGTGTAGAACAGCGGATCGTCGCCGAGGCACCTCGCCTGCGCCCACTCCCGGAACGCGGCGATGTCGTCGAACGGGCCGTACGGCAGGTACGTCCAGTCCGCTTCGATCGCCGACAACGCCTCGAACAGCTCCGCCAGGTGCGCGTCTATGTCGAACGGCTCCACCGTGCAATATGCCCCCTGCATCGTCGTGCGGACAGGACGCGCAGGCGGTGTCCACCCGGGTATGACAGGCCCGATGGGTTGGCCGAACTCATTCGTGAGGGTGGACATCAGAGCAATTTCCGGTGCACAAGCGTGCTCTGAACAGGATATACGCTCCCTGCTGGTGGCTTCTTTAGAGGACAGTGAGACGGCAAGATCGTCTGGTTGTGGTTTGCTGGAATTCGCTGAAAAACAGCGTGCTAGCGTACTGATTCTATATATATCTGTTCATTTGACAGGCGCTTTACGCCTATCTACAATGCGCCGCGCTCCGGCATGACGGGAGGTTATGCCGGGCGGGTGAATGGCGGCGGCGGTGGCTGTCCGGCTGACCCCGAATGCGCATGAGAGGGAGGAACTCCGATGCGAATGATTCCAGCCATCTGCGTTCTGATGCTCGCGGTCGCACTGGTTGCCACGGCATGCCAGGGCGAAGCGGGACAGACAGGCCCCGCCGGTGCCGCGGGACAACCGGGGCCACAGGGAGCAGCCGGGCCTGCCGGCCCCGCCGGATCCGCTGGCGCCGACGGCGCTCAGGGCCCTCCGGGTGACTCCGCGCCTGTATCCGCCGCCGGCATCTCGCTCGATAAGGCCGTCTACACCCTCGGCTCCGAGCGCACCTTCACCGTCACCGGCTGGGGCTTCCAGCCCGGTGAGTCCGTCCTCATCATCTTCCACACCGACGTCTACGGCCCAGGCACCGTCGGTGGTGTCGACGCATCCCCGTACGGAACGTTCGAATCAACGCAACGCGGACGGTTCCGCATGGAACGCATCCGCTCGTCGCCCGGCACCTACACCGTCAGGGCCGAAGGCAGCATGGGCTCGTTAGCAACCGCACCCATCACATTCGTCGCCCCCGCTCCGTCGGAGTAGCAGGACGACAGTGGACCCGGCAAGGCACAAGGGAGGATTCTGATGACCATCAACAATCGTGTGCTCAAGGCACTGGTGCTCTTTACGAGCATCCTCGCCCTCACCATGGCGCTGGCCGCCTGTACGTCGGACGACGAGCCTGACCCCACCCCCACCAGCGCGCCGGACGCCCCGGCGCAGCCGGAAGCCACTGCCGCGCCGTCGGACAGCGGCGGCGATGCGGCCCCCGTCCCCACCCCGACGGCCATGATGATGGAGGAGGAGGCCCCCTACGGCGGCATCGTCAACTTCTCCACACGCGCCGACCCGCCCTTGGGCTGGGACGTTTCCCGCTCCGGCACCATCAGCATCCTCATGCCCGGAGGCTCCATCTTCGGCATGGGGAACATGCTTAAACAGTGCTGGGACGACGGCGCTTCCCTCTGCCCTGGCCTCTCCACTGAGTGGTCCACGAACGACGACAGGACGACCTGGACCTTCAAGCTGCGCGACAACATCTACTGGCACGACGGCGTGAAGTTCACTTCAGCCGACGTCAAGTTCTGGCTGGACCTGATGGTCTCCGGCGTCACGGTCGGCGAGAATTCCAGGCGCCCAGCTAACTGGGACTTCGTCCCGTGGGTGGAGAGCGTCGAGACGCCGGACGACCTCACCGTCGTCATCCACCTCAAGAGCGCCGTCGCCGACTTCGACCAGCTGCTCGGAGTGGACAACCAGCTCATCCAGCACCCGCGCCACCTGATGCAGCCTGAGATAGACGCGGGGAACGTCAACGTCACTCCGCTGGACGTCGGCCTCATCGGCCTCGGCCCGTTCTACCTGGAGGAGTACCGGCCCGGCAGTGTCATAAAGGTACGCCGGTTCGAGCAGTACTACCTGTCGGATGAGAACGGGAACCAGTACCCCTACCTGGACGGCATCGACTTCTACGTCACGCCGGACCAGTCCGGCATGGACACCGCCTTCCGCACCGGACGGCTGGATGCCACAGCCCGCGGCGGCGGGTTCCAGCTCACCCCTGAGCGCGAAGCGGCCATCCTGTCCAGCTTCGCGCCCGGAGAGGTCACGATCGTGGAGATGGGCCAGTCCAGCTTCATCCCGCTCGCCTTCAACTCCATCCGCGAGGGACCAATCAAGGACGTTCGCGTCAGGCGCGCCATACACCTCTGGCTGGACCGCGAGGAACTCATCCAGGTCACCTTCGGCGGCTTCGCAAAGCGGGTCGGCATGTTCGACCCCGACACCGCATGGGCGAACCCCGGCCTCATGGACACGCCCGGCTGGAGCTCCGAGACCAAGGCCGCGGACCGCGAACAGGCCAAGGCCCTGCTGGCCGAGGCAGGCTACCCGGACGGCTTCGACCTCGAATACATGTGCCGCAGGCTCTGGGTCCACATGTGCGAACCGATTGCAGGCCAATTGGAAGCGCTCGGCCTCAACGTAGACCTCCAGTTGGTGGACGACGCCACGCGGGCCGCCAGGACCCTCGACGGCTCGTACGACATGCAGCACGGCGGCGCAACCGTGGCCCTGCCCAGCCAGTACTTCTCGACCATCGCGAGCGTCAGCACGAACGCCGCCGCCGAGCCGAAGCACGACGACCCGAAGGTGGACGAGTTCTTCGTCCGCTTGGCTGCCGCGGGCGAGCTCGAAGAACGCATCGAGATTGCGCGGGAGATGGAACTCTACTTCTCCGTAGAGAAGGTCTACTCCGCGCCGCTCTACACCGAGAACACCCACACGGTCATCCGCGACTACATCAAGGGCATGCAGGTTCCGGTGGACAACTACCGCCGCAACCTCGACTTCGCCACGCTGTGGACGGAGAGGAAGTAACGGCCAGGGCATAGAGGGGGTCGCCCAGCCGGGCGTCCCCGCCGAGAGAGGCTGCGCCGCACATCACGTGTGGCGCAGCCCCTCTTGCGCTTCCCTCCGTCCTGTCGTTCCTGCGGAGGCAGGAACCCCGCATCCGGTGCCCCGTCATTCCGCGCCCTTCCGTCATTCCCGCGAAGGCGGGAATCCACCCCTGATGTAGGGGCGGTTCGCGAACCGCCCCCCTGCGTGGGCACACGCCCCATGTGCCCTATCCCTTCCCCTTGATGAGGGAAGGCCAGGATGGGGGTGAACCGGACGGAGGGCGGACGGGTGGTCTTCTTATCAGATCGGGTGAAGCTGAACCGGCCCAGCGCCCTAGTACCGCCGCCAGCCCCTACGCGCCTTCCCCACCTCCATGCCCGCCTCCCCCAACACGAGGAGCGCCCTGTCCACGTCCTCAGGGTGCACCGAGAGTTCAGCCAGCACCATCCAACCCGCTTGGTGTGGCGTGTAGCGCTCGAAGTCCTCGAACGATGCGATCCCGTGAGGCTGCAGCGATTCGGTCGTGTACCGAGCGCGTGACGAGATACGAGGTCGCCTGCTGCCGGCCTCCAACATTCCGCCCATGGTATAGATCATCAACTCCATACGGACGTTCTCCATGAGCAGCAGGTATGCACTGCGGTATTCGGTTTCGTCGCGCTCGACTTCAGTAGGCTTGGCTATCTCGAGCATGACGTACCTGGGACCTGATCGACGCTTGAAGAAACACATGATGCCCGTCCTTGTGTGTACCACGCCGCCATTCGCGCGAGGCAGATAACCAGCGACGCGCGCATGAACCGCCAACGCACACGCCAGTCGGGAGGCGACGAGGCAAGGCCCGGCGCCCTAATACCACGAGGGACGTCCGGACTGCCTCTTCACGTCCATACCGGCCCTTCCGAGAACATGGACCGCCTTGTCCACGTCCTCAGGATGCACCGAGAGCTTGTTCACCACCAACCAGCCCTCCTGGTGCGGCGTGTGCCGCTCGAACTCCTCGAACGAGGCGATCCTGTGCGGGAGCAGCGACTCGGTTGTGTACCGGACGCGTGCCGAGACACGAGGATGGAAGCCTCTATCAACTATCTTGCGTGTTCGCAAGGTGGAGATCGTCAGCTGCATACGGACGTTCTCCGTGAGCAGCAGATACGCGCCGCGGTAGTCCGCTTCGTCGCGCTCGTCCTCAGTGGGTTTGACTATCTCGAGCGTGACGTACCGGGGGCCTGATAGACGCTTGAAGAAGCACATGACGCCGCCCCTATGTGTACCACGCTCTCTCATTCTGTGCATCCTGCCGCTCCCCCCGAAACCACTGACACCCGCCCCTTTCGCGGTCGCGCCGCGATTGCGTACGCTGGTTGTATGACCGTCGCCCTCGCACAACCCGTAGACCGCGTCTCTAGCTCAGGGCTCTGCCATGGACGGGATCTATGGCAGAGCCCCGCACACACACCCTTCCTCCGGATCTTGAAACCTGGAACCAGGAAGCAGGCCGCGGCCTTGTCGATCAAGATCTGCAAGATGTCGAAATGGCCTGTCCTCACTCGTAACGTCGACATCAAGAAACCGGATGAAGAACACACACGCATTTGCGGTGGCGCCTTGACGCCTTACCCCCGGAAGCAGGCCACGGCCTTGTCAATATAGATGGCAAAACCACCGGCAGAAAACGCATCTTGCCATCAAGAACGCCATCCAAAAGCCAGGGACGTGCCGCCCTCGCGGCGGGACGCGGGCTGGCCTATACTCCCCGCAACGGAACGGATGACCACAGGAGGAGCGGCCCATGACAACAACGAGCGTTGACCTCGAAACCATCATCGACGCGGACGGACACCTCTTCGAGGACCCGGAGGGCATCAGCGCCCTCATGCCGCCCGGCTACCGCGAGCGCGGGCCGTTCGAGCTGGGGAGGCTCTTCCCGCCGCTCGACCACCTCCACTCGGCGTCGCTCGTCCAACTCCCGCCCGGCTCGTTCGAGCGCTCCGGCACCGAGGGCTGGAAGCGCTTCATGGGCGCTGCCGGCATCAGCGCCTCCGTCCTCTACCCCACCTCCGCCCTCGCCTACGGCAAGATCGTCTCCATCGACTGGGCCATCGCCGTCTGCCGCGCCTACAACGAGTGGGTCTACGACGCCTACATGCAGAACGACCCCCGCTTCAAGGGCATGGCCCTCATCCCCATGCAGGACCCCGCCGCCGCGGTCGCCGAGCTGCGCCACGCCGTGCAGGAACTCGGCTTCGTCGGCGCGATGCTGCCGTCCACCGGCCTCAAGGCCCACGTCGGCTCGCCGGAGTACTGGCCCATCTTCGAGGAGGCGGAGCGCCTGGGCTGCTGCCTGGGCGTCCACGGCGGCTGCCACAGCGGCATGGGGCTGGACAACATGAACGTCTACCCCGCCGTTCACGGCCTCGGCCACCCGTTCGGCATCATGGTCTCGTTCGCCGGCATCCTCATGAACGGCATCTACGACAAGTTCCCCGGCATCCGCGTCGGCTTCCTCGAGGGCGGCGTCTCCTGGTTCCTACTCTGCCTCGAACGCCTCGACGAGTCTTGGTCCACCCACATCCCGTTCGACCCGGACGCCAAGTACATCCGTCTGCAGGACGGCGAGTCGATCTTCGACTACACCGTGCGGCAGGTGCGCGAGGGCCGCATATACGTCGGCTGCGAAGGCGGCGAGTTCTCGCTCCCCTACGCGGTGAAAGTCACCGGGCCGGAGGCTTTCATGTACTCGTCCGACTTCCCCCACGAAGTGAACCGCGAGAGCGTCCGCCACGAGATCGAGGAAGTGCTGGAGTGCGAGTTGACCGCCGCCGAGAAGGCGATGGTCCTCCACGAGAACGCCGAGCGCTTCTACGGCTTCCGCGCCCGCGAGGTCGCCTAGCACTCGTCCTCGTCGTTCCTGCGGAGGCAGGAACCTCGCTTCCCACCTCTCCCTTGAGGGAGAGGGGAACGCGCGTTAGCGCGCGGTGAGAGGCCCCCCTACGCCACCGGCGGCGCAGCCGCCGACACCCCCACGGATGGCCCGCCGCCATCCTCCGCCTCGATGAACGCAGCTTCCGCCGGGAGCAACCGGCAGTCGTTCGCGTTCATCGCTAGGAACACCCGGTCGCCTCGCGCGATCGGCTGCGATGCGTGAACGAAGGCACGGATGACCGCGCCTCCCACGTCCACACGGCAGTCGTGCGAGTCGCCGAGGAAGACCACAGTCTCGACCTCGCCCTCGATGACGTTGTCGGCCTCGCGCCGCTCGGCTGAGACGCCGATGTTGGCGGGCCGGATGGCGATGGCCGCGCTGTCGCCCGGCTCGACCAGTTCGACCGCGGCGCAGTTGATCGTCCCCTGCGGCGTCTCGACGCGCATGACGTTACCGTCGCGGCTGGAGACCGTCCCCTCGAGGAGGTTCGTCGTGCCGATGAACTCCGCCGTGAACCGCGAGTTCGGGTCGTCGTAGATGTCCTTCGGCCCACCGAGCTGGACGATCTCGCCGTCCCGCATCACCGCGATCTTGTCGGAGAGCGTCAGCGCCTCCAACTGGTCATGCGTCACGAACAGCGTGGTGATGTTCAGCCGCTCGGTGAGCGTCTTCAGCTCGACGCGCATGTCGTCGCGCAGCTTCGCGTCGAGGTTGGAGAGCGGTTCGTCGAGCAGCAGCGCCTTCGGCTGCCGCACGAGCGCCCGTGCCAGGGCAAGCCGCTGCTGCTGGCCGCCAGAGAGCTGCGGCGCAGGACGCCGCTCCAACCCATCCAGCCGCACGAGGCTCAGCGCCTCCAGCACCCGCTCACGCACCTCGGCCTTCGGCAGCTTGCCCTTGCCCTGTGTGATGGGGAACGCCACGTTGTCGTACACGTCCATGTGCGGCCAGATTGCGTAGGACTGGAACACCATGCCGATGGGACGCTGGTGCGCAGGGACGTGCGCCCCACTGCGCGAGATCACGACCATGTCATCGATCACGATCTCGCCGCCGTTCGCCTTCTCCAGCCCTGCGATGCAGCGCAACGTCGTGGACTTGCCGCAGCCCGATGGCCCGAGCAGTGTGAAGAATTCACCATGCTCCACCTCGAACGACACGCCGCGAACGGCATTCACCGCTCCATCGTCCGTGGCGTACTGCTTCTCCAGATCCGTGACTCGTACCGTAGCAGCCATACGTTCTCCCTAACCCTGTTCTCTCGTGAGGCGCACCGTCACCACCCGCGCGATGATGACGATGATCGTCATCATCGCCATGAGGATCATTCCGACGGCTGCCGCTTCGTTGCTGCGGCCGTTCTCCCACGCGCCCCATGCGACGAGCGAGAGTATCTGGCTGTCGCGAGTGCTGAGCAGCAGCGCCATGGACAGTTCGCGCCCGCTATGGATGGCCACCCAGAGCCATCCAGCGATCAGCGATGGCACAAGCAGCCGCAGCGTTATCTGGCGGAACACCGTGAGCCAGCCGACGCCGCTCACCGATCCTGCTTCCTCCAGTTCCTTGTGCAACTGGAACATCGCGCCGTTCGTCGCTCGCGTGCCGTAGGCGAGGAATCGCGCCACGTGAACGATGACGATGAGCCATATCGTCCCATAGACCGGTATCCAGTCCACCCAGAACGCGATGAGCAGGAATGCCAGTCCGAACACGATGCTCGGCGCGGTGAACGGCACGAACGCAAGCGTATCGAGTATGCCGCGGCCGGGCGCCTTGGAACGCACGACGATCCACGAGACGACCGCAGACAGCAGTATCGTGGCGATGGGCACGGTCGCGATGAGCATGAGCGAGTTCCTCAGCCCGATCCAGAACGCATCCTGCCCGAATATCTCCCGGTATGCCTCGAGGCTTCCTCCCTGGATGGCTTCGATGGAAGGAGGCTTGAAGAAGGTCTGCGTGCTTGCGTAGATCAATACGACCGACGGCAGTACCACCATCAGGAGGAAGTATCCGATGATCGCCGCCCCTGCCCACGGACGGTACTTGTCCAGGTCCATGCGACGCGGGCGGTAGCCCTTGCCTGTAATCGTGGCGAACTTCTGCTGCACCCGCGTGACACGGTGGTAGTAGTAGATGCCGACGATGCCGATGAGCGCAGCAACAGTACCAAGGCTCGTAGCGAGGCCGTAGTCTCGCGGCGTCGTGTCCATCGCTATGTAGATGCGCGTGGCGAACACGTGGATGCCGCCCGGCATACCCAAGATAGCGGGCAACTCGAACAGGCCGATCGTCGCAGTACCAACGAAGATGATGACTCCCAGCAAGCCGGGCAGCATGACGGGCAGCGTTACCTTGCGGACGGTCGTGGTCATGTTGGCGCCCGACGTTGAAGCCGCCTCTTCCAGCGCCGGGTCCATGCTGCGGAACAACCCAACGACCATCAGGAAGATAGTGGGCGTGAGCCGAAACGCCTCAACCACAACGAGCGTGCCCAGCGTGTAGGGGTTGAATATCCCCTTATCCCATCCGAGCCCCCATTCCTGGGTGAACGGCATGTTGAAGACGCCGGTCCGCGGGTTGAGCAGGAACACCCACGCCATCGCGTAGAGGAGCGGGGGGATGCCCGCCGTGATGATGGCGACAACGAACGCGAAGTTGCGTAACGGAGCGTTCGTCCGTTCCACCACCCACGCCAGCGACACACCGAATGCCAGACCGACGGCAACGGAGCCGATGCCGAACACGGCGGTGTTGAACAACAACTCGTACGTCGTGCTGGAGAGGAACGTCTTGCGGTAGTTCTCCAACGTGAACGAGCCGCCGTCGTCCACCGGCCCAACGCTCCACAGGCTGTAGAAGAGGAGGATGGCCAGGGGTGCGATGACCAGCAGCGCAAGGATGAGCCCCAGCCCGCCAACGAAGATGACGTACTGCGGCTCCAGGTTCGCTAAGCGGCCCGGTAAGACTCTCCGTGCTACCTGGGTGGCCGTCGCCATGACGCCTCCGGTGTGCTCCTGCCGCCGCCCGCACGCGATGCCGTGGGATAGGGCAGGAAGAGGTTGGGGGACGGGCTCGAATGAGCCCGTCCCCGATCAAACCTGGTCACCACCTAGCTGGTGGGGATGCCCATAGCCTCGCGGTAGGTCATCTGGAGCCGCGAGAAGTTGTCGGCCATCTCGATGCCGGTGTAACCGATCTTGAGCCCCAGACGCGCAGCGCGCTCTCCGATGATGTCTCCGGAGTTGGGGTCGAGGGTCGTGCCGGGCTGGACCGAGACGCGCACCGGGATGCCTTGGTCGAGGTTCAGCAGCCAGCGGAGGAAGAGCCTGCCGCCCGCGGGGTTCGGTCCGTCTGCAACCGCGCCGATGAGCCACTGCTCGATGGCGTTCGGTGTCACAGGAGCGAGGTCCACGGGATGGTCCTGAACGATGGCGTTGCCGATAGAAGCGACGTTCACGTCCGGGCTGATGGGCCGCTCCCCACTGGCCACGGTGTTGGAGACGGTCGTGTTGCCGTGCTGGATGAGCACGTCCTGCTCCGCCAGTTTGGTCAGGTAGTCGAGGATCTGCGCTTCGGGCCAGAGGTTCTCGTACCGACCGTTGTACTCGGGGAGATCAGTGAGGTAGATGAAGCCCTTGAGCCTGTCCTCCAGCACCATCTGACCCTTCCACTTCGGGTCGAGCAGGTCCTCGTAGGTCTGGGGGATGTCGTCGCCCGTGACAATCTCGGTGTTGTACATCACGCCGTGCGCCAGCGGGACGTAAAGCGTCGCCAGCCCGTCGGCATATATCGCTTCCTCGGCGATGCCCACGTCAGCGAAGATGTCGCTGCTGTCGCCGAAGATGCCCCTGTCGAGCAGGCGGCTGTCCCGTCCGGGGTCGGACACGTCCGCAGCGACCCTGCCGAGCTGGTGCTCGAGCAGCAGACCTTCCGTCACTTCACTGGTGCTCTTGGTCGTCAGTTCGACATCAAGGCCGGGGTACTGAGCCTCGAACGCTTCCATGATCGGGTCGCCCTGCGACGCGCGCGTCGGGAAGACCCAGCTGATCTTGCCGTCGTTGGTTGCGAGTGCCTCTTCGTAGAGCTTCTCCTCCAGCGACTTCTCTTCCATCATCGCCGTCGGCGTAGGCTGCTCCTCCATCATCGCTGTCGGCGTCGGGTCTTCCATCATGGCTTCCGGTGTCGGTGTGGCAGTCGGCGGCACCGGAGTAGCCGTCGGGTCGGAGCCGCATGCGGCGGCCACCACCAACAGGGCAAGCATCGTGCTCAGTAAGAGCGCTATCTTTCTCACAACCATCCTCCCTGGGCTGCGGGGCATATCGCTCCCGCGCGTGATTGAAGAACGCTATCTGTAATGACAGCCGTGCGTCAAGAAGCAGCACCCCTGAAACGGGGCGCTGCGATGCGAACCTTGTAGCGCGGTGCTAAACGCCTTCGCCGGTCTCGGTGTGCGTCCAGTCGGACGACCAGACGCTGTGTCCGTCGGGGCGCAAGGTGAGCGTCACCTTGTTGCCATCGGATGCAGGGGTGTGGCGCTCACCGAACACCTGCAACGTCCCCTGGCCGTCCACCTCAACCTGGTATTCCATACGTTCGCCCGTAAAAAGGGCTGCGGTGACGGTTCCGGCGATGGCCCCATCAGGAATGTCGTTTCCCACCGCCGGCCTGACATCGATGTCCTCCGGGCGTATGGCAGTGTAGACGTCTTCCCCGCTGCTGAGCCCGTCAGGATTGTAGGAGCGTCCGAATATGACGCAGTTCGGGCCTCCGTCGATAGCCACGGATACCTGGCCGGAGGGGTTGCTGCTCTGCACCTTGCCTCGGAGAAGAACGGTCTTCCCGATGAAATCACGGACGAATTCGTTGGCGGGCTCCTCGTACAGCAGCTGCGGGGGGCCCTGCTGTTGCATGATGCCTAGGTTCATGAGCGCGATGCGGTTCGAGAGGCTGAGCGCCTCTATCTGGTCGTGCGTGACGAACAGGACGGCGATATTGAGCCGCTTCTGCAGCAATTTCAACTCGATACGCATCTGCTCACGGAGCTTTGCGTCCAGGTTGCTGAACGGCTCGTCGAGCAGCAGTATCTTCGGTTCGATGACGAGCGCTCTTGCGAGGGCAACGCGCTGCTGTTGGCCGCCGCTGAGGAGTGGCGCGGGACGCTTCTGCAGGCCGGGAAGACCCACCAGGTCGAGCACGTGGGCGACGCGTTCTCTTATCTCGGTGCGCCTCATGTGGCGCGTCGCGAGCGGAAACGCGACGTTCTCCTCCACGGTCATATGCGGCCAGATGGCGTAGGACTGGAAGACCATGCCCAGGTCGCGCTTGTCCGGCGGCAGCCGGTAGCGCTTGCTCGTGACGACAACCTCGCGGTCGCCGAAGTAGATGTCGCCTTCGTCGGGTATCTCGAGTCCAGCGACCATGCGGAGCGTCGTCGTCTTCCCACAGCCGGACGGGCCGAGGAGCGTGTAGACCTCGCCATCCTCCACGTTGAGGGAGAGCTCGTTCACGGCCGGGATCTGCCCGCCTGGATAGGTCTTGCTCAACCCCTCCAGCTTCACTGCTGCATTTCGTTCGGTAGTCGCGGTGGCTGTCGTCATCGTCCCTCTCCGTCATCCGTCGGAATCCGAACGGGCCAAGCCCGCACACACAGGAAAAGTTGTGTGCAAGCTATCCTTATGGAGCCCATACGTCAAGGCTGGCTGCGCCATCCGGGCGCAGCGTCCCGTTGGGCCACTCCCTCCCTATCTGCCCAGGCCGCCTGCCTGGTTCGCGGGGATGCCCTGCGGCCCGGCGTCCGCAGGCGCGGTGCTCGCCGCCGTGCTTCGCACATCGTGCCGCACACCGAGGACCAGGCCGAAGCGGCGCGCGATCAGGGCAACGACAACCGTCATGCCAACGATGAACAGGCTCACGATGCCCGCCTGCTCGAGCAGCGTGCCGTCGGCGTGGGTCATCTTCTCCAGCGCCAGGATCGACAGAGTCGTGGTCCCCCTGCTCGCCAGCAGGATGATGCTTGCTGTGGCTTGAGCAGATAGCACGAAGTTGATGGTGCCGATGAGCACCAGCGTCGGCATGATGAGAGGCAACCAGATGCGGAAGTACGTGCGCAGCCAGCCTGCGCCCGCCACCCGCGCTGCCTCCTCGAGGTCCAACCCCATCTGCAGGTAGGCTCCCTTGATGAGCTGCGTGCTGGTGAGCTTGCCCTGCAGGATGACCACCAGGAGCAGCGCGAAGATCGTTCCGTAGATGGCAATCAGGCCGGGCGTACCCAGGAATACCCAGAGCAACCCCAGTCCCGCGAGCATGCCGGGGATCGCCGCCGACATCCAGAAGAGAGAGTCGAGTATCGCTCTGCCTGGCCAGCGCGTGCGCACGAGCACGTAGGCAACGATCGAAAAGAGCAGCGGAGAGATGATGGCTGTGCTCGTACTCAGGATGACGGTCGTGCGAAATGCCTGGAGGAAGAACCGGTCGCCGAGCACATCCTGCCAGTGCTTGAGCGTCCAGACGTCGTTGAGGTTGAACCAGCCCACACGGGTCATGAAGCTGCCGCCGATGAGCACGAGGACCGGGACCACGGTCAGCAGCGCCAGGAGGAACACGATTGATCCCCAAGCCACCCACTGCCAAGGGCCAAGGTCGATCAGGCCAGGCCGGAAGCTACCCGTCACGGTCGTATATCGGCGCCGGTTCAGCAGCCAGCGCTGAAGCGGGATGACCACGGCGATGATGATGAGCGTGAGGCTCGCGAGCGCGGTGGCCTGCCCGTATTCCGGTGGATCGAAGTAGCGGACGAACTGGAAGATCTTGGTGGAGTAGACGAAGAAGTTGATAGGCGTGCCTAGGATTTGCTCGGTCTCGAACGACTGGAAGATGCGGACGATGTTGAGCATGAATACTACAGAGAGCGCAGGGACCATCACCGGCAGGGTTACCCGAATCATGGTGCGCACGTTCGAAGCGCCCGAGACCCTCGCCGCCTCCTCCATGCTCAGGTCCATATTGCGGAAGGCGGGGGTAAGCAGCATGACCTTTTGGGAGATGGCGTTGGCCATCAGGTGCGCCCAGATTATCCCGGGGACGGAGTAGATGTTGAACGGCCCGCCATCGAAGCTCTTCTCGAGGAACGGCAGCTTCCAAAGCAGCTGGTTGACGAATCCGATGTGCGGGTCTAGTAGGTACGTCCACCCGATGGTGACCGCGATGCCGGGCAACATGAAGGACACCCAGAACATGAACTCCAGGCTGTAGCTGAACTTCATCTTGGTGCGGGCGAGAAGCCAGGCTATGACGATGGCCACGGGGAAGCTGATGCCCGTGTACAGGAAATAGACGACGAAGGTATTGCGGAGCGCTACGAAGAGCGAGGCGTCGGAGAACGCCATCCGCCAGTTGTCGAATGAGAAGACGAAGGGGTCACGGACACGCTCGGCAACGTTGAAGCTGTTGATGAAGATGAGGATGACGGGATAGATGATGTAGATACCGAACACGATGATGAACACGGCCATCACGAACGTGCCGGTAGGGGACTGACCCCGAATGACAGCCTTGCTGCGAGACACGAGCGTTGCCGTTCTCAACATAAGCGTATCTCGTCCCTTGTCGGGGCCGGAGACTGGCGTCTCCGGCCCCGGCTCTCATCTCTCCTTCTCCTAGTAACCGTACTTCGGCAGTTCCGCACGGAACCAGTCAAGGGCATCATCGATCTTGCTCTGGTGTCCGGGGTCCGCACTCGGCACCAGGTACTCGATGCCGTCCTTGGGAAGGTTGCCCGGCACCACGTTGTCCTTGGGAATGTCGATGCGCAGCGAGTTGTCGCCGTTGGATTCCTGGTAGAGCGTCTGGCCCTCAGGGCCAAGCATCCAGTTGAGGAAGAGTTTGGCGGCGTTGGGATGCGGCGCCTGGTCCATCACGAAGATATTGTTTCCACCGGTGCCGATCGTCGCACCTTCCTTCAACGGGTGTGGGAACTGGTCCTGAACGGGCAACCCCTGGTCCTTGAGCTCCTCGACTTCGGTGCCGCAGGAGAAGATGCAGAGTGCGAACCTGCCCTGGGCCAGCCATTCGGCGGCCTGGCGGGCGTCCGACGCGATAACACCCTCCATGTCACGGAACAGCGGGATGAGGTACGTCTCGTCCAGGCCCTGGTCGAAGTAGAACGGGTGGTTGTTCGCAGTTCCCGCCTCGCGGGGATCCCGCATGACGATCTTACCGACGAATTCGGGTTTCACGAGGTCGACGTAAGACTGGATGACAGTCGGGTCCGGAAGCAGCTCGGTGTTGTAAGCGATGGGGGCGTTGGATGCGTTGCCGCCGTAGCCGACGATGTATTTCATCTCGGGGTCGCCCCAGAAGAGATCTCCGAAGTACCAGTTGTCGCCGTCCAGCACATCGGGGTGGATGAGCAGGGGCCGTAGGTCGGTCAACGCACCCTCGGGAACGAGTCTCGTATTGGTGGTGGTGAGGCCTCCCGTCCACACGTCCAGGCTGTAGACCCCGGCGGCACGCTCGGCGAGCACCCGGTCGGCCTGCTGCCGGGAGGAGCCCGTAGCACTGACGATCTCGATACCGAAGTTCTCCTGGAAAGCGTCGATATGGGCATCGAATTCACGGCCAAGCGCACAGCAGATGAAGGCATCGAGCCTGCCTTCTTCCTGTGCGGCAGCGACGAGCGCATCCCATTCAGCCTCGAAGGGGTCCGCCGTAGGCTCCGGTACCGGAGTTGCCGTGGGGTCGTCGGCCATCGCCATGGCGGTCGGCGTGGGCGTGGCTGGCACGGGCGTAGCTGTGGGTTGTGGCGTCGGAGTAGGCGTGGGGTCGGAGCCGCACGCGGCAACAGCCATCAGGATAGCGAGCGTGCTGACCAGAATGAGTGCCAACTTTCTCATGTCCGTCCTCCCAAAGAATCGGACGCGCGCATAGCCGCGTCCGCACAGGAAAGTTGCGTGCACGCTACCGCTGCCCAGAGTAAACGTCAAGCGTTGGCGGAGGGGATGAACGTAATCGGGGAATGCCTGCGGATGCAGGCGACGTTTTCCGCAACGGATGGAGAACGGCAAGGAGCTATGTGGCGGGAGTGCGAGGGAGTCGAACCCTCCCCGAACCAGGAAGCTGGCCCGGCAACGGTTTTGAAGACCGCGAGACCCACCGGGACCCATCCACTCCCGCGAGATCCGAGACGCGCAGTATAAGGGCTGCCCCACCCGATTGGCTGGCGTGAGGACCGGTTAACAGCGCAGGCGGCGTCCCCTCATCCAGGAAGAGACGCCGCCCGTATGTTCATCGACTTGAAAGCGAAGGCTCTTAGTCCTCAAGCACCTTGTCGATCTTCTTCTTGAGGACGGCTTTCGGCACCGCGCCGATGACGTTCTCGGCCACCTTGCCGTCCTTGAACAGCAACAGCGCCGGGATGCTGCGGATGCCGAACTGCATCGCTGTCTGCGGGTTGGAGTCCACGTCCAGCTTGGCGAACGCGAAGCGGCCCTCGTACTCCTCGGCGAGCTCGTCCACCACGGGCGCAATCATCTTGCACGGGCCGCACCAGTCCGCCCAGAAGTCGACCAGTATCGGCTGGTCGCTCTCGAGCACGGTCGTGGCGAAATCGGCATCGGTTACGGGCTGGGGCTTGGCCATCTCAGAACCTCCGTTCACTTGCGCCAGGGCGTGAGCGCCGCTGTACGTCCAGATTGGTTTCTCATGCACCTGTTGTCAGTATACCCCAACGATGACCCATCAGCCCGCCCCGTCGTCCGCAACGCCCACCACGGCCCACAGGTCGCCAGCTCCCATCGGCATTTGCGGAACGAACTCGGTCACCCGATCGCTGAACGCCCATCGCTCCGCGGCGCCTGCCGCCATGAAGAAGAGCGCCTCGCTGAGCATCTCCAGCTGTATCTCCCGTGCGAGCTCCGCTCGGGTCGCACCGTCCAGTTCCGCCGCTTGCTGCTCGATGAGTGCGTCGAGCCCTGCCGTGCCGCCTGTCACGTTGAATGCGCCGTCGGAGTGCACGAGCCCCAGCAGGAACGCGTTCGGGGTATCCGTCGGCGGCATCGATCCCACGAACGCATCGAAGTCCCGCTCCTCCCACACCCGGCGAAGGTACGCGGCGCGGCTCAGCACCTCGACCGTAACGTCGAGTCCCGCATCCTCAAGCTGCTCCGCAAGCAGGCGGCCGTGCTCCACGTGCGTCTCGCCGAAGTTGGCGACGATGAGCGTGATCGACATCTGCGAGCCGACGGCGCCGAGCACGGCTCGCGCCTGCGCCTGATCGCCGAAAACGCCATTCACCTCGGCCTGCGGGATAGCCCATCCCTCGTTGGCCAGTGGCAACCCCGTGGAGACCGAACCGATGCCGAATGTCTCCCGCAACGCATCGTGGGGCGAAAGCGCCAAGAACGCCGCGCGACGCACGTCGCTGTCGTCGAACGGAGTCCGCGCCGAGTTCAGACCGAACAACACCCCTCTGCCTGAACGGTGCACGACCTCCGATGAGAACCCCTCCACTTCGAGTGCCGGCCACTCGGACTCCGACACCTGCGCGAGGTCCACGCGTCCCTGTTGAAGCAAGCGCGTCACGAGGTCCGGCGTGGACGCTGGGTGGAACACGATGCGCTCGACCTTCGTCCCTGTGCTGTGGCCATCCCACGCGTTAAGCGTCACCTGGCCGGTCCTGCCCCGTTCATAAAGCCAGGGGCCTGCACCGGGTGCGCCGCTCGTGCGAACGTCCACTCCATCCAACGAATCAGGAGCGAATATGACCGCATACGGGCTCGCCAGCTTGATGGGCAGGTCGGGGTCCGGGTAGCGCAGGTTGAACCGGACGACGTCCTCGCTCACTGGCTCGACGCTCTCGATGGCGTCGAGTAACAAAGCGTGCGGCAGGCCGGGCATGCGGAGGCGGTTCATGCTGAATGCCACGTCCTGCGGTGTTGCCGGCCTCGATTCGAAACCCTCGGCGGGCTGCCAGCGCGCCTCCGGATCGAGGCGGAACTCGGCGGTCAGATCATCCACGAACCTCCACGACGCACAGAGGTCGCACTCCACCTCCAGCGTGGGTGGTCCGCCCGCGTCGAGCATGAAACGCATGAGCCGCCCGTGGCTTGGGCCGGGGCCGAACAACGCCGCCCACTCGGAGAGCATCCCGTGCATGTCCTTGTGCGGCGCCGCGCCGGTAACGCCGACGCGCAGCGTACCCTCGGGAGGCGGGAGCGGCGTCGGATCAATGATGGGAGGTGCCGTTGGGGTAACAACAGGATCTGGCATGGGCGTGGCGCTGCTGCATCCGGCGCCGACTGCCATCAGCACTGTCGCGGCGACGAGCGTCGCGCTTCGTATGTGGAAAGGGGTACGCAACCTAATCGCCTGATGCCCCATGGCGTGCACCGGACGGGTCGCGCAGTGTGCCCATGCTCATCCTGCCGGTCATGATCAGCGCAATGGCCGTGGGTGGCAGCACGACCAGCAAATGCATCATCAGCGCGAAATTCAGCGCGGCGACCTGCTCCGTCCCGGACTCGGTGAGCATCGTTATCACGGCGAAATGGTACGTCCCGAGGCCGGACGGCACGGACGGCACAGCGGACGTGAAGAAGGTCGCGGCGACGAGGATGGTGGCCATCGTCACAGGGTGCACGTCCATCCCCAATCCGAGCCCCAGCAACCATCCGCAAACGCCCAGCAGCAACCAGTGCGCGATATTCACTCCCAGCGAGAGCCAGAGCCGCAATGGTTGCTCTTTGAGCTCGGTGAAACCAACGACGATCCGCTGCAGGAAGGCGAACCTGTTCTGCCACGGCACCGCCCCGCGAACGACAGCGGTGAGTATCAGCGCACTGACGATGAACATGATGATCGCGCCGATGAGTTGGATGTTCGCATTGCTCGCGCGGACGCCCGGGCTGAGGAGAACGCCGAGCCCCATCATCAGCGCGGTCGCGAAGATGTCGAGTACGTTCTCCCCCACGAGCGTCGCGAACGCCTGCGGGAACGGCACGCCGTAGCGGCGGTTGATCATCGCCAGTTGCACCGGCTCGCTCACCATGCGCACCGGCGACAGGTTATTGAAGCCAAGGCCGGTGTTCTGGGTCAGCAGCACCTGCCAGAAGGTGACGCGCTCCCTATGCAGCAACACGTGCCAGCGCGACGCACGGAGCGCGAATGCGGCGGCGAGCGGGACTAGGGCGAGGAGCGCAAGTTCAGGAGGGAAGTCGAGAAACGCCTCGGCTACTTCCTTCCAGACGATGTTGTGAGCGACGAGGTACGCGAGCGAGCCGCTCGCGACGACGCCGAACGTGGCCTGTGCCCACTTGTTCCTGGAAAGTCGTAACGCTGCCTGTGCCCACGAAGGCATGAAGACCGTTCTCCTCCCTCAGCCTTCATCGTCTACAATCCGTCCATGCAGGCATCCGCAACCCAGGATTCCCGGAGCGACCGCCCGCTTATCGACGGGCACACGCACATAGACCAGTTCGCTTCCGAAGATATCGGCCCGCTGCTCAACAGGGCACGAGAGGCCAACGTGGGGCTGATTATAGCAGCGGGGGTCACCCTGGACTCCTGCCGGCGCGTGCAGATGCTCGCCGATGCCCACCCCATCGTGTATGCGGGTGTCGGCCTGCACCCCGCCGACCTCACTGGCTGGATGGACGACCGCACTGCCGCCGAACTGCGGCAGCTCGCCGGCCATCCGAGGGTCGTCGAGTGGAGCGAGACAGGGCTGGACTACATGCCCCACTCGCCCGCCTACGACGTGCAGCAGGACGCGTTCCGCCAGCAGATACGCATCGCGCGGGAGTTCGGCCTGCCGCTCGTGACCCACTCCCGCGAGGCCGACGACGACACCGTCCGCCTGCTCCAGGAGGAGGGCGCGGGCGAGATGGGCGGCGCGTGGCACTACTTCCAGGGCGACCTGGCGCTGGCCGAGCGCGTCATCGACCTCGGCTTCTACATCTCCCTTGCCAAGCCGTTGCTCCGCATCCCGGAGCTGCAGGCCGCCGTGGAGCAAATCCCGCTGGACCGCATCGTCATCGAGACCGACTCGTACCCGCAGCCATTCAAGAAGAACCCCATCCGCCGCACGGAACCGTGGCACCTCCCACAGGTCGCGGAGAAGCTCGCCGAACTCCAGCGCACCGACGTCGAGACCGTCGCCGAGGCCACGACTGCGAACTACCTGCGGATGCTGCGTGGGCGGATCGACGAGAGCGCGCTGAGAAACGCCAACTAGAGGCCTACAGGCGGAAGCCCGAATATCGACCAGCCGGAGCGATGCTCGAACGCACCGTGGTGTGAGACGAACCCACTGCCGTACTCTTCGGCGAGTACCAGGTTGATCGCCCACATCGACATCGCCTGCATACCCATCTTCTCTTCGAGTTCCGCCGGTGAGAAGAATCCCGCGTCGAGCGATTCCACACCATCCCAGCGCGGTTCACCCGAGATCCAATCCAGGAGGAACACGACATAGAGGTTAGCCACCGGACGGTCAGGCGTGCTCGCCGAGTGGCGAAAGCCGACCACCTCCCGCACTCGAGCAACGATGCCCGCTTCTTCGAGCACCTCGCGCTCCACTGCGGCAGGGATGGTCTCGTCGGCCTCGACGTATCCGCCCGGAATCTGCCAGTTCCCCCGGCCGGGATTGAGCCCACGCTGGATCAGAAGGGCCTTGCCATCCCGGATGACGATGCCCCCACAGCCGATAGACGACTCGCCGAAATGCAGGAACCCGCAACCCTCCGTGTGGCACGCGGGACGCTCACGGCCTCCATCGATCTTAGAGGCCAGCACCGATCCGCACTGCGGGCAGTAGACAGGTGGACTCATGGCATCAGCCCCCTCGAACCTCCGAACGTCCACACATCCTAACGCGTCCGCAAACCCCACCGAAGCCCTTGCTCCAGCGTTGCGTGGGCTTGGGCAACCCCTTACAGTGGATTGAGACCCACTTGCAAGGCAAGGAGCAGTCATGGCGATCTGGGACAAGATCCGCGGCGAATTCATCGATATCGTCGAGTGGACAGACGATTCGCAAGACACGCTCGTCTACCGCTTCCAGCGGTACGACAACGAGATCAAATACGGCGCGCAGCTGGTCGTGCGCGAAGGTCAGTCCGCGGCTTTCGTGAACATGGGCCAGCTGGCCGACGTCTTCGAGCCCGGCATGCACGTACTGGAGACCGGCAACCTGCCCATCCTTTCGACCCTCCAGGGCTGGAAGTACGGCTTCTCCAGCCCGTTCAAGGCAGAGGTCTACTTCGTCAGCACCCGGCGGTTCACGGACCTCAAGTGGGGCACCAAGAACCCCCTGATGCTCCGCGATGCAGATTTCGGGCTGGTGCGGCTGCGTGCGTTCGGCACCTACGCCATCCGCGTGCACGACACCTCCATCCTGCTGCGGGAGCTCGTGGGAACATCCGGCCACTACCGGACCGACGACATCACCGACCAGTTGCGCAACATCATCGTCTCGCGGTTCGCAGACCTCCTGGGCGAGAGCAACATCCCCGCTCTGGACCTGGTGTCCAATTACGACGAGCTTGGGTCCTTCATGGCCTCGAAGGTCAGGCCGGAGTTCAATGCCTACGGGCTTGAACTCACGAAGCTCCTCGTCGAGAACGTCTCGCTCCCTGCTGAGGTCGAGGCCGCCCTCGACAAGCGCACCAGCATGGGCGCCGTCGGCAATCTGAACGCGTTCACCCAGTTTCAGGCGGCAACGGCCATGGAGGCCGCCGCCAACAACGCCGGTACCGCGGGCGGAGCGGTCGGCCTGGGCATGGGGATGATGATGGGCGGCCAGCTTGGACAGACCGCCGCGCCGCCTGCGGCAGCGCCCGCCCCGCCTCCCATACCCCAGCCAGTGCAGTTCTTCGTGGCCGTCAACGGACAGCAGGCAGGTCCGTTTGGCTTGGACGTGCTGGCAACGCAGATCCAGCAGGGACAACTCACGCGCGACACACTCGTTTGGCAGGCGGGCATGGCACAGTGGGCCAGAGCTGCGGACGTCGGCACGCTCGCCGCGCTGTTCGGCGCCACGCCGCCCCCGCTCCCGCCGCAGGCTCCTTAGGCACTTCCGGCACACAGTCCCACCAACAGGAGTCTCATGACGACGGAAACCCAGGTAGAACGCGGTTCCGATGAATTTTCGTGCGAGAAGTGCGGCTCGTTGCTCGAGTTCCAGCCGGGCACGGGGATGCTCGTCTGCGGGCATTGCGGCTTCGAGACTCCCGTCCCCGAGTCCAACGAAGAGATCGAGGAGATCGATTTCCACGAGCGGCTGGCGTCGCTGGAGAGCGGCGAGGACCTCGAAGAGGTACTCACGATCTCCTGCCCAAGCTGCGGCGCGGAGTTCGAGCGGGACGCGAACCTCTCCTCCGAGGAGTGCCCCTTCTGCGGCACCACCATTGTGGCGGAGGGCGGCTCCCACAAGCAGATCAAGCCGCGCTCGCTGCTGCCTTTCAAGGTAGAGCGCGAGCGGGCTCGTGCACTGTTCCGCCAGTGGGTGTCGAAGCTCTGGTTCGCCCCCAACGATTTCAAGCAGCGGGCCCGGCTGGACACGACGCTCTCCGGCATGTACGTCCCGCATTGGACCTACGACGCCTCGGTAACGACGGAGTACACGGGCCAGCGCGGCATCTATTACTACGTGCCGGTGAGCACGGGTAAGAGCACGACCATGGTGCGGCGCACGGCGTGGACGCCGGTGAGCGGCGTGGTGGACAACACCTTCGACGACGTACTGGTGCTCGCGAGCAACTCCCTGCCCCGGCAGTACATGGAGAAGCTGGAGCCGTGGGGACTCTCCGACCTCGTTCCGTTCCAGAACGAGTACATGAGCGGCTTCCGAGCCGAGAGCTACCAGGTCGGCCTGGAACAGGGCTTCTCGGAGGCTCGCCGGCAGATGGACAGGCCGATACGGCAGACCATCCGCTACCACATCGGCGGGGACGAGCAGCTCATCCAGTGGATGCACTCCGAGTTCGACGACATCACCTTCAAGCACATCCTGCTGCCCGTCTGGATCAGCGCGTACCGCTACAGGAACAAGCCCTTCCGCTTCCTCATTAACGCCCGCACGGGAGAGGTGCAGGGTGAGCGGCCCTGGAGCTGGATAAAGATTGCGGCAGCGGCAGCCGGAGTCGCAGCCTTGCTGGCGGGGGCTGTAGCAGCCTTGATGCTGGCCCAGCCATCCGGCGTCTGACGCAGCCCACGCTTCTCCCTACGCCACCGCGCCGGATGCTCGAAGCGCTGCGGCCTGTTCTTCGGCAAGCCCCGCCTCGGCAAGCACAGCGTCCGTGTGCTCCCCCAACTCCGGCGCCCCGCGCCGCACACTGCCCGGCGTGCGCGAGTGTTTCACCGGCGTATTCGTGAACGTCACCGGCCCTGCCTCCGGCGCTTCAGCCTCCACGAACATGCCCCGGAAGTTCAGTTGCGGGTCGACGGCCACCTGCGAGACATCCTGGACCGGGCCGACGGCGATGCCCGCCGGGCCGAGCAGGTCCACCCACTCGCCGGTGTTGCGTTGCGCCAGCGCCGACTCCAGGTGGGGCCGTAACTCGTCGTAGTTGACCCGCCGCAGCCAGCCGGACGCGAAGCGCTCGTCGTCCTTGAGCTCGGGTTTGCCGATGAGCGCAGCGAACCGTCCCCAGTGGCCGGTCGGACCGTCCGACACCGCGACCGCCACGTAGCCGTCCTTCGTCGGCAACGCCTGCACCGGCGCGGTGACCGGATGCCGCGTGCCGATGCGTTCCGGCATCTCGCCGACGGCGAAATAGCGCATCAGCGGGTTCTCCAGGATGGCTGCCTGGCAGTCGAGCATCGCCATGTCGATGTGCTGGCCGAGGCCGGAGCGGTTACGCTCTACGATTGCCGACAGGACGCCGATCGTCGTGAAGAGTGCGGCGGTGATGTCGCCCATGCTCACGCCGGGGCGCACCGGCCCGCCGCCCTCGTCGCCGGTGATGCTCAGCATGCCGCCCATCGCCTGTACGATGACGTCCAGGGCGGCGCGTTTGGCGTAGGGGCCGCTCTGCCCGAAGCCGGACACCGACGCCATGACGAGCCTCGGGTTGCGAGCGCTCAGCGTCGCGTAGTCCACGCCGAGGTTGGTCATCGTCCCGGGCCGGAAGTTCTCCGTCACCACGTCGGCGCCGTCCACGAGGCGCAGGAACGTCTCCTTACCGTCAGGGTTCTTGAGGTCGATGACGATGCTGCGCTTGCCCCGGTTCACGCTCGTGAAGTAGGTGCTGCGCTCCCTGCCGTCCCTGCCCGCGAAGAACGGCCCGTTGCGGCGCGCCTGGTCGCCGCCCGGCTGCTCCACCTTTACGACGTCCGCGCCGAGGTCGGCGAGGATCATCGTGCAGTAGGGGCCTGCGAGGATGCGGGTGAGATCGACGACGCGTATCCCTTCGAGCGGGCCGGACATGGGGAGCCTCCTTCACGGCGGACCGGATGGCTGGGATTGTAGCCGTCGCTCCAGGGCGCAGCGGGTGGACAGGGACGTGGGATGCGAACGGATGCAACACCGATCCAGACGGAATGCAACGCCTATGCGGACGAAGTGCAACGCCCACGCAACGGAGATACGACAAGATGCAACAGCCGGTTCACTCCTGAAGAAGAGAGCGACAGGAGTGGGGAGGCGGGGGTGTTTTCTGAAGAGTGTTGCATTGTGTTGCTTTTCTCGGTCACGTCTCGGGGATTTCGCCCGGCAAGGCAGGGAGTTGCGGGCGGGACACCCGCCCCGTGACCAGCATAGCGCGAGGGCGGAAGTACACGTAAGAGGCGGATGTCGCACCGCCGAGGGGGAGGGATAGGGCACCCCACCCCGTGTGCCTTATCCCGCAGGGAACGACGAAGGGGCGCACGCGGGGGCGGTTCGCGAACCGCCCCTACACCAGGCGAGGTTCCCGCCTTCGCGGGAACGACGGGGAAGGGGCATGGTTCGACAGGCTCACCATGAGCGGGCACGCAGGGAGAGGGGGTCGTTAGACGCCCATCACGTTGTAGCCGGCGTCCACGTAGAGGACGTGGCCGGTGATGCCGGAGGCGAGCGGGCTCGCGAGGAAGAGCGCTGCGGAGCCAACCTCTTCCTGCGTGATGTTGCGTTTCAGGGGCGAGCGGCTGGCGTGTATCTCGTGCATGTTCGTGAAGCCGGAGATGCCCCGCGCGGCCAGCGTGTTGAGCGGCCCGGCGGATATCGCGTTCACGCGAACGCCCAGCGGGCCGTACTCCGCCGCCAGCTGCTTCACCTCGTTCTCCAGCGCCGCCTTTGCCACGCCCATCACGTTGTAGCCGGGGTAGACCTTGTCCGCCGCGTGGAACGTCAGCGTCAGGATGCTTCCTCCGTCGGTCATCGTCGCGGCTGCAGCCCGGGCGACCGGCAGCAGGGAGTAAGCGCTCACCTCCAGCGCGGTACGGAAACCGTCCACGCCCGTCCTGGAGAACGCCCCTTCGAGGTCGTCCTTGTTCGCGAACGCTACGCTGTGCACGGCAACGCCGAGCGGCGCTACCGACGAGGCCGCGTCCACCGCCGTGGCCACCGACTCCTCGTCCAGAACGTCGCACTCCACCGCCTGCGTGCGCTCCATGCCCTCGACGAGACCGAGCACGGAACGTCCCATGCGCTCGTTCTGGTACGTCACGGTGAGGTTCGCGCCTGCCGCGTGCAGGTGCTGCGCGATGGCCCACGCAATGCTCCGCTGGTTCGCCACGCCGAACACGACGGCGCTGCGGCCCGACAGGTCTATCGCAACCGCCATCTCAGGCGCTCTCCCCTGGCCTTCCGGCGTATTGCGCCTCGCGAGCGTTCGGGCCGTGCCTCGGATCGGGAACGAAGGAGACATCCGGGCGGCGGCGGCCCCGGCGCATCTCGTGCTCGATCAGTTGGAAGTCCCGCTTGGGGATGAGGTGCAGGAGGCCCTGGAACGCGAGCGGCCAGTCCTCCGGCGGCCAGCGCTTCACGTACTCCATCCGGGGCGCGATGAGGCGTGCGTCGAGCACGTGGTCGTCGTCGGGCACCACGTCGGGCTTCGTCTTCACCCGCCACGCCAGCGGGTCGTGGCCCTCGAAGTCGGGCCACAGCGGCGTCTTGTCCTCGTAGTGCGCACCGGATATGGACGCGATAGCCCCGAACACGAGCCGGTGCGTCACGTAGAACAGCACGCGGTCGCCTATCTCCATGCGCTGCACGCGCCGCCGCTGCTGACGACCCATCGCCAGCACCGAGAAGTTCTTCTCGACGCACGCGTCGAAATACTCCGGCCAGACGGAGACCATCCAGTAGTTGCGCGGTGCGTTCGCCACGCGTTCATACTACCATGCGCCCGCTGTTCCTCAGACAGTCTTCCCTCACAGATCGAACACACATGGCAACGAGAAGGGCCAGAGAGGCCGCACTCCCATCATGCGCCTGAAACGCATCGTCCCCGTTGAAATGGTGTACGCGGTCTCCCCAACCGCTACCGTAATCATGGGCGACTCGCTGATGTACGTCGTGCTGCCCATTGCGGCGGTCGACTTCGGCGTACAAGAGCAGTTCGGCCTCGCTGCGACGTTCTGGATCGGTCTTGCTCTCAGCATCAACCGCTTCATCCGCCTGGGAAGCAACGCCTTCGCTGCGTCCGTGTACCAGCGGTTCGGTGTGCGTTGGCCCTTCGTCGCCTCCATCGCCGCCGGCGCTCTGTCGACGCTCGCATACGGCCTCGGGACCGGAATCCTGGCGCTGTTGCTTGCCCGGGCTGTCTGGGGGGTCTCCTACTCCTATATGCGGCTCGCCGCGCACCTGACCGCGTTCGGTGTGGGCACGTCCGCCATACGGGGCAGGATGATGGGCATGTTCAACTCCGGGCAGCGGTTCGGCAGCTTCGTCTCGGTCACTGCGGGCGCAGTCCTGTTCCATCTCACTTCGCGAGAGGTGACTTTCACTGTCCTGGCCTGCATCGGACTGATCGGTGTCCTCATCGCCACCCGGATCCCGGACCTCAGGCCGGAGCGCATCCGTCCCGCCGTGGGAGGCTTGCGCAACAGATTGAACGCATGGGACCTCGCGATATCCCGGTTGCCCGGGTACGGCCGGAAACTGCGGATCCCCCTCCTCTCCATCAGCCTGATGCGTTTCGCCACCGCGTTCGGCGCGAATGGCCTGGCCATCGCTACCCTTGCGCCCTACCTCGCGGGATTCGCCGACAACGACGACAGGGTGCTCGGCGGATCGTTCGCCGTGGTCACGCTCGCAGGTCTGCTGGTGGGTTTCAGATGGCTCTCCGACATCAGCCTCGGAGTGCCGATGGGGCATCTGTCCGACCTCGTCGGCAGACGGTTAGCCATCGCCTGCGGGATGGCTGCGATGATCGCATCGCTGGCCATGATGGTTGTGGCCGACTCCGCAGTCGCTGTCGTCATAGGGATGCCCCTGCTGTTCCTTGCCGCAGTGGGGGTGAACACGGCTCTCGATGCGGCCATAGGCGAAACGGCGACCAGTTCCACGCGCGCCGCGGTGTTGGGCAGGTATTCAACATGGCTGGACCTAGGGGCGGCGCTGGGCCCGTTCACGGGGTTCCTGGTCGCAGACAGGATCGGCTTCGACGGCGGGTTCCTCGTCGCAGCCGTCCTTCTGGCAGGCACCTGGGCGTTCTACGTGGCTGCCACGGGTGATCCGCGGAGACGCCGTCGCCGGTAGCTGTAGAACGCAGGCGCACCTCGTCCTGCGCTCGCGGGGATTGGGCGTGGAGTCGCGCAGGCGATAGAATGCGCCCCTGTGACTGACACGACTGAACGCCATCTCCAGGAGGCGGGCGAATGAACTACCACTACATCTCCGGCGACTCCCACATGGAGGTCGACACCGCCAACTGGACGCCTCGCGTTCCGGAGCAGCACCGCGACCGCGCACCCAAGCTCGTGCGCATCGACGACGACACCGACGCCTGGTTCATCGACGGCAAGCAGACGCGCAAGGCGAACCCGGCCGACCTCTACGGCGGCAGGGGACGCGAGCACTACCTGCCGTCCGGCGTGAAGTACGAGGGCACGCCCGGAACGGGCACGCCCGAACAGCGCATGCAGGAACAGGACATCGACGGCGTAGACGCCGAGGTGCTCTTCCCCGCGCAGGCCACCGGCCCGAGGATGTGGCGGATGGTCGACGACGACGAGGCGTACCTCACCATCGTCCGCGCGTACAACGACTGGCTCATCCAGGACTACTGCGCCGAGAACCCGGACCGGCTCATCGGCGTGACCATCATGCCCATCATCGAAGACCTCGACGCGCACATCGAGGAGCTCAAGCACTGCAAGGAGATCGGCGCGAAGGCGATCATGCTGCAGGACTTCCCGTCCGGCAAGCAGTACCCGTCCATCGAAGACGACCGGTTCTGGGAGACGGCGCTCGACCTCGACATGCCGGTGACCGTGCACGTGGACATCGAACGCACCGGCAAGGGCCCATTCCTCGACTACCCCAAGGCGACGCCCGAACTGCTGAAGGAGCTGGAGGCGCCGGGACGGAGCTTCCCGGAGCAGATGGCGCGGTTCAGCCCCATCAAGGGCAGCGGGGCGATGCCCGCCGTGCAGTGGACGCTGTCCGGCCTCTTCGACCGTTTCCCAACCCTCAAGATACTGTTCGCCGAGAACCAGATCGGGTGGATCCCGTTCTTCCTGCAGAGCGCCGACGTCCGCTACGAGCGCAACCGGTACTGGGCGGAGAACCAGTTGGGCTTCAAGCCGCTGTCGCGTCCGCCGAGCGAGTACCTGCTGGAGCACACGCTCTGGGGATTCCAGTACGACCGGGTGGGCGTGCTGGCGCGCGACCAGTTGAACGTGGACAACCTCATCTGGGGCTCCGACTTCCCGCACCAGGAATCGGACTGGCCTGACTCGCTGAAGATCCTCGACCAGGCGTTCGAAGGCGCGCCCGAAGAGGTGCGCTACAAGATGACCTGCGGTAACGCCATAGAGTTCTTCAAGCTCAACGCGAACTAGTACGCTCCGGCAGGCCACGGCCTGCTCCAGCCCCCTCGGCATTGAGTCCGCACGCCTACGCACGGTACAATGAGGGCTGCGTCATCCCCCGGCGACTACATCGCAGGAATCTTCCCACCCGGTTCCGCATCCATTGTGGGTTTGAGTCTTCCTGTTTTTCGGCAGAGGAGAGCGACTTGGCCACCTCAACCAATCTCGGATTCCCTCGAATCGGCGCGAAACGCGAACTCAAATGGGCAGTCGAGGCGTACTGGGCCGGCAAGATAGACGAACCGGAACTCCAGCAACGCGCCGCCGCCATCCGCCGGTCTCACTGGAAACTCCAGCGGAAAGCCGGCATCGCGCACATCCCCTCCAACGACTTCTCGTTCTACGACCAGGTCCTCGACACGAGCGTCATGGTCGGCGCGATCCCCGAGCGCTACGACGCCCCCGAGGGCAAAGTCAGCCTCGACACCTACTTCGCCATGGGGCGTGGCCGCACCGCCACCGAAGAGCGCCCCGGTGTCTCCGCGATGGAGATGACCAAGTGGTTCGACACGAACTACCACTACATCGTCCCTGAGATAAACAAGACCCAGGTATTCTCCCTGCGCTCGACCAAGCCGGTCGACGAGTTCCTGGAGGCGAAGGAGCTCGGCGTCCAGACGCGGCCCGTCCTCGTGGGCCCGGTGACTTACCTGCTGCTCTCCAAGTCGGACGATCCTGCGTTCGACCCACTCCTGCTGCTCGAAGGGCTCGTGGACGTCTACGAGAACATCCTCAAGCGGCTGGCCGAGGCGGGCGCAGACTGGGTGCAGTTGGACGAACCCGCCCTCAGTCTCACGCTCAACGACAAGCAGCGCTCCGCGTTCGGACGGGCGTACGCACGGCTCGTGGCGGCAGTGCCGGGGCTCAAGATCCTCGCCGCCGTCTACTTCGGCGACCTGCGCCAGAACACGAAGGCCGCGCTCGCGATGCCGGTGCACGGCCTGCACGTCGACCTCGCGCGCGGTCGCGCCGACCTCGAGAACATCCTCGCCAAGCTCGGCGAGGGCGTCTCCCTCTCGCTGGGGCTCGTCGACGGACGCAACATCTGGAAGACGGACCTGGAAGAGGCCGTCGCGACCGCACGGCGGGCCTCCTCGGTGCTCGGCAACGACCGCATCCTCATCGCCCCCTCCTGTTCGCTGCTGCACTCCCCTGTCGACCTCGACAACGAGACGCGACTCGACGAGGAGATGAAGTCCTGGCTCGCCTTCGCAAAGCAGAAGGTGGACGAGGTCGCCACGATAACGCGCGCCCTCAACGGCGAGTCCGCCCACGTCGCGAACGCGCTGGCCGCCAACGCCGCCGCGATGGCGTCGCGCCGGACGTCCACCCGCATCCACAACCCCGAGGTGATGGAGCGCAGCGCCGCCATAACACCGGCCATGGCCCAGCGGTCGAGCCCGTACCCTGAGCGGCGGAAGGCACAGCAGCAGGTGTTGCGCCTCCCCGCCTACCCCACCACCACCATCGGCTCGTTCCCGCAGACGCCGGAGATTCGGAAGGCGCGCGCGAGCCGCAACCGCGGCGAACTCACCACGGCGCAGTACGAGCAGTTCATCCGCGAGGAGATCGAGCGCGCCGTCCGCTTCCAGGAGCAGACAGGCCTGGACGTGCTCGTCCACGGCGAGCCGGAACGCAACGACATGGTGGAGTACTTCGGCGAGCAGTTGGAGGGCTACGTCTCCACGTCCAACGGCTGGGTGCAGAGCTACGGCTCCCGCGCCGTCAAGCCGCCCATCGTCTACGGCGACCTCCACCGTCCCGCGCCCATGACCGTGGAGTGGATCTCCTACGCGCAGTCGCTCACGCGGCAGCCGGTCAAAGGGATGCTCACCGGTCCTGTCACGATGCTCCAGTGGTCGTTCGTGCGCGACGACCAGCCCCGCAGCGAGACGTGCCGCCAGCTCGCGCTCGTCATCCGCGACGAGGTCTGCGACCTCGAGCGCGCCGGCATCCGCGTCATCCAGGTGGACGAGCCCGCCCTCCGCGAGGGGCTTCCCCTCCGCCGCGAGGACTGGGACGCCTACCTCGAGTGGGCCGTCGAGTGCTTCCGCATCGCAACCAGCGGCGTCGAGGACCGCACCCAGATGCACACCCACATGTGCTACGCCGCCTACGACGACATCATCGACTCCGTCGCCGCCATGGACGCCGACGTCATCTCCATGGAGAACTCACGCTCCGACGGCACCTTGCTCGACACCTTCCGCGCCCACCCCTACCCCAACGAGGTGGGCCCCGGCGTGTACGACATCCACTCCCCGCGCGTCGCCGAGACGCAAGAGATGAGCGACCTCCTCCGCAGAGCCGTCGACGTCATCCCGCCGGAGCGGCTCTGGGTGAACCCGGACTGCGGACTCAAGACCCGCCGCTGGGACGAGGTGAAGCCCTCCCTGCTGCACATGGTGGAGGCCGCGAAGGAACTGCGGGGCCAGTCGTGAGCCGCACCGCCTACCGGCAGGCTGTCGTCTCCTTCCTGGAGACCGCAGGCCAAGTGCAGCCGGAGCAGTGGGAAGCGTCCGCGCTCGGCGTCTGGACTGTCCGCGACCTCGTGGGCCACATGAGCCGATCGATCACGCGCATCGAGGAGTTCGGCACCCAACGCGCTGAGTCAGTAGACATCACGTCCGCTGTGCACCACTACCGCCGCTCCCTCCGACAGCCGAGCGACGACGAGCGCGTTGCCCTGCGCGGGCGCGAAGCCGGACAGGCGCTGGGCGACGACCCACTTGCCACGATGAACGCCGACTGGGCCCGCGCCGAGCCGGTCCTCGACGCAACCGACGAGGACGCCATCATCGCCTACGACAACGGCGGCATACGCTTCGGCGACTACCTGGAGACGCGTGTCTTCGAGCTCACCGTCCACACGCTCGACCTCGCGAACGCCATCGGCATCGAGGTGGAGCCGTCACGCGAGGCGCTGGGCCTCACGCTGCAGCTGCTCGCCGCCCTTGCCGTCGAGTCCGGCAGAGGCGCGCCGCTCGCCCTTTCAGGCACTGGCCGCGGCCCCCTCCCGGACGGCTACACCGTCCTGGGGTAGGCTGGGCGTTTCACCCGTCCCACGGGTTCGTTATCTCGACGCCACAATCGAGGAAGTCCCGAACGTTTCTCGTGGCAACGACAGCGCCGTTCGCGCTGGCGATAGCCGCGATTTCGCAGTCGCGCGTAGCGTACTGACGGCCTGCTGCATGTCGGACCGCCCCTATAGCCGCATAGGCTTGGGCAGCGCGGCGGTCAAACGGGAGTATGCGCTCTGCGAACAGACCTTCAAAGAGCTGCTCCGCTGCAGAAGCAAGCTCGCGCCTCCGCCGACCCTCCGGCATCAGGGCGATGCCAACCCTGATCTCGGCCTCCGTTACAGCTGTGGTGTACAACGTCTGTTCCGGTTCTCGGTCGACCCAAGCCTGCACTCTCGGGTCAGGCGCCGCGAGCATCAACTCGGAGAGTACGTTTGTATCGAGAACAATCACAATCACTTGTCAAAGTGGACTGGCCTCGGTCCCCCGAGCCTGGGGAATTCGACGCCGTCCACGCCGCCGATTGGCGCGAACAGCTCGTGGATCTTCGTCCCCAGGCCCTCCTCCGAGTCCCCTGCTGTCCCAAGTCCCTCACCGAGCGCCGACCGCAGGATGCGCCGAGCCTCTTCTTCCATGGAATGGCCGTGCTCTGCGGCCCTGATGCGCAGCCGCCGTTTGAGGTCGTCCTCGATGTTCCGTACGGTGATGCTGGTCATGGCATTACTCCGATTGCATTGAAATCATTGTAATCAACGCCATCGTTGCATGCAATCATTGCAATCACCACCGCATGCGCTCTCCTGTTCACTCACCTAATCACTACGTAGCGATTTCACGAAGTTGGCGAAGTCCGTGCGTTGGTGGAAACCGGCCTTTGCGAAGAATCCCCGCTCGAACGACTCGGCTGCGACGCAATTGTTGAGCATCAAGCGCTCGCACCCCGCCTCGTTGGCGCGCTCCTCCGCCGCATTCATCAGCCGGTTGCCCAACCCGTAACCTCGCCAGTCGGCGCGGACGATTAGGTCGGAGACATAGGCTTCTCTTCCGCCCAGCATCGGGAATGGCACCCAGTGCACCGCGACGTACGCGACGACCTCTTCCCCCACCGAAGCGAGGATGATCTCGTGGTCGAGTTGCCCGATGCACTCCGCCGCAGCAGCTCTTACTGCTCCCGCGTCAGTGGCGCCGCCACGCTCTTGGGCCAGTGCCGTTACTAGGTCCCTGATGCCGTCGGTATCTGCCGCCTGCGCCACCCGCAGGGTAACTCCCTCCATGACGTCACCTAACTCCCAGCCCACGGCCCCTGCTGGCCGGACGGGCCCTGCCGCTTCAGCACTGTGCTCACCGGCGCGACTGGTTCGGACGGGGCCTCGAACGCGGGGATGACCTCTTCACCAAACAAACGTATCGATTTGTCGACGTGCTCGGTCGGCATCCTGCCGATGTGGTGGCTGCCTGCCCACACCGTGAAGCCCAGCCGCTCTTGGGTCTCCGCTATGCGCCGGGCAACCGTCTCCGGGCTGCCGATGATGGCCAACCCGTTGTCGATCCAGAAGTCGTAGGACTGCCGGGCCTGCGCGAATATCTTCCCGTTCGCCCGCGTGTAGCGCGTGTTGTCGGTACCCTTCCCGCGCGGGTCGCTCCCGAAACCGATGCGGGTGTTGGTCACGTGCTCCCGATCGATGCCATAGTACTCCAGCAGGAACGGCTCCGCTTCGGCGCGGGCCTGCTCGTCGGTCTCCGCGACGTGCACCACGCGCACCAGCATCTGCCGCGGCATCGGGCCGGGATGCTCGCACTCGTGCCAGATGTGCCTGAAGTGCTCGAGCTTGTCCACCAGCTCATCGTCGGTGGAGATGTTCGTCGCTACGTCGTTGTTGCGCTCCGCCGCCCACTCGAATGCGCGCAGGCTGTGGCAGGCGATCCAGATTGGCGGGTGCGGCTGCTGGTACGGCTTCGGCATCGGCAGCATCTCGTCGTACTGCCAGAACCGTCCGCGATGCGTGACCTCGTCCTTCGTCCACGCGTCCTCGATAACCTTCATCGCCTCTTCGCTGGCGGCGTGGCGCTCGTAGTAGTCGATGCCCCAGCGGATGAACTCGTGCTCGTGCGTGCCCAGTCCGGAGCCAAACTCCACCCGCCCCTTCGACAGGTGGTCGAGCGTCGCCACCTCCTGCGCCAATCGCATCGGGTTGTGGAACGGCAGCTGCCAGATCATCGCACCCACGTGGATGCGCTCCGTCGCCGCCGCGACCGCCGTCAGGAAAACCGTCGGCGCCGTGATCGCGCCGATGTAGGAGGCCTGGTGCTCGATGATCCAGTAGTAGCGGTAGCCGAGCTCGTCCATCATGCGGGCCTGGCGGATGTGC
The DNA here is from genome assembly GCA_965208625.1 of Dehalococcoidia bacterium. Taxonomy (GTDB): domain Bacteria; phylum Chloroflexota; class Dehalococcoidia; order Lucifugimonadales; family Australimonadaceae; genus Bin16. The sequence continues at coordinate 2,171,003 of OZ242348.1, forward strand.
TCGTCATAGGCCGCGGCCGCTGAGCCCAGGCGCTTGATGTCGTTGATCTTCACGGCGCCCCACGCGCCGAACTCCAGAGGGGGCATCCTGCTGTCTCCTTGCTGTGCGACTACGCGAACGTGCGCGGTCTACCTGAACGCGGGGATGACTTCCTGCCCGAACAGCGTTATCGACGACTCCACCATGTCGTGCGGCATCCGCCCGATGTGGAACTTCCCCGCGAAGTGGTCGTACCCGATCTTCTCGCGACCCTCCGCTATCTGGCGTGCAACCGACTCCGGGCTGCCCACGAGCGCCAGCCCGTTGTCGAGCCAGAAGTCGTAGGAGCGCGAGCACTCACGGAAGATGCGTCCCCGCTCGCGGATGTCCTCGCTGTCCTCGTGCCCCATCCCGCGCGGATGGGAGCCGAACCCCAGGCGGCTGGATGAGACCAGCTCGCGCCCCAGCGTGTTCGCTTCCAGAAGGTACGTCTGTGCTTGCTCGTGCGCCAACTCGTCCGTCTCCGCCACGTGCACGACGCGCATCAGGAACTGGCGCGGCATCGGCCCCTTGTGTCCGTAGCCCTTCCACGCCTCGCGCCAGTCCGCGAACTTCTGGGTCATCGATTCATCCGTGTCGATGTTCTGCGCCATGTGATAGCCGCGCTGCGCCGCGAAATCGATAGCGCGCGGGCTGTGCACCGCGGCCCATATCGGCGGGTGCGGCTTCTGCAGTGGCATCGGCTGTATGAGCGCCTCGTCTATCTGCCAGTACTTCCCCTCGTACGTCACCGTGCCGTCGCCGCCCCACGCCTGCTCGATGATGTCCAGCATCTCTTCGCCCATCTCCTGCCGCGAGTAGAAGTCCAGACCCCAGCGCATGAACTCGTGCTCATGCACGCCGATGCCGGTGCCGAATTCCACCCGCCCACCGGAGAGGTGGTCCAGCGTCGCGATGTCCTGCGCGAGCCGGATGGGATGATGGAACGGCAACTGCCAGATCATCGTGCCGAGACGCAGCGACTCCGTGTGCCGCGCCACCGCCAGCAGGAACATCTGCGGCGACGTCACCGCTCCCACATAGGAGCCCTGGTGTTCCAGCGTCCAGTAGTACTCGAACCCCACGCGCTCCATCAACTGCGCCTGCCGGATGTGCTTCTCATACACCTCCGCCGCGGTCGCCGCCTGCATCACCTCATAGGTCTGCATCTGGTCCCACACACCGAATTCGAGTCGCTCCATGAGCGGATACCTCCTCTGCCGAAAACGCCCCTATGCTACGCTTAATACATGGTAGACGCGCCCCTCCGCACCACTGTCCTTCATGACGACCACGTCTCTCTCGGCGCGCGCATGGTGCCGTTCGCCGGGTACGACATGCCCGTGCAGTACGCGGGAGTCCTCGCCGAGGCGCGAGCCGTCCGCACCGCCGCCGGCATCTTCGATGTCTCCCACATGGGACGATTCGGGGTCGACGGGCCGGACGCCCGTGGCCTCCTCGATTGGGTGCACACCGGCGACATCGGCGAGGCGATGCCGATGGGCCGCGCGCGCTACGGCCTCCTCTGCAACGAGTCCGGCGGCATCATCGACGACGCCATCGTCTACCGGTTCGACGACGAGCGATTCATGATCGTCGCGAACGCCGCCAACGCCGGGAAGGTCTTCGCGTGGCTGGAGCGATGGCGCGCCGAGCGCTTCCCCAACGCGACGCTCACCGATCGCACCGCCGAGATCGCGATGATCGCGCTGCAGGGACCGGACGGCACCCGCATCGCGTCGGAAGTCGCCGGGTTCGACCCCGAAGCGGTGCGCCCGTTCAACGTCGTCGAGACGCAGGTCATGGGCGCGCCTGCGCTGATCGCCCGCACCGGCTACACCGGCGAGGACGGCGTCGAGATCATGCCTGCATCGGAGACCGCATCGCCGCTCTGGCACGCCCTCATGGACGCGGGCGCTACCCCGTGCGGCCTCGGCGCCCGCGACGCCCTGCGCCTCGAGGCAGCCCTGCTGTTGCACGGCTCCGACATGGACGAGACGGTCAACCCCATCGAGGCCGGGTTGGGGCGCTTCGTCCGCCTGGAGCGCGACTTCTGCGGCGCGGACGCGGTGCGCGCAGCCGCCGAGAACGGCACGGCGCGCGTGCTCGCGGGCTTCCGTACGGCTGAACGCGGACCCGCTCCGCGAGCGCACCACCGCATCCTCGTGGAAGGGTCCGACGTGGGCGAAGTTACGAGTGGCAGCTACTCGCCTTACCTTGACACCAATATAGGCCTCGGCTATCTTCCGAGAGAGGCCAGCGAGCTTGGGACCGCCCTCTCCGTGGACGTTCGCGGACGGCAGATACCGGCGCAGATCGTGGCCCTTCCCTTCTACAAGAGGTCGCGATAGTTATGCCTGTTCCGGAAGACCGCCGCTATTCCAAGGAGCACGAGTGGGCGCTGCCTGAACCCGACGGCCTCGTCCTCATCGGCATCACCGATTTCGCGCAGCACGAGCTGGGCGATGTCGTCTACGTCGATCTCCCCCAGCCCGGCGACCGCGTGACCCAGAACGCCCAGATGGGAGAGGTCGAGTCGGTCAAGGCCGTCTCCGAGCTCTTCTCCCCTATCTCCGGCGAGGTCACCGCCGTCAACGACGAAGTGAAGAACGCACCCGAACTGCTGAACGAAAGCCCGCTCGAGAAGGGCTGGCTGATCCGCGTCAAGCCCGACGACCCCGCCGAGCTCGACTCCCTGCTGGACGCCGCCGCCTACACCGCGCTGACCGAATGAAGCACTGACACGTCCCGATGCCTGACTCTCCGCTCACCTCACCCTTCATCCCCAACACCGACGACGACCGCGCCGCGATGCTCGCGGAGGTCGGCGCGCCTGCTGTCGAGGCCCTGTTCGGCGACATCCCTGAGCAGTTCCGCCATCCCGGCCTCGCGCTCCCAGCGCCCGTGCCGGAGATGGAGCTGCGCGCCGAGATGACGGCCTTGGCGCAGCGCAACTTCCACGCGGGTGAGCACCCAAGCTTCCTCGGCGCAGGCATGTACCACCACTTCTGCCCTGCCGTCGTCGCGCCCCTCGTCACCCGCGGCGAGTTCCTCACTTCCTACACGCCCTACCAACCGGAGGTGTCGCAGGGAACGCTGCAGGGCACGTTCGAGTTCCAGACCCTCACCGCCCAGCTGTTCGGCATGGAGGTCTCCAACGCAGGCATGTACGACGGCGCGAGCAGCCTCGCGGAAGCCGCGCTCATGGCCTGCCGCGTCACGAAGCGCTCCCGCGTTGCCGTGCTCGATACTGTCAACCCGCACTACGTCGACACGATCCGCTTCTACGCGCAGCCACAGGGCCTCGAGATATACGAGACGTCGCCCGCATCCCCAGAACTCCAGCCGGACACCGCCTGCCTCATCTCCCAGTACCCCAACTTCTTCGGCTGCTTCGAGGATTCGCAGGCGCTCGTCGACCTCGCGCACGAGCAGGGCGCGCTCGCCGTCATGTCGTGCGATCCCACGGCGCTCGCCATGTACAAGCCGCCCGGCGCGTTCGGTGCCGACATCGCCACCGGCGAGGGGCAGGCGCTCGGCATCCCGGCCAGCTTCGGCGGGCCGTACGTCGGCATCTTCACCTGCCGCCAGGAGTACGTCCGCCAGTTGCCCGGACGCATCGCGGGCAAGACCGTGGACACGGAGGGCCGCACCGGCTACGTGCTCACCCTTCAGCCGCGCGAGCAGCACATCCGCCGCGAGCACGCCACCTCCAACATCTGCACCAGCACCGCACTCATCGGGCTGTGGGCCACCATGTACCTCTCGCTCATGGGCAAGCAGGGACTCCGCCACGTCGCCGAGCTCTGCTACCAGAAGGCCCACTACGCCGCATCCCAGATCGCGGAGCTCCCCGGCTACAGCCTCCCCAACAGCGAACCGTTCTTCCAGGAGTTCGTCGTCACCTGCCCGAAGCCTGCCGCCGAGGTCAGCACCGCGTTGGAACAACGCGGCATCATCGGCGGACTGGACGTGAGCGACCGTTTTCCTAACGGCATGCTGCTCTGCGTCACCGAGGTCAACACCCGTGACCAGATAGACCGCCTCGTGGACGCGCTCGCGGAGATAGGCCGATGACCTCCATGCCCGACACCCCCCTCCGCGAGGAGGCGCACAACCGCCGCAGGCTGCTCATGGAGCGCAGCCGCCCCGGACGCACCGGCGTAACGCTCCCCGCGTCTGACGTGCCCCCGCAGCTCATGCCGGAGCAGGCGATGCTCCGCGACGACCTGCAACTGCCGGAGGTCACGGAGGGCGAGGTCGTCCGCTACTTCACGCACCTCAGCCAGCTGAACTTCTCCATCGACACCAACTTCTACCCCCTCGGCAGCTGCACGATGAAGTACAACCCCAAGCTGAACGAGGCGGTCGCCGCGACACCCGGTTTCGCGCTAGCGCACCCCGCGCAGCCGGAGCGACAGGTGCAGGGGACGCTGGAAGCCGTCTTCCGGCTGCAGACGTACCTCCAGGAGGTCAGCGGCCTGCCGAGCGCCAGCCTCGCCCCGCTCGCTGGCGCGCAGGGCGAACTTGCTGGCGTCCTCACGCTCCGCGCTGCGCTCGACGCACGCGGTGAGGGTCACCGGAGCAAGATGCTCATACCGGACACCGCCCACGGCACGAACCCCGCATCCGCCGCCATGGCCGGGTTCCAGGTCATCTCCATCCCCTCCACCCCCGGTGGCGACATAGACCTCGACGCCGTCCGCGCCGAGGCGGACGAGGACCTCGCGGGCGTGATGTTCACCCAGCCCACCACCCTCGGCCTCTTCGACCGCAACGCCATCGAGATGTGCCGGATCGTCCACGAGGCGGGCGGCCTCGTCTACGGCGACGGCGCGAACATGAACGCGTTGCTCGGGCGCGCCAAGCTCGGCCACTTCGGCTTCGACGTCGTCCACATGAACCTGCACAAGACGTTCAGCACGCCCCACGGCGGCGGCGGACCCGGCGCGGGGCCCATCTGCGTGACCGATGCGCTCGCCCCCTTCCTTCCCGGCCCCATCGTCGTGCAGCGGGAGGACGGCTCTTACGGCAGCGAGATGCCCCCGCAGAGCATCGGGCGATGCGGCGCGTCGCAGGGGAACTTCGGTGTCCTGATCCGCGCGCTCACCTACATCTCTCTCCTCGGCGGCGAGGGCGTGCTGAATATCAGCGGCAACGCCGTGCTCAACGCCAACTACCTCCTCGCCAAACTCCGCCCGCTCTTCGAGCTCCCCTACGACCGTTCCGTCATGCACGAGGTCGTCTTCGCCGCGCGCAAGCGTCCGGGCGCGACCGCGCTCAACGTCTCCAAGCGCCTGCTCGACCATGGTTTCCACGCCCCCACCATGTACTTCCCGCTCGTCGTGCCGGAAGCGCTCATGATCGAGCCCACGGAGACCGAGTCCAGGGAGACGCTTGACGCATTCATCGAAACGCTAGAGCGCATCGACGCCGAGGCCGCCGCTGACGAGGAGTTCCTGAAGGGTGCGCCCTACGAGACCCCCATCTCCCGCCTCGACGAGGCCCGCGCCGCCCGCCGCCCCGAACTCCGCTGGCGCCCCACCGAGGACTGACTCCGTCGTTCCTGCGGAGGCAGGAACCTCGCCTTCCCATCCGTCATTCCCGCGCCAGGCGGGAATCCACACCCCCTATGTCCCAGTACCTCAGTGGTATGCTCCCTGCCGTCAAAGCGGAAGAGGAGCATGCGTACCGAGCACGGTGCAGGCCTCTTCCGGAACAGGCTGGCACTGTATAGTTCGTGCCATCGCCAAGAACACTGACACTCGGGAGGTGCCAGCATGTCTGCATACGTGATAACCGATGTTGAGATAACGGACCCCAATCTCTTTGGACAGTTCTTCGAGCGCGTGACGGGTACTGTTGAAGCCCATGGCGGCAGGTTCGTAGCGCGTGGCGGCGAGATCGAAGTCAGGCTGGGCTCCTGGACGCCCAAGCGCCTCGCGATCATCGAGTTCGGCAGCATAGAGCAGGCTCGCGCCTGGCTGGACTCCCCGGAGTACACAGCGCTCGATGACCTTCGCTCGAGGGCGGCCAACATCAACATGGTGGTCACCGCGGGCTTATAGCCTGTCCCGGCGGCCCGCATCTTGAAGGGTCTCCGCTCTCGCTGACCCAGCAGGGAACGGGAGCCCGTTCGTAGGAGAGTGAACATGCCCAAGATGAGCGGCGGCGAAGCCCTCGTGCAATCCCTCGTACGTGAGGGTGTCGAGGTCGTATTCGGCATCCCCGGCATACACATGAACGGCATCGTCGCCGCCCTGCGCGACGAGCCAGGCATCCGCATGATCACCACCCGCCACGAGCAGGGCGCTACGCACATGGCCGACGGCTACGCTCGCGCTTCCGGCAAGCCGGGCGTGGCCCTCGTGGTGCCCGGCACGGCCGTCTACAACGCAGCCGCGGGAGTGGCCACCGCGTACGCCCGCTCCTCCCCGGTGCTCCTCATCGCCGGGCAGGTCCCCCGGGGCCAGATCGGCAAGAACCTCGGCGCCGTCCACGAGATCATGGACCAGGGAAGCACCCTGGCCCCCGTCACCAAGTGGCGGCGGCAGGTGCTCACCCCGCGCGACGTTCCCGTCGCCGTGTCCGAGGCATTCCGCCAGATGCGCACCGGCCGTCCCCGCCCCGTGTTCATCGAGATGCCCCCCGAGACCGCCGTGGAGCGCGACGAGATCCAGCTGCGTAACCCCGCCCCCACCTCGCGCACCGTGCCGAGCCCTGAGCAACTGCGGGAAGCTGCCCACATCATCGCCGCATCCCAGCGCCCGCTTATCTTCGTCGGCGGCGGAGTCGCGCAGTCAGGCGCTGAGGAAGCCCTCGTGGCGCTCGCCGAAGCAACCCGCATCCCCGTCATCACGTCCGGCGGCGGCAAGGGCGCGATACCGGACAGCCATCCTCTGTGCTACGGCTCATGCCTCAGCCCCCGCGCGGACGTGCAGGAGATGAACGAACTCGTCGACGTGATGCAGTCCGCCGACGTCGTCATCGGCATCGGAACGCGTTTCTCGATGGGCAACCCCGCCGGCGAAGCCTCCACGCTGATCAACATCAACATCGACGATTTCGAGCTCACCCGGGTCCAGGCCAACACCATCCCCCTGCACGGCGACGCCAGGGCCACCGTCGAAGCGCTCCTCCCGCACCTGGCGGAGGCCGGAGCAGGCGACCGCTCGTCGCCCGAAGAGGCGGTCGCCGCTGCCCGGCGTCTCATCGCCTACTACGACATCCACCTCCACGAGCCGCAGTTCCCCATCATCGAGGCGATCCAGCACGGTCTCCCCGACGACGCATTCACCGTCTGGGACATAACGCAACTCGGCTACTATTCCCGCACCCACTACAAGGTGAACCACCCGAAGACGTACGTGGACTCCGGTTACTCCTACAACCTCGGCGGCGCGTTCCCCACGGCGCTGGGCGTGAAGATCGCCCAGCCGGACCGTGCAGTCGTCTGTATCAACGGAGACGGCGGTTTCATGTTCAACTCGGCCGAACTCTCTACCGCGGTCAAGTACGGCATCAACGTGGTCACCATCGTCTTCAGGGACGACGCCTACGGCAACGTCGCGCGCGACATGGACGACTTCTTCTCCGGCACGTACGAGACTGACCTGAGCAACCCGGACTTCATCAAGTTCGCCGAATCCTTCGGTGCGGTCGGCATGCAGGCGGACGACCCCCTGGACCTGGAACGACTGCTCCCACTCGCACTGGAGCGTCAGGCGCCGGTGATCATCGACGTGCCCGTCCACGACGTTTCATTCGCACGCGCCAGGCAACACGCCATGCTGCCCAAGGTAGCCTGGACACAACCCCAGGAAGGGCTCATCCAACCCTAAGCGTCCTCCGCTCTTTATCTTCCCCGCGCTTCCGGCTATCCTAACGCTCGAATCGCCACCTCTCTCAGGAGGTCCCAACTATGGTTGACGTAGGTCAGCAAGCCCCGGACTTTAGCCTCAAGGATCAGAACGGAGAGGACGTCTCCCTCGCCAGCTTCAAGGGCGAGAAGTGGGTCGTCATCCACTCCTTCCCCGCCGCATTCACCGGCGGCTGAACGACGCAGACCGCTACCTTCAACCGTGCGTTGAAGTCGTTCGAAGAGAAGGGCGCACACGTCCTCGGACTCGGCGCCGACGCCCGCCCCGCCCTCAAGTCGTGGGGGACCAATCTGGGCGGACTTGGCCACTCGCTCCTGTCGGACTTCTGGCCCCACGGCGAGGTTGCCCGGGCCTACGGCATCTTCAATGAAGACTCCGGCATGTGCATCAGGTCCATCTCCATCATCGACCCGGAGGGGACCGTCCGCTACCACCAGACCTACCAGGGCGTCCTCCCCGACCCCAACGTCATCCTTGAAGAGCTGAGCAAACTTCAGGGATAGGCGCGGCAGCAACGAGCTGTACGGAAGGGGCTGCGGCGGCGCAGCCCCTTCTTGTTCCTGACAAAGACACGATGACATCCCACAGCGAAGCAGACCTCAAACGAACCCCGTTCGCCGAGGGCGACGTGGCCATGGTCTACGACCAGCGCAAGCGCCGCTACCGCGTCGAGCTCAGACCCGGCGCGCTCGTCGAGACCCACCTCGGCTACGTCACCCACGACGAGATCATCGGGCGGTGCGAAGGCTTCTTCCTCATCACCAACAAGGGCCACCGCCTCTTCATCCTCCGCCCGCCGTTCGCCGACGCGGTCAAGGAGCTGCCGCGCCAGAGCCAGGTCATCTACCCCAAGGACCTCGCCGCCCTCCTGATGCACGCCGACGTCTACCCCGGCGCTCGCGTCATCGAGGTCGGCCTCGGCTCAGGGGCCGCCTCAGCGGCCCTCCTCCGCGCTGTCGGGCCGGACGGCTCGGTCGTCTCGCACGAGGTCCGCGAGGAGGTCGTCGAGGCGGCAAAACGGAACGTCGCGCACCTGGCGCCCAACGCAGCGAACCACCGTGTCGTTCTCGGCGACGCCTATGCCAACGGCTTGGGCACGGACGAGGCCGACGTCATCGTCGCCGACGTACCCGAGCCCTGGCAGCTGATCAACGCTGCCGCAGACGTGCTGCGCACGGGCGGCGTCTTCGCCGCCTACCTCCCGACCGTCCTGCAGGTGCACGATCTCATGATGCGCCTCACCCGCGACGACCGCTGGCACATGGCCGAGGCGTTCGAACTGCTGGAGCGTCCCTGGCACTTCTCCGAGACCAGCGCCCGCCCCGACCACCGCATGGTCGGCCACACCGGCTTCATCGCCACCGCCCACCGCAGCGAGCCACCCCCGCGCGATCTGTCACGCTGAGCGAAACGTATTCACCTGCCCCAACCGCCCTCAGCTCCGAACGGCATATGCCGCGTTCCCGCGAGCGGCGCAGGCGGCGATTCCGGTGGGTTCACTCCCAGCACCCCGACCGCCGGCGAATCCTTGGCGAACGCCAGCACCCTGAACCCGCCCATCCCCTCACTGTCCACCAGCACGTCCATCCCGTGCAGGTTCGCCATGCGCTCGACCCGTCCCAATCCGCTCCGCTCCGCGACCTCCGCCCGATAGCCGTCGATGCCCAGCGACCGCAGCCACTCGGCCTGCGACATCTCCCCCGCCGCCACGAATCCCGCCGCCATCGCCGCCGACCGCACGGACGTGAGCTCCACGTGCGCGCTGATGTCCTGCCTCCCTACACCGAAGTACGGGTTCATCCCCAGTGTGTGGCCCGAGTAGCAGCGCAGCGTCCCTGCGCGGCGGGACTCGTCGTAGTACGCCGCTGCCTCGTGGCCGTAGTCCACCAGCAGCAGGTAGCCGCGCTCGATGGCCGGGAACGTTTCAGTCAGCCACGCCGCCGACGCGAGGTTCACCTCCGTCCGGTAACCCTCGGAGAGCGTCACACCCAGACGGTCGAGCCGCTCAACGAGCGCCGGCGTGGACGGCTCTCCCGTCACCTCGACGAATCCTCCTTCCGGTGCAGCGTCTACGAACAGTTCGCGCAGTTGTCCGCCTTCCAGCGTGACGCGGTGCAGGGGCATGGCGTCGAGCAGTTCGTTCGCGAGCACGACCCCGCTCCCGTCCAGCGCCGGGACGCTGCCGGAGCGTATCCAGCGGGACGGAAAGTCCGACGGCGGCTCGCGCAGGTCGACCGCCGTGTACTCAAGCGCATCGGTAAGACCGCCCTCGAGTATGCGCGCATGCTCGACAACGTCCAGCGACAGCGTGCCGTCGCCGGCGCCGGCCTCGATGACGTTGAAGGGCGCCGGACTGCCGAGCGCACGCCACATCGTGAGCAACTGCCGCGCGACGAGCGCTCCGAAAACGGGGTGCGCGAGCGGTGCGGTGTAGAAGTCGCCGAGGGGGCCGAAGGAGCGTCGCGACGCGTAGTAGCCGCCGTCCGGCCAGTAGAGCGCGACCTCCATGAACTCGGCGAACGTGAGCGGGCCGCGCAGCGCGATGCGTCTGCGGGCCTCGGCGTCAGCGCCGGTGGGAGTGAACAAGCCTGTCATGCGCAGTAGCCAGGCGATGAGTGCATTGAGAACCTCGCCAAGCCATCATCGATCCGTTCGTGGAGAGCCTGTCGAACCACAGCACCACATGGAACGGGGAATGCAGAGGGGTTCTGCCCCTCTGCCGGGGATGTGGGGGTGTCCCCCAAGCCTGTCCTGAGCCTGCCGAAGGGCGTTCGGGGGGTGGGCGGGAAGAACTACGCCGCGCCAGGCGCTGTCATCCCGAGGTCTGGCAGGCCGTTACCGCGGGTTGCGGTTGACGTGGCTGCCTTCCGATTCCCAACTGGTGATCTTTATAGAGTTCCTGAACTCGCGGGTCTCCCCGCACCGTTTGCACGTGCCGTAGCTGGTGGGCCCGTTGGGGCTCTCTATGGCCCAATGATGCGCACAGCCGGGCTCCAACTCGGCAACTTCAATCCCCTGCTGGGTCATAACGCTCCGTGCCTCCCTCTCCTGGCAGAGTCTAACCTCGTTGGTCCAAGGGGACGAACTCGAGGTCTATCGGTCCGTCGTATCTCATCTGCGGCCTGATGAGCATGTTCTTGTCCTGTTGTTCCAGCACCTGCGCCACGTATCCGGGCACCCGCGCAACGGCGAAGATGGAGATAAACAGGTCTTCCGGTATCCCCAGCAGGTAGTAGACGGAGCCGGCCCAGAAGTCCACGTTCACGCATATCCCGCGCTCCGCGTACGGGCGCATGTACTCTTCCACGCGGCTGAGGATCTGGAACCACTTCGGGTCCCCCATCCTCTCCGCCAGGCGGCGCGAGCCCTCGCGCAGGTGCCGGGCCCGCGGGTCTTCCGCGCGGTACACGGCGTGCCCGAAGCCCATGATGCGCTCGCGGCGCTCGTGCTTCCCGGCGAGGTACGCATCGACGTTGTCGACCTCGCCGATCTCCAGCGCCATCTTCATAACGCCCTCGGCAGCGCCGCCGTGCAGCGGGCCCTTCAGCGTGCCGAGGCCGGTCACGATAGCGCCGTGAACGTCGGCCAGCGTGCTCGCCGTGACGCGGGCTGCAAAGGAGGAGGCGTTGGAGCCGTGGTCCAGGTGGACGATGAGGTCCTTGTCCATGAGGCGGGCGGTCTCGTCGTCGGGACGCTCGCCGAGAAGCATGTAGAGGAAGTTAGCGGCGTGGGAGAGTGAAGGGTCGGGGGCGATGGGGGCATTGCCGGAGCGGATGCGGTGGTGCGCTGCCACGATGGTGGGGGTCTGCGCGGTGATTCTCATGCCCTTCCGCAGCGTGGCCTCGTGGGAAACGTCGTCGACATCCGGCTGGAATGCGGCGAGAGCGGAGATTGCGGTGCGGAGGACGTCCATGGGATGTCCGTCCTTCACGCGTTCGATGATTTCCAGCACACCCTGCGGGACTTCGCGGTTCTGACAGAGCTCGGCGTTGAACGCATCCAGTTCGGCCCGCGTCGGGAGATGCTTCACGAGCATGAGGTGCATGACTTCCTCGAAGCTCGCATGCTCGGCCAGGTCGTGGATCTCGTAGCCTCGGTAGATGAGGCGGCCCACGTCACCGATAACAAGGCTGGACTCAGTGGACTCGAAATAGACATCCCTGAGCCCGCGCTTAAGCTCGATCTCCTTCTGGGCCATGCAGCCTCCCTCCGTTGTTCCGGGCGTAGTACGCGCCAGCCCGGATGCGCCGCGTAACTGCCCGCGGCGCGTGTATCCCCAAGACCTCAGGCACAAATCAGCCCCTTCTCCATTGGGGGATGCGGAGCGGGGCTGCATGGACGCAGAACAGAGACAACATCCGCGCCAGATGCCTGATTTCGCTTCGAGAATCCGGCTCTCGCCCGACTCTCGCGCCTGTTCAGCGAGCATACCGCTGGCCTTTCGGCGGTGTCAACGCGCGCGCTCCTCGTCGCTTACAGGCGGTTGCGCCCTCGCGTTCCTGTCTCATCTGACCGGAAACGCGCGAATCATGCCCGCCCGCCGGTGTGGAGGATTCCGCCTTTTCTAAGTGGGTCGGATGGCTGAATCAGCCATAGTGCGACGGCGGATGTGCGGGAACCCCTATATTGCTTAGTAACGTTCACCGCATCGCTCCGATTGACACCCCGCCGTGCGCTCCGTAATCTACTTAGTTGGCGTGTGTCAGCCTTGGCCGCTTGCTGCGCACGGCGCCTGACTGCAAACCACCCGTCTCCGGGCTCATCTGACAGGAAGCAGTCAGGGAGGCTTACACGGAGGACTGAGACGATGGCCAGCCGAAGTGAGATTATCGTTCGCTTTGCCGGCGAAGGTGGCCAGGGAGTCGTAACCGCAGCAGAGATGCTGGCCCGGGCTGCAACCGGCGTCGGCTACCATGCGCTTACCTTCGCTACCTTCCCCTCGCAGATACTTGGAGGCCCGACCTGGACACAGGCGCGCGTCTCCCGCACCCCGGTTGAAAGCCCCGGCGATGCTATAGACATCCTCGTCGCCTTCAACGATGTGGCATACCACGAGCACCGCACCGAGGTCCACGACGGAGGCATCATCCTCCTCGACCCTTCCGTTACTCCCCTCTCCGACGAGCACCTCCGCTGCGTGACCGTCCCCTTCGACGAACTCGCCAAGCAGACCGGCGAGTCCCGTGCAGCCAACATGGTTGTCATGGGCGGGCTCTCCCGGCTCATCAACATGCCCGTCCACTACTTCAAGGACTTCGTCTCCCAGCGGTTCGCAGGCCGCGACAAGGTCGTAGAGGCCAACCACATAGCCCTCGATCTCGGCCTCGCCCACCTCGCGGAGGAAGACCCCATCAGTGACCTAGGCGAACCCGAGAAGCCGGACTACGAGCAGGTCTTCATCAAGGGAAACGACGCGCTCTCCGTTGGCGCGCTGCACGCCGGCATAGAGTTCTACTTCGGCTATCCCATCTCCCCCGCGACGCCCATCCTCGTATACATGGAGCGCAACCTCGTGGGCGAGGGCAAGTTCGCCTACCAGGCCAGCTCCGAGATCGAGGCCATCACCGGCATCATCGGCGCGGGCTTCGCGGGCAAGAAGTCCATGACCGCCACCTCTGGCCCCGGCTTCACCCTCATGGGCGAGGGCATCGGCCTCGCCTGGATGGCCGAGATCCCCTGCGTCATCGTGGACGTGCAGCGCGGCGGCCCGGCCACTGGCCTCCCCACGAAGACCGAGCAGTCGGACCTCAACGCCGCGCTCAGCCCCGCTCACGGCGACTCCTCCATCCCCGTTATCGCCGCGGGCAGTGTGGACGAATGCTTCCTGGCTACCGTCCACGCCTTCAACTGGGCCGAGCGCTACCAGGGCCCCGTCATCCTCCTCAGCGAGCACTCGCTCGCCGAGCGTGCGCAGAACATCGCGAAGCCTGACCTGGCCGCTATCCCCGTCGAGAGCAGGAACGTCTACCAGGGCGAGAACGGCTACCTCCGGTACGAATCGCAGGAGATCTCCCCCTTCCCTGTCCCCGGCGGCGCGGGAGCGTACATCGCCAACGGCTCCGAGCACGACATCTACGGCGACACCACCCACCTCGCCAAGTACCACATCCAAATGACCGAACGGCGCTTCGGCAAGCTCAAACTGCTGGAAGGCACCTACGAGAGCGACAACGCCTCCGCGTCGGTCGCCGTCATCCCGTGGGGCGGCTCCAAGGGCTCCGCGCGGGAAGCATTCCAGCAACTCCGGGACGCTGGCGTCGACATCGCGTGGTACTACACCATGTTCCTCAATCCCCTGCCCACGGCGCTGCTGGACGAGCTGCGCTCCAAGGACCTCGTGATCGTCCCTGAGCTCAACTACCAGGGACAGTTCGCGAACGTTCTGCGCTCCCAGGGCGTCAAGGCAGAGGCCATCACGCAATACACGGGCTTGCCATTCCGTCCCACGGAACTCGGCGAGCGTATCAAGGCGCGCCTGGCCGGAGCCGGGCAGCCGCAGGCGGTGAACGCATGACAGGAACGGCCAAGAACCCCGAGTACGACTTCCTCTGGTGCCCCGGCTGCGGCGACTTCGGCGTACGCCGTGCCCTCGAGTTCGCCATGCGCGACTGGAACATCGAGCGCGAGATCCCGATGAACCACAACGTCGTCGTGGCCGGCATCGGCTGCTCCGGCAACCTCGTCCACCTGTACGAGGGCGAGCAGCCTTACGGCTTCCACGGCATCCACGGACGCTCGCTCCCCCTCGCCCTCGGCGTGAAGATGGCGCGCGAGGACCTCAACGTCGTTGTCGTCGCGGGCGACGGCGACTTCCTCAGCATCGGCATGGAGCACATCGCGCCCCAGGCCTCGCGGAACCTCAACATCTGCGCCGTCATCATGGACAACGGCGTCTACGGCCTCACCAAGGGACAGTCGTCCCCCACCACCGTCGAGGACACCGTCACCAGCTCGACCCCCTACGGCAAGCTCGAGTCCTCCCTCAACCCGCTGGACCTCTACCTCACCCTCGGCGTCACGTACATCGCCTCCGGCTACTCCACCAAGCCCCGCGACCTCGCAGGACTCATCAAGCGCGGCATGGAGCACGACGGCTTCTCCATCGTCCACGTCAACTCCCCCTGCACCACCTACAACGACACCTACGCCCTCCTCAAGGGCAACAAGGCCAAGGGCATCGACCCCCTGGCCTGGGAGATCCCCGACGGCCACGACTCCACCAGCAAGAGCGCCGCGCGAGGCGTCATCGAGCAGGGCGGCGTCCCCCTCGGCGTCATCTACCAGGACGACTCCCGACCCTCGCTCGACCAGCGCCTCGGCGCCGTCCGCGAGCGCGTCACCGGCCGCTCGGCAGAGGACCTGCTGAACACCTTCGCCGTCTAGTGAGCTAGCAGCCCGAGGTATGCATGCCGCAAATAACCCGCCCAGCAGTTGAGGTTAGGCAAGGCCACCTAACCATCTTCCTCACTTACGTCACCCCGCAGGATTTCGCAATCCCTCGGTTTTATGACGTAAATCACCTCGAACCCCAAGGTGAAGGTTTTCAGCGAATACTGAACAATGCACGAGCAAATCGACTGGCTCGGCACCTCACGGATGGGTTTTCAGGGGGTTATGCAAACCTGCCTACTACAATTTTTCTGGCGACGGACAAACATATCGATTTCGATATAGATCATAACGAACTCACCTTTGATACAGACCAAGTCTGCCCTTTCAGTGTTGTGGACGGACAACACCGCATAGAGGGCTTGCTGCGAGCTGCACAGAGCGAACCTCGACTGAAGGAATTCAAGCTCCCTGCTACTATTGCAGTTGGCCTGAATGACATCCACCAGATGTACCACTTCTACATCGTTAACACGACGCAACAACCTGTAGAGGCCGCCCTACAGCAACAAATCACTAAGCGGTTCACCGATATGCAGGGCATCGAGGATTTACCTTATCTTCCTCACTGGCTTCAGACACTAGTAGCAAGAGGCACTGATGCCCTTGCGCTCAGACTAATCCAACAGTTGAATGAGGATGTGGATTCACCGCTACGTGGACGCATTCAGATGGCTAATGACCCTTCCGGTGGAAGAGGCCGAATCAAACAAGCAGGGTTTGCCAACATGCTCAAAGCGCATGTATTCACAGGAGTAAACCCTATTTTCATGCGTGAGAATGATAACGAGAAACGAGATCGTATAGTGATTAACTATTTCCGAGCAGTAGATCAATTATTTATTCCTGATGGTAATCGAGCATCATCACGTGTTTATCAGAATAACGGGTTGTACTTCTTTCTCGTAATCTCAAAATGGGTATTCACGGCCATGTATGCCGCTAATTTGAACTTCACTCCAACATCGATTGCCGAGACTATCCAGAGTGCCATGGCAGAACTAGATCCTGTCGCTCAAGTTATATCCGATCCCGCTTGGTGGAACACTAATTCTGGCGGGGTATCTTTGAACAGAGCCAACGCTACTGCTTACGCCAGTGAATTCTCCCAGGCGCTTATTCGCTCACAGCAATCTCCATCGTCGCAACCAGGCGTGTGCTAATGAGAGTTGATGCGTGTTCACCTATTTTCACTCATAGAGTTAGTTTCGATCGGCGCTTCAATCTTGATGTTCCACCATCGTCGGGATGCTACGCTCTGTCCACTATGTACGATGAGATTCTTTACATCGGGGAGACCGGTGACCTGCGTCGAAGGATGAAAGACCACCTGGACACGCCGCGCATGGTGCAACCGACCTCACTTGGTAGGGCGTGTTGGTTCAGCTATCAGTTAGTGCCGAGCAATCGCCGCTATCAGGTGGAGCAGTCCATGTTGGCGCAGCATAAGTTTGCAGAAGGCGACCTGCCTCAATTGAACCGCACTTCAATCCTGTAGCCCCCCTACCGCCACCCCCTGAAGCGCTCCTCCCGCCACGGGTCGCCGCGCATGTGGTAGCCCAGCTCCTCCCAGAAGCCGGGGCTGTCCGCCGTCATGAACTCGACGCCGCTCACCCACTTCGCGCTCTTCCAGCCGTAGCGCGACGGCACCACGAGCCGCAGCGGACCGCCGTGCTGCCCCTCGAGCGGCGCGCCGTCCATGCGATGCGCGAACAGCACGTCCGGCGACCGCAGCGCGTCGATGTCGATGTTCGCCGTGTAGCCGTCGTAGCAGTGCAGCATCGCGAACCGGGCCGACGCCTTCGGCTGCGCGAGGTCGAGCACGCGCGACGCCGGGACGCCCTCCCAGCCGACGTTGAGCCGGCTCCACTGCGTGACGCAGTGGAAGTCCGCCGTGACCTCGATCTGCGCGAGCGTCTCCCACTCCGCCCACGTCAGCTCCGTCTCGCGCTCCACCTCGCCGAACAGCCGCAGCCGCCACGTGGCGAGGTCGATGTGCGGCGTGGGCCACATGCTCATCACCGGCATCTTCGGCGTCACGTACTGGCCGGGCGGCACCCGGTCCTCCATCCCCTTCGGCACGCCCCGCCTGCCGAACGCCGCCGCCACCTGTCGGAACACTTCCACGCTCCCACCTCCGATTGTCTGATCCCTTCCCCCTCGATGGGAGGCTGCCCGGTCCCTTCCCCCTTGATGGGGGAAGGTTAGGATGGGGGTGAGCCCCCCCCCGGCCCCCCGTAGGGGCGGTTCGCGAACCGCCCTCCCCTCTGAACAGGGTACACTGTCCACGACCCCGAACGGCTCACCCATGGCAGAGAACCCCACACCGGACGCCACGCGCCCCGGCCACGCGCTGGAACTGCGCGGCGTCTCCAAGACGTACGGCACGACCCACGCCCTGCGCGCCGTCGACCTCGACGCGGCGTGGGGGCGCGTGCTCGTGCTGTTCGGGCACAACGGCGCGGGCAAGAGCACGCTCCTGCGTGTCGCCGCCACGCTCGTCAAGCCGACCGCGGGCAGCGTGACGACGGCGGGCTTCGACGCCGATGGCAATGCCGGCCGCGTCCGCGCCGCCACCGGCTACGCCGGCCACGGCAGCCTCCTCTACGACGACCTCACGCCCGAGGAGAACCTCCGCTTCTACGCGCGGCTTCACGGCGTGCCCGATCCCAACGAGCGCGCCGCCGAGGTGCTGCGCGACGTCGGCGCGGAGCGCTGGGCCCACCGCCGCGTGCGAGGCCTCTCGAACGGCATGCAGAAGCGCGTCGCCATCGCGCGGGCGCTGCTGCACCGGCCCGCCCTGCTCCTGCTCGACGAACCAGACTCCGGCCTCGACGTGCAGGGCCAGGCGTTCGTCGACACCGTCGTGCGGGCGGTCGCCGACGGCGGCGGGGCCGTCGTCTTCTCGGCGCACGACCCTGCGCGCGGGCTCGCGAGCGCCGACGACTTCGCCGTCCTGCGCGGCGGACGCATCGCCGCGCACGGGGAGACGGGGAGCACGACGCCGGACGAGATCGCCGCGCTCCTCAGCGCGCCGCCCCTTGGTACGTCAGGGGGGGCCGCGTGATGCGGGAGACGCTGCGCGCCGCGCTCACCATCTACGCCAAGGACGTGCGCCTGGAACTCCGGACGCGCGAGACGCTCTTCTCCGTGCTCGCGTTCGCCCTGGTCGTCGCATTCATCTTCACGTTCGCGTTCGAGCCGTCGCCGCAACTCATCGCCTCCATCGGGCCGGGCATCGTCTGGGTCGCCTACATCTTCACCGCCGTGCTCGGCATGAACCGCACCTTCCTGCTGGAGCACGAGCGCGGCACGCTGGACGGCCTGCGGCTCGCCCCCGTCCCCCGCGAGGCGTTGTACCTCGGCAAGCTGCTGAGCGTCGTCACGCTGCTCGTGACGGTCGAGGCGCTCATGCTGCCCGCCTTCCTCGTCCTGTACGACCTCTCGCTCTTCAACGTCTGGTTCATCGCTATCGCGTTCGCCGCGACGGTCGGCATCGCCGCGGTCGGCACGCTCTTCTCCGCGATCGCCGTGCACACGCGGGCGCGGGAGGTGCTGCTGCCCATCCTCTTCCTGCCGGTCGCGCTGCCGCTGCTCATCGGCGCGGTCACCGGTTCGCGGGAGGCGCTCGACGGCGAGGGATGGAGCGGCATGGGCGGCTGGCTGCAGCTCATCGTCGCCTTCGATATCGTCTTCCTCGTGCTATCATCACTCGTGTTCGAGTACGTGCTGGAGGAGTGAGCGTGACGACTGCCGACCCGGCGCCCACAAAGGGCGGGACCGGCGCCTGGAGACTGGGACTCCTGCTCGTGGCGGGAGTCCTCGTGCTGATAGACATGTACCTCATCTTCGGCTACGCCCCGACCGAGCGGTCGATGGGCATCGTCCAGCGCCTCTTCTACTTCCACGTCCCCGTCATCCTCACCAGTTTCCTCTCGTTCGCGCTCGCGGCTGCGGGCAGCGTCCTCTACCTCGTCCGGCGCAACCGCGCGTGGGACCGGCTCGCCTACGCCTCTGCGGAGGTGGGCGTCGTCTTCTTCACCAGCGCCATCATCACGGGCGCGGTCTGGGCGAAGCCGGTGTGGAACACGTGGTGGGTGTGGGACGCGAATGGCACGCTCACCTTTGTGCTGTGGCTCATCTTCATCGGCTATCTCATGGTGCGAGCCTACGCGCCCGACGCCGAGCGCGGCAGGCGATGGTCCGCCGTCACCGCCATCATCGGCGCGGCGACCGTGCCGTTCGTCTACATGGCGGCGGACTGGTGGGGCGGCCTGCACCCGGAGCGGGTCACCGGCCCCGGCGCGCAGGGCTCGCTGGAGCGGGAGATGCTGCTCACCCTCCTCTTCTCGTTCGTCACCTTCATCGTGCTCTTCGCGGCCCTCATCGCCGAGCGCTACGCGCTCCGCAGCGACGAGGACGCCATCGAGGAGCTGCGGCTCGCCGCCGCCTGAGGACCTCATGCGCAACCGGATCTTCACCGCCTTCGTTCTTTCCCTCGTCGTGCTCGCGCTGACCGCTCCCGCCGCGCTTGCCGCCCCGCTGGGGCAGGACGCGCCGGGCGAGAGCAACCTCGGCTACCTCCTCGCCGGCACGCTCCTCACCTGGGCCGGCTTCTTCGCCTACGCCATCTACCTCGCCCGCAAGAACCGCGACCTCCGCCGCGAGGTGGAGGACCTGCGGCGGCTGTTGGGGGAGCGGGAGTAGGTTTCCGTCGTTCCTACGCAGGCAGGCACCCCGCCGCCAAGGCGATTTGGCAACCTAGTTCCTCTGGATTAGTGACACGAGGCTCTTCTGCGGTGTCACGCGTCTCAATTACTCTGTAGGCGCGGTGGCAAACGGCAGGCACGATAGAGGTTGTGTTCTAAGTGCCTTTAGCCTGCGAGGAGCTTCTGATAGCCTCGCGCCGGGGAAGACTCAGACAATGGCCATACAGATATCGCAGCTACAAGCAACCGACATCGATGCAATCGACTCGCTGATGAAGCAGAACAGTGGGACGATTGGGTTTCTTCCTCGACAAGTTCTCGAGAAGTACGTCGGTGAGACAAGCGTATTGGGAGCCAAGACTGCGAATGGTGAGCTTGCTGGGTACCTCCTTTACGCAGCCTATCGGGATCGCTTTCGCATCGTCCAGCTCTGTGTAGCAGCGCACTTCAGAGGGCAAGGTATTGCTAAGGGACTCCTCGAAGCATTGAAGGCCACTGCTTCTACGCAGAAGGTAGTTAGGCTGAATTGCCGTAATGATTTTCCAGCCCATCAGATGTGGCCGAAGTTAGGTTTCGTACCTCTAACCGAAAAGCCTGGGCGGTCGCGAGAGGGACATCTCCTTACTCGATGGCGCTTAGTGCTGGCACCTGATGACCAACTGGCACTCTTTCGAGCAAACATATCCGAAGATATCCTCGATGTCGTTATAGATGCCCAGATATTCTTTGATTTCAATGAACCAGAACATAGTGACAATTTGCCGTCCAAAGCATTACTGTCGGATCTTTTTGTGGATTCACTGAATATCTGGGTTACTGACGAACTACTGATTGAAATCAATCGGAATTCTGACGCTAGTGCCCGGAACGAATCTAGAATTAAGGTTAGCCAGTTCTCCGATGTGCGTTACGATCCAATTGTAGTGACTAACCTCGCCGTTTCATTGAAGGGCTTTTTGCCCAGTAACACAGCGAGCCAAGAATCCGACATTCAACATCTCGCAAAGGCCGGTTCTTCTGATGTAGGTATCTTTGTCACCAGGGACCGGCTGTTGCTGAGCAGAGCAACCCAGATTAACCGTGTGACTGGTCTTCAGGTCCTGTCCCCAGCTGAGCTCATCCTTCGTTTGAGGGAACTATCTGATACTCAACTGCCGACGCCTGACCGCGTCTCCGGACTTGCCCTCGCCTGGCGAACTTTGACGTCTGCCGAACTACCTGGCTTCCCCCTCACACAGTTCCTCTTGCCAGGAGAACGGCTTGGTCCGTTGCGATCAAGAGTTGAAGCAGCCTTGGCAGACCCAGCCAGCGAATTGGAAGTCTTGTGGTCAGGAGGTGAGCCGGTAGCCCTCCGGTTGCTGAATCATGCTATTCCAAACACGCTTACGGTGTCTCTAGGTAGAGTAGTCTCGTCAGGCGAACGCTCACTTTTCGGGCGTTTCATAGTTGGGGACGTCATCCATCGGTCCGTACAAGAGAACTTGACGGTAGTAACAATTGACGCCAACGCCCTTCCGCATGAACTTATGCAGGGTCTCTCCGAGATGGAATTTACTGCATATGGTGATGCATACGTACGGTTCTGCTTCACGCAATGTATTAACAAAGACGAAGCATTGGCTGAAATACGCCTATTGCTCCCAGCTTCGCTGCCGGCCTACGAGAGCATGGACCCACTTGAGATCGAAGGGTACTGCTCGCCTATGATCTCTGAAGCGAATCAGAACCATTACTTGATACCCATTCGGCCAGGATATGCTCTGAACCTCTTCGACAGACTACAATCAGGTCGCGATCTGTTTGGAGGAGACCGAGACGTCCTGCTGCGATGGGCAAACGTATATTATCGCTCAGGTAGATCCCCACGATTAGTGCAGACTCCAGGACGCATATTGTGGTATGTAAGCGGGAGCACTCAAGAAATTGTTGCGATTTCGCGCCTTGATGAAGTCATAATTGATACTCCGAAGGAACTCTTTAAGAGGTTCAAGAGGTACGGAACACTAGAATGGACTGACTTGTACAGAATGAGCCATAGCGACATATCGACTAATCTCATGGCTTTGCGCTTCTCACATACCTACCCACTTAGGCGAAGAGTTCCGCTGAGTGAGATAAAGAAAACACTTGCACAAGATTCCCTTCGTGGATTCATCCAGGGGCCACGCAAGATACCACAGCCAACCTTCCGCAAACTCTTCCAACTTGGATTCCCGGAGGAGTGATGACTACATCGATGGCACCTCTGCTCATCTCCCTAAAGCCTTGTTACTCAGGCTTGATATTCGACGGCAGCAAAAGAACGGAATTGCGGCGACGCCCCATGACGCATATACAGGGGCGCGAGGTGCTCATCTACGTTACTAGTCCTGTCATGCAACTGCAAGGTGGTTTTCAGGCTGGAGAGGTCTGGACTGGTACACCGGATGAGGTTTGGCAGGCCGTGGCTGATTCTGCCGGTATCGAAAAGCAAGATTTTGATGCTTACTACAAGGGACAATCTGTTGCATATGCCCTAGAGATCAAGGAGGTCTGGCAGTACGCCAATCCAATGAGTCTCGCCATATTGCGGCGCCGGTTTCAACGCTTCGTCGTCCCTCAGTCTTGGCGTTACATCAAGCCCGAAGAACATCGGTCATTCCGAAGCATGAAGCGAGCCAGCAAGGGGATGAACGTAAGGGGGACGTGACTGCCCCCTCATAGCATCAACATCTTGTGCTGCATATCCCCCACCAGCGAGCGCAGGTCCTCCGGCGGAAGCCTCGAACGCTCCCCGTGCCGCAGCATCTCCTCCACGCTCAGGCCCTGCATTCGCGGGTACTCCGCTGTGCCTACCCCACCTGCTGCGAAGGCGGTAGCGGGTGGCCTCATCCTGTCCATCCTGTGCATCCATGTCGATCCCCGGATCTGTGACACCCGCCCCTTCCGCGGTCCCGCCCCGACCGCGTACGCTGGTTGCCTCGGCGGAACTGCGCCGCACAACCAGCGACGCAGACGGCCACGAGACCGATGAGCAGTTATGAGCAGAAGTGAGCAGAAATGCAAAGGAAATGAGCAGCGAATGAGCAGTCGGACTGCTCACGCGGAGGGCCGATTCCAGAGGTGAATTGGGGCCGGTGAGCAGAAATGAGCAGCATTTCCCTGCGAACCCTTCGCCTCGGCCCGATGTCGGGGTACCCATCCCCAACAGAGACGCCCGCCATGGACTCCGCTGACCCACCCGCGCGCTCCGGCCTCCCAACCCATCCTGCACATCCTGTCCATCCTTGTGAGTATTCCCCCGCTTGGCGCTCTGGGCGCGCGTCGTGTACGCTCGCGGCATCCTGGCGCTAGGAAGGAGACATCATGGGAGACGAGGTTGAGTTCAACCCATATTACGGCGTGTTCCCGTACACGGACTTCATCAAGAGCGAGGGCATCCCCATCCACGAGGCCTACGCCGTCGACTGCCATACCGTGCAGCTCGAGCCGTGGGAGCGCATGGGCGGCAACGGCGCGTACGTGCACCTTGCCGGACGCTCCGACTACCTGTCGTCGTACGTCGTCGAGATCCCGCCCGGCGGTCAGCTCAACCCGGAGCAGCACATGCACGACGAGCTGATCCACGTCGTCTCCGGCAGGGGCGCGACGGTCATCGAGACGCCTGAGGGCAAGAAGTACTCGTTCGAGTGGGGGCCGACGGCCATCTTCGGCATCCCCATGAACGCGAAGCACCAGATCTTCAACGGCTCCGGCACCGAGCCCGCCCGGCTCGCCGCCGTGACCGACCTGCCCATCATCTTCAACGTCTTCCGCAACCCCAACTTCATCTTCGACAACCCCGTCCAGTTCCCGGAGCGCTCCGACGTCTCCCGCTACTTCGACGGCGAGGGCGAGTTCCGCGAGGTGAAGCCCGGACGCCACCAGTGGGAGACCAACTTCGTGCCTGAGCTCGTCAACTTCGAGCTGCCCCCGTGGGCGGCGCGCGGCGCGGCGGGCAACAACATCCAGTTCCTGCTCGCCGACTCGTCCATGCACTGCCACATTTCGGAGTTCCAGCAGGGCACGTACAAGAAGGCGCACCGCCACAACGCGGGCGCGCACATCTTCTGCGTCACCGGCGAGGGCTACTCCCTCCTCTGGCGCGAGGGCGAGAACCCAGTCGACACCGTCCGCGTCGACTGGAAGCCGGGCTCCCTCTACGCCCCACCGGACGGCCCGACGTACCACCAGCACTTCAACGTCGCCGACGGCCCGTCGCGCTACCTCGTATTCGGCTTCGGTGGCGCCCGCTACCCCGTCCTCGAATCGAAGATGGTCGGCTACGAGAACATGGACAAGTCCACCAAGGAAGGCGGCCACCAGATCGAGTACACCGACGAGGACCCCCGCGTCCTCGACCTCTACGAGCAGGAGCTCTCCAAGCGCGGCCTCAACTCGAAGATGCGCGAGTTCGTGGAGGCGCGGGGGTAGGGGCGTGATGTAGGGGCGTGATGTAGGGGCACCTCTTGTGGGTGCCCTGGCGTTGCGCCATTACCAACGCACGGGTTAAGCGGACGCCCACCCGAAGGGCACCCACAAGGGATGCCCCTACACCAGACCGGGAACCCCCTGGATGCCGGCCGACCCCGGTCGGCCCTGATGGTTCGATGTAGGGGTGCCCCTGGTGGGTACCCTTGGCGTTACGCCATTACCAACGCACGGGTAAGCGGACGCCCCCAAGCAGGGCGCCCACAAGAGACGCCCCTACACCAGACCGGGAACCTCCTGGATGCCGACCGATTCCGGCCGGTCCTGATGGTTTGATGTAGGGGTGCCCCTGGTGGGGACCCTTGGCGTTGCGCCATCACCAACGCCGGGATAAGCGGACGTCCACCCGAAGGGCACCCACAAGGGATGCCCCTACACCAGACCCCAATAACCGTCCCGGGCGGGTGGGTGGGAAAAACAACGCCCGCCAGAGGCAACCCAGAGGCGACCCGAAAGGGTGGCAGGCGTGCGCCGCGTCGTGTACGCTCTCGCCTGTCCCGAATACACAGAAACGGAGTGCTGACCATGGGCGACGAAGTCGAGTTCAATCCCTATTACGGGGTATTCCCCTACCGCGATTTCCTCAAGGAAGAGAACATCCCCGTCTTCGAGGGGTACGCCGTCGACTGCCACACCGTGCCGGTCGAGCCGTGGGAGCGCATGGGCGGCCTCGGCACGTACGTGCACGTCGCGGGCAAGAGCGACTACCTCTCGGCGTACGTCGTGGAGATCCCGCCGGGCGGCGAGCTCAACCAAGAGCAGCACATGCACGACGAGCTCATCCACGTCATCTCCGGCCGAGGCTCGACGGTCATCGAGCGTCCGGACGGCCGCCGGTACTCGTTCGAGTGGGGGCCAAGCGCCATCTTCGCCATCCCGCTGAACGCGAAGCACCAGATCTTCAACGGCTCCGGCACCGAGCCCGCGCGGCTCGCCGCGGTCACGGACCTCCCCATCATCTTCAACGTATTCCGCAACCCGGACTTCATCTTCGACAACCCGTTCCAGTTCCCGGAGCGGATGGCCGCGGAGAAGTACTTCGACGGCGAGGGCGAGTTCCGGCAGGTGAAGCCGGGACGCCACCAGTGGGAGACCAACTTCGTGCCGGAGCTCGTCAACTTCGAGCTGCCGCCGTGGGTCGCTCGTGGCGCCGCGGGCAACAACATCCAGTTCCTGCTCGGCGACTCGTCGATGCACTGCCACATCTCGCAGTTCTTCGAGGGCACGTACAAGAAGGCGCACGCGCACAACGCGGGCGCGCACATCTTCTGCGTCACCGGCGAGGGGTACTCGCTGCTCTGGAAGGAAGGCGAGAGTCCGGTCGACACCGTGCGCGTCGACTGGAAGCCCGGCACGCTCTACGCGCCGCCGGACGGCCCGACGTACCACCAGCACTTCAACGTCTCGCAGGGGCAGTCCCGCTACCTCGTCTTCGACTTCGGCGGCGCTCGGTACCCGGTTCTCGAATCCAAGATGTGGAGCTACGAGAACATGGACAAGTCGGAGAAGGCCGGCGGCATGCAGATCGAGTACGAGGACGAGGACCCGCGCATCCACGCGCTCTTCGAGAGCGAACTCACCAAGCGCGGCCTCCGCTCCCGCATGCACGAGTTCATCCCCGCCCGGGCGTAGGAGTCGATTTCTCTTCCCGTCCTGCGCTCTGCACAGAGCGCAGGGCGGGGCTGAGTTTTGCAGCGCATGACACATCGGGGTTGACAAGGGTCACCCTCGTTCATTAGATTGACTGCAATGTTGCCCGCTGTTTGTCTGTCCTGAGAGGCAGGTGAATTGGCGGGCTCTTACTTTAACGGTGCATCGTGACAACTCCCCTTCGACTCGCACTATTCATCGACGCTCAGAACGCCTACCGCAGTGCGAGGGAAGCCTTCTTCCCTAGGAACTCGCCTTCCCTCAACGGGCAGTTCAACCCGTGGAAGTTGGGAGAACTCGTTGCACTGCGCTCACGGCCAGGCGGCGCGGCTTGCGTGCTCCACGACGTGCGCATCTACACCGGGCGCCCTGACCCTGAGCGAGACCCTCGGACCTACGCCGCGCACATGAGGCAGTGCGACGCTTGGGAGGCGACTGGCGCGCGCGTCGTCAGCCGTCCGCTCCGGTACCCGCGAGGCTGGCCGGCTGAGCGAGCGCAGGAGAAAGGCGTCGACATCGCGCTCGCCATCGACTTCGTCACGATGGCCATTGAGCGCGAGTACGACGTCGGCGTCATCATGTCGACGGACACCGACCTCCGTCCCGCGCTCGAGTTCACGAGCACGCGCCCTGAGGTCCGGCAGGCTGCCGTCGCGGCGTGGCGCGGGGCGGGCGGACGTCAGCGGCTCGCGATTCCCGGGGCGAACCTCTGGTGCCACTGGCTCGACCGGGACGACTACGACGCGGTCGCCGACCTGACCAACTACGCCCGGTAGCCCGCCCGCGTCTGCTACAATGTGATGCAGTTCACAGACTCTGGCGCAGACCCATGCAGTACACGCCCGCAGAACAGCCCGCAACGCCCATCGGTGCCACAGCAGCGCCGTCGTTCCTCACGAAGCAGCGCAAGCTCATCGTCGTAGGCATCGTGCTGCTCGCCGCGTTCGGCTACTTCGGCTTCACCGCGTTCCAGGCCGCGACGTCGTTCTACCTGACGGTCGACGAGCTCGTCGCGCAGGGCCCCGCCGCCGGGGAGTCGCTCAAGGTGAAGGGCGCGCTCGTCGAGGGCAGCTTCGACCGCGAGAGCACCGAGAACACCATCGCCACGTTCCAGTTGCACGAGAACGGCGCGCAGATCGACGCCACGTACGACGGCGTGCTGCCGGACCTCTTCTTCAACCCGCACTCGGAGATCGTGCTCGAGGGCACCTACCAGCCGGGCGGCGTGTTCATGACCGACCGCGTCTTCGTGAAGTGCGCCTCCAAGTACCAGTCGCTCGAAGGCGAGGCCCCGTACGAGTACGCGGACCCCTACCCCGCAGCCTCCGACCCCGCCTGATGGCCCAGCAGCCCCTCACGCGTCCCCCGCAGCAGTTCCCGCACGGCGCCCGACGCCAGGCCGACACGCAGTGGCTGATGTACGTCACTCGCTCCGGCGACACCGGCGACGGCGCGTCGCTGTCGCAGTCCGCAACGCTGCGGCGCGGCATCGCCGAGTTCAACGACGGGAAGTTCCGCGACAGCCACGAGACGTGGGAGGAGCTGTGGATCAGCGCGGCGTACCCGGAGCGCCTCTTCCTGCTGGCGCTCACGAAACTCGGCGCGGGGTTCGCCCACGCGCTCCGTCGGAACGATAAGGGGATGCGCAGCCAGCTCACCGAGACTGTCCGCGTCCTGCGGGCGTTCGCTCCGGCCTACGCCGGAGTGGACACGGAGCGGCTGATCGCCGATGTGAACGCCAGGCTCGCCCCCGGCGACGGCCACTTCGGCCCGCCGTTCCCCACCATCGCCGGCACGGACGCCGATGCCTGAACACAAGAAAACGCCCCGCCCCTCTTTCGAGAGGCGGGGCTCCGGCTTCGCCATGTGCCGCGAGAGGGGCGAGCGCTTCGTCCTACGCTGCCGCCCTAGCCGCCACCTTCGCCGCTCTGAGCGCGCGCCCTTCTGCTTCGGCCCTGGCGAGTCGTTCGTCCGGCAGGTCGATCATGTGGCCGCACTGGATGCACTCCAGGTAGGGGCCGTAGATGTCGGCTGCGTCGTAAAGGTCCCCACTACACCGCTTGCAGGCTTTGAAGAGTATCATCGGTGTCCTCCTTCCCCACTCTTCCTTCATAGAGAACTACGCTCACAGATCGGTTTCGGTTTCCTCTTCTTTCGTTTCGGTTCTCGTCGGGCTGGCCGTATGATAAGAGTTGACACAAGTCGTGTCAATCCATATCATACGAGTACCGGCATTTACGAGGCGCACTGACGCTCCCCCTGAGGGAGCAAACGAGGCATTTCAACATGCAACAGCGACGCAGACCAACGGCCACCGAGCGGCTCCTGTCGTCCCTGCGGATGCCCAACGAAGGGCAGCGCGCCGCGCCGCCCGCACGCCATGCACAGCCTCGACAGGAGCCTGTGTCCAGCGCACAGGTCGAGGAAGGGCTGTACATAATCAGCGTGGCGGCGCGCATCCTGAGCATGCACCCGCAGACGCTCCGCAAGTACGAGCGCGTGGGGCTCGTCCGGCCGTCGCGCACGGTCGGGATGCTGCGCCTCTACTCGGAGCGCGACATCGCGAAACTGCGCATGATCAAGCACCTCGTGGACGAGATGCGCCTGAACCTCGCCGGGGTCGAGATGGCGATGGCCGTCTTCGACCGCCTCTCCTCGGCGATGGAAGCGGCGCAGGCCCCTCCCGCCCCGCCCGCCCGCGCGGCCATGCCGTTCGAGCAGGCGATGCAGGACATCATGGAGATGTTCCTCGGTACGGCCAGGCCGACACCCCGTAAACCCGGAGAGCAGTAGGACCCGATGTCTAAAGCTGAAGACGAACACGAACAGACCGGCGCCGGTCAGCCGGAGGCCGCCGAGGCGCAGGCCCCGGAGGACCCCATCGCACAGCTGGAGCGCGAGCGCGACGAGATGAGGTCGATCGCCCAGCGCGCGCAGGCCGACCTGGTCAACTACAAGCGCAGGGCCGAGGAGGAGCGCTGGGCGCTCGCGCGCAGCGCGTCGAACAGCGTTGTCGGCAAGCTCCTCCCCATCGCCGACGACCTGCAGCGCGCCGTGGACGCGCTCCCGGACGACGCGCCGGAGAGCTGGAGCAGCGGGCTGCGGCTCGTCTCCCAGAACATGCGTGCGCTGCTGGAGTCGGAGGGCGTCACCCGGTTCGAACCCGTGCCGGGAGACCAGTTCGACCCCGCGGAGCAGGAGGCCATCGCCTCTCAGCCGAGCGCCGAGCACCCCTCCGGCGCCATCCTTATGACCATCAGCGCAGGCTACCGCGGCAGGGACCGGGTGCTGCGCGCCGCACAGGTCGTCGTCTCGCAGGGCGCGGCGGACGACACAGCAACGAACGACTAACACCGCAAGGAGTAATGGTATGGCGAAGGTAATAGGCATAGACCTCGGAACAACCAACTCGGCGATGGCCGCCATGGATGCGGGTGAGCCGCTCGTCCTCGAAAACTCGGAGGGTGGGCGCACGACGCCCTCCGTCGTCGCCGTCAACCCCAAGAACGGTGAGCGGTACGTCGGCATGGTCGCCAAGCGGCAGGCCGTGACCAACCCGGTCAACACCGTCTACTCCGTGAAACGGCTCATCGGCCGCAAGTTCAGCGAGACCGAGGCGGAGCGCAAGACCCTCGGCTACATCACCAAGGCCGGCAGCAGCGGCGACGCCTCCGTCACGATGAGCGACCGCGACTACTCGCCGCCTGAGATCTCCGCGATGGTGCTCCAGAAGCTGAAGGCCGACGCTGAGGCGAAACTCGGGGAGTCGGTGAACCAGGCCGTCATCACGGTGCCCGCCTACTTCAACGACAGCCAGCGGCAGGCGACCAAGGACGCCGGGACCATCGCCGGCCTCGAGGTGCTGCGCATCATCAACGAACCCACCGCCGCGGCGCTCGCCTACGGGCTCGACAAGCACCAGGACGAGGTCATCGCCGTCTACGACCTCGGCGGAGGCACCTTCGACATCTCCATCCTCCACATCGGCGACGGCGTCTTCGAGGTGAAGTCCACCAACGGTGATACGCACCTCGGCGGCGACGACTTCGACCAGCGCGTCATCGACTGGCTCGCCGACGAGTTCAAGCGCGAGCAGGGCATCGACCTGCGCGAGGACCGCATGGCCCTCCAGCGGCTGAAGGAGGCCGCTGAACGCGCCAAGATCGAGCTCTCCAGCGCACAGCAGACGGAGATCAACCTGCCGTTCGTCACCGCGGACGCCTCCGGACCGAAGCACCTCGCGATGAGCCTCACCCGCTCCAAGCTGGAGCAACTGACAGTCGACCTCGTCGCCCGCACCGTCGGCCCGTGCCAGCAGGCCCTGAAGGACGCGGGCGTCAGCGCGGGCGACATCGCGGAGGTCGTCCTCGTGGGCGGCATGACGCGCATGCCCGCCGTCACCGACCGGGCGAAGGAGCTGTTCGGCAAGGAGCCGCACAAGGGCGTCAACCCGGACGAGGTCGTCGCCATCGGCGCGGCCATCCAGGCCGGCGTCCTGCAGGGCGACGTGACCGACATCCTCCTGCTGGACGTGACGCCGCTCACGCTCGGCATCGAGACGCTCGGCGGCGTGGCGACGCCGCTCATCAAGCGCAACACCACCATCCCCACGTCCATGAGCGAGATGTTCACCACCGCCGCGGACGGCCAGCCCAGCGTGGAGATCCACGTCCTGCAGGGCGAGCGCACGATGTCCGGCGAGAACAAGACGATAGGCCGCTTCAACCTGGACGGCATCGCGCCCGCGCCGCGCGGCATCCCGCAGGTCGAGGTGACGTTCGACCTGGACGCCAACGGCATCCTCAACGTCTCCGCGAAGGACAAGGCCACCGGCAAAGAGCAGCGCATCACCATCACGGCGAGCTCCGGCCTCGCCAAGGACGAGGTCGAGCGGCTCGTGAAAGAGGCGGAGGCGCACGCTGAGGAGGACGCCCGCAAGCGCGAGCAGATCGAGGCGCGCAACATCGCCGACACGAGCGCCTACCAGGCCGAGAAGACGCTGCAGGAGTTCAGCGAGCAGATCGACGCTGACCTCAAAAGCGAGGTCGAGGCGCGCATCGCCGACGTGCGGAGCGTGCTCGCGCAAGAGGACGCGGACGCCGCGTCGCTGCAGGCGGCCACCCAGGCACTCTCCGCCGCTGTCCAGAAGATCGGCGAGGCGGTCTACGCCCGCCAGCAGGCCGAGGCCGCATCGTCCGGCCCCGACGACGACGCCCCGCCCTCCGACGACTCCGGCTCCCCCGGAGACGACGACGCCATCGAAGGCGAATACCGCGAGGTGTAGGAAACAAAACACCTCTCCCTTGGGGAGAGGTCGCCCCCGCGCTCCAGTGCGCATGCGGCAGGTAGGATGAGATACGCGCAGGGGCGGCCTCCGGGTCGCCCCGCGGTTTTCCCGTCCTGCCCAGGCCGGCTCTCTGTCGCCTTATCGTGGTGACGCGGTGGTGACGTGGGGGTTACGATGGTGTGTAGGCCATGATGATTATCCGAAGACACACACCCCTCATCCTGCTGGCGTCGCTCGTGGCGGTAGCCTCTGCGTTGCTCGTGCTGCTCCCCGCCTCCGGCCAGACCTTCGACAAGACCGAGGGGATCGGCAGAGGCGGCGGGTTCATCGTCGGCGTGTTCAGTGACATCACGGACGCGCAATACGAGAAGAACGCGGGGCCGAACTCCTATGGAGCGTACCCCCCCACCGATCCTCCATATTCGCGCCTCACCGGGATAACTGACGGCGAACACAAAACGGACGACCCCGCCTACCTGGCGGAACCGCGGGTACAGCCGCAGTACACCTACTTCGACAACACGCTCTACGTCTCCAACGACCCCGCCGCGCACAACACCATCCTCATCACGGTGGGGCAGTCCCGCGCGACGGAGAACGCGGACGGCTGCGCCGAGGCGACGGTCCGGAGCGGACGTGACACCATCACGGTCCAGTTGGCCGAAACAGCCAGTACGGAAGGAAACATCTTCTATCAGGCGTTCGTCCGCATCCTTGACCCCCGCGCCGAGGACGCTGACTACGAGTCGGACGACGGGCCGGACTGCGTCGAGGACACCACCGACTCCAACAACATTCCTCCCAACTACACGCTCGAGACTCAGTCCGTAGTGACGCAGGCGGACACAGCGTCCATCCTCGGGCGGCACGGCGACACCATCACCGTCAGCATCGCGGGCGCCGGGCAGGTGTCGATGGAGGTGGACGGCGAGGGGCCGGAGCTGACGGAGATCACGCCAGAACACGAGAGCGCCTGGCGCTCCGGCCGCCTCGACTTCTCGTTCCAGGTGCGCGACGACGACTCCGGCCTGCGCCACGACGGCGAACTCGTAACCTCGGTAGACGGCGACGACACCCAGGTGAACGGCGACCGCGACCAGGTAACCACCGGCGAACCGCTCACCGTGCGCTCCTCCGGGTCGGTCCCCGTGAGCGGCGAGGCTGCCGACATAGACCTCAGGGTCGGACGCGACGCGGACATCACGGCCATCGGGCGCTGGACGCTTCTGGGAGACCGTGCAGGCATCGCCTACGAGTTCTCGGCGCGTGGGAACAACTTCGACGAGGGCAAGTACGAGATGGAGGTGACGGCCCGGGACCGCGCCGGCAACGAGACCGTCAGCGTTGGGTGGTACGACGATGACGATATAGGCCAGCCATACGAGTTCACCGTGGACGATACCGAGCCGTCCGTCCGCGCGGTGCAGGCGGGCGTCGGGTACGACACACGCGAGGAGAAGGAGGTCCCCGACCGCAAGTCCATCATGGTGGACTTCGGAGAGCCGTTGCGCTCGGGGATCGACTATGAGCACTTCACGGTCTCCGGTCATCGCGTGGTCGGCATCGTCCACCCGGGCCGCCTGTCGAGCGACGAGATGGCCATGGACATCGAAGGCAACGAGATAGACGACCCCCGCAGCCGCATCTACCTGCAGCTGGCGGACGACCTGGCATCCGACGAGACGCCGGACGTGCTGCTCTTCGGAGGGATCGTCTACGACCTCGCAGGCAACCCCAACGACTCCGTCGACCGCACCGCGGAGGACATCGTCGCGCCGCTCTTCACGGTCGGCCTGACTGCGCTCGCGGAGGGAGCAACCCTCACCCCGGGCCCCCTGCCCGCCAGAGAGGAAGGGACGGGGCGGCTGGTCGCAAACGACGACGGCGAGTTCGTCGTGGACGTGCGCTCCGACGAGGAGGTGCGCCGCCGGCCGACGGTCTACTTCGTGGGCATCGAGACGAATGAGGGAATGAAGGACGACGGCACGAAGACCGGCGAGTACGTCTACACGGTACGGGGAGCCCCGGAGACGGGCAGCCCGCTCACGGAGCAGGAGGACCCGCTCCACTGGCGAAGGGCGTACGACGCGTCCGGCCTGACCGGCCTGGGCGGACTGATCGGCGTGATCGTGTCTGCGGAGGACGAGAACCGCAACGTCTTCTCGACACCCGGCTGGAAGCCGGATTCACGGCAGGCCAAGCCGGCGGACGGCAACAAGCTTGACGTCGAGGCGATGGACGAGGCAGGGCTGCTGCTCGAGCTTGACACGGACTTCAACGACGACGCCACGCCCGAGTTGCGGGTGACACCGCGCCGTGGAGAACAGGACAACGAAACGGAGAGCGCGCGGCCGATCGTGGCCATGCTCTTCTCAGCGGAGGGGGAGGAATACGCGCTCTGCCCGGCGGGCGCCAATGGCGGCTGCGGCGGCGACAACCCGGATGCGGAGTTCTCGGACTCGCACGGGAGGGTGTACATCACCGAGATCACGCTGAACGGCGGCGACGCGGCGGCGCGCCTGAGCAGGGTCGACGGGGCGCAGTTCGCGCTCCAGGCGGGGAACCTGGCGCAGGGGCGCCACGAGGTCGCCTACACCGCGGTCGACGAGGCAGGCAACGAGGCTGAGGGCGAGTTCGCATTCTCGGTGGTGGCGCGCGGCGCCTACGAGATCGACATATCGCCTGGCTGGAACCTCATATCAGTACCGGGAACGCCAACGGACCCGGCGCTGAACGCCGTGATCCCTCCCAGCGGAGGCATCTCGGCAGTGATGTCCTACCAGGACGGCAACTGGCTGACGGCGGCAGTGAACGAGGCCGGTTCGTGGCGCGGCAGCCTGGCAGAGATCGAGGCAGGCTACGGCTACTGGGTATTCGCAACGTCGTTCGCGACGGTCGCCCCGCTGATCCCGGAACCGGATACGACGTCGCTGCCCCCGACGATCCGCGTGAACCACGGGTGGAACCTGCTGGGCGTAGTAGACCTGTTCCAGAACGCGGCAGGGGAGGCGCCGGGAGCAGGTAACGGCGACGGCGAGGCCGACAACTACTTCGGCAGCTTCGATTGGCGCGTCGCCTACACCTTCGACGGGCAGTTCCACCGCTGGGTGCGCATCGCTCCGAAGGACGACAAGGACGGCGAGGAAGAGGACGACGACGAGCCGCCGGAGATCGCGAACGGCAAGGGCTACTGGGTCTGGTCCGCGGAGCCGGGCACGCTCGTCCCGTAGGCCGGCAGCCTCGAAGGAGCGACGTGGGCATCCTTGAGACGCATGTCGTCAGGAAGCACGACGGTCTGGCGGTCGTCCTGCGCGAAGGACAGCTCCTCCGGCTGACGCAGCCGGAAGGCCCGCAGGTCATCGACTTCAACGCGTTCAACCTGGAAAACCCCTGGGAGCACCTGGGGTCGTCGGTCACGCGCCGCCGGGAGACGATCCATCCCACGGCAGGGAACACCCTCTGGACGCGGGCGCCGTGGGAGCGCCCTATGCTAGAGGTCACCGCGGACACCGTCGAGCACCAGCCGTCTCCCAGCGGGGCGGCCACCCACGACATGCTCAGCGGGCGGTGTTGCGCCGTGAGCAGGGTGGAGCGCTACGGCATCGACTCGCCGGGGTGTCAGGAGATACTCGCGAAAGCGGTGGAGCCGTTCGGCCTCGACGGGAACTATGTGCACGACCCGTTCAACATCTTCATGCGCACGGGGATAGACGGGAACGGTCGGACGTTCTGGGAGGAGCCGTTCGACGTGAAGGCGGGCGACTACATCGACATGCGGGCGCTGATGCCGTGCATCGTCGCGGTCTCAGCCTGTCCCGGCCGGTCGAGCGGTCCCGGCGAACGGGCGCTGGGTCTAGAGATATACGAGGCCGGGTAGCCGCGGCTCAGTTGCAGCCGCACCTGATGCCCACCGCGACGCCCGCTTCGGACAGGTGGGTCGGATAGCCGTCCCGCTTCCACCAGTCCAGCCCGCCGATGAGCTCGCGCACCTGGAACCCGAGTTGCAGGAGCTTCAGCGCCGTCTTCGTCGACGCGTTGCACCCGATGCCGTCGCAGTAGCAGACGTACGTCTTCGACTTGTCGAACGAGGCGGTCGTGTCGGCGCTGATCTCCCGGTGCGGGAGGCTTATCGCATCCGGGATGTGCTCGCGGTCATAGGCGCTCGCGGCTCGTCCATCGACCACGACGACGGCCTCACCGTTCTCGATGGCCTCGTACAGGTCCGCCGAGTCCGTCTCAAACGCTAGTTTGCTCTGGTAGTAGGCGAGTTGGTCGATGCTCACGATGCCTTCTCCGGTGCGTGGTGCGGCGCGGAAGCCTTGTTGGTTCCGCGAACACACATTGTATCAGGGTAGTAGAGCGCTCAGGCGAAAGCCTGCCCCTGCTCCCAGCGCTCGCGGGTCATGCCGTAGAGCAGCATGTCCCAGTCGCGGCCCTTGAAGCGCTCGGCGGCAGGCAGCCTGCCCTCGAGCGACATCCCCAGCCTCTCCAGGACGCGGGCCGACGCGGCGTTTTCCGCGATGCACCACGATGAGAGGCGGCGCACCCCCAGTTCGCGGAACGCGAACCCCGCCATCGCGGTCGCCGCTTCAGTGGCGTAGCCCCGGCCCCAGTACTCGGGCGACAGCTCGAAGCCGATGTCCGCCTCGGTGTCGTCGTCAGGCTTGCGGCGCACGCCGCAACTGCCGACGAGCGCCCCGCTCTCGCGCAGCAGCACGGCGAGTTGGAAGCGGCGTCGAGGGGACTCGGACTGCCAGTCGATGAACTGCTGGACGAACCGCCGCACGTCTTCCGGCGTGCGCTCCTCCCACGGGTAGTAGCGGAGGTAGCGCGGGTCGCCCTGATAGGCAAGGACTTCTGCGGAGTCGTCCTCTGCGTACTCGCGGAGGATGAGGCGGGGCGTCTCCAGCCGCATGACGCGGGCTAGCGCCCGTAGTCGTCCTGCAGCCGCACGACGTCGTCCAGCTCGGGCGTGCTCACCTCGAGGATGACGGCGGGCTCCGTGGACATCCCCTCGATGCGGTGCACCGTGCCGGGCTCGACGACGTACGCCTCGCCGAACCCCATGACGATGTCCTGCGGGCCTCGTTCGTCGGTGAGCGTCAGAAGCGCGTAGCCGCGCACCAGCAGCATCGTTTCGCGCTTGTGTTCGTGGTACTGCTTGCTCAGCCGTCGCCCGCGCCGGATGCGCAGGTACTTCACGCAGTACGCGTCGTTCAGGTCAACGATGTGCTCGCTGCCCCATGGCTTCGCTATGACGTCGCCCGGTTTCATTTCAAATACGATTCTACCGCGCCGCACAGCGCCATCCTAGAGCGCGCTGGCCGAGATTCGGGCCTCATCGAAGCGCAGCCCCAGGCCGGGCTCGTCTGGCATCACGAGGCGTCCCGTCGCAGGGTCGAGTTGCGGGACCTCCTCGAACAGCGCGAACGCCCACGGCATGTGCTCGACGTAGAGGCCGTTCGGCACGGCGGCAAGCGCGTGGCCGAGTATCTCCGGCGCCAGGTGCGTCACTACCGGCAGGTTGTACGCCTCCGCCATGTATGCGGCCTTCATCCACTGTGTGATGCCGCCCACGCGCAGAAGGTCCACCATGACGATGTCGATGGAGCGCGCCTCCAGCATGTGGCGGAACGGCTCGACGCCGTAGTGGTACTCACCCGCGGCGATAGGCGTGTCCAGCGCGTCGGCGATGCGGGCGAGCCCGGCGTAGTCCTGGAAGTGCACCGGGTCCTCCAGCCAGAAGAGGCCGTACTCGGCCATGCCGCGCCCAACCGTGATGGCGCGGTTCACGTCCCACCCCTGGTTGATATCCACCATCAGGTCGACGTCCGGGCCGGCGGCCTCGCGCATCGTGCGCAGCCGCGCCAGCTCCGCGTCCGCCGACGCTTCAGCGCCCATGCGGAACTTCATCGCGCGGAAGCCCTGCCCGGCGAGGTCGGCGGCGGCCGTGGCGAGCGCTTCGAGATCGTAGTGCCGCCAAAGGAAGCCGCTGGCGTAGGTGGGCACGGAACCGGAGGCCGCTCCGAGCAGTTTCCAGACCGGCATCCCCAGCGCCTTGCCGCGGATGTCCCACAGCGCCACGTCGATCGCGGAGATGGCGCGCGTCACGAGTCCCGCGGGCGACCCGCCGCCCGCCTTGCGGGCGAGGCTACGCCCGATCGCCTCGACGGCGTGCGGGTCGGTGCCGACCGTCTCCGCCGCGAGCGCGTCCACCGTCTCCTTGAGCGCCTTCGTCACGAGCGTCGACGCGAAACCCGCGTAGGCGATGCCCTCGATGCCGTCGTCCGTGCGCAGCCGGAGCGTGACGTAGTCGGCCTCCTCGCGCGGCGCGGACGGCCCGGGCTCGCGCGGGATGCGGACTGCCATCGTCTCGAACGACGCGATGCGCATGGATGCCTCCTACCCGAGCCCGTGCACGGGAAAGATGAGCCGCTCGATCTCCGCGACCTGCTGCTGCACAAACTCGCGCGACTTCTCATACAGTTGCTGCTCGATCTGGGGCAGCACGGCGTCGCGCAGGTGCAGGCTTGTGAGGTAGGCGTCCGCGCCCGACGGCAGGTCGTCCGGCCACTCGCGGCCGACCATTGAGCCGTACGCGAGCGTCCAGCAGCGCGCCGTCGCGTCGAGGTCGTAGCCGCCACCCCCGAACGCCAGCATCGGGTAACCCATCGCACCGAGCCGCCGCACGACAGCCTCGTAGCCGTGCGTGCTGAGCGCGAGGTGCGTCAGTGGGTCGGTGACGTAGGCGTCCGCGCCCATCTGCACCGCGAGCACGTCCGGCGCGAACGCCTCGATGAGCGGCGGCACGACGCGCTCGAACGCCTCCTGGTAGACGTCGTCGCCCGTGTAGGGGAAGAGCGGCAGGTTCACGGAGTAGCCCGCGGCCTCGCCGGCGCCGACCTCGTTCACGGCACCGGTGCCGGGGAAGAGCCAGCGCCCGCTCTCGTGCACGGAGACCGTCATCACGTCCGTGTCGCGGTAGAAGGCGGCCTGCACGCCATCGCCGTGGTGCGCGTCGACATCCACGTACACCACGCGCAGGCCGCGCTTGCGCAGCACGTTGATGGCGACGACCGGGTCGTTGAAGATGCAGAAGCCGGACGCCCACCCCCGCATCGCGTGGTGCAGCCCGCCCGCCGGAGCGAACGCTGCCGACGCCTCGCCGTCCGCGATGAGTTCCGCCGCCTGCACCGACGCGCCGGTCGAGAGCAGCGCCGCCTCGTACATGCCCTCGTAGACGGGATTGTCGCCCTGCGCGGAGAAGCCGTGCCGATCGCCGTCGGCCTCCTCGCCGCTGCTGAGGCGGCGGACGGTCTCGACGTACTCCTCGGTGTGGAACGTTGTCAACTCGTCGAGCGTCGCAGGGCGCGGCGGGACGAGCAGCGCATGCTCGTCTTCGAACGCCCCATAGGCGCGCAGCAGCGCATAGGTGTGGCGCAGGCGCACGGGGCGCATCGGATGGCCCTCGCGCAGCACGTGGCCGGAGAGCACGTCGTCGTAGACGTAGGCCGCCTTCCCGGTGGGGTCCGTCATGCGCCGCAGTCTATCAGCGGCCCGGACAACCCTCACCCTCGGCCCTTCTCCCAGTGGGAGAGAGGAGCAGTGCGGTCAGTTGAGACGGGTGATGCGGGCCTGGGGGCCTGGGGCGACCTGGCTGAAGGATTCGAAGTATGCGACCAGAGCGGCGACGTCAACATCCCCGCCGGTGCGCTCCGCGCCTTCCCTGAACACGTTGTAGTCGTCGCCTCCGTCGGCCAGGAAATTGTTGGCGGTGACCCGGTACGTTGCCTCGGGATCAATCGGGACGCCGTCAATCATGATGGTGGAGGGGTCCACCCTTGCGCCCTCCGGGCGCGCCGCATCCCAGGTGTAACTGAACCCGCTCGAGACCTGGAGCACGTCGCTGGTGTCGTCCGGGGGGCCGCGGAACTGGGACTGAAGCAGGGCTTCGATCTGGGCGCCCGTGAGCGACATGGTGACGAGGCTGTTTCCGAAGGGCAGCACCGAGAACGCTTCTCCGTAGGTCAACTCCCCATCGGACTCCGGGCCGATGCTGTCGAAGAGGAGGTCTTCGCGGATACCGCCGGGATGCATGAAGGCCACCACGGCCCCGCCGCTTCCCGCAGCTCGCGTCGACGCCAGGTGGGCATCGGCGATGATGTCTCCGAGCGCGGACTCGCCAGCGGCGTTCCTCCAGCGGGTGACGTCCGCGGTGATGGAGCCGACGACAGCGTTGGCAAGCGGCGCCGAGAGGTCGTCGTACCGGTCGATGAGCGCGGTGAGCGCCGGGTCGGGCGTGACTCCGGCCTGGGAGTTGGGAACGTTCTCGACGGCCTTCACCGTGAGGTCTCCCGTGGCCCGGTCCAAGGCGGCGTCGATGACCGTGAACAGCCGTCCCCGGTTGTCGGCCATGGTGATCCATTTGCCGTCCACCTGGCAGACGAACTCATCGTTGGTATGGCCCGCGATGATGACGTCCACCGCGTCGTCCATACGCGCGGCGACGTCTGCGATCCGGCCGGTAAGCCCCGAGCCGCAGTCGTTCTGGCCGCCGTCGGACCTCCCGCCCTCGTGCACCAGGACGACGATGGCCTCGACGCCCTCGGCCCGTAGGCCGGGGACCAGGGCGTTGACCGTCTCTGCCTCGTCCAGGAAGGTCAGGCCCTCTACTGCCCACTGGGACACGATGGACGGAGTGCCCTGGAGGGTGAGGCCGATGAACGCGACGCCAACGTCCTCGTAGTGTCGGACGGCGTAGGGAGGGAAGACAGTGTCGCCGGTGGCGTCGTCTATGACGTTGGCGGCGAGGAACTCGAACTCGGCGCCGCCGAAGGGGTCGCCGTCGAGGTCGCCTTCGATGGGGTGGGGGCCGCCGTGCTGCATCCGCCGGAGTTCGGCGAGTCCCTCGTCGAACTCGTGGTTGCCCACGCCGTTGAAGTCCAGCCCCATCAGGTTCATGGCCTCGACGGTCGGTTCGTCGTAGAAGAGAGCGGAGATGAGGGGCGATCCTCCGATGAGATCGCCTGCGGAGACGAAGGCGGAGTTCTCGACCTCGGCCCGTGCTGCCTCGATGTTAGCGGCGAGGTAATCGGCGCGCCCCACCCCGCCGAAGGAGTCGGAGGACGTGGCGATGTTGCCGTGGAAGTCGTTGAGGGCAAGGATGCGCAGCGGTATCTCGCCGGATGCCGGAGGAGTCTCAACGGCCTCGTCCGGTTGCGCTGAGCAAGCGGACGCCAGCGCCGTCACGGCCAGCAGGAGAGAGATGCAGAAGAAACGGGCGCCTCGGTGCACACGCCCCATGATAATGCCTTCGCCCCTCGGTTGACAGGCTCTGCGGGCTGGACAGTGCGGCACCTACCCACACAGGAGCAGGGGGTACAGGTGCGGCAGGCTCTTATGGCCAGTACCGAGGGCCGACTACCCCATGCGGATGTGCTGCACGACGACACCCAGGCCCGATACCCGTGACAGGCGTCCGTCAGCAGTCATGAGGGGCATGTCCAGGGCACGAGCGGCTGCTACGTAGAAGGCGTCA
Organism: Dehalococcoidia bacterium; assembly: GCA_965208625.1. GTDB lineage: Bacteria > Chloroflexota > Dehalococcoidia > Lucifugimonadales > Australimonadaceae > Bin16. The sequence continues at coordinate 2,211,983 of OZ242348.1, forward strand.
TAAGCGCTGACGTTCCTGAAGTGTTGCCAGGCCAATGGCGCCAGGGCGCGGTGAGGGATGCGCTCCAGAGGCCACTGTATGAGATCGTCAATGGCCATCTGCGCACGAGCCTCCTCGAGGTGCCCGCGCAACACAGCCCGCCGCAGCACCGACAGCACCTCTGCGTCCAGCAACTCGGGCGCGGCCAGAGAGGCGCCTTCGATCACGTCGGCCAGTGTCAGACCAAGGGACGTCCTCAGGAGGTACTCAACCGCGACGGAGGCATCGACAACGTATCCGCTCACCCAGTCTCCACGTCGCGGAACGCGCGCTCCTCAGCGAGCAGTGTTGCCGCTTCAACGCCGAGTGCGGTCCTGGGGCGCTGCGACAGGTGCTCTTCCCATTCCCACCGCGCAAGCTCCCGTTCCACTGCGGCCAGGACGACGGTGCTCATGGAGCAATTGTTCTCACGCGCACGACGGCGAAGACGCTCGTGGAGGTTGTCCGGCACGTTCCTTACTTGCAGGTTCGGCATGCAGCAATCATATCATGCATTACGCATGAAAATCAGTATCATTCTGCATGATGGCGGCAGTGTTCGAGCCTCCTATCCACCCCTACTTCCTCAACAACCCCCGAAGCAAATCCGCCGCGACGCGCTTGTCCAGCGGGTAGTTGTTGTTCCCGCACTTCGGCGACTGGATGCACGACGGGCAGCCGGACGCACATGAGCACTCGGCGACCGCGCCAAGCGTCGCATCGAGCAGTTCCTCGATGACGGCGTAGGCGTGCTCCGCGATGCCGACGCCGCCCGGGTGGCCGTCGTAGATGAACACCTGCGGCTCGCCGGTGTCCGGATGGAGCGCCGTCGAGACCCCACCGATGTCGTTCCGGTCGCAGAGCGCGAAGAGCGGCAGGACGCCGATGGCGGCATGCTCCATCGCGTGCAGGCCGCCCGGCAGGTCGGCGCGCTCCTTGCGCGCGCGGTCGTGTACCTCCGGGGGCAGGTCGAACCAGACGGCGGCGGTGGAGAAGACGCGCGGGGGCAGTTGGAGCGCCGTCTCGGCCAGGCTGTCGCCGCGTCGCTGCGCGCCGTCATACAGCGGACGCTTGCGATAGCCGATCACGTGCCGCGAGACCTCCACGTCGCCGAAGCAGACCGTCGCGCCGTTCAGCGTCTTCGTCGCGCGCGTCTCCGCGATGCGGATGTCGGTCAACTCGTGCACGTCGGTGTAGTACGCGGGCTCGCTGCGCGACAACCATGCGACGTGCGCCTCGAGGTCGAGGTCCTCGACGACGTACGACTCGCCGAGATGCAGGTAGACCGCGCCCGCGTGCAGCTGGCTGAAGGCGGAGTACTCGTCGACGTGCTCCATCACCCGCCCCGACCGCGCTTCGACGACCACGTACTGGGTCTCCATGGTGGAGCGTATGTTGACCTCGCCCGCGGGGTACTCGACCGACGGCGCGATGAACCAGCGTCCGTTGCGCTCCTGCAGCGCGCCCTCCTCAGCGAGCGCGTCCACCTGCGGCTCGAAGCCGTTGCCGAAGAGCGCGGCCTCCTCGGGGCGGAGCGGCAACTCGTACGCCGCGGCCTTCAGGTGCGGGCCGAGCACGTACGGATTGTCCGGCCGTATGCGCGCGTGCTCGTGCGAGCGTCCGAAGACGAAGCGCGGGTGGCGCATGATGTATTGGTCGAGGGGGTCGTCGCGCGCCACGAGGATGCTCAGCGCGCCCTCGTTCGTGCGACCGCTGCGCCCGGCCTGCTGCCAGGTGCTGGCGACGCTCCCCGGGTAGCCGGTGAGGACGGTCGTGTCCAGCCCGCCGATGTCGATGCCGAGCTCCAGCGCGTTCGTCGCGACGACACCCATCAGGTCGCCGTTCAGCATCCCCTGCTCCACCGCGCGCCGCTCCTCCGGCAGGTACGAGCCGCGATAGGGGCGGACGCGCTCCGCAAGTTCGGCGCTGCTCCGCTGGAGCCGCCTGCGGACGTCGAGGCAGACGACCTCCGCCTGGCGCCGCGTGCGCACGAACACGAGCGTCCGGGCCTCCTGCTGCACGAGCATTTCCGTAAGCGCGGACGACGTGTTGGGCGCGGATTGCCGGAACCCCTCCGGGTCGAGCGGCGGGTTCCAGAAGACGAAGTGCTTCGCGCCGCTGGGCGCGCCGTTCTCCTCGATCGCTTCCACGGGCTTGCCGGTGAGGCGCTCCCCCAGCTCGCCGGGGTTGGCGATGGTGGCCGAGCAGAGGATGAAGATTGGGTCGCTGCCGTAGTGCGCGCACAGCCTGCGCAGCCTCCGCAACACGTTGGCGACATGGGAGCCGAACACGCCCCGGTAGACGTGCATCTCGTCGATGACGACGTAGCGCAGCGACTGCCACAGCCGCGCCCACGTGCGGTGGTGCGGCAGCATGCCCACGTGCAACATGTCAGGGTTCGTGAACACGACCTGCGCCGAGCGCCGCACCGCGCTCCGCTCGCCGGTCGGCGTATCGCCGTCGAAGATCGCGACGCGCCCGGCCAGTTTCGGCGGCAGCAGGCCGCGCAGGCCGCGCAGTTGGTCCTGTGTGAGTGCCTTGGTGGGGAAGAGGTAGAGCGCCCGCGCCGACGGGTCGGTCAGCATCGCCTGCGCGACCGGCACGTGGTAGCAGAGGCTCTTGCCGCTCGCCGTCGGCGTGGAGAGCGCCACGTCCCGCCCGCTCAGCGCGGCGTCGACGGCCCTCGCCTGGTGCGTGTAGAGCGGCAGCAGGCCCTTCGCATCGAGCGCCTCTTCGAGGCGGGGGTCGAGCGTGTACCCAAGTTTGCTGTGCGCGGCCTCGCGCTCCGCCATCTCCTGGACATGCTCGATCTCTCCCGCAAGGCTGCCGGCGCGCAGCTGTTCGACGAATCGTGCCGCGTCCATCGCTCAGTCCTCGGCTGTGACGCCGCGCTCGACGTCGACGAGCTCTGCGTCCAGGTGATGGTTGCCTGCAAAGGCGACGGCCTTGTCGAGCATCTGCTCGGCGTGGGTGTACTCGTTGCTGACGCAGGCGATGCCGATGACGAGCCGCTGGTGCTCGTCCATCGCGGCGACCTCCGCGGCGGCAAGGTGGTAGCGCTGTCGGAAGCGTTCGATGAGCGAGCGCGAGACCTGTCGCTTGCCCTTGAGCGAATCGTTGCCGTGCAACCGGAAGGTGAGGCGGCAGGAGCCGATATACAAGGGACCGCACCCCACGGAAGGAGGATGCTCGCCACTATAGCACGCCCTCCGGAAGACGCAGTGGCGGACGACGTGCGTGGCGTGGGCCAGGGGTCTGCTAGACTCCCCCACAACCGCACCGCAAGGAGCGCAGAATCATGGGAGTGCCTGCCTCACAGGCGTGGACCGTTGCGTCCCACGTCATCAGGCAACGTCTGGCGGGACGCAAACGCTACCCGCTCGTGCTCATGCTGGAGCCGCTGCTGCGCTGCAACCTCGCATGCGCGGGGTGCGGGAAGATCCAGTACCCGCCGCACGTGCTCAAGCGCGCGCTCACCGTCGAGCAGTGCCTGGCCACGGTGGAGGAGTGCGGCGCACCCATCGTGAGCATCCCCGGCGGCGAGCCGCTGCTCTACCCCCATATCGGTGAGCTGGTTGAAGAGCTGACCCGCCGAAAGAAGTACGTCTACCTCTGCACCAATGCCCTGCTGCTCAGGGAGAAACTGGAGCAGGACCTCTTCACTCCCTCGAAGTTCCTCAGCTTCAGCGTGCACATGGACGGCCTGCGCGAGGAGCACGACGCGTCGGTCTGCCGCGACGGCGTGTATGACATCGCTGTCGATGCGATACGGGAAGCCGTCCGGCGCGGCTTCCGCGTCACCACCAACACGACGCTGTTCAACACGTCCGAGCCGATGCGCGTCCGCGATTTCTTCGACGCGATGATGGACCTCGACGTCGAGGGCATGATGGTTTCACCGGGGTACAGCTACGAGAAGGCCCCGGACCAGGACTCGTTCCTGGAGCGTGAACGGACACAGGAGCTATTCTCCGAGGTGCTCGCCGGCAGGAAGAAACGCTGGCGGTTCAATCAGTCGCCGCTCTTCCTCCAGTTTCTCATGGGCAAGCGCGATTTCGAGTGCACGCCGTGGGGCAACCCGCTCTACACGATCTTCGGATGGCAACGCCCCTGCTACCTGCTGCAGGACGGCTATGCCGCCACCTTCCGGGAGTTGATGGACGAGACGCCGTGGGAAGAGTATGGGCGGGAGAGCGGCAATCCTCACTGCCAGGACTGCATGGTGCACTCCGGGTACGAACCTACCGCCGTCCATGCGACATTCACGACGTGGCGCGGCCTGCGCGACTCCGCCGTTGCCACGCTCACTGGCAAGCTGTGAGCCATGAATGAGCACGAGGCACAGACCGGTACTGCACACCAGGGAGACGCTAATGGCGTCGCCGAGCTTGTAGAACGCGCCTTCCAATACCGCGGCGACGTTACCGTTCGCATCGATGACGGCAGTTCTGTAACGGGCTATCTCTTCAACCGGAACGCCCGCGCCAGCGAACCGTTCGTCCAACTGTTCGAAGCAGCGACCGGACGCGAGGTGTCGGTCCCATACCGCAGCATCGCCGAAGTGCTCTTCACCGGGCGCGATGCCGCTGCTGCAGCGGACCAGCGCTTCGAGGCCCTGCAGGGTTTGCGGGAGGAGCAGGCAGGCAGGGGAACGGAACGCCATGGGACCTGAGGCCGTCCTGGCTCCCTTCCTGACTGTCGCCCCAACCCAGCGGGAGCTGGGAGGACTGGGCTCCGGTGACGCCCGCACCCGCGTGAGTGTCGTCGGTCTCGGACGCCCTGCGGGAGAGCAGGTCGCAACCCTGCTCGATGCTGCGCCGTGCCGGATACTCGTCTCTCTCGGGTACGCAGGCGCTCTCGACCCCCACCTCCATCCCGGTGACCTCGTGGTGGCGAGCGCCTATCTCCATGGGCCGGATGCAGCGGTCCCCGGCGCTCCGCACACGACCCGTGCGGCCATGCTGCTGCGGCAGTCCGGCATCTCCGCCCTTGAAGGACCAGTGCTGACCGTGGACGAACCGCTCCTCACGCCTCGGGCCAAGCGCCGTGCGTACTACGGCAGCGGCGCGTTGGTGGTCGACATGGAGGGCCGCTGGATAGCAGAAGAAGCGGCATCGAGGGACGTCGCCCTCATCGGGATCCGCGCCGTGCTGGACGAGGCCCATTTTCCCCTCCCATCGTTCGTCGCAGCCATCATCGCGGATGAAGGCAGGCAGGAATGGGCGCACGCACTGCGAGCGATGTCGCACCCGTCCGCGGTCAGGAGCTTCCTGCCCCTCGCACTGAAATCCCGTGAAGCGTCTCGTGCCCTGCAGATGGCCGTGCAAACCATCCTGCCGGCGCTCGTCCCGTAACAAGAGAGCAGCATCCCGTGGCCGACATACAACACCGCGTTCGCGATGCGTTGCAGCGAACGCAAGAGTACTTCTTCCGCACGCAGCACGAGGACGGCTATTGGTGGGGGGAGTTGGAGTCCAACCCAACCATGGAGGCGGAGTACATCATGCTCACGCACTTCGTGGGGTCGGACGAGGGCGACCGCATCCCCCGCGTCGCGGAGGACATCCGGCGCAGGCAATCGGCGGACGGCTCGTGGTGCATGTACTACGGCGCCCCGGGAGACCTGAGCACGTCCATCGAGTGCTACTTCGCGCTCAAACTCGCCGGAGACCCGGCGGACGCCCACCACATGGAACGGGCGCGCGCCTTCATCCTGGCGCAGGGTGGAGTGCCCCAGGCGCGCGTATTCACCAAGATATGGCTCGCGCTCTTCGGCCAGTGGGACTGGAAGGGAACGCCCGCCATGCCCCCGGACATGATGCTGCTGCCGAAGTGGGCGCCCTTCAACATCTACCGCTTCGCGAGCTGGGCGCGGGCGACCATCGTGCCGATGACCATCATCCTCACGCTCCACCCCACGCGGCCTCCACGCGAGAGCGCCTGGGTCATGGAACTCTATCCGGAAGCCCCCGTAACGTTCACGCTCTCGCGCTGGAAGGCGAAACCCTTCTCCCTCAAAGGAGGATTCCTCCTCCTCGACAAGGTGCTCCGCATCTACTGCAGCCTGCCGTTCGTCCCCAGGCGGGAGCGGGCGCTCAGGGCAGCCGTCGACTGGATCGTCAGCCATCAGGAAGCCGACGGCTCATGGGGAGGCATACAGCCGCCCTGGGTCTACTCGCTCATCGCGCTGAGCACCCGCGGCTATCGGCTGGACCACCCGGTCGTCGCGAAAGGACTGGAGGGCTTCAGGCAGCGCTGGAGCCTCCCCTCGGAAGACGGCGAGGCGCTCAGGGTGCAGGCATGCCTCTCGCCCGTGTGGGATACGTGCCTGGCGATGCGCGGGCTCCTCGACTCCGGCGTGCCGCCCGACCATCCAAGCATCCAACGCGCTGCAGAGTGGCTCATCGGCGAAGAGATACGGGTCAAGGGCGACTGGGCAGTCTACCGGCCTCACCTCGAACCCAGCGGATGGGCGTTCGAGTTCGATAACGTCAACTACCCGGACATCGACGACTCAGCCATCATCGTGACGGACCTCGCGCTCGCGCGGATGAACGACGACGCTGGCGAACGAGCCAGGAAGGCGTCCGTCGACCGCGCCGTCGCGTGGCTGACGGGGATGCAGAGCTCGAGTGGGGGATGGGCCGCGTTCGACTGGAACAACGAGTCCCGCGAACTGGCGGAGATCCCGTTCGCCGACTTCGGCGAACTCCTGGACCCGCCCAGCGTGGACGTCACCGCCCATGTGCTGGAGATGTACGGCATGCTGGGCTACGGAACGGACCATCCGCCCGTGCGTCGGGGTCTGGCATACATCTGGGACCAGCAGGAGCACGACGGCGCGTGGTTCGGACGCTGGGGCGTGAACTACGTCTACGGTACGGGCGCGGTGCTGCCCGCTCTGCAGGCGTTGGGAGTGGACATGACGCAGCCCCGCGTTCGCCGTGCCGTGGAATGGCTCCTCGCGCACCAGAACCCGGACGGCGGATGGGGAGAGACCTGTGTCAGCTACCCGGACCCCTCGCTGCGCGGGCAGGGCGAGAGCACACCCTCGCAGACGTCATGGGCGCTCATCGCGCTCATCGCGGCGGGCGAAGCTTGCCACGGGTCCGTGAAGTGGGGCGTCGAGTTCCTGCTCCAGCGTCAGCAGGACAACGGAACGTGGGACGAGCCCCAGTTCACGGGGTGCGGCTTCCCCGGCTACGGCCCCGGCGACCAGCCTGAGCGATACGAACCGCTCGACGGGCCGAACTCGCAGGGCCCCGAACTAAGCGCGGCCTTCATGATCAACTACCACCTCTACCGCAACTACTTCCCGCTCTGGGCGCTGGGGCGGTACGCACAGACGCTGTAGCTCATCCTCAGGACAGGTCGGTCAACGTGGCTCACATGGGAGTGGCGTGGCACCGGCTTTGCTGTTAACTTGCACCCCACAGACGCGGGCGATACCGCTCCGAAGGAGGCGCTATGGCGACGCAGACGCAGGAGATCCGCAACATGCGGCTCATCTCCCACCACGACCTCGACGGCTTCGGCAACATCGGCGAGGGGGTGCACCTCCACGTGACCAGCGATGGACGGCGCATCCTCTACCTTGCCCACGAGAGCGCACCCAAGGACATCACCAGCGTCGACGTCACGGACGTCGCCAACCCCAGGCTGGTCGTCCAGACTGAGCTGCCCTACTCCCACCTGCGCTCCAACTCGCTCGCCATCGTGGGCGACGTGATGCTCGTGGCCTACCAGTCCGTGCAGCCGGGACAGCCTGGGGTAGGCATGGGGGTCTACGACATCAGCAACGCGGATGAGGGACCCCGCCAGATCGGCTTCCTGAACCTGGAAGGCCCCTACTCCCGCGGCTGCCACTGCCTCTGGTGGGTGGACGGCGAGTACGCGCACCTCTCCACCGGCGCCGCCGACTTCCAACCGCGCAACCAGCTGGACGACCAGTTCTACATGATCGTTGACGTGCGAGACCCCGAGCACCCGGTCGAGGCCGGGCGCTGGTGGGTCCCCGGCACTCGCGAGGGGGACGAGGCTCCCCCGATGCGCCGTCATCCCTTCCTGGACTCCGGCCACAGGCTGCACAACGCCAACGTCTACCCCCAGCGCCCCGACCGCGCGTACTGCTGCTACCTGGACTCCGGGGTGTTCATCATGGACATCGCCGACAAGGCGAACCCCTCGGTGGTCGGCAGCATCAACGTCGCGCCGCCCTTCCCGGGCTTCTGCCACACGGCGCTGCCCCTGTTCAGCCGCGACCTGATGGTGGTTACCCACGAGGCGGTGAAGAACGACGGCGAGGACCACCCCAAGCTCATCTGGATGATGGATATCCGTGAGGAGACCAACCCGGTCATCATCAGCACCTTCCCCATGCCTGACGTCAACGACTTCGCCAGCCGTGGCGGGCGGTTCGGCGCGCACAACATCCACGAGAACCAGCCCGTCCCCACCTGCTCGCAGTCGGACACGCTGATCTACGGCACGTTCTTCAACGCGGGCGTCAGGGTGTTCGACACGAGCGATCCGTTCCGGCCCGAGGAGGTGGCGTACTTCGTGCCGCCCGTGCCGGAGGGCGCGCCCTCCAACGGCATCAACGACGTCTACCTGGACGAGAACGGCATCATGTACGTGGTCGACCGGCTCAAGGGCGGCCTCTACATCCTTGAGCTGACCCTCTAGCGTCGCCACCGTCTGCTTGACGCTCGATTGTGAACGTCGTTACTATCGTTTCACAATCGATTCACAATCGAGGAGACGGAGCCCCATGACCACCGAACCTCAGGTTCCCGGTGTGGTCGTCGAGCGTCTTCCCCAGTACCTCCGAGCTCTCTCCCACCTCCAGGAGATAGGGCTGGAAGTCATCAGTTCACAGCAGCTTGGGGAGTTCCTGCAGGCGACGCCCGCGCAGATACGCAAGGACCTCAGCTACTTCGGACGCTTCGGCAAGCAGGGACGCGGCTACAGCATCCCCAACCTGCTGCAACAGCTGCGCCACATCCTCGGCCTCGACCAGACGTGGAACGTCGCGGTCGTGGGCGTGGGGCGGCTCGGCAGGTCCATCATCAGCTATCCAGGGTTCGAGCCGGAGGGCTTCCGCGTCGTCTGCGCGTTCGACTCCAACCCCCAGATCATCGGACAACCGGCCGGGGGGCTGCTCGTGCACGACTTCGCCAATTTCCGCGACGTCGCCAACGCCGAGGGTGCGAAGATCGCTATCGTGGCCGTGCCCGCGGGCGTGGCGCAGGACGTCATAGACCGGCTCGTGGAGGCGGACGTGAAGGCGATCCTGAACTACGCGCCGAAGTCGGCCATCGTCCCGAACGGAGTGCGGATACAGAATGTCGATCCCGTGGTCTCGCTGCAGTCGATGACGTACTACCTGAACCCGCACGCCGACGAACAGGAGGCCTTGGAGGACGAGGCCTAGCGGACGAGCCTCAGGCTCCGGCCCCGCGCTCCCGCTGCGGCGCGCCTGCGCCCCTGCGGCGACGCGTCACGTTCAGGCGCACCTGCGCCCTGCGCAGCGAGTGCAACGCCCGTTCGAGGTCCACGTCCCCCTGACGTTCTACGATGCGCTGACGGGCACGATTGACGGCTTCCTCGGCCCTTGCGAGGTCGATCTCGTCCGCCCGCTCGGCCGCGTCCGCCAGGACAGACACCTTGTCGCCGTGCACGTCGATGAAACCGCCGGTCACGACGAAGTGTTCCTCGTTGTCGCCGGTGCGGTAGCGAAGCTCGCCCGGCTGGAGCACGGTCATCAGCGCGGCGTGATTCGGCAGGATGCCAATCTCGCCATCGATGCCGGGCGCGACGACAACGTCGACGTCGCCCTGAAAGAGCACGCGCTCCGCAGTTACGATCTCAAGCCGCATGGGCATGACGCCTTACGCTCCCGCCGCCGCGCGCTCCTTCGAGCGCTCAATCACCTCGTCTATAGAGCCGGCCATGTAGAAGTCCTGCTCCGCCACGTCGTCGTGCTTGCCTTCGAGGATCTCCTTGAAGCCGCGCACTGTCTCGGTGACGGGGACGTAGCGGCCATCGCGGCCCGTGAACTGCTCCGCAACGAAGAACGGCTGCGAGAGAAAGCGCTGGATGCGGCGCGCCCGGTTCACGGTCGTCTTGTCCTCATCGGAGAGCTCCTCCATGCCGAGGATAGCGATGATGTCTTGCAGGTCCTTGTAGCGCTGCAGCACGGCCTGTACGCCGCGCGCCGTGTTGTAGTGATCCTCGCCCACGATGAGGGGGTCCAGGATGCGGGAGGACGATGTGAGCGGGTCGACGGCGGGGAAGAGGCCCTGCTCTGCGATGGAGCGCTCCAACGCGACGACCGCGTCCAGGTGACCGAAGCTCGTTGCCACGCCGGGGTCGGTGTAGTCGTCGGCAGGCACGTAGATCGCCTGGAAGGAGGTGATGGAACCCTTGTTGGTGGATGTGATGCGCTCCTGCAGGTCGCCCATCTCCGTGCCGAGCGTCGGCTGGTAGCCGACCGCTGACGGCATGCGGCCCAGCAGCGCTGAGACCTCCATGCCCGCGAGGATGTAGCGGTAGAGGTTGTCCACGAACAGGAGCACGTCCTGGTTCATCGTGTCGCGGAAGTACTCGGCCATCGTCAGGCCGGTCATGGCGATGCGCAGGCGCACGCCCGGCGGCTCGTTCATCTGGCCGAACACGAGCACCGTGTTCTTCAGCACGCCGGATTCCTGCATCTCGTGCCAGAGGTCGTTCCCCTCGCGCGAGCGCTCGCCCACGCCTGCGAACACGGAGTAGCCGCTGTGCTCCTCCGCGATGTTCCGGATGAGCTCCTGGATGATGACCGTCTTGCCGACGCCCGCGCCGCCGTACGCGCCGACCTTGCCGCCCTTGGTGAACGGGCAGATGAGGTCCAGCGCCTTCACGCCGGTCTCGAGCACCTCGGTGGTCATGCTCTGCTCTTCGTAGGCAGGAGGGTCGCGGTGGATGGGCCAGAACTCCTTGGCGTTGACTGCGCCGAGGTCGTCCAGCGCATCGCCGGTGACGTTGAACAGCCGGCCGAGGCTCGGCTCGCCGACGGGGACGGAGATGGGCTGGCCGGTGTCGGTGGCGACAGCGCCGCGCGCCAGGCCCTCCGTGGGGCCGAGGGCGAGGCAGCGCACCCAGCTGTTGCCCACCTGCTGCTCGACCTCCAGCACGAGCTTCTCGCCCGCGAGTTCGAGGTCCAGCGCATTGAAGATGCTGGGCAACTGGTCCGGCGGGAACTCCACGTCCACGACCGTCCCGATCACCTGTACGACTTTGCCTTCGGCTCCTGCGGCCATCTCCGCTCCTCCTGACGCCCTAGCCTTCGAGGGCGGCGGCGCCGCCGACAAGGTCGAGCAGCTCCGCGGTAATCATGTTCTGGCGTGCCTTGTTCAACTCCAGCGTGAGCGAGTCCATCATGTCCTCTGCCGCTTCGGTCGCATTACGCATCGCGACCATGCGCGCGGACTGCTCGCTCGCGCTGTTCTCCAGGAATGCCTGGTATACCTGCATCTCGAAGAACCGCGGCAGCAGAGCGCCGAGCACTATGCCTGCGTCCGGTTCGTAGATGTAATCCGTGGCCTTGCCGGACTCGTCCTCCAGGCCCTCGGCGACGATCGGCAGCAGCTGCCGCACCGTCGGCTGCTGGATGAGCGTATTCACGTACCGCGTGTAGGCGATGTGCACCTCGTCCACCTCGCCGGAGGTGTACATCTGCTGCACCAGGTGCGTCACGGCCAGCGTGTCGGCCATCGTCGGCCTGTCGGTTATGTCCGTGAACGAGGCCCTGAGGTCGGCTCCGGCGCGCACCATGAAGTCGCGCACCTTCTTGCCCACCGAGATGACGGCCACGGGATGCTGGTTCTGGTGCGCGCGCAGGAATTCGCCCGACGCGCGGGAGAGGTTGCCGGGCATACCGCCCGCGAGCCCGCGGTCCGGCGATATGGCAAGGAGCAGCACGTTGTTGACCGGCCTGCGCTCCAGCAGCGGATGCGACAGGTCCGGGTCCATAGCGCCCGCGCCGACGAGCCCGCCGAGCACCTCGCGCAGCTTCTCCGCGTACGGACGCGACGCGGTCGTCGCCTCCTGGGCACGCCGCATCTTCGACGCGGCGACCATCTGCATAGCACGCGTGACCCTCGATGTGTTGCGGACGCTCCTGATGCGCCCGCGTATCTGCCTTACGCTCGGCAAACCCCGTCTCCTAGAACGTGGCCTTGAAGGCGGTTATCGCTTCTTTCAGCGACTCTTCAACTGCCTCGTCTATGTCCTTCTTCTCCTGGATCGCGCTCATCAACTCCGGCTTGGAGGTCTCCAGGTAGCCGATGAAGCGCTCCTCGAACTCCCGTACGCGGTCCACCGGCACGTCGTCCATATGGCCATTCACCGCTGCGTACATGGAGCAGACCTGCTGGCCGAGGCTCAGCGGCCTGTACTGCGGCTGCTTCAGCAGCTCCGTGAGCCGCTGGCCGCGCTCCAACTGCGCCCGCGTCGCCGCGTCGAGGTCGGACGCGCCGAACTGCGCGAAGCTGGCCAGCGCGCGGTACTGCGCGAGCTCCAGACGCATGCGTCCGGCAACGCGCCGCATCGCGCGCGTCTGGGCCGAGCTTCCCACCCGGCTCACGGAGAGGCCTGCATTCACCGCCGGGCGGATGCCGCTGTTGAACAGGTCCGCCTCCAGGTAGATCTGGCCGTCCGTGATGGAGATGACGTTCGTGGGGATGTAGGCGGACACGTCGCCCGCCTGCGTCTCGATGATGGGGAGCGCGGTCAGCGAACCGCCGCCGTGCGCGTCGTCGAGCCGTGCGGCACGCTCCAAGAGCCTGCTGTGCAGGTAGAAGACGTCGCCCGGGTACGCCTCGCGGCCCGGCGGGCGGCGGAGCAGCAGCGACATCTGGCGGTACGCCCAGGCGTGCTTCGTGAGGTCGTCGTAGATGATGAGCGCCTCGCGCCCGCTCGCCATGAACTCCTCGCCGATGGCGCAGCCCGCGTACGGCGCAAGGTACTGCAGCGGCGCGGGGTCGGACGCATTGGCTGCCACGATGACCGTGTGCTCCATCGCCCCGTACTCTTCCAGCGTCGCCTGTATCCCCGCCACCTTGCTCTGCTTCTGGCCTACGGCCACGTAGATGCAGAGGAGGTCCTGCCCCTTCTGGTTGATGATGGTGTCGATGGCGATGGCGGTCTTGCCCGTGAAGCGGTCGCCGATGATCAGCTCACGCTGGCCGCGGCCTATGGGAATCATGCCGTCGATGGACTTGATGCCCGTCTGCACCGGCCTGTTCACCGCCTGCCGCACCACGACGTTCGGCGCAACGATCTCGATGGGGCGGACGCCGTCCGTCTGCACCGCGCCCTTACCGTCCAGCGGCACGCCGAGCGGGTTGACCACGCGGCCCAGGAGCGCGTCGCCGACCGGAACGCGGGCGATCTCACCGGTCGCCTTGACCAGGTCGCCTTCCTTCACGCCGGTGTCAGAGCCCATCACTGCCGCGCCGACGAGGTCTTCCTCGAGGTTCAGCGCCAGTCCGGCCAGACCGCTCGGAAACTCCAGCAGTTCGCCGAAGCCCACCTTGCTCAGGCCGTGGATGGTGGCGATGCCGTCTCCAACCTCTACGACAGTCCCCACTTCCGTGAGGGTAGTCTCGCCGCCGAACTCCTCGATCTGCCGCTTGAGTACGGCAGCGATGTCCTGTCCGCGAGTCGTCATGCCCGCTCCTCCGTTTCACGCGCCGTCCGGGGGAGGCCCTGCCGTTCAAGGCTCTGCCGCAGGCCGCTCAGGCGGGAGCGCACGCTCCCGTCGATGATCTGGTCTCCCACCCGCACGACGATTCCGCCGATGATGTCCGAATCTTCCTGGACGTCGAGGACGACCTCTTTGTCCAGCATGGCCCCGAGCGAGGCCGTCAGCGTGCTCCGCTGCTCGGCCGATACGGGCACGGCGCTCGTCACCGAGGCCTGTACCCGCCCGAGGCTCTCGTTCAGCAGGCGTCCGTACTCGCTGACGACCGCGCCGAACGAGCCCACCGCCCGCCGCTGCACGAGCAGCCCCACGAAGTTGCGCACCAGTGGGTCTGCCCCTCCGGCGAGCTGCGCCGCGGCTTCCGCCTTGCGTGCCGCCGGTATGCGCGGCTCGTTGAAGAACAGCGCCGCCGACGGGTCAGCCAGCCCCTCCGCGATGCCGGAGAGGCTGTCCAGCCAGGCTTCCTGCTTCCCCTCGGTTTCCGCAAGGGAGAAGAGCGCCTGCGCGTAGCGCTTCGCTATGGGCGCTTTCGCCATCCCGCGCTCCTAGTTCCGCCCTGCCTGGGCGTCCCCCTCCGCGAGCACCTCGTCGATCAGATCGCGGTGCGCGTCGGGGTCAAGCGAACGGTGGATGATGCGCTCGGCGGCGCTGACCGCGAGCCCTGCGAACTCGGAGCGCACCTGCTCGAGGGCAGCGTCGCGCTCCTGCCGTATCTCCTCGCGGGCGCGCTCGACCAGCTGGGCGGCTTCGGCTCGTGCCTGCGTCGCCTGCTGTTCGCGGTAGCGCTCCGCAGCCTCACGGGCCTCAGCCAGCACGCGCTGGCCCTCCTCGCGTCCCTCCAGCAGGGTGCGTTGCATCGCCTCCTGCTGCTCCTGGGCCTCCTGCCGCACGCGGTCGGCCTCTTCCAGGCTGTCCCGGATCCTGCCGGACCGGGCGTCGAGCACTCCCAGGATACGCTTGTACGCGAGGGAGTAGAGGAGCACTACGAGCAGGCCAAAGGTGACCAGGTAGGCCAGCAGGCTCCATGGGTCTATGCCCAGCGCTCCTATGCCGGTTGCTTCTTCGGCTAGTCTTGGTGCTGCCAGCACGTCGCCCGCCTCCTCATGTGCGTTACGTTGCTCACCTTGCGCCGCTTACGCAACGAAGATGAGCAGGATGGCCACAACGAGGCCGTAGATGCCGATGGCCTCGGTGAACGCCAGCGCCAGAATCATGTTCGGCGCGATCGCGTCGCGGGCTTCCGGGTTCCTGCCGAGGGCGTTCATCGCCCCGCTGCCCAGGATTCCCAGGCCGACACCTGCCCCGGCCATGCCCAGCCCGGCCAGGCCCACGGCGAGGAACTTGCCCATCTCTCCGAAGTCGTTCATTCCCCAAACCTCCTTGGTCTGTTCAGGCGGCGCGTTCCGCGTTCCGCCTCGTCTGCGCCCGCGCGATGGCGGGTCTAGTGCTGTCCGGCCTCTGCGTGCTCTTCCTTGTGACCCTCATGTGGGGCCACCGCAAGCACTGCGAACACGAGCGTCAGGCCCATGAACACGAGCGCCTGCACGCCCCCGACCAGTATCTCCAGCCCGTAGAAGATGATGGGCGTGACGAAGAAGGTCAGGAACGTCATCATGAACAGGACGATCTCTCCGGCGAGCATGTTGCCGAAGAGACGGAACGTGAAGCTGATGATGCGGATGAAGTGGCTGATGAGCTCCAGCAGCCCGATGAACGTCTGCACCGGGTTCCCGAACCGGAAGAACTCCTTGAGGTACCCGAACCGGTGCACGCGGAACCCCCACACCTCGATGAACACGAACGCGATGAGCGCCAGCGCCAGCGGCATGTTGATGTCCGTGCCCGCACTGCGCAGCAGGTGCGTCGTTACGTGGTCCGCGCCCTCTGCCTTGAATCCCACCGTCGGGTAGATTGGCAGCAGCGCCATCCACGCGTTGAACGCGACGAACACGAAGATGGTCGCGAGGAGCGGGAACCAGCGCCGGGCGTAGCGCTCTCCCGCCATGCCCTTGATGAAACCGTAGAGCGCCTCCACCAGCATCTCCAGGAAGCCCTGCAGGCGCCCCGGGACCATCGCCATGCGGCGCGAGCCAAGCCCGAACAGGAGCAGGATGACGATGCAGGTGAGCCAAGCGGAAAGGAGCGTGTTGGTGACGGTGAAGCTGCCGATAGCGAAGATCTTCTGCGGCGCCAGGTGCACCGCCGGAGCGTCGATCAGGCGCTCGAAGCCCAGGAGCTTGGCGCCTATCGGTCCCAGCACCACGCCAAGCAAGGCCAGCGCAAGAACCGGCAACAGGATCAGTCGACTCTTCACTATCCGTCAGCCTCTTCGTCCCGGCTGCTGTCTCTGCTGCCGGTGAGGTAACCCGACGCCATCCGGTAGACCCCGTAGAACGCGAGGACTACTCCGAAAAGGAGCCCTCCGAGGAGAAAGAGAGGCGAGGTTCCCGCTCTGTCGTCGAGCCACACCCCTGCCAGCGTCGGGAGAACGATCGCCGCGGCAATGTACCAGCCGAGGCCGGTGAACTGGGCCGCTGAAACCCACCACGAACGGCGTTTCATACACTGATCAGGAGCTGCGTGAATCCTATCACAATACGCCGCGCAAGCAAAGCAGAACGCCCCCGTACCCCATAGGGGAACTCTTGTCATTTGTATGTTGTCGCTGCCGCTCAGATGGGCCAGTCTGAGCGGCAGCGTGGGGGGCGCGTCGACTGTCATTAGGTGAGCGCCGATCATCCCGGATGCTGCGCCGTCTCGGAGTAAGACACCCCCCACGCCACCTTGTCGCTCCGAACAGATACGAGGGCTTCGGGCCCGCATGACAAGTGCGGAGGACAATCAAGATTATGCCTTGGAGGCCGGTATGGTGAACATCGTTGCCGGAATAGACGTGGGCAAGTGGCGGTTGGACGTGTCGGTCTCGCAGGGTCCGGTACGCAGCTTCGCCAACACCGCAGCGGGCATCGCGGCGCTGCTGGGCTGGGTAGCGAGCGAAGGTGCAAATGAAGCGGTGTGTGAGCCGACCGGTGGGTATGAGCAGGAGGTGGTGCGCCGGTTGCGAAAGAGCGGGATGCTCGTGCACGTAGCGCACCCGAACAAGGTGCGTCACTTCGCGCGAGCTGCGGGCCGCGAGGCGAAGACCGACGTGCTCGACGCGCAAGTGCTCTCGTACTACGGAGAAGTGTTCAACCTGGCCAACAGGCAGCCGGATGATGGAGACAGCCAGGAGTTGAAGGAACTGCTGAAGCGGCGCAAGGAACTGGTGGACGAGCGGGTGCGTGAGAGCAATCGCTTGGAGAAGGGCCTGCGTGGAGGCGCGCGCCGGTCCACCGAGCGGCATATCGGCTGGTTGAACAAAGAGATCGAGCGGATCGAGAAGGAGTACCGCAAGGCGCTGAGCGAGAACACCCGCCTGATGGAGACGGCGGCGCTCTACCGGAGCGTGCCTGGAGTGGGAGAGTTGACCGCGGCCTCACTGGTGGCCTACCTGCCGGAGTTGGGGAAGTGTGAGGGGAAGGCCTTGACCGCTTTGGTGGGCTTGGCGCCATGGTCCAGAGACAGTGGGGCGCAGCGTGGGTATCGCTCTATTCGGGGAGGCCGTGGGGCGGTGCGCCGCGTGTTGTACCTGGCAGCGTTGTCTGCGGTGCGCCACAACGAGGAACTGGGATGCTTCTACCGTGGCCTACGCAACCGGGGGAAGACTGGGAAAGTGGCGCTGGTGGCTGTCATGCGCAAGCTGCTGTTGTTGCTGAACGCCGTTGCCCGACGGGGAACGGCGTTCAGCAACAGACCTCCTGCCCCACAAACGGCTTGACTCACAACACAGATACTCCGAGCGCAGCGCAGCGGAGTCGAGGAGTCTCTCGGGAGACGTTTCACCCAGCGAGTCACCGACTGAGAGCTGCTCCGGTTTCGCTCAGCATGACACTGAGACCCGCCGAGGCGCCCCCTACTGCGTCTCGCCCGGCTTCCCGAGGTCCTCGAGCCCCGGCAGGTCCTCCAGGAACTCCGAGAACGCGGAGAGCTTCTCCATCTCCTCCTCGGTGACGCCCTGCCTCGCGGGACGCGGCCTCCGGCGCGGCGAACTCTCGCCGCCCTCTTCCTCCAGGGTGCCATCCACGACCACCCCCGCGCGCTCCAGCACGCGGTCCTCCACGAAGATCGGCACCTTGGAGCGCACGTCTGCCGCGTCGCCGCCTCCCTGCCGCGCGAACTCCTCCGCCTCCTGCAACGACGAGAACCAGTGCTCCTCGCCGTCCTTCCCTTGCACGAGTTGCCCGCCGCGCACCGCCACCGCTATCGCGTCGCTTGGGCGGCAGTCAATCTCCGACTCCGTACCGTCCGCCAGCGTCAGCACGAGCCGGGCGAAGAACGTGTCGTTCTCCAGGTCGCAGACGACGACGTGCTTGATGGACGCGCCCAGCGACGTGATGACCGAGCCCAGCAGGTCGTGCGTGAGCGGTCGCGCCGCCGTGACGTCCTGTAGTTTCAGTGCGATGGCGTCCGCCTCCGGCGAGCCGATGCGTATCGGCAGGTAGCGGTCCGTTTCCCGTTCCTTGAGGATGACGACGCGCTGATAGTTCATCAGGCTGACGCGGATACTGTCGATGAGCATCTCTTGCATGGCACACCTTCCGGCGGCCATTCTAGGGAGACGCCCCGCAAACGGTCAACGCAAGGGGCTTGGAAAGGCCTGATGTAGGGGCATCCCTTGTTGGTGCCCCTGGGGTCCCACAGCATGCCAGGGGATTGACGGGAAAGACTACGTTGCGCCGAGCGCGCCCCTACAGCATCGCCCCAGTGGGCTGCAGCAGGACCACCTGCGTGTCCTCAGGCAGGTTCGCGCGCGTCACGGTCAGGCGCTGCTGCGCCTCAGGCTCGCGGACGCCAAGCTCGTTCAGGAACGGCCCCAATTCACGCAGCGGATGCTTGTTGCCGCTGTGTGCGTAAAGCATCGGGATGATGATGCGCGGCTCGACGTTCCGCACGATCTCCACCACGTCCGCCGCTGACAGTCCGGTGTCGCTCCCCACGGGCGCCATCAGCACGTGCGGCGACCCAAGCGCCTCGACCTCGCGGTTCGTGAGCAGCCGGTCGGGGTTCCCCAGGTGGCAGAACGCGATGCCCTCGGCCTGCGCAGAGAAAACCGTGTTCCACTGCTGCGGCTCGCCCTCCTGCGTGCGGCGCGTCGTGCGGAGGCCGCGCAGGTGCATCCCCGCGGCCTCGTACTCGCCGGGGCCTTCGAGCGCGATCGGCTCGCCGGACAGCGCGCCGAGCGCCGAGTGGAGCGGGTCGCTGCTGCTCTGCGTCACGAGGTCTGCCTGCGCCTGCGTTATGCGCAGCCCCAACTCCGGCGGGAACGGGTCCATGATGAGCGTCTTGTTTCCGGAGCGGACTCGGAACGCCGCGTGGCCTATCCAGGTGATGTCCAACCCTAACGCTCCTTACGCCCTACGAGCGCCCACGCGCCCGGCAGCGCGACCGATGCGACGTACAGCTTCGCGAGATCGCCCGCCACGAACGGCCAGAGGCCCCACTGCAGCGTGTCCGGGATGATGCTCGCGCCGGACGTCCACTCCTTATCCACGGCCCAGTAGCCGAGCCACAACAGCCCCGGAACGTACAGCACGACGTTGCCCGCGAGCAGCGCCAGCAGAACGCGCCAGCTGCGGTCCCAGCCCCGCTCAGCGAGCCGCCCGACGACCCACGCCGCGCCGATGAAGCCGGCGATGTAGCCGCCGCTGGCAATCTGCCAGAGGAGGTCGGCGCTGCCCGCCCACGGGAAGATGAAGTGGAAGACCGTCCCCTCGCCGAGCGTCGGCGCGAAGACCGGCAGCCCGACCATCCCCACGAGCATGTAGAGCGCGAGGCTTGCCGCGCCGCGGTTCGCGCCCAGCGCGCCGCCCGTGAGCAGCACCGCGAGCGTCTGCCCCGTGATAGGGACGGGCGTGAATGGCAACTTGATGGCGATCTGCGCGAACAGCGCCACGAGCACCGCGAAGCCCACCACGAGCGCAGCGTCGCGCAGCAGCCCCTGGCCGGGGACCAGCGAATCGATGAGCGGAAGACGTGCCTGGGTTGTCTGCATAGGGGGAGTATATCAGGATGCCCGGCGCCTCTTGGCGCGGACGTTTCTACGACCGCCGGCGACGCAGCGCGACGACTCCGACGCCCGCGATGGCGACGATGCCAACGAGCACTACCAGCGCCACGATGATCACTCCCGCGTTGCCGCCATCCGACGGCTCAGGCGTGGGCGCCGCCGTGGGTTCGGGCGCGGGAACGGGCGTTGCCGTGGGCGGCACCGGCGTCGCGGTGGGAGGCGGGGTGGGCGTCGCTGTGGGGATCGGGGTGGGGGTGGGGGTTGCCGTGGGGGTCGGTGGGGGCGCGACGATGCTCTCGGGGGGTGCGACGGCCGGGCAGGGCTGGTCGGTGCGGGGGTCGGCGCCTGCGCCGAAGCGGAGCTCGACGCTCTCCACGAAGCAGGGCTCCGACATGTGGGCGAACGGGTACGTCAGGTCGGCCTGCTGGTCGCCGTTCAGGTGGAAGGTGACGGGTTCGCCGACGTAGATGTAGCGCAGGGGGTCCTCGGTGATGTAGCCCGGCGGGCCGACGAGCAGGCAGCCCTGGTCGCTGGCGCAGTCGAATGCGCCGTCGACGATGGGGATGCGCGTGGGGCGCTCCCAGTCGCCGACGCGGACGACGATCTCGCCGGAGGCGACGGGGGCGCCGTCGAGCGTCGCGGTGCCTTGGAGGTACACGACGGGGAACGGCGGGATGCTCTCGAGGCGCTCTTCGGCGTCTCCGTTGGCGCCGTCCTGGGCGGAGGCGGCGAGCGGGAGCAGCAGCGCCGCCGAGAGGAGCGCGGCTGCGACGAGGAGCATGCGGAGGAGGGGTGCGGGGGCGTGGGAGGATCGAGGCATGCCCCGATTCTATGGGAGGGCGCGCGGGGTTGTCATGGGCTTAGGCCGCAGGCTGGGCGGCATTCCGGGCGGCCCCGGCCTCGCGGCGCGAATGGAAGCCCCCGCCGGTGTCCGGCGGGGGCTTCCATTCGTACCCTTGCTGTGCGCGTCCGTGTTACGGGACGAGCGTGCCCGGCGTGGGCGACCAGACCCAGTAGCCCTTGCCGTTCAGAACTTCCTTGTCGGCGTTGTCGTTGACGTCCGGCACGGTCTTCTCCCACTGGCTGTGGGTGGTGTTGTAGGCGTACGACACCCTCCAGGGGATGCTGCTGAAGTAGTTATCAGCCTCTCCGTCACCGATGGTCGTAGTGCCGGCTTCCTCGTCCTTGACCGTCTCGCCCGGCGCATCACCCTCGTCGTTCTGGAAGATGTCCAGCACGCCGAGCAGGTTCCAGCCCGCCGTCACCGGCACCGTCGGGAGCGTCCCGGCCGGGTCGACCTCGGCCAGCATCGTCTCGACGGACTCGAACGTCCGGGCGTGCACCCAGTAGCCGAAGCCGCCGATGATCTCCGTCAGCCGACCGCGCCACATGCCGTCCTCTTCGCGGATGGCCGTGACCCAGTCGCCCTGCTGGTAGCCCAGCACCGGCGAGATGTACTGGTTGTTCGCCAACACCGCTTCGATCGCGGGTTCTATCGGCGTCGCCGGCAGCGAGACCAGGTTCCAGCCGGGCGATACCGCAATCTCGTACGGCTGGCGCTCGTTCACGTCGAACGTGAACTCGCCGTCGTACTCGTTCCCCGCGTCGTCCACGGCCGTGTACGTCACCTCGTGCGTGTCCACCGCGAGGTCACGGGTCACCAACGAGAAGTCCGTCGCGTTCACGCGGTTCAGGTTCGCCAGCACGTCCACGCCGTTCAGCGTGATCGCCGTCACGGTGACGGTGTCGTGCGAGTCCTCAGCCGCGTCCGTGCCGGTAGCGCAGTCGCTATTGCCGTCCGCATCCTGCGGGCAGGCGTCGTACTCGCCGTCCTCGCCCGGGAAGCTGAGCCTCACGAACGGGTTGGCGCTTTCCGTCTCTCCGCCGTCGGCGTCGCTGCGAGGCGTCACCGTGCCCTCAGGGTCCTCATTGCCGTTGAACTGGTCATCGAGCTCGATCAGCAGGCCAGCGCCGTCCACTTTGCCCACGTCGATGGCGTCGCCCTCGTACATGGCATCAGTGGCGGGGTTGTCGTCCCGCGGCGGCGCGGCCTTCCGGTGCGAGCCGGGCGACCAGCCCGCCGTGGCGCCGGAGTTGTCGTCCTCGTCGTCGGCCAGGACCACCACGCCGACCAGCTGGTTGCTGAAGTCTTCGAAGTCAGGGCTGTCGACCTTGTACGTCTTGGCCCAGTGGTTCTCGTCTTCCTGCTGCGTGATCGAGTTGGCCTCGCTGGCCGTGGCTATCTTGTACAGGTAGCCGTCCTCGTCCTTGTTGAGCTCCGTCGGCATCACCGAGACGAAGTACACCTTCGGGCGGCGGGCCAGGTCCTCGTCCGATCGCACGTCTATCGTGAACGACCCGTCGTCGTTCGCAACCGGGCGGTCGGCCGCCGTGCCCGTCACCGTCACCGTCAGGCCAGGCGCGATCCAGTCCATGGCCTCGATCGTGTCCGCCGCGTTGGTGTTGCCCGCGAGGTCGTGCACGGCCCCGCCGACCACTACCACGTCCGGCTTCGCGTCGGACGGCAGATCCTCCGACAGTTCGATGTACACGCGGGAGCGCGGCTCCGGGATGCGGTCGTCGGCCTTGTCGGCAGTTTCGTTGATCTCCGTGCCGGGGTTGGCCGCATTGTTGAAGTCCTCAACGGCCTCCTCGTGCATCGTGTCCGCGGCTTCCTTGGCGTCCTCGCCTGCCTCGAACAGCATCACTTCTGCCCTGTACTCGACCCACTCTCCACACAATTCGACGTCGGTACTGCTTAGGTCATCAACCGCGAGAATGTTGCAGTCGTCCGGCTCGGTATCGGTCGGTTCATCCGGCTCCACTGCGTCGGCGTCGGCAGCGAGGGCGTCGAGTATCGTCTGGGTAGCGGTGTACCGCGTGAACCGCCCGTTGTTGATCAGGATCGTTTGCTGCGCTTCCGTCCGCGAGGAGCCAGAAGCAACAGTCTGTGCCTCCGAAAGTTCAGTCGCATCCGGCGCAGTCCGCTCCGCAGGCGAGTACCTGACCAGAGTCGGAGGGAAGTCGGCCCGGGCTGGTTCACTCTGGTTCCGGTTGATCGCCGGCGCCTCGTTCGGGCGGATGAAGCCCACGATGTTGTAGCCGACCACCGTGATGTTGCCCGTGTCCACGTCGCCGAGCGCATCCGCGTTGCCGTTCGCGCCGCCTGTGAACTCGAGTGCGATGTACGAGCGGTCAACCTCCTCCCGGTCGTTGTCCGCGTCCCAGGTGATGCCCGTGCGCACCTGCGACAGGTATGGGTCCACGTTGTCCACGCGGAACACGAACGGCTCGTCGGTCACGGGGGTAGTATCGTCAGCGTCGGTCACCGTCCAGTTGCCCGCGCGGTCACGGGCGCGCAACTGGTAGAGGTAGGGGCCGTTGCCCTTGTCTGCGCCGCTGGCACTGAAGGAGTACGCGACGCCCGCGCGGTTCCCCGCCATCCGCCACTGGCCGGACGCGCTGATGTCGTCATAGTCCGCATCAGTCCCATCCTCGGGGTTATCCGCGACGTTGACGTCAATGTCGGCGGCAGCGCCGTTCGCCGGCACCGCCGTGTTCGGGTCGACAGAGAGCGGCTCGGACGACAGGATCTGGTCGCCGTCCGGGTTGATCTCCTGCAGGTCGCCGTCCCGCGAGATGACGCTCTCGCCGTCGTGGCGCAGGCCGGAGTCGTCGTCCCGCACCTCAAAGCCGTACGCCAGGCGGCTGGAGCGCGTCACTGCGTTGTCGTCCGGCGTGATGGCCGAGAAGTCGGGGCCCAAGCCATCGACGGTCAACTCGATCTGGCCGGACAGGCCGGGCGAGGTGATGACGAGCCGGTCGCCGTGCCGCGCGGGGATCCGCGCAATCTCGGCGTCGGTGGCACTGTCGACGGTCGTTTCACCAACAACATCACCGGGGTCCTCAGTATCGCCATCGCCATTGGCGTCGAATTCGGGTACTCCACAGAGGATCGGCCCGTGGTTCACCGTGTTGACGCCGTCGTCCGGAACGACTTTGAAGAAGCCCTGTGCGTTCCGTCCTGCGCCGCCATTGACGGCATCATCCGTGCTTCCAATTGTCGTGACGGCCAACTCGACGGTGATGCTGTCCGTGGAGCGGCTGTTCCGCACGACGGCCGTCACTGTTGCGTCAGGCCCGGGGACATCTGCGTTTGAGCTATCGCCGTCGTGGTCCACCAGCTGACAGTCCGCATCCCAGGTATTCGTCTCGTGAGGGTGCCGGATGTTGATGAGGATGGTGTTGTAGGCACCCTCGTCCGTGTTGCGGCCGGTGGTCGCGTCTATGTCGTCGTTGACGGGGTCGTTGGAGACGTAGAGCACGCGCTGGAAGAACGTGTCGCGGGGGTCGACACGCCGGTCCGCCAGGTACGCGGGGTGATCGTCTGCCACGGTGCCCAGTGTACCGCCCGTAACAATGTTGTCGCCGGTGCCGCCCTGCGCGTAGACCGCGTCGATGTCGTCCCCGAGGTTCAGAGGGTCACCATTGGGAAGGGTGGTGTAGCGCGCCAGCTTGGCCACCTGCGCGTCGGCGATGTCGTCAAAGACGCCGACGGAGATAACGCCGTTGCCCTGCTTCCCGTCGGTGATGTCCTGCTGCGCCAGTGTGGGCAGCACGATAAGCAGCGAGAGCGCCACTGCCATCAATGTCGCTATGAGCGGAATCTTGGTGAATCTCACTTCTACCCCCCTTATGGAGCTGTAGTCTTCGGTTTGGCGCTCTCTCCGAGAGCAGGGTGGTCCGTTATTCCCTTATCGTCGTTCTCTGCGTGTCCGCCGCTCCCGGCGGAGGCAGGAACCTCGTTTCTTCCTGTTCCTGTCGTCCCCGCAGAGGCTTCTGCCTCCGCGGGGATAGGTCAGCCTGCGGTTACGGTACCAGCGTGCCGGTCTCCGTGCTCCAGACCCAGTAGCCCTTGCCGTTGACGATCTCGCCGTCGTTGTCGCCGTCGCCCGGGATCGACTTCGCCCACGAGTTGTTCGAGGTGTCGAAGCTGTAGGCGACCTTCCACTCGAGGTTCTTGAAGTAGTCGTCAGCCTCGTCGCCGCCGGACGGCGCCTTACCAAACGAGTTCTGTTGCACGTCCACGACGCCGAGCAGGTTCCAGCCCGCGATGACGTCGGCCGTCGGCAGGGCGGACGAGGTGTCCGTCTCCGGGATCAGGGCCGAGATGGACTCGAAGGCGGTGGTCTGCACCCAGTAGCCGTAGCCGCCGACGATGTCGGTGAGGGTGCCGCGCCACGTGCCGTTGTCGTTGACCGCGGTCAGCCACGCGTCGTCCTGGTAGGCCAGCACGATGGAAGCCTGCATGGAGTCGCTCATCACCGCCTGGATGCTGGAGTCGAGCGGCGTGCCGGGCACCGAAACCAGGTTCCAGCCTGGAGTGAGGCTCACCCTGTACGCCTTCCGGGCCACGACATCGAAGTCGTAGGTGTCCGACACCGTGTTGCCGACGTCGTCGCGGCCTGTGACGATCAGTTCGTAGGAATCGGTCGCGAGATCGCGCGCGCCCAGCGTGTACTTGCGATTGGAGACCTCAGACACCTGGCCGCTCACGTCGTTGCCGTTCAGCGTGATGGACGTGATCGCCACCGCGCTGTGCGAGTCGGCCGGGAAGTTCTTGATGGTGTTCCCATCCGCGTCCTTCTGGTACTCGCCCCGCTCAGCGGCGAAGTCGATGGTGATGAAGGGGTTGCTGCTCTCGGTCTCGTCCGTGTCCACGTCCGTTTCGGGCGAGATCGAGAAGACAGGCTCCGCGATGTTCTTGTCTATCTCCACGAGCAGCCCGGCTGCCTCGAGAGCCTTGACATCGGCCTCGTGCTCGTTCGTCGGCGCCTTGTCGGTGCGCGCCATGTTCCAGCCGGGGGTCCCGCCAACGTTGTTGTTGTCGTCCTCTCCGACCACGACGAGCGCGTAGAGGCCGTCGCTGTTGCCGATGTCGCTGTCGTCGTAGGTGCGCTCCCAGCCACCCGCCTCGCCGGCAACCACTGTCACACGGTCGCCGGGCCGGGGGTTGCCCAGAATCGCCTTGACCTTGTCTTCGGTTGAGCCGTTATCCAGGACCGGAGCGAAGTAGACCGTGGGCAGGCGCCGCAACTCCTCGTCCGAGCTGATGGTGACGGTGATCTCGCCGCCGCGCGAAACGACCGGGCGGCCCGTCACGTCCGTGACGAGGGTGACCGTGAGGCCGGGGGCGATCAGGTCCACGGGGACGATTTCGTCCTGGCTGCTGGGGTTGCCGGCGAGGTCGAGCACCGCGCCGCCGAACATGGAAACCTGCGGCCGCGCGTCAGGCGCGAGCGGCTCGGCCAGCTGCAGGTAGACGCGCGCCGTCGGAACGTCCTGCGAGCCCAGGCAGTTCCCGTCTATGTCCTTCGGGTACCTGTCTTCCACGTCCGTGGCCGCCTTGCAGTCCGACTTGGCGCCGGGCTGGACGAAGCCAACGACCGTGTTGCCCTCGACGAGGAACTTGTCGATGTCCACATTCCCCACGGCGTCGAAGTTCTTGTTGCGGTCGTTGAACGTCACGGCAATGGAGGAGCGGTCCACGATCTCGCGCCGCTTGTCCTCGTCGAAGGAGATGCCTGTGCGGGCGTCCTTGAACTCCGGCGATGTGCTGTCCACGAAGAGCGTGTATGGCTGAGCGCCACTCTCGTCGGAGTCGCTGTCGGTCTCCGTCAGGTTGCCTGCGCGGTCAGTGGCCGTGAGCTGCCAGTAGTACCTGGTCTCGTCCTGCCCGGTGACGGACATGTCGAGGAAGTAGGAGACGCCTGGCCTGGCGCCGCGCTGGCTCCAACTGCTGTTGCCGGCCGAGCTCTGGTCATCACTGGTGGAGCTGAGCGGCTGGCTGGTGCCGAGCAGCACCTTGATATCGCGGGTCGCGCCGACGCCCATGGAGCGGGGCTCGCCCGAGAGGAAGTTGTCGTCGTCGCCGTTGATGGCGCGGGGGTCGGTGTCGCCGCGCAAATAGTCGAGCTCGCCATCGTGCGCCAGACCGGAGTCGGAGTCGGTGACGGCGAAGCGGAACTTGACGGTCGGGGAACTGAGGAAGTCGCCGTCGTCCGGGAAGACCTCAGTGAACTCCGGCCCGTCCGCGTCGACCTCGAGCGTGACGCTGCCGGAGACGTCCGCGACCGTGATGGTGAGCGTGTCGCCGTGGCGCGCCGGAACCCTGCCGAGAACCACAGGAACGTCTTCCGAGGCAACGGACGGACTGGCGTCAGTATTACCAAGCGTGGCGCTGTCACAGGTGCCGGTCCTGCTCTCGACGCCAGCGCCTACGACCTCAAATACGGCATTCTGGGTGCCCAGCGGCACCTGATCGGTAAGATCGCCATCGTCGTCGGCGTCGTTGTCCAGGTAGACCGTGTACGAGCGGCCGGAGCGGTTGTTGCGCACCGTCGCCTTCGCTCCACAGTCGAAGTTGTCGTCCGCCTCGGCCGTCTGTTCGTCTTCGTCAGCGCCAGTGGTATTGGGGTCGTCCAGGACGCCCTTCTGGCCGTCAGCGCCGGGGAGTGCGTTCACGGTGGTGGTGGTGGCCGTGATCCTCACGCGGAAGTGCGCCCCGTCATCGTTCGACACGTAGAGGTTGCCGTTGAAGTACGACTCGGCCACATCCGTGCCGGTGGCGCCCTTCAACACATCTACCTTCAGGCCGCTGCCGCTGGAGAGCGTGCCGCGGGTGTCGTCGTAGTTCTGGGACCCGGACTGCGCGAGAGCCGGGAGAACGATGAGCAGCGAGAGCGCCACTGCCATCAATGTCGCTATGAGCGGAATCTTGGTGAATCTCACTTCTACCCCCCTTATGGAGCTGTAGTCTTGGGCTTGGCGCTCTCTCCGAGAGCAGGGTGGTCCGTTATTCCTCTGTACCTGCGCGACGACGCGCTGCGCGTTCTTGCACTGCGCGGCATGGCAGGGATGCTATTGTCCAACGACAGCCGCCGCCCTTGCAATAGGATGCAAAGGGCAGTTCTGGCCAAACCGCTCGTATCTGTTCTCTGCGTCAACACGCACGGTTCTTTCTACCAGCGCATGGCGCGTGTGTCAATGAGGATAGGGGGCGAGCCTCGCCTCCTCCGAGGTGGCGGGGGCGCCCCTCACCCCCCCTCCCCACCCCGTGTGCCCTGCCGGGCACGCTGGGTTCCCGTTTTCACGGGAATGACGGGGGGGGGACGGGAATGATGGGGGGGGGGGGACACCCCCACGCCCCCGGTAGGGGCAGGTTTGAAACCTGCCCCTACACCCGACAGGACCCGCGCCGATCCCGCCGTGTGCACGATTGGGGTTGTCATTCCGAGCGGAGCCGAGGAATCTCTCGGGGCGCGCCTCGTTGTAAGCGGACGTCTCCCGAGAGATGTTTCGACTCCGCCTCCAGCTACGCTCAACATGACAAGGTGGTGGCGCGGGCTACGCTCAACATGACAAGGACCCATCACCATATCCCCAGGTGGGGCGGGAGCGACGTGGACGGGGGATCGGTGGAGTCGCGGACGGGGCGGGGGTCGTAGGGGGGTTCGTCCGGGGGGCCGGTCCAGATGCCGAGGGAGGGGGGCTCCATGAAGGCGAGCGCGAGGGCGTCGGCCTTGTCCGGGGAGCGGAGGCCGCGCCTGCGGAGGGAGGACTTGCTCTCCATCTTCACCTGGCCCGCGCTGGTGACGTCGTACTTGAGGCCGAGGAGCTGGCTGATGAGCTCTTCGTCGCGCGGGATGGCGATGAGCTGATCGTTGAAGAGGCGGCGGAGCTCCCAGAAGATCTCGGCGCGCATGTTGGCGAAGCGTCCGGACTGGCGGGCCTTGCCGCCGAACTGGACGCCGTGGACGGGCGCGCCGAGCTCGCGGAGGCGGTCCACGACGCCCGCGCCGAGGCCGCCCTCGTCCACGAAGACGGCGGGGATGTCGTTGTCGCGCACGAGGGTTACGGCCTCGCCCGCGGTGCGCATGGTGTCGACGCGGGTGAAGGAGCGGAGGTACTCGACGCGCCAGCCGCGCCGCACGCAGAGGGCGGTCTTGTCGGAGCCGAAGCGGGCGACGTCGACGCCGAGGCGGGGTTGGGCGTTGGGCGGGAGGGGCGTCATGTCGAGCGTTACCGGAGCGCCTCCTTTGTCATGTTGAGCGCAGCCGGAGGCGGAGTCGAAACATCCCTCGGGGCAAGCGTCGGTGCACGGCGGGGCGTCTCCCGAGAGATTCCTCGGCTCCGCTTCACTCCGCTCGGAGTATCTGTGTTGTGAGTCAAGCCGTTTGTGGGGCAGGAGGTCTGTTGCTGAACGCCGTTCCCCGTCGGGCAACGGCGTTCAGCAACAACAGCAGCTTGCGCATGACAGCCACCAGCGCCACTTTCCCAGTCTTCCCCCGGTTGCGTAGGCCACGGTAGAAGCATCCCAGTTCCTCGTTGTGGCGCACCGCAGACAACGCTGCCAGGTACAACACGCGGCGCACCGCCCCACGGCCTCCCCGAATAGAGCGATACCCACGCTGCGCCCCACTGTCTCTGGACCATGGCGCCAAGCCCACCAAAGCGGTCAAGGCCTTCCCCTCACACTTCCCCAACTCCGGCAGGTAGGCCACCAGTGAGGCCGCGGTCAACTCTCCCACTCCAGGCACGCTCCGGTAGAGCGCCGCCGTCTCCATCAGGCGGGTGTTCTCGCTCAGCGCCTTGCGGTACTCCTTCTCGATCCGCTCGATCTCTTTGTTCAACCAGCCGATATGCCGCTCGGTGGACCGGCGCGCGCCTCCACGCAGGCCCTTCTCCAAGCGATTGCTCTCACGCACCCGCTCGTCCACCAGTTCCTTGCGCCGCTTCAGCAGTTCCTTCAACTCCTGGCTGTCTCCATCATCCGGCTGCCTGTTGGCCAGGTTGAACACTTCTCCGTAGTACGAGAGCACTTGCGCGTCGAGCACGTCGGTCTTCGCCTCGCGGCCCGCAGCTCGCGCGAAGTGACGCACCTTGTTCGGGTGCGCTACGTGCACGAGCATCCCGCTCTTTCGCAACCGGCGCACCACCTCCTGCTCATACCCACCGGTCGGCTCACACACCGCTTCATTTGCACCTTCGCTCGCTACCCAGCCCAGCAGCGCCGCGATGCCCGCTGCGGTGTTGGCGAAGCTGCGTACCGGACCCTGCGAGACCGACACGTCCAACCGCCACTTGCCCACGTCTATTCCGGCAACGATGTTCACCATACCGGCCTCCAAGGCATAATCTTGATTGTCCTCCGCACTTGTCATGCGGGCCCGAAGCCCTCGTATCTGTTCGGAGCGACAAGGTGGCGTGGGGGGTGTCTTACTCCGAGACGGCGCAGCATCCGGGATGATCGGCGCTCACCTAATGACAGTCGACGCGCCCCCCACGCTGCCGCTCAGACTGGCCCATCTGAGCGGCAGCGACAACATACAAATGACAAGCATGGGGGGCTGCACTCCGCTCGGAATGACAAGTAGCTCCATTGTCATGTTGAGCGCAGCCGGAGGCGGAGTCGAAACATCCCTCGGGGCAAGCGTCGGTGCACGGCGAGGCGTCTCCCGAGAGATTCCTCGGCTCCGCTTCACTCCGCTCGGAATGACAAGCATGGGGGGCTGCACTCCGCTCGGAATGACAAGCCACCTCACCTCCCGCCGCCGGGTCACCCCCATCCTCACCTTCCCCCTCGATGGGGGAAGGGACCAGGCCTCCGGGCTCTGGATTCCCGTTTTCACGGGAATGACGGGGGTGGGGGTGGGAATGACGGACGGACGGCGCGGCATCCGTCCGTTGGGCGCCCACAAGGGACGCCCCTACACCAGAACCGTGTTCCCACCGATCCACCGCGGCTTCGATGGCGGTGCGGGAGAGGAGGGAGTCGTCGAGCATGTCGGGGAACTTGGCGAGGATGGAGCCCTGGTAGAGGGGGTGGTCCTCGCCCCACTCGAGTTTGCGCTCCTCGATGTCTTCCTCGGTGGGCATGCCGGGGACGCCGCCGTACTCGCCGGTGAAGTTGGGGGTGTCGTAGACGGAGACGGTGATGCAGGCGTAGATGTGGCGCTTGGTGTGGTGGGAGTCGAAGAACTCGCCGTCGCGGGAGAAGGCGTTGCCGGTGAGGAGCATGCGGGCGGGGTAGAGGCGCTTGAGGGCCTCCATCTGGTCCTGGGGCATGGCGTGGGCCTCCGTGACGACGACGAGGAGCTCCGGGGAGTGGAAGCCCTGGAGGTTGTCAGCCTTGTTGGTGGAGAAGCCGATGGCGAAGCGGTCGTCGGCGATGTTCCACTGGGAGCCGTAGAGGCGGCCGCCGAGGGGGACCTGGGAGGCCTTGTGCGCGGCGCGGAGCTCCCGCCAGACGATCTGCTCCACCTGGCGCTGGGTGGGGCCGGTGACGAGGGCTATGGCGCGCGGGCGGGTGGAGAGCCACCAGAGGACGGCGCGGGCGGCTGCCCAGTCCTTCCCCGAGCCGTTGGCGCCGACGACGCTGACGCGGCGCTTGACGGCGACGGTGCGGAGGATCTCCCGTTGCTTCTCGTAGGGGGGCGGCTGGCCGAGCACCTCCTCCACGAACCCCACGGGGTCGTCTCTGTAGTTTTCGAGCACCACGGTCATGTGTTCTTCTCCTGCGCCCTTCTCCTTCGTCATTCCTGCCCCCAAAGTGGGGGTTGTCATTCCGAGCGGAGTCGAGGAATCCCTCGGGGGCGCCCCGCTCTACACGAACGTTCCCCGAGAGGATGTTGCGCGCTAAAGCGCGGGCTCCGCTCAACATGACAAGAAGAGGGCCTCAACATGACAAGGCGGAACGCCCCGTTAACACAAAAAGCCCCCTGGCTCTCTCAGGGGGCTTTCGCCTGCCTGCGGCTCGTCCGCAGGGAATGGGTCCGGGTATTCGGTTGGGGTGTCGCCTTCCATGATGCGGCAGGGAGGGACGACCGCGCAATGGGGCGGTGTCACACGGTTCAATTTGTCATTCCGAGCGGAGTGCAGCGGAGCCGAGGAATCTCTCGGGGAGCGCCCCGTAGAAATGTGACATCCGCCTCACGACAGCAGGGCAGAGCGCAACTACACTGGTCCGTGAGCGGGAGCACAGCGATGGCGAAGCGCTACTACGTGTATATGGCTACCAATGCATCCCGGACTCTGTATGTGGGCATGACGAACGACCTGCCTCGAAGAGCTGCGGAGCACCAGGTGAAGACCTACGGGGGCTTCACGGCGCGCTACAACATCGGGCAACTCGTCTATTTTGAGGAGACTGCGGATGTACGCGAAGCTATCGCTCGGGAGAAGCAGATCAAGCGCTGGTCACGACGCAAGAAGATCGCGCTCATTGAATCGTTGAATCCTACCTGGGCTGACCTGGCATCGGTGGACCCGGAGGGCTGAAGCCTATCGTCGAAGGAACGTTCCCCGAGAGGATGTTGCGCGCTAAAGCGCGGGCTACGCTCAACATGACAATGCCCATAGGGCATAGCGAAAGCCCCCTCCGTTGCCGGAGGGGGCTTCTGTGTGTCGCTGCCTGTGGCCCGGTGGTTACGGGACGAGGGTGCCCGGCCTGCTGTTCCAGAGCCAGTAGCCCTTGCCGTTCAGCATCATGTGCGGGGCGTCCGCCGTGCCGCCGTTCGGTATCAGCTTCTCCCACCGGTTGAGCTGGGTCTCGAAGCTGTAGGCCACGCGCCAGTTGTCGCCCAGGCTCGTGAGGTACTGGTCAGCGTCCTCGCCGACCTCCTCACCGACAGCCCGCTGCTGCGCGTCCACGACGCCCACCAGGTTCCAGCCGGAGATGACCGGCACCGTCGGCAGGTTGGAGGTCGGCAGTGTCGGCGGGATCACGGTCTCGATGGTCTCGACGACCGTCGTCCGGACCCAGTAGCCGTAGCCGCCCTGGATGTCGACCAGCGTGCCCTGCCAGCGGCCAGTCTCTTCGTCCTTGACGGAGGTTACCCACTCCCCGCTCTGGTAGCCGAGCACAGTGTCGGCCTTGAGGCCGCCGATAACGTTGCCCACGGCCGGGTTGAACGGGTCGCCGGGGACGGAGATGAGGTTCCAGCCGGGCTGAAGGTCGACCTCGTACGGCTGGCGCTCCAGCACCTCGAAATCGAACTCCCGGTCGTCCTCGTCGACCTCGTTGCCGACGTCGTCCACAGCCTCGTAGGCGATGGTGTACTCGCCCACCTCAAGGCCGGTGACCGCGAGCACGTATGTGTACGCGTTGACCGCGACGATCTCGCTCAAGCGGTCCTCGCCGTTGAGCGTGAAGGCTGTGATCTCGACGCCCGGATGCGAGTCCGTGCTGGCCGGTTTGCTGTCCTTGATGGCGATGGACTTGGAGACGCCGTCCTCGTCGTCGTCGGTCGGGTCGTAGCTCGCGTCATCCGGGTCGGGTTCCGTGGTGCCCTGGTCGTCGGTGACGGCGATGCCGTACTCGTTCGGTTCCAAGAAGGTGACCTGGATGTACGGGTTCATGCTCTCGGTCTGATCCTTGATATCGGCATTCGGGTCGAGGGCAGGCAGCACCTCGATGTCCGCCGCCGCGAGGTTGTTGTCGATCTCCAGGAGGAAGCCGCCCGCGTCCAGCTTCTTGAAGTCCAGCTTCTCGGTGGGGTCCGGAATGCCGTCGTCGTCCCCGTCCGTCCAGCCGGCGCTGTTGCCGGAGTTGCCGTTCAGGTCCGTGGCGGTGATGATCGTCGCCACGATGCGGTCAGCCGACCCTCCGGGGATGTCGTCGCTGTCCGCGTTGACCTTCTTCGACCAGTTGTTCGGGTCGTTCTCAGAGAGGTTCACCTCGCCGCCAGTATCAATGATCGTCAGGCCGGAGGCCGTACCGCCGATGCCGACGCCATCCGTGACCGGCGTAACCTCCGCCTTGCCATGGATGGTGGCGAAGTAGAGGCGCGGGAAGGTAACCAGTTCCTCGTCCGAGGAGACGTTGACGGTGAAGGAGCCTTCGTTATCCGTGGCCGCTCGGGAAGCGGTCCCGGTGTTGCTGGTGATGGTGATGGCGATGCCCGGCGCGATCCAGTCCTCGACCTCGTCCTCAAGCGACTGCGTCGCGTTGTTGTTGCCCGCGATGTCCTGGAGGATGCCGCCGAGCAGCTGAATGGTGGGCTCATCGTCGGAGCCCAGCTCTTCCGCCAATTCGAGGTAGACGTGCGCCCGCGGGTCGTAGTCGTCACAGGAGAGACTGACGTTACGGTCCGCGTACCACTGGATGTTCTTGGCGGACTCGTCCACGCGCTCGGTGTCCGGGTCGTCGTCCTTGCAGACGGGCTTGTCTGTCGGGGAGACGGCGTTTATGACCGTGTTGCCTTCGACCGTGAACTCGTCCGCCTCGACGGTGGAGGAGCGGATGCGGTCGTCGCCGCCGCGGTTTTCGCCGTTGACGAAGTGAAGCGCGATCCAAGAGCGGCTCTTGAACTCACCCTCGCCGGGTTCGTAGCCGATGCCGGTGCGCGCGAGGGTGACCTCAGGATCGGCGTCGTCCACCTTGAAGGAGAACGGCTGCTTGCCGTCCTCGTCCTCGTCCCCGTCGGTGGTGACGGAGTTGCCGACGCGGTCGCGGGCGGTCACCTGCCAGCGGTAGGTGCCGAAGGTGTTGCCGGTGAGGGTCATGTCGAGCGCGTACTCGACGCCCCTGGTGTTCTCCGTCCAGTCGCCGCCGACGGCCTTGTCGGAGTCGTCGGTGGCAGTACCCCAGACGGCGCTCATGTCCTTGAGGATGCCCACGTCGTCAGGATTCGGGGCAGCCTTTCCGGGCTTGGTGTCGTCGACTGCGACATACACGGTACCGTCTATGTCAATGAAACCGTTATCGGTACCCGCGGCACCGGTGGTGTCGGCAATCAGAGCGCCGTTTTCATCCCGCTTGGCCGGGTTGTAGGCGCCGTCCACTTCCCCGGTGAAGCGCACCTCGATGTCCTTGGTGGTGCCGTCGCCGGCGCCTCCGCCGAGCGCGGTGCCTGCGCGGCCACCGCAGTCGTCTGCGGCGGTCGGGTCCGTGGGAGCCGGGCCGCAGGTGAGCGGCTCGTTGAAGTTCTGGTCGCCGTCGCCGTTCTGCGGCGCGGGGTCCTGGTCGACGCTGTTGCCGGACTCGCCGTCGAAGCGGATACCGGAGCCGTCGTCGCTGATGGTGAAGCCAAGCTGGACGGTGGTGCTCTTCTGCGGGTCGCTGGCGACCGGGGTAGCGTCCTCGATCTCGGGCGCGTCGCCGTCGACGACGACCCTGATGGAGCCGGGGACGCCCTTCACGGTGATGGTGAGGGTGTCGCCGTCGCGCGCGGGGAGAACCGCGGCGCTTGCGTGCGTCCAGCCGTCCTCGGGGTCGAAGTCGTCGGTAGCAGCATCGGCGTTGTGTTCCGCCGGGTCAGTCTGCTCGACGTTACAGGGACCGTTGTGCTTCTCGACGTCTTCTTCCTGATCCCAGACCGCGACGATGCCCTGGTAGATGTTTGCTGTTCCTTCGTCTTCGCTCGTCGGGAAGAGGAACGCTGTAACCGAAGTGTTGCTGCGGTTGTTCCGGATGGTCGCGATGGCAACGCCGCCACCCGCGTTGTCGTAACAATCCGCCACGCTTTCGTCATTCTCCACGTCGTCCGTCG
This sequence comes from Dehalococcoidia bacterium, assembly GCA_965208625.1. GTDB lineage: Bacteria > Chloroflexota > Dehalococcoidia > Lucifugimonadales > Australimonadaceae > Bin16. The sequence goes on from OZ242348.1 coordinate 2,247,402, forward strand.
CAGGGTCGTCTTCAGTGGAGGGGTCATCCGCGATTCCGGAAGGGCCCGTGGCCTGGAGGTTGTCCGTGCCACTCACCGTGGCGGTGATGAGGATGGAGTTGTAGGCCTTCTCCTTGTTGGAGACGTAGAGATTGCCCTTGAAGTAGGTGTCCCGCGCATCGAAGGCGCCGCCGTTCGCTACGGTGGCCCACGCATCGGCGTCGTTGGCGATCTGCGCAGTAGTACCGTCACCCGGCAGGTTGTTACCCGGTGTGTTGTCGAGGTCGTCGATGTTGTCAGCGACGCGGACATCGATCCAGTCGCCGACGGAGAGGCGACCGTCGGTACGGTCGCCGCTGACCTGTGCCAGCGTCGGGAGAACGATGAGCAGCGAGAGCGCCACTGCCATCAATGTCGCTATGAGCGGAATCTTGGTGAATCTCACTTCTACCCCCCTTATGGAGCTGTAGTCTTGGGCTTGGCGCTCTCTCCGAGAGCAGGGTGGTCCGTTATTCCTCTGTACCTGCGCCGCAGCGCACTGCGCGTTATTCCACTGCGCGGCATGGCAGGGATGCTATTGTCCAACGACAGCCGCCGCCCTTGCAATAGGATGCAAAGGGCAGTTCTGGCCAAACCGCTCGTATCTGTTCTCTGCGTCAACACGCACGGTTCTTTCTACCAGCGTCCGGCGTCGTGTGTCAATGCGCCACGGTGCGGGGTTCGCTCGACAGGGGCGGGGGAGATGGGCTGAGTGACCTGTCGGAGGCCGATTGACACCCCGTGCCGGGGCTGCCTAGAATCTCCTTCGTGCAAGCGACGACGCCGCGTCCGGGAACGGTGGCGAGCCACCTGCGGCGTCGTGTCCCCTCTTTCGCGGCACGCTCCACGAGTGCCCTCACCCTGACCCTCTCCCAGCGGGAGAGGGGATCAGTCGCGCCGCGTCGCGGGGTCGCCGCCCTCAGCCCCGGCCAGGGCACCCACAAGGGATGCCCCTACACCAGGCGCCACACCGGGGGCGAGGTTCCTGCCTCCGCAGGAACGACGGGCGCTGGGGGAGCGCGATGACGACGAAGTACATCTTCGTGACGGGGGGCGTGGTGAGCTCCATCGGGAAGGGGATCTGCGCGGCGGCGATCGGGCGGATCCTGAAGAGCCGCGGGCTGACTATCGCGGTGCAGAAGCTCGACCCGTACCTGAACGTCGACCCGGGGACGATGTCGCCGTACCAGCATGGCGAGGTGTTCGTGACTCGGGACGGGTGCGAGACGGACCTCGACCTGGGGCACTACGAGCGTTTCATCGACATCGAGCTGACGCACAACTCGAACATCACGGCGGGGCAGGTGTACACGCAGCTGCTCGGCGAGGAGCGTCGCGGGGACCACCTCGGGGGGACGATCCAGACGGTGCCGCACGTCACGAACGTGATCAAGGAGTTCATGCTTCGGGCGCAGCGCGGGGGCGAGATTCCCGCCTTCGCGGGAATGACGGGAACCGCGGGAATGACGGGAACCGGGGGCGAGGGCGCGCCGGACGTGGTGCTGGTCGAGGTCGGTGGGACGGTGGGCGACATCGAGGGTCAGCCGTTCCTGGAGGCGATACGCCAGATGCGGATGGCCGTCGGGCGGAACAACACGTTCTACGTCCACGTCACGCTCCTGCCGTACATCGGGGCGACCGGCGAGCTGAAGACGAAGCCGACGCAGCACTCTGTTAAGGAGCTACGCGCGATAGGCATACAGCCTGACGCCATCATCTGTCGGTCCGACCAACCGATCCCCCATTCAATTAAGGAAAAGATAGCGCTCTTCTGCGACGTGGCCACGGATGCGGTCATCCCGATGGAGACGCTGTCCAACATCTACGAGGCCCCGCTGGTGCTGGAGAAGGAGGGCGTCGGCAACATCCTAGTGCGCGAGCTCGGCCTCACGACGCCCAACGGCACGGACCTGTCGCGCTGGAAGGCGATGACCGAGCGGATGGCGAACCCGCACGGACCGCTGCCCATCGCGGTCGTCGGCAAGTACGCCGACCTGCCGGACGCGTACCTCTCGGTCCGCGAGGCGCTGCGGCACGCGTCGCTGTTCCACGACCGCGACGTGAGCATCGACTGGGTGCGCTCGGAGGACATCGAGCGCGACGGCCCGGACGCGTGGCTCGGGCACACGCTGGGCGTCGTGGTGCCGGGCGGCTTCGGCAGCCGGGGCGTCGAGGGGATGATCCAGGCGGTGCGCTACGCGCGCGAGCGTCAATTGCCGTACCTGGGGCTGTGCCTCGGCATGCAGGTGATGGTCATCGAGCACGCGCGAAACGTTCTCGGCCTGGCGGGCGCGAACTCGACCGAGTTCGATCCGGAGACGCCGTACCCCGTCATCGACCTGATGCTCGATCAGCGGAGCGTCAACGACATGGGCGGAACGATGCGCCTCGGCAACTACCCTTGCGCGCTGGCGCACGGTTCCAAGGCCGGGAAGGCCTACGGCAAGCCGGAGGTGAACGAGCGCCACCGGCACCGCTTCGAGTTCAACAACGCGTACCGGGAGCCGATGTACGAGGCGGGGATGCTCGCGTCCGGCCTCTCGCCGGACGGCACGCTCGTGGAGATCGTGGAGATGGAGAAGCACCCGTTCATGGTTGGGGTGCAGTTCCACCCGGAGTTCCGCTCCCGCCCGGAGCAGCCGCACCCGCTCTTCCGCGAGTTCGCCGCTGCCGCGACGCACGTCATGCGCGAGGGCGCGCAGCCGGAGCTGCCGATCCCGTAGGGTTGGTGCGGGCACGAACAGGGCACCCACAAGAGATGCCCCTACATCAGACACCACCCCCTGCCCCACCGGTTCACCCCCATCCTGACCTTCCCCCATCAAGGGGGAAGGGATTAAGCGGCCAGCCTCACCCTTCCTCCGCCGCGCCAACGGCTGCGGGCCACTCCACGACCTCGAACGCGAGCAACTCGGCGTGCGTTGCTACGGGTTTGTCACCGTCGGGCTTGGCGTGGCCGCGGCGGAACTCGTCGCTGTTCACCCAGCGCTGGAAGTCTTCTTCGGAGCGCCAGCGGGTGTAGACGTAGTAGCGGGTCTCGCCTGACACGGGGCGGAGCAGCTGGAAGCCTTCGAAGCCTTCCATGCGCTCCACCTCCCGCACGCGGTTGCCGAACCGCGCCTCCAACTCCGCCTCGCCTCCCTCGGCAGGGGTTATGGCGTTTATCTTCACGACGCTCATGGCTCTCTCCTTCCGGTCCTTCTACCTCGGTCCTACGCTGCCCGGGGTGTCCCCTGCGGGCAGTCGCAACGGCTCTCTTCGAACGACGCCGGCGCAACGGGTCCGTCCGTTTGCAGGCGCGGTATGACCATACATCCTGTCTGCGGTCAGTAAATGGCAACGCCACATGACCGTGCCGAAACGGGTGGCGCGCAGGGGTTGAAGTGTGTTGCGCGCACGCGTACACTTCGTATGTCACGCATCGTTCGGATGCATCCTGCTTCGCGCCAGTCCCCTCGGAACCCGCCAGGCAGTACAAACCCCATCCACGGCCCATACACCATCCAACAGTTTGCATATCCCTGTGGCGCAAGGTGCGCGGTTGCGCGCACGCGCATCTCATAGCACCGGAGAAGTCGCTCCATGAACCTCGCGGAACTCCAGTCCAAAACCTCTGAGCAGCTCCTTGCGCTCCTCGATGAGATGGAGCCTGAGCGCGACGGCCCGCCCCTGAAGTCGCACGACGCTCTCCTCTACGGAGTCCTCTCGTCCTGGGCTGAGAAGCAGGACCATCAGCTCGCCAGCGGCGTGCTGGAGGTGCTGCCGGACGGCTACGGCTTCCTCCGTCACAACGGACGCGCGCGCAGCATGACTGACACGTACGTCTCCCAGACGCAGGTGCGGCGGTACGGGCTCCGCACCGGCGACCTCGTGCTGGGGCAGGTGCGCACGCCGAAGGAGTCAGAGCGCTACCACGGCCTGACGAGGGTCGAGGCCATCAACGGCCTGGACCCCGTGGTCGCGCGGCGCCGCAAGAGCTTCGAGCGCCTCACGCCCATCTTCCCGGAAACGCAGATCAAGCTCGAAACCACGTCCCATGAAGTCGCTATGCGGATGGTGGATATCCTCGCGCCCGTAGGACGGGGCCAGCGCGGGCTCATCGTCGCGGCTCCCAAGGCGGGCAAGACCACGCTGCTCAAGCAGATAGCCGCCGGCATCACCGCCAACTACAAGGACATCCAGATCATGGTCGCGCTCATCGGCGAGCGCCCCGAGGAAGTGACCGACATCAAGCGCTCGGTCGACGGCGAGGTGTACAGCGCAACGTTCGACGAGCCGGTCGAGGACCACTGCCGCGTCGCTGAGCTATGCCTCGAACGGGCCAAGCGTCTCGTCGAGGACGGGCGCGACGTCGTGGTGCTGCTCGACTCGATCACGCGCCTGACCCGCGCATACAACGTCGCGGTGCCGACGAGCGGGCGCACGCTCTCCGGCGGCATCGACCCCGTCGCCCTCTACCCGCCCAAGCGCTTCTTCGGCGCGGCGCGGAACACGGAGGAGGCGGGGAGCCTGACCGTCCTGGCCGCGTGCCTGGTCGAGACCGGCAGCCGGATGGACGACGTCATCTACGAGGAGTTCAAGGGCACCGGCAACATGGAGCTTCACCTGGACCGCCGCCTCGCCGAGCGCCGCACGTTCCCGTCGATCGACATCCAGCGCTCCGGCACCCGCCGCGAGGAGCTGCTGCTGGACGAGCTGACGCTGCGGCAGGTCTACCTGCTGCGCCGCATGAGCTCGCTCATCTCGACGGACGCGATGAACCCGTCCGAGGCCGCGGAGCGCATCATCGAGCGCATGAGCCGCACCAAGAGCAACCAGGAGTTCCTCGCGACGTTGACGCGCGAGATATAGGGTTCGTGCAGCGCAGTGTAGTTCTTCCCACCCACCCGCCCGAACGCTTGTGGGGGACACCCCCACACCCCCGGCATTGGGGCTCCGCCCCTCTGCACTCCCCTCTCAAGGGCGCCCACAAGGGACGCCCCTACACCAGGCACCCCCCGCCGATTCACCTCACCGCGCGCTGAAGCCGCGTCACCCCTCCCTTCGAGGGAGGCACCAAGCACCAAAATCAGTCGAGAATGACGTTGTCGATGAGCCGCACGGCACCGATGCGGACGGCGGCGGCGAGCATGCAGGGGCCGTGGCCGGTCCAGGGCTCCATCGTGTCGGGGTCTACGCCAGCGACGTACTCGACGGACGCGATCGGCGACGCCTCGATCATGCGGCGGGCGGCGTCCTCCAGTGCGACGATGTCCTGTTGTCCCGAGCGGAAGCGGTCGCGGGATGCGGAGAGGGCGCGGAAGACGACCGGCGCGGCGGCGCGCTGCTCGGGCGTGAGGTAGGCGTTGCGGCTGCTCATGGCGAGGCCGTCAGGCTCGCGGACGGTGGGGACGACGACGATCTCGGTGGGGATGTCGAGGTCGCGGGCGAGGCGTCGCACGACGGCGGTCTGCTGGCCGTCCTTGCGTCCGAAGTAGGCGCGCTCCGGGAACGATTGCAGCAGCAGCTTCGCCACGATGGTCGCGACGCCGTCGAAGTGGCCGGGCCTCGCAACGCCCTCGAGCGGGAGCGCGGGGCCGTCCAGGTGGACGGTGGTGGTGAAGCCGGGCGGGTACATCTCGTCGGCGGAGGGCGTGAAGACGCAGTCGACGCCTTCCTGTTCCAGCAGCGCGAGGTCGGCGGGGAGCGAGCGGGGGTAGCGGTCGATGTCCTCGTCGGGGCCGAACTGGGTGGGGTTCACGAAGATGGTGGCGACGACGGTTGCGCACTCGCCGCGGGCGGCGCGGACGAGCGCGAGGTGGCCGTCGTGGAGCGCGCCCATCGTTGGCACGAGGCCGACGGGACGGGGGGCGTCTCGCAGCGCCGAGCGCAGCGCGGCGACGGTCTCGACCTGCCGCATCGCGTCAGCCGTCCGCGCCAGGCAACTCCGCGACGACTGCGGCGTCGGCCTCGGTCGTGTGCTCGGCGGTGGGGAAGCTGCGGGCGCTGACCTCGTCCCTGTAGGCGCGTAGGGCGTCGAGGGTTACCGCGTTCAGGTCGGCGTACCGTTTGGCGTGGCGGGGCTGGCGCGCGCCGAGCCCGAGGATGTCGTGCAGCACCTGGATCTGGCCGTCGCAGCCGGGGCCTGCGCCGATGCCGATGGTCGGCACGGTGAGCCTGCCGGTCACGGCCTGGGCAACGTTGCCGGGCACCGACTCCAGCACTATGGCGAACACTCCGGCGTCCTCGATGGCGAGCGCGTCGTCGAGCAGGCGGCGGGCCTGGTCGGCGGTCCGTCCCTGCACGCGGTAGCCGCCGAGCTGGTGGACGGACTGCGGGGTGAGGCCGAGGTGTCCCATCACGGGGATGCCATTTTCCGTGAGGCATCGCACGGTGTCGGCGACGAACGCGCCGCCTTCCAGCTTCACCGCCTGCGCTCCGCCCTCCTGCAGCAGCCGCCCTGCGTTGCGCAGCGCGTCCTCGGCGCTGACGTTGTAGGTCATGAACGGCATGTCGGTGACGATGAGGGCGTCCTTCGCGCCACGGACGACCGCCCGCGTGTGGTGGAGCATGTCGTCGAGCGTGACGGGGAGCGTGGAGTCGTAGCCGAGCACGACGTTGCCGAGGCTGTCGCCGACGAGGACGACGGGGATGCCGGCCTCGTCCACGAGGCGGGCCATCGAGTAGTCGTAGGCGGTCACGCAGACGATGGGCTCGCCGGCCTGCTTCATCTCCAGGAGTTTCGCGGTGCGTACCCTCATCGTTCACACCGGAGTACCCTCACCCTGGCCCTCTCCCAGAGGGAGAGGGGATCAGGCCTTTCAGTCGCCTGCCTCATCACTCGTCTCCGTCCCCATACTCCTCGAAGAGCGGTCTCCAGTCCAGGGTCGCGCCCGGACGGCCTGCTTCCCGCGCCAGTTCGACGGAGCGCAGGCAGATCTCCCGGTAGAGCGGCAGCAGCTCAGGTGCGACGTTCCGCACGGAGTCCAGGTGCAGGCGGACGGTGCCCGCGTCGCCGCGGGAGGTCGGGCCGGTGAGCGCAGGCGCGGCGCCGATGCGCTCGATGTTGGCCACGGTCGTGCGCGCGATGTGCGTTATCGCCTGGAACGCCTGCTCCGGCGGCAGGCCGGCGCGCGTCCAGAGTGTTCGCGCCTCGCCGAGGAGCGTCGTCAGGTAGCCGCAGCTGAACACGGAGGCGGCGTGGTAGAGAGCGCGGGCCTCGGCGGGGACGCGCAGCGGGTGGCCGCCGACCTCTGTCGCGAGTCGTTCGAGGAACGCGAGCAGTTCGCCGTCGGCCTCGATGCCGAACGTCACACCCGCGAGCGTGGTGTCGCCGCCGAAGGTCTGGAACGGGTGCCACGAGCCGACCGACGCTCCGGCGTTGCGCGCCGGTTCGAGCGGCTCGCACGTCAGCGCACCGCTGCAGTGGACGACGCCCTGCCCTGCCCGCCATGCGACAGACGACGCCACGTCGGCTATGCCGCCGTCGGAGGTGGTGACGAAGACAATCTCGGCAGCATCGGCTGCGTCCTGCGCCGATACTGCGCTGCAGCCGGGTACGAGTGCCGCGACGCGCTCCGCCGACTCGGGCGAGCGGCTGGCGACGGCGGGGACCGCATAACCAAGCTCCGCGAAGGCGGGGGCGAGCATGCTCGCGACGCGGCCTGCGCCGATGAACGCGATGGCTGGACGCTCATCCATGGCTCGTGCTCCGGTAGGTGCGCGTACTCCCGTACGCGGGGTAGCCGTGCAGGTCGGTGGCATGCTCGATGGCCGAGACGACGGCGCTGGCGACGACCGACGGGGTGAGCGCGCAGAGGCGTGGAAACTCCTCCTGCGCATCGATCTCGCTCGTGGCGAGCGCGAACATCGTGTCGCCGTCGTGGACCGTGTGCGCGGGCCGGATGGCGAGCGCGAGGCCGTCGTGGGCGAGGGTCGCGAGGCGGTTCGCCTGCGTCTTGGTGAGCCGGACGTTGGTCGCCACGACGCCGATCGTCGTGTTGCCGAGGGCGGTCGGCCCCTGCGCCGGGGTCCTGCCGTAGTCGTGGCTGGCGTAGAGCGCGGTGCTCTCGATCGGAGCGCCGTCCGCGCCGCGTGAGCCCGCGAGCAGCGCGCCGGTGCCGGGGTCGTGCACGCCGCCGACGGCGTTGACGACCGTCAGAGCCGCGAGGACGACGCCGTCGCCGAGGTCGAGCGATGCGCTGCCAACACCGCCCTTCATGGCGCGCTCGCGTCCCAGCGCCTTGCCGACCGTCGCGCCGGTGCCCGCGCCGAGGCTGCCCTGCGGCACAGGAGCGCCGGTTGCCGCTTCAGCGGCCGCGTAGCCCTCGGTTGCGGTGGGGCGCACCATGCCGTTGCCGACGCCGAGGTCGAAGATGATGGCGGCGGGGACTATCGGCACGATGTGGTTGCCAACGGGATGGCCGACGCCGCGCTCCTCCAGGAAGCGCATGACGCCATCAGCGGAGCCGAGGCCGTATGCGCTGCCACCGCTGAGGACGACGCCGTTCACGCCGGCGACAGTGTTCTCGGAGCGGAGGAGGTCGGTCTCGCGGGTGCCGGGGGCCGCGCCGCGCACGTCGACGCCGCCCGTCGTGCCCTGGGGCGTGAGGACGACGGTGCAGCCGGTGCCGTTGTCGGCGTCGGTGTAGTGCCCAGCGAGCAGGCCGGGCACGTCTGTGAGCGTGCCGTTCATGGGGAAGCCCTTGTCCGTGTTGCCGTACCGGTCTGTTGCGATCCGGTCGGCGCTCCGGGCCCTCCGGTGCGATGAGGCTCGCCGCCCGTGCGCCGGGTCGGCGGCGGGGTGAGGATACGGAGGTAGGGGGCGAGCGTCAAACGGGAGTTCTTGTTGTGCACAGAAAGTTTGCATTGCAAACCAGTTTGCGATATGTTAGTTTGCAGTACAAACCAGATGGTCCCAGGGAATGGATGGCCATGGAGGGGGTGCGCGATGCAGGCAGCGAACGGGGAAGGACAGGGGCTGACGCCCGGCGAGGGGTGGGAGGCGATCTACGAGACGATGGAGCGGGGGCGGAGCTCGATGTACCTCGCGGGGACGACGGCGATCCTGCTGCTGTGGGGCGTGATCGTGTCGCTGGGGTACTTCTCGCAGTACGCGGTCGAGACGTTCGCGACCGGGTTCGCGGATGAGCGTCCGTGGTTCCCGGGGCCGTTGTGGGGCGTCCTGGGTACGACGGGGATGGTGGGCAGCGCCATCATCGGGCACCGCGCGAGCAGGGGGACCGCATCGGGGCGCGCCGCCCGCAGCGCAGGCCTTCGGGTGCTCGCTTACTGGCTCGCGGTGGTCGCGTCGGCGTTCCTCATCACTGCGGGCGCCGGGATGTGGAATGAAGAGGCGGGAGACAAGATACCCGGTGTGACTATCGGCATCGTGGCACTGGGATACGTCCTGTTCGGCATCATGACGCGGCCGATGCTGGTGGCGGTGGGCGTCGGCATCGGGGCGGCATACTATCTGCCGTACCACTTCGCGGGCAACGCAGCGCTCGCGGTGTCGGCGGCGTCCATGCTGACGGTGGCTTTGCTCGGCGCGCTGTGGGCCCGCAGGAGCGGCACGCTATGACCGACGAGCCCGTCGTCCTGAACGAGACGATCCACCAGTCGACGCGGTTGCGCATCATGACGCTGCTGGCCGCCGAACCTCAGACGGACCGGCTCGCCTACACGTTCATCCAGCAGACGCTCGGCCTGACCGGCGGGAACATGACGACGCACCTGCGGAAGCTGGAGGAGGCGGGGTACGTCGCGATGGCGAAGGAGTTCCAGGAGGCGAAGCCGCGCACGTGGGTGGAAACGACGCCGGAGGGTCGGCGCGCGTTCGCGGAGTATCTCGTCAACCTCGAGCGTGCGCTGGGCTGGCGCCCGGGCGGGTAGCATGGAGGAATCGGAGGGAGTAGTAGCGCAGGCCGCCTCAAGCGAGTGCGGGCGTCACGCTGTCCAGCCTCCCTGAGAGGCGATCCTCGGCGACCTCGAGGTCGTACTGGCTCTGCAAGCCCATCCAGAACCCCGCCGAGTTGCCGAAGAAGCGCGAGAGCAGCAGCGCCGTCTCCGCCGTGATGGAGCGTTCCCCGTGCACGATGGAATGGATACGGCGGGCATCGACGCCGATCGCCTTGGCAAGCCGGTACTGGGTGATGTTCATCGGGAGGAGGAACTCTTCGCTGAGTATCTCTCCCGGGTGGATGGGAGGCAGTTTCTCGGTCATGGTCGCTTGCGCTCCTCGGCTCGCGCTCAGTGGTAGTCGACTATCTCCACCTGGTAGGCGTCTCCCTCGTTCCAGACAAAGCAGATGCGCCACTGGTCGTTGATGCGGATACTGTGCTGACCCTCTCTGTCTCCTGACAACGCTTCCAGACGATTTCCGGGCGGTACTCTCAGATCGTTCAGGCTCATGGCGTTGTTCAGAATAATCAGCTTTCGCTGTGCCCGCCGCTGGATATCCTCTGGAAGTTTCCTTACGCGCCGCCGCTCGGCGATGGCCTGTGTATCCCTGTCCCTGTAGCTCCGAATCACTAACCAATAATAGTACGTCGCACTATTAAGATGTCAACCTCTATGGTGACTGCCTCGCAGCCGTTGGTGCGAGGCAGTGGCGGGCGGTGCGTAGCCGCCGTATCCTCACGCCATCAGGAGATCCGGCGCACGCGAGGAGGGGTCATGGCAGTCATCGATTGCGACGCTCATGTCGAAGAGGGGCTCGAGACCTGGGAATACCTGGACCCGGGGTTCGAGAGGCAGCGGCCGTTCCCGGTGCAGTTCCCGGACGAGACGGTGTTCGGCGCGCACAACGCGGCCTGGGTGATTGACTACAAGATACGCCTCTACGGCGGCACGCCCACCATCATGAAGCGGGCGCTGCAGAAGGGCGCCGACATCGGCGTGCAGGAGCTGACGGACATCGAGGGGCGCATCGCCGCGATGGCCGAAGCGGGCATCGACAAGCAGATCGTGTTCCCGACCATCTGGCAGGGGCCGGTGGCCGAGAACCCTGAGCTGGAGGCGGCACTGGCCCGGAGTTGGAACACGTTCATGGCAACGCAGTGCGCGAAGTCCGACGGGCGTCTGTTCTTCGCGGCCGTCATCCCGTACCGGCGGCCCGACCTCGCGGTTGCCGAGCTGCAGCGGGTGAAGGCGTTGGGCGGCGCGGCGGGCATCTACACGCACGGCATCCCGTGGGATATGCCGCTGAGCAACCCCGATTTCATGCCGATCTACGAGGAGGCGGCGCGGCTGGCGCTTCCGATCCTCATCCACACCGGCAGCACGTCGCCGGCGCTGCGGCACATGGCGGAGCCGTACCCCCGGCCTAACCGGCAGCAGTTCCCCCAGACGAACCCGTACAGCGGCGGGCTGAACCAGGTCATCTACGGCTTCTGGCAGCTGATGGACTCGGGGGCGATGGAGCGGTTCCCGGACCTGAAACTCGTCATCCTGGAGATCGGCTGCGACTGGGCGCCCTGGATCGTGAAGAGCCTGCGCTTGCGCACGAAGAACCGTGTCGACGACTGGCTGGGCGACCGCATCTTCGTGTCGTGCGCGGTCGGCGACGACCTCTCGTACGTGGTCAACCGACTCGGCGACGACTTCCTCGTGACCGCGAGCGACTACCCGCACGGAGACACGTTCCGCGAAGACCACCTCGCCGAGGAGCTGGACCGGCGCGGGGACCTGAGCGCCTCGACCATCGACAAGATACTGTCGGTGAACCCGCAACGGGCGTTCAGCGTGTTGGGGTAGCGCGGCGCGAGCGTAGTTCTTCCCACCCACCCGCCCGGTACGCTTGTGGGGGACACCCCCACACCGCGGGCTAGAGCCCGTGGCAGCGGGGCTGTGCCCCTCTGCACTCCCTACAGGCGCTCCTGCACTATCGAGGGAGAAGGGGCGCGCTAAAGCGCGGGAGGGCACCCACAAGAGATGCCCCTACACCGGGCATACCTGAGAGATGCCTCCGCTGGGCTCGACATACCCCCTCGCCTACCACCCAGCCACGTGCGCTGCCCGCGCACCCTGGATTCCCGCTTTGTGCGGGAACGACGGTGGTTCGACAAGCTCACCATGAGCGGAGGTGGGCTCACCACCGAGCGAAGCCAAGTTCACCATGAGCACGGGCATGGGACGCGGTATGCTCAGGGCATGGCAGAGGTAATCGGGACGCATCCGAGCGACGGGCGGCCTATGGTGCTCGTGGAGACGCGGGGGGAGTGGCGGGCGTGGCTGGAGCGGAACCACGAATCGACAGGTGCGTGGCTCGTGTCGTGGAAGAAGGCGACGGGCAGGCCGTTCATCCCGTATCCGGAGACGGTCGACGAGGCGCTCTGCTTCGGCTGGATCGACTCGCGCCCGAACAAGCTGGACGACGAGCGCGCGATGCGGCTGTTCACGCCGCGCAAGCCGAAGAGTCCGTGGTCGCCGCTCAACAAGCAGAAGGTCGCACGGCTGTCGGCGCAGGGGCTCATGGCTGCGGCGGGAGAGCGGATGGTCGAGACGGCGCAGGCGAACGGCTCGTGGACGGTGGCCGACGAGGTCTACGGTGTCGTCATACCGCCCGACCTCGCCGCGGCGCTGGCGGAGGACGAGGCGGCGCAGGGGTTCTTCGAGCGCTTCCCGAAGTCGTCGAAGAAGGCGATCCTGTGGTGGATCAAGACGGCGAAGAGGCCGGAGACGCGGGCGGCGCGCATATCGGGGACGGTTTCGGCGGCGGCACAGGACCGGATGGCGGACCACTTCGCGGGGCCGGGGTCGTAGGGGGGCACACCCCGCCCCCGATTCACCCCCTTCCTAACCTTCCCTCATCGAGGGGGAAGGGATCAGGCGCCCCTCCACGCCCAACCCCGCCGCTTGCGGGAACGACGGGGGCAGGGCGCCCAGAAGGGACGCCCCTACACCCGAGGGAGTCCGCGGCTCCACTCGGAATTGTAGGTGTTAGGTAATTCGTTGACAGAATGGTCTGAGAACGCAGTTCATTCTGGAGACGACGATGCGAGACAACAGCAATGACCGCACGGTGGAGCGGAACTACGTCCAGAAGTATCGGTTCCTGATCCGGGAATACGAGCTGGTCAAGGCCAAGCGCCACCACCGGTTCCGCTTCCTCCAGGACTTCTACGCCCACCATGGGACGAACCGGCAGACCTTCGCCAAGTACTACAACCGCTACCGGCAGTCCGGCGACTCCGCCGCCCTGCTGCCCCGCAAGCGAGGACCCCGGTGGAAGAGCCGCCGCACCATCCCCTACATCGAGCAGCAAGTGCTGGAGCAGCGGCGCAAGGGCAACAACCGCTACGAGATCTATGCCATACTCAAACCGAAGCTGAAGGGACATACCCCTGCGCCGTCCACCATCTATGCCATTAGCAGGCGCCACGGCCTGAACAAGATGACCAAAGCGATGCAACAGTCCAAACGCCGCATCATCAAGACCCGCGCAGGGGAGTTGGGGCACCTTGACGCTCACCACCTGAGCAAGGACCTCATCGTCGGCGCCAAGCAGCGCTACTACCTGGTCTCGGTGGTGGACGCCTGCACCCGTCTCGCCTGGGCAGAGGTGGTAGAGGACGTAAAGAGCCTGAGCGTGATGTTCGCCGCGCTCAAGAGCATCAACATGCTGAACGCGGAGTATGGAGTCCGCTTCGAGGAGATCATCACGGACAACGGCCCGGAGATGGCCTCACCAACCAACAAGGCGCACCATCCGATGGAGCGGATGCTGCAGGAACTGGGCATCCAGCACCGCTACACCCGGCCCTACCGCCCGCAGACGAACGGGAAGGTCGAACGGTTCTGGCGGACACTGAACGAGGACCTCATCGAAGGGACAACGTTTGAGTCATCGGAGGAGTTGAAGGACGAGCTCGTCCAGTACCTCCTCTACTACAACACGGAGCGGCCCCACCAAGGCTTGGGTGGCAAGACACCCCTCGAAACCATGCAGAATCTGTCAGCAAATTAGCTGACATCTACAGGAATGACAACCCCCTGCCCTACCCTTCCCCCCGTGTGCCTGGCGGCACCTGGATTCCCGCCTCCGCGGGAATGACGGGGAAGGGGCGGGAATGACGGTGGTTCGACAGGCTCACCATGAGCGGAGACAGCTCACCGTGAGCAGAGACGGGCTCACCGTCAGCCGAGACAGGCTCACCGTCAGCCGAGACAGGTTCACCATGAGCCGAGACAGGTTCACCGTGAGCAGAGACAGGTTAACCATCAACGGGCCATCCCCTGAGAATCCTCAGCTCCGCTCGCGATGTCACGGGGGGGCGCACGGGCTGAGGGATTGGGGTAGGATACGCCCCGCTATGAGAATCGACGTTCATGCGCATTACATACCGGCGACGGTGCCGGAGCTGGCGAACCGGCGGGGCGGGTTCGGGCCTGCGGCGAATATGCGCGACAGCATGTCCGACCTCGATCAGCGGCTCGCGGACATGGATGAACGCGGCATCGACGTGGAGCTGGTCTCCGCGCCGCCGTACGTACAGAACTCAGCGCCGGATCTCTGCCGGCAGATGAACGACAAGACCGCCGAGGCGATATCGGGGTCGGAGCGGTTCATCGGGCTGGCGACGCTGCCGATGCAGGAGCCGGAGGCCGCAGCCGCCGAGCTCGAGCGCTGCATCAAGGAGCTGGGCTTCCGGGGGCTGGAGATACTCACGAACGTGCAGGGCGAGAACCTGCACGCGGCACGCTTCGCGCCACTGTACCGCAAGATGCAGGAACTGGACGTGGCGGCGTTCGTGCACCCGCAGAACGTGCTCGGCCAGGACCGGCTCGGCGAGTTCTTCATGAACAACATCATCGGCAACCCGAGCGACACCGCTGTCGCGGCGGGGTGCCTCATCTTCGGCGGCGTGCTGGAGGAGATGCCGGACCTGCGGTTCGTGCTCGCGCACGGCGGCGGGACGTGCCCGCTGCTGCGGGGGCGGTGGGAGCACGCGTGGCGGCAGCACCTCATCCTGGAAACGGCCATCCCCCGTCCGCCGTCCGAGTACTTCAGCAAGTTGTACTTCGACACGCTCACGCACAGCACGCCGGTGCTCAACTACCTCGTCGAGACGGTCGGGGCAGAGCGGCTGATGCTCGGCAGCGACTACCCGTTCGGGATGGGCGACTACACGCCGCCCGTGAGCGTGCAGGCCGTGCCGCGTCTGACTGACGCGCAGCGCGAGGCGATCTACTCGGAGAACGCGATCCGCGTGTTCGGCCTCGACCTCTAGCCATCCGGCGTCATTCCCGCGAGGGCGGGAATGACGGAAGGAGACGGAGCACACCATGACAACCGCAGAGAGCAGCCCTACGGTCGAGAGCGCCGACTTCCAGGCGGTCCTCTCGCGCATCGCCGACGCGGGCGATTCCATCGAACGGGACCGGCAGATACCGCAGGACGTCATCGACGCGATGGTGGACCTGGGGCTGTTCCGGCTGCTCGTCCCGCGCTCCGTGGGCGGGCTCGAGGTCGACTACCTCGACTACCTGGCCATCGTGCAGGCGGTCGCGTCGGCGGACGGCAGCACCGCGTGGTGCTTCAACCAGAACAACATCCTCGGGACGATGGCGTCACTGATGCCGGAGACGCTGGCGCAGGAAATATGGAGCGACAGCCGGTCGATCCTGTGCAACGGGCCGCCGGCGCACTCCGAGTTCACCCAGGTGGACGGCGGTTACTCGGTGAGCGGACGGTGGAACTTCAGCAGCGGCTCACGGCACGCGACCTGGGCCGTGGGGCTGGAGCGCGTGGCCGACCCCACCGCGCTGAACTGCATCATCCCGAAGGGCGAGTTCACGTTCATCGACACGTGGCAGGTGAACGGCCTCAAGGGCACCGGCAGCTTCAGCTTCGAGGCGAAGGACGTGTTCGTGCCCTCCAGCCGGGTGTTCGTGGAGGCGAAGACGCCGCGCGAGGACGGGCCGCTCTACCTGATCCCGCGCAGCCTCTTCTTCGGCTCCGGCTTCGGCATGGTGGCGCTGGGCGTGGCGCGCTCGGCGCTCGACGCCGCGATCGAGATCGCGACGCGGAAGAAGCCGCAGGAGCAGACGCTGCTGCGCGACCAGCCCGCCATCCAGCGCATCATCGGGCAGGCCGAGGCGACGTGGGGCGCGGCCAACGCGTACCTGCAGGAGAAGGCGGCCAAGCTGTGGCAGAAAGCGCTGGACGACCACGACCTGCCGCTGGAGCACCGTATGGAGCTACGGCTGGCGAGCAGCCACGCCATCCGGCAGGGCGCGCTCGTGTCCGACATGGCGTACTCGGTCTTCGGGTCGAGCGCGATCTTCGAGTCGAGCCCCATCCAGCGGAAGTTCCAGGACTCCCATGCGATAACGCAGCAGATACAGGGGCGGCTGGAGCACTACGACAGCGCGGGGCAGTACTTGCTGGGGTTCGAGCCGTCAGGCCGGATGTTCTAGGGGGAGCAGGCAGTCCTGGAAAGCGTGAATGAGAACGTCCGGTACGAGCCGGAGGAGAACCCGCCGCCGCTGATAGCGCTGGGCGCGGGCCTGCAGGCCGCGCTGGTGATCCTCGCGCCGGTGGCGCTGACCGTCGTCATCGTGGTGCGGATCGCGGAGGAGTCGGACAGCTACCTTGCGTGGGGGGTGTTCGCCGCTCTGCTCGTCAGCGGGGCCACGACCGTCCTCCAGGCCGCGCGGTTCGGGCGCATCGGCGCGGGGCACGTGCTCATGATGGGCACGTCCGGGGCGTTCATCGCGGTGTGCGTGGCTGCGCTGGTCACGGCGGGCCCGGCCACGATGGCGAGCCTAATCGTGGTGTCGTCGCTGTTCCAGTTCGCGATGGCGGCACGGCTGTCGCTGCTGCGGCGGATATTCACGCCGGTGGTGTCCGGGACGGTCATCATGCTGATAGCAGCCACGGTGATGCCCATCGTGTTCGGGATGCTCACGGACGTGCCGGAGGATGCTTCACCGACCGCCGCCGTCATTACTACCGCTGCGACCCTGATCACCGTCCTGGTCCTCGTGCTGCGCGCTCCCCCGCGGTGGCGGCTGTGGTCGCCGATCATCGGCATAGCGGTGGGTTGCGCGGTGGCCGTGCCCTTCGGACTGTACGACGCGCAAGTGATTGTGGACGCGGCATGGGTCGGCGTGCCACTGGGCGCCTGGCCGGGGTTCGACGTGAGCCCGGGCCCCGAGTTCTGGGGGCTGCTCCCCGCGTTCATCATCGTCACGCTCGTGGGCGCTATCGAGACCATCGGCGACGGTGTCGCCATCCAGCGGGTCTCCCGGCGCAGGCCGCGGGCGACGGACTTCCGCGTGGTGCAGGGGGCGCTCAACGCCGACGGCATGGGCAACCTGCTCTCCGGCCTCGCGGGGACCCTGCCCAACACCACCTATTCGAGCAGCATCGCTCTTGCGGAGGTCACCGGCATCGGGGCCAAGCGGGTGGGCATCATCATCGGCGTCATCATCGCGGTGCTCGCATTCCTGCCGAAGGTTGCCGCGCTGCTGATCGCCATCCCGAGCCCCGTTGCCGCGGCGTACATCACCGTGCTCCTGGGCCTGCTCTTCGTGCAGGGGATGAAGATCGTCATCCAGGACGGCGTGGACCACCGGAAGGCGGCGGTCGCGGGCGTCGCGTTCTGGGTAGGCACAGGCTTCCAGAACCAGTGGATATTCGCGGACCAGTTGGGCGACGGGTTCCTGAGCGTGCTGCTCGGCAACGGCATGACGTCCGGCGCGCTCGTGGCCGTCATCATGATGCTGTTCATGGAGTTGACCTCTTCCCGCCGCAGGCGTCTGCAGGTGGCGTTGAACACGGAGAGCCTGCCGCAGCTGGACGAGTTCCTTCGCGGCATCGCGGCACGGGCCGGATGGAACGACGCCGCGACGGAGCGCCTGGTGCTGGTGGGCGAGGAGACGCTGTCGAGCCTGCTCGCGGAAGACGACGAGAGACCGGAAGGCGCGGGAGCGCGGCGGCTGGTGGTGACCGCTCGGGGCGACCATGCCGGGGCGGAGCTGGAGTTCGTGACGGGCTCGGAGGGAGAGAACCTGGAGGACCGCCTTGCCTACATGGGCGAGATGCCGGATATCGCGGACGGGCGGGAGATATCGTTCCGGCTGCTGCGGCACTATGCATCGTCCGTGCGACACCAGAAGTACCACGGGGAGGACATCGTCACGGTGAGCGTCGCGGGGTCGTCGGGGGGTTCGGCGTAGGCGGCGAGGCACGCCGCAGTACCCTCACCGGGCGCTGAAGCGCGTTGCCCTCTCCCCTTCCAGGGAGAGGGGGCAAGGCAGGGCACCCACAAGGGATGCCCCTACACCAGACACCACCACGCCGCCGTGTGACCTGATGGTCACTCTGGATTCCTGCCTGCGCAGGAACGACGGAGGGAGGCGGGAGGGGCTATGATGCGGGCACCGTTCGCTGGCAGCATCATTTGAAGCGTACCGACCAACCTCCCCGCAAGCCCCGTTTCTTCTACGGATGGGTCATCGTCTTCGTTGCTGCGCTGGGCACGTTCAGCTCCAGCACGGAGACGTTCCCGGTGCTCAGCATCTTCCTGAAGCCGATCACGGAAGAGTTCGGGTGGACGCGGGCGCAGTTCACGGGCGCGATCAGCCTCGGCGGGCTGGTCGGGAGCGGGGCGGCGCTGGCGACGGGGCCCATCGTGGACCGGTTCGGGCCGCGGTGGGCGCTCACGTTCGCCTACATGCTCATCGGCACCACGTTCATCCTCATGTATTTCATGTCGGAGCTGTGGCACCTGTACGCGCTGCAGATCTTCGCGCGGAGCATGAACACCGGCGTGCTGGCGGTCGCCTCCGCCGTCATCGTGCCGAACTGGTTCATCATCAAGCGCGGGAAGGCGACCGCCCTCGCGGGGCTGGGCTTCCCCGCCGGGTCTTCCATCATGCCACTGCTCATCGCCTTCATCGCGGCGGCGTACAGCTGGCGGGAGGCATCGCTCGGCGCGGGCATCCTCATCCTCATCGTCTCCGCCGTCCCCACCGCGCTCCTGCTGCGGCGCAGGCCGGAGGACATGGGGCTGCTGCCCGACGGCGCGCCGCCGGAGGCCCCGACGGACAGGCCGGCGCGCGACCTGCGCGTAGCCGACCGTTCGATGCGGCTGGGCCAGGCCGCGCGCCATCCCGCGCTCTACCTGCTCATCATCGCCATCTCGCTCTGGTGGTTCGGACGCACCGGCGTCATGCTCCACGCGGTGCCCTACATGACGGACACCGGCCTCTCCGACGCGGTTGCGGTGGGCGCGCTCGCCGTCCACTCGGCGATCGGGGCGCTGGGGGCGTTCGCCGCGGGGTTCCTGCGCGACAAGTTCAGCGTGCGCTACCTCATCGCGATCGATTTCGTGATGAACGCGGCCGCTTTCGGGCTGCTGCTGATGGTGGACACGCCGTTGCTGGCGATGGCGTGGGGCGTGTTCTACGGGCTTTCGCAGGGCGCGGCCGTGACGCTGCAGCGGCTCGCGTTCGCGGACTACTACGGACGCCGCCACCTCGGCTCGATCGAGGGCGTGGCGCGAGCGTTCACGAACGTGACGCAGGCGGCGGGGCCGCTCGTGGCAGCGCTGGTGTTCGACGTGACGGGCAGTTACAGCATCATCTTCACGGTGTTCGTGGGCACGAACATCGCGGCTGCGGTGCTGGCGGGGGTGGCGAAGCCGCCAAGGTACCCGGAGGAGGGGGAGCAGGGATAGGCTCCGCGGGACAGACCGGCGCTTGACGCGCTTCGCGAGTCCTCAATAGCATCCAGCGTCTCGTTCGTACCGCTCTTGTGCCAGACGACTGTCCATGTGTCTGTGCCGCGCCTCTCGTGTAGTGGACGGACGCAACAACCTCAATCGCATCGGAGGCACAGGTATGCCAACGGACCCGAAAGCACAAGCGGAGGCCCAGCTTCGGCGTATCGAGGAATCCCTGGGAAAGACGGCTGCCGAAGTGGCCGACGAGGTCGGGCGCAATGGCATCGAGCGCCATTCGGAGGTTGTGGCGTTCCTCAAGGCCACTCACGGTCTCACCCACGGGAACGCCAATCTGCTGGCCCAGGTTGTGCGGGAAAGGCTCGCGGGCGGGCCGGCGACGCCGGAAGAGCTGTTGGCCGCCCAGTACGCAGGCCCCAAGGCGGCGCTGCTCCCGGCCTACCACGTGCTGTCGGCAGTCGCCGAGGGTGTGGGGCCCGACGTGATGAAGGTGGTGCAGAAGACCGGCGTGAGCTTCCGCAGGAAGAAGCAGTTCGCCCTCATCCAGGCGCCTTCAGCAAAGCGCCTGCGGCTGGGGCTGAACCTCGACGCTACGCCTGACGACCCCCGGATCGTAGCGACGAGCGGGATGTGCACGCACAGCGTCGACCTTACAGGTCCGGACGAGGTTGACGCCGACGTTGCGGCATGGGTCCGAGCCGCCTACGACCGGGCCGGGTAAGAAGCGGCAGGCACATTGGCGCACGACGCAGGGGGAACTGGAAGAGGGCTGTCTGGCAGACAGGAAGGGGCGCCCCTCGTGGGCGCCCCTTCATCAAACCCCCGCCGCCACCACCGCTCGAGTACCCTACCCACCGCTCACGTCACTATCTCAGCACGTTGTGCGTGACCGAGTCGGGGACGAGGTGGACGACGCGCTTGTCGGACTCGACCTTCTCGATCAGCAGCTCCATCTTCTCCCGCAGCATGTCGGAGTCATCGTCCAGGCAGGGGAACTCCAACACGAAGCCCGGTTGCGTCGCGCTGATGTTCAGCACGCCCGTCACCTTGCCGCCGTTCTTCCCGGCGATATCCACAGCGTCGTCGCGGGTGCTGCTCTCGACCAGTTGCAGGTGGTACCGCGTGGCGATGTAGTCGCCCACCATGCAGTCGTACGGGGCGTGGTGTGCCTGAGCGGGGGTCAGCGCCAGTACGCTGTAGCCAGCCAGAGCAGTCAGGACGGCGAGAACGACCAGCGGAGTGAGGCGGGCGGTGAGTCTTCGTGTATGCATGGTCGTTCTCCTTCGTGCGCGATGGGCACTCTGCGGAGTGACTGGCGATGACTAGCTCTCCAGGACGATGCCTGGCACGTAGTGCGCGTCGTGGTGCTTCAGCACGTCGTGGTGCGCGTCGTGGTGCCTCAGCCCGTCGTGGTGCGCGTCGTGATGCCTCAGCCCCTCGTGGTGCGCGTCGTGGTGCCTCAGCCCATCGTGGTGCGCGTCGTGGTGCCTCAGGCCTTCGTGGTGCGCATCGTGATGCCTTGGCTCGTTATGAGAGACCTTGCTGGGCATGAGGTAGTCAACGCGGGGGTCGGACTCCACCGCCGCGATCAGCGCATCCATCGCCGCGGGCAGCGTCGCGGGGTCCTCGCTGGGGCACGGGAACTGCAGGATGTAGCCCGGGCGGGTCGGATGCACTTCGAGCGAGTGCACTACCCAGCCGCCGTTCGTACCGGCGATGTCGTCGGCGTCGGCGCGGGTACCGCCCTCCAGGAGCTGCAGGTGGTACACGGATGCGTCGTAGTTGCCGACGACGCAACCGGAGGGGCTATGGTGATGTGCCTGGGCGAGTGGGGGCGCGAGTGCGCCGTACAACGCCAGGACAGCCAGGGCCGAAACGGCTGCCAGCATGATGAGCCTGGATGTCAGTCTTCGTGTATGCATGGTCGTTCTCCTAGCAACATGGGCGGTTCTGCGGAGTGACTGACGATTGGCTGTATGACCCTGGGGCGGCACCACCTCCTTACGTGGGGAATGCGTGTCTATTAATTTCTACGTATGGGAGAGGGGTTTGGTTTGCAACGGGGAGCCCACAAGGGCTGCAAGATTCCCGCCTGTGCGGGAATGAGGGAGTGGGGGCGAGGGAAGGGCACCCACAAGGGGCGCGCCCCTACATCAATCAGACCCGAGAGGGCTGCGCGCGCCAAGCGCGGGCTACGCTCGGTATGACAGCGCGGACATAGAACGAGGCACGGCTTGGTGCAGTATGCTGCGACACTCCGAGAAGAGGCTCACCCTGGTGTAAACGGAGGCAAGCGCATAGTGATCCCCAGCTTCCGGCAACGGTGCGCTTCCGCGCTCACACACCCCGTCACTATCGCTGCCGTCGCGGTGCTGCTAGCGAACGATCTCGTTCTCAAGCTGGTCTGGCCGGGGCACTGGGTTACGGGGAAACTGAGCGACTTCGTATGGGTGGTCTTCGCGCCGCCATTGCTGGTGCTTCTGCTGTCGTACCTGACGTTCCGGAATCCGCTGCCGGAGCGGGCAGCGTTCCTGGCAGCCTACGGTGGGCTCCCGCTCGCCTACCTCGCCTTCAATAGCTCCGAGGCAGTGCACCGCTGGGTGCTATCGGTCCTGCTGCCGCTGACCGGGAACTCGACCGGTTCCCCGTTCGATCCCACCGATTCGCTCGTGATACTCCCAGCACTTGCGCTCGCGCTTTGGGTGTGGCGGCGGGCTCCAGCACGACCGGAGAGTACGCGGATGCGGCTGTACCTGTTCGCTGCGGTTGCTATGGCGCTGGCGACCATTGCAACGAGCCCGAGTCTTCCCCACCCGCAATCGTGGCTGGTAGGCATCAGCGACAGGGGCACCGTCGTTATGAACGGACCTCATGGCGAACACTACGAAAGTGCCGATGGGGGCCACACCTGGAGTGAGGTCCCTTATGAACAACGTGCGCGTGTGGAGTGGGGAGGCCAGAACGCAACAACTCCACGCGGGACCTACGTGATTCAAGGGTTGGGCATCGGCCTGAACGCCCCCAGCGGCCAGCACACGCTAGCTTACCGTCCAACGGAATCAGATCTGTGGGCGCAGAAGTACGCCTCCAGGACTCTCCGCTCCGAGGTCAGTCAGTCGTTTACCGATCCTGGGCCGCTGCTGGAACAAAAGCCGTTCAACATCGTCTATGACGAGGGCACATCCAATGTCATCGTAGCGATGGGGTGGGTAGGAGTCGCCGTCGGTACACCGGATGGAGCATGGACGCATGCAGCCGTGGGCGAGTTCGTCCCTCCTGATCTCTCATTTCAGGGGAAGGCCCGCCTGATGCTATCTGCACTTTTCTGGTTGGCCGTCGTGGCAGTCTCCTTGTCCACAATAGCCTTGATTCTTGCCCCGTTGAATAAGGCATATAGCGACACGATGACGGCTCTCCTGCTCATCGTGCCAGCCGGGGGGATCGCCCTGTCGGTCCTTGCTTTTCCTCCCTACGGAGGCCACCGTGGACTTGCCGCTGGCGGTATGTTCCTCGCTGCTTGGGCTGCAATAGCATTTCCCCCGAAGATGAGGGAACTGCGGGCATACGCATCAGGGCTTATTGCCATGATTGCCTTAGCCCCTTTGCCCTTCCTGCTGTGGCTTGCCGACCGTGTCACGTTGTTCGTCGCATCGCTGGGCGCGGCCGCTCTGCTCGTGCTGGTTGCCGGGGCGTTCTTCGGGTACCTGGTGCGACGGAGGAGGGCCGACGGCGCAATGCCCTCACCGTAGGCCTCTACCGATGGAAGGGCACCCACAAGGGGCGTCCCTACATCAGGCATATCCCAGAGGATTCTGCGCGCTAGAGCGCGGGGGTGTGCGGGGGCTGACAGCGCCCTACCCTGCGCACATAGAACGAGGCACGGCTGCGAAAGAGCCGTGCCTCGTAGTTTGCACTCTGGTTTCCCGCCTTCGCGGGAATGACAGGTGAGGGGCGGGGGTGCCCCTAGATCTGGCCGGAGCGCTGGAAGACCTTGCCCTCGGTGGCGATGGTGGGGGCGACGACGAGCTCGGCGCGCTCGTGAAACTCGGGGATGGTCTGTGCGCCGACCATGCTCATGCACATCTGGAGCGCGCCCACGAGGTTGTGGGTGCCGTCCATGCGGTGGCTGGGGCCGAAGAGCACCTGCTCCAGGCTGGCGTGGGTGCCGACGTTGATGCGCGTGCCGCGCGGGAGCGCGGGGTGCGGGCTCGCCATGCCCCAGTTGAAGCCCTTGCCGGGCGCCTCGTGGGTCTGGGCGAACGGGGTGCCGATCATGACGCCGTCCGCGCCCGCCGCCATCGCCTTGCAGAGGTCTCCGCCGATGCGGATGCCGCCGTCCGTGATGACGCTGACGTACTTGCCGGTGCGGGAGAAGAACTCATCGCGCGCCGCAGCAACCTCGAGCGTCGCCGATACCTGCGGCACGCCCACGCCGGTGACGTCGCGGGTCGTGCAGGCGGCGCCCGGCCCAACGCCGACGAGGATGCCGTCGATGCCCTGCTCCATCAGTTCGAGCGAGGCGCTGGCGGTGACGGTGTTGCCGACGACGACCGGAACGCCTATCTCGCGGACGAGGTCGTTCAGCCGCAGGCCGGTGAAGCTGCTGGAGATGTGGCGCGCGGTGGTGACGGTCGACTGGACGACGATGATGTCGGCGCCTGCCTCGACCGCGAGGGGGGCGAGGCGCTTGGTGCGCGCGGGGGTGATCGAGACGGCGGCGACTGCGCCGGTCTCCTTGATCTCGCGGACACGCTGGCCGACGAGGTCCTCGCGGAACTCGGCAGTGTAGACGCGCTGCATGACGTCGGTCGCTTCCTCCTTGGGAGCGGAGGAGATGGCGTTCAGGGCGTCGGAGGGGTCGTCGTAGCGGCAGTAGAGGCCTTCGAGGTTCATGACGCCCAAACCGCCCGCTTTAGCCATCAACCCCGCAAAGGCGGGGTTGACGATGGCGTCCATGGCGGAGGCGATGATGGGGATGGAGAAGTTGTATGGGCCGATGGGAAGCTGGGTGACGGAGAGCTCGGGATTGGTCGTGACATCGCCGGGTACGATGGCGACCTCTTCGAATCCGTAGGTCCTTCGGAGTTCCTTAACACGGACTGCTGGTAGCACCATCGCACGAGCCCCCTTCGTGTTGTGGTTATTAGAGCCAATGTAACAAACCGGAGGGGCGCTAGTCAAACATTTGAGATAGATTTCACAATCAATTTAGGCGACTTTTGGGGCACCTGCTCAGGCGCCGCCGCACCCTGCCACTCTCGCAGTACCCGCACCCCAGCCCTCTCCCCTCGTAGGGACCTTTGCGTAACTGCCTTCAGCGCAGCGCGGTGTTCCCCACCCACCCGCCCGAACGCTTGTGGGGGGCACCCTCACGCCGCGGCCTGCGCCCGTGGCAGAGGGGATTCCCCCTCTGCACTCCCTAATCCCGCAGGCTGCCCCGTGGTTCGACAAGCTCACCATGAGCGGGACGAGAGTTATGCAAGGGTCTCCTTGCAGAGAGAGGGGATCAGGCACCACCGACGGGCTGCGAGATTCCCGCCTTCGCGGGAATGACGGGAGAGGGCGCGGGAATGACGGGGGCTGGCTAGTTGAGGACGCGGTTGGGGAGCCAGAGGACGATCTGGGGGAAGAGGATGAGGATGCCCATGGCGGCGGCGTCCATGATGATGAAGGGTATCTGGGCGCGGAAGATGGTGCCGATGGAGATGTGCGGCAGGACTCCCTTGACGACGAACAGCGTGAGGCCGAAGGGCGGCGATTCGTTGCCGATGACGATGTTGATGAGGAAGAGGATGTAGAACCAGATGGGGTCCCAGCCGAACGCGGGGATCAGCGGGGCGACGATGGGGATGGTGATGAGCATGATGGCGACAGGGTCGACGAAGAGTCCCAGGAGGATGACGGCAAGCTGGATCAGCAGCAGCAGGACGATGGGGCTGACGTCGAGCCCGGTGACGAACTCGAGCAGGCCCTGCGTCGCGCCGGTCATGGCCAGCACCTGCCCGAAGCCCTTCGCCCCCGCCACGATGAGCAGAATCATGGTCGCGATGCGCACGACGCCCATGACCGAGTTCGCAAGCACCTTGAGGTTCAGTCGACGGTAAAGCGCGGTCACGACGATCGCGGCCAGGGCGCCGGTCGCCGCAGCCTCGCTCGGCGTCGCGATGCCGAGGATGATGAAGCCCATGACGCTGAAGATGACGACGCCGAGCGGCAGGAGCTTGGCCGCCAGGACGATCTTCTCCATCCACGTAACCGACTCGTACGGGTAGCTGGGCGTCAGGGAAGGGTTGAGGTAGGCCCGTACGCCGATGTACACGGCGTAGATGCCCGCGATCATCAGTCCCGGGATGAGGCCGGCTATCAGCAGACGTCCCGCCGAGACGCTCGCAAGGCTGGCCAGCAGCACCGCTAGCGCGCTCGGCGGGATGATGGCTGCGAGCAGGCCGGACGAGGTGATGACACCGATGCTCAGCTTGGGGTCGTAGCCCCTGCGCTCCATGTCCGGGTAGAGGGTCGAGGCGATGAGCGCGGTGTCGGCCATGCCCGCTCCGCTCAACGTGGCGAGCCCGGTCCCCGCGCCGAGCGACACGAAGAGCAGCCGGGCGCGCACCCTGCCGATCCACTTGTCCGTCGCCTCCATCACCATGTCGATGACGCGGGAATGGAACAGCACCTCTCCCATGAGGAAGAACATGGGGATGGCGATGAGCGTGAAGGTGGTGACGGAGTCGAAGACGCTCCCGATGATGAGCGTCAGGCCGACGGTGCCGCCGGTGAGGAGCACGAGACCGACGATGTTCAGCCCGAGGAACGCGAACGCAACCGGTATGCCGGTCATGAAGGCGATGATGAGCGAGCCGAAGATGATGCCGAGGACGAGCCACCACTCCATGGCTCAACCCTCCCTTCCGCCCGCGAGGCAGCGCATCGCGTTCACAGCGACGACGCTCCCTCGGGTGCGCTTTCGGTCTGTCCTGCCGACTCGCGGGTTGCCCGCGCGAAGCCGACGGCCTGCCGCGTGAACTCGATGGCGAGGAGCAGAAAGCCGAACGGGATGACCCACCAGAGCGCCGCCTGGGGCACCTCGATGGCGGCGCCGCGGTAGAAGTTGCCGAACCGGATGGAATCGAGCGTGGAGTCCGTCGTGACCCATGCGAGGACGAGGCTGACGATCGCTCCGAGGACCGAGGAGAAGAGGTTGAGCAGCCGCGCGCGGCTGGGGTTGAGGCGTTCCACCAGCAGCAGCATCCGCGCGTGTCCGTTCTCGTGCAGGATGTGCGCGGACGCCAGGAAGGTGACGAACAGGAGGATGTACTCGCCGCCCTCCACGATCCAGGTCAGCGAGTCGTCGAAGAGCCAGCGCATGACGACATTCACGCCGATGGAGAGCGCCAGCGCCATCACGAGCACCCCGGCGGCGTAGAAGCCGTAGCGCACGAGGCCGTCGTAGAGGGCGGTGATGCGGGCCAGATACCTGCTGAGCCGGTCTTGGGTCATATGCGGTCTCCGGCCCTAGAGGGGGTCGAGGCAGAAGCTCTTGATGATGCGGTTGAACGCGGCCGCCTGCTCCCGGTAGGAGTAGTGTCCCGCGCCGTTCAGCACGTGCATCTCAGCGCGAGGCGTCGTTGCCGCGATGCGTTCGAAGAGCCGCTGCCCCAGCGGCAGAGGCGCCGAGAGGTCGTTGATGCCCCAGATCACGAGCGTGGGGACGGGTATGCCCTTGTCGTCGATCCTGCGCACGGTGTCGCTTCGGACGCGGTTGATGCTCGGCAGCCACTGCCCGTGGCGGATCTCGGCCATCGTGGCCTGGGCTTCTTGGAACTTCGGCAGTTGGGCGATCTCGAGCAGCCTGTCCACGTAGTCGTCGGTGACCTGCTCCCGCGAGTAGGCCTGGCCGTCCATCTCCAACCGGACCGATTCCCGGCTGGGCGGGCCCTGGGGCACGCCGAGGAAGATGTTCTCGTACCAGCGGAGCGACGGGAACATGGGGTTCTCGGGCGAGAGCGTCGCGCTGTCCACGATGATGAGGTTCTTCACCAATTCCGGGTGGTCGAGCGTGAGCCGGGTGACGAGCAGCGCGCCGCGGGACTGTCCGGCGATGTTCACGTCCTTGACGCCCAACGTCTCGATGAGCCGGCGCGTGTGCTGCAACTGGTACTCGAACGTGTAGTCCTCCAGGCGCGGCGGGTTGCCGGTGTGGCCCTGGCCGAGCTTGTCGATGCAGAAGACGTGGAACCGCTCGGCGAGGCCGGGAAGATTCAGGCTCCACCGGTCGAGGCCGTCCAGCGTCCCGATCTCGCCGCCGCTGAACAGGAGCAACGGCTCGCCGGCCCCGTCCTCGTAGTAGCGCACGTTCACTCCGTCCACGTCGACGAAGTGGAGTTTGCCGCGGTCGAGGGAATCAGCGATGGGCATGGTCGTCTCCGGCTACAGGCAGGGGGGCGCTCCGTCAGGCGAAGCGCTCCCCTACCCCTGTATTCCTAGTTGACCCTCTCCGCGACACAGGCGGCCATGTCCAGCAGTTCCGGCCCCCGGGTAGCGTCCGCTTCGAGGATCCGGTCGCGGGACGTCTCGAACCAGATCTGCTGCCATCGCGCGCCCTCGGAGTCAGTCAACGTGATGACCTCCATGCCGATCTCTTCGAGTTGCGCGACCACCTCTTCAGCGGTCTCGAGGCTGAAGTCGCGGTACGCGTCCGAGAAGCCGCCCCAGAGCTCCCGGAAGGTCGATTGCACGTCAGCCGGGAGAGCGTCGAAGGCGGCCTGGTTGAAGATGACGCCGGGCACGTTCTCGCCGAAGAACGGGCGCACGACGTACTGGCTGACCTCGTGCCAGCTGAACGTGAGCGCGCTCTGCGCTCCGCCGCCAAGCACGGCGCCTTCGATCACGCCGCGGTCGAACGCGGTGTAGACGTCGGTGATGGGCATCGCAACGGGGATGCCCTCCAGTTCCTCCACGAACGGCTGCACGCTCGGGTACACCCGGAGGTTCAGGCCGGTGAGATTCGCGTTGTCAGGCGGGATGGCCTCTTTCAGGACGACGCCGTTCCCCACGCCGTTCGGCGTCGGGAAGAAGTAGACGCCAGCCCCGTCGACATAGTTCTGGTTGATCGCATCAACGAGGCCGCATGCCTGGCGGTCCGCGTACGGCGCATTGACGAGGTCGTTCGTGCCCGCAAGCGAGTTGAATTCAGAATGGTAGAACGGGTGCGTGTACACGAGGTCGTAGATGCCCTCGCGGACGGGCGTGAACTGCTCAAAGGCTGGGACGGCGCTGATGTCCGCGACCCAGTCAATCACGATCCGGCCGCCGGACTCCCTTTCCATGTAGGGCTGCAGGATACCCATGAACTCGGAGGCGCTCGCGTCGGTGCGCCCCCACGAGGTGAGCATCCGCAGCGTGACGGGCTCAGGTTCGGGCGTGGGCGTCGGCGTCGCCGCGGGCGCCGGAGTCGGTGTCGGTTCGTCTTCTCCGCAACCGACGATACCCAGCGCCATCACGACGAGCAATGGCAAGATGGCCCAACGTAGCTTAGTCATGGTCCCTCCCTGTACGAGCCTGTCAAATCAAGAGACGTCGATAGACGGGATACTAACACAGCGGCGGCATATTTCACGCAAATCTCCCGAATGTCCCGCCTATATGCGTCGATTATCGAAACACGAACCGCCGCACCTGCCCGGCAGGCAGGGCACCCACTAGGGATGCCCCTACACCAGGGGGGTCTGGATTCCCGTTTCGCGGGAATGACGGGGGAACGGGCACGGCCCCGACGGGAGGGGGTGCGGGGTGACGGAAGGGGGAGGGGAATGATGAAGGGAAGGTGTCGGATGACGGGGTCCGCCTTGACGGTCTCGTGCGTCGGGGACACACTGGCCCTTCAGGTTGGCGGGCCGAGGCGCATCGTCGAGCGCGGCCGCCCAGGTTGTGTTCATTGCGCTTTTTCCCATCGAGACTCCGGTGGCAGGCATCGGGGCTCTGGCGGCAGGAGACTTTCCTCAAGCTCTGGGCGAGCCAGACGTTCACATACGCCGGTTTCCAGGTACAGCTGCTCGGGGTGCCGCTGGTAGCGGCGCTGCTTCTCGATGCGACGCCCCTGCAGATGGGCATCCTCGCCTCGTTCGGCGGCGCTCCGGCGATCGTGGTGGGCGTGTTCGCGGGCATCTGGATAGACCGGCGGTCGAAGCGGGCGGTGCTCATCGGCGCAGCCTGGGGGCACGTGGTCGCTCTCCTGGTCATCGCCGTCGCCGCATGGTTCGGCTTCCTGAGCACCCCCCTCCTGTTCGCGATGGCATTCGCGTTGGGAGGCTTTCGGTTCATCGTGGACGTCACCTATCGCGCATTCCTGCCGTCGCTCGTCCTGCGGGGGCAGTTGGTCGACGCGAACAGCAAGCTGGAGATAGGCCGGTCCGCAACCGAGATCGGAGGCCCCGGCGTGACCGGGGTCCTGGTGCAGGCCGTGTCGGCGCCGTTCACCCTGTTCGTGGGCGCAGCCGCCTACGCGGCCTCGGCGGTGTCGCTCCACCGGATGCGTCCGCCAACGGACATCTCACCGCGAGCGGCCGCGCTGAGCATTCGCGGCGAGTTGCGGGAGGGTCTCGGGTTCGTGATGAGGAGTCCTGTCCTCCGTGCCCTGACGATCGCCGCGGCGCTGGTGGGCGGGTCCAACGCGTTGATCGACTCCGTGGGGCTGCTTTACCTGGTGCGCCAGCTGGATCTCACTCCCGGCCTCATCGGCCTGGTGTTCTCGATCGCCGGGGTCGGCTGGCTCATCGGGGCCTCGCTTGCGAAGCAGACGACGCGGAGGGTGGGCCTCGGCAGGTCGGCGGCTGTCGGGGTGTTCCTCATGACCGCCGGCGACGTGGTCATCCCGCTTGCCGGCGGGCCGCCAACCGTTGTGCTCGCGCTGGTAGCGGGAGGCGCGTTCCTGTTCGGCGCGGGACTCGTCACGTACATCATCGGGCGGACGAGCCTGCAGCAGAGCATGACGCCGGACCGGCTGCAGGGACGGGTGAACGTGGTGCTGAGGATGGCGTTCCTGGGGGCCATCCCGATCGGAGCGCTGATCGGCGGGGCGCTCGGTGAGACCATCGGGCTGCGCCCCACCCTGTTTGTGGGGGCCGCGGGCGAACTGCTGACGGCAGTCTTCCTGCTGTTCTCGGCGGTCGCGGCGGTGCGGGAGGCGCCGAGTGTCCGGGAGTCCTGACCACAGGGCACCCACAAGGGGCGCCCCTACACCAGGCCTGGTTTCTCGCTTTCGCGGGAATGACGGAGATGGGCGCTGCGCGTTGACGCACTCCCCTGCCGGTGCTACATTCGTTCGGAGGAGTTAGCACTTGAGCGAGTCGACTGCTAATCCGGCGGCACCCGCCCTCAATACGCGCAGACAGGCGCTGCTGGAGATCATCGTCAGCGACTACATCGAGACGGCCGCGCCCGTGTCGTCGCAGCAGCTCGCGCGCCGATACGAACTGCGCGTCAGCCCCGCGACCATCCGCAACGACATGGCGGAGCTGGAGGAGATGGGCTACATCTCCCGGCCGCACACTTCGGCGGGAGGCGTGCCGTCCGACCCCGGCTACCGTTTCTACGTGGAGCGCGCCGGACAGCGGAACCGCCTGCCTCGCCACTTCCAGGAGCGGGTGCGCGACGCCATCGACTTCGACGAGGCCGACCCGGCGGCGTGGGCCCGCAGCGCGGCCCGCGTGCTCGCGAGCGCCGTCCACAACCTCGCCATCGCAACGACGGTCAAGCGCGCCATCGCGCGGGTGAAGCAGGTGCAGATCGTGCACCTGCACGACCGCGAGGCGCTGCTGGTGGTGGTGATGCAGGACGCGCAGTTGCGGCAGCGCATCATCCACCTGAACTCGGACACGCCGCAGGACGAGTTGACCCAGGTCGCCAACCGGCTGAACCAACTCATCGGCGGCCTGAGCACCGCGGAACTGCGCACGCTGTGGGACTCCGGTGCGGTCGGCGGACACCTGGTCACGACCGCACTCACGGAGACGATCCGCATCCTGTCCGACGAGGAGCGCAAGGAGACGCGCGAGCGGTACCTGAACGGCCTGGGCCACATGCTGAGCCAGCCGGAGTTCCAATCCGGCAGGAGCGCGCAGGATGCCGCAGAAGTGCTCGACGACGACTCAATCACGAAGATATTCGACGACTCGCCGCGGCCCGCCGAGGTGCGCGTTGTCATCGGGCAGGAGAGCCACGACGAGCACCTGCGTCCGTACAGCGTCGTCTACGCGACCTACGGCGCGCCCGACGGGGCGACGGGCGTTATCGGCACGATGGGGCCCACACGCATGGACTACACGCGTTCCATGTCCAGCGTCCGCTACCTCGCCGCGTTCCTGAGCGAACTCGTGCAGGCACTCGAACCTTCGCCCCAGTGGCAGTAGCCGCATCCCCATGACCACGAAACGCGATTACTACGACGTGCTTGGCGTCAGCGCCCAGGCGTCCGAGGAGGACATCCGCAAGGCCTTCCGCGCGAAGGCGATGGAGTTCCATCCGGACCGCAACAAGGCGAGCGACGCATCCGAGCGTTTCAAAGAGGTCAACGAGGCGTACCAGGTGCTGAGCGACCCGGAGCGCCGCCAGCAGTACGACCGGTTCGGCCATGCGGGCGTCCGCAACGGCGCGGGACAGGGTGCCGGAGGCTTCGAGGGCTTCGACATCTTCGGGGGGTTCGGCGACATCTTCGATGCGTTCTTCGGGAGCGGGACGGCGTCACGTACGCGCCCGCGCCAGGGCGAGGACGTGCGCGTGAACGTCGGTGTCTCGTTCGAGGAGGCCGCGTTCGGGGTTGACCATGAGGTCGAGGTCAGCCGCACCGAGCAGTGCACGTCGTGCAAGGGCACCCGCGCCGAGCCGGGAACACAGCCGGAGACGTGCACGAACTGCAACGGCAGCGGGCGCGTCCGCCGCGCTCAGCGCTCCATGTTCGGTCAGTTCGTCACGGAAGCCGCGTGCAACGTCTGCGGCGGCGAGGGTCGCCGCATCACGACGCCTTGCACCGATTGCAAGGGTGCCGGGTACAAGCGCACGAAGCAGCGCATCGAGGTTTCGATCCCCGCCGGGGTGTACCACGGCGCGCTGCTGGAGCTGCGCGGACAGGGCCACGCCGGCATGTTCGGCGGCCCGCCGGGCAGCCTGCTCGTGGGCGTCCAGGTGCAGCCGCACGGGTGGTTCAAGCGCCGCGAGAACAGCGCCGACGTACTGCTGGACCTCAACGTCACATTCCCCGGCGCAGCGCTCGGCATCGAGATGGAGGTGCCGACGCTCGACGGGATGGACAAGATCAAGGTGCCCGCCGGGATACAGTCCGGCGAGGTGCTGCGAATGAAGGGCAAGGGCATCCCGCACCTCGGGCGCGAGGGGCGTCGCGGCGACCAGCTCGTGACCATCCGCGTGCAGACTCCGGACAAGCTGTCGAAGGAACAGAAGAAGCTGCTGGAGGAGCTCCAGCGCTCCTTCGAGAAGAATTAAGGGCTCCTGCGAAGGGCCGGGGTTTCGTTGCATAGCAGACGTAGTTCTTCCCCCCACCCGCCCGAACGCTTGTGGGGGACACCCTCAGACCCGCCGCAGAAGGGCTGCGCCCCTCTGCACTCCTCCATCAGGGGTAGCCACAAGGGACGCTCTACACGGGTACGGGATTCCCGCTTTCGCGGGAGTGACGAGATTCTCCATGAGGTTGGCTATTGGCTGAGCATCCCTGGTTGGAACTGAAGATACTGGTGCCGTTCGAGTTCGTGGAGCCGGTGGCGGAGCTGTTCCGTCGCTACGGCAAGGGCGGCGTCGCGATCGAGGAGGCGGGCGGCTGGAACCCGGACGAGGGCGAGTCGCCCCCGGAGCGGCAGAGCGCCATCATCCGCACGTACATGCCGCAGACGCCGGGGTACCGGCGGAACCGCGAGATCGTGCACATCGGCGTGCAGCTCGTCGGCAAGCTGACCGACCTGCCGGAGCTGGAGGAGCGCGAGATACTGGAGCGGGAGTGGGAGGACGCGTGGAAGGCGCACTTCACACCGCTCCGCATCGGCAGGCGTCTGCTCGTGCAGCCGCCGTGGCTGCGCGAGGAGGCTGGGCCGGACGACGTGGTCATCGAGATCGACCCCGGCCTCGCGTTCGGGACGGGCCACCACCCGACGACGAACCGCACGCTGGAGTGCATGGAGCGGCTTATGCGCCCCGGCCTGCAAGTGCTGGACGTGGGCTCCGGCTCCGGCATCCTCAGCATCGGGGCAGCCAAGCTGGGCGCGGCACGCGTGCTCGGCGTCGAGATCGACCGTGTCGCGCTGAAGGCCGGACGCGTCAACGTGCGCTCGAACAACGTCTCCGGGCGTGTCCGCTTCTACGCGGGCACGCTCCCGAACGAGAAGATCCCCGCCGGGTGGGCGGAGCTGCTGCTCGCGAACGTCAATTCGGTCGCGCTGGCGAACCTCGCGCCGGAACTGCGGCGTGCACTCGCGCCGGACGGGCGGCTCGTGGCCGCGGGCATCCTGCAGGAGCGGCGTCAGCAGGTCGTGGACGCGTTCACGGCCGCGGGGCTGTCGTTCATCGAGGAGCACCACGACGGCGACTGGGTGACGTTCGTGTGCGCGCCGGCGGAAGCGTAACCCGCTCAGCGCCCCACACATTCACGCCCATCCTTACCTTCCCCCATTGAGGGGGAAGGATCGGACGGCATCGTTCCCGGGTCAGGCCGGGGTGGTGACGGAGTTGTGCTGCAGACGGGCCAGCTCTTCGAGCGGGATGTGGCAGTGGATCTCGTGCGTCGGGGAGCCGGGCGATGTCTGTATCGGCGGCGGGGTGTTGTCGCAGACGTCTCCGAGCTTGCGTGGACAGCGGGAGGCGAAGAAGCAGCCCTTGAACTGCTCGTGCTGCTTCGGCACCGAGCCGCCCAGGCGGATGGGCGTCGGGATGGCGTCCGGGTCGGGCACGGGCGCCGCCGACAGCAGCGCCTCCGTGTACGGGTGCGAGGGAGTGGAGAGCACGTCCTCCGCGGGGCCAGCCTCGGCGACGTGGCCCGCATAGAGCACGACTATCTCGTCGGACACGTAGCGAACGACGCCCAGGTCGTGGGAGATGAAGACGTAGGACGTTCCGTTCTCGCGCTGGTGGTCCTCCAGCAGGTTGAGCACCTGCGCCTGGACCGAGACATCGAGCGCGGAGACGGGCTCGTCCGCGACGATGAGGTCGGGGTCGCCGGCGAACGCGGCAGCGAGCGCCACGCGCTGCTGCTGCCCTCCGCTGAGTTGCAGCGGCTGGCGATCCATATAGGAGGCGTCCAGTCCCACGGACTCGAGCAACTCGCAGGCCCGCTCTTCCCGCTCCTTTGCGCTCATGTCGGTGAACTTCTGCAGGGGACGCAGGATGTTGTGGCGAACGGGGAGCTTCGGGTTCAGCGAGGAGGTCGGGTTCTGGAAGACCATCCGGATCGAGGCCTTCTGCCCGGCGTTCCGCTCGTCGGTCTCTGCCGGGAGGTCCTCTCCGCGCAGTTCGAGGTCGCCGCTGTCCCGCGGCACGAGACCCACGATGCTGCGGGCCACGGTGCTCTTGCCGGAGCCGCTCTCGCCGACGATGCCGACGGTGTGCCCGGCCCCGACGTTGAAGTCGACGCTCTCCACCGCCCGGACGGGAGGCTTCACCTTCGGGCCGAAGAACAGGTACTTCCGCTGCCACTGCCCGTAGACGCGATGCAGTCCCTTCACGGTCAGCGTCGGTTCTTTGCCGTTCTCGCGTGGGGCTTCCCGTTCGATGCACTCGTCCCAAAGGTCGGGGCTGACCTCGCCCGGGTAAAAGCACCGCGTCTCGTGCGCTCCGCCCAGGGAGACCGGCGCCGGGGCCTCGCCCGTGCACCGGTCCGTCGCCATAGGGCATCGGTCTGCGAACAGGCACATGCCCGGGTCCGCCTGCGTACTGGGGAATACGGAGCCCCGGATGCTCTGGAGCCGGGTGACCGCTCCCTCGTCGGCGACCGGTTTGGGAACGCAGCTGAGCAGGCCAACCGTGTACGGGTGGCGCGGGTCTTTGAACAGGTCGCGCACCGGAGCTTCCTCCACCGTCTGCCCTGCGTACATGACCACAACGCGGTCAGCGACGCGCGCCACGACGCCGAGGTTGTGGCTCACGTACAGGATGCCTGCGTTCACACGGCCCTTGAGGTCGGCGACGAGGTCGAGGATGGTCGCCTCGGTCGTCACGTCCAGGCCGGTGGTCGGCTCGTCCATGAGGAGCAGGTCGGGGTCGCACGCGAGCGCCATAGCGATGACGATGCGCTGCTGCTGCCCGCCGCTGAGCTGGTGGGCGTAGCTCTGGGCGATGCGCTCGGGGTCGGGCAGGCCGACGCTCTCGATGAGCTCCATCGCCCGCTCGGTCACCTGTACGGCGTTAAGGTCGAGGTGCACCTTGATGACTTCCTCGATCTGGGGACCTATCTTCATCGTGGGGTTCAGCGCCAGGGCCGGGTGCTGGTAGACCATGGCGATGCGGTTTCCGCGCAACGCGCGGATTTCGGCAGGCCCGAGTTCCGCCATGTTCTGGCCGTCCAGGTAGACAGCCCCGCCAACCTCCGGCTCACCGGGCAGGTAGCCCATGATGGCATAGGCCATGGTGGACTTGCCGCACCCCGATTCGCCCACGAGGCCGACGACTTCGCCGCGCTTGATCTCGAACGAGGCGTCGCGCACGGCGTGTACCGCTCCGGTAGGCGTGAAGAAGGTGACGGAGAGCCCGTCCACCTTCAGCAGAGGCTGGTCCGCGTCAGCGGTCCGGATAGCAGTTGTCTCGAGCGTGGCTGTGATCGTGGTGGCCATCATGCCTCCCTTTTCGGCAGTTCCCGCGCCTGCTTGATGCCGTCCGCCAACAGGTTGACCCCGATCACCAGGGAGGCCACGGCGCCAGCCGGCGCAAGCGCAACCCAGGGGGCCCCCGTGATGAAGATACGGCTCTCGCTGATCATCAGCCCCCAGTCGGAGGACGGTGGCTGCACACCAAGTCCGAGGAATCCGAGCGACGCGACCAGCAGGATCGAGTAGCTGAACCGCACCGAGGCCTCGACGGCGAGGACCGGGAGGGTGTTCGGCAGTATCTCCCGGAAGATGATGTACACGTTGGGTTCGCCACGCAGGCGGGCTGCGTCGACGAATTCGAGGCTCTTCACCGCGAGCGTGGAGGAGCGCATCACCCGTGCAACGGGCGCGATGAACACGACCCCGATGGTGCCGGCGATGTTGATGGGGTTCGGCCCGAGGCTCGTGAGCACCAGGAGCGCTATCAGCAGCGAGGGGAACGACATCAGGGCGTCCATGATGCGCATCACCACCTCGTCCGTGCGCCCTCCCTTGTACCCGCTGCTCATCCCGACGACCGTGCCGAGGACGATGCCGAGCAACGCACCCGCGCCTGCCACCGTGATCAGCGACGTGGCGCCGGACATGACCCGGCTCAAGACGTCTCGCCCGAACTGGTCCGTTCCGAAGGGGAACTGGAGCGACGGCCCTTCCAACTGGTGGTCCTCGATGTGGAACTCCGTAGGCGGGTACGGGGCCAGGGTCTCGCCGAACAGCGCCAGCACCATGTGCAGGACCACCAGCGGCAAGCCGATCCTGCCTGCGGGCGTCCGCAGCGCAAGCCGTACCAGTGAAGCAAGCCCCCGCAGCAGGGCTGCCGCTGCCGATACTGCCGCGCCCAGAGGGTTCATCTGCATCCTGGGAGAAGTCGTCGGGGCTGCCATCACGTCAGCCTTATCCGCGGATCGAGGGCGCCGTAGCTGAGGTCCGCCACGAGGTTACTGAGCGCGTACGTTCCCGCGATGATGAGCGCGAGCGTCTGCAGCAGGGGAACGTCACGCGTGTTGATGGACGTCAGGAGCAGTTGCCCCAGACCCGGGTAGGCGAAGACGTTCTCCACGATGATGAGCCCGCCGAGCATCCATCCCATATTCACGGCAATCACGCTGATGGTCGGGAGCATGGCGTTGGGCACGACGTGCCGTATCAGCACCCGCCGCAGGGGCAGGCCCTTGAGCACCGCCGTGCGGACGAAGTCGGCGTTGAGCACTTCTATCACGTTGGCGCGCGTCATCCGCATGATGTAGGCGAACAGCACGCCGGTAAGCGTCAGCGTGGGAAGCACGAGGATCAACGGTCTCGTGAGCGGACTCGTCCCCGGCAGGATCGCACTCGACGAGGGGAGCCAGCCGAGGAACGACGAGAACACGATGATCAGGAGGACTCCCGTCACGAACTCGGGAAGCGAGATGGCCACGAGGCTCCCCACCGACACGGCGTGGTCGGTCTTCGATCCGCGCCGCACGCCCATCCATACGCCTATGGCGACGGCTGAGGGCACGGCGACGAGGAAGGCGAACCCCGCCAGGATCAACGAGTTCGCCAGCCTCGGCGCGATCACCTGCGTCACCGGGATCTTCTGGACGAAGGAGTCGCCCATGTCGCCCCGGAGCACCCCGCCTATCCAGTCCAGGTAGCGGACCGGGGCGGGGCGGTCCAGGCCAAGCGTTTCCCGGATGTGCTTGAGGTTCTGCTCGGTCGCGCCCTGCCCCATGACCATCTGGGCGACGTCGCCGGGCAGGATCTCCGTGATGGCGAAGATGGCTACCGAGACCACAAGGAGGGTCACGACGATCAGGCTGATGCGCCTCACCAGGAACCGCGTCATTTGCCGTTACCTGCCTTTCCCTACCTGTCGAGCCATGCTTCGTTCAGGATGAGCCAGCCCAGCGGGTGCGGCAGCACGTTGCGGACGTCGTCCCGCTCGCCGTAGAGCACCGGCTGGAAGGCGGTAACCAGGCGCGGAACGTCTTCGACCAGGATGCACTGGATCTCCTCGTACGTCTTCGCACGCTCAGCATCGTCCACCTGCCCGCGGGCCTTGACGATCAGCGCGTCGAGTTCGTCGTTGAGGTAACGCGGGGCGTTCCAGGTGGAGTCGCTCATGTACTGGATGCTGAGCGCCTGGTCGGGCGTCCGGCCGAACCAGTACACCACGGTGAAGTTCTCGATCAGCCAGGTGTTGGCCCAGAACTGGTCCTCCGGCCTCTGGACGAGGTTCACGTTGATGCCGGCCGGCGCCGCGCTCTCCTTGAGGGCGACCGATTGTTCCAGCATGCCCGGGCCGACGTTGCCGGTGTACAGGGTGACCTCCAGCCCGTCCGGGTAGCCGGCTTCCGCCAGCAACTCCTTCGCAAGCTCCGGGTCGTAGTCCGGCGGAAGGCACTCGGAACTGAACATCGGGTCGTTGGGCGCTATCGGGTGGTCGTAGCCGACGCTGCCCCGCCCGAAGAGCGCGGCTTGGCGGATCGCTTCGCGGTCCGTCGCGGCCTGCAGGGCCTGCCGCACCAGCTTGTTGTCGAACGGGGCCTCCCAGTTGCCGAGGTCCAGCCCGATGTGCGACGAGCTGGCCGTTTCCAGGACAACGGTCCCGGGGTTGGCTTCGATGCTGGGGGCAGTGGGCGGCTCGAGCTGGTAGATCACGTCCACGTCGCCGCTCTTGAGCGCTTCCGCCCGGGTCGATGGATCGGGGATCAACTGGAACACGACCTCATCCAGGTAAGGCTTGCCCTCGTCCCAGTAGTCGGGGTTCTTCGAGAGCACAGTCCGTTGACCGGGCAGATACTCCTCCAGGATGAACGGGCCTGTCCCCACGCCTCCAAGTGTCAGCGAGTCGAGGTCGACGTTCGACGGCAGGATCCGGGCCTGGTAGATGGAGAGCACTTCGGGGAAGAACGCGCTCGGGCTGACCAGGTCGAACCTGATGGTGTAGTCGTCGATGACCTCCATGTGCTCGATAACCTCGAACGTGGGCCGGGCGGGGGAGTCGATCACCGGGTCCAGCAGGCGGTTGAATGAGAACACGACGTCCTCAGCCTTGAAGTCCTTGCCGTTGTGGAACTTCACTCCCTCCCGCAGTTGGAATGTCCAGGAGGACAGGTCATCGCTGGGTTCCCACGACGTGGCCAACTCCGGCTTCATGGAGAGGTCGGGCTGAATCATCAGCAGGTTGTCGTACATCTGCTGGGTGATGAGGGTATCCGCCGTTCCGAGCGTCACAGGCGGATCGAGCGTGTTGTTCTCCGAGACCAACGTCACGGTCAGCGTTCCGCCAGTCTTGATTTCACCGGAGCCTGAGCCTCCACCTCCGTTGCCGTCGTCGCCGCACGCGCCGACGATGAAGAGCAGGGCAAGGGTCATGCCGATGAGCGCCGTGAGGCGGAGCCATCGGGCTTTGACTGTTCTGATACCTGTCGTTTCACTCATCCGTTTCACCTCTCTTGACTTAGAGGGGAGGCCTTCCCTCCCCGGGGGATGCTGTTGAGACCGCCCCTCCGCCCCGCGACAAGCACAAAGCTCCCGCGTAACGCCTGCTGAGGGGATTCCTTTTAGGGGAAGGTCAGGGCGCAGCGGAGAGGGATCTCTGGTTCGGTATTACCGAAAGTGGGGGATGGCTCGCCTGTTGTCGGCCTTTCGCGGGCTGCAGGGACCGGTTGTTTTACCTCGGATTAGCTTGCAGCCAGCCGCGCGGCGGCGGGTCATCTCCCACCATAGGCAGGCGTGCTGAAGGGTGTCAACCCAAGGAATCCGCCATCAGGGAGCCTGATAACGTTACTAATCGACGCGCGTGCACTGGCTCGGTGATCGGCGGCGTGGGCAAGGTCATTACCATGCGTAGCGCGCTTCCGGACGGGTCATGGCTCCGGCGTTTGCGCGGGCAATCACAAGCGAGGCGGTCAAAGCGCCCTCACTCCTGACGGCAGGTGTGGAAGCGCGCTGCCGGAAGCGCCGACGTCGCCGCCGTTCCGCGTTCGCGCCATGTCAACGCCGTATTTCGCCCCGAGCCTGTGTTTTCCGTGCCCATATCCGCAGTACTGGAGCGTGCTGAGCAATTCTCAAATGCGCTGTTTTCGGCTCACGCACCTCTGTGGCAGTGGCTCTGTGCAGGTAAACTGCCCACCGGCACCACCCACCCCCTGCCCGCACCGCACCACCAACGACAAGGAGCGTTCCATGACCACCAAGCCGACGTTCAGTCTCGCGTTCGCGCCCAACCCGCGCAGCCGCCCCATCATGGACGGCACCATCAAACCGGAGGGCATCGAGCTCATCCCAACGGCATCCGGCCCGGCGGAGACGTTCCACCGGCAACTGACGCACCAGGAGTTCGACGTCTCGGAGATGTCGCTCTCGTCGCTCGCCATCATCACGGCGCAGGGGAACCGGGACTGGGTGACGCTGCCCATCTGCACCACGAGGACGTTCTTCGGGGTCGGCGCGCTCGTCCGCACGGACGTCGGCATCGAGTCGCCCGCCGACCTCAAGGGGAAGCGCGTGGGCGTCAACGAGTACCAGCAGACGGCGGCGCTCTGGGCGCGAGGGTTCTTCCAGCACGAGTACGGCGTCGCGCCGAGTGACGTCGAGTGGTGGATGGAGCGCACGCAGGAGCTGAGCCACGGTGGGGCGACGGGGTTCGAGCCACCGCCCGGCGTGACACTACACTACATGGACCCTGCGAAGGACCAGAACCTCGGCGGGATGATGGCGAAGGGCGAGTTGGACGCCATCTACGTCTACTTCTACGGCGGCGGTGGCATCAACCGGAGCACGCTCGACCTGCGCACCCACGACAAGGTGCGGACGCTCTTCCCCGACCCGCTGGCGGAGTCGGCGCGCTACTACGCCAAGACGGGTATCTACCCCATCAACCACGTCGTCATCATGCGGCGGTCGTTGTACGAGCAGCACCCGTGGGCGGCCCGCAACCTGTACGACGCGTTCGTGAGAGCGAAGGAGCTGTGGGTCTCGCGGACGCTCGAACAGTCGCAGCCCTTCATCGACGCCGGTCTGCTGCCGTCGAACTCGCGTTCCGCGCTGACGACCGACCTATTCCCGTACGGTGTCGCAGGGAT
The DNA here is from genome assembly GCA_965208625.1 of Dehalococcoidia bacterium. Taxonomy (GTDB): domain Bacteria; phylum Chloroflexota; class Dehalococcoidia; order Lucifugimonadales; family Australimonadaceae; genus Bin16. The sequence goes on from OZ242348.1 coordinate 2,289,027, forward strand.
CCGCCACACGCTGGAGACGGCGCTCGCCTACTCGACCGAGCAGGGGCTCACCCCGCGCATGGTTGCTCTCGATGAGTTGATAGCACCCAGCCTGTTGGACACTTAGGGCGCGGCGGGGAAGCGTAGGAGACTCTCGCAGGATGGCGAACGACCGGGATCCCGGCAACGCGCGGGACGAGAACGTTTCCGGCCCGGTAACGGAAGCCGACCGCATCACGAGTCTGGACCTCCTGCGAGGGGTGGCGGTGCTGGTCATCGTGTTGATGAACGCCGTCTCCTTCAAGCACGGACTGGCCCCGTACCTGAACCTCAGCGTGGGCGGGTCCGAGACCTGGCTGGACTGGACCATCGGCGTGTTCGGCGAGATCTTCATCGACCAGAAGTTCATGGGGATATTCTCGCTGCTCTTCGGCGCGGGGATTCTCCTGTTCATCGAGCGGGCCGAACGCCGGAAAGGCCGACCTGTCCTGCTGAACCTGTGGCGCAACGTCCTGCTGCTGGGCATCGGCATCCTCCATGCCATCCTGTGGGACGGCGACGTGCTGATCGCCTACGCCATCGCAGCCGTCTTCCTGCTCGCGTTGCGCAAACTGCCTTCCAAGGCCCTCATCGCCACCGGCGCCGTCGTATACCTGCTCTCCGTTCCCATCACGCTGCTGGTGCAAGCCATCGCCAGCGGCACTGACGTATCGCTGGCCGGCATCTGGGAGCCGGGGGAGCTCGGCAGCGGCAGCGACCCGTCCCTCAGCGAAGGCATGGCGGCACTGCTGCTCCTCGGCTACTTCATGCGCGCGCTGGGGCTGATCCTGATGGGCGCAGGTCTGTACCGCCTGGGGTTCATGAACGGCAGTATGGCTGCCAGCACCTACAGGCTCGTTGCCGTGATCGGCTTGGGCGTCGGGCTATCGCTGGCCACGGTTGGCGTGGTCGTCACGGCGCTCGGCGACTACTCGCGGGACGTGGCCTTTATCGGCCAGGTCCCCAATACGCTGGGCTCGATACCCGCTTCCCTCGGGTACATGAGCCTCATCATCCTCTGGAACCAACGCCGGGACAGCTGGCTGAAACAGCGGTTGCTCGCCACCGGACGGATGGCGCTCACCAACTACCTCTCACAGACCGTCCTGGGGATGCTGGTGCTCAACGTCCTGCTACCGGACGTTTCCGTGACCCGCACGGGGATCCTTGCATTCTGCGTGGGCGTCTGGGTGGTGCAGCTCTGGTGGTCGCCGCTCTGGCTCAGCCGCTTCCGCTTCGGTCCCGCCGAATGGCTGTGGCGCGTCGGCACGTACCGGAAGCGGCAGCCGCTGCGGCGTGGTGCCTAAGGCAGGGCGTTTCGCGAAACGCCCCTACGGGTGCGCCCTACTCCTGGCGGGGGGCGCGGGCCATCAGTTCGAGGAGTGCGTCCTGCGGCGATGCGCCGTCGAACAGGACGCGGGCGGTCGCGGCGGCGATGGGGGCTTCGACGCCGAGCGCGTTCGCCATCTCCAGCGCGGCGGAGGTCGTGCCGACGCCCTCGGCGACCTGCCCGCCGAGCGATTCGATGGCCTCTTCGAGCGTTCGTCCCTCGGCGAGCGCGAGCCCGACACGGTAGTTGCGGCTGAGGTTGCTGTAGCAGGTCGCGATGAGGTCGCCGAAGCCCGCCGTGCCCGCGAACGTCGCAGCCTGCGCGCCCGCCGCGACACCCAGGCGCACCATCTCCGCGAGCCCCCGCGTGACGAACGCCGCCTTCGCGTTGTCTCCGAGCGCCATGCCATCGCAGATGGCCGCGCCGATAGCCATCACATTCTTCAGCGTACCGCCCAGCTCCGTCCCGATGATGTCGGTGTTCGTGTAGACGCGGAACGTCGGCGAGTTGAACAGCCGCTGGACCGATGACGCCGCGTCGGGGGACGAGGATGCGACCACTGTTGCCGACGGCAGGCCGCGCACGATCTCGCGGGCGAGGTTGGGACCGGAGAGCGCGCAGAGGGTCGGCGCGGCGTCGGGCAACTCCTCGGCGAGCACGACGCTCATCCGCTTGAACGTCCCTTGTTCCAGCCCCTTGCACGCGGAGATGACGATGGCGTCCACCGACACGTGGGGCGCGGCGCGGCGGGCGTTGTCGCGCAGCGTGTGGCTTGGCACCGCGAAGAGCACGAACGGCGCGCCATCCATGCCTGCGGCCCAGTCGGCCGTCACGCGCAGCGACGGGGGGAAGGGGTGGCCCGGTAGCCGTGCGGCGAGTTCGCCGTCTGACGTTAGCCGCTGCGCCTCGGCGTCGGAGCGCGCGAGGAGTCGTACATCGATGCCGCGCCGCCCAAGGATGAGGGCGAGCGTAGTTCCCCACGACGTTGTGCCGACGACCGCAACGGGGCCCTGTTGCTCTGTTGAGGTCATGTCTCCCTCCCACGAGAGGGGCTGATTCTAACGGTGCGCGGCAGCGAGGGGGAGGCGACAAGGGGACGGCCTTTGGCGACCGCCCCACGCAGGCGCTAAGTGGAAGGGCGCCCGCAAGGGGCGCCCCTACACCATCCATCGTGTTCGCGCAGTGCCCTAGTCGTAGTCCTGGAGTGCGCCCTTCTTGTTCTCGGGGCCGGGGACGCCGGTGCAGGTTCCGACGAGGTTCTTCATGCGGCACTGCTGGCCGTACTTGGCCAGTTCCGCCTCGAAGATCTCGTGGACGCGGGGGTCTTCGTCCTCGTACTCGAGCTGGATGCCGCCCTCCTTGATGCTCACCATGGCGCGTATCTCGCCCCTGCGTGAGGGGTCGTTGATGCCGCGCTGGTAGGTGTACTTGCGGGAGTTGGACGGGCTCATGTTGATGTAGCGCGCGGGGGTGGTGCCCACGTTGAAGTGCTGGTGGAAGTACTCGCTGTAGGAGTCCTGCGTCGGCAGGTAGAGGCTGCCGCGCTGCCAGTCCGCCTTCACGAGGTCGGACATGTCCTCCTTCTGCCAGACGAGCGCGAAGCCGACGCCGCCGGTGATGAGCAGGTGCGCGCCGGGGCCGTGGCGGTGCGCCTTCTTGTAGGTGCCCACCGGGAACTCGGAGATGTGGGAGGAGACGGTGTTGTCCGACAGTGACAGCATGATGTTGGTGCCGCCCGCGCCGCGCTCAGACCAGTCCGGCATGGCCATGTTGGCCGCGTCCGGCAGGAAGTTGGTCTCCCACACCCGGCCCTTGTACATCATGCCGGAGCCGGAGGCCCAGCCTTCGTCGGCGGTCAGGCGGTCCGGGAAGACGTAGGGGTTGTTCCATATGAAGTCCGGCGTGATGAACTTGCGGATCATGCCGGGCAGGTTGGTGACGGAGACCATCCGCGTGGGCTCCGTGCCGCTGCCGTTGAAGTGCTGGTACGAGGCGTTCATCGGGATCGAGAAGTAGGCGCCTTCCGTCCACTCGAACGTTTGCTTGCGGGACTCGTCGTACCAGACGGACGTCGCGCCGCGTCCGCTGAGGACGTAGATGACCTCGTTGTACATGTGGTGCTCGGGGTTGGTCTTGCCCGCCGGCTCGATCTCGACGACGTGCTCGTCGGTCTCCTCGTCGCCGTCGAGGTAGACGACCGCGCCGTAGCAGCCCTTGCGGGGCCAGTACTCGAGTTCCAGGGAGTAGAGGTCCCTGATGTAGAGCCCACCGTGGAGCTTCGCGCCCTCGTTCTGCTGCCACTCCTCGTACGTGTCGATGCGTTCGAAGGCTGGGGCCGTATTCGGGTCGTAGTTCGTCGTCATGGTGTCCTCCTCTGACGAATTCCGCGCAGGCGAACGCGCCGGCCTGCGCGCATCGGGAAGGTACGCCCGCGAGCAGCGGTCGTCAAATCGGGGGGCAGATGACCCTCACCGGCGATTGACGCGAGATCCGCGCCTGCTGACAATGGGTGTACTACCCCTATCCGCTTCGGCGGTAGGGTCGAGACCGCCCTCGTGGCGGTCTCCGTCTTTGTAGCAGCGCCTACCCCCGCCGGGCAGCCTCGTCCGCGATGCGGGAGGCGACGTCGGCCACGGGCAGGAGGCCGAGGTCCTCGCCGGAGCGGAGGCGTACGGCAGCGCCGCCGGCCTCGGCTTCCTTGTCGCCGACCACGAGCATGTAGGGCGTCTTCATAAGCTGCGCGTCGCGTATCTTGGCGTTCATGCGCTCGCTGCGAGCGTCGACGTGCGCGCGGACGCCCGCGGCCTCCAGTTGCGACCGCACCGACTCGGCGTACTCGACGTGGCGGTCGGCGATGGGGATGACTTCCGCCTGCACGGGCGCGAGCCAGACCGGGAACGCGCCTCCGAAGTGCTCGATGACGACGCCGAGAAAGCGCTCGATGCTGCCGAGCATCGCGCGGTGGATGACGACGGGACGCTGACGCGCGCCCTCCGAGTCGACGAACTCGAGGTCGAAGCGCTCCGGCAGGTTGTAGTCCAGTTGCACGGTGCTCAACTGCCACTCGCGCCCGATGGCGTCGGCGACGAAGAAGTCGATCTTCGGGCCGTAGAAGGCGCCCTCGTTCTCGGCGGGCTCGTACTCCATCCCGCGAGCGTCCAGCGCCGCTGCCAGTGCGCCTTCCGCGGTGTCCCAGAGCTCGTCGGTGCCGATGCGCTTCTCCGGGCGCAGCGACAGCACGACGCGGACGTCGTCGAATCCGAAGACGTCGAACGTCTCGCTGACCATGCCGATGAACGAGACGACCTCGCTCTCCACCTGCTCGGGCGCGCAGAAGATGTGCGCGTCGTCCTGGGAGAACGTCCGCACGCGGGTGAGTCCGTGCGTCACGCCGGAGCGCTCGAAGCGGTGCAGGCGTCCGAAGTCGGCGTAGCGTATCGGGAGCTCGCGGTAGGAGTGGAGGTGCGAGGCGTACAGGAGCGCGGCGGCAGGGCAGTTCATCGGCTTGATGGCGAACTCCTGCTCGTCCGCGTAGGTGAAGTACATGTGCTCGTGGTAGTTGTCGTAGTGGCCGGAGCGCTTCCAGAGCGACGAGTCGAACACCTGCGGGGTGATGACCTCCTGGTAGCCGTAGCGCTCGTAGAGGCCGCGCACGTAGGTGGTGAGCGCGTTGTTGAGCGCAGCGCCACGCGGGAGGAAGAACGGGCTCGCGGGGGCGACGGGGTCGAAGAAGAAGAGGCCCAGCTCCTGCCCGAGCCTGCGGTGGTCGCGCCGACCAGCCTCCTCCAGCCGCTCCAGGTGCGCCTGCAGGGCGTCCTCGGACTCCCAAGCGGTGCCGTAGATGCGCTGCAGCATCTCGTTGTGCTCGTCGCCGCGCCAGTACGCGCCAGCGACGGTCACCAGCTTGAACGCTGCGACCTCGCCGGTCGAGCCGACGTGCGGGCCGCGGCAAAGGTCCACGAAGCCGTCGTGCTCGTAGGTGGATATCGTCTCGTCTTCCGGGATGTCGGCGATGATCTCCAGCTTGAACGGCTGGTCGGCGAAGTGTTCGCTCGCCTCACTGCGCGGCAACTCCTTCCGGCGGAACGGCGCGTCGGTGGCGATGGTCTCGCGCATGCGCGCCTCGATGCGCTCCATGTCCTCGGGCGAGAACGGGCGCGAGACGGAGAAGTCGTAGTAGAAGCCGTCCGCGGTGGGCGGCCCGACCGCGAACTTCGCCTCGGGGAAGATGTCGAGCACGGCCTCGGCCATGATGTGCGCGGCGGAGTGGCGGATGCGGAAGCGCAGGTCGTCGAGTTGCTGTTCTTCGGGGCTCTTCTGTTTGACGGGCATCGGTCTGCCTCTCTGGTGTCCTGTTACGAGAAAAGGGGCGCTCGGCGCGCCCCTTCATGCTTGGTTGGAGATACGTACGCGCCCAGGCGGACTAGGCCACGGCTGCCGTCTCGCGGACGCGCACAGCCGCGGCCCTCGTAGTGCGGGTCGTCGTGGTTGTCGTGGCTGTGGTGCGCTGCATGACGCGGGCATTGTAGCACGCGCCTGCTGGGGGCGGGGTTCACGTGGATGGACGGGAAGGGGTGGTTCGACTGGCTCACCATGAGCGGACTACACTAACGAGAACGGCGCAGGCGTGGACGCCGGTGCTACAATCGTTCCACTCTGGATTCCCGCCTTCACGGGAATGACGAGAGAGGCGCGGGAATCGCGAGTGAGACGCGGGCATGGTGAGTGAGGCGCGGGTATGACGGGCAAGACTCGGGGAGGGTGAGCGCATGAAGGCCGTCTACGACGAAGCAACAGCGCTGACGCATGACGGGCAGGACTTCGTCATCGCAACCGTCGTGCACACGCAGGGCTCGACGCCCCAGAAGCCGGGCGCGGCGCTCCTCGTGCGGGGCGACGGCTCGACCGTCGGCACGCTCGGCGGGGGCTGCGTCGAGGGCGACATCTGGTTCGCCGCCAAGGAAGCGCTCCGCGAGAACACCGGCCCGCAGTACAAGCGCTACTACCTGAACGAGGACATCGCCGCGCGCGACGGCCTCGTCTGCGGCGGCACGATGTACTTCTACATCGAGCCGCTCACCGGCGACGCAGGCGGACGCTCGCTCTCCGCGGAGGTCGCCGACGCCTACGCCGGAGGCCCCAGCCTCTCCGTCGCGACGCTGGTGAAGAGCGACCGGCTCGCTCAGGGCGCGCGCATCGTCGTCCGCGAGGACGGCACGTCCGAGGGGACGTTCGGCGACGCCGCGCTCGACGCTGAGGCGATCGAGACCGCCAAGGACGTCATGCCGATGGGGCGCACCGCGCGCATCCACACCGAGCAGGGCGACGAGCTGTTCGTCGAGGGCTACACGGCGCCCGCGCTGCTCGTGCTCATCGGCGGCGGACACGTCAACCTGCAGGTTGCGCGCATCGGCCACATGATGGGGCTGCGCGTGATGGTGACGGACGACCGCCGCGAGTTCGCGAACACGGAGCGCTTCCCGATGGCGGAGGCGACGAACGTCGCGCCCTACGACCAGGGCGTGGTCGCCTTCCCCGTGACGCCGAACACGGCCATCGTCATCGGCTCGCGCGGGCACCACTTCGACGACCTCGCGACCGAGGCGGCGGCGCGCACGAACGCTGGCTACGTGGGGCTGCTCGGCAGCAAGCGCAAGACCATCATGATCTACGAGTCGCTGCTGCGGAAGGGCGTTCCGGAGGAGCGGCTGCGCGAGATACACGCGCCCGTCGGCCTCGACCTCGGTGGACGCACGCCTGAGGAGATCGCGCTCAGCATCGTGTCGGAGATCGTGGCGTGGCGCAACGGCCGCGCCGGCGGCCCGATGACGATGGAGTCCTTCCACATGGACCGGCTCGTCGCCAAGGTGAACGGCGCGGCAGCGCCCCGGTAGGGGCGGCGCGCTCATTTCCAGCGGTCCAGGATGGCGGGGCCGAGGGGTTGACGCAGCGGACAGGGGCAGAGGCCGGTCATGAAGTTGACCTCGGCGTATCCGTGGACGATGGCGGTGACGATGCGGCGGGGGTTGGGGACGCTGAGTTCCTCGGCGCACCTGCCGAGGTAGCTCCAGAGGGGCCCTACGGTCGGCACGGGGATTCCCTCGGCTTCCACGACGGCGATGAGTTCGTCGGGGTCGGTGAAGGGTTCACCGCGCTCCATGCAGCGTTTCCACGATTCGACGTAGTCGTTGACGATGGGTTCCAACGCGATCTGGTTGAGGGGGCACTGGAGGAGGGATTCGAGGGCTTTGAGGTTCGCGTTCACCGGGTCTCCTTGATCATCTTGAGCGTGCGGGACAGCTGGTCGAGACGCTTGCGGAGGTCGTGGTTGAGTTCGGCCTTGAGCGCGATGTCGAAGGCGATGCGGGTAGCGCGGAGGCGTATCCGGAGGTCATCGGAGGTGAGGAATTCCTCGAGGTTGGCGGCGCCGAGGAGGAGGAGTTCCTGGAGCCTGGCGTAGACGACGGAGGAGATGGCCTGCCGCGCGTGTTCGACCTCGGCGCGGAAGCGCGGGTCGTGCATCCACCGCGCGACAGTGGTGTAGCTGAGGCCAGCGGCGCGCGCGCCCTCCCTGAGCGAAGGAGCGGCGATGATGTGAGGGAGCGCCCCGGCCTGCCTCGGAGTGAGGCTCCGATTTTTTCCGAACGTGCTGTTTGATACCATTTGATAGCATTCCTTTCCCGCCGACCGGCGTGACGTACCTGGGCTGAAACCAGCGTACAGGGGATGCGGTTGTCTGCACAACCGGCATATGTCACACTATCGACGGGCACGCACATGGGGAATACTCCCATCGATGGACAGGGATGGGTGGTTCGACAGGCTCACCGTGAGCGGGCTGCAAGGGGGGCGGGCCCTCACCCGACGCACAGGCGCGCCTACCTCTCCCCGAGGGAGAGGTAGGGAGGGGCGGGGTTCACATCGATGAACAGGATCGGGGGTGGGGTGGCACGATGCTACCAAGATGGGACGACGGCGCTATCACGACGCAACCAAGATGGGGCCATGGCGCTATCACGGCGCTATCAGAATGGGAAGCCTTTGTGTCAGCCGCACAACTTGGACTTGCGGCGGTGTGGTATGGGACGGTAGTGATTCATTTGACATGGACGCCAACCATACCCCTACCGGGCTACATCGCTAACGATGCCTGCACAATAGAGCCTCGTGCGCTTCCGTATCTGCCGAAGGCGGGAATTCTGTCAAGGTGAAAGCCGTAAGTGAGCCGCCCGAATCACGCACGGATGCTCGCCCGCTACTACCTTGACTGTCCCACCCATATATGGGAACACCACCCACCACAAATAGCATAATGTGATGTGCAAAACCGTCATACAGCCTGTTTTCTTCAGGTAGCAGATTCACACAATTCTGGCCATGAGGCCACTCCAACATCTTCTCGTTAACCAACTGTAGCGTCGTTGGGTCGTAGTAAGCCACAGTAAAGTATTCGGGTATTATCCTATCAACCTGTGTGAACCCGAAATTAATGGTTGCAATCAGCCCTACAGCAGCCAGCAGAGCACGTAAGCATTTGTATGTCGTCGATTTCTTGACAGTACGCCACCCGTCAGCCATGTATTTTTGTGCTATTGTCACTGCATCACCATCCAACGCGTGTAATCTTCTGCCTCCATCAAATCTTTCCCCGCCCATTACGGACACCGATTTGCCTTAATCGGAATGGTCGATCAGGAGTCGGTGGTGCCAGCGTTTGAGGGCGGCTCAACGGGCTATCTCAGACCTGCGCTCCGCAGCTGGTAAGGTCTCCTCTTCCTCGCCGGTGCGATGAGGATGACCTGCCGCGCTCGCTACATGAAGTCTCCCGTCCGTATCTTTCCGTGCGGTCCTCGCATAGGGCTACTCCTTAACCGTTTCTGTGCGCCACCAATGATACCAGAGCGCGGGCCGCGACGATGAAGGACAGTCGTTGACTCTCTGTCGGACACCGGCATGTTGACATCAAATTGAGCTGTCGGTAGGCTGAACGGCGTAGTCGATATAGGAGACTCATTTCCATGCAGCCAACCCTCCGTTCAACTATCTCTGCCGGGACCACACCGCCCCCCATCCCGTCCACACCACACCGCCCCCCATCCCGTCCACACCACACCGCTTAAGCCCTGATTCCCCCCACCCCCAGGCTTCGCACCCGCGTGAACGGCAGGCCACGCCCTATGGCGGAGGTCTGCGATGAGCGGCTTGAACCGCCTCCTCTACAGTTACGACTGTCTGGATGTGCTCAACGATGAACTGGCTCTCCCAACCAGCTCCGTCGACCTCATCTACCTAGACCCCCCCTTCAACTCGAAGAGCATCTACAACCTGCCGTTCTCGGGCGTCGACAAGGACGTGCGTCCTGTGGAAGCGTTCGCCGACACGTGGACTTGGGGAGCGGCAGAAGACGCCATGTTGACTAAGTTATCTGCGGGGCCGCTTTCCAGCGACCTGGCCGATATCGTGCGCTTAGCACAGCGCATCGAACGGACGGCGAAGGGTAAGAACAGCCTCGCCGCGTACCTGCTGAACATGGCCGTCCGCCTGTTGGCGATGCGACGGGTGCTGTCCCCCAACGGCTCCATCTACCTGCACTGCGACGACACCGCCAGCCACTACCTGAAGTTCATTATGGACGCCATCTTCGGGCAGCAAAACTACCGTACTGAAATCATCTGGAAGCGCACCAGTGCCCACAGTGACGGAAAGCAAGGACGGGAGCAGCACGGGCGTATCCACGACGTGCTGTTCTTCTACACCATGGGAGAGTCGTGGACATGGAATCCGGTCTACATGGACTACGACCAGCAGTATGTGGATGAGTTCTACAAGTACACCGAAGAGGGGACAGGGCGGCGGTACGCACTGGACAACATCACCGGACCCTACGGGGCGGCGAAGGGCAATCCCCGCTACGAGGTCATGGGCGTCACGCGCTACTGGCGGTACAGCCAGGAGCACATGCAAGCACTCATAGATGCAGGAAGAGTGGTGCAGACTAAGCCAGGAACAGTCCCTCGCTACAAACGCTACCTTGATGAGATGCCTGGCGTCCCTCTGCAAGACGTATGGGCTGATATAGGCCCGATTCCATCACAGGCACGCGAACGCCTCCGCTACCCAACTCAGAAGCCGCTCGCGCTGCTGAGACGCATCATCCAGTCCAGCACTAACCCCGATGACCTCGTGCTCGATCCGTTCTGCGGGTGCGGCACAGCGGTGCACGCGGCTGAAGCATTGGGGCGTCGATGGGTAGGCATCGACGTGTCGACCTTTTCAGTCGGACTGATGCGCGAGAGGATTCTGCGCAACTTCAACCTGCTGACGACTGATGACGTGCTGGTTCGTGGAGTGCCGGTCGACGTGGCGGAGGCATTGGCCCTCGCCCAGCGGGACAAGTTCGAGTTCGAAAAGTGGGTGTGCGGTGCGATAGGAGCAGAGGGCATGTTCCACAATCCCGGCACACCCGGTTCGGACGGTGGGGTGGACGGTGTGTTGAAGTTCTACCCGTTCCGCATGGGGAAGAAACCCAAAGCAGAGTTCGCTATCGTCCAAGTGAAGGGTGGGAGCGTCAGCGCGGACTCCGTGAAGGCACTCAAGGCCACGGTTGACCGGTTCGGAGCAACGGCTGGAGTGATGGTCTGCTTCGACCGCTACATGCGAACGGTGGAGAACCAGCGCAGCAGGGCAATGTTCAGCGATGACAGTGGTGTCTATCCGGTGGTTCAGGGATTGAGCATTGAGGACCTGCTCGCAGACAAGCGGCCAGACCTTCCCCTGTACGGCTACCGGAAGCCGGGTGGACAGGCCGGACTTCTGTAGCCTCGCAGCCTGAACGCCGTTCGGCAAAGACTCATCCCCATCCCTTACATTCCAAAATGAGTCACTACCTATGGGACGGTGGGGTAGGCGTCCGCATCATCGCCAGTTACGCTTGAGAGTTGCGGGGTAAGGTCAGCAGGTGGCCGGCGCGGGAAGCGTCGGAGGAGGGTCCCCAACCTCTAGGGCGTTCTCTACCAGTGCCTCATTGGCGCGCGTGAAGTATTCGCAGGATGCGCGGCGCGCCACCGCATAGGCGGCCTCGATCTCGGTCACCGCAGCCATGCTCAGACTGCATCCGCTGAGGTCGTAGGCGTCGGCGCAGTAGGTCAGCGCCGTCTCCTCGTAGACGGTGGCTGCGTCGTTGTAGGCGACGCGCGCCACGTTCACGTAATCCCTCAGCTCCGCGTTGTAGGGGCGAGCGTTCTTCTCAACCTCCACCACGTAGCCGATGATACGGTCAATGCTCACCCACCCATCAGCGTCGAATTGGCCGTCGCCATGGGTCAGAACCTCGCCGTCGCGCAGGCCGATGATGCGGTGCCAGTAGGGGGTGCCGCCTGGGTTGGAGGCACCTACCACCAGCCCAACGCTCAGGTCGTCCATCCGCACCTCGCCCCTCCAGGCGTACACCAGGTCAAGGCACGTTATGGCGGGCTCCATGCTGCCCGTACACGCGCCTACGATAGTGCGGTTCGCTATGCGTTCGGGAATCGGTGTGGGAGTCGGAGATGGTGTCGGCGTCGCGGTCGCCGTAGGGGCTGGCGTTGCGGTCGGCTCCGGCGACGCGCAACCCATCAGAGCCATCAGAGCCATCAGAGCCATGATTATCTTCATCCGGCTACCTCCTGTCCCATATCGGGGTGCTCTCTTGAGCAGAGAGCGGAACACACCCGAGAGGATGCTGCGCGCTGAAGCGCGCACTCAGCCACCGGCCTGGCTCAGCATGACGCTGCCAGCGCAGGTCCCAGACGCCAGCGCGCCCGCCGGTATGGCGGGCGCGCAACCTATCAGCGAGTGTCCCTGGGGCTACCCCCAGAGGGACGTTATGTACTCGTCGATCCGGCCGAGTTCATCCTCGTTCAGGCACTCGAACGCCTCGAATGCGCCTCGGGCCACCTCGGCGAAGTCGGCGGACGAGAACTGCGCCGATTCGTCGGTTACGTAGGAGGCGAGAATGGGCGCGTATCCTGGACGGTCGCGGATGAAATCCTCAGCACAGGCAGCGGACTCGTCGCTGAAACCTCCGACCGCTGCCCCGCTGGCGATGACGAAGAACGCGACGACACTGTCCAGTGAGAGACAGTCGGCTGCGCCGGCGCCCAGTCCCGCCGCTCGCAAGGGAGTCGCGTTCACCAGCGCTCCGTACTCCGCCTCGGACAGCGTCTCTTGCACGCAGGCTGCCTCGGACTCCGGGAGCAGGGCGACGAGGTCTTCCCCGGTGAGCGGCGAGGCGGCGTCGACAGCAGAGTAGAGGTCTTTCAATGAGGTCACTACCTCGGCGTCTGTCATGCAGTCGTAGAAGCCGAGGAGTACGTTGTGCGTTTCCGTGTGTTGGTACGAGGCCTCCCCGGCATACTCGATGCCGAGACGGGCGAAGATGATCTCGGGGTGCTGGAGAGCGAGGTCGGTGAGGCATGCCTGGCTCTCTGCGCTGTACCCGCCTCCCGCGCCGAGGTACGCCATCCCGAGGAGCACGACGTTCTCCGGCGCAAGGCACGCGAATAGCGGCGCCGCGGTCGCAGTGTCGCCGCCAGCCGCCAGCAGCGGCATGCCGAGTATGACCTCGTACACGGTATCCCCCAAAACGTCCTTGACGCAGCCGTTCTCCTGCCCGGACAGACGGTCGAAGAGGTCCTTTCCGGTGGTCGAATCGTCGAGCACGAAATCCCGCATCGACATGGCTTCTCCCTCGGTTGCCGGGGCGGGCGTCGGCGTCGGGACAGGCGTCGGGGTGGCGGTAGGAGTCGGGGTCGCCGTGGGGGTGGGCGTGGGCGTCGGCTCCGGCGAGCACGCCGCCGCGACCACGAGGGCGGAAAGGGCGATAGCCGCGACCGCAGTCCTGGGCCAGTGAGAGCAAATCATTCTGAAGAAGCGTGGCATGTGGGTCACCTCCTGTGTCAGGTTGTATGGCGAACGTTCTTGTTGCCTATTCGTCGTACCGCAGGGCCTCCGCGGGGTAGATGCGCGACGCCTGGCGTGCCGGAAGGTAGGTCGTCAGCAGCGACGCCCCGTAGGCAACCACGATCACGAGGATGACCGTTTCCCACGGTATGGCGTAGGTGACGTTATCGAAGCTCTCCCCGACCTCGCGGATGATGTCGATCGACAACCCGAACCCGAGGCCGAGCCCCAGAACGATGCCCAGCAACGCGATGAACGAGGACTCGATGAGGAACGCGAGCTGCACCATGCCGCTGCGGAAGCCAATGGCGCGCAGGATGCCGATCTGCACGCGCCGTTCTACGACGGAGCGTGCCGCGATAACGCCCAGCGCCGCGATCCCGATCACCAGGCCGAGGCCCATGAAGCCCTGGACGAGGCGGTTGAAGGTGCGGTTCAGTGCGGTGAAGTCCTGCACGGTCTTCGCGAGCGAGGACGCCTGCACGCCGTGCTCCACGAACTCCTCCTCCAGCGTCGCCGCGATCTCCTCCGCGCGCGACGGGTCGTTCAGCACGATGTCGTAGCCCAGGTACGGCAGGTCCACGGGGGCGAGGCGCTGCAACGTGCCGTGCCCGGTGGTCACCGTGCGCGCGAAGAACGCGGACTCTTCCATCACGCCTATGACGCGGAGGCGCGCCATCCGCTCCTCGGCGGAGTCGTACACCTCCACGTACACCTCGGGAAGCACGTCGCCGTCCCGCTGGAAGCCTTCCAGTTGGAATGAGAAGTCCGGGCCTCCCTGTTCGAAGTCGGTAGCGGCGGGGACCATTGCGGCGCTGACCACCGCGACCTCCTCCCCCGCAGCCAGCGCACGCCAGACGGCGCGGTCGTCCGCGTAGCGCTCGTCGCGCAGGAGGAACCCGTAGGTGGTCGCCTCAGCGTAGGCGGCGTCTACGCCGGTAACGAACCAGTCCTGCAGCTCCTGCCCGGTGTCCTGCTGCCTGATGCGCGCAGGCAGGCCGCTCATCGCGCCGATGGCCGCGAACTCTCCTGCATCCAGCGCCGGGGACCCGTCAATGCGTGCACCGAGGTCGCCGATGGGGTTGGTGAAGCTGGCGTTGACAGTGACGTCGAACCCGCCGGAGAACTGCCGCGTGTCCTCGTATGCCTTGTTGAGAGCGGCGTCGATGAAACCGAGGACCGAAAGCGTGAATATGACGAGTGAGAACATCGCCAGCGTCATGCCCGTGCGGAAGCGGCTCGCCATCGGGTATGCCATCGCGGTCCGGACGATGGGCGAGAGTGTGCGGCCTCTCCCCGCGACGGCGGTGACCAGGCTGACCAGGTACCCCGAGTTGTACACGACAACCCATACCGCGCCGATGACGACGGTCACCCCGGAGAGGATGAATATCTCGATCCCCGCGTTGAACCGGGGGAGTCCGTAATCCTCCCACCGGATAGGGAGAAGCCACAGCAGCACGATCAGCACGCCGGCAGAGGTGTACGCGATGCCCTCCGGCAGACGCGCGGCGTGATTGAGCGCGAGCGGCACGCCGACCACCACGAGCGACAGGCCGATGGAGAACATGCTCAGCTCTTCAGCCGAGACGCCGTTCAGCGCCAGGAGCACGCCGAACGCAACCATCAGGTAGCCCGCCATGAACAATGCCCATGCCAGCTTGACGACGGCGCACGGCCCGCTGAGCAACAACCGCCGCAGCACACGGTACGGGCGCAGGCGCGGTATCGCCCGCAGGCCGTCGAGGTAGGCGGCGCCCACGGCTTTCCACGATTCCCGCAGCCGGTGGCCCTGTCTGGGGGGGTCCGGGATGTCGCGCACGGCGCGTACGATGTTCAGCGCGCTCACCCGCGCCGCCGAGACGATCACCACCACATACGTCACCACCATCCCCAGCGTGTAGGCCAGCAGCAGGCTCTGCCACCG
This sequence comes from Dehalococcoidia bacterium, assembly GCA_965208625.1. Taxonomy (GTDB): domain Bacteria; phylum Chloroflexota; class Dehalococcoidia; order Lucifugimonadales; family Australimonadaceae; genus Bin16. Next base: position 2,304,242 of record OZ242348.1, read on the forward strand.
GAACGAGAACGCGATCTCGAAACCGGCCAGTTCGTCTATCGTGCTGAACGCGGCAGCCATGATGCGCACCATCACGAGGCCGACCACCATGCCAAGCACGCTGCCGACCGCCGCCGCCGCAAGCGAGTAGACCGCCCCTTCGAACGTGAACAGCCGGACGATGTGGCCGCGCTGCGCGCCGACGGCCCGCGCGATGCCCAACTCCCGCTTCCGCTCCGCCGCCAGCATCACGAAGATGAGCGCGATCAGCAGGATGCCCGCGATGATGGAGAACGTACCGAACAGCAGGAAGAGGCTCGCGAACTGGTCTCCGGCGTTATCGGCCAGTTCGATGCCGTCCCGCTTGACGTCATCGTAGTCGAGGCCGCGCTCCTCGCGCAGGTCCTCGAACACATCGAGCACCGCATCCGTGTGCCGTTCGCCCGCGACCGTGCCTCCCTCGTTCGAGATGAAGACGTAGTTGATGTTCCCCTGCTCGCCGAGGAGCGCCTGCATGTCGCCCAGGCGCATCACCGACAACGGGAAGGAGGAACTCGTGCTTCCCCCCTCGTCGAACACGCCCGCGACGCGCACCGTCACGGGCGCTTCGTCGAAGAACAAGGCAAGCTGGCCGCCCGGTTCCGCGCCCAGGTCATCTGCGGCTGCGGCGCTCAGGTACAACTCGTTCTGCCCCAGTGCCCCGAGGTCGAGTTCGTTGCCGTCCGCATCGAGGTAAGCACCGAATCCGTCCACGTACGCGGCGTCGAGTCCCTGCACCTGCAGCCTCGGCACGTTGCGCTCCGACGCAAGCGCTATCGCAGGCGCCGACAGGCTGATCGCCGGCATCACGCCGTCCACGGGGGCGCCCTCGAGCGCCGATCGGACAGCGTCCGCCGTCTCCGCCGGAATGAACGAGGGCCGGCCGGAGGCATCCTGTTCGTTCGAAAAGACGATCTCGTCGAGATGTCCCAGGCTCTTGACCACGAACACGCGCACCGAGTGCGCGAGCGTGTCACCAGTGGCGAAGGAGGCGGAGAACAAGAGCGTCGCCAGCATGAGGCCGGCGACGATGAGCACGGTCTGCGCTCGCCGCCGCGGGATGTTGCGGACCGCCATCTTCAATACGACGGGGTTGCGCACCACGAAGTACGCCGTTATCACAGCTGCAACGAGGAACACGACCGTGAGGACGGCGGTGAGCGTACCGATGGGTATGCCGAAGAGCGTCTCCACCGCTAGTTGGCCTTCCCGTCAGCGGAGAGCATCTCGTCGCTCTCGACGTGGCCGTCGCGCATCCGCACCATCCGTCCCGCTCGGGAGCCGACCACAGAGTCATGGGTAACGAGGACGAACGTCTGCTCGCGTTCCTTGTTGAGGCGGCAGAGCAGGTCCATGATGTGCGTGCCGGTCTCGCTGTCCAAGGCGCCGGTCGGCTCGTCCGCCCAGACGATGGCGGGGTCGTTCACGAGCGCCCGCGCTATCGTCACGCGCTGCTGCTGGCCGCCGGACATCTCCGCCGGGCGCTTGTTCGCCTGGTCCGCGAGCTCCACCATCTCCAGCACTTCCATGGCACGGGCGCGGGCTTTCGCCTGGCCGTGGCCGGCGAGCAACAGCGGCAGTTCCACGTTCTCCGCGCCGGTGAGCACCGGCAGCAGGTTGTAGGCCTGGAACACGAATCCCATGCTCGTCGCGCGGAACCGTGTGCGCTCCCTGTCCGACATCTCGTGCACGGACGCACCGTCGATGACGACCTCCCCACTCGTCACGTCGTCTATGCCGGAGAACGTGTTGAGCAGCGTGGTCTTCCCGGAACCGGACGGCCCCATGACCGCCACCATCTGCCCCCTGCCTATTGAGAGGTCTATCCCCTGCAGGGCGTGCACCTCTATCTCACCCGCCCGGTATGTCTTCACCACGCCCCGCGCCTCTATGATGTTCGTCACTCGGTTCCTCCTATACCACTCTGCACAGATGCCATCGCCTCCCCCGGCAGGCACCGGCAACCGCGCGTGGCCGTTCCCATCCATGGTTCGACAGGCTCACCATGAGCGGGGCAAGCGGGCAAGCGGGGCATCAGGACACGGGGCATCAGGACACGGGGCATCAGGACACGGGGCATCAGGACACGGGGCATCAGGACACGGGGCATCAGGACACGGGGCATCAGGACACGGGGCGTCAGGACGCGGGGCATCAGGACGCGAGGCATCAGGACGCGGGGCATCAGGGCGCGGGCGTGCCCTCTGCCTGGGAAGGTGCGGGCGTCGTCCTCGAAACGGCCAGGAACACCGCCGCGCAGAGCAGCACGACCCCGATGATCCCGAACGCCGCGGGGATGCCCAGCGGAACGGCGATGGCGCCCACCAGGAGTGGTCCGCCCAACTGGCCGACGTTCACGGTCCCCTGCCACGTTCCGAGGAAGTAGCCCCGCTTCTCCTCGGGCGCGAGGTCCATCGCGTAGGTCTGCAGCGTGTTCATGCCGACGACCTCGCCGATGCCGAATATACCCGCCACGACCAGCGCTATCAGCAGGCCCTCCATGCCGAAGATGAGGAACATCGACGCCGCCATCGTCGCGAGTCCGAGCAGCAGGACGGGCTTGCGCCCCCACCAGTCCACCGCCGCGCCCACCGGCATCGAGATCAGCATCGCGAGCAGGCCGGACAGGCCGATCGCGGCGCCGATCTCCGCGACGCTCAGGCCGACGTCCTCGGCCTGCACCGGGAAGTAAGTGCGGAACGCGCCCGGCCCCGCGGTGACGAGGCCCACTGCGAGCGTCACCACGGTCAGCGTCAGGAAGTTGCGCGTCCTGAAGATCGACACGTCCAGCCGCAGACGGCGTCGCGGGCGCTCTTCCGACTCCGGAACAGGGGCCGGGGCGTGCCGCGTCTCGCGGATCAGCAGCCACGTGATCACGATGATGAAGATCTTGGTCGCGCCGATGAAGACCATGACCGCCCCGATGTCGAATGCCGTGGCGATCACCCCGGCGGCAGCCGGTCCGGCGAGGATGCCCAGCCGCATGGACATGTTCCGCAGCGCGACACCGCGTCCACGGTTGGTCACCCGGGTGAAGTCGGCGAGCAGCGCCGCCGACCCGGTCACCCAGACGGCCACGCCGAAGCCGGAGACCAGTTCCAGAATCAGGAAGACGGTGTAGCTGTCGGTGAACCCCTGCATGGCCGCAGCGCCGCCGTGCAGCACGCAGCCAGCTACCACGACGGGCCGCCGCCCCAGCCGGTCGGCGAGGCTCCCGGCCAGCGGCCCGCCGATGATCCTCGGGGCAGCGCTGAACGCCGAGACGAGGCCGACGAGGATGATCGAGCCGCCCAGCTCGAAGGCCAGGAGCGGCCGCGCCATCCACAGGGCGCCCGTCCCGAAGCCCCACAGGAAGAACGCCGAGAACACCGGCAGCGCTTCCTTGCTGAGGAGCCCCGGCAGCCGCTCGGTGTCCTGGCCCTCGTTCATCTGCGCATCGTCGCGGAGATTGCGGCGCGGCGCAAATGGCGGCGGCGTTCTCAGGGCCAGCCGTAGTACCTGCGTTCAGGACGTCCTCGACGCCCGGCGCCTGTGGGGCCGGAGGCCGCGGCGTATCAAGGTCTGCTTCCTCGATGTTCCCTCCGGACGTCGTGCCGCCGGTCAGCATGGCTTCATCCTGCATCGGCTCCATGATGAACAAGAACCAGCCCTCTCTCGGATGTCAGTGTGGTCCGCTCTCGTCTTGCCTTGCCACGGTCCAACTGCACCGACGTACAGCCTGCAACCATCATGCTGGAGCCGAGCGTGACCGTTCACCCAAGGATACTCTGTAGTCCGATGATATAGGGATGATATTCAGGTCAACTCAGGCAATGGTTCCGTGACTTGCTGCGGGGCCGGGCAGTGCGGCAGGCGAGCGGCTGGATCAGGGACGAGGCGTCCTCGACACGGGGCGAGATTCCCGCTTTCGCGGGAATGACGGGAGGGCGCGGGAATGACGGCCTCCGACGCGGGTCGGAACGGCGCCCCACACATCCCCTGTGTGTCAGTTAGAATCGCGGCGCGCCCTCAACCTCCCCCACGAAGGAGTTGCCCCATGCCTGGCCCGCTCGAAGGCATACGCGTCATAGACCTCACCCGCATCCTCGCCGGGCCGTTCTCGACGATGCTCATGGCCGACCTCGGCGCGGACGTCATCAAGGTCGAGCAGCCGGAGACGGGCGACCCGGCGCGCGGCAACGGGCCGTTCCTCAGACCGGACGGCGTGGAGACAGACGAGCAGGCGTTCAGCACGTACTTCATGAGCATCAACCGGGGGAAACGGAGCATCGCCATCGACCTCGCCAACCCGAAGGGGCGCGAGGTGCTGCTGCGGCTCGCCGAGACCGCCGACGTGCTCATCGAGAACTTCCGCCCCGGCTCGATGCAACGGTTGGGGCTGGACTACGAGGCGGTGCGGGCGCGCAATCCGCGCATCGTCATGTGCTCGGTCTCCGGCTTCGGCCAGACGGGGCCGTACGCCCATCGCGCGGCGCTCGACGTCATCGTGCAGGGGATGGGCGGGATGCTGAGCATCACGGGCGAGCCCGGACGCGGCCCCGTGCGCCCCGGCGCGAGCATCGGCGACATCACCGCCGCGCTCTTCGCCACCGTCGCCATCCAGAGCGCGCTGCTGGAGCGCGAGCGCTCCGGCGAGGGGCAGTACATCGACATCGGGATGCTGGACTGCCAGGTCTCCATCATGGAGAACGCGTTCATGCGCTACTTCACGCTCGGCCAGGTGCCGCAGCGCATCGGCACGCGACACCCGAGCTCCACGCCGTTCCAGGCGTTCCAGACCGCCGACGGCCACGTCGTGGTCGCCATCATGGGAGGCGGCACCGACCAGTGGCCGCTCTTCTGCGCGGCGATAGACCACGTTGAGCTGATGGACGACGAGCGCTACACCACCGGCTGGTCACGCACGCAGCACTACGACGAGCTGATCCCGGTGATCGAAGAGGCGATGCTGCAGAAGACGACCGCCGAGTGGGTGGAGATACTGAACGGGATGGGCGTCCCCGCGGGGCCGGTGCAGGACATCGCGGAGGTGGCCGTGGACCCGCAGGTGAACCACCGGGAGATGTTCGTGGAGATGGAGCACCCGGTGCTGGGGCCCGTCCGGTTCACCGGCAACCCCATCAAGCTGTCGCGAACGCCCAGCGGCCCGAGCCGGGTCCCGCCGCAGCTCGGCGAGCAGACGCTGGAGGTGCTGACCGCTGACCTCGGCATGCCGGAGTCCGAGGCTGCGGCGCTCATGGCCGAGGGAGTCGTCGGGTGATATTCGGCGCGCTGCTCTCGCTCGGCTCGTCGTTCTCGTTCAGCGTCAACGCCATCCTCGTCCGGAGGGGAATCGCCGGAGCGGGTGGGACGGCGTCGCAGGGCGCGTTCATCACCGTGCTGCTCGGCGTGCCGTTCGGATTCATCGCCGTGGTGCTGACCGGCCAGGTCCTGCGCTTCGGCGAGATCGCGCCGATGGGCTACCTGCTGCTGCTCGCAGCGGGCGTCGTCCACTTCGGCGTCGGCAGGTACTGCAACTACCGGTCGGTCGAGGCGATCGGGGCGGCGCGCTCCGGCCCCATCCAGGGCGTCGTCACCCCGTACAGCATCCTGATGGCCGTCATCCTGCTCGACGAGGTGGTGACGCTGACGATGCTGTTCGCCATCGCGCTCGTGCTGCTCGGCCCCGCGGTCATCATCGAGCGCAGACCGCGAACGCCCGCAGCCGTCGGCCCTCACCCACGCGTGCAAGGGCACGCGCACCCTCTCCCAGAGGGAGAGGGGATGGGGAAGCCTCTCCAAGAGGAAGAGGGGACGAGGCCCGCGCCCGCGGCGCGAAACCCTCTGGAGGTACGGCTGCTGGAGGGGTACACGTTCGCCATCCTCGCGGCGCTCGCGTACGGAACGAGCCCCATCCTCATCCGCGCCGCGCTGATGGACGCCGCACGGACGGCGGCGATAGGCACGTTCGTCGCGTACAGCGGCGCGGCGGCGGTGCTCCTCGCGACCCTCGTGCTGCCCAAGCGGCGGGCGCTCATAGGGGCCATCAACCTGCGCGTCATGCGGCTTTTCGGCGGCGCGGGCCTCTTCGTGTTCCTGGCGCAACTGCTGCGCTTCTTCGCGCTGTCGCTGGCGGACGTCAGCGTCGTGAACCCGCTGCAGCGCATGGCGAACGTCTTCACGGTCATCCTCACCTGGATGTTCAACCGCTCGCTGGAAACCATCACGCTGCGCGTCGTCATCGGCGTGCTGGTCTCGTTCGCGGGCTCCGCGCTGCTGGTCTACTCGGCGGCCACGAGATGAGAGCGGCATGATATTCGGCGCGCTTCTCGCGCTCGGTTCGGCGTTCTCGTTCAGCGTCAACTCCATCCTCATACGTCGAGGCTTGGCCGACGCGGGCGCGACGGCGGCGCAGGGCGCGTTCATCACCGTGCTGCTCGGCGTCCCGTTCGGGCTGGCCGCGGTCGTCGTCACCGGCCAGATCTTCAACTTCGACCAGCTCCCGCTGAACAGTTACCTGCTGCTCGCCGGGGCGGGCATCGTCCACTTCTGCATCGGGCGCTACTGCAACTACCGGAGCATCGCGGCCATCGGCGCGTCGCGCACCGTGACCATCCAGGCCGTCGCGGTGCCGTACAGCATCGTCATGGCGATCGTGCTGCTCGGCGAGCGGCCGACCATCCCCATGTACCTGGCCATCGCACTCATCCTCGCCAGCCCGTTCCTAATGATCGACCGCCGGAGGCGCCCCGCTTCTCCCGCAGAGCGGCCCCTGGCAGGCAACGCCCCTGCGCGCGCCGCCGCCACGACGAGCGGCCCGCCCGCCGTCGAGATACGCATGGTGGAGGGCGTCGTCTTCTCCCTGCTCGCGTCGGTGGGGTACGGCACCAGCCCCATCCTCATCCGCGCCGCGCTGGAGGACGCGACAGGCGTCGCCGCCATCGGCACCTTCGTGGCGTACTTCGGGGCGTCGGCTGTGCTCATGGCGTCGCTGGCGCTGCCCGCGCAGCGGCACCTGATGGGGGCCATCAACTTCCGCTACATGCGGCTGTTCGGCAGCGCCGGGCTGAGCGTGTTCATGGCGCAACTGCTGCGCTTCTTCTCGCTCGCCCTCGCCGACGTCACCGTCGTCGACCCGCTCATGCGGACCGTGGGCGTGTTCACGCTCATCCTCTCGTACTTGGTCAATCGGCGGCTGGAGCACATCACGCTCGGGGTCGTGCTCGGCGTGCTGGTATCGTTCGTGGGGTCGGCGCTGCTGGTGGTCGCGGCGGCGAGCCGGTAAGGTGACGGCATGATATTCGGCGCGCTCCTCGCGCTCGTCTCCGCGTTCTCGTTCAGCGTCAACTTCATCCTCGTCCGCCGAGGCTTCGCCGACGCCGGCGCGACTGCGGCGCAGGGCGCGTTCATCACCGTGCTGCTCGGCGTGCCGTTCGGGCTCGCGGCAGTCGTCATCACCGGCCAGCTCTTCAACTTCGACCAGATATCGCTGGACGGCTACCTGCTGCTCGCCGCAGCGGGCATCGTTCACTTCGGCATCGGGCGCTACTGCAACTACCGGGGCATCGCTGCCATCGGCGCTCCGCGCGCCGCCACCATCCAGGCCATCGCCGTGCCCTACAGCGTGCTCATGGCGATGGTGCTCCTCGGCGAGCGCCCAACGATCCTCATGTTCGTGGGCATCGCGCTCATCCTCGGCAGCCCGGCGCTGATGATCGACCGTGGGAAGCGCCCCACCCCCGCCGCGGAGCCTGCGACGGGGAACGCAGCCTCGACCGGCGCCGCCACCGCGAGCGCCAGGCCTGCCGTCGAGATGCGCATGGTGGAGGGCTACACCTTCTCCCTGCTCGCGTCGGTGGGCTACGGCAGCAGCCCCATCCTCATCCGAGCCGCGCTGGAGGACGCCTCGGGCGTCGCCGCGGTCGGGACGTTCATCGCGTACGTCGGGGCGTCGGCAGTGCTCATGGCAACGCTCGCGCTGCCCGCGCAGCGGCACCTCATCGGCACCATCAACGTCCGCTACATGCGGCTGTTCGGCGGGGCGGGGTTCAGCGTCTTCATGGCGCAACTGCTGCGCTTCTTCGCGCTCTCGATCGCCGACGTGAGCATCGTGAACCCGCTCATGCGCATGATCGGCGTCTTCACGCTCATTCTCTCGTACCTGGTTAACCGTCGGCTGGAGCACATCACGCTGGGGGTCGTGCTCGGCGTGCTGGTGTCGTTCGCCGGGTCGGCGCTGCTGGTGATCGCGGCGGCGAACCGCTGAGACCTACGCCTGCGCGAGCCGGAGCGCAGCCTCGTACTGCTCGCGCGTGTTGAGGTTCGTGAGCGTGAGCGGGTCGTCGACCGGCACGAGCATGCGCTCGCCGCGATGGCGTGAGACGACCTCCCGCAGCCCCTGCCCTTCCTCCGTGATGGCGCGCAGCTCCGGCAGCAGCGCGGTGTCGAACAGCGGCGGATGCCCGGCGTTGCCATCGAGCGACGGCACGGCGATGGCGGGGCGCGACGCCAGCCACGCCTCCCGCAGCCGTGACAGCAGCGCGCCGGAGCGCGGCTGGTCTACCGAGACGATGAGCACGCCGTCGACGTCGTCCGGCACGACGGCCAGCCCGGCGGTGATGGACGTCGTGCGTCCCTCGCGGTAGCGCGGGTTCTCGACGATCTGCATCGGTTCGGGGCCGGTGAGCTCCTGCCGCAGCCGCTCTGAGAGATGTCCGAGCACCACGACGATGGGCTCGTAGCCCGCCGACGCGAGCGCGTGCGCCTGGTGCGCCAGCAGCGACCTGCCGCCCAGCCAGGGCAGCAGCGCCTTCATCTCGTGCATCCGTGTCGACTCGCCCGCTGCAAGCAGCACCGCCGCGACGCGAGGCTCGTTCTCGGTCATGGCGGACATCTTACCGCCGCTGGTAATCTTGGCGCAGGCGCAGCCCCAGCCCCCGACGGAGGTCCCTCATGCCCGTACCGCACGACCAGTTGCACGCACTCGCCCACGCGCTGAGCGAGGCCGAGCACAACGCGACGCCCATCCCGCCGCTCACCGAGCAGGCGCCCGAGATCACGTCCGAGGAGGCGTACTCCATCGCCGCCGACATCCTCCTGCACGAGTTGGAGCACGGCCACCGCATCGTCGGGCGGAAGGTCGGCCTCACGAACAAGGCGATGCAGGCCGTGTTCGGCATCGACACGCCCATCTACGGCACGATATTCGACGACACGACGGTGCGGGACAACGGGCGCATCAAGTCGTCCGATCTCATCCACCCGAAGGCGGAGCCGGAACTGGCGTTCCGGTTGAAGGCGCCGCTGCGCGGGCCGGGCCTGACGATGCAGGACGTGGTCGCCGCGACGGACTACGTCTTCCCGGCGCTGGAGATCGTGGACTGCCGCATCGAGGGGTGGCGCATCAAGGAGCAGGACCTCATCGCGGACAACGGCGTGGCGGCGCGGGTGGTGGTCGGGAGCACGCGGCTGTCCCCCGGCGCGTTCAACCTCTCGACGGAGGAGGTCGTCCTCTACCGCAACGGCGAGGAGTTCGAGCGTGCGCAGGCATCGGCGGTGCTGGGCAACCCGGCGCGCTCGGTCGCGTGGTGCGCGAACAAGCTGGCGGAGTTCGGTCAGGGCCTGCGCGCGGGCGAGTTCGTGATGACCGGCACCATCACCAGGGCGATGGACGTCCGCGCCGGCGACACGGTCCGCGCAGAGTTCGCCACGCTCGGCGGCGTGAGCGTTCGGTTCACGTAGGGGGAGTGCCTGCTACTGGGCCGAGTTGCCCCGATTTCGCCAGTGTCCACAGAGGTTCATTCTTGTAGAATAGGTAATCGCATGCTCGTGCACATCAATACCAGTGATCCTAAGTACAGAGCCGCCGCGGCTGAGATTCTCCGGCGACACGAAAAGGGGAAGCCGAGGCAAACATCACCAGTGTAGTCCGTAACTTCCTCACACTCACGGGGTTGGTTGCAGATGAACAAATTGTCGAGGAGAATCCACCGGCCCATGGCTCACGCCGAGCAGTAGACCTAACCGCCCTCGACACATTTGTCGAGTGCAAGCGTCGAATCGGCACTACAGGCGGTTTCAATCCCGACCCGGAGAATATCCGTCAACTCGACGAGTACCGCCATACCGGGCAGGAGGGCTCCGTTGCCACGAAGAACCGCTGCTACTGTTGCCACTCTACTCCTTTTTCTGGTCGCGTGCGCCAGCCCCACGCCGGTCCCGGCAGCGGTGCCCACATGGACACCTGAACCGACGTGGACGCCGCGCCCGACGCACACTCCCATCCCGCCGCCAACGCCAACTCAGACACCCCAGCCGATTCCCACCCCGATACGCTGGATCATCCCCACTGCTACTCCCACCGCCACGCCCAGCCCGACGGCCACCTTAACCCCGACGCCTAGCCCCACCGCTACCCCGACGCTGGTTCCAACACCTACGCCCACCGCAATCGTGCCAACGCCGACGTTTGAGGAAATGCTGAACGACCTCGTGAACGCTAACCGTGTGGCGGAGGAGCTGGAACCGCTGACCATGCACCCGCGCCTCACGGAGTCGGCGCAGGCGCACGCGGACGATATGTCGGAGCGCGGCTACTTCGAGCACGTCTACGAGAAGGAGGGCGCGACGTCGGCGGGGGTTCCGTTGGTGGACGCGCTGCTCGCGGATGCCTTCTGCGTGGGCAGCCGCCTGGCGTGGGGCGAGAACATCGCCAACGAGACAGAGGGCTTCCCGGTGACGGACTGGCTGCTGAACCTGCTGGTGAACGGGGATGGAGCTGAGATCAAGGGCTGGATGCAGTCGCCGGGGCACCGGGCGAACATCCTCTACCCCGGCTTCACCCTGACGGGCTTCGGCTTGGCCGGGCTGGACAGGGAAGAAACCACGTACTTCGTCCAACACTTCTGCCGAGCACGTTGATGTTGCTCACCGCGAGGAAATGCCTGAGCGTTGCGGTGGCACTCATGCTATTCATAGCCGGTTGCAGTGAACCAACGCCCACCCCCACCCGCGTCTACAGCTTCCCCACACCAGATTATTCCCAGCCGTACTTGCCTGGATGGGACCGCGATTGCGGCGACTTCCTGACCTTCGATGATGCATGGGAGTTCTTCATCGCAGCGGGAGGACCGGAATACGATCCGCACCTATTGGACATGGACAGGGACGGCATTCCTTGCGAAACACTGCGGTACTAGGATAAGGAAGTCGCTTATGTCCCATAGTAAACAAGCCCCACAACGCAGTAAGGCGTGCAAGAGGTTAGCTTACTCAGAGAACTGCACCCAAAACACAAACCAGAGAGTGAGAAGCACAAGGCCCATGAGCCAGGCTACTGGCCACACATTGACATCTTCTTTGTAGCGATCATCCGCCCACCGCTTCAGACACAACATCGGCGGCAGAATGAATAGGGAGATGGCGCTCACAGCCAGGATTGTGGCTACTGTGGCAACCACGGTGTCGGAGAAGTTCTGTATGTGTTCGTTCAGGAGTCCGACCACCAACCCCGCAAAGACGAATGGTATGGGTTTACTACCTACGTGTACGAGGTAGGCTAGTATGTCCTTGAACCTCTCCATCTACTATCTGCTCTCTTCGTCCTGGGCGATTTGTTTGCCCGTCTCGATAAGCCGCTCAAGCAGAGCGGGGTTGTTCGCCATTATTGGTCCTAGCATTCCATATAGCAGTTCTTCCTGCGATGCCTTTGGTGGTGCCGCAATGGTGCTCAGTGTGTCCACCAGTTTATCTTGTGTTCCGCGCACGACCTGGTCAATAACAGCCGCGCTCTTGTCAATATCACTCAGCACCCTTGTGGTGGCATGGTTGATCCACCAACTCAGCCCGATAGATGCAATGGCGAGAAGGATCGAGAAGATGCCAACGGTCAGGGAAACGATCGGTAACGCGTCTGTGGTCATATCTGCCTCTGCCCTTCAAGTGGCGTCGAACCATACCCAGCGCGGGCCTGTACTGTCAACAGGCAGATGGCGCGTCTGCTAGACTGAAGCAGCCCCCCGTAGCTCAGTCAGGATAGAGCCCGCTCTAGCTAAGCCGGAGGTCGCGGGTTCGAGTCGCGCCGGGGGGACCGGCTAGGGTTGACACACCACCGAGACGGGCTATGTTAAGATGGTAGCGCTTAGCTAGAGCGCGGGCTTGTCCGATGGTCGAGCTAACCTTCGCGGCCCGATTGGCCCGTCCTTCATATTACTGAGGGACGGGCCTCTGCAATTCTGGGAGGGAACATGGAACGAGAAACGCGCCTCATTCGTATGATCCTCGAAGCAACGGAACAACCATTATGGTATGCAAAAGGCACCAGTAAATACTACAGGAGGGACTGTCGCTAGTAGACCCCTAGAATATGTTACTAGGCAAGACCGAGGCCTGAAATCACTAGTGCCCGATTCCTCACTGTCCCCCTTTTTGTGACACTCAGTCCTCGTCACCCCAGTGACATCCGCCCATTGCGCCCCCGAACTCCCGCCGCCTACGCTGGTAGCAGCCCGCCCCACAAGTCCTCGGCAGGCGGCGGGCGGCGTGAACAGAAATGAGCAGGAATGAGCAGGAAATGACAGGGAAAGAGCAGCGAATGAGCAGCAATGAGCAGCCGGACTGCTCACCCCAGGCCCCCGATTCAGGAGTGGAATCGGCGTGATGAGCAGAAATGAGCAGAAATTCCCTCTGAAGGGTTCCGGTGCGGGGATGAGCTAACACATCGCGGCGGCGATGATGCCCTCGATGAAAGCGGCCTTGGCGTCGGTGTAGGCCTCGCGGTCGGCTCGGTGCTTCACGGCGAGTTGCCGCTTCAGCCGCTCGTAGTCGCGGGCGGCGCCGGGGTGGGCGCGGAGGTAGTCGCGGAAAGCCAGGTGCGTCCGGATGCCGGGGTGGCCCAGCGGGAACATGTGGACGTGCGCGACGTCGCGGCCATCGACGTGCTTCTCGAAGTAGAGGCGTCCGGGGATGCCGTACTCGCCGAGGCACCGGTAGCCGAGCGCCGTCATGCGGGGGACGGTCTCGCCGGCATCCGCCGCACTCACGGCGACCGGCATCATGTCCAGGACGGGCTTCGCCGCCAGTCCCGGCACGGAGGTGCTGCCGATGTGGTGCACCTCGACGACCCACGGCCCGCAGGCTTCACGGATGGCCGCCGACTCGCGCTCGAACGCCAGGGACCATTCGGGCCTGTACTCGACTATCTCGACGTGTCCGCCCTGCGTGCCGAGCGGATGCCAGTGGCCGGTGGCGCTCATGCCTCACTCCCAAGAGACCGGGCTGGACGGTGAAGGTACTTCCTCAACAGGTCGCCGTCCACCTTGCCCGACCTGCCCGCCGGTGCTAGTGTCGACGCGCCCCCCGAGCGAGAGAGGACCGGTCTCGACGGCGCACTCACACTCGACCGGACTCGTTGACCGCAGGGGATACGGGAGGCAACGGAGTGGAGATTCACGAAGCCCTCTTTACCGTTGGCACGCTCATCGTCGCCGCCAAGCTCCTTGAGGGCGTCTTCAAGCGCATCGGGCTGAACGCCATCTTCGCCTATGCCGTCGCCGGAGTGCTGCTCGGCCCCGTCACCGGCATCGCCCACGCCGGAGAGAGCGTCGACCTCATCCTCAGCATCGGTATCTTCATGTTCTTCTTCCTCATCGGGTTGGAGGAACTGGACATCTCCGGCTTCCTCGCCGCCGTCCGAGGCCGGATATTCTTCACCGCTCTGCTCGCCGTGGCTTTATCGATGCTCGTCTCCCTCGCGGTCACGACCGACTACGTCATCGACCTCGGGCTCGGCCTCAGCTTCACGGAAGCCCTCGGGCTCGCGGGCGTGCTCTCCCTCTCCAGCCTCGGCGTCGTCGCAAAGGCGCTCATCGACGAAGGACGGCTGCGCGAGCCCATCGGCGTGCAGATATTCACCGCCGTCATCATCGTCGAACTGATCGCCCTCTTCATCGTGGGGTTCGCCATCAGCGAGCACTTCTCGGCGGACGAGCACGGAGGGCTCGATGCGATGGGCGTGGCGATCATCATCGCCGAGATCATCGGCTTCGGCATCGTCACGTGGTTCGTGGCCAACAAGCTGCTGCCGCGGGCCCTCAGTCTGCTGCACCGCATCCTGCGCGTGCCGCAGTTCGCCTTCGGGATGCTCCTCGGCGGTCTCTTCCTTGTGGTCGTAGCCGCCGAACTGGTGGGGCTGCACGGCTCCCTGGGCGCGCTCCTCTTCGGCGCCGCTCTCTCCTTCCTGCCGTACCAGATGCGGCGCGACATCATGCCGGGCATGCGCGGAGCCGCCGAGGGCTTCTTCGTGCCGCTGTTCTTCGCTTCCGCAGGCCTGTATTTCAGCCTGGACTTCACCAGGTTGCCCCTGGAGACGATCCTGGCGCTGGCCCTCGTCCCTCTCGTGGGCAAGATCGGAGCATCCTTCCTCAGCGCCTACGTCACGCGGGTCGACGCGCCCTTCGCCACGGCGGTGGGCCTCACGGCGAAGGGCGTCGCGGAGATCGCGCTCCTCCTGGTCATGCTGCAGAGCGGCGCCATCGGCAAGGACATCTTCTCCCTGCTGGTGGTGGTGATGCTGGCCTACATCATGCTCACGCCCATGGGCATCGGTTACGCGCTGCGGCGGATGGCCCAACCGACACGCGAACTCTCGTTGGACAGGATCCCGCCGTCGTTCGAGCGCTTCGTGCTGGACGAGGTCAGGGTGCGCGACCTGCTGGACCCCTACCGCCCCCACCCGGAGGGCTCGCAGACGGTCAAGACGTTCGCGGAAGACTGGCTGTTGCAGGACCAGCACGACTACGTGATCGTGGAACACGGGGCGCTGGTCGGCATCGTTTCCCTGAGCATGCTGCGCTACCTGCCCCACGCCGAGTGGGACCACACGCCGCTCACCCAGATGCTGCGGCAGCAGACGCCGACCGCCTACTCCGAAGAACACCTGGAGGACGCGCTGCAACGCATGACCGAGCACTCCCTCTCCGTCCTCCCCGTCGTCGACTCCGAGACCGGCGAGTTCATGGGCTCCATCTCGGCCCACGAGATACTGGAGATGCTGGTCATGAGCGCCCGGGGGCAGTAGCGGACGGGCGAGCCTAGGACGACGACAGCAGGAGGCGCGTGTACTCGTCACCCGGCGACTCGCTGAGCTCCGCGTACGTCCCGGTGCGCAGGAGACGGCCGTCCCGGATGATGGCGATGCGGTCCGCCATGACACGCGCGTCGGTGACGTTGTGCGTCACGTACAACGTCGTCGCTTTACTCTCGTCGTGAACGCGCCGAATCTCCGTGCGCATCTTGGGCCTGCTGATGGGGTCCAGGTTGCTCAGCGGCTCGTCCATCAGGAACGACGTGGCCTCCGTGACCATCGCGCGGGCGAGCGCGACGCGCTGGCGCTCGCCGCCCGACAGCTCGTCGGGCTTGCGCGGGAAGAGGTACTCCCTGAGCCCGACGCGGCGCGCCACGTTGTTCACTCGCGAACGGATCTGCTCGTCGCCCCAGCGGCGGGCCTTCAACGGCAGGCTGAGGTTGGAGTACCCGCGCTCTTCCATGACCCGCAGGTGCGGCCAGAGGGCGAGGCTCTGGAAGATGAGCTGCACCGGCCTGCGCCCGACCGGGACGTCGTTCATGTACTCCCCGCCGATGTAGATGTCGCCCTGCTCAGGCCGTTCGAGGCCGGCGATGAGGCGCAGCAGCGTTGTCTTGCCCGACCCCGACTCGCCCATGATCGCGACGAACTCGCCCGCGTTAATCTCGAGGTCCGCGATATCGACCGCGGGAGCCTCGGTCTTGGGGTACTGGAACTTGAGGCGCCGTACTCGTATGCCACTCATCGCTGCCTGCCTGCCGGAAGTATAGGGCAGCAGCCGGTGAGCGTGCGCCTCAGGCGGGCGGGCGTTCCCCGGCAGGAGTTCCGGCCGTTGGGTCTCCGGCGCCGTCCGCAGCATCGTCTTCCGCTGTCGGCGGTTCCCCGTCCTGCGGAGGCTCGGCTGCGGGAGTTGGTTGCGCGCGTCGACGCCTGAATATGCCCCTGAGCACCGCCCGCACGAACCGCAGGGTGAACTCCAGCAGCACCAGGAAGAACAGGTAGTAGAGAATCGTCTCGCGGTGGTCGTTGGCCCGCTCCAGGATCGACAGCGACTCGCTTATCTCGAAGAAGGACGCGTCGATCAGGAAGATGGCGAGCACCGCGAACGGCAGGATCTTCGCGAGGTCGCGCGAGAGGTCTTCGTCGTAGTACGCAGTCACGCGGATCGCGCTCACGGTCGCCAGCGCGATCAGCAGGGTGTCCGCGAACGAGCGGTCCTTCGCCAGGAACGCCAGGATGAGCGTGAGCACGGCGAACCAGAAGAACGCGAACAGCGGGAACAGCACCAGGTACTTGGCCACGTACATGACCACGCCGAGGATGCGCCGAACGAACCGGCGGCGCGACTGCTCGTACCGGGAGAGGTCCAGCGCGAACATGTCCCTGGCAGCGAGGGACCGGTAGAACCTGAAGATGAAGATGGCATACGCGCTCATGCCGAGCACGTACACGCCCACCGGCCCCAGCAGATCGAGCGCGTGTACGACGTACAGGCCTTCGGGGAACAGGTCTTCGAGGTTCATGCGCACCACCTCAGGCGCGGCGCCGGGTTGAGGACAAGAGCACTATACAGGAGGCGGTCCGATCACTCTTGCGAAGGCCCCGACGACAGCGCCGACCATCGCGCCGAGCACGGCCCCGATGACAACGCCAGTCACGTCCGCCAACGCGAACCCGATCGTCGCGCCGAGGATGACTCCGAACGCGGCTCCGAATTTCGCGTCCCTCGGATTGGCGTGCTTCAGCAAGCGTCTCTCCTTCTCGGGGGCGGGCCCGGGTTGGATGCCAGCCCGCCCACATACCGCAGCGCCGTCAGCCGCCGGGCTCCGGCCGCTGCGTCAGCCGGGACAGCTCCTTCAGCGCATCCCGCCAGTGCGCGCGCATCCGTTCCCGCTCTTCGAGGCTGGACAATCGTTCCTGGTGGAACCTCACCGAAGCCTTCCCTCCCGACGGCACGACGGTGACCTGCAGTGTGGACGGATGCGCCAGGTCCGGGCTGCTCCACGTCAGCCTGACACGTTCTCCGGGGACGATGGAGCGGACCTCCCCCGAGACGCCCTCGGACGTTCGGTAGCGCTCACCCTTGCGGAACTCGACGCCGTCGACCGTCCCCAGCCAGGTGTCCCGGCCCGGCCCTTCCGTCAGCAGGTCCCATGCCTCCCCTGCCGGTACCGGCAAGGTCATCTGGACGCCGATCTGAAAGCCGCCCGCGGACGTCTGGCCCACGACTCGCAGGCCTCGCGCCTGCTCGTATCCCACCGCGACCGACTGCTGCCACCAGCCGCTGGACAGATCGCCCTGCCCGGCGATGAGGGCCACGATCCCCTTGTGGTCCATCTCCTGCGCGCCCAGCCTGTCGAGGAGCTCCAGCCAGTCGTCCCAGTCCCTGCCGGTCGCTCTGGCCACGGCCTCGCCGGACAAGCCGCCATATCTCTGCTCGTTGCTCGACACAGGCGCTCCCGCTCTAATCATCAGGACTCCGGCGGTAGCCGCCGATCAGGGCATTGCTGCCATCGCGCCAGAAGCACTCAGCCTCGTCGAACCCGGCGGCACGCAGCCAGCCGAGATGGTCCATGAGCGTGGGCCGCGTCCTCCGCGCTCTCCGGCCAACGCCCCACGAGGGCCGGCGCGCCGCTCGCTCGGCGGCCAATTCTTCGAGCGAGGGCCGGACGCCCGTCTCTTCGAACCGGCGCCGTCGCTCCATCACGAGCGTGGCCCTCGCATTCGCCGCTCTCGACGTGTCCCCCTGCTGTATGAGCTCCCAGTTGAGGAATGCGCCTCCCGGTTTCACGACCGTGAAGATGTCGGCATAGACCCGGGCGATGAGCTCGGGATCGCGCAGGTTGTGGATGGCGATGCCGGAGACCACGCCGTCCACCGGTTCACCGACCGCCTGCGTCCACGCCGGGTCGGTGAGGTCGGCCATCACCTGGGAGGTGCGGTCCCTGTAGCGTTCGAGGCGCTGCCGCGCGTGCTCCAGCATGGGCCCCGAGAAGTCGTGCAGGACGACGTGCGCGTTGGGGAACGTCTCCAGCACCGCCTGGCTGACGGCCCCATAGCCCGCGCCGACGTCGAGCACGCGGATCGCCGCGTCGGGTTCGTACGGCAGCAAGGCGGCCATCCGCAGGAGGTGTTCCCGCCTCTCGTCGTCGCGAGTGACATCCCGCCCTATCCAGTAGTCGACGTACTCCTGGGACTGCCAGTCGTGCTCATGATGCTGTTCCGTACCGGTCGTCATCACCGTCTCCTTGAGGCAGGCCTCCCCAACGAACCGACTGTATACGCCACGGACGTGCGCGTCACGCAGCGAACGTTAATCCCGCGGGTCGAGCCTGCGCAGCAGGTCGCGGGGGTTGTCGGCGAGTCCCGCGAGGTAGCAGAGCGCCGCGACGAACGAGGCGGCGCCCGATACCGGGAACAGCAGCACCGAAAGCGAGCCGCCGAGCGACAGCACAGCCGCCACGACCAGCAGCGAGCGGCGCGTCCAGCCTGCGAGGCGGAACGCGGCCCAGAGCGCGAGCAGCGCAGCCGCGATGCTGAGCGGCGGGAGCGCGAGCGCCCACGCCTGGATGTCGCCGGCGTTGGCGGAGAAGACCCCGAATGCGATGACCCCCTGCCCGCCACCGAGCACCGCGCCGCCGAGGACGAGCACGTTGGCGTCGCGCCTGCGGCGGGTGCGGGTGCGCTCCAGCCAGACGAAAGGGATGGCAGCCGCAGCCGCGACGACGATGAGGACGGCGATGAGGACCGCCTGGGCTGCCATGGCGCTAGCCTCCGCCTTGGGCGCCCACAAGGGACGCCCCTACAGGGAAACACCCGAGAAGCGCCTCGGCTACGCTCGGCATGACAGCCTCCTCCGCCCCGCACCACGGTTCACCCTCACCCCAACCCTCTCCCCTCAAGGGAGAGGGGGCCGGACGTCCACGCCCCGCGCTCACGGCTCGAACCGGTAGACGACGGGCAGTTCACCCGGGTCGGTGACGGCCGCGTCGGTGTGGTGGTACATGACCTGCACGCCGGGGCCGCAGTCGCCGAAGTCGTCACAGGAGAGCGTGCCGGTGAGGCCGGAGAATCCCTGGCCTTCGCTACGGGAGACCTTGAGCACGGCCTCCCGTAACGCGGCGCGATCGACACGCAGCGTTCCCTTCGCGTCGATGCCGATAAGCCGGCCGAAGAAGCTGCCGTCGTCGGGGACCGCGGCGCGCTCGATGGCGGCGAGCAGCAGCGTAGCGGCGTCGTAGGCGTGCGCCCAGTAAGGCGACGCGTGCGCCAGTTCGCCGTGCGCAGCCTCGAACGCCGCGAGCGCCTCGCCGGTAGTCCTGCCGGTCGCGGCGTTGCGGTTGCTCCAGACGTGGGACGGGAACCCCGCGAAGTAGAGTCCCTCCGCCTCCGGCAGGGCGAGGAACTCCGATGAGAACGCGCCGTCCGCCGATATGAACGTCACGCCCTCCAGCCGGTTGGACTCCCGCGCCTGCCGGATGAAGTGTTCGGCCTCCTCCTCGAAGACCGGAAAGAAGATGCCGTCCGGCTCCGCTATCGCGAACTCCCGCAGCACCTCCCCCATGTCCGTCTGTCCCTTCTCGATGACGCCTATGGTGGGAACCCTGCCGCCGCGGGCGCGGAACGCCTCCCTGAACGCTCTCGCGAGGGCGCTCGTGTACGGGTCGCCGTCGTGCAGCGCGACCATGCGGCGCAGGCCGAGCTCGTCGTAGGCGAAACCGGCGACCGCCTCCCCCTGGTAGAGGTCGTTATTGGCAACCCTGAAGTATCCCTCGTGGTAGCTCTGCCCCACGTTGCCGCGCAGGTCGGAGGTGAGCACGGGCGAGGTGTTGGAGGGAGAGATCATGACGAGCCCGGCGACGCTGACGCGGGGGGACGCCGCCACCGCCGACACCGAGCACGACGTGCCGACGATGCCGAGCACTCTCGGGTCGTCGAGGATCTCATCCACGCCCTCGTGTCCTCCCTCCCGTGAGCACATGGCGTCCACGGACGGCCCGAGTTCCACCTCGTGGCCGTGGACGGGGCCGAAGTCGGCGACAGCCATCTCGACGGCGGCGCGCGACGCGCCTGTCCCCGAGAGCAGCGTGCGGACCTCGATGGGCTCGTCCGGGCCTATGACGACGACACCGGGGTCCTCGTCCCCCCCGCAGGCCACCGTGGCGACGGCTGCCATAGCGGTAAGGATGGCGCTCTTCAGGAGGGTACGGTGCATGCGGCTCCTTCGTTCGCTCGGGACAACCCTCACTCCCTAGCCCCTCTCCCACGGGGAGAGGGGGGCAAACAGCCACTCCACTCAATCGCTACCAGACGCTGCCCTGAAGGCCGGGGCTGGTGATGGCGCCCTCGCTGGCGGAGGCGACGCTGCGCGCGTACTTGGCGAAGACCCCCGTGGTGTAGCGCGGCGGCGGAGCGCTCCAGCCCTCGCGGCGGCGCGCCATCTCCTCGTCCGGCACCTCGGTCTCCAGCACGCGGCGCTCCACGTCCAGCACGACCATGTCCCCGTCCCGCAGGAAGGCGAGCGGGCCGCCGTTCGCGGCCTCCGGCGTGATGTGGCCGACCATGAAGCCGTGCGTCGCGCCGGAGAAGCGTCCGTCTGTGATGAGCGCGACGGTGTCGCCGAGGCCCGCGCCCTGGATGGCCGCGGTGACGGCCAGCATCTCGCGCATGCCCGGCCCGCCGACCGGCCCCTCGTAGCGGATGACGACCACGTCGTTGTCCTGCACCTGGCCGGCGCGAACGGCGGCGAAGCAGTCCTCCTCGCGGTCGTAGATGCGGGCGGGGCCGCGGTGCAGCCTGCGCCCGTGTCCCGCGAGTTTCACGACGCAACCCTCCGGCGCCAGGTTGCCGCGCAGGATGGCGACGCCGCCATTCGGGTTGATGGGGTCGCTGGCGGAGACGACGACCTGCTGACCGGGCTCGGCGACCGCCGCGGCGCCGATCTGGCCGAAACTCTCGCCGCTCACGTTCGCCGCGCCCGCGTGCGCCAGCTCCGCGCCGACGAGCTCCTTCGAGACAAGGCCGTAGCCGCCCGCCTCGTACAGGTCAACCGCGTTGTACGCGCCGCCCGGCTTCATGCTCGCGACGACGGGCGTGCGCCACGCTATCTCGTCGAAGTCGTCGATGGAGAGCTCGACGCCCGCCTCACGCGCTATCGCGAGCAGGTGGAGCACCGCGTTGGTCGAGCCCGCGGTCGCGGCGACGCCTGCGATGGCGTTCTCGAACGCCTCGCGCGTCATGATGTCACGGGGCGTCGTGCCGTTGCGGAGGAGCTCCATCGCGAGCCTGCCCGCGTTCCGCGCGGCCTCGGCCTTCGCGTCGAAGACTGCGGGGACGGCGTTCGCGCCCGCGGGGCTGATGCCGAGGAACTCCAGCGCCATCGCCATCGTGTTGGCGGTGAACTGCCCGCCGCACGCGCCCGCGCCGGGGCAGGCGTGGTCCTCGACCGCCTTCAGCCGCGCGTCGTCGATGCGTCCCGCGCCGTGCGCGCCGACGGCCTCGAACACGTCCAGGATGGTGATGTCCTTGCCGTCCAGCTTGCCGGGCAGGATGGAGCCGTTGTAGAAGGCGAGGCCGGGCAGGTTGAGCCGCGCGAGCGCCATCCCGCCCGCCGGAAGCGTCTTGTCGCAGCCGACGAGCACGACGAGGCCGTCGAACGAATGACCGCGCGCGACCGTCTCGATGGAATCGGTGATGACCTCGCGGCTGACGAGCGAGCCGCGCATGCCCTCTGTGCCCATCGCGACGCCGTCCGAGACGGAGATGGTGTTGAACTCCATGGGCGTGCCGCCCGCCTCCCGGATGCCCTCCTTCACGTACTGCGCCAGCTCGCGCTGGTTGTAGTTGCAGGGCATCGTCTCGATCCAGGTGGTGGCGACGCCGATGAGGGGCTTGGCAAGGTCGTCGTCGGTGAAGCCGATGGCCTTGAGCATCGCGCGCGCCGGAGCGCGGGACGGGCCGTCGGTCATCTCTGCTGAGTGTCGCTTGAGCGGGTTCGTTGCCATGAGGACTCCTCCGAAGTAAGCGCCCCCCGATTCCGGGCGGGTATGCCTGTCGATTATAGCCCGCCGCCGCTTGGGGCAGGCCGCGAAGCGTCGTAGACCTCGTCGTTCCTGCCTCCGCAGGAACCTCGCAGCCCTTGTCCCGTCCTCCCGCGAAGGCGCCTCCTGCGCGGGGGACGATGTTCGTTATCCCCTACGCATACCTAGACGGCGCGGGGTTGAACGTCTCCCAGAGGGCGGGGTCGTGGCTGGGGACGAGGGTGCCGTTGGTGACGGCGGCGAGCATCTTGAGGCGGCGGATGGACTCGTAGGCGTCCTGGGGTCGTAGAAGCCGTCGTCATCTCGATGGATGAGAGATTCGGACCCGCTCACCGCGTATCGTTACCACGGCTTTCGCTTCCAAGGCGTGGCCGTGTCGTTCGATGATTTCGGACATCAGGGCTATGCGCCGTTCGGCTGGGACGTCCGGTAACCGGACCAGCCCGGCGTGCGGTTGGTCGTGCAGGTAGATCAACTCACCGAAGTCGGTATCTATGGTAATCAGGGCCCGGTCCGTCGATGCTGCCAGCTCCAACAAGGCTCTGTCCCCGGGGTCCGGGCCCAGGGTCCTCGCTTCAATCACATCATGTCCGCCGGTTCGGAGCCATTCAGCCAACCGGCGACCAGCGCACCGGTCCACGAGGAACCTCAAGACGCCGTGACTGAAACGGGGGCCAGTGTGTCTCCGGCTATCACCGTGTGGGCATAGGCGATGCAGGCGCGAATGTCCTCCGGCTCCAGTTCAGGGTAATCGTCCAGCAGCTCCTCCTGGGTGGTCCCTTGGCTCAGGAGGCTCAGAATAAACTCTACCGATATCCTCATATCGCGGACGATCGGTTTTCCGCCAAACACGTCGGGGCGGGCCGTGACACGCTCCAAGAGCTTCGCGTCGCCAGGCATGGCCTTGCCTCCTGAGCCGACAGCCTTCGCCTTCATGGGGCTGGACTACGTCAGCACTGTCAACAGCATAGCATCCGACGGGTGCCTTCTCTCGCGGTCGCCCTGGATTCCCGCTTCCGCGAGAATTGGTTCGACAGGCTCACCACGAACGGGACGCGTTGATTACGTATACCTGTACGGCGCGGGGTTGAACGTCTCCCAGAGGGCGGGGTCGTGGCTGGGGACGAGGGTGCCGTTGGTGACAGCGGCGAGCATCTTAAGGCGGCGGATGGACTCGTAGGCGTCTTGGAGGTTGTAGAAGCCGTTGAAGGGGCGCTCCTTCTCGGCGTTCTCCCAGACGTGGATGGCGTCGCCGCTGAAGATCATCGGGCCGGACGGCAGCTCCACGAGCAGGCTCTGGTGTCCGGGCGTGTGACCGAACGTCGACAGCGCCCAGACGCCGGGCACGATCTCGGTGTCGCCCATGACGGTCTCGAAGTCGAGGGGGTGGTCGAAGTACTGCTTGCGGAGAATGCGATCCATGCCCATGTCGGGGTGCATCCCCGCCCGGTACTCGTTGTTCTGCACGTAGACCTTCGAATTCTTGAAGTAGCGCAGGCCGCCGACGTGGTCGTAGTGGAAGTGCGACATGATGAGCGTCCCGATCTTGTCCTCGGACGTTCCGGCATCGCGGAGGCGGCTGCGGACGTCGTCCTCCTCGGTGAACGAGTGGAGGTTGCGCGTGATGCCCTCGAGCGCCTTCGGATCATGGGCGGCGTCGGGGTCGATGCCGGTGTCGTAGAGGACGTCCCCGTCGTCGGTGCGGATCAGGACGCTGTAGACGGGCGTAAGCAGCCGTTCGTCGCTCAGGTCGCCGTAGATGACGCGCGAGCGGGGCAGGCTGAGGACTCCGTTGGGAAGCAGGTAGAGCTCGTGTGCGGCCATGGGGACCTCCTTCGTGGGGCATGTTACAGGGCGTGAGGGGGTTGTGGGGCAGGCCTTGTCATGCTGAGCGCAGCCGGAGGCGGAGTCGAAGCATCTCTCAGGAAGCGTCCGTCTATGGCGAGGCGCTTCCCCGAGATACTCCTCGGCTACGCTCGGAATGGCAGGCGCTGGGCTGCGAGGTTCCTGCCTTCGCAGGAACGACGAGGGATCAGCCGCGGATGTCGGAGGTGGGGGCGCCGTCTGTGTCGTGGGGGTCAGCGTCGGTGGGGGGTGCGTCATCGCCAGAGGACACGCCCTCGTCAGAGGGGGCACCCTCGTTGGAGGGTGCGTCGTCATCCTCGTCGATGACGCGGAACTCGGCGGGGATGGTCTCGTCGCGCTGCTTCTGCGCGGCCTGCACGCGGGTCCAGCCCTTGTTGACGAACGTGCCGATGAGCAGTCCGCCCACGATGAAGTCGTCCAAGAAACCGAAGGCGCGGAAGTCGAACCAGAGGTCGCGGGGGAACGCGAGGTAGATGAACGCGAGTATGGGCAGCACCTTCAGGCGCATCGGCACCGCCGGGTGCGTCATCAGGTAGACTACCGACAGGAGCCGCCTCAGGAACAGGAACATCCCCACGCCAAGCCTCCTGCTACGAGTATACGCCCGCGCGTGCTCCTCGGATGATACGTACCAGGCTGCGAGATTCCCGCCTTCGCGGGAATGACGGAAAGGGCGCTCCTTTCACCCTCACCCTAACCCTCTCCCGTCGAGGGAGAGGGGATCAAAATGAAGACTCGTGATATACGTCCTGCACGGTGAAGACTCGTTCTCGGCCACGGAGGCGCTCCGCGGGCTGCTGGAGGCCGTCGGGCCGGAGGACGTGCGCAGCTCCAACGTCTCGGAGTTCGAGGCGCGCGACTTCTCGGTCGACAAGCTGGCCGCTGCCGCGATGGTCGTGCCGTTCCTCGCGGACCGTCGCGCCGTCGTCGTTCGCGGGCTGATGGGGACGGCGGAGGGCGGTCAGCGTCGCGGCAGGCGGGGACAGGACGGCGCGCAGGCGCGGCCTCCGGCGGAGCTGGGCGCGCTGCTCGGCGAGCTCCCGCCGACGTCGGACGTCGTCTTCTTCGAGAGCAAGCTCTCGCCCGCCAACCCGTTCCTGAAGGCGGTCGTGGAGGCAGGCGGCGAGCAGGCGCGGGTGCGCGAGTTCGCCCCTCTGCGGCGGGAAGCGCTCGCCGCATGGGTGTCGGAGCGCGCCGCGCAGAAGGGCGGCACGATCGACCCTCGCACGGCTGCCAGGCTCGCGGAGCAGGTGGGGGCGAACCTCTGGGTCATGGACTCCGAACTGGAGAAGCTGACCATCTACTGCGACGGTAGGCCCATCGGCGAGGACGACGTGAAGGCACTCGTGAGCAGCACGAAAGACGCCAACGTGTTCGCGCTCGTGGACGCCATCATGGAGCGCCGGACAGGCGCGGCGCTCAACTCGATGCGGCAACTGCTCGACGAGGGCGCGGCGGGGCCGTACCTGCTCACGATGATCGCCCGGCAGGCGCGCATGGTGGCGCTCGCGCAGGAGCTGCTCGCGCGCCGCGCCCCGCAGCAGGAGTGGCCCGCGCGGCTCGGGACATCGTCCGACTTCGTGGTGCGCAAGACGATGGACCAGGCGCGGCGCTTCCCGCCGGAGGCCGTGAAATCGCTCTACCGTCTGCTGCTGGACACCGACCTTGCGCTGAAGACGGGCACGTCGGACGAGCTCGCGCTCACGGAGATGCTGGCGCGCACGTCGGCGCTGCCGTCGGCGGCCCGGGCGGGTCGGTAGGGGCGATTGCCCTCGTGTGGTATCCTGAGCGTGCTCGTTAACGAGCGGGAGTCTGTGCGATGCCATTCGGACTGGGCTGGCCGGAACTGGTCATCATCCTCGTCATCGTCCTCGTCATCTTCGGGGCGAGCCGCGTGCCGGAGATCGGGCGCGCGCTCGGCAAGGGCATCCGCGAATTCCGCGGCTCCGTCAGCGAAGTCAAGGAAGGCGTTGAGGGCAAGGCCGCCGAGTCCGGCTCGAGCGAACCGGAGAAGGCCGAGTCCACCTCTGACAAGCCCTCGGCCTGAGTCTTACTCCCCGTAAGCCGTCAGGCTGAAGTCCTGCGCCTGGCAGGTAGTCAGGCTGAGACGCCCACCGGCAGCCGGGGCCGTCGCGCGAACCCCATCAGCACTGCAGCCGTCGCCGCGAACGCCCCGAACGCGATCCACGCCGCCTCGTAGCCGATGCCGTCTATCAGCAGTCCGCCGATGACCGGCCCGCTCCCGAGCCCGAACCCCCGCGCCATGTGCACCGTCCCGCCTATCGCGCCGATGTGCGCCCGCCCGAAGTAGTTGGCGAGGAGCATCGTGGGGAGCTGGATGGAGCCGCCCACCAGCATGCCGAACGCCAGCGCCGCCGCGAACGCCTGCCACGGAGCGTGCACCTGCAGCATCAGCAGCATGGTGCCCACGCCGGAGAGGTAGAGCCCAGTGAGGATGAAGCGGACGGGCAGGCGGTCGGCCAGGGGCGCCCAGGTCACCCCGCCCGCGAAGAACCCGAACGCGAAGCTGCTCACGACGTACGCGCCGATGGTGGGGTCGATGCCGCGCTCGGTGTAGTAGGAGAGCTGGTGGAACCCGACGCCCGTCATCACCGCCGAGACCATGAAGACGGCAAAGACGATGGTCCAGAGCGTCGGCGTGTGGATCGCCTGACCCGCCGTGAAACTCTGCCGCTGCACGGGCGCGCTCGCACGCTGAGCGCCGTCCGGCTGAAGGCCGAGGTCCTCCGGGCTGCGCACCAGGAGCAGCAGGGACGGCACAGTGCCGATCCCCAGCGCAAGGCAGCCGAAGAACATCCACGCCACGGCGATGCCGGGCCCGTCGATGAGCGCCTGCGCAACGGGCGGCGCGCCGACGAGGCCGACGCTCGATATGAGCGTGATGAGCGCGATGGCGCGTCCGCGTCGACGCTCGAACCACTTGGCTGCGGTGATCTGGCTGGAGAGCTGCACCATCCCCTGCCCTGCCATCCGGAGCAGGCCGTAGAAGGCGATGTAGAAGAAGATGGACTGCGTGGCCGCGAGCACGAAGCAGGAGACACCGACGAGCGCCGTCCCCAGGGCGGTGACGAGTCGCGGGCCGCGCCTGTCCAGCAGGCGTCCCACGAAGGGGCCGCCCAGCGCGCTGCCGGAGCTGCCGATCAACGTCGGCACCGCGAGCAGGGTGGCGCTCCAACCGTACTCGGCGGTGAGCGCCGCGACGAAGACGCTCGCCGCCTCGACCGAGCCCACGACCCGCGATGTGACCGCCGCCGCTCCCACGCCCACGACGACCCAGCCGTAGTAGAACGGCAGTGTGCCGGCGAGTCGCTCCGGTACTCCCACGCTACGGTCCGCCGCGCCCGCGCCGGAAGAGCTTGCGCCAGAGGAAGCGGGGCAGCCGCCAGAACGCCAGGCGTCGCCCGATGCGCCGCAGCAGACCGGGGCCGCGCTCGGTCTTCTCCGCCCTCGCGCCGCGCCGCAGGCGCTCGCCGAACCGCGCCAGCAGGATGCCGAACAGGTAGAGGACGATGATGGGCACGGCGACGAACGTCTGGTTCACCGGGTCGAACGTCGGCGTGATTATCGCGGCGGCGATGAACGCCAGCAGTATGGCAAAGCGCCACCTCCGCAGCAGCCATCGCGAACTGACGACGCCGAGACGTCCGAGCGCGAAGAGCACCAGCGGTATCTGGAAGACGACGCCCATCCAGAACATGAGCGACGTGATGACGTTGATGTAGCTGGCGATGCGTATCTCCGGGTTCACGTTCTCCGAACCGAAGTTGAAGAGGAAGTAGAACGCCGGAGGGAAGAGCACGTAGTAGCCGAACGCGACGCCCGCGCCGAACGCGATGAGCACGCCCGGCAGGAAGAGGAATACGTAGAGCCGCTCCCGCGTCGTAAGGCCGGGCGAGGCGAACATGATGACGTGGTAGAGCACGACGGGCAGCGAGGCCGCGAACGCGACGAGGAGCGTCACCTTGAACGTCACGCCCACCGTTTCGAGCACCTCGGTTGCTATCGGCATCTCATCGAGTTGCGAGAAGCCGGGTTCCAACAGGAAGGCGAAGATGGGGTTGCGGAAGACGAACGCCACGATCATCGCGAGGATGACGAAGACGACGACGATGACGAGCCGCCTGCGCAACTCATCCAGGTGCTCGCGTAGCGTCATCTCCCTGGTGGCCATCGCTACCGCGCCCCCGGGGAGTCGTCTCCGCCGCTCTCCGGCGCAGCGTCCGGCGTCTCGTCACCGGAACCGCCGCGCGAGACCGCGTCCTCCGGCTCCGGGAGCGGGTCGCGGGGTGCGCTGCGGGGCGGCGGCGCATCGAAGTTGACGGTCGCCGCGTCCGCGGCAGCTCGGAGCACGTGCTGCGCCTCGCGCCAGAACTTCCCCGCCGCCCGTGCGGCGTCGACCATGCGTCCGGGGCCCAGCAGCACGAGCGCGAGCAGCAGGATCCAGATCAGTTCGAGGTTGCCGACGCCGAGGATGTTCATCGCTTGCTGCGTCCACTGAGGGGCTTCGGGTGCACGTGCCCTGCGCACGCCGGGCAACGCTCCAGCGCGGGCCACGGCTCCTTGAGACGTGGGCGCAGCCGCAGGCCGAACCGTTCGGCCAGCTTCAGGGTCTCGCAGACGGGCAGGCCGACGACGTTCAGGTGGCAGCCGCGCACCTCCGCCGCCGGAGCGAACGCCTCGTCCTGCACGCCGTACGCGCCCGCCTTGTCCATCGGCGCGCCGGAGGCGATGTAGGCCGCTATCTCGTCGTCCGTGTACTCCCGCATCAGCACGCGCGACGCCCGGTAGCCCTCTGCCGTCTCGCCCGTCGCGGCATCGACGAGTGCCACCGCCGTGATGACGCGATGCTCGCGTCCACGAAGGTTGCGCAGCATGCGCGCCGCATCCTCTTCGTCGTGCGGCTTGCCAAGCACGACACCGTCCAATTCGACGACGGTGTCAGCGCCGAGCACCGTGCCTGCATCCCGCCTCTCAGCAACGGCGCGGGCCTTCGCGAGCGCCAGCCCTCGCGCGATTTCGACCGGATCCGCGCCGGGTGGCGCGTCCGGTTCTTCCACGCCCGGCTCGTCGGTCTCGAACGTGAATCCCAGCCGACCGAGTATCTCCGTGCGGCGCGGCGACGACGACGCGAGGACGAGCGACTCCCGGGCGCGCAGCACCGCGAGTCGTTCATCGTCGCGAACGAGCGTAGCGACAGCCTCGATATGGTAGGTCTGCGGGAACATGTCGACGGGCCGCACCTGCTCGATGCGGAACGGTCCCGCGGTGAGAATCGCAAGGTCGCGGGCCAGCGTTTCGGGGTCGCACGAGACGTAAACAACGCGTCCTGGCGGCACGTCCAGCAGGGCATCGAGCGTTCCCGGCATGCAGCCAGCGCGGGGCGGGTCCAGCAGCACCGCGTCGACGCCACCCGCGGCGAGTTCGTGCAGCACGTCCTCCGTGCGCGCCTGCCGCAGTTCCACGTTCGGGATGCCCTCGACATTCACGCGGGCGTCCGCCACCGCAGCCGACGACTCCTCGACCGCGACCACGCGTTGCGCCCGGTCGGCCATCAGCACGGCGAACGTCGCGACTCCGGCGTAGGCGTCGACGACGGTCTGCGAACCGTCCAGGCGGAGTTCTCCCATGACGAGTTCGGCCATCTGCTCCGCCTGGCGGGTGTTCACCTGGAAGAACGACGGCGAACTGACGCGGAAGCGGTGGCCGAGCAGCGCCTCCTGGTAGTGCTTCTGGCCGGAGGCAAGCGGCACGTCCATGTTCTGGAAGGTCGGTTGCAGCAGGTAGTCGTCGGTGTGCACGCCATAGCGAAGGGAGAGCTGGGTCGTCTCGGCAACGCGTCCCTGCAGCGACGCCAGCGCGTGGTTGATCCACGGCGCCATCAGCAGGCACTCCTGGACTTCCACGTGGCGGCGGCGCTCCTTGTGGACGTAGCCGAGCCGACCGCCCTGCTTGCTCACGGTGAAGCGGGCGTGGTTGCGGTAGCCCAGCGTGTCGGGGCTGGGCAACGTGGGGAGCGGTTCGACGTCGAGGCCACCGACGCGCTGCAGGGCGTCGGCCAGCGTGTCGCGCTTCATCTCCAGCTGGCGCTCGTAGGCGATGTGCTGCCACTGGCAGCCCGTGCACTCGCCGAAGTAGCGGCAGGCAGGTTCGACGCGGTGCGGCGACGGGTTATCTACGTCTGTCACGCGTGCGGCGACGTAGCCCCGGCGGGTCGCGACGACCTCTGCCGTGACGGTCTCGCCGGGGATGCCGCCGAAGACGAAGACGGGCTTGCCGTCGTCGGTCTCTGCGAGCGCTTCACCGTGCCTGCCGAGCGCGCGCAGCTCCAGCGTGAGCGTGGTTCTCTCCTCGCCTGGGGGTAAAGCGGGCATACGGTGCATGGTATCAGGGTTGATGTGCGTGGCAGGGTGCGCGGGGCGCTGGCGCCTCCGTCCCGGACTGTGACACCCGCCCCTTTCGCGGTCGCGCCGCGCGTTTGTACCATGTCCCGAACGATGGGGACTTCCACCGCGGAGGCGGCCTCAGCCGACGCCGCGAAAGGGAGGTTGCGGACAGGCTCATATGGGCTCAGAAGGGCTCAGGATCCACGTGGAAAGAGCCGGTTTGAGCCCCCTGGAGGCTCACGCTGGAAGCCTCCTTTACGAGTGAAAACTGCCGGATGAGCCAGAATGAGCCGATTTTCCGCGAAATATCTCCCGGCAGGGCAGCTCTTACCCGCGTTCCTGCGCCGTGTTGAAGGCCTTCAGCAGGCGGGCGGCGGCGGCGCGGGGGTCGTCGGCCTGGGTGACAGCGGCGATGACGCAGATGCCGTCCGCGCCTGCGCGGGCGACCTCGCCGACGTTCTCCGGCGTGATGCCTCCGATCGCGAGCAGCGGAGGACCGTCGGGCGGCGTGGCGGCGCGCACGGCGCGGAGCGTCTCCGGCCCCGCGGGGCGGGTGTCGGCCTTCGAGCCGGTGGGGAACATGCGCCCCACCGCGACGTAGTCCGCGCCCGCCTGCACCGACACGTCGGCCTCGGTCGTGAGCGCGTTGGACGTGCCCGCGATCTGCCACGGGCGAAGCGTGGCGCGGGCAGCCGCGACGGGCATGTCGTTCTGGCCGAGGTGGACGCCGTCCGCGTCCACGGCAACGGCAACGTCCGGGTGGTCGTTGATGATGAGCGCAGCGCCGCCATTGCCGCAGACGCCGCGCAGCGCTTCGGCCAGCGGCAGCCAGCGCCCCTTGTCGGTCTCCTTCACGCGCAGCTGGATGGCGGTCGCGCCCCCGGCGATGGCCTCCTGCGCGACCCAGACGGGGTCGCGGTCGAGGGTGAGCGACGGGTCCACGATGACGTACAGGCCGTGCAGTCGCTCCGCCCTGCGCCCGCGGGCGAGGCTAGCTGCGGCGATCTCCGTGCGCGCCATCGTCTCGGCGAGGTAGGTCAGGTGCGGGCGCTCCGGCGTGTGGTCGTTGAAGGCGCTGCTCGCCTGCGCGAGCGTCTTCAGCGCACCGAGGAACGCGGTGTAACGCACCTCCAGTCCGCCGGGCCACTCGAGGCGCGCGGCCTCCTCGACGGCGCGGTCTATCGCGGCCATCGCCTCCTCAGCGAGCGCGTCCAGCCCCATGCGTCGCGCCGTTTCCATGCGCGAGCGGGCCCGGGCGTCATCGGCTGCGACGCCGGAGACGGCGGCCTCCCCAGAGGCGGCAGCCTCGAAGTCACGCCGGACGTAGCGCAGCGCGTCGATAAGCCACTCGCGCGTGAAGTGCGGGGCCTCGGCTGTGGGGTTGGAATCGTTCGATGTCATAGGCGTGTCCTCCGGCGTTGCTACGCTACAATAGCCGCATGCCCGCCGCACGGCCAGCAAGCAGCCCGTCCCCCTCCACCGATCCCATGACCGCAGACCCCGGCGCAACGAAGTTCGGGGAGGTCGTCGAGGCGTCGGTGGACAGCGTCGTGGGACAGTGCCACGCGCTGTACGGCGCCCCGCCGCTGGGAACGCTCGTGCGCGTGGGCGCGTCGCTGTTCGCGGTCGTGGACGGCGTGAGCACGGCTGCGCTCGACCCGGGCAGGCGCGTCATCGCGCGCGGCGCGGAACTGGCGTCGGAGTCGGACGTGTACGCGGAGAACCCGCAACTGGAGCGGCTGCTGCGCACCGACGTGACGCTTACGGTCGTCGGCCACGAGGACGGCGGACGCTACTTCCAGCACCTGCCGCCGCTGCCGCCGCGCATCCACACGTTCCTCTACGCCTGCTCCGGCTCGGAGGTTCGCGGGTTCATGGAGCGGAGCGACTGGACGGCGCTCGTGCTGGCAAGCGCGCTGTCGACCGCCGACGACGTGCTCGCCGCGGCGCTGCGGGAGGCCACGCCGCACTTCGACGACTCCCGCGCGTTCCTGATGCAGGCGTGCCGGGCGATAGCGTCGCAACTGCCCACGGACGCGGCGCGGCTCGCCGCAATCATGCGGCGGCTCCCCCTGAGCGAGGACGCGTGACCACGAACGGCACGGAACCTCAAGCCCCTGTCCGCATCGGCGCGGTCGTGGGGGGCTCGCTCTCTCGCGGGCTCGACGTGCGGCTGGAGTCAGCACGAGCGGTGGAGGACGTGAAGGTCGGCACCTTCGTCACGGTGCAGGGGCAGTTCAACCGCTTCTTCGGCATCGTGACAGACCTGCAACTGGAGAGCAGCGACCCGCGCATGGCGTCGGCGGTTGCCGGAGGCAGCGCGGCGCTCGCGGAGGCGCTCTCCGGCACGACGGCGTACTCGACGGCATCGGTGACGCCGATGCTGACGATGACCGCGGGCGACGAGGGACCCCAGCCGGCGCGCTCCATGCCGCCACACTTCGCGACTGCCTACCGGGCCTCCCAGGAAGACGTTGCCGCCGTCTTCGGCAGCGAGGACGCGCGCCACATCTGGATAGGCAGCCCGCTGGACATGGAGGACACGCGCGTCTGCCTGAACCTCGAAGAGTTCGTGAAGCGCTCCAATGGCGTGTTCGGGAAGAGCGGCTCCGGCAAGAGCTTCCTCACGCGCATCCTGCTGGCGGGCATCCTGCAGCGCAACGCGGCCATCAACCTCGTGTTCGACATGCACAGTGAGTACGGCTGGCAGTCCACGTCCGAGTCCGGCTACGCGGCCAAGGGGCTGAAGCAGCTATTCGGGAGCCGCGTCTCCGTCTTCACGCTCGACCCTGCATCGTCGCGGCGCCGGGGCGCCTCAACGGACTACGACGTAGTCATCGGGTTCGACGAGATCGAGCCGGACGACGTCGCGGTGCTCGCCTCCACGCTCCACGTGACCGACCTGGGCGTGCAGTCGTGTTATGCGCTGGAGCGCCGCTTCGGTCGGAACTGGCTGCTGGATTTCCTGAACCATTCGCAGGAGGACCTGGCGTCGCTCGCCGATTCGATGGGTGAGAACTCGGGGACGCTCGGCGCGCTCCGGCGCAGGCTCTCCCAACTGCAGCGGTTCGGTTTCATGTCCGAGCACTCGACGGGCGGCAGCGCCGTTCGCCAGGTGCTGGAGCACCTGCAGGACAACCGCCACGTCGTGCTGGAGTTCGGGAGCTACGGCGACAACATCACGGCGTACCTGCTGGTGGCCAACCTCATCACGCGGCGCATCCACGCCGAGTACCGCGAGCGGACCGAGAAGGCGCTCGCCGAGGGCAGGCCTCAGCCCACGCCGCTCCTCATCACCATCGAGGAGGCGCACCGCTTCCTCGACCCCGGCGTGGCGGGGCAGACGATATTCGGCACCATCGCGCGGGAGATGCGGAAGTACCGCGTCACGCTGCTGGTGGTGGACCAGCGTCCGTCCGGCATCGACGGTGAGGTGCTGAGCCAGGTGGGCACGCGCATCGTCTGCCAGCTGGACAACGACCGCGACGTCGACGCGGTGCTGACCGGCGCACCGGGCGCTCGTGAACTGCGCACCGTGCTGTCGCGGCTGGAGTCCCAGCAGCAGTCGCTCATGTTCGGGCACGCGCTGCCGATGCCGGTGGTCGTGCGGACGCGGGCCTACGACGAGGCGTTCTACGCGGACATGAGCGTGCCTGGGCACGGCGCAGCGCCGAGCGCATCCTCCGGACCATCAAGGAGCGATCTGTTCGGCTGAGGCCGCGCTCATGGCTTTCCTCTCCGCGCTCTTCTCCATCATCAGGAGCCCACGCTTCCTCGTCCCATTCGGGTTCGCGCTCGGCGGGTTCTTCCTCTACCTGACGATACGCGGCATCGACTGGGGAGAGGTGGGCGAGCAACTGGCGACGACGTCGCTCCTGGCGGTAGCGACCGCCGTCGCAATCATGCTCTTCTCCAGCTTCCTGCGCGCCTACCGGTGGCGGCTGATGTGGACGTCCGAACGCGTTACCTCCTGGCGGCTCTTCACCGTGGAGATGGCGGCGCTGGGGCTGAACAACTTCGCGCCGGTGCGCCTGCTGGACGAGCCCGCCGTGCTGACGATGCTGACCCTGCGGGACAAGCACCCCGCAGCGACCGTAGTAGCGACCATCGTCATGACGCGCGTGCAGGACATCATGTTCACGATGGCATTTGCGTTCACGGCGATCGTATCCGAACCGCGGATAGCCGACTTCGCAGGCCCCGCGATCTACCTGAGCGCGATACTCATCGTCTTCTTCGTGCTGTTGCTGAATCTGGGGCGGGTGGCGCGCCGCATCGCCTTCGTCGGAAGGATACCGGGGATCCTCACCTACGAGCAGACGATAAGCGATGCGATGCGGCGGAAGCGGGAGCTGGCGACCACGGGGTCGCTGACCATCATCTACTCGCTCCTGCTGGGGCCGTGCGCGTGGGTGCTGGCGCAGGGCATGGGGATCGAGATCTCGATCTTCCAGGCGACCATTGTCGCGCTTGGCGCGATCTTCTTCGCGACGTCCTTACCGGGGCTGCCGGGCGCCGTCGGCACGTTCGAACTCGCGGTGGTAGAGATACTGGCGCTATGGGACGTGCCGCGCGAGCTGGGGATCGGGTTCGGGCTCATCCTGCACCTCGTGCTGCTGGGACCAACGACCCTATTCGCGATCGTGGTGCTGCCCCGCGAGGGCATCGGCCTCATGCAGGGCTGGCAGGGGATCCTGCACGAGAAACCACATGATGAGTGAGACGTCTTACGCATGCACGTATCCGCCGAGAGTGCTACGATTAACATAGCGCCGGAGGGGGTGCGACCCATGGAATTCATCGAGTACATGCAGGCGAGCGGGCACGAAGAGTTGGCCGTCTGGACAGACCCCGCCAACGGCGTGAAGGCGTTCATCGCCATCCACGACCGTACGCTGGGCCCCGCGCTCGGCGGCACGCGCATCTGGCCGCACCCCACGGACGAGGACGCCATCATGGACGTGCTCCGTCTCTCCCGTGCGATGACATACAA
The DNA here is from genome assembly GCA_965208625.1 of Dehalococcoidia bacterium. Lineage (GTDB taxonomy): Bacteria > Chloroflexota > Dehalococcoidia > Lucifugimonadales > Australimonadaceae > Bin16. The sequence goes on from OZ242348.1 coordinate 2,339,624, forward strand.
GTCCGCGGCGGCCGGGCTGCTGCTCGGCGGGGGCAAGGGCCTCATCGTCGCCGACTCCCGTACCGACAAGACCGAGGCGATGTTCCGCTCCTACGGACGCTTCGTGGAGTCGCTCGGCGGGCGCTACGTTACGACGGAGGACGTGGGCGCGAACGCGCAGAACATGGCGTGGATCGCCGAGGAGACGCAGCACGTCGTGGGCCTGCCCGAGGAGCTGGGCGGCAGCGGCAATCCCGCAGGCATGACCGGGTTTGGCGTGTTCCAAGCGATGCGCGCCTGCGCCGAGGCGGCGTGGGGCAGCGATTCGCTCGAAGGGCGGCGCGTCGCCGTGCAGGGCTTCGGCAATGCCGCGTCGTCGCTCGCGTCACACCTCCTAGAAGCGGGCGCGGAGCTCATCGTCACCGACATCCACGACGACGCCCTGCAACGCGCCGCGGGCCTTCCGCGCATGTCCCTCGTGTCCCCGGACGCCATCTACGACGCGGAGTGCGACGTGTTCGCGCCGTGCGCGCTGGGCGGAGTGCTGAACGAGGCGACGCTGCCCCGGCTGCGGTGCCAGGTGATCTGCGGCGCGGCAAACAACCAGCTCACCACACCGGATGTCGCGCACCTGCTCGCGGAGCGCAACATCGTCTACGCGCCGGACTTCATCGCGAACGCGGGCGGCGTGACGAACGTCTACTTCGAGATCGGGCAGCCGTACGACCATGAAGGGGCGCGTGCCCACACCGCCACCATCTACGACACGATGCAGCGAGTGCTCGCCATCGCCGATGCGGAAGGCATCACGACAGCGGAAGCAGCGAACCACCTCGCGGAAGAGCGGCTGTCAGCAGGGCGCGCTGCGCTGGTGCAGTAGCAGCTACTAGGCGACGCCCCAGGCTTCGAGCTCCACGTCCGTGATGCTGAAGTGGTGCGCGACCTCGTGCACCAGCGTCTTGCGCACTTCCTCCATCACCTCCTCTTCCGTTTCGCACATCTCCTCGATGGGCAACTGGAAGATGGTGATGACGTCCGGCAGGACCATGTTGTAGCCGTCTCGGTCAGTGAGCGGCACGCCTTCGTACAGACCCAATAACGTTTCGTCCGACCGGAGTCCCAGCGACTTGCGCTGCCGCTTCGTCGGCTGGCGGCGCACCTGGATGTCGACGTTATTGCTCAGGAGGTTCTCCACGAAGACGGGCCACCCTTCTTTCTTCTCGTCCGGCCAATCGTCCGCCACCTCCTCGACCGCACGCCTGACCAACTCCTCGAACTGCCGCTTGCGCATCGTGGATCAGCCTGCGTCCGGTGCGGACCGCTCGCGCACCGATTTCATGGTGGTCACGTTCGGTTCATCCGGGCCCTTGCCTTCGTAGCCGGGCACCTCCAGGTAGAACGGCACGTTGGCGAACGCCGAGTGGCCGAGTATCGACTCGAACGCGCCGATGCCCATCTGCCCTTCGCCTATGTTCTCGTGCCGATCGAGCGCACCGCCCAGCGGAGGCTTGGAGTCGTTGCAGTGCACGGCGACGAGGTGCTCGACGCCGATGTCGCGGTCGAATTCGTCCATCACGGCATCGACGCCGTCGGGGGTGCGGAGGTCGTAGCCCGCCGCGAAGGAGTGCTGCGTGTCGAGGCAGACCTGCACGCGAGGGTCGTCCAGTTCGCGGATGAACGCGCCTATCTCGGCGAACTTGGAGCCGATGTGGTTGCCCATGCCCGCGCTGTTCTCCAGGATGAGCTGCACGTCCGGCGGCGATTCGGCCAGCACCTCGCGGATGCCCTCAATGACCTGCCCGAACACGCCGTCGAAGCCGCGTCCCTTGTGGCTGTTGAGGTGGAAGATGACCCCTTGCACACCCATGTCGCCGGCGACGTTCATGTACTTGGTGAGCGACGCCTTGCCACGCTGCACGAGCGCCGGGTCGTCCGCGCCGAGGCTGACGAGGTAGATGCCATGGAAGACATTGGGGCCGATGCCCTGCTCGAACGCCTTGCGCTTGAAGTCCGCAACGACCTTCTCGTCCGGGATCTTGAAGCCCCACCCCTGCGGGGCGGACGGGAAGAACTGGATGCACTCCGCGCCGATGTCCAGCGCTCTGTCTATGGCCTTATCGAGCGAGCCTGATCCGGAAACGTGAGCCCCGATGCGCAACGCACCCTCCTGCGGTAGGAATACCTCATTATCCCGAACCGCGGCATGGGATGCCAGCGGGGGCGTCGATGCAAGACGGGCGCGGTTGTTCAATCAACCGCGCCCGCTCGATGCGTTAGGCCTGCGTCAGCCGGGGCTAGTACCCAGGGAACGGGAGTATGTCGCGGTACTTCTCGATCACGCTCTGGCGCAGGTCAGCCGGGGTGCGGCTGACCAAGGGGAACTCGTCCTTCCAGTGGAAGGGACGCTCCGCGTAGAAGATGGCCCTGCTGTTCGTGTGGTCGCCGTTCGCTCGCTTCTCCGGTGGCATCCGGGGATCGAGAGGCGTGCTCCACGTCCCGTCTATCGTTTCGATGTCGGTGTAGGGGTCGACGCGCGTCTGCATCGCCCAGATGACCTCCTTGAGATCCGTGACGTCGATGTCCTCGTCAACGATGACGACGTACCTCCCGTTGCGTGCACCCGAGGCAGCAGAGATGGCTGCATGGGCGGTCTGCTTCGCGTGTCCGGCGTAGCGTTGCTTGATGGAGATGGCGACCAGATAGCCGGTGTAGGAGAAGACACCCGTGATGTCCTGTATGCCGGCTGCCTCCAGCTGGTCCCACAGGAGGCCAGCACCGATCGGGATGGCAAACTTCGCTGCGCCCGGCCACATGGGCGCCTGGTTGTGGATGATGGGCGAGTTGCGGTGGTAGAGCGCCTTGATGCGGATGACCGGCTGGGCTTCGCCGGTGCCGCGCGTGCCGCCGGAGTAGTAGCCCGGCCATTCACCAAACGGCCCCTCTTCCTCTGCCTGCTCCCACGGGGGCGGCACCTCCCCTTCGATCGCTATCTCCGCCCCCGCCGGTATCGGCAAGCCGGTGATCGGGCCGGGAATGACGTCCACAGGACGCCCGCGCAGGCCGCCTGCAAGATCCAGCTCGCTCTTGCCCCACGGCAGCTTCATGTGCCCGGAGGAAAAAGTGAGCGGGTCCAGCCCGTAGGCGGCAACGACCGGCGCGGCCTTGCCCTGGTCCCAGTAGCGCTGGCATATCTGCCTGCCCTGCTGGCCGGGACTCATCCACAAACCGAGCAGGTCTTTCTCGTGCGCCTGCATCCGGTAGGTGCCAACGTTGATGAAGTCCGACTCCGGGTCCTTGTTGATGAGCACGCCGCCGGTGCCGAGGTAGCGGCCTCCATCCGCGGCGTGGTAACGGGGGATGGGCAACTGCCAGACGTCGACGTCCTCGCCCTCGAACACGTTTTCCATCACGGGGCCACTCGTCACCTCGTTGGGGCCTATGAGGTTGTCGTGCGCGGCCTTCAGCTTCCGGGCCGCCATCCGCAACAGTTCCAGTTTCGGGCGGTCCAGCGGCAGGCCAAGCGCGATGCAGGCGCGTTTCCAAGACGACTCGGTGAGGCTGACGACGCGGTAGCCCTCCGGGTAGCCCTTGATGTTATCGAACAGGAGCATGGGCGGCTCCGGTATGCGGTCGGCCGCCGCCTCGGTCAGCGCCCCGATCTCCGCGTCCCAGTCCGCGCCCTCGATGAGCCGCCAGTTGTCCATAGCCTGGCAGGCTTCGATATAGGAACGCAGGTCGTCGTACGCGACCCCCATCTCCGCTTCGGTCGTCATGGCTGTTGTCCTTTCGTATTGTGCGCGTGCCTCTAGTCGAGCCCCAGCTCTTTCCAACGTCCGTCAACGCGAGCCTTCAGGTCTTTGCTCAACGCGTTGATGGGACGGTCGAACCCGCGCTTCGTCTTGAACGTCGCGTCGACGAACACACACGAGCCTGCGTCGAACTCCACTTCCAGCGGTTCGTGCCATATCGTGTTGTTCCGTTCGCTGATGCTCAGGTGCGCGTCCGGCATGACGCCGAGCGCGACCCGCCACATCACCTCCGCCCAGTCCCGAACGTCGCAGTCGTCGTCAACGACGATGGTCCAGCGGGGTCTGCGAACGAGGTAGCGCTCTTCCTTGAGATTCGTTATCGCTTCCTTGATGCGCGCCACGTCGGCGGGTGTCTTCGCCTTCGCGGCGATGATGGCCACGACGCCGAAGCCGCCGCCCGTGCTGTCCGGGCACCAGACGTCCTCCAGCAAGTCTGCGATGCCCATCTGATCGAGACGGGTGCGCATGCCGGCGGAGTACATGAACTTGGGGTAGTCCTCCTGCTGGCGGCATATCAGTCCGTAGTGGATAGCGTCCTTCCGGTGCGAGATCGACTTCACATGCACGACGAAGACGTTGTCCACCGCCGTGTAGAAGCCCTGGTGTTCGCCGTGCGGTCCCTCGTTGATGCGTTCGTAAGGGAGTATCTCGCCCTCGATGATCATCTCGGAGTAGGCAGGGACGAGCAGGTCGCTATTGAGGCACTTTACTATCTCGATGGGTTCGCCCTTGAGTGCGCCCGCGAAGGCGTACTCCGCGTGTTCTATCTCGTCTGAATGCACGAACGCGCCCGCGGCGTAGGTGAGCGCCGGGTCCATGCCGATGGCCAGCGCGACGGACGTCGGCTTCCCTTTCGCCTCGTTCATGAGGATGTGGGACTGCCCGCCGTAGCCGGTCTTCGTGGGGTTCTCGCCGATCTCGTGGCCGCCGCGCGCCTGCAGGGAGAACGTCTTGTCGTCGAGGATCATGCAGCGATAGAGCCCCTGGTTGATGTAGCCGGTCTCGGGGTCCATCGTCGTCACGCCTGCGGTCGTGCCGATGTAGCGCCCGGCATCTCCCTCGTGCCACCACGGGATGGGCAGGTCGTGCAGGTTTACGTCCTCCTCCGTGATGACCTCTTCCTGGCAGACCGCTTCCGACACCTGCACCGGAGCGATGGGACTCTGCCGTGCTTCCCCGATGCGTTCGTAGAGCGTCATGTCGTCCGGCTCGGCGCCGATGGCCAGAGCGAGCTGTTCCGTCTTCGCGAGGATGTTCGCCACCACCCGCTTGCCGGGATAGCCGTTGATGTTTTCGAAGAGCAGCCCCACCAGGCTGTCGCCTCCCTTGTCGAGACTTCGAGCTGCGATGCCTCCGATCTCGTAGTCGAGGTCGACCGGCGCGGTGATGTGCTTCAACATGCCGTTCTCTTCGAGAACGTCCAGATAGTCCCTCAGATCCTTGTAATCGACGTGCGCCATTCGCTCACCTCTTCCCGCGCTGCGTTGCGCGCGTATCCCGCTTGGCGATACTACCGAGCAGGGGTAGACCGGTCAAGTAAAGCCATCGCTGTGCCGTTTCACGCGGCGATTGCCGTTATTTCTTACGAATATCGCCAGTTTCGCACGACTCACCGGACGCCAGCGGGAGATATATCCTGACGCCATGACCAGCCCCTCTATCAGTGTTCTACAGAACGGCCGCGCCTCCGGCGCGCCGGGCGCGTGGGACGTTGCGTTCGAGGCGCGGAACGAGGGGGACGCGCCCGTTGAGCTGGTGGAAGCATGGCTGCCCCACGGGCGTTTCCGGGCGGAGGCGGTATCGCTGAGCGAGCAGCCGCCGTTGGCATCGGGCGCGAGCGTGCGGCTCGAATTTACTGTGAGGTTCGATGAGCCTCCAGGTGAACTCGTAGAGAATGCATTCGTGATACTGCGGGTGCGGTGGCAGGGTCAGGAGTGGCGCGTGCTCACACGGCTCGCAGTGACAGCGGAGGCCGACGGCAGCCCCATCGCATCGACGGAGCTCATCACGGCGCAGCCTGTGGGCTTCTCACGGTAGCAGACACGCAGCCGGGGCTTGCGGATGCGGCTACAATGGGTGCATGCGCGAAGAAGACCGCTACCTCATGGAGCGGATGCGCGGCTGATACCGGAACTGAAGGGGAGACTTCGAGGAGACCACGGGGATGGTCTCGAGCGTGTTCCGGATGCCGGTCGAGGAACTCGTGGAGCGCCTCGAAAGCATCGCCAAAGAGTATGCCGGCGACGCTGAGTACGCCGAGCTTCGGTCAGCGCTGCCCGACGAGTTCCCGTTCTAGGAATGCTCTGAATAAGCGGACGTCCCCCCGAGAGGATGCTGCGCGCTAAGCGCGGGCTGCGCTCGGCATGACAGGGGCGAGATTCCCGCCTTCGCGGGAGTGGCGGGCCTTCAGGCGAGTTGTTCAGAGCATTACCAGGGGCCTGCTGCTTCGCCGGAACTCTCGGCCTGCTCTTCTTCACTGCCCTTGCTCTTCAGCCTCGGCCACAGCAGGACCCCGGCGAGGATGGCCAGCATCACCACGATGGCGATCACTGCACCCCACACCGCTCCGAAATACGCGGTCCCGACGCGCTCCACGAAGAACCCCAGGGCCACCATCGTGGCTGCCCGCCCGACGAAGCTTGCGGCATCGAGTTGTTTGTCCTTTGAATCCACGCCGCGGATGCCCCTCCCTTCGTCTATTCGGAGGTAACTTATGCCAGCGGGACGCGCATCGGCGGATTCCGGTGGATGAGCGGGTGGCCGCCGTCCCAGTGATCGCGGAGGCCGGTCATGGCCTGCACGTGACCGTCATACTCGAGGTTCCACGCCGTCAGCCCGAGCCGGACCGCGCGCCGTATCTTCTCCTGCGCCTCGTCGGTGGTGGCGTAGCGCCTGATGACGTCGATCTGGCTCTGGCCGTGTCCCACGTCCTGCTCAGCGTGGATGCGGTAGGTCTCCGCTGCCCACTCCGAGAAGCCGTAGTGGCCGACGAGCGCCGGATAGGCTGACGCTGCCGCGCCGTCCGGCCCGCCGTGCCGGCTCTCCACGAACGCCAGCATCGCGACGCCCTCCAACGCTGAGCGCCTTTGGCAGTGGCCGAGGATCATCTCGATGGCCGCGAGCGTTCCGGGCGTGGGCTGCGCGTTGTCGGCGTCCTCGCGCGACACGCCGCCCTCCTCCAGGAACTGGAACATGATGTCGACGTGGGTGCGCTCGCCGGAGAGCTCCTCCATGTAATTCTCCAGCACGGCCTCGGTGAGGCCGGGGAGGCGCTCCTCAGCCGCGTGCGCCGCGATGTAACCGAAGTAGACCGGGTTCTCCCGCACGCGAAGGTAGTGCTGCACCTCGCCCGCGATGATCTGCTCGCGCGTCCACCAGTGCTCCGCGATGCCGCGGAACCACGGGTGCTCGCGCATGGGGAAGCTGTTCGCGTACGTCCAGAGTTCCTCGATGAAATCGTCGACGTGCATGGCGTCCTCCTCTACGCGTCAATCGTACACCCGCTGCCAAGTCCGGTTAGAGTATCCGCATGAACGCTGTCGTCCTCGATGCCGCAGCGCCGGAGCCGCACCTGCGCGACGCGATCCTGCCCGACCCGCAGCCCGCGCCGGGCGAGGCGCTGCTGCGCGTGACGGCGTGCGGCTTCTCCCACCACGACGCGCTCATCATGGAGGGCACGCTCCGGCGAGGCGTCACGCTGCCGCGCGTGCTCGGGCACGAGGTCGCGGGTGTCGTCTGCGGTGTCGGCAAGGGCGTGCCTGCGAGCCTCGTGGGCACCGAGGCCGTCATTATGCCCGGCGATATCGGACACCGTCGCGACGGCGGGTTCGCGGAGATACTGACCGCGCCTGTGGAATCGCTCATTCCGCTGCCGCAGGGCATGGCTGCGACGGGCGGTGGGCTGCTCGCCTCGCCCATCGGCGTTGCGCTCAAGGCACTGGAGACGTGCGGGATCACGAAGGGCAAGACGCTCGTGGTGACCGGCGCCAGCGGTGGCGTCGGGACGCACGCGGCGCAGGCTGCGCACGCGCTCGGCGCGAGCGTCATCGGCATCACCGGGTCGCCGGAGAAGGCGCAGCGGCTGGAGAGCGAGCCGTGGCTCGACACAGTGCTGCTCGATAACGAGCCGTGGGAGGAGGTCGTCGCGGCGCTGACGGGCGACGCGGGTGCGGACGCCGCACTCGACACGACGGGGACATCGCTGGGGCGGCTCGTCAGGGCGATGCAGCAGGGAGGGCGCATCGCGCTCGTGGGGCAGACGTCGTCGGACGCAGCGCCGTTCGCACCCGCCGAGGCGATCTTCCGCGAACTGACGCTCGCGGGGAGCCTGGGGGTCGAGTGGCGGCACGTGGAGCGCGCGCTGTCGCTCGTGGCAGGCGGGCAGGTGTCGCCGCTCGTTCACGAGGAGTTGCCACTATCTGCCGAGTCGGTGATGCGCGGCTATCGCGCGGTCAAGGGTCGCGAGGTTGTGGGGAGGGTGGTGCTGCGGCCGTAGGGTCTACGCCGGGGCGCGCTTGAAGCGGACGCGGCGCCAGAAGCGGCCGATCTCGCCCTCGTCCCAGGAGACGAGGAGCAGGCTCGCGATGAAGATGGAGCTGTACGTCCCCACCGTGACGCCCGCGAGCAGCACGTAGAGCAGCGGGCGGATCGACGGCCCGGCGAAGAGAAGCAGCGCGACGACGACCACGATGAGCGTGATGGACGTGTTCAGCGATCGGGCTATCGTCTCGCGGACGCTCAGGTTGACGAGCTCGCGCGTGCTCACGCCAGAATAGCGCGCCACGTTCTCCCGCAAACGGTCGAAGACGACGATGGTGTCGTTGACGCTGTAGCCGATGGTGGTGAGCACGCCCGTGATGAACATGGCGTTCACTTCCAGATTGATCGTCTCGCCCAGCACCGAGAATACGCCCAGGACGATGAAGACGTCGTGCACGAGCGCGATGACGGCTGCGACGCCGTAGCGGAATGGTGAAGGCACGCGCCGGAACGCCCACGTGACGTAGATCAGGATGACGAGCGAAGCAACGATGACAGCGATGGTGGCGTTGCGCACGTTCTCTGAGCCGATGATGCCGGAGACCGAGTCGAACGAGCCGATCTCCACCGGGCCGACCTCCGCAAGTGCATCCCGCACGCGGGACTCGTCGCCGCGGCGCACGACGTTCCCGGCGGCGTCTCGCTCGTCCAGTTCCAGGATGCCGAGGCGGATGAAGAACGTGTTGTTGCCTGCGCCCTGGACGATGGCGTCGGGCTGCCCTACACGAGTGAGCGCATCCACGACCCGCGAGGTGGCCACGTCCGTCTCGTAAGTGGCGGTGATGGCCGCACCACCCGTGAAGTCGATGCCCGGCTTCAACTGGAACGAGATGAGCGACGCCGCGGACAGAAGCACCAGCAGCGCGGAGATGCCGAAGAACCACTTGCGGAAGCTGGCGACGCGCATCAGCCGCCTCCTCCCGCCGGTGCTGCGCGGTCGCGCCTGCCCGCATCAGGGGTGAACAGCCGTGCCGAACGCCGGAGCCACGTCGCAGCAACGATGCCCAGCAGGTTCCGGCTGATGAAGATGGCGGTGAACATGCTCGTGAGCACGCCGATGAGTAGGGATACTGCGAAGCCGGTCACTGCCGAGTTCGCCGACCCGCTGCCGAAGAAGAAGAGCACGAGGGCGATGAGGATGGTGGAGATGTTTCCGTCGCGGATGGACGGCCATGCGCGGTTGAAGCCGATCTGCATCGCCAGTTGGACGGTGCGGCCCACCTGCAATTCCTCCTTCAACCGCTCGAAGATGAGGATGTTGGCGTCAACGGCCATACCGAGGGAGAGGATGAAGCCGGCCAGTCCGGCCAGCGTGAGCGTCACCGGAATGAGCTTGAAGAGGGCGAGGACGATGAGGATGTACCAGACGAGCGCCATGCCGGCGACAACCCCGGAGACCCGGTAGTAGGCCACCATGAAGAAGAGCACGAGGAGCAGGCCGACGCCGCCCGCGATGAGCGCCTCGTCCAGCGACCGTGCGCCGAGCGCACCTGCGACGACGCTCGAGGATATCTCCTCGATGTCCACCGGCAGACGTCCGGACTCGACCTGTATGGCGAGCTGCCGGACCTCTTCCGTGGTGAAGTTGCCCTGGATGATGCCGCTGCCCGAGAGGATGGGGCTGTTCACGACCGCAGATACGAGCACGTCGTCGTCGAGCACGAACGCCAACTGGTCCGGGCTGTCGGTGTTGTTCGTGGAGAAGATGCGCTGCGTCATCACGGCGAACTGCTGCGCCGCATCCCGGTTCAGCTCAAAGCTCAGGATAGGCCGGTTCGTCGTCTGGTCCTGGCTCGGGAATGCGCGGGCCATGTCCCCACCGGTGAGGCCGCTCGGGCGGTCTTCGAACGCAGTGCAGGTGGCGTTGTCGCAGATGCGTTCAACGATCTCCAACTGCGCGGTCTGACCGATGAGGTCCTTCGCCTGCTGGGTGTCCTCGATGCCGGGCAGTTGGATGAGCAGCCGGTCCTCGCCGAGTTGCTGGATGGAGGGTTCGGCCACGCCGAGGCGGTCGATGCGCCGCGTGATGGTGCCGACCAACCCTTGCATCTGCTCCGCTGTCGGGACTTCGCCTTCCACTCCGGCCTGGTAGATGAGCTGTGTACCGCCCGCGAGGTCCAGCCCCAACCGCAGGCCGAGGATGTCCTGAGAGCCGCGCGCGCCGATGCCGGGTATGCGGTAGTCCGGCACGACGAGCGCAGCAGTAGCGACGCCAACGATGACGATGATGGCGAGGAGTGATTTCCAGCGAAGTTGGCGGAGCATTCCTTCCAGTCTCTCGGCCTTCGGAGGCGCGTTCGTGGGGGATGCGTCCCACAGCCGTCCGCGTCTCACACGACGCGCCGCGCACAGGTGAAGCGCACGGCGCAACGAAGAGACATTCTAGCAGGAAGCGCGCTCCCGCGTGAACCACCTCCCACAACGAGGACAGGATGCGCCGGATGGAGGCAGCAGAGCCTCATGCTACACTCGCAGCCATCCCAACCCGGAACTTCGGAGGTCCCCTCTTGAGCAACCCCGTGCGTCAGCTGTTCCTCATTCTCTGCCTGCTGCCCGTCTTTGCGCTGGGAATCGTCGCCTGCGGCGACAGCGACGACGGCCAGGACGAGCCGTTCAGGATCGGCGTGATGGAGTCGCTGACGGGCGCCGGCGAGACGTACGGCACAGTCGCGAACCAGTCCAAGCAGATGGCCGCGGACGAGATCAACGCCGCGGGCGGCATCGACGGGCGCATGCTGGAGTTCGTCATCGAGGACTCCAAGTGCAACGCCGCCGACGCCATCGCCGCCTACCACAAGCTCACGGACGTGGACGGTGTGAAGATCATCCTTGGCACCTCGTGCAGCTCCGCCATGCTTGGCGTTGCGCCGCTGGCAGAGGCCGACGGGGTGATCCTTTTCTCCGGGCTGGCGAGCAACCCGGACATCGCCAACGCGGGCGACTACATCTTCCGCACACAGATCAGCGACATCGAAGTGGGTATCGCCACCGGCAACACGCTCTGGGCTGATGGGATACGCACACTCGCCACCATCACCGAGGCAACCGACTACGCCGAGGGTATACGGCGCACGTCGGTCGCCCAATTCGAACAGCGCGGCGGGAGTGTCGTAGCGGCGGAGGCGTACGGGTCCGACGTCGCCGACTTCAGGACCCAACTGACGAAGCTGTTCGAGGCCGGCCCCGACGCGCTCCATATCGCGCCCCAGTCCGAGTTCTCGGCGGGCACCATCATGAAGCAGGCCCGGGAGTTGGGCTACGAAGGGCCTATCTACGCGGAGACGATAGCGGTGGGGACGACCGCCCTCGACATCGCGGGCGACGCAGCAACCGGCATGAAAGCCATCACCGCCGACCTGGACCCGGCCAACGAGAAGGCGCAGGAGGTGCTGGCCAACTTCAGGGAGCGCTACGATTACGTGACGCTGCCGTGGCACCTGGGCTCCGCGTACGACGACGTCTACATCACCACCGAATGCCTCAGGCAGACCGGCGACGACCAGGACGCGGACGGCTTCCGCGACTGCATGTACGGCATCACCTGGAGCGGGGCCATCGGCGACGACTACAGTTTCGACGCGGACGGCGAGGTCGTCGGGCTCTCGCGGGTGGTCGTGGAGGTGCTGCCCATAGCCGAGCGCACCGCGGACCAGAAGTACCGGGTGCTCGGCCCGGCACCGAGAGGGTAGCGCTTGAGCCGGTGCGGCTGCGCCCCTATGATGGCCGCGACACCCTCACGGTGCGAGGAGGTGGGAGATGCAGATCGTCCTCGATAACGCTGCGCTGCTGCTGGTCGACGTGCAACGCGACGCCCTCCATCCGGATGGCGCGCTGGGGCGCGCAGGGCAGGCGCCCGAGGCTACCGAAGTGGCGCGTCTCGTGGACACGTGGGGCGGACTCATCGACCTCATGCGCGAGGCGGGCAGGCCCATCGTGTGGGTGAAGACCAGCCTACGGCCCGACTTCGCCGACAGCACCTACGCGCCTCTCTGGCTGGAGCGCCGACTCGAGGAGACGGGGCCGTTCTTCATCGAGGGTTCGTGGGGCGCAGGGCTCATGGACGGCATGGACGCTGCGCCGGACGACTACGTCGTCGGCAAGAAGGGGCACAGCGCATACGACAACACGCACCTCGATCGCCTTCTCACGAACCTCGGCGTCACCCAGTGCATCGTCGTCGGGGGCGGCGTGACAGACACCATCGCCGAGACCGCCCGCACCGGAGGGCGATTGGGGTACGAGCAGTTCGTCGTCGAGGACGCGCTGTACCCGCCGGACGCCGCGAAGCTGCACGCGCCGCGCAAGCAGGCCGAGGTCGTGCTCGCGGTAGACGTCTACTCCGCCGCTACCGCCACGCCGTCGGCAGCGCGGCCCGGCCCCGACTTCGCGATGGTGCTCGTGGATATGCAGAACGACTTCATGAACGCGGAGCGCCCGCACGTCCTCTACGGCCTCAGCGACCCGATGCCGGAGGAGAAGCGGTTGAGCATCACCGAGAACACGCAACAGTTGAGCGCGGCGATGCGCGAGCGTGGCTGGCCCGTCGTCTACGTGCGGGTGGTGCGTCGCCAGGACAACTCTGACGACGTCCACAGCAGGACGCACCGGCGCGCTCGCACGCTTCCACCGGGCGTGACGCACTGCGCCTACGGCACTTGGGGCGCGGAGATGGTGGACGAACTGCGACCGGAAGAGGACGACTACGTGGTCGAGAAGAAGGGCGGCAGCGGCTTCGGCTACACCCCGCTGCACCGCATCCTGCGGAACCTGAACGCCCGCCGCCTTATCATGACCGGCGGGGCCGTGACCGGCTGCGTCTGGGCGACGGCGCTCGACGGCGTTGCGCTCGGCTACGACATCACGGTCATCGCCGACGCCACGTATCCGCCGGACTCGCCCGACCTGCCGTCCCTCGCGGAGTGGTGCTCGGTGCAGCCGACGGCCGAGGTGCTGGCGAACCTGTAGCCCTCGGCGGCAAGACAGCAAACCGGCCCAAAACTCCCGGTGCGCCGGTTTGCCTGTTTGACCGTCAACGGTTAACATCCAGTCACCAGTCCTGACCCTCGGAGCGAGGCTCTCTTGGCAATAGGCCGCAGGTTGCCTGTCGTTGAGTCCGACGCTCCCCGCGAAGCGTGCGGGGTCATAGGCGCATACCTTCCCGGATCGACGCACGACGAAGCCGCACAGCTGGCTTTCTACGGCCTGTTCGCCCTGCAGCACCGGGGACAGGAGAGCGCGGGCATCGCCGCCGCAGACGGACGGACGCTCCGCAACTTCACCAACCAGGGGCTCGTTTCCAACGTATTCCGCCAGGAGGACCTGGAGCGGCTGCCCGGCCACATCGCCATCGGGCACACGCGCTACTCCACCACCGGCTCCAGCAGCCCGCTGAACGCGCAGCCCATCGTTTCCAAGGGCCCGCGCGTCGAGCTGGCGCTCGCGCACAACGGCAACGTCATCAACGCCGCGGAACTGCGCCAGCGCCTGCTGGACGACTGGGGCGTCACCTGCTCAACCGGCACGGACTCGGAGGTCATCACGCACCTGCTGGCGTGGGCGCCCGGCGACTCCTGGGAGGAGAAGACGTCCTACCTCATGCGCACGCTCAAGGGCGCGTACTCCCTCACGGTCTGCACTCCGGACACGTTGATCGGCATCCGTGACCCGCTCGGGGTGCGTCCGCTCTGCATCGGGCGCATCGAGCAGAGCGGCTGGATCATCGCCTCGGAGAGCTGCGCGCTGGACCACGTCGGCGCACAGTTCGTGCGCGACGTCGAGCCGGGCGAGACCGTCGTCATCAGCCGCACGGGGCTGCGGAGCATCCCGTCGCAGGTCCCCGACACCCGCAGGGCGCATTGCGTCTTCGAGCACATCTACTTCGCCCGTCCGGACTCGATACTGGACGGCTCGCTCACGCACACCTCGCGGACACGCATGGGGATGGCGCTCGCGCGGGCACACCCGGTGGACGCGGACATCGTCATCCCCGTACCGGAGTCGGCCAACTCCGCCGCGATCGGCTACGCGCAGGAGTCCGGCATCCCATTCGCCTACGGGCTCATCAAGAACCGCTACATGGGCAGGACGTTCATCGAGCCGGACCAGTGGTTCCGCGAGCTTGGCGTGCGCAACAAGTTCAATCCCCTGCCGGAAGTGCTCAGCGGCAAGCGCGTGGTGGTGGTGGACGACAGCATCGTTCGCGGCACGACCACGCCGCGCATCGTCGCGCTCCTCCGCAAGGCGGGCGCGCGGGAGGTGCACGTTCGCGTCTGCGCGCCGCCCATCGTGGACCCGTGCTTCTTCGGTGTGGACATGGCGACGAAGGCCGAGTTCATCGCGACCGGCAGGTCCATCCCGGAGATATGCAAAGAGATCGACGCGGACTCGCTCGGGTACCTGAGCGTCGATCAGCTGCACGATGCCGTCAGCGGCGATCCGTCCGGCAAGGGATTCTGCGACGCCTGCTTCACCGGTAAGTACCCCATCCCCGTTCAGTTGCAGTTGGACAAACTCTCGCTCGAACGCACACTCGCAGCTACGAACCCCACAGACACGACGCTTTGACCGCTGCCCCCATGTCCCTGTCCATACTGAACCTGCGCGAACAGGCGCAACGCCTCGCGCCGGACGACGTCGCGCGTTTCCGCCGCATCTACGACGTGACGGAGAGCGAAGGGCATCTGCGCGTGCCGCCGACGATGGCCCCGTGGGTGGAGCGCACGTTCGGGAGTGTGGAGGCGGTGGAGACGCAGCGCATCGTGCGGATCTCGAACCTCGTCACCGGCGAGTCAGCCATCTTCAACGAACTGCGCGCCCGCCGTCCGATGCGGGGCGGAACCGCGCCCGACATCCAGGACGAACTGGCGAATGACCCATGGGCGCAGCCCGATGAGAACACCCCGGAGGACCTGTTCGGACGCCTCCGCAGCGACACGGCGCTGACCGCAGCGAACGTGGCGAAGTACGACGCGCACCACAGCCTGCTCATCTTCACGGATGCCAACCCGCTGCGGTTCGACCGGGCATCGGTGCGTGACTGCGTCGCTCTGGCGAGCCGTTGGTTCGCAGCAGCGCATGAGGCGGACCCGGACGCCGTCTACCCGTTCTTCCTGTGGAACTGCCTCTGGCGCGCGGGTGGCTCCATCGTGCACGGGCACGCGCAGGTGCAATTGGCGCGCGGGCGCCACTACGCTCGCATCGAGGCGCTCCGCCGCGCCTCCTCCTCCTATCGTGCGGAGCACGGCGCCAACTACTTCGACGATCTCGCCACCCTGCACACCGCGCTCGGCCTCGGGTGGCGGCGGGGAAGCGTTCAGATGCTGACGAGCCTTACGCCCACGAAGGAGAAGGAGACGTTCATCCTCGCGTCCGCGTTCGATGAAGACGCGGCCGACGCCTTGTACGACACGCTCGCGGTGTTCCGTGACGCGCTCGGCGTGCAGTCGTTCAACGTGGGCGGGCAACTGCCGCCGTTGGGTGAAACCTCCGAGGATTGGCAGGGCTTTCCGTGCGTCATCCGCGTCGTCGACCGGGGTCCGCTCGCCGTGAGATCGAGCGATTTCGGCAGCATGGAGCTGTTCGCCGAGCCGGTCGTCGCGTCGGACCCGTTCGCCGTGGCCGAAACCCTGAAGGAGCAACCGTAACCGATGGCAACCGTTGACGTCGTCATACCCGTCCTGAACGAGGAGCACTCGCTCGGACGCTGCATCGAGATGTTGGGCGCGTTCCTGCGCGACAACCTCCCGCACGAGTGGCGCATCGTCGTCGCCGACAACGGCTCGACCGACGCGACGCTGGCGGTCGCCAACGGCTTCGCGGAGTCGCGTCCGGGCGAGGTGGGTGTCATCCACCTGGACGAGCGCGGACGCGGGCGGGCGCTCAAACGCGCGTGGCGCGAGAGCACGGCGGATGTGGTGTCATACATGGACGTGGACCTCTCAACGGGACTCGATGCGTTTCCGCCGCTCGTCGCGGCCATCACGGACGAGGGCTGCCACCTGGCGTGGGGTTCGCGGCTCTCGCGGGAGTCTCAGACGGAGCGGTCGTTCAAGCGCGAGTTCATCTCACAGTCGTACAACCGCATCATCCGGCTGAGCATGGGCACGCACTTCCGCGACGCGCAGTGCGGCTTCAAGGCGATGAGCCGGGCCGCGGCGGACGTCCTGCTCCCGCACATAGAGGACAACGGGTGGTTCTTCGACACCGAGCTGCTCGTCATCGCGGAGAAGCGCGGGTTCCGGTGGAAGGAGATCCCCGTGGCGTGGGAAGAAGACCCCGACACTCGGGTAAAGGTGGTGAAGACGGCGCTGGACGATCTGCGCGGCCTCGCACGGCTCCGGTTCGGGGGGTTGCCGCGCATAGAAGCGCCTTGATGCACACAGCAGCGCAAATCAGGAATGGTCAGCGTATTGAAGCACCGTTCCGCGCGTCATAGCATCTATACGCCCTCCCCTATGGGTCTGCATCATGCAGATGCGTAACCCCACATTCGAAGTACGTCCGTCGGTTATCACCGGCGATACTGCCGACGTTTACCTGCACCGGACGCAGCGCATCCTTCGCAACGAAGGACTGAATCCAACCGTCTCCATGCAATTCTCCTCCAGCCGTGAGGCCGTGCTCAGCGGTTCGCTGGAGGTGAAAGCGCTCATCGGCAAGGTGACGTCCGAGGGCAACCGCGAGCTGTGGGCTGTCGAGGAGGGTTCGCGCATCTCGCAGAACGAGGTCTGCCTCGAGATCAAGGCCCCTTATTCGTCCTTCGGGCTGTACGAGACCGCCATCTGCGGGATCCTCGCGCACCAGACCGGTTGGGCAACCGCCGCGCGGGACGTCGTGAAGACCGCGAACGGCGTGCCCGTCGTCTCCCTGGGAGCGCACAACGTGCACCCGTCGGTCGCCGCGGTGATGGACTACGCCGCCGTCGTAGGCGGATGCGTCTCCGGCTCCACGGTCCTGGGGGCGCAGCTCGCGGGTACGGCTCCCGTGGCCACGGTCTCCGGCGCGCTCGTGCAACTGATGGGCACCGCCGTACAGGCGATGCTCGCGTTCGAC
The DNA here is from genome assembly GCA_965208625.1 of Dehalococcoidia bacterium. GTDB lineage: Bacteria > Chloroflexota > Dehalococcoidia > Lucifugimonadales > Australimonadaceae > Bin16. The sequence goes on from OZ242348.1 coordinate 2,357,002, forward strand.
AAGGCGGTCGCGCCGGACGTGCAGCGCATCGCCTACGTCGATCCACGGAAGGACATTGTGGAGCAGGTCGAGCAGGTCGCGCGGGCCTCGGGGATGAACCTGGACAGCGTCCGCCTCGCGCGTACGGAGGGTGGGAGGCCGGTCGCCGCAGAAGACGTGCAGCGCGTGCGGGAGAAGCTGGACAGCATGAGTGCGCGCAAGGTTGGCATCGTCGTGAGCGGACGCCTTACGCCGGAGCGGGTCTCGCAGTTGCTGGACGCGGGCGCCCCAGTGGACGTCTTCCACGACGTAAGTTACATCGCATCCGCCGCGCCGGTGGCGTTCCTGCCCAACATCCGCACGATCAGCGACCGCGAGGTGCCCCAAGAGACGGAGCCGCCCCCGCCGAACCCACGGCTCAGGCGGCTGCTCTAGCCGCCCACCCTACTCGACAACATGCACGCCCAGGGCGAAGCCTGCGTCGTTCGCAAGGGCGGCGACACTCGTGACCGGCTTCTCGAAGTCAGCGAACGCGCCACCACTCACGGTGAAGAGCGCGGCCTCCGCCGCCGTGGACGCATCGAAATCACTCGACTGGTCGTCCCGCACGTCGTTCCTCTCATAGGTGGCGACGTAGCGGGCGACGCCGTCCTCCAACGGCACTTCCCGAACGACCAGCCCGTCGCGCCGCACGATGGCCATCCAGCCGGTGTCTCCGCGCAGCGGCACCGCCGCGGCGATGCGCGGCGTGTCCAGGGCGTCGTGCTCGTAGTCCATCGCCAGCAGCGTCAGCGCCATGGCGTCGCGCACCGGAAGGCCCGCGTTCACCTTCTCGGTGATGGGGTCGGTGTGAGAGCCGTTCGTGGCGATGGCCCAGTCGCCCGCAAGCCGCAGCGCGTTGTAGGAGATGTACGGGCTCTGTTGGAGGTCGCCTTCGAAGCCGGGGCGCGGCACGATAACCATCGTGCCTTCGCGGTCGACGGCCATGCGGTTCGGGAAGGAGCGGCTGGAGACGCGGTAGGCGACGGCGTTGTACCCGCTCTGCGTTCTGCCCGCTGCAACGATTCGTCCGACGTACATGCGTTCAGTCCCTCATGCCAGGGCAAGGCTCGGCGCGACGTCGAGGTCGAGTCCGTGCGCTATCCCCCTGATGTGCCGGTGGTAGCCCGCCGCAGCGATCATGGACCCGTTGTCCGTGCAGAGGCGCGGTGCCGGGATGAGCACGGGTACATCCACCCGGTCCCGGCACGCCTGCCGCAGGGGACCGTTCGCGGAGACGCCCCCGCCAAGCACGAGTCCCTTCGCGTCGTACTGGCGCACGGCCTCCGCAGCCTTCGCGGAGATGACGTCAACCACCGACTCCTGGAACGCCGCCGCGAGTTCCGCAACAATCTCCGGGTTGGGGCCTTCCTCAGGCGCGGGGTAGACGCCCAGTTCCTGTGCCTTGTGCAGCAGCGCTGTCTTGAGGCCGGAGAAGCTGAAATCCAACGTGCCTCTGAGCCATGCGCGAGGCAACTGGAAGCTCGGCGTCACGCCCTCGGCAGTGCGCTGCACAATGGGGCCGCCGGGGAAGCCGAGTCCGAGGAGTCGCGCCGCCTTGTCGAACGCCTCGCCTGAGGCGTCGTCACGGGTGCGTCCCAGCAGTTCGTAGTCGCCGTGGCCGCGCATGAGGATGAGGTCGGTATGCGCGCCGGATGCTATGAGCACGATGAGCGGAAAACCCGGGTCCGCGGCGGGGTCGTCGTACTCCAGCCACGCCGCGTAGGTGTGCCCCTCCAGGTGGTGAACACCAACGAGCGGGAGTCCGCGCGCGAATGCCAGCGCCTTCGCTGCGTTGACGCCCACCATCAGCGCTCCCGCGAGGCCGGGCCCATACGTGACCGCGACAGCGCCGACGTCATCGAGGCTCACTTCAGCCGCGCTCAGCGCTCCCTCTATGACCGGGATGATCTGCAGCAAGTGCTGGCGTGAGGCCACCTCCGGCACGATGCCGCCGTAGCGCGCGTGGAGCGCTACCTGCGACGAGACGGTGTCGGACAGCACGCGGCGACCGTCCTCCACCACAGCGGCGGCGGTCTCGTCGCAGGAGCTTTCGATACCAAGGATGAGCATGTTGTCAGAGAAGCTAAGCGCCCTCCCTATGCTACCATCCACGCCGTGACAGAGTTACCTCCGCCGGGACGTTAACCCGGCAGCGGAGAGAGGTTCCCATCATGTCGAGTGACATCCCCACCCTCAGCCTGATCCTGCTGGCGGTGTTTCTCTTACTTTCGGCATTTTTCTCCGGTTCGGAGGCCGCGCTGCTTTCCGTCCAGCGGGTGCGCCTAAGGCGCCTCGTTGCTGAGAAAGCGGCAGGCGCCGCGCGCGTCGAGCGCATGGTCGAACACCCGGAGCGGCTGCTGCCGCCCATACTCTTCGGCAATAATCTGGTCAACACGGGACTGGCGGCCATAGCCACGTTCATCGCGGCCCGGCTGATCGAGGACGATAACCACGCCGTTATCGTCGCCACCGCTTCCGTAACCGTCGTGCTGCTCATCTTCGGCGAGACGATCCCGAAGACCGTTGCCGCGCGGCACGCGGAGCGCGTTTCCATCGCCGTCGCTCCGGTCATCCAAGGCGTCAGCTGGGTGCTGAAGCCAGTCTCCGTCATCCTGCAGTGGATCAGCCTGCGCATCGCCGGACTGTTCGGCGGCGGGTCGATCACACAACTCGTGACCGAGGAAGAGATCAAGGCGATGGTGGACGTGGGAAGCGAGTCCGGCGCGGTGGAGCAGGGTGAGGCGGACATGATCCGCCGCGTGCTGAGCTTCGGAGACAGGCGCGTCAGCGAACTGATGACCCCGCGTCCGGAGATCGTCGCGCTGAAGGTAGGTGCGACCATCCGGGACTTCCAGGGCCTCTACGGCAGCAACTACCACACCCGCTTCCCCGTGGTGCGAGACGAACTCGACGACGTCGTAGGTACGGTCAGCGTCAAGGACGTGATGCGCGCCCTGGCAGGTGGAGCCGAGGCGGATTCCCCTGCTCCCTTGGAATCGCGCTCCCCACGCTTCGTTCCTGAGACCAAGAGCCTGGACGACCTGTTCGACGAGATGCGCTCCAACGGCGACCCCATCGTGATGGTGGCCGATGAATACGGCGGCGTGGCGGGGCTCGTCACATTCAAGCGACTCGTCGAGTCAATCGTGGGCAAGGTCGAGGAAGGCGAAGATGCAGAAGGCAACGTGCCGCAGGTAGAGGTGCTGGAGGACGGCACCGCCTACCTGGACGGCGGCCTCACCATCGCAGACGCCAACGAACAGTTGTCGCTTAACCTGCCCAGCGGCGAGTACGAGACAGTGGCCGGGTTCCTCCTGGAGCAACTCGGCAGCATACCGGAGGTGGGGGCAGAGGTCGCGTTCGCGAACCTGCACTTCGCGGTGCTGGAGATGCGGGGCGTCCGCATCGGGCGCGTGCGCGTCACGCGTGACCCTGACCCGGAAGAGGAATGACGGCCTCCGGCTCACGCAGCGCAACGCGGCGCGTGGCGATGGCGATGCGCCGTGCGCTCGCCCGCAGCCGGGAGCGCCTGGGCAACGGAGCGCTGCTGCTCGCGGTATCCGGCGGGGCAGACTCGATGGCGATGCTGCTCGCGTGCGCCGAGATTGGCACACGGACACGGCGTCGCATGGTCGCCGCGCACTTCTCTCACGGACTGCGCCCCACTGCGGACCGTCGCGAGCGCGCATCCGTGCGGCGGTCCGCCCAGTCGCTAGAGGTGCCGTTCACGTCGGGCGCGGCACAGTCTCCGTCGAATGAGGCCGGAGCGCGCGAAGCCCGCTACCGCTTCCTCGCCGGGGCTGCCGCCGAATACGACGCGGTGGCCATCCTCACCGCTCACACACAGGACGACCAGGCCGAAACGGTGCTGCTGCGCCTGACGCGGGGAAGCGGACTGCGTGGCGCAGGCGCGATACGCGAGTGCTCCGAGCGCAGCGTGGACGGTCAGACGCTGACGCTGCTGCGCCCGCTGCTGCACGTTACCCGCGCCGACACAGAGTCCGTCTGCACGGAGGCAGGCATCCGGCCTGCACACGACGCGACGAACCGCTCGCTCCGCTACGCCCGGAATCGCGTCCGGCTGCGCGTGCTGCGCGAACTCACAGAGCTCAACCCGCATGTCCGCGCAGCGTTAGCAGGTTTCGCTGAACGCGCCGCAGATGACGACGCGCTGCTTGACCAACTTGCCGCCGGCGCCGTGAGCGAGGTCGAGGAGCGTTCCGGGGCGTCGGTGTCATGGCCGAAGAGCGCATTGCGGGCGCTGCCGCCCGCGCTGTTGCCACGCGTGCTGGAGCGCGCATGGCGCTCGCTGCACGGTGACGGTGCGACGCTCGGACACCAGAAGCTCGCACAGGCCGCGCACGTCGTGGCGAGGGGTGGTCGGCTATCGCTGGGGAGAGACGGGGAAATGCAAGTGGGGCCGGGGCCGCTGGCCTGGATGACCGTAGAACGGGAGCAGTGAGTACCTGCCCGCGCTACTTGCGGCGGAAGATGTCCCAGAAGCTCGAACGAGGCTCTTCGGGGGGCGGGGACCCTACGCTCGCGTCTGCCTCGTCGACGAGCCTGCCGATCGCGTCCTCCATCTCTTCCGGCGCACCTGCTTCCGCTTCGGTTTCAGGTTCGGCAGTGGCCGTCGCCGCTTCAGGTTCAGGAGGCGGTGCAAACATCTGCGTGGGCGTCTCGGTCCGCGGCTCAGGCTGGCTGCCCCACCGCAGTTCGTAGATGCGCTGCATCGCAGTGTAGACGGACTCGCGCGCGGCCGCTGACTGCAAAGGCAGGGCGATGGCATGGCCCGGTGCGTACAGTTGCAGGGACCCCGCGTTGTCCGGGAACGCCCAGCCGGTCAGCGTGTAGATGCCTGCAAGGATGGGCAGCCCGCCCAGGATGACCGAGAGCACCTGTATCTCAAGGATGAACCAGCTCAGGCCTCCAAGGATCAGGCCGGCAGCGACCAGCACGATGCCCTGGCCCAGCTTCTCGAACGAGCGTCCGCTGTCGGCGACTTCCATGGCGGCGAGTTCGCGGAGCGGGAACATGCTCACGACGCGGGCGCCGTCGGCGACACCGTCACGTACCACACGTTCATTGGTAACGACGAGCGCGTCAGTGCGCGGAGCCATATCGTTGACGAGCCCGCCCTGGGTGTCGAATACGACCTCCACGGTTTCGCCTTGCATGAGCGGTACCTGGGGGGCGGCGTTTGCGGAGAAATCCACCATCGAGGAGCTAGCATACGGGCGGGGTCACACGGGGTCAACGAGACAAGGATGCGGCTATTCGCGCACACGGACGTAGCGGCGCAGCTTCTCGTAGGTACCGGGGCCGATGCCGAAGACCACCATGACCTGGTCGGTGCGGAGGAAGGGGCCGTTCTCCTCGCGGTACTCGACGATGCGCCCGGCGAGCGTCTCACCGATGCCGGGAAGCTCCACCAACTCCTCCACCGAGGCGGTATTGAGGTTCACTGAGAGCGGCTCCTCGCCGGTCGGGGATGCGTCGGCATCGGACGTGTCCGACAGCGCCGCAGAGGTCGCCGCGGGTGGGGGGCGCGTGATCTCGACCCCGGGGCTGGGCTCCGGTGCAACCACGAACCACGCCGCGCCTGCGAAGGCGAGGAGCGCGATGAGGCTGAGGGCGATGCGATAGGTGCTGCGCCAGTCCATACCGGCACAAATGTACCAGATACGCAGGTACTTCTAGCGGCGGAAGTTGATGCGCCTGAACAGCTCCGCGTAAGTGAAGTCGTAGCCGTCCTCCGCCGCGCGTTCGGCGGCGGCCTCGGCACGGCGCTTCACGAACCCCTCGATGCGCGCCATATCCGAGGAGAGCTGGCTCTCGTGCGCGGCAAGCGCCTGCATCTTGGTCTCGATGGAGTCGGCGATGTCCACGACCACGTCCGGCCGCTCCGAGCCCCAGAGCAGGACGGACCCGACCTTGTGCGGTTCCAGTCCCCATACGAAGTGCTCCGGGTAGTGCAGGCGGTCCCGTGCGTAGGGGAAGCAGGCGTCCATCGCCACCCGGCCTGAGACGCGGTGGTCACGGTGGCCGTGCCCTTCGTTCCGCACGGGGTCCGTCGCCAGCACAACGTCGGGCTTCCACCTGCGTATCTGCTCGACGAGCCGTCCGCGGAACTCGCGGGTGTCCTCCAGTTCGCCGTCGCCGTAGCGCAGGAAGACCACGTCTTCCGCGCCCGCTGTCGCTGCTGCCTTGAGCTGCTCTTCCTCGCGTATCGCCGCGAGGCGCTCGCTCGTCATCTCGGGGTCGGACGTGCCCTTGTCGCCGTTCGTGCAGATGACGTAGAGGACGTGGCTGCCGTCGCGCGACCATTTCGCAACGCTGCCGCCGGGGCCTGACTCGCCATCGTCGGGGTGTGGTATCACGAGCATCGCTCGTTCGGGAGTGTCGATCGTCTCCATGCGTCTCCGTGGGGTCGATTGGGGGTCTGGTAAGATGATACGCGTTCCGCCGCGCTCATGCCGAACCCTCCCACCATACGCTCCTACACACCCGATGATCTGGAGACGCTTGCCTCGCTCCGATTGGGGCATGCGCCGTCTTCCGTGGAAGCGGCAGCACTCTCGCGCTGGTTGGCGCAACCCAACATCGACGCCGAGCGCGACTGCATGCTTGCGTTCAGCGACGACGGCACCCCCGCAGGCTTCGCCTGCCTCATCCGCGAGCCTGCCATCAGACGGGGTGTGGTGGAGGTCAATGGGAGCAACCAGCACCGGGGCGGCGGCGCGGGCGACGCGCTGCTGCGAGAGGTGTACGGGCGCGGGCGCGCAGCAGGTTTGGACGTGCTGCAGGTGGACGTGCCGGAGTCCGACGAGGCGCGTCGCAACGCATTCGCGGAGCGGGGCTGGGCGCACATCCGCACGCACCTCCACCTGCGCAGGGAAGGAACGGAACGGACGAATGTCCCCGTGCCGGACGGCATGACACTCCGCCGCGCCGAGCCCGCCGACGCCCCGGCTGTCACGAATGTGCAGAACACCGCGTTCACCGGCAGTTGGGGCTACGCGCCCAATACGCCCACAGAGGTCGCGTACCGCATATTCGAGCTGCCTGACCTGCGCCCGGACCCCGTCGTGCTGCTGGAGGAAGGTAACACCCTCGTCGGCTACTGCTGGTGTCACCGCGAGGCCGAGGATGGGCCGGGCATCGTCGGCATGGTGGGAGTCCTGCCCGGTCTGCAGGGGAAGGGGCTGGGGCGTGCGGTCACGGGCGCAGGCATGGACGCGCTGCTGGAACTCGGTTCCCCCAGCCTGGAGATCACGGTCGACAGCGAGAATCCGCCCGCCATCCGCGTCTACGAGAGCCTCGGCTTCGTGCTCGACTGGCGCTCGTTCTGGTACGAGCTGCGGCTCACCTGAGCCGCGCCCTCACCCACCAACGCCCACCGACACCACCTGCTCATAGACCGCCGCGAGGCGTGCAGCGGACGCGTCCCACGTGAAGTGCTGCGCCCGCACCGCGCCAGCCGCACCCATGCGCTGCGCAAGCGACGCGTCACCGAGCAGAGCATCGAGCGCTCCGGCGAGCGCGGCTGCGTCGCCCGGTTCGCAGAGCAGGCCCGTTTCGCCCTGCCGCACGAGTTCACGCAGACCGCCTGCATCAGACGCCACCACCGGCCTGCCAGAAGCCATCGCCTCGAGGGCAGCAAGTCCGAAGGTCTCGTGCAGCGACGGCACCGCGCACACGTCGGCAGCGGCGTAGTACGCAGGTAATTCATGTTGCGGTACAGCGGTGCGCCAGTCGAGCAGGTCGCTCACGCCGCTCGCACGCGCCTCGTCCCGAAGCCATTCGACCCCCGATTCGCCCTCCCTGCCACCAACGACAACCAGCCGGGCCTGCTCACGGAGGAGCGCAAGCGCCCGTACGAGCACGTCTGTGCCCTTGAACGGCTCGATGCGTCCCACCGAGAGCACGACACGCTCGTTCTGGCCGATGCTGAGTGCGGCCCGCGCCTCCGAACGCGGCTGGGGGCCGAATAGCGTGACGTCAACGCCCACCGGCACGGTGAGCGCGCGGTGTGGAGCGAGTCCGAACAGCTCACAGAGCGCCGCGGACTCCTCCTCGGTGAACGTCACGATGGAATGAGAACGTCGAACGGCCGTGTCCTCCGCGGCCTTGCGGGCATCCGGCTCAGGCGTGCCGCCCGCTCGCTCCTTGATGGCTGCGATGGTGTGTCCGGTGAAGACGTGCGGGACGCCGATCTCCTCCGCGAGCCCCAGGCCCGGTTCCGCCGAGGTCCAATAGTGGCTGTGGACGAGCGCGTAGTCTGTTCCGGCTGCCTCGACGGCGGCGAGCAGGTCAGCCGTGAAGGTTGGCGCGCTTTCCATGCTGACGTGCGTCAGGCGCAAGGGTTCGGGATCGAACGGGAGCGCACAAGGCCCGTGAGAAGCCGCGTAGACGTCCACCTGCACACCAACCTGGGTGAGCGCCTGCGTCATGTTGCGCAGGAAGACACTCATCCCGCCCGCCGAACCCGCGCCGGGGGCGGCGAGCGGACAGCCGTGAGCGGACACGTAGGCGACGCGCAATCGGCTCACCTCCGCGCGATCAGCGCGTGACGACGATGCGATGGATGCGCGCGTCCACGCTGCCGAGGTGATACTTGTAGTGCTCCGCGCCCCTGAGCAGGTCGAAGTAGGTGAGCCCGCTCTCTATCGCATCCTTGATGCAGAGCGCCTTGAGCATGAGCCCCGTGGCGAGGTGGTCGTAACCGTGGCGGTAGCCGCTGTTGTAGAGGAGCCGCCTGCCTGCATAGTCGAACGAAAGGACGGCTGCGGCGGCAGGACCGTCGCCTATCTCCAGCAGGAAGAGGCGCAGATGCCCTGCCTCGAACATGCGGTCCGTCATGCGCTGGAAGAATGCCTCGCGCGCAGGGCTGAGGAACTCACGTTTCTCCGCCCGGCTCTCCGCCATGACCTCCTGGAACACCGACAGGTCACGTTCGAGTGTTTCAGCGTCGGCGAGCCGCACGCGCACCGGGCCCGCGGACTCCAACCGGCGCAGCTTGCGCCGCAGTTCGTGCCGGTCCTTCTTCCGCAGGCTCGCGAGGTAGGCGTCCCAGGAATCCGGCAGCGTCACGCCGGGCACCACGTCCTCCTCTTCGACCACGATGGCGTACCCACGCTCGCGGGCCGCCTGCGGGAGGAGGGTGAACGTCGGTGACCACTCCGGCACGGACGACAGGTCCATCGTGCGCCACGGCTCGCTCTCCAGGCAATCGAAGAGTTCAAAGTAGAACGCCGGGTCCGGTGCGATGAAATCGTGGTAGTCGAAGAGGTCGGTGCCTCCGACGAAGGTGATGCGTTCGCCGCTCAACTGCAGCGGCGCGAGTCCCAGCGGCGCATCGGGCGGGCCGACGGTTACGAGGCGCAGTTCGTCGTCGTGACCGAACTCGTCCCACCACGCCTCCTGCCACTCCGGCGTCATGAAGATGGTGCTCCACGGCAGACGCTCCAGCAGTTCACGCCAGACCGCTCGGACCGGCGAGAACGACCTCGTTGCCTCGGCGCACGTCAATGCAGTCCCTCCTGCAGCAGGCTCAGCGCCTCCGCCCGGGTCGCTTCGTCCGATACGAAGACGCCGCGCAGCGCGGACGTGACGATGGACGTGCCCGGCTTGCGGACGCCGCGCATGGACATGCACAGATGTTCCGCGCGCATGACCACCGCCGCGCCCGAGGGCTCGACCGTCTCCATGATGGCGTCCGCTATCTGGGACGTGAGGCGCTCCTGCACTTGCGGGCGTTTCGCGAAGATATCCACGGCACGCGCCAGCTTGCTGATGCCAACGATCTTCCCGTGCGGGATGTAGGCAACGTGCGCTGTGCCGAAGAAGGGGAGGAGGTGATGCTCGCAGAGCGAGTAGAACGGCATGTCGCGCATCAGCACCATCTCCTGGTGCGACTCGTCGAACTGCACGGAGAGCACTTGCCTCGCGTCCTGATCGATGCCTCCCGATATCTCTTCGTACATCCGGGCGACGCGCTCCGGAGTGTCGCGCAGTCCCTCGCGTTCCGGGTCCTCGCCTATGGCGAGCAGCAGCTCGCGAATGGCATGCCCCACTCTGGCCGAGTCTATCGTCAACGTCCTCTCCTCAGCCCGCTATGACCCGTGCGACCTCGCGCACGTCCGGCGGTGCTGTCTCTGGCGGACGCGTCATCAACTGCTCCGCCATCGGCGTGTCCTTCAGCCCCGTGCCGGTGATGATGCATACCACCGTCGCCGACGAGAAGTCCGCGCCCGCGCGCGCCTGCTTGATGAGCCCCGCGACTCCTGCGGCGGACGCGGGCTCGCAGAAGATACCCTCCATGCTCGGGAGCAGGCCGTACGCTTCGAGTATCTCACTATCGGTGACGGCGTCTACCGTTCCGCCGGACTCGTCGCGCGCCGCGACGGCTCCCGCCCAGTTCGCGGGGTTGCCGATACGAATCGCTGAGGCGACCGTCTCCGGTTTGAGGACGGGCGCGCCCTCAACGATTGGAGCCGCTCCGGCGGCCTCCATCCCCATCATCCGGGGGCGGCGGGTCGCCATACCCGTTTGGTGGTACTCGACGAACCCCCGCCAGTAGGCGGTGATGTTGCCCGCGTTGCCAACGGGGATGAACAGGTAGTCTGGTGCGTCGCCGAGGTCGTCGACGATCTCGAACGCCGCTGTCTTCTGCCCTTCCAGGCGGTTGGGGTTCACGGAGTTGACCAGCGCGAATCGCTCCTCGTACGCGGCCAGTTCGCGCGCTATGCGGAGGGCGTCGTCGAAGTTGCCCTGGATCGTGACGATACGCGCGCCGTAGGCGACGGCCTGGCTCATCTTGCCCGGAGCGACGCTGCCCTCCGGGATGAGGACGACCGTCTCCAGCCCCGACGCGGCGCCGAACGCCGAAGCCGAGGCGCTCGTGTTGCCGGTGGACGCGCACAGCAGGCGCGTCATCCCCTCCTCCATCGCCTTCGCCACGGCGACGACCATCCCCCGGTCCTTGAACGACCCGGTGGGGTTGCAGCCTTCCAGCTTGAAGTAGAGCGCGCCGACCCCGAACTCCCGTTCCAGGCTGCGCGACCGTACGAGCGGCGTGCTTCCCTCGCCGATGGTCAGCGCCGGAGTCGCTGCCGTCAGCGGCAGGCGGCTCGCATAGCGCTTCAGAACTCCTTCACTCACGCTTCCTCCGTGCTCCGGGACCTACGCGGAGCCGTCTTCGATGCGCACGAGTTTCGGTTGGCCATAGACCACCGACAGCGCTTCCAGTTTACGCGCGGCTTCCTGCACAGCCGACTCCCGCGCCTTGTGGGTGATGATGACGACCTCAGCAGGCGTCCCGGCGTCCTCCGGTACCTCTTTCTGGATGATGGAGGCGAGGCTGACGCCCATCTCTCCGAGGACGCCTGTGATCTGCGCCATCACTCCGGGCTTGTCGTACGCCCGCAGTCGAAGATAGTACTTCGTTTCCAACTCCGCCACCGGCAGGATAGGCAGGCGCTCCCGCACGTCCGGGTACGATGGGATAGCGCCTCCGGAGATCGAAGCCCGCACGATGGAGAGCACGTCCCCGATGATGGCGGAGGTGGTGGGCGCAGCGCCCGCGCCCGGGCCCTGGAACATCGCCCAGCCAACCAGGTCTCCCTCCAACTCCACCGCGTTGTAGACGCCATCCACCTTCGCCAGCGGGTGCTGCTCGTGCAGGAACGCCGGGTACACCCGCGCTTGCACGGCGCCGTCCTGCAGCCTGCTGGCCGCCAGCAGCTTGATGACGTAGCCGAGCCCGCGCGCGTACTCGAAGTCCGCGGCGTCCAGATCGCGTATGCCTTCGCGGTAGACGTCCGGCTCGCGCACCGTGCACCGGAACGCCAGCGTGCTGAGGATGGCGAGCTTGTACGCGGCGTCCCTGCCGTCGACGTCGTCGGACGGGTCAGGTTCGGCGTAGCCGTTGCGCTGCGCCTCCGCAAGCGCGTCCTCGTACGACGCGCCCTGCTTCGCCATGCGGGTGAGCATGTAGTTCGTCGTGCCGTTGATGACGGCGTTGACCGCCGTGACGCGGTTCCCGGCGAGGTCGCGCACCAGCGGGCCGATGATGGGGATGCCGCCGCCGACGCTTGCCTCGAACGCCAGCGTCACGCCGTGCTCCCTGGCAAGCGCCAGCAGTTCCGGCCCGTGCAACGCCATCACCTGCTTGTTGGCGGTCACGACGTGCTTCCCAGAGCGCAGCGCGGCTTCGATGCAACCGAGCGCAGGCTGCTCTCCGCCCATCACTTCGACGACGATATCCACGTCGGCGGCACCGGTCAGCGTTGCAGGGTCGTCGGTGAGACGCACGTCCTGCGGCAACCCGGGCCTCTGCCGTGTGGTATCGCGTACCAGTACGCCAGCCAGCCGCAGCGGACGCCCCGCATAGCGGGTCAGTTCGCCGGCCTTGCCAGAGAGCGTCTGCGCCACCCCGGTCCCGACGGTACCAGCGCCAAGGAGTGCAACGCCGACCGCCTCATGCGTGCTCATTGGAGACTCTCTAGTTGCTCCACCAGCCACTGAGCGTCGTCTGCGTTGAAGTAGTACTGCAGTCCGAGGCTCTTCCCGTCCACCCATTCTTGGAAATCGTTCTGCGCCCACAGCTCCCGCATGACGCCGGTCAGCGGCTCATCGGACGGGCCGTCGGTTACCCGGAATACGATAGTGCCGAACGCCGTTGTGTGCGGTCCCTGCACTTCGTCCTGTTCGATGCCTTCCGCGAACAGCACGCCGTTCACGTCGGCCTGCAGGACCCCCTCCGGCACCCAGCCGACGACGCCTTCCGCGTCCGAGAAGAGGAAGTCCTCGTTCAACTCCCCGGCGACCTCGGCAAACTCTTCGCCTTCTTCGAGTCTCGAAACCGCGTTCCGTGCGACCGTGACGCTCTGCGTCACGATCCACTCCACGTGTAACTGCTCGGTGGTCTCGGGCGCTTCCGCAGAGAAGTATTCGAGTGCGGACTGACGGCGCAACTGACCTTTGAGCCACGCGCGGTAGTCGTCTTCGCTGACCCGCACGAAATCGAGGAATTGCGCAAAGAATTCGCTCCCTTCCTCGCTCAGGCTCGTCGGAGGCTCGGCTTCTTCATCCTCCGGGAGCGGTTCATACTGCCTCACGATCTCCGCATCCACCGCGCCCGGTTCGATGTCGCCGCCTATCTCACCAACGTTGCGCTCGATGATGCCGTCGCCGAGCAGGTTGTTCAAACCCTGGTCTGGGATGAACTGGCCGGTCACTCCGGCGTCCAGCAGTGCATAGGGGAGCACCTCGCGCAACTGGTACTGCACGCCGTCGATCTCGGCCACGACCTTGCGGGGAGGGCTATACGAGTTGAAGTACCAGCCCACCGCGAGCATCGCGACGAGCCCCACGAGCACAACTGCGATGGCTACGTAGAGTATGCGCTGGCGCTGGCGTTCGTTCAGGCGGCGGCCAGCGACCTGCGGGGACGCTGAGCGCCCCGAATGCTGGCGTTCCGCGCGTCGGCGTTGTCGCATGCAGGCGTGTACTACTCTTCGGAGTCTGCCGCGTCAGCGGCGGGCGCAGGGGGTTCGGGAGCGTCCTCTGCAGGAGAGGTGTCCTCCGCAGGAGCCGTGTCCTCAGCGGGAGCCGCAGCCTCGGCCTCGGCAACAGGCGCAGCTTCGGCCACGGGGGCGTCGTTCTCTGCGATCCCTGCCTCGGCAGCGGGTGCGCCTTCAGCAACGGGAGCACTGGTTTCTGCCGTCGCTCCCTCAGCGGGAGCGGCAGCCGCGTCGGGGCGCGGGCCGCGGCTGAAGCCACCCTCGCGCGGGCCGAACCGGCGTCCGCCGCGGTCGGGGCGCGTCAGTTCGATGAGGCTGTGTCCGCCGGTGTAGGGCAGCAGCGCGAGGAAGCGCGCGCGCTTGATGGCGACGGCGAGCTTGCGCTGGTGGCGCGCCCGCGTGCCTGTGCGCCTGCTGGAGTCGATCTTTCCCCACTCGGAGATGAACCGGCGCAGGACGGGAACGTCCTTGTAGTCCGGCGTCTTCTTCTCAGCGCTGAAGTAGCAGACCTTCCGCCTGGGGAAGTACCGGCGCCCTCCGGGACGCCGCCGTCGTATGTTCTGCATCTACGTGCTCTCCTCTGTGCTCAGAACGGGAGGTCGTCCGGCGAGAGCACCTCAGGGCCGGTGTCGTACCCGCCGCCCGTGCTCTGCCCGTAGGAACCTCCGCCGTATTCGCCGCCTTCGTCGCCCGCGCCCGGCCTGTCCAGAAACAGCACCCGGTCCGCGATGATCTCGTTCCGGAACCGCATCTGTCCGTCGTTGCCTTGGAAGGAATGGCTGCGGAGGCGGCCATCGACGTAGGCTCTGCGTCCCTTGGAAAGGTACTGGTTCACCTGCTCCGCGAGGGCGTTCCACGCGACGACAGTGAACCACTCTGTCTCCTGGCGCCGCTCGCCTTCGCGCGTGTTGTAGGAGCGGCTCGCGGCGATGCGGAAAGAGGTCACCGGAGCGCCGGAGGGCGTATAGCGCATCTCCGGGTCCGTTCCCACGTTCCCGATCACCATTATCTTGTTGAGGCCGACCACGCGCGCTTCTCCTCTACTCCTCGTCCTTGCGGATGAGGAGGTGCCGGATAACGTCGTCCGTGAGCTTGAGAGAGTTCTCCAGCACGGTCGTTCCGGCGCCTTCCATCTCGATGTTCGCCATGTGGTAGTTGGCCTCGGTGAACCGGCCTATCTTGTACGCCAGTTTGCGCCTGCCCCAGTTGTCCTCGCTCACGACTCCGCCGCCGTGGTCGGACGCCACGCGACGAACGCGCTCGACGACCGCCCCAAGCCGCTCTTCGTCGGCATCAGGATGAACCAACAGCATCAACTCGTACTGACGCACTCCCCGCTCCCTCTGTTCCGCTGACGTCTTCCGTTATCTCAGCCGAAACGGCGCGGTTGTTCCGCGCACGTCTGGCGATTATAGCACGCGCGCCTGAGAGAACGGCAACCGTGCCTAGTCGTCGAGCCCTGGCACAGGGAAGCCGGCCGTCAACTGGCCGACCTCGTCAGCGATGGCGCTGAGCGCCGCGTCGTCGCCCTTGTTGTTCAGTGTCCGCACGAGAAGTTGCGCCACCTTCTGGCACTCCTCGACGCCGAACCCGCGCGCCGTCACGGCCGGTGTGCCGAGCCGCAAGCCGCTCGTGACACGTGGCGGCTGCGGGTCGTTCGGAATGGCGTTCTTGTTCACCGTGATGCGAACCCGGCCGAGCACCTCCTCGGCTTCCTGTCCCGTCCAGCCGAGCGGCCTCAGGTCCACGAGCATCAGGTGGTTGTCAGTGCCGCCGGAGACGATGCGCAGGCCCTCGCCCTCGAGCGCCGCGGCCATGGCGCGGGCGTTCTCGACGATCTGGCGACCGTACGTCTTGAACTCGGGCTGGAGCGCCTCGCCGAAGCAGACCGCCTTCGCAGCGATGGCGTGCATAAGCGGCCCGCCCTGGGCGTACGGGAACACCGCGCGGTCTATGTTCCGGCGATGCTCCTCCGTGCTGAGGATGAACGCGCCGCGCGGTCCCCGCAGCGACTTGTGCGTCGTGCTGGTCACGACGGACGCGTGCGGCAGCGGCGACGGGTGCGCGCCTGCGGCCACCAGCCCGGCTATGTGTGCCATGTCCACCATGAGCACGGCGCCGACCTCTTCCGCTATCTCCGCGAAGCGCGCGAAATCTATCGTCCGCGGATATGCCGTGTATCCCGCCACGATGACCTTCGGTTTGACCTCCCGCGCCTGCGCTGCGATGGAGTCGTAGTCCAACTGTTCCGTCTCGGGGTCGAGGCCGTAGGCCACGAAGTTGTACAGCTTGGCTGAGAAGTTGACCGGACTGCCGTGCGTGAGGTGCCCGCCCTGGTCCAGCTGCAGGCCCATGATGGTGTCGCCGATGTCGCAGAGCGCGGCGTACGCCTCCATGTTGGCGGTTGCTCCGGCGTGAGGCTGCACGTTCACATGCTCCGCGCCGAACAGCTCTTTCGCCCGGTCGATGGCCAGCTGCTCGGCGATGTCCACGAACTCGCAGGAGCCGTAGTAGCGGCGTCCGGGATAGCCTTCCGCATACTTGTTCGTCAGCGGAGAGCCCTGTGCCTCCATCACCGCGCGGCTCGCATAGTTCTCCGACGCGATGAGCACGATGTTCCGGCGTTGCCGGTCCGATTCCTTCCGGATGGCCTCTGCGATCTCGGGGTCACGCTCCATCAACACGCTCACGGCAATCCACCTCTGTCCTTGATGTGGGGAAACAGGCCATCCACGGAGCGCCAGGAGCGCTCACAACCCTCGGCCACGTCCTTCAGGAACAGGATATGTCCCACGCCCGAACGCCCGCAAACCGATGATGACGCATTAAGGCACTCAGGGTTGACCCATGCCGGAGCCCCCCCTATAGTCGACAGCCCCAGTCCCATGGCGATTGAAGCGCTCGCCTGCAGCGGCTCCCACGCCAAGCCGAGGAGATTTCGAATGGCAGGATTGCAAGGTACACAGAGCGAGGCGAACCTGAAAGCGGCGTTCGCCCGTGAGTCCGAGGCCAACCGGCGCTACCTCTACTTCGCGCGCCGCGCCGACATCGAGGGCTACCCCGACATCGGCGGGCTCTTCCGGGACATCTCCGAGGCCGAGACCGGCCACGCTTTCGGGCACCTCGACTTCCTCAAGGAGGTCGGCGACCCCGCGACCGGCGAGCCTGTCGGCAACACCGAGGACAACCTCAAGTCCGCTATCGCCGGCGAGACCTACGATTACACCGAGATGTACCCCGGCTTCGCCCGCACTGCGCGTGACGAAGGCTTTGACGAGCTCGCTGAGTGGTTCGAGACCCTGGCCCGCGCCGAACGTTCCCATGCCGGCCGGTTCACCAAGGCCTTCGAGAACCTCAACGCCTAAGGCACTGATGGCCGCGCCGGTCGCGGGAGATTGCGCTCGTCAACCGGCCAGCGCGGCCTGCAGCGCCTCTTCCAGCTCCTCGAACGTGGCGTAGCCCTCGAAGCGCTCGGCGATGCGACCGTCCGCCCCCAGGACAAACGTCCACGACTCGTTCTGGTAGTGCTCGACCTGGTCTATGCCCCACTCGGCCAGCACCGGCGAGAGGACGCCCTTCGTGAGATCGCCCTGGATCTCGTGCGGGTTGTCGTATACCTCGACGTGGATGTAGTCCGCCGCGTCCGGGTACGCCTCGCGCAACTCCGTGACGGTCTCCACTTGCGGGCCGCACGTGGGCGTCGTGCAGAACGCAGGCGACGCGAACACGACGACTGACGGCCTGCCGCTGAAGAGCGACTCCGCAACGGTTATCTCGTACAGGGCCGGGTCGGGCCTGAAGTGGGATGTGATGCTGCTGATGTCGCCGCCTGCGCTGTCCAGCGTCTTCGTGTTGCTGAAGACGCCGATCTGCCCGATGTCCCGCACGATGGACGTCTCGTCCACCTGGATGTCCAGCGACGCTTCGCCTCCCTCGCCCTCGATGTCGAGCCGCCACGTGCCCACCACCGGGAATGTCAACTGCGTTACGTAGGAGCCGCGCGTGCCGAACGGCCACTCGTGAAACTGCGCCGTCGCCGTCTCGCCCTCGGCGCTGCCGTCCAGGAACGTCGTGGTCACGGTCGCCTCGGGCACACGCACGAGAGCGGAGCCGGAGGCGAGCAGGAACGCCACGCGCTGCGTTCCGGTGCGGAGCACCGTCGTGCCGAGGATGGGCTCCCACTCCTGCGTCTCCGGCGTGGGCGTGGGAGCCGGCGTCGGGGTAGGTGTCGGCTCCGGCGAGCATGCGGCAGCGAGCAGGGCGGCAACGGCCGCTCCGAGTATGACAACGGAGAAGTGCAGGCGCCGCATCGTTCTAGGACTCCTCTCTGCCAACGGTCACGTCCGGCACCTCGTAGCCCGCCTCCGCCATCAGCGCGCGGATGTGGTGCTCGGTCTGCTCGTATCTGCCCTCGCCGAAGTGGGTGAAGCGGATAACGCCGTTCGCGTCGACCAGGTACTTCGCGGGCCAGTAGCGGTTGTTGTAGGAGCGCCACGTGCGGAAGTCGTTGTCCTGCGCGATGGGCCAGACGACGCCAAGCTCCGCTGCCGCTTCGATGACGTTCTCGGTCAGCTTCTCGAAACTGAACTCCGGAGTGTGCACGCCGACGATCGTGAAGCCGTCTCCAGCGTATTTCTCGTTCCAGTCTTTCAAGTACGGCACGGTACGGATGCAGTTGATTCAGGTGTATGTCCAGAAGTCGACAAGCACCACCTTCCCCTGCAGCCCCTCCATCGTCAGTGGTTCGCTGTTGAGCCACTGCTCGATGCCCGTGAACTCGGATGCACTGTCGCCGATGAGGCCGCCGTAGTTCCCCGACACCTCGAGTGCGGGCAACTCCGGCGTAGGCAGAGGAACAGGCGTAGGCGTCGCTGTTGGGACCGGTGTGGAAGTGGGAGTAGCCGTAGGACCGGACTCCGATGTGCACGCCGCACCGAGGCACGCGACAACGAGCGCGCCGAGGATGGTGGTATGCAGGCGCAGGTCCGGCATCCTTCCTCTAGTAGACCTCGTTGTAGGAGCCGAACGTGAGCGCGAAGAGCGCGAAGTGCGGGGAGTTCGACGAGAACTTCAGCTCAGCATCCCCGAATTCAGGCAGCGAGATTACGTTGTACAGGTCGGGCTCGTCGACCACGAAGTAGCTGCGCCCTCCCTCGATGACGATATGCTCTCCCGCCTCGTCCTCGGTCAGCGGCCGGTAGGCGAGTTCTGTCCCACGCTCCGCGTCCGGAGGCAGACTCTCAGCGATCGTGACCTCGACTTCGAACGGCTCTACCCCGTCCTCCAAGTCGAGGACGATGTTGACCGTGCGAGCGAAGAACCGGAGTGCGATGTAGTCCTCGTAGTCCTCGGTCTCCCGCGCGTGGGTTATCGCCTCGAGGTCCGAGCGCCACAAGCCGTGCAAGTACATGAACTGGTTCAGGTGGTCGCCCGGGTCGCGGTAGAACTGCGCGACTCCCTGCCCGTCGTAGTACTGCGGGTGCGCGATGTACAACCCGGAGTTCGACGCGTTGCGCTGCCAGCCGCCGTATATCTCGCGCGTCTGGGAGTCGTTGTTCTCGCGGGACGTGCCGCGCGCCCGCTCGTCGTGCGTCGGCTCCGGACCTGAACCAACCTCAATGTCCGACACGTCGTTGCCAGCCTCCTCCAACAGCGCGCGTATGTGGTGCTCCGTCTCGTCGTATGCGCCCTCGCCGAAGTGCGTGTACCGGACGATGCCGTTCGCGTCTATCAGGTACTTCGCAGGCCAGAAGCGGTTGTTGTACGAGCGCCACGTGCGGAAATCGTTGTCCTGCGCGACCGGCCAGACAACGCCCAGCTCCTCGTTGGCCGCGCTCACGTTCTCAGTGATCTTCTCGAAATCGAACTCCGGGGTGTGCACCCCGATCATCGTGAGCCCGAGGTCTGCGTATTTCTCGTTCCAGTCCCGCAGGAAGGGCATAGTCCGGATGCAGTTGATGCAGGTGTACGTCCAGAAGTCGATGAGGACGACGTCCCCCCGCAGCCCTTCCATCGTCAGCGGCTCGCTGTTGAGCCACTGGTCGATGCCTGCGAACTCCGGCGCGTTGTCGCCGAGGGTTCCGCCCGTGTTTCCGGACGTGTTGAAGTCCGGCATCATGGGCGTGGGCTCTGCCGGGGCGTCAGACGCCGCAGCATCGGACGCGGCAGGCTCCTCAGCCTCGGACGCCGTCACCGCTGGCGATGAGACTGGCTCTTCAGTGGACGGTCCCTCGTCGCCGCTGCACGCCGCCACGAGGGCAAGCAGCGCTATGAACAACAGACCCAGGGAAATGTGGACAATCGAACGCCGACCTGTCATGCGGCACCCTCCTCCCCATGTGCCCATGCCTTCCGCATGACACACCTTCATTATATCCCCTGCCGATTCCTCGCCCTGCCGTTATACTTACCTGACGCACTACCTTTCGGAGTCTGCCCTCCCACCATGAGAGTTCCGCTTTCCTGGCTCGCCGAGTACGTCCCGCTGCGGATGCCTCCGGCGGAGTTGGCCCACCGCCTCACGATGGCCGGACTGGAAACGACGTACGACCCCGGCCCCGGCGGCGGATGGGACAACGTCGTCGTCGGCCACGTCCTCGACGTGCGCCCGCACCCGAACGCCGACCGGCTGCGGCTGGCCGACGTGGACACCGGCGGCGAGACGTCCACCGTCGTCTGCGGCGCGCCGAACGTCGCGGCTGGTCAGAAGATCGCGTTCGCACGGGTGGGAGCGATGCTCACGAGCGGAAAGACGGGCGAGCCGATGGAACTGACCGCAGCCGTCATACGCGGCGTCGAGTCCGCGGGCATGGTCTGCTCCGAGCGCGAACTCGGCCTGAGCGACGAACACGAGGGCATCCTCGTGCTGCCGGACGAGAGCCCGATCGGCACGCCCCTCACTGGCGTGCTGCCGTCGTCCGGCGCGCTGGAGGTGGAGGTCACCCCGAACCGCGGCGACTGCCTCTCCGTGCTCGGCATAGCGCACGAGGCGGCGGCCATCACCGGCGAGCAGGTTACCGAGCCTCCGTCCGCTTACGATGAGAGCGGCAGCGCGATAGCGGACAGCGTCAGCATCGAGATTGCCGACCCTGCCCTCTGCTCGCGTTACACCTGCACGCTGGTACGCGGCGTGCGCATCGGGCCGTCGCCGGACTGGCTGCGCCAACGCCTTCAGGACGCGGGCCACCGCTCCATCAACAACGTCGTGGACGTGACCAACTACGTGATGCTGGAGTACGGCCAGCCGCTGCACGCCTTCGACCTCGACGAGGTGCGCGACGCGAAGGTCATCGTCCGGCCCGCCGGGGACGGCGAGCGCTTCACGAGCCTCGACGGCCAGGAGCACGAGCTCCGCCCGCCTATGCTGGTGATCGCCGACCCCGAGCGCTCGGTAGGCCTCGCGGGCGTCATGGGCGGTGCGAACTCCGAGATGACGGACGCCACGCAGAACGTGCTGCTCGAGTCCGCAACGTTCAACGCCATCAATACGCGGCGTACGTCCAACGCGCTGAAACTGCGCACGGACGCCTCGCTCCGCTTCGAGAAAGGGCTGAACCCTGAACTCGCCGAACGGGCGGTGCGACGCGCGACGCGGCTCATCCTGGAGACCGCGGGAGGCGAGGCTGCGCAGGGCGTCTACGACGTCTTCCCCGGCAGGAGCGACCCGCCCCGTATCCCGTTCTCCCACGGGAGCCTGCGCCGCGTGCTGGGTGTGGACTTCCCCACCGAGCAGGTGTCGGGCGTGCTCTCCTCACTCGGATTCACTGTCGAGCCGGGCGCCGGCGGCACGATGACAGTCGTGCCGCCCTACTGGCGCACGGACGTCGGCATCCAAGAGGACGTCGTCGAGGAGGTCGCGCGCGTCATCGGCTATGACGCCGTCGAGGGTGAACCGCTCGGCGGGCGCGTACCGGAAGCCATCCGGCAGCCGGAGCGCGAGCTGCGCGAGGAAGTGCGCGACGCGCTCGTCTCGTTCGGGCTCCAGGAGACGATCTTCCACACGCTCGTCAGCGAAGAGGACGCCGCTCTGCCGGAAGGCGCTGCCCCGCTCGGCACCGCGAACCCCATGAGCCAGGAGCAGGTGTACCTGCGCACCTCGCTCCGCCCCGCGCTCCTGCGCGGCGCCGCGAGCGCGATGCGCCAGCAGGGTAGCGCCGCCATGTTCGAGGTCGGGCGGGTGTTCATCCCGCGCGACGGCGACCTGCCGGACGAGCGCGAGACGGCCATCGCCGTCCTCGCGGGCCCGCGCGGCAGCGTGCTCTGGGAGCAGGACGCTGAACCCCTCGGCTTCTTCGACGCCAAGGGCGTCGTGGAGGAAACGCTGGCGCGGCTGGGGCTCAGTGCCACCTTCGAGCGCACGAGCGACCCGCTGCTGCACCCCGGACGCGCCGCCGCCGTGCTGGTGAATGGCGAGCAGGCGGGCGTCGTGGGTGAACTGAACCCACTGGCTGTCGCGCAGTACGACATCCCTGCCCCCCAGGCCGCCTTCATCGAACTGGACCTGCAACGCCTCGCGCCGCACGTCCCGGAGATGCGCTCCTCGTTCGCGGCATTCTCGCGCTACCCCAGCGCCGTACGCGACCTCGCCCTCGTGCTGGACGCCTCCGTCCCCGCGCGACAGGCGCAGGACATAATCGAGAGCGGCCCGCTCGTTGTCCGAGCGGCGCTGTTCGACCTGTTCGAGGGCGATTCGCTGCCGGAGGGCAAGAAGTCGCTCGCGTTCACAGTGGAGTTCCAATCGCCGAGCAAGACGCTCGAAACAGCCGAAGTCAACGACGCCGTCGCCGCCATCGTGAAGCGCATGGAGCGCGAGACTGGCGCGTCGCTCAGGGCATAAACGCAATGACAGAGCACGGCCACCATCACGGACACGAACACGAGCATGCCCACGGACACAGCGGGCACGAGCCACACGCGGAGCATGCCCACGACCACGGGCATGCGCACGCTGAGCACGACCACGGGCATGCGCACGCTGAGCACGACCACGGGCATGCGCACGCTGAGCACGCCCACGCGCACCCGCGCACCGCTGACATGCTCAGCGTCGAGGACGCGCTCGAGCGCGTGCTGCGCCTCGTACATGAATTGCCGGTCGAACGCGTGCCCCTCCTCGACGCGGACGGGCTCACGCTCGCTGAGGACGTGCACTCGCCGTTCGACATCCCGGCTCTGACGAACTCGGCGATGGACGGCTACGCGGTGCGCGCCGCGGACGTGGCCGGAGCGTCCGAGTCGTCGCCGGTAACGCTGGAGATCGTGGGGCAGGTGCAGGCGGGGCAACTTCCCTCAGCAACCGTTCGCGAGGGCGAGACCGTCCGCATCATGACCGGCGCCCCGGCGCCCGAAGGCGCGGACGCCATCGTCCCCTACGAGTTCACGGACGAGGTGGAGCGGCGCTCCACCGGCCTCGCCCTGCAGTACATCGCCATCCGCCATGCCGCGCACGTCGGCGACCACATGCGGCCCGCAGGTGAGGACGCCTCGAAGGGCGCGCTGATACTGGAGAAGGGACGCGTACTCGACCCGCCCGCCATCGGCTTGCTCGCCTCATTCGGCTTCGCGGACGCCGCTGTCGTGCGCAGGCCGCGAGTCGCGGTGCTCGCGACCGGAGACGAGGTGCAAACGCCCGGCGAAGCGCTCGAGCCTGGGCGCTTGTTCGACAGCAACAGCTACGGGACGGCGACGGTGCTGCGGCGCTGGGGCGCCGAGCCCGTATTGCTCGGCATCGCCCGCGACAACATGGATGACCTCCGAGCGAAGATCCGGCAGGGGCTCGAAGCCGACCTGCTCATCACAAGCGCGGGCGTGAGCGCGGGCGCGTTCGACATGGTCAAGGAGACGCTCGCAGAGTTGGGAAGCATCGACTTCTGGTCCGTGCGGATGCGCCCCGCCCGTCCCATCGCGTTCGGGCTGCTGCGAGCGGCGGACGGGCGCGAGGTACCGCACCTCGGCCTGCCGGGCAATCCGGTCAGCGCGCTCGTGGCGCTCGTGGAACTGGGCAGGCCCGCCCTGGCGAAGATGATGGGCCGCGAACCGGAGCCGCTGCCCACCGTGCGCGCCACGATGGACGACGACCTCTTGAATACTGACGAGCGCCGCGTGTACGCTCGCGTGACGCTCGAACACCGAGAGGACGGGTTGCACGCGCGTCTCACCGGCGGGCAGGGCTCCAACCTGCTCACGTCTATGGGGCTCGCTCAGGGACTCGCCATCTGCCCGGAAGACATGCCCGTGCGCCGCGCAGGCGAACGCGCGCCCGTCCAACTGCTGGACTGGCTGGACCACTCCGGCATCCTCGCCGAGCGGCTTGACATCACGAAACACCACATCGACTGAGAGGCAACTGCATGACGACGAAGGCCCCCGCTGAAGCCACTACCCAAGAGAACGACGAGAACCCCAGCTACACTTTCGACCCAGAGTTGATTACGAGGCAGGGCCGCTCCGTTGGCGTCGTGCTGGGAGCACGGCTCTGCGACGCAGCAAAGGCCAAGGCCAAGGGCAACCCGAGCGACCTCAGCTACAAGGAGTTGCACACGCTCTTCAGGGCTTGCGCGGGACAGGAGGGCTATCTCTCGCCGCAGCACCCCGTGCTGGAGACGGTGGTTCGGATACTGCTCGCCGCACCGCAGGACGCGTTGCCCCTGTCGAACATCTACGAACAGGTCTCCACTCTGTGGCTCACGTCCGCGTGGTCGCCGTCGCTCAACATCGAAGCGATGCGCCGCCTCCTGGACCACGCCGGGGCCCAGGGCATTACCCGCGCATAGCAGACCGACGGCACGCTGGTCCGGCTAAAGCGACAGGGCGCTCGGTGAGCGCCCTGTTCTGCATGACTGGAGCGGAAGGGAAGCAGGGGGATCAGGCAGCGGCGAGCTGCGCCTTGGCCTGTTCCGCGAGCTGGCCGAACGCGTCGGGGTCGGCCATGGCCAGGTCGGCAAGTACCTTGCGGTCCAACTCCACGTTCGCCAGCTTCAACCCGTGGATGAACTGCGAGTAAGAGACGCCGTGTTCGCGGGCCGCGGCCCCGATCCGCACGACCCACAGCCTGCGCATGTCGCCCTTCAGCTCGCGGCGGTGCGCGTAGGAGTAGGCCAGCGCGTGCAGCATGGACTCATGCGCACGACGGTAGAGGGCGTGCTTCGTGCCCCGGTGCCCTTTGGTGAACTGGAGGACCTTCTTGTGTCTTCGGTGCGCGGTTACCCCGCGCTTCACGCGTGCCATCGTTCAGATCTCCTACTTGTTGAGCCCGGGAACGAGCTTCAACACCTTCTTGCGGCTGCTCGCGCTCGCGGTGACAGTGTCGCTGAAGGTACGGGTTATGGAGCGCGGCTTCTTCCGGCGCAGGTGGCTGGAATGACGCTTCATGCGCAGCAGTTTGCCCGATCCGCTCACGCGGAAGCGCCGTGCAGCGCCCTTATGGGTTTTCATCTTCGGCATCTTCTTCGGTCTCCTTCGTTGCCGCCGCCTGAGAGCGGCCTGCCGCCGCTCGGCCAGGCGCGAGCACGATGCTGATGAACCGCCCCTCCTGCTTGGGAGGCTGTTCCAACTTGGCGCCTTCCTTCACCGCCTCGTGCACCTGCTTCAGCAGGCCCACGGACAGGTCCCGGTGGTCAAGCTCGCGTCCCCGGTGCATCACCGACACCTTCACCTTGTTGCCTTCGTCCAGCAACTTCAACACCAGGCGTTCCTTCGCCTCGATGTCGTGCCGGCCGATGCGGGGGCGGAAGCGCACCTCGCGCAGCCCCACGTTCTTGTGGGACCTGCGCATCTCGCGTTCTTTGGTGGACTGGAGATAGCGGAACTTCCCGTAGTCCAGGAGCCGGCAGACCGGCGGGTCGGAGTTGGGCGCCACCTCTACGAGGTCGAGGTCGTGTTCGCGCGCAAGGGCCAGGGCATCGGCTATCGCCATCACGCCGAACTGCTCGCCTCGCTCATCGACTACCCGGACCTGAGGCACCCGGATGCGCTCGTTGACGCGGTATTCCTTAGCTATTGTGTTCCTTCCTGCGCCATCAAAGTTCGGAACGCCGTTGCGGCGATTCCGGCGCTTCAGCATACAACGTGTACGTCAACCGCGTAAAGGAGCGGCCGGCGCAAGCGTGCGAGTGTACCCGACGAAAAATCGCACAGAAGTTATGGATTCCTACTGCCGAGGTGCTTATCCTGTGGCCAGGCAGTCCGGCGCCGCACGGAGTGTCCTCCGCGTCGCCGGGTGCAAAGGAGGTCGCTCATGCCTGTCGTCACACGTCTCCTTTCCCTCTATCTCATGCTCGTGGGTCTCGCCGTCGCGGTGCATTTCATCGCCGTGGCGTGGTATCACCCCGGTGGAGACGAACCGTATCCCGTCTGGGAAGTGCTGGACTGGTTCATGGCTGTCGCCATCGTCATCGCGCTCGTCGGCGCCTTCGTCCATAAACGGCGTCACGATGCAGCCGACGATACGAGTGTGCTCGAGCACATATCCGTCAACGCCGTCTTCTACGGCACGCTCGGCGTGGGCATCCTCTTCTTCTGGAACTGGTCCCACCTGCTGCGCGACAGCGGCGAGGCGGACTGGCTGGTCTGGAACTTCATCGACGTAGCGCTGCCGCTCGTGCTGGTCGCCGCCGGCCGACGGCTGTGGCGAGCCTCCGCATGAACGGAATGAGCGATACCGTCGCACACGGGCTTCCGTGGAACCCCCCGCGCACAGAGGAGATATAACCATGGCCATACTGCTGAAACTGCTCGCCGCCTACACCGTGCTGGTGGCCCTGCTCGTGGCTGTCAAGTTGATCTTCGACATCGAACAGCCTGAGTGGTCGGTGCTCAACTGGCTCATGGCAGCGGGTGTGATCATCACACTGGGCGGCGCCATCAGTTGCAAGCGGGCGCTGGAAGCGGACGGTGGCGAGGAGGACGTACGGCGCTTCCTGGACGTGAACGTGCCGTTCTACGCAGCCCTCGCCCTGCTCATCGCCTTCGCCTTCCAGTGGTCGTCGGAGTTGAACGACCACGTCCAGTTGATCGCTGTCGTGAACGGCGAGGACACGCCCGTCGGCTCCATGTGGGTGTACATCGACACGCTCTACATCATCGTCACCGGCATGGTGGGCGTGCGGATGTGGAACGGGCGCTGGCCGATGCAGGGGTAGTGAGGCCGCGCCAACCACACGGCGGTCACGGGAGAACGAACACGTCATGGGACCACGCCTGATTGCCCTCTACCTGATGCTCACGGGCCTCGCGGTCGCGGTCTACTTCATCGCGGTCTCGTGGCAGTACTCCGGCGCCGACCAGCCCTATCCTGTCGAGCCATACCCGGTATGGGAGGTGCTGCACTGGTTCAAGGCCGCAGCCATCCTCATCGCTCTGCTCAGCGCCTTCGCTGACAAGCGACGGCTCGGCGCAAACGGCGAGCCCCGGGAACAACTGGCCGTCAACGCGCTCTTCTACGCGCTGCTGGGGGTGGGGCTGCTCTTCTTCCGGAGCTGGCCCTCCCTGCTCAGGGGCGGCGAATACGACCTGCTGGTATGGGGCTCCATCAACATGGTCCTGCCGGTCGTCCTCGCGGCCGTGGGCATGCGGCTGTGGCGGGGAAGCCGTGGGAAGGAGCATTGACCGATGCGGTTATTCGTCAGACTGCTTGCCGCATACAACATGCTGGTGGCCCTGGCCGTCACCGTGAAGTCGGTGTTCGACGTGCCTCAGCCGGACTGGGAACTCCTGAGTTGGCTGATGGCGCCCGCCGTCGTCATCTCGCTCGCCGCTGCATACGTCTTCAAGCGGCGGTTCGACGCTGAAGGCGAAGGTGCGGGCGACACGGTGCGCTTCCTGGACGTGAACATCCACTTCTACGCTGCGGCCGTCCTGTTCGTCGGTTACGGCTACCAGTGGTCGGCGTACCTGAACGACCTCGCGTGGGGCAGCTCGGGCCTCTCCCACACCGGCTCTCTCTGGATATACGTCGACACGCTCGTCATCATGGTCGCCGCGGTGATAGGGCTGCGGATGTGGAAGGCCGCAGGAAAGACGTAGAGCGAAACAGCGCCCGCTCTGAGAGCGGGCGCTGCCGCGGAACGCCGTATGTGCGCGATGCCTAGTACAGGTGCGGCTGCGCCAGCGCGATGACCGACAACTCGATGTCTGTGATCGCCTGCGACATCGCCTGGCCGATGAGGTCCAGCTTCCGTACCTGCTCGATGCGCGCCGATGCCCGCTCGAGCTCCTCTCGGGTAACCAGCCGCGCGAGGATCCCGCACGCCTCCGCCAGACAGATGAGCATCACGTCGCGCGGGTCGGGGATATCGTCGCTGAAGAGCACTTCCATGATCCGCAGCTTCACTTCGCGCTCTTCCTCGCCCTGCAGGGAAGGGTAGCGGCGGGACTTGAACACCCAGAGGAACCGTTCGTCCCGCTCCTCGAGGATGCCTGCGCTCACCAGCCGGGAGAGGGCCTCTTCCCGGATAACGTCGCCGTTATGGGCAGTGCGCTCCACCCAGAAGCTGAGGTTGCGCTCCTCCACCGTCTGGATATCGGCCAGAGTGGGGTCGAGCAAGCTGTCGCCTGTCGGGGAGCCGTCGATCAGGGCGAGGTTCTCCACGTCGGTGTCGATGCGGTTCTCCATCGCCAGGTCCATCAGGACCCCGCCGGCCAGGGCGTAGTTCAACGCCAGCCTTGGCACGTGGGCGAACGACCCGTCTTCATCATCCAGGAGCAGAAGGACGATCTCTTCAGCGAATCTCAGCATGGTGGTTTGCGCTCCCTTCCCTTCCCCAGCGAACACGCCGGGTGGATAAACCCATTATGGCCTACCCCGCGACGCTATCGCAACGCCGCGCGCGTCATTCTCTCCTATTGATACTTGGCGTGATATAGCCGCCACGACGGCAACGTCTTCGCTGTGGAGGTTACCCGTCATTGATACGTTCCATAGCAGCCCTATTGACACGTTTCCATAACTTTGATACAGTTCATATCAAGTCAAGCGAGCCGAAACAGGACAGAGGCTCGCGCAAGCAACAAGGAGGCTTACTCATGGCTATCGAACGTTGGACCCCCTTCCGAGACCTGCGCCGGTTCGAGCGCATGCACCGCCATTTCGGCGTACCCTACCACTACCCCTACGCCGGGGACTGGGCGATCCCGCTCGACGTTGAGCGCGACGGCGACGAATTCGTCGTGAAGGGCACGCTGCCGGGCGTCTCGCCCACGGACATCGACATCACGATCGAGGACGGCGTCCTCACCATCGAGGGCAGGACTGCATCGGAGGGCGAGCGCGAGGAGGGCGGCTACCTCCTGCGCGAGCGCCGCACCGGCTCCTTCCGCCGCTCCGTCCGCCTGCCGGAGACCGCCGACGTGGACCACGCGGCGTCCTCCTACGAGAACGGCGTCGTGACCGTCCGCCTCCCCAGGGCGGAGAACACCAAGGCGAAGCGCCTCACGCTCCACGTCGCCGACGAGGCCCCGGCGCCCGACCCCGCGCCAGCGGCGTAACGTGCGTAGTCCCGTCATTCCAGCGAAGGCTGGAATCTCGCCCCCTGCCCGGTGTAGGGGCATCCCTTGTGGGTGCCCTGTTCGACCCCCTCTCCCTACAAGGGGAGAGGGTTGGGGTGAGGGTACCCCGGCGGCCGGGCAAGGTGGCGACACAGGTCAGGTGACAAGAGCCCCCGCGAGCATTCGCGGGGGTTTCTCTCATTCAGCCAAACAGCGTCTCCGGCATCCCAAGGTGCGTCACCTCGAGGTCCGGCAACTGCCTCGCCATCTCGACCGCCACGTCCATCCGGTGACACTCGTTGGGGTCCCGTTCCAGGCACATGATGGCAACCGACCCGTAGCGCTCTAGCAGCGCGGCCAGCTCAGGGAAGCCCTCCTCCGGATCGTGGATGACCACCCTGCCCGCTCCTGTGAACTTCCCCTCGTTTCCTAGCGCTCTCAGGTTGACGTATGCGATGCCGGATGCCCACAGCGCACTCGCCAGGCGATTCTTCGAGAACTCCGGTTTGAACCTGCTGCCCGCCCACATCCGCACGTCCGCCAGCACTGGGATCTCGTGTTCGCGCAGCATGCCGATGAACTCGTCCATGCTCCGTTTCGAATACCCGATCGTAAACAGCCGCATACGCGCCCTGAGCGTTCTACTCGCCCAGCCGGAAGGGCGGGTACTGGTCGGTGAACAGCCCCACCGAGTACGCCTCTACACGCAGCGCCCAGCGCGTCACCCCCACCACGAAGTCGAACATACCTCGTGGGTAGGAGCCCGTGATGATGATGAGCAGCCAGCCGATGACCGTCACCATCAGCGCGATGATGCCCAGGATGGAGATGATGATCCAGTGCGGCAGCGCCAGCAGCCACTTGATGAGCGGGAGGAACCGGTTGAGGCTGCCCGGCTCCGGGTACGCAACGTCCAGGTGCACAGCCTGCTCCTCGTCCGTGGACGGGTACTCGTCGCGTAGAAGCAGCAGGTACGCGTCCACGCGGGCGTTGAACCGCAGCCATTCCAGGTTGAAGTCGAACCACCAGCGGGGGTACTTCCCACGGAACAGCAGCAGGAGCACGATGGCCGGGCCGACCATGGGGATCAGCAGCCCCATCACTACCGCGATGGGAATCATGAGTATCAACCGGAACAGCGTGGTCAGCCTGTTCCTCGAACCTTCCGGATAGTCAACGGTGAACGTGAGCGGATACATCAGGTGCGGCCTCCTGTGGGTACTCCACGCAGCGCATGAGCCTAACACCTCCACTATAGGCGCCCCGTCAATCTCCCACGCCAACACCCCATTCGAACGCGCGGGCTACGAGTAACGCAGCGCGGCCTGTATACTGATACCCCATGACTGACGCCCCACCCCAGGATGCCGCATCCGTACGCGACGCGGCCCTCGAAGCGCTCGAACGCGCCGGTTCAGCCGACGCGCTCGAAGCATGGCGCGTCGAGTACCTCGGCCGTTCCGGCAGGATGACGCAGGTGCTCCGGGGCGTCGCGCAGCTCCCACCGGAGGAACGCCGCGCCGCGGGCGCCGCCGCCAACGAGGCGAAGAACGTCCTGGAGCAGCGCCTCGCCGACCGTCGCGCCGAGGTCGA
This sequence comes from Dehalococcoidia bacterium, assembly GCA_965208625.1. GTDB lineage: Bacteria > Chloroflexota > Dehalococcoidia > Lucifugimonadales > Australimonadaceae > Bin16. The sequence goes on from OZ242348.1 coordinate 2,387,625, forward strand.
GGCCGCGCTCGCGGAGGGACTCGGCGCGGACGCGATAGACGTGACGCTCCCCGGCAGACCGGCGCCGAACGGGCGCTACCACCCCTCCACCATCGTCATGCGCGAGATCGAGGCCATCTTCCGCGGCATGGGCTTCCAGGTCGCCGAAGGCCCCGAGGTCGAGTGGGACCGCTACAACTTCGAGATGCTCAACATCCCGAAGGATCACCCCGCCCGCGACATGTTCGACACCTTCTGGCTCGACGCCAACCGCGACCCGGATGGCGGCTTCACGACGCTCCTCCGCACCCACACCTCGCCCATGCAGGCGCGCATCATGGAGGCGCACCAGCCCCCCATCCGCGTCATCGTCCCCGGCAAGTGCTACCGCTACGAGGCCACCGACGCCACCCACGAGTCGCAGTTCCACCAGATCGAGGGGCTGGCCGTGGACAAGGGCATCACGTTCGCCAACCTCAAGCACACGCTCTTCCAGTTCGCGCGCCGGATGTTCGGCCCGGACACGCGTGTCCGCTTCCGCTGCGACTACTTCCCGTTCGTCGAACCCGGCGTCGACATGTCCATCGAGTGGCGCGGCGACTGGCTGGAGATCCTCGGCGCGGGCATGGTGCACCCCAACGTCTTGCGCGCCGCGGGCTATGACCCGGACGTCTACACCGGCTTCGCCTTCGGCATGGGGCCGGAGCGCATCGCCATGCTCAAGTACGGCATCAACGACGTCCGCCACTTCCTCGCCAACGATGTCCGCTTCCTCCGCCAGTTCCGCTAACCCCTACCCGCCGTTCCTGCGAAAATAGCCTCCGTCATTCCCGCACAGGCGGGAATCCAGCGTGCGCGGGCAGCGCACACGGGGCGGAGGTGGAAGGGTGGGGCGCATCTGCCGTCTACTGCGTTACTCGGTTGGCAAGTAAGGGTGCGCGTGACCTGTCGCCTCCTCATTTTCATTCCCTTACACGGCCTGACAAGGCCCCGAGGCATTCCTGCGACAAACAGCCTCCCCCGCTCATGGTGAGCCTGTCGAACCATCCTGCGAAGGCTCGTGCTTTAGCGCGCAACCTCGCCCCTTCCGTAATTTCCGTGAAACGGGATTCCCGCCTGGCGTAGGGGCGGTTCGCGAACCGCCCCCCACCTCTCCCTCGGGGAGAGGTAGACGCGCCTGCGCGTCGGGTGAGGGCCCCACAGAAAACGCGGCGCCCGCTCATGGTGAGCGTGCGACGCTAACCACGCCCCATCGCTTGGCACAGGGCGTATGCTTAAGGCCATGGCTGCGATAGTTCCCGACACCGAACGCGAGCGGCGCTACTTCCGCTGGTACGACCTTAGCCTCCTCTACTACGAGGCGGTCCGCAGAGGCGTGGCTTCCGCCGAGGTGCAGGCAACCAAGTCGCTCGCCGACGAGGCGTGGGACGCCTACGTCGATACGATCTCCGACTTGAACGGGCCGAGGCAGGAGTAACGCTGTGGCCACCGACTTCCTCTCCATCGACGACGTTACGAACGACGAGCTCGCCTGGCTGCTCGACACCGGCAACGCCTACGCATCGCAGCGCGAGGGCGGCCCGCAGCCGCTGCAGGGGCGGACGGTCGCGATGCTCTTCGAGAAGCCGTCGCTCCGCACCAAGGTCTCGTTCGACATCGCCGCCTACGAGCTCGGCGGCCACACTGTCTACCTCGGCGCGGACGAGGTCGGCCTCGACAAGCGCGAACCCGTCGAGGACGTGGCCCGCGTGCTGGAGCGCTGGGCGTCCGTTATCGTGGCGCGCGTCATGGCGCACAGCACGCTGGAGCGCTTCGCCGCCAACGCCTCCGTGCCCGTCGTCAACGCGCTCTCGGACGTCGAGCACCCCTGCCAGGCGGCAGCCGACCTGCTCACGATCCGCCAGCGCAAGGGCCGAATCGAGGGGCTGAAGGTCACCTACATCGGCGACTCTAATAACTGCGCTCTCAGCCTCGGACTTGGCGCGCTCGCGCTCGGCGCGGACTTCGCCGTCGCCTCCCCCGACGGCTACGCCTTCCCCGATGCGGACGCCGCACGCCTGCGGGCGCGCTCCAACGGCAGCGCGCTCATGCTCACCGCCGACCCCGACGAGGCCGCCGACGGCGCGGACGTGCTCTACACCGACGTCTGGACGAGCATGGGACAGGAGGCCGAAACCGCGCAGCGACGGGCCGCGTTCCAGGGCTTCCAGGTGAACGAGCGTCTGCTGGCCCGCGCCAATCCGGGCGCGCTCGTCATGCACCCGATGCCCGTGCACTACGGAGAAGAGATGGAGCAGGGGATGCTGGAGCACCCCCAGTCCGTCGCCTACACCCAGGCCGAGAACCGCCTGCACGCGCAGAAGGCAGTCCTGCGCCTGCTCGTATCCGGCGAGTAACACCATGACGAACGCCGCCGCACAGACGGCGGGCGCCCCGCCCGCCACGACACTCGTTGCCATCGTCGGACGCCCCAACGTCGGCAAGTCCAGCCTGTTCAACGCGCTGCTCGGCAGGCGCTCGGCCATCGTCGCCGAGGAGTCCGGCACCACCCGCGACCGCATGATCGCGCCCGCCGAGTTCGAGGGGCGCCACTTCCTGCTCGCCGACACCGGCGGGTTGCTGCCGGAGCCAGAGACCGAGATCGAGGCGCACATCGCCGCGCAGGTCGACGCCGCCATCGCGGGCGCGGACGCCGTAATCTTCGTCACCGACGCCCGCACCGGCCCCGCCTACGCCGACGAGTACGTCGCGAGCCGCTTGCGCCAGGCGCGCAAGCCGACCGTCCTGGCCGTCAACAAGGCTGACAACCCGAACCAGGAGTCCCTGGCGAACGACGCCTACGCCCTCAGCCTCGGCGAACCGGTCCCCGTGAGCGCGCTGCACCGGCGCGGTCTCGGCGACCTCATGGACGCGCTCATGGCGCAGGTGCCGATGGACGACGCTCCCGACGCCCCGGACCCGGAGACGCCCCGCATCGCCATCATCGGCAGGCCGAACGTCGGCAAGTCCGCGCTCACGAACGCCATCCTGCAGGAGGAGCGCTCCATCGTCAGCCCGGTGCCCGGCACGACGCGCGACGCGCTCGATACGCCGTTCGAGTTCGAGGGCGCGCCCGCCGTCCTCATCGACACCGCCGGCATCCGGCGGCGCGGCGCCGTACAGCCCGGCATCGAGAAGTTCAGCGTCTTGCGCGCCGCAGCCGCCATCCACCGCTGCGACGTCGCCCTGCTCGTGCTCGACGCCACCAATCCCACGACCGACCAGGACCTCCACATCGCCGGACAGGCTGCGGAAGCGTTCAAGTCGCTGCTCGTCGTCGTCAACAAGTGGGACCTCGTCGAGCACGACGACCCCCGGCGCGAGGAGCGGCGCTTCACACGCCTCGTCCACTCGCGGATGCGCTTCCTGCCCAACGTGCCGGTCGTCTTCACGTCCGCCGTCGATGGCGTCGGCGTGCCTCGGGCACTGCGCATGGCGTTCGACCTCCACCGGAAGCGGACGGAGTGGGTCGACGGCCCGCTGCTGAACCGCGCCGTGATGGACGCCGTCTCCCGCCACCTCCCACCCACGAGCGCGGCGAAGGGCTCGCTCAAGCTCTACCGCGTCAAGCAGGAGTCCGTCCGCCCGCCCACGTTCATCTTCTTTGTGAACAACACCGCGCGCATCCACTTCTCCTACGAGCGTTACCTCGCCAACACTATCCGCGAACAGTTCGACTTCGACGGCGTGCCGCTCAAGATCGAGTTCCGCGGCAAGGGCGGCGTGCACGTCATCGGCGACAACCGGTCCAAGGCTGCCGCGCGCGCCAGGCGCGCAGGCAACCGGAGTGGACGTCCTTCCGGAGCACGGGAGAAGAAGTAGCCATGGAGTGGCTGCTCGTTCCCGCCGCCTACCTCCTCGGCAGCGTGCAGCCGGGGCTCCTGATCGTGCGGCTGCTGATGCGCCGCGATATCCGGGAGGTCGGCAGCGGCAAGACCGGCATGACGAACGTGATGCGCGCCGCCGGGAAGAAAGCGGCGGCGCTCGTGTTCGTGCTGGACATGGCGAAGGGCGTGCTGCCTGTGCTCGTCGCCGCGAGCATCTCCGACGACACATGGTTGGAGGCGGCCACCGCGACAGTAGTGGTGGCCGGGCACGTCTTCCCGGTGTTCGCGGGCTTCCGGGGCGGGCGAGGTGTCGCGACCGGCGTCGGCGCGGCGTCCGCGCTGCTGCCGTGGGCGGGCATAGCGGGCATCGTCGTATTCGTCCCCGTGGTGTTGCTCTCGCGCTACGTCTCGCTCGGCTCCGTCGTGGGCGTCGCGACGGTGTTCGCGGGCTTCGTCCTGGCGATGGCGGCGTACGACCTCCCCACCCCGCACTTCGTCTTCGCCCTCATCATCGGCCCGCTCATCATCGGCATGCACCGCGACAACATCGTTCGCCTGCTGCGCGGCACCGAACGCCGCATCGGCCAGCGTGAGGAGGAGTAAAACGATTCGTCGTTCCTGCGGAGGCAGGAACCCCGCAGCCCTTTCCCTCTCTGACGCCGGTAGCGTCCACACGCCTCGCACACAGCCGACAGTACGAGAAGGACCAGGAACACGAACACGAACACCGCCGTCGGCCCCGCCAGCGAGCGCACGCCCACGACTCCCCACAGCACCATCCCTGCCACCGCGCCGACTCCCGCCACCGCCAACATCCTGCCACGCACGCTGTCCTCGACTATCCGGCCGTCAGCCATCTTGTATCCCGGAGCGAAATGCTCCTGAGGGGCTGAATCAGGCTAAGTAGCGTGGCCGCGACCGGGCAATGGGATCGTGTCACTGATTCAAGGAAGGCGATGCGTGGTGGTTACCCCTGATGTGACACCCGCCCCTTCCGCCGTCACCCCCCGCCCGCGTACGCTGGTCGCATGACCGTCATACCGGCAGCACCCTTAGACCCCGTTATGGCTCACGCCCACCCACAGGTGATCAAGGAGCTGCAGTGTTGCACGCCCCTCCCTATGCGGACAGTTGAACAGAAGAACGCGGGAAGCAGGCCACGGCCTTGTCGATCAACTGTTCAACTCGGCGAAAACCCCCAGTGCTCACTCGTAAATGCACCCAGAAGAAGCGCCCGGTTGAACGCGGGGACGCCGGACACACAGGACTGGGGCGTTCCAGCCTCCGCCGGAATGACGACTGCCCGCCCCATCCCGTGCATCCTGTCCATCTCTGTGAGTCCTGAGGTGTAGAATCCGGATATGGCGCGAGAGACCCTGCTCATCGGCACGAATAACGCTCATAAGGTGACCGAACTCCGCCGGATCCTCGGCGAAGCGGACGTGACGGTGCTCACACCCGCCGACGCCGGCATCGACATCGAGGTGGAGGAGACCGGCGAGACGTTCGAGGAGAACGCGCGGCTCAAGGCGCGGGCGTTCTGCGCCGCCAGCGGCCTACCGTCGCTCGCGGACGACTCCGGCATCGAGGTCGACGCGCTCGGCGGTCGCCCCGGCGTGCGCTCAGCGCGCTACGGCGGCGACGGCCTGGACGACGCTGACCGCACCCAACTGCTGCTCGACGAGCTTGCGGACGTGCCGGAGGAGCAGCGCGCCTGCCGCTACCGCGTCGTCCTCGTACTCGCCAGGCCGGACGGCTCCGAGGAGGTCGTCGACGGCGCGTGCGAGGGACGCGCCGCGTTCGCGCCCGTCGGAACCAACGGCTTCGGCTACGACCCCATCTTCTACGTCCCGCGCTTCGGCAGGACGATGGCCCAGTTGGACCCCGCCGAGAAGGATGCCATCAGCCACCGGGGGCAGGCCGCCCGCCGCATGGCCGACCTCCTCCGCGAACGCGCGCTGGAAGGGGCCGCATCGTGACCGCGCAGATCACCGACATGCTCGGCAGGCCGGTGCGCGACCTCCGCATCTCCGTCACCGACCGCTGCAACTTCCGCTGCACCTACTGCATGCCCGCGGAGGTCTACGGCGAGCGCTACCACTTCCTCCCCCGCGAGGCCATCCTCTCCTATGAGGAGACCGCACGCCTCACCCGCCTCTTCGTCGACCTCGGCGTCAGCAAGGTCCGCATCACCGGCGGCGAGCCGCTCGTGCGGCAGGGCCTCGAGCAGCTAGTATCGATGCTCGACGCCATCGACGGCATCGACGACCTCACGCTCACGACGAACGGCTACCTGCTCGCCGAGCAGGCGGCCGCCCTCAGAAGCGCGGGCCTGCGCCGCGTCACCGTGAGTCTCGATACGCTCGACCCGGCGATATTCGGCGTGATGAACGGCAAGGGCTACACCCCGGACTCGGTGCTGGACGGCATCGCCGCTGCCGAGCGCGCGGGCTTCGACCCCATCAAGATCAACGCCGTCGTCGAGCGCGGCGTGAACGACCACACGGTGCTGGACATGGTGCGTCACTTCAAAGGCACCGGCCACATCGTGCGCTTCATCGAATTCATGGACGTCGGCACGCTCAACGCCTGGCAGCGCGACAAGGTCGTGCCGTCGGCTGAACTCGTCGAGCAGGTGAACGCCGTCTTCCCCATCGAGCCGCTCGCCCCGAACTACCGCGGCGAGGTCGCCGAACGCTGGCGCTTCCTCGACGGTGACGGCGAGCTCGGCTTCATCTCGTCGGTCACGCAGCCGTTCTGCGGCGACTGCAACCGCGTCCGCATCACGCCGCAGGGCGAAGTCGTGACGTGCCTATTCGCCACCGGCGGCACCGACCTGAAGTCGCCGCTCCGCTCGGGCGAGTCCGACGACGAACTACGCGACCGCATCGCCAACATCTGGCGCGCCCGCACCGACCGCTACTCCGAACTACGCGCCTCCCTGCAAGGCAGCGAGACGCGCAAGATCGAGATGTACCAGATAGGCGGCTAGGGTGTCTTCCAGCGCCAACAGCCCCCGGAAGTCGATCACCATCCACACCGACGGCGCCTGCCTCGGCAACCCCGGTCCCGGAGGTTATGGCGCCGTGCTGGAATACGACGGTACCCGCAAGGAACTGTCGGGAGGCTTCCGCCTGACGACGAACAACCGGATGGAATTGCTGGCTGCCATCAAGGCCTTGGAGACGCTGAAGGAACCCTGCTCCGTGACCCTCCACAGCGATTCGAAGTACGTGGTCGATGCGGTAGAACAGGGCTGGGCCAGGCGTTGGCAGGCCAACGATTGGATGCGGAACAAGAAGGAAGCCGCGATAAACCCCGACCTCTGGGAACGGCTGCTGCAGCAGACCGGGCGGCACGATGTCACGTTCAAGTGGGTGCGCGGGCATGCAGGGAACGTCGAGAATGAGCGATGCGACCGGTTGGCGGTCGAGGCCGCGAATGGCTCCGACCTCGAGACCGACTCCGTTTACGAGTCCTCGAGCGCGTACGGCCGCGTGCAGATGGTGTAGGCATGGCTGAACTCACGCACATAGACGCAGAGGGCAGCGCCCGCATGGTGGACGTCGGCGCCAAGCCGGACTCGACGCGCACTGCGATAGCAGCAGGAGCGGTCGCGATGCTTCCCGAGACGCTGTCGCTCATCGTCGAGGGCCGCGCGGAGAAGGGCGACGTATTCACCGTGGCGCGCATCGCGGGTATCAACGCCGCGAAGCACACGTGGGAGCTCATCCCGCTCGCCCACCAGGTCCCGCTGAGCCACGTCTCGGTCGACTTCGAAGCGGAGCCGGGCGCAGACGTCGCCCGCGTCCGGATCTCGGCGCAGGCGCGCACGACGGCGAAGACCGGCGTCGAGATGGAGGCGCTCACCGCCGTCTCCGTCGCCGCGCTTACGATCTACGACATGTGCAAGGCCGTCGACCGCGGTATGACCATTGAGGGCGTGCGGCTCGTTGAGAAGACCGGCGGCACCCACGGCGACTACCACGCCTGATCCTCCCCCCTCGATGGGAGAAGGATAGGATGGGAGTGATTCCGTCCCGTTTGACCGTGCAGCAGACAACGAGAGGAGGAGAGTCATGGCAGGACTGGGCGTGCAAGGTATGACCCACTGGTCGATCCCCGTGAACAACCTGGACGAGGCGGAGGAGTTCTACGGCGGCCTCCTTGGCCTCGAGTCGAAGGGGCGGCTCGGCAACAATACGATGTCGTGCTTCAGCACCGGCGACACCAACATCCTGCTCTGTGCGCAGAAGACCCCGGTCAACGGCTCGCCGCCGGGCGTGCACCACTCCTTCACGGTCACGCCGGAGGTGCTGGAGCAGGCGTGCAAGCTCTTCCGCGAGAAGGGTGTGAATGTGGACAGCCTCGTCTACCGCGCGCAGGGCCACTTCACCGGGCGCGAGCTCTACTTCTTCGACCCCACGGGCAACCGGCTCGAACTCCGCGACCCCACTTGGAGCAAGGGCATGCCGGAGCCCCCGCTGGATGAGCTCTCCCGGTAGCAGACAAGAAGACAGGCGGGCTTTCACCCGCCTGTCTTGCGTCCGCTCCCCGTAAGTCTGCCGCTAGTCGGGCAGCTTAACCTTGAACTCGGTCCTGCCGGGGAAGTAGCGGCGCATGTCCGGCCTCGCGCCGCGCTTCAGGCACTCCTCCTCGAACAGGTCGAGCACCAGCGGGTTCTCGTCCTCGTACTCCACCTGCATGCCGCCCTGCTTCTGGCTCACGTCTCCCAGGCCGGAGCCCGCGAACGGCGTGTGCAGCCCCGCCGCGGTGCCGCCGGAGCCGTAACCGAGCGCCATGTAGCGCGCCCGCCGCGTGCCGGTGTTGAAGTGCTGGTGGTAACAGGCGTCGCTCGGCACCACGACCATCGAGCCGTACTGCCAGTCCGCCTTCACCATGTCGGACATGTCCTCCTCGTGCCAGAGGAGTGAGTAGCCCGCGTCGCCGCTGAGGATGAGCAGGTGCGCACCCGGCCCGTGCCGGTGCCCCTTCTTGTACGTGCCGACCGGAAACTCGGAGACGTGGCCCTTCATGGCGTTGCCGGCCATCTCGAACAGCGCGTTGATGCCGCCCGCGCCGCGCTCCACCCACGAGTAGAGCGGCATGTCCGGCACGTTCGGGATGAAGCTGGCGTCCCAGACGCGCCCCTTGTACAGCGTCCCGTTGCCGCTGAAGAAGTCGTCCTCGCCCTTGAACCGCTTCGAGAAGACGAAGTCGTTGTTGAAGATGAAGTCGTCGTCCTTGAACAGCCGCATCGTCGGCGGGGCGGTGGTGACGGAGAGGTAGCGCGCCGGCTCCGTGCCGCTGCCGTTGAAAAGCTGGTACCAGGCGTTGAGCGGTATCGCGAACAGGCTGCCCTGCTTCCACTCGAACGTCCGCTTCGGGCCGTCGCCGACCCACACACTCGTCGCCCCCCGTCCGCTGACGATGTAGACGATCTCCTCGTAGAGGTGGTGCTCCGGTTCCGACGACCCGCCGGGCCTGATCTCAACGAGCTGAGCGTCGTTGATGAGTACCGGGTACGGGATGTTGAGCGCGGCGCCCATGCCGCCCTTTCGCTCCCACGGCCCGAGTTCCACTTTCGCAAGGTCCTCGAACGCATACTCGTCGATGACCTTCACCCCCTCCCGCGCAAGCCAGGCGCGGTACGGGTCTTCGAGCTCCATCTGTTCGAGCGTATCGGGGTCCGGTTCAACTGCTCGCAGGATATCGGCGTCAGGGTCAACCGTCGTCATGGCGATCCCTCCTCGTAGGAATAGGCGCGGGTGTCCCTGCGCCCGGCGGAGAGGCATGTCGCGCCGCTTTCGATTCCCGCCGTGCGGGCATGATAAGTAAAGGCGACGGCGTCCGCCATCTTTGACACTCGGAGGGTGCGAGGCTATACTCTCTCTTCGGGCGTTACGCCCAAACCTCAGAGAGCGCAGAGACGTGCCCAAGCGTACATGGCAACCGAAGAAGCGACGCCGCCAGCGGCGTCACGGGTTCATGGCGCGCATGCACACGCCGGGTGGCCGCAGGGTGCTGAGCGCACGACGCCTGAAGGGTCGCCACCGTCTCGCAGTCTAAGGACCACCTTGCGAGATTCGTCTCCCCATGACGGGGCAGGGTATCAGCCGCGAGCAGCGGCTTCGCCGCCAGCGCGATTTTCAGGCGTTGCGCGAGCATGGCGCATCGCGGGCGCATCCACTACTGGTCATGCGGGCGATGCCCAACTCTCTCCCGCGCGCCCGATTCGGCTTCGTCGTCAGCAAGCGCTCCGCACCGCTGTCCGTTACCCGCAACCGGGTGCGCCGGAGGATGCGGGAAGCCGTTCGAGCACTGCCCTTCCAGGATGGCTGGGACGTCCTGCTCATCGCACGGCAGAGCACGGCGGAAGCACCGTTCGATGCGTTGCAGGGGGCGACGGCGTCGCTCGCGCGCAGGCTGCGCCTGCTCGCACCAGGGGATGCCGCGCTGGGCACGGAAGCAGGTTCTGATGCGTAGGATGGCGATAGGACTGATAACCGCCTACCAGCGCGTGCTGTCGCCCTACTGGCCGTCTTCGTGCCGGTACGAGCCCACCTGCTCCCACTATGCGCAGGAAGCGATAACCGTACACGGTACGCTGAAGGGCTCATGGCTGTCGCTCAGGCGGCTCGCCCGCTGTGCCCCGTGGGGCGGCAGCGGCTACGATCCTGTGCCCCTGAGGCACACCACGGTGAACGAGAACGCCGGAACCGGCCTCGCGTAGGCCGTCTCCGGTTACACCGGGGCTTCCGCTACCGGCGGATGCTCCCAGAAGGATGCATAGGTTGAACCAGACCGGCGCCTACCCCGGACGCACGGGGCTCTCTCCCGCGCTAGTACTGCTCATGGCCATCGTTCTGGCCGTCGTGCTGGCCGGCTGCACACAGAGCAGGAACGCGGCTACACAGAGCTGGTCTGGCGTGGCCATCGAGGGAGACTCGACGTATGTAGGCACGCGCGAAGGACGCCTCATCAAGCTCTCGCTGGACGCCGGCCTCGCTCGGATCGCACCCCATCAGGTCCCACAGCCGGACCGCGAGCAAGGCTTCCCCGCCCTGTACGGCACACCGATGGTCGACAACGGACGGGTCTACGCGGGAACGTACAACGGCATCGTGCTCTCGATCGACGCGGACAGTTTCGGCGACGCGCGCACGTTTGAGATCGATGGCAATGACCTCGCGAAGGGCATCGCCGGGTCGGTCGTCCCGCATAATGGTTCGCTGGTGGTGGCAGCGGCGGAGGACGCGGGAGCGGGGAGGCTCTACGTTCTGGAGGCCTCCAGCCTCACCGAGAAGTGCCGGTACCCCGCTCGGAATGAGGAACCCGTCGGTCAGCTGTGGACAACGCCGGTCATCGAGAACGGCATCGCCTACTTCGGTGACCTCAGCAAGCAGGTGCACGCCGTCTCCGTAGCAGACTGCCGTCCTGTGTGGGACCAGCCAGCGCAGTTGGACGGAGCAGTGGTAGCGCCGCCTGTCCTGACCGGTGGGTATCTCTACCTGGGGGCGTTCGACCGGGCGTTCTACCGCGTAAACCTCGCTTCTGGCGCATCGGAGAAACTGTTCGATGAGGCGCTTGGTTGGTTCTGGGGCGCCGCGGTGACAGACGGCAGGGTGCTGTACATCCCCAACATGGACGGCAACATCTACGCCTACGACAGCACATCCGGGCGCGTCATCTGGACGTACCCCGGCAACGACGAAGGCGAGCCGGTGCTGGCGTCCCCGGTGCTGTCCGGCGATGAACTGGTCTACGCGTCGGACTCCGGCATTATGGTAGTGCTGGACGCGCAGAGTGGGAGCCGCAGATGGGACCGCCGGGTGGGGAACGACGTACGCGCGCCGCTCACCGCCAACGGGCGGATCGTATTCCTGCACTCGCTGGACGAGACAGTCACGGCGGTAGACCTGGATACGAAGCAACTGGCATGGGAACGCAACCTGGGCGACGTGAAATAGGCGGCTGAGCACATGGAACTGCTGTCACTGCTCTGGAACGAGGTCATCACCAAGCCGATGACCAACAGCCTGCTCGTGCTCTACGTCTGGCTGGGCTCCAACCTTGGCCTCTCCATCATCGCGTTCACCATCATCGTGCGGGCGCTGACGTACCCGCTGGTGGTGCGCCAACTGCGGCAGACGAGGAAGCTCCAGGGGCTGCAGCCGCGCGTCAAGGAGATCAACGAGAAGTACAAGAACAACCCCCAGCTACGCGGTCAGGAAGTGATGAAGCTCTACAAGGAGATGGGGGTCAACCCGGTGGGCTGCCTCGGCCCGCTGGTGATACAGATGCCCATCTTCATCGGCCTCTTCTGGGCCATCAACGGCGTGCTGCCGTTCACCCCGGAGAACCTGGCCGGGCTCTCCGGCAAGCTCTACAGCTGGCTGCCGTTCCTGGACACCGCAGTGCCGGTGGACCGCAACTTCCTGGGGATGGACCTCGCCCTGGAGCCGATGCGCGTCGGCAGCATCCTCGGCTACACGCTCGTGGCGCTCTCCGGCCTCAGCATGTTCGTTCAACAGAAGATGAGCCAGGTCGCTTCGGCAGACCCGGCCCAGCAGAGCACCCAGCGGATGATGCTGTTCATGTTCCCGGTGATGTTCGGGATGTTCAGCCTCTTCTTCCCCATCGGACTCGTCATCTACTGGGTAGCCTCAACGCTCATCGGAATCGTGATGCAGTATTTCGTTACCGGTTGGGGTGGCCTCTTTCCGCAGGCTGAGAAGGCCGGGAGTGGGACGCCGAAACTCGGCCCCACGCTGAGCGCCGCCATACCGGACAAGGAGGAAGGCGATGGAGGACCAGAGCCTCGTCCGGTCAGCGAAGACAGTAGAGGAGGCAATCGAGCTCGCAACTCTGGAGCTCGGCGTCGGTCGCGACGAAATCGAAATCGACGTCATTAGCCAGGGGCGCAGCGGCATCCTCGGCATCGGCTCGGAAGATGCCAGGGTCCGCGTCCGGCGCATCACCGGCGGAGACGGCTCCGCCGCTGCCGCGCTCGGCATCGTCGAGCGCTTCCTCGACTGGATGGACGTCGACGCCGTAGCCACCATACGCAGCTCCGGCAACGGCGAAGAGATGCCCGTCATCGACATCCAGGGCAGCGACGCAGGTCTGCTCATCGGCCACCGCGGCGAGACCCTGCGCGCGTTCCAGTTCCTCGTCAACCTCTCGCTCGGCAGAGCCGAAGGGCGCTCCATGGGCATCGTGCTCGACGTCGAGCAGTACCGCGAGCGGCGTTCGCGGCAACTGGCTGCCCTGGCGCGGCGCATGGCTCAGCGGGCCATCTCCAGCGGCAGGTCGGTCGAACTCGACCCGATGTCGCCTGCAGACCGCAGGGTCATCCACTTCACGCTCGCGGACTTCCAGGGCGTCGAGACCCAGAGCGAGGGCGAGGGCGCAGACCGCCGCGTCGTTATCATCACCACCGGCGAGGCGCCACGGCCGTCCCGCGGAGAACGCGGAGACGGGCGCCGCCGTTCGCGCTCCTAGCGCGCCATGGCCGCTCAGCCCACGCCGGAGATGCGCCTGGCGGACAGGCGCAAACTGCTGTTCACGCTCGGCTTTCCGTACGCGCTGCTGCTCCTGTCGTCCCTGGTTGCGTGGCCGTGGCGAGCGCTCGACCTGCCTGGCGTGCTCGGCACGCTCACGCCGCTGAGCTTCGTCCTGCTGGTGCTTACGGTTGGCGCATCCTCCTATGCTCTCCGGAAGAAGCTGCCGCTCTCCATGATCACGTGGCTGCCTGCCGGACAGGGCGCCATCGTCCTGTTGGCCACGGGACTGATGGCAGGCGGAGCAGCGGAACAGCTCACCCAGCTCGCGCTCATCATCGCCTACGGCCTCATCTTCCTCATCGTGCTTGGCATCACGACGGCGATAGCGGCCCACGGCGGCGCCATCGCCATCGCGTTCATCTCATTCTTCGTCTTCACTAGGGCAGCACGCTTCCCCATCTTTGAGGTCGAGGACGCGGTCACTACGAACGCCAGCCTGTTCACATTTGCTGCTGCCCTGCTCGCCATCGCCGAACTGGTGCTGATGGTCTGGCTCGCACGCAGGCTGGTGGAGGCAGCGGACGAATCGGCGATAGGGACAGCACTCTGGATCGTGGGGCTGACACTCGCGCACGGCCTGCTCGCCAGTTGGCAGTACCCGATTCAAGAGGGCTCCTTCAGCATCGTCGTTTATGGAAATGGGATCCTTTCGTGGCTCATGTTCGCAACCATCCAGTTGGGCATGGCAGCTGTGCTCATCCGTTTGCGGAGGGCGCAGTTCCGCGAGCAGGCGTTACAGCAGGAGAACGCACAGCCTCCCACCACTGCGGAAGAGCCGCAGTCCGGCGAGGACGACACATCGCCTGACCCACAGACTCGGCGCGGCGGACGCCCTACCCCGCGGCGACGGCGCAGGTAGCGCGACATCCGGCGCTTACGCGGTGCACTCGTTGAGGGTTACGCTGCAAGTGCGATTGCTACCCTCGCGCTGAGGTACCGAACGTGACCACAACGGCGGACGCCGCGCCGGATACTCCTCCGCATGAGGGGCCCAACGAGCCCCGTTACGCGGAAGTGGTGGTGGACGCGCGCACCGGCAAACCCGGCGACACGTTCACCTATTCCATTCCCCCGCACGTGCACGTAGGGCCCGGGCATCTCGTCCGCGTGCCATTCGGCCCTCGCACGCTTAATGGTGTCGTCACTGGCCTACGCGAGAAGCCAAACGTGGACTACACCCGCCCCATCGCCTCCCTGGTGGAGGAGCAGCCGCTCCTGACACCGGAGCGCATCGAACTGGGGCGCTGGCTTGCCGACTACTACCGGGCGCCCGCCTTCGACGCGCTCGCTCCCATGCTGCCGCCGGGCATGCGCGGCAGCGCCCAGACATACGTGCAGGCGGTGGCCGACCCGCTCCCCTGCATCGACGAGCGGCTGCCGAAAGGGGCGCAGCGCCTCCTCGCATATCTCCGCACGAACCCTGGACCGCATCGGACCGCATCGCTCACGGCGACCCTCGGACCCTGGGTGCGGAACGCCATCCGCGCGCTGGTCGAGGCACACGCAGTGTCGGAGAAGCTGACCGAACCCCGGCACAAGACGTCCCTGCCGCGGAAGGCATGGCTTGTCCCTGCTGTCTCCGCTTCTGCCCTCCGCGAACTGGCTGACAAGCAGTCGCGCGCGGCGCGCCGTGCCGAACTATTGCGGGAACTCGCAGGCTCTCCGTCCGGGCTGGCCGCAGTGGATGCCAGGAATCGTTACGGCAGGACAGCCGTTGCCAGGGTCATCGAGATGGGGTTGGCAACACTTCAAGCGGCGCCTCCCGCGCCGGAGATGGTTCCCCTTGCCCCGCTCCTGCCGACTTCCGACCAGCAGCATGCGCTCGCCGCGCTCACACGTGCGATGGACAACCTCTCGGCAGCGCCGCGCACCTGGCTGCTGCACGGGGCGACCGGAAGCGGCAAGACGGAGGTGTATCTACAGGCCATTGCTCACTGCCTGGCGAAGGGCCAGCGGGCTATCGCGCTCGTGCCTGAGGTCGCACTGACGCCGCAGATGACGGAGCGGTTCGAAGAGCGGTTCCCCGGGGAAGTGGGATTACTGCACAGCAGGCTCACACCGGCGCAGCAGAGGGACGAATGGTGGCGCATCTTCCGTGGCGAGCGCAGCGTCGTCATCGGGCCTCGTAGTGCACTGTTCGCGCCCGTGGAAGACCTCGGCCTCATCGTGCTCGACGAGGAGCACGAGTGGACCTACAAGCAGTCCGACGCCCAGCCTCACTACCACGCCCGCGACGCCGCCGAGCAACTCGCTTCGCTCACGGGCGCGGTCGTCGTGCTCGGCAGCGCGACGCCGGACATCGTAACCGCGTGGCGGGCGAACCGAGGCCTCATCGGCAAACTCTCGATGCCTGCCCGGATCGAACGCTCGGGCGCGCCCACGTCCCTCGCAGAGGTCGACGTGGTGGACATGCGGACAGAATTGCGGGAGGGAAATCGGAGCATCTTCAGCCGGTTGCTGCAACAGCGGTTGCAGGACACCCTCGCAGCGGGACGACAGGCGGTGTTCTTTCTGAACCGACGCGGCGCAGCGAGCGTCGTCGCGTGCCGCAGTTGCGGGTTCGTCGTGCGCTGCCGCCGGTGTTCGACGACGCTCACCTACCATCGCCCGTTCGATGGCGCAGGCGCGGGGCAGCTGCGCTGCCACCACTGCGGCAGGGGACGAGCGGAACCGCGGCGCTGCCCCCGGTGCAGGAGTGTCCATATCCGCTACCTCGGATTGGGCACCCAGCGAGTGGTCGACGAGGTGAGCCGCATCGCCCCGGACGCCCGCGTGCTGCGCTGGGACAGCGACACCACATCCGCTACAGGCGCGCACGAACGTCTGCTCCGCTCGTTCGCCGAGGGAGAAGCGGATGTCCTCGTCGGTACGCAGATGGTCGCGAAGGGGCTGGACGTTCCATCGGTCGACCTCGTGGGCGTGGTGCTGGCGGACATCGGCATCCACATGCCGGACTTCCGAGCGCCGGAGCGCACCTTCCAACTGCTCACTCAGGTCACAGGGCGAGCGGGGAGAGGTCCACAGGCGGGGTACGCGGTAGTCCAGACTTACCTGCCGGACCACTACGCGATCCAGGCCGCTGCCGGGCAGGACTATGCGGCGTTCTACGCCACAGAGATGGAGCATCGTCGCGCACAGGGGAACCCGCCCCTCAGCAGACTCGTTCGGCTGCTGTACGACGGCCACTCGGACAAGCGTACGGCGCAGAACGAAGCCCAGCAGCTCGCCGGCCGCCTGCGACGAACGGTGCGAGAGTGGGACATGCGCGGTGTGGACGTTATCGGCCCCGCGCCCACCTACCCGCCGCGCATCCGGAACGCGTGGCGCTGGCAGCTGCTCATCCGCGCGCCGGAGCCTCGCCTGCTGCTGGACAAGCTCAGCATCCCATCCGCGTGGCGTGTGGACGTCGACCCTGTGAACATCGTGTGAGGCGCTCGTATAATCGTTGTATGGCCGTCCTGCAGATGCACTACATCCCGGACACTGTCCTCCGCGAACGCGCCCGCAAGGTGCGCGACCTCGCCGACCCCGCGCTGCGCAAACTTGCGGACGACATGATCGAGTCGATGTACCACTACAACGGCGTCGGGCTCGCAGCCAACCAGATCGGGTCCCTCAAGCGCATCTGCATCATCCAGATGCCGGAGGACGAAGAGCCGACGGTGCTCCTGAATCTGGAGATCACGCGCAAGGAGGGTGAGCGCGAGGTGACGGAGGGTTGCCTCAGCCTGCCCGGCTGGCAGGGCCGCATACTCCGGGCCGAGAAGGTGTGGGCGCGCGGCGTGGGGCTGGACGGCAAGCCGATACGCTACAAGGGTGCGACGGAACTGCTCGCCCAGGCGCTAGAGCACGAGTGCGACCACCTGGACGGCATCCTTTACACGGACTACCTGCGCGCGTCCGAAGACCTCTACGAGGTTGAGCAGGGAGCGGAAGAAGAAGGGGAAGGAGCGGTCGAGGCCGCAACGGGCTAGCGCTTGCCGCCGCCCTGAGTGCGCTCCTTGATGCGCGCCGCTTTCCCGGACAGGCCCCTCAGGTAATACAGCTTGGCGCGACGCACCTTGCCCCGGCGCACCAGTTCCACACTGTCCACATTCGGGGAATGGAAGAAGAACGACCGTTCGACCCCGACGCCTGACGCGACGCGGCGCACCGTGAAGGAGCTGGACGGGCCGCCGCCGCGCTTCCGGATGACAACGCCCTGGAAGCTCTGCTGGCGCCGGCGCTCGCCTTCGCGGATCCAGACGTTCACCTTCACGGTGTCGCCCGGCTGGAACTCCGCGATCTTCTCGTTGGGAGTCAGTGCCACTGCGTCGCGCGCTTCCATGGGAGTACCTCTTACAGTTGCGTAATGCCCGTCCGCAACGGGCAACCGCTAGAGTATACGAGAACAGGAGAGGCGGGGCAACGGGCGTCAGGTGGCGGAGATGGCGTGCACCCTGCTCAGCATTTCGTCCCACGGATCGCCGCGCGGCGGCAATTCATCTATCGGCAGCACTGCGCTGCGGTTGTTCCGCCAGCAGACGAGACCTCCGGAAACGCCGTCCAGGAGGGCGTCGGCTGCCTTGACGCCCATGCGTGTCCCGAGGATGCGGTCGAACCGGGACGGCACGCCCCCGCGCTGGATGTAGCCAAGCACGGTGTAGCGGGCGTCGTAGGGTTTGTCGGAATCATTGATGAGTTGGGCGAGTTCCGCCGCTCCCCAGCGCGCTCCTTCCGCCAGGACGATGATGAAGTGGCGCTTCCCCCGCAGCCAGACCTGCCGCATCTCCTCGAAGACTTCCTCAAGCTCCATCGGCCGTTCGGGGGTGATGACCATCTCGGCGCCCGTGGCAAGGCCGGCCATGATGGCGATGTAGCCGCAGTGCCTGCCCATCACCTCCACGATCATCGCCCGCCGGTGCGCGGCGGCAGTGTCCTGGATGCGGTCGATGGCCTCCATCGCGGTGTTGATCGCAGTGTCGCACCCGATGGTGATCTCCGTGCCCGGCATGTCATTGTCGATGGTTGCCGGGATACAGACGACGGGCATGCCGAGCTTGTGCAACTCCCAGGCGCCTTGCATGGAGCCTTCACCGCCGATGACGACCAGCCCTTCGAATCCTTCCGTGCGCAGGTCTTCCACGGCCTTGTTGCGCACGTTCGCGTCCAGGAAAGGCTCGCACCGGCCTGCGCCGATGATGCTGCCGCCGTGCCGAAGGGACCCGGCGACGTGCCAGGTAGTGAGCTCTTCTACCCGGTGATCGAGGAGTCCGTTGAATCCGTCCCAGAATCCCCAGACCTCAGCGGAACGGAACAATGCGGTGCGCGTGACAGCGCGGATCGCCGCGTTCATGCCCGGAGCATCCCCGCCGCTTGCCAGCACGCCGATCTTCTTCATAGCGCAGCGATTGTAGCACCGGCCCGGTACTCCGATGATTCAGGAACGTTAACCCGTTTGACTGCCGCGCGTAGACGCCCTTATACTCAAGATGCTTGGTGGTTTGAGCGGGGCGGACCCACCCGTACCCATCCCGAACACGGAAGTGAAACGCTCCAGCGCCGACGATACTGGCAGGGCAACTTGCTGGGAAAATAGGTCACCGCCAGGCTATGAGACAGATGAGTGCCCGGGCTCCTGCCCGGGCTTGCTTATCCCCCTTCCCAACGACTCACAGGCACGCGGTTGCGTGCCATGTGGCAGTCGCTATGTGCCGAGCGTCTAATGCACCACCTACTAGGGTATGCAACCTGGACGCCAGGCCGTAGAATCCACCTCTGGCGAAATGCCGATTCGGAGTGGCCGTGTCTGAGCAGATGAGCACGGGTGACCCCGGCGAACCGACCATGGCGGAACTCCTCCAGGAGGAGACCCTGCCGCAGGAGTTGCGCAGGGGAGACATCGTACCCGGACAGATCATGGAGATAGACCAGGACGGGATCCTCGTCTCCATCGGCTACAAATCGGAAGGAATGGTCCCTGCCCGTGAGATGCGGACGCTGACGCCGCACCCGGGCGCCCACCACAGCATCGGCGACACCATCAACGTCTACGTCATGGACGTCACCGGCCCCGAGGGGCAGGCGCAACTCTCCATCGACCGCGTGCGCGCCCTTAGCGCCTGGCTGACACTCGAAGAGGCGGAGCGTAACGACACCTTCGTAACCGGGAAAGTCACCGGCCACAACCGCGGAGGGATGGTCGTAGACCTGAACGGATTGCAGGGCTTCATCCCTCTCTCGCAAGTCGCGATCGCGACAGGCGCCGATCCGGAAGCCGCGCTTGCAGAGCGTGTGGGAGAAGAAGTATCGCTCAAGATCGTCGAGGTGAACCGCAAGCGCAACCGCGTGGTCCTCACCGAACGGGGAGCGCTCCGCGAGCAGCGTGAAGGACTGAAAGACCAGCTGCTGGGCACGTTGCAGGAAGGCGACGTTCGCCACGGGCGTGTCTCCGGAATCTCCAATTTCGGGGCGTTCGTGGACATCGGCGGCGCCGACGGACTCGTTCACATCTCCGAGATATCGTGGTCCCCGGTGAGCAACGTTGCAGACGTACTGGAGGTAGGGCAGGACGTAGACGTACAGGTGCTGCGTATCGACCGCGAGAACCGCCGGATCGCTCTCAGTCTCCGTCGCCTGACCCCTACTCCCTGGCAGGCGGCCATGGACCGTATGCACGTGGGGCAACTGGTGACGGGCACCATCACGAATTTCGCCGATTTCGGTGCGTTCGCACGTGTTGAAGACGGTATTGAAGGCTTAATACACATCTCAGAACTGACCGAAGCACACATCCGTCATCCGCGTGAAGTCGTTAATATCGGTGATACAATGACGCTCCAGATAGTAAGCCTCGATCCGGAACGTCATCGGCTCGGACTTAGTCTGCGCCGCGTAGAGGAGACGAAGACGCCTACTGAACATCACGACCCGGTCGAATATCACTCGTTCCTCGACTTCGGCAGGGATAGTGGGCTCGCACAGTAGACCGCGATGTGATTAGATAGAACCGGAGGCGGTCATGGCCAGCAGATTCGAAAAATTCTCGGAACGTGCTCGCAGGGTGCTTTCGCTCGCCCAGGAAGAGGCGCAGCGGTTCAACCATAACTACATCGGCACCGAGCACATCCTGCTTGGCCTCGTCCGGGAGACGGACGGCGTCGCCGCCCGCGTTCTCAGCAGTCTGAACGTCGAGCTCTCCAAGGTGCGCTCCGCGGTCGAATTCATCATCGGCAGGGGCGAGCGCCCCTCCCCTGGCGACATCGGCCTCACGCCGCGCGCCAAGAAAGTGATCGAGCTGGCAGTGGACGAGGCGCGCCGCCTCACCCACCACTACATCGGCACTGAACACCTGCTCATCGGCATCATGCGTGAGGGCGAGGGCGTCGCCGCAGGCGTGCTCGAGAGCCTCGGCGTCTCGCTGGACAAGGTGCGCGCCGAGACGACCCGCATCCTCAACCAGAGCGTCTCCCAGAGCCAGGGGCACAGCCGCTCCAGCAACCGCACGCCCACACTGGACCAGCTCGGCATCGACCTCACCAAGTACGCACAGGAAGGGAAACTCGACCCCGTCATCGGGCGCAGCAAGGAGATCGCACGCGTCGTGCAGATCCTCAGCCGCCGCACGAAGAACAACCCTGTGCTCGTCGGGCCTCCGGGTGTCGGCAAGACCGCCATCGTGGAGGCGCTTGCCCAGCAGGTGAACGCCGGCGACGTGCCGGAGAACCTGAGCAGCCGCCGTGTGGTCACGCTGGACATGGGCGCTCTCGTTGCGGGGACCAAGTACCGCGGCGAGTTCGAAGAGCGCCTGAAGAAGGTCGTGGAGGAGATCAAATCCTCCGGCAACTGCATCCTGTTCATAGACGAGATGCACACGATGGTTGGCGCAGGCGCGGCGGAAGGGGCTGTGGACGCCGCTAACATCCTCAAGCCTTCGCTCGCTCGTGGCGAGTTGCAGTGCATCGGCGCAACGACGCTCGATGACTACCGCAAGTACGTCGAGCGTGACCCCGCTCTCGAACGGCGCTTCCAGCCAGTGAACGTCGACGAACCCTCCACCGAGGAGACCGTCGAGATTCTCAAGGGCATCCGCGGCAAGTTCGAAGAGTTCCACAACGTGAAGATTGAGGACGACGCGCTCCTGGCCGCCGCCAGCCTCGCCTCGCGCTTCATCGCCGACCGCTACCTCCCTGACAAGGCTATCGACCTGATGGACGAGGCCGGCTCCCGCGTGCGCATCCGCACGAGCGGTATGCCTCTCGGTGTCAAGGAATCGCAGAAGATGCTGGAGACGGTGCGCCGCGACAAGGACGAGGCCATCTCCCAGCAGCAGTATGAGTACGCCGCCGAGCTTCGCGACCGCGAGGTCAAGCTCGCCGACAGCCTGCAGCAGTTGCAGAGCGAGTGGCGCGAGACTTCCGGCGATGAGAAGGCGGCCGTCACCGAGGAAGAGATCGCGGAAGTCGTCAGCATGTGGACAGGCATCCCCGTAACGCACATGGCTGTCGAGGAGGTCGAACGTCTCCTGCACATGGAGGAGAACATCCACCGCCGCATCATCGGTCAAGATGAGGCTATCGTCGCAATCGCCAAGGCTGTGCGCCGTGCTCGGGCAGGCCTCAAGGACCCCAGGCGCCCCATGGGCAGCTTCCTGTTCCTCGGCCCTACGGGTGTCGGCAAGACCGAGCTCGTGAAGGCCCTTGCGGAGTTCATGTTCGGCTCCGAAGACAAGATGATCCGCCTGGACATGTCGGAGTTCATGGAGCGGCACACCGTGGCGCGGCTCATCGGCGCCCCTCCGGGGTACATCGGTTACGAGGAGGGCGGGCAGTTGACGGACGCAGTGCGCCGCCACAGCTACACCTGCATCCTGCTGGACGAGATCGAGAAGGCGCACCCTGAGGTGTTCAACTTGCTCCTGCAGATATTCGACGACGGTCACCTGACCGACGCGAAGGGCCGCAAGGTGGACTTCCGCAACACCATCATCGTGATGACGTCCAACATCGGGTCGGACCTCATCAAGCGTGACACCTCCTTCGGTTTTGCAATGGTCAACCAGGCCAGGATGGAAGAGAACGCGTACGAGAAGATGAAGACCAAGGTGGAGGACGAGGTCAAGCGCTTCTTCCACCCCGAGTTCCTGAACCGCATCGACGGCCAGATCGTCTTCCACGCTCTCACGAAGGAGCACATCGTCAGCATCGTCGACCTGATGCTCAACGACGTGCGCAAGCCGATGCTGGAGAAGGGCCTGAGCCTGGACGTGACCCAGGCCGCCAAGGAGTGGCTCGGCGAGAAAGGGTTCGACCCGATGTTCGGCGCACGTCCGCTACGCAGGCTCATCGAGCGCGAACTGGAAGACTCGCTCTCCGAGGGAGTGATTCGGGGCGACTACAGGCCCGGCCAGACGGTCCTCGTCGACATCGACCAGGAAGACGAAGAGAACCCGAAACTGACCATCAACGTTCAGAACAGCGAGGAGACGCCTGAACTCGCTGAGGCGGCAGCGGCTCCTGCAGTCGAGTAAGCACGTCGTAGCAGAGAACGCTCAGAGCAAGGGGCGGGTGTGACACCCGCCCCTTGCGCGTTTATCGCGGGTTGTTGGACGATGCAGCGCGATGCGTAACCCCGGAACCAGGACCACCTTCCTCTGCCGCGATTGCGGTCACTCGTCACCCAAGTGGAATGGGCGCTGCCCTGGCTGCGGTGCATGGGGCACCATCACCGAGTTCACGGAACCGAAGCGTCCCGCAGGACAGCGAACCGCCACGGCCCTCGCCGCGCCCCGCGCTGCCGTTGCGCCCACGCCTCTCATCGAGCAGCCCTGCTCGGACGGCGAGCGCATCTCGACCGGCCTCGCCGAGGTGGACCGTCTCCTCGGTGGCGGCATCGTTGGGGGCTCCGTCGTGTTGCTGGCAGGCGACCCCGGCATCGGCAAGTCGACGCTGCTGCTGCAGGCTGCCGGCTCCATCGCGGAGACGGCAGGACCGGTCCTTTACGTCTCCGGCGAGGAGTCCGGTGCCCAGGTGCGACTGCGCGCCGAACGCCTGAACGTACGGAGCCCTGACGTGCGCTTCTCCCCCGAGACCGACGCTCCCACCATAGGCTCCCTGCTCACGAGCGAACACCCTGCCCTGCTCGTCGTTGACTCCATACAAACGCTCACCTCGCCGGACGCGCAATCGGCAGCAGGCAGCGTCGCTCAGGTGCGCGAGTGCGCCCAACTGCTGATCGGCTGGGCCAAGCAGAGCAACATCCCCGTGGTGATGACCGGCCACGTCACGAAGGACGGCAACATCGCAGGACCCCGTGTGCTGGAGCACATGGTGGACGTCGTGCTCGCGATGGAAGGCGAACCCGTCAGTTCGCTCCGCCTGCTGCGCTGCTCCAAGAACCGCTTCGGAGCGGCCAACGGCATCGCGCTGCTGGAGATGCGGAATGAGGGCCTCATTGAGGTACGCGACCCATCCGCCCTGCTCGTGGGTGAACGCAACCCCTCCGCGCCCGGTTCCGCCGTGGCTGTCACGATGCAGGGGAACCGCCCCTTGCTGTGCGAGGTGCAGGCGCTCACCAACGCATCGGTATTCAGCCCTCCCCGGCGCACCGCAACGGGCGTGGACTTCAACCGGATGGCGATGCTCGCCGCCGTCCTCTCCCGCCGTACGGGCATCAGCATCGGGAATCAGGACGTGATGGTGAACATCCCCAGCGGGTTGCAGGTGGCCGAGCCCGCGCTCGACCTCGCTATCGCCACCGCCATCGCATCGAGCTTCCTGGATGCCCCGATACACCCGGCCACGGTCCTGGTAGGCGAGATAGGACTGAACAGCGAAGTGCGGAGCAGCGCTCACCTCGAGCGTCGGCTGGAGGAGGCCGCACGTCACGGGTTCGAGCGCGCGCTCGTTCCGCAGGCAGCGCTGCGCTCGCTCGCCGCGCCGTCTGGCATCGAGGTCGTGGGTGTTGCCAGCGTCCGCGAAGCCATCGCCAGCGCCATCCCTGCGCGTTGAGTTCCGCCCGTTCCTCCGCATTCCGCTCTGCTAGCATAGGCATATGAGCACTGCCACACCTCCGAAGCGCCTTCCGGAGTGGTTGAAGGTTCCCTGGCCCGGCGGCGAGAACTACCTCCACGTCCGCCGGATGCTCCGCGACGCGGAACTCCACACCGTCTGCGAGGAGGCCCACTGCCCCAACATCGGCGATTGCTGGGAGCGCAAGTCTGCGACGTTCATGCTCCTCGGCGACGTCTGCACCCGGGCATGCCGCTACTGCGCCGTGACCAGCGGCAAGCCCGCACCCCCCGATCCTGCGGAGCCCGCGCGGCTGGCCCGCACGGTCGAGCGCCTCGGTCTGCAGTACTGCGTGCTCACCTCCGTCGACCGCGACGACCTTCCCGACGGTGGGGCGTGGACGTTCGCGGAGAGTATCCGGCTCATCACCCGGCGCGTCCCTGGCTGCGAGGTGGAGGTCTTGACGCCCGACTTCGGCGGCAATCTCGACGCCTTGCATTGCGTCCTCGACGCAGGCCCCGCCGTGTTCAACCACAACATCGAGACCGTGCGCCGCATCTTCAAGAGCGTCCGTGCCAAGGGCGACTACGACCTCTCGCTCACGTTCCTCGCGAATTCACGCGAGTACGCGCCTGAGATACCCACCAAGAGCGGCATGATGGTTGGGCTCGGTGAGACCACCGACGAGATACTCGCGACGATGCGCGACCTGCGGGAAGCAGGCGTGCGGCTGCTCACCATCGGTCAGTACCTCCGGCCGTCCCTCGGACACATACCGATGGACCGCTTCTACCACCCACGCGAGTTTGCCGAACTCGAGCGCGCGGGCTATGAGATGGGCTTCGCTCACGTCGCCGCAGGCCCGCTCGTCCGCTCCTCCTACCACGCAGGCGAGCAACTCGCCGCCGCCCGGTAATCCGTGCGCATCGTCAGCATCCGCGAGACGACCGCCAGCATGCGCTCCGATATACGGAACGCGGTCATTGACTTCTCGCAGATGACCGCGTCTGTCGTGGCCGTCGTCACGGACGTAGTGCGCGACGGGACGCCGGTCGTCGGCTACGGCTTCAGCTCCAATGGACGCTACGCCGCCGGCGGCATCCTCCGTGACCGGTTCATCCCCCGCGTCCTCGACGCCGACCCCGCCTCACTCCTTGATGAGCGCGACCTGCTCGACCCGCACCGCATCTGGGACGTGATGATGATGGGCGAGAAACCCGGCGGTCACGGCGAGCGCTCGGTCGCCGCGGGCGTGATTGACATGGCGCTCTGGGACGCGGTAGCGAAAGCAGAGGAGCAGCCCCTCTACCGCCTCCTCGCACAGCGCTACGGCGACGGTGCTCCGCCGGACGACGCGTGGGTCTACGCAGCGGGTGGCTACTACCAGCCCGGCAAGAGCGTCGAGGCCTTGCAGGACGAGATGCGCTCCTACCTCGACATGGGCTACGACACCGTGAAGATGAAGATAGGCGGCGCGCCGCTCGACGAGGACCTGCGCCGCATCGAGGCCGTGGTCGCGGTCACCGGCAGCGGCGAGAGACTCGCCGTAGACGCCAACGGACGCTTTGACCTCGACGAGGCGATAGCGTACGGCGAAGCGATGCTTCCTACGGCCTCTGCTGGTACGAGGAGGCGGGCGACCCGCTCGACTACGCCTTGCAGGCCGAGCTGGCCGGGCACTACGCACCGCCGCTCGCGACGGGCGAGAACCTCTTCTCGGTGCACGATGCGCGCAACCTCATCCGCTACGGCGGGATGCGCCCTGACCACGATGTGCTCCAGTTCGACCCCGCCCTCAGCTACGGCCTCGTGGAGTACCTGCGCACGATCGAGATGCTGGAGTCGTCCGGTTGGTCGCGCAGCCGGTGCGTGCCGCATGGCGGCCACCTCTTCGCGCTGCACACCGCAGCCGGGCTCGGGCTCGGTGGCAACGAGTCGTACCCCGGCGTCTTCCAGCCGTTCGGCGGATTCCCTGACGGCGTGCAGCCGGAGGGAGGCCGGGTACGGCTGCCGGCCGTCCCCGGCATCGGCTACGAATTGAAATCGGACCTCTACGCACTGCTGAGAGGACTCGTGGAGTAGGAGAACGCCATGCGCATCGCTGTGCTGGACGACTATCAGGGCATCGCCGAAGGACTCGCGGACTGGAACTCCATCACAGGCGCGGAAGTAACCTTCTTCCACGAGGCCATCGCCCCCGAGGAAATGCCGGAACGGCTTGCCTCGTTCGACGTCATCCAGATGATGCGGGAGCGCACACCCATTCCCGCGTCTGTACTGCGTCAGTTGCCGAGCCTCAAGCTGCTCTCCGGCACGGGTCGCCGCCAGCCCCACGTGGATGGGGAAGAGGCGGGCAGACTCGGCATCCCGGTCACCGGAACGGACGGCGCGGGTGACTCCACGCCCGAGCTCGTCTGGGGACTCATCATCGGCGTCACGCGGCACATAGGCTGGGAGAACCAGCGCATGCGCGAAGGGAAGTGGCAGACGCGGCTGGGCGTCGGCCTCGCAGGCAGGACGCTCGGCGTGCTGGGCATGGGGCGCATCGGCACGAAGATCGCCGTTAGCGCGCAGCAGACATTCGGCATGAACGTCATCGCGTGGGGCCCGACGCTCACTGCCGAGCGCGCCGCCGCGAGCGGCGCAACCTACGTCTCCTGGGACGAACTCTTCTCGCAGGCTGACATCCTCACCATCCACGTTCCGCTGACCGACCTCAGCCGGGGATGGGTCACGGAGCGCGAGTTCGGCCTGATGCAGCCCTCCACCTTCCTCATCAACACGTCACGCGGCCCCGTCGTCCGCGAAGAAGCGCTTATACAGGCCCTCCGCGAGCGCCGCATCGCGGGCGCTGCGTTGGACGTATACGACGTCGAACCGCTGCCTGCGGATCACCCGTTACTCGCGCTCGACACCGTGCTGCTGACGCCGCACCTTGGTTACGCGACGCTGGACAGCCTCGCGGCCTTCTACCGGAACTCCGTGGATAACATCAAGGCGTGGGCAGCAGGTGAACCCATGAACGTGCTGAACGCCGACTCCCTCAAGGACCCTCGTCGCTAACGGGGGCGCTAGTTGCGGCGCTGTGCGAGGTAATCGACCAGGGCGTCGAGTGACTGCCGGGCGCGTGCGTCGGGCAGTGTAGCGACCGCTGCACGCGCTGCGTTCCGGTACCCCTCCAGTTGCGCCATCGTCTCGTCGATCGCAGACGAGTTGCGGATGAACTCCACCATCGTGGTGAGATCATCCTCGTCACGGCTCCCGTCCCGCAGTCGGCGCACGACCGCCTCGTCGGGATGGCTCCCGGCGAACAGCAACGCGGGCAGCGTGAGCGTCCCTTGCAGCAGGTCGTTCCCCACCGGCTTGCCCAGCTCCTCTTCGCTGCTGGTGAAGTCCAGCACGTCGTCCACTATCTGGAACGCCATGCCGACGTTGTACCCGAACGAGCGCAGCGCCTGCGTCTCCTCCTCCGGTGCGCCGCTCAGCACACCGCCGGACTCCGCTGCCGTGCAGATGAGCGACGCCGTCTTGTCGTAGATGCGGCGCTCGTAGTCCGCAGACGTCTGGGACCAGTCGTGCTTGCTGACGCGCTCCGTGAGCTCGCCGCGTGCGAGTTCCATGATTGTCTCGGCGAAACGGCGCACCACGCGGATGTTGCCCGTATCGCAGACGAACGTCGCCGATGCCGCGAATACGTAGTCGCCCAGGAGCACGGCCATATCGTCGCCCCAGAGCCTGCTCACGGTGGCGCGTCCCCGCCGCTTCTCGGAGTGGTCGACCGTGTCGTCGTGGATGAGCGAGGCGATGTGCAGCAACTCGACGGCGGTGGCCATCTTCACGATGCGTTCTTCCTCACCCTGACGCAACGCTCCGGCCAGGAGCGTTATCGTAGGTCGCACCAGCTTCCCGCCGCCCTCGACCACGTGGGAGACCATGTCGCGCGGCACGCCGGAGTTCTCGGCCAGATCGCCCAGGTTCCCGATCACTCGGTCGAGACCGTCGAGCACCGGTTCGTAGATGAACCGCGCCGAGCCGTCCAGCCGGTCGCGTACCGTGGTCGTTTCCGTCATGTACTCCGTCCGCTACCCGAGTTTGGCCAGCATCTCGTCGGCCACGGAATCGTCCAGTTTAGTGAAGAGGGGCTTGGGTTCCGGCAACGGGGCGCCCGGTTCGCTGCTCTCCATCCGCCAACCCAAGTCCTCTATCTTGCCATCCCGCCCCAATAGTTCGTGGAGACGCTGGGCGCTGAACGGCAGGAACGGGTACATCGTGACCCGCAGCGCCATCAACACCTGCATCGCCGTGTAGAGCGTGCGTCCGGCCGCGGCCTTGTCCGTCTTCACCTGTTGCCACGGGGCCTGCGCATCCAGGTAACGGTTCGCGTTCCGCGCCAGCCCCATCGAGACGTTCAGGGCTTCCCGGAGACGCACCGCTTCGAGCGACTCAGCAGCCGCGTCCATAGCTGCTTCCGCTTTTCCGATGAGTTCTCTGTCGTCCTCGCCGAGGTCGCCGGGGTCGGGCACGCTCTTGTCGAAGTTGCGGTAGACCTGCGTAAGAACCCTGTGCACGAGGTTCCCGAACGTCGCGACGAGCTCGTCGTTGTTGCGGCGCACGTACTCGCTCCACGTGAAGTCGGCATCGCTCGTCTCCGGCAGGTTGGCCGCGATGTGGTAGCGCAGGGGGTCGGGAGGGAAACGGTCGAGGTAGTCCGGCACCCACACGGCCCAGTTGCGGCTCGTAGAGAGCTGCCGCCCTTCCAGGTTCAGGAACTCGTTGGCCGGCACGTCGTACGGCAGGATGTAGGCCTCCTGCCCCATCAACATCGCGGGCCAGATGATGGTGTGGAATGGGATGTTGTCCTTGCCGACGAAATAGTAGGAGCGAGTGGACGAATCCTCCCAGAAGGGACGCCACGCGTCCGGCTCTCCCTTGCGTGCCGCCCACTCCACGCTCGCGGAGAGGTAGCCGATGACCGCCTCGAACCAGACGTAGATGCGACGGTCCTCGTAGCCCTCTGCCGGTACTGGCAGCCCCCAGTCCAGGTTGCGTGTGATGGCACGGTCCTTCAGCCCCTCACGCAGGAACCCGAGCGTGAAGTTCCGCACGTTGGGACGCCAGTGCCGTTGCTCCTCTACCCACGCAGCCAGCTGGTCTCGGAAGGCGCTCAGTCGCAGGAACTGGTGCTCCGTATCGCGGATCTCAACCGGGTGACGCTCACCATCGACGTTGTACGCCGGGTTGCCAAGGTCCACAGGATCGAGGATGGAGCCGCAGTTATCGCACTGATCGCCCCGGGCGTCCTCGAACTGGCAGTTCGGACAGACGCCTCGCACATAGCGGTCAGGCAGGAAGCGGTCGAAGTCCGGCGAGTACGCCACCTTCATGCTCGACTCGTAGATGTAATCCTGCGCCTGCAACGCGCGCCACAGGTCGTGCGTCACTTCCCGGTGGTTATCGGTCATTGTCGTCGTGAAGAGGTCGAAGGAGATGCCGAGCCGCTCCCACGATTCGAGGAACGAGGCGTGAAATCGCTCGACCACTTCCCTCGGGGGGACTCCCTCCGCATCGGCGCGCATCGTTATCGGCGCGCCGTGGGAGTCGCTGCCGGACACCATGAGCACCTCGTTGCCGCGCATACGGTGGTAGCGGGCGAAGACATCCGCGGGGAGATACGCTCCAGCGATGTGACCGAGATGCAGTGGGCCGTTGGCGTAGGGCCAGGCGACCCCTATAAGGATGCGTTCAGGCATAAATTACTCTCGGGTATTCTAGCAGTCTCAAGACGGCAACGCGGGAGACCTCCACGAACGCCCACCTCTACGCCTCCTCCCATGCCGCATACGCCGCCCGGCGCGGCACGCCCAGCTCCCGCGCTACCTGCGCTGAGGCGTCCCGGCGGCTCAGGCCGGATGCCCGAGCGGCAGCCATCGCTCCCGTGATCCGGTCCGCTGGGACAGGAGCTGCCGGCGGAGGCTCACCTGCGCCTTCGACAACAAGCGTGAACTCGCCGCGCGGCGCCTCAAAGTAAGCGATAGCCTCCCGGACCGTCCCGCGAAAGACCTCTTCGTGTACTTTCGTCATCTCCCGGCACACTGCCATGCGGCGGTCACCGAGCGTTTCAGCGATGTCGTTGAGTGCGGCACGAAGCCGGTGCGGTGCCTCGAAGAGGACGAGCGTCGCCCGGAGTGGAGACGCCTGCGCAAGCACCGCACGGCGTGTCTTCGACGTTCGTGGCAAAAAACCGAGGAAGTGGAATGCGTCGGCAGGGAACCCTGAGACCGCAACCGCGGCAGTAACGGCGGATGGCCCTGGTACGCTCACGACGGCGAACCCCGCTCGCGCAGCCTCTGCGACCAACCATGCACCAGGGTCGCTGACGCCCGGTGCGCCCGCATCCGTCACGAGCGCCACGTCGCCTTCCCGCAGCGCGTCGAGCAGCGCGGGCGTCCTTTGCCGGGCGTTGTGCTCGTTGTAGCTGACGGCGCGCGTGCCCAGGCTCAGGCGGCTCAGCAGTTTGCGTGTCTGCCGCGTGTCTTCCGCCGCGATCAGGGCGACTTCTCCCAGCACACGGCCGGCACGCGGCGTGAGATCTTCCAGGTTCCCGATGGGTGTCGCGACGACGTAGAGCGTTCCGGCCATGGCTGACCTGCGGGGCTATAATGCGGCGCGAGGCATTATAGCGAGACGCCTCCGAGGAGAGGGACGATGGACGCGCTGTACACCGAAGAGGAGCGACTGCTGCGGAATACCATGCGCGAGTTCGCCGACGCCGAGCTCGCCCCGAACGCCGCACGCTGGGACGAGACCGAGGAGTTCCCTTGGGAGAGCGTCGAAGCCATGAAGCGCATGGGCCTCATGGGCATGACCGCGAAGGCGGCCCACGGAGGCGAAGGAGCATCCTACGCGGAGCTCGCCATCGCCGCCGAGGAGGTCGCACGCGCCTGCATGACTTCCAGCACCACGCTCCTCGCCCACCTCTCGCTCGGCGTCTCCACGCTGGACCGCTTCTGCAACGGCGAGCAGGCGGAGCGATTCCTGCCTCCCGCGTGCGCAGGCGACAAGATCGTCGCGTGGGCGCTCTCCGAGCCCAGTTCCGGCAGCGACGCCGCCGACATGCAGACGGCGGCCGTCCACAACGGCAACGGCTCCTACGTACTCAACGGCTCCAAGATATTCATCACCAACGCGGAGCAGTCCGGCCTCATGGTCGTCTTCACCGCCACCGACCGGTCGAAGGGTCACCGGGGAACGACGGCGTTCGTAATCGAGACCGATACGCCAGGCATCGAGATGCGCGGCATGCACGGCAAGCTTGGCATCCGCGGCTCCGGCACCGCCGAGGTCTACTTCAACGATGTCCACGTCCCCGTGGACAACCGTCTCGGCGAAGAAGGCGAGGGCTTCCGCATCGCGATGACCATCCTCGACTCCAGCCGCATCTCGCTCGCCACGCAGTCCGTCGGTCTCGCGCAGGGCGCGTTCGAGGCCGCCATCCGCTACACGCAGCAACGCGAGACGTTCGGCGAACTGCTCAAGGAGCGACAGGCCATCCAGTTCATGCTGGCGGATATGGCGACCCAGATCGAGGCCGCGCGGCTGTTCACGAGACGTGCCGCTCAACTGAAGGACGCAGGACTCCCCCATGGCCGCGAGTCCGCTATGGCAAAGCTGTACGCCTCGGAGGCCGCGCACTTCTGCGTCGACAGGGCCGTCCAGATATTCGGCGGCTACGGCTTCTTCAAGGAGAACCCCGTCGAGCGCATGTACCGCGACCAGCGCATCACCGAGATCTACGAGGGCACGTCCGAGGTGCAGCGCATCGTCATCGCGCGCAGCCTGCTCAAGGAATACGCGATCGAGTAGCGCTGTGGCGTTGCGCCCGCGTTAGCCCCAGAGCACCTCACTCGCGAGCCTCGCTCCTTCCGCCATAGCCTGGAATTTCGCCCAGCAGACGTCCGGTGAGCCCACGCGCATTCCGAGTCCGCAGTCGGTGCCTGCCAGCAGGTTCTCCTTCCCCACGATGGACGCCAACCGCACCAGCCGTTCCGCGACCAGCTTCGGATGCTCAACGAAATCGCTGAAGTGGCCGACGACGCCCGGAATGAAGATCGCGCCGTCCGGGAGGGTAACGTCCTTCCAGGTCTCCCACTCGTGCTGGTGCCGCGGGTTCGACGCCTCGATCGAGTACGCCTGCGCCTTGACGCTCAGAAAGATATCCACCATGTGCTCGAGCCCGATGTCGGACACGTGCGGCCCGTGGTAGCTGCCCCAGCAGGCGTGCAGGCGTATCTGCTCGCGCGGGATGTCGCGCAGCGCGTAGTTCATGACCTCCACCCGCTGCTCGGCGAACCTGCGGTACGCAGCGACATCCATCTCGGTCTGAATCTGCCATGCGTCGAAGAGGTCGGGATCGTCTATCTGCAGGACGAGCCCGGCATCCGTGATTGCCTTGTACTCCTCATGCATCGCGTCGGCGATGGCATAGAGGAACTCCTCTTCCGAGGCGTAGTACTCGTTCCACAACCAGTGGTCGATGCTTCCCGGCGCGACAGCCGGCAGGAACGGTTCCGCGTCGCCGATGTCGCCCAACGCGGCCTTGAAGCGCGCGATGTCGCTCTGCACGAGTTCAGCACCCGCGTACGTGATCGGGCCGACACAGAAGAGCTGCTTATCCCGCGGACGCCTCACGACGAACCCGCGCGGCGAGTCGAAGTACCCCGGGAAAGCGAGCCTGTCCCGGGCCGATATCTGCTCCGGCTCCGGCCCCTCTCCGGGACCGAACGTGCGCAACTCGATGCCGCCAAGCCGTTCGTTGGCATAGTTCGTGAAGTTCGTCTTGCTCAGTTCGCCGTCGTTGATGCTGTCCATGCCGCAGTCGATCTGCTGACGAACGACATCGGCCACCGCCTCAGTAAGCCGCCCGTCGAGTTGCTCCTCATCCACGGGGTCTCCTGCTGCCTTGGCCGCGACCATCTCCCGAACGTCATCCGGCCTCGGCAGGCTCCCAGCGTGCATGGTGCGTATGCGGTCTGTACTGCGCTTCATGGCCCCTCCTTAGCGTTGCCGATTCTCCGCAGGACACAGACCGCACGCAAGCGATAGCCGGACTGCGGTACTCGAAGCCCCTGAGCGCCCGATGCGGAAATGAAGCCCCGCACGGTTGGGTGCGGGGCTTCCGATGGCGGGGGAGGACTCCGCCATGGGATACACAGTCGGAGGCCAATGAGCAGCGTCCACTCCTTCGCTAACGCGTCGAGAAGAACGGGATGAGCGGTTCCGCCCAGATAACGGCCATCACGTAGTCCATGACGATCAGGTTGAACAGCACCACGAACGGAACCGCAACCGCCAATCCTATCCAGCGTGTGCGGCCCTCCAGGAAGAGCAGCGTAGGACCGATCGGGAAGACCATGGTCGCGTACTTCAGGCCGATCACGAAGATGAGCACGACGAAGAATGCAACCCAGCCGATGATGAGCAGCGCCGTCTTCACAACGCCTTCCATGCCCGCGCTTCTCATGCCGATGTCCATGATCGCGCCGGTCTTGCCCTGCCGCAGGTCGTGCACGAGTTGGATGCTGCCCAGGATGATGACTGCGAGGCTCAGCGATATAGGGAACACCCTGCCGCGAGTGGGGAACGAGAACGCCTCCAACAGCGCCCAGGCCGCCATTCCGATGATTGCAAGCGTGAAGATGCCTGCCGGTGTTATCGCCAGGGTCCGCTTCTTGGCTGACACAGCGGCTGCCCCGTCCGCCGAAGCCGTGGGGTCATCCCCGCTGGCGCCGCGCACTACCGGCATTGTTTCCTCATCGGAAAGCGTCCCCGCGGTACCGATCTTGCCCATCTTGGAGAACGTCACCGCGATCGCCACCGCCAGGACCAGCAACACGATGGTCAGCGGCCTCGTCAACAGTCCACCCATGCCGTGGATGGAGATGGCGGACTGGAAGTTGAACTCGATGATGCGACCCAGGATGAATCCCAGCAGCAGGGGCGGCCTCGGCCATTTGTACTGCTTCATCAGCAAGCCGAGCAATGCCGCGGACACGATGATGAAAATCGCGATGAGGTCCGTCGAGGAGAGGTATGCCGACAGGAACGATATCGGGATGATGATTGCGCCGATGAGTGGATACGGGATCAGCGTGAGTTTCGCCAACTGCCCCGTGAGGAACATGCCGATGACGGTAACCGCCAGGTTCCCCAGCGCGAGGCTGAACACCATCATGATGGTGATGTCGGCGAACCGGCCCAGCATCGGCGGGCCGGGCGTTATGCCGTAGGCCAGCATGGCGACGATGACGAACGCCCATGCCCTGCCGCCCGGCACGCCGAACGCCAGTGTGGGGATCGCCTGCCCAGCTTCCTTCGAGTTCTGCGCGGCTTCAGCGAAGAGCACGCCGTCCAGCGAACCTTTGCCGAACTCGCTCTTGTCCTTGCTGAAGAAGATGCCCATAGCGTAGGAGAGCCAGTCCACGACAGCCCCGCCTATGCCCGGCACGGCGCCCAGGAACACGCCGAAGAGTCCGTTCCGGATGGCGATGTTCCACTTGGTTAGTCCGTAGCGCACACCCCTGAAGACCTCACGATTGTTGACCACCGCCCCTTGCGTAGCGACCGGTCGCCTCGTCATAGTCAGGTCGATCATCTCGGGGAGTGCGAAGAGTCCGATGGTCGTGGCGATCAGTGGGAGCCCTTCCCACAGGTGCAGGGAACCGAACGTGTACCGGTGCGCGGCAGAGATGGGGTCGATCCCGATAGTGCCCAGTAGCAACCCAAAGGCTGCGGCCGCCAGCCCCTTCACCATCGCGCCGGAACTGAGCGCTGCGACCATCGCCACGCCGAACAGCGCCATGGAGGCGATCTCAGGAAACCCGAACGCAAGGATGAACGGCTTGATGACCGGGATGACGATTGCGAGCGCCAAAGCTCCAACGAGACCGCCCATCGCAGAGACCGCGTATACCGCTCCCAACGTGTGCGCGGCCAGTCCCCTTCGGGCCAACTGGTTACCCTCCAGGAAGGTCACCTGGGTCGCTCCGCCAGGCTGGCCGAGCAGCACAGCGGGGATGGAGTCCAGCGTGTTGTCCACGCCGGTCAGCGTCGCCAGCATGACGATGCCGATGAGCGGGTCTTCTATGTTCAGAACGATGAACGAGATGGAGAGCGCCATCACCAGGGTCGCAGAGACACCTGGCAGTAGCCCGACGAAGACGGCCATGAAGACAGCGACAGTGAAGGCTGCCCAGTAGGCCCCATTGCCCAGGTACGACAGACCCTCCAGTAATTCGCTCACGTGCCCGCCTCCATCATCCGCGCGGCGGAGCGTTCACTGCTCCGCCGCGCTGAGTTAGACCAACGTGACGAACGCTACCTCGTGAACTTGTCGTACACAGCCTCCTGCACTTCCCGCAACTGCCCGATGTTGCGCAGGAACGAGTCCTCCACCTGCGCGAATATCTCCTGCAGCTCGGCCCCACTCTGCTCGATCTCGATCGGCTGGCCGAGTATCTGCTCGAAGTCGGCGCGGAACTCAGGGTCGGCCAGCGCTTCGTCCCATGCCCTGCGAAGGGTGTTGACGATGTCCAGCGGTGTGTCCGGAGGCGCCAGCAGGTTCTTGCCCACGAACGTCTCCGGGGACATAAGTCCGTCCCAGATGTCCCGCTGCTCGTCGGTGATGAGGTCGCGTGCATAAGGAGCAGTGAAGTCCTCGACCTCCGCATTGCCCACTATCAAGCCCCCGGGGCCGGCGAGGCCGGCGAAGGGCCTGATGAAGCCGCTGGAGATCCATCCGGGCCTGCGCTGAGGCAGCTGGTACCACACACTCCCTGCAGTGAAGCTGTTCACGTCGCCTCGTTCCAACATCAGCAGTGTCTGTTCGGTGCCGGTGGAGGCAACCAGCTTGTACTGGAACGGCAGGTTGAGCCAGTCCGCCAGCAGGAAGTTCCCTAGAGCGGTTACTCCCGTCAATTCCTGTGGCGTAGGCGCAGAACCTGCACCGATGAGTGTCGGGCCGGATGCGCCCATAGCCTCGGTAATGTCGTTGTACGGCAACTCGTGGCCGTTGATCATCCACACGGCGTTGCGAGCCACCGGCGCGCCGATCACTTCGAATCCGGACGCCTTGAAGATGGCATTCGGGTCTGTGGACGACTGGATGGGTGCGGTCGCGTTGTAGATGATGATGAGACCGTTAGGCTCGGACTCCCAAACGAAGTTGCTGGCAGCCAGCGAGGGCGTCAGGTTGCTGACGACGATGCGGGGATTGCCTGGTATGTACTGACCCCATTTGGCCGCGAGGAAGCGTGCCTGCGTGTCAGTCCCGCCGCCCGGGTTGAAACCGACGACCATCCGGATGGTCTTGCCCTTGAAGTGTGCCTCCGCATCGAACGACGGTAAGGGCGTTGCAGTCGGGGGTGGCGGAGCCGACGTAGGCGTGGCGGTAGGCGCCGGAGCGGGCGCTCCGGGCACAGGCGTAGCGGTAGGCCCGCTCGGCGCACTGGGCACAGCCGTGGAAGTCGGCTGCGCTGCTGGAGCGTCGGGAACCGGCGTTGCGGTCGGACGAGGTGTAGCCGTGGGGTCGTCGGAGCCGCCACAAGCGGCCAGCACCAGCGCCGTCAGCACAGCTATTGCAACGAGCGACAGGTATGAGCGGTACGCTTTCTTCATGACCGTCTCCCTCCAGCGGCTATGACCGCTCAATCTCGTCCGGTATATAAACACACGGAACCGATAACGGCAAGGAAGTCAGTCTCTGTGACGAATAATGAATGTCGACTCCTTCAGTAATCCTTATGCCCATGGCATAACGCCCTCGTGCGAAATGCGGTACCATCGACCCATGACGCTCGCAAGCAGCAACACGCGCGTTGGCGCCCTCAACCACATCGGCCTCGCCGTCGTCAGCATCGAAGAGTCGCTCCAGCAGTTCTACGACCTGCTGGATTCCCCACAGGCAGCACACATCCTCGTGAACGAAGAACACGGGGTGCGGGGCGCGTTCATCGAGCAGGGAGAAACGCACGTCGAACTGCTCCAGCCGCTCCGTGCGGACTCCGTCATCGGCAGATTCCTCGAACGTCACGGCGAAGGCATCCACCATATGGCGTTCACCGTGGACGACGTCGAAGTCAAGGCCCGCGAGCTCGAGGCGCTCGGCATCCCCATCATCACCGGCCCGCGTGACGGCTTCACTGGACGTATCGCCTTCGCCGACCCCTCGAAGATGCACGGCGCGCTCATCGAATTCGTAACGCCTTACCTGCGCTGACGCCCCATGTCGGATGCCCCGCGAGTCCTCATCGCAAAGCCGGGCCTCGACGGCCACGACCGCGGCGCGCGCGTCATCGTGCGCCTGCTGCGCGAGGCCGGGTTCGAGGTGCAGTACACCGGCATCCGCAGAACGCCGGACGAGATCGCGGAGCAGGCCCGCGAGTTCGGCGCTGAGGCCGTCGGCCTGAGCATCCTCTCCGGTGCGCATATGGAGCTCGTGCCTGCGGTTATCGATGCGCTGCAACGCGCCGGGCTCGAGCACGTCCCGCTCATCGCAGGCGGCATCATCCCTCCGCAGGACCGGACCTCCCTGCTGGAGATGGGTGTGGCCGCCGTATTCACTCCCGGCGCGCGCTCCGCCGACCTCGTGCCCGCCCTGCGCGCGGCGGCGGAGGCGGGACGTCGCGCTCGGAGACATGGGTGAACCGGCGCGGCAACTGTTCCGGGTTGTGACGCTCGCAGCGGTCGCGCATTCGGACAGCATCTTGGCCGGATTCTGGTAGTGCCGTGGTGGCGCCGTGGTCGCATTCCGGTAGCGCCGTGATAGCGCTGTGGTCGCATTCCGGTAGCGCCTCGATCACTTGCTCCGTCGTCCTGTGAAGATAAGCGTTCCGTCGTTCCTGCGGAGGCAGGAACCCCGCCCCTGTCCCGTCATTCCCGCGCTTCAGCGCCCAACCTCGCCTCCATCATTCCCGCCCTCTCCCGTCATTCCCGTGAAAACGGGAATCCAGAGCGCGGCGCAGCGAGCCGCTCGTGGTGTGTGGTGTCTGGTGTAGGGGCATCCCTTGTGGGTGTCCTGGGTGGGGCGGGGCGCGGCGTAATCATTGCGCGCTCTTCACTGCCAATCACCGCCCTCCCCCCTTCATTCCCTTACACGGCCTGACAAGCCCCCGGGCCATTCCTGCAAAGGCAACACCCTCGCCGACATTATGACATCTGCCGGTTGCACAGGCGACCCCTCCCTCCTTAAGCTGGTTCTGGCAGGAAGGACTTGTGCGAGGCGGCCCCGGCGGTGGCAGAGGGCTGTCTGGTCCCTTCCCTCCAAGGCCTCCTGATAGGGAGGTGAAACGGAGGTGCAGGAGAGAAATGCTATCAAATGCTATCAAAACGGCGGCTTTGAATTTGCGAAGCCTCACCCTGGGCGACTGGGACCTCCCGTGACCCGGCGCGGTTACCCCGCGCGCGGCTGAGTTCCTGTACGCACCCGGCCTGCTATACTTATGCGGTTGCGTACGGATTTGGCGATGAGCCTGCAGCTACAAGTGAACGTCGCCCAGCTCCTCAAGGACGTCGTCGGGACTACCCGGACGTTCGAGGTCGACGGCTTGGCGCTCGAATCGGACGACGGCGTTGCCGCCTACGTCAGAGGAGCGTTCCGGCTCACTCGCACGGATCGCGGGGTCTGGGCTTCCGGTCCCGTCGCCTTGTCCGTGGACTACGTCTGCAGCCGCTGCCTGACGCCTTTCGCGTCATGGATAGAGGCGAAAATGGACGATGTCTTCCTGCCGAGTATCGACATCACCACAGGAGCGAAGCTCCGCTACGGCGAGGACGACACCGGCGCGGACGTGAACAGCATTGACGAGCAGCACGTGCTCGACCTGAGCGACGCGCTGCGCCAGTACAGGCTGGCGGGCATCTCCATGGCGCCCGTCTGCCGGGAGGACTGCAAGGGAATCTGCCCCGAGTGCGGCAACGACCGGAACGCGAGTGCCTGCTCGTGTGAGCACTATCAGGACCAGCGTTGGACCGTGCTGCGGAAGTTGTTGGAGTGAAAGAACCATGCCCCCACTGCCAAAGAGGAAGCGTTCCAAGTCCCGTGTTGGCACCAATCGTGCCCATCAGCACAGGACGCTCGTCAACCTGGTCGAGTGCCCGCGTTGCCGTGCAGCGATGAAGCCGCACCACGTCTGCCCTTCCTGCGGCTACTACCGCGGGCGCGACGTGCTCCGCGTAGAGAGCGAGCTCGAGTAGCCCTCGCCTGCGCTCGATGAGCACCGCCTTCATCTTCCCCGGTCAGGGAGCCCAGGCTGTGGGCATGGGCTCCGACGCCTGGCACGACTCGCCCGCCGCCCGCGCCGTCTTCGACGAAGCCGATTCGGTCCTGGGTGTGCCGCTCTCACGCCTCATCCTGGAAGGCCCCGCGGACGAACTGGTCCGCTCCCATAACGCTCAGCCCGCCATACTCTGCGTGAGCGTCGCCATACTGCGTGCTGCGGAAGAACGCCTCGGCGCCGCGATGCCGAGCCCCGCCTTCACCGCTGGGCACAGCGTCGGCGAATATGCTGCGCTCGTTGCTGCAGGTTCGCTCTCCCTATCGGAGGGATTACGCCTTGTAAGAACACGCGGCCAACTGATGCAGGCGGCCTGCGAAGCCACTCCGAGCGGCATGGCCGCGCTGATCGGCCTCACGCTGGAACCGGCCCGCCAGGCTTGCGAAGGGACCGGCGCACAGGTGGCGAACGTAAACTCCGCCGAGCAAATCGTGCTGGGTGGCCCGAACGATGCTCTCGAACGAGCGATCGAGAACGCGAAGAACGCAGGCGCGCGCCGCGCCATCCCTCTGGAGGTAGCCGGAGCCTTCCACACAGAGGTCATGCGCCCGGCACAGGAGGCCATGGCAGACGTCCTGGCGGAAACGGTGCTGAACACGGCTACCGTGCCCGTCGTGGCAAACACGACCGCGCAGCCGGTCGGATCGGCAGACGAGGTCCGTGCCGAACTCGCCTCGCAACTCTGCGGCTGCGTCTACTGGCAGCAGTCCGTGGAACTGATGG
Organism: Dehalococcoidia bacterium; assembly: GCA_965208625.1. GTDB lineage: Bacteria > Chloroflexota > Dehalococcoidia > Lucifugimonadales > Australimonadaceae > Bin16. The sequence continues at coordinate 2,428,076 of OZ242348.1, forward strand.
CTGCACGTGGGGTCGACAGGTTCATCGAGTTCGGCCCCGGCAAAGTGCTCACCGGACTCGCCAAACGTATCGCGCCGGACGCGGCTGCGCTCGCGATAGCAGACCTAGACGCTATCTCCACGCTGGCGTAAGATTACGTGGAATCCCGCCTCGACCAGCACTCGGGGCGTCTCTTTAACAAGCCCGATGATCGAGTCTCCCGGCGGTACGAGAAAGGCCAGTCGAGGCCGCAGGAACAGGCCGGAGCGCCAGGGGCGCGTGCTCGCACTCCAGGTGCTGTACGAGCACGACCTCACGGGGCACGAGTGGCGCTCGTCGCTGGAAGCGCGGGCAGACGAGTTGCACGCCTCACCCGACGCCGTCGCCTTCGCCGAAGGCTGTGTTGAAGGCGTGGTCAACGAGCAGAGCCAGTTGGACGCCCTCATCCGGCAGCACGAACCCCTCTGGCCCATTGAACAACTCGCCGCCGTCGACCGGGCTGTTCTCCGGCTGGGGCTCTTCGAACTGGCGGACGGTTCACCGACACCGCCGCTGGTGGCCATCAACGAAGCCGTGGAGCTGGCCAAGACCTTCGGGAGCGAAGGCTCCGCCAGGTTCGTGAACGGCGTGCTTGGGGCATCGTTCAACGATCGGGAACAACAGAACACATAGCTGCTGAGGAAGACAAATGGCGACCGTTTACGACCGTGTGAAGAACGTAGTAGTGGACAGGCTCGGGGTGGAGGAGAGCGCCATCGCGATGGAGGCATCCTTCGTCGACGACCTCAACGCCGACTCTCTCGACCTCGTGGAACTCATCATGGCATTCGAGGAAGAATTCTCCGACGGGGACACCACCCTCAAGATATCCGACGAAGACGCGGAACAGATCCGGACCATCCAGAACGCCGTCGACTTCATCAAGAGCAAGGGCGTTTCCGACTGACAGGGCGCCCGTGGCTGACCTTCAAGCACTCCACCAGCAGATACACACCTGCCAGGAATGTGCTCTCCACCGCGCACGGACGAACGCCGTGCCCGGAGAAGGTGCGCCCAATGCCTCGCTCATGTTCATCGGCGAAGGCCCGGGCTTCAATGAAGACCGCCAGGGCAGGCCCTTCATCGGCGCCGCAGGTCAATTCCTCGACGAACTGCTGCTCTCCATCGGGCTGAAGCGTGAGGACGTGTTCATCACCAACATGGTGAAATGCCGGCCTCCCAACAACCGCGACCCCTTCCCCGGCGAGATCAGCGCCTGCTCCCGTTACCTGGACGCGCAGATAGAGTCGATCAAGCCTGCCGTAATCGTTCCGCTGGGACGCCACGCCCTCGCTCGCTGGTTCCCGAGGGATTCCATCAGCAAGGTGCGCGCAAGACCGCGCGTGTTTGACGGCATCACGATCTTCCCGCTCTACCATCCGGCTGCGGCGCTGCACAACGGCGCGCTCCGCGCCACCATCGAAGCCGACTTCGCGAAACTCGGGGCGCTCCTCAGAGAGCGTGAGGCCCACGGGGCGCCAGTGGAGGATGACGCGCAAGACGAGACCGGCGGCTCCCAGCAGTTGAGCATGTTCTAACCGATGCCTCACCCCATCCGCATCGTTCCCCTCGGCGGCCTGGGCGAAGTAGGCAAGAACATGCTGTGCGTCGAGTACGGCAACGACATTGTCGTCATCGACGCGGGTCTCATGTTTCCCAAGCAGGAGATGCTGGGGATAGACCTCGTGCTGCCAGACATCTCCTACCTGACGGCAAACGCCGAACGCGTGCGGGCGATCCTGATCACCCACGGACACGAGGACCACACCGGCGCGCTCCCCTACGTCCTACGCGAACTGAACGTCCCCATCTATGCTCCTCCTCTCGCCCACGATCTGATCGAGGTGAAGCTCCGCCAACACCGGATCGGTGACTACGAGCTGCACGAGGTCGATGCTGGCAGCACGCTCGACTTCGGAACGATCCACGCGGAGTACTTCCGCGTCTGCCACAGTATCCCGGACGCTTGCGGCATCGCCCTGCGCACTCCGGCTGGTCTCGTCGTCCACACCGGCGACTTCAAGATAGACCACACTCCGGCGGATGGACGCCCCACCGACCTGCAACGCCTCGCCGAACTCGGCAGCGAGGGTGTCCTGCTGCTCCTGTCCGACTCGACATACGCCGAAGTGCCCGGCTATACGCCATCCGAGAGTGTCGTGGCGTCCGCGCTCGACCACGTCATCGCCGACGCTCCGGGCCGAGTGCTCATCGCCACGTTCGCATCCCTGATCGCACGGGTGCAGCAGGTGCTGGACGCGGCGGTGAAACACGGGCGGAGAGTCGCTCCCGCAGGGCGCTCCATGGTGGACAACGTCAACATGGCCGTGGCGAACGGTTACATCAAGGCGCCTCCAGGTGTGCTGCTCGACCTCCAGACGCTGAGTGCTCTCCCTCACGAGCAGCAGGTCATCGTCCTCACAGGCGCACAGGGCGAGCCGCTCTCAGTTCTCTCCCGGGTCGCCAACAACGCCAACCGCGACATCGAGGTCCACGAGAACGACACGGTCGTCATCTCCGCAACCGCGATACCGGGCAATGAGACCGTGATTGCCACCGTTGTGGACAACCTCACGCGACGCGGCGCCAGGGTGCTCACACGCCGAACGTCCCCCGGCGTCCATGTCCCCGGCCACGGCAGCCAGGAAGAGCTCAAGCTGATGCTCCGCCTCATCAAGCCGCGCTACTTCGTACCCGTGCACGGTGAGTACCGGATGCTTGCCGCGCACGCAGACCTCGCCATACAGACCGATATCGCTCCCGAGAACGTCTTCATCCTCGAAGACGGCGACGTGCTGGAGCTGGACGACGCCGGTGCGGAACTCGTCGAACCCATCCAGGCCGGCCACGTGTACGTCGACGGGCTGCGCACGTGGGACGTTGGAGAGGCCGTGCTGCGTGACAGGCGGATGCTCTCACGCGACGGGTTCGTGGTGGTGGTCGTTCCCGTAGACCACACGACGGGGAGGGTCTACGGCGAGCCGGAGATCGTATCCAGCGGTTTCACCGCGCCCCAAGAGGCGGAGGAACTGATGGAACGCGCCGCCGCGGTGGTCGTCGAGGCGCTCCGCGCGCCGAATCTTGACCCGCTGAACGAGGACCACGTCAACGACCGCGTGCGCGAAGCGCTGAGCCGCTTCCTGTACAGGGAGACGCGCAGCCGCCCCATGATCATCACTGTGCCGCTGGAAGTTTGAGTCTTCTCTGACCCGCCCTCTGCCTTTGCCTGGAGGGCACAGCGCCGGAATTCCAGCCATCTCTTCATAATCTACAAGCCAACCTGGCTCACAACTGCGACACACCTGATTAAAGTCGGGCGGGTGAGAAACCGCATCACTTCTCTGCTGTTCAACCAGGTCGGCGTCCTTCTTGGCCTCGTCGTCGTAGCCTTCGTGGCGTACGTGATCATCGGACAGCCTGCCTGGGCCATAGACCCGCTTCGCGAAGCAGCGAGCGACACGCTCGCTGGCATGGGTGTAGCGCTCGTCCTGCTGCTGGCCTGGGCCGGTTGGTTGGGATGGCTGCTGTCCCGCGGGTTCAGGCACCTCATCCGGCAGTGGCGCTATGTGTTCGGCCTGGGCTTCCTCGTAGCCGGAGCATTCGCCCTGCTCTCCTATTTCCACACATCCTTCCCTGTCATCGGTGTCGCGCCGCTCGGAGGCGACTTGGGTGGACAGTTCCGCGGCTCCTACGGAGCCTTAGGCATTTTCCGTACCGCTGTCCTCATCACACTCGGGGCATGGCTCGTAGCGCCGATACTGTTCAACCACGCAGCAGTGTGGACGGGACGTGGCGTGCTTGCCACGAGCAGGGGCATCGGTAGCGGCGTGAGCCGCGTGCGTCACCGTGACAATGGCTCGGTCATGCAGGAGGTCGACGACTACCTGACCTCCAACGCCGCTGCAGCGCGAGCAGCGCAGGTGGACACGTTGCGCGCGGCAGATGTGTACCAGCGAAGCACTGCTGCCCAGAGTGTCGTCACCCGGAGCGATACTGCTCCACGTGGTCTCGCATACCTCGAACCGACCTCCCCCAAACCGGTGACTCCCCGTCCCGCAGAGCCGCTGCCCAGATCGGAACGGAAGGCCGACCTCTGGCCAGGCATGAAGACCGCCGAACCCGCCGCACCGGAACCCCAGCCCGCCGCTACGGCAACGGCAACGATGGCGCCTCCTGCTATCGAGAACGAAACAGGCGCTGAGGCCGCCGCTGCCGAACCACTCTACGAGACCGAAGCGCCCCCTGTAACCGACGAGACCCCCGCCGTGGACAACCTCCCGGTCAACGGTACGCTCCAGGCAGACGTCGAGGAAACGTTGGCCCTCGCAGTTCCGATAGAAGCGCCCTGGGGCGAGATCGCTGTCCAAGCGAAGCCATCCGCCCCTGAACCCGAGACGCCTCGAACTGTCCCTGCCGTCACGCCTAGCCCTCTCCCACCCCTCGAACTCCTTGCCGCCCCGGTGGCTGCCGGGAGCATCACCGAAGAGCATCTCGTCACCGCCGCGCTCATCGAGGAGACGCTGGCCCAGCACGGCGTCGAGGTGAGCGTTTCGGAGATACGGCCCGGCCCGAGCGTAACGATGTTCGGCATCGTGCCCGGGTGGAACCGCAAGGCGATGTCGGCACGGGCGAGGGCCCTCGCGGCTCAGGAAGACAACCAGGTGCAGATGGAGGTGCGGAACCGCGTCAAGGTCGACAGCATCCTTGCAAGGGAGAAAGACCTCGCGCTCGCGCTCGCCGCGCCCACCCTCCGCATCCAGGCCCCCGTTCCCGGCGAATCGCTCGTCGGCGTGGAGATGCCCAACAAGTCCTCCTCCATGGTGACCATCCGTACCGTGATGGAATCCCCTGAATATGAACGGATGCTCGCCGCCGGAGGTCTGCCCGTGGCGCTTGGCCTGGCCTCTGCCGGCGAGCCCGTTGCCCTTGACCTGCTCAAGATGCCGCACCTGCTCATCGCAGGCGCAACGGGCAGCGGAAAGAGCGTCTGCATCAACACCATCATCTCGTCCATCATCTGCCACCAGGACCCAACCAAGGTCCGGATGGTGCTGGTAGACCCGAAGCGCGTGGAACTCACGCCATACAACGGCATCCCGCATCTCGTGACTCCGGTCGTCGTCGACCCGGACAAGGTCGTCCGCCTGCTCAAGGGCGCGATCCAGGAGATGATGCGCCGGTACAAGCTCCTCGAAGAGGCCGGGGCGCGGAACATCGTCTCCTACAACCAAAGCCCCAGAGCCACCGAGGAGATGCCCTACTTCGTCATCTGCATCGACGAGCTGGCAGACCTGATGATGACCGCCTCCTTCGACGTCGAGCAGTCGCTCTGCCGCCTCGCCCAGTTGGGTCGTGCGACAGGCATCCACCTCATCGTCGCCACGCAGCGCCCATCCGTGGACGTGCTTACGGGGCTCATCAAGGCGAACTTCCCGAGCCGCATCGCTTTCGCGGTCGCTTCGCAGGTCGACTCTCGCACCATCCTCGACTCCGCAGGCGCGGAGCGCCTCCTCGGACGCGGCGACATGCTGTTCATCTCTTCTGACTCCCCGAAGCCGAAGCGCGTGCAGGGCGTCTTCATCTCCGAGGACGAGAGCGCAGCCCTCAGCGAGCACTGGCGGCAGCTGCCCCCCGACGCCAACCTCCCACAGGTCCCTCTGGAGGAGATGGCACGGGAAGCCGATACTGCAGCAGCCGAGAGCGCAGCCGACAGCGGCGACTTCGACGAAGCCGACTCCCTCTACGAACGCGCGCTGCAGGTCGCAGCGGCCAACCGCCATCTCTCCACGTCGCTGCTCCAGCGCAGGCTGCGCATCGGTTACCCTCGCGCCGCCCGGCTGATGGACCAGCTTGAGGATGAAGGCATCGTGGCCGCCTCTGGCGAGCCGGGCAAGCCCCGCGAAGTGATCTACCTTCCCGACGAAGAAGTCGCCTGACCCCTCCCGTCTCAGCGCACTCCGTGCGGCGCGTCATGAGTCACGCTTGCCGCTTCTGCTAGAATCTCCTCATACAGGTGCGAGGAGAGTGACGCCATGGCCGCTGAAGTATCGGTGGAAGAAGTAACCGAAGCGCTGAAGGACGTGTACGACCCCGAGATTCCGGTGAATGTCGTCGACCTCGGCCTCATCTACGGCATCGAAGTGGATGACGAGAGCAACGTCCACGTCGACATGACCCTTACCGCCGCCGGATGCAGCATGGGGCCGTTCATCGCACAGCAGGCTGAATGGGCCATCGCCGACCTCGACGGCGTCAGGGACGTGAACGTCGAGATTTCGTTCGACCCGCCCTGGTCGCCCGACCGCATCACCGAAGACGGGCGCAAGCTGCTCGGACTCGACGACTAATCGCGACCGGCCGCTTAGCGCCGGACGATACGGGGCGGCGCCCCGGGGAGAATGCACGCCCCGATGACGATGAATGAAGAGCAGCGGCAGGCGCGCCTGGCGCAGATCAAACGCCAGTGGGAGCAGCGCCGCGCCATCAGCCGGTCGCTCGGCAAGATCAAGACCAAGATAGGCGTCTACAGCGCTAAGGGCGGCGTCGGTAAGACCACCGTCGCCGTGAACCTCGCCACCTACCTTGCAGAGAAAGGCTACAGCGTCGGCCTCCTCGACGCCGACATCGATACGCCCAACGCGCCGCAGGTGTTGGGCAGCGACGCCTACCCGGAGAGTGCGGACGGGCGCATCAAGCCCGCGGAAGCCTTCGGTGTGAAGGCTGTCTCCATGTCCTACTTCCAGCAGGACCCGGAAGAGGCCATCATCTGGCGCGGCCCCATGATCCATAACGCCATCAACCAGTTCCTGCAGATGACCGACTGGGGCGAGATCGACTTCCTCGTCGTCGACATGCCGCCCGGCACGTCAGACGCGCCGCTCACCGTCATGCAGGTGCTCACGATGGACGGCTTCGTCGTCGTGACCACGCCGCAGAGCCTCGCCGCGCTGGACGCCAAGCGCTCCATCAACATGATCCGCAAGCTGAACGTGGACGTGCTGGGCGTCGTCGAGAACTACGTGGGCGACGTGTTCGGCGCAGGCGCGGGCCGTGAACTCGCGAACGACCTCTCTCTCCCCTTCCTCGGCGAGGTCGCGCTGCGCGCCGACTACCGGGACGACTCCCAGCCCACGGTGCTCGCGAGCGCGGACGTCCGGGCGGAGTACGACGCTATCTGGGCCGCCCTCGAAGAGCGGCTCACCGAACTCGAAGTGATGCCTGAGCAGCAGGCCGTCGCGGAGGGAGCAGGCGATGAGCCTCGCTGACCGGCGCTGGGCCCAGAAGCACAAGCCGGGCAAGCAGAACCGCAAGAAGTTCACCGCGCCCCCGAAGCCGAATGCGCAACTGCGCAAGGAGCTGCGGGAGATCCTCGAACAGCCGAAACCGCCCCAGGACTAGGGCCCGCTCATCCGCCCCGCCTGCTGCGCTGGCTTTCAACCACCGCCAGCACCAGTTCCTCCGCTTCGCCCCGTGATGGCGCGACGGCGAAATACATCGTCCTCCCGTAGCGTTTTGCCGTCATGTGCCACTCATCTTCCAGCGAACGGTAGTGCGCCTCCTCGCCGTCCAGCGTTATCGCTTCGAGCCGCGCCGCCGAGGCAACGCGCCCCCACAGCGCCCCTACGAGGAACGCGGGGTAGCTCGATTCCGCGACCACGATGATGCCGGCGCCTGTGCCACGGAGCACGTCCGCGTTGATCTCGGTTGGCGCTTCGCCGAATTCTCCGTACAACCCGAACGACGCCACGTTCATACGGGCGAGCCGCAGCGCCGAGCCGAGCCCTCCCGCCTCCACACCCAGCTCTCCGAGCGTCCTGTCCAGCAGGTCTTCCCTGTTCCGGATGAAGCCGAGCGCCAGGAGCGGCGACGGCGGGGCGTCCGGCAGCAGCAGCCAGCCTCTCCACGGGACATGCTCACGCTCCGCCCACGGTACGCGGGCCTCTTCTCTCCATGCGGCGCGCACCGTGTCTGCCCACGCGTTGTCCGGTTCCCCGAACCACAAGGTGCTTCCATGCGCCCGCGCCCAGGTGTCCGCTTCGAGCGCCAGCGCCGCCACGGAGGCTTCCGCAGCATCCACGAACTGCACCCGAGCCGCGTATTCGCGCACCGGATCTATCGCCACGCCCTCGAAACTGACGACGTGCCCCGTCGCCTCACGTCCGGCAGTGTCGCGAATGGTCACTGCAGCAGGATGCCGGGGCGCTATATAGATCGCCGCGTTCATCGGCACGTCCGGCGCGCCCCACTCGTCGAACGGGGGAGGGAGAGACTTGCCCGGCACGGCAGCATCGCTCCAGTTGAGGAGCGCAAAGGCGACCGCTGCGAAGAGCAGTATCCCGAACAGGAAGCAGAGCCTTCGACGCATCCCTACCGCTTGCGCCTCCGCCTGCCGCCGGCCTTCTCGTAGGACCTCGGCTCCGGTTCGGCCCTGCGTACTGACACCGTCTCGCCGCCTGAGCCCCGGTCGGCGACCTCCTGGGCCACGAGGAGGCGTTTGAGGTCCACCATCTCGTCGCGCAGGAGCGCCGCCTTCTCGAACTCCAGCTGGCGCGCGGCGTCTTTCATCTCCGATTCCAACTGCTTCACCACGCGGGCGAGGTCGTCCTTCGGCATGTCCTGCCGGACGCCGTAGGCGGCGCGCGGTTCGGCCAACTCGCGGATGGACTCCGTGATGTCGCGTATCGCCTTGCGGATGCCCTCCGGCTGGATACCCTCACGCTCGTTGAACGTCGTCTGCAGGGCGCGGCGGCGCTCCGTTTCGTCTATCGCCCGGCGCATCGAGTCGGTGATGCGGTCCGCGTACATGATGACGTGGCCATCCAGGTGGCGCGCGGCACGCCCTATCGTCTGGATGAGCGACGGCGAGGAGCGCAGGTAGCCCTCCTTGTCCGCGTCCAGCACCGCGACGAGGCTCACCTCCGGCAGGTCCAGTCCTTCGCGCAGCAGGTTGATGCCGACAACGACGTCGTGCACGCCCAGGCGCAGGTCGCGCAGTATCTCCGTGCGCTTGAGCGTGTCCACCTCGGAGTGGAGGTAGTGCACCTTCACGTTCATCTCGCGCAGGTAGTCGGTCAGCTCCTCAGCCATACGCTTGGTGAGCGTTGTGACGAGCGCCCGCTCGCCCTTTGCCGTACGGCGGCCTATCTGCTCCAGCAGGTCGTCTATCTGCCCCTTGGTCGGTTTCACCTCGAGGGTCGGGTCGAGCAGTCCGGTGGGCCGGATCACCTGCTCCACGACCTGCGAGCTGTGCTGCAGTTCATAGGCTGCCGGAGTAGCCGAGACGTAGACGACCTGGTTCACGCAGCGCTCGAACTCATCGAAGTTCAGCGGGCGGTTGTCGCGTGCCGAGGGGAGGCGGAAGCCGAAGTCGATGAGCGCGTCCTTGCGCGACATCTCGCCGTGGAACATGCCGCGGATCTGCGGGACGGCCATGTGGGACTCGTCGATGATGAGCAGGTGGTCGTCCGGCAGATAGTCCATGAGCGTCCACGGCGTGCTGCCCGGCGGACGCCTGCCGAGCGGCTGGGAGTAGTTCTCGACGCCCGCGCAGTAGCCGGTCTCCCGCAGCATCTCGAGGTCGTAGCGCGTCCGGTGTTCCAGCCGTTGCGCCTCCAGCACCTTCCCCTCTTCCCGCAGGAGCGCGAGGCGCTCATCCAGCTCCTCTTCTATCTCGACAACCGCATCCTCCAGTTTCTCGCGGGAGGTGACGAAGTGCTTGGCGGGGTAGATGTCTATCTGTGAGCGCTCGGAGAGGATCTCGCCGGTCAGCGGGTCGAGCTCGACGATGCGCTCCACGTCGTCGCCGAAGAACTCGACGCGCACGGCCACGTCCTCGTACGCCGGCATGACCTCCAGCGTATCGCCGCGTATGCGGAAGCGCGCGCGGGCGAGGTCGTAGTCGTTGCGCTCGTACTGCATCTCGATGAGGCGGCGCGCCAGTTTCTGCCGGTTCAGCCGCTGGCCCCGCGTGATGCGCTCTACGAACGCGAAGTACTCGGCGGGCGAGCCCAGACCGTAGATGCACGAGACGGAGGCGACGATGAGCACGTCCCGCCGCGTCATGAGCGAGCGCGTCGCGGCGTGGCGGAGCTTGTCGATCTCGTCGTTGATGTCCGCCTCCTTTTCGATATAGGTATCGGTGGAGGGGACGTACGCCTCGGGCTGGTAGTAGTCGTAGTAGGAGACGAAGTACTCGACGGCGTTCTCCGGGAAGAAGTCGCGGAACTCCTGCGCCAGCTGGGCCGCGAGCGTCTTGTTCGGGGCGATGACGAGCGTCGGCTTCTGGACGGCCTCGACGGTCTTGGCCATCGTGTACGTCTTGCCGGAGCCGGTGACGCCCAAGAGCGTCTGGTGGCGCATTCCCTTGCGGATGCCGTCCGCGAGCCGGTCGATGGCCTGCGGCTGGTCGCCGCGCGGTTCGAAGTCGGCGACGACCCTGAACGGCGTTCCTGTCTCGGTTGGGTGGAGCGTGGTCATGCTGCGTTTCCTTCACCCACTACTTTCGCCGACAGCGACGTCCGGGGCAACCGTCAGGGACCAGGCGACCAAGGATGCCAATGGTTGCCGGATCTGGCACTCTTGATCCTCGCTTTACGAGTGAAACCGTCGTCCCGTTTGGCACTCTTGGCACTCTTGATCGGGGCGTTTACAAGGCCGTTGCCTGCTTCCCGGGTTAAGGATGCCAAGAGTGCCAGTGTTTTCAAAAGTTCGAGCCTGACTCATAGGTCTGATCGATGACTGAGTCGGTGAGCCATAGACGCGGTTTATGGGTGGGGCCAGGTGCACAGTCATACGTTCAGCGTAGCGGACGCGGGGGCCACCACGTAAGGGGCGCGTGTCGCGGGTGCGGCAAGCCTGCCCCTTCCCCACCCGCGGTCCCCTCGCCCCAGCCTTCTCCCTTGTAGGGAGGGGTTTCATCTGCAGCTCAGGCGTAGATGTCGCGGATGGCGGCTTCGAGATCGGTGTGGCGGAAGGCGTAGCCGGAGGCGAGGGCGGCGGCAGGGAGGGTGCGGCGGCTGTTCAACAGCTCGGTCGCAAACTCGCCGAGCGCCAGCCGGAGCGCAAACGCAGGCGCGGGCGCGATCGTAGGCCGGCTCAGGACACGCCCCAGCGCGCTCGCGACCTCACGCTGGCGTGCGGGGTCAGGAGCGCAGACGTTCAGCGGCCCCTGGACGGTCTCGTTGTCCAGTGCGTGGAGGATGAGGCCGACCACGTCGTCCAGATGCACCCACGGCCACCACTGCCGTCCCGACCCGGCGGGCCCGCCGAGGCCGAAGCGCGTGAGCCGCGAGAGCGGCCCCAGAAAGCCTCCCTCCCGTCCAGCCACCATCCCCGTCCGCAGCAGAACGACGCGCGTCCCGGACACTGACGCCCCGGACGTTGCCTCCTCCCACTGCACGCAGACGCCGGAGAGGAAGCTCTCGCCCGGCGGCGCATCCTCGGTCAGCTCCTCCTCGCCCCGGTCGCCGTAGTAGCCGCAGGCGCTCGCGCTGATGAGGACACGGGGCGCAGTGCCCGCGCCTGCCGCATCCCGCATCCCTTGCATGAGGTTGCGCGTGCCGGTCACCCTCGTCTCGAGGATGGCGCTCTTCTTCTCGCCGGTCCAACGCCCCACGACGCTCTCGCCCATGAGGTTCACGACCGCGTCGACGCCTTCGAACGCCTCGGGAGGCGGAGGGCCTGCCAACGGGTCCCAGGCATGCGTGTGCACCAGCCCCGGCAGCGCCATGCGCGCCCGCGTGGGATCGCGGGTGAGCGCGACCCGCTGGTCGCCGCGCTCCATCAGCGCATGGACCAGCACACGCCCCATGAACCCCGTCGCTCCGGTCAACAGCACGCGCATGATTACGACCCCTCCAGCATCAACTCGTCCGGGTACGGGTGTAGGTATGTCTGCGCCGCGAGCCACCCAGGGTTCCCAGCCTTGCGAACGTGATGGCGCAGCAAGGTCAGCGGGGCGAACAGCGGCGCCTTGCCGGTGCGGTAACACTCGATGGCGTCGGCCAACTCTTCCCTGTCACCGGAGTCGAGAGTCTGCTTGAGGAAGCCCGCAGCGTGTTGCAGCACGTTCGTGTGCTTGCGCGTCGTGGTCAAGCGCTCTACAGCACGCATCAGCACGCGCCCGTACTCGTCAGTGATGACGTCCCAGTCGGCGCTGCCCGCCCGGGCGATGACGCGTCCGGCCTCGCGGTAGAGCGTCGGCGCATGCGCCATCAGCGTGAGCTTGTGCGCCGTGTGGAAGGCGACCAACGCCGATGGAGCACGAGGTCCCTCCAGCAGCGCCGTCCACCGCTGGTAGACGAACACCCGCTCGATGAAGTTGTCGCGCAGGCGGGGATCGTGCAGCCTCCCCTGCTCCTCGACCGGGAGCAATAGGAAGCGTTGCGTGAGCGCCTCAGCGAAGAGGCCGCGCCCTGTGCGGACTGCGGGGCCGCCGTCCACGGGGTAGACCTTCACGCGGAAGAGGCCGCAGCTGGGGGAGTTCTTCGTGAGCACGTAGCCATGCAGTCCCAGGCCGGCGAGTTCCTCGACGCGGCGCGATGCCCAGGAGCGCATCGCGCCGGTATGGTCCGAGTCAGACCGCACGCCCCGTATACGGAGCGCGCCACTGCCGTCGTCGACGAGGCGTACGGGCTCGCGGGGCGTCCCCATCCCCACCTCGGACTCCGGGCATACGGGTGTCCACTCGACGTGCGGCGCGAGCGTTTGCGTCAGGAACTCGTTGCGGAGGTGCCCGCCATCGTAGCGCAGCGGCTCACCCAACAGGCAGGAGCTGACTCCGATGCGGGGCTTGGAGGATGGTGTCCCCATACCCTCATGGTACTCCGCAACGCGGACGGAGTTACCGCCGAGGCCTGCGGGAAGCCCAGCGGGCGGCGATGACCGCAAGCAGAGCGGCAAGCGCTCCTAGAAGGGGGTAGAGAAAGCCGAGTGGAGCAGGGCTGCCCTCGCCTATCCGGACGACGCGCCCAGCGAACTCCTCGCTTACGAACACGCCCCCGTCCGCGCTCACCGCCAGCGCGGTTGGCGAGAACAAGTCATCGGCCACAACTTCCACCTGCTGCTCCTCTCCCCGCCAGCGCACGAGTCTCCCCGGGTACTCGGTAGACCGGGCGTAGCCCAGGTCGTCGAGGGTAGCGAGGTCGTTGCTCATCTCCGTGACCAGCAGCGAGCCGTCAGCGTCGAAGGCGACGTCGGTCACCGCGGTGAAGCCGTGCGCGTAGACCGTGGTCTCGCCCTCGTCCATCGCGTCGCCGTCGCCGTTGCGGTCTTCCAGGCGGTAGATGCGCGCTGCGCCCTCGGGATAGGGGTGCCCGCTCAGGATGCCGACGTAGAGCGCACCGTCCGGCCCGCGCGTTAGGCCGGTCGGCACGGAGTCCAGGTCCGTTGATGCGACGCCTGTCAGCGGGGCGATATCAGCGTACTTGCTCACTTCGCCGCCGGTGTTCACGCGGAGCACCGCGTTGATCCCGGAGTCGCTGACCAGCAGGCTTCCGTCCGGGTCGACAGCGAGGTCGTAGGGGTTGGTGAGGAAGTTCGGCGGTTCGAGCCCGATGGGATCCTGGCCTGTCAGCCGTTCCGGTCTGCCTCCGGGTTCGTAGCGGTAGGCCTCGCGGAAACCCTTGTCGCGGAACTCGCCCACCACGAAGTAGTAGGCCCCCCCGGCGAACGCGACGCCGGAAGGACCTATCGTGTACATGCCGCCGTACAGTGTGCTCGTAGCCGTCGGCAGTTGATCGGCGACAGTCTGCAACTCCTCATCAGGGTCGAGCCGCAGGATGCGGCCACCGCCTTCGGCGATGAGCAGCGCGCCGTCAGGGAGCGGATGCAGCCCGCGAGGCGCAACGAGCCCGGTTGCGACGGGGCGTGTACCTTCGTCACCAGAGGTGGCCGTAAGCGCCAGGAAACCGACCGCGCCGCCGAGAAGCGCCGCCATGGCTGCAAGCAGCAGGAATGCGGCGCTTCGGCGCGGTATCAGGGGCATGCGTTGCGCATCTCCCTAGCGGGAGGAGAGGGAAGGGCGCGAAGCCCTTCCCTCTCTCCGGTTGTGCGGTTTAGCCCGCGAGGTTGTGCAGCACGTTGGCGGCGATGTCTTCCGGAACCCAGGTCTTCCACTCTTCGGTGTTCTGGAGGAACCAGACAGCCACGTCGTCGATGTCCGCGTTGGTCTCGGCCTTGTAGCCTTCAGCCGTGAGCTGGTTGCCCGCGTTGAAGTCCCACGCCTCGAGGAACGGGATGAGGTCCGGGGCCATGGTCTTCAAATCGGAGTTGATGCCGATGTAGACCTCAGCGAGACCGTAGGCGCACTTCTTGCCGGTCTCCCAGCACTCGTCGGAGTACTCTTCCTCTTCGAGGATGTAGTACCCGCCGTACTTCGTCTGGGCGTCGTGCATGAGGGTGGTCGGGCCCCAGTAGTAGAAGAGGACGTCTTCTTCCTTCTCAAGGCTGGCCCTGATCTCAGCTTCGAGAGCCGCGCCAGAACCCGGGTTGATGGACTCGACGTAGTCCCCGAGTCCGTAGGACTCGATCTTCTCCAGGTTGACGTTCTCGCACTCCCAGCCCGGGATGCAGTTGAGCAGGCGGGCCTTGCCTTCGCTGTCAACCGTCTCGAAGAGGCTGTAGTACTCCTCTTTCTTGAGGTCCTCGACTGACACGAGGCCTGGGTTCGCATCCTTGGTGTACTGAGGGATGACGAAGGTGGCCTGCCAGTTGTCCTCGAGGCTCTTGCCGGCGTTCTCGACGGTGCCCTGCTCCAGCGCCGTGCTCCATGCCTCGAGCTGGTTCGGTATCCAGATCTCCATGGAGATGTGCGTGTCGCCGTTGACCAGCGCCTGCATACCCGGGATCGTCGACAGCAGGATGCCGTCGGTCGGGTAGCAGTAGCCGTTTTGGACGATCTGCTCCGCGATGGCCGCCTGGATCAGACCGGACGTCCAGTCCAGGTCAGTGAAGACGATCTCCGGCTTGGAGTCGTCCGGGCACTCCGCCGCCATCATCGAGTCAGATGGCTGCTCTTCCATCATCGCGGTGGGAGTTGGCGTTGCCTGCGGGCGCGGGGTTGGGGTCGCGGTCGGGTCGTCCGCTCCACAAGCCGCCAGGCCCATCGCCATCAGGGCCATCAGCCCAAATATCCATACGTACTTCGTTACCTTCATGCAGTTACCTCCTCCGTTATTTGTGTGGAAGCCGTCCTGTCCTGTTTGTATGGACGGCCCCTGCATGACCTTTGTTAATTCCTGCTGCCCATCAGGGCTTCCTGGCGTTCCTTCGCGGCCGCCTGGGTTACGCGGTCGATGATGATTGCCAGTATCACGATGCCGATACCGCCGTTGAGCGCGTTGCCTGGCTGGAACTGCGAGAGCGCACGGTTCACGTCGTCTCCCAGTCCCCCAGCGCCGACCAGCGATGCGATCACGACCATCGCCAGCGCCATCATCGTCGTCTGGTTGATGCCAGCCATGATGGTGGGGATAGCCATGGGGATCTGCACTTTCACCAGCAACTGCCGGGAGGTTGTGCCGAAGGCGCGCGCCGCTTCAACGGTCCCCGGCGACACCTGCCGGATGCCGAGGTTCGTCAAGCGTATCGCAGGCGGCACCGCGTAGATGACCGTCGCGAGCACTGCTGCGGGGTTCCCGATGCCAAGGAACATGATGGCGGGCACGAGGTAGACGAACGCAGGCATCGTTTGCATCGCGTCGAGGATCGGGCGGATGAGTGCGTCCACCAAATCGCTCCGGGCCGCAAGGATGCCGATGGGAAGCGCAAGGCCTATCGAGATCAACACGGCGACGGCGATCAGCGCCATCGTCTCCATCGCGCTCTCCCAGAGGCCGAAGCCGCCAAGCAGCAGCAGCGAGACGAGGGCGAAGGCCCCCATACGCCGCCCCGCCACTTTGAACGCGATGGCCGTGGCAGCGATGATGGTCACCGGCCAGGGGACCCACTGGAAGAAGTCTTCCAGCTCCACCAGGAACCGCAGTATCCCGTCCGAGATGGGGTCGAGGATGAAAGCGAGGTTGACCGTGATCCAGAAGATCAAGTCGTCCACACGCACGGCGAGCGCCTTGCCGAAGGTGAACCGTTCCGGGAACTCCAGGTTGGAGCCCCACAGGCTCGCGCCTATCCACGCGAGCATCAGGAAGATGATCGCGCCGCCGCCGTAGATGTACCTGTCGCTGAGACCCGCGAACCAATCGCGGACGCCTCTGCCCATGCCATTTCCTATAGGTGGTGATGCAAGTGCCATAGCTTGCCTCCTAGTTCGCGTCCGCTCCGACGGAGAGGCTCGACGTTTCTTCCGTCTCAGCCATGCTCTCCTGTTCCATCATCTCGATGACCGACCTTGGTGAGACCTGGCCCGCCAGCCTGCCATCCGCGTCAATGACCGGTTGGGCCCCGGACATGTGCCGCACCAGCGGCAACGCCGCAGAAACGGACATGTCCTCGGACAGAGGCGTCACGTCGTCCAGGAGCGCGCCGGAACAGTCGGTAGAGCCATTCTGGTTCGCCTCAGCAAGCGAGGCAAAGCTCACTGCGCCTGCGTAAGTCTCACGCCCATTCGCCACGAAGCCTGCGACCTCGCCCATCTCACCGAGGGCATCCATCGCCTCTTTCGGTGACATGTTCACCTTCAGCTTCACCTGCACGGGCTCGAGCAGCGTGCGAAGCGTAACCACCGAGGACTTGCGCACGTCCCGTACGAACTCGGAGACGTAGTCGTCGGCGGGATGGGCAAGGATCTCCTCGCCCGTTCCCATCTGTATGACTGCTCCGTCACGCATGATGACGATGTGGTCGCCGAGTTTCAGCGCCTCGCTCAGGTCGTGCGTGATGAAGATGATCGTCTTGTGCATCTGCTGCTGCAGGCGGAGCAGTTCGTTCTGCATGTCCCGCCGGATGAGTGGGTCGAGCCCGCTGAAGGGCTCGTCCATGAGCATGACGTCCGGGTCCGCGGCGAGCGCACGGGCAAGCCCCACACGCTGCTGCATGCCTCCGCTCAGCGTATTCGGGCGGTAGCGCTCCCATCCGGTCAGTCCGACGAGGTCCAGGACCTCGTGCGCGCGTTCCATCCGCTCTCCCTTGTCTATGCCCCTGATCTCCAGACCCCAGGCGGCGTTCTCCTCTACCGTCCGGTGAGGAAGGAGCCCGAAGTGCTGGAAGACCATCGCGGTCTTGGTGCGGCGGTATTCGATCAGTTCTTCCTCGGAGTACTGGAGGATGTCCTCCCCATCCACCTCGATGGAGCCGTACGTCGGTTCGATCAGGCGCAGCAGCGTCCTCACTAGGGTAGACTTGCCGCTGCCGGAAAGCCCCATCACCACGAACGTCTCCCCCGGTTGAACGTCGAAGTTGACGTCGCGCAGGCCGATGACCCAGCCGGAATCCTCGCGGAGCTCCGCCTTGGTGCTCTGCTGCACCTCGTCCGTCAGTTCAGTCGGCACGCCGGAGCCGAATATCTTCCACAGGCCCCTGACGCTGACTTTCGGTTGTGTGCCGTCGGCTGTGCCGTTGTTGCTGACCGCCATGCCCAACCTCCATAGCCCTCGTATCTGCTACGCGCACAAGTAGATGGGGATTCGCTCGATGGGGGGGAACAAGTGAATCGCGAGTTTGGGGGACGCGCGTCCTGCGCGTGCGCGCTCGAGATACTCCGAGGGCTGGGCGGCTATATACCCGCACGCCACCGGTGCGAGCGCCCTCTTTGCCGCTGTTCAGGGCTACCCTAGCCATTGGAGCATAGGGTGTCAACGCGCGGATTCCGCTAGCCTCGCGCCGTATTCCGCCGGATTCCCGTCATCTGCGATATCGTGCAGCATACAGCTTCGAAACCGCCTGACCGGGGCTGTGGGCTAGGCCATCACGGGGTTGCGCCAGACTGTAGGGCTTGCCGCAGCGGACTACCCTACCTTGGCCGCAAGATGTCCGTTTTCGTCACCATCGCATCGGCCTGCGGCCCGTTCCGTGCAATTCGGCACTCGTCGTCAGGATTCAGATGGCTCTTCTGAGGGTTCAGACGGCAACTCTGCATCCTGCAACGCCGGTTTTGCTTCCCGTTCACGATTGGGGAGGAAGCGCGCGGCATCGGGCACCAGAGCCCCCAGGATCGCCAGCGCGCTCTGCGTCCAGCCGTTCACCGGGCGCAGGCAGATGTACTCCGATGTCACTTCTAGGTCGGCGATCAGTTCGAACTCGCCTCCCGCCGGGTGGTGTCCCAGCGGCACGACCGTCTTGTCGCCTTCCTTGCGAGTCTCGCCGTAGGTGAAGCCTTCCCGGCTGGCAACGCGCTCCAGTGCAGGCTTGGACGCTTTCCCCAGCAGGAAGGGCAACTTGAGCAAGAACAGAATGGGACGCAGCAGTACTCCCAGCATCACAACCTCCAGCGGCGCAGTGCGAGCGCCGGGTGCGGGCCTACCTCAGCATTATACTGATAAGAGAGCACCCTCGCGGCTACCGCGAAACGAGGTCCTATGACCGCCACTGCTGCAATCCTGCCCACCGTGCGAGCGGACGGCCTCTGGAAGCGGTTCGGCAGCCACGTCGCCGTACGGGACGTGAGCCTCTCCCTCGGTCCCGGAGAAGTCGTCGGGCTGGTCGGGCCCAACGGCGCAGGGAAGACCACCACTATCCGGATGCTGCTGGACATCCTCCGTCCCGATGAGGGTTCGGTCTCCGTGTTCGGCGCGCCGATCGGCCAGCAGGCCCAGTCGCGCATCGGCTATCTGCCGGAAGAGCGCGGCCTCTACCGGAGCCTCCGCGTCATCCCCAACATGCTCTACCTTGCCGAGTTGAAGGGGATGCGGCGAGAGGACGCACTCGTGCGCGCGGACGACCTGTTCGCGCTTCTCGGCCTGGAGCCGCACAAGGGCAAGAAGATCAGCGAACTGAGCCGGGGCCTCGGGCAACTCGTGCAGTTCGCCGCCACCATCCTGCACGGACCCGACTTCATCGTCCTGGATGAACCGTTCTCCGGGCTGGATCCTGTGAATGTGCGCGTGATGAAAGACGCCGTCTCCCGCCTGCGGAACGAGGGCGCGGCCATCATGTTCTCCACCCACCAGATGACGGACGTCGAGGAGCTGTGCGACCGCGTCATCATGATCGACGACGGCGCCGTCGTGCTGGACGGCCCACTCACCGACATCAAGCGACGGTTCGCGGGGAACGACCTGTTCGTCGCGACCGACGTGGACCCCCAGGGCGCGGACGGCGTGCTCGTATCGCGGCGCGACGGCCCGGGCTACGCGCTGCGCCTCGCCGAGGGCAGCGCCCCGGAGGACGTGCTGCGGTCGCTCCTGGAGCGCGGCGCGAAGATCGACCGCTTCGAGCTGGCGACGCCCAGCCTGGAGGAGATTTTCCTGCGCGTGGTGCAACGCGACCGGATGGAAGAGGCGCGCGATGCGGAGTAAGACGTGGCTCGTCGCGCGGCACGAGTTCGCCGTGACCATCGGGCGTCTCGGCTTCCGCATCTTCGCCGCCGCGGTGCCGGTGCTCGCGCTGCTGGCGCTCATCGGCATCGGGGTCTTCGACGCGGTGCGCGGAGGGGATGAGCTGTCCGACAGCGCGAGGGAACCCTCCGTCGAGGTGACACGTGTGGGCTACGTCGACCTCAGCGCCGGCGAGGACGGCCAGCCGCTGTTCGCGTCGTTCCGGGAGCAGGAGGGCGTCTCGTTCGCGCCCTACGCGGACGAGGACGCCGGAAGCGCCGCATTACAGGCGGGAGAGATCGACGCTCTCTACGTGTTTCCTCGCGATTTCCTGGAGACCGGTTCGGTCGTGCGGATACGCATGGAGGGCAGCGGCGGGGGCGCGGGCGCCGAAGCGTTGCGCCGGTTCGTGCTGAGCAACCTCGTCGCCGAAGAGGTGAGCGGGCAGGAATTGGAGCGCGTCGTCAGGCCCTATACCGTCGCCACGGTCGAGCTGTCCGAATCCGGCGCGCCCGTGGAGGAAGACGAGTTCGACGGCGGAGAGTTCCTGTTCTCGTTCGGCGCGGGGATGCTGCTGCTGGTCTCGGTGCTGACCGCCGCCGGGTACCTGCTGCAGGGGCTGAGCGAGGAGAAGGAGAACCGCATCATGGAGGTGCTGCTCTCCTCGCTCAAACCGGAGCAGTTGATGTTCGGCAAGCTGGTTGGACTCGGCGGGGCGGGGCTGCTGCAGATGGCCGTCTGGACGGCGGCGCTCGTCGCCTTCCTGCTGGCGCTGGGCCGTATCGTGGACCTACCCGTGGAACTGAGCGCGCCGTCCGTTGGGACGCTCGGCGTAGCACTGGCGTACTTCCTGCTGGGGTACGCGTTCCTCGGCACGGTCCAGGCAGCGCTCGGTGTCGTCACGACGAACCTGAAGGAAGCGAACAACATCGCGGTGTTCGTCGTCCTGCCCGCCGTCTCGCCGATGTGGTTCCTCACGGTGCTGATCGAGCACCCGGACGGTGTGCTCGCCCGGGTGCTGGGCTTCGTGCCGTTCACCGCTCCGCTCACCGGACTGATCCGGTTCGGCGTGGGCGGGACGAGCCTGGGAGAGGTCGCGCTGAGCCTCGGCGTACTTGCGGTGTTCGCTGTGCTGGCCGTGTTGCTCACGGCGCGCCTCTTCCGCGCCTACCTGCTCATGTACGGGC
Source organism: Dehalococcoidia bacterium (assembly GCA_965208625.1). Classification (GTDB taxonomy): domain Bacteria; phylum Chloroflexota; class Dehalococcoidia; order Lucifugimonadales; family Australimonadaceae; genus Bin16. The sequence goes on from OZ242348.1 coordinate 2,448,708, forward strand.
AGCGCCCGGGCGTGCGGCACATCCTCCGAACGCTGTGGAGCGGCTGAGCCCTAACGGGCGGCGGCTTCCTCGAACGTGAACCGGTTGTTGCCCGACCCTACGCGCTCCGAGAGGAAGCGCTTGCCGTCCAGCGGCGCCATCAGGTCCACGTAGATCTCCAGCCGGTTGCCGTCCGGGTCGTTGAAGTAGACGCTCTTCGTCATGCCGTGGTCGGTCAGGCTCGCGATCTCGACGCCGTTGTCCAGCAGCCGCTGGTGCAGCTCCTGCAACTCCTGCATGCCGCCGTCCACGACCAGCGCGACGTGCCCCAGCCCCACATTCCCGCGCGTGTGCTCGCCGTTCACGCTGAACAGCCCGATGTCGTGGTGCTGGGTGCCGAACGACATGAACGCCGCTCCCTCCGTCCGCCGGACCGTCTCCATGCCGAGCGCGTCGCGGTAGAACGCCTCCGCCGCTTCGACATCAGTAACGCGCAGGACCACGTGGCCGACTCTTCCTATCCTTGCCATATCGCCCTCCTCTCGACCTTCACGTTGTCCTTAGTGTAAACCTCTCTGTCCAGTGACGCGCCCCTTGACCGCAGCGCGGGGCGCTCGTACCTTTGCCACGTCCTATCCGGAGGAAGGAGAACGGCGCAATGACCACGGCAGAGAAGATGAAACTGGAGATATCGGTCGGCTACGCCTCAATGACGTACGAGATCGTGCGCCCGCTGATGGAAGGGCGCGTGCAGGTCGAGGGCGTCGAATTGGTGCCGGTGGAGGAGCTGGGCCCCACACCCACGGGCGATTCCCGGATGAAGACCGGCGACTTCGGTCTGTGCGACCTCAACATGGGCTACTGGCTCGCAGCAATAGACCAGGGATGGGACATCACCGGCCTGCCCATCTTCGTGAAGCGCAAGAGCGCGCACTGGTACATGGTCGTCCGGAACGACCGCGGCATCGGCGGACCGAAGGACCTGGAGGGCAAGCGCATCGCCACGCGCTCCTTCCGCTCCGCCATCGTCACATGGTGCCGGGGGCTGCTCAAGAACCGCCACGGCGTCGACACGTCCACCTTCCGGTGGCTCGTCACCGACGCCGAGGACTACTTCCCCATCTACGACAAGTCCGCAGTCGTGGAGACGGTGCAGGACGGCAAGGTGAGCGTGAAGGACCACCTCCAGCGCCTGCTGGACGGCGAGGTGGACGCCTTCCTCGGCGACATCTCCGACCCCGAGCTGTTCGGGTGGGTCGCCAGCGACTCCCGCATCCGCCGCCTCTTCCCGGACTACATGGATGAGGACCTTCGGCTCTGGCGGGACGAGAGCATCTTCACGCCTGTGCACATGATGGTGCTGAGCGGCAAGCTCGACCGCGAGGACCCCACACTCGCCCCGCGCATCTACGACGCGTTCGAGCGCTCCAAGGCCACGGCGTACTTCGACCTGTTGCGCGACCGGGGCAGCTTCTCCGTCATCTACCTGCGCGAGTACGTGGAGGAGCAGTTCAAGAAGTGGGGCGACCCGTTCGTCTACGGCATCGAGGCGAACCGTCGGATGCTCGACTGGTACATAGACATCAGCCACGAGCAGGGCATCATGGCCAAGCGTTACGGCCTCGACGAGGTGTTCTCGAAGAACATCCTCGATACCTAGTCACGCCTGCTCTGCCATCCGCTCGTTGCCCGGCACGGCTCGCACGCTCTACCATGGTCCTGTACACCGGTGAGTGTGCGGGCCATCCGCTGGGGGCGAGGCGCTGCCACTCCCGCGTGGCCAAAAATGGCTCAAAATGGCTCACTTTTTCGATAGCGCCTCTCCCGGCAACCCGCAACCACGAGTGCGTCTGAACGCCAGATCGCGTCAGCCACAGCGCCCTGCACGCGCTCTGCAGTCCGTTGCCGTGCCATTGCTTGCCTTGTTGGCCGCTGCCGCGCTCGTCCTGCTCACACCATCGCCCGCTCCGGCGAACTTCACCGAAGGCAGGCTCAGCATCGGCTCCGGCAGCAGCGCGCTCGTCGTGGCCGTCTTCGCCGACGTGGTCGACGCGCAGGACGGCGTCTCCTCGGGGGTGGCGTCGAGCGGCGCGATAACCGCGGGCGACGACGCCTACCTCGCCAACGGCGCCGACCCGCGCAACACCTTCTCCGGCAGCAGCCTCTACGTGTCCAACCAGGCCGATGCCTACAACACCGTGCTCATCACTGCCACTGTCGCAGGCGTTGAAGACGGCGCGTGTGCGGAGGCGACCGTCTTCAACAGGGGCTCCCGCGAATCCGTCACCGTCCTGCTCGCACCCACGAGCGAGGCCCCGGTCGACGGCTCGCGCACCTACCAGGGCGTCGTAGAGCTGGCCGAAAGGGACACGGAGAACGCCGATGGCCCCGCCTGCGGGGACTACACCGCGGGTACGGACACAGTCGCCGTGCTGCGGTCGGTGGACCGCGACAGGCTCACCGTCAACGTGCGGGGCGTGTCCTCCTCAATCGAGCTGTTCGTGGACGGCGAGGGGCCGGAGATCAGCGTCTTCCACCCCCAACCGGACAGCTACCTCCGCTCGGTTGTCGTGAACTTCTCGTTCGAGGTGCGCGACGACGGGGCTGGGCTCCGTCACGACGGAGAGTTCGAGGCCTCGGGCGACGGCGATCCACGTCCGGTGAACGTGGATGGCGACCAGTTGACGTCGAACGAACCGCGCTCCACAACGGACGGGGGCGCTGCCGACATCCACGCCTTCCTCAGTCGCGAAGGCGGAGACGCCGCCGACATCACGCCCTACGGAACCAGCCGCTGGGAGGTCGTCGAGACGGGTGCTGGCTACTCCCTCTCCGTCGACGTGAACCTCGGCGGCAGCGGGACGTTCAACCTCGAGTTCGAGGCGACCGACCGCACGGGGAACACGACGGTCGTGGACGCCGCGGACGCTGCTGTCCCGCCTCCGGGTTCCACCCCTATTCCGACACCGGACACCAGTACGCCAACCCCCACTCCCATACCGCTCCCCACGCCGGAGCCAACGGCAACGCCGACGCCCACACCCACGCCAACTGCGACTCCCACCCCAACACCGACTCCCACACCCGATCCGCTCCCCGGCTTCATCGCCTGGCTGGAAGCCTGGATACAGGCATGGCAAACGTGGCTGGAGCGGCTGCAGGCGGGGTTCTTCCGGTAGCGCCGCCAACGAATGCCCCTCATAACGAACCGCGCACGCGTAAGTGGGCGGGTTCGAAGCACCACTCTGATAGAATGGACGTGAATATGTTCCGAAGTCTCGTATCACGCTTCATCAAGAAGCCTGCCGCGCCTCCTGCGAGCGAGCCGTCCGCGCCCCCAACAGACCCGGTCAGCGGACGCAGGCCTCGACGGCGCAAGCCGCCGAATGCGGCGGACACTCCCGAGCAGCGCCCAGCCGCACGGCAGCCTCAGCGCGCCGCGGCGGTCGTCGAGCCACCGGATGCGCCATCCGGCAAGCGGCGCCGCAGTCGCGGCGGCAAAGGCCGGCGCAGCGAGGGCGACGCGCCAGTACCCGAACGCAGGCGCGGGCCTGCCCCTCCACCGCAAGAGCCGTCGCCTCGCGACCTGCCGTTCGGCCCCGTGCTCGTCTCCGCGCCCATCAAGCGCGCGTTGGACGAGATGCGCTACGAGTCACCCACGCCCATCCAGGAGCTCGTCATCGAGCCGCTGCTGAACGGCGAAGACGTCGTGGGACAGGCGCAGACCGGCACCGGCAAGACCGCCGGGTTCGGCATCCCCATCGCGGAACTGGTGGACGCGCGCGAGCCGTTCGTGCAGGCGATCGTCCTCGTGCCGACGCGCGAACTGGCGCGGCAGGTCACGGACGAAGTCACTGAGATCTGCCGGTACCGCGGCACGATGGTCGTGCCCGTCTACGGCGGAGCGCGCCTCGGACCGCAGATAACGGCCCTGCAGGGCGGCGCGCAAGTGGTTGTCGGGACGCCCGGGCGCGTCATCGACCTGCTGGACCGCGGGGTGCTCCGTCTCGACCGTGCACGGATGGTGGTGCTGGACGAGGCAGACCAGATGCTGGACATCGGCTTCCTGCCGGACGTGCGCCGCATCCTGCGCTCCACGCCGCGCTCGCGGCAGACGGCGCTGTTCACTGCAACCATCCCCACCATGATCAAGCGGCTCATCTACTCCTACCTCAAGGAACCGCAGACGTTTCGCGTCGGCCAGGAGTCGGAGCCAGTGGAGCAGGTGACGCAGCGCTACTGCGAGGTCGCCAGTCGCGACAAGCTGACCGCGCTCCTGAACGTGCTCGACGAGGAAGAACAGACGCTCGTGTTTCGCCGTACGCAGGGCGACGTCGACTGGCTCGTGCGGACGCTGGAGCGGCGCAAGGTGAAGGCTGCGGCCATCCACGGCGGGCTACCCCAGGGAGAGCGCAACGCGGTGATGCAGCAGTTCCGCAGCGGCGCGCTCAAGCTGCTCGTCTCCACCAACCTCACCTCTCGCGGCATTGACGTACCCAGCGTCGAGAACGTCATCAACTACGACATCCCGGAGACCGTCGAGGAGTACGTGCACCGCATCGGGCGCACGGCGCGGATGGGACGCGAGGGCACCGCTCTTACATTCGTAAGCGAATGGGACCTGGACTTCTTCGACGCCATCAAGGCGCACGTGGGCGACGACCTCCAACCGCTCGAACTGGGGCTGTACAAGCACCAGGAAGCGAGCGCGTAGGCGGGTCTGATGCGCGCGACTGACTTCCTCTCACGCACCTTAAGACAGGACCCCAGCGAGGCGGAGACGGTGAGCCACCGGCTCATGCTCCGCGCGGGCATGATGCTGCAGGCCGCTGCCGGTGTTTACTCCTATCTGCCGCTGGCGCTGCGCTCCATCCAGAAGATCGAACGGATCGTCAGGGAGGAGATGAACGCGGCAGGCGGGCAGGAAGTGCTCATGCCCACGCTGCAGACCCTCGAAACGTGGGAGCAGTCGGGGAGGGCCGCCGCGTTCGGCGGCAACCTCTTCCGCCTCTTCGACCGGCGCGAACGCCCGCTGGTGCTCGCGCCGACGCACGAGGAGGTCGTGACGGCCATCGCGGGAGCGCACGTCGAGTCTTACAGGGACCTGCCGCTCACCATCTACCAGATACAGACGAAGTTCCGTGACGAGCCGCGACCCCGCGCAGGGCTGCTTCGCGGGCGTGAGTTCACCATGAAGGACGCCTACTCCTTCGACACCGATCAGGAGGGGCTGGACGTCACCTACCAGCGGATGCGCGTGGCGTACCGCAACATCTTCCGCCGCTGCGGGCTGCCGACGATCGAGGTCGAGGCGGACAGCGGCGCCATCGGCGGCAAGGACTCGCACGAGTTCATCATGCCCGCGCCGAGCGGAGAGGATGTCATCCTCTACTGCGAAGAGTCCGGCTACGCCGCGAACGTCGAGCGCGCAACGTCGGTCATCGCCTCTGCCCTGGAGGACGAACCGCGCCAGCTGGAACTCGTGGACACCCCCGGCATCAGCACCATCGCAGACCTTGCGGTCTATCTCGGCATAGTGGAGTCGCAGACGCTCAAGGCCGTTTTCTACCAGGCGGACGCAGAGACCGTGCTCGTGACGATACGCGGCGACATCGAGGTCAACGAGGTGAAGCTGAAGAACCACCTCCACTGCCTGGACCTGCGCCTGGCCAACGCGGAGGAGGTCGCCGCGGCGGGGCTGACGCCGGGCTCGACCTCGCCCATCGGGCTCTCGGGGATCCGGCGCATCGCGGACAACTCCATCCAGCAGGGAACGAACTTCGCCGCGGGTGCGAACCAGCCGGACAAGCACTACCAGAACGTGAACTACCCGCGAGACTTCCAGATCGACGAGACCGTGGACATCGCAACGGCCCGTGAGGGCGACGGCAGTCCAGACGGCCAGGGCACGCTCAAGGCGGTGCGCGGCATCGAGGTGGGGCACGTCTTCAAGCTCGGCACGTTCTTCACGACCACGCTCGGCGTGGACTATCTGGACGAGAGCGGGACGCTCAAGCCACCGGTGATGGGTTGCTACGGTATCGGCGTCACACGAGTGCTCGCCGCTGCCATCGAGCAGAACCACGACGACAAGGGCATCATCTTCCCCGCGCCAATCGCCCCATTCCAGGCGCACCTCCTCGCGCTCAACGCCTCCGACCCCGACGTGCTCGCCTCGGCTGACGCGCTGTACGACGAGCTTACGTCGTCTGGCTGCGAGGTGCTCTACGACGACCGCACCGAGTCGGCAGGCGTGAAGTTCAACGACGCCGACCTCCTCGGCCTGCCCGTTCGCATCGTCGTCAGCCCGCGCAACCTCAAGCAGGGCGTCGTCGAGATCAAGCGCCGCCGTGCGGACGAGGCCGAACAGGTCCCGGCAGGCGGCGTTGCCGCCGCGGTACGGGGCCTGCTTGCGCTGGACGAGCTGTAGGGCGCTCCCGCTTCACCTCGCGTCCCTCCCCGATTGAGCGCCTCTCCCGTACGCCGTATACTGAGGCGGGGAGGTACGACATGAGTACCAACGGAACCGACAACGGCAAAGAGACCAGCACGTTCCTGGTGAAGGCGGGACTGGCCCAGATGCTCAAGGGCGGCGTCATCATGGACGTGGTGACCGACGAGCAGGCGAAGATAGCCGAGGACGCCGGTGCGTGCTCCGTAATGGCGCTGGAGCGCGTCCCTGCCGACATCCGAGCGGACGGCGGCGTCGCCCGCATGTCCGACCCCGCGATGATCGAGGCGATCATGCGTGCCGTGACCATCCCCGTGATGGCGAAGGTGCGCATCGGCCACTTCGTCGAGGCGAAGATACTCGAGGCCATCGGCATCGACTACATCGACGAGTCCGAGGTGCTGACGCCCGCAGACGAGGAGCACCACGTCTGGAAGCATGACTTCAAGGTGCCGTTCGTCTGCGGCTGCCGCGACCTCGGCGAGGCGCTGCGCCGCATCGGCGAGGGCGCCGCGATGATCCGCACCAAGGGCGAGGCCGGCACCGGCGACGTGGTCGAGGCTGTCCGTCACATGCGGACGGTGATGAAGCAGATCCGCCGCGTGCACCTGATGGGCGACGACGAACTGACCGCGTACGCGAAGGAGATCGGCGCATCGCTCGACCTGTTGCGCGAGACGAAACGTCTGGGGCGACTGCCGGTGGTGAACTTCGCCGCGGGCGGCGTCGCCACCCCTGCCGACGCCGCGCTGATGATGCACCTCGGTGCGGACGGCGTGTTCGTGGGCTCAGGCATCTTCAAGTCCGGCGACCCCTCGGAACGGGGCAAGGCCATCGTCAAGGCCGTCACCCACTACGACGACCCCGAGGCAATCGCGGAGGCGTCCAAGGGCCTCGGCGAGCCGATGGTCGGCATAAGCGCGCGCTCCCTTGCGCCCGGGCAGGAACTCGCGACCCGAGGCTGGTAGGCCGAACTCCACGACGAGGTGACCGCAACGGCAACCGTCGGCGTACTTGCGCTCCAAGGCGACTTCCAGGAGCACTGCGTAGCGCTCCGAGGTCTGGGCGCGTCTGTCGTTGAGGTGCGCAAGGCGGAAGAACTCGACGCCGTAGACGCGCTCATCATCCCCGGCGGGGAGAGCACGTCCATGGCGAAGCTCATGGACGCCTACGGGATGCGCGCCCCCTTGCAGGACTTCCCTCGCAACGGGCGTCCGCTCTGGGGCACCTGCGCCGGACTCATCCTCATGGCCTCCCGCCTGGAGGAAGACCGCCCGGAACCGTTGGGCTTGATGGACGCCACCGTGCGGCGGAACGGGTTCGGCAGGCAGATCGACTCGTTCGAGACGGAACTGGTCATCACCGGTATCCCCGGTGATCCCGTACACGCCGTGTTCATCCGCGCTCCCGTCATCGTGGGGACCGGCCCCGGCGTCGAAACCCTCGCTGCGCTTGCGGACGACACCCCCGTCGTCGTGCGTCAGGGGAACCTGCTGGCCTCGGCCTTCCACCCCGAGTTGACCGGGGATGCCCGGATGCACCGCTACTTCCTGGAGATGCTTCCGGTGGGTGTTGTCCCATGATCCGCCGGTTCCGTATGACCGACGCGCCTTGTCAACTGCTGCAGGGCCGCCTGAACAGCAGGGACCTCGTGTACACACGGGCGTCGATCGGACGCGGAACCAGGAAGCTCACCAGAGTGGCAGCGGCCTGCTACAGCATGTCCAACGGCCCGGGCCGCAAGGTACTCGGCTCGTTCGAGAACGGTTGGCTGGAAGCCCTCGTCGTAACGCAGACGCGGAAGGCGGCTACGGTTTGGGAGGTCTCCGGTTGCTTCTCTTCCGCCAAGGGATACTCCCAGTTGGACGAACTGCTACTGGCAGCAGCGTCGGCGGTAGGAGAGTCGGGCGCGGAGCGTATGTTCCTACGCTGCGCGGCCAAAGGTCCCGCTTGCGGCCCCGCCCAGAGGGCAGGCTTCCATTACGCCTACTCAGAGGAACTGCTCGTCGGCCGGCTGCGGGCTGCGCAGGGTACGCCGATGCACTTCCGCCCTGTACGCGACGGCGACGCCCACGACGTATTCCGTCTGCAGATGGCCACTGCTCCCATCGCCGCCAGGCCCGCCATCGGTTTGACCCTCAGGGAATGGGAAGCATCCAGAGAGCTCTCGCCGGGGAGAACCAGGGAATACGTATGCGATACTGAACGCGGGCTCAGCGCGTGGGCACGCCTGGACACCACGAGCGATTCCATCACCGTGGAGGCAACTCTGCACCCTGACCTACCCGGACTTGCACCGATGTTGGTGGAGGGCATCGCACGAGTTGTGGGCCGCGACTCTCCGGCCCGCTGGATCGTTCCGATGTACCAGCCATACCTCGCAACCGCGCTCACGGGCCGTGGCTGGCAATCGGACAGCACCTACGAAGTCTCGGTCAAGCCGGTCGCACGACAAGTGCACCAGCCGTTCATGACACCAGCACAGGCTTGAGCAGTTCATATGACGACATCCCCACACACAACACCCGAAGCAACCGACAGGGAACGGCGGGACCTCTTTGACGTGCTGCCGCCCTCAATCCGCAAAGCGATCGAGGGCCAGCCTGACCCTGAGGACCTGCTCGAAGTCGTGCTCGACCTCGGTCGGCCGCCGCAGGCCCGGTTCGCCGGCAGAGACATCCACCTGGGCTGCGCCGACGTCTCCCGGGAGGACCTCGACCACGTCACTGCGCGCGTCGGCGATTTCGGCGACGACAACCGCGCAGGCATCGAACGCACGCTGCACCGGATATCCGCCATCCGAAACCGACGCGGCGAGGTGATCGGCCTGACGTGCCGCGTGGGGCGTGCAGTGCACGGGAGCGCCCGCGTCATCGAAGACCTCGCCCTCTCCGGCAAGAGCATCCTCCTTGTCGGAAGGCCTGGCGTCGGCAAAACCACCATCCTGCGGGAACTCGCCCGTGTGCTGGCAGACGCGAGCAAGCGCGTCATCATCGTCGACACGTCCAACGAGATTGCGGGCGACGGCGACATCCCGCACCCCGCCATCGGCAAGGCACGCCGGATGCAGGTGGCCACGCCGTCACGTCAGCACTCAGTGATGATCGAGGCTGTGGAGAACCACATGCCGCAGGTCATCATCGTGGACGAGATGGGCACTGAACTCGAGGCAATCGCCGCGCGGACCATCGCCGAGCGGGGCGTGCAGCTCGTCGCGACAGCACACGGCAATACGCTGGAGAACCTCCTCGTCAACCCGACGCTCTCAGACCTCGTTGGAGGCGTGCAGACGGTAACGCTGGGAGACGAGGAGGCACGCCGCCGCCGCACCCAGAAGACCATCCTCGAACGGAAAGCCCCACCCACCTTCGACGTGCTCGTGGAGATACAGAGCTGGAACAGCGTGGCCGTCCACGCGGACGTTGCAAAGACCGTGGATGCGGTACTGCGCGGCAGGACCGTCACGCCCGAGACGCGGGAACTGGACGAGTCCGGTACGGTACGCAGGAGCTACCAGCGGGCAGCGGCGCCCCCTGAGTTCGAGGTCGCACCGTTCATCTATGGGCAGGAAAGAGAGCACCACTATGGGCAGGAGCGCGACCATCGCCCCCGGAGGTACGAACATATCTCGTACGAGCAGCAGTTCACTCCCGCCCCTCCTGCGAAACCGGCCACGCGCGTCCATCCCTTCGGTGTCAGCCGTGAACGGCTCCAGCAGTCGGCGGGAGGCGCCGGGCTCGCGGTGAAGGTGGCAGACAGCCTCAGCGACGCAGACGTGGTGCTGACGACCAAAGCGCACTACCGCCGTCGAGCCAGCGTGCTCGTAGCTGCTGAAGAGCAGGGCGTGCCCGTGTACGTGCTGCGACGCAACACGCCCGGCCAGATCGTTGGGTTCATCGAGCAGCTCGCAGAGCCGGAAGACGACGGTAGCACGCGTCAGAACGGAGCGGCAGAGGCAGAGGAGGGCGTGCAGCGCATCCTCGCTGGTGAGGCAAGCACTATCGAGCTGCGCCCGCAGTCCTCGTTCGTGCGGCGCATCCAGCACCGCATCGCGGAGCAGGCGCAACTGCGCTCCCACAGCGTGGGGCGTGAGCCCCGGCGGCGCGTCACCATCCGCCGCACGCAGTAGCAGAGTCCGCGTGCTATCATCCGTGTTCCGCAGGAGACTCGTGTGAGCGGTTTGTTCATATCGTTCGAGGGTGGCGAAGGCTCCGGCAAGACCACCCAGTCCGACATGCTCGTGGCGCGCCTCGAAGCCGAGTGCGGCCGCCGCGTCGTGCGCCTGCACGAACCCGGCGGAACGCCGCTGGGGGAGCACATCCGCGGTTGGGTGAAGGACCAGAACGCTCCCTTGATGCTGCAGGCCGAACTGCTGCTGTTCGCAGCCTCGCGCGCGGAACTCGTACAACGCGTCATACGCCCCGAGCTCAGCCAGGATGCGATCGTCGTCGCCGACCGCTATGCGGACTCGACGACCGTGTACCAGGGCAACGCCCGTGGACTTCCGCTCGAAGAAGTGACAGCGGCCAACGCCATTGCAACGGGAGGCGTCTGGCCGCACCTGACGTTCCTGCTCGATATCCCGCCGGACGCCAGTTTGCGCCGCGTCGGCGTCCAGACGTCGTTCGACATGGAGGGGCACATTGTGCCCATCGCGCGTGCGGAGGACTCCAGCTTCCGGCGCTTCGAGGAGCTCAGTACACCGTTCCACCGGAAGGTGCGCGACGGCTACCTGCAGCTTGCGAAGGCCGAGCCCGGACGGTGGGTCGTACTCGACGCAAGTCAGCCTATGGAAGCCGTCCACGCGCAGGTGTGGGAGCGGGTGCAGGAGCTGCTGGCGATGTGAGCGATCCTGCTTGACAGGCGACCCGGCCGTCGTCTAGTCTAGTCAGGTTCCCCCTCGTGGGGAGCCTGTGGGCACCTTAACAAGTGAATAGTGGAAGGAAAGCGCCGCGTGCCCCTTTGGGGGTACGCACCCTGTCAAGGAAAAAAACGAGTCTCATCAGAGACTCGAAACTTGATTGAGAGTTTGATCCTGGCTCAGGACGAACGCTGGCGGCGCGCCTAATGCATGCAAGTCGAACGAGCGGACCCCTTCGGGGGCGAGTTAGTGGCAGACGGCTGAGTAACGCGTAAGCAACCTACCCACTGGCGGGGGACAACCCGGAGAAATCCGAGCTAATACCGCATGTGGTTGCCTGCCGATAGCGGGTAACCAAAGGCTTCGGCCACCAGTGGATGGGCTTGCGTCCCATCAGGTAGTTGGTGAGGTAACGGCCCACCAAGCCATCGACGGGTAGCCGGTGTGAGAGCACGACCGGCCAGAGGGGGACTGAGACACGGCCCCCACTCCTACGGGAGGCAGCAGCAGGGAATCTTGCGCAATGGGCGAAAGCCTGACGCAGCGACGCCGCGTGAGGGAAGAAGGCCTGCGGGTCGTAAACCTCTTTTCTCGGGGAAGATAATGACGGTACCCGAGGAATAAGCCTCGGCTAACTACGTGCCAGCAGCCGCGGTAATACGTAGGAGGCTAGCGTTGTCCGGATTCATTGGGCGTAAAGGGAGCGCAGGTGGCTGAGTTAGTCCGTGGTGCAATCTCCAGGCTCAACTTGGAGAGGTCTACGGATACTGCTTAGCTTGAGGACGGTAGAGGAGCACGGAATTCCTGGTGTAGTGGTGAAATGCGTAGATATCAGGAGGAACACCCGTGGCGAAAGCGGTGCTCTGGGCCGATCCTGACACTCAGGCTCGAAAGCGTGGGGAGCAAACCGGATTAGATACCCGGGTAGTCCACGCCCTAAACGATGAGTGCTGGGTATGGGGGGTATCGACCCCCTCCGTGCCGAAGCTCACGCGTTAAGCACTCCGCCTGGGGACTACGGCCGCAAGGCTAAAACTCAAAGGAATTGACGGGGGCCCGCACAAGCAGCGGAGCGTGTGGTTTAATTCGATGCAAAGCGAAGAACCTTACCAGGGCTTGACATGTCGGTAGTACCCTAGCCGAAAGGCCGGGGGACCCTTCGGGGAGCCGTCACAGATGCTGCATGGCTGTCGTCAGCTCGTGCCGTGAGGTGTTGGGTTAAGTCCCGCAACGAGCGCAACCCTCGTCGCTAGTTACACTCTCTAGCGAGACTGCCTCGTAATTCGAGGAGGAAGGTGGGGATGACGTCAAGTCATCATGGCTCTTACGCCCTGGGCGACACACACGCTACAATGGGTAGGACAACGGGCAGCCACACTGCGAAGTGGAGCTAATCCCTTAAACCTACCCCCAGTTGGGATTGCAGGCTGCAACTCGCCTGCATGAACGTGGAGTTGCTAGTAACCGCAGATCAGCCATCCTGCGGTGAATACGTTCCCGGGCCTTGTACACACCGCCCGTCAAGTCATGGAAGCCGGTAACGCTTGAAGTCGCACAGCCAACCGTAAGGAGGCCTGCGCCTAGGGCGGGACTGGTGACTGGGACTAAGTCGTAACAAGGTAGCTGTACCGGAAGGTGCGGCTGGATCACCTCCTTTCTAGGGAGTCCCCTTTATTGGGAACCCCAGGTCGGTCCGCCGGAGAGACCGGCCCGCGCTGGACGATCGGTAGAGCTTCTGCTCCCTCGTCCCGGCAACGGCGGCCTCGCTCCCCTCCTCGCGAGGGTCCGGCGGCAACCAAAGTCTTTCCTTCCACTATTCACGGGTTAAGGCGCCTAAGAGTAGAGAGACCAGCCCCGTGGCTGGTCTCTCTCATTCTCGGGCGATATACTCGCCCAACGCGTGGGCCACTAGCTCAGTCGGTTAGAGCGCAGTCCTGATAAGACTGAGGTCCCTGGTTCGATTCCAGGGTGGCCCACCACCTGTTACCGATTTCATAACTCGTCGGCTGAGGGCGACCTCGGCGACGTCTGCCCCGTCGATGTCGTTGTCCAATGGCGTGGGGATGGTGTAGTGGATGACGGCCTTCCCGGGCCGGACCGTTATCTCCTTCACGAACGAGCGGATGAAGGACTTCGTCTCGGTCAACTCGCTCTCCATCAGGAAGTCGCTCATCTCCCTGGCGTAGGCCGCGATACGCTCCACGTCCTGCACGCTGGCCCTGCGCAGAGCGAGGATGGAGCGCGCCTCGTCGGCCGCCTGCTCCAGCCGCTCCTGGTTGTCCAGGTGGTGACGGATGCGGGGGAGAATCTCCTCGGTGGTGAGGTCCGTCTTCTCGACGAGTTCCCAGAGGCGATCCATGCGCCTGCGGATGTCGGCGAGCTCGGCATCGGCAGCCTCGACGCGCTCCTGCTGCTCCCTGACGACGGAGTCCATCTCCTCGTTGACCATCTGGACGAGGTCGCGCATGTTGGACTCGGTGAGGATGTGCTGCCTGATCTGGTCGACGATGAGGCGCTCGAACCGCTTGGCGTTGAGGCGTGGGGTTGCGCACTCGCCGCTGCCGCGCTTGAGGAGGGAGTGGCAGACGTAGTAGGTGTATCGTCCGCCCTTGGCCTCTGCTGCGGAGAGTGCCTTGCCGCAGGTCTGGCAGGTGAGGATGCCGCTGAGGAGGTAGGGGCTTGCGGTGCGGCGGGGGTGCGTGACCTTGGGGGCTTTGGACTTGAGCAGTCGCTGCACCTTCTTGAACTCCCTTTGGCAGACGATGGCGGGGAAGGCGTTCTCGACGCGGACGGGCGGCGTGTTGTCCTTCGCCCCTACGCCCCAGACCAACGTTCCCGTGTATGCCTCGTTGCCGAGCAGGCGGTGGACAGATGTCTTCATCCATCGCTTGCCGTCTGGGGAGGAGACGCCGTCTGCGTTGAGGGTCTTGGTGATGTCGAGGATGCTCGAACCTTGGAGCGCCATGGTGAAGACGCGCCTGACGACGGCATCGCGGGGTGAGTCGAGTTCGAGGATGGGCCGCTTCTTCACGCCGTCCTGGACGTGGACCTTCCGGTAGCCGTAGGGGGCCACAGGAGCGACCCAGAACCCGCGCGATGCGGACTCCCGCATCCCCCGGACAACTTCCTGCGCCAAATTTTCCGAGTAGAACTCATCGACGGACTCGATGATGGCCTCCATCAGCTTGCCGGTGGGGGTGTCGTCGGCGTGCTCGGTGATGGAGACGACTCGTATGCCCTTCTTGCGGAGCATGGACTTGAAGGCGACGGCATGCTCGCGCTTGCGAGTGAAGCGAGAAAACTTCCAGACGAGGATGACGTTGAACGAAGCATGGGTGCTGCTGCCCTCGTCGATCATCTTGCGGAACTGCGGTCTGTCTGCGACGCGCCCGCTCTCGGCCTCGTCGACGTACTGGCGGACGATGATGAAGCCGTTGCGTTCCGCGTAGTCGCGGAGTGCGCGGAGCTGGGCTGCGACGGAGAGGTCGACGTCCTGCCTGTCGCTGGAGACGCGTGCGTACACGGCTGCGGGTGTATAGGTGTTCTTCTCGTTCATGAGGCCGTGTCCTTCCTCGTTGTGTGTTCAATCGGGCACGTCCGGCCCTACCGGTTTACTGTGACGCATCAGATTGGCCAACGTCAATGGACACATGTCACCGGCGACACTGGGGAGGCAGCGAAGAGGCGTGAGTGTCAATCGGTGCTATAGTCTCTGCCCGTAGGGTGATTGCGGAGACTGGCCGCCCGTTATTAGGGGTGAAGAGTATGCCCACGTTCAGCACGCTATCGATCGGCGAGGCCCGCGCGAGGAGCGCGACCGGCAAGCGCGCGGTGCTGCTGCAGGAGTACGTCGGCTACATCGAGCGTGTCGCTCCTGGCGAGGCGGGCAAACTCGAGGCCGGGGAGGGCGAGACGACGCAGGCTATCAGGCGCAGGCTGAACGCGGCCGCCGAGGTGCTGGGCAAGAAGCTGGATTTCCGCCGCACGGAAAACGCCGTCTACTTCTGGGCATCGGAAGGACGTCGGCGGGGCAGGCCGCGCAAGAACCCGGACGCGTAGAGAGAAGGAGGATGGAGGCAACAGCCGATTCCGCCTTGGCTCGCTTGCTTGGACATCGTTGCTCGGTGTCCTAGTGACATTGGGGACTGAGCGCGCCGCTGCGCTCTGATTGGTTACCGCGCGAAGGTTCGTTGAGCTTGAAACAGGTATGAGTAAGCGGCCACCTTGTTTGAACTGGAGTCTTTCAAGCCCAAGACATCCGAGACCAGTCCCAATGCGGCCAGCACCAATCCCAGTGGATCACCCGTTGTGGCCGACCAAGCGCACCCGGCGATTCCGAAGGACCACGAGGGCAGATTCCTACCCAGCGCCGTGCGAGTAGAGCGTTGGAGGTTGCGGGCCGCGTCAGCCACTTCCTGGCGTCGCTGTAGGAGAAGGGTCTCACGTTCCTCTGGGAGACTAACGTCGGCCAACTCTGCCATGAATCCTCGCAGGTCTCGCATGTAGGCTCTGTGCTCGGCCTGATGCTCAGCCCTGAATTGTAGGAGTTCATCAAGAGGCACCGACTCCATGTCGAAGCTGACGGGTTCGAGGTCGAAGGCGATTACCCGGTCGCGCGACGGCATTCCCTCTCTCGAAAGAGTCTCGACGAGGTCCCGAAGGGCGTTTCCGTCATTGGTCGCTGGGTGCATGGACAGGTTCTGTTTGCTGCCTGCCGAACGCGCAAGCTGGGCAAGGATGACGAGGATGGTCGTCCGCACGGTCGGTTGCAGGGGTATGGACACACCATCCTCGCTGGGTTTCGCAAGCCCCTTGGCTAGGAGTTCCGACACCAGCGAATCGGCCAGCTTGACGTCGGCCCCATAGCCCAAGCGGGACTGAGACAATTCATGGAAGCGAACCTCTTTGGACAGATCGTCGAATATGCCGCTCGCAAGCAGGTCACTGACGCATTCTGCGAGTTTCTTCGCCATGTCTTGGTCTATCCACGTCATGGGTTCCAGCACCTCCAGCAAGCCCTGGTCTTCAAGCGGCTCGGCCAACACGGGGTCGGCGAAATGATGTCGGCCGTACATATAGCCCGGCAGAAGAATCGAGACCTTATCGAAGAACAGGAGCAATGACTTTACCCAGCCGACTTCATTCATGCCCCAGTAGGGTGCAGGGTAGTAGTAAGCGACATCCAGACGTCCGCTCATCGCGTCCTCCGCGGGATGTTCATTCCTATTCCTTCGCCCGTATGAGAACTTGCCCGCCGTCCTCTACGTCGACGTTCAGGTTGTGCCTGTGCAGCAACGACATCCCGATGAGGGGCGTCGTATCGGAGACGTAGGCAACGACCTCTCTTGGCTGGCCGTCCCACAGCACCGTCACGCCGTAGACCTCGAGTGTCGTTTCACTGCCGTCGGCCAGGATCACGCTGCTGACGCCTCTGTAATCCAATCCCAACTCCGCGACCATCGCCGGCGGCAGGGTGAGGAAGCGGGTGAAACCAGTGTCAACCACGGTGTCCATGTCCCGGGCTTGTCCTGTCGGACCTCGTAGTGAAAGGGACACAACCGCCTCATAGACTGCGTTCACAGTCCCCTGTATCACTCGGCCCTCCGCAGAGACCCGCCCCCGATGCTGGCCACCGCCCTGTACCCCACGCGAAGCAGCCAGACGTCGATGGCGTCCGGGCACTGGGCCAGTAGACTGTCCGATGCGGCAAGCTCGCTTTCGGCGACCGCCCAGTGCCCGCTACCCACGTCGATGGCAACATACTCTCCGTCGTGGCCGGCTTCCACCTTCGACTTGATGTTCCGCCGATAGATCTCATCTCCGAGACGAGCCGTCTCTTCCTTGGGCTTGCGCTCGCGCGCTGGGGTCCCTGCGTTCACCATTCGCGCTCCTTCTCAAGGGCCTTCTACACACAACCATTCTACGACAACCGCTTCGTGCCGGCGTTGAAGTGCTGGTGAAACTCCGATCGCTGGGGGACGACCACCATGGAGCCCTTCTTCCAGTCCACCTTGCGCATGTCCGAGCGGTCGTCCTCGTTCCAGAGGAGCGAAAAGCTTGCGTCGCCGCTGAGGACGATGAGGACCAAGAAGCGGGATGAGCTGTGGATGAGGGTTGTGCATCCTGGCCCGTCCGAATCGTGGGCACACACCCGTGCCTCGCTCGTCGACGAGGATGCCGCCGAGGGAGGCAATGTTGCACCCGGCGCACCCCGGTCCGCTGGTCGCTCGGGAGGGATGGCGGGCATGTCCGATAGGCGTCCTCTGTTCACGGCGAGACTCACCTCCTCGCAGCACGTTTTGGTGAAAAAAATGTTAACTAAAGTGAACACTTTTCCCGGGAGCACACCATCCATGCCGTTTTTCGATTGTGCCGGTCTCCGCGTCGTTGCTACACTGGCCCAAGAGCAGAACAACTGTTCTCGCCCGGAAACAATACCCTGGCCCATGCCCACCGTACCCCACACAGGCCCGGGACACACCCTGCAAATGATTGGGAGCGGACACGTGCGCGTGAAGAGGCGTCGGCTGACAAAAGAACAGGAGGAGTTGCGGTTGAGCGGGCTGCGGATGCTGGCCCGTCTCATCGCGCGCCGCTGCCTTGCCGACCTGCAGCCGGACGTCGAAAGGGGACCGGAAGCACCTGGTCGCGTGGAGGAGGCCAGGGAGATTGCTCGAGAGGAGGAGTTGGCATGAGGCGTCGACGGCCATCCTCGCGGGTGAAGCTCAACCCCCGCTGCGTGTGGGAGTTGCAGAGCCGTCGGCACCTGAGCCAGAACGAACTGGCGGCACTGGTTGGCACGTCGTCAGGCTACTTCTCGCAGTTGATGTGCGGGACACGCCGCCCGTCGGCGGTGCTGCGCAGGCGGCTCGTGGACGTGCTGGGCGTCGCTGACTTCGACGACCTGTTCATATTGGAGGCCGTCGAGGAATGAAACGCTGCACGCGGACCCCGGTTCATCTCTACAGGGACAGCACGTTCCTGCCGGGGGACTTCCCTGCCATTCTGGAGCTTCTCAAGGAGGCGAGCGGTCTGACGTGGGACGAAGTCGCTGACGTGCTTGGCGTGGACCCACGGCAACTGCAGCGGTGGCGGGGCGGCACCAAGCCGAGTGGGGACGGGTTGTACGCGTTGCTGCAGTTTGCCGCGCAGGTCTCCGGCGGCGTTCAGATGATTCTGAGGATGCAGATCGCGCCGCACCCGGACCGCTTCGCTTGCCGAGTCTGCGACCGGCACGGGATGGGTGTGAGGGGATAGGGCCATGGGAACACAGCGCCGGAGACACGGGCGGAAGGAGTGGCGCTTCCCCGAGGATTTCCCGCACCGGCTGGCGCTGTTCCAGCGGAGGAGCGGGCTGTCCACGCGGGCGCTTGCGGGCCTCCTTGGTGTCAGTCCCTACCGGCTGCGGCGTTGGAAGGAAGGGAAAGACGCTCCCAACTCTGCCCATCTGTTCGCGGTGCTGACGGTCGCTGAGGCGATGGACCTGCGGGACGGCATCCTGATGTGCCCTGATCGCGACATTCCCGACGGCATCGATGTTGAGGCACTGCGGCGGCGGGCAGCCGAGACGCAGTCGTGGCACTGATGATGACGGGGTCGACGCGCCTGCAGTGGCATCGCCTCCAGCTCATCATCACCTCCAACCGAGCCGTCGACGAGTGGCTCAGCCTCTTCGACGACTCCATCCTCGCAGAACGCTCGCTCGCTCCGCACCGAGTACAGGCTGATCAGTAGCGATGCCTTTAGCGGACGCTCCGGCGGCACCGACGCTCTCCCCACCTGCACATACATCCGGTCGAACCCCGGCGACAGCCGCTCCAGTGCCTCATCGGCCAGTGCCTTGGTCGTCCGGATTGGGTGGTCGTGCGGGACACGCTCTTCCATGTCCACGAATGCCAGCATCGTCGCCTGCGGATTCCCAAGGCAATCGCATCTAAATGAAGGTTTAGACGAAGTATAGGATTTGGGTCAATCTTCAGGAGGAGGTCGACCCATGGCGAGCAGTGACCCATCGTCGCTGACCGAGCATTTCGGCAGTCTCGTGGACCCGCGTATTGACCGCACCAGGCGTCACAAGCTGAGGGATATCCTCATCATTGCGCTCTGCGGGGCCACAGCTGGAGCGGATAGCTGGGTGGATGTCGAGGCGTTCGGCCTGCGCAAGGAGGCATGGCTGTGCGAGATGCTGGAACTGCCCAACGGCATTCCCTCCCATGACACTTTCGGGAGAGTGTTCGCCCGGCTGGATGCTCAGCAGTTCGAGCACTGCTTCACACTGGTCGTTGGACGTGACGTTCAACGAGGACAGCAGTCGGGTGCGCAGCGGCAACGGAGCAGAGAACTTCTCCGTGCTACGCCGTATGGCCCTGAACCTGCTCAAGGGCGAACAGTCCACCAAGCGCAGCCTCGCCGGCAAGCGAAAGGATGCCGTGTGGGACAACGCCCTACCTACTCAAGATCCTCGCTCAATAAGATGCGATTGCCCTGTGCGGATTCCGCTTCCCACGAGTCGGTGCTGCCTCCTGTGCTATGCTTGAACCTACGATGTCTGGGAATAGTTTTCCGCAGCCTGCTGGGGTGCAGCCATGAGAGAGCCGGAGTCTGAAGAGGTGTACCTTCCTCTGAAGGCACAGAGGCACGAGATGAAGATACGGGAAGCGATGGAGCGGGCGCTTAGCCGTGAACTCGCACCATGGCAATGCGCTATCGCAGAAGAGACAGCCGTTGCCATCAACGATGCTAACGCCCGCACCATCAGGAAGGTGCTTTGCATCTGGGGAGTAATCCTTTTCATCGCTGCTGGAGCGGTCACCTCTTTCATAGCAGCGGCACTGACAGCAAATGCACCGGCAGCATGAAACCGTTCCCCACGAAGAGGCTACCCGAGCAAATGTGGCAGCCTTACACCGAAAGCAAGAACGACAGAAACCCAGCGGTACCCCATGTATCAGTGCAACCGCCGGGGTGAGACGTGCGAAGGGAAAGCAGCCCTTGAGCATTGCAGTCGTAATTGCCGCTGTCGTCTGGCTCTTGCTCTTCGTCGCTGGGATTCGATGGGTTCCAGTGCCACGAACACCTTTGGCGTACTCCCGCTGTTCCGCCTGGACATTTGGTATGAGCAGTTGATGGGAAGGCTGTTCCTGAGGTACGGGGCGGAGAAGAGGGCTGCGGATTTCATCGACCTCCTCGGAGTGTCGGTCTACGAACGAGGCGGGCATCACCTACGGACTGCCCAGACCACGCCTACGCGGAACGATCCAGCCGCTGGTGAGGGCGCGTAGGACCCCCCAGATTCGGTTCCGGCGGGAGGCAACCCGATGAGGCCAAGGAAGCTGATATTGAGCCGGAAGGGGTTTGATAGCAAGGCGGGCGGGTGCCCAAGCCCTGTCTTCTCCCACGACGGCACGATGGTTTCCCTGCCGATTCCCGGACCGGGGGGCAAAACGCGGTACCGTGACCTCGATCACAACGGCGAGAACATCGGCGACCTTGTGCGCGACTTAAGCGACGGTGCCTACGGCCGCTTGGCGTACGCCCACCTCGACCCGGACGTCAACCGGACAATCCTCAGGGAGCGGGACGACGGCTGGCGCGGGTTGTTCGGTCAAGCGACCCCCAGCGCGAGTGGCCACCTCCTGAATCACGCTGTCGGCATCGGTGACCCTGTTCCTGTTCTTCGGTCTATTCCAGTACGTCGAGAAGGTGCGGGGCAAATGGCGGTACGTCGGAGACGAGCCATTTCACGTGCTGTGGGGCTGGTTGCAGGTCGGTGGCGTCCATGTCCGCGACGACTTGGGAGACGACGACTTTCCCTGGGCGTGGCTGCATCCCCACATGCACGAGCTTCCCAATCCGTACAACCTACTGTACTTCGCGTCCCGCGACCTCGACATCGGCCGTGGCCGGATAGCGGACGGGTGCGGCGTGTTCGGCTACTACGACGACCGCCTGCGCCTGACGCGCAGCGGCGGGACCGCAACGCAGTGGCGGTTGCCGCGATGGTTCCACCCTGGTGACGACGACCCGCTGTCCAACATGGGCGATGCCGAGTGGACGTTGGGAGACGACGGGGTCTACGTCCAGCGCACGGGCTACGGGCAGGAGTTCGTACTGGACCTCGACAAGCACCCGCAGGGCAGGCGCTGGATCGCCGACCTGTTCAGACGGTTCCGCTCGGCGCAACCCGCCTGAACGGCATTTGGAGGGAAGCGGACTCAGGGCGAATGGAAGGCACGGGTCGGCTCATGGGCGCCGGGAGTGAACCAAGCGCGTCCAAGCGGGCCCTCGCGTTCCAGCAGTAGCCGGTGTGATGCCAGGAGCGGCACGCGCACGCCGGTGCGTTGCATCTCGCGTTGCGCGATGCGCAGGAAGTGACCCTGGGCGAGGTCGTCGTCGAATACGACGAGGACGGTGGGCTGGGCGCCGTGGTCTTCGAAGGGTCGTGCGGTAGAGAAGTAACGGAGGTAGGGAGCGAGGCGAGTGGTCATGGTGCTGGGCCGGACGGCGCGGCGCTCCCATTCGAGGAAGAGGGGATAGAGCGCATCGCGTTGGCGGAGGACGGCGAAGGCGTCGGGCTGGACGGAGTGGAGCCTGCCCTGGTGGCGGAAGAAGCGGGAGGCCCTGCGGGGCGGGTCGATCTGGACGACCTCGCATCCGGTGGAGCGGGACTGCTGGGTGAGTGCGGCGATGAAGGCGTGGACGGCATCGGAGTGCTGGACGTTGCGGAGGAGCTGGCGGGACCGTGTTCCGGAGACGTTGCGCCATGTGAGCGGCTGATCAGGATCGAATGGCGCGGGGTTCCATCGCTGCCTGGCGGCTCCGACGGAAGCGCGGTCCGCGCGTGCGAGCGCGGCGAGAGCCCTGTCGGTTGCGGCGAGGCGTCGCCGACCGTCGACGGGTGCGTCCAGGACGAGGCTGAGTTGAGCGAGCCGTCCGACGACCTCGGAAAGCCTGGAGCGCTTCAACCCCATGATGTCGCCGAGGTGCGCGAGGCTGAGCCACGGCCAGTCGGCGACGATGCTGAGCGCGCGCTTCTCGACGGGTTTCAGCATGGCTGGCAGCAGGCGGTCCGGGCCTGCATCCCTCTCGATGTCACCACAGGGAAGGGAAGCCCGAGCGGGAGGCTGCTCGGACGGCCACGGCCCCGGCGGTCCGGTGCGGTCGAGCGCCGTGCGCAGATCGAGGAGGGCGGCGCCCGTCGAAGCGCGCCAGACGGGCGCCTCGGGACCCGCAGTCGCGGCGTCGCGCTCGAGGACGAGGTATGCGATGAAGGGGGCGTTCCCGAGCAGCCTGCGCGCCTGCCTGAGGGTTACCTCGTCGGGCATGAGCAGGAGGAGTGCCGCGGGCTTGGGCATACCGCGCAGCCGCCAGAGCCGTTTGGAGAAGCCGGTGCGGTCGGCGGCGGGGCCGCGGCGGACGACGGCGATGACGCGTCCGTCGGGGAGTGAGACGGCGGCGTCCACCGGCGCTGCGCGGTAGAGGCGGAGGGTGATGGGGAAGGTCACGTCGGAGAGGGAGGACGCCAGCCGGTAGACGACGGCGACGGCATCGAGCCGCTCGAGGAGCGGTCGCAGCCGCTGTGCCGAGACGGGGCGGCTGCGGAGGAGCGCGTCGACGCTGGTCCTCTCCTCTTGGGCGAGGACGCGGAGTCCCTCGGCGGTGAGGAGGTGGCGGCGCGTCGGCGGGATCAGGTCGGAGGCGTGAGGGAAGGATGCCGCGAGCCCCTTGCGTTGGAGGGACTCGACGGCGTTGTAGACGGCGCTCCTCGACCAGCCGGAGAGGGCTGCGGCCTCCAGCCGGTCGATGAAGGGCATGTGGGAGAGGAGCCGGAGCGTTTCGAGCTCGGAGGGTTTCACTCCGCCGCCTCCCGATCGTGCGCGGGTCCTGCGTTGGAAGGCCCGGCGTCCTGCTCAGCCTCTCGCGCGGCATCACCTTGCTCCTGGCCGTGCGCAGGTTTCGCATTGGAATCCTTGGGGTGCCTGGTGCGGCGCCGCTCCCGGTTGTTGGCCTTCTTGCCGCCTTCCTGCGGTTTTGGCGCGGGGTCCGTGGCGGCCTTGGCGTTCCTGATCGTGCGGGCGGCCTCGCGGTAGCCCTCGTCGCGGGCCTGGATGTCGTCGTAGAGGGCGTCGATGGCCTGCTCGCCGGTCATGTAGGCTGCCGCCTCGTCGCGGATGCGGTCGGCGGTTGCGGGGTCTCCGGGCTTTGCTTTGTTGATCCTGACGGAGAATGTGGACATCCGGTCGCCGTCCACGGCGGCACGGATGTAGCAGTTGTGGACCGGCAGGGAGACGATGTCATCCTCGGAGATGCGGTCCCTGCCGAGTTCGTAGACGAGCTGCCGTGCGTCGTTGCCCGCGGTCTGGAAGACGGCGAGGCAGCCCACGTTGGCGAGGACGGTGTCGCGCATGGTGGGAGAGAGGTCGTCGAGCTTGGCGAGGCTCTGCGTTGCGAGGACGAAGGAGGCGCCGAACTTGCCGAGTTCGGAGAGCATGGACTCGTAGTCGACGCCGGGCATCGACTGCATCTCGTCGACGACGACGAGTGCGCCGCGCCGCCGCTCTCGCGGCAGGCTGGCCTGCTCGCGGATGACGGCGTCGACGAGGTTGAGGATGGAGGCGCCGAGCAGCGCGGCGACGTCGCGGCCGACGACGCCCTGTGCGGTGGAGACGAGGAGGATGCCGCCGTCGAGGATGGTCTGGCGGATGTCGACGGTGGATCGGGGCTGTCCGAGGATGGCGCGCGCCCGCATGGAGGATGCGTAGTAGGCGAGGCGGGTCTGGACGGGGGCGAGGGCGTCGGCGCGGTATTCGGCGCGCCAGCCCGAGAACTCCCGCTGCCACCACTCCTTCAGGTAGGGGTCGGTGACCCTGGTGAGGACTCCCTCGCGGAAGAGGTCGTCGGCGATGAGTGTGAGCCCGTCGATGATGGTGAACTGCTGCTCGGGGGCGGTTGCTGGATGCGCGTTGGCCTCGTGGAGGGTCTTGACGGTCTGTTCGAGGATGGACTGCATGCGGGGTCCCCAGTGCTGCCAGAGGCCCCTGGCGATCCGGACCACCGCATCAGCGGTGCGGTCGCGGTCGGTGAAGATGCGGGTGTCGAGGAGGTTGATGCCGACGGCTCCCCGCATGTCGGCCAGGTCGATGAGACGGACGTGAGGGATGAGTTCCTCGGGGATGTGTTCGAGGATGCCCTCGACGAGGTCGGCGTGGGGGTCGACGACGACGATGGCGTTGTTGTCGAGTCCCTCGGCCTTCTCCTGCAGCTTGTGGGTGAGGACGTGGTGCATGAGGGTGGACTTGCCCATCTGGGTGCGTGCGACGTAGAGGTGGTGTTGGGGCTTGTCGCCGGGGAGGTGGACGGTCCTGGGCTTGCCCACGGTGGTCTCGCCCACGGGCACGCCGGAGCGGAGGCTCCTGGGCGGGGGCATGAGGACGCGGGCTCCCGAGCGGTCCACGAGAGGCGAGTCGTCGCCGGGGGCCGGAGGGTGCCAGAGGGCCGCGGCCTCGCGGACGCCGATGATGCTGCGCCTGCCGAACAGTCCTGGCGGTGTGGGTGCGAGGGAGGTGTCCAGGACGGGCGCGGGCTGTATCTTGCCGATGGTGAAGCTGGCGCCGGAGGGGTTGTTGTAGTGGCGGTAGGCGGCGGCGACGGGTCCGAGGAGTTCCCTGGCGCGTCGCTGCGCGTCGGCGGGGCTGGTGGTGGGCAGGATGGCGGTGACCTGGATGTCGGCGTCGTAGGCGATGCGGGATATCTTCTCCTCGACGAGAGCGGGCGGGTAGGTGCGTGGGCGCTTGAAGAAGCGGGCCTTGACGTAGCCGATGGCGGCGAGTGCGGCGACGATGGCGAGCCCCATGAGGACGGCCTTCCACGTCTCGCCTGCCTGTACCCAGGTGTACGCCCTGAGCGCGATGAGCGCCATGAGGCCGAACAGGCCCATGCGGATCGGTTCGGCTGCTGAGGGCGTGCCGGGCTGGGTGGACTGCGGCGGGGGTGCGGGCCGCTCGTAGGCGAGGCGCTGGTGGTGTACGGCCCAATCGGGGCCGAGGGACCGCATGCGGATGCGGGTGACGATGCGCTCGCCCTCCTCGAGGTCGGAGAGTGAGCCGAGGAGCCCGAGGAGCGGGTCTGAGCCGGGGTCGGTGAGGTCGCGGTCGCGGAAGGTGCGCAGGGGGACGTATTGGGGGCCATCGGAGCGCAGGGTCATGGTGCATGCCTGCTCGCCTTCGCCGATGCGCAGGGGGTCTTCGTCCGGCGGTACCTCGCGGATGGGCGCCTGGGGGTAGTGTGCGGCGATCTGGCCGCGTATCACCCGTCCCTCGATGCAGCGCGCCATGACGGAGACGCCGTCGGCGTGGCCCGCGAGTTCGAGGGAGAAGGGTTCGGGGACGGCGATGGAGCCGAGGAGGTTCTCGACGCCGAGGAAGGTGCGTTCGCCGAGGCGCTGCGGGGTGATCTCCAGGAGCACCGGGTTCTTATCGTCGTCGTCGTTTCGCTTGAAGAGGTTCAGTCTCATATGGTTCTTTCCTCTCGTCGTGCCGTTCGTGTGCGTTGCGTGTCTGGGTCTGAAGCATCCTGATGGTCATGTCGGACCTCCTTTTCGAGTGTTGGTGCTCGGTTCCTGCTGGTTGGCTGCGTCCTATCGGCGCATCACCGGCATCGAGTGTGGGGGAGGTGGGGTGGGTTTCGGAATGGTGCGTGAGGGGGGCCTGTGCGTGAGCCCGGACTCGCATGCGAGCCCCTCTCAGGAGCCATTCCGCACGGCGGGCGGGTGTGATGTGATAACCGTGTACAGGGATTAGAGGATGGTGACCGAGGAGCAACCAGGTCGTGGGCAAGGCCGTGGCCTATCGGACGGGGCATCGTGCCGGTTATCTGCGAGCACTTCGGTTCCGGAGCTCCTGCTACTCCCAGATTGCAGCGCCACTCGTGAAGAGTTGCAGAAATGCAATCGAGGGAACCGAAGGGGCCGCAGCGCGGAGTTGCAGTGCCACTCGTGAGAAGTTGCAGAAACGCAATCGGGGAGATTGGGAATGATGGAAGACGGGGAACTGAACGGGGAGCCGGGTGAGGATCAAGGGAAGCCGCGGGAGATGCGGCTGCTTGCGCTACTGCTTGACATAGTCGAGGCTCAGGGGAAGCTGAATGCGGCGCGGCTGCTGGGGGTCAACTATCGAACTCTGCAGGGCGCGACCGAGTCGGGTGTGCTGACGGAGCGCATGGTCGTGGCACTGGAGCGGGTGCAGCTGAGCGGCGGGGTCGCGGCAGCCCGTGAGCGTGAGCGTGTGGATGCGTTGGTGAAGCGCGCCGGGGAACTGGCCGAGGGACTGCGCGAAGCCATGGACCGCATCGACACCGTGGGCGGGGAGGTCGCGGCTCTCAGGGCAGAGGTCGTAGCTGTCAGGGAGGAACAGGGCGAACAGGCGAAGGCAGTGCAGCTGCTGGGGCGGCGTGTGGCGGCGCTGGAAGCGGGACGGCAGGGGAGTGAGGCGGCCTCGGGGTCGACGGCGGAGGGAGAGCAGCCGGGGCAGGCGAGGGAGAGGCCCCGGTACGTTCGGCCGCGACAATACCCGCAGCTGGTGACGAAGGAGGCGGAGGAGGGTGAGGAGCAGGTGTACGGGGAGGCTGCGCCGGTGATTGCCGAGTGGCGCAGGACGTATGCGGAGATGACGCGGCTGGTGAAGTCCGGTCCCTCGCTGCGGTGCAACGCGGTGAACGAGCGGAGGCTGGAGTTGGAGGTCGCGCTGATCCAGGAGCACGAGCTGACGCTGCCCCCGGCGCGGTACCCGTGGAGCCGGCACGAGCGGCAGGAGCAGTTGTGGAACCGTCGCCAGTTGCAGAGGACGAACAGGAGGGAGCGCAGTCAGCTGCAGCGCCGGAAGTGGCTGCGCCGGTTGCTGACGCTCGGGTTCTGGTGGGAGTAGGGCGCTGTTGCGTGAAACCTGCTGCATCGCAGCGATACAGCAGCGAGCGATGTGAGAGCGAGTGCTCGAAACCTGTTGTCGGGGCGGGATGTCCGAGGAGATACTGAGCCTGTTGTTCGGATTGCCAGCGTTCGCACCTGAGAATGCTGGGGGTCAGTTCCCTGACCCGGTACTGCCTGGAAGATCGAGCACTGCTCTCCGATGGCAGGATCAATGAGGGACGAACCGCTGACCCGTTGCGGGAGGCGGCCGGAGGGATCGAGCGCTGCTCTCCCGATGCCGTATCAAAGAACGGGGCACCGGGCAGGCACGCTGACAAGCCTCTCCCACCTAAGACCGCTGGAGCGCTTCTGATGCTCTGGCCACTGCCTCGCGTGACAGCGGCTATCCGCTGCCTACGCTGGGGCTTCTTCCCGCACACCGGTCTGCCTCGGATACTGCTGACTGGCTTCATCACCACCACGGCGGCCGGGTTCTCACCGAAGGGTTTCCCGTAGTCCGCAACGCCCGGACACCCGGCTTCCTTCCCCAAGGTGGTGATGGGGTGCTGGTCCTTGGTCCCCTGGACCGGCACCCCATCACCGGGGCAAAGGATACTCCTGCAGGCAGCTTCGATGCACCGCGGGTGCGTTGACTGTGCTAAGTTGCCCTCGCGCGCCGGGAGCCTTGGTCCTCCCTCAGGTGGTCCGACGCGTACCTGACGGCGGCGCTGGCAGCGGCATTGCCAGTGCCGCCGTCGCATGTCCGAGCATAGGTGTGGGCCTCGGCTGCGCCCACGCCACGCCATCCTCCCCACCGACCGCACGTGACGGTTGCCCATCGACTGGTTCTGGTCGGTCCCGCATGTCTCTCGCCACGGGCCGCTCCGCGTTCCAACCGCGCGCAGACCGGGCACTCATCACCAAGCTTCGTCTCCAGCAACAGGCATCCACCGGGGGCAACGTGTGCCTGTCTGCCGCTCAACCATTCAGTAAGCCCGACACCATGGATGCCAGCGTGGAGCAACAGAACGTGAAGGAGGTGCAGATGCACTGACTGGAACATGGTGATGCCGCCCGCGTAAGGCGGCAGTCCCAACCACGAGGGTTCCTGCTGAAGTCAGCACGGGAATCACAGGAATGAAAACACCTGAGGGATAGCGAGAGGCCAGGGAGGTAAGCACTCCCTGGCCTCTCTTCCACCTGCGCGGCAGAGGCGACGAACGGCCCGGCGCAACAGGAGGTACGACCCATGCTAGCACGACCCACATACGATCCACGAGGACTCCATGACCATGCGGCGGGCATCGCGCCCCGGCAGTCCGGGGAGGTGTAGCCATGGCCACCTACCTCATCCAGAGCACCCGCCAGCTCCAGCTGGCACTCCGCGACGTCCACAGCGCCCGCATGGGCACCGTGTCATGGCAGGCCGCAGCCGAGCGGCTCGCATCCGCCGTCCGCGGGAGCGTGAGCAAGCACCGCGACCGCCCCGGCATGGGCCGCAGACCCGTCCGCCTGCTCAACCGCGACGTCTTCTTCGCCGCTTCCGAGGGGTTGGAACTCACCCAGCGCGCTCTCAGCCGCAGCATCGGCCTCGCGGAGGACACGCTGGGCAAGATCGTCTCCCATCAGCGGGGAGCATCCCAGAGGACCATCGAGGCGCTCAGCGCCGCCCTCGGGGTCTCCCCCGACGACCTCTTCTTCGCCAGCGCGTACCGCGAGGGAGGTGCGGCATGACCACGCACGCACCGGCGTTCTTCAAGAGGATCGGAAACGAGCCGTTCATCCAGCGCACGCCAAGGTCTGCGCAGCTCCGCTGGCGCAGGCGGGACAGCGAGCGCATCAACCGCATGGAGGACCGCGAGCTGTTCGACCGGATCGCGGCCGCCATGGTGCGCAGCGGAGGTGGGGCATGACCTCGCCGAAGGTGCGCTCACACGCACGCTACGCCCCCAGGCCGATGCCGGTGCGGGACGAGCTCCAGCACATCTCCGCGCCCCTTGTCGTCCAGGTGGCGTGGTCGGCCCAGCGGCAGCGCTGGGTCTGGTTCGAGTACCTCGATGAGATCGAGGACCTGATCGAGCAGCCGCTCTACGGCACGGTGGAGATACGTGACCCCGCGGTGGACGGGGTCCTAACCGTGCACGAGGGAGGTACGGCCTACGGACAGATCTCCCGCAAGCGCAGGTCGCAGACGGAGGTGGTCATGTCCATCGAGGAGATGTCCGAATACCGCGAGTTGCTGCTGCTCGTCACCGAGCCTGTCGACTGGCGTGGTTCGACCGAGGGCTCGCGGCGGTGGAGGGCCATCGCCAAGCGGGCCATACGCGGCTACTTCTACGAGAAGGAGCCAGCGTAGTCTCCAACACATGCCTCGTTCCCGTCGCCCCGGGTGGCGGACGATTGAGACGAGGGACGCTGCCTGTGCGGTGCGCCACGCGGTCATCCGACCGCGAAGGCGTGACCGAACAGCGCTCAGGGACTTGGGAGGCCGCCATAGCAGGGCGGCCTCCCAAGGTTTCCGATATATGCCTGCCTTCTTGTTGGCCCGGCAACCGTCTCGACTTTCCGTGCTCGGTCCGCAAGGCCCTGCAGGACAGGGAACCTCCCAGCAGAGCCCCGGGGGGTCCTCAGCTCATCTCGGCGACGGTCTTGCCGATGATGTTGAGGCCCGTGCCGCACGCCGAGCATGCGCCCTTGATGATCGGCTTGCCGTTCTTGGTCGTCTCATCGCGCGGGCCGTTCATCTCCCGCTTCTCCCTACACTTCACGCAGTATGCCTGCATGCCGTCCTCCTTGTTCATTCGCAGCCCCCGGCTGCGAACATGTCGGGCAATCCTCCTTCACGGGCGAGGTCGCCGTCAATCGTGCACTGACGCGACTACGTCCTCCCCTTTTATCGGACTGCTGGCCCCAGCATGACAATCGCGGCCAACACCCAGACACGGAGGGGCCGCACCCGTGGGGCTGCTCGCAGCACCGCTGCCCGCCCGTGAGGGTCTCCGCCGCGGATGACATCTCCCCCTTCCGGAAGATGCGGTCCCATGCTCTATCATGCCCACAAGGAGCAGACACCGATGACGACGAACGAAGCACCGCACCCACTGGAGCCTTCCGGCGATGCCGCCCCCATCCCCATGAGCGAGATCTTCCACGTGATTGCGGATCAGGCGGTCGACGTCGTCCACACCGCACTCCAGCACCGGCAGGACGCATCCGACGGCGCGCGCTCCGCGCTCAACGCCGCCATCGACCGCTCCGGAATCACCATCCCAGGCTTCCGAAACCCCAGCCGGGCTCAGAACGACATACTCGCCGAGCCCGTCCTCCGTGAACTCCTCCATGGCAACGACAGGCTCGCCAGCGCCGTGCTCCGCACGTGGGCCGAGGCGCTCCCCGGCCTCGTCGAGCTCGTCACCGCGCACCTCGGTTCGTTGGGCACTCCCGTCGTCCACGCGAGGAAGGACACCTTCGATGCCACGTGGCCCCACAGCCTGTCCTTCATGGAGAGCGGCTTCCTCGCTGCGGAGCACCCCGAGTTCAACAGGCGCGACACGGCGCTCATGCTCTGCTACCTCTCCGGGATGTTCCCCGTCGAGGAGCACGTCCAGTCCGACCTCTTCGACCGGTTCCTCCGGGAGCTCGACGCGCTGCCCTCCGATGCGCCCGAATGGGACGAGGCCCTCAGCTTCCTGACCGAGTTGACGACGGTCGTGGTCGAAGGGGTCGCCGAACGCGCACTGGCCCGGCAGGAGGAGTTCGACAACGCCATCGCCGGCATCACCGCCGAGTTCGTCGGCGAACTCGGATACCTTGGCATCGACCTCGGCTCAGTCTCTCCGACGTCGTGGGCATCAGCCTCGTCAACTCCGCGCTCACCTTCGCCGGCTCGCTGCGCTCCGCGCTCGAATCCTACCGCGAGGTGCGTCCACAGGCGCCCACGAGGAAGGAGGAGTCGGAACGGGTCGAACAGCGGGACGCGTACGAATCTGGCATCCTCGCGATCATCGAGGGTTGGCGCGAGACCGTCGGAGCCGCTTCAGCAGGCGCATCCCTGACGGCCTCGATGGGCCTGCGGAGGCGATGCCACCCCAGGCCGATGCGATGGGAAGCACCGGGGAAGACCTGGCCGCGGAAAACACCCGCTTCAAGTGGGCCAACGACGCCCTCCGCGAGGACCGGAGCAAGCTCCAGGCTGAGAAGCAAGCGGTCACCGTCGAGAACACCCGACTCGTCAAGGAGCTCAACTCACTGCGGCACGCTCACGACAGCCTCCGCGCCGAGAAGGACGCGCAGGGCGAGGAGAACAGCGCGCTCAGGCAGCAACTCCGACAGAGCAGGCAGCGCGAGGAGGCATGGCACGGCGCTCCTTCTCCCGCTCTCCCTCTATCGGAGGGCACCGAGCGCAGCCTGCCGCCGGTGGAGAGCGTGCGCGAGGCCATTGCTGCGGCAGCGGCACGCTTTCCCGACCGGCTCGTCCTCGCCCTCAACTCGCGTTCGAAGGATGACACGCCCTTCCAGCGACCCGACGAGGTCCTCGGCGCGCTCGCATGGCTCGCCACCGACTACCATCGCATCCGAAGCGACGGTGGCGGGGACGCCGCCGATCTCGACAAGGCCATCAAGGAGGCATGCCCCGGTTGGTCGTACGTCCCGCATCAGTCCGCCGTCACCATCGGCAAGTTCAAGGACTGGTACTTCACCACGGTCAAGGGGAAGAAGCACGAACTCGCAGAGCACGTGGGCAGGGGCTCAAGCGGCAACCCTCAGCACACCATCCGAATCGCCTTCGCTTGGGACGACGACGCCAACAAGGTCGTCGTCGGCTACGTCGGACATCACCAGCGCAGTCAGGGAAGCTGAGAGGAGTGGGGAGAGGACTGCCAAGGGTGGCTCCCACTATTAGGGTATTAGTCATCCCCCAACCGATTCGAAATGCTTGTGGCTCGCTTAGGACATAATCGGCCACCAGGCCGTCCCCCCAACGCCCTCAGAGAACGAATCAACACTGCCTCTACTTTCTCGTGCCACCATCACCACAGGCACCGGAACTGCCGCTATCCACCGCCGCTCCAACTCCGTCAACTACCCGCACCATCCGCTTGTTGTTGCACGCCGGCGCCTCCTGGTAGACTGCGAGGTGCCTACGTTTACCCACACGTACACGCAGTCGACAGAGAGAGCATCATCCTTCGCGGTGAGGGGATCAGGCAGTATCCTGATTCTCCCAAGCCTTGTCGTCGATATAGAACTTTTGCATCTGGGTGAGGACGCGTCGCTTCTCCTCGCTGAAGCGGTGGAATAAGTCTTCGGGTTGAATACCTGTACTGCTGGCACTGAATGATCGCTGCACTTGATAACGAGCGGCTGCTTCAGCGACAGCTTCCGCATACATTGCACGAAATCCAAGAGAATCGAGGAGTGACCATCCAACAGAGCCATCTGTTCTTTCAAAGACGTCGCCGATATAGTGCTGGATACGCGCGTGCCTAACAAATACATGCAAACACAATGCGTTGTGGTGATCCGGCCAGGTGCACATCTGGGCACGGATTAATGCTCTATCGGCGGGTGGATTGGTTTCTTGGTCGTCTAGCACTACCGGAATCCCGAGGCCCGAAGCGTGAACGTGAGCAGTAGCAGTCAGGTCACCATATGTGGCTGTTAGCAATGCCGACCCTGATGCACGACTCTCCAACCTGAGACTCACTAGCCATAATTCTCCCGTGCGATTGATTGGACAGTCGTCCAAGCTTACAGACTGTTGGCTGGCTAGTACAATTGCTCCTGGCTGGGAGTCGATTCTTAGGCGAACAGGTGTGTCTGGTGGATCTTGCGCCAAGTCAATTGGAACAAAGACACGAACCGTCTTCCTGTCACTTGGCTGCATCGAATACCATTGTTTTTCAAATCGGAACTCTGGAAGGACTTCCCTTTCTTCTCGAATTTCCAAATTCAGTTCAGTCTCATCCATCATGCCGATACTTGCGGAAATGGATGCACTGCCAATGCCTCGCGCGTGAACCCTAAGTCGTGTACGGTACACCACGTTTTGACTTGAGCCTTCTACCTCTTCCAAGACGCCACTGTCGCCTTCAATCTGGCAAGCGTCTGTATTTTGGACTGCATACCTGACCGTTGGATGTTCCAGATTCTCCGTTCCGATAAAGTACAGGTAGACATAAGCACTGGTTCCTGGCTGCATTACCTTCCGAGGTGGCAAGAAGTAGAACCCCAGCGGAAGATTGGGCGGATCCTCGCCCTCATCCTCCAGGAAAGTACCTAGCCACCTCCCAGCTTCGCGGTTGGCATTGTTGAGGGATTCACTGGCGCCTGCGCGTTCTGCTTCACGTGTCTCAGCGGCAAGCTGGTCTAGAGCCTTGCGGATGATTTCCCTTAGCCTTCCGTAGAGTGCCTCTGTGTACGGATGGCTTTTGTCCAGCCCTCCATCTCTATGGTCACGGTCCTGCTTTATTACAGGCCGGGGATTGGTAGCAGTCTGGCCCTCGGCTCTGTATTGATTGAGTAGTGCTGGGATATTGTCGTCGATCAGCTCTCCGGCCAATCGACGCGAGTGGGGTTGTGTCTCGAAGCCCGCCAAGGTAATTCCATAGTCCGCAAATTTGCTTCGTATTAGGATGTGCCCTTGGAAGTTCTCTTCAATAGCGCTACCTTCAATTTCATGGGGTACTCTGAAGAGTCTCAGCGTACGCAGATTATCTTCTCCCATACCGACAGATAGATTGTCGTTGAATACTTCCAGGCAACTCTCTGTTTCCCAAGGATGGCCGACGTAGACTAACTTTCCACTTCTGTCGAGCACCTTCTTGCCGTGAGAATATTCCGTCAAAGTAACATTGTTGCGTTGAAGTAGAGCACGCAAAGCGTAGTGTGTCCTTAACGTATCATGCAGAGTATCGTATTGAGGCATTCGAGGCCCCCCGGAATCAAGATCCGCTATATTGATGTGCACTACTGTGCCAGCCATTTTTCGTGGTCGGCCGAAGAGGCGGCTGAAGTCTTCGTCCTTTGCTCTGTAAGACCGGATGGTTGCCCCTGTGAAACTTCCTGGTATCTTTACTTCGGTCAAGTTTCGATTAGAGTCAATTGTTTCCATAACTAACTCACCGAAAACAAAAACCGCACAGTCTTTGGCCCCCAAACCAAAGAATCCACGGGAGTCAAGGTCACTAGTCGCTCCTCCTTCTTTGAATTTCTCATCTACTGTTGCTCGGTCCATCCCGCCAGCCATGTCCCTTACCTCAAACCAGCGGTCACCAGATCCGCGCGAGATACGTATTTCGATGTTGGGCCGTCTATTGTCGCGCCTAGTGCGAAGGTACGCAGTATCGGAATTGGTTAGCAGTTCAACGATCCCTCGCGTGATTTTGCCACCCATGAACTGCTGCGCCCGATCTCTTGCAGCCTGGGAGTTGAGTCCGTAGTCAAACGTGTCTAGTCCTTGTGTCTTGTTGAACATCATTCGACTCCACGGGGCTTTTCGTCCGACAAAGTGTGGTGGACCCCACGATTAGGACAGTTCAGGCACCAAAGTTAAGTTGCAGTCCCACTGTTGTCAACCTGCTCTCTGAGGCTGTCGTTGCCTCTGGACGTGCTGGCTCTTCGCCCCGGCTGGCATACACCTCGGCCGGGGTCCGATACCCCAGCCCGTCCGAAGACGCTGGGAGCGGATAAGGGATACGACACAGGCGAGTGCGTGCGGGCGATGCGAGAGCGGCGAGTGACGCCGCACGTGGCAAGTCGCAAGCACTCTGTGATAGGTGGGCGTACCACGCGGCATGTGGGCTATGCGTTGAGCCTGAAGTGCGCAAGCAGATCGAGGAGATGTTCGGGTGGATGAAGACGGTGGGGGGGGTTGAGGCGGACACGCTACCGGGGAGTGGAGCGGACGGGGCTGGCCGGCTATCTCGTGGCGACGGCCTATAACCTGGTGAGGATGGCGAACCTGACGTCGGAGCAGCGGACGCGGGCCGTTCAGGCGAGGTGAGCATCCGGGGCGCGGTGCGCCTGGGCCGCATCAGCGGGGCTTGGACAGCCCCGTAGACCGTCCCTGAGGCGCCCTCGAACGCGGCAAAACTCCCGATCGATGGCTCATGCGGGCAACCCAGCCCTCTTGCTCAGTGGAGTCCACCCACTGAGCCCCTGTCTTCCGCAGCCTGTTAGACAACGTCCAACTGAAGGTGCTAAGCTCAACGTAGGGGGGAGAGAATCATGCGAAGGGACGACAAGCGCAATGCCACAGGCGCAACCTGCGCTGCCTTCTTGGCCGCCGTCACCCTTCTATGGTTTGTAGGGCATATTGCCAATGGGGCAGCGGGCATCTATGAAGTGGTGCTCCGGTCCATTCAATGGGGGTTTGTCCCTCTGTTCTTCGGCGGAATCATGATTCTGGCATGGAAGCACGTACCGAGGGATAGATGACATACTCATTTCCTCTGCTCTGGTGGGGCATACCTCTGTGAACGATGTATCCCATGGTGGCAATATGGTGGTACATGTCCTTGTTGATGCTCATGACAGCCTCAGTGGTTCTTTCACTCCGTGAGGGCACGGACCCTGGACTATATGCGCCGGTGACAGGGCTATTTGCCGCGGCGATGGCACTCTCCCGCGCCTTCAGCGTCTCATGGCCATCCATGCCGAAGCGCTCCCCAGAAGTGCTTATCGCATTCGGTACGCTCTGGACCGCCTACCTCTGGATGCTGGATGAGACAGGCTCCGAGCCCCTGCGCCCGGTCTTTCCAGACGGTCTAACCGGAATGATGCTGATACTCGCCGTGAACGGCGCGGTGCTTCTTCTTCTCGGGCTCTTGGCATGGGGCAGAGAGCATGAGCAGTAAAACCGTCTTGGATTGGGTACTAGTGTCCTGTATCTGAGATTCGCCGCACAAATCCGCTGCACCTGTCCTTCCTACAGGTGCAGGTTCCAGCACCCATAGCTAATGGCAGCTGTAGCCTTCAAGATATGCTCACCTGCTCTTATACGTTGAACTTCGGAGACGGGACACTAGGGACACATAATCAGAAACGGATGACCCCGCCCTTGTACAGCAGGTAGATCGCCAGCCCGAAGAGGACCGCGACGAACGTCACAGATATGCCGAGGACGATCAACTCCCAGTTGGCGATGACCCAAGAAACCGCTATGGCCACCGCAACGAACCCAAGCGCCACGGCTAGAGCCAAGTCCCGCTCTCCCCTGTTCATCCGCGCGCTACTCTCCGTAGGATCTGATAGGTCGAGCATAGGGAGTTTCCTTGGACACTGTCAATCATTCCGCCAGCCTGTGCGCGAACGGAAGAGACGCCGGCCGACATTCGGCAGTGGCTCTCCATCGAAAGCCAACTCGAACGCGTCCCCACCCTTGAGACCTATGGGCACTGACGACGATGGCCACCCAAGGACTACGAGCCGCCGTCGATTGAGGCACTCATCAAGCTGGTTCGTGGAGGACTGGGGGAGCAACTAACGCCTCTTGCGGTACTCTCGCCTTCTCCACCGGTCATACGTGCTGGAAGACCCCCAGCGGCGCGCCCGGTTCATGAAACGCCGCCCCACGGTGTGGTCACGCAGCAGGAAGGCGCAATGCGCTGCGGTACCCAGCATGTCGTGGTGGACCGGGTTGAGTGCGATGGCCTGACTCAGCGCATCGAGCGCCCCGCCGATGTCGTCGCACCGGTAGCGGGCGATGCCGAGGTTGTAGAGCAGGTGCCACGAGTGACTCTTCCGTCGGGCTGCCACGCTTTCCAAGTGGTCGCGGGCCTTGGCGGGCTCTCCGGAGTTGAGGTAGATGATGCCGATCTCAACGAGCGGCAGCTCCCGTCCATCCTCCAGCAGCGCAGCGTTCCAGCATTCCTGTATCCCTCTGCGGGCATCGCCGAACTTGCCCTCCATCGAGCCGACCTGCATATGGAGCCATGCGTCGCCCGGACTCGTTGCCAGCACGGCCCTG
Organism: Dehalococcoidia bacterium; assembly: GCA_965208625.1. Taxonomy (GTDB): domain Bacteria; phylum Chloroflexota; class Dehalococcoidia; order Lucifugimonadales; family Australimonadaceae; genus Bin16. The sequence continues at coordinate 2,485,870 of OZ242348.1, forward strand.
AGCACCTCCCACTGCTTGACCGTGGTGGAACGCAGCCGGGGCCAGTCCTCATTGGCGATCGCGTCGATCGACTCCGCTCGCATCTCCCGGAACACGTTCAACGCCTCATTCGTGGCACGTCCCATGCCGATGGAAGGCCCGGCTATCTCGCCCGAGCTCCTGGCTGCAAGCTTGAGTCCGATGTAGGCATACCAGTCGATTCCGGCGGCCTGCGCCGCCAGCCGCCACTCGGGGTCTGCCTGGTCTTCCCAGAAGATGCGCAGCATTCCGGGCGCGAAGGGCGACGAGCTTCCCGTGAGGAAGAGACTCATGGCAGCCGCCGCCTTCCTTGCAGTCCTTGCCGGGTCTTCGCCGTCTGGACCGGACGCACCGGACCGCAGAGCGTCCACCCCTCGGTGGATGAACATGGCCAGCGAGGCGGCCAGCATCTCCACGAGGGGCCTGCCGACGACCAGGGCAAGACGGTCACAGGCGGCGGCGAGCACGTAGGCGCGCCGCAACCGGGCGGTGAGACCCGCGGATCCGTCGTGACCCAGGCGGGGGGCCAACTCCTTCGCGATGCCGCTGAGCCGTTCTTCCCTAGGCCGAGCGCCCTTGTCGAGCCAGCCGTCAGCCGATTGACGCGCGACCCCTCCTGCATTGGCCAGCTCATCGCGCGTCATCTTGGCTTCGTCACGAAGCGAGTTCTGCCATCTGCCCACCCCCTTCGCCTTCCCCCATGGAGGGAGCTCCGGTGCCGGAGGGTCAGCCCCCGCCATACAGAGGAGGCCGGTGGCCCGCAGCGCGAGGTCGACAGTTGCGAGGCGAAGATAGGGCTCCAGCGCGCTCACGAGGTCCCGAGCGTTTCCCGACCGCGCATACACGTGGCTGGTCAGGCGGTCCCACTGGTCAGCGTGCCAGCTCAAGATCATGGCCAGGAGCTGGCTTGGCGTGGGCGTTGTCCCGTGGTCTCCGTCGCCAAGAGGGACCGGGAGCAGGCCGAGGCCGACGATCCATTCGGCCAGCGCCTCGAGGACTCTCTGCCGTTCCTCGGGGCTGACCGATGGATCGCCACGGAAGTAGCGAGAGGCCTGCCTGTTGGTCAGCGACGTCGGCCGCCGGCCGATCGCATCGGCCAGTGCGCCAACGATGACGCCGCTCGTTGGGGGCCTCAACGCCTGCCGTTCTTCTTCTCGCATGACGGTGCTCGCTCCGAGCGTACCCCGCAGGCCGTGGACTGTCCGGCCTGCGGGGCCGGGATCGTCCGCTACCGCTTGGGGCTGGGTGATTCCTCGCTGTCGCTGACTCGCTCTTCCCAGTCCTCGGGCCGCTCGTCCCATCCTCGAGACTCCCAATAGGCATCGTTGTTCGGGTTCATCTGGTTCGCGTGGTTGTCCTGTTCTGCCTTTCCCATGGTGTACCTCCCTTGATCCTGGATGTATGGGGATGACCATCCCAGCCCCAGTATCCACCCCATAGACGGCCCTGGTCAGCCAGGCGGAGCAGACTTATCCGTGCCAGGTGGACGAGGGGTGAGCCGGTTCTGCCGGGCGGTCTCGTTGGGTTCTTCGGCCAGCCCCTTCCCACTGCACAGAGCCTGTGCATCGGAGGCAGGCGAGCCTCCCGCTCGATTGCTCGGGGCAAGCGTGCAGCGCGTTCCGGCGTTCACCGGCTGACCCGTGTCCCCGGGCTCGCCCTCGGCCCTGATTGGGCAGCCCCCTTCGGCCCCGTGAACTGCTCCGCAACCTGCGGCGGGCTTCGCAGCACCATGGTGGATGCGCCGTAAAGGACGGCGAGCGCGCCCGTGAAGGCGACGAGCCACGTGTACCCGCCGCCGCCAGGGAGGGCGGCACCGACGAACAGCGCCAGGCCAGCGATGACGAATCCCACGGGCTACCTCAAGGCGGCCATCACTCGCACACCACGCCGTCGTTGTCGCGGTCGTCCATGAACGGGTACGCGGGGTGGTCGCGGTGGACGGGAGCGATGCCGTGCTCTCGCGCCTCGGCGCAGGTGATGCGGCCGTTCCCGTTGTCGTCGTACAACCGGAGGACATCGCCCGTCTGTCCGCCTCCCGTGGCGGGAACCGGCGTCGCCGTTGGAGCAGGACGGCCTTCCCGCACCACCATCCCGGTCGACGCGCAGCCCGACAGGATGCCTTTCAGCACGTCGCGCTCGCGTTGATCGATGGTGAGGCCGTATCGTTGGCGCACCTCGACCACGCGGTTCGCGAACCAGCACCGGTTGAGTCCGGGGAGCCACTCCGCGGCGTCCTTGTCGCTTTTCTGGTGGCGGTTGACCGATGGGCTTGCCAGCGTCAGGTTCAGGAGGTCGGAGGCGAATCGCCGCTTCGTTGCGGCATCCACCGCGCACAGGCCACTGTCGTGGGCCTCGGAGCGTGCGACGATGTGCTCGATGTCGGTCTCGGACGTGCTGTCGAACCACGTGCCGGTGTATGGACCGTAGATGATGCCGCCCATGTCGGCGACGATGCGCGGCTCGACGGACTGCGAGTAGCGATAGTCGTCGGAGTCGTACTCCACGCAACGGTGCTCTGGGGCGACCACGAGCCCCCGCCAAGTGCCAGCGGACGCGACGGGGAATGTTGCTGTCGGTTCGGGGGACGGCGTGGCCGCCGGAGCGGGGGCTGACGTCTGAGGGACTGGCGTCGGCATAGCCGGAGCAGTCGTGGCTGTGTGAGTGGGTGCCGGCGGTGTAGTGGGGGAAGGGGTCGATACGGGAACGGAGCGAGTGCCAGTTGGGATGGCTTCGGGCATCGCAGGGGCGGGGTCACACGCTGCAAGCGCCACAAACAGCAGGAACAGGAAGAGGCGGGTCAACACTCTGGGATTATAGCGGACACTCGGCCTATGAGGCTGTCCCTCCCGGACATCTCATCCCCTTGGCTTTGCCGTGAACGGGCAGGTCTGCCGAAACACTATGCGGCCCCGCCAAGGCCCGCGAGGTCCGGCGCACACGTGTCTTCCGAGGGCGCACAGGGCCAATGGGCTCTATCAATTTCTCATGCATGTCAGCGGCGCTCTACGTGGATGCTGCGGGACGCCAGACAGAGGTTCGAAGGGGGAATCAGAACAGAAGTCCCTTTCGTTTCGATTGCTGCTCCATCAGATCGAGCATGTCAGCCATCTGGGAGTTCAGCGCATCGAGCCTCTGCATCACTGTCAGGTGCCTGTCCTGCGCTTCCGCCCCGACCCCTGCCTCAAGAGCGTCGAAGCGCTGCATGACGGCTTCCTTCAACTCCGACACCTTCCCCTCCATGTCGACATGAAGGAGGCCATCCGTTATCCGTCCGGCCAGTTCGACAAGGGTGCGGATCTCCACGATCAGATGGCCTACCGAGTCGCCTAATTCGACTGACCGTTGCCCACTCTCTTCAAGACGGTCCGCCGCCCCCTTCATCCGGGCGAGCTCTCCTGCGATCCTGCGGGTAGTGGCCTCCACCTCCAGTAACGTCGCGTCGAAGTCAGGTGGTTTCGTGTCCATCATGCCCTCCCGGCAGTCTCGAGGTCGTAGAATCTGCTGCTGCGCGCCACAACCCCTGCGATGCTGTCGACGACGGTCTTCAGGGCGGCAAAGCGCACCACCTCGCCCACATACTCCTCGGTCGACAACAGCCGCCGGGCAAGCGCGAGCCCGCCTCCCGCGGACATCATCGCAGCCGCAATATTGCGCACGAGGGAGGGGCGCAACGTTTCCAAGTCGTGCAGCAGTTTCATCTGGACGAGTTCAGGGTCAGATTCGCCGCCGGGCAGCCGCGCGATCAGCGCGGACGTTTCGTTCAGCACGCTCGCGTCCGATTCCCAGTCGGCGCGCGCCCGCGCGCACACGGAAAGATAGCGCAGGGCGGCATTGCCGGGGTCTGCTTCAAGCACACGGCGGGTCGTGCCTATGAGCTGACGAAGCCGGTCGGGTGTGTCTGGACGCTCCAGCACTTCTCGTAACTCCGTCAATCCGATCTGCTCGAAGGAACGGCTTCGCCACTCGTTGAGCTGGCCTGAGAATTCCGAGTCCTGCAGGTAGGCAAGTATTCCATCCCGGAAGTCTTCGTTGCTCTTGAAACTCCGGCAGAGTTCCGCCATCGTGCGGATCGCCTCTTTGCGCTTGGCGACCACCTCGTCGTAGATGAAATCCACCAGGACGCCCACGGCGCGTTCAACCACGTCTCCGCCCCCGGCGGAGAGGGGCTCAAGGAGGCGGTCCACGTAGTCGGGAAACTTGTATTTGCCCAGGTATCTCCGGAGTTGGGCTGTTACGTCGTGAGAGCCTGCATCGCGCAACATCAGGACGAACTCGCGGCGCCGCCAGTCGACCCTATAATCTTCAACCAATCCGAGCATCGCCAACCGGTAGATGCATTTCTCCTTGACCTGCTGGTCCTCCTCCCCCCTGTAACTCAATTCGGCGGTGCGCTCGCCTGCCAAGTGCCGGTTCCATAGTTCCAGAGTGCTCTTCTTCTCCTCCTCACGACCCTTATAGGATTTCAGCAGGAACCACAGGTGGGTCAAAACGTCGCCCAGTCGGCTGTGACTCACGCCCTGGAGCCGCCGCATTGCCGCGTTGTGGTCCGGCTCGTCGAGAATCGCCAACCCCCGCTCCCAGCTGTCATCGCTGTACAGCACGGTGCAGAGCGCGTAGCCCTCCCTGCCGTTCCGGCCGGCTCTTCCCGCCTCCTGATAGAACGCCTCGACCGACCCTGGCATGCCATAGTGCACGGTGTAGCGGATGTTGGGTTTGTCGATGCCCATGCCGAAGGACTTGGTAGCAACCAGCTCCTGCACGCGATTCTGGGTGAACCGGCGCTGCAGGTGCTGCTTGTGCTGGTTCCAGTCGCCGGAGAAGCTCCGAGGCGCCTCGCCCGCGTAGAAGTTGCCGTGCCCCAGTTGGGCCGCCACGGCCTCCACTCCCAGCTGGCCGTTTACGTGAGGGCAGAAAACAATACCGCAATCGGTGTCATCCCCCCGGTCGGGCCGGAAGAAGTCCTTCACGCTTACTCCCAGACGACGCGGCATTCCCGCCCGGGTCTCCTTCAACGCGTATGGTCTCTCACGCCGGGAGGTCTGCCTGACGTAGAAACTCAGCTCCCGCCGGTCAAACGACGTCGGGCGGATCACCGCATCTTCATCGTTAATCTCCAGTTCGGCCTGGATGTCTTCCAGCACCGCAAAGGACGCGGTGCCTGTCAGTGCCACGAGGGTGGGCCCCGAGCCCGTGCGCTGGTCGGAGCAGTACCTCTGGAGGTTCATCGGCAGGTGCAGATACGAGGGCCGGAAATCGTGCCCCCATTCCGAGAGGCAGTGGGCCTCGTCCAAGACGGCCAAGGAGACGGGCATCTTGCTGCACGCCGACCGGAGCTGCACCCGGAAGTCCTCTGATTGAAGCCTCTCTGGGGCTATGAAGACGTAGGCGAGGTCACCAGCGGCGAGACGGTCAAGCAGTCGAGCTCTATCACTGGCTGGCAGTTGGCTCGAGACGGCGCCGACCCGGTCGATCCCCATGCGATGCAGGCTGGCCTCTTGATCGGCCATCAATGAGATGATGGGGTCTATGATGACGGTCATCCCGGGCAGGAGCATCCCTGCGAACTGGTATATCAGCGACTTCCCCCCGCCCGTGGGCAGCAGGACTATGGCCGGCTCGCCGTTCAGGAGGCGCCGGATCGCCTGCGCCTGACCGTCCCGGAAGTCTCGCTTCCGGAAGGCCACCTGCAGGATGCGCCGCATGGCATCAGCCTGCTCCCGGGAATCCCCGTCGATGTCGTATCGGAAGTTCTCCGACTGCTCCAACCGGCACTCACTGCGGAGCCCCACCGCTCGGCGGATGCGAATGGCACGGTCCGCCCTGTGGGCCGCAACCCCCGCCGACAGCGGGCCGGCCCGCCCTTCTCCCAGCAGCAGGCTGTGGGAGATCACGGCGTCGTAGTCGCCCTCGGGCCTGTCGACCCCGCGGACCAAGGGCCCAGCGGCCAGCAGTCCTTCACCGCCGACGACGTCCAGGCTCACCGATGGCGGAGGCGCGCCCTGCTGAGGAGAGAGGCGGTGCACGAGGCTCCACAGCTGCAGCAGCAACCGGAACGCGTCTGCCGCGACCGGGGCGTCCTCTTCGACGATCAGCACGCGTTGGTGCCTTCCTGCATCCAGTGCACCGCAGGAGTACATCTTGAGCAACCCACGCAGGCAGCGCTGGAGTGCGAGCGGTAATACGATCGTGTGCCAGGCCGCCCGGTGGACCATGGAACGCTCGGCGGCGGATTCCACCGAATGCCATTCCGCCGCGGCCCCCAGAGACCGGCGTTCGTCCGCGTCGGCCCTGCCGAAGCTCTCTTCGAACCACGCCCCCAGCCCGGAGCGCACCGAACTAGCCGGGATCCGGAGGATCTTCCACCCTGCGGACTTCAAGGTGCGGTCCCTCAACTCATCCCTCTGCAGCTCGCCCGGCTCCAGGTGCTGGGCCCCATCGATCTCGAAGACCCACCGCACCCGGCTCATCTGCAGAACGAAGTCCACCCTGCTGCCATTGAGTTCAGGGGGGAGCTCTCCGTCGACGAGGTCGGAGATCAACGCTTGGCGCTGGACGAATCCTGCGGCCCACGGTCCCAGGTGGGAGACGAGGCCGTCATGGAACGACTCTTCTTCGCTGCTGCAAAGCTTCTGCAGGTCGGCTGACAGTGTCTGGCCGGGCAGGGGAACTGCATCACGGTAGGCCAGGTCGAGCAGGTCTTGAGCGGCGTTCAAGAGTTCAAGGGCGCTACCGGGAGGCAGCCGTGACCCCTTGTAGCGGACGCCCACGTCGTCTTCGTCCACTGGCGCGGCGGACCGGAAGAACTCGGCCCCCTGCGCGGACATGAGCGTCTCCTCGAAGTCCAGGTCGACCAGGGTGGGGTTACCGCGAGCGACGACCTTGTCGCAGACGGCCGCGACGGCCGCAAGCGCTGGCGTATCGGTGCCGGGGAATTCGGGGTAGTCGGTCTCGATGACCGCGTGGGAGTGAGCCCTCAGCAGTAGTTCCAGCCGAGAACGAAAGTCGTCGGACTTCGGCATCGAATCCCAGAATCCCAGTCGACCCGAAGCGCTGTGCAGGAGCCTAGCCATGACTGGGCCGAGTCTAGGGATGCTCTGAACAACCCGTCAACGTTGAGTTGAGCGGATAGAGGGGGCTGGGGCGGGGCATCAGCTACGACGTTGGAGTCGGGATCAAGTGCCAGATGGCCCTGTGCATCTATTGTCTGGGAGGTGCGATTTCCCTCTCCTGCGGCTCGTGGGCGCACTTGCTCCCATCATGCCGTCGCCAGGAGACGCTCAGCCTTCATCAAGTTGGCCATCCCGAACAACACCGCCAACCGCTGTGTGTTCTTATAGAGGCCCCGGAGCGAACCTTCGCGTAGCCGAACTGCCGCTTCACATACAGGAACCGATGCTCGACCTTCGCCCGCACCGACGCCTTCTGCTTCTCACGCCACGCCTCCACGCTCTCCGGGGCCAAACGCCTGCGCTTGCTCGGACCCATCGCCACACGCCATTCGATTCCTAACCCCGCGTTCTCCACTCGCTTCTCGATTTCCCGATACCCTGCATCCGTCCACACGCACCGCTCCCCGCCGTGCAGCAGACGCTGCGCCTCGGTGAGGTCGTGCACGTTCGCCGCCTTCGTCGTCATGCTGTGCACCAGCCCCGTCTCCGCATCCACTCCGATATGCGCCTTCGTCCCGAAGTGCCAGTCATTCCCCTTCTTCGTCTGGTGCATCTCCGGATCGCGCTCCTTCCCCTTGTTCTTCGTCGACTTCGGCGCCGCAATCAGCGTCGCATCTATGATCGTCCCCTCCCGGAGTTGAAGACCCTGCGCCGCCATATGGCGGTTGAACATCTCACACCGCGTCTTGCGCTTCTTGCATGCGTAATCCAGGTCGGCGAACGGCGGCTGAGGCGGTCTTCGCGGCCGCGCGGGACGCCGAGTCCACCGCCGAGGAGTATCTCGTAGACGACGGGTGGCAGGTCCGGGGACCCGAGCCCGTGGTCTTCGATGCGTGCCGAAACTGGGTAGAACCTGAAGAACTGGTGGCGGAGTCCTGCGGCCTGGACGACGAGGCGCAGCAGACGCTGTTCTCGTGGGCCGAGTTCATGGCAGAGGCGCCAGCGGTGCGGCGCAGCCGCAGCCTGAAGAGGCCGGAGCCCTCGGTGTCGCTCTTCTCATGAGCGCTGACCATGGAGCGGGAGTGAGAGGCCGAGCTCGTCGCAGCTTCACAGTGACGGCCTTGGCTGAGGGATACCGCCGGTTGCAACCGGCGGTATCCCCGTATGTGGGAGTTTCTGCATTTAATGCAACAGGGATAAGGGCGTTGGAGTCGTACCCGCTGTACATCGCATCCGCGGTGACGACTCCCTCACGGTGCGCGCCAGACCCCGCGCGTGGCCTGCTACAATCCACGCGCACTACGTTCGATGAGACAACGCTACCGGGCGGGAATACATGACCGTCAGGAACGTGGAAGTCATCGTAGGCGGCGACGGCACACCCAACTCACTCTCGGGGACAAGGAGGCCATCCTCCACAAGAACGCCCGCCGCTTCTGCCGCGTCGACGAGGCGTAGGCGCAATGGGAGAGGCTTCGATGCATAGGGATGCCCCGGGAAAGTTCCTGCGCTCGCTTCCGCAGGTTTCCTGCGCGATGGGCATGGCGTTCGTCAGCGCCGTAGGACTGCTCCTGGCGTACCAGTTCTTTCCAATGTTCGGAATGCCGATGACTCTCGCACTTCCAGGACTAACCTTCTCCATCGGAATCGTAGCGCCGCCACTGCTCATGATGAGGGCAGACTGCCTCCAACGGCAGCGTCCTGAGAACAAAGCCATCTGCAGATGGGGATTCATCTTCGCAGGGACTGCATACGCAATCATCGCCGCCGGAGGACTCCTGCTCTTCGGAACTGTAGTTGAGCAATGTAGCGGAGAGCACGGGTGCGATATGGGCGGCGGGATATTCGCATTCTACGGAATCGCATTTGCCATAGTCGCATCGATAACGGCGGCGTCCTACTGGACGCTTGCCGGCCGAGCGGGACACCGGACCGCTGATGAAGCACGGCCAGCGCCTCAGCCGCGCAGGGGAGAACTGTACGCATTCTCCCTGGCGTACATCGTGGCACTGCTGGCGTTCACAGGCTCGACACCAGGGATCATCGTCCTCGTACTCAGCGACTGGTTCGCCGTACCGCTGTCCCTGCTCGATGCGCTGGGCCTCGCAAGCACCGTGCTCTACTGGGGCTCTGCCGTACTGCTGCTGTTGTTCAAAGAGAAGCGGATCGTGCGAATAGCCGCAGGAGCCCTGCTAGCCATAACGGCCGCCGTGCTGGTGGCCGCAGGGGGACTCGCAGGGTCGGCGTGGTTCCTCCTCGTCGTGCCTCTGGTTGGGGTCTATGGACTACCCCTGTATCTGGTGATCAGTGGTAGTCTCGCGACGCCGGGTCCGCTTGGCACGAGCGACGAGCGCGAGCAGCCTTGATCCCCAGCCAACGCGTTGCAGGAGCTTCCTGGGCAACCACCGACTCACCGACGAGGACAAGGAGGCCATGCTCCACGAGAACGCTCGCCGCTTCTACCGCTTGGGCGACGCGTAGCGGCAGCGATATAATGCCATGGTCGAGGAACTCATCAAGCGTGGCATAGCAGTGCCCCTTGCGGCCGTGTGTGTCCTTACTGGTTTGGGGATAGCTCTATTCGGCTTCCTACCGGACAGATGGGAATTCCCCGCAAAGAAGCACAGAGGAGAAGAAGGGTGACTTCCACCCCACAGACCGATGAGCAAAGACCCTCCTGGTTCGTTGGGGCATCCTTCGGATCAACGGACGACCAGACAGAACGCTTCTTGCAGGATGGTGTCTGGGAAGCCTTCGTAGGTCACGACAGCCCGTACGAGGATGTTGTGAAGTCGATGCGGCCCGGCGACCCCATCGCCATCAAGTCGGCGTACACACAGAAGCACAATCTCCCGTTCGAGTACCACGGGAGATTCGCTTCTGTGATGAGCATCAAGGCCATTGGCACAGTCAGGAGGAACCTAGGGGACGGTCGGCGCATTGAAGTGGAGTGGACACGGTTAGATCCGCATCGCAGGTGGTATTTCTACACTGGCCGCGACACCGTTTGGGAGGTTTGGCCAGGTTCAGGGACACTCCCGTGGGCGGCAGACGCGCTGATTCGTTTCGCCTTTGAAGGCGAACCCCAAGACTACGGTCCGTTCTTGGAGCACTGGGGGGCCAAGTCCGCGAGTCTCTGGGATGTACTGGTTGAACGTGCTCAGAGGTACATCGATAGCGGGAGGCTCGAGGATGAAGAGATCGAATACAAGATTGAAACAGGCCGCAGGCTCTCAGTCGTTCGCAAGGATCTGCAGTCCAACCCTCCGGTTCTCGATCGTTGGCGGAGTGATTTGAAGGATGCGCTCAAGGGCAGGAACAACCTCATCGACTGGCGCGCTCGTGATCAGTTCGAAAAATGGCTGGATGAACACCCTGATGATGCACTGAGTGCGATGACATCGCTCTGGGAGGCAGTGACACAACCAGTGACGACACGATTCCAATCGCTCGCAGGCCTGCTCGCTCCTGTCTTGCAGCTGTCAGCGCGGGTGAACGTGGTGTCCGTCTTATTGATGGGCTTGAACACAGAAGATTATGCGCCCTATCGGTACAGCTTGTTCAGCGAGGCGTATGCGCAAACCGGCTATCCGCAACCCGGGGAACAGAGCACGGAAGGGGAGACTTACGAGCATGCCCTCGATTTCCTCGACCGGTTCATCGCCGAAGCTGCCCAGCGTGGACTCACCCTGCGTCACCGCCTCGACGCGCAGTCGGTGCTGTGGGCACTTCGGGGGAAACGAGACGGGCCGCCCGAAGGCACCGAGCAGCCGCACCTCGAGGGACTCGCTGCTGACTTGCACCTCCCTGAAGACTTCCTTAGAGGAATCGAGACACTCCTCGAAGAGAAGAGGCAAGTAATCTTCCAAGGGCCGCCGGGCACGGGCAAGACGTACGTAGCGCGGGCGCTTGCCAGACATCTTGCGGGAAGCGAAGCGCGCGTGACGCTCGTGCAGTTTCATCCGTCCTACGCCTACGAGGACTTCGTGCAGGGCTTCCGCCCCGCGCTCGTGGGAGGACAGGCGGGGTTCGAGTTGCGGTACGGGCCGTTGCTGGCTGCCGCGAAGCGGGCGGCGGAAGACGAGGGAGCAAAGCACTTCCTGGTGATCGACGAGATAAACCGGGGCAATCTCGCCAAGGTCTTCGGCGAGCTCTACTTCCTACTGGAGTACCGCGGCGAGGAGATGCACCTCCAGTACTCGGATGAACCGTTCTGGCTGCCGCCCAACCTGTACATCATCGGGACGATGAACACTGCCGACCGCTCGATCGCGCTGGTCGACCTTGCGCTGCGCCGCCGGTTCTCCTTCGTGGAGTTCGACACCGGCAAGGAGCCGATCAGAGGACTGCTACGCCGCTGGTTGACCAGGAATGCGTCTGACATGGTGTGGGTGGCAGATGTCGTGGACCGTGCCAACGCGCGACTGAATGACCGCCATGCCGCAATCGGGCCCAGCTACTTCATGAAGCCGGGGCTAACTGAAGAGCGGGCCAGGCGCATCTGGCAGCACGAGGTCCTGCCGTACGTCGAGGAGCGGCTCTACGGAGAGCGAGAGAACCTCGCAGAGTTCGATTTCGATGCGCTACGCGAGGGGTCTGCCCGTTCCGACGGGAGAGTTGAGAACGCAGACCTGCAGGACGACAGAGGGGCTTCGAATGAAGATGGCAGCGTGAGCGATGCGTCAGCTTGATCTGCAGGAGTATCTCTCAAGCGAACATCGCCTCAACGCGTCTGGACTCCGAGTGTTGCTGGAGGCGGGAAACCTGGGGCTCTCCGTTACACCTACGTCTGACAAAGGCGTGTATGTGCTCAAGCCGGAGTCCACTGTGGGCGCGGTTGAGGTTGGCCAACTGTCGGTGCTCATCCGCCCGAAGATCGGCATTCCGCAGCTCGTCTCGCTCGCGTGCTACACCATCGGCAAGGTCAGGTTCCAGGAGACCGATTTCGACTTTCCTGATGAGACGGCACTGCCCGACGCGATCGCACAGCTGCTCACCCGTGCTGCCCGGCGCGCCTTCTCACGTGGGTTGCTCCACGGTTACCGCAAGGAGGAGGAGGCACTGCACACCGTACGCGGACGCATCCGGTTCGATGACCAGATCAGGCACCGGTTCGGTTTTCCTCTGCCGGTCGAGGTGCGCTACGACGAGTTCACCGATGACATCTTGCCCAATCGACTCGTGAAGGCGGCAGTCATGAGGCTCGGAGGAATGCGTCTGCGCTCACGTGAGGCACGCGTGGGGTTGGGATGGGTCGCAGCGATGCTGGACAGCGTGTCGCTCGTGGCGTTTCCGGCGAAGGACGTGCCGGAGGTCCCGTTCGACCGGCTGAACGAGCACTATCGGGGCGTCGTGACACTGGCGCGGCTGATCTTGCGGCACGGAGCATTCGAGTCAGGCAGGGGAGCGGTCCGTGCCGGCGGCTTCCTGATGGACATGAACCAGGTCTTCCAGGAGTTCGTGACGGCCGCCCTGAGGGAGGCGTTGGGAGTCTCCGAACGCGAGCTGTGTTCGGATAGGGGAATGCCCAGCCGCGTCACGCTCGCCGAAGAGAACCGCGTCCGACTGGAACCTGACCTTTCGTGGTGGAACGGCACCGTCTGTACCTTCGTCGGGGATGTCAAATACAAGCGCGTAGATGGAAGTGTCCCGAACGCCGACCTGTACCAGCTACTGGCCTACGCGACCGCGCTCGACCTGCCGGGTGGGCTGCTGGTCTACGCGCAGGACGAACGAGAGCCCGAGACGTACACGGTACGCCACTCCGGCAAGCGGTTGCATATTGCCGCTCTCGACATCTCCGGCACGCTCGAAGAAGTGCTAGATCGTATTGAGGGACTCGCGGGCAAGGTGAGGGCACTACGCGGCCAAGCCCGTCGGATGCCGTACGCCGCTTAGCAGGCAGGCACGGGTGGCAGCGAAAGGGCGATATCACTGTAGAGCTTGCTCGGCCTCTGGCAGCGGACCTCGGATGGTAGGGGATGCGCAGGCCTCCGGCAGGGTTGGCGGCGCATCGGTGCTCGGACATGACGCCCCTACAGCGTGCTCACCGCTCTGGGCGGGGCGGCCATCTCCACAAGCCGTGCAACGGCATTGGCCAGTTGCATCTGGCGTGGCGTCCGGCAGCGCACCCTGAGCAGTTTCGGGCTGGCCACCACGAGGGTTAGGCACTGCGCCCTGCTCGTGGCAACGTTCAGCCGATTGAGGCTGTAGAGAAACTCCATCCCGCGGGGCGCCTCGTCGGGGGAACTCGTCGCCATCGAGTAGATCGAGATGGGTGCCTCCTGGCCCTGGAACTTGTCAACCGTTCCGATGCGAAAACCCGGCAGCAGGTCGCTCAGGGCCTTTACCTGAGCGTTGTAGGGGGTGATGACGAGCACGCCTTCTTTCTTCAGAGCGTGTGATACAGCCTCCGCGTCCGTGTAGGCCGGGTCCGCGTCCAGCAGGCTTCGCACGAGCCGGGCGACCTCCTCGGCCTCCTCCGGCGACTCGTTCGACTGCCCGCGGTGGACGACAGGCAGGAACCGGATGCCCGTTCCCGACAGGGGCGACACGCCGGCGAGTGCGAGTTGTTCGCGGCCGGGACGAGAGTGCAGGCGTCCCTCGTAGAACACCTCGGACGTGTAGGAGCTGATCTCCGGATGAAGTCTCCAACTGCCATCGAGAAAGAGGCCGAGTTGGTCTGGCACCACGCGTTCGCCATCCAGCACGTGCGCCAGGGCTGAGCGCTCGGCTCCCGGCGGATGCGTGCCTTGGAGCGGCTGGTCGAGTTGCTGCGGGTCTCCGAGGAGCACGAGACTCGATGCACACGGCGATGCAGCGATCGCGTCCGCAAGCGACATCTGCCCGGCCTCGTCGATGAAGAGCATGTCGACGCTCTCAGCCATGTCCTCGCGCGCCCACAGCCAGGCCGTCCCACCGACGACGCTCACGGAGCCGTCGGCAAGGGCGTCCCGCGCCGCATCGTTCGTCTTCAGGTGGACGGCCTCACCGAACGTCGGAACATCGCCGGAACGCTGACCTATATCCGCCGCAACGCCACGCTCACCCGCAACCTTCGCGACCTTCGCCAGCAACTCTCCGATCACCTGGTGGCTGTTGGCTGTCACGCCCACTCGCTTTCCTTCCATCACGAGGTCGACGATCATCTCCGCCCCCACCGTGCTCTTGCCCGAGCCCGGCGGTCCCTGGATGGCAAGATAGCTCTCATTGAGTGACGCAACGAGTCGTCGGGCCGCCGCAGGCGCTTCTTCGCCCGCGAGCCGGAGCGGCTGTCCCGCGTTCTGTCCGATACGCGGATGGTCGCGTATGAGCAGGTCGCGCGCTGCCCGGTGCGGCCCCGGCCCTTCGATGCCGCACTCGAGCACATGCTCGGCAATGCGCCGCAGGCTCCCCGGTTTCGGCTCGGGGTTGATGTATTCGTGCGGGATCAGCGACGTGGGCTCAGGCGCGGGCTGACTGCTGCCGCGCCTGATGTCGATCACGCCGGCTTCATCGTCCAGGTGCGCGACTGCCCCCACGGCGCTTCCGGTCGCAGGATCGTGAGGCGAGCTGCCCACCTTGATGCCATGGTCCTGCGGCGGGAAGCGGAACCGGTAGAAGGTCGAGCGTGCGCGGGGCGCCGTGTCTGCCCAGGAGCTTTCGAACGTCAGCCCCCCGAGAGCGTCGGACTCATCGCGGCGCTCCTCGTCGGTGAGCTCGTTCTTGAGGTAGAAATACCGCCACCAGGTGGACTTCGCCTCCCGCCGGTACCAGTTCAAAAGCTGGGCCAGCAGCCAGCGCCCGTGCTCCTCCGGGGCCTGGTCCACAGTGTCAGGCAGCCCGACGGTCAACGCGTCCACGAGTGCGTTCACCGCCTTCTGCGCGTCGCTGTCCTCGGTCTCCTCCGGCTCCGGCACAGTCGGCCGAGGCAGGACGATTCCGAGTTCGTCCGCCAACGCTGAGCGCTGCGATTCGAGCCAGTCGCGAAGGCGCAGTGCCGAGACGCAGTCGTCCCGGTTGTAACCTTCTATCTCGGCCAGAAGCCCGTCCCGCTCAGCCCCCTGGCCAAGCTCCAGCCAGGTCTCGAACTCGACGATGCTCGTGCCGGCATCGCGGAGGCCGACCTCGCGGCTGAAGTCGTAGAGCGGCTCAAGCCGCTTGATGGAGTAGCTCTCGACGGACGCACGTATTCCCTGGCGGACCGCCCGGAACAGGTCGACGAACACCTCCCCGCGCAGCAGGTGGTCGACCTCCTCCTCGCGGGTGCCGTACCGGCCTGCAAGGCGCTTGACCGCGGTCGGTTCGTACGGCGCGTAGTGGTAGACGTGGAGCTTCGGGTCCGATGCAAGGCGGTCCATCACCAAGTCGATGAACGCCTCGAAGGCCCTGCGCTCCCCGTTCGTCGTTACGGTGCCGCCTTCGATCGACCAGAACGCGTGAAACGCCGGCTGACCGGCAGCGTCCGTCCGCCCCGGTTCGATCACGCCGAACAGGTATTCGATCCCGTCGACCTCGTCCGAGCCGAAGAAGGGGTCGCCCTCTATGTCGAAGTACAGGTCGCCCGGCGAGGGCTCCGGGAGCATCAGCAGCCCCTGGTTCGGCACGAGGGCTCCGTCGCGGTCGCGCGGGGGCGCGATGCGCTCCGATATCACGGTGCCGAGGCGTTCGCCCCGCACCTGGATGTCCGCCTGAGCTTGGATCCTCCTGAGGGCGTTCCGCCCGGCGCCGTCAAGCCGGTCCGGCAGCGCCCCGGCGGGTTCAGCTAGTTCGGTACGCGTTGTGACCCCCACTCCGTGCAACGCGCGGCGCTGCCGGGACGACAGGCCCGCGACAAGGGAGAGGTCGTCGCTCGCACGCCACTCGGCGCTGCACCGGAGGCTCCACCGGCAGATGTCGCAGTGCTCTACGGGCTCGGGGGCCGTCGGCACCGGATAGGTCGGGGTCTGATGTAGCGCCTCTTCGAATTCGCGCGCCACCATCCGGTAATACGCCGCGAAGTCGGCGACGCGGAAGGAGACCCTCTCGGCCCGCACGCCGCCGAGGGCGAGGTGCATCTGCTTGGGCGGTCGGCCCTGGAGTTCGCCCACCATGTCCGAGTACATGCAGATTTGCAGGACGGCAGATGCCTTCGCATACCGCGCGAGTTTCGTGTCCCAGACCTCGTAACCCCAAGGGCCTAGGTCGCTGGCCTGCTCGACACGTATCAGAAAGTCGGCGTATCCGAGGCGCCGACTGTCGAACAACAAGGCCTGATAGATGACGTCCGCTCCCTCCCGCATAGCCCAGAGCGTTGCTTCGCGTCCTCTGGCTACGCGCTCACGGAACGGCAATTCCTCGTCCGAGCCGATCTCCGCTATGGCAACGGGTTGGGACTGCAGCGACGCCAGGAAGCGCGCCTCGTGCTGTTGGCCCCGTTGCGCGATCCGGTCCAGCACCGGGTCCCGGCGCGTCGGCCTGTCAAGGTGACCCCATACGGCCGCACGTTCCAGATTCGCCAGGTGCCCGCATTCGAGGAACCCGACGAGGTCGGTTGCCGAGTAAACCAACTGGTCCTCTATCCTGAGCATCCGTCCATCCTACCTGATGCCGATCACCGGGCCGAGGCGTCATGCGTATTGAGGAGCTGCCCGACTACCGCGAGGTGCTGCGGCTCGTCACCGAGCCCGTCGACACGGGCCATCGCCAAGCGAGCCACACGCGGCTACTTCTACGAGAAGGAGCCAGCATGATTCTACGCATTCCTCGTCATCTCCCGCCGGAACGGCGAGACCAAAGAACGGTCCCCTTCGCGAGATAGGACACGCGAACTGGACACCACTCTCTGAACTGGTGTTGGCTCCTGCGCGCTGTACCGAGCTTCGCAGTGATAGGGGGAGGGTGCCAGCAATATACATTCTGGGTTCGTCGTTCTCGGGCTAGGCGTACTGGAACAGTGCCATCTTGACGTCACGGAGGGACCACCCACCACCGACTCACTTGACGGCTGCAACTGCGGCGTCACCCTTACCTCTTTCAGCCCGAACTCCCTGCCCGTACTCCGGTTCGTATCCCAACGAGCGATAGCCAGCGAGGCGCCGTTGGAACATCCGGGCCAGCACGGGCACGCGGCTGTCGACGTAGTCGTATATGCGCACGTCCGCCTTGCCGGGGTGAGAGCGTTGCAGCCGCCCGGTGTACTGCACGAGGGTTCCTCTCCAAGAGATGGGCATCGTGAGGAAGAGCGTATCCAGCCGTGAGTCGTCGAACCCTTCGCCGATGTATCGGCCAGTGGCGAGCAGGAGACGCTCCTCATCGGCCGGTATGGCGTCGAGCTCGGCGAGCAACTCCCTGCGTCGCTTCGCAGAAGCTCCTCCTCTCAGCACGATCAGATGCTTCGTATGCCCCCGTAGACCTTCGGCAAGGCGGTCCAGGTGGTCTCTCCGCTCGGTGAGCACGATCGGTGAGCGTCCGGCTTCGAGTGCACCGACAACGTCGGCAAGGATGAGCGCATTGCGTGATGCATCGTCCGCGATCGCCCCGTAGATGTTCTGAATGGGACGCTGACCACTTGGGGCGGCAAGCTCGAAGGCTGTCTCGCGGACGATCAGCCGGTGTGCGAAGGCACGCGCGGTCGGCGTTGCATTTCGGTCCACGGCATGTCGGGTGGGCCCCAGTTGCATCTCGATTATCGGATGCTGCCCATCACGGCGCTTCGGCGTCGCCGTCAGCCCGGTCACGTAGCGAGCGTGCACCTCGGAGAGGACCCGCTCGAAGGAAACGGCTGGGAGGTGGTGGCACTCATCCACGACGACGTGGCCGTATCGGGCTACGAGGTCGTCGACTTCGTCATTGCGCACGAGGCTCTGGATCATGGCGACGTCGATAAGGCCGGTGACGCGATGCGCTCCACCGCCTATGCGTCCGATCGACCTGGGGTCGATATCGAGGAACGTCGCCAACTGCGCTATCCACTGGTCCAGCAGCGGTTGACGATGGACGAGGACGAGGGTGCTCCGCGCCCGTTGCGCGATGAGTTGGACAGCGGCGACCGTCTTGCCCACGCCCGGCGGGGCAACGAGCACCCCGATGTCGTGGTGCAAGAGAGCGCGCACGGCGGTCTCCTGCAAGCCGGTGAGCGTGCCCCGGAAACGGCAGTTGATGCTGTCGCCTTGCTCCCGCTGGTCATCGATCTCAAGTGTCGCGCCCAGGTACCACAGGAGCGAAACAGCTCCGTCGGTGCATCCCCGGGGCAGTGCGATGTGCTGGGGGAACTCTTCAGCGCAGGTGATGACGCGTGGCGTCAACGCTGTGGAGAACCGCATGCGCTGCTTCTTGTAGAACTCCGGGTTCTGGAAGGCGGCGAGGCGCTTGAGCGCGTTGAGTGCGGGCGACGGCAGGTCCTTCTTGCTGAGGAATAATCGCTGGGCAAGCGTGGCGTGCACAACCGGAGGGAGTGCCTCATCGTTCCTTGGAATCAGCGGCCGCTGCCTTCGGGACGGCGTCAGCTGCCAGGGCATCACCTCGCCCGTTTCATCCTCGCTCGTTCCCACGCCGAGCACCTGGCCGCGCTTGAGCGCATCCGATGCGATCCTCTCCACTGCGGCGGCAGGGACTCGCTGCATCCCGGCCAGGTAGTCCCACTGGTCGGGAATAGTGCGGAAGTCATCGTCGACGAACACCGTGTTGCCCTCTGTTCGGGGTTCCCGTTGGAGGGGCAAGGCGATGAGGTTGCCGAAACCGCCGCGAGGCATGGTGTCCTGGTTCGGAAACAGCCGGTCGTAGGAGGACATGTCAAGGCTATGACGCTGAGACATGGCCTGCGTGATCAGGAAGCACCCCATCTGTCGTGCCGTCGCAGCGGGCACAGGCTCCTCGAAGAAAAGCCACGCGTGAGCGCCATGGCCTGAGCGGGACCGTTCGACCGCAACCGGCAACCCCGCGGCCTTGCATGCTTCGCGGAACGCGGCGACATCCTCCATCCAATGGCCCTTATCGAAGTCCGCCGCGAGGAGCCAGCACTTCTCGTCAGGGAACAGAGGGTAGATGCCCACCACATGCTGACCCTGAAGATGCTCCCGGATGATGCGGTCAGACAGAGGCAGGAACGCTTGATTCGGACACTCGCCGCAGCGGATACGCGGCTTCTCGCAGATGCCCCTTACCCACTCGTTCCCGCAGGCCGGCGCGTAACCGGAGCGGCCGGTCCTCGAGTTCGTCCAGAGTCTTGCGAATACGTCGGGACGGCCTCGGAAGAGGGAGCGGAACAGCTGCACCTTCTCGTTCGCCGTCACCGGCGCCATGCCGGAGGGTCCGGATGCTTCAGGCCGTAGTTCAGGGGCGACCTGATCGACCACGCTGATCTCAGCCTCAAGGAGTCGAATCTCACGCTCAACGGCATCCCGCTGGCGGTCGATGTTCTGAAGGACCTCGGCCTTCCTGGCGATCGCGTCTCGTAGAGCCTTCGCTTTCCCGGTCGAAAGTGAGTCAGACATCCCTGCCTACCCTTGGGCTATTCCGTTCTACTCGGCGCACCGCTGGTCGGCTCAATGCAGAATAGGGAGCCTCTCCAACGCTGCTGGTTGGGGATTATAGCCTGCAGGATTGTGGCACCCATTCCCCGATTTTGCAGCAATGAGTTGGTTCAGGCTGGCGTTAGAGTCGGATTTCTCTTTCATTGACACCATGCCCAGACTACATGGTGAGCGGACAAAGCTAAGGCGAATCCGTGAGGCACCGGCTACTGTGATTCAAGTCGAGGATTCTCTCGTCCACCCTAGCCGTGTCGCTCGTAAGGTCACTTGACGCTCCCCTCTAGCCCCATAAACCGCGCCACGCAACAGCAGTCAACTCGGTCGCGGAGCCGAGTGCAGGACCAACGCGCCCCTTTGTCGGCCCGCACGAGTAGCAGACTGCTATGGCAAGCACCCCGGTGCAACAGGGGCCGCATTAGCCATTTCGGGCGAGGTCGGAACCGCAGGAATGGGCATTGTGCGTGTTCACACGCGTCGTACCTCCATTCACGACGTGGTCCTGACTTCCATTGTGAACGAGAATCGCCTCCTGTGAGGTTAGGGCACGCAAGACGTCAAACCTTCGTGCCAAGGAGCCGAGGAGAAGCTGAGGGGAGAGGAGAGCCACTCCACGAAGGGTGCTAGAATGCCCTCAAGCATTCCAACCGGGAGTTCTGCGCATGGACATCTCCGCCCGCGTTCGAGACCTTGCTGACAGGGTGCAGCAACAGCTGCCACGCGTGCAGACTGAGGAAGCTACCAAGCTAGCCCTCATCAATCCGTTCATCAGAGAAGTGCTCGGCTATGACACGACGGATCTTTCCGAGGTGGTACCTGAATACACGGCGGACGTGGGTGTGAAGAAGGGAGAGAAGGTCGACTATGCAATCCTGCGTGAGGGTGCTCCGCTCATCCTCATCGAGGCCAAGAAGGCAGGTACGCACCTTCAAGAGGAGGAGCCCTACCAACTCTACCGCTATTTCACCACCACTCCCTCCGCACAGTTCGGCATCTACACGGACGGCACCAGATATCTGTTCTACTCCGACTTGGAGAAGGACAACATCATGGACAACCGTCCTTTCCTGACGCTCGACCTTCTTGACCCCGACCCTGCCTCAGTGGAGGAGGTCGCCAAGTTTGTCAAATCGGAGTTCAACCCTGGGGAGATCCGGGCGTCGGCAACCGGCCTGAAATACACGCGAGCCATCAAGACTGAACTGCAGCAGGAGGTCACCAATCCCTCTGAGGAATTTGTCCGGTTGTTCATGGGGCGTGTTTACTCAGGATTGAAGACCAAGACCAAGATCGACGAGTTCACTGCAATCACAAGACGGGCGGCCCGGCAACTCATGCGTGATCAACTCCGCGGAACCCTGAATACCGTCCTTGCGCAAGGAGACTCTGCATCTGAAATCGCACCTGCTGCCAGCGGGACCTCCACATCTGAAGAACCTGAAGACGAAATCGTCACTACTGAAGCTGAACTCACCGGGTTCTACGCTGTCAAAGCAATCTTGCATGACATAGTAGAACCCAGCCGGGTTACGCTACGTGACTCCAAGCGGGCGAGCTTCGTCATCCTTGACGATACCCAGCGTAGGCCTGTCTGCCGCTTCTGGTTCAATAGGAAGCAGAAGTACCTTGGCCTCTTTGATGAGAACAAGAAGGAGACGCGCCTGCCCATCGACAGCGTTGATGAGATATTCGCCCACGCCGACACACTGAGGGCTACTGCGGCACGCTATGCCTAACCCTCGAGGCTGGTTTCTTGTTCGTAGGCGTGTGGATTGGATGCCTTCTTCCTGACCATCCGTAAGAACAAAGGGATCCGTCGCAGGAGGGTTCGAGGGGCATAATGGCATGAGCAGCAACAATTTCCGGAAAGGAGCATTCCGTGCCTCTCTCTCCTGAAAGCCTCGCCGAACTCGTCCAGCACCTTGCATCGCGCCCCGGACACGAGGCCGTGCGCGTCGATGTGTCCCGCCTGCTAGTGGACGGACTCGGCGCACGGCCAGGCGACGTGCTCTTTGAGCAGCCGGTCAGGGAAGTGCACGGACGCGTCGACGCGCTGATCGGTAGGACGGTCTTCGAGTTCAAGAGCAACCTCCGCAGGGAGCGCGCCGACGCGGAAGAGCAGCTGACGCGCTACCTGACCGAGCGGGAGGCCGCGACCCGTGAGCGATACACCGGCGTCGCCACGGACGGTGCCGTCTTCATCGCCTTTGCCCTACAGGACGGACAACTGGTCCCGCTGCAGGAGTTCCGCACGGAAACGGAATCGCCGCAAGGCCTGCTGCTCAGGCTCTCCTCGGTGGTGGTTGCTGCGGAGGAGATGCCGCCGGAGCCTGAATCTATCCGCGCCCAGTTGGGCAGGGGCAGCATCGCCTGGTTGCGTGCGCGGAACGACATGCGCCGTATGTACGTGGAGGTCGGTGGGGACCCGGAGGTGCGCACCAAGCGCGCCCTCTGGAGCCAGCTCCTCGCACGGGTCTACGGCTCTCCCGTGGACGACGACGACCTCTTCTTCCAGCACACGTATCTCACGGCCATTGCCAAGACGATGGCCGCTCACGTCATCGGCGCCGGCAATCCAACCCCAGCGGACCTGCTCTCCGGGCGACTGTTCGAGCAGGCCAACCTCTACGGCGTTGCAGAATCGGACTTCTTCGACTGGGTGCTGCGGGCGGGCGGAGGTGACGACCTGGTGGCACGCATCGCCCTTCAGGTGGGTGTCTTCCGCCTGACCGACGTGCGGACGGACGTGCTGAAGGGGTTATACGAGTCGCTGATCGACCCGGAGCAACGGCACGTGCTCGGGGAGTACTACACCCCGGACTGGCTCGCCGAACGCGTCTGCGCGACGGCGGTGCGCGACCCGCTGAACGAGCGCGTGGTGGACCCTGCGTGCGGCTCCGGCGCGTTTCTCTTCCACTCAGCACGCCGTCTGCTGGCGGCGGCGGATGCGGCAGGTATGAGCAACGAGGACGCGCTTACCCGCTGCTGCGACCGTGTACTCGGAATCGACGTGCACCCCGTCGCCGTCCAGATCGCGCGCGTGACCTACCTGCTGGCGCTGGGCGAGCGGCTCAACGGGGAGCGCGGCACAGTCACACTGCCGGTTTACCTCGGCGACTCCTTGCAGTGGAACACGGAGCCGTTCCTCGCGGACCGGGACGTGCTGATAGAGGCTCCCCCCGACGAGGGGACCGGTGCGGGTGCGGCGACGCTCCACTTTCCCGCGACGGTGGCCCGTGACCCTGCGCTGTTCGACCGAGTGATCAACAGGATGCTGGAGATGAGCGCGGGTCCGCCTCCCCAGCCTTCAGCTGGCCTGGGCGCATGGCTGCAGCAGGAGGGGATATCGGATGAACCGACGCGGAACGTGCTGACCGAGACGTACGAGCAGCTGGTCACGCTGCGCGGTCAGGGCCGCAACCACATCTGGGGGTTCGCGGCACGCAACCTCGTGCGCCCCGTCTGGCTCGCGCAGCAGGAGCAGCGGCCTGATGTGCTTGTTGGCAACCCACCGTGGCTCTCCTACCGGTACATGGACGGGGAGATGCAGGCACGTTTCCGTTCTGAGTGCCAGGAGTTGGGCATCTGGGCGGGCGGACGCGTGGCGACGCAGCAGGACCTCTCGGCGTACTTCTACGTGCGGTGCGCCGAACTGTATCTGCGCTCCGGCGGGCGCGCCGCGTTCGTGATGCCGTATGCCGCGATGAGCCGCCAGGCATTCGAGGGATTCCGTGGCGGCGCGTATCCACGCCCCATCAACGGAGCGCGCAGGAACGGCGGGCGGCGGAGAGGGAACGGACGCGATGCGCAGAGCACGCTGACGACGCTCAGATTCACCGAGGCGTGGGCGCTGCCGGACACCGTGCAGCCGCTCTTCCCAGTGCCCTCCTGCGTGTTGTTCGCCGAGCGGAGTGGGGTGCCGACCGGCACGCAGAACGCAACTGTCTCCGAGGCTTCGGGGTCCCTGCCAAAGCGGGATGCCTCTACCTCCGAAGCAGATGCAGCGTTGGTGTGGCAACCGGCACGATGGCCCGCTTCGCTGGAAGGGACGGGGGACGTTTCGCCGTATCACCACGAGTTCCGCAACGGGGCGACGATCTTCCCGAGGCTGCTGTGCGTAGTGGAACGCGCTCCATCGGGCGCATTCGGAGTCGGGGCCAACGCTCCTGTGGTCAGGAGCCGCCGCACAAGCCAGGAGAATCAGCCATGGAAGGACCTTCCCTCCTTACAGGACAATGTGGAGATACAGTTCCTGAGGCCGTCGTATCTGGGTGAATCGATCGCGCCGTTCCGCACGCTCGACCCGGTGGAGGCCGTGATTCCCTGGCATGAAGCGCACAGGCTGATGGACGCTGCTGCTGCTGAGGTCAACGGCTTCCTCTACCTGGGCCGGTGGATGCGTCGTGCCGAGGCGTTATGGGAGGAGCACAGGCGCAGCAACATGACGCTCATCGAGAACTGGGACTACTTCGGCAAACTCACCGCCCAGCTTCCAGCAGCAGGCCTGCGCGTAGCGTATGCCAAGTCAGGCAGTCTCTTGGCAGCAACAATCATCCGCGATGGCGAGGCGGTTCTGGAGAATACCCTCTACTGGATCGCCGTCGCTGACCTCAATGAAGCGTACTACCTCACTGCTGTGCTCAACAGTGAAACCACGCGTCAACGGGCCGAACACTTACAGGCACGCGGGCAGTGGGGCGCACGTCACTTCGACCGCTACATCCTGACGCTCCCCATCCCACGCTTCGACGCGCAGGACGCGCTGCATTTGGGGCTCGCAGCCGAGGCCGCACATGCAGAGCAGATTGCGTGGGGTATTGATCTGAGTGGTAGGATACGTTTCGTCCAGGCTCGCCGCGCTATTCGTGCCGCGTTAGCGGCGGACGGCGTCGCGGGCAGGATTGACGGGCTCGTTGCCCAGTTGTTGGGATAAGGGAAGGCGACCCCATACGCCAGGAGTCAGACCATGTCGCTGAGAGTGCTTACGTGGAATGTCGAGTGGGCAGCACCAGGCTCATCGAGAACCACTGAGATCCTCAGCCGTATCGAACATCACAGACCGGAGCTCGTCTGTCTCACGGAGACCAACGACAAACTACTAGCGCAAAACGGCCACTGCGTGTCGTCCCGGCCTGATTACGGATACCCAATCAAGGCGGGTCGCCGGAAGGTGATGCTCTGGTCCAGGGAGCCGTGGGAGCAGGTCGACGACTTGGGAATCGACTTGATGCCACCAGGACGGTTCGTCTCTGGAGTTACGCAAACGTCCCTAGGCAAAATCAGGGTCGTCGGAGTCTGTATTCCCTGGTTCGGGTCACGAGCCGAATCCAGGCGCGGGCAGGAACGCAAGAGGTGGCGGGGAGACCACGAACAATACCTCGTCGCTCTTGCTGAAGTGCTGGGTCAAGATTCTTCGGAAGATACTATTGTGATGGGGGACTTCAACCAAATCGTCGGGCTGGGTAGCCGCGTACCAGTCAAACTCCAGTTGGCCCTTCGCAAGGCCCTCCGAGGTATGACGATCGCTACGGCGGGCCTGGAATTCCAAGAACACCAAAGTATCGACCACATCACATTGAGCGTGAGGCTCGGCGCCGAGTCTGTGAGCGGCGTCAGCAACACCCAGGGCGCCAAGCGGTTGTCAGATCACTTCGGCGTTGTTGCCGACTTGTATCGTCGCGTTCACGGCGGCCCCTTCATCGATGCCAGGGCGGGATGAACTTACCGCCACCCTGATCGAAACATTGGCCAAGTCATGGCCGAAAGAACAGCTCTGGATTGTAAAAGACGCACGGGTGCGCATAAGGGAGCAAATACCTCGACCGAAGCCGACATTGAGGAGACACTCTTGGTTGCCTGTGCTTCGGCTGTGCACACTTGGAGAAGACGTGCAGGACGCTGGATTGAGCTACGTGAGCACGTCGAGTCTAGGACGGGCTGAGTCCACGGGGACATGCATAGGGAGGCGCCCGACGTTCGGCTCGTCGTGTGGGTACTAGGTGATTATCGAAGAGAAGCGACCACCTCGTTGATTCCGTCCGCTATCAACTCACGCCTGCGTTGGAGGAACTGCTGGTAGCTGTCGACTTCCCATAGCGTGCGATCCGTCGGTACGAACTGCTGCCGTAACCGCTCGTGCGGAATGCCGTCGAGATATTCTGCGGGCGGTGTCTTGCCGATCTTGAGGTTTGCCGCCTTCGAGATGAAAGCGATGTTCGCGATTTCATTCACGTCCTTGCGGTCATAGCGGTCAGCGATCTGCGCACGAGGGAAGATGTGGTGTAGCTCAAGCAGGTGCTGCGTTCCGAGGTTCGTTGAGCTGAGCGCGACACCCGTCGCCCAATCCTCCGCTCCTCGGAGCCGACAGGCGAGGTAGGCGGCCAAGAAGAACGCACTACCTACGCCGGCGTCATCAAGGTCGTCTGAAGTGACTTCAAGGCGCCCTACGTCCTGTTGGAGCGCTTGCTCTAAGGAGTCGAATGCCGACGGAGCGCGAAGGAGACGCAGATCCTGATCCATGGTGGTTTCGGCTGAGCCACTGTACCGCTGCCAGATCGACGAGAGCAGGAACCAGCGGAGCAATGCTTTGTTGTCAACCTCCTGGTATGGGCGACGGGCAAGGTAGGCGACAGGCAGGACCAGTGCATTGTTTGACGGCACCCAGTCCCACGACTCCAGCCCCAAGTTATTCTTGGCGAGGTTCAAGAAAGACTCGATGGCGCGACGAGTGACCTTCCATGCCCGTTGGACCTCCCCGCGGTCGACGCTTCCGAGAAGCGGGAAACGGCTCTGGTTGGTCGCGACGGCGGTCAGGCAGCGGACGAGGAACCGTAGGTCTATGTCGTAGCCCGACTCGTCGAGTTCATCTTCGAAGGCCTTCAGGTCGTTCGTGACGATCCCAGGCAGGCGAAACGCAAGTTGTGCGATTGCGAGCTCAGCCTGCCGCAATCGCGTCCCCTTGGAGTTCACTCGGACAAAGACCTCGGTTACTTCTTCGTAGTTGAAGCCGGTTAGGGTATGCACCGGGACGTTGATGTTCTTGATTGCCTCGACTCGGTTGAGTCGCTTCAGCATCTCCTGAGCTTCCGCTCCTCCGCCCCGAATCAAATCCCGTTCCGTCGCAACTTGTATTGCACCATTCTTGAAGATGCCAGTCACCGGTGTACAGCGAATCGAGGAAATCGCGTACCTGAGGCCGATTCCACACGTAGGATCGTTGTATCTCAGGGAGAGCCAACTCGCCGTTCCGTACGCGCTCCGCGAGTGCTCCAATTGAAATGCTTGTTGTCTCCAGTTTCCCCATGCGTGCCCACGCCCTCCAAAAGATTGTGCCGTGGCTGCATTATCTCACTCCCACAGCCTTTAGCATTGCCTATTGCGTGTATCAAAGTAGGGTACAGGCCCAACCCTCAAGGAGCAATCAGTGCCCATCTCCCGTGGAGCCTCTCCGAAGTCTTCCAACGCCTCGCGCCATGCCTCAGACACGAAGCAGTTAATGTAGGCGTCGCATACCTGCTAGTGGCGGATTCGACGCATGCCCAATCCCTACAATTGGGGGTTTGAGGTATCCTCATCTTCTATGCAAGACACCCTGCTTACTCGTGTACTTGAGGCGCTTGGTCTTGAAGGTGCCGCTGTAGATCGTGGTCTCGGCGTGTTGTATCGCGCTGGATTGACACGGCCCGGCAAGAGTCGTATCGCCACGGCGAAATTGTCCCTAGTGGAGAGCGCCATCCACGAAGCCATTGTCCGCACGTGCCACAAGCAGGCTTGCCGCGAGAAAGCGGAGCGTGACGGCAGGACAATGATTAGTGTGGCAGCCAAGCACTGCGATAGTTGCGGAGGAGAGGACAACCGCACTGCCGTCGTGGGAATGCTCAAGGCGATGGGTGGGTCTGGCCAAACGAAGCTGCTCGTGGTGGGCGGGGCACCGAGTTCAAGACAGGAGCTGCAGGCGCTGTGTTCGGAACCGTGCGAGTTGCGATTCCTCACCGAAGAGCAGAATCCCGGTAGGAAGACATCGGATAAGCATGTCGCCTGGGCTGACGTGGTGGTCATATGGGCTTCGACACCGATACCCCACAAGATGACCCAAGCGATCCGCGGACCGCACGTAATCACCTGCGGGCAGCGTGGGATAGGGGCACTAGCAAGAGAAGTCACGCGCTATCTCAGTGGTTGAGGTCACTGACCTCTTCCTACTGGCGAACGGTAGGGTTGTAGCGGGGGTGCACTACGCTAGGGACACCACCCACTTGAAAGTTCGTAGTACAGTACCGCTTGGCCCACCATTTTTGACGGTAGACAGAACTGAGCCGTTCAGCGTCATGTCCTCGCCGTTCCTGCCAAGTACCCGGCTGTCTTCAGGCATAGGGATGGTGTAGCGCATCAGGGCGTTTCCGGGCACCACCACGATCTCCTTGACGAAGGTCTCAATGAAGGACTTGCGCTCGGTCAGTTCGCTCTTCTTCAGGAACTCGCTCATGTCCTGGGCGTAGGCCGCGATGGTTTCCACGTCGTCTAGGTCGGCCCTGCGCTGGGAGAAGATGGCCCTGGCGTCTGCCGCCTCGTCCTCTAGACGCTCCTGCCGGTCCCGGTGCTCCCTGATGCGGGCTGAAGCGTCGGCCATGTCGATGTCGTCGGCGTTCTCAATGAAGTGCCAGATACGTCCCAGCTTCCGCTTCACATCTTCCAGCTCCTCCTCGATGGTCTCCAGCCTCTCGCGCTGCTCGGCGGCCACGCCGTCCATCTGCTCGTCCACGACCTTCACCAGGGCGCGGATATTGCCGTCGGTGAGGACGTTGGATCGAATCTTGCCGACGACCATCTCCTCGAAGTGGCGGGCGTTGAGCCTAGGAGTGTCGCAGGCGTCCTTCCCGTGCTTCATGATGGACTGGCAGACGTAGTAGGAGAACTTCCCGCTCTTGGCGTCCTGGCCGCTGAGCGCCCTGTTGCACGCCTTGCACACCGTAGCGCAGATGTCTGCGATGGTCTCAGGGTCGGTCGGCAAGCGGCTGCGCTACGTCGATCTAACCGGCCCGCGGCAAACTGCCCAACTGAGGCTGATTTAATGGCCCTGCGAAAACGGCCACGCGGCAGTATCTGAGCCGACTACCTATCCGCCACTGAGCCATCTTCGTGGATGGGCGTGTTGATCGGCCTGTCGACGAACGGATGCGCGGCCAGCGCGCTTTCGTTCAGTTCGACGCCCAGACCCGGGCCGTCCGGCACGATCAGGAACCCCTCTTCCAGCTTGATGGGCTCCTCCAGCAAGTCGCTCTTGGGCGGCTCCGACTCGCCGGTGTATTCCTGCAGCGCGAAGTTGGGAATGCAGGCGTCCAACTGCACGCACGCGGCGGTGCTTATCGGACTCAGCGGGTTGTGCGGAATCACCTTGACGTGCTGCGCCTCCGCCATTGCCGACACCTTCTTGCAGCCGGACAGCCCGCCGCACAGGCACGGGTCGGGGCGAACATACGCGCACGCCCTCGCCTCGAGCAACTGCTGGAATTCGTAGATGGAAGTAAACCGTTCCCCGGTGGCGATCGGCAGGTTGCCGCGGCGTTGCACCTCGCCCATCACGTCTGGGCTGTCGGGCAGCATCGGGTCTTCCAGGAAGTACAGGTTGAACTGCTCGAGCCGCCGCGCAAGGGAAATCGATTCCGAGGGGTTCATCTGCCGGTGAATCTCGACGCAAAGGTCGATGTCCGGGCCGACAGCCTCGCGAACAGCCCCCACTCGTTGGACCGCCTCATCCGCCCACTTGGAGTACGTACGGTGGAGCCAGAACTGCCGGCCGAAGGCAGGAAATCGAATGGCTGAGAATCCGGCTTTCGCCTGCTTCACGGCATTTGCGACCAGATCCTCGGTCGTCTCTCCCCGGGCGTGCATGTAACACCGCACCTTGTGCCGGGTGAGGCCGCCCATCAATTCGTAGATCGGCACGCCGAGCCGTTTGCCCTTGACATCCCACAGCGCGATGTCTATGGCCGAAAGCGCTCCCTGCACGACCGAACCCATGAAGTGCGAACTGCGGTACAGGTACTGGTAGTGATGTTCGATTCGAGACGGGTCCTGGCCGACCAGATACGACTCGAACGTCTTCACCATGGTCTCGGTCGGCCTCTGCCAGCCGTGCACGCCTCCTTCTCCTACGCCAACGGTTCCGTCTTCGCAATGCACCTTCACCAGCAACCAGCGCTGCAACAGGATGGTCTCGATCTTTTCAATGCGCGTCGGCTTCATATGTTTCTCCTGTTATCCCGGCCGGACGGCCCGGTCGAATCACAGATTATATTGGGGTACCTGCAGTCGCGGAACGTGAAGACGAGCGTCGCCGGCATTCTTTCGAACTCAAAGCAAGAGGGGAGGCCGTACGGCCTCCCCTCTTCATGTCTAATGCGTTCCTGCGTCTTCGCTTACGCGAGGTCGTAGCGGTCCAGGTTCATCACCTTGTTCCACGCGGCCACGAAGTCGCTCACGAACTGCTCTTGCCCGTCGTCACACCCGTAGACTTCCGCGATGGCTCGGAGCTCCGAGTTCGAGCCGAAGGCCAGGTCCACCGCGGTGCCGGTCCACTTCACGTCACCGGTCTGGCGGTCGCGTCCCTCGAACACACCCTGGGATGAGGACGCACTCCACTCGGTGCTCATGTCGAGCAGATTCACGAAGAAGTCATTGGTCAGTGCGCCGGCCCGGTCGGTGAAGACGCCGTTGGCAGACCCTCCGGTGTTCGCGCCCAGGACGCGCAGTCCGCCAACGAGCGCCGTCATCTCAGGGGCGGTGAGCGTCAGCATGTACGCCCGCTCCACCAGCAGCTCTTCCGGCTTGCCTCCCTGCCCAGCCTGGACGTAGTTGCGGAACCCGTCTGCCTTGGGCTCCAGCACCGCAAACGATTCCTCGTCGGTCCACTCCTGCGTCGCGTCCGTGCGCCCCGGCGCGAAGGGGACCTGGACGTTGTGACCGGCGTTCTGTGCAGCCTGTTCGACGCCTGCGCACCCGGCCAGGACGATCAGGTCAGCGAGTGAGATCTGCTTCCCGCCGCTGTTGAACTCCGACTGGATGCCCTCCAGCGTCCCCAGCACCGCGCTGAGCGCCGCCGGGTCGTTCGCTTCCCAGTCCTTCTGCGGCGCGAGACGGACGCGCGCCCCGTTCGCACCACCGCGCTTGTCGGTGCCGCGGAACGATGCCGCCGATGCCCAGGCAGCCGAGACCAATTGGGAAACAGACAGTCCGGAGGCAAGAACCTTCGCCTTGAGGTCGGCGACGTCCTGCTCCCCGACCAACTCGTGGTCGACGGCGGGGACAGGGTCCTGCCACAGCAGCGCCTCGTCCGGGACCAGCGGGCCGACGTACCGGCTGCGCGGCCCCATGTCACGGTGGATAAGCTTGAACCACGCCCTGGCGAAGGCATCTTCGAAGTCCGTGAGGTTCTCAAGGAAGCGCTTCGAGATCGCAGCGTAAGCCGGGTCCGTTCGCAGTGAGAGGTCCGTCGTGAGCATTATGGGCGCGTGCTTCTTCGCGGGGTCGTGCGCGTCCGGCACGGTGGCCACTGCCGCTGCATTCGTGGGGGTGTACTGCGACTTGCCCGCCGGGCTCTTCGTCAACTCCCACTCGTGGCCGTGCAGGTTCTCGAAGAAGTTGTTGTCCCACTTCACAGGGTCGCTGGTCCAGGCGCCTTCCAGGCCGCTGGTGATCGTGTCTCCAGCCTTGCCGCTGCCGTAGTTGTTCGCCCAGCCGAAGCCCTGCTCAGCGATACCGGCTCCCTCCGGCTCAGGTCCAACGTGGAGGGAGTCGGGGGCGGCGCCGTGCGCCTTGCCGAACGTGTGCCCGCCGGCGATGAGCGCGACCGTCTCTTCGTCGTTCATCGCCATGCGCTTGAACGTCTGGCGGATGTACTTCGCCGCGGCCATCGGGTCCGGGTTGCCGTTCGGCCCCTCCGGGTTCACGTAGATCAGGCCCATGTGGTCAGCGCCGAGGGAACCCTGGAGTTCTCCGTCGCTGTCGTGACGCTGGTCGTCGAGCCACGTCTCCTCGGAACCCCAGTCGGTTTCGTCGGCCTCCCAGACGTCCGGGCGCCCGAAGGCGAACCCGAAGGTCTTGAAGCCCATCGACTCCAGAGCGCAGTTGCCCGCGAAGATGATCAGGTCGGCCCAGGAGAGGCTCCGACCGTACTTCTGCTTGACCGGCCAGAGCAGGCGCCGCGCCTTGTCCAGGTTCCCGTTGTCGGGCCAGCTGTTGAGAGGCGCAAAGCGCTGGTGGCCAGAGCCGCCGCCGCCGCGTCCGTCGCTGATGCGGTACGTGCCCGCTGCGTGCCACGTCATCCGGATGAAGAGCGGCCCGTAGTGGCCGTAGTCCGCGGGCCACCAGTCCTGGGAAGTCGTCATAACCTCTTCGACGTCCTTCCTCAGGGCGTCAACATCGAGGCTCTTGACCGCCTCAGCGTAGTCGAAGTCCGCGCCCATCGGGTCGGACTGGGGGGAATTCTGGCGGAGCGCCTTCAGGCTAAGCTGATCCGGCCACCACTGCTGGTTCGAAGTCATATCATCCCTCCATGCAATTTTCTGAAGTCTCGCACGGTCTTCTAAGACCATGTCGCGCCGAGGCGCATTGTAGCCTCTAACGCCGACGTGGAAAAGGGGAAGAGACATCCCTCTGCTCGTCTGAAGAAGGCTCTCCTCACTCGTGCTTGCCGCGCGGTGTAAGATGCCCGCAGTTCACAGCCGGTATCACCTCCAGCCAGGAGCGGCATGCAGGCCACCGTCAAGTCCGTTCTCCAACGTTACAGCGTAGCGCTGCAATACCGGGACTTCCGCTGGATCTGGCTGGGCAGCGTGGGCGGACAGTCGGCCTACTGGGCTCTCATCGTCGCTCGCGGCATCTTCGTACTTCAAGAGACCGGCTCCTCGACACAGGTGGGCGTTACGACGTTCGTAGCGATGGCGCCCCGCTTCATCCTGCCGCCGCTGACGGGCTATCTTGCCGACCGTTTCGACCGCCGTACCGTGCTTGCCACGGCTTACGCCTTCCAGCTCTCGCACGCCGTCGTACTGGCCGCGCTCGCCCTGACAGGCATGCTGGAGGTATGGCACGTCATCGTGCTCGCGTTGCTCAACGGCAGCTTCCGGACGTTCCAGATGACGGCGACGCAGACGCTCATCCCGAACGTGGTGCCACGGGAGCACTGGCTCAACGCCATGGCGATGAACCAGGTGTCGCAGCAGGGTTCGCGGCTGTTCGGGCCGGGGCTCATCGCTCCCGCACTACTGCTGTTCGATGTGAGCATCGCGTTCCTCGTGAGCACGTCCTTCTACCTCATCGGTATCGCAGCCATCCTCTCGATACGCACCCGCTCGACCGGCGAACTGACCCGCGGTTCACGGATAGGAGCGAGCCTCTGGGCTGCGATGCACTACGCGTGGACCGACGCACAGCTCCGGGCGCTCTTCATCCTGCTGGCGCTGCACTGCTCGATGACGATGTCGTTCGAGTCGATGCTGCCCGTGCTGGCACGGGACGTGCTGGGCGAAGCGAACGTCAGCGTCAGCTACCTGATGATGGGCGTCGGAGCGGGAGCGCTGGTCGGCGTGATCGGCATTGCAGGCCTGCGGAGCGCATCGGGCCGGGGGATGCTGCTGTTGATAACGGGTGCCGTGAGCGGGGCCTCCATGTTGCTGCTGGCGGTATCAGGCAACACAACACTGGCGTTGCTCGGCACCGCGGCGATGGGCGGCTCCCAGGCGGCTTTCATGGCGATAGGGGGCGCGATGGTCCAGTCCCTCGCGCCGGACGGCATGCGCGGCAGGATCTCAGGATTGAACCAGATCAACATCGGGGGAACGATGGCAGTCATGAACCTGGTGAACGGCTTCGCGGCAGACAGGTTCGGCGCTTCGAACGTGCTCCTGGTTCTGGGGCTGGGGTTCAGCGTCGTGGTGGCTGTCAGCCTTGCCCAGGGTACCCTGCGAGGCATCTACCGGGGCTCCATCGCCGTCCCGGCCAGAGCGGCGGCGTAAGACAAGCCTGCCCCCGCCCTTTGCAGCACACCGTCCCGTTGCCGGTTATTCGATAGGACCGAGCGTTATCCCTGCCACGTCCGGCTGGCCAAGCGCGTTCATCCTGAAACCCTCCACGCGCGGCCTCACGAGCACGTAGTCCTTGATGTGGAAGAGCGGGAAGATGCCCGCTTCATCTATGAGCAACTGCTCTGCCTCGCCGTACATGCGCAGCCGTGTCTCGCGGTCCCGCTCGGTGCGTGCTGCCTCTACCAGGCTGTCGAATCGTTCATTCACGTACTTGCCTTCGAATGTGTGAGAGCTCAGCAGCAGGTCGAGGAAGTTCTCCGGGTCCGGGTAGTCCGCAACCCAGCCGCTGTGCCACAGGTTCCCTACGACGTTCTCCAGCGAGTAGTAGTAGACGTCCGTTTCGAGCAGATCCACTTCCACTTCGATGCCCAACACCTCTTGCCACGCCGCAATGATGAACTGGACCTGCTCCGTCGGCTCTCCGTCCCTGTCGACGGCGCTGAACACGACCTGAGGGAAATCGTCGGCGTACTTCGATCCAGCAAGCAGCTGGCGGGCTGCTTCCGGGTCGTACGGAATGCCTGTCAGCGACTCCGAGTAGCCGGGCAGACCCGGCGGCAGGAGGCCCTCGGCAAGTTCCACGTTCCCGTCGTAGATGACCTCGATGAGCCGCTCGCGATCGAGCGCCATGAGGAACGCCAGGCGCACGTTGGGGTCATCGAACGGCGGCTGCGCTCCGTCGACTCCTACGTAATGCGTGGTGAGCTGCGGGAATTCGAGGAGTTGGCCGCTCAACGTTTCACTCTCTTCTATGGAATCGAGCGCCCCAGTGCCAACCTGTATGCCGTCCCAGGCATCCGTGAGGTACATCGCCAGCCCGCTGACGCCGGGCAGGGCAACCTGGGGCGAGATCACGTACTCCAGCGATGCAGGCCTGTGATAGTCATCGAACCGCTGAAGGATGACGACTTCTTCCTCCTCCCACCGGGCCAGCCGGTAAGGGCCTGAGCCGTTGATGTCGTCGCTCATCCACCAGTCGAACCCAAGAGGTTCAACGGTGCGCCGGTCGACGATGGCGCCGGAGGGGTACGTCAGCTTCGCCAGGAAGTACTCCTTCGGCTCGTCTATCGTGATACGTATGGTGCGCTCGTCCAGCACCTCGACGCCGGAAACTTCATCCGCCTCGCCGTCCAGTTTCTCCGTGATCCCCACGATGTCGCCGAGGTAGAGGGGTGCCGTCTCGCTGTGCAGCGCAGCATCAGCGGCGCGCTCTATCGAGTACTTGAAGTCTTCGGCGGTGATGAGAGTCCCGTCATGGAAGGTGACGCCGTCACGCAGCGTGAACGTGTAGACCAGGCCTGCATCATCGACTGCCCAACTCTCGGCAAGGTCGGGTTCGATCTCAAAATCGCTCGTTATGCGAACGAGACCGCTGAACAAGCTCGTCACGAAGAAGTGAGAAGTCGTCTCCCGGGCGATGGCAGGGTCGAGCGTCGTGGGCTCTCCGAGAGGCATGGTGAATGCGCTATCCCGCGGGATGCCATAGGGCGCAGGGGGGAATGTACTGAAACTGGACATCATCGTTTCGAGGATGTCCTGCTGCCGCTCGACCTCAGTCGCCGGTGCGATGAGAACAAGGAGGTACAGCAACTCACTGCGCCGCGATACCTGCACGCGCCGCACGTCGACGCCGCCCTCCACGTCGTAGAGGATGTCCGCACGTTCTGCTTGCGTGCCGTCGTCGAGCGTCACGGCACCGCTGCGCTCCACTCGGGGGTTTCCTTCCTCTGGTGTCAGGAGCGGGATGACGGCTTCCATCTGTTCGCTCAGCGATCCTTCAGCTGCCTGCTCCGCGAACAGCAGCATCCGCGAGATGCCTTCGCCGTCCTGCAGGACCAACCAGGCGCCCTCACCTCCGGTCGGCGTTATCGACCACTGCGCCGGGTAGTGGAGTGATACTCCCAACTCCTGGCTCACGAAGGGAGCGAAACCCTCGGGTACAGGGTCGGGCGCAGGCGTCGGCGTGGCCGTC
Source organism: Dehalococcoidia bacterium (assembly GCA_965208625.1). GTDB lineage: Bacteria > Chloroflexota > Dehalococcoidia > Lucifugimonadales > Australimonadaceae > Bin16. Next base: position 2,521,541 of record OZ242348.1, read on the forward strand.
GGTTCCGGAGTTGGAGTCAGAGTGGCCGTTGGGACAGGGGTTGGCGTCGGATCAGGCGTTGCCGTCGGTTCCGGTTCTCCGGAGCAGCCAACGACCAGTGGCAACACGAGCAGCAGCAGAACAGGCAGGAGGACACGTTTCATCTACGGGGAGTCTCCAAGGTAATCTCGATGCGCCGCTTCAAGCATGGACGACAACTCACAATTCTACGCTATCCCGTGCACCTGCTATGGCAGGGGAGTGGGCGCTGCCTATTCGCCTTCCACATTTGAGAGGAGGTAAGCGCGCATGAAGCCCTCCAGCTCGCCGCCGAGGACCAGGTCGGGGTTCGTGGATTCGAAACCGGTGCGGTGGTCCTTCACCATCTTGTACGGGTGGAGCACGTAGCTCCTGATCTGGCTTCCCCACCCTGCGGAGACGTGCTCGCCCTTGAGTGCGGCCCGCTCCTCAGCGCGCCTCCGCATCTCCACTTCCATGAGCCGGGCACGGAGTATCTTCATCGCAACTTCACGGTTCTGGAGTTGCGATCGTTCGTTCTGGCAGGAGACGACGATGCCGGACGGTATGTGCCGGATGCGGACGGCCGTAGAGTTCTTCTGCACGTGCTGGCCACCTGCGCCGCTCGCCTTGAAAACGTCCATCTCGATGTCGTCCGGGTTGATCTGCAGGGTTACGCTGTCTTCCGCTTCCGGCAGCACTTCGACGAGAGCGAAAGACGTATGGCGCGCGTGCGCCGCGTCGAACGGTGAGAGACGCACGAGCCGGTGTACGCCGCGCTCCGCCTTCGCGTAGCCGTACGCGTAGTCCCCGGAGATCTCCAACGTCGCGCTCTTGACCCCTGCCTCCTCACCAGCGGAGAGGTCCAGCACCTGCGCCTTGAAGCCGCTCTGCGCCGCCCAGCGCGTGTACATGCGCAGCAGCATCTCGGTCCAGTCCTGCGCGTCGGTACCACCTTCCCGGGCGTGGATCGCGAGTATCGCGCTGCGGTCGTCGTACTCGCCGGAGAGCACCAGCAGCAACTCGCGCTGCTCGGCCTCAGCGAATATGGCCGCGCTCTCCTCAGCAAGCTCTTCCGCGAGCGAAGCGTCGGCCGCCTCGATAGCCATGCTCAGGAGTTCGATGGTGGAGCGCACGCGGGACTCGAAGCCGCGCCAGCCGTCGACTGCGACCCGAAGGCGCGAGAGCCGCTGCATCAGGGCTTGCGCATGCTCCGGGTCGTCCCAGAGGTCAGCAGCGGCGGCCTGCTCCTCTAACTGTTCGAGTTCCGCTTCCTGGCCGGGGAGGTCAAAGCCGCACCATGATGCCGGCGATGTGCCCGGCAAGATCGGTGAGGCGCTGTCGCAGTTCATCCATCAGGTCTGCTCCCTCCCGCAAGCCAGCGGGTTCAATCGTCATTCTACCATCCGGGCAGGACTCCTCTGCGATGGACGACGCGCGGCTGCCTGTGCTACGCTCGCTCCACGGCCGGGGTGTGGCGCAGTCCGGAAGCGCACCTGCATGGGGTGCAGGGGGCCGTTGGTTCAAATCCAATCACCCCGACCATTTCCACCTTTCACGGAGAAGCGCATGACTACATCCGGCAGCGGCAAGCCTGCTTGGGTGCTGGAACACCTGGAACGCTACGTCGCGACCGACGGGGAGGACGGTCACATGTGGCGAGGCACGCCCACGCTCCTCCTTACGACAACGGGCCGCAAGTCCGGCAGGGAGATTACGACGCCGCTCATCTACGGCACGCACGAGGGCAACTGCATCGTCGTGGCCTCGCGCGGCGGCGCGCCGGACCATCCACAGTGGTACTACAACCTCAGCGCGAACCCGTCCGTCCGCGTGCAGGTGGCCGCCGATAAGTTCAACGCCACCGCCCGCACCGCCAACCCGGAAGAGAAGTCTGCTCTGTGGCAGCTCATGGCCGCTATCTACCCGCCCTACGACGAATACCAGGCGAAGACGGAGCGCGTTATCCCTGTCGTCATCCTGGAACGTGCCGCCTGACCTTCCCTGCGAAAGTGCTCGAACAGCAAGAGAGGCCGGTCTCAGTACGCGGCCTCTCTGTAGTGTTGCCTCGGATCTGATGCTGACCGTGGATGCAGGTCAGGCCGCAAGCGGCATCGTCTGCATCCTGCGAAGCGCCCGGTGCACGGTGCGCACACTGATTCCGAACCTGTCCGCCACTTCGAAAACGTGCAGGTTCTCGTATTGGCAGGCCCACGCGATCTCCTCGTCCCGCTCCCGTAGTTTGTAGGCCTGGTACCAGGCGGGGTCATCGAACTTACAGCGCGGCAAGGGGCACTCCAAGCACGACATCGACGCCTCACAGCCGGTGTCGGTGTAGCGTATCTGCTCCGGCAGCCCATCCATGGCTGGTTCGTCGCGCCTCCGTCCTGACTTCGTGTAGATGCTCATCGCTTCCTCCTTCTGGTCATTCCGTCTCATAACGGCTATCCATGCGTTCTCGATTCCGTACTCTCCAGGCAACACTCCTCAGGACGCCATAGCCATGGGGAACGCCATCTGCTGTTCTCCCGCCTGCTCCGCGTCCTCACTTGCAAGCATCGAGATTCCCTCCAGGAACCCCTCGTCCTGTCCCTCAACCGCAACGCTAATACCGCGTCCCTCACCGATACGCAGCACGGCCCATTCCAGCTCACGGCGCAGCGCCCGGTATTCGGGAGAGCCATCCACTGCGTAGAGCGCCAGCCTCCCCGTGAGCGCTGCCGCGATAACGGCGGACGATTCACGCTCGCCCTGTCGCGCCGTTTCGGGGACCCACCGCACGTGGCCCTGCTGGAGCAGAGCCTCCAGCAGACTCCTTACCTTGTCGCTACCGTGGGACGTGCGCACCCGCACGAGCACGCTCTCACACGGCCAGGTCCTCTCCACGAAACGCTTCAGGCCGGCCACGAGGATCGCTTCATCTGCCGCCTCGGCCCACTTGTGGTCGAGCACGCGTAACCCGGCTGCCGTGCGCGATGCGACGGTAACGACTGCGGTCGCAGGGGAATCGACCGCTCCCGCTGCCCGCGTCACGACGATGGATGCCACGAGCCTGTCCGCCACGGCAAGCCTTCGAGGTCCGCCGGCCCCGAACAGGTCGCGCAGCCGCTCCCGCGGGAAGGCCGGGGAGCCCAGCGAGACTGGACGAAGCGCATAAGCGGTTTCGAACTCCGGGTGCACGTCACCGAGCCGTTCGCGTTCGGCCTCGACGCGCGCCGCATAGCCCGGCAGTTCCGCCTCCGCACGCTCCAGTGGCACACGGAAGTGCTTCCGATCGCCGCCTGCTGCTGCAGCCTCCTTGTTGGCGAGCTTCATGCGCTCGAACGGCGTCTCACCATTCCATGGACGCCCGTAGAGGGCGACCGTCGCGCCGGAAGCGCCCGCCATCTCCTGCAGACGCGATACCTCCGTGGCGTGGAGGAGGTGGGCATCGACGACCTGGATCAATTCGAAATGCCCGCGTATGTGCTCCAGGGCATCCGGCGCCGCGTACATCACCTGCGCGCGCCCCAACCGTACGCATGCGCTCTCGTCCGACCACAATCCCTTCAGTGAACCCGCACGCAAGTGGCTGACAAGGCGTTGCCTGACGTCCGGTTGCCCGCCCGGAACGACGCGGAGCAGAGCCCCGCCAGCGTTCACGTTCAAGCTCATCACGAGCATCTCCAGCTGGGAGGCCAACTCGTTCACGCCTGCCCCGAGCGGCATCTCGACCGTGAAGACTGAACCCCGTTCGTCCAACACATCCGACGTGACTGCCGTCGCTATCTCGCGCTGATATGTCGTTGGCGTCTTCATTTCAATACTCCTGGCAGAACATATGTACTACGCTGCGGGCATATTAGAACGCCTGTTCTGCGCTGTCAACACTGTTTAGAACGCATGTTTCGCCTCTCCCGGGCGGCTCCCGTACGGTTGCCGTCCGGTTACACAAGGCGTAGGTTGTCCGAACGCACATCGCACGGGAACAGGGGAATGACACTCGAGGGCAAGGTGGTGGTGATCACCGGTGCGGCGAGAGGAATGGGCCGCGCCTACACGCACGGCTTCCTCGACGAAGGTTGCCGCGTCGTGTGCGGCGACCTCTCGTGGGTTGGGGACGGCGCAGAGGAGACGCGCGCCACCGTGGAGGCCGCTGGAGGGCTGGCGCTCGAACTCGACATCACACGCGACGACCACATCGAGGCTGCGTTCGCGGCAACGATGGAGCTCTTCGAGACCGTGGACGTCCTGCTGAACAACGCAGGGATGCGGCAGCGTCACGTCATCCCACCGCACGGCATCGGCAAGGTGCTGGACGTGCCCCCCGAGGACTGGCGGCGTATGTTCGACGTCAACGTCTTCGGCACGCTCGCGATGATCCGCACGTTCGTTCAGCCGATGCTGGAGAAGCGTGCGGGAAGCATCATCAACGTCTCCACCACAGGGACCGACCCGCGTTGGTACCGGCCGCACAGCCGGGAGCAGCCCTACATGGCATCCAAGTCCGCACTCACGAACCTCTCGCTCTACCTCGCGAACGAGATCGCGGAGTACAACGTCGCGGTCAACGTGCTGTTCCCTCCGCACGCCGCCACGACCGGCACCCGGGAACAGGACATCGTCCGCAAGGAGCACGGCATCATGGCGGCGGGCGCGATACCGTTGAAGCCGGAGGCAGTCGTACCGCTTGCCAGGTTCTTCGCCGCGCAGACCGCATCGACAGGCGTCACCGGCAAGGTCATCTACGCCGCGGACTGGAACCTCGAACACGGCCTCGGTGGGCCGGACGGGTGGCTGTCCGAAGGCTGAGGAGCGCATCATGGGCTGGACGACCCATCATCCGAAGGGACTGCTGCACCACGACCCTGCGCAGGCATTCCAGGGCTATACGCTCGTCTCGATGTCGGGCGGCAAGGACGCCTACCTCATCGACATGGAGGGGCGCGTCTGCCATCGCTGGTACCGGGAAGAGGGCATCGCCTACGGGTTCCTGCTGGAGAACGGCAACTTGCTCAGCCGCACGCGCGCCAGCGGGGGATTCATACCGCCTTCCGACCAGCCCACCGGCATCCTCGAACTGGACTGGGACGGCAACATCGTGTGGGAGTACTGGGACCCCTACGTGCACCACGACTTCGAGCGGCTGCCGGATGGGAACACGCTGATGGTGCTGTACGACCTCATGCCGCAGGACGCAGCGCGCCGGGTGCGCGGGGGACGCGGGAGCGTCGAGGAGTCGATGTACGGCGAACTGGTTCGCGAGGTGGACCCAGTGGGGGCAACCGTGCGGGAGTGGAGCATGTGGCAGGGGCTCGACCCCGAGCAGGACGCCATCTGCCCTCTGGAGGAGCGCCACCAGTGGCTGCACCAGAACGCGCTGAACCTCACGCCGGACGGCGACCTGCTGGTCAGCTTCCGGCAGATAGACACGGTGGGCATCGTCAGCCGCGAGACCGGGCAGTACACGTGGAAGTGGGGGCCGGGCGAGATCTCGCACCAGCACCACCCGACGTTCCTGCCCAACGGCCGTGTCCTGCTCTTCGACAACGGCCCGCATCGCGGTGGGGCGACGTACTCGCGCGTCCTCGAGGTCGACCCTGAGAGCGGGCGCATCGCCTGGCAGTACACAGGCTCTCCGCTCATCTCGTTCTACAGCTACCACATCAGCGGCGCTGAGCGGCAGCCGAACGGCAACACGCTGATCTGCGAGGGCGCGCCGGGGCGGCTGTTCGAGGTGACGCCCGGCGGGGAAGTCGTGTGGGAGTACGTGAACCCGCACGTCATACCGGAGGGGGCGCCAACAGGCTCGGGCGGGCCGAACTCGGTCTTCCGCGGGCACCGCTACACGCCGGACCATCCGGCGCTCGCAGGGAAAGACCTCACGCCGCTCGACTAGCTCAGGCCATGGCGGCCATGAGCTCGGGGACGCGCGGGTTCTCCTTGAAGGGCTTGTCCGATTCGAGGAGCGCCGACCACGAGCGCACGCCGAAGTGCTCGCCGGTGGACGCGGCGAGCGGTTCGACGCCGTCGGAGAGAGCCTTGGCGTCGCGGAGCAGGCGGCGGCGCATCGTGATGATGGGGATGTCGCTGGTGCCTAAGTGCTCGCGTGTGCGGTCGGCGAGCGCGCCCATACCCTCCACGACGGCGGTGTCCTGTTCGCGGACGCCGACGATGCCGCTGAGCAGCTCCGTGTGGCGCTGGAGGTAGCGGTCCTGCATGAAGTGGTTGGCCTTCGTGGCGCGCAGGCGTCCGGTGTCGGGGTCGATGGTGGCGATGTGGGGCATGGGGCCGTGCTGGACATTGTCGCGCTCGCGCTGGGTGATCTCCTCGGTGGGAGACCAGATGATGCACCACACCTGCGTCTGCACGTCGTTGATGGGCACCCACATGTGGCCGTGAGCGCGGCGGAGTTCGAGGTCGGTGGGGATCATGGTGATGTAGGGCATGAGCCACTGGTTGATGCGCCAGTAGTCGTTGGCGGGATCGCTGGTCGTGCGCTGCGCGGCGAGCATCATGCCGTACTCGGTGGTGTCCACGACCCAGCGGGGCGAGGTGTCGTAGAGCAGGAGGTCGCTGTCCTGGCGGGAGATGGAGGGGTCGCGGAAGAGCGAGCCCCGGTGGAGGAAGCCGACGTGGCTGGAGTCGATGTCGCCCTCCAGCGCCTGCACCCAGTTGCACTCCTGGTTGTACCGGACGACGTTCCGCATCTCGGGAGTGACGCCGGCCCACTCGATGTGCGGCAGGCCGGGCATCACTTCCTGCGGCCCCATGTAGGCCCAGAGGATGCCTGCCATCTCGCGGACGGGGTAGGACCTCGCGCTTATCTTGTTCTTGAAGTTGGAGCGGGCGGGTTCGGACGGCATCTCCATGCACGCGCCGGTGCTGTCGAACTTCCAGCCGTGGTAGATACAGCGGAGGCCGTCGCCCTCGTTCTTGCCGAGGTAGAGCGGGGTGCCGCGGTGGGGGCAGAAGTTCTCGAACATGACGTAGCGCCCCTCGCCGTCACGGAAGACGATGAGCTTCTCACCGAGCAGTTCGACCTCGACGGGGTCACCCGCGATGGGCTCCACCTTCGACGCCTCGATGAACGGCACCCAGAAGCGCCTGAGCAGGTCGCCCATCATCGTGCCGGGGCCGACCTGCCCCAGGATCGTGTTGTCCTGCAAGCTCAGCATGACCGCTGCCTCCTTCCGCTTCACCCCCATCCTAACCTTCCCCCATCGAGGGGGAAGGGAACAGGGGGCACGATACGAACCCTGCCGGTTACTCGTCAAGGTCAGGGTCTTCCTCCTGTTCTTCCTCGTCGTCTTCCTGGTCTTCTTCCTCCCATTCGTCCTCGTATCCCTTCCCGTTTCCGCCCCACTCGTCTTCGAGGTTTTCCTCCTGCACGCGGGAGAGGAGCATCTGGCGGGCGGGACACCCGCAGCGCACAACGGGCAGATGTCACAGATATGAACAGGGCTCCCCTGAACGAGCCTGCCCGAGAGATGCTTCCACTTCGCTGCGCTCCGCTCAGCATGACAGGCACTCCCATCCCCTCCCTTGCAGGGAATGAGCCTCAGCAGGAGAGCGCGATGAGGAGGCGGTTGCGGGTCTCCGTGCTCATGGGATGGATGAGCTCGCGGCGTTCCAGATGAGTCCGAAGCGCGCCGTCCAGGAAGGCGAGGACGCCCTCGTGCAGGTTGCGGTCGGCGGCGGCGCGCACCTCGGGTTGGAAGGGGTACGCCTTCTGTTTCATGGGATCGAGCTTGTCCGCGACGAAGACCACCTGCCCCACCGGTGCGAGGTCCGGGTGGGCGGTGGTGTGCCAGTGCACGCCCTCCAGCACCTCGGGGTCGCGTATCGCGCCGTCCTCGCGGAGCCACGCCGCGCCGACCGGGCCGTGGAGCAGGATGGGGGCGGCGCGTTCGACGTTGTTGACCGGGATGCCTAAGCGCTCCGCCTCCTCGATGAGCATCCGTCCGGGGATGTGGCGGGCTACGTCGTGCGCGGCGGCGGTGAGGTCGGCGATCATGGGGTCGACGGCATGGGCCGTGGCGAGTTCGCGGGCGATGCCGCGGACGCGCTCGACGTGCGCGCGCAGGCCGTTCGGCAGGGTGTCGAGGCGGGCGGTGAGGGTTGGGGGGAGGTCAGCGGTCATGGCGGTCCTTCTTCACCCCCCATCCTAACCTTCCCCCGTCAAGGGGGAAGGGACCAAGTTAGCCCATGGGGCCGAGGCGTCGTCCGGCGAGGATGTGGAGGTGGAAGTGCAGGACCTCCTGGCCGGAGTCCGCCCCCTGGTTGGCCACGAGCCGGTAGCCGGCGCCGGCAACCCCGAGTTCGCGGGCTATGCGAGGGGCCACCTCGAGGCAGTGCGCGGCAGCGCCGACGAGAGCGCCGTCCGCTTCCGCGAGGGCCTCTACGTGCTCGTGGGGGATGACGAGGATGTGCGTGGGGGCCTTGGGGTTGATGTCACGTATGGCGAAGACTGTGCCGTCGTCAAAGATCTTCTTGGCGGGGATGTCGCCCTGCGCGATCTTGCAGAAGATGCAGTTGGGGTCAGCCATGGTGCCTCCGCGCGACGAGCGCCTGGTATGAGGCGCGCGCCGCCCGGCTACGCTCGAAAACGGTCAGCGATGGGGGTTATTCGCCGACGGCGAGGCAGGTGACGGTGCGGACGATGCCGCCGATGGTGTGGACGCTGCCGGTGACCGTGTCGCCGACGGAGCTGAGGTCGTCGGCCTGGACGACGCAGATGACGTCATAAGGGCCGGTAACGACGTCGACGGACGTAACGCCGTCGACCTCGTGGAGGGCGCTGACGACGTCCTTGGTCTTGCCGACGGTGGTCTCGATGAGCACGAATGCTTTGGTGGCAGGCATGTATGTCTCCTTGTGGGGTGAACGCCGCAGAGCGGCGGAAGGATGATAGCAGTTGGGCGGTGCGCCGCAAGGCGGGAAGGGTGGTTCGACAGGCTCACCAGGAGCGGGCTTCAGGTTCCCGCGAGCGGGCTTTCGATCCCGGCGGAGTGCGGGTGTCAGACCTCTGTTGCGACGCCGTTCATGACCGCGCCGAACTCTTCCGCGAGCCGTTCGCCGATGGGGTGAGGAGCGTCGGCAGCGCTGAAGACGCCGGGAAGGTGGTAGAAGATGTTCCTCACCATGTGATTCGTGTTGATGAAGTACACGGGCTTATCCAGCGCGATCGCCATACCGATCTCTACGAGCGAACCGGCGTAGGGCAGATCAGGGTCCACGTTGACGAAGAGCAGGGCGTCCGCGTCCTTCACACCCTCCATGTCGTCTTTGGCTTCCACAGGCCCACCGAAGGCCTTGGCCATCGTCCAGTCGTGGGTTATCTCATGGCCTGCGGCCTCGATGCAGCTTTGGGCCAGGCGCACCCGCTCCTTGTCCTCGAACTTTCCGGCAACGTAGAACTTCATCGGGCCTCCGTGGGGCGTAACGCGAGCGCGAGTATCGCGCCCGTTCATTCTATTCGGTGGGGTGGGTATCCGGGGAAGGGGCGTGTGTCACTGATTCGGGGACTCACCCCCTTCCTAACATTCCCCATCGAGGGGGAAGGGATTGGGCACCTCCCCATTCCCCCTCCTCCCCTGCAGTACCCTCACCCCCGAGCCCCACCCCTCGTAGGGAGAGGGGATCAGGCATCCGGCCCACATCGCCGCGGGACCCAGGCGAGGTTCCTGCCTCCGCAGGAACGACCACCCACCCTACCCCGCCAGTTCGGAGAGCAGGGCGAGCGTGCGCTCGCGGGATGCGGCGGCATCCGGCCCGGCGGCGACGATGGAGACGATAATCTCGCTCGCGCCGAAGTCGAAGAGTTCGGCGACGCGCTCGGAGACGCGTTCCTCGCTGCCCGAGAGCACGACGCTCTCGATCATGCCGTCGCTCCAGCCCTCGAGCTGCGCGGCCTCGGGGTGGCCGGCCTCGGCGAACATCGCCTGGTAGAAGGGCATGCGAGGGTAGTTGGCAAGCTGCTCCCGGGCGGCGGCCCGGACCTCGTCGGCGTCGTCGTGGACGCACATCGGCGCGTGGACGATGAGCGGCGGGCACGGGCGTCCCGCGCGTTCGGCGCCGCGCTGCAGCGCAGGAAGGGCGACGTCGCGCAGGTAGACGCCGGGCGACACCCAGCTGATCGCGCCGTCGGCGGCCTCGCCGCACAGTTCGTACGACTTCGGGCGGAGGGCGGAGGCCATCACGGGCACGTCCGGCACGGGCGCGGGAAGGCTCACGTTCGCACGGTAGATGCTGCCCTCGAACTCGACGGCGCCGGTGTGCAGCAGCGTGCGCGTGACGGTGAGGTACTCGCGCAGCGCGGTGAGCGGCGTCCGGTAGTCCGCGCCGAAGACGGTGGTCATGGGGCGGATGTGACTCGGCCCGATGCCGAACCGGAAGCGGTTGCCGGAGAGTTGCGCCGCGACCTGCACCTGCTGCGCAGCGGCGACGGGATGCCGCCCCCACGTCGGCACGATGCAGGTGCCGAGCAGGATGCGCTCGGTGCGGGCTCCGGCGGCGGCCATGAGCGTGATGCCGTCCAGGCTCGCGCCGCCGACGGTGAGCCAGGCGGCGTCGATGCCGCGCTCCTCGCTCTCCTCGATACGTGCGAGCACCGCGTTGCTGTCGCCGCCCATGACGGCAAGGCCGATGGTTCCTGCGCCCATGCGTGTTCCTCCGTTCAGTCGAATGTTGTGCGGGAGAGAGTGTAACCGCTCGCGCGGACTACGAGGAGCGCCGGCGGAGCCTGCGCCAGGCCATGGAAACGCCGAGCATGGCCACGGCGACGAGCACGATGGCGCCACCGCCCGGGATGTCCTGGTAGAAGGCGATCGTAAGGCCGGTGACGGCGCTGAACATACCCACGAGCGACGCGACGATGAACGCGGTGCGCAGGCTGTTCGTGACTCCCTGCCCCACGAGGACGGGGATGACGATGAGCGCACCGACGAGCAGGACGCCCATGATCCGCATGGCGAGGGTGATGGTGGCCGCGGCGAGCACCGCCAGGCCGAGGTTGACCCAGTCCACCTTGATGCCGGAGACGCGGGCGAGGGAATCGTCGAACGAGGCCTGCGCGAGTTCCGTGAAGAATGCGGTTACGCCGATCACGACGAAGACCGCCAGTCCTGCGAGGAGCCAGAGGTCCAGCTCCGTGATGGTGAGGATGGAGCCGAACAGGAACCCGAGCAGGTCCACGTTGAATCCCTGCGCGGCGCTGATGACGACGACCGCCGCGGCGAGCGAGGAGTAGAGCGCGACCGCGAGGACGGCGTCGCCGGGGAGTCTGCCGCGGGAGCGCAGCACTTCCATGACAACCGCGGCGATGGTGACGGCGATGAACGTGGTGAGTGTCGGGTAGACGTTTATCGCGAAGCCGACAGCAACGCCGAACAGCGCAACGTGGGCGAGCGTGTCCGAGAGCAGCGAGAAGCGGCGCAGTACGAGGAACGTGCCGAGCACGGGCGCGAGGCCGCCGACGAGGAGGCCCCCGATAAGCGCCCGGATCATGAACTCGTATTGCAGTATGGCAGGCATGGAATCAGCGCCGGTGTACGTGCGGCGTGACCTGGTCGAACTCGTCGTGACGGACAGCCTCTTCGCCGTGCGCGTGGTGGTCGTGATGCCGGCCGTGGTGCAGCACTTCCACGGGGAAGCCGTACAGCTGCACGAGGTCATCCTCGGTCAACTCGTGCGGCGGGCAGTGGCAGAGCAGCGTGCAGTTCATACATGCAACGGTCCCGGCCTCGCGCATGACCGCGCCCATGTCGTGGGAGATGATGAGGATAGTGACCCCTTGCGCGCGAAGCTGGCGGAGCAGCATGTACAGCTCTTCCCCGCCCTGGACGTCCACGCCCGCTATCGGCTCGTCCATCACGAGCAGGTCCGGCTTGCGGATGAGGGCGCGGGCGATGAGAGCCCGCTGCTGCTGGCCGGTGGAGAGCTCGCCGATGCGCTGGCGCTTGAAGTCCGCCATGTCGACCATCTGCAGCGCGCCGTCCACGTCCGCGCCGTTCCCCCGGCGCCAGAAATCGAACGGCGAGAAGCCGGAATACCGTCCGTGTGCGACCACCTCGCTGACCGTGATGGGGAACATCGCATGGATGCCGGTGGCGACCTGCGGGACGTAGCCGATGCGGCGCCAGTCCTTGAACTGCTCGATATCGGTGCCGAACACGCGCACCTTTCCGCTGTCCGGCTTGATCAGTCCGAGGATGATCTTGAGGAGTGTGCTCTTGCCGCTGCCGTTGGGACCGACGATCGCGGTGAAATCGCCTTGCTCGATGCGCAGCGTCACGCCGTGCACCGCGGGAGCGCCCGCGTAGGTGAAGGAGACGTCTTCGAGTTCAACTGCCGGTGTGTCGTCCATATCCGTTCTCTTTCAGTAGCCCCGGCAGGATGAGGCGGGGTCGCGCCGGGAGGATGGCGCGTCCCCGCCTGCAGGTGCCTGTTCGTTTACGAGCAGTCCAACGCAGCACGCAGGCTGTTCAGATTGTCGCGCATCAGGCCGAAGTAGTCGCCAAACTCGGCCAGTTCGTCCAGGGTTATGCCGTCCATCGGGTGGATCTGGTAGATGCCTGCACCGGTCTCGTCGGCGAGCACCTGCTCGTTGGAGCCGGAGAGCACAGGCTCCACCAGCACGGCTTCGATGCCGAGATCCTTGATGCGGTCTGCGATGCCGGCGAGACGCTGGGGAGAAGGATCGAAGCCGGGTGAGAGGCCGGAGACGCTCACCTGCTCCAGGTCGTAGGCCAGCGCGAGGTAGCCGTAGGCCGAGTGCGACGTGACGAACTCGCGGTGGACACACGAGCTGAGGCCCGCCTCGAACTCGGCGTGCAGCGCCCGGAGCTCGGACGAGAGCGTCGCGAGGTTCGCCCGGTAGACGTCGGCGCCAGCGGGGTCGGCCTCGATCAGCGCGTCAGCGATGCGCTCCGCCTGGGTGATGGCGCGCAGCGGGTCGAGCCAGAAGTGGGGGTCGAGTTCGCCGTGGCCGTGATCGCCCTCTTCGCCGGCGTGGTCGTCCTCTTCTTCCGCTGCGTCCGCGTCCTCGCCTTCGTGCTCCTTGTCCTGGTCCTCGTCGACGCCGCCATGGTCTTCGCCTTCGTCCTCGTCGGCTTCGTCTCCGTGGTCGTCCTCTTCCTGTTCGGCCTCGTCTCCCTCGTCGTGGTCTTCACCCTCTCCGGGTTCGTCCTCGTCGTGGTCTTCGCCCTCATCCTCTTCGTGGCCTCCCGCCTCGGCCTCGTGGTCCTCGAACTCGAGCGCAGCTTCGGCATCGGCGGCCTCGACGACGATGCCGGAGACGTCGTTGCCCAGCGATTCGAGCGCGCGCTCCAGCCACGGCTCCAGTTCGACACCGTTCATCGCGATGACGTCAGCATCAGCAATCGTGAGCAGATCGCGCGCCGTGAGTTCGAACGTGTGCCCTTCTGCGCCGGGCGGCACGAGAGGCGTCACTACCACGCGGTCGCCGCCGACGCGTTCGGCGAAGTACTGCATCGGGTAGATGCTCGCGACCACGCTCAGCGGCTCGGCCGGCGCTTCGGTAGGAGTGGCCACAGGGACGACCGGCGCGGGCGTCGCCGTGGGAGTGGGGTCATCCGAGCAGGCGGTGATCGCCAGGGCCATGGCCGCGGCGATGAGCAGCATGTACGGTCTAGTGAGATTAAGTCTCATCTAATTCAGCCTCCAGGAACTTTCCGTTGAATCTCAGTGGGCGTGCACGTGGGTACCGTGCATGTGGATATCTGCGCCGCCCTGGCCAATCTCCCGGCAGCCCGCGCAGCGGTGGTACAGCTCCAGCCGGTGCCCGATCAGGTCGCTCCCGACGTGAGCTTTCATTGCGCGAAGCATCCGTTCGACAGAGGGATGGCGGAACTCGTCTATGCGCCCGCAGGCGACACAGACGAGGTGATGGTGATGGTGGGCGTCGTCCAGCGAGTAGCGCGGCGAGCCGTCCGGCATGGCGGTCTTGCAGAGAATGCCCACCTCCACCAGCAGCCGCAGTGTGCGGTAGATGGTCGCGCGGCCCAGGCCCGGCAGTCCCGCGACGATCTCCTCGGCGCTGAACGCGTCGGTCCGGCGAGCGAGCATCGCAGCCAGTTCACGGCGCGGCCAGGTCATGCGGCTGCCGTGCTCCTCCAACGCTGCGAGGATGTTGGACTCGGTCTGCGTGACCGCACTGGCCGATTTCGACGAAATCGTCGTCATGCCAGCACAGTATCGCGGCGCCTGCACGTTGTCAATACTTTGTATCAACAACTGCGGAAACTGATACTGCGCTAGGAGTGAATCGATACCGGCGCGGGCCATCCACCTGGCCCCCACATCCCCTGTTTCCGTGGTTCGACAGGTTCGTACGAACGGGCGTACGGCCATGCCGGGCGCCTCTCACTGGTGAGCGGCAATCTTAGAAGTCCTGGCGGCCTTCGAAGGCGCGGGTAAGCGTGAGGTCGTCGGCATATTCGAGGTCGCCGCCTACGGGGAGGCCGCGAGCGAGCCGGGTCACGCGCGGGCCGAGCGGGACCAGTAACTGATGCAGGTACATCGCAGTGGCCTCGCCCTCGACGGTGGGGTTCGTGGCGATGATCACCTCGCTGACCGGCTCTTCGCCTATCCGGCGCAGGAGCTCGCGTATGCGCAGGTCGTCCGGGCCGACGTTGCCCATGGGGTCGATGAGCCCGTGCAGGACGTGGTAGAGGCCGCGGAATACGCCGGTGCGCTCCAGCGCGAGCACGTCCAGCGGCTCCTGCACAACGCATAGTCGCGTCTGGTCGCGCGCGGGGTCCGAGCAGATGCCGCATACGTCAGGTTCGGTGATGTTCTGGCAGCGGGAACAGAAGCCGAGCGAGTCCTTGACCGCGCTGATGGCGTCGGTCAGTTGCCGCGCCTCACGCTCCGGCATGCGGATGAGGTAGTAGGCGAGCCGTTGGGCGGACTTGGGGCCGATGCCGGGCAGTTTGTGGAGCTGTTCGATGAGCCGGGCGACGGGTGGCGCAAGCGCAGGGCCGCCGCCATAGCCGCCCTGGGAGGACGAGGTCATGTGCGCTACATCCCCGGTATCTTCAGTCCACCGGTGAGCGCGCCGAGCCGCTCCGCCGCGAGCGCCTGGGACTTCGCGAGCGCCTCGTTCACCGCCGCGAGCACCATGTCCTGCAGCAGTTCCACGTCGTCCGGGTCGACAGCGGCGGGGGCTATAACGATGGCCTGGACCGTCTGCTTGCCGGTGGCGACGACCTTGACGGCCCCCCCGCCCGCAGATGCCTCGACGGTCTCGTTCTCCAGGTCCTCCTGGGCCTTCATGAGGCGGGCCTGGAGCTGCTGGGCCTGTTTGATCATGTTCCTATTCATCGTTCCATTCCTTGGGCGGTTCGTTGGAATCATCGGGCGACACGGGGACGACGGCAGGTTCAGGTTCGGGTCCGGCTATGTGCGTCGCGCCGTTCGGGACAGCGTCGGCAGCGGGGGACGGGACGGCAGGAGCGTCACCGGCGTATGGCGCCGGGGCAGGCGCAGGCGGCGTATCGTCGAGATCGGGAGCCGGAGCGGGTGTCGCGGGCGCTTCGTCGACATCCGGAGCCCGCTCGGGTGCGGAAGGCACATCGGCCGCATACGGGGCGGAGGCCGGGGTTGGCGCGGGCGGGGGCGCTTCGTTGACGACCTGCCCTCCGTAGCCGACGGCGGCCCGGATGAGGTGTCCGCCGCCCGCCTCGCCGGAGCGTTCGCCGTTGGAACGCTGTTCGCCCATGCTCACGACGATGTTCAGTTGCTGGCCGAGCACCTCCTGCAACCGGCGCTCCACCTCCATCCGGCAGCGCGGGTCCTCCAACTCTCCCGTCAGCCGCTCGCTGTTGGACTGGTGCACGAAGGTGACGATGAGGTCGGAGCCCCGTATCTCCCTGTGTCCCGAACTGCGGAGCAGCGCGGCGACATCGAACTTGCGCTTGGGCACGCCGGTGAGCGATCTGAGGATGCTCGGCCACTGCGCGGCGAGACGCTGATCGATGGGCGCCGACGGGTCCAGGGGTGGAGCGGAGGGCGAAGGAGGACGCCGCTGCTCGGGCGGCGGCGGCGCGGGCGCCGCCGGGCGGGGAGGAGAAGCTGCCGCCTGGGGCTGCACGGGGCGCGGCGCGGCAGCAGCCGGTGCAGGGGCCGCGACGGCCGGCGCAGGCGCAGCGGCGGTCTCGGGCGGCAGGCCGAGTTCCACCGCGGCGAGCTCCAGCGGGAGTGGCGACGGCTGGTCGAACCGGAATGAGACGTGGCCGAACAGCCGCAGCGCGCGCATGATTTGCTCCAGCGGCACGCTGCTCGCCACGAACGCGAGCTGCGACTCAGTGTCCTTGGAGAGGTCCAGCGCGGACGTCGCGCCGCTCTTGATGAGCAGGGCGGCGCGCAGGAGTTCCACCGTCATGCGGTGGAGCGGGCGCAGGTCCACCCCTTCGTTCGCAACGCCGTTGATGACCTCGAGCGACTGCGCCGTGTTGCCGGTGAGCAGGTGTTTGACGAGCGCCAGCGCGCTCTCCTCCCCGCTGATCCCGAGCAACTCACGCGCCTGCTCGACGGTCACGCGCGAGCCGAACGAGGTGATGAGCTGGTCAAGCAGGTTCGTTCCATCGCGCAGGCTTCCGCCGGACGCCCGGCCGATGAGGCGCAGCACCTCCGGCGAGACCTCCACGCCTTCCTCCTGGGCGATGCCCGCGAGCCGCTCCGTCATGTCCTGCATGGCGATGCGGTGGAAGTCGAACCGCTGGCACCGGGAGACGATGGTGGGCGGAAGGCGCTCAGGCTCCGTGGTGGCGAGAACGAACACGCTGTGAGGAGGGGGCTCCTCCAGTGTCTTGAGGAACGCGTTGAAGGCGTCGTTGGTGAGCGCGTGCGCCTCGTCGATGATGTAGACCTTGTTCCTGCCGACCGTGGGAGCGAAGCGCACCTTCTCCCGCAGGTCGCGTATCTCGTCGATCCCGCGGTTGCTCGCGGCGTCGACCTCGATGAGGTCTATGAAGCTGCCGTTGTCTATGGCACGGCAGTTGTCGCACGCGCCGCACGGGTCGCCGATGGCGGGCGGTCGCATGGTGCAGTTGAGCGATTTCGCCAGCACGCGCGCGGTGCTGGTCTTGCCGGTGCCACGCGGGCCGCAGAACAGGTAGGCGTGTGCGGTGCGTCCGTGTGCAACGGCCTGGGTGAGCGTCTGCGTGATGGGGCCCTGCCCGACGATGTCGGAGAAGCGCGGGGGCCGCCACTTCCTGTAGAGCACTTCGCCCGCCATCAGGACGCCCTCACACCATTCTCGGAGGGAAACAGCGCGCTCAGCGCCTGCTGTTCTATCGCGCGCATCGCCGCTTCCTCCTCCGGTTCCGCGTGGTCGTGCCCGAGCAGGTGCAGGATGCCGTGCACGACGAGCAGCGCAGCCTCCCGCTCCACCGGCACATTGTGCTCGCGCGCCTGCCGCTCTGCCATCGGGTACGACAGGACCACTTCGCCGAGGCTCGGCTCTTCGCCAGGGACAGCCGGAAACCCGGCGTCGGGGAGTGGTTCGACCGCAGGGAGCGCAGTGTCCTCCGCGGGCGCGCCGTACTCGCCGAACGAGAGGACGTCGGTCACTTCGTCGAAGCCGCGGAAGCGCAGGTTGAGGTCGTGGAGCGTCGCGTCGTCTGCAACGACGACGCTTGCGCCGGAGCACCCGTCCGGGTCCGCGACGGCGAGTGCGGCGGTAGCGGCGCGGCGCACCGACGCAGCAGGCGCCGCCCCTCGGAACGAAGGGAACACGCGAACGTCAACGCGCCGTCTCTTGGGTCGTGTGGCCATGCGGTTCCGCCTCCCCGGAACCAGCGGATGGTAACAGGGCGGAATGCCGTGCGGCACCCAGTGATCGGCAGAGGACCGGCATCCCTCGACCCGGTCTGTGCGGCGCGGGTATGATGCAGCACGGTCCGGCGGCGCGCCGGACGCAACCACCATCGCAGGGGAGCACACCATGGAAGCCCACGAGTTGATCGCGGACGGCCTCGGCCGAGTCAACCAGCTGCTGCACCGCGCGCTGACCGGCGTGTCCGCAGAAACCCTGAACCGGATGCCGAACGACCACTCGAACTCGATGGCCTGGCTCGCGTGGCACCTCACGCGCATCCAGGACGACCATTTCGCCAGCCTCGCGGGCGAGCCGCAGCTCTGGACGAGTGAAGGCTGGCACGAGCGGTTCGGGATGCCCGCGGACGACTCCATCACCGGCGGCGGCCACACGCTGGAGCAGGCGGCAGCCGTACAGGTGGACTCGGCGGACGTGCTGCTCGGCTACAACGACGCCGTCTACGAGCGATCGAAACGCTACCTGGCAGGCGTCACCCTCGAGGACATGGACCGCGAGCTGAACGAGCCGCAGTACACGCCGCTCCCCACTCTGGGGGTACGACTCGTCAGCATCGTGTCGGACAACACGCAGCACGCCGGACAGGCCATGTACCTGCGCGGCTACTTCGACGGGTTCGGCTGGCAGCGGCGGTAGGCCGCGCCGCACGAAAGGACGCTTATGAACGCAGTTGACCTCTACTTCGACGCGCTGAACCGGGCAGACGGCTACACGCGCCGCGCCCTGGAAGGCCTGACCTATGACGAACTGCGCCACCAACCCGGAGGCGAAGGCAGCAACCCCATCGGCTGGATCGTCTGGCACATGACGTGGGTGCGCGACTTCATCACCGCAGGCGTGACCGGCGAGCGGCCGCTGTGGGAGACGGACGGCTGGGCGGACCGTTTCGGCATGGAGGCGCCCCCTCCCCGCTTCACTCCGGAGAACGTGCACACGTTCGACCCGAAGGACCTGGAGACACTCACCGGCTACTTCGAGGCCGTCGCCGAGAAAACGGCAGCCGTCGTCCGGGGCCTCACGCCCGACGACCTCGACCGGCTCATCCCTCCGGCGTCGCCGGACAGGCCGCCGCAGTCGGTGGGCTCGCGGCTCGGGGCCATCCTGAACGACAACATCCAGCACGTCGGTCAGGTGACTTACTTCCGCGGCGTCCTCCGCGAGCAGGGGTGGTTCTAAGCATGACCGAGAGCCTCCCCGAAGAGACGGCCATCCCGCAGTTCAGCCTCGACGCCTTCTCGCTCGCCGGACGCACGGCGATCGTGTCAGGCGGCAGCGACGGCATCGGCAGGATGATCGCGCACGGGTTCGCTGACGCGGGTGCGAATGTTGTCGTCGCGGCGCGCGGACCGGAGAAGATCGAGAGCGTCGTCGCGGAGATAGCAGACAAGGGACACACGGCCCTTGGCGTTCCCACCGACGTGACCGACCCTGACGCCGTGCGCGCGCTCGTCGAACGCGCCATCGAGCGATTCGGCCAGGTCGACATCCTGATGAACGTCGTCGGCGGCTCGCAGGGGCCGACGTTCAAGCGGGGGCCCCTCCTCGAACTGACCAAGCACGACTTCAACGAGGCGTTCAACATCAACGTCACGAGCGCGTTCCTCTGCAGCCAGGCCGTCGTGCCGCACATGCTGGAGCGCGGAGGCGGCGTCATCATCAACATGGCGTCCATCGGCGCTCGGGATTACCGCCTGCCGGAGCCCGGCATGAGCGTCTACAACATGACCAAGGCGTCGGTGATGCACCTCACGCGAAGTATGGCGAAGGAGTGGGCTCCCACGATACGGGTGAACTGCATCAACGCCGGACACTTCATCACTCCGCGCCGCGCTCGGACGGAGCACCCGGACCGGCGAGCGCGCAGCCTCGCCGAGATCGAGATCGATCGATTCGGCAGACCTGAGGACATCGCAGGAGCGGCGGTCTTCATCGCATCTGACGCCGGAGCGTTCTTCAACGGCTCCTACCTCGACCTGCACGGCGGCACGTAGGAACAAGATTTAGACACAAGGGGAGGGTTCATGGACCTGTCGCGTTTCTCCATGGAAGGGCGCACCGTCATCATCACCGGCGGCAGCGGCGGTATCGGACGAGGATGCGTGCGCGCATTCGCGCAGGCGGGCGCGAACGTCGTCGTGGCGTCGGTGCCTGCGGACACCATCCCGCCTGCGGTGGAAGAGGCTGAGGCGCTCGGCGCGCACGCGCTCGGCGTCACCGTGAACGTCGCCGAGCCTGACGAGATCGACGCCATGGTCGCGCAGACGCTCGACCGGTTCGGACGGATCGACGCGCTCGTGAACGTCGCGGGCGGCTCGTACAGCCGCAACCCGGACATGCCCCAGTACAGCCGCGCGTCACTGCTGGAGATAAGCGGCGACGACTTCATGGGCGCGTACATCGGCAACGTCATGACGACGTTCCTCGTCTCCAGGGCCGTCGTGCCGCACATGAAGGCGGTTGGCAAGGGGGCCATCGTCAACATCGGCTCCACGTCCGGCCTCGACCGTCACCCGAATGCGCCCGACATCGCGGCCTACGGCACGGCGAAGGCTGCCGTCCATAGCCTCACGTTCCACATGGCGCACCAGTGGAAGCCGGAGGTGCGAGTGAATTGCATCGCTCCGGGCACCATCAACACACCCCGCCCTGCGGGAACCGTGCGCCCGGAGATGTCGAGCGCAGCCGAGCGCATCGCCGTCGGCAGGGTGGGCGTCGGCGACGACATCGGCAGCGTGGCGCTCTTCCTCTGTTCGGACGCCGCAGGCTTCGTGGACGGCATCGTCATTCCCGTGCACGGTGGCGAGTAGCACGGCAAACGTCCCGAAGAGCGCGCGTCGTACACTACGCTCGTGACAGCGCAGGCGTACCACGACGGACTCAATCGTCCTCCGCCGGGAGGACGCCCTCGCGCCTACAAGACGGACGGGCTCGTCCTGCGCGCCTACCGCATGCGCGATGCAGACCGCCTCGTGACGGTGCTGACGCCGTCGCTGGGCAAGCTCAAGCTCACCGTGCGCGGAGCCCGACGGCTCACGAGCAAGCTCGGTGGGCACCTGGACGTACTGAACCGCGCCCACCTCGCCATCGCCATCGGGCACACGTTCGACGTCGTCACGGGCGCGGAGTCGGCGGAGTCGTTCGCCGAGGTGAAGGCCGACCTATCACGCCTGGCCGAAGCGCTCTACCTGATGGAACTGGCCGACCTGCTGATGCCGGAGGCTGCGCCGCATCCTGCCGCGTATCACCTCCTGCTGGACGCCCTGCGCGCGCTCGAAGCCGGACGCAACCCCGCTGCGGTGGCCCGCCACACTGAACTCGGCCTGTTGAGCGACGCGGGCTACATGCCGGAACTGCACTCGTGCATCATGTGCCGCCGCGAGATCGAGCCTAAGCATCACCGCTACGTCGCCGCGATGGGCGGTGTCGTCTGCGACGAGTGCCCCGCCCCGGCGTCGAGCGTCCTCCCGCTCTCCGTAGACTCGCTCAAGGTGCTGCGGCACTTCGCCGAGCGCGGCGTGGCAGAGGCCTCGCAGGTCGCGCTGAGCGGCGCGGTGCGCGACGAACTGGAGACGGCGCTGGGGGCGTCTGTGCGCTACGTGCTGGAGCGCGAGCCGCACACGGCGGGGTTCGTGGAGCGCGTCGAGCACCTGCGCGAGCGGGGCGCGTAGGCGCCCTAGACGATGACGACCGGCTCCTCCGCCACCGTCCCGTCCCAGATAGTGAAGAGCCGCACGTCCGGCGACTGCTTGTCCATGAGCGAGACCAGCAGATAGTACGGGTCCGGCCAGTTCGCAGCGAGGCGCACGTCGGTGTCGGATGGATACGCGGGACTGTGGGTGTGCGAGTGGTAGATCACCTGCATCTCCCAGCCGTTGTCGTCCAGTTCGCGGAGCACCTGGTTGAGCTCCCGCCCGTCCATGCTGTACCGGTAGGGACTCTTCTCCGTGTTGGTGATGCGGTAGTGCTGCAGCACGATGCCGCCCGCGCCCGCGAGTATCCCGCAGCATTCGTTGGGGTCTTCCTCCAGCGCATGCTGCACCATCGCATCTCGTATCTCGGCGGGTATCTCCATCGTCATCTCTTCTCCGGATCGCGTTCGCCGTCGATGGGATTATACGGCGCGCGCCGAGGGCCACCGCACTGCGTATACTTAACAGTCGAGGTTTCAGGAGGCTGGCCATGCCGAACGGCATCACGGTGAAGATGGACAATGGCGGGACGCGCGTCGAGGTGCGCTCGCAGAACCAGGCGGGACTGCTCTACACAGTGCCGGCAGAGGCCAGTTGGGTGGCGACGCCGGATCAATTGCACGCGCACGCCATCGCCGGGTTCTTCACTGACCTGATGAAGATGGAATCGCCGGAGGTCTCCCGCCTGATGGAGAAGTGGGGGCTCTACTTCCGACCCCTGGAACTGGAACCGCAGGACTAGGGCTCACTACCGCACCGGGCGCATGCGGAGCGGCTCGCAGAGGCGCGAGGGACACGCGAGCTTTGCCGGTTTACTCGTAGTGCGGTAAGCTAGATTCAGGCGCAGAGTGCCTCCTGGAGCGACGAGTTCGATGGGTAACCGCTGGATCGGCAACACGTTCATCTACCTGATCATCTTTGTGGCGGTCATCGCCGTCTTCTTCATGCTGTTCTCGCCCGGGCAGGAAGGCGAGGAGAGCGACCTCACCTCCATCCTGGCGTTGGCGAAGAACGGACAGATATCGAGCATTGTCGTTGACGGCGACCGCATCATCGCCACCTCCCGAGTTGCCAACCAGCAGCTCATCGCCGCCAAGGAACCGGGCACCAGTATCTTCGAGATACTCCAGTCCGCGGAAATCGACCCCGTGGAGCGTGGCATCGAGGTGCAGGTGCACCGCAGCGGCGGACTCGGCAACCTGTTCGGGGTATTGCTACAGTTCCTGCCGCTCATCTTCTTCGGCGCGATCCTTCTCTTCATGATGCGACAGGCGCAAGGGAGCAATAACCAGGCGCTCGGGTTCGGCAAGAGCCGCGCGCGCATGAACACCGGCAACCGTCCTACAGTGTTGTTCTCGGACGTTGCAGGCGTGGAGGAGTCCAAGACCGAGCTGCAGGAGGTCGTGGAGTTCCTCAAGTATCCGGAACGCTTCCTCGCGCTCGGGGCCCACATCCCGAAGGGCGTGCTCATGGTCGGCCCGCCCGGCATCGGCAAGACGCTGCTGAGCAAGGCCGTCGCGGGAGAGGCCGGCGTGCCGTTCTTCTCCATCAGCGGCTCCGAGTTCGTGGAGATGTTCGTCGGCGTGGGAGCGTCCCGAGTCCGCGACCTCTTCGATCAGGCGAAGCGCAACGCTCCGTCCATCGTCTTCGTCGACGAGATCGACGCCGTGGGACGACACCGCGGCGCGGGGCTCGGCGGAGGCCACGATGAGCGCGAGCAGACGCTCAACCAGATCCTCGTCGAGATGGACGGCTTCGAGACGAGCACCAACGTCATCGTCATCGCCGCGACCAACCGCCCCGACATCCTGGATCCGGCGCTCCTGCGGCCCGGACGCTTCGACCGCCGCGTGGTCCTGGACCTGCCGGACATCAACGGACGCGTCGCCATTCTGGAAGTGCACTGCAAGGGCAAACCGCTGGGAGACGACGTCGACCTCGAGCGCCTCGCCCGGCAGACTCCGGGCTTCAGCGGCGCGGACCTGGCCAACCTCGTGAACGAGGCCGCTATCCTCGCAGCGCGGCGGGACCAGAAGACAGTCGCCATGTCCGACATGCTGGAATCCATCGACCGCGTGACGATGGGGCCGGAGCGCCGCACGCGGGTCATCTCCCAGAAGGAGAAGGAGATCGTCGCCTACCACGAGGGCGGACACGCGCTCGTGGGGCACCTGCTGGAACACGGAGACCCCGTGCAGAAGATATCCATCGTCTCGCGCGGCATGGCCGCGGGCTACACCAAGTCCCTCCCCGAAGAGGACAGGATGTTCTACTCCCGCCCGCAGCTCATCGACCGCATCACGATGGCCCTGGGCGGGCGCGTCGCCGAGGAGATCACCTTCAACGAAGTGACCACCGGCGCGAGCAACGACCTCGAGCAGGTGACACAGATAGCGCGCGCGATGGTCACGCGCTACGGGATGAGCGAGAGCCTGCTGCCCCGCACGTTCGGCAAGCGCGAGGAGATGGTCTTCCTCGGGCGTGAGATCTCCGAGATGCGGGATTACTCAGAGAAGGTCGCGCAGGAGATCGACGAGGAGGTACAGTCCATCGTCGTGGACGCGTACCACTCTGCCAAGCGGCTCCTCCTGGAGAACTATCCCAAGCTCGTCCAGATCGCGCGTTACCTTATGCTCAACGAGAGCATCGAGGGTCCGGACCTGGAGCAGCTCTTCGCCTCCGACGCGCCTCCGCTGGACGGCGCTGTCCCCGCACGCGCCTGACGCGTCCGCGCCGCCTCGTCTTCTCACCCGTAGGGGCGGTTCGCGAGCCGCCCTAACGGTACGCACGCTTATAGCAGTGCTTTACCCGCTGCCCTCACAACCCGAGGCGTTCGTCGAAGTAGTTCAGCAGGTACGCCTCGTAGTGGTCCGTGTAGTCTTCCCACCCCTCGCTGTGCTCGCAACGCTCGTAGATGGTCATGTGGGGCGGCGCCTGGACCTGCGCCCGCAGCTGCGCAAGGTGGGAGAGCGGAACACGTTCGTCGGCGGAGCAGTGCACCAGCCCCAGTGGGTACTCGTAGAGCGCTGCTGCATCGACGGGTCGCACCTCGTTGATGTCCAGCCCCTTCGCAGTGCGGGCGACGAACAGGATGCCGGGCCGCAGTGCGGTAGCGCTCCAGCGCGCCGCCCTCGTGCGGTCCGCGACTTCCTGGATCAGCAGATCGGACACGCTGGTGAATGACGAATCGGAGAACAAGCCCACAACCGCCGGTTCGTCCACCGCCGTCATCAGCGCGATGGCGCCTCCGAAGGAGTCGCCGTACAGCAGCACGCGACCCGGCTCCGCGCCGCGATGCGTCAGCACGTAGTCGATCGCGCCGCGCAGGTCGTCCTGCTCGTGGATGCCCGCGCCCATCTGGGCGGGGTCGGATTCGCCATGCCCGCGCAGATCGAACGCGAACACCGAGTAACCTCCGTCCACCAACGCCTTCGAGAGTCCTAGTGATGAGTCCCGCGTGCTGTCCAGCCCGTGAATCTTGACAACGACGCCCTTCGCGTCCTGTGCAGGCATCCACCAGCCGCGCAGCGTGAGGTCCGGCCAGTCTCGAGGGGAGAACTCGACCTCCTCGTAGCGGAGTCCAAAGTCCTCGGGAAACTCCTCGATCTCGTTCCGCTCCGCCACCAGCGCGGTGTTGACGATGTAGAGCGAGACGAGCAGGTACAGCAGCCCGAGAACAACGACGACGGCTCCGGCGAGCAGGGCTCTGCCGCGCGGCGTGGTGGGAAGGGCGGGTAGCATAGTGCGGGCTATTCTAGGTCAACCACTCCCCAAAGCGTCACGGATTCGGTACGCTGGTTTGCAGGGAAGCCGATGAACCGGGCAACACGCGCTATCACCTCCTTCGGGCTCGCCATCGGCCTGCTGGCCGCGTGCGCCCCACCGACCCCCACGCCTACCCCAACCGCTACTCCTGCGCCGACTCCCACTCCGACCGCTACCCCAACGCCATTCCCGATCCCGACTCCCGTACCCCTGAGTGCTCACCCGCCCCTCACGCTACCCGCCGACGAGTCGCCGCACACCTACCTGGTCGAGTGGTGGTATTTCAACGCGCACTTCACGTCGGAGGAGCAGGAGCGCTACGCCCTGCACGACGTCGTCTTTCGCGTACGCGAACCGACCAGCGGGCTTGCCGGCCACGTCCGCCATATCGGGCTCGGCACCGCGACAGGCTATGTCCACGATGAACTGGTCGAAGTCGCCGCTCCCGTTGAGACTGCCCCGGGAGACTTCGAACTCGCAGTGGGCGACACGCTCATGGCGGGCGTCGGCGGGGAGGCCTACACGCTGCGCGCCGAGGCGGATGGCTATGCGTACGACCTCACGCTCCGCGCGACAACCGAACCGCTGCTGCACCAGGGCGGGCTCGTGGACTTCGACTACGCCGGCGTCACCTACTACTACACGCGCCCGCGCCTCGCGCTGAGCGGAACGCTGACACTCCCCGACGGCTCGGATTCGAGCGTCACCGGCATGGCGTGGCTCGACAAGCAGTGGGGCGACTTCCAGCCCGTCGCTGTCGAGTGGGACTGGGCCAGCATCCAACTGGATGACGGCACGGACCTCATGATCTCCAGTCTCTACGAACGCAGAGGCCCGCTCATCGAACGCTATGGGACGCTCCGACTGCCGGGCCAGCCCGCGCGAACCCTCCAAGCGGACGAGGTCTCGTTCACCCCCGGCGAACCCGTCTGGCGCAGCCCTGTGACCGAAACGGCCTACCGCACGCACTGGAACGTCGAAGTCCCCGGCGAGGGGCTCTCCCTGGTGCTGCGCCCCCTGGAAGAGGAGTCCGAGTACCGCAGCGAGACGATAGGCGTCACCTACTGGGAAGCGGGCGTCGACGTGCTCGACCCGTCCGGCGAGATCGTCGGCCAGGGATTCGTCGAACTCAACTGGGCACGAGGCCGCGAGCGCTGAAGTCCTGCGCATTGGGGCGTTTCTGACGTAGGGGGCCCCCTTGTGGGTGCCCTTCGGCTAACCCCGCTTGCGAGGCTTGCGCCCCTTCGGAGCGTCCTTGCTCCCCTCCAACGACGCCAGCAACGCAAGCCCCTCCGATGTCGGAGCGTACGCGTACACGGCGTATGCAGCCGTCACGCGCTCCACGAACCCGCCATCCAGCAGGCCGCGCAGCGCGGTTTCGCCGAGGTACGGAGGCAGCCGCAGCAGGTGGTCGGACACCGGCGCGTTGCGGGCTGCGTGCTGTTCGGCAACGAGGCGCAGCAGGCGCAGCGGATAGGAGCGCACCTCGTCGGCGAGGTTGCGCAGCGGGCCCGTCGCCGCGAGTACGTCCTCGGCTGCGCGAACGCGCTCGTCCTGCGTCATCGCCAGCCCTCCGGCGGCTGGGCGCGCAGACCGCTGCATATCTCCTCGACGAGTCCCGGCCCCCGGAACACGAGCGCCGTGTAGAGCTGCACCGTGTCGGCCCCGGCCTCGAGCGCCGCGCGGGCGTCGTCCGCGGAGGCGATGCCGCCGCAGGCGTTCAGTCCCACGCCGCTTCCCAGCTCGGCGCGTATGTCGGGCAGCATCGCCAGCATATTCTCCAGTATCGCACGCCCGCTCAGGCCGCCGCGTCCGGTCGCGAGGCGCTCGTCCTCCACGGGGATCGTGTTCGCCGCCGTCACTGCGTCCACGCCGGCCTCGCGGCAGACGCGCACGAGCGAGAGTATCTGCTCGCGCTCCTCGTCGTTGGTCCACGGGGGTATCTTTACGAAGAGCGGCTTCAGCCGCACCGCATTGAGCACGCTCAACAGGCCCCGTAACGCTTCCGGTTCGTGGAAGCGGCGCAGCCCCGCCGTGTTCGGTGAGCTGATGTTCACCTCGACGCCGTCCACGAGCGGCTGCAGCCGCTCGGCGCACTCCGCCGTCTCCTCTTCGTCGAGCGCTGCGATGCTCACGAGCACGCGAGCGGGCATCCGGCGCAGTCGCTCCAATCGTCCCAGCGCGGCGTCCATACCGTCGCCGGGGAATCCGAGCGCGTTGATCGCGGACTCCTCTTTGGCGAGCCGCAGCACGCGCGGTTTCGGGTTGCCGGGACGCGGCTGCGCCGTCACCGTGCCGCCGACCACGTACCCGAACCCGAGCGCGGCAAGGCTGTCGAGGCTGGCGCAGTGCTTGTCGAGTCCCGCCGCGAGCCCCACCGGATTGCGGAGCGCGATGCCGCCCACCGAAGCGGGCAGGCTCACTTCGCCGGACGACGGCCCGAGCGCACGCCATACTGGACGCACGCCAAGCGCTCGCGTACCTGCGTTGATGGCGGTTTCCGGAGGGAGGGTGAACAGCAACGGCCTGACGACACGGCGGTAAGCGGCTCCCCAGAGGAGTCGGCGAACGCGCTTGCGTACGGAACCGAACAGTGCTGTGACCTAGAACTTGACCTTGCTGATCTTGTAGCGGCGCGCGCCCTTTGGAGTCTGGACGCTCACCTGGGCGCCCTCGCCCCGGCCCGCGATGGCAGCGCCGACAGGCGAAGAGACGGATATCTTGAAGGAGATCGGGGCTGCCTCCATCGTGTCGACGATGGTGTAGGTAACGTCTTTGCCGCTGTCCAGGTCGTGCAGGGTAACGGCAGCGCCGACGCCGACGCCGGAGCCGCTTCTCCTGTCGATGATCTCGGCTCGGCGTATCTCCTCTTCGAGGTCGCGGATGCGGGCTTCGATCTTGCCCTGCTCCTCGCGGGCGGCGTCGAGCGGAGCGTTCTCGCGGAAGTCCTTGTCCGCGGCAGCGATCCGGATGGCCTCAACGATCTCGGGGCGCTGGCCCTTCAACTCTGTCAGTTCCTTCTTGCGCGCTTCCAGTCCGCTCTCCGTCATCTCCATCGTCTGGAACGCCAGACGAGTGGATGCAACGGCGGTTCCGCCTCTGATGCTCGGCCTCGGGATCTTCACGTGCGTGGAGAGGTTCTCCGTGTGGAGCCCCTTCTTGCTGAGATACGTGAGGAACTCCTTCACCGGGCGCAGGCGGGCATGAACGTCGCCGCCGTTGGCGACCTCCCGCTCGGCGTACCCCGCGACATGTGGAGCTCTCAGTTGGTCGACGGAGCGTTCCGATCCGCTCTGGTCGCGCATGGCGCGGGCGAAACGGTGGAGCTCCTGGTGTGCGTAAGAATCGAGTTTGTGTGCGCGTTCCGACAGATAGCGCGTAAGCGCATTACCGATATCCAAGGTTGGACCCCTCTCCCTGCACCTGTTCCCGCGGCAGCAGCGGTACGGCACTCCTGCGATTCTACGGGCGGCCAAGAGGAGTGTCAACGTAACGGGGGTGCGGAGCAAACATCTCCTTCTGGTGTTTCCGTACCCGTTTGACGCTTGAGCGCCCCTCCCGCTACTATCGAACGACAGGCTGCGACGGAGACGAGTACGCAGACCACCGCGCGCAGAGCGAGCCGGGTACGGTGCGAGCCGGTGCGCGCGACCTGCCGAACATCCCTCCCGAGCCGCCGCCCGAACCTTCCCCGCACGGGGAACCAGTAGGCGCGGACGGGCCGCCCGCCCGTTACAGCGGCAGCCTTCCGCCCGCATCCGTGCGCGGCGCGAGGTGATGAGTGCCCGTGCGCCAGGAGGCGCATCGGGAATGGTGGTGGTACCACGGCAACGTCCGTCCGCCGGTGAGCGGATGGGCGTTTTCTTTTTGCAGAACGGAGGAGCATGACTGGCAACGCGAAGAAACGGTATGAACCCGTCTCCAGCAAGGTGGACTTCCCGCAACTGGAGACCTCGGTCCTCGAAGCATGGCGGGAGGCCGACCTGACGCATCGCGTCGACCGCGAGCGCGCGGATGCCCCGCTGTTTGTCTTCTACGAAGGCCCGCCGACCGCGAACGGCAGCCCCGGCATCCATCACGTGCTGTCGCGCTCGTTCAAGGACGTAATCCTCCGCTACAAGACCATGCGCGGCTTCCGGCCCCTGCGCCGTGGCGGATGGGACACCCACGGCCTCCCCGTCGAGCTGGAGATCGAGAAGGAGCTCGGCATCTCCAGCAAGCAGGAGATCGAGGAGTTCGGCATCGAGGAGTTCAACCGGCGCTGCCGCGAGAGCGTGTTCCGCTACGTCGGCGAATGGGAGGCCATGACCGACCGCGCCGGCGTCTGGCTGGACATGGAGAACGCCTACGTCACCTACCACAACTCCTACATCGAGTCGGCATGGTGGGTGTTCAAGCGCCTCTGGGACAAGGGCCTCGTCTACGAAGGCTACAAGGTGACGCCCCACTGCCCCCGCTGCGTCACGAGCCTCAGCTCCCACGAGGTAGCCCTCGGCTACCAGGAGGACACGCCCGACCCCAGCATCTACGTCCGCTTCCCCATACGTGAAGCTCAACCGGTGCGCACCACTAGTCCCGAAGGCATCCAGATGGCTCCCCCTCACACGTTTGCCTTGAAAGACATGGGGTATGACGGCGAGAGTTGGACGGAATCTCCCCCTGCTTTCCTTGCATGGACGACGACCCCTTGGACACTCACCGCGAACTGCGCGCTCGCCGTGAATCCGGATGTCAAATACGTCCTTGCAAAATCGAACGAAACAGGTGAGCGCGTCATCGTAGCAGAGGATTTGGCTCTCAGTGTCCTCGGTGAAAATTGGCATGTGCCTAGTTCGCTTAGTTTCTGGGGTGCGGACCTCGTCGGCATCGAGTACGACGCGCCCTACGGCGACTTCCTCGCGCGCCGCGGCCACACCCACCGTGTACTGCCCGCTGGCTATGTATCGACCGCCGACGGCACCGGCGTCGTTCACAGCGCCGTCGCCTACGGCGCGGAAGACGCCGAGCTCGGCAGGGCATACCGCATCGAGACCGTCCACACGGTCGACGTCCACGGCGTGCTCGCCGACGGCTTCCCCGGCGGTGGCACGTTCGTGAAGGACGCCGACAAGCAGCTCATCCGCAATCTCGACGAGCGCGGCCTGCTCTTCCACGACGCCTCGCCCTACAAGCACACCTACCCCTTCTGCTGGCGCTGCGGCACGCCCCTCCTCTACTACGCCAAGACGTCCTGGTACATCCGCACGACCGCCATGAAGGACGAGATGCTCGCGGGCAACCGCGGCATCGAGTGGGTGCCGGAGCACATCAAGGAGGGCCGCTTCGGCGAGTGGCTGCGCAACAACGTCGACTGGTCCGTCTCGCGCGAGCGCTACTGGGGCACGCCCATCCCCATCTGGCGCTGCGCCGAAGACCCACAACACATCGTCGTCGCGGGCTCGACCGCCGACCTCGCCGAGCGCGTCACCGACGAGACGCGCGGCCTGCTCGACGGCCTCGACCTGCACCGCCCGTACGTCGACCGCGTCACGCTGCGCTGCGACGAGCCCGCCTGCGGCGGAACGATGCAGCGCGTCACGGAGGTTGCCGACGCCTGGTACGACTCCGGCGCGATGCCCTTCGCGCAGTGGGCGTACCCCGTCACCGTGCCAGGGCCTCACGGCGAGGAAGTGACCCTCAACAGCGTCGACGACCTCATCGCCAGCCCGCTCTTCCCGGCCAACTACATCACCGAGGCCGTCGACCAGACGCGCGGCTGGTTCTACAGCCTGCTCGCCCTCTCCACGCTCATCACCGGCAAGCCCTCCTACGAGAGTTGCCTGGTCCTCGGCCTCATCCTGGACGGCAAGGGCGAGAAGATGTCCAAGTCGAAGGGCAACGTCGTCGACCCCTGGACCGTGATGAACGAGCACGGCGCGGACGCTCTGCGCTGGTACCTCTTCACCGCCGCGCCCGTGGGCGACGCACGCCGCTTCTCGCCGGACCTCGTCAAGGAGACGCTCCGCCAGTTCCTCCTCACGCTCTGGAACACCTACAGCTTCTACGTCACCTACGCCAACATCGACGGCTTCGACCCCGACGCCCACGCCGAGTACTGGAAGGACGGCCGCGTGGGCGAGCCGACGCTCGCAGCGCCCCCGCCCAACGAGCTCGACCGCTGGATCGTCTCCGAGCTGAACGGCCTGGTCGCGCAGGTCGCCGACGACCTCGACTCCCTCAACCCCACCGGAGCGGGACGCCGCATCCAGGAGTTCGTGAACCTCCTCTCCAACTGGTACG
This sequence comes from Dehalococcoidia bacterium, assembly GCA_965208625.1. GTDB lineage: Bacteria > Chloroflexota > Dehalococcoidia > Lucifugimonadales > Australimonadaceae > Bin16. Next base: position 2,553,110 of record OZ242348.1, read on the forward strand.
TCCGTCGCAGCCGCCGGCGCTTCTGGAAGGCCGAGAACGACGACGACAAGACCTGGGCATACGTAACGCTCTACTCCTGCCTGCTCACGCTCGACAAGCTCATCGCCCCGATGACTCCCTTCGTCGCCGACGCCATCTTCGCCAACCTCGCGCCCGCTGGTCCCCTCTCCCTACAAGGGGAGAGGGCTAGGGTGAGGGTACCCGGCGGGGAAGTGGACGAAGGGAGCACGCTGCGCAACGAGCCGCGCAGCGTCCACCTCGAAACGTACCCGGGCACCGACCCCGCCCTCACCGACGACACCCTCGACCGCGCGGTGCGCCTCGCGATGCGCATCGCCAGCCTCGGGCGCAACGCGCGCAGCAGGAGCGGCGTGAAGGTGCGCCAGCCCCTCGCCCGTGTACTCGTCAGCCCCCGCGCAGGGGACGAGGAACTGCTGCCGCTCGTCGAGTCGCAGGTGCTCGACGAACTGAACGTCAAGGCGATCGAGGTGGCCTCCGAAGACGAATTCACCAAGCCCGTGCTCAGGCTCAACTTAGCTTTAGCAGGGCCACGACTTGGCGAGAATCGAGGCGAAGCGATGCGCGCAATCGACATCGCCAATACTGTTGGAACTGGTTATGCGGTCGATGCAAATGGCCGTTTCAAAGTCGGCTCCTTCGTTCTTGAACCAGGCGAGGTTACATTTGAGCTCGAAGACAAGCCTGGGTTTGTCACTGCTTCCGACGGCTTCCTGCTCGTGGGCATCGACACGACGTTCACCCCGGAACTGGAGGCTGAAGGCACGGCCCGCGAGTTCGTCCACCGCGTCCAGAACATGCGCAAGTCCGCCGGTTTCGAGATCGAGGAGCGCATCGTCACCTACGTAACCCCGAAGGATGACCGCTATCACCTACTGAGCTCCTCTATGCCAGATCCTTCCCTGCTCTTTGTCCTCATTTCACAGGAGACGTACATCCGCCAGGAGACGCTGAGCGACGCCCTCCACGCCGCCGCGCCCCCGCCCGGCGCCTACACCGAAGAGCACGAGATAGACGGCGCAACGCTCACCGTGGGCGTCGCGCGCACGGAGAGGAGCTGACCCTTGACCACCATCGTCACACGAGGTTTTCCCCCTCTCCCTTTGATGGGAGAGGGTTGGGGTGAGGGTGAAACGTCCGCCCTCCCCGACGCCCCCGCCGAGCAGGAGGCGCTGAGCGTCGCGCACCTGGAAAGGAGCTGACTCATGACCACCATCGTCACGAGGTTTTCCCCCTCTCCCTTGATGGGAGAGGGTTGGGGTGAGGGTGAAACGTCCGCCCTCCCCGACGCCCCCGCCAGGCAGGAGGCGCTGGGTGTCGCACGTTTGGAAAGGAGCTGACTCATGACCACCATCGTCACTGGCGGCCTAGGCTTCATCGGCTCGCACACCGTCCGAGCCTTCGCCGAGGCCGGAGAGCAGGTCGTCGCCACCTCGTATGAGAACACCCGCGTGCCCTCTTTCCTGGAACCGCACGTCGGCAAGACCGTCACCATCGAGCAGTGCGACCTCGACGAGCCCGGCTCTATCGAGGCCGTCGCCCGCAAGCACGGCGCGGATGGCATCGTCCACCTCGCCCTCCACCGGCGCTCCTCCGCCGATCCAGGCGAGGACCTCCGCATCAACATGGACAAGCTCTCCCACCTCTTCGACGGCGCGACTGCCGCAGGCGTGCGCCGCTTCTGCTGGGGGTCCAACGGCGCGATGTTCGCGGAGCTGCCGGAAGGGCCGTTCCACGAGGAGACGCCGGTCCTGCTCACCGGGGGCGTGAAACCCGGTGCGTTCAAGAAGGCGTGGGAAGTGCTGGTCCACAACTACGCCAACAACTACGGAGGCGACATGGAGGTCGTCTCCATGCGCATCAGCGGCGTCTTCGGCCCCACTTACCGCTCCATGCTCAACCTGCCGAGCCGCCTCTGCCACGCCGCGTCCCGGGGCCACGAACCGGACTTCTCGGAGCGCTTCGGCGGTGTCCCGTTCGCCGGGGACACCTTCGACATCACCTACGCGCCCGACGTCGCCGAGGCGATTCGCTCCCTCCAACAGGCGCCCTCACTCGCCCACACCGTCTACAACATAGGCCGCGCCGAGACCATCACCGCCGCCGACCTCCTCGACGCCGTCCGCACCGCCAAACCCGGCTTCGACGCAACCCTCCAGGAGGGACGCAGCCCCCGCTACCGCCCCAACGCCTGCCTCGACAACGAGCGCATCACCGCCGAGACCGGCTGGCGCCCCGCCCACACCATCCCCGCCGCCATCGCCGACTACGTCGCATGGCTCGACTCCGGCGAAGAATTCTAGGCGCTGCCACCCCTCTGGCTTACGAATCCTGGCGGTAACCGGGTCTATCGTGATAAGGTAGCCCGGTATCGAAACGGTCGAACGGGGCCTCCCCTGCATCCGTCGGCACGGCCAGTCCCTGGAGCGGCACGACCATGTCGCTGCCGCCTTCTGCCAGGAGGTGGTCCGATGCAGATACAGGAACGGCTCATCGTCCCCGGCCTCGGCGTTGTTATCCTGCTCTCCGCTTTCATACTTGGCGTACCGCTGGTCTACAAGCTCCTCCTGATGCTTCTCGGGCTGGGGGCGGCCGGCACCTGGTTCGTGCCTCACGCCGTGCAGGTGGAGACGCGGATAGTCATAGCCGCGCTGGGCCTCATCATCCTCCTCATCATCACGTCCACGGCCTTCTGGCTCACCCTCATGGCCTTCGGGGCCATCGCCGCCCTGCAGTTCCCGCACCGCCACACGTTGCAACGCTCTCCCGCCACCATCGAGTGGGTGAACGCACTGCTGCAGCGACGGTCCATGGCGGCCCGCAACCCGGCAGGCAGTGGTGAAGGGGTCGCAGCCGGCGCCGGGGAAGCGGCAGACGGCGGGAGCGCCCCGATCGCCGATGACCTCCCCACATTCGTGCGGGGAACCCCCGCCGGCATCGGAAGCTCGGTCCTCGGCGCGCTCGTCCTCCTGAGCACCTTCATACCCTGGGTCTATCTCCTGGTGGTCTTCGACCAGGAGGTGTGGGGAGGCGTAGAGGAGGAGTGGCAGGGCATGGGTCACACCCTCCTGGGTGCAGCCGGCGAGCTGGAGAGCTCCGTACCGTACGTGTTCTTCGGCATCCTCCTCGTGCTGGGGCTGTTGTGCGCCGCCTCGGTCGTCCTGCCCCGTGCTGTCGTGGCGGTCGCCGCCGTCGCAGGCTGGTTCGTCTGTTTCTCCTCTTACTTCTACCTCTTCGAGCCATTAGTGGAAAACCTGTTCAGTGACTTTCTCCCGCCCGGGGTCGGCGCGATGACGCTCCCCTTCCCCGGAGTGCTGCTGGCCGGCTTCTGCTTCACAGTCATATTCGCGCTCCAGCTCGTTACCCGCGCGAACAGGCCCCGGAGCAAAGGGTGAGGTGGACTGCCGGGATGTAGGTTCGGGGCCCCGACCCTACATCCCGTGCTTGAACAACACGAACCGCTCGTCGAGTTCGAACCCCACCGACCCCCAGTACGCCATCGCCCAAGGGTGGTCCTTCTCGACCAGCGCGCCGACTACATTCACTCCGTTGCTGGCGAAGCGGGCCATCGCCTCGTCCAGCAGCGCGCGTCCGATGCCTTGCCGCCGGTGACTCTCCGCAACCGCGAGCCGGGAGATAGCGCCGCGCCACCCGTCGAAGCCGCCCATGATGGTGCCTACAACCAGACCGTCCGCTTCCGCAACGAGGAACTCCAGCCCGGGTTCGGAAACCGCACGCTCGACGTCTTCGGGCGTGTCGGTGGGAGTATTCGACGCGCCGGACGTGGCCCACAGATGCAGGACGTCAGATACGTCTTCTTGGCGACACTCCCTGATGATCGCTGGTGCTATCGACATACACAGCCTCCGAACATGAGAGCAGTGGTATCAGGGTTCTAGGATAAACCGCCTCTCTCCCTGCACTACTGACACCCGCCCCTTACGCCGTCGCCCCCGCATCCGCTACGCTGGATGCATGACCGTCGCACAGACAGCACCCATAGACCGCGTCTATAGCTCGCAGCCCAGCCATAGAGAAAATCTATGGGTGCTGGCGCAGAACTTTGAAACGCATGAGATTGTTGTTGCCTTGTTCGCGGGAAGCAGGCCATGGCCTGGGAAACCACCTGTCACAAGGGGAACAAGAATGCCATATTACTGAGGCGTTTCACTCGTAAAGTGCCGAACAAGAATGTCATATCCGGGCCGCGTTGACATTCTTGTTCCAAGCCGCCCCTACGGGGTCGCCGCTCGCGCATCCAGGCGCGATGGGTTACCCTTACCGACTGCGGCGCGGCGCGCGCCCACAGCACTAGGTAACAGCGGAGGTGGACGGTGACAGTCCTCATCACAGGCGGCATGGGTTTCATCGGCCTGCACACGGCCAGGGCGTTCGTCGACGCAGGCGAAGATGTCGTTATCACGTACTACCAGACCTGGCGCGAGCCCTCGTTCATCAAGGACGAGTACGGCAAGCGCGTCATCGTCGAGAAGGCGGACGTCTCGGAGCCGAGCGTCATCGAGGAAGTGGCGAAGAAGCACAAGGCGGAGCACATCGTGCACCTCGCCGTCCCCGGCGTCATGGCCCTCGGCCCCTACGACGACTACCGCGTCAACATGAACGGCCTCATCGGCGTGCTGGAGGCGGCCCGTAACGCGGAGGTCAAGCGCCTCTCGCTCGCAAGCTCCATCGCCGTCTACCACAGCATCCCCAACGGCCCCTACCGCGAGACCGACAGGCTCCCCGTCGAGTCCTCGAACCCCACCGAAACGTTCAAGAAGGCATGGGAGATCCTCGCCTTCCACTACGCGGGCCGCACCGGCCTGGACGTCGTCTCCATGCGTATCGGCGGCATCTGGGGGCCGCTCTACCACTCCATGATGAACCTCCCCAGCAGGCTCGCCCATGCCGCCGTCAACGGCACGGAGCCGGACTACTCCCGCGGCGTCCCCTTCGCCGAGGACACCGGCGACGTCTGCTACGTGAAGGACTGCGCCCAGGGCATCAGGCGCGTGCAGCTCACGGAGGACCTGCCGAACCGCATCTACAACGTCAGCTCCGGCGTCGCTGTCTCCAACCAGCGACTCGTCGACGCGGTCAAGGCCGTCAAGCCGGATGCCAACCTCTCGCTGCAGGACGGCAAGGGCCCCGCGTACAAGGAGCAGAACTACCTGGACATGAGCCGTGCCCGCGACGAGCTCGGCTTCGAGAACGCTTACACGCCCGAGTCCGCCATGGCCGACTACATCGCCTGGCTGGAAGAAGGCAACGAGAAGTAGGTAGCGATGGCCGCTCCCACCATCGGCATCGTCGGTTGCGGCGCGATAGGCAAGGCCATCCTGCGCGCCGCTGACGACGGCACACTCGGCGGCATGGAGGTCGCTGGCGTCGCGAGCCGCACGGAAGGCAGTGCCCGCGAGTTCCTGGGCACGCTCCGCACCCCCCCGCCGTACATGAGTACCGGCGAACTCATCGAGCAGGCTGACCTGCTCGTCGAAGCCGCGGGCGCCCCCATCGTGCCCGGCCTCGTCGAGGCCGCGTTCACCGCGGGCAAGGGCGCGATGGTCATCAGCGTCGGCGCGCTCATCGCCCACCCGGAGCTGCTGGACAGGGCGCGAGAGACCGGCTGCCGCCTCCTCATGCCGTCCGGCGCCATCATCGGGCTGGACGGCATCAAGTCCGCCTCCGTGGGCCGCATAGACCGCGTCGTCATGGAGTCCCGCAAGGGCCCGGCGGCGTTGGACGGCGCGCCTCACGTCGTCAGGAATGGCATAGACCTCTGGGCGATGGAAGAGGAAGAGGTCATCTTCGAAGGCTCGGCCCGGGAAGCCTGCATCGGCTTCCCCGCCAACCTCAACGTATCGGCGGCGGTCAGCTTCGCCGGCATCGGCCCCGACCAGACGACCGTCAAGATGATTGCGACGCCCGGCCTCCAGCGGAACTGCCACGACATCGAGGTCGAGGGCGAGTTCGGGCTGATGCGCCTCCACTTGGAGAACATCCCCGGCGAGAACCCGAAGACCGGGCGGCTCACCGCCATGTCCATCATCCGCACGCTCCAGCAGGAAGCCGACCCCGTCCGGCTGGGCACGTAACGCAAGGAGGACCCGTGCCCCGCATCGACGGCAGACGCAACGACGAACTGCGCCCCACGAAGATCACCCTCGGCTTCCAGGAATTCGCGGAAGGCTCCGTGCTCGTGGAGACCGGCATGACGCGCGTCGTCTGCGCCGCCTCCATCGAGGAGAAGGCCCCCTTCTTCCTGCGCGGTCAGGGCAAGGGCTGGGTGACCGCTGAGTACGGCATGCTCCCGCGCTCCACCCTCACCCGCACCTCCCGTGAACGCTCCTCCGGCAGCGGGCGCACCCACGAGATACAGCGCCTCATCGGCCGCTCCCTCCGCTCCGTCACCCAGCTCGAGAGGCTGGGCGAGCGCACCATCACCATCGACTGCGACGTGCTGCAGGCCGACGGCGGCACCCGCACCGCCGCTATTACGGGCGCCTACGTCGCGCTCTACCAGGCCCTGCTCGGCCTCGTGCGGCACGGCGTCATGCTCCGCGTACCGCTCGCGGGCAGCGTCGCGGCCACGAGCGTGGGACTAGTAGGCGGCGAGACGATGCTCGACCTCTGCTACGAGGAGGACTCCCGCGCAGCCGTCGACCTGAACGTCGTGATGACGAACGGCGGTGAGTTCGTGGAGGTGCAGGGCACCGGCGAGGAGCACCCCTTCTCCCGCGCAACGTTCGACGAGATGCTGGACCTCGCGGCAGGCGGCATACGCGAACTCTCGGCGGCGCAGGAAGATGCCGTACAGCGGCTCACCACCGGGTAAAGGAGACGTCGACCCCGGCACGGCGAATCCAATCCGCCCAGCACGCCGTATCATGTTAAGCGTAGGAATGTACTCATCCGTGTACGCCCGATGTCTGCAGTACGGAGGCCCCGATTGCGCAAACTGACCTCTCTACTCCTCGCGGCGCTCGCTGCCGCACTCGCCGCCGGCCTGCTTGCCGCTTGCACGAGCACCGCCGCCCCCACGCCAACGGCGACCCCGGACTCCCCGCCTCCCACGGCCACCCCGGCCCTTGGGGGAGAAGCCCTCGGCCTGGACCAGATCCTGGCCGCGGCCTATCACGTCGCGGATAACCACGTCGCCGATACCGTGGAGATGGTCTTGCCTGCTGTGGTGCAGGTGCTCGCCACGGTGGAAGAGACCAACGTCTTCGGGCAGACGACGCCGGGCGTCGCGCAGGGCTCGGGCGTGTTCTTCCGTGAGGACGGCCACATCCTGACCAACGATCACGTCATAGACGGTGCGGTCGAGGTGGAGGTAGTGCTCTCGAACCGCCAACGGCTGCCCGCCGAGCTCATAGGCACGGACAAGGCCACCGACCTCGCAGTGCTCAAGGTCGATCCCGCTGAGGTTGAAGACCTCGTCGTCGTGGAGTTGGGCGATATCGAAGCGCTGCGCATCGGCAGCTGGGTGCTGGCGATCGGCAGCCCGCTCGGGTTCCAGGGCTCAGTGACCCTAGGCATCCTCAGCGCCAAGGGACGGTCGCTCGGGACCGGCGAAGACAGGCTGGACAACCTCCTCCAGACGGACGCGGTCATCAACCCCGGCAACAGCGGCGGCCCGCTCCTGAACTTGGACGGCGAGGTTGTCGGCATCAACACCCGCGTCATCCGCGAATCCCTGAGCGGCGGCGTCTCCATCGACGGCATGGGTTTCGCCATCAGCGCCGACACGGTCATCCCCGTCGCCCAGCATCTCATCGAGTTCGGGCGCGTGGTGCGCCCGCGCATGGGCATTACCGTGCAGGACGTCAGCCCCACCGCCGTTACGGAGCGCGGCCTGACCGTGGACGAAGGCGCGCTGGTCATCTCCGTCGCCGAGGACAGCCCGGCATCGCGGGCGGGTATAGAGGTGGACGACGTCATCGTGCAGGTGGACGGGGTTCCCATCATCGGCACGAGCCAGCTGGTGCTGATGCTCCTGACCGACTACCGCGTCGGAGACACCATCAGCGTCGAGATCGTCCGGGCCGCAGTGCGCTTCACGTTCGAGCTGACGCTTGAGGAGGTCAACTTCGGGGAGGACGAACCCGAAGAGGAGGACGGCGAGGACGGGCCCTAGGCATTCCTCGCGAAGATGCGATCGGGCTTCAACAGCACGGCGACACGCCCCTCCTCCAGCATCACGCGGTCGTACTCGTCCCAGTCGGGATGCTCTTTTCCTGCCGCGACGCGGTAGACCTCTCGCAGCCAGAGCCGGAGCCCATCCGCGTCCGAATTGTCCGGGCCCAGCACCTCGGCCCTGCCGTCGAGCACGGCGAACCCCCGGTTGTTGGGCTTGACGAGCATGATCGCGCACCGTGGGTCGCGCGCCAGGTTGTACGCCTTCGCGTTCCGGGAGCGCGTCGTGAAGGCGAGCCCGCCGTCTATCTTCCCAACGGTGACGAGGCTCTGCTGCGGCATCCCGTCGCGCCGGAACGTCGTGAACACGACGACGTTGTTCTGAGCCAGCAGTCCGTCCAGGTCGTCGAGCGTTGCCATCGAACAGCCTCCGCAGGTGGGGTGGGACGCCCACGATAGAAGGCTCCGACGCCCGCTGTCAAAGCGCCGCGCGGTTCCCCTCAGGGCCGCACCCGGCTACCATGCGGCGATAGCGGCCTGCACCGGGCCGCGTGGAGACGCCCCTTGGAACCCCAGACCCCTGCCTCCGGCACACCGCGCCAACCGCGCATCTTCTACGGCTGGTACCTCGTTGCCGGAAGCATCCTCACGAACACCGTCCTCTCGGCAGCCTACTTCCAGGGGATGAGCGCCTTCGCCGTCTCCATCGAGGGGCACTTCGGCTGGTCGCGCTCCGTGGTCGGTGGGGCGATGTCCATGCGGCAGATGGAGTCCGGCATCACCAGCCCGCTCGTAGGCATCCTGCTGGACAAGGTGAAACCGCGCACTCTTCTCTTCTGGAGTGCCATCATCACCGGCCTCGGCATGGTCGGGCTGGGGCTGATCAACGGCATCCTCACGTTCTACCTCGCTATCTTCGTCATCTCCATCGGCACGTCGGGAATGAGCCACGCCGTGACGTGGCCGGTGCTCATCGCGCGCTGGTTCCGGCGCAAGCTGGGCACCGCAACTGGATGGGCCGTGATGGGGCCGATCTTCGGCTCGCCGTTCGTCATCCTGAACACCTCGCTCGAGGAGACATTCGGCTGGCGGAATATCATCATCGCCTACGGGGTCATCGTCCTCGTATTCCTGACGCTCATCAGCGCGATCGCCCGCGACCGGCCGGAGCCTTACGGCCTGCGCCCCGATGGCGACCCGCCGGAGCGCGACGCACAGGGCGTTGCTGTAAGAACGCTCGCCACACCCTGGGGCATGACCGCTCGCGCGGCGGCCCGCACCAAGGAGTTCTGGCTGTTCATGGGCTACCTCTCCGGCATGTTCATGGTGAACTCCGCGTTCCAGGTGCACCAGATCTTCTACTTCGTGGAGGACACCGGGCTCACGAAGAGCGAAGCGGCGGTGACGTTCACGCTCGTCTTCCTCCTCAGCGGCATCGGCCGCCTGGGGGCAGGCTACATGCTGGACAAGGCAGACTACCGGCTCGTGCTCGCAGTGGTTGCCTGCATGCTCACGGCATCAATGCTCTACCTGCAGTTCGTGACAGTGACCTCCATCCTGCTCGCGATGCCGTTCGTCGCCCTGTTCGGCATCGGGTTCGGCAGCGTCATCCCCACGCGGGGCACGCTCGGAAGCATGATGTTCGGCGGGCGTTCCCTCGGCTCGATCGTGGGGCTGCTACAGGGAGGCTCGGTTGCGGCAGGAGTCGTCGGGCCGATATTCATGGCCTGGGTATTCGACGTGACGGGCGACTACCGAGCGTCCATCTGGGTGCTGGCGTTCATAGGCGCACTGATGGTCCCGACGGCATTCGCGATGGGCTCGCCCCGTCGCCTGAGCGCACGCATCCGGCTGGTAGAGCGGCAGACAGCACTCGCCGCGAGCGAGAGGCGCAGCTAGGCGATGCCGCTCGCGTGGCTTGGGCTCGGGTATGCGCTGGGGCTGTTTGCGCAGTCCAGCGCGGGCATACCCCTCTGGGGAGCGGCGCTGGCTGCGATTGCGCTTGGAGCAGGAGGCCTGAGGTTGCGGCTCGCAGGACTGCACCTAGGCATGGCCATCGTCTTCCTTGCCGGGGGTTTGCTTGGCCTTGCACGTCCCCTGCCCGATCTGACGGCCCCCGACGGCCTCACTAGGCTGCACGGGGCAGAAGCCACACTACGGGCGGAAGTGGCCGGTGTGCCGGAACTGGCGGGCGGGTCACTAAGGCTGAGCATCGAGAACGCGCAGGCGCTGACACCGGACGGCTGGACGCCGGTTTCCGGTAAGGCGCTGGTCTGGGCCGACCCGGAGCCGCCTGCGGTGGAAGGGCGCGGTTATCCCTTCCTGCAGCACGACGACGAGGTCGTCATCCGGGGGTCCCTCGACGTTCCCCGCAACATCGGCCCGTTCGATTACCGGGAGCATCTCGCCGTCCGGGGCATTCGAACGGTGGTGTCGGGAGCGGAGGTCGTCTCGGTAACGCCCGGACAAGGTGGCGGCGCCTCTCTGCTTCACCGCACCAGATCGAGGTTGGAAGACGTGCTCCAACGCTCTGTGCCGGAGCCGGTCGCGCCGGTGGCATCGGCTGTCCTTCTGGGGTTGCGGGCAGGGACACCGCCGGAGACCTACGATGACTTCCGGGAGGCCGGCCTTGCGCATCTCCTTGCAGTGTCGGGGCTGCACGTCGGGCTGGTGCTGGGGCTTTCGTTGCTGGTCTCGCGGGCGTTGCTGGGGCGCCGGTACGGTCTGTATCTCATCACTCCGCTGGCACTGCTGTGGGGATACATCCTGCTCGCAGGCGCTCCGCCGTCTGCGTTGCGTGCCGGCATCATGGGTTCGGCCTTCCTGCTTGCGCTTGCCGTGGGCCGGATGCCGGCGGCGGTCAACGCACTCGGCCTCGCGGCCTTCCTCGTGCTCCTCGTAGAGCCGCTCTCCCTCTGGGACCGCTCGTTCCAGTTGAGTTTCACGGCGATGGCCGGCGTCCTGCTGCTTGGACTACCGGGGAGCGCCTGGGCGCTGGAACGGATGGCCGCACTGCGCGAGCGGCTGCCGGAAACGGCGGGACGGGCGCTGGGAGCGGCTACCGCTAGCCTCATTGTCTCCCTGGGCGCATTCGTGGGGTCACTGCCGGTGGTGGCGTTCAATTTCGGCCAGGTGCCGTTGCTGGGCGCGCCTGCGACACTCCTGGCGATGCTGGTGATGCCCTCCTTCCTGATCGCTTCCGCACTCACCGCTGCCGCTGGACTCGCCTTCGCTCCGCTGGGAGAGGCGCTGGGACTCGTGACATGGCTGGGAGGAACAGCGCTCACCGAACTGGCTGGGCTCTTCGCAGCGGTTCCGGGCGCCGGCCTCACGGTAGACGGGATGAGCGCGGTCTGGGTGTGGGTCGCGTACGCGCTCATGGCGTGCGCAGGGGCCGCCGTGACCCACCGTCGGTGGCTGCCCCCAGTCGCTGAAGTTGCCCGGACCGTCTGGGAGGGACCGCCCCACTCCGTAGAGCGCCTGGCGGTGCTCGGCGTAGCAGCCACCCTGATGGGAGTGGTCTGGATCGCTGCACTCACTCCCGACAGTGACCTGCTCCACCTGCACATCCTCGACGTGGGGCAGGGCGACGCCCTGCTCATCGTGACGCCGGACGGAGCAACCGCGCTGGTTGACGGAGGCCCCGACCCGCGACAGACCGGGAGTCTCGTGGATGCGCTCCTTCCGTTGGAAGGATTGCGGATGGACCTGGGCGTGATCACCCACGGACACGCGGATCATGCAACAGGGCTGCTGGGACTGGCGCGCCAGGGGCGGTTCGAACACGTGCTCGCTCCACCATCGCTCCCCGGCGAGGACGCCTCTTGGCACACCGAGCTCGATGCGTCAGGCGTGGGCATGCAAGAGGGTGTTCGCGGCATGACGCTGGCGCTGGGCGAGGATGTCGTTCTCGAGATACTGAACCCGCCCCTCCCGCTGCTTGCCGGCACTTCCTCGGACCTGAACAACAACAGCATCGCACTTCGCCTGACGTACGGCGAAGCATCGGCATTACTGATGGCCGACCTGTTCACCGAGGCCGAGTACGCGCTCCTCGACACCGGCATCGACCTCACGGCAGACGTGCTGAAGGTGGGCCATCACGGCAGCGCTACCTCCACGTCGCCGGAGCTGCTGGCTGCCGTGGGCCCTGCCGCCGCCGCAGTCCCCGTAGGGGCGGGGAACCACTTCGGCCACCCTTCGGCGGAAGTGATGGAGCGGTTGGCTGACGCGGTCGGGCAGGAGCAGCTGTTCACCACTGCTGAGGATGGCTGTATCAGCTTCGCGAGCGACGGCGCGCAGTGGTGGGCTTCGACTGGCTGCGATTGACACTCTCAGAGGCGGATTCCTATAATCGCGTTCGTTTCTAAGCACTCTTGCTCCGGGGCTTACCCCACAGAAAGTCAGGCGGACCCCATGGCGACCCCCACTGCGTTCATGAACGGCGACTACGTGCCTCTGGAAGAGGCGAAGGTCGGCATCATGACGCATGCGCTGCACTACGGCACAGCTGTGTTCGAGGGGATCCGCGGCAACTGGAACCCGGAACACGAGACGATGTACATCTACAAGCTGCGTGAGCACTACGAGCGACTCCTGCGCGGCTGCAAGATGCTCTGGATAGACGTGCCGTACAGCCTCGACGAGTTGTGCGAGGTCACGGCGGGGCTCGTTGAACGTTCCGGCTACACGGAAGACCTCTACATCCGCCCCGTCGCCTACAAGTCCCAGGAAATGGTGGCGAACCTCAACCTCCGGTCGTTGGGTGACGGCTTCTTCTGCCTAGCGGTGCCGTTCGGCAACTATTTGGACGCCAGCGGTGCGATCAGCTGCTGCGTCGCGTCATACCGCCGCATCGACGACACGATGGTGCCGCCCCGCTTCAAGTTAAGCGGCCTCTACCTGAACTCCATCCTCGCCAAGACCGACGCGATCGCCGCCGGGTTCGACGAAGCCATCATGCTGAACATGGACGGCCACGTGTGCGAAGGCACCGGCGAGAACATCTTCTTCGTGCACGGCAACACTGTCGCGACGCCTACACTGGAAAGCAACGTGCTCCCGGGCATCACCCGCGACACGGTGATAACGCTGCTGCAGGACGAACTGGGGATGAAGGTAGAGGAGAGGCTCGTGGACCGCAGCGAGCTGTACACGGCGGACGAGGTGTTCCTCTCCGGCACTGCTGCGCATGTGCAGGGCGTCGGCTCGGTGGACCACCGCCCGGTCGGTAACGGTGGCGTGGGTCCGGTGACGCAGCGCCTCCAGGAGCTCTATTTCCCCATCGTGCGCGGACAGAATCCCTCCTATCTGCACGAGTGCACTCCCGTGCAACCGAAGGCACTGCTCGGGGCATAACTTCCGGGATGACCGACTTCGAGGCCGCGTATGCCCTGTGGGTCGCCCTCGGTACGCTTGGGGTGGCGCAGTACGCTGCCGTCGCCAACGGGCTATGGGGCATCGTGGTACTGCGGCGGTGGCCGAACGCCACCAAGGTCTGCTCCGCGCTCATCGTGGTCGGGGCGTTCGCCTGGTTCTTCATCAGCGAGGACCGCAACCAGCCGGATACGGGCTACGGTCTGGACGGCGTCGAACAGGCGCGGTGGTTCGCAGTAGCGGCGACAGCATCCCTCCTCGTTCAGATCGGGGTCTCGTCCATCGTCAACCACCGCTGGGGCGCTTCCCACGGCTGGGATCTCACTGAAGAGCGTTGGCCACCTGCAGGACTTGCGTGGTTGGAGCGCACGACGTTCGCACGAGCGCTTGCGGCACGCATGCGGGCGGTGTTCGGAGGCTCGCGCTGATGGACGGCGCCATCGTTCGGTTCCTGAACTCGGGCGTGGGGAACGTCGCACTGTTCGACTGGTTGATGAACGTGCTGGTCAGCGATTACTTCGTGCCGGTCACGGGGAGCCTGTTGCTCGTCGCCCTCTGGATGACGGGCACGCACGAGACGCGTCCGCTGAATCAGGTCACGACGATGATCACCGCTGGAGCGATCGGCGGCGCCAACGCCATCACGACGATCATCAACGGTATCGTCGATCGGCCACGGCCGTTCGTGGACAACGACCTGACACTGCTCTTCTACGCACCAACCGACCCATCGTTCCCTTCGAACACGGCGTCGGTCGGCTTCGCGCTGGCCACCGCCGTCTTCCTGCGGCACCGCCGTCTGGGCGGCGCCTTATATGTACTGGCGTTCTGCTGGGGGTTCGCGCGGGTCTACGCTGGGGTCCACTACCCCACCGACATACTCGCGGGGGCAGGCGTCGGCATCATGGGAGCTCTTCTCGCAGCCACACTGTTCCGTTTGTTCGCATTCGTGCCGAGCTATGCGTTGCGCTGGCTGCGGCTCGTGTACGCGGCTTAGCAGCCGAGCGATCAATCTCCGGCGATGCTACCCCGATAGAGCCGCAAGAGCCCCAGCTGCTCGCACGCGGACAGCCGCATCCCCTGCGCTCCCGTAAGGCGCCGAGCCTCCCTGGTGAGCGCGTTCTCCGGCAGCGAAGGGTACCGCAGGAACAACTCCTCAGCCCCGGCGTTGCCCATCGCCGCGAGCAGCGGCAGCACCGCGTTGACCACGATCTCCCGCGCACGACCGGCGCCGATGAGCGCTCCAGCGGCATCATCCACGACGAGCAGCCGCTCCAGGGACGTCCTCCCTTCGGCAACCGCTCGCTCACAAGCGGCGAGCAGTCCTTCGTTCGAGACGCGGGCAAGGAGCACTGCCGCTCCGCGGATGCGCCGACGAGGCTGATTCACGGGGCGCACACCCGCGGTCTTCCAGGAAGGATGCTCTCCTCCGGAGGTATGCGGCCCGTCGTCGAGTCCCGAGGCATTGAGCAGTACGCGCTCCAAGGCTGCAGGGCGCTCGTCAGGAGGAAGGCTGTTCGCCAGCCATCGCAGCTTCGATTCAGGAATGGCCCGCGCGAGCCGGTGGAAAGGGGCACGGTTCTCCGCATAGCCGAGCGCATCGAAGACGGCCTCGTGCAGGGCCTGGTCGGTTCCGGTTTCTTCGATGCTGCGACGGGCGATCTTGAGGCGTTCGCGGAAGCGGGCCATGCCGGAGCCCACGAGCATCTCCCGAAGCTCGCCGGATGAGGCACGAGAAAGTTGAGCCATGAGCGGCGGCTCCAGTGCTTCGCGGTGCCCCGCGCGATTGAGTTCTGCAAGTGGAAGGCCGGGGCCTGTTCCATCCGCCTGCGCGACGATGTGCAGCATGACGTCGTCATAAGCCGGATCTGCGTCGTGGCCATGCGCATGCCAGTCCGAAGGTCGCCGGTGCAATTCCACGTTGCCCGATGCGCGCTCGCCGTCCATACGCACGACTGCATCCTGGAAGTCGGGGCCGTGGCCAGGCGCAGGGCGGCCTGCATACAGCACTCTCACCCGTCGACCGTCTACCGTGCGAAGCGAACGGCCTTCCTTGGCACGCCACAGCCGAGCCAGAAGGTGCTCCGGCAACAAGGCGCCCGGACGGTTCTTCCGCCGACGTGCGCCGTAACTGCGGCGCTCTTCCGCGAGCGTCGCGCCGCAGTTCACCGTCTGTCGTTCCTGCACGATCACGTCTGTCACCCTTGCTTCGTCCCCTATAGTACACCGCAGCGGAATCCTAACCGGGCGTTAAGGGAACCGGCGCCAACGCTTAAGCCCCGGTTACACCGCAGAGGCGACGCACACCGTAGGCTGGCGACATCACCCCCCAGGAGGAACAATCGATGTTGAGCATCATCGCCGGTTACGAGAGCGCCGTGCTGGAAGGACCAGAGGACGAAGAGGAAGAGGTCGAAGAGGCCGCTACTGAAGAAACGGAAACCGAAGGGACCGAGGAGTCCGCCGTCGAAGAAGAGGCCGAGGGATCCGAGGAAGAAGCCGAGAACGAAGAGTAGCCCTCTGGTCTCGCCACTTCGACAGGAAAGGCGCGCTCCAGAAGGAACGCGCCTTTCCTGTTGTTTCAGGGGTCAGGAGGTCAGGCGAGCATGTCGGCGACGGTAGCGCCGATGTCGGCAGGCGTCGGGATAACCCGGCAGCCCGCCTCCTCCAGCGCGCGCATCTTCTCCGATGCGAGCGCCGCCTTACCGGTGATGACAGCTCCTGCATGCCCCATGCGGCGGCCCGGCGGAGCGGTCTGACCCACGATGAGTGCCGCGACGGGCTTGCGGACGTTCTCCTTGATGAAGGCGGCGGCCTCCTGTTCCTTGGTGCCGCCGATCTCGCCGATCATCACGATGGCCTCGGTCTCCGGGTCGTCGTTGAACATCGCCAGCACGTCTACGAATCCGGTGCCTGAGACGGGGTCGCCACCGATGCCGACGCACGTGGACTGTCCGATGCCTCGCTTCGTGAGTTGGTCAACGCCCTCGTAGGTCAGCGTTCCGCTGCGGGAGACGACGCCCACCTTGCCCGGCAGGTGGATGTTGCCGGGCATGATGCCGATCTTCGCCTTCGCGCCGGGGGTGATGAGGCCAGGGCAGTTGGGGCCAAGCAGGCGCACCGGTTTATCCTCTAGGTAGCGCATGACCATCGTGGAATCCCGGACGGGGACCCCCTCCGTGATGCAGACGACGAGCGGGACGCCCGCGTCCGCCGATTCCAGGATGGCGTCTGCCGCGAAAGGTGGGGGCACGAAGATCAGGGAGACGTTCGCGCCCGTGCTGCCCACGGCCTCGCGCACGCTGTCGAAGACCGGGACGCCGTCCAGGACGGTCTCGCCACCCTTGCCCGGCGTCACCCCTGCCACGAGATTGGTCCCATACGCTTTGCAGCGCTCCGCGTGGAAGCTGCCTTCACGTCCCGTGATGCCCTGCACCAGCAGGCGCGTGTTTTCGTTCACCAGGATACTCATCGATGTCGCTCCGCTATCCCTTGATGGCTGCTGCCGCCTCTTCCAGTGTGTCCACCATCGTTGCGGTCAGGCCGGAGTCGGCGAGGATCTGTTTGCCTTCGTCCACGTTGGTGCCGAGCATCCGCACAACGAGCGTGGGTTGCCGGTCCGCCTTGCCATAGGCGTCGACGATGCCCCGCGCGGCGATGTCGCATCGGAGGATGCCGCCGAATATGTTCACGAGCACTTTCTCGACGTTGCTGTCAGAGAGCATGAGGAGGATGGCGTGGCTGATCTTGTCCTCAGCAGCGCCGCCGCCCACGTCGAGGAAGTTCGCCGGTTCCGCGCCTGCGAACTTGACGATGTCCATCGTCGCCATCGCGAGCCCGGCACCGTTCACCATGCAGCCGACGTTGCCGTCCAGCTTCACGTAGGCGATGCCGGCCTCCGACGCCGCGACCTCGAGCTGGTCGTCCTGAGTGGTGTCGCGCAGTTCGGCCTCAGCCTTGTGGCGGAAGAGCGCGTCGTCGTCGAGGTCCATCTTGGCGTCGAGCGCGAGCAGCTGGCCGTCGCTCGTGAGGACGAGCGGGTTGATCTCGATCATCCCTGAGTCCTTCTCGATGTAGGCGCGGTAGCACGCGTCCACGAGCGCGGTGAAGGGGCGTGTCTGCGCGGGGGGCAGGCCGAGACCTGCCGCCAGCCTGCGTGCCTGGAACGGCTGGAAGCCGATGGCGGGGTCTATGGGTTCCGTGAGCACCTTCTCGGGTTCGGTCTGGGCGACCTCCTCGATCTCCATGCCGCCGGCAGCCGACGCGATGACGACCGGGCGCCGGCGGCCTCCGTCCGTGGTGATGCTGAGGTAGAGCTCGCGCTCGATATCCATCGTCTGCTCGACGAGCACCTGGTGGACGGGCACGCCCTGCGGGCCGGTCTGGAAGGTGACGAGCGTCGAGCCGATGAGCGACTCGGCGATCTGCGCGGCCTCAGCCGGGGTGGCCGCAACCTTTACGCCGCCCGCCTTGCCCCGGCCACCCGCGTGCACCTGCGCCTTCACGACACCCGTGCCTCCGAGCCGCTCCGCCGCTGCCGCTGCTTCGGCGCCGGATGCCGCGACGTAGTTCTCTGGCACGGGCACGCCGTACGCGGCCAGCAACTGCTTGGCCTGGTATTCGTGGAGTTTCATCGCTGCCCTCTCGATAGACTGGCCCACCCGGAGGGTTCCGGCGGGCCGTGAAGGATTCTAGCAGAGGAGCGGGGGCCCGTGGCCCGACCGGCCTAGCCCGCGATGACCCCGGCGACCTCTGTGGCGTAGTGGTCCACCGCGTCCTGATCGACCTCGACGCCGAGGCCGGGCAGGTGCGGGACGGTGATGTGTCCGCGCACCGGGACGAGCGGTTTCACGAGCAGGTCGCTCTCGAGCCGTGCGCCTCCGCCGAGGCTCGCCGGGGCAGCCTTGCCCAGCGAGGCGGCCAGGTGGATGCCCGCCGCGATGCCGACGCCCGTCTCAAGGGACGCGGAGACGGTGCTCCGCAGCCCATTCTTCGCCGCGTAGGCCATGATGGCCTGCGCCGCGCGGATGCCGCCCGCCTGCGCCGCCTTCACCACGAGCACGTCCGCGGCCTCCGCCACCACCACCTTGATCGCATCGTTCATCACGCCGACAGCCTCGTCCGCCGCGATGGGCACGGGCGACACGCTGCGGATGCGGGCGAGACCGCTCATATCCTCAGCGATGACGGGCTGCTCCACGAAGTCCATGTCGAAAGGCGCGAGCCGCTCGACCGTATGGATGGCGCGCTCCGCCGTCCAGCCCTCGTCTGCGTCGGCACGGAGGGCGATATCGTCGCCGATGGCCTGGCGTATGGCGCGGATGATCTCAATGTCCGTGGCAGCGTCGCGCGCGCCGAGCGACGCCTTGACGCACTCGTAGCCGTCCTCCACCGCTGCGCGCGCCTGCTCTGCGGCTTCGTCCGGGGGCAGGAAATCGAGGAGCCCTACTATGGGCGTCCAGTCGATCACGCCGCCGAGCAGGTCGGTCACGGGGCGTCCGGCGTTCTTGCCCATGGCGTCGAAGGCGGCGGTCTCCAATCCGAAGCGGAGGGCGTTGCCGGTACCGCCGGGAGGGGCGAGCGCCGAAAGGATGTCGAAGGCGATGGCGGGGTGCAGGCCGAGCGCCGAGGGGGCGAGGTCGTGCAGGAGCGACGCGAGGTCGGCGATGCGGGGCGGGCGTCCCGGGCCTGCCGTGGCCGCCTCGCCGACGCCCACCAGGCCGTTGTCCATGTGCATCCAGATGAGCAGGGCGTTCCGGCCCGCCTTGGACGGGTCCAGGGCGAGCTCCGGCTGCCGCAGGGGGACGCGGACGCCCCGCCATTCCATCTTGCTGACGCGCATGGGGCGCATTATGGGCGCGTGAGAGTGGTGGGGCAAGCGAGTTCGCGTCTCGGCAACCGGTTCAGCGTGCCGGCGCCGAGGCCGGACGGCCTGCGCCCTGATCCCCGGCGCAAATTCGCTGAAAACCGGCTCATTAAGGCTCATCGCGTGCTCCTGCGTTCGTAAATCGGCCTTCCCCGGATGAGCCCTTCGGGACTCAGAAGGGCTCATCCGGGGCATTTCCTGAGCCTTCTCGAACCCATTTGAGCCCTCGGCTTCTCATCAACCCTGGACCAGTTACGCGTCCCGGCGTGCATCAGGCCATCTCGTCAGTCACGGCTGCGGTAAGCCGGTCAACGGCGGCACGCAACCCCGAAAGGGTGTTCAGCTCCGGGTCGGCTTCGAGGATGCGTCCGGCGTGCTCCCGCGACGCGTCGAGCAAATCACGGTCGCTGGGGCGCGCCATCCTGACGGGGGCGACGCCGGACTGCCGCGTGCCGAAGAAGTCGCCCTGGCTCCGCATCTCCAAGTCGGCTTCCGCAATCTCGAACCCGTCGTTGGTGCGCACGAGTACGCCGAGGCGGGCTCTGCTTGTTTCAGCCTGCGCAAGCGCGCTCCGGAACCACTGCTCGACTTCCCGCCAGTCGTCGCCGTTAGCGACGCGGCGCTGACGTACCTCGCTCAGGCGTTGGAACGTCTCGTCCTCCGATTCCGAAACGAGGAAGCAGTAGCTGCGGTGTGCGCCGCGCCCGACCCGTCCGCGCAGCTGGTGAAGCTGAGCGAGGCCGAACCGCGTGGGGCTTTGAATCATCATCACGGTGGCGTTCGGCACGTCTATGCCGACCTCGATGACCGGCGTTGAGACGAGCACGTCCACATCGCCGGCCCGGAACGCGTCCATGACGGCCTGCTTCTCGGGGAGCGGCATCCGCCCGTGGAGTAGACCGACGCGTACGGCAGCAAGCGTGGTGGAGCGCAGGCGCTCGTATTCGGCGACTGCGGTGAGGGGCGGGAGCGCCGCCGACTCGGGGATGAGGTCCGAATCCTCGTCGGTGGCATCGTCGTCGTCATCGATGCCGCTGTAGCGGTCGTCCGCGTCGTCGATGCGGGGGTAGACGATGAAGCACTGGCGTCCCTCGCGCACCTGGGTCAACAGGTAGTTCTCGGCATCCGCGGCGCGGGCGAGGTCGACGCTGCGCGTCAGTATCTCCTGGCGACCCGCCGGCAGTTCCCGCATCGTGGATATCTCCAGGCCGCCGTAGAGCGTGAGCGCCAGCGTGCGGGGGATGGGGGTGGCGGACATGAGCAGCAGGTGCGGTTCGCCGACGACGCTCTTGCCGCGCAGCGCCTCGCGCTGGAGGACGCCGAAACGGTGCTGCTCGTCGCCCACGGCGAGGGCGAGGTTCGGCAGGGCCACCTGCTGCTGGATCAGCGCGTGCGTGCCGATGAGCAGGTCCAGTGAGCCTTCCTCTGCCATCCTGAGTATCTCGCGGCGCGGCTGCGCGCGCGTGCTGCCGGTGAGCAGGGCAACAGTGACGGGTTCCTCCTTGCCCTCCAGCGTCGCTGCGAACCAGTCGGGGTTCTCCAGCGAGTGCTGCTCACCGCTGAGGAGGCGCCGCACGTTGAGGAAGTGCTGGTCCGCAAGCACCTCGGTGGGAGCCATCATCGCGCCCTGATAGCCACCGGCTACGGCGGCGAGCAGCATCGCGACTGCGACCACGGTCTTGCCAGAGCCCACGTCTCCCTGGAGCAGGCGGCTCATCGGCCTGCCATCGCTCGACACGTCCTGCATCGCCTCCTCGAGTGCGTCGCGCTGGCCCTGCGTCAACTCGAATGGGAGCGAGGCAATGAATGATTCCACCATCGGCGGGAAGGCGGGAAGGACGATGCCATCCTGAGTTGAGGTGTAGTTGCGCTCCATCCCCACCCGGAGCTGGATGGCGAGGAATTCGTCGAAGGCGAGCCGCCGTCGTGCCTCCTCCTTCGCATCCTCGGAGGGGGGGTAGTGCGCCTGCTCGATGGCTTCCGCGAGGGGGAGCAGGCCAGCATCCTCGCGCACGGCGTCAGGCAACGGGTCGGGCAGGCCGAGGCTGGCGCCGCCGATCTTCGTGCTGTCCAGCGCCTCCCGCACGATCTCGCGCATCCTCCGGGGTGGTATGCGCTTGCCTTTCGTCGTCGCTGCCGATGGATAGAACGGCACGAGGCCGGCTGTGTGCAGGCCGGAGGCCGCCATCGCGCCCTGTAACTCCCACTCCGGCGACTCCATCTGCTTCTTAGACTTGAAGAGCGTCACCTTGCCGCTGAGGACGATGCGGGGGACGCCATTCGGCGTGTGCGCCGTTGCGGCGATGGCCTTCCTGAGCTGCTGCGCGATCCATGGGTTGCCCCACCAGATGACGCGGATGTTGCCGGTGTCGTCGCCGACGACGGCCTCGGTGGCGCGGATGCGGCCGCCGCGCCCCAATCGCACCTCATACGCATCCCAGAGGACAGCTTCGATGGTCTGCTCCTCACCCACGCGCAGCTTGCCGACAGCGGTGCGTTCTCTGCGGTCGACGTGGCGCAGGGGGAAGAGGTAAAGGAGGTCGCGCACGGTGGGGTCCGGGGTCGTGAGCATGCGCCGCCTGATGAGCATCCGCTTGATGGCGGCAGCCTGCGTGCGGTTGACGCTCCGCAGCGCATTCAGGGGCACGTCGAGCGGGTCGGCAAGCTGTGCCGGAGGCGGCTCCGGCGGCCGAGCGGGGCGCCCGGTCGAGCGAGGGGTCGGGCGGTCGCCGAGGAAGCGGCGCGCCTCGTCCGCCCAGCGCTCGCGGCGGGCAGCATCGAGTTCGGCATAGGCGACGGAGAGGAGGCCGTGCTCGTCCAGCGACTTGAGCGCCGGGTCCGCTCCCGCCTGCCCGCGCAGCGTTTCGAGGAAGCGGTCCAGTCCGCCAGCAACGGCCTTGTCCGGGAAGCCGTTGGCCGCCTCCATATCGAGGATGTTCCGCAGGGCCCGCACCTGTGATGCGCCTACTCTATCGTTGCGTTCCGTCGTCACAGGCACAGGGTAAACGGAGCGCTACACCTCTTGCATCCGCCCCGTGTCCGAGGCGCGTTGCACGGCGTCCATGAGGCGGTGGTGTTCGACGGCGTCGGCGAAGCCGGGGTGGAACTCGCGGTCGTTGAGGATGGCGTCGGCGTAGGAGGCCCAGAGTTTGCCGATGTTCACGGGCGAGTCCTTCAGCCCGGCAGCGGTGACCCACTCTTCCTGCGGGGGAACCAACGTGCGGAGCTCGCTCTCGCCGTCCAGGGCCACGCGCAATTCGCCGGGGCTGGTGTGTGTGGAGCTGGGGGAGTCGAGCGTTATCGTCCCCTTCGAGCCGTGAATCTGCATGCTGTGGCCGGTGCCGACCGCAGCGACAGAGGCGATGTGCACCGAGAACACCGCGCCGTTCGCCAGCGTGCCGCTGACGAGGACGTTGTCGGGTGAGGTCACTGAGAACCTCTCTCCGGTGTCGGAGGCGGTCCACTCCTTCGTCTGCGTGCTCACGGCGGAGGCGATGCTGCGCGCGGCGCCGAGCATGGCGATGAGGCCGTCCATCGCGTGGCCGAAGGTGATGCTGAGGGTATTGGCGTGGGCGTCGGCGTCGCGCATCCAGATCCGGCCGGAAGGGCGGGAGAGCGCACCGCTGGCGAACTGGACGAGGCTGACGCTGAGCACGTCGCCGATCGAGCCACCGTCGATGAGCCTGCGTATCTCCGCGTACTGGGCGGAGTGGCGCGACTGCAGGCCGACGCAGGTGTAGACGCCCGCGGCAGCGGCGAGGTCCGTCATCTCCTCCGCCTGGGCGGTCGTCGTGCCGAGCGGCCACTCGGTGTAGACGTGCTTGCCCGCCGCGATGATGTCTTTCGTCAGCTCGTAGTGGGTGGGCAGTTTGACAGCCACGGCAGCGACGTCGACCTCCGGGTTCGCGAGGAGGTCGTGGTGGTTGTCGTAGGCGAACTTCGCTCCGAACTTCGCAGCGGCCTCGTCCGCCGATTCCTGTCGCGTGGTGGAGACGGCGACGAGTTCAACGCCAGGGATGCCTGCGGCCATCGCGGGCATGTGGGCACGCCCCGCCCAGCCGTTCACGTTGCCGCCGATGATGCCGACCCTGATGTTGTCTGCCATGTCTTCGCTCCTGACGTTATCTCACGAACCCGGCCATGCTATTCGGGGCGCGCCGACCGGGCAACCGGTATGAACAAGGTGGCCAACGATTTCACAAGTTTGCGCGGCAGCCATAGATTCCGCTGATGGCTTCGCCCTCGAGCTATAGGCAAATCTATGGGTCGTGCAAGGGCGACGGTCATGCAGCCAGCGTAGCGGAGGCAGGGGCGATGGGGTAAGGGGCGGATGTCACAAGCAAAGGGGCGCGCCCCTCTGCACTCCCCGAGTCTGGGGGCGCGTTGACCCTTCCAAGAGCGCGGCCTAGACTGCGCGGCGTTGTACGCCGCCAGGCGGCGGAGAGGAGAGCGGGCATGCGCATCGGATTCATCGGCCTCGGGAACATGGGCGGGCCCATGGCCACGAACCTGCAGAAGGCAGGGCACGAGCTCATCGTCAACGACATCGACGAAGCGAAGACAGCGCCGCACCGGGAGATGGGCGCGACGTGGGCAGACACGCCCGAGGAGGTCGCACGGCAGGCGCCCATCGTGCTGACGTCGCTGCCGGGGCCCGCAGAGGTGGAGGAGGTCGCGCTGGGGCCGCAGGGGCTCTCGATGGGGCTGTCGCCGGGGTCCGTGTATGCGGACCTGTCGACGGGGTCGCCGACGCGGATACGGCAGGTGGCGGAGCGCATCGAGGCGCTCGGCGCGCACATGCTGGACGCTCCGGTGAGCGGCGGCACCATCGGCGCGGAGCAGGGCACGCTCGCGGTGATGGTGGGCGGCGACGAAGAGGTGTTCGAGGCGATGCGCCCCGTGTTCGAGGCGATCGGCACGGGCGTGAGCTACGTCGGGCCCATCGGATCAGGGACGGTGGCGAAGCTGGTGCACAACTCCATCTCGCTGGCGACGCGCGTGGTCGTGCAGGAGGGGATGACGCTCGCGGTGAAGGCGGGCGTCGCGCCGGGCGTGATGCTGCAGGTGCTGTGGGACGCGGCGTTCGGGAAGCAGACGCTGTTGAAGCAGATACCGGACGTGGTGTTCAAGAACGACTTCGAGACGCCGCGCTTCTCGCTGCGGCTCGCGCACAAGGACATGAGCCTCGGCCAGAACCTCGCGCAGGAGATGGGCGCGCCGATGGAGCTGGCGGCGATGGCGAAGCGCGTGATGGAAGAGGGCATCGCGCGCGGCTGGGGGGACTGGGACAACCTGGCGACGTTCATGCTGGCGGAAGAGCGCGCGGGGATAGAGGTGCGCGAGTGAGGGTGGTGCGCGTTGCGAGCGGCTCACTCGCCGCTCCCTGGATCCCCGTTTTCACGGGAATGACGAGGGAAAGCGGGAATGACGAGGTTGTTCGGCTGCGAGGTTCCTGCCTTCGCAGGAACGACGGGAGTCAGGCATGAATGACCTGGTGCAGATGACGGCGCGGGAGGCGGTGGGGCGGCTCGCAACACGGGAGGTGTCGCCGCTGGAGATGATCGACGCGGCGGTCGAGCGCATCGCGGAGGTGGATGGCGCGGTGAACGCGCTGCCGACGCTGGCGGTCGAGCGGGCGCGGGAGCACGCGCAGCGGTTGACGGCGTCCGGGCCACCCGCCGACGCGGGGCCGGGCTACCTGCACGGGCTCCCGTTCGCGGTGAAGGACCTGAAGGACGTTGCGGGCGTGCGCTCCACGAAGGGCTCTCCGATCTACGCAGAACACGTGCCGGAGCGCTCCGATTACCTCGTCGAAAACATCGAGGCGCAGGGCGGCTTAGTGCTGGCGAAGTCGAATACGCCGGAGTTCGGGGCCGGAGCGAACACATTCAACGAGGTGTTCGGCAAGACGCGCAACCCGTGGGACACGCGGATGACGTGCGGGGGATCGTCGGGCGGGGCGGCGGTCGCGCTCGCGACGGGGCAGGTGTGGCTCGCGACGGGGAGCGACCTCGGCGGGAGCCTGCGCATCCCGGCGAGCTTCTGCTCGGTGGTCGGACTGCGCCCTTCGCCGGGGCGCGTGCCGCACGGGCCGAAGGAGCTGCCGTTCGCCGGGCTGTCGGTCGAGGGGCCGATGGGGCGGACAGTGGGCGACGTGGCGCTGTTCCTCGACACTCAGGCCAGCGGATTCCAGGCGGTCGACCCGATCAGCCTGCCGCGCCCGGAGCGTCCGTTCGTCGACGCGGTTGATGCGCCACGCGCACCGAAGCGCGTCGCGTACTCGCCGGACCTCGGGATCGCGCCGGTGGACGCAGAGGTGCGGGAGATATGCGCGCGCGCCGTGCGGCTGTTCGAAGGAACCGGAGCGTCGGTGGACGAGGATGCGCCGGACCTGCACGACGCGGAGCCAATCTTCCAGGCGCTGCGGGCGGCACAGTTCGCGGCGCTGTACGGCAAGCACATGGAGACGAACCGGCACCTGCTGAAGCCGGAGGTCATCTGGAACGTCGAGGCAGGTTTCGCGCTCTCCTCGGAGGACGTGAACCGGGCGGAGGCGGCGCGCGGTGCGCTCTACTACCGCACAGCGGCGTTCTTCGAGCAGTACGACATCCTCGTGTCGCCAACGGTGCTCGTGCCGCCGTTCGACGTCGACCAGCGGTACGTGGAGGAGGCGGGCGGCGTACGGTTCAAGACGTACGTGAGTTGGCTGGTGATGTCGTTCGCGCTGACGCTCACGTCGTGCCCGTCGATCTCGGTGCCCTGCGGGTTCACGTCGTCCGGGCTGCCGGTGGGATTGCAGTTGATGGCGCCGCGTGCGGACGAGGCGGCGCTGCTTTCAGCGGCGGCGCTCTTCGAGGAGGCGTGCGGGCTTGCGGGCAACGTCCCCATCGACCCGGTCGTGAGGCACTCCGCCTGATGTGGCGCGTCTCGATAGCGGGCGGGGTGCTGTGGGTCGTGGTGACGCTGTGGCTGACGGTCGCGCTGTTCCGGGGAGCGTCAGACGCCGCGGAGAAGGACATCATCGCGGAGCCGCAGAGCGGGCAGGTGCTCGTGGCGGTGCTCTCGGCCATCATCTTCGGCGTGCCAGGGGTGGCGCTGATCGTCTACGGGTGGCGGCGGCGGGAATGACCCCGTCCTGGGAAGCCTCTGAACAACCGAACGTCCCCCGAGACCACACCCACCCCATGTGACCTGCCCGGTCACCCTGGATTCCCGCCGGTGGCGCGCTGAAGCGCGGGAATGACGGAGTATGCTGCGTAACGCCATTTCCGCAGGAACGACAGCCAACGAAGGCCTATTCTGGCCGGGCTACGCCCTGATCTCCTCGCGCATGAAACGGACGTAGGACGCGGCGAGGAGGATGGCGACCATCCCGACGAGCACGACGATGTGCGGCCAGACGAGCTGGAGGCTCTGGGCAGCGGACACCGGCGTCGAGAGCAGTCCCTCCAGGCGTCCCGGCTCGACGGTGAAGAGGTTGAGCGCACGTCCTCCTATGGGGTCGAGGAGGATGGAGGTGGCCTCGGAGTAGAGGCCGGAGGGAGAGACGCGGCTGGCCCACGACTCTATGTTGATGTGGCGCACGGCGTCGTCTGCCGTTTCGATGTCGGGGACGACGCGGTCGGCGAGGACGCCGCCGAGGAGCGTGATGAGGAAGCCGAGGGCGAACCACATGCCGATGGAGGCGAGGGCGGAGGTGACGGTGTTGCGGAACAGGACGGACGCCGTGATGGCGAGCGCGAGCCAGAAGGCGAGGTAGGCGGTCGTGACGAGGCCGAGGCCGATAAGGCGCAGAACCTCCTCGCCGGTGGGGGCGATGCCCATGCGGAACATGGTGAGTCCGATGACGACGATCATCATGCTGGAGACGACGAGCGCAAGCGTGAGCAGCGCCGCGAGGAACTTGGCGTTGTAGACGGAGTCCCGATGGAGCGGCTGCGCCAGGAGCCGGGCAAGCGTGCCCTGCGTGCGCTCGCCGTTGATGGCGTCGAAGCCCAGCGCGATGCCGATGACCGGTCCGAAGAAGCTGAGGAACGACAGCAGGGAGATGGGGACGCCCGCGGTGGTCCTGAAGACGTCCAGGAAGAAGAACTGCCGGCCCGAGCTGGCGAGCTGTCCGAGGTCTACGAACGCGCCCCAGACAAGGCCGAGGGCTACGAGTCCGAGGAGCAGCGCGAACCTGCGCCGTCCGAAGTGGTCTGCGAGTTCCTTAAAGAACAGGGCGGTCACGCGACGGCCTCCTGGAAGTAGCGGAGGTAGATGTCCTCCAAGGTGCGGTCGTTGGCGCGCATCTCCAGCAGCCGGGAGTCGTGCTCGTGGACTGCAGCAGCGGCAGCGGCGCGCACGTCCTCATCGCTCTCGATGACCACGTCGATGCCGGAGCGCGTGGCCTCGCGCACCGAGGGGAGTGCGGCGAGCGCGGCGTCCAGGGCAGCGTTCGCGCCCTCGACCTTCAGGGTGATGCGGAAGCCCCCGGCGTCCGTCTGGGCGGTGAGCGCCGCGACGGTGCCTTCCAGCACGAGCTTGCCGTGGGACATGATGCCGACGCGGTGGCAGACACGCTGCACCTCCTGCAGCTGGTGCGACGAGAGGAAGACGGCGATGCCCTGCCGGGCGCTCAGCTCCTCGATGATCCCGAGCAGCCAGACGATGCCGGCGGGGTCGAGTCCGAGCGTGGGGTCGTCCAGGATGACGAGGCGGGGCTGCTTGAGCAGCACGTCTGCGAGGCCGAGGCGCTGGCGCATGCCGCGCGAGTACTGGCCGACGGGCTGGTTGGCCGCATCCTCGAGTTCGACGGTATCGAGGAGTTCGGCGATGCGCGGCTCGGCGTCCCTGCGTGGGATGCCGTTGAGCTCGGCGGTGAAGCGGAGGTTCTGCGCGCCGGTCATGTCGCCGTAGAAACCGACGGACTCAGGGAGGTAGCCGACCTGCCGTTTGACGGCGAGCGGGTTACGTGAAGGGTCGTGGCCGCAGACGCGGACAGTGCCGTCGGTGGGCTCGGTGAGGCCGAGCATCATGAGGATGCTGGTGCTCTTGCCGGAGCCGTTGGGGCCGAGGAAGCCGAATACCTCACCCTCGCCGATGGTCAGGTCGATGCCGTCCACGGCGGTGAAGCCGCCGTAGCGCTTGGTGAGCCCGCGGGCCTCGATCAGCGCGCTCATCGCCTGCCGAGCCTCACGAAGAGCCCGCCGAGGATGAGGATGACCAGGCCGACGAGCACTATGCCGAGCCAGCCCCATATGGTGGACTGGGCCACGGTCACGCGCAGCTCGAGGGAGGCGTTCGTGTCGGGGTGTTCGGCGCGCAGGGTGACGAGGTAGTCGCCGGGGATGGCGTCGGCTGCCGGGAGAATAGTCGTGATGATGTCTATCTGCTGGTCCTTAGGCAGCGACGGAATGGGCGACTGCTGGAAGGTCACGTTCCAGCCCTGAGGAGAGGTCTCCTGCAGGTTGATGTCCGCAAGATCGCCGCTGCCGAAGTTGGTGAGGCGGAGCGTAGTGGAGGCTTCCTCGCCCGCCGTAGCGTCCAGGTTGAGCAGGCCGGTATCCGTGCCGAGGAACAAATCGCCGCGCCCGCGGATGGACACCACCAACGGGGCCTCCGCCTCGAAGCCTGCATCATCCTGCACGTAGACCAGGACGAGGTACTCGCCGGTGTCGGTGTTGCGGGGAGGGGTGACGCGCACGTCGATGCGCTCGTTGAGGGCGTCGCCCACGCTGATGCTGGAGATGACGCGCTCCTGGCCGAAGGAGGGAGAGAACGTGATATCCCAACCGGAGGGCGCCTGTCCGGTCTCATCAATCACACCCGCGGTGAGGTTGAAGGAGGTGTCCGCGCCGGTGTCGTTGTCGATGACGATCTCGAACTCGAACTGGCTGGTGGACGGGCCACTCAGGGCGGGGAACGTCACGGTGACCGACACTCCCGTGTCGGTGGGGGCAGGGGGCTCGGGCACACTTATCGTGTAGCGGGCGCTGTCGTACTCGATGCCACCGTCCGGCGAGGTGATGCGCAGACCGAAGGAGTAGTCGCCCTTATCCGGGCGTTCGTCCGGCAGGTCGACCCGGAGTCGGAGGCTCTGGCTCGGGCCGGTGTCATCGGCAGCCGGCGGTTCGACGACGATTTCGCCGACCTTGAAGTCGAAGAAGCGGTCCCAGACGGCAATGTCCCAGCCGACCGGGATGTCGTCGAGCTCGATCCTGACGACCTGCCTCTCCGAGGTAGTGTTGTAGAGGTCGACGGTGAGGTCGGTTCGGGTCTCACGGGGGCCCATCTCCAGCGAGCGTACGGCGGAGTCGAGCCGGACATCGCCGGGCTCCTGGGCATACGCCGTAGCGGAGAGCAGGCCAAAGGCGAAGGCGAGCGTGGTAAGCACCAATAGCAGTCGACCGATACGCATACTTCCGGTTACCTCACGATGTTGTTTGTGCTACGGGGCGCTCCGCAATGAGCGTCCAACTCCCAATTATACCGCGTGTGCGCAGGATGGGAGAGATGCGCGCTGCGAACGGTGGCAGTCTCCCCGTGTGGTATACGTCCGACGGGCGTTGACGGTTCTCTTCACTCTGCGGCCTTTGCCTCTTCCCAGAGTGCGAGTTTGGCGTCGACCGGCATCTCGGCGAGCGTGTGGCCATCACTGCGCAGGGCATCCTCCACGTACTTGAAGCGCGTGGCGAAGCGGTCGTTCGCGCCGCGCAGGGCCTGCTCCGCGTCGATGTCCATGCGGTGCGCAGCGGCGACGAGCGCCAGAAGGAGGTCGCCGAACTCTTCCTCGCGGCGTTGAGGGCTTTCGCTGTCCCGGAGTTCGCCTGCTTCCTCGGCGACCTTGTCGAAGACCGCGTCCGGGTCGTCCCAGTCGAAACCGGCCCTGCGGGCGCGGCTGAGGACGGACTGCGCGTACGCAAGGGCGGGCATGGCGCGGGAGACGCCGGAGAGCATGGAGCGGTCGCCCTCGCCCTTCTTCGAGCGTTCCTCAGCCTTGAGGCGCTCCCACTGGCCGGTGACCTCGGTCGCGGTGCGGGCCGCAGCGTCCTCGAAGACGTGGGGGTGACGGCGGATGAGCTTCTCGTTGAGTTGGGCGGAGACGTCGTCCATGGTGAACGCGCCCTCGTCCGCGCCGATCTGGGCGTGGAAGATGATGTGGAGGAGGAGATCGCCGAGCTCCTCGACGAGCGCGGAGCGCTCGCCGGAGGCCATGGCGTCGAGGGCCTCGTAGGTCTCCTCCAGCAGCGAGCCCCGGAGCGAGTCGTGGGTCTGCTCGAGGTCCCACGGACAGCCGGAGACGGGGTCGCGCAGGCGGCGCATCGTTTCCAGGAGGGCATCGAAGGTATCGGGCAAGGGAAGCGCTCCGCAGGGAGTGAGTGCGCGGATTATAGCGGAGGCTCGGCGGGATAGAATCGGATGATGGAGCGTGTCTTCAAAGAACGGTGGCGCATCGCGGGGTGGGTGGCAGCGGTAGCGCTGGGGTTGTTGCTGGTGACGACGACGGTGCGCTGCGCCGCGGAGAGCCTGACGCTGTACGAGGCGCTGTTTGAACGGTACTCGGTGTCGGAGCGTACGGGCATCACGCCGGAAGGGCTGACGCACGTGGGGCGGGAGGTGCAGGCGTACTTCGCGAGCAGCAGCGACGACCCCCTGGACGTGACCGTCCCGATCCACGGTGTGCCGCGCACGCTGTTCAACGAGAACGAGGTCTCGCACATGGCGGACGTAAAGGCGCTCTTCCTCCGCGTCTACCGCGTGCAGTGGATGTCGGCGGTCCTGCTTGTCGCGCTCACGCTGGTGGCAGCATGGCGCCTGCGCAGGGAGGCGTATCCCGCCGTCGCATCGTGGCTGCGGCGCGGCGGGGCGCTGACGGCGGCGGTCATCCTGGTGTTGGGACTGCTGAGCGTGGTGGCATTCCGGCAGGTGTTCATCGTGTTCCACTACATCGGGTTCCCGCAGGGGAACTGGGTGTTCGACCCGCGGACGGAGTATCTCGTGCAGGTGTTCCCGTTCGGCTTCTGGCGGGACATCACGCTGTTCATCGGAGCGTTCATCCTGCTGGGGGCGGCGGTGCTGTGGGGCGTGGGCGGCGCGCTGCGCAGGTACGGCAGCCCGGGCAGGGGCGGTTATGGGGATGGGTGAGGGGATCGCGCGGGTGCGCATCTACCCGAACGAGTTGGAGGCACGCCTGGCGGAGGGCGTGCTACAGGACGCCGGGATCAGAGCGGTAGTGCGCCCGGAGTTCGGAGGCTACGGGCTATGGGGGCAAAACCAATTCTCAGCACACGGGCTCTGGGTTCTGGAAACGCAGGTGGAGGAGGCACGGGCGCTGCTGGAAGGGGCCTGCTAGCCGCAGCCGCAGGAGCCGCCGCAACACGCGCTGCTGAGCGGGCCGACAGGTGAGGGTCCTGCGCCGGCGCCCACGGCGACGGGAGCGGCAAAGAGCGACAGAACGCGCCTGGCTTCCTCGCCGCAGTCCGGGCAGTCGCTCACGTGAGCGGCGGACATGGGCTGCAGCCGTTCGAAGCGGGTGTCGCAGTCGTCGCAGAGGTATTCGTACAGGGGCATGGCTCCCTCCTTGCCAACAGCGGCATGGTACACCACACACGCAATAGCGGTTAGCCGCGGAAGCGGTAGCCGACGTTCCAGACGGTGTCGATGAACGTGTGTGAGGCGTCCTCGATCTTGCTGCGGAGGCGGCGGATGTGGACGTCTACGGTCCGGGTGCCGCCGAAGTACTGGTAGCCCCACACCTGCTCCAGCAGCGTTTCGCGGCTGTAGACACGGCCGGGATTGGCGGCCATGAGCTTGAGGAGCTCGTACTCCTTGAAGGCAAGGACGACGGGCTTACCTGCGAGGTAGACGTCGTAACGGCTGGGGTTGATGACGAGGTCGCCCACGCGGATCACGCCCGGCTCATCAGGGGGCGCCTTGCGTTCCAGTTGCTTGTTGATGCGGAGGGCGAGTTCGCCGGTCTCCCAGGGTGCAACGATGAAGTCGTCCGCGGAGATGCTGAGGTCGGGGGCCTGCAGGTGGCTCCGGGAGAGGACCGCTATGACCGGACACGGACTCTTGGCGTAGCTCCGGGAGAGCGATTCCGCACGATGGCGGTCGGCGTCCACGAGGTCGAGGACGAAGGCGTGCGGCTCCTCCACTTCGTCCGCGGGCCCGAAGCGGACTCCCTCCCTGCGAAGGCTGTCCAACAGGTCGGCGTTCGGTGTGCGGGCGTCGTACAGGATGCCGACGGTGAGGTCAGCGCGCCAGGCGGCGGCGTGGTCCCGGAATGCGCTCGTGTCTACCACCAGACCTTGCCCTGCACTTTCTCCCGAAGCCCGGCAGCGTCTTCGTCCGTCCAGAGGCCGGTGCTGAGGTACTTCCACCCGCCATCGGCGAAGAGGCAGACGATGTTCGCGTCCGAAACGCGCGCGGCAACCCGCTGTGCTGCCGCGAGGACGGCACCGGACGAGACGCCAGCGAAGACGCCCTCCTTGTGCAGCACCTCTGCAGTCTTCTGGAAGCTCTCCTCGCCGCCGACCATGATGCGCCCGTCGAGCAGCGAGAGGTCGAGAATGGGAGGGACGAACCCTTCCTCGAGGCTGCGGAGCCCCTGGATGCGGTCGTCTATCTCCGGCGCGGCGGCGATGACTTCTATGGCAGTGTTGTACTCCTTAAGGCGGCGCCCCACGCCCATGAGGGTGCCGCCGGTGCCGAGGCCGGCGACGAAGTGCGTTATCCCCGGCAGGTCGCGGATGATCTCCGGCGCCGTGGTCTCATAGTGGGCCTGCGGGTTCGCGGGGTTGCCGTACTGGTAGAGCATCAGGTACCGCTCGTCCGCAGCGGCCATCTCCTGCGCAAGAGCGATGGAGCCGTTGGAGCCGCCATCGCCGGGCGAGTAGACGATCTCCGCGCCGTATGCGGAAAGGAGCTGGCTGCGCTCCACGCTGACGTTGTCCGGCATGACGGCGGTGAAGCGGTAGCCGAGGCGGTGCGTCACCATCGCGAGGGAGATGCCGGTGTTGCCGCTGGTGGGCTCCAGCAGGATCCTGTCCCGGGAGAGGATGCCATCGCTCAGGGCGGCCTGCACCATGGCGCGCGCGATCCTGTCCTTCACGGAGCCCGTGGGGTTATTGCCCTCCAACTTCGCGTAGATGCGGACGGAGGGCGTAGGGCTGAAGGTTGGCAGTTCGACGAGCGGGGTGTTGCCGATGGCCTCGATGAGGTTGCCGCTGCGCATAGCCGTAGGCGGTCTCTACATGCAGGCGCGGCCCCGCGTGGGGGCCGCCGCTAATGAGCCGCTGCGACACCCTCCTGGTCAGGCGCTGGGGCGAGGCCGCAGAACACCTCGTAGTCGATGAGCTCGGTCACAGTGGGCTCGTCGCCGCAGAGCGGGCACGAGGGATTGCGGCGCGCACGGACGACACGGAACTCCATGTTGAGCGCGTCCACGAGCAGCAGGCGTCCGGTCAGCGTTTCGCCGACGCCGAGGATGAGCTTGACCGTCTCGGTCGCCTGGATGCTGCCGATGGTGCCTGTGAGCGCGCCGAGCACTCCGGCCTCTGCGCAGTTGGGGACGAGGCCGGGCGGCGGAGGCTCGGGGAAGAGGCAGCGGTAGCAGCCCTTGCCGGGCTCGTAGACGGAGACCTGGCCGTCGAAGATGAGGATGCTGCCGTCCACGATGGGTTTCCCGCTGAGGTAGGCGGCGTCGTTCACGAGGTAGCGGGTGGCGAAGTTGTCCGCGCCGTTCACGACGATGTCGTACTGCGCGATGAGGTCCATGGCGTTCTCCGCGTTGATGGGGAACTCGTGGGGAACGACGTTGACGTCCGGGTTGTAGCGGTTGAGCGTCTGGATGGCGGACTCGACCTTCGGCATGCCGACCGTCTCGCTGTTGTGCAGGACCTGGCGCTGCAGGTTGCTGAGGTCGACGACGTCGAAGTCCACGAGTCCGATCGTGCCGACTCCAGCGAGGGCGAGGTAGAGCGCGACGGGGCCGCCGAGGCCGCCTGCGCCGACGACGAGCACCTTCGCGTCCATCAGCTTTCGCTGGCCGCTGCTGCCGATCTGCGGCATGATGATGTGTCTGCTGTAACGCTTGACCTGTTCAGGCGTCAGCTGGGAGGCGGTGGTAGTCATCTCATCTCCTCTCATTCAATAGCGTACCCGGCGCCGCGCCATGCTGCATGCCGAATTGCTGCCTTGGGGGTTCAGGATGCGAATGTCAGTGGGGCTATCGTTCGTGCGTGTTGGCGATGGGCCAGATCCGCGATGGTGGTCGTGGTCAGGACGGCGTGGATGGCTTCCTCGACGTCGCGCCAGATGTCACGCTGGGCGCAACACCCGGACAGCGCGCACTCGGTGGCGTCGTCGATACACTCGAGGGGAGGGTTGCGTCCGTCGAGCGTTGCCACGACCTCGTCGAGGGTGATGTCGGTGGCTGAACGCGCAAGGACGTGGCCTCCCTGAGGGCCCCTCCGGCTCGTGATGAGCCCGAACTTGTTGAGCGTGGTAAGCACCTGGTCGAGATAGGGTTCGGGGATGCCCTGGCGTCCGGCGATGTCTGCGGTGCGGACAGGACGGTGAACGTCCGGCTGTCCGGCGAGGTCCACCAGGGCCCTCACTCCGTAGTCCACTTTCATCGGGATCCGCATAGCCGTCCCCTTCCCGAGCAGCCCGCCTCAACAGGCTGATGATACCCGCTCCTCAAGGGTAAAGTCCACTTAGGCAGTCGACAATGGGCCTCTCGGGAGAGGCCAGTGGTAGCAGGAGACAAGCCGGTCTGCTATCATCTGTCGTTAGCCCCGTTGAGGAACGGGGCACGTTTATGGAAGGCGCATCATGGACGAAGTACAGATCGCGGCAGAGGAGCGCGTAGCGCTCGGCAAGAAGGTGAAAGCGCTGCGGCGCTCCGGCATCACCCCCATCCACGTCTACGGACCGGGCGGGCCGTCGCTCTCCCTGCAGTCCGACACGTACGACCTCGTTCACGCGCTGGGAGTCGTCGGGCAGACGAGCCCGATGACCGTTCAGGTGGGCAGCGACGAACACTTCGTTATGGTCCAGCACATCCAGCGACACCCCGTGAGCGAACGGCTGTTGCACGTCGACCTGCTCCGCGTGTCGCGAACGGAGCGCATCCACGCCTCGGTGCCGCTGCACTTCGAGGGCGAGGCGCCGGGCGCCCGGGCAGCAGGCGCAACCCTCTCCGAAGACCTGCACGAGCTTGCGGTCGAGGCGCTGCCGACCGCCATCCCGCACGCCATCGTCGTGGACCTCGCCGCTCTCAGCGACTCCGACTCGGTCATCCACGCGGGTGACCTCGAACTGCCGGCCGGCGTCACGATGGTCACCGATCCGGGCACCTACGTGGCGCGCATCATCACGCACGCGGCCGTAACCGAGGAAGGCGAGGAAGTTACTGAGGGGGGCGCACCAGCAGCCCCGGCTCCCGCCGGAGAGCCCGCTGCATCCGACGAAGGCGCCGACTCGGAGTAGGGCCGCTCTTCAGGAGTCCAGCCGCGCTCGCGCAAAGTCTGGGTGTCCTCGGAGGAAGTCACCCACGCCCGTCTCCGGGCGTCCCTCCCTCTTCACCCGGCGCAGCCTCAGGGCGCCCTCGCCCGTTCCAACGAGCACAGCATCCCCTTGCGCCAGCACTTCGCCGGGAGCCAGGTTGCCTGCCTCCCCGTCCACGGCCGCATCGGTGATGGCGAGCCTCCTGCCGTCCCAATGCGTCGCTGTCCCCGGCCAGGGGTCGAACGCGCGCACCTTGCGCTCGATAAGCAGCGCGGGCTCCCGCCAGTCGATCAAGGCGTCGGCCTTGGTCATGCGTGGCGTGTACGTGGCGCCTTCGCCGGTCTGCGGGACCGGCTCGACCTCGCCCTCAACGTAGCGGGGCAGCACTTCGGCGAGCAGTTCACAGCCGAGGCCGAAGAGCCGCTCCGTCAGCGCGGGTGTGCGCTCGTCGCCGTTCAAGGGGTAGTTCTGCGTGGCGAGGACCGGCCCAGTGTCCAGCCCTTCGTCCATTGTCATCAGCGTCACGCCGGTTTCCGTATCGCCTGCGAGGATCGCCGCTGCGACGGGCGCAGCGCCACGGTGGCGCGGCAGCAGCGAGGGATGGATGTTCACCGCGCCGTGGCGCGGTTCGAACAGGAAGGGTGGCGGGAGGAGCAGGCCGTAGGCCGCGAGGACCACGAGGTCGGCTCGCAGCGAGCGGAAGCGTTCCTGCTCTTCGGGCAGCGTGAGGCGCTGCGGTGTCAGCACCGGTATGCCCAGCGCTTCCGCCCGTTCGCGCACCGGCGAGGGCGACAAGCGGCGCCCGCGACCTGCTGGTCTGTCCGGTGCGGTGTACGCTGTCACCACGGACCACCCGTTCTCCCCGGCAATCTCAACTGCCTTGTCCAGCACGCCAACGGCAGGTTGAGGAGTTCCCATGAAAACGATGCGCACCGGCTCCATAGGAGTAATACTAGCAGCCTGCTAGGCCATGGCGGGCTGCCAGCCGGGGGCTAGGCCGTGGTGCCGTTGCGCGCTCGCCGACCTTTTTGCAAGTGCGATTCCGGCGGGAATCCCACGGATTTTCACACAGCGGCGACAGCCCGGCGGCGTGGTACTTTGAACCAACGTACCGGTCGGCGCCCCGCTCTTCCCCAGAGTTCCGCAGTCCACCCGCCGGTTTCAACACCCAGCCCCGGGAAGGACCGCCGCTCTTGACGGACAGTTCAGCACGCCGCCTATGGGAAGCCGTCCTTGGCCGACTGCAGTTGCAGACGCCCAAGGCGACCTTCGACACTTGGCTCGCGGGCACGAGCGGCGAACACCTCGCAGACGGGACCCTGACCGTATCGGCCCCGACCGCCTTCGCCGTCGCGTGGCTGGAAGGCCGGATGCAGGGGCTGGCGGACACCACGGCATCGGCCATAGCCTCGCACGCTGTCAACGTGCGGTTCGTCCTGCAGGGCAGCGTCCCGACGCAGGCATCCGGAGCAGAGCCTGCAGCTTCTGCCCCCGGCCGCCCGGTCAACCCGACGCTCTCGTCGACGGAGACCTTCGATACGTTCGTCGCTCTGCCGGAGAACCAGCTCGCTCATGCGGCGGGGCTCGCTATCGCGCGGGCGCCGGGATCAGCCTATAACCCGCTGTTCATCTACGGCGGCGTTGGGCTGGGGAAGACGCACCTGCTGCACGCGATCGGGCACCACGCCCACAACGCCGGGCTCTCCGTCGAGTACACCACCGCAGAGGACTTCACGAACGCTTACCTCGCTGCCATGCGGGAGAAGCGGACCAAGGCGTTCCGCGGCCGCTTCTGGACCGTGGACATCCTGCTCCTGGACGACGTCCACGGATTCGAAGGCAAGAGCGCGCGCATCCTCGACGGGCTCCTTCACACACTCGACACCCTCCGCAGCCGCGGCAGTCAGATAGTGCTGGCGAGTGACCGCCCTGCTCTCTCCATCGTTGTGGAGAAGCGGCTGCAATCGCGCCTAGCGGCAGGCCTCCAGGCGGACCTAGAGCCACCCGACCTGGAATCGCGCACCCATCTGCTGGCAGCCTTCGCCGACAAAGCGGACATCACTCTCGGCACCGACGTCCAAGCGTTCATCGCCGAACGGCTCGACGCCAACGGGCATGTGCTGAAGGGCGCGTTCACCCGGCTCGTCGCACTGGCCGATCTCACCGGCCGCAGTATCACGCCTCACCTCGCCCAGCAAGCGCTCGCCGGCCATTTCTCCACGAGGCTTGCCCCAGTCTCCCCAGATTCAACACTCGCCGCCGTCGCACGCTACTATGGGCTCCCTGTCACCGCCCTCGAGGGACCCCGGCGCGACCGTGAAGCGTCCATGGCCCGGCAGGTCGCCATGCACCTGCTGCACACCCTGCTGGGACTGTCAGCCGAAGAGATTGGCGCCAGACTTGGCGGACGGGAACGTACGACTATCCTCTACGGTCTGCGACGCACCGCAGAACGGCTGCAGCACGACGCCACCACGTCCGAAGCCATCAGCGCTATCCGTACTTCCCTCACTTCCGACGAAGCTCCCCTGCAACTCTCCAAGCCGGCCTAACCACGCCGCCATGCCGTGGAACATTCCTTCTCCCCAACTTTCTCCCCACAGGCCTTCTCTCCACCTGCGACGGTATCTCCTTGTCCATATACTTAATGAGTCATGCTTGATAAGAAGACAGTAATAGTCGTCGGTGGCCGTGGGGGAAATGGCTCTGTGTCATTCCTACGTGAGAAGTTCCGTCCGCGCGGGGGCCCGGACGGAGGGGATGGAGGAGATGGCGGTGCACTGATCTGCCGGGCAGCTGCAAATGTGCGGACATTGGGCCACCTGGAGGGAGTGAACCGTCTCGTTGGAAATGGTGGGGTCTCTGGGAGAGGCAAGCAGCGTATTGGCCGAAGAGGGAGGAGTACCTACATCGACGTGCCCGTGGGGACCGTGGTCTGGGAGGTGACTGACGAAGAGCCTCGCGTGTTGACGGAGTTGACGGCGGACGGAGCAGAGGCGGTGGTTGCATACGGAGGTAGAGGTGGGTTTGGGAACGTGCACTTTGCGAGTTCGACGAACCAAGAGCCGCTAATCGCGCTTGGAGGAGAGCCGGGAGAGGAACGGGTGATCGAGCTCGAGGTGAAGTTGTTCGCCGATGTGGCGCTGCTGGGTGCGCCGAATGCGGGGAAATCGACGCTGCTCAGCGTGATATCCCGGGCGAAGCCGAAGATTGCGGACTATCCGTTCACAACATTGGAGCCGGGGTTCGGTGTGGCGAACGATGGGGACAGAGTACTGGTGGCATTGGATGTGCCGGGACTGATCGAGGGTGCGCATGAAGGGAGAGGACTGGGGTTGGAGTTCCTGAGGCATTGCGAGAGGGCGCGGGCGTTCATCCACCTGGTAGACGGGATGGCGGAGGACCTGTCAGGCGAGTATGAGATGGTGCGGAAGGAAGTCATGGAGTACAGCGCGGGGTTAGGGGAGAAGCCGCACGTTGTAGCTGTGACGAAGATGGATGTGCCGGAGGCCCGTGAGCGTTACGCGACGCAGGGCGAAGGGCTGGCAGCGGTGGCGGGCACGGCGATCGTGGGAATCGCGGCTGTGACAGGCGAAGGAGTACGGGAGTTGATGCGGCGGGTGGCGTCGGTGGTGCCGGCGGATGAGGAGAAGCCAGTGGATGTAGCGCCGATCCCGCGGATGGAACGCCCCGGGTCCAAGCCGACTGTCTGCCGGGACGAAGCGGGGTTCTCGGTATCGTGCGCGCTGGCCGAGCGTATGCTCGACGTCGTAGACCTTGGGAACTGGCGGGCGCGGCTGCAGTTCCACCGGGAGCTCAACCGTCTGGGAGTCATCGAGGCGCTGGAGCGCGCCGGCGTGGCCCCGGGTGATACGGTACGCATCGGTGAGTTCGAGATGGAGTGGGAGTAAGGCGTGCGCAGGGGCATCCTCGGCGGAACATTCGACCCGGTGCACACGGGGCATCTCATCCTCGCGCAGGAGGTGCTGTGGCGGCTGGGCCTGGACGAGGTGTGGTTCATCCCGACGGGGCTCCCGTGGATGAAGCGGGGGGAACCGCTCACAGACAGTGAACACCGGCGGGCGATGGTGGAACTGGCGATAGCGGGTAACCCGGCGTTCCACCTGTCCAGCATGGAGCTCGAACGGCCTGGCGAGACGTACACCGTGGATACGATAGAAGCTCTGCGAGCGGGCCCGATGGCCGGCGATGAACTGCTGTTCATCATGGGCGCCGACACGTTGCACACGATGCCGCAATGGAAGGAGCCGAAGCGCATCCTGGAGCAGGTGCGCCTCGTTGTGGCTCTGCGTCCTGGACATGGCGCGGTGGACCTCGACGCGTTGACAGCGATCGACCCCGCGGCAGCGGAACGGGTCATGGTCGTGCACATGCCGCTCATCGAGATAAGCGGGACGGAACTGCGCCGACGGATCAGCCTCGGAGAGCCGGTGCGCTATCTCGTGCCGGACGCGGTCGGCGACTACATCGAACAACACCATCTGTACCGGGGAGTGCGGAAGCAGATCGCGCTTGCAGGAGGA
Source organism: Dehalococcoidia bacterium (assembly GCA_965208625.1). Taxonomy (GTDB): domain Bacteria; phylum Chloroflexota; class Dehalococcoidia; order Lucifugimonadales; family Australimonadaceae; genus Bin16. Next base: position 2,593,544 of record OZ242348.1, read on the forward strand.
GACACGGCATGACGCAGACGGAGAGTGGGCTGGCGGAGGAGATATTGGAGGTGGCGCAGGAGCTGGGAGCGCTCCTGTACGGGGAATTCGTGCTGGCGTCAGGCCAGACGAGTACGTACTACTTCGACGGGCGCCTGCTGACGCTGTCGCCCAAGGGGGCGAATGTCGTGGCCCGTGCGCTGCTGCCGGCGATACGGGAGTCGGGGGCGTTGGCGGTGGGAGGCCCCGCAGTGGGAGCGGTCCCTCTCGTAACGGAGATTGCGATGCTGAGCGGCCAGGACGGCGGCGCCCCGGTGTCCGGTTTCTTCGTACGCAAGGAGGCGAAAGACCACGGGGCGGGGAAGGCGATAGAAGGGCCGCTGGCCGATGGTTCCCGGGTTGCGATCGTGGACGACGTCTGCTCGACGGCAGGCTCGCTCTACATGGCCATCGAGGCTGCGGAGGCCGCGGGCCACGAAGTGGCGCTGGTGGCGTGCATCCTCGACCGAAGGCAGGGCGGCCGCGACCGTCTGCTTGCAGACGGCTACAAGTTCCACACGGTCCTGGTGAGCGACGATGAGGGGCGGGTGGGCGTAGCGTGACGCGCCCAGTGGCGGGCTAGACGTCGAGGTTCTTGACCTGCCGGGCGTGCGTCTGGATCCACTCCTTGCGCGGGCCGACGAGGTCTCCCATCAGTTCGGTGAAGGCGTTGTCGGCGTCGGCGGCGTCCTCCACGGTGACGCGGAGGAGCGTGCGGGTGGAGGGGTCCATCGTGGTCTCCCAGAGCTGGTCCGGGTTCATCTCACCGAGTCCCTTGTAGCGCTGGAGGCCGATGCCCTGTCGCTCCGAGTTGCGCTCCAGCACCTGCGCGAGGTCGTGCCAGGGCACGCCCACGGCGACTTCGTTGTCGCGGCGGGTAACCATGTAGGTGTGACCGTTCACCCACTCGGCCATCTGCGGGAAGAGCTGCTGGGCGCGGTGGGCCATGGCGGACTCGAGGACGCGGGGGACGTTGATGGTGCCGAAGCCGGGCACCTCGATGAAGTACTCCTTCTTGCGCTTGTTGACGACCTTCTTGCACTCGAAGCCCTGTGCGGTCAGCCAGGCGACGACTGCGTCCACGGTCTCCTCCCCTTCGAAGGAGAGGCGGTATGCGCCGTGCTCAGCGCCCTGCAGGAAGGGGCCGACCAGCTCAGGGGCGAGGCCGAGGCTGGAGAGCGGCCGCGTCCAAGTCTCGAACTCCTTGAGGCGGTTGACGAGGCCCTGGATCTTCGCGCCGGAGAGCGAGACCGCGCCGTCGCTCGACGTGATGGCGAGCCTGCCGAACAGCTGCTTCGCGAGCCAGCTGTCCTTGTCAGCCTCGGAGTACTTGTACTCGACTGACCTGCCGCGCGAGGTCCGGTAGAGGGGCGGCTGGGCGATGTAGAGATGTCCGGCGTCGATCAGTTCACGCATGTTGCGGAAGAAGAACGTGAGGAGCAGCGTTCGGATGTGCGCGCCGTCGACATCTGCGTCGGTCATGATGATGACCTTGTGGTAGCGGAGCTTGGGGAGGTTGAAGTCCTCGCCGAGCCCTGCGCCGAGAGCGGTGATGAGGGCGCGGATCTCCTCGTGCGCAAGCATCTTGTCCGGGCGGGCCTTCTCCACGTTGAGGATCTTGCCCCTGAGCGGGAGGATGGCCTGCGTGCGGCGGTCGCGGCCCATCTTGGCGGAGCCGCCGGCGGAGTCGCCCTCGACGACGTAGATCTCGCACAACTCGGGGTTCCGCTCGGCGCAGTCGGCGAGCTTGCCGGGAAGGGAGCCGCCGTCCATGGCGTTCTTGCGTATGACGAGGTCCCGGGCCTTGCGCGCGGCCTCGCGGGCGCGCTGGGAGGTGAGGCACTTGTCGATGATGCGCCGTGCCTCCTGGGGATGCTCCTCCAGGTAGTACTCGAGACGCTGGACCAGGGTCTGCTCGACGGCGGTCTTGGTTTCGGCGTTGCCGAGCTTGCCCTTCGTCTGGCCTTCGAACTGGGGTTCTTCGAGCCGGACGCTGATGATGGCCGTGAGGCCCTCGCGCACATCGTCGCCGCTGAAGTTGGCGATGTCGTCTTTGACGAGCTTGCTCTTCTTTGCGTAGTTGTTGATGGCGCGGGTGAGTCCGGCCCGGAACCCAACGAGGTGCGTGCCGCCGTCGGCGGTGTTGATGCAGTTGGCGAAGGCGAGGGTGGACTCGTAGAAGCCGGTGTTGTACTGGAGGGCGACCTCCACCATCGCGTGCTCGGTCTTCTCTTCGTAGTAGAAGGGCTCGTCCTGGAGGACCTCGCGGTTCTGGTTGAGCTGCTTGACGAAGCTGGCGATGCCGCCCTCGAAGTAGAAGGTGCGGTCAGCGTCCGGGTGCGCCTCGGAGGCGAAGGAGAGCCAGATGCCCTTGTTGAGGTAGGCCATCTCCCGGAAGCGCTGGACGAGGGTGTCACGGTCATAGTTGGGGATACCGAAGATGTCGGTGTCTGCCATGAACCGGACGAGGGTGCCGTTCTGGAAAGCGGCGTTCTCGGGGATGAGGCCCTCGTCCAGAACGTCGTTGATGGGGATGCCGCGCTGGTACTCCTGGGAGTGGATCTGACCGTCGCGGCGGACCTCGACGCGCATCCATTCCGAGAGCGCATTGACGACGGAAGCGCCGACGCCGTGGAGTCCGCCGGAGACCTTGTAGGCCCCACCACCGAACTTCCCGCCGGCGTGGAGGGTGGTCATGATGGTTTCCAGGGCGGGCCTGCCAGTCGTGGCGTGCAGGTCGGTAGGGATGCCGCGCCCGTCGTCGCGGACGGAGACGGAGTTGTCGTCGTGCAGAATGACGTAGACGTGGTCGCAGTAATCGGCCATCGCTTCGTCGATGGCGTTGTCCACAATCTCGTAGACGAGGTGGTGGAGGCCGCGCTGGTCAGTGCTGCCTATGTACATGCCCGGCCGCCGCCGGACGGCCTCCAGCCCTTCGAGGACCTGGATGTCGCTTGCGGTGTACTGGGCTTCCTGTTGTTTGACCATGGTGGTTCAAGGCTCCCGTGGCTGCGGGGTAGTGCGTGCGTGTCCCGCAGGCGTGCGTAGCACTCCAATTCTACCAGATAGCGATACTTCGGTCAAAGGTAAAGCACAATATATTGTAGTTGGCTGCACGCCTGTGGGACGATTATGCACCCACTTGCCGCCCACTGTACTATTTTCCCCGTGCGGTACCCCTCTGTCATCGCGATTGACGGGCCTGTTGCCTCCGGTAAGACGACCGTTGGCAGGGAGTTGGCGCGCCGGTTGGGCTACGCCTTCGTGGATACGGGCGTCTACTACCGCGCCGCTACCATCGCCGCGCTCGATACGGCGACCCCGCTCGACGACGAGGCCGCGCTCACGCGGCTCGCGGAAGCGATGGACGTCCGCCTCGGCGATGGAGGCCTGACTGTGTTGGTTGACGGCATCGACGTTACCTCCCGTCTGCGTGCCCCCGAGGTTGATGCGGCCGTATCGCCGGTCGCGAAGGTGGGGGGCGTCCGCAGGGCAATGGTCGCGCAGCAGCGTGCGACCGCGGAAGGGGGCGATGTCGTAATGGTGGGGCGCGACATCGGGACGCACGTGCTCCCGGATGCCGCGAAGGTGTACCTGGACGCGTCGCCGGAGGAGCGCGCGCGCCGCCGGAGCAAGGAACTGGCGGGAACTGCGCAGGCACGTTCCGAGGCCGAAGTGCTGGGGAACCTGAGGATGCGCGACGCGATCGACTCCGGGCGGGAGGACTCCCCGTTGCGCGTGGCGGACGACGCCTTTCGCATCGTGACGGACGGGTTGGAGGTGGAGGGCGTCGTGGAGCGCGTGCTTGCCGTGCTGGGGACGGAGGAGGCCGAGTGACAGGCTCTCCGTTCGACTGTTGGTACCGGCTGGGGCAGGTGCTTGCCCGCATCTTCATCCCGACGTTCGGGAGCATCAGGGTTATGGGGCGGGAGCACGTTCCCCGGACAGGGCCACTGATCATCGTGGCGAACCACCAGAGCAACGCCGACCCTCCGGTGATGGTGTACGCGATCCCGCGGGCGGTCTTCTTCATGGCGAAGCGTTCGCTGTTCTGGGGGCCGGTTATCTCGTATCTGCTCCGGGCGGTGCACGTTTACCCGGTGGACCGCGATGGCCGCGACATGGACGCGTTGAGGTGGGCGCAACGCACGCTGGACAGTGGCAAGGCACTGCTGATCTTCCCGGAAGGCACCCGGAGCCCCGGCGCGTTGCGCAAGGCAACCGATGGCCTCGCGTACCTTGCGCTGTCGTCGGGCGCCCCGGTCCTGCCGGTCGCATTGACGGGGACGGAACGCATCCGGGGCATGTTCTGCATCGCCTTCCACTTCCAGCGGCTGCGGGTGACGATCGGTGAGCCGTTCACGCTCCTGCGGGGGGAGGGCCGTCTGGACAGGGCGCAGCTGCAGGCGGCGACGGGCGAAGTGATGAAGCGCATCGCGGAACTGCTTCCGCCGGAGTATCGTGGGGCATATGCGGGGAGCGCTGATGGGACCGAAACGGGAGAGCGCGCATAGACCGCCCATCGGCCTTGTGCTAGCATCGAATGTTGGTGTGACCGGCTGTAGCCGCATACTCGCGGGCCGGCTGCATGGGGGTTTCAGTAAATGACGGCGACGGTTTCCGGGAAGATGGTGTACCGCCTCGCAGAAGGCGGAGCGGACATGGTGAGTCTTCTCGGAGGGAAGGGAGCGCATGCGAGCGAGATGGCCCGCATCGGCGTTCCGGTGCCTCCGGGATTCGTAATCACGACAGAGACTTCGCTGGAGTATTTCCGGCAGGGACGGCGCTTACCTGACGGCCTGTGGGAAGAGATCGTCCGGCACGTTCACGTGCTGGAGGAACAGACAGGACGCCGGTTCGGAGATGCGGGCAACCCGCTGGTGGTCTCGGTCCGTTCGGGCGCCCCGGTCTCCATGCCGGGGATGATGGACACCATCCTCAACATGGGCGTGACTGACGCCACGGTGGGCGGGCTGGCGAAGATGATGGGCGACGAGCGCCCCGCGCTGGACGCCTTCCGCCGACTGATCCAGGGCTTCGGCGACGTGGTGCTGGGCATCCCCAAGGCCCGATTCGAAACAGTGCTGGAAGCAGCGAAGGAACACGCCGGCGCGGAGTTCGACTATGAATTACAACCCGGCGCGCTGCAGGAGCTGATCGGGGAGTTCAAGGGAATCATCCAGGAGGCGACCGGAGAGCAGCTCTCGGACGACCCGTGGGTGCTGTTGCAGGCGGCAGTGGAGGCGGTGTTCAACTCTTGGAACAACCCGCGCGCCATCACGTACCGCGAGTTCCAGGGTATCTCCCACGACATGGGCACTGCGTGCATCATCATGGCGATGGTGTTCGGCAACCTGGGGGACGACAGTGGCACAGGCGTGCTCTTCTCCCGTAACCCCGGCAGCGGCGAGCGCGGACTGTACGGCGAGTTCCTGCCGAACGCGCAGGGCGAGGACGTAGTCGCGGGCATACGCACTCCCCAGCGCATCCAGGCCCTGCGCACGGCGTGGCCGGAGATATACGACCAGATAGACGAAACGGCGCGCCAACTGGAAGCGCACTACAAGGACGTGCAGGACATCGAGTTCACGGTGGAACGCGGCAAGCTGTACATCCTGCAGACGCGCTCCGCCAAGCGAACGGCGTCGGCGGCCGTGCGGATAGCGGTGGAACTGGCGGGAGAGGGCGTGCTCACCCAGGAGCAGGCGCTCGGGCGCGTGGAAGCGGGAGAAGTCTCGGCTGTCCTCATGCCGCACTTCGTGGCCGAGGCGAAAGCGGCGGCGATCAAGGAAGGGCGTCTGCTGGCGGAAGGCGTCGGAGCATCTCCCGGTGCGGCGTCCGGTGTCGTGGTGATGGACCCGGACCGCGTTGCGGCGATCGCTGACAGCGGCCAGCCGGTGATCCTGGTGCGCCAGGAGACGAACCCGGACGACGTGCACGGCATCATCAAGGCGAATGGAGTGCTCACGAGCCGGGGCGGGATGACGAGCCACGCGGCGGTCGTCACGCGGGGGCTGGGCAAGCCGTGCGTAGTCGGGTGCGAGGAGTTGCGCTTCGAGGCGGACGGGCGGGCCACGGCGCGCGGGAAGTCCATCTCAGAAGGAGACGTCGTCAGCCTCGACGGCGCGACGGGCGAGATATTCGTCGGCGACGTTGAGGCGGTTGCCCCAAGGCCCGATGAACTGGCGGAATTGAACACCCTGCTCGGCTGGGCGGACGGGGTCCGACGGTTGCAGGTGTGGGCGAACGCGGACACCCCGGAAGACGCACACCGTGCACGAGCGAACGGCGCCGAAGGGATCGGCCTGTGCCGCACGGAGCACATGTTCTTCGCGGAGGAGCGCCTGCGGCACATCAGGCGCCTGCTGGCGATCGGGCCGGAGGCGTCGCAGTTGATACGCCGGGTAAGCGAATTGGAAGAGGCCCTGGAGAACGCGCCCGCTTCCGAACGCGAAGCGATGCGGCACCGGCTCGAGGAGGCGAGAGCGCAGTGCGACTCGTCCGAGGCGGTCCAGGGCTTCCACGCGGAACTGGCCGAACTCGAGCGCTTCCAGACCGAGGACTTCTACGGCATCTTCAAGGCGATGGAAGGCCTCCCGGTGGTGATCCGCCTGCTGGACGCACCGCTGCACGAGTTCCTGCCGGACTACGGGGAGCTCGTGCAGGAGGTGGGGGAACTGACGCGCCGCATCGAGGGCGACAGCCGGATGGAGGCGTGGTTGAACAAGGGCCGCGACCTGGCCAACCGCTCGGCGTCCGAGCTGGAGAAGCTCGCGGTGGGCAAGCGCGTGATGGACTGGCTCTCGGAGCGCGTGTCCCTCCCGCAGCAGGAGGATGAAGAGGCGTTACGGGCGGAACTGGAGGAGAAAGAGCGGACACTCGCGCTCGTAGCTCACTTGCGGGAGTCGAACCCGATGCTGGGGCACCGTGGTTGCCGCGTGGGCCTGACGATGCCCGAGATATACGAGATGCAGGTGCGGGCCATCGTCACGGCGGGCTGCCGCCTGGCCGAAGAAGGCTCTCCGGTGCGTGCGGAGATCATGATCCCCATCGTCTCGCACGTGAACGAGCTGAAGTGGCTTCGCCCGCGGCTCCGAGCGGTCGCCAGCAAGACACGAGAGGCGCTCGGGATATACGTGACATACCTGTTCGGGACGATGATCGAGGTGCCTCGCGCGGCGCTGACGGCGGACGAAGTAGCCACCGAGGCGGAGTTCTTCTCCTTCGGCTCGAACGACCTGACGCAGATGACGTTCGCGTTCAGCCGGGACGACGCGGAGAGCAAGTTCCTGAACCACTACGTCGAGACGGAGATACTCCCGCGCAACCCGTTCAACACGCTCGATACGCGAGGTGTGGGGAGGCTGATGCGGATGGCTACGGAGGCAGCGCGTCAGGTCGACCCCGACTTCCCCATCGGTATCTGCGGCGAGCACGGCGGCGACCCTCGGAGCGTGGCGTTCTGCAACGAGTTGGGGCTGAACTACGTGAGTGCATCGCCGTTCCGCGTTCCGGTGGCGCGTCTGGCTGCTGCGCAGAGTGCGCTGGGTCAGATAACGGCCGCAGATTAGGATTGATTGACGCTCGCACCCAGAGACACTACGATTGACTCACGCGCCGGGGTACCGTACCCCGGTTTCGTATTTCCCGCGCATCAGGCGTTGGGTCTGAGAGGAGGCGGGCAATGGCGATAGCCCGCGACCACGAGGCGCGACAGTACGTCCTCCGCACGGCCAAAGAGAACGACGTCAAGTTCATCCGTCTCTGGTTCACCGATATCCTGGGGACGCTCAAGGGCTTCGCTATCACCGAAGCGGAGCTCGAAGGAGCGTTGGAATACGGCATGGCCTTCGACGGCTCCACGGTGCAGGGTTTCGCGCGCCGGGACGAGAGCGACATGGTGGCGATGCCGGACCCGACGACCTTCTCGATCCTCCCCTGGCGTCCGCGCCAGAACGCAGTCGCCCGCATGTTCTGCGACGTGCTGCGCCCCTCCGGAGAGCCCTTCGAGGGAGACCCGCGCCACGTCCTGAAGGTCGCGCTGGAGCGCGCGGCGCAGCAGGGCTACGAGTTCCAGGTCGGGCCGGAGATGGAGCACTTCTACCTGAAGTCGATGGAGGACCCGGAGCCACTCGATGCGGGCGGCTACTTCGACCTCACCACGACGTTGGACAAGGGCGCCGACCTGCGCCGGCAGACGGTGCTCTCGCTGGAGGAGATGGGCATCCCCGTGGAGTACAGCCACCACGAGGTGGCGCACGGCCAGCACGAGATCGACCTCCGCCACACAGACGCTTTGACGATGGCCGACGCTGTGATGACGTACCGCCAGGTGGTGAAGGAAGTGGCGATGGGCCAGCAGGTCTACGCCACGTTCATGCCCAAACCGTTCGAGAACCAGAACGGGAGCGGCATGCACATCAACATGTCGCTCTTCCAGGGCGGAGAGAACGCGTTCTACGACCCGGAGGCAGAGCACAAGCTCTCCGCGACGGGTCAGCACTTCATCGCAGGGCTGCTGCGGCACGCGGGCGAGATAGCGTGCGTGTGCAACCAGTGGGTCAATTCCTACAAGCGGCTCACTCCCGGGTACGAGGCCCCTGTGTACGCGACGTGGGCGGCGGTCAACCGCTCCAATCTCGTGCGGGTGCCGGCGTACCGCCCGGGGAAGGAGGACTCGGTCCGCATCGAGTTCCGCCTGCCTGATCCGGCATGCAACCCGTACCTCGCGTTCGCTGCGATCCTCACGGCGGGTCTGGCTGGAGTACAGCACGAATACACGCTGGAGAGTGCCACGGAACTGGACGTGGATGCGCTCTCAGAGGCGGAGCGCTCGAAGCTCGGCATCCATCGTCTGCCTGGCAGCCTGTACGAGGCGCTGGCGGAGGCAGAGGGGAGCGTGCTCCTGCGAGAGGCCCTTGGCGAGCACACGTTCAACTCGCTGCTCGAGAACAAGCGTATCGAATGGGACGGGTACCGATTCGCGGTGACCGATTACGAGATGAAGCGGTACCTGCCCATCCTGTAACCGATGGACGACCCATCTTGGCGGGCGACAGGCGAAGCTACGCCCAGCTGCGCAGGTCCACGGATGGGAGCGCCGTTTCCCCCATGAGGTAGGCGTCGATGCCATGGGCGGCCTGCCGCCCCTCCGCGATCGCCCACACGACGAGCGACTGGCCTCGCGCCATGTCCCCTGCGGCGAACACTCCGGGCACGCTGGTCATCTTGGACACGTTTGTCTTGACGTTGCCTCGGCCATCGAGCTCAACGCCAAGCTGCTCCAGCAGTCCCTCGTGCTGGGGGTGCAGAAAACCCATCGCGAGCAGCACCAGCGACGCTTCCAACTCGAACTCGCTGCCGGGAGTCTCGGTCATCGTGGGCCGCCCCGTCTCATCCGGCGGACCCCATTCGATACGGGCTGCATGGAGCCGCTCGACACGACCGTTGCTGCCCGACAGACGCTTCGTCAGGATGGAGTAGTCGCGAACGCCGCCTTCCTCGTGGGCCGCGGAGCTGCGCAGGATGAGGGGCCACAGGGGCCACGGATTGTTCTGCGACCTCGACGCGGGCGGCTCCGGAAGGATCTCCCATTGCATGACCAGCTCCGCACCCTGGCGATGGGCGGTCCCCAAGCAGTCGGCGCCGGTGTCGCCGCCGCCCAGAATCATGACCCGCTTGCCCTCAGCTGTGATGCGCTGCTCGGGAGGCACCTCCAGACCACGATTGATCCTGTTCTGTTGCATCAGGTAGTCAACCGCCAGGTGTACGCCCTCGAGCTCTTCGCCCGGGACATTCAACCGACGAGCAATCGTCGAGCCCCCGGTCAGGCAAACGGCGTCGTACTCGCGCAGCAGATCGTCCGCGTGGACGTCCCCGCCGACGTTGCAACTCGTGCGGAACTCGATCCCCTCCGCGGCCATCAGTTCGACGCGTCGATCGACGACGCTCTTGTCCAGCTTGAAGTCGGGGATGCCGAGCGTGAGCAGCCCGCCCACGTACTCGTCACGCTCGAATACCGTGACCAGATGCCCAGCCCGGTTCAGCTGAACGGCGGTGGCGAGGCCGGCAGGACCGGACCCAACGACGGCGACACGCTTGCCGGTCCGCGTCTCGGGCGGATGCGGCTCCATCCATCCCTCGTCGAAGCCGCGGTCCACGATGGCCTTCTCGATGTACTCGATCGTGACGGGCTCCTCGTTGATGGAGAGGACGCAGGAGGCCTCGCAGGGCGCGGGGCATATCCGGCCCGTGAACTCGGGAAAGTTGTTGGTTGCGTGCAGCGCCGCCAGCGCGTCCTGCCAACGCCCCTTGTACACCAGGTCGTTCCAGTCGGGGATGAGGTTGCCCAGTGGACAACCCTTGTGGCAGAAGGGAAGCGCGCAGTTCATGCAGCGCGCGGCCTGAACCCGAGACTTGTCGTCGGACCACGTCTCGTAGATCTCGCGGTAGTCCTTCGTTCGCTCTCCGGCGGGCCGGCGCTCAGGAGGTTCCCGCTCGAATTCTAGGAATCCGGTTGTCTTACCCACTGCCAACCGCTTGGAGCGCCGCTTGCTTGCCCGCTTCGATCACGCGACGGAAGTCCCTCGGGTAGACCTTGACGAACTTCGTCAGGAATGCGTCCCAGTCATCCAGGACGCGCGCCGCGTTGGCGCTGCCCGTGTACTTGTGGTGCTCCTGGACCATCGCGCGGAGCTCCTCGATGTCCTCCGGCTCGACCACCGGTTCGAGGTCCACGAGCTCCTGGTTGCAGCGCACGTCGAAGTCGCCCGCCTCATCGAGGACGTAGGCGATGCCGCCGCTCATCCCGGCGGCGAAGTTGCGTCCTGTCGGGCCCAGCACTATCACGCGCCCGCTGGTCATGTACTCGCAGCCGTGGTCGCCCACGCCATCGATGACGGCGCGCGCGCCGCTGTTGCGGACAGCGAAGCGTTCGCCCGCCAGGCCGCGGATGAACACCTTGCCGCCGGTGGCGCCGTAGAGAGCCACGTTGCCGACGATGATGTTCTCCTCGGCTACGAACGTCGACTGCCGGGGAGGGACCACTACCAGCCGCCCGCCGGAGACGCCCTTGCCGAAGTAGTCGTTGGAGTCGCCCTCCAGCGTGAACGCGATGCCCCTGGCGAGGAACGCCCCGAAGCTCTGGCCCGCGGAGCCGGTGAACGTGATGTTGATGGTGTCGTCGGGCAACCCGTCCTCGCCGTAGCGCTGGGCTATCTCGCCGCTGAGCATCGTGCCGACGGTCCGGTTGGCGTTGCTGATCGGCAACTCGAACGTGACCGGCTCGCGGTGCGAGAGCGCCCGCTGCGCATGCGCGATCAGTTCGTGGTCGAGCGCCCGCTCAAGGCCGTGGTCCTGGTCCTCGCAGTGGAAGCGGGCGACGGAGTCCGGCGCCTCGGGCTTCGCCAGCAGGTCGGTCAGGTCGATGCCTTTCGTCTTCCGCCAATGGTCGATGACGGAGCCAGTCTCGAGCTTGTCGACCCGGCCCACCATCTCGTTGACCGTGCGGAAGCCGAGCTGGGCCATGATCTCGCGCAGGTCCTCCGCCACGAAGAAGAAGTAGTTGATGAGGTGCTCGGGTTGGCCCGCGAACCGCTTCCGGAGCTCCGGGTCCTGCGTCGCGACGCCTACCGAGCAGGTGTTGAGGTGACACTTGCGCAACATGATGCAGCCCTGCGTCACCAGGGAGGCGGTCGCGATGCCGAATTCGTCGGCCCCGAGGAGACAGGCGATCGCGACGTCGCGGCCCGTCTTTATCTGGCCGTCGGTCTGCACCACGATGCGGCCGCGGAGGTTGTTCTGGACGAGCACCTGTTGCGTCTCCGCTATGCCCAGCTCCCACGGCAACCCGGCATGTTTGATCGACGACTCGGGCGATGCCCCGGTGCCTCCGGTATCGCCGCTAATGAGCACGACGTCTCCGTGCGCCTTCGATACTCCCGCAGCGATGGTCCCGACGCCAACTTCAGCCACCAGTTTCACGTGGATGCGGGCGCGCGGGTTGGCGTTCTTCAAGTCGTGGATCAGCTGCGCCAGGTCCTCGATGGAGTAGATGTCGTGGTGGGGTGGAGGCGAGATCAGCTCTACACCAGGCGTGGAGTGGCGTATCCAGCCGATGTACTCGTCCACCTTGTGGCCCGGCAACTGTCCACCCTCGCCCGGCTTGGCTCCCTGCGCCATCTTGATCTGCAGGTCGGAGGCGTTGACCAGGTAGTTCGTCGTGACCCCGAACCGTCCCGACGCCACCTGCTTGATGGCGCTGTGCCGTCTGTCTCCCTTCGAGTCGGGGGTGTAGCGGCGATAGTCCTCGCCTCCCTCGCCGCTGTTGCTGCGCGCGCCTATGCGGTTCATCGCGATCGCCAGCGATTCGTGCGCCTCGCGGCTGATGGAGCCGAGGGAGATTGCGCCCGTTGCGAAGCGTTTGACGATCTCGACGGCGGGCTCGACCTCGTCGAGCGGAATGGGCTCGGCCAGGGTCTTGAAATCGAGCAAGCCCCGCAGTGTGCAGAGGCGGCGCTCGTAGCCGTTGGCCAACTCCGCGAAATCGCGGTACACGCGGGCGTCGTTGGTCCTGCTGGCGTATTGCAGCTTCGCGATGGTGTCGGGGTTCCACATGTGGTATTCCCCGTCGCGGCGCCAGTAGTAGAACCCGCCGGGGTCCAGGTCGAGCGCCGCGTCGATCGCGACCTCTGGGAAGGCGCGCGCGTGGCGGGCCAGCACATCCGCCTCGATGGCGTCGGTGTCGATGCCGCCGATCCGTGAAGCCGTCCACGTGAAGTACTCGTCCACCAGCCGTTGACTCAGGCCGACTGCCTCGAAGATCTGAGCCCCGTGGTAACTGTGTATCGTGGAGATCCCCATCTTGGAGATCACTTTCAGCAGACCCTTGTTCGTCGCCTTGATGTAGTTGTACACCGCCTCCGCCGCGTCCATCCCATTGGGGAAGACGCCCTGACGGTGCATATGCTCCAGTGTCTCCAACGTGAGATACGGGCAGACCGCCCCCGCTCCATAGCCGATCAGCAAGGCCAGGTGGGCGATCTCGCGCGGCTCAGCACTCTCTACGACGATCCCCACTTTCGTGCGCTGGCCCTCGCGAATGAGGTGGTGATGCACGCCGGCGGTCGCCAGCAAGCTGGGGATGGCCGCGTGTTGCGGGTTCACGCCCCGGTCTGAGAGAACGAGAATCGTGCAGCCAGCTTCGATAGCCTCCGACGCGCCGCGGCGCAGAGCGTCCATCGCGCGGTCCATCGCTCCCGGTCCTTCGTCGGTCGGAAAGAGGAGCGACAGCGTCGCCGTCTTGATGCCGGGCCGGTCGACCGCCTTGATCTTCTCGAGTTCCAGCTCCGTGAGGACGGGGCTGGGCAGCCGGAGTTGACGCGCGTGAAGAGGGGTCTCCTCGAACAGATTGCGCTGAGCGCCGAGGTTGATGCTGACCGACGTCACGAGCTCTTCGCGGATCGCGTCCAGCGGGGGGTTGCTCACCTGGGCGAACAGTTGCTTGAAGTAGGTGAACAGGAGTTGCGAGCGATCGGAGAGTACGGCCAGGGCGGCGTCGTTGCCCATGGAGCCGGTGGGCTCCGCACCGTTGACCGCCATCGGCTCCAGCAGGATGCGGAGGTCCTCTTGTGTATACCCGAACGCCTGCTGCAGGTCGACCAACGATTCCTCGTTGAGCTCGTGGCGACCGTTGCGGCCGGGCTCGGGGTCCGGAAGCGCGTCCAGGTGCACCAGGTTGTCCCGCAGCCACTCGCCGTAGGGCTGGCGCGCCGACAACTCCGATTTGATCGTGGCGTCGTCGACGATGCCGCCGCGCTCCGGGTCCATCAGGAACATCCGCCCGGGGTGGATGCGCTCCTTGAACAGCACCTTCTCAGGCGGGACGTCGAGAACGCCCACCTCCGAGGCCATGACCAACGTGTCGTCGGTCGTGACGAGGTACCGGAAGGGACGGAGTCCGTTGCGGTCGAGCACCGCGCCAACGCGGTCTCCGTCGGTGAAGGCGATGAGGGCCGGGCCGTCCCAGGGCTCCACGAGACAGGCGTGGTAGTCGTAGAAGTCGCGTTTGTCCTGCGACATCTGGACCTTCGGGCCGGTGGCCTCCGGGATCAGCGCCATCATCGTGTGGTGTAACGGGCGCCCGGTGTGGAGCATGAGCTCGTAGGCGTTGTCGATGCACGCGGTGTCGCTCTGGCCCGGCCAGATGATGGGGAACAGTTTTTCAAGATCGTCGCCAAATTCCGAAGAGGCCATGGCGTTCTGGCGCGCCACCATCCAGTTGATGTTGCCCCGCAGCGTGTTGATCTCGCCGTTGTGGACAAGGTAGCGGTAGGGGTGCGCCAGCTTCCATGAGCCCAGGGTGTTGGTGCTGAAGCGGGAATGCACAAGCGCGAATGAACTCGCCACGAGCGGGTCTTCCAGGTCCTTGTAGAAGCCCCCGAGCTGAGTGCCCATGAGCAAGCCCTTGTAGACAACCAGCTTCGAGGAAAGGCTGCAGACGTAGAACTCGCCTCCGTCGGTAAGAGCCGCATCGAGGACTTCGCGCTCAGCAACCTTGCGAATGACGAACAGCTTGCGCTCGAACGCCGCGGAGTCGAACCCGGAGCCCATACCGATGAACAACTGGCGAATCACCGGCTGACACTCCCGGGCGACGTAGCCGATGACAGAAGGGTCCACGGGAACGTCGCGCCAGCCGAGGAACCGCTGCCCCTCCTGTTCAATGGCGCGCTCGACGATAGCCTCGCACGCCTCGCGCTCTGCGTTGTCCTGCGGCAGAAACACGATGCCGGCCGCATAGCCGCCGGGTCCCGGAAGGTCGATCCCCAGCTTCGCAGTTTCGCGGCGCAGGAATTCATGCGGCATCTGGAGCAGCACCCCGGCGCCGTCGCCGGTTTCGGGGTCGCTACCCGCCGCGCCGCGGTGCGCGAGGTTGGTCAGCACCTCGAGCGCGTTCCGAACGACCTCGTTGGACTTCACGCCGCGGACGTTCGCCACGACGCCTACTCCGCAGGCGCTGTGCTCGAACTCGGGGCGGTACAGCCCAAAGGGCTCGCCTTTCCAAACCTTTGCCACCGGTCACTCCTCGGCCTCTCAGCGTTGAACGCAAAGAGTGCGCCTCTCCTCCGCCTGACCTGGAAGCCTAGAGGAAGAGAACGCTGCTCAACCTAACGGGGATACGTACTTGCCAAGAATAGCAGATTCCGCCACGCGGTAAAAGGCGCGGTACGCGTTCGGTACACCAGTGACACTCGGCCGCGATTGACAGTCTTCCGCCCGCTGCCGGATAATCACTCCTGTTACAGGCTGGGATGGGGAGTAGTACTCCTTCCGGCGGGGCTTCAGAGAGCCGGGATTTGGTGAGAACCGGCGCCTGCGCGAAGGCCGAATGGACCCCTGAGCCTCGGTCCGAAACCTGCGATGGCAGGAGGTAGGCGCCGACGGGACCGCCCCGTTACAGGCGGACGGCATAACCCGCTTCACGGCGGCCGTGCCGGTAGGAGTCCCTCTGCTGACGCTGAGGGAGAAGTAAGGGTGGCACCGCGGTAGCCCCGCCCCTTGTATGAGGAGCGGGGCTATTTTTGTGTCCCGAAGGAAGAGAATGATGGCGGACTACGTTCCGACAAAAGAAGAGTTCAAACGTCTGGCGCAGGAGGGCTACAACCTGATCCCGGTCTACCGGGAGGTCGTGGCCGATATGGAGACGCCTGTGTCCGCGTACCTGAAGATCACAGGCGGCGGCGAGAGCGTGTCGTTCCTGCTGGAGAGCGTCGAAGGCGGCGAGCGGATGGCGCGCTTCAGCTTCATGGGCACGGAGCCCTATCGCGTGCTGCGGACGGGCGAGGGCGAACCGGACGGCCCCGGCGACCCGCTCCTTGCGGTAGAGGCGGAGCTGGGGCGTTTCCGTCCTGCGCAGGTGGACGGACTCCCGCGCTTCGTCGGTGGGGCCGTTGGCTATCTCTCCTACGAGACGGTGCACTACTTCGAGCCGTCGGCGTCTATGGCCGGGAAGGACCCGCAAGGGCTGCCGGAGTCCATCTTCCTCTTCACGGACTCGCTGCTCGTCTTCGATCACCTGCGGCACTGCATCCAGGTCGTCGCCACGGCGTACGTGGACGGTTCGCCGGACGAGGCGTACGCGCGCGCCACGCAGCGCGTGGACGAACTGGCGGAGCGCCTCGCGAGCCCGCTTCCGCGGCAGGCGCAGCTGGCTGGAGGTTCCACAGAAGTGCCGGCCGCCGGCGGGTCCGGCGCGGAGCTCCTCGAACACTCCAACAAGACACCCGGCGAGTACCACGGCATGGTGGAGCGCGCTCGCGAGTACATCGTGGCGGGCGACATCATCCAGGTGGTGCCGTCGCAGCGCGTGGAGTTGGCGGTTGAATCGAGCGCGTTCGACCTGTACCGCTCGCTTCGAGCGGTTAACCCGTCGCCGTACATGTACTACCTGTGGCTGGACGACTTCGCCATCGTGGGTGCATCGCCGGAGATGCTCGTCCGGGCGGAAGACGGCCTCGTCGAGACGCATCCCATCGCGGGTACACGCCGCCGGGGGAAGGACACCCGGGAAGATGCGGCGCTGGAACGCGAATTGCTCGCAGACGAGAAGGAGCTTGCCGAGCACGTGATGCTGCTCGACCTGGGGCGCAACGACATCGGGCGGGTGAGCAAACCCGGCACGGTGCAGGTGACGCAGATGCTGGAGGTGGAGCGCTACTCCCACGTCATGCACCTCGTCTCGCACGTCACGGGTGAACTGCGTGATGACCGCTCGGTATTCGACGCACTGCGGGCCTGCTTCCCGGCGGGCACGGTGTCGGGTGCGCCGAAGATACGTGCGATGCAGATCATCTCGGAGTTGGAGCGTGAGCGGCGCGGCGTCTATGCGGGCGCGGTAGGCTATTTCAGTTTCTCCGGGAACATGGACACGGCGATCGCCATCCGGACGATGGTCGTGAAGGACGGTAAGGCGTATCTGCAGGCGGGCGGAGGCGTCGTGTTCGACTCTGACCCGGAGGCGGAGCGGATGGAGTCGTTCTACAAGATGAACGCGCTGCTGCGGGCTATCACGCAGGCGGATGCAGGGCGCGGAGTGTAGCCCTCAGGGCACCAGGAGAACGGGATGCTACTGCTCATCGACAACTACGACAGTTTCACCTACAACCTCTACCAGTTCCTGTGCGAACTGGGAGCCGACGTGCAGGTGGTGCGGAACGACGCCGTGACGGTGGACGAGATCGAACAGATGGCGCCGGAGCGCATCGTCATCTCGCCGGGCCCGTGCACGCCGGAGGAGGCGGGCATCTCAACGGACGTCATCAGGTGCTTCGGCGGGCGCACGCCCATCCTGGGCGTTTGCCTGGGGCATCAGTGCATCGGCGTGGCCTACGGCGGCATAGTGAGCGGCGCTGGGGAGATAGTCCACGGTAAAATGAGCGCGATAACGCACGACGGCAAGGGCGTGTTCTCTGGACTGCCGAACCCGTTCCAGGGCATCCGCTACCACTCGCTGGCCATCGAACCGGACGCCACGCCGGACGTGCTCGAAGTGACTGCGCGGAGCGAGAGCGGCGTAATCATGGGTGTACGGCACAAGGAGTTCACGGTGGAAGGCATCCAATTTCACCCGGAGTCCATCATGACGCAGAACGGCAAAGACCTGCTGCAGAACTTCCTGGAGGTTGGGGCGTGACGACCACGGAGCCTATTGGCACGTCACTATCCTCGGAATGGACGATGGACATTCCCGCCCGTGAGGCTTGCGAGCGGGCTCAACGGCGGCTCGAAGCGCGTGGCTACCGGCTCAGCGGACCGGTTGAAGAGAACGAGGACGGGTGCTGCCGGGTGGTGATGACCAACGAACGGACCCTGGGCGTGCGCCAGCGAAGGCAGGGCAAGCTCATGCTCGCTCTGGCGATCGCGCTCACGCTGGTGCTGCTGGTGATGATGGCGCGCGACATAGGAGGCGACCGGGCGATCGTCTCCGGGCCTCTGCTGGTGGCAGTGCTCCTTGGCGGGTTCGGGATGAATCGCCTGCGGACGCCGTTGCGCCCGGAGCGCAGAACGATGGACGTTTCCGTGACTGTCTTGCCCGACGGTTGCTGCTGCGTGCTCGCGAAAGGGGAGATCGACTTCGGCGTGCTCGCCATCACCGACGACCCGCCTACGAAGGCGCAGCTGACTGCGGTGGGGGAAGCGCTGTCGGAGGACATGCGCGTCCTGGAAGGACGCAGTGGTGCTACGGAGGATGCGCCGTGATACAGGAAGCGATAGGGAAACTGGTGACGCGGCAGCCGCTGTCGGTAGAAGAGTCAGCCGCCGTCGCGGAAGACATCATGACGGGCGAGGCGACCCCCGCCCAGATCGGCGCGTTCCTGATTGCCCTGCGCCTCACCGGCGAGACGGTGGAAGCGCTCACCGGCATGGCGCGCGTGATGCGCGAGAAGGCGCTCCACGTCGAAACCGACGGACAGTTGGTGGACGTGGTAGGCACTGGCGGCGACGGCCTGCGGACGTTCAACGTCTCGACGGCGTCGGCGCTCACGGTAGCTGCGGCCGGAGCGAAAGTGGCGAAGCACGGGAACCGCGCCGCATCCGGCAGCGTGGGCGCTGCGGACATCCTCGATGCGAGCGGAGTGAAGTTGGAGCTGAGCCCGGAGGCGGTAGGCCGCTGCATAGACGAAGTGGGCGTGGGGTTCATGTTCGCTCAGGCGTTCCATCCTGCGATGCGCTTCGCGGGCCCGCCTCGTCGTGAACTGGGAGTTCGCACCGTCTTCAACTTCCTCGGGCCGCTGACGAACCCCGCCGGTGCCCTCTACCAACTGCTTGGCGTTGCGCAGCCCGCCGATGCGCCGTACGACGTTGCCGAACTGATGGCGCACGTGCTCGGCGAGCTCGGGACGGAACGCTCATGGGTTGTCCGGGGCGACGACGGGCTCGACGAACTGACGACGACATCCACGTCGCAGGTGTGGGAGGTCTCGGCTGACGGCGTGCGGCACTTCACGCTCACGCCCGAGGACGCGGGTCTGCCTCGAGGCACACTCGCCGACCTGCAGATCGACGGCGTGGACGAGGCGCGTGAGAAGTTCACGCGTGCGCTTTCGGAAGGTGATTCGCCGGAGAAAGACATGGTGCTCCTGAACTCGGCAGCGGCGCTCGTCGTGCGGGGCATGGCAGACGACCTGCCGTCCGGCGTGGCGAAGGCCCGCGCCGCGATAGACTCCGGCGGCGCATTGGAGAAACTGCGGCAGCTGGCGGAACTGAGCCAGTCGCTCGCGTAACGGAACCATGAGCACCACAGGCACGATCCTCGACAAGATTCTGGAGGCGAAGCGCGCGGAACTCTTGCGCCATCAGCGGGAGATACCGCTCTCGACGCTGGAGTCGCAGGTGCGGGAGTCTCCGTTCCCACTCAATCTGTCTGGCGCGCTCTGGGGCGACCGTGTGCGCCTCATCGCCGAGACGAAGAAGGCGTCGCCGTCCAAGGGGCTACTCGCGCAGGAGTACGACCCCGCTGCACTCGCGTCGACGTACGCCGCGAACGGCGCGGCAGCCATATCCGTGCTCACCGAGGTCGACCACTTCCAGGGGAGCCTGGCGCACCTTGCGGCGGTCAAGGCGGCTGTCGGGCCGGAGGGGGTCCCCGTTCTCCGGAAGGACTTCCTGTTCGACCCGTACCAACTGCTCGAAGCCCGCGTGCACGGCGCGGACGCGGCGCTCCTCATCGTCGCAGCGCTCTCGCCGGAGCAGTTGCGCGAGATGCTGGACGCCGCGCAGCGCATCTGGCTGCAGTGCCTCGTGGAAGTGCATGACGAACACGAACTTGAGACCGCGTTGAGCGCTGGCGCGGAGATCATCGGCGTCAACCACCGAGACCTCCGCACCTTCAATGTGGACATCACACTCACGGGCCGGTTGCGCCCGCTCATCCCGCACGGGCGGATGGTGGTTGCTGAGAGCGGGATCAACTCGCGAGAGGACGTGGTTTCCCTCCAGCAGGCGGGTGTCCATGGCATACTGGTGGGCGAGGCGCTGATGACCGCGCCCGACATCGGCGGGAAGGTCCGGGAACTGTCAGGAGTGCAGGCGTGACACACGTGAAGATATGCGGCTTCCGCTCCGCCGAGCCGTTGCTCGCGGCAGTGGATGCGGGAGTGGACGCGGTGGGGCTCGTGTTCGTGCCGTCGGCGCGGAGGCGCCTTACGTCGGCGGAGGCTCGCGCGGTACTCGACGAGGCGCGCGCGTCCGGACGGACGCTGCCCCCGATCGTTGGACTGTTCGCGGACCAACCTCTGGACGAGGTTCGGGAGACCGTGACGTCGGTGGGGCTGGACGCGGTGCAACTGTGTGGGAGCGAGGGTGTGGAGTACGCGTCACAGCTCGGCGTTCCGGTGTACAAGGTGATCAGCATCGACGCTGAGACGCCGATAAGCGCGCAGATGCCCCGCATCATGGTGTTACAGCAGCGCCACGCACTGGCGGGCCACCGGATCGTGCTCGATGCGCAGGTGCCCGGCGAGTACGGCGGCACGGGCCAGCAGTTCGACTGGGACCTGGCGGCCGACTTCGCGGGTGCGTTCGAGATGAGCCTTGCGGGCGGCCTATCGCCTGACAACGTGCAGGAAGCGGTGGAACGGGTCCGCCCGTGGGGAGTCGACGTGTCCAGCGGCGTGGAGACGGACGGCGAGAAGGACACGGCCAAGGTACGGGCGTTCGTGGAGACGGTGCGGGCGGTGGACGCTCGCAAGAAGAAGGGCGGCCTCGCCCGACTGCTGGGCAGGCGCTGACGTGACCACGCTTCCTGACGACAAGGGACGGTACGGCCAGTTCGGCGGCCAGTACGTACCGGAGACGCTGATGCCGGCGCTCGCAGAGTTGACCGAGGCATGGGAAGAAGCCCGCGAGGACGCCGCATTCCAGGCTGAATTGGGCCAGCTGCTGCGCGACTACGTGGGCCGCCCGACTCCGTTGCATCACGCCCACCGGCTCACCGAATACGCGGGCGGTGCAGAGATATACCTGAAGCGCGAAGACCTCGCGCACACCGGCGCACACAAGATCAACAACGCGCTGGGGCAGGGACTGCTGGCGAAGCGCATGGGGAAGCGGCGCATCGTGGCGGAAACCGGTGCTGGTCAGCATGGAGTCGCGACAGCCACGGTCTGCGCGCTGCTCGGCATCGACTGCGTGGTCTACATGGGCGAGGAGGACATGCGCCGCCAGGCTCCGAACGTCTACCGGATGGGGATGCTCGGCGCGGAGGTCCGGCCCGTCACCGCGGGCAGCCGCACGCTGAAAGAGGCGATCAGCGAGACGATCCGTGACTGGGTCACCAACGTCCGGGATACGCACTACATCATCGGCAGCGTCGTGGGACCGCACCCCTACCCCATGATGGTGCGCGACCTGCAGTCGGTGATCGGTCGGGAGTCCCGGGAGCAGATGTTGGCGCAAGTAGGGCGCCTGCCAGACGCAGTCGTAGCGTGCGTCGGTGGCGGCTCAAACTCCCTGGGCCAGTTCCACTCGTTCATCCCGGACGAGGGCGTTCGCCTCATCGGGGTCGAGGCTGGAGGAGAAGGCGTGGAGACGGGGCGGCACGCCGCGTCGATCGGCGGCGGGAGCGTCGGAGTGCTGCACGGTTCGATGTCGTACATCGTGCAGGACGACGACGGCCAGATCCACGAAACGCACAGCATCTCAGCGGGGCTGGACTACCCGGGAGTAGGGCCGGAGCACGCGTGGCTCCGCCAGAGCGGCAGGGCGGAGTACGTGAGCATCACGGACGAAGAGGCAGTCGCCGCCTTCCGGCTCACCTGCGAACTGGAAGGCATCATTCCCGCGCTGGAATCGTCGCACGCGGTGGCGTACACGGTGCAGTCGCTCGCCGCCGACATCGGCAAGGGCGGCGCCGTGCTGGTCTGCATGAGCGGTCGCGGCGACAAGGACATGGGCACGATCATGGAGCGCGACGCTGCTTCCTGAGCCTGTCGGCGTTGACAGCTCAGGGGTGTGAACGGGAAGATAGGGATTCGGGAGACCGCTTCTTTCGCGCTTCGCCGCGCGGGTAGCGAGCGGATGGCAGGCAGCCTTACCCCAGGGAGAGCATGGCCCCAGAGGGTTACGTCGTCAACTGGACGGCAGTTGTACTTGCGGCTGTGGTAGGCATCGTGGCGATGGGCCTCATGCTTGCCGCTTCGGCGTTGCTCTCACCGCGCAGGCCCTCGAAGACGAAAGGCATCGCCTACGAGTCGGGCATCCTCCCCACGCCGCTGAACTGGACGCAGTTCAACGTTCGCTATTACATCTTCGCCATCCTCTTCCTCATCTTCGACGTCGAGGCCGTGTTCCTCTTCCCGTGGGCGCTGGTCTTCGCAGACGAAGGGATTCCAGGCTACGTCTTCTACGCGATGATGCTCTTCATCGCGGTGCTGCTGCTGGGCGTCGTATACGCCTGGCGCAAGGGGGTGCTGCGATGGAGATAGAGCGCGGACAGTCGCTGCCGGTATTCCGTCCGTCCTCGTGGGAGCGGCCCAGGGAAGGACGCTTCTTCGATTCGGACGAGGGCGGCGCCATCTCAACGGCCAAGGGCAACTCCCCGGCCCCGAACCTGATCAGGAATGCTGCGCCGGGCGTGGTAACCGCCCGGTTGGACGACCTTGCGGCGCTCGGCAGGAGCAACTCGCTCTGGACGCTTACCTTCGGCCTTGCCTGCTGCGCCATCGAGATGATCTCGACGCACATGGCGCACCACGACCTGGACCGGTTCGGCGTCGTCACCTGGCCGTCGCCGCGCCAATCGGACGTGATGATCGTCGCGGGGACGGTAGTCAAGAAGATGGCCGATCCCATCAAACTGCTCTACGAACAGATGCCGGACCCCAAGTGGGTGATTGCGATGGGCACGTGCGCCACGAGCGGCGGCCCGTACTACCGCTCCTACAGCGTGGTCATGGGCGTGGACCATCTTGTGCCGGTGGACGTGTATGTGCCCGGCTGCCCGCCCCGCCCCGAGGCGCTGATGGACGGCATCGTCAAGCTGCAGCAGAAGATCAAGCGCGACGCGAAGGAAGGCGTGCGCAGCGCCCCGGTAACGGTGGGGTCGGAGCCGGAGTCGGCTCCCGAGTCCGGCGCCGAGGAGAACGATGACTGAGCAGCAGCCTCCCGAAGAGCAGGCTGCCCCTCGCCCGGCAGCGCACCGCGGGCCGCCCATCGAGGTGGCCGAAGAGGTGCTCGACTCCCGCGGCGAGCACACTGCGGGCGCCCTTCGCCTGGCCTTGCGCGACATGGCGCTCGAGACCGGCGGGCGCGACGATGTTCCCTGGGTCCGTATCGGGCGGGAGAACCTGACCCGCGCCGTCGAGTCCTGCGTGCGCAGCCCCAACCTCCGCATGGACATGCTCCACTGCCTGTTCGCCGTGGACTACGAGGAGCGCATCGAGTTGAACTACGCGCTCTTCTCGCTGGGGAACGGCCACAAATCGCTGCTGAAGGTGGACGTTCCACCGGACGATGCGCGCGTGGACTCGCTCACCGGCGTCTGGGAGGCCGCGGGCTGGTACGAACGCGAAACGCACGACCTGTTCGGAGTGGAGTTCGATGGGAACCCGGACATGTCGCCGCTGATCCTGTACGAAGGCTTCGAGGGCTACCCCGGCCTGCGGAGCTTCCCCCTGCACGACTACGAGGAGTGGTAGGCGTTCCTGTGACGGCGGAGCAGACATACGACACCGTAGACATGATGCTGAACATGGGGCCGCAGCATCCGGCGACTCACGGCGTGTTCCGCATGGTGCTGACGATAGATGGCGAGCGTGTCGTGGACGTAACGCCCCACATCGGCTACCTGCATCGCGGCTCTGAGAAGCTCGCGGAGAACGAGAGCTACGGGCAGGTCGTCACACTGTTCGACCGGCTGGACTACGTCGCCAATCTGAACAACGAACTCATCTTCTGCCGCGCCGCCGAACGCCTCATGGGCATCGAGCCGCCGGAGCGCGGACAGTACATCCGCGTCATCCTCGCGGAGTTGAACCGGCTTGCCAGCCACCTCCTCTTCATCGGCACCTACGCCATCGACCTGGGGGCGATGACGCCCATCATGTACGGGTTCCGGGAGCGCGAGCGCATCCAGAACATGTTCGAGTCCGTCACCGGCGCGCGCATGATGCACAACTTCATCCGCATCGGCGGTGTGAAGGAGGACGTGCCTGCGGACTTCGTCCCCCGCGTGCGTGCGCTGCTGGACGACGTGGAGCGCGGCGTGCATGAGTGCGACCGCCTGTTGACGTTCAACGAGGTCTTCCTCGCACGGACGCGCGGCGTAGGGGTGATAGACCTCCCCACGGCCCTCTCCTGCGGCCTGACCGGCCCGTCCCTGCGCGCCAGCGGCATGGCCTACGACGTCCGCAAGGATTACCCGTACGAGGTCTACCCCTACCTCTCCTACAAGGTGCCGGTGGGGGAGAACGGCGACTGCTGGGACAGGTACTACATGCGCGTCCTGGAGTGCTACGAGTCCCTCTCCATGATCAGGCAATGCCTCGACCAGATGGAGGAGGGGCCGGTGATGGCGCAGATGCGGCGCATCGCCAGACCGCCGAAGGGCGAGGTGTACGTGCACGGCGAGAACCCGCGCGGCGACATCGGCGTCTTCCTCGTGAGCGACGGCACGGACAAACCGTACCGGGTCAAGGTGCGTCCGCCGTCCTTCTGCAACCTGGTGTCCCTGCGCCCGATGATGCGCGACGCGTACATCGCGGACGCAGTCGCCATCCTGGGCTCGCTGGACATCGTGCTGGGCGAGGTGGACCGATGAGGTCGAAGCCCGTACAGCTCGCGATAGCAGGGGTGCTGCTCGTGGGAGTCGGCGTGCTCGTCGCGGTCTTCACGCTCGCGCTGGCGCTGCTGGGCGAACCGGACGACAACGTGACGGCGCTCACGGTAGGTAAGATCGTGATTGCACTGTTCGCGCTGCTGACGCTCATCACGACGCTCGGCATCTCGCTGGTCTGGCTGGAGCGCAAGCAACTGGGACGGATGCAGGGACGCGTAGGCCCCACACGCGTAGGCCCGTTCGGACTGCTGCAGGTGGTGGCGGACGGCATCAAGCTGCTGATGAAGGAGGACGTTTCGCCGGGCTCCTCATCGAAGGCCATCTTCTACGTGGCGCCCCTGCTCGTGTTCGTGCCGAGCTTCGTCGTGTGGCTCACCATCCCGCTGTCCGAGGACCTCGTGGTGCGGAGCCTGGATCTCGGCGTCTTCTTCTTCATCGCGGTTTCGGTGCTCAGCATCGTGGGGCTGATACTGGCCGGGTGGAGCTCCAACAGCAAGTATGCCATCCTCGGCGGCTTCCGCTCCGCGGCGCAGCTCGTCAGCTACGAGATTCCGCTCATCCTGGGCGTGCTGAGCGTCGTGATGGCCGCGGACTCGATGCGCTTCACGGACGTGGTTGCTGCGCAGGCGACCGTGCCGTACATCGCGCTGCTCCCGCTTGCGTTCGTCGTCTTCTTCATATCGGGCCTCGCCGAGGTCGGCAGGACGCCGTTCGACATCTACTTCGCGGAATCGGAGGTCGTCGGCGGGCCGTTCGTCGAGTACAGCGGCGCGCACTGGGCGATCTTCTTCCTTGCGGAGTACGTGAACACCTTCGTCGTCGCGGCGCTGGGCGCGCTGCTCTTCCTGGGTGGCTGGGTGTGGCCGTTCGGCGACGTGGGTCAGGTCCCCGCTGTGGCGATCTTCCTCGGCAAGACGTACTTCCTCGCCGTCGTTATCTTCTGGGTGCGCGCCACGCTTCCGCGTCTGCGGATAGACCAGTTGATGAACGTGGGCTGGAAGCTGCTCATACCGCTGGGGTTCGCCAGCGTCATCCTGATCGCGGTGCAACGCTTCTATGGATGGCCGACGTGGACGCTGACGCTGATGTCGCTGGCGGCATTGTTGGTTGCCGCGTGGGTGCAGATGCGCATGCAGCGAAAGGACGCGGTCGCCACCGCTCAGCGTTACGCAGCGCGCGCCGTTGAGGTGCAGCCGAGTCGGCGCAGGCCGGGACCGGAGAGTCAGCAGGCATGATAGGAACGTTCAAAGGACTACTGACGACGGCGCGCTGGCTGCTGAAGCGGCCTGTCACCGCGCACTACCCGGAGCAGCACCTGCCCGTGCAGCAGCGCTACATGGGCTTCCCTGCCCTGCTGATGGACGACACGGCGGACGAGCCGTTCTGCACCGGCTGCATGGTGTGCGTGCGCGAGTGCCCGACACAGTGCATGTCGGCCCAGATGCACGACAACCCGAATTTCACCGATGGCACGAGCCACCGCCGCAAGATCATCAACGAGTTCGAGATCAACCTGAACCGCTGCATCCTCTGCGGCATCTGCGTGGATGTCTGTTCATTCGACGCCATCGAGATGTCGTACGAACACGAGCTGGCGAGTTACGCACGCACCGGCTCGCGCGCCGACCTGCCACAGTTGCTGGACCTGGGGCGGCGATACGTGGACATGAGCGGATGGAGCCCTGCGAACGCTGAGAAGAACGTCGCTGAGGTGGCGCTCGCAAAGAGGGCGGCGGCCGCGGCTGCAAAAGCCGCTTCTGCAGGCGACGACGCTGCGACCGACGAACCAACCGAGGGTGGTGAGTAGGCGTGGGTCTCGCTCTCTTCTACGCTGCCGCCTTCCTGACGCTCCTCGCCTCATTCGGAGTCGTTGCCACGCGCAACATCGTCCACGCGGCGCTCTTCCTGCTCGCGGCGCTGGCCGGGGTCGCCGGCCTGTTCGTGCTGCTCTACGCCGAGTTTCTGGCGCTCGTGCAACTGCTCATCTACGGCGGTGCGGTCATCATCGTGATCCTGTTCGCCCTGATGCTGACGCGCTCGGGCGAATACGAGGGCGAGACCGAGACGAAGCGCCGCCCGTTCGCCGCGGTAGCGGCCGCTCTTCTCTTCGGCCTCATGACCGCCGTGTTCGTGGCCGACGCGGAACAGTTCAACACCAACACGCGCCAGGCGATCCCGTTCCGGACGCTTGCGGAGGACTTGTTCGCGGCATGGGCCGTGCCGTTCGAGATAGCGTCGCTCGTGCTCCTCGTCGCGCTCATCGGAGCGGTTGTGATTGGCCGTGCGGGACGCGAGGAGGACGAGACGCTGCCGGAAGACGACGAACCTGACGACGGAGAGGAACCCGTGCGTCGTGGAAGCCGCAGGCGGGCGGAGCGCCGCCGGAGGGGCGTATGACGCTGCTCCACTTCCAACTGCTCAGCGCTGCCATCTTCTGCATCGGCCTGTACGGCGTGCTGGCGAGGCGCAGCGCCGTCCTCGTGCTCATGTCCATCGAACTGATGCTCAACGCTGTGAACCTCCAGCTCGTGGCATTCGGAGCGTTCAGCGGGTTCGGCACCTCCACGGGACAGGTGATAGCCGTATTCGTCATCACCATCGCAGCGGCTGAGGTCGGTCTCGCGCTGGCCATCGTGATGCGGCTGTTCAGGAGCAGGGGCGGCGTGAATATGGATGAGATCGACGTGATGAGGGGCTAGGCGTGGAACAGGCGTGGCTCATCCCCGTGTTCGGCTTCGGAGCGTTCGCGTTCCTCGCCCTCTTCCGGAACTACCTGCCCGGTCAGGGCAAGCACCTCGCGGTGCTGGCGATCGTCGCTGCATTCGTCGCGGTCTGGCCAGTGCTGTTCGACATGCTGGACAAGGGCGTGGGAGAGCACCACTTCCCCAGGGACTGGTTCAGTGCAGGCCCGCTCGAGGTGGGCTGGGGCATCATCGTCGACCCGCTGACCGTGGCGATGCTCGCGCTCATCACGTTCGTGTCGGTGATCGTGCAGGTGTACTCGCTCGGGTACATGCGCCACAACGGCACCGACGACTCCCGCATCGGCTGGTACTTCGCGGTGCACTCGCTGTTCAGCGCGAGCATGCTGATGCTGGTGCTGGCGGACAACCTGCTCCTGCTATACGTGGCATGGGAGCTCGTCGGCCTATGCTCCTACCTGCTCATCGGCTTCTGGTTCGAGCGTCGCTCGGCTGCTGAGGCCGCGAAGAAGGCGTTCGTCACCACCCGCATAGGCGACGTCGGCCTCCTCATCGGCGTCGTGCTGCTCATCGTCGAGTTCGGTACGGCCGACATCATCGAGATCATGGGTTCGCTCGGTGACCCGGGCGTGAACCAGGCGGTGGTGACCGCGAGCGCGTTCCTCGTCTTCTTCGGCGCGATGGGCAAGTCGGCGCAGTTCCCCCTGCACGTGTGGCTGCCCGACGCGATGGAAGGCCCGACGCCCGTCAGCGCACTGATCCACGCCGCCACGATGGTGACGGCGGGCGTGTTCCTCGTGGCCCGGTTCTTCCCACTGTTCGATGCAACCGACAGCGCGCAGATGGCAGTCGCCTCCATCGGCCTCGTGACGGCGCTCATGGGCGCGGCGATGGCCCTGGTGATGACGGACCTGAAGCGCATCCTGGCCTACTCCACGATGAGCCACCTCGGCTTCATGATGCTGGCGCTCGGCGCGGGCGGTTACACGGCGGCCATCTTCCACCTGCTGATGCACGGCATCGCGAAGGCCATGCTCTTCCTCTCCGCCGGTTCCATCATGCACGCCGCGCACGAAGAGACGGACATCCGCAAGATGGGCGGCCTGCGGAAGCGGATGCCAATCACCTCCGCCGCGTTCACCATCGGCGCGCTGGCGCTGGCGGGCATCCCGCCGCTCAACGCCTTCTGGAGCAAGGACGAGATACTGCTGGCCGTCGCTGACGGCCTGAACCCCGTGTTCGTCGTCCTCTTCCTGATCGCCATCGTGCTGAGCGCGCTCTACATGGGACGTGCCGTGCTCGTCGTCTTCTTCGGGAAGCTGAAGCCGGAGAACCAGGACATCCACGAATCGCCGCGCATCATGGCGTGGCCGCTCGCGCTCCTCGCAGGGCTTGCCGTCGTGACCGGGTTCATCGCGCTGCCCATCGGCTACGAGGGCATCGGCACGTTCCTCGTCGCGCCGGGCGACAAACCCCACGCCTTCGAGGTCGTCCCCGTCTGGCTGCTGGCGAGCATCGTGCTCGCGCTCGGTGGCCTCGCGCTTGCCTACGCGCTCTACGGCGACGAGGACACCTCGCGGGTCGACGCGCTCCGCGAGCGGTTCGCCCGTGCGCACGATATCGTCGCGAACCGGTTCTACATGGACCACGCCTACCAGTGGACGATCGACCGCGTCGTGCTCAAGGTGAGCGGGCTCCTGGCCCGGTTCGACCGCAAGGTGGTGAACGACGTCGGCGTGAACGGCCCCGGTCTGGGCGCGGTGGAAGCAGGCAGGCGTCTGCGGTACCACGTGACGGGCCTCTTCGCCGACTACGGCCTGGGCATAATCGTGGGCGTTGCCATCCTGGGAGCGCTGCTGTGGTTCGGGGCGTGATGGCATGAGTTTCGCGGAGCGGCACGTCCTCGAGTGGCTCATCTACCTGCCGATGCTCACGGCGGCTGTGCTCGTGGTGATTCCGGCGGCATGGCGGACGCTCGCGCGGTGGGTGGGCATCGGTTCGGGCGCGCTGCTCATGGTGGGCTCGGCCTGGGTGTTCATCGCCTTCGACTACTCGGCAGGCGCCGAAACCTTCCAGTTGATCAAGGTCTACACGTGGCTCGAGTCTGTGGGGATAGATTTCCGGCTGGGCGTGGACGGTATCGCCGCCCCGATGATCCTCCTCACGGGCATCGTGGCGCTCACCGGCTCGGTGATCGCCGCGAACGTGGACCGGGACGCGAAGAACTACTACATCCTCCTGTTCGTGCTCATCGCGGGCGTGTACGGGACGTTCGCGTCCATAGACCTCTTCTTCCTCTTCTTCTTCTACGAACTGGCCATCGTGCCGATGTTCCTCCTCATCGCGGTGTGGGGCTCCAGCTCCACCTTCGCGGACTTCGCGAGGACGAAGGAATACGGCGCGCTGAAGCTCGTGCTGATGATCGTCGCGGCGAGCGTGCTCGTCTGGATAGCCATCATCGCCATCTACGTCTGGGTCGACATAGGCACCTTCGACATCCTCCAGTTGCGCGACGCGGTGCAGGACGGCGGACTGTCGTCCGGTGCGCAGAAGACGTTGTTCCCGCTCGTGATGGTCGGCTTCGGCCTGCTGGCTGGCCTCTGGCCGTTCCACACGTGGTCGCCGGACGGCCACGTCGCCGCGCCGACCTCCGTGAGCATGCTGCACGCCGGCGTGCTGATGAAGCTGGGCGCGTTCGGCATCATCCGCGTCGGCATGACGCTGCTGCCTGAAGGCATGGAGGCGTGGGCGGTCGTTCTCTTCATCCTGGGCACGGTCAACGTCGTCTACGGCGCGATATCGGCGATGTCCCAGACGGACCTGAAGTACGTCATCGGCTACTCCAGCGTGAGCCACATGGGCTACGTCATCATGGGCATAGCAACCCTGGACAGCATCGGGCTCACCGGGGCGACGCTCCAGATGTTCTCCCACGGCATCATGACCGCCCTCTTCTTCGCCGTCGTCGGAGCCATCTACGAGCGCGCACACACCCGCGACACCCTCATCCTGAACGGTCTCGCGGCGAAGATGGGCTGGACGACGGCGTTCTTCGTCATAGCGGGCCTCACGTCGCTCGGTCTTCCGGGGCTGAGCGGCTTCATCGCTGAGGTGCTGGTCTTCATCGGCGCGTTCAACTCGGAGGTGACGTTGGCCGGCACATTCCGCGCGGGGCCCTTGCTGGGAGCTCTCGGCATCCTCGGCGCGGCGATGACGGCGGTCTACATACTGAGACTCGTTGCGCGCGTCTTCTTCGGCCAGCGCGACCCCCAGTGGGACGCCCTGCCCGACCTCACGCCGCGTGAGATCCTGGCATCCGGCGCACTCGTGGTGCCGTTGGTGCTCGTGGGTATATGGCCTGCGCCCTTCCTCGACGTGATCAGGCCCGGCGTCGACGCCATACTCGGAGGTCTCCCGTAGCGATGCAGGTAGACTTCACACTCCTGATTCCAGAGTTCATGCTCGCCGGACTCGGCGTGCTGGTGCTCGTAGCGGACTTCGCGGTCCCGTGGGCGTCGCGCGGTGCGAAGAACGGCGCGCTGGCCGCGCTCACCGTCCTGGGCCTGGCGGTCACGTTTGTCGTCACGCTCTGGATGCAGTGGGACACGCACGAGATCCTGTACGAGCACCTGATCTACGTGGACCGCTACGCGCTGCTGTTCAAGGCGCTCGCGATGGCCATAGGAGCCGTGATCGTGCTCATCTCCATGGAGTACGTGCACACGCGCATCCGGCATGTTGGAGAGTTCTACACCCTCATCGTGTTCGCGGTGCTGGGCGCGAGCCTCATGGCCGGGGCGGCAGAGCTGCTGACGGCCTACATCGCCATCGAGCTGCTGGCCTTCTGCCTCTACGTGCTGGTCGCCCTCAGCCGGGGCGACTCGCGCTCGAGCGAGGCCGCGGTGAAGTACATCCTGCTGGGCGCGATCTCGTCCGCGGTCATGCTCTTCGGCATCGCGCTCATCTACGGCGCCATTGGGGAGACGGGCTTCCGGCGCTCGGAACTGCTCCTGGAGGCGGTGTTCGGCCCGACGGTGGCGCTGGGGCTGGCAATGTTCGTTGCCGGGCTCGGTTTCAAACTGTCGATGGCGCCGTTCCACCTCTGGGCGCCGGACGTCTACGAGGGCGCTCCCACGCCGGTCACCGCGCTGGTCTCCGTGCTCTCCAAGGCTGCCGCATTCGCTCTGACGCTGCGCTTCCTCGCCGAGGCTGGAAATGCGACGTTGGAGGAGTGGCAGTTGGCGCTGGCCATCCTGGCGGCGCTCACGATGACGGTAGGCACGTTCACGGCGCTGGTGCAGGACAACGTCAAGCGGCTGCTCGCCTACAGCAGCGTGGCCCAGGTGGGCTTCGTGCTGATCGGCATCATCGCGCTCAACGAGTCCGGCGCGCGCGCCGCGCTGCTCCACATCGTCGGCTACTCGTTCACGAACCTTGCCGCCTTCGCGGTGGTGATCGCCGTCGAGGCGAAGACCGGCAAGGAGCGCATCGCCGACTACGCGGGACTGGCCTCGCGGTCGCCGTTCCTCGCGATGGTGATGGCGTCGGCGATGTTCTCGCTCGCGGGGCTGCCCATCTTCGCGGGCTTCGTCACGAAGTTCCTGCTCTTCACCTCCGCCGTCGAGGGCGGGCTCTTCTGGCTCATGGTGATCGCGGTCGTCAACAGCCTCGTCTCGCTCTACTACTACCTGCGCATCGTTCGGGAGATGTACGTGGGCGAACCTGCCGAGACGGGACGTCTGCGCCTGCCCATCGCGGCGTCGGTGCCCGTATGGTTCCTCTTCGCCGGAACGGTGTTCGTTGGCGTCTACCCCGCGCCGCTCATGGACGCCGCAGGCGCCGCGGTCGGCGTCCTCGCCCCATTCCTGTAGCCCCGTCGTTCCCGGGAACGAACTCTGGATTCCTGCCTGCGCGGGAACGACGAACCCTCCCCCTGCCGGTTCTCTGACACCCGCCCCTTTCGCCGCCGCTCCCGCGTCCGCTACGCTGGTTCCATAACCGCGCATCCCGCCGGCCCTGCCCCCAGGACCCCATCGCAGCGGCACAGAACTTTGAAACGCATGAGATTGTTGTTGCCTTGTTCACGGGAAGCAGGCCACGGCCATGAAAATGCCTGTCACGGACGGAACAAGAATGTCAGAACGGCATCCCCGTTTACTCCTGAGAATCGGGAACAAGGATCTCATCGAGCCCCCGGTTGACATCCTTGTTCCAGAGAGGCCGGGAGCAGCCCGCATCGGCGGGTCATAGGAAGCGCTCGGCTGGTAGAATCGAACGTGCCGCACGGCCACTGCAATGACGAACCCGACGACCAACACCTCGCACCCGCTGGACGCTGCTGAACGCCCCCTGCTCATCTCGGTCATAGGGGGCGGTGCGCCCTCCGCCCGTGCGTACGAACTGGCGGAAGCCGTGGGACGCGAGCTCGCGCAGCGCGGCGCCGTCGTGGTGTGCGGAGGGCTCGGCGGCGTGATGGAAGCCGCGTGCAAAGGCGCCAAGTCCGCGGGCGGCGTCACGATAGGACTGATGCCCGGGAGTGACCCGCGCGCCGCGAACCCGTGGGTGGACTACCCGGTGATGACCGGCATGGGCTACGCGCGGAACGTCATCGTGGTCAAGACGGGGCGCGCAGCCATCGCCGTGGACGGCGCGTACGGCACGCTCTCCGAGATGGCCCACGCGCTGGGCGACGGAACGCCGGTCATCGGCCTCGAAACGTGGGAGATGACGAGCGGTGACGGCTACCAGTTGGAGATCACACGCGCGGACTCACCGGTGGACGCTGTTGAGAAGGCTATCGCCGCAGCGCACGAGCGCGACGCACGGGAACGCGCTGCGGCGCACTGAACGGAGGAGAGAAGGATGGCGCGTATCGAGAGCGTACGAGCGAGCGAGATGCTCGACTCGCGTGGGCTTCCCACCGTGGAAGCGGCCGTAACCCTGGACGACGGCGCGACCGGCTGGGCAGCGGTGCCGTCCGGCGCGAGCACCGGCACACACGAGGCGCTGGAACTGCGCGACGGAGACGCATCCCGGTACGGAGGCAAAGGCACCCTCACCGCCGTGGCGAACGTGAACGACAGGATCGCGCCTCGCATTCGCGGCCTCGACGCCGGTGACCAGCAGGCCGTGGATGCGGCGATGCTGGACCTGGACGGCACGCCGGACAAGTCTGGCCTCGGCGCGAACGCGATACTCGCGGTCTCGCTGGCGAACGCGCACGCGGCGGCGCAGTCTGCTGGCCTGCCGCTCTACCGCTACCTCGGCGGCGGTGCGTTGCTCCCCACCCCCATGTTGAACCTGCTCAACGGCGGGCGACACGCGGTGAACTCCACGGATTTCCAGGAGTTCATGGTGATGCCGGTGGGGTTCGACAGCTTCACCGAAGGGCTGCGCTGTGGCGCCGAGGTCTACCAGGCGTTGCGCGGCATCGTGCACGCACGGGGCATGTCCACGAACGTTGGGGACGAGGGTGGCGTCGCGCCGTCGCTCCCCACGAACGAAGCAGCGGTCGAGCTTCTTGTCGAGGCGATCGAGAAGGCCGGCTACCGCCCTGGAGAGGACTGCTCGCTGGCGCTGGACGTGGCGGCGAGCGAGTTCTACGAGGGCGGGAAGTACGTGCTCGCGCGCGAGGGCGTCACCCTCACCAGCGCGGAGCTCGTGGGCTACTACGAGGAGTGGGTGTCGAAGTACCCCATCGTCAGCATCGAGGACGGCCTTGTCGAGGACGATTGGGAAGGCTGGGGACTGTTGACCGAGCGTCTGGGTGGCCGCGTGCAGTTGGTCGGCGACGACCTGTTCACCACGAGTCCTGAGCGCATCGCCCGGGGTATCGCGGACGGCGCGGGCAACTCTGTGCTCGTGAAGTTGAACCAGATAGGCTCGCTGACGGAGACGCGCTCCGCCATCGACATGACGCACGATGCAGGCTGGAACGCGGTCATCAGCCACCGCTCCGGTGAGACTGAGGACACGACCATCGCTGACCTCGCGGTTGCGGTGTCGGCGGGACAGATCAAGACGGGCGCTCCGGCGCGCAGCGAGCGGGTTGCGAAGTACAACCGCCTGCTGCGCATCGAGGCGGAGCTCGGCAGTGCGGCGGAATATGCGGGCGGGTCGCCGTTCGAGCGACTACGGAGGTAGACCATGGGCATCACGGGAATGGACCACGTTGAAGTCTGGGCGAAGGACATGAAGGAGTCGCTTGCGTTCTACACGGACGTGCTTGGATTCCGGCACTTGCGCACGACTGCGGCGCACAGGGAGGACGGCCTGGTGCACGAGCAGGCGTGTATCACCCTCGGTGACATGATGGTTGAACTGATCGCAGCGCCAACGGCACGGGCATCGGAAGAGGTGGACGTCGGACGCATGGGGGTCAAGGCCATCGCCCTCACCGTTGAGGATATGGAGGCGACCGCCGCCGCCCTCCGGGAGCGCGGTGTGACGTTCGTGCAGCAGCCGAAACCCGGCTCGTCCTTCAACGGCTGGCGGGCCGAGATCCTCGACCCGAACGGCATCGGCATCGAATTGCGGGAGTGGATCGGCGACAGCATCCACAACGAGACATGGCAACCGGCGAGTGACGCGGTCAGCCGTACGGCCTGACCCGCGCCTTGTTGTGCGAGCGAACGGTCTATAGCATGGAATAGCCTCAGGAACGAGGCTACGCAAGGAGGAGAAAGAGGCGTATGAGCACGAGAGTTGGCATCAACGGCTTTGGGCGCATCGGCAGGCAGGTGCTCCGGGCGACGCTGGAACGGCACCCGGACGAGTTGGAAGTGGTCGCAGTGAACGACCTCGCGGCGCCGCAGGCGAACGCGCACCTCTTCAAGTACGACTCGAACTACGGGCGCTACCCTGGCACGGTGCAGGCCGTGGACGGCGGCATTGAGGTCGATGGACGCCTCATCAAGTCGCTCTCGGAGCGCAACCCCGCCGACCTGCCGTGGGGAGACCTCGGCGTGGACATCGTCATCGAGTCCACCGGCATCTTCACGCAGCGCGAGAAGGCCGCGGGCCACATTGAGGCAGGAGCGAAGAAGGTCATCATCTCCGCGCCCGCCACCGGCGAGGACAAGACGCTCGTTCTGGGCGTGAACGCGGACGAGTACGACCCCGGCGAGCACCACGTCCTCTCCAACGCGTCCTGCACGACGAACTGCGTCGCGCAGCTCATCAAGGTGCTCAACGACGAGTTCGGCATCCAGCATGGCCTGATGACCACGGTCCACGCCTACACGAACGACCAGCAGATCCTCGACCAGGTGCACTCGGACATGCGCCGCGCCCGCGCCGCCGCGTCCAACATCATCCCCACCAGCACCGGCGCCGCGAAGGTTGTCGGCGTGGTGATCCCGGAGCTGAACGGCAAGCTGCACGGCATGGCGCTGCGCGTGCCGGTGCCCACGGGCTCCATCACCGACTTCGTTGCCGACGTCGGGCGCGACGTGACGAAGGAAGAGGTGAACGAGGCCTTCCGCAAGGCCGCCGAGGGCCCACTCAACGGCATCCTCGAGTACACCGAGGACCCCATCGTCAGCAGCGACATCAAGATGAACCCGGCCAGCTGCATCTTCGACGCCGACTCCACCATGGTGATGGAGGGCAACATGGTGAAGGTGCTCGGCTGGTACGACAACGAGTGGGGCTACTCCTGCCGCACATCCGACCTCACGGCGATGATTGCGGAGAGGGGCGTCTAAGGCACGGCACTTCGATGCGGGCCTGCGCATCGCATATGTGCAGGCCCGCACCCACGCCGTAGGTCTGCGGCCTGCCGTTCGTGAGCGATATGTCAACCGACGCGCTGCCCTCACCGCCCAGCGCCACGGAGACTGAGCCGCAGGAGCGAACGTCGAGCGTGGCCGCCGAACTCGCGCTGGTGCGCGGGTGGCTCAGGGCCGCGCCGGCGTGGGTCTTCATCCTCGTACTGCTCGCCGCCGCCGCGCTTGGCCTGCGGCTGCACGGCCTCGACTGGGACGGCGGCAGCTTCTACCACCCCGACGAGCGCTCCATCTACCTCCGCGCGGACTGCATGTACCGGGTGCTGACCGAAGCGTCCGGCTGGGACTCCTGCCAGAACCGCGACTTCCCGCAGGACAGCCCCGGTTTCCCCGGCATAGGCACGTTCTTCGATAAGGACGCCAGCCCGCTCAATCCGCACTGGTTCCCGCTCGGTACCATCATCATCTACCTGCTGGTAGGCATCCGCTTCGTCCTGGAACCGTTCATGGACCAGGTGCGGCTGGAGGACCTGGCATCGGCGGGACGGGCGTTGGCCGCTTTCACGGACACCGCCTCCGTGCTGCTGCTGTTCTTCCTGGGACGGCGGCTGTTCGGGCATGGCGCGGGCCTGCTCGCTGCTGCGTTAGGCGCCTTCACCGTCTTCAACATCCAGGTCACGCATTTCTACCGCCCCGAGTCGTTCGTGGTGCTGCTGGCGCTCGTCGCCTTCTGGTGGATGCTGAACGTGTTGGAGCGCGGACGCCTCCGCGACCACGCTGTTCTCGGCTTCGTCATCGGGATGACCTTCGCGTTCAGGGGCAGCAGCCTGCCGATACTGGCGCCCGTCGCGCTCACCTATGCCGCACTCCTGTGGCGACAGTGGGAGACCGGCGAACGGGGCTGGCCGCTCTTGCAACCCCTGGTACGACCCGCCGTGCTCGCGTTCGGCGCCGCCCTCCTCACTTTCATCGTGCTGCAGCCGTACGCGCTGATCGACTACCGGAAGTACGTAGCGGACCTCGGCTGGGAAGGGATGGTCGCGCGCACCGCCGGGCTCGTGCCCTACACGCTCCAGTACGTGGGCATCCCGCGCAACGGGTTATATGAACTGCGGCAGACGGCGCTCTGGGCCCTGGGTCTCCCGCTGGGCGTCGTTGCGTGGGGAGGACTGGCGGCGGCCGTGATAGCCGGGCTGCGGCGTCCGCGCATCGGCGAGTGGCTGCTCATCTCGTGGGTCGTCGTCCTCCTCGCGGGCATCGTGCCGCTCTTCGAGGTGAAGTTCCTGCGTTACGTGGCCCCCACGTTGCTCGTGCTCGTCCTGTTCGGGAGCCACTGGCTGATGGAGGCATACCGGTTCGCGCGAACACGAGGGGTTGCATGGGAACGTCTCGTCCAGGCTGTGATGGCGTTCGTCGTGGCATCGACCGCCTTCTACGCGCTCGCGTTCGCCTCGATCTACTTCACGGACCACCCGGGCATACAGGCGTCTGCCTGGATGAACGAGAACGTTCCGGCGCGCGCGAACGTCGTTACCGACAACCACTGGGACGAGGGCTTCCCGAACCTCGGCCGGTTCAACGTCGACCAACTGCGCATGTACGAGGGCGACACCTTCAACAAGGCGTCGGAGGTGGCCTCGCAGGTCGCTGATGCTGACTACATCATGTCGTACAGCAACCGGCCCTGGGGGAGCATCTCCCGGGTTCCGGACCGCTATCCCTACAGCGCGGCGTACTATCGCGCGCTCTTCTCCGGCGAGCTTGGCTTCGAACTCGTGCGGGGTTTCGCCCGCTACCCCACTCTCGCGGGTGTGTCGTTCGTGCACGACCCGTTCACGGCGGCGGGGATGGAGCGCCCGGAGAGCGTGCCGGGTGTGGAGACCGGTGCGCTCGCGCTGAATCTGGGCTACGCGGATGAGAACGTTACGAACTACGACCACCCCCTCGTGCTCGTGTGGGAGAACGTGGAGCGCCTCAGCGAGCACGAGATCAGCGCCATCATGTTCCTGGGGGACTTCGACCCGCCTCCCGAGCGCGCGCTCCTAAGCGATAAGGACCGCACAGTCCAGCAGGCGGGCGGCACCTGGACCGATATCTTCAGCGAGGGTGGGCTGAACGACTGGGCGCCGTGGCTCGTCTGGCTGATCGCTATCGAAGTCGTCTTCCTCGCCGGACTCCCGCTCGCCGTGCGGCTGATGCGCTGGCTGCCGGACAGAGGCGTCGTGCTCGCGAAACCGCTGGCGCTGCTGCTGGTGTCGTGGCTGGTGTGGATGGGAGCGAGTCTCGGGGTGTGGACGTTCTCCCGCGTCAGCGTGGTGCTGTCGATACTGCTGCTGGCCCTGGTCTCAGGCGTGCTGCTCTACCGCAACCGCTGGCTCATCGTGCTGGCGAAGCGCCACTGGAAGTACATCGCGAGCGTGGAGGCGCTGTTCATCGCAGCCTACCTCGTGTTCGTGCTGGTCCGCGCCGCGAACCCGGACCTCTGGCACGCGTGGCGCGGCGGCGAGAAGCCGATGGACCTCACCTACCTCATCGCCGTCGTGAAGTCTTCCACCTTCCCGCCCTACGACCCGTGGTACGCCGGAGGCTTCATCAACTACTACTACTACGGGTTCGTTCCCGTCGCGGCTCTGATACGGCTCACCGGCATAGTGCCGGAGGTTGCGTATAACCTCGCGCTGCCCATGCTGTTCGCGTTCACGCTCACGGGTGCGTTCAGCGTCGGGTACAACCTCGCGGAAGCGCTGCGACAGCGGAGTGCGCAGATGGTGCGTCGCTGGAGCCCTGTCTGGGCGGGCGTGGGCGCTGCACTGCTCGTGGCGGTGCTGGCGAACGTGGACGGCGCGGCGCAGTTGCTGCAGGGCGCGTGGCGCACATTCACAGACGAGTCGTTCGGACGCTTCGACTTCTGGCGCAGCAGCCGGCTGATGCCGGACCAGATAGCCATCAACGAGTTCCCGTTCTGGACGTTCCTCTTCGGCGACCTCCATGCGCATCTCATATCGCTCCCGTTCCAGGTGCTCGCCGTCGGGCTGGCAGCGAACCTCGTGCTGGGGGCGCGCAAGGCGAACCCGCTGCGAAGGCTGCTGCCTGCGCTTGCGGGGCTTGCGTTCGTCGTGGGGTCGTTTGTCGCGATCAACACGTGGGAAGTACCCGCGTACGGACTGCTGGGCCTCGCGGCGATAGCCATCGTGCTGCTCGCGCGTGGCGACCCTCTGGAACCGATGACGATCGCGAAAGGCGTGCTACTGGCCGCGCTGTTCTGGGGAGTGCTCTACGCCGCGTGGCTGCCGTTCCACCAGAACTACGAGGTACCCGCCTCAGGCGTGAAATTGAGCGAGTGGCGCACGGTGCTCTGGCAGTACCTCGCCATACACCTGCTCTTGCTGTTCGCTGCGCTCTCTTGGCTCGTGTTCGAGACCCGCCAGCTGTTCAAGCGGCCTGAACCAGAAAGCGAAGAAGACGTGGGCGGTATGGGATGGCGTGGACGGGCCGCGTTGGCAGCAGGCTTCCTGTTGCTGGCGCTCGTAGGGGCTGTCTTCGTCTGGTCTGACGCTTTGCGGGAGTGGCTGACAGCGGCGTTGCTGTCGCTGGTCATCCTGTGGGCGTCGGTGGTCGCATTGGGCTGGCTCTTCCGGAGCAACGAGCGCGCTGCCCCGGTGCACCTCCTTCTGCTGGTCATGCTCGTCCTTGCGCTGGGCATTGGCGTCGGCGTGGACTTCGTGACCGTCGAGAACGACATAGACCGGATGAACACTGTGTTCAAGCTGTACTTGAACGCGTGGGTGCTGTTCGGCATCGTTGGTGGCGTTGGACTGTGGCACCTGTGGGCCTCAGGGGCGGTCCGTTTCAGCAGCAGGGGAGGGAAGGTCTGGCTGGGTGTGCTGGCGCTCCTTGTGCTTGCGGGCGCCGTCTTCCCCGTGCTCGGTACGCGGGCGCGTCTCGCCGACAGGTTCGATACGTCGGTGGGCGTGACCCTGGACGGGCGCGCATACCAATGGACGACCGCCTACGGAGATCCGGCTGAGCCGAACAGGGGGCTGCCTGAGGCGAGGTACGCGTTGAGCTACGACGCCGAGGCCATCGACTTCATCCGGGCGAATGTAGAAGGGTCCCCGGTGTTCCTGGAGGGCGTCACCGCGCATGCGTACCGCTGGCCTCCGCGCGTGGCCAAGTACACAGGGCTGCCGGTAGTGGTCGGCTGGCAGTGGCACCAGATACAGCAGCGGGGCGCAGGCGGGGCGGAACCCGCCGCCGTGCGCGGACGCATCTACGATGTGAGCCTGATGTACGAGACCGAGAGCGAACGGCTCTTCCTCGACCTCGCTTCGGAATACGGCGTCGAGTACGTCTACGTCGGGCCGTCCGAGCGCGTGTATTTCCCGGGGCCGGGACTGGAGA
Organism: Dehalococcoidia bacterium; assembly: GCA_965208625.1. Classification (GTDB taxonomy): domain Bacteria; phylum Chloroflexota; class Dehalococcoidia; order Lucifugimonadales; family Australimonadaceae; genus Bin16. The sequence continues at coordinate 2,634,226 of OZ242348.1, forward strand.
AGTTCGACACGATGGTCGGTTCGTCGCTGGAGGTCTTCTTTGCCAACCAGGAGGTTACGGTCTATCGTGTTCTGGAGGCTGGGGCGTGACGTGGCGGTGCGGATGCGCGGCCGGCAACGGTAGAATGGCGCATCTGCGAGTGGATAGACGCAGCGATAGAACAGCCCGAAGAGGCTTGGAGAATTGCCTTGTTTGATCAAGAGACGGTGACGCTGATACGCGACATCCTTGTCAGCGCCTACCTGTTAGTGGGGATCCTCGTCCTGCTCGTACTGCTGGTAGCCGCCTTCCTGCTGGTCAAGGCGGTCCGTCGCCTGATCGGCTCCATGACCAGGACGGTCGATAGCGTCAACGATGCATTGGACAACGTCAACAAAGCGTCCGGGGCTGCGTTGAAATACATGTCTTCCCCGTCCGCTGAGGGAAGCACTGCATCGCTCGCGAACGGGCTGGGTATACTGATCAACTTCGTAGGCGGGTTGCGCGGCAAGGCGAAGTAGCGCCGGCGGTTACAACAGCTCACCGATGTGCTCGGTGGTCGTGAAAGCGGCCGCCGCGGCGAGTTCTTCCGGCCATTCAGCCGCTGCGGCGCGCGCTTTCTCCGCGACCGTAGGGTCGGCGAAGACAAAGATGGCCTGCGCCAGACCAGCCTCGCGGAACGATTCTGCCGTCGAGCGAACGTCCTCAACGGACGACGTTGCGCGGACCTCCACGCCTATCTCTGCGCCCCCGGATTGCAGGAGCACGTCCACCTGTACACCCGCGTGCAGCACCTGCTCCTGCGAGCGGTAGCCCCGCAGCGCGGCGATCTCCCGTACCAGCGCGGAAAGATACGAAGTGATGGTCATCCTTGGGAAGGAGCCGAACACCTTGAGCAGCGACGCCCTCTTCCTGATATTTCCGAGCACTTCCTCCAGCAGCGGGTCGTCCCTGTGCCCTTCGATGTCCATGAGGAAGTAGTACTTGCCGAGCCCGAGCCGGGTAGGACGGGACTCGATCTTGGTGAGGTTGATGTTGCGCTCAGCGAACTCCTTGAGCACCCCGAACAGCTGCCCCGGCCGGTCCTGGGAGAATGCCATTGCCATGGACGTCAGATCGTTGCCGGTGCGGGGGTGGTCGCTCCTCCCCAGCACGAGGAAGCGCGTGACATTGTTGTCGTCGTCCTGGATGCCGGGGGCGAGCACCTGTGCGCCGTACAATTCGGCTGCCCTGCTCGGCGCGATGGCGGCGGCAGGTACGTCCGAGGCCATCGCCTGCTCGACAGCTCCGGCGGTGCTGAGCGCCGCCGCGAGCTCTGCATTCGGAAGGTGCTGTTCCAGGTACCTGCGGCATTGGCCGAGGGCCTGAGGGTGGGAGTAGACGCGCTTCACCGCAGCCAGCACCACTCCGGGCTTCACCATCAGGTCGTGCACGATGTCCAGGCTCAACTCTTGCCGGATGTGCAGGCCTTCCTCGTGCAGCAGCACATCGAGCGTATCCGTGACCGAACCCTGCAGGCTATTCTCGATGGGACAGACAGCCTCATCTGCTTCACCGTGCAGGACGGACATCGCAGCGGCGGTGATGGAGGGAAATGGAATGAGTTCGGTACTGCCCGCGTAATCAAGTGCGGCCTGCTCAGAGAACGTACCCTGCGGCCCCAGGTAGGCGATCCTCATCGGCGTGCCTCTCCGGTAAGCGCGTGCCACAGCTCGTCTTCCTTCTCCGGGGGCGTGATGGCCACGATGGCGTCGTCCGCCGCCAGTTCAGGGTCGTTGACGGCCGGCTTGAGTTCGCCGCTCTTGTGGATCACCGCGGTCAGCAGCGTGCCCTGCGGCAGTTTGATGCGAGATACCGGCTGGCCCACCACCGGAGACCCGCTCGGGACACGCATGGAGACGATACCGCTCGCTGCCCCACGGAGCGGGAGCACGTGTACGAACGGCCCGCCGGTGAGCTCCTCCTCGACATGCGAGAGGATGAGTTCCGTGGTGCTGATCGTTACGTCAACACCCAGCGCGCGGAAGAGCGGCACGTGATCGGGGTCGGTGACCACGGCCATCGTCTTCGCGACGTTGAACGAGTACTTGGCCACCTGGCAGGCGGTGAGATTCGTCGCGTCCTGACCGGTCGTGGAGATGAGGATGTCGCACCGTTCCGCGCCGGCCTCGCCGAGCACGGTCGGTTCGGTGCCGTCGCTGGTGATGAGGATGGAGCCGAACTCCTCCGCCGCGGTGGCGCTCACGTAGGCATCGCGTTCGATGAGCGCAACCTCATGGCTCGCTGCGAGGAGTTCCCGTGTGAGGTAGAAGCCTATCTTGCCTGCGCCGACGACGATGACGTACATCTACAACTGCTCCATCGCGTTCAAAACGAGTTCGATGAGCAACTGGTTCGGGTTCACAGTGGTGAGCCCCAGCCGCTCGTACATCTCGCTCCGGGTCGGATCGTTGATGCGGCACACGACGTGTTCGATGCCGAATGTGGTGCGGGCCGACTGCGCTGCGAGCGCGTTGGTCGTATCCCGCCCGGTGGCGGCGATGAACGCCCCGACGGACTCGATGCCGGTGCGCCGCAGCACCTCGTGGGAAGTACCGTCGCCGACGTACATGCTGAGCCGGACGCGGGGGCGCAGGCGCCGGAAGTTCTCGGCGTCCGTGTCGAGTATCGTGACACGGTCGCCGCGGTCGAGCAGCGCGGTCGCTGCCGTCGCCCCAAGCCTGCCGCAGCCGACGATCATCACGTGGCGTGTCATGAGGAGCCTTCCGGCATGGGGTCGGGCTGCTGCTCCCGGTAGACGACGACACGGCAGTGACTGTGGCGCAGCACGTAGGGCACCATGTCACCGAGCGATGGGCTGCCGTAGTGCTCGGTGTACGGCATGCCCGCAACGATGACGTCGGTCTGGCGGTCTGCTGCCTCCCGCACGATGGCTGCGCCTGTGTCCCTGGCTTGCAGGATGTCGCCCTCCACTCTGCACTTGAGGGTCTTGCCGAACGCCTCCATGCGCTGCAGCAAGTGCTCGCCGCGTGCGGTCTCGTTCGGTAACTCCGCGTCCAGCGGCAGCTTGCGTCCGACCTCGATGACGTAGAGCGCCCAGACCTGCCCCTTGTAGGGACGTACGAGATCGCAAGCGATGGAGACGACGGCCTTGTCCATCGGAGTGCCGGTGACGAGAGCGAGGGCGCGTTCGATCTTTGCCATGCCTATTGAAGCCCGAAACGTTCGAGCGTGTCTTCCCTGCCCGCAAGGATGAGCAGGTCGCCTTCCTGCAGCACCTCGTCCTTGGACGGCGAGAGGATAGGTTCGCGCCCCCTGCGTATGGCGACGACCGCCGCGCCGTACTTGTCGCGAGCAGTGCTCAGTCCCGCTCGTTCCAGCGACAGGCCGGTCATCTCCGGAGGCACGTTCACCTTGCTGAACCCGAAGCCGCCGGCGAGCTCCATATACTCCAGCACGTCGCGCTGGAAGAGGCTGTGCGCCGAACGCACTCCAGTCTCCTGCTCCGGGTACACGACGCGGTCTGCTCCCACCGCTGAGAGCGTCTTGCCGTGGATGTCGCTGATGGCGCGCGCCATCACCTGGGGCACTTCGAAGGTCTGCTTCAGGAGAACGGTGGTGAGGACGCTCGACTGGATGTCCGTGCCGATGGCGACGGCCGCGGTGTCGAAGTTGCGGATGCCCACTTCCTCCAGGAATTCCATGGAGGTGGAGTCGCCCGTGACGGAATAGGTCACCTGGCCCATCATCATCTGGGTGAGCGACTCGTCGCGGTCAACGGCGAGCACGTCGTGACCGATGCGGTACAGTTCATGTGCCAGGCTTATACCGAACCTGCCCATGCCGATGACGGCTACCTGGTGAGCCATAGGGTACCTCTCAACCGATTCTAACGCGTTCCTCTGCGTATCGGTACAGCGCCCGGCGTTGGCGAAGCGCCAGTCCGAGCGCGATCGTCAGCGGGCCCAGCCGGCCCACGTACATCGCTAGGGTGATGATGAGCTTCCCGGGCGTGGAAAGGTCAGGCGTGATTCCGTGCGACAACCCCACCGTGCCGAAGGCGGACATCGTCTCGAACATCGTGTCACCGAACTCGAAGACGCCTGTTTCGAGGTTCGACCGCTCGGAGACCATGAGCGCGATGATGAACAGCGATACGCCGATCACTCCCAGCACGAGCACTCCCAGCGCGCGGCTCACCTGGGAGTATGCGATCTCACGCCTCGCGAACTCGACGTTGGGCCGCCCTCGCACCGCTGCGATGGTCGCCACGATGATGACCATCGCCGTGTTGACCTTGATGCCTCCCGCCACCGACCCGGACGCTCCGCCGACGAACATCATCACCATGTAGAGGTAACTCGTGCCGGCCTCCACGTGGCCGAAATCGATGGAGCTGAAGCCTGCCGTGCGCGACGTGAACGCCTGGAACGCACCGTTGCTGATCTTGTCTCCCACGGTCATACCGCCGAGCGTCAGAGGGTTCGCGACCTCGAAGAGGAGCACCGTAACGGCACCCGTGGCCCACAGGCCGAGCGTTCCGAGCACGACCAGGCGCGTGTCCAGTGTCCAGCGGCTGAACCCCTTGCGCCGCGCCAGCTCGTTCATCACGGGGTAGCTCATCGCGCCGAGCAGGATGCTCAGGCCTATGGTCCAGAGCACGGCGGGATCGGACTGGAAGGCGGACAGGCTGTGGGAGTCCGGGAAGATGGTGAACCCCGCGTTATTGAACGCGGAGATGCTGTGGAAAAGGCTCTGCCAGAACGCCTCGATGGCCGGGTACTTGAATACGAGTCGCACGAAGAGCAGCAGGAACGTTACGAGTTGCGCTCCCAGTGCGAAGCAGATGATGTAGCGCACGAGCCGTACGGCGCTGCCCAGCGCTTCGCCGCCCAGCGTCTCCCGCACGAGGAGTCGCTGGTTGAGGGTTACGCGCTTCCCCAGCACCGCCAGGACGACGATACCCGCGCTCATGATGCCCAACCCGCCCATGAGCATGAGCGCGGCTATCACCACCTGCCCGAACACGCTCCAGTAGTCGCCGCTCGAGACGACGACCAGACCTGTCACGCAGACGGCTGAAGTGGCGGTGAAAAGCGCGGTGACGAGGCCTGCGCTCTCCGGTCCGGATGCCGCGAATGGCAGCATGAGGAGCGCGGTGCCTGCCAGGATGAGGACGGCGAACCCTCCGGCGAGCGTGAGCAGTGCAGAGGACGACGAAGGCAGGGCGAAGCGGCGGCGCCGGTCATGCGTGCGGATGCGCACGGGCGCGGTTTCACTCTGGCGGGGCCGCCTGACGACACGGTCGCCCGGACGGAGACGCCAGTTGTTGCGTCTCATCTCAAGTCCTCGATGAGCGCCGAGGGGACTGGGTTGGAGGTGTGCGTAGCGAACTCCAGCCGCTTGCAGCAACGGCATAGGAAATTCTAGCAGGCGTCAGAGACGAGTCAACGGCTCCTGGCTGCGGGGTAGCGCGCATCGTCCCTCACACGCCGCGATAGAATCGGCGCATGGCGCAGGATGGACGAGGAACGCTGGCTGCACTCGTGGGGAGAACGCCGCTCATCGAGCTGCGCAACCTCAGCCCCCGCTCCGGCGTTCGGCTCTTCGCCAAACTGGAAGGGCAGAACCCCAGCGGCAGCGTGAAGGACCGGATAGCAGTGGCGATGCTGGACGCGGCGGAAGAGAGCGGCGTCCTCCAACCCGGGGCGACGCTGGTGGAGGCGAGCACGGGGAACACCGCCATCGCGCTTGCGGCGCTCGCGCCTCGCAGGGGCTACCGCGTGCGCGTCGTGCTGCCGAAGGGCATCGTCCCCAGCATCGCGGACATCCTGGACCTGTACGGCGCGGAGATCGAATGGTGCGAGCCGGAGGCCGGGATGCGCGGCGCGATCAGGCGAGTGCAGGAGCTAGCTGAGCAGCCGAGCTACCACGCGGTCGGCCAGTTCAGCGATCCGGCCAACGTGAGGTGCCACTACTCCACGACGGGAGAGGAGATCGCTCTGGCGATGGAGCGCGTGGACGTGTTCATCGCCGGCATCGGCACGGGCGGCACGATCACCGGGGTTGCGCGGCGCCTGCGGGAGCGGTGGCCGGACGTGCAGATCGTGGGCGTCGAGCCCAGGCTGGGGGAGCGTCTGCAGGGGCTGCGGAGCCTCTCGGAGGGCTACATCCCACCGCTGCTCGACCTCGGCCTGCTGAACCGGCGGTTCCTCGTCGACAGCGCGAGCGCCATCGCGGCGGCGCGAGACGTGATGCGGGCGGAGGGGGTCTTCGCGGGGGTGTCATCCGGGGCGGCGCTGCATACGGCCTTGCGCGTCGCCGAGGGGATGGAGAGCGGGAACATCGTCGTGATGTTCTCGGACGGGGCGTGGAAGTACCTGCCGTCGCGTCCGTGGGACGCCACGGGTGCGGACGCCGAGGCGCTCGACGAGGTGCACTGGTGGTAGGGAGGGCGGCGTACCACTACCCCGCTCCACGCACGCAGGGCCCTCACCCCCAAGTCGTGTCTCCGCCCTCCTAGCGAGGGCCTCCTTGTAGGGAGGGAGAATCAGGAGACGCCGAGGACCTGCTCCAGGGCGCGGCGGGTGAAGACGACGGACATGTCCCGCTTGTACCACGCGGAGCCGCGCGGGTCGTCGGTCGGGTCGACGATGTCGGCGACGGCCTGCGACGCCTCACGCAGTGCATCGAGCGTCGGAGCCTGGCCAGCCAGCGCCTCCTCGACGACTGAGGCGCGCACCGCGGTCGGCGCGACCGCTCCGAGCGCGACACGCACGTCGGCGATGTTGCCGCCCTCGACGCTACCGATGGCGGCGACGGAGACGGTGGCGTAGTCGTCCTCGGTGCGGGGGAGGTACTTGATGTACGTCCATCCTGCGCCTGAGGGCTGCGCGGGGACGCGCACCTCCGTCACGATCTCGTCAGGCTCCAGCGTCGTCTCGTAGTAGTCGGCGTAGACCTCGCTGATGGGGATGACGCGCTCGCCGCGCGCGGACGTGGCAACGACGCTCGCGCCGAGGATGAGCAGCGACGGGGGCGGGTCCATCGCGGGGTCGGCCTGGGCGATTCCGCCGCCGACCGTGGCGACGTTCCGGATGCGGACGGTGGCGACGCGGCGGTACGCCTCTGCGAGCAGCGGCGCATGCTCTTTCACGACGGACGACGTCTCCATGTCGCGCTGGGTGGTGAGCCCGCCGATGCGGAGCTCGCCGTTCGACGCCTCGATGGAGTCGAGGCCGGGCACGCGGTGCAGGCTGATGATGTGGTCTGGCGCGATGAGCGACTGCTTCAGGAGCGTGGTGAGCGAGGTACCGCCCGCCAGCAGCTTGGCGTCGCCGTCGTGCTCGGCGAGCAGTTCGAGCGCGCCGGAGAGGGAGTCAGGTGCGTGGAAGGTGAAGTCGTGCATGGCTACTTCGCCTCCGCAGCGGCCTGGATGGACTCGATGATCTGGTAGTAGCCGGTGCAGCGGCAGAGGTTCCCCATCATCCACTCTTTGATCTCTGCCTCGGTGGGGCTGGAGTTGTGCTCCAGCAGCGCCTTGGCGGCCATGATCTGGCCGGGGGTGCACGCGCCGCACTGGAAGCCGCCGTAGTTGATGAACGCTTCCTGCACGGGGTGGAGCGTGTCGCCGTCGGCGACGCCCTCAATGGTGGTGATGTTCGCGCCATCGGCCCGCACGGCGAGCGTGATGCACGACGCGGCTATCCTGCCGTCCAGTTCGATGGTGCACGCGCCGCAGACGCCGACGCTGCACGCCTCCTTGGTGCCGGTGAGGCCGAGGTCGTAGCGGATGAAGTCGACGAGGGTGCGGTAGGTGGGCACCTCGCGGGTGTATTCCTGGCCGTTGACGGTGACCGTGACGGTCTGCCTGACTGGTGTTGTGGTCATAGAGCCTCCCTCGCGGCCCGCGCCGGCCGCGTCCTGCTCGGCGGATGCTATCGCAGATGCGCCTCGTTCGCCAACCTTTCACCCTCACCCGCCCTCTCCCGAGGAGAGAGGGCGTAGACCGGCTGTCGCCGGAGCGGGGAAGAGGTGCGACCAAGGTGTCCAACCTGCCGGGATTCTGAACCCCTTGGTCGTCGCCGCAGGAGTGAATCGACATGGCGATCTGGACATCTTGAACGCCTTGGTCGGGGGTGTTTCCAAGGCCATGGCCTGCTTCCCGCGACCAAGGTGTTCAAGATGTCCATCGAAATCACTTTTTTCGTGCCGGAGCCATAGAGCGAATCTATAGCTGCGCCGTGAGCTATAGACGCAATCTATGGGTGCTGCCGGGACGACGGTCATGCAACCAGCGTACGCGGGGATGGGGCGTTCGCGTAAGGGGCTGGTGTCAGAGAAAGGGATGCGTGACCTGTCGGTCACCCGGGTTCCTGCCTCCGCAGGAACGACGGGGGGCCTACGAAGAGGTCAGCTGATCGAGGATGCTGGGCCAGTCCTTGCCGGAGCCGCCGCCGCTGCTGGCAACGATGGTGCCGTCGCGGGCGATGCCGACGTAGGTCGCCTGTGAGCGGATGTTGAAGGCCTGCTGCGTGCCCTGCTCGGCCTCGGCGAAGATCCAGTCGTAGCCTTCGTTCCTGGCGAACGAGTCCAGCGCGGCAGCGTTCTCGTTGAAGGCGACGTGGATGATCTCGACGTCGTCCTTGTAGTTGTCGTAGAGGGTGTCCAGCGTGCGAGACTCGCCGCGGCACGTCGGTCACCACGTGGCGAAGAAGTAGAGGAGGACGGCGCGGCCTGCGGCTGCCGATTCGAGGGTGCCGGTGGAGCCGTCCGGGAGCGCTATCGACGCGTTGGTTGCCCGGTCGCCGTGGTCAGAGCCGACGGCGATGTCGGTGCGCCAGCCTCCGGCGGCCATGCCGTCCGAGGCGGCGGGCACCGGGGTGGCGGTCGGTTCCGGTTCAGGGGTCGGGGTTGGCTGCGGCACCGGTGTCGCGGTGGGGTCCGAGCCGCACGCGGCGAGCGTCGCCAGCAGCAGGAGCAGGGCTGCCCCCGCCTTTACGAGGCGTGATATGGATGCGCTGCGCATGGTCATGCCGCTCACTCTCGTTAAGGCTAGGCGGTGTGCGGAGGGGGTGTCAATGCGGTGGGGGGACACTCACAGGGATGCGCAGGATGGGATCAAGGGTTCGTGGTCCGATGGGATCACCACGAATCGGATGTCGATCCTTGCCAGCACCCTCAGTACCCTCACCGCGCGCTAAAGCGCGTTGCCCTCTCCCCTTGTAGGGACCTTTGCAAAACTGCCCGCTCCGCCCCGGTCAACCCTCACCCTAACCCTCTCCCACGCTTGGGAGAGGGGATCAGGGCCCCGCCACTCCCTTCCAAAGGCGTCCTCGACGGGTTATGCAAGGTCTTCTTGTAGGGAGGAGGGACCAGGCAAGGGCACCCACAAGGGGATGCCCCTACACCGGGCAGGGGGCGGGGTTCCTGCCTGCGCAGGAACGACAGAAGGGGGCAGGAACGACGGGCAAGTTGGGAATGGCGGAAGTGCTAGGACGAGGACCGCAGCGTGTCCAGGACGCCGCGCCAGAAGGACGCGCCATCCGCGCCGTAGCCGCGCCTGTTGAGGATGGCGCCGTCGCGTCCGATGCCGACCCACGACGATTGCTGGCGGACGTTGTAGTCGCGGACGAGCGATGCAGGACCCTCGGCGAACACTCCGGCGTAGCCCTGCCGCCCGGCGTGTGCGCCGAGCTGGTCGGCGTTCTGGTTGAAGGCGACAGCCACGACTTCGACATCGCTGCTGTAGTCGTTGTAGAGGCTGGTTAACGTCCGTAACTCGGCGTTACAGGACGGTCACCACGTGGCGAAGAAGTAGAGGATGAGCCCCCTTCCTCCGGCTGCGGACTCGATGGTCGTAGTGGAGCCGTCCGGGAGGGTCAGGGAGGCGTCGGTTGCGCGTTCGCCGATGCCGGAGCCGGTGGCGACGTCCGTGCGCCAGCCGGTAGCGGGCGCGGGCTCCGGGGTCGGGGTGTCGGTCGGCTCGGGCGCCGGTGTTGGTGTGTTGGTGGGAGCCGGCCTTGGTGTCGGGGTGTTCGTCGGTTGCGGCGTGGGAGTAGGCGTGTCGGTTGGTTGCGGCTCCGGCGTCGGAGTGTTGGCGGGCTGCGCTCCCGTAGACGGCGCAGGCGTCGGAGTTGGAGCAGGGGTGTCGGTCGGCTCGGGGGCCGGTATTGGCGTGTTGGTGGGCGCGGGTGTGTCGGTAGGCTGTGGTTCCGGCGTGGGGGTGTTCGTCGGGGCCGGAGGGGGCGGGCTGGTTGGCGTTGCCGTGGGCGGCTCACTGGCGCAGGCGGCGAGCGCGAGGACGAGCAGCGCGGCGGCTGCCGTTCGTGGGAGGCTCCATGCGGATGCGGTGCGCGTGGTCATTGCCCATTCACCCCATCCCAGCCTTCCCATCAAGGGGGGAAAGGGATCAGACAGGGTGCAGTCCATCACTTCTATTCTACGCGGTTCCCGGCGCGATGGGTTCACGTGTTTTCGGGCGCGGGGGCATCCCTGAAGGCGACGAGCTGCGCGGTGACGATGAGGCGCTGGTCGTACTTGAGGCGCGGGAAGCAGGTGACGAGCGAGATGCGGGCGTCGTCCGACGGGTAGAGCGCGAGGTCGTCGGCGTGCGTGGTGCTCGTGCCGTTCACGAGGTAGAGGTACTCGCGCCCGTCCGACGTGAGGATGACGTGCACGTCGTCGCCGTCGCGCAGCAGGTCGGCGATCTCGGGGAGGCGCAGGAAGACGTTGCCCTCGCCCTGGATCGGGTTCTCCAGGTGGCCGAAGTACCAGCCGTTCCCCGCCGAGCCCGGGTTCGGCGTCGTGGGGATGTGGCCGACCGTGAACGCGGGCGTCTCGTAGGCGGCGCTCGACGCGAGGTTGATGATGCTGAGCTCCTCCACCTCCGCGTCGACGTTCAGTTGCGGGATGACGATGCGCTCCGCCCTCCCGACGACCCCGGCGATGTGGGGCTGCCCCTCGTTGCCGAGGGGGACGAAGCCGTCCAGGTCCGGCACACCGAGATTGATCGCGCCCCGTGGGTCCGCCCACTGGCGGGCGGGCATGCGCGAGCCGGGGTAGAGCTCCTGCGCGGCGGGCGACGGCCCTCCATGCGCCGTGCCGGTCGTGCGGGGCAGCGTCTCGGTGACAGGCTCGGTGACGGTGACGTCGAGGCGTTCGAGGTCGCGTCCGGCGAAGAAGCCGTAGGCGTAGTAGGCGGCTGCGGCGGCGAGCAGGAGCGCTCCCACGGTTAACAACGCGATGCCGAGCACGGGCACACGCCGTGTGCGTGCGGGGTCAGCCGTGGGTTCAGAGGGACTCATCATCAACGACTACGTACACGGGGGCTGTGCGGTTCCCGAAGAAAAGCGCTGTGATACACGAACGTTCCCCGAGAGTGCTTCGGCTCCGCTCAGCATGACACAGGAGCGGGCACCGGGCGCTAGCGGGACCTGCCCGCCTGCATGGCGCCGTTATTGATCGGTTCGTTGATGTAGACGTCGCCGTTGCGGATCTTCAGGTTGAACCCGCAGTCGGGGTTGGTGCAGACCCATGCCTTGTAATGGATGGGCGCGCCCTGGCTTCCGAAGTCCGAGAGCGGAACGAGGTCACCTTCATTGCATGCCTGGCATGCGGGCAATGCTGTTTCCACCATCAACCACCTCCTCCGTTCGTATGGCCGACCCGCGGGAGTACCGCAGGCGTACAGCCGAACGATGGTAGCACATGTTGTATATTGCGATGACACGGATGGGAGGAGGCGCCAATGGCTGCATACGTCGTGACGATCGATACTCAGGTCTGGAACCTGGAAGGGCTGGCAGGGCTGGCAGACCGCCTGGTAGAGGCGGTTGGGGCCTATGGAGGCAGGTACATCATCCGCACCGGGGCCATCGAGGCGAAGGGCGGCAGTTTCACTCCCTCCCGGATGGCGGTCGCCGAGTTCGAGAGCATCGATCAGATCAGGGACCTGTTCAACGATGCGAAGTTCCAGGAGCTCCGCAGGCTCCGCGGCAACTTCGCGCACGCCAACGTGTTCGTAGTCGAAGGCGCGCAGTAGTCGAGGAGCGCGAAGGCCTGGCTTTCGACTGCCGTCGAGCCGCCCGTCACAGCCCCTGCTGCCCGCAGTACGACGATGGCGGGTGCTATACTCGCAGGCGTACGGTGGACGGGGCGGTTAGCTCAGTTGGTTAGAGCGTCGCGTTGACATCGCGGAGGCCAGAGGTTCGAGTCCTCTACCGCCCACCACGCTTCCCCTTGCACGTGAAGCAACAGACCCGCGCTGCGATAGAACGATAGCCTCGCCTCACATGGCTGTCAGCATCGGCGGCCGGGCGATCTCACCGTGGCGGCGGAAGATGCCGTACCCCACGCGGGCGTTCGGTTAAGCTGTGGCGCCCGAGCAACCAATTTCAAAAAGTCACTGCAACGGTATAAAACTGAGTGAGGCATGATGATAATGTCATCATTCTATGGATTATCCTTAGCCCCAGACGTTCACCATCGAAACCAACACTGACAGGTGGAACGGTGCCCCGGTGCCGGCCTTGTCTGTGGCGGGATATTGGAGGTGCAGTGAATGGGGCGCATGATCAAATGGATACCGGTACTTGTCCTTGTACTAACGCTTCACCTGACTCTCCTGGCGTGCAGCGCCGAAGAGCCGTCCAGCCCCCCGAGCGCTGAGGGAACTGCGGCCACACCGACGCCGACGCCCGTTCCCACCGATACGCCCATCGGCGCACCGCAACCTGCGGCTACGCCGACGCCTCAGGTTGAGAGGAACACTGCCACCGACTCGCCCGCCGGCACACCGCAACCCCCGGCCACGCCGACGCCTCAGGCTGAGGTGCAGGTCGGAGCGGAGCTCACTACGGAGGAGTATGAAAGAGCCATGGAGGAGATCCTTACCCGCGCCGTCGACGAGGCCGAATCTATGGTGGCGTCGGTCTCCTCACTTGACGAGGTCTTTCGATCCAAAGAGGGGCGCGAACGAATGCAATCGCTTGCGACCAGCGAGTCTTGGTCGGATGACGATGCAGAGTTCGCGAGCCAGTACGCCGAAGCCTTGCTGGAAGAGACCACAGGCATCGGCGACCTCGGCGCGAGGGCTTTCAATCAGATTCTCGACGGAATGTCGCGTTTGAGGCCCCCGGAGCGCCTGTCCGACCTCCACAGAGAATATAGCGCGGCATTGGGGGAAGCCGCTCAGATCCTGCAGATGCAGGTGGGAATTCTGAAAAACGCCGATACGGAGATCAAGAGCCGGCAGGAGCTTGCCGCCTTCTATGACACCTGGGAAGGCACTCCTGAACTGCAGCTAAAGGCTGCAGAACTGGTAGAGCGGGGTGATGAGGCATGCATTGCGCTCAAGGAGCAGCTTGAAGCCGAGTTGGAGCGAGAGGTCAGCTTTGGCTGCAATTGACAGCAGTCAGGACGCGAACACAGCAAAAGCAGGGGGCTACCCACAGCCTTTCTCGGTCTTGGAGGCACACGGAATGGGGCGCATGATCAAATTGATACCGGTACTTGTCCTGGTACTAACGCTTCATCTGACTCTCCTGGCGTGCAGCGCCGAAGAGCCGTCCAGACCGCCCGACGCTGAACAGACTGCGGCCACACCGACGCCGCCGCCCGTTCCCACCGATACGCCCACCAGCGCACCGCAACCTGCGGCCACGCCCACGCCTCAGGTTGAGAGGGACACTGCCACCGATACGCCCACCAGCACACCGCAACCCCCGGCCACGCCGACGCCTCAGGCTGAGAGGGACAGTGCCACCGATACGCCCACCAACACACCGCAACCCTCGGACACACCAACGCCCACGCCGGAACCCATGGTTTCGCCGGACAGGGACTCGCTGGTCGCCCTTTACAACGCAACGGACGGCCCCAACTGGACTTACAACGACAATTGGCTGAGCGACAGGCCGCTTCTCACATGGCACGGCGTCATCACCGACCGCACAGGCAGGGTCACTGGACTGGAACTCTCCGACAACGAGTTGAGTGGAGTGATCCCCCCGGAGATCGGCGACCTCACGAGCCTGGAGAGCCTGGATCTCTACTCCAACGAATTGAGCGGGGAGATCCCCCCGCAGTTGGGCAACCTCGCCAACCTGCAGTTCCTGTCTCTCTATGGGAACCAACTGACCGGAGAGATCCCCCCGGAGCTGGGCAACCTCGCCAGCCTCCTATGGCTGAAACTGTCCTCCAATGGGTTGAGCGGAGAGATTCCCCCGGAGCTGGGCAACCTCGCCAGCCTCGAATGGCTGCGCCTGTACAGCAACGAGTTGACCGGAGAGATCCCCTCCGAACTCGGCAACCTTGCCAACCTCGGAATACTGGAACTCCGCAATAACGAACTGACCGGAGAGATTCCCCCGGAGTTGGGCGATCTCGTCAACCTGATAACGCTGACGTTCTCTTCCAACGAGTTGAGCGGACCGATACCACGGGAACTTGGCAAGCTCGCCAGCCTCGAATCGTTAACGTTCTCCTCCAACGAGCTCAGTGGAGAAATCCCCTCCGAGATAGGCAGCCTCGCCGGACTGCGGTCGATGATACTCGGCGGTAACCAGTTAAGCGGAGCGATACCGGCGGAACTGGGCGACCTCGCCAGCCTGGAGATTCTGCAGCTCGACCGCAACGAGTTGAGTGGAGGGATACCCTCCGAGCTGGGCAACCTCGCCAGCCTGGAGACTCTGCTTCTCAACCACAACGATTTGAGCGGGGACATTCCCTCAGAGCTGGGCAACCTCACCAATCTGGAAAGGCTGAACATCTCCAGTAACCGGTTGAGTGGGTGCGTGCCGAGCGCGCTGCAGGATATACGCATCACAACCGGCGGCCTGGAGTTCTGTTAGCCCGGTCCTTTTGCCCGTCGTCAGGCTGGACGGGAGCTGGGAAGTGGCTGAAATGATGCGAACGCTGACTGCCCTATGCATACCTCTGGCTCTCTCCTCAGCTCTCCTGGGGTGCGGCGGGGGTGGGCCATCGGAGCCGTCCGCCGTCGATCGGGCCGCGTCTTCACCCACACCGACGGCTGCGACCCTTCAGGCTGAGAAGGACGCTGCCACCGATACGCCCACCAGTACACCGCAACCCCCGGTCACGCCGACGCCCCAGGCTGAGAGGGACAGTGCCACCGATACGCCCACCAGCACACCACAACCCCCGGTCACCCCGACGCCTCAGGTTGAGAGGGGCAGTACCACCGATACGCCCACCAGCACACCGCAACCCCCGGCCACATCGACGCCCCAGGCTGAGAACTCGTCCTCAGCAGAGGCGGACAGGGAAATCCTCATCGCCTTCTACAACGCCACGGGCGGACCGAACTGGAGTTTTGGTAACTACTGGCTGACCGACGGACCTCTTGGCGAATGGCACGGTGTAACTACCGACGACAGCGACCGTGTCGTAGAGCTGGACCTCGTCGATAACCAGCTGAACGGGGAGATACCGCGGGAGTTGGGCAACCTCGCCAACCTGATAGATCTGAACCTCTCTGATAACCAGCTGAGCGGGGAGATACCGCGGGAGTTGGGCAACCTCGCCAACCTGACGCACCTGAGCCTCACCCGTAACCAGTTGAGCGGGGAGATACCGCGGGAGTTGGGCAACCTTGCCAACCTGACGGACCTGAGCCTCGTCGATAACCAGCTGAGCGGGGAGATACCGCGGGAGTTGGGCAACCTTGCCAACCTGACACATCTGTGGCTCACCTCTAACTTCCAGTTGAGCGGAGAGATACCGCGGGAGTTGGGCAACCTCGCCAGCCTGACACATCTGTTCCTCGCCTATAACGACTTGAGCGGAGAGATACCGCGGGAGTTGGGCAACCTCGCCAACCTGAGGGTTCTGAGTCTCGGAGGCAATGACTTGAGTGGAGAGATACCGCCGGAGTTGGGCAACCTCGCCAACCTGAGCAGGCTGACACTCCATTTGAATGGGTTGAGCGGGTGTGTGCCGACGGCCTTGGCAGGCCAACTGAATATGGACCGGTCCGACCTCGGCGACCTGTCGTTCTGCTAGCCCGGTCCTCTTGCCCGTCGTCAGGCTGGATGGGAGATAGGAAGTGGCTGAAATGATGCGAACGCTGACTGCCCTATGCATACCTCTGGTTCTCTCCTCAGCTCTCCTGGGGTGCGAATCCGGTTCATTAGAGTTGCCTTCGGAGCCTCCCGCCGATCGAACCGAGCCCCCACCCGCAGTGGCCAGGGGCGTCACCCCCGATGGCCCCGCTGTAACGACCCCTGTCGAACCGGAAGAGTCTGCGACTACACGCTCCTGGGCGCCGCGGGGAAGTGGCGCAGCGACGGCGTACATCTCGGTCAGCGCCGGAGAGAACCACCTCTGCGCGGTCCGGACGGACGGGACCGTCGCTTGCTGGGGCGATAACGACTACGGCCAGGCCGCGCCACCGGAGGGCCGATTCACCTCCGTGAGCGCCGGTGATTACCACACCTGCGGAGTCAGGACGGACGGCGCCGTGGCTTGTTGGGGTGCGAATGGCTTCGGCGAGGCGGCGCCGCCCGGAGGCGAGTTCGCCGCCGTCAGCGCCGGAGGGACGCATTCCTGCGGAGTCAGGGTCGACGGTTCACTCGCTTGCTGGGGAGCTGACTATGAAGGTCAGATCGACCCGCCCTCGGGCGAGTTCGTCTCCGTCGACGCGGGGGATATCCATAACTGCGCGGTCCGCACGAACGGGACCGTTGCCTGCTGGGGCGACAAGGATCCTCCACTGGCTGGTCTGATATTCGATGAGGACGACAGCAAAGCCAGGCCGCCCAAGGGCGAGTTCTTCTCGGTCAGCGCCGGGGGAAGTCATACCTGCGGGGTCCGAGCCGACCGCGCCCTCGTCTGCTGGGGCGATGATGCCCGAGACGATGCCTGGGTGCCCCCTGGAGAGTTCACTGCCGTCAGCGCTGGTGGCGGATACACCTGCGGACTCAGGACCGAGGGCTCCCTCGCCTGCTGGGGCTACCCCTATCAATTCGAAGCAACGTCGCTGGAAGGCAGGTTCACCGCGGTCTCAGTCAGCTTCGGGGGATGGCGCGCCTGCGGGGTCAAGGCTGACGACGACTCCATCGTCTGCTATGGGGATTACTTCACCGGACGAGTCTTCCCACCTCCGGGGGAGGTGTTCGTCTCCATCGCTGCCGGTGATGAACATACCTGCGGGGTGAAGACGGACGGAACCATCGCCTGCTGGGGCTACCGCTATGACGTTGAAGGAGCAAGGCCGCCGGAGGGCGAGTTCACCTCCGTCAGCACCTATGAGGAAGACCATACCTGCGCGGTGAGGACGGACGGCTCCGTCGCCTGTTGGGGCTTGAATCCACGCGGCAAAGCCCCTGTGCAACCCGAGGGCGAATTCGCCTCCTTCAGCGTCGGTTGGGCGCACACCTGTGGAGTGAGGATGGACGGCTCCGTCGCCTGCTCGGGCTGGGACGTACAAGGCCAGTCTACGCCTGCGGAGGGCGAATTCATCTCGGTCAGCGCCGGATACGTACACACCTGCGGGGTGAGGACGGACAGCTCCATCGCCTGCTGGGGCGGTGATCAATACGGGAAAGCCACGGCGCCCGAGGGCGAGTTCGCCTCCGTCAGCGCCGGGGAGTTCCACACGTGCGGGGTGAGGACGGACGGCTCAGTCGCCTGCTGGGGCTATGATGAGGAGGGCCAGGCCACACCGCCCGGGGGCGAGTTCGCCTCCGTCAGCACCAATGAATACCACACCTGCGGGGTCAGGAGCGACGGCACTGTCGCCTGCTGGGGCAGTGACACATACGGCGAGGCCACGCCGCCCGAGGGCGGGTTTACGTCCGTCAGCGCCGGGAAGTATCACAGCTGCGGGGTCATGGTCGACGGCGCAGCCGTTTGCTGGGGCAGCAACAACGAATGGGCGCAAGACCGAGCGAGGTCGCAGAGGTAGCGTCTCGTCCCAACAGCCTGCCGACGCCGGCTCTCTTCGCCGGTCGGGCCGGAGGCCCGGAGGTCCTCCAATTCTCCGCTCTCACTCCTATTCCCAGGGGTGAGGCGCGGGGGTTGCGCAACGCCCTGAGTTTCTCACCCGCCACAGCCAACCCAGCCGTTCTGTTCACCTGAACGAACTCACATGACCGGACTTCCAAAGGCCGTATATGGCGCGGGGGGCGACCCGGCATGCTGCACGGTTCCTGCACGGGCGCATGGTAGATCCATGAAGCAGGGCGACCAATCCCCGATAGGTCATCGCAACGTTATACAAACATCTGGAAAGTCACGCCGCAGTCGCTATGGTTTAGGCTATACTCAGCGCCCAGAGCCTCTGGGGACAGCGATACCCTGGAGAAAGGTCAACAGCGGTAGCGGACACACGCACTTGCGTTGGAGCATGATGACGTGAGCAGCCTCAGCCAGCACGAGCCTCGATCCGGCGGGCTCTTCGGCCTGATTGCGGTCATTCTCGTTCTCCTCCTCCTCGCCGCGGCGGGGGCGCTGGCCTATGCACTTTTCCAAACGAGAGAAGATCTCGCCCAGGCAACAGCAGTGGTCAGCACGAGGAACAACCAGATCCAGGCGGAATACTCCAATCTCCAACAGGTCGAAGGCGAGCGAGACGGGCTCGAGGCGACGGTCGAATCCCTGCAGGGCGAGCGGGACGGACTCAATGCGACGGTCGAATCCCTGCAGGGCGAACGGGACGGACTCAATGCGACGGTCGAATCCCTGCAGGGCGAGCGGGACGGACTCAATGCGACGGTCGAATCCCTGCAGGGCGAGCGGGACGAGCTCGAGGCGACGTTCGAGTCCCTGCAGGACGAGCAAGGCGGGCTTGCAGCCTTGTATTCGGTGCTCCGCGACGAGAACAGCGGCCTCAGGGCGACACTGCAGGCCCTGGAAGCGGAGAAGACCAGCCTCGAAACGCAAGTGGAGGAATTCAATCTCGCACATGGATCGGTGACTCAACTGGAGGAGAGGGCGGAGGGTCTGCGAGCAGTCATCGCCGGCCTGGAGGAGGACCGCAGGGCCCTGCAGGTGTCTTCGAGCGAGATGTTCCCCACCTGCACCGGCAGCATGGAACCCGGGATCACGTGCCTGGACACCGTCGTGGTGCTCCAGAACTTTCGCCCGGAGGACATAGCGGTGAACACGGTCATCGCCTTCTATCCGCCAGATCAAACGGAGGCCGGCGAGGGCCCCCCGGTGCTGCACAGGGTCACGGATATCAAGATCGAGGACGATGTCCATTATTTCTGGCCCAGGGGAGACGCCCTGGACGAGCCGGACGGGCACTGGATATCAAAGGACAACGTGCTGGGATACGTGATCGAACTCCAGCAAGGGACACGGCCGGAGAACGCAGCCCTGAGAGAACAGGTGAATGGAGCCAGGGAGCGGTACGTATCCGCCAGAGAGAAGATGCTCGAGGCGAGAGACGAGTACGACGACACGCTCATAAGGCATTGCGGGAGCGTAGCTGCCGCATCCTCGTGCGCCACTTCCCAGGAGAACCTGGCAGAGATCAGGGCGGCCTACGACACCTTCTCCGAGGCCTGGGATGAGTACTTGAACGCCGTGTGCGAATACGACAAGGCCTACTACCACGGCGCCCACGAAAGTGAGCCGCTGACAGGACAGATGTTCGATCCCTATGCCGCCCCCTCCGCGTGTTCCCAGGGCGGCTAACAACGAAAAGAGGTTGTATCGATGAAGGTCATATCAGGCATTCCGGGTTCTCATCCCGGAGTGGGGCTCCTCAGGACCACTGCGCTGGTCGCGCTGGCCCTGGGCGTAAGCCTGGCCCTTCTGTTTGCCGCCGGCCCCGTTGAGGCAGGCGAAGGGGACGGGTTCCTGATCCCCATCGTCCTCGAAGAGGGCCGTACTCCTCCGCCGGATGTGGCCGATCCGCCCGGCGTGCGCGATGTGCCACAGGTTCGGACAGTGGTCGACCCGCCCAGCGTGCGTGATGTGCGACAGGTTCAGGGAAGCGGCGTAGGCATCACCCAGACGTCCGGCACGCTGATCAAGAACGACACTACGATGCAGACTGTGGACCTTACGATAGGGAGCGAGCAAGCGACGTCGTTCACCACCGGCAGCAACAGCTTGGGCTACACGCTGACCAGCGTCACTATGGGCATGCGAGCCATCGGTACGGTGTCTAACTACTCGGTATCTATCCGCGCGAACTCGAACGGAAAACCGGGCACCACTCTCGGCACGCTCACGAAGTCGGGTTCACTGCCGACCTCGCATCTTCAAGGGGTGGATTTCCCGGCATCCGGCGGCGGCATCGATCTCGCTGCCAACACCACGTATTGGCTGGTGGCCAGCGAAAACAGCTCTGTCATAGTGCTAACTACGTATGACGACTACGAGGGTGGCGGCCTAGCCGGGTGGAGCATCGGGGACGTTCGCCGTTCCAATCCTCCCAATTGGAACGGCTCCGATTCAGGAACCCTCGTGATGGACGTCAATGGCTATGTGAAGACATTTGCAGACACGACATTGCCCGCCAACTTCGATTGCAACACGTATCTCGGTTGGGAGCACACGAACGGGAGGCAGTGGGACTCTGCCGACGGGGTGTGGCGACAGGTGGGATCGTATTACTACAACGGTCAGTACGCGAACACCGGATACCCGATTTGTGAGCTCCGGTTCTCCTCGGTGGGGCCGGGGTCGTATGCGGACAAGCTGGGTTATGGATTAACCTTGTGCAGTCAGGCCCCAACCTGGCAAACAATAGACCCGGAAACGGGGGAGGCCGTAGGCGGTCCAGCTGAGAAACACTACACCGGTCACAAGACCTCCAGCGGTCAGGATATCTGCTCAGACTTCGATGGTCTCCGGAGTACTAAGAAGTACAGGCAAGAGCAACAGTTGAAACAGTTTTGTATGAGGGCCGAGAACCGCGGTCACGCCCTCTGTAACTGATTGACCTGCCTGCACCACCGCCAACCGGCTGGTGCGGACGCTCGCTGCCGCGTTGCGCGCCCGCCGGCCTGGCGGGCGCGCCGGAAACAAGCTTGTACCACCGACAGGCCTTCTGTGAGCAGAACGAGATGGACAACAGGCAGGGTGATCAGCTGGAAAGTGGAATCCTCATATCCTTAGGGAATATTGCCCGGATGATCGGACGTGGTGAGCGAGGAGAGATTGCGCCTCAAACCCAGCAGTTCCGGCAGATCTGCAGAGGCGGAATACCCGGGGAGGGTCTGGGCCCGGTTGATGACGTTGCCCGCGTCGACGTGCCACGGGCGCGGGTCTCCGGGTAGGCACTCGGCAATCACCTTCCGTGCGATGGCGTTGCCGGTGCAGCCGGTAACGAAGTTGCCGCTGTAGGCGGGCAGGCCGGGTAACCAACCGTACGCATGGGTTGCGGGTCGTACTCCCGGAATGGGTAGACGGAGCAGCCCACTGCAGGACGGCACGCTACCCGCCGCAGATCGCGGTGATGGGGCCTGAATCGACGACGGTCTCGACGCGGAACGCGTCCGGGATGATGCCGTTGCCCTTCCAGAAGTCGACGAGCATCCGCATACCCTCGGTGGCGGGGTCGGGGAAGTCGCGGAAGCCCGCGCGGGTGACGTCGTAGGTCTCCTCCGCGATGGCGCGGGTGGTCTCGCCGTACTTCTCGTGCACCGCGACGCCGAACTCCCTGTCCTGCTTGTAGCGGCGCTGGCCTTCCACGTAGCCGCGCAGGAAGCGCTGCACGAGTTCCGGCTCGGACTCGACGAACGATCGTGGCGCCGCGATGCCGCCGATGGCGAAGTTCAGGTCCATCTCCGCGTAGTCGTACAACCACGGACACCCGGCGTGCTTCGCCTGCACGGCAGTGGGCGGCGAGAGGGGCGTCGCGGCGACCGCGCCGTCCAGCACAGCCTGGAGGCGCGACTGGCTGCCGCCAACGGCGCGGAGTTCGCCCGACCCGCCGAGCACGCGGTCGATGGTGAGCTGTCCGAGGAAGTCGGTGAGGTCGCCGGGGTGGCTCATGCCGAGGGACAGCCCGGGGAGCGCATCGAGCGTCATGCCGGGAGCGCCGACAAGGAACTGCTGGTTGACGCCGCCCGCGAGGAAGACGAGGTCCGCCCTGTCCTCCGCTGCCGCGAGCACCAGCGCGGGCGCGGCGAGGTTGCCGAAGACGATGGCGCCCGACGCAAGCCCGGCCACGACCGCGTGCGCGTCGCCCATCTTGGCGAGGGTGACGTCGAAGCCCTGGTCGCGCATCGCGCCGGACTCCAGCGCGGCAGCCAGGGGCGTGACTCCCTGGCCTTCGCTGGCGTATCCGCAAGGAAGGGGCGTGGTCATGCCGGGAAGATAAGCCCGGCATATCGTGCAGCGCAATGCCGGACACGCCGGGGCAGGTGGGAACGTAGAATCGATGGTTAGGCAGGCATTGGGAAGTTCCCGTTGAAACGCAGACAGGTAAAGCTCCGGCGGCTATCGCGCGAGTTGCCCAGGAAGAGAGGGGCGTGGCGCGGCGCGGCAATGGCCAGGGCGGTGCGCATCCTCCTCCAGGCGGGAGGGATCGACCTCGCGGGCTCGCTCGCGTACTTCACGATCCTGTCGCTCCTCCCGGCAGTGGCGCTCGCCATCATGGCTATAGCGGTCTTCGGGGAGCCCGAGGCGATCAGGGAGACGCTGACGGCGACGCTGCTCTACTACTTCCCCACGTCGCAGGGCTTGATAGAGGACGCGGTGGAGAACCTGCTCGCGGGCTCGCTGGCCATCGGGCTGGTGGCGTTCGTCAGCATCGTCATGGGGGCGAACGGGCTGTTCATGGCTGCGACCCGGTCGGTGAACAGAGTGTTCGGCGCTGAGACGCAGAAGGTGCTCCACATAACCTTTCTGCAAGTGACGTTGACGACGACAATCGTGCTCCTGTTCCTGCTGTCGGTTGGACTCACGGCTTCGCTGCAGCTGGCGGTGCGGTTCAGCGAGGGCATAGGTGAGTCGGCGGGAGATCTATCCGTGGCCGTTATCTTCGCGCTGGGCGCCGTCTCGGCGCTGCTGCCCGCGCTCCTGACGATGGCGCTCTTTGCGCTGGTGTACTACCTCTTGCCGAACGCTCGCATGGAGTGGCGGAACGCCTTGTTCGGAGCGGTGACCGCCATCCTGCTGTTCGAGGCGGGCAAGCACCTGTTCTTCTGGTTCACCGCGCTGGCCGGGCAGCGGAGCGTGGTGTACGGGCCGATCGCCTCGTTCGTCCTGCTGCTGATGTGGGGGTACGTCGCGGGGATGATCTTCCTGTACGGCGCGGCGCTGACGAGAGCGGCGGGCGAGCTCCGGCCACCGGGGTCGCCGTCCCGGTAGGGAGCCCACGGGGGATGACGGGGAAGGGCGGGGCTGTGGCAACGGGGCGCGCGCGTAGTAAAGTTGCGTGAGACTCAACGAGACGCCTGTCCGCTGGGAGGCGCACACTGGCCACGGCAACGCAGAATCCCCGGTACGAGGCCCACGAGAACCCGCCCTGGCGGACCTCGCTTGGATTCGGACTCCAGTTCAGCATGATCGCTTCCGCCACGTTGCTGGTGACGCCTGTCATCGTGGCGGAGGCATCGGGCAGAGGAGAGTCCTACGTGACGTGGATGGTGTTCGCGTCGCTGCTTGTGGTGGGCCTCTCCACGCTCGTGCAGGTGCGCCGGCTGGGCCCCATGGGCGCAGGGGCGGTGATGCCGTTCTTCACGGCGGCTTTCGCTATCCCGTTCTGCATCACGGCGGTGGTGGACGGAGGCCCGGCGACGCTGACGACGCTGGTGCTCGCCTCGGCGGTGTTTCAGTTCGTCGTTGCAAGGTGGCTGTTCATCCTGCGGCGGCTCGTCACACCCGTCGTGAGCGGCACGGTGATGATGATCCTCTCCATCACGCTGGCGTCGGTCGTTTTCGATCTGCTGGACGACGCGTCGGTGAAAGAGCCGGTGGCCGCGCCCCTGACCGCCCTGGCGACGCTCACGGTCGTTGCGGCGCTGACACTGCGGGGCAGCGTGCTGTTACGGCTGTGGGCGCCGATGATCGGCATCGTGGCGGGCGTCGCGGTCGCCGCCGCGTTCGGCATCTACGACGTCACCAGGGTGACGCAGTCTGCCTGGGTGGGGCTTCCGGCGGAGTCGCCGGGGTTGGCGCTGGACTTCAGCGTCGATTTCTGGACGCTGCTGCCGGCGTTCCTGTTCCTCGGCGTCATCATCTCCATCCAGGTGAACGGGCAGGCGATAACGCACCAACGCGTCTCTCAGCGTGAGGTCAAAGCCGTCGATTTCCGCCAGGTGCAGGGGGCGTTGACCGGCGCGGGAGTGAGCAACGCGCTGGCCGGGGTCGCCGGAGCAGTACCCAACGCCGTGAACCCGGCCATCGTCTCCTTCATACAGGTCACCGGCATCGCTTCTCGCAGGATGGGCTACTCCATCGGCGCCATCTTCATCCTCGTGGCGTTCCTTCCGAAGCTGTCCGGGCTGCTGAGCAGCCTGCCGGGGCCGGTCATGGCCGGCTACCTGGTCCTCGTCACCGGCACGCTGTTCGTGGACGGCGCCCGGACGGTGATCCTGGCTGAGCAGAACGCACAGAAGCTCATCGTTGCAGGCATCGCCTTCTGGATAGGCGCTTCGTTCCAGTTCGATCTGTTCACCCTGCCGCAGCTGGGGCCCGTGCTGGGGACCCTGGTGAAGAGCGCCATCACCACCGGAGGGGTCGCCGCCATCGTGATGATCCTGTTCCTGGAGTTCACGAAGAAGCGGCGGATGCGATTCGAGTCGAAACTCGACGCCGAGGTGCTGCCGGACCTGTTCGCGTTCACGGAGCGGTTCGCCGAGAGCAGAGGGTGGGACCAACCGATGAAGGAACGGCTGAGCGCTGTAGCGGAGGAAACACTGCTGACGCTCGCCCCCCTGGACCTGACGCTGGACCTGGACGCCGAAGACGACCAACAGGAGACGCGGCGGCTGGTCGTGCTGGCCTCAAGCGAGGGGCCGGTCGCGGAACTCGAATTCATCGGCGGCGGGGACGAGGAGAACATGGAGGACCGCATCCGCCAGCTGCAGCAGCACGACGAGGAGACGGTGTCCGAGAACGAAATATCGCTGCGCCTGCTGCGGCGCTACGCCTCGTCCGTGCGGCACCAGCAGTTCCACGGTTCCGACATCATCACGGTGCGCGTCGGCCCACCGGGAACGCGGTAGGGGGGACTCCCGTTCTGCCGCTCGTTGCCGTGCCTCAAAGGGGCGGTTTCCCCCACGGATAGCGCGGCTTACACTGTGCACGATTCGACCGATCGGAGGCCTGCCGTGAGCACCTCTTCCAGCCAGAAAGTGCTATGTGTTCTCTACGACGATCCGGTCAGCGGGTTCCCTCCCGCCTACGCGCGTGAAGCGATACCCGCGCTCACGCACTATCCCGACGGCCAGACGCTGCCCTCGCCAGCCGCCCGCGACTTCATCCCCGGCCACCTGCTGGGGTCCGTGTCGGGCGGACTCGGGCTGGAGTGGCTCCTGACCGAGCGGGGCCACCGGTTCGTCGTGACGTCGGACAAGGACGGCCCCGATTCGATCTTCGAGCGGGAGCTGCCCGACGCGGACATCGTCATCTCGCAGCCCTTCTGGCCCGCGTACCTGACCGCCGAGCGCATCGAGAAGGCCCCCCGGCTCAAGATGGCCATCACCGCCGGCATCGGGTCGGACCACGTCGACCTCAGCGCCGCCATCGACCGGGGCATCACGGTCTGCGAGGTGACGTGGTGCAACAGCATCAGCGTCGCGGAGCACGCCGTCATGCAGATGCTCGCGCTGGTCAGAGACTACGTCCCGCAGTACGGCTGGGTGGTCAGGGGCGGCTGGAACATCGCCGACGCCGCCTCACGTTCATACGACATCGAAGGGATGGACGTGGGCGTCGTGGCGGCCGGGAGGATAGGGCTCGCCGTGTTGAAGCGGATGAAACCGTTCGACGTGAACCTCCACTACACGGACAGGCACCGGCTCCCCGCCGACGTCGAGCAGGAACTCGGCCTGACGTTCCACGAGAACGTCGAGTCGCTGGTCAGCGCCTGCGACGTGGTCAGCATCCACTGTCCCCTGCACCCGGAGACCGAGCACATGTTCAACGACGCGCTCATCGGCAGGATGAAGCGCGGGTCGTACATCGTGAACACGGCCCGCGGCAAGATATGCGACCGCGACGCCGTCGTCAGAGCGCTGGAGAGCGGCCAGCTGGCAGAGTACGCGGGCGACGTCTGGTTCCCCCAGCCGCCTCCCAACGACCATCCCTGGCGGACGATGCCCAACCACGCGATGACGCCGCACACGTCAGGCACCTCCCTTTCGGCGCAGGCCCGCTATGCGGCGGGAGTCCGCGAGATACTGGAGTGCTGGTTCGATGGACGCCCCATCAGGGAGGAATACCTCATCGTGCAGGGAGGCGCGCTTGCCGGGGCGGGAGCGCACTCGTACAGCGAAGGCGACGCCACGGGCGGGTCCGAGGAAGCGGAGCGCTTCACATCCGGGTAGACGGCCTGCTTGTCTGAACGCCGCACGGAGCCGGCCTCGCTGGAGTAAAGTACCGCCGAGGGGATTGAACATCATTGGAGCGGAGGACACGCCCATGGAAACGTGCAAGGCTGCCGTAATCACGGGATTCAACGACCCGACCGAGATGCGCGACGTCCAGATGCCCGACCTGGAACCCACTGGCCTGCTGGTGGAGGTCGAGGCCGCGACGCTCTGCGGGACCGACGTACACATCTGGCACGACGGCGCGAACCCGGGCATGCTGCCCTACATACCCGGCCACGAGACCGCGGGCCGCATCGTTGCGTTGAACGGCGAACGGTATGACGTGCATGGCCGAGCGCTCAAGGAGGGCGACCGCATCGTCTCCGCGTACCGTTTCTGCGGACACTGCTTCTACTGCTCGGTCTCGAACCAGCCTTCGCTCTGCGACGACAGCATCCGGTTCGGGCGCGGGCGCGCCGACGTGTCCCCATACCTCCTGGGCGGCTGTGCGGAGTACCACTACATCCCGCCGGGGACGGCCATCATCCCCATACCGGACGAGGTGACGTCGCCGCAGGCAGCCTCTGCCGCCTGTGCGCTGCGTACGGTGATGCACGGTTTCGAACGGCTGGGGCCGATCTACCCCCACGACACCGTCGTCGTGCAGGGGTCGGGGCCCGTCGGCCTGTATGCGTCGGCGGTTGCTCGTGACCGTGGCGCCGGGCGTGTGCTCGTCATCGGCGCGCCGCGTGTCAGGCTGGACGTCGCTGAGGCGTGGGGCGCGGACGAGACGCTGGACATCGGCGAGATGCCCGACGCCAGAGACCGGCACGAGTGGGTGATGGAGCGCACCGGTGGACGGGGCGCGGACGTCGCCATCCAGTGCGTCTCCTTCGCGGTTATTCCCGAGGGGCTGGGCTTCCTGCGACCGGGCGGACGCTACCTCTCCATCGGCGGAGGAGGCGGCCCGGTCTCGATCAACGGGTTCGGGCAGCAGGTGACGATCGTGAGCGTGCGCTCCGGCGAGGGGAGGCACTACCACCAGGCATTGGAGTTCCTGCGCACCCGCGGTGAGTCCGTGCCGTTCGCGCGGATGCTGTCGCGCCCCTACTCGCTCGAAGAGACCTCCGACGCGCTGCACGCCATGGCCGACTTCCGCGAGGTGAAGACCGTCATCCTGCCGCACGGGAACTAGGAGAGAAGCGATACATGGAACTCGGCGCGTTCTCCATCAGCCTGGCCGTCGCGGATATCGCGGCCTCGAGGGACTTCTACGAGCAACTCGGGTTCGAGGTCGTCGGAGGCGACCCCGCCGAGGGCTGGCAGATACTCAGGAACGGCGACCACACCATCGGCCTCTTCCAGGGGATGTTCGACAAGAACATCCTCACCTTCAATCCCGGCTGGGACAGCCACGCGCGCCCGCTGGACACGTTCACGGACGTGCGCGAGCTGCAGCGCCAACTGAAGGCGCGAGGCGTGCAACTGGTGAGCGAGGCGGACGAGAACGGCACGGGACCGGCCAGTTTCGTGGCGATAGACCCGGACGGCAATCCGGTCCTGGTCGACCAGCACGTCTGAGCCCGGAGCGGGTTGAGTAACGAACAATGCTCACGCCGCTCCGCAGAGATTGAGTGGACTGTGATGCCTATGATGTGTATCCTTGTTACACATT
The DNA here is from genome assembly GCA_965208625.1 of Dehalococcoidia bacterium. Taxonomy (GTDB): domain Bacteria; phylum Chloroflexota; class Dehalococcoidia; order Lucifugimonadales; family Australimonadaceae; genus Bin16. Next base: position 2,662,339 of record OZ242348.1, read on the forward strand.
CATAGGCTGAGAGGGAGAAGGAAGGCTCCATGGCGAGAGTCCAACTCATCATCCCTGACCAGGACAGGGAACGGTTTGCCCGCCAGGCAAGGCGGGAGGGCATGACCTTCAGCGCTTGGCTGCGGGCCGCTGCTCAGGCGCGGGTTGAAGAACAGCGGCGACGGTTCTCCTCTCTCGATGAGTTGGAGGAGTTCTTCCGCTGGTGCGATGCCCTGGATGGTCCTGAGATTGAGCCTGAGTGGAGCGAGCACCTCGAAGTCATCGGCAGGTCGCGCGCCGCCGGAGCGGCGGATTCGTGATCTTCGTCGATACGAACGTCTTCATGTATGCCGTTGGGAGCCCACATCGGCTGAAAGAGCAGGCGAGGGAGTTCTTTCAGGAGTGCAGTCAGAGCAATGCTTCCCTGTACACGTCGGCTGAGGTATTACAGGAATTGCTTCACGCCTACCTTCCCGTTCGCAGGTCTCAGGCCCTGGATGCGGCGATGGCGTTGATAGAGGGGGCAGGCGTTGACGTGTGGCCCCTGGAGGAAGCGGATATCGCGTTGGCGCGGCAGTTGTACACCCAGCGCCCCTTCCTCGCGGCGAGAGACTTGTGCCATCTGGCCAGTTGCAGGCGGCGCGGAGTGCGGGAGATCAAGACCTTCGACCAGACCCTCGCCGACGCTGCTCTTGCCATGGGCATGAGCCAGTTTGCGTGAACAGGCACGACAGGACAGGAGGACGCATGACACTGGTGCTGACCGACGAAGACGTTGCACGGGTGCACCCGATGGCCGACTGCCTCGAGGCGATGGAGACGGCCTACCGTGACCACGCCCTCAGCGGGGCCGTGAACATCCCCCGCATCCGCTACATCAGCCCCACGACGGACGCCGACAAGGTGTACGGCTCGAACATCCACATCGGCACGACGCCCTCGTACGACACCGCCGCGATACGCATCGGCGGCAGCGCGCGCAGCACGAAGCCGAACGCGCAGGGCGAGCGCTCGCCCAAGTTCGAGAACCGCAACTGGGGTTTCATCGTCCTCATCGACATGCAGACGGGACGGCCGCTCGCTTTCATCCACGAGTTCTACCTGTCGGGCATACGTGTCGGCGCCACCTCGGGCGTCGCCGCGAAATACCTCGCGCCGCCGAACGCGCAGACCGTCGGCATGTTCGGCAGCGGCAAGCTGGCGCGGACGGACCTGGAGGCGCTCGTGCAGGTGCGCCCGGTGCGGAGCGTGAAGGTGTACAGCCCCACGAAGGCGCATCGCGAGGAGTTTGCCAGCGAGATGTCGCAGCAGTTGGAGATCGAGGTTACGCCCGTCGACAACCCGCGCGAGGCGATGGAGGGCACCGAGATCGTCTGCTGCGCGACGAACGCGGGCTACGTGAGCGGCAAGCCGGTCTTCGACGGCGACTGGCTGGAGCCGGGGCAGTTCGTCATCTCGCTGCAGAACAGCGACGCCAACTTCAAGAAGTCCGAGGTGGACGACACGACGTTCGCCCGCAGCGCCTTCATCTGCATCAACGACCGCGACAGCGTCTACTCGAACAACCAGATCGAGCTGCTCGACCCCATTGAGCAGGGGGTGGTCTCGTGGGACAAGATATGCACGCTGGGCGAAGTGGTCGCCGGCACGACCACGCTCGAAGCGCAGCCCGGCGACATCGTCTACTACAAGAACAGCACCGGCATGGGGATACAGATGGCTGCGGCGGGCGCGCTCATCTACCGCAAGGCGGTCGAGGCCGGCGTCGGCCAAGAGATCCCGACCGAGTGGTTCGGCAGCGACCTCACCTACTGGTACGACAACGGGTTTTACCCCTCGGCGTAGGACTACGCCCCATTCCCCGGCTCCCCACGCCCCCACATGGGATGGCGGAACGTGGGGTTCGCGCTTGCGTGCCACGAGCGCTGCGGCGGCGCTGGCGTGGCCTCGACGAGGGGAGCGTCCTCCGTAGCGCGAGCTGTCTGCTGGTGGCGCACCGGGCGGCCCTGAGAGAGTCCGTTCAGGTGCTCGGCGAGGTCGAACAGCGCGGCGAGGTTGTTCACTGGCAGGAGGTCGTCTATGTACGGCGCGGCGGCCTGCATCCCCACCGTCAGGGGCTCGTAGTCCTCGTTGCCCGCCAGCGGGTTCAGCCATATCAGCCGGTTGCAACTCCGCTGTAACCGCGCCATCTCCTGGCCCAGCAGCTCCGGCTCGCCGCGGTCCCAGCCGTCCGACACGATGAGGACGATGGAGCCCCAGCCGAGCGTCCGCCGCGCCCAGCGGAAGTTGAATTCCTTGAGCACGTCGCCGATGCGCGTGCCGCCCGACCAGTCCGGCACGGCCTTCGCGACCTCCGAGACGGCGCGGTCGATGTCGCGTTGACCCAGGTGCTTGGTGATGCGGGTTAGCCGCGTGGCGAACAGGAATGCCTCGATGCGGTTGTCCAGCCCGGCGTAGAGGCTGTGGATGAAGTGCAACAGAATCCGCGTGTAACGTTCCATCGAGCCGCTTACGTCGCAGACCACCACCAGTCTGCGCGGCTTCTGCTTCCGGCGGCGCGTCTCCAGCCGCACGAGTTCCCCGCCGTACCGCGCGTTGTGCCGCAGTGTGCGTCGCACGTCCAGCTCCGGCCCTCTGCCCGCCTCCTTGCGCCGCGTGCGCCTGAGGCCCGGGTTCCACTGCAACGAAGCCATGAGTTGCCTTGCCTGCAGCATCTCTTCGGAGGTGAATTCCGCGAAGTCCCGCGTTCGCAGCACCTCCCGCGCGCTGAACGTGCGGGTGAGGTCGATGCGGTCGAAGCCCTCGTCCGGGTCGGCCTGCTCTGCGGAGTCGTCCGGGTCGCGGCCCGGCGTTGGCGGCCCGGCTGTTGGCTTGCGGAAGCGGTGCTGCTCACCCATCGAGCGCAGGTCCATCGTGGACGTGCTGTCCTTGCGCTGACGCCAGAAGACGTCGAACGCCTCGTCGAACAGCGGGAGGTCGTCCTTGCGGTGCACGAGCAGTGTCCGGAGCGCGGCGCGCACGTCGCCTCGGCGTTCGAGGCCGATGTCCTCCAGCACGCGGATGGCGTCCAGCATCCGCCCGACGTGCACGTCGAGGCCGAGCCGCCGGAGCAGCCGTCCGAAGAGGAGGAGGTTGCCGAGGATGTATCCGTCCCCGGCGTCAGCCACGCCTGCCCCCGCGCTGCGTGCCGCGGTTCATGGCGCGGTTCAGCAGCGCACGGGTCTGCTCGCCGCGCACCGCCTGCACGTCCTCGCGGTACTTCAGCATGATGCCGAGCGTGTCGTCGATGACGTCCGGGCTCAGTTCCGTCTCGTTCAGGCTCACGAGGGCAGCCGTCCAGTCGAGCGTCTCCGCGACGCCGGGCACCTTGTACAGTTCCGTGCCGCGCAGCTCCTGTATGAATGCGGAGACCTGCCCTGCGAGCTTCTGCGACGCCTGCGGCACCTTGCTCCGCACGATCTGCGTCTCCTTGTCGAGGTCGGGGTAGTCGATCCAGTAGTAGAGACAGCGGCGCTTGAGCGCGTCGTGTATCTCGCGCGTCCGGTTCGACGTGATGAGGACGACAGGGGGCTCGTCGGTGGTGTACGTGCCGACCTCCGGAATCGTGATCTGGAAGTCGGACAGCATCTCCAGCAGGTAGCCCTCAAACTCCTCGTCGGCCCTGTCCAGTTCGTCGATGAGCAGCACCACCGGGCCTTCGCCGGAGTCGAGCGCCTGCAGGAGCGGACGCTTGATGAGGAACTCCTCGCTGAAAAGCTCGCGCTCCGCTGCCGAGCGGTCGACGTTTCCGGACGCCTCCAGCAGCCGGATGTGCAGCAGTTGGCGCGAGTAGTTCCACTCGTAGACGGCCTGGTTCACGTCCAGCCCCTCGTAGCACTGGAGCCGGATGAGGCGCGCGCCCAACGCCGACGCCAGCACCTTGGCGATCTCCGTCTTGCCGACGCCTGCCTCGCCCTCGAGGAAGAGCGGGCGCTTGAGCGTCAGCGCGAGGTAGACCGACATCGCCAGCGCGCGGTCGGCGACGTACATCTCGCCGCGAAGCGCCTGCTGCAGTTCGTCGACGGACGCGGGCGCTGGGTTCGTGCGCGTTTCGTCCAAGTCCTCTGTCCTCCGGAATCGCGATTCTCTCGCAGATGCGCAGGGGGCGAGCCGAAGCCGCCCCCTGCGATTATCCCATACGTTCCGGCGGGGCGGGTCAGCCCGCGCGCAATGCTGCCGCGCCGAGTGCCCGGCGGACGTAGACCGACGCCATCGCCCTGCGGTACTCGGCGGAGGCGAAGACGTCGCCCATGGCGTCGCCGTTCAGGTCGCCGCCAACCGCCGCCGCCGCGGCGTCCAGCGCCGCGTCGCTCAGGTCCGAGCCCGCCAGCGCAGCTTCGACGGACGACGCTCGGGCCGGGGTCGCCTCGACGCCCCCGACCACGACGCTCGCCGCCGAGCACGTGCCGCCGCTCACCGTGAGGATGGCGACTGCGCCGACGACGGCGTAACGCGACGCCGGGTGTGAGAACTTCACGTACGCCGCGCCCGCGCCGGACGGAACGGAAGGCACCGAGATGCTCGTCAGCACTTCGTTCTCTTCCAGCGCGTTCTCCAGCAGGCCGGTTGCGAAGTCGGCCGCCGCGATGCTGCGGTCGCCTCCCGGCCCCGTGACGTTGAACGTCGCGCCCAGCGCCGTGAGCACGGTCGGCTGGTCGGACGCGGGGTCGGCGTGGGAGACGCTGCCGCCGATGGTGCCCCAGTTCCGCACCGCCGGGTCGCCGACGAGCGCGGCCGCCTCAGCGAGCACCGAAGCGTGCTGCTGCACGAGGTCGGAGCTCGCGATCTCAGCGTGCGTCGTCAGTGCGCCGATGGTGATGCCTCCGTCGCTCGCGGAGACGCCCTTCAGCGCCTCGATGCGTCCGATGTCCACGAGCGTGGCGGGCGCCGCGAGCCGCAGCTTCATCAGCGGGAGGAGGCTATGCCCGCCCGCCAGGAGTTTCGCTCCCTCGTTGTCGGAGAGCAGTTGCACCGCTTCGGCTACCGAGCCTGCGCGGTGGTAGGTGATCTGTGCTGGAAACATGACCTAGCCTCCGTTCCGTGCGTCGTTGATGGCGCGCCAGACCTTCTCCGGCGTCAACGGCATGTCTACGCGGTTAACGCCCAGCGGACGGAGCGCATCCATCACCGCGTTGTAGACGGTGGGCGTGGACGCGATGGTGCCCGCCTCGCCGATGCCCTTCACCCCCAGCGGGTGGTGCGGCGAAGGCGTCGTGTTGGAGTGGACCTCCAGCTCCGGCAGCAGGTCGGCGCGAGGCAGCGCGTAGTCCAGCATCGAGCCGGTCACGAGCTGTCCGTCGTCGTCGTAGACCGCGCCCTCCCAGAGCGCCGGGCCGACGCCCTGGACGATGCCGCCGTGCACTTGGCCTTCCACGATCATGGGGTTGATCTGCGGGCCGCAGTCGTCCACTGCCACGTAGCGCTGCAGGTCGATGCGGCCCGTCTCCGTGTCCACCTCCACGACGGCGACGTGCGCGCCGAACGGGTAGGTGAAGTTGGGCGGGTCGTAGAAGGCGCTCGCCTCCAGCCCCGGCTCCATGCCTTCCGGCATGTTCCAGGCCACGTTGGCCATGAGCGCGATGTCCTGGATCGTCTTGTGCTGGTCGGGCGACCCGCGCACGAAGAAGCGTCCGTCCTCGTACTCGATGTCCTCGGGCGCGGCTTCGAGCAGGTGCGCGGCAAGCGCCCTCGACTTGTCCTTGATCTTGCGCACGGCGACTGCGACCGCCGCGCCCGAGACCGCCGTCGTGCGGCTGCCGTACGTGCCCCAGCCCATCGGCGTGTTGTCGGTGTCGCCGTGGATGACGTCGACGTCGTCCACGTCCACGCCAACCTCGCTCGCGATGATCTGCGCGAACGTCGTCTCTTCGCCCTGTCCGTGCGGCGAGGAGCCGATCATGACATGCACCTTGCCCGTGGGGTGGAAGCGCACGATGGCGCTCTCCCACAGGCCGCCCTGGAAGCCGACCGCGCCCGCTACCTGCGACGGACCCAGGCCGCATATCTCGACGTACGAGGAGACGCCGATGCCGACGCAGCGGCCATCCGCCCTCGCCTGTGCCTGCTCCGCACGCAGCGATTCGTAGCCGGCTGCGCTCAGGGCGGAGTCCAGCGCGGCCTCGTAGTCGCCGCTGTCGTACGTGATGCCGGTGGCGACGTCGTGGCCGTTCTCGAACTTCGGTATGAGGTTCTTGCGGCGTACCTCCGCCGGGTCTTGTCCCACCTCCGCGGCGACCAGATCGACCAGGCGCTCGAGGAGATTGGTCGCCTCCGGGCGTCCTGCGCCGCGGTAGGCGTCAACCGGGCAGCCGTTGTTGAACACGCCGTAGATCGTCCCGCTGATGTTGGGGATGTTGTACGGCCCGGAGTACATCAGGCCGTGCAGGATGGTGGGGATACCGGGGCTCGCGGTCGAGAGGTAAGCGCCCATGCCCGCGTAGACCGTGGTGCGGAGGCCGGTGATGACGCCGTCGCTCGTGGCCGCCATCTCCACCTCTTCGATGTGGTCGCGGCCCTGCGTCGTGATCTGGTAGTTCTCGCTGCGGGTCTCCGTCCACTTCACTGGCACGCCCAGCTTCATCGCGCAGAACGAAGTGATGGCCTCGTCCGGGTAGTAGGGGATCTTGCTACCGAACCCGCCGCCGACCTCGGGCGCTATGACGCGTATCTTGTGCTCAGGCACGCCGGTCACGACGCAGGAGAGGAACCGCGCGATGTGCGGGTTCTGCGACGTGTTCCAGAGCGTCAGTTCGCCCATCGGCGCGTTCCACTGGGCGAGCGCCGAGCGCGGCTCCATCGGGTTAGCGATGAGCCGCTGGAGCGTGATGGTGTCGCTGACGGTGACCGCCGCGTCCGCGAACGCCGCGCCTGCGTCGCCGCCGGCAACCGCCCACGTGAACGCGACGTTGTTCGGCACGTCCTCGTGGAGTTGTGGCGCGCCGTCCTGCGCCGCCGCCTTCGGGCTGACGACGACGGCGAGCGGTTCGTAGTCGACCGCGATGTGCTCGAGCGCGTCCTCGGCCTGGTACCGCGTCTCCGCGACCACGACCGCGACGGCGTCGCCGACATAGCGGACCTTGTCCTTCGCTATGGCCGGATGCGCAGGCGTCTTCAGGTCGGAGCCTGGGATCAACCATGCGCAGGGCATACCGTTCAGCACGCCGTCCGTGTCTGCGCCTGTGTAGACGGCGACGACGCCGGGCTGGGATGCCGCTCCGCTTGCGTCGATCGACGTGATGTTCGCGTGCGCATAGGGGCTGCGGAGGATCGCCGCGTGCAGCATCCCTGGCAGCTTGATGTCGTCCGTGTACGACGCCCGGCCCGTGATGAGCCGTGGGTCTTCACGACGGCGGATACCGGAACCGAATATCCGTGTGGTCATGGCTTACCTCCCTCCCATCGACTTTGCGGCGTCCTCGACGGCGCTCACGATGTTCTGATAGCCGGTGCAGCGGCAGATGTTGCCTTCCAACCCGTGGCGTATCTCTTCCCGCGACGGAGACGGGTTCCTGCTGAGCAACTCGTTCGCCGCCATGATCATGCCCGGCGTGCAGAAGCCGCACTGCAGCCCGTGGTTGTTCCAGAACGCCTCCTGCAGCGGGTGCAGGTCCACGCCGTCCGACAGCCCCTCGATCGTCGTGATAGAGGAGCCCGACGCCTGGACGGTGAGCACCGTGCAGGACTTGGCCGTGACTCCGTCCAACTGCACCGTGCACGAGCCGCACTGGCTGGTGTCGCACCCCACTTTCGTGCCGGTCAGCCCGGCGTTCTCCCGGATGAAGTGGACGAGCAGTTGTCTCGGCTCCACCTCTCCGGCGCAGGCCTTCCCGTTGATGGTGATTTCGACAGGGATCGTCACAGTCGACCTCCTCCCTCGACCGGCTGGTTGTGCCGGGGATTCATGCGCGCGCCACGCGCGGGGGAAGGGTATCTAACACACGGGGTTTGTCAATCGATGGAATGCGTTAACGGTCAGGAGCAGAATGAGCCTCATTCCCCGGCGCTGCTATAGTGGACGCAGCATCCTGCGAGGAGTCCCATGAAACTGAGCGGAGCGTACCGTTTCGACATACCGAGAGCGCGCCTCTGGCAGACGCTCATGGACACGGCAGCCGTCGGAGCGTGCATCCCCGGCGTCAGCGGGTTCACGCCCCTCGGCGACGACCGCTACGAGATCGAACTTTCGGTGCGCGTCGGCATCGTTTCCGGTTCCTACAAGGGCACGCTCGCCATCACCGACGCCGTCGAGCCCGAGTCCTACCGCATGACGGTCCAGGGTTCCGGCGGGCGGACCGAGATACGGGGCGGAGGTTCGATGGCGCTCGCGGACGATGGCGAAGGCACGGAGCTCAGTTTCGAGGGCGACGTGCAGGTGACCGGCGTGCTCGCACGGGTCGGTCAGCGGCTCATGGGCAGCGTCGCCAAATCCCAGATCGACCGTTTCTTCGACTGCCTGCGGGCGAAGGTGGCGGAGGCATAGCACTGTGACCGACGAGTTACTCCTGGAGCGCGACGGAGCAGTCGCAACGCTGACGCTGAACCGTCCGGAGCAGCGCAACGCCATCTCCTACGACATGTGGACGCGCTTCCCTGCGCTCTTCGCCGAGTTGGACGCTGACGAGTCGGTGCGCGCGGTGCTGCTGACCGGCGCGGGCGAGAAGGCGTTCTCGGCGGGCGCGGATATCAAGGACTTTGAGGAGACGCGCAGCACGCCCGACCGCGCGCGCAACTACCGGCAGGCGGTGCACGACGCCTGCGACGCGCTGAACGCGCTCTCCAAGCCGACCATCGCCGCGATACGCGGCTACTGCCTCGGCGGCGGGCTTGAGCTCGCGCTCTACGCCGACGTACGGATAGCGTCGACGGACGCGCAGTTCGGGCTGCCCGCGGCGAAGCGCGGCATCGGCGTGTCGCACGGGCACATCGACCGCCTGCTGCGCCTCGCGGGGCCGGGCGACACGGCCTACCTCATGCTGACGGGCCGCATGATCCCGGCGGAACGCGCACTGGCGTCGGGCGTCGTCAGCGTCGTCGTGGACAACGATGCGCTCATGCACGATGCGCGTGCGCTCGCCGGGGAGATCGCGTCGCTCTCGCCGGTGTCGCACCGCACGCACAAGCAGGTGATACGCGACCTGCTGGAGTTCGGCACGGCGGACCAGGTGCCCGAGGAGCGCCAGCGGGCGCTCGACCGCGTCGAGGCGAGCCAGGATTTCCTGGAGGGCGTGCGCTCGTTCAGGGAGAAGCGCCCGCCGAATTTTCCGGGCCGTTAGGAGGGAACGATGAAGCGTGAGGATGCGGGACTGGTCGGCGTCGTATTCATATTCGTAATCATCGCTGTCGTCCTCAACAGCCTCGGCGTGATATTGGACTCGGCGTTCGCCTACGCGAGCCTGGGAGTCATAGCGGTGGCGATGGCCCTGTTCATCTACTGGTACGTCCGGTTCGGACGCTAACCCCCGGACTCGTCCAGCAAACCGTTGCGCACCGCCCAGACTACCAGTTCCTGCTTCGTCTCGACCCTCAGCTTGTCCTGGATGCCGTAGATGGCGTTCCGGACCGTCACCGGCTGGTTGCCCCTCACCTCGGCGATCTTCGCGTAGGACAGCCCCTGCGCGAACAGCGTGAGGATCTCACGCTCCCGCGGTGTGAGTCCGCCGGGCGCCGATCTCTTCTTTGGCTGGGCCGAGGCACGGATCTCGGCAAACACGCGCCCCATCACGCTTGCTGGTATGCGGTACTCGCCATCCGCAACGTCGCGGACGGTGCGCAGCAGTTCCTTCTTGCCGGAGAACTTCTGAACGTATCCCACCGCGCCGGCGGCGGCCGCTTCCACCACGGCATCCTCTTCAGTCGCGGCGGTGAGGATCAGCACGCTCGTGTCCGGCAACGCCTCGGATATCTCGCGGCAGGCGTCGATTCCGTTCTTGAGCGGCATCATCACGTCCATGACGACTACGTCGGGCTTGAGATTGTGAGCCAACCTTACGGCTGCCTCGCCGTCCCCGGCCTCGCCTACCACCTCGAACCCACCGGACCGCTGCAGCACCTCGCGCAGACCGTCCCGCATGATCTCGTGGTCGTCCACGATCATCACCCTGGTTCGTGTGACCGGCGCCATCACGCCCCTCCCCCGTGCGTGTCATACGGGACTACGCACGTTACGGTTGTGCCGCGTCCGGGCCCGCCAAGACTCACTTCGAGGTGGCCTCCCATCCGCTCGGCATCCGCCTGCATGTTCCTGAAGCCGTGGCCGCGCTCCGTGTAGCCTTCGGACAGGCCGACGCCGTCGTCCGATATCGACATCCGCAGTCCGTCATCCCCGAAGTCCAGGGATACGGTGACCCTGCTTGCCTGCGCGTGCCGGAGCGCGTTGGTCATCGCGTTGTGGGCTATCGAGAAGAGCAGCCGCCGGGTCAGAGCGGGGAGCGGGGGCTCACGGCCCGACTGGACCATCTCCGCCGGGATCGACGTGATCGTGGCGAACGTCGAGGCGTGCGACCGCAACACCCGGCTCAACTCCCGTCCCTCGAAGAGAGGGCCTGCATCGATGGGGTGCCTCAGCTCCCACATCGTCGACTTCGACAGCGCATGCGTGGCGTACAGCTTCGCGAGGATCTCGTCGCGGTTCTCCCCCTCTCGATCGTCAGCAAGCTCGACGGCGGTCTCGATGCCGATGCCGATCATGTAGGTGGACTGCGCGATGGTGTCATGGATGGTCTGCGAGAGCCCTACCCGCTCCCGCTGGAGCTCCCGTTCCCGTTCGACAGCCTCTCTCCTCCTGACGCGCTCGAACCGGGAGACGAGGTTCACTGCTCCGACGACCCCATACATCACGACGATCCTGGTGAACAGGACCTTCTCCTCTTTGGCCTCGAAGTCGACCCCCGGCTCCAGCAGCAGGCTCATGGCCGTGTACGAAACCGCGACCATCGTGGCGCCGGCGAAGCTGAGCCTGAACGATGTGAACACCACGGCGAACATGGCGAGGGTGGGGTAGTACAACACGAAGAAGGTGTTCTGAAACCCGCTGCCCGAGACCACGATGCCCGCCGTGATCATCGTCACGTCCAGCGCACTGAGAGCGAGCGCCCAGCGCCACGTCACCGCTCGACCCGACCGGATGCGGTAGTGGACATAGGCGTTGTAGGCCAGCACCGATACCGCGAACAGCGTGGTCGGCAGGTAGGCGGGGTGCGCGAAGTTGGGCCGGTAGTTGAACTGCAACAGCCAGGCCAGCAGGAGAAACCATCGCACCCAGACCGAAACGCTCAATCCGTATAGCAGGTCGTCCGCGCCTGTCCGGTCGGGAGGCTGGCGGGGCTCGCCAACGACGTGGTGTGGCGTGATTCGCAAGGCAAGTCCTCTCATGTTGCCTGGGTCGGTCCAGCCAGACGATAGATGCAACGGCGCTGTGTGCGACAGGGCAAAGGTACCCCGCCGTCCGGGGGTGCGAACGAACCTTACGGCCCGTAACGCGGAGGAGACAATGTCCCGCAGCCGGGCAGGAAATGCCCATAGGCAACGGAGAACGGAAGTGGCGGCTGAGTGGGAAGAGGGGGTCACGGGTCCGACCTCCCACAGAAAAGTCATTATACCGTTAGCAATATAGACCTGGGATATCACCCCTATGTCACTCAGGCATATGTACGGTGACTGGCGAGAGACTGCCGGAGCAGGCAAGAACGCCCAAGCAGCGGCGAACGGAGGTTGGAGATGAAGGAGGCACAGAGTAGAACAACCATGCGCAATGCAAACCTGCTGAGCGCCGGAGCGCTCGTTCTGCTCGCACTGCTGCTGCTGGCGTCCTGCGGCGAGGCGCCAACCGCAACGCCCGCGCCAACGGCCACGCCGACTACGGCGGCGTCCACGGCGGTGCCCACCCCCATGCCTGCCGCAACAGTGCCTTCGCCGACGCCGGTGTCCACTGCCGACGCCGGGAGCGCCTTATGGCCAGGCGGTCTGGACATCGATGCCGACACTACACTGCAAGAACTGTTCGATGCTTTCACAGACGCAGAACAGTCCTGCATCCGCGAGGCATTGGGCGACGGGTTCGAGCAGGTATTGGCCCAGACTGTCGTTTCCGAAGACTCGGGTACGGCAGGCTGGGATGCGGCGGTTTTCCCGTGCCTTGAAGAGGAGACTGCTCGCACCGTACTCGTTTCTTCAACGCTTGCTGTAGTCACATTCGGACAAGGGATGGAGTTGAGCGAAGGCGATGCGTCCTGCATATGGGAGTACCTGTCGGATGTAGATGTGGTCGCTTTGGTCGATGCCCCTCAGGACGCGCCTGAGGTGGCGGAATTTCAGGCAACGCTGTTTATGTGCGCCCCCAGCCTGGTCACTGTGATTTTCGGACTGAACCCGGGGAGCCTGAACGAGGAAGAGACATCCTGCATAAGGGAATTGGATGTGGCCGCTTGGATGGCCGCCCCTGAGGATTCCCCTGAATCTGACGATTTCGTTTCCGGTGTGATCAGCTGCGTATCGGGCTTTTCTGCCGTATCGGAAACGACGGGGTCCCTCGATGAATACGCGGCGTGGTGTGCTGTGAGCGAACTCTCGGAGAACGAGGACCTCACCGCCACTGAACTGGCGGACATTATCGCCGCAGCGAAGGCGGTAAGCCCGCCCGCTGAGGTTCTGGAATATCACTCCAGAGTTGTCTTCATGCTTCGCGCTTACAAAGGCCTACTGGATTTGGAAGCTGAAGATGACTCCATCTTCTTCCTCCTATTCTTCCCTTTAAGCCTGGTTCAAGAGGCTGAGGACAACCTGTCGTCGGATGTCCGCGCGCGGCTGGTGGAAGCAGGTTGCATAGAACAAGGCGCTGGCGAAGAGGAAGACGACCACGGCAACGACTTCGAGAACGCTACTCCTGTTGCGGTGGGAGAGGCTGTTGAGGGATCACTGGGAGTAGGCGGCGACAGGGATGCCTTCGTCTTCCGGGCCGAGGCCAACCAGAATTACGAAGTTGACTTGGGGAACTATGCATTTGGTTCGATCGGCTCTGCGACTGGGCCTCTTATTTCGGTTTACGGTCCCGACGGCCGGGAGCTCACGAGAACTGATGACCTCTTTAGGCCGGTGGCTTGGCAGGCTGGTGCAGCGGGGAACTACTACGTCGTGGTAGGAGACGGAGCGAGAAACGGCAACTACACGCTGACCGTTGCTTCTGCGACGCCCGCTCCCGCTCCTGAAGTACTCAAGGTGGTCACTCCCACTCCCAACCCGGCTGGTGACCGCGACCGCGGGGATAGCAACGAGGATGCGATTGGATTTGTGGTTCCTGAGGCTTACGGCGTTACCAGTGCGCTGGAGCTTGACGGAGCTACTGTGTGCGCTCTCAGTGACAGTCAGGCCGCGCTCAATCTCGCGGACTTTGCCGAACGGAACAATCTGAACTTGGTGACGATGACCTTCGGCGACATCGAAACGGTATTGGCAGCCTACCTCACGGGACGATGCGATGCAGCCACTGCCAGCAGACTCCAGTTAGCGACCCTGATCGATGCACTCGCTCCAGACCCTGGCACGCACGTGATCCTGCCCTGAACCGATTCTCCACATCTGCAGTCGGCACACAGTGAGGTGGTTTGATGTACGAAGGACGCAGCGAAGGGCGGAGACGTCGGTCGAACGCCAGCAGAGCGCTGCTGAGCGTGAGCGCCGGAGCGCTCGTCCTGCTCGCGCTGCTCCTGGCGCTGACAGCCTGCGCGGTCGCCCTGGCGCAGAGCAGCACCGACTACGACGCCGATGACGACGGCCTGATCGAGGTCGCGAGCGCGGCGCAGTTGAACGCCATCCGCTGGGACCTGGACGGCGACGGGTCGCCCGCCTCGGCCAACGCGTCGGGCTACTCCTCGGCGTTCCCCAACGCGGCGACCGGCATGGGCTGCCCGTCCTCAGACTGCACCGGCTACGAGCTGACCGCCAACCTCGACCTGGACGTTGCCCCGTACAACGCGGGCGCGGGCTGGGAGCCAATCGGGACCTCCAGCGCGTCGTTCAGCGCCACGTTCGAGGGGAATAGCAAGACCATCTCAGGCCTGTTCATCAACAGACCGGCAGCGACCACTAACGTCGGGCTGTTCGGCGATGTGGGCAGCATTGGCGTGATACGCAACGTGGGGTTGACCAGTAAGAGTGTAACCGGCAGGAACTACGTAGGAGGGTTGGTTGGTGACAACTCTGGAACGATAACGGCCAGCTACTCAACCCACGATTCGCGTGCAAGTTCGGACCTCTTCGGGGGGTCCCCTATCCCCGGGTCTACTGTCGGGAATCGGGTAGGTGGGCTGGTCGGAGTGAATCGTGGAACGATAGCAGCCAGCTATTCAACCGTACTTGTGGTAGCGACCGATGACCCCCAAACAGAAGCGTACATTGGTGGGCTTGTGGGCGGGAACGGAGGAACGATAACGGCCAGCTACGCAACCGGCGCGGTAGGCGACTTTGTAATAACAAGAGACCGACCGTCCCATGTTGGTGGCCTTGTGGGCGGGAACGGAGGAACGATAACGGCCAGCTATGCAACCGGCGCGGCAAGCGGCCCCAAGCAGGTAGGTGGGCTGGTTGGAGTGAATAGTGGGACCATAAAGACCAGCTATTCGGGACTGGTGGACTGGTTGGCTCGGATTGGAGTGGCACTGGAACGACAACCGCCACTGGTTGGCTAGTTGGGACACCGAGACCTCCGGCCAGTCCACCAGTGCTGGAGGCGTGGGCAAGACCACCAGCGAGTTGCAGTCGCCCACCGGCTACTCCGGCATCTACGCCAACTGGAACGTGGACCTGGACGGAGACGGCACCGGCGATGACCCGTGGGACTTCGGTACCTCGTCCGAGTATCCGGTCATCGACTACGTCCCGAGCGTGCCCGCAACGCCCACACCCACACCCACGGCGACGCCCACACCCACACCCACACCCACTCCGATGGTCACCGACCGGGAGATACTGGAAGCGTTCTACCGCGCCACCGACGGGGACAACTGGGAGAACAAAACGAACTGGCTGAGCAACGAACCGCTCGGCGATTGGTTCGGCGTAACGACGGACGCCCAAGAGCGCGTTACGGTACTAGACCTCTGGAGCAACAGTTTAACAAGCGCACCGTCGGACTGGGCAACCTATCGAATCTGACAGAGCTGTCCCTCGACCATAACCAGTTGACAGGCGCAATCCCCGCCGAACTGGGCAACCTATCGAATCTGACAGAGCTGTCCCTCGACCATAACCAGTTAACAGGCGGGATCCCCGCCGAACTGGGCAACTTATCTAATCTGACGGAGTTGTCCCTCTGGGAAAACCAATTGACAGGCGCGATTCCCGCTGAGTTGAGCAGCCTGTCCAATCTGACGGAGTTATCCCTTAGCGAGAACCAGTTGACGGGCGCAATTCCCGCTGAGTTGAGCACCTTGTCCAGTCTGACGATACTGGCGTTATCGAGCAACCAATTGACCGGTGAAATCCCTGCTGAACTCGGCAGCCTCCCCAACCTGGAGTGGCTGTCCCTCTGGGAAAACCGGTTGACCGGTGCAATCCCCGCTGAATTGGGCAGCCTTTCCAACCTGACGGAGCTGTACCTCAGCAGCAACCAACTAACCGGTGCAATCCCCACTGAGTTGGGCAACCTTTCCAACCTGACGGAGCTGTACCTCAGCAGCAACCAACTAACCGGTGCAATCCCCACTGAGTTGGGCAACCTTTCCAACCTGACGAAGCTGTACCTCAGCAGCAACCAACTAACCGGTGCAATCCCCACTGAATGGAGCAGCCTTTCCACACTGACGGAGTTGTACCTCTCGGGCAATCAGTTGACCGGGTGTATCCCCGCAGGATTGCTAATGGCGTTGAGTAGTGATTTCGCCCAGCTTGGGCTGCAGTTATGTGCGGCAACGCCCACTCCTACACCCTCCCCCACGCCAACACCTACCCCTACACCCTCACCTACGCCTACGCCGCCCCCCGCCTCGAGCGCCGCGCTGTCTCTCGAAGCGTACGCGCAGCAGTGCGGGTCGGCGTTCGGTTCCACCGCCGCGGCGCTCGGCGGTACGTCCGTCACTTGGGGCGCGTTTGCGGAGGTTCTGAACGACACCGTGACGAGTTACGGTCAACTCGTTCCGCCGCCGGAGCTTGCGGCGTACCACAATGCCAACCTGGAGTCGTTGCGGACCATCAGCGGCGCGGCCGGGGCGCGCACCGCCGGAGACTCGTTCTCGGATGAGGTCGAAGACTTCGCTGAAGAGGTCTTCGGGGAATTGTTCACCATCGCCTTCGACACGACCAGGACGGAAGAAGAACAGGACCGAGCGGTTGAAGAGCTCCTGCGGCGGGGGTGGAACGAGTTCTTCCGCCAGGACGTATGGACCTCCGGCAGCGCGGCCTTGGAAGCGTTGGCGGCGCTCTCACCGGCGGCACAGACCGCATTGGAGGGCGAGGAGTGTACCCCGCTGCTGTACATCTCCGGCTCCGCGACGACTACGACCGAGACGGCGCCCACACCAACCCCTGCCCAGTCCCTGCCCCAGCAGCAGGCGCCCACACACACTCCCACGCCCACCCCAACTCCCACCCCCACGCCGACGGCTGCGCCGCGTGGGGGTCCCACGGCCGAGCCTCCTCCCTTTCCGGTTCCGCCGGATGTGACCGTGGTGACCCCCACCCCGACGCCAAGGCCAACAGCGACACCCCGGCCTACGCCTACGCCCCGGCCGGCGGTGACGCCCACGCCGACTCCCACGCCCGCAGGCGCGCCCACGCCGACGCCTGCGCCGGTGGTGCACCGCGTCGAAGCCTCCACCCCGACAGAAGTGCGGTCCAGCGACCGCACGGTGACGCTTGAATTCCCCGCGGGTTCGCGCCCCGCTCCGTTCGGGGTGAGCGTCTACGAGGAAGAGGACGAGGAGTCGTGCTCCCACGACGGCGCGGCGTCTGGCCTGGACCTCCCCTGCGTCACGGTCGACCTGTTCGACTCGGAGGGTAATGCGGAGACGGACGTGCAACTGGACGCTCCGGCAGCGCTGACTCTCCAGCTGGCCCCCGAGCAAGTGGCGGAAGTGGGCGGTGCGCCCCTGCTGACCAGCCTGCACGAGATGGGCGGCCTCCCGGTACTGACGCGCCCGAGCCCCGCCGAGGAGTGGATGGAGCTCCCTGCCGCACTATCGCTGGACGAGAGCGGGGGCGCGGCGCTGACTGCGCCGGTGACCTCTCTTGCGACGTTCACGGTCATCGTGGTGCGGGAAGTACTTGTGGTAGTCAGGGAAGAGTCTGCTGCCGCTCCGGCGGCCACGCCCACGCCGCCGCCCGCCGTTGCCCTCGTGGCCACGCCGACGCCGACGGCCACGCCTGCGCCCACACCGACACCCACGCCCGAAGCGGCGCCCGCCGGTTCGAGCGGCGGATTCCCGATCGTGCTCCTGGGGGCTGTCGTACTTGTCGTCGCGCTGGTTGCGGGTGCCGCCGTCTACATCCTGGCGCGCCGGAAGCGGAAAGCCGATGCAGAGGACGTGGAAGAGGAGAGCGCGGGAGAGGACGCGGCGGAGGACACAGGCGAGGAGAGCGCAGCAGAGAGCACAGAGGAGGCCGAGGCAGAGGACGCAGAGGAACGTGCAGCGGAAGAGGCGCCCGGGGACGCTGAGACGACCGCCGACGAGGTCGCAGTGGCGCGCTTATCCTCCCCTCACTCGAGGCGCAGCACGGTTTGCAGGCGGGCTTTCGCTGTCGTGCTTGCGCTTGTGCTCGCGCCCGTCCTCACGCTGGCGCTGCTCTCGTCGCAGGCTTCCGGCACGGTACTCTCTTCCGATTTCCACGAGGAGCAACTGCGAAGCGCCGACGTCTACAACTCCCTGTACGACGAGATTCTCCCCGCCGCCGTGGAGGAACAATTGGGTGGCGGCGATGGGCTGCCGTCTGCGCTCAACCTGGACGCCGACGCTGTTGTGACGACCTTCCGGGACGCGCTGCCGCCGGAGTGGCTGCAGGAGCAGGTGGAGGGGACCATCGGCAGCCTCGGCCCGTACCTGCTGGGCCAGTCCGACTCCTTCACTATCACGATCAGCCTCGTCGATCGGGCCGAAGCGGCCGAAGCCGCCATCGTTGCGCTCATTGGCCGCGTGGACCTGCACCGCTGGCTCATCGAGGAGAGGGCGCCGGAGACCGTCCGGGAACGGCTGGACGGCAGTGAGCTGCCCCTGGGCATCCAACTCACCCCGGACGAGGCGCTGGCGTCCCTGGAGCGGGTGGCGACGCCGTCATTCGTGCGGTCACAGCAGGAGGGGGCGTCCGAGGCCCTGGCTGCCTACCTCACGGGTCGCAGCGACTCTTTCAGCTTCACCTTCGACTTCTCCGAGCGCGCCTCGGCGCTGGAGGAGGAGTTGACCGCCATCCTGGGTCGCGCCGACCTGTCCGGCTACATACGGCGGGAGGCTCTGGAGCCGGCCCTGGATGAGAGCGTGACCGGGGACGCCGCCTTGCCCTTTGGCGTCGTGGTCTCCCGGGGGGAGGTCCGGCAGGCCATCGACGCGGCGATCACCCCGGAGTGGCTGAACGCTGAAACGCGGGAGTTGGTGGGCGCTGTGGCGCCTTACGTCTCCGGCCGCAGTGACGCGTTCCAGCTGAGCGTGAGCCTGCTGGAACCCACGGACGCCGCCGTGGGGCTTCTTGCCGCAACCATAGAAGAGAAGTACACGGCCCTCCTGGCCTCTGCGCCTCAGTGTACCCGTGCCCAGGTGCGGGCACTGGCGCAAGGCAACCTCGTGGGCCTGTGCCGGCAAGAGGGTTTCACAACCGGCGACTTCCTACGCGCCTCGGGCGTCGACGTAGAAGCACTGCTGAGCACGGCCATCCATGGCATGGCCCCTGACGAGTTCACCTTCACGCACCAGGACCTCATCGAAGCCACCCGGGGCGCGGAGGACGAGAACCTCATCGCCGAGGTGCGCAGAGTCATGCGCGATGGGTGGACCGTCACCGAGGAGGACCTGTGGAACGCGCTGGACGAGGGGGACCTCGGCCTGCAGGACGCTGTGGACGCCGTGCGCGAGGGGTTCAGCGAGAGCTGGACGTGGACAGAGGAAGACCTGCGGGATGCCATCGCGGACCCGGACTCGGCAAACCCCGAGGAAGCCTCGGACTTCCTGGACATGCTGCGCGGCTGGGTGAACAACCTGCGGCTTGTGGGACCGCTCCTGCTGGCCGTGTCGCTCGTGCTGGTCGTCGGCGCCGGCTTCCTCGGAGGACGCTCGTGGGCCGGGAGGCTCGGCTGGGCGGGCGGAGTCCTCGTGGTGGCGGCGCTGGGCGTGCTCATGGTCACCCTCGTCGCCGGTGTCGCGAGCGGAACGGTGTCCGGCGCCCACGCGGAGGCCGTCACTGAAGCGGCCCAGGCCCAGGGCGATGAACGCGTGGATGCCATACTGACGGCCAAGTTCCTGGAGATCGCAGACCGGACGATCGGCGTCGTTATCGGCGGCATGCGGCTGCAGGCGCTATTGCTGGCGCTGCTGGGCGTGGCTGTCGTCGGAGGAGCGTTCGTATTGCGAGTCCGCCAGCGGTCCGGACCCACCACCGCAGGGACCCCTGCTGGTCCTGACTCCCAGCCTCCGGGAGCCGGGGAGAGCGCGGCGGAGACCGCCGAAGACGCAGCAGAGGCGGACACAACCGAAGACGAGGAGGGAGATGCGGGAGAGGACGGGGAAGAGAGCGCAGTGGAAGGCGCAGCAGAAGACACGCCAGAGGACGAGGAGAAGAAGGAATAGGATTTTTCCTCTCCGCGGAAGACAGGGCTGCGCCCCGCCATTCAGGGCAGGGCGCAGCTCCCCCTACCGGATGACCTTGTTCCGGTTCGAGACGTAGTCCGACACGACGTAAGAGCCGAGGCTGTGCGGGCTCGCGATGAACGCGCGGCCCCGGTTGATCTTCGTCATCAGCTGCACGAACCGCAGCAGCGACGGGCTCTGGTCCAGCATGAACGTGTTGATGGTGATGTTGTCCCGCGTGCAGCGCATCACCTCGCGCATCGTCGCCTCGACGAGCCCGCCGCCGCGCCGTCCGTAGTCCGCGTGCAGGTCACTCTCCGTCCAGTTGTACGTGGTGGGCTCGCCGTCCGTGATGAGGATGATCTGCTTGTTGTTGCCGCCCTGCCTGCCGAGTATCTGGCGTGACTGCCGCAGCACTTCCTGGAAGTTCGTGCCGCCGCCGAACTCGACCCAGTAGGTGTCGAGCAGCATGTGGGACTGGATAGGTAGCACGAAGTAGGAGAAGGCAACGACGCTCACCCGGTCCTTGGGGAACTTCGAGCGGATGAGCGTGTCGAGCGCCAGCCCGACGCGCTGACCGGCCTGGAACGCGCCGTCCCAGAACATCGAGTAGCTCATGTCAATGGCGATGACTGTGGACGCGCGCGTCTGGGAGATGGTCCGGTCTATCTCGAAGTCGTCCGGCTTGATGCGGACCGGCGTGCCAGGCCCCTCGCGGAGCACGGCGTTGCTTACAGTCTTGAGCGTGTTCAGGTGGAGCGGGTCGCCGAACTCCCACCGTTTCGTCTCGTCCGTTATCTCGACGCCGACGCCGCTCTTGTCGCGGTTGTGGTCGCCGATGTCCCCGCCGCGTATGCGGTTGAAGATGTCGGTGAGCGCCTTGTCGCCTATCTTCCGCATCGCCTGCGGCGTCAGCTCCCAGCCGTTCTGGCCGCGCTTGCGGATGAGGCCCGCCTCCTCCAGCTCCTTCGTGAGGCGCTGCAGCTCCTGCGCGTACTGTCGCGCCTCTTCGCCGAGCACCTTGCCGAGTTCGTCCGCGTCGAGGTTCGTTGCGTCGTTGGTGCGGAGCGCGTGGCGCAGTTGCTGCTCCAGCTCCTCCATGTCGTTCAGGTCGCCCATCAACTGGAGCGCCTGCTGCAGGGTGACGGGCTCATCTCCGAACAGACGGAAGTCGTTGTCCGGGAAGCTGTTGGGGTTCATCCGTTCGAGGTTCGTGCCGAGCTCGAACAGGTCCCATGCGAGGCGGTTGTCCTGCAGGAGGCCGTCCATCATCTCTTCGAGTTGACGCCGCATCTCGGGGCTCATGGAGTTCATGAGCGACTGCATCTGCGCCATCTGGTTGGACATGTATTCCATCAGCTGGTCGAACGTCTCGATGCCCGGCGGGAACATGTGCCCCCACTTGTTCATGAACTCGCTGATGTCCGGGTCGTCGCCCTGCAGCTTCTGCTTCACGAGTTCGTTCAGGTCGCGCACCATCTCCGCTATCTGCGCGAGGTCGCCCTGCGTCAGGTTCTGGAGGCTCTCCTGCATCCCCTGGAAGTACTGCTGGAGGAACTGCTGCTGCAGCTCCTGCATGAGCGCGTCGAAGTCCTCGCGCGCGCCGCTGTCCATGAAGTCGTAGTCGCGCAACTGCTTGATGCGCCCGCCCGCGCCCTGTGGCAACTGGTCCAGCTGGTTGAGACGCCGGTTCGCCATCTGCAGGAGCATGTCTGCGAGTTCGTCCGGCGGCGCGCCGCTCCCGCCGGGCTGGCCCTGACCTTCCCCGCCGTCGGTGCCTCCGGCCTGCTGCCCGCCGTCATTGGCCGGCGCGCCATCGTCCGGTGGCGTGATTTCATCCAGGCGCTGGTTGATGCCCTGACGCTCCTTGTCGACGATCGCGTCGAGCCGCTCCTGGATGTCGTCGAACATGGACGAGAGATCGTACCGGTCGAGATTGCGCTGGCGGGCGTCTCGGAGCCTTTCGAGCAGGTCCTGTAACCCCGCGCCGCGCTGGCCTTCGCCGCGCATCCCGTAGCGCATCATCCGGTTGAGCGCGCCGCGCAGGTCGTCGCCCTGCAGGATCTGCTCGGAGAGGCGGTCGAACAGGTCGTCGGTCGTGGGGATCTCGACAGCCTGCGAGCCGTCCCAGCGTGAGTAGCGGTAGATGGCCATGGCGAGGAGTCTAGGCGCGTGTGGGCAGACGGTCAACGCGAAAGGACGAAGAGGGGCAGTCTTACCAGAGATGCTTCCGGACGAGGTAGTTGTAGCGCGGATCGTCCAACAGTTCTGGCTTGGCGTGGTGCGTCGCCTGGAACCTTCCGCGCCAGTACTCCATGAAAGATGGCTCAGCTTCTCCCACCGCCTTGCTCAGTACCTCCTCAACTAACGACGAAAGGGACATCCCGCGGGAGTGAGCGTGCTGCCTTGCCGCTGCGAGGACTTCTGCATCCAGGGTTATGGTCAGTCGCTTCTTCATGACCCCTCAGAGGCTCGAAGTATAAAGCCCCGCCGCGAGCGCGAGCCCGGTCAACCCGTGTAGCTTCCCGCTGCGCACGAGCAGCCGGTTCATCGCGGGACGCTCATCCGCTGCGAACAGCGCCCGCACCGCACCGACGGCCCAAGGCAGCGGCGCGAGCCCCAGCAGCGCCCAGAGGCTCACGGCCCCGCCGAGCGCGGCGCCTGCGATGCTCAGGTACGCCCCCGCCAGCAGCGCCGCATACGCCCAGACCGCCACCCGGGTTCCGGCGGCGGTCGCGAGGCTCCGCTTCCCCGCCTCCCGGTCCTCCTCCACGTCGCGGATGTTGTTCACGACGAGGATGGCCGTGACGATGAACGCGACCGGCAGCGAGACGTAGAACGACGCCCACGTGAGCGCCTCCTGCTGCACGTAGTACGACGCCATCACCATGAGCGGGCCCATGAACACGAACACGACCGGCTCGCCGAGCCCCAGCGTCCCCAGCGGCTTCGGCCCGCCCGCGTACAGGTACGCCACCGCGATGCTCGCCAACCCCACCGCGAGTATCGGCCAGCCCACGTGCGCGACGATGATCAACCCGGCAACGGTGCCGTAGCCGAACGCTGCGCCCATCCCCATCGCCACCGCCCGCTCCGAGAGCAGCCCCCGCTGGATGACCTTGTGCGGCGCGAGGAACTTCCCCTCGCTGCCCGACTTCCGGTGGTCCGAGTACTCATCAGTGAGGTTCGTGCCGATCTGGATAGCGACCGACCCCGTCAGCGCGAGCGCGAACAGCAGCCAGTCCAGCGCGCCGGCCGTCGCCGCGAGCGCTGTCCCCACCAGCACCGGCGCGATTGACGCCGACAGCGAGAACGGTCGCGTCGCCCAGAACCACGAAACGAGCTTCGATTGCGGGGCGGGAGTGGCGGTCATGGTGGCAGCATACACAAAGCACACGCGTGCGGCGGGCGCAGGTGTCCCCTGTCACTGGTACTACTTGTGTCATTCGCCAACTCTGCGCAACTGGTGCTGGCGGCTATGGCGTGTCGAACCTTGACGACAGGGAGTAGTTCCTAAATTCCAAAATGCAAGCGAGTCATTCAACCACTAGTGGTTGTTCTGCGGGCTGAGAATCCTTCTAGATGTGGTATAGTGCAGGGTGCAGAGAAACAACCGCATAAGCGAAACCCCGGCGCGCCAACGCCGGGGTAACAAGGAATCGGTTCCCGATGAACTCCTGAACAGAGCCCATCGTAGCGCCTCTAGTTGATGTTGTCAACTCCCAAGGCCGCCGGTTCCCCGGAAACCGGCGGTTTTTTTGTTGCCGTTGGGGTGGCACCCCCGACGAGCTCTAGGGAAAGGAGGTAAGGCAATGGCCAAGGTCAAGGTCACAGTTCGGCGCCAAGCCACTGTCCGGGTTCGGACAGTGATAAGGCGAAGATAGCCTCATACGAAGGGTTCCTAGTTCCGGGGTAGGAGCCCCTCACCCCCGTGGCGCAGGATAACCCGCGTGCTGGGCAAGTTCAACGAATAGGAGAAAGCATCATGGAGTGCTTGGTCAAACGTGACGGTGAGGAATACCGACTCGAACTGGTAGACGGTGGGTCGGCGGCGACGGTTATTGACGAACGTGGCGTCAAGGTCACGATCAGACATGGGTCCGGCAATTTCGATGTGCGACTGCCCAACGGATGGGGGTCTTGGGTTCCCTCGATGGAGCAGGCGGTAGGGCGAGCAATTCGCCTGTGCCAAGAATCCAAGAGCCAGTTGACGGAAACCGAAGCCCGTGAGCAGATGGCGAAGTACATTGAGGAGTGTAAGTCCTGAACCGGGGATGACTCCAATCGTACAGATAGTGCAAGATGACCCTCCGATGAGACAGAGAGGCCCCGAACAATCCGGGGCCTCTCTCATTGGGGATCTTATGACATGCGCGGTGGGTAGCCACGCGGCGTGGGCCGTCTGGGGCTGAGGGTTCCTCACCAGCTCTGCTTGCGGTACGCGCTGAAGTCCGGCGGGCGCTTCTCGTTGAAGGCGCGCACGCCCTCTTCCGCCTCGTCCGTGTTGTAGAACATCTGCACGGCGCCGTGCGCCATCTGCTGCAGGCCGTACGCCCAGTCCGTGTCCTGGTTGAACGACGCCTTCAGGAACCGCAGCGCCGTCGGGCTCATCTCCAGGATGCGCTCCGCCCACTCCCGCGCCTCCGCCATCAGCTGCTCCTGCGGCACCACCTTGTTCACCAGCCCCATCTCCAGCGCTTCCTGCGCCGAGTACTGGCGGCAGAGGTACCAGATCTCCCGCGCCTTCTTCTCCCCAACTATGCGCGCGAGGAACACGGTCCCGAACCCGGCGTCGAAACTCCCCACGCGCGGCCCCGTCTGCCCGAATATCGCGTTCTCCGAGGCCAGCGAGAGATCACAGATCACGTGCAGCACGTGCCCGCCGCCGATGGCGAAACCGTTCACTGCCGCGATGACCGGCTTGGGAATCATGCGGATGACGGTGTGCAACTCCGTGATGCGGAGTTTCGTGTGGCCGGTGCCGTCCTGGTAGCCGTCCTTGCCGCGCACCTTCTGGTCGCCGCCGCTGGAGAACGCCTTGTCGCCCGCCCCCGTCAGGATGACAACCCCGACCTCATCGTCCTCCCACGCGTCCTGGAACGCCTCGATCATCTCGTCGACCGTCAGCGGGCGGAACGCGTTGCGCACCTGCGGACGGTTCATCGTGATGGTCGCGATGCCGCCATTCTTCTCGTAGAGGATGTCCGTGTACGTCATGCGGGCAGTTTACGCGCCCCGCCCCGCGCGGCAACAGAGCGCGTCCCCGTGGATGGACATGGCGTCTGTCATTTCGAGCGAAGCCGAGAAATCTCGCAGCCCTGTCCCGTCATTCCCGCACAGGCGGGAATCCCTGGCGACCGCAAGGTCGCACGTGGCCGCCAGGCCACACGCGCACGTGGTGGGGTCGGGCTGGGAGGGGCGCGTTAGTCCCCTCGCCTCGTACTGGAGGAAGGACCGCATGGGCGTGAACCGGTGTTGGGGGGTGTGGATGGATTGCCCGGTGTAGGGGCATCCCTTGTGGGTGCCCTCCGCCCCGTCCATGCCGCGCCCGCCGAACCACGCCCCTTCCCTACGTCACTCCCGCCCCGGCGGCGAGGATACGCGGCGCGTCCCACTGCCGGGCCGCAGCGAGCGTCCGCACCAGCCGGTTTGGCGGTGGTGTAGGCAGGTCAACTAGAACAGAGGTCGTTCCGGGGTTCCCTGAGACACAGCTGTTTCAGCTGTTGCTCTTGCGTGTACTGGTGACTACTGTGGAGACCGTCCTCGTTCGAGCAGATCGGCTGACCGCTGGAGGTATAGTGACCGGTGAAGTCGATGTCATCTAAACCGTAGCCGGCATCTTGCCACGTTGGGGTCCGACTACTACACACCTCATGTCCCCAACCCGGCGTGCGAGGCCGGTACTCACAGATCGGATTTCCGGTGTTGTGGTAGTAGCCGGTAAGGACATACGTTCCCTCGTTCGGGAACCTATTGTCGGCGTTGCAGTTGACGGTATTGTCATTGACCGGTCTCGGCGCGGGCGGAGGTGTCGTTTGCCTTGTTCCAACCCCCGTCCCTCTTGGGTCATTCTCTGTTGATGCCTGCGAGGGTTCGGATTCGGTGATCAGTTTGGGGGGAGGCAGAACGTCCTCCAGATCGAGAGAAAGCCCGAACAGGGTCCCGAACACCGGCTCGTCATCCGGCGGTGCAGCCTCCACGAGGGAAGCGCCGCCGGCCACGATAAGCCCCAGGATGATTCCCGGAATCAGTATGGCCAGGCTGGTTATTCGGGAGCCGGGTACTCATTCTGCACCTCCACAGACGGCCGCATAGCGGCTTGTCGGTTCGCTCTGATAGAAACTGTCCCAGGCCTCTCTGTATGAGCAGTATTGCTCCCTGGCCTGGCCCTGGGCCTCCAGGTAGACGGCATACGCCTCTTGAAGGTGCGCCAGGTTGCTCTCTGACGTGTCACATGCCGACAACGCCCCGATGCTGCCGCAGTACTGAACAGCCAGGTCGGCGTACGCGTCCTGCGCCTCTTCCAGGGCTTCCAGGCTTTCGAGGCTATCGTGCGCGAGGCGGACGACAGAGACCTCTTCTCTCAGGCTGTCGCGTTCGATCGAGAGGGATTGATTGTTCAACGACAGCCTGTCGCGTTCGTTCGCCAGGGTCTCGTTGGCCAACGTCAGCCTCTCGATTTCGTTCGCCAGGGTCTTATTGGCCACCGTAAGCCCGTCGACTTCGTTCGACAGGGACTCGTCGCTCGACGTCAACCTGTCGCGATCGCTCGACAGGGACCGGACGGTGGCGCGCAGGGCGCCGTTCTGCTCGCTGAGGTTAGCCACGGACTCGTCCAGGCTGTCGCGCTCCTGGGTAAGTCGCCCGACAGTTTCAGTGAACTTGCTGCGCTCCTCCATCAAAGCCTCGAGGCTGGAGTCGCGGTCATCGCGTGTCTCCTGATGGGCGGCGCGCTCATCTTCAAGCTCAACCTCTTTCACGCTGAGGTTATTCGCCACGACGTCGGTCTCCTGCCTTGCGTCCACCAGGTACAGTGCCAGCACTGCGGCGACAGCACTGGCGAGAGCCATGCCAATCATCCATCGGTTGACCTTGCTCACCGGCGGGACTCTAACACATATATTGCGAATCTTGCGTGACCACAGTATGACTTTCCCGCCAATATTTATGGCGGAATCATGACGCGCCTCTTCTCGCTGGGTAACCCCATCGGTTCTCAGCCGCGTACAGCGGTGTAGGGGCGGTTCGCGAACCGCCCCTACACCGCCCTCGCTCGATGGTCGGGGACGCCGCAAGGGCAAGTTGATGAGCGCGATTGATCAGGTCCCCCTTCCGCTCACGGTGAGCCGGCAATGTCCGCTCATGGTGAGCCTGTCGAGACCACCCAGCGAAGGCTCGCGCTTCAGCGCGCAACCTGGTCCGGTGTAGGGGCATCCCTTGTGGGTGCCCTTCGCCCCCGCAAATGCCGCGCCCGCCAAGCCACACCTCCTCCCTCCGTCATTCCCGCGCCGGCGGGAATCAAGCAGGTGGCCGCCAGGCCACACGGGCGCGCGGTGGGGTGGGAGGGCGGGGAGGCGGCATTCCGCTATACAGGGCAAAGGCTGGGGATGGAGGGCCTTTCAAACACCCTCTCATTTAGGTGGCCAGGATGGCCAGATTGACCGTTTGGGTTACTCCTGCGCTCGGCTTAAGGTGGCCACTCTTGAACCGGCGTTGGCCACCTGAATGCCACCCCTCCGTCGTCTCGCGTCCTGTGGCGCCCAGCCGACGCATTGCCCGCGATCCGAGCTGCTCCCGCTCGCGGCCTACAGGCCGTACTCCTCCAGGAAGCGCAGCCAAACCTCGCTCAGCGTCGGGAACGACGGCGTCGCGTGCCACAGCCGGTCGAGCGTCACCTCGCCCACGATGGCGATGGTCGCCGCGTGCGTCAGCTCCCCGACCTCCGGCCCCGCGAACGTGGCTCCGACCAGCACCCGCCGGTCCTCGTCCACGACGAACTTCACCCCGCCGCTGAAATGCTCGCCGTGCAGCGGCGCGGCGGCCACCGGCCATCCCATCTCGACGACGCGGACATTCAGGCCGCGCTCGCGGGCGGCGCGCTCCGTCAACCCCACGCTGCCGATCTGCGGGTCGGTGAACACCACCGCAGGCACCATGCCGTTGTCCGCCCAGGCGGAGGCGTCGAGGCCCCGGATGTGGTCGCCCGCCTGCCGCGCCTGGTACTTCCCCTGGTGCGTCAGCAGCGCCCGCC
Organism: Dehalococcoidia bacterium; assembly: GCA_965208625.1. Lineage (GTDB taxonomy): Bacteria > Chloroflexota > Dehalococcoidia > Lucifugimonadales > Australimonadaceae > Bin16. The sequence continues at coordinate 2,690,368 of OZ242348.1, forward strand.
CGTTCACGTCGCCCACCGCGTACAGCCAGCCGCCGTCCACCCCCTCCACCTGCAGGTGGTCGTTCACCTTCACGTACCGCTGCGCGTCGACGCCGACGGTCTCCAGCCCGACGCCGTTCACGACGCCGGCGCGCCCCGCCGCCACGAGCAGCTCCTGCGCGTACAACGTCTCGCCGTTGTCCATCGTCACGCTCACGCCGTCGCTCGTGCGGCTCGCCGCAGCTACGACGCACCCGAACCGGAAGACGACGCCCTGCGCCTCCAGCGAGTCGACGACCGCCCGCAGCGCGAACGGCTCGAACAGCGGCGTGTCCTCGGGCGTCCTGCGCTCCAGTACCGTTACCTCGGCCGCGCCGAGCGACTTCCACGCCTGCGCCATCTCCAGCCCGACGACGCCCCCGCCGATGATGATGAGGCTCTCCGGCACGCTCTTCGCCGATGTGATCTCCCGGCTCGTCCACGGCTCGGCCTCGACCAGCCCCTCGATGGGCGGCACGAACGCGACCGAGCCCGTCGCGAGCACCACCGCCTTGTTCGCCTCCAGTTCGACGCTCCCGCTGCCGTCCCCCATCTCCACGACGACGCGCTTCTCGCCGTTGAGCCGTCCCCACCCCCGGACGAGCGTTGCTCCCACGGAAGCGACCCACTGCTCCTGCCCGGCGTCGCTCCAGTGGCTCGCGAACGCGTCCCGGGCGCGCAGCGCGCGGGACGCGTCCACCGTGCCGGTAACAGCGTCTCGGACGGCAGGCACGCGCTTCGCCGCAGCGAGCGCCTCGCCCGGGCGGAGCAGCGCCTTGCTCGGCATGCACGCCCAGTACGAGCACTCCCCGCCAACCAGTTCCGCTTCGACGATAGCGGTGCTGAGTCCGGCGGGCGCCGTCCGCCCGGCGACGTTCTCGCCTGCGGACCCGCCTCCGATGATGATGACGTCATATGCGTCGGCCATGGGGCATCTCCTCTTCCTTCTCGCTCGTCATTCCCGCCCCTTCGTCATTCCCGCGAAAGCGGGAATCCAGGCCCTTGTGGGCGGAAGGGGTCATATTCAGCCCAGCCGCTCCCCGAAGAACGCCAGCGTCTTCGCCCACGAGTCGGCAGCGGCCTCCGCGTTGTGGCTGGCGCGGTCGTCGCAGACGAAGCCGTGGCCCGCGCCGGCGTAGGAGTGGAACACATGCTCCTTGCTGAGAGAGGTGAGCCGCTCGTCCAGCTCCTTCACTTGCTCCGGCGAGGGGTTCTGGTCGTCCTCACCGAAGAAGCCCATCACCGGGATCGAGAGCGCCTCTGCCTCGCGCAGCGCGTGGAACGCGTCCGGTTGGTCGTCGCCGGGGAACATGAACCCGCCGTAGTAGACGGCCGCCGCCGACAGCCCGCTCGCCCGTATCGCCGACTGCATCGAGACGCGCCCGCCGAGGCAGAACCCCACGATGCCTATCGCGCCGACATTCGGGTCGCTGCGCAGGTAGTCGATCGTGGCCTGCACGTCCATGTCGATGGACGCGTCGCCGAAGCCGCCGGAGCGCAGGTCCTCCCGCATCTCCTGCAGCTTGTCGTAGGGCGCGTAGCGCAACCGTCCGGAGCGGTGGAAGAGGTCAGGCGCGGCGGCGACGTACCCCTCGCTCGCGAACCGTTGCACGATGCCCTCGATGTTCGGGTTCACGCCGAACGCCTCCATGATGACGACGACCCCCGGATGCGTTTCGCCGTCCGCGGGGCGCGATGTCGGCGTTGCCATCGCCCCATCCGCCGTTTCGATGTCGACAACCTGCTCTATCGTGTCCATACGAGTGCTCCTCCGTGCTCGGATGCGCTGATAAGCGCTGCTTGCCTTCATCCCCGTCCCACCCCGTCATTCCCGCGAAGGCGGGAATCCAGCATCCCACGCGCGACGGCGATTATATCTGCCGCAGATGCCTGTCAAAGAACGCGAGCGCCTCTTCCCATGCTTCACTGGCACGTTCCGGGTGGTACGCCCCGCTCTCCGGCTGCGCGAAGGCGTGGTCGGCGTCCTCCACCCACACGGCCCGGACGTGGTCCGCCGTATCCGGGAACGCGGCCCTGATCGCCTCGACGTTCGAGTACGGATTGAAGCCGTCCAGCGCGGGGAAGAACATCAACAGCGGGTTCGTGACGTTCCCCGCCCCGTGCACCGGCCACGGCGAATCGGGGATGGCAGGGTCGGGCTCCAGCAGGCGCGTTGGATAGAAGGCAACCGTCGCATCCACGACATCGCCCAGCGTCGCGCCGAGGAACGAGATGCGCCCACCGAGGCAGAACCCGGTGAGCCCGACGCGCCCGTCGCTGCCCCGACGCTCGCGCAGGAACGCGGCGAGGCGTGTGATGTCCGAGCAATGGCCGTCGTTGGTCATGCCCGCGCGGATGCGCGGTGTTGCGTCCGGCCCTCCCCCGAGGGCGGGCAGCGTCAGCAGGCGTCCCGCGCGGTGGAAGACGTCCGGCGCGGCAACCGTGTAGCCGTGCCCGGCGAGCCATTTCGCCTGTTCGCGCGCCTCGACGGTCAGGCCGATGGCGTCGTGCACCATGATGATGGACGGCAGCGGCCCGGCGTCCTCCGGCTCGTAGAGGAAGACGGCCATCTCCCCCTCATCCACCTGCAGGTCAAGCTCTTCCTCGCGTATCGCCATCGCCCACCTCCTCGTTGGCCGCCCTCATGCACTCGGGGAAACGTGGCGGCTGCGGCCCGCTTACGCTACCATAGAGGAGGCGCGCCGGGGCGAGGGAGGATTGCCCGCGTGCTCTCGTACCGCTACACATGACACCCCACGCAGGATTCTGGATAGTCGTCAGCCTGATGGCGCTGGCCGAGATGGCCATCGTCGTCACTGCGCTGCGCATGCGCGTGCAGCAGGACGCCTCACGCGGCATCCTCGGCACACGCACCGCCGAGGTCGTTTGGACGCTGCTCCCCGCGGGGCTCATCGCCATCCTGGTAGTCATGTCGTACGGAGCGGCGTAGGTCGATGGCGGCGCAAGGAGTACGCGCGGCGAACGTCCGCCGTGCCGGGTGGCTTGCGCTCGTGGCGTCCGTGCTCACGCTCGGCCTCATCGCATATGGGTCTTGGGTGCGTGTCTCCGGCTCCGGCCTCGGCTGCCCCGACTGGCCCCTCTGTGAAGGAGTCCTCGTCCCGGAGATCGAAGGCGCGACCGCCATCGAGTTCGGCCACCGCGTCTATGCGGGCGTGACGATGCTGCTCGTGGCAGCCTCCGCCGCGTTCGCCTTCCGCGCTCGTGCTCACGAGCGGCTCACCTCGCGATTGCTGGTCTGGGCGCTCGTGGCGATCCTCGTGCAGGCTGTGCTCGGTGGCATCACAGTGCTAACCGAGCTGCACAGCATGGTCCGGCTGGCGCACCTTACTTTCTCCCTGCTTACGCTTGCGCTCCTCACCGGAGGCGCGGCGCGAGCGCTCGACGTACGCCTCTCGCCGCCTCCGGATGTCAAACGATGGCGTGCGCTCGTCATCGCGGCGGCGTTCGTCGTGCTCGCCGGGGGAACGATCGTGGGCACCGGGCACAGCGCCGGCTGCCCCGGCCTGCCCCTGTGCGACTCGCGCAGCGGCACAGGAGCGGCGTGGGTGCATCTCGTGCACCGCGTGGCTGCGACGGCGCTGCTGCTCGCGCTGATTTGGACGGCGTGGCAGGCGCGCCGCATCGGTGGATGGATGTTCTATGTGAGCGTGATCGCCGCGCTCCTGGCGGCGGCGCAATTCACAGTGGGCGTGAGCGCAGTCTGGCTCCGGCTGCCGCAGGAGCTGCGCATCACGCATCTTGGGCTGGCTGCCGCGGTCTGGTGGGCTGTGGTGGCGCAGTTCAGTTTCGCGCTCCTCGGACGAACGCGCTGATGGCGTCCTTCCTCCGCCAGGTGACGGCACTCTGCAAACCCCGCATCGTACTGCTACTCGTCGTTACGGGAGCGGCAGGCGCATGGAAGGCGGCAGCAGGCTCGCCGGACGCGCTCGTGCTGCTCACGGTCGTCGTCGCGGGAGCGCTGGCCGCAGGCGGAGCAAACGCCATCAACCAGAGCCTCGATGCTGACATAGACACCGTGATGCGCCGCACCAGGGTGCGGCCCGTGCCCGCGCAGCAGATGAGCGCCCGGAGTGCCGCACTCATCGGAATGGTGCTCGTGGCGGGCGCGACGGCGCTGATGGCAGCGGGAGCGAACCCGCTGGCGGCGGCCCTCACGTTCGCTGCGGCTGCGGTCTACGTGCTGGTCTACACCGTGCTGCTCAAGCGGCGTTCGTGGAACAACATCGTCATTGGTGGCGCCGCGGGGGCCTTCCCGCCGCTCATCGGAGCGGCAGCGGTGTCCGGCGAAGTGACCGCGCTGGGTCTCTACATGTTCGCGTTCATCTTCTTCTGGACGCCGCCCCACTTCTGGACGCTCTCCATGCTGCTGCGGGAGGACTACGCCGCCGCGAATGTGCCGATGCTGGCCGCGGTGGCGGAGCAGCGCGACACCGCCCGGCAGGTGCTGCTGTACGTGGCGCTCCTGGCTGCAATGGCCTGGCTGCCGCTCGCCGCAGGCTACGGCGGGCTGACGTTCGCGCTCGTGACGACGCTGCTGAGTGCGGTCTGGCTGCGCATGTCGTGGCCGCTGCTCGGTGGAGGAGACGCTCGGGACACGCTCGCGGCGTACAAGTACTCGCTGCTCTACCTCGCGCTCGTGTTCGTCACGCTGGCGGTCGAACCGATGCTACCCTGGTACTCGTAGTTACGCAGAAGGGCGCCCACCAGGGCGCCCTTCCATGCTGTTGAGTCCGTTCTGAACGGCGTGCAGGCTATGCCTCCGCGTCCTCATCCTCCCCTTCCACCAGGAGGGCGTCCTCAGGGTCAGCAACCCCGATCTCATCGTCGTCGACGTCCGTGCTGCCTGCCTCTTCTTCCTCTTCCTCGTCCTCTTCGGTCGAGGTGGAAGCCGTGGTCACAGGCTCGTCGAGGTCGTCATCATCGTCATCGTCGTCGACGAAGAGGTCGTCGTCATCGCCCTCGTCATCGTCGTCCAGGGAGAAGTCCACGCCCACTGCGGCTTGCGCCGCGTGCCCGTTCTCCTCCTCGAAGTCGTCCATGCCGGGGACCTCTCCCATGAGGCCCATGATGGTCTCGAAGTCGTCGCTGTCGCCCTCGGCTGACGGCAGGACCTCGGGGATGCCGAGCAGGCTGCGTCCCTCGGGGGAGACGTCGAGGCGGGCGGGGATGAGCCGTCCGATGATGACGTTCTCCTTGAGTCCGCGCAGGTAGTCCACCTCGCCGGACATCGCCGCCTCGGTGAGGACACGCGCTGTCTCCTGGAAAGACGCCTTGGCGAGGAAGCTGTCTGTGTTGAGGGACGCCCTGGTGACGCCCCGGAGTTCCGGCTTGCTCGTGGCGGGCTCGCCGCCCTCGGCGATGACGCGCTCGTTCACGCTCTGGAACCGCGCGCGGTCGATCAACTGGTTCGGCAGCATCTCCGTGTCGCCGATGTTGTCCACTCGCACCCAACGCAGCATCTGGCTGATGATGGTCTCGATGTGCTTGTCGTTGATCGACACACCCTGGTTGCGGTAGACGGTTTGGACCTGTTCGACTAGGTAGCTCTGCGTTGCTTCCATGCCCTCGATGCGAAGGATGTCGTGCGGGTCCTTGACTCCGCTGGTGAGCTTCTGACCCGCGAGGACGGCGTCCCCGGTGCGGACGAGGCGCTGGTCGGTGGCGTCCACCTGGTGGTCGCGCACCTCAGTCTCGAATGAGTCTATCTCGATGCCGCCGTCGACGAGGCGGACGGCGCCCGAGACGCGGGCGAGCAGCGCGACTGGCGCGACCGCTTCGGATGAATCGTCGCCCTTCGAACTCGCAGCCTTCGCCTTGGGCTCTGCGATGACCTCACCCGCCTTGACGCGCTGACCCTTCTTGACGGTGAGCTTGTGCGTGTCGCCGATGGCGTAGCTGTCCGTGAATGGCATGTGGCTCACCACGCGTACGCACGGAACGAACGAGACGGGAGGAGTAAGCACCTGAGGGGCGTCGTCCGACTGGTAGTCGCCGATGAGCTGGCCGTTCTCGAACACCAGCACGTCGCCGTCAATCTCTGCGATGCGCGCCTTGCCCTTGGGCGAGCGCGCCTCGAAAAGCTCCTCGACACGGGGCAGACCGGAAGTGATGTCCTTGCCCGCGATACCGCCCGTGTGGAACGTCCGCATCGTGAGCTGCGTGCCCGGTTCACCGATGGACTGCGCCGCAATGATGCCGACGGCGTCGCCCAGAAGGACGAGCTGGCCCGTTGCGGGGCTGCGTCCGTAGCACTGCTGGCAGATGCCGCGCGGCGCCTCGCAGGTGAGGGGACTGCGCACGCGCAGTTCGGTTATGCCTGCGGCTTCCACGGCGGCGGCCTGCGGCTCCTCGATCATCTCGGCTGCGTCCACAATCATCTCGCCCGTGTCCGGGTGGGCGATGGGACCCGCGGCGACGCGTCCGACGATGCGCTCGCTGAGCGGCGCGATCATCACGTCTTCCTCAGAGGCGTGGGCGTGGATGAGGACGCCGCGGTCGGTGCCGCAGTCCTCCTCCAGCACGATAACCTCCTGCGCCACGTCGATGAGGCGGCGCGTGAGGTAGCCGGAGTCGGCGGTGCGGAGGGCGGTGTCAGCGAGACCCTTGCGCGCTCCGTGCGTGGAGATGAAGTACTCCAGCACACTCAGCCCCTCGCGGAAGCTGGACTTGATTGGCAGTTCGATGATGTCTCCACGCGGATTGCTCATCAGTCCGCGCATGGCGGCCATCTGCTTGATCTGTGCTTCGTTACCTCGTGCGCCCGAGTGGGCCATTGCGTAGATGCCGCCGAACTCGGGCAGGTGTTGCTGGATGACCTCGTCCATCTTGCCGGAGACGCGCTGCCAGGTGTTGACCGCCCGGACGTGCTTCTCGCGTTCCGTGATGAGGCCCATCTCGTACTGCTCTTCCAGCAGTTCCACCTCTTTGTCCGCCTCGGCGATGATCCCCGCCTTCTCCGGCGGCACCTGGATGTCAGTGATGCCGATGGTGGTGCCGGAGACCGTGGCGTAGTGGAAGCCGATCTGCTTGATCTTGTCCAGCACTTCGGACGTGGTCGTGTTGCCGGTAAGGCGGTAGACCTCAGAGACGAGGTCGCGGAGGGCCTTCTTGTCCATCAACACGTCGTAGCGGCGCAAGTCCTCGGGGAGCACCTCGCTGAAGATGATGCGCCCCGGGGTCGTCTCTATCCACGCGTCTCCTTCGCCAGGGGCGCGCACGGTGATCGTGGAGTGCAACTCCAGGATCCCAGCGTCGTAGGCGATGAGTACGTCTTCGAAATCGCGGTAGCGCCCGCCTTCGCCCTTGGCGCCCGGCTTCGTCTGCGTGAGGTAGTAGCAGCCGAGGACGATCTCGTACGTGGGCGCGACGAGTGGCTCGCCGGAGCTGGGGGAGAGCATGTTGTGCGTGCTCAGCATCACGTTGCGGGCTTCCTGCACCGCCTCGCGGGAGAGCGGGACGTGCACGGCCATCTGGTCGCCGTCGAAGTCAGCATTGAAGGCGGCGCAGACGAGCGGGTGCAGTTGGATGGCGCTGCCCTCTACGAGCGTGGGCATGAAAGCCTGGATGCCGAGCCGGTGCAGCGTCGGCGCGCGGTTCAGCATGACCGGGCGGGTCTGGATGACCTCCTCGAGGATGTCCCAGACCTCGGGGCGGGCGCGCTCCACCATGCGCTTGGCGCTCTTGATGTTGTGCGCCATGCCCTGCATGACGAGCCGGTTCATGACGAACGGCTTGAAGAGCTCCAGCGCCATCTTCTTCGGCAGACCGCATTCGTGGAGGCGGAGGGACGGCCCGACGACGATGACGGAGCGTCCGCCGTAGTCCACGCGCTTGCCGAGCAGGTTCTGGCGGAAGCGGCCCTGCTTGCCGCGCAGCAGGTCGGACAGGCTCTTGAGCTGGTGGTTGTGACTGCCGACGATGGCGCGGCCGCGGCGTCCGTTGTCGATGAGGTCGTCGACGGCTTCCTGGAGCATCCGCTTCTCGTTGCGGATGATGATGGCGGGAGCGCCGAGGTCCAACAGCCTCTTCAGGCGGTTATTGCGGTTGATGACCCTGCGGTAGAGGTCGTTCAGGTCGCTCGTGGCGAACCGCCCGCCGTCCAGCTGCACCATGGGGCGCAGGTCCGGCGGCAGCACCGGGAGCGAGGTCATGACCATCCACTCCGGCTTGTTGCCGCTGCTGTGGAACGCCTCGATGACCTGGATACGCTTGACGGCCTTCTTGCGGCGCTGGCCGGAGGTCGTGCGCACTTCTTCCTTCAGGTGCTGCATCTCCTCCTGCAGGTCGAGCGACCGCAGGATGTCGAGGATTGCCTCCGCGCCCATACCGGCCCGGAAGACATCGCCGTACTTGTCGGCGAGCTCGCGGTGGCGGCTCTCCGTGAGCAGCATCAGCTGCTTCAGGCTCTCCACCTCGCCAGTTTCCTTGGTGAGGTTGTGCTCGAGTTCGGCGATCTGCTCGTCGCGAGAGTTCACGAGCGCGGTCAGCTGCTCATTCAGCGTCTTCCGGCGGGCGTCGGCTTCCTCGGAAGCGGTATCCACGATGGACTCGAGCTCTTCCTGCAGCGTGGCGATGCGCTCGTTCATCTGCTGTTCGAGGGTCTCCCGCTTCTCGTCGTGCTCGAGCTGCAATTCCTCGATGCGCCGCGTCTGCAGCAGCGGGTCCACCCGGGTCACGATGTACTGCGCGAAGTAGAGCACGCGTTCCAGGTTGCGGGGTGACACGTCCAGAAGCAGGCCAAGCCTGCTGGGGATGCCCTTGGCGAACCAGATGTGGGCGACGGGCGCAGCCAGCGCGATGTGCCCCATGCGCTCGCGGCGCACCTTGGCGCGGGCGACTTCCACGCCGCACCGGTCGCATATCACGCCCCGGTAGCGGATCTTCTTGTACTTGCCGCAGTAGCATTCCCAGTCCTTCGTCGGACCGAAGATGCGCTCGCAGAACAGGCCGTCCTTCTCGGGACGGAGCGTGCGGTAGTTGATGGTCTCCGGCTTGAGCACCTCGCCGTAAGACCACTGCTTGACCTGCTCAGGCGACGCGAGTGAGATCCTGATGGCGTTGAAGTCTGTCGCGTTCGGCATGTTCGCTGCTCTCCCTTGCGGGTTGCTTCCCGCTGACTATGGGTGCGGTGCGCTACGGGCGAAGGCCCGTGGCTGCTAGTCCGCGCTGCTCTCGCTCTCTTCTTCCGAGGCCTTGCGGGCGTAGGCGCCCAAGTCGATCCGCACGGTGGTCGTCACGTCTCCGTCCTGCTCTTCCAGCGGCGCGAAGTCCGCTTCCCACGACGGCGCGACCGGCTCGATCGCGATCGGTGCGACGGCCTCCAGCTCGTCCTCTTCCTCCTCGCCGGTGTAGGTGAACCGTGAGGTGACGACGCCCTGGTCTTCTTCGTAGCGAAGTTCGACGGCGAGGCCGAGGCTCTGCAGTTCCTTCAGCAACACGTTGAAGGACTCCGGCACGCCGGGCTGCACGACCTCCTCCCCCTTCACGATGGCTTCGTACGTCTTCACCCGCCCGACAACGTCGTCAGACTTGACCGTGAGCATCTCCTGGAGGTTGTAGGCCGCGCTGTAGGCTTCCAGCGCCCAGACTTCCATCTCTCCGAAGCGCTGCCCGCCGAACTGCGCCTTGCCGCCCAGCGGTTGCTGGGTGATGAGGGAGTACGGGCCGGTCGACCGGGCGTGGATCTTGTCCTCCACAAGGTGGATGAGTTTGAGCATGTAGATGTAGCCGACCGTTACCGGGTTGTCGAACGGTTCGCCGGTGCGGCCGTCGTACAGAACGGACTTGCCGAGCACAGGGGCTGCGGCGTTGAGGGCTCGCCCCACGCGCAGCGCTTCGCGGTAGAGGTCATCGAACGACTCGTCGCCGATGTCCACCTTCGTCCCCGTTACCTCCTGGTACGTCTCCGCGAGGTCGTCCAGCCAGAGCCAGAGGCTTATCGACGAGGCGTAGTTGGAGTCCCGGTCGTTGTCGTCGAACGCGCGGTCGGCGTCGTAGCCGCGTTCGGCAACCCATCCGCGGGCCTTCGCCCAGTCTGGCTCGTAGCCGTCCGAGGTGTCGAGGTCGCTGCCGAGCGCTCCGGCGCGTTCGAGCAGCCATGCGCGGGCGAGCGCATCCCGGATGTCCGCGTCGGTCGCGCCGTCGAACACGGGCGTTGCCGCGCGGAAGCGCAGCTTGTGGGCTGCCAGACCCAGGTGGGTCTCCAGCACCTGTCCGAGGTTCATGCGGGAGGGCACGCCGATGGGGTTGAGGATGATGTCCACGGGAGTGCCGTCCGGCAGATAGGGCATGTCTTCCACCGGCATGATGCGAGAGACGACGCCCTTGTTGCCGTGGCGCCCGGCCATCTTGTCGCCTTCGGAGAGGGTGCGGGTCTGAGCGACCCAGACGCGCACGAGCTTGTTCACGCCGGGGGAGAGGTCGTCGCCGTTCTCCCGGGACATGACCCGGACGTCGATGATCTTGCCGCGTTCGCCGTGGGGAACGCGGAGGGAAGTGTCCTTCACGTCGCGCGCCTTCTCACCGAAGATGGCGCGGAGCAGCTTCTCCTCCGCCGTCAGCTCGGTCTCGCCCTTGGGCGTGACCTTGCCGACGAGGATGTCGCCCGGCCCGACTTCGGCGCCGACACGGATGATGCCTTCCTCGTCCAGGTTGTGGAGCGCGTCCTCTCCCACGCTGGGGATGTCCCGTGTGATCTCGCCGGGGCCGAGTTTCGTGTCGCGCGACTCGACCTCGTAACGTTCGATGTGGATCGACGTGAACTTGGAGTCGCGCACGAGGTTCTCGGAGACGATGATGGCGTCCTCGAAGTTGTAGCCCTCCATTGCCATGAACGCGCAGAGCACGTTCTGACCGAGCGCGAGGTCGCCCTCCTGCGTGGACGAACTGTCGGCGAGCGGGTCGCCCTGCGCCACGGCGTCTCCGACGGAAACGATGGCGCGCTGCGTGAGGCAGGTGCCCTGGTTGGAGCGGATGAACTTCCGCAGGACGTGGGCTAGCTCCTTGCCGTTCTCGTCGGTGATGACGACCACTTCGCCCGTTACGGACGTGACAACACCGGATGTCTTTGCGAGCACCATCTGCCCGGAGTCGCGCGCGATGCGCTCCTCCATGCCGGTGCACACGAGCGGAGCGTCCGGTTTGATGAGCGGAACGGCCTGCCGCTGCATATTGGAGCCCATCAGCGCGCGGTTGGCGTCGTCGTGCTCCAGGAACGGAATGAGCGCGGTGGAGACACTGACGATCTGTATCGGCGCAACGTCCATGTAGTCGACGCGCTCGGGCGGCTCCATCAGGTAGTCCTCGGACACCCGACACTCGACACGGTCGCCCAGCAGCTGGAACTTGTCGTCCATCGGGGAGTTGGCCTGCGCCACGACGAACTTGTCTTCCTCGTCGGCGGGCAGGTAGACGATCTCGTCAGGGTCAGCGGAGACGTAGGGATGCACGGCGACCATCCGCTCGGGAAGCGCCGCGAGCTTCTTGGCGGCGGCCGTGGAGACAACGTGGTTCGCCCGGACGATGGCCTTGCCGTCGTCGCCGGTCACCGTTTCACTAACGGTACGGCCCTTCAAGTCGGGGTCACTGCTGGAGATGTCCTTCAACACCTTCCGGTAGGGCGTCTCGATGAAGCCGTAGTCGTTGAGGCGCGCGTAGGTGGCGAGGGAGCCGAGCAGACCGATGTTCGGTCCTTCCGGCGTCTCGATGGGGCAGATGCGCCCGTAGTGGGAGTAGTGCACGTCGCGAACGTCGAAGCCGGCGCGCTCCCGGGAGAGTCCGCCGGGGCCCAGCGCGGAGAGGCGGCGCTTGTGCGTGAGCTCTGCGAGAGGGTTCGTCTGGTCCATGAACTGCGACAGCTGCGAGCCTCCGAAGAACTCGCGCACCGCGGCGACCACGGGGCGGATGTTGATGAGTGCGCTGGGCGTGGCCTCGCCCTGGTCGAGGATCGTCATGCGCTCCTTGACGACGCGCTCCATGCGGAGCAGGCCGACGCGAAGCTGGTTCATGATGAGCTCGCCCACCGCGCGGACGCGCCGGTTGCCCAGGTGGTCGATGTCGTCAGGGTTGGCCGCGCCGTTGTTGATGCGGATCATCATCTTGATCATCTCGATGATGTCCTCCGCCGTGAGGGTGCGGCTGTCCTGCGGCACGTCCTTGCCGGTGCGGCGGTTCATCTTGTAGCGCCCCACGCGGCCGAGGTCGTACCGGCGGGGGTTGAAGAAGAGGTTGTCCAGCAGCGTGCGCGCGCTCTCCGCGCTGGGAGGCTCGCCGGGGCGGAGCCTGCGATAGACCTCCATCAGCGCCTGCGCCTCGTTCTGCACCGCCGTGTCGCGTTCCAGCGTCGTGCGGATGTACGGGTGCTCAGGGTCGTCGTCCACGTCGGCGAACCGGTCGAGTATCTCCTGGTCCGTCGCGAAGCCGGTCTTGTAGCCGATGGCGCGCAGGAACGTCGTCACGGGCAGCTTGCGCTTGCGGTCGATCTTCACCGAGATGACGTCGCGCGGGCTGGTCTCGAACTCGAGCCACGCGCCGCGGTAGGGGATGAGCTTGGAGAATGAGACGTTCCGTCCGGTGCTCGGGTCCTGCACCCGGGTGAAGTAGGCGCCCGGCGACCGCACAAGCTGGCTTACCACCACGCGCTCAGCGCCGTTGATGACGAACGTGCCGGTGGAGGTCATCATCGGGATGTCCCCGAAGAAGAGCGTCTGCTCCTTTACCTCGCCGGTCTCCTTCACTTCGAGTTCAACGGTGACGTAGAGCGGCGCTTCGTAGGTGACTTCCCGGGCGCGGCACTCCTCTTCCGAGTACCGGGGTTCGCGGAAGGAGTGCGCACCGAAGCGCAACTCGAACCGGTTGCCGGTCACGTCCTGCACCGGGTTGATCTCGTCGAGTACTTCGCGGATGCCCTGTGTCTTGAGCGCATCGAATGACTCGATCTGGATGTTCACGAGGCTGGACGGCTCCAGCACCTGGTGCGTACGTGCGTAGGACTTGACGGGATGCATCGGGGCGCGGTTGGCACGGGGCATTAACGACGTCATTGCTGGCTCGATCCTCCTCGCAGCGCATGGCCTGCGGATTCGCACAGACACGGAAAGAGGCCCAGCGGATATGCAACGCTAGACCTCGGTTAAGGCGGTTTAAGGGATTCGGGGCTTCTGATGCTCAGGCGCGGTGAACATTCCCGCTAACCGTAGCACGCGCGCGGAGTCCCGTCAAGGGGCAGATGCCTTTAGCCCCGCGCGGCGGGGCTCGTTCGGAGCGGCTCTGCGCCACCGGGCGCTAGTTGAGCCGCTCGAATATCGTCGAGACGCCCTGTCCACCCCCGACGCACATCGTCACGAGGCCGAACTGCCCGTCCGTGCGCGTCAGTTCCTCCATCAGCTTCACCGTCATGATCGCGCCGGTGGCTCCCACCGGGTGCCCGAGCGAGATGCCGCTCCCGTTGACGTTCGTCCGCTCCCAGTCCATCTCCAGTTCGCGGAGCACGTAGAGCGCCTGGGCTGCGAACGCCTCGTTCAACTCGACGAGGTCCAGGTCGGATATCGCCATGCCGGTCTTCTCCAGCACCTTCCGCGTGGACGGCACCGGCCCGATGCCCATCACCGACGGGTCGACTCCCGACACGCCGCGGCCCACCCAGCGCAGGCGCGGCGTCAGCCCCTCGGCCTCCGCGCGCTCACGCGACATCACAACGACAGCCGCGGCGCCGTCGTTGATGCCGGCGGAGTTGCCCGCCGTCACCGTGCCGCCTTCCTTGAAGACGGGGCGCAGCTTGGCCAGCCCTTCGAGCGTCGTGTCCGCACGCGGATGCTCGTCCTGTGTCACCGCTACGGGGTCTCCCCGCCGCTGCGGGACGCTCACCGCTGCGATCTGTGTGTCGAAGTAGCCTTCCGCCTGCGCGTGGACGGCGCGCTGGTGGCTGTCGACGGCCATCTCGTCCTGTGCCTCCCTGCCTACCTCGAAGCGCGTCGCAACGTTCTCCGCGGTGACGCCCATGTGGTAGTCGTAGATGGGGCAGGTGAGACCCAGCGTGAGGCCGTCCGTGACGCTGTAGTCGCCCATGCGCGGCCCCTCGAACCGGACGCCCCGCATGAGGTACGGCACGCGGCTCATGCTGTCCGCGCCTCCCGCGACCACCACCTCCGACTCGCCGGTGGCGATGGCCTGCACAGCGAGGTTAATCGCCTCGAGTCCGGACGAGCACGCCCGGTTCACGGTCATCGCCGGGATGTGGTCCAGCAGCCCGGCCTTCAGCATCGCGCGGCGAGCCGTGTAGCCCGTCTCGTCCGCCTGGAGCACGTTGCCCATGATGACTTCGTCGACGTCCTCCGGGCTGATGCCTGCGCGCTCGACTGCGGCCTTGATGGCGACCGCGCCGAGGTCGGAGGCCAGTAGGTCCTTGAATGCGCCTCCGAACCGCCCCACGGGCGTCCGCGCGCCGCTTACTATAACCACGTCCTGCATGAGTTCGCTCCCCGCTCGTACTTGGGCGGATTGTCCTTGTGCCCTTCTACGCGTGTCAAATCGCGGACAGCTAATAGCGGATCAGCGCCACCACATCGTGGTCCGGAAGGCGCGCGCGTCCGTTCAGCGCCGTGAGCTCGATGAGCGTCAGGATGCCCGCGACGTTCGCCCCCGCCTGCTGCACGAGCTCCACCGCCGCTGCCATCGTGCCCCCGGTTGCGAGCACGTCGTCCACCAGCAGCACGTTGTCGCCGGGCAACATGCCGTCTTGGTGCAATTCGATCGCGGCGTCGCCGTACTCCAGCTCGTACTGCGCGGAGAACGTCTCGTGGGGCAGTTTGCCCGCCTTCCGCATCGGAACGAATCCGGCGCCCAGTTCGACGGCAAGCGGCGCGCCGATGACGAACCCCCGCGCCTCTATCGCCGCGACGCGGTCGATACGCTGCTGCCGGAAGGGCGCTGCGAGGTCCTGCACCACCGCCCGCAGCGCCTCACCGTCGCCGAGCAGCGGCGTGATGTCGCGGAAGAGGATGCCGGGCTGCGGGAAGTCGGGTATCGCTCGGATGAGGCTTTCGTATTTCACGGTCATCGTTCGCTCCTGTCCGTGGCAGACCTTTGCATAATGCTGACAGAGGCGCAATCGGGAGGAGCTTCGCCCGGCTCGCGCCCACGAGCGCCCGCGAGTGTCCCTGTGCTACAATCGCTCAACGCCCCGGCACAGCACGCGCCGGCGTAACCGTGGGGAACGTCGAGCCCCGCGGACATCTCTCAGACCGACAGAAAGGCAGGTCCCATGGTACAGATACAGTCCGACGCGCCTCGTGAGGTTGCGCCTCAGGGGGACGAGTCACTCAGCATGCGAGCGCTGCTGGAGGCAGGCGTCCACTTCGGTCATCAGACGCACAGGTGGAACCCCCGGATGCGGCGCTTTATTTTTGCCCAGCGCAACGGGATCCACATCGTTGACCTTCAGCAGACGATGGAACTGCTGGAGCAGGCGTGCGCGTTCGCAACGGAGGTTGCTGCCACAGGCAAGCGCATCCTCATGGTGGGAACGAAGAAGCAGGCGCAGGAGTCCGTCAAGGAAGAGGCCATGCGCGCGGGGCAGTACTACATCAACCAGCGCTGGCTCGGCGGCACCATCACCAACTTCGCCACGATCCAGACGCGTATCGACCACCTGGTGAACCTGGAAGAGCGAAAGGCCCGCGGCGAGTTCAATCGCCTCCTCAAGAAGGAAGCCCTCAAGCTCGACGCCTCTATCGAGAAGCTGAACCGCTACCTCGGCGGCATCAAGGACATGACGAACCTCCCGGGCGCACTCTTCATCGTGGACGTGGGCCGAGAGAACATCGCCGTCGCCGAGGCCCGGCGCGCAGGCATCCCCATCATCGCCCTCGTCGACACCGACTGCGACCCCACCGGCATCGACTGGCCCATCCCCGGCAACGACGACGCCATACGCTCCATCCGACTCGTCTCCGGCCACATCGCGCGCTCCGCGCAGGCCGGACACAACGAGTGGCTTGCGTCGCGCGGCGGGTTCAGCCAGGTCGAGGACGAACCGATCGAACCGGAAGAGGTCCTTGAAGGCGAAGAGGAGGCCGTCTCCGAAGACGAGATCGCCGTTTCCGAGGATGAGATCCCGCCGGCGGACGTGGCCCAGGCCGAACAGTCTGAAGAGGCAGAGTAGCCCATTCCATAGAGAAGCGAGGTAACCAGTGCAGGTTTCCACCGAGATGATTCGCACGCTCCGTGAGCGCACCGGGGCAGGCATCATGGACTCCAAGCGTGCGCTTGAGGCAGCAGACGGCGACGTGGACCAGGCGGAGCAGGCCCTGCGCGAGAAGGGTCTCGCCAAGGCGGCCTCCAAGTCCGACCGCGCCACTGCCGAGGGTGTTATCGACTCCTACATCCACGCGGGCAGCCGCATCGGCGCGATGGTCGAGCTCAACTGCGAGACCGACTTCGTGGGCAGGACGCCGGAGTTCCGCGAACTCGCCCACAACATCGCCATGCAGGTCGCCGCGATGGCCCCCCTCTACCTGGACGAGGAAGACCTCCCTGGGGATGAAGAGGGCAGGCCGGAGGAGGTCTGCCTCCTCAAGCAGTCCTTCATCAAGGACCCGGGCAAGACGATCGGCGACCTGATCATGGACGTGCGAGCCAAGGTGGGAGAGAACATCCGGGTCGGGCGGTTCGCGCGGTTCGGGCTCGGGCAGTAGCACAGGAGCCGTGCCCATGGCCGGACGTTCCACATACCAGCGGGTGGTGCTCAAACTGAGCGGTGAATCGCTGCGTGGACGCTCGTCCGACGGCATCGACTGGTCTGTTCTTGCCTACCTCGCTGGCGAAGTGAAGCAGGCCATCGAGTTCGGCGTCGAGCTCTCGCTCGTCATCGGCGGTGGGAACATCTGGCGCGGCGCGTCGGCAGAGCGCCAGGGCATGGACCGGGCGACGGCGGACTACGCAGGCATGCTCGCGACGCTCATCAACGCCCTCGCCATGCAGGACGCGCTGGAGCGCGCTGGCGTAACGACGCGCACCCAGTCAGCGCTGGAGATACGCACAGTCGCGGAGCCGTACATCTACCGCCGTGCACTCCGTCACCTGGAGAAGGGACGGGTGGTCATCTTCGCGGCGGGCACGGGCAGCCCCTACATGACCACCGACACCACGGCCGCCCTGCGCTCCGTCGAGATGAGCGCTGACCTGCTCCTGATGGCGAAGAACAACGTGGACGGCGTCTACGACGCGGACCCCAGCGTCGAACCCAACGCGCAGAAGTTCGAGCAAGTGAGTTACATAGAGATCCTGAACCGCCAGTTGGAGGTGATGGACTACACGGCGCTCTCGCTCTGCATGGAGAACGACTTGCCGATACGCGTGTTCGACGTGTTCAATCAGGGCTCCATCCAGCGCATCCTTGCCGGCGAGCACGTCGGTACGCTGGTGAGCGCACAGCCGGTTACCGTCTGACCGGCAGGACGATCGGAGAGGCTCGCACATGGCTGACGACAACGAAGAGGTGCAACTCATCCTGGAGGACGCGGCGGAGCGGATGGACAAGTCCGTCGAGGTGCTTCGCCACGAGGCCGACACTATCCGCACGGGACGCGCCAACGCTGCTATGCTCGATTCCGTCCGGGTCGAGCTGTACGGCACGGCGATGCCCCTCAACCAGGTCGCGACCATCAACGCCCCGGACCCGCGCCTCCTCGTTGTGCAACCGTTCGACCGTTCCACGCTCGGCGCCATCGAAAAGGAACTGATGCGCGCCGACCTCGGCATGACGCCCAGTAACGACGGCACGGTGATCCGCCTGCCCATCCCCATGATGACGCAGGAGCGCCGCCAGGAGATGGTCAAGCGCTTGCACAAGTTTCGCGAGGACACGCATGTCGCTATCCGGAACGTCCGCCGCGACGCTCTCGAACACCTGCGGGGCCTCGAGAAGAACAAAGAGATATCCCAGGACGACCTCCGCCGCGATCAGGACCAGCTCCAGAAGACCACGGATGAGCACATCGCCAAGGCGGACGAGGTCAGCAACAAGAAGGAAGCCGAGTTGATGGAGGTCTAGGCCGCTTATGACGCGTGCCGTACCTGAGAGGAGCGCATCGCTTCACGCAGACCCCGGCGCCCCCAGGCATATCGCCATCATCATGGACGGCAACGGCCGGTGGGCGAACGAGCGGGGGCTGCCGCGCCTCGCCGGTCACCGGGCGGGCGCAGATAACCTGCAAAGTGTCCTCCAGACGCTCGATTCCGCCGGAGTCGAGTTCGTGACGCTCTTCGCCTTCTCCACCGAGAATTGGAACCGCCCCACCGCCGAGGTCACCGGGCTGCTGGAACTCATGCAGTCCGTCATCGGCGAGTGCGTGGACGAGCTGCACAGGCGCAACGTCCGCATTCGCCACCTCGGGGAGCTCGACCAGATACCTTCAAGCCTCGCCGAAGCCACCCGCGAGGCGGTGAAACGCACCGCAAGCAACACCGGCATGAACCTCTGCGTCGCCTTCGACTACGGCGGGCGGACGGAGATGGTCCGCGCCGTGCGCCGCATCGTCGCCGCAGGCGTCGAATCGGATGAGGTCACCGAGGAACTCATCCGAGAGAACCTCTACCTGCCGGACGTGCCCGACCCCGACCTCATCATCCGCACTGCCGGAGAGCAGCGCCTGAGCAACTTCCTCATCTGGCAGGCCGCCTACAGCGAGTACTACCAGACCCCCGCCTACTGGCCCGACTTCGACGACGTGGAAGTGGAGCGCGCACTCAACGAGTACAAGCGTCGCCGCCGCCGGTTCGGCGCTCTGCCCGAAGAGGACTGATGAGCGCCCTCCCGCGGAGCGACCTGCGCCTCCGCGTCGCCAGTGCGGCAGTCGGGCTCCCGCTCCTCTTCCTCGTGCTCTGGATCGGAGGGTTCGTATTCGCAGCTGTCGCAGTCGTCGCGGCGCTGATCGCGCTCCGCGAGATGCTGGACCTGCTGCGCCGCGCCCGGACGTTGCGCGGTGGCGGTTCCGTGCTGCTGGATGGTGTTGCCGCCCTTGCCGGCGTCGCCTACGTCGTCCTGCCGTTCGCCGCGCTCATCTCCCTGCGCCTCCACGACGATGCCGGCCTGCAGTGGACGGCGCTCGCATTCCTCGTGACGTTCGCGACCGACACGAGCGCCTATGCCGTAGGCAGAGCGGTGGGACGCCGCAAGCTTGCGCCGTCCATATCGCCCGGCAAGACGTGGGAAGGTGCGATAGGGGGACTGGTTGGCGCCGCTGCCGCTGCGGCCGCGCTCGTCGCCCTCTTCGACGGCATCGAGAGTCTCATCCTTCCGGCGGTCGCGCTGGGGCTGGGAATCGGCGTCGTTGCGCAGGCGGGCGACCTGCTGGAGTCGAAGGTCAAGCGTATGGCGGACGTGAAGGACTCCGGACGCCTCATCCCCGGCCACGGCGGCCTGTTCGACCGCCTGGACAGTCTGATTCCGGTATTCCCCCTTGTCTATCTCGCCTCGTGGGTCTGGTGAAGCACATGAACGGACGACACGCAATACTGGGCGTGCTGGCGCTCCTCCTTCTCGTGGGAGCCCTGGCATGCGGTGAGGAAGCTCCGTCGGGGCAGGAGGCGTTCGATGCCAACTGCGCGACCTGTCACGGTACAGGCGCGCTGGGTACCGAGAGCGGCCCGCCGCTCGTCCACGGATACTATGTGCCGTGGCACCACGACGACCACTCTATCCGCCGCGCGGTGCGCAACGGCGTTCCATCGCATCACTGGTTCTTTGGAGACATGCCGCCTATAGTGGGAGTCACGGACGAGGAGTTGGAGCAGATTATCCTGTACATCCGCGAGCAGCAGCGCGCGGGTGGCATCTACTGAAGGCGGACGGCAGGCCAGCCATGAAGAACATCGTCGTACTCGGCTCGACCGGCTCCATCGGCACGCAGACGCTCGACGTCGTGCGCGCGCTGCCGGACGACTTCCGCGTCGCGGGGCTGTCGGCCGGGCGCAACCTCGGCCTGCTCGCCGAGCAGGTCGCCGAGTTCAAGCCACGTATGGTCTGGTGCGAAGAAGGACGCGACAGCGTCGGCAGCGACGGCGCGTCGCTCGTGCCGCCCGAGGAGATGGTCACCGAGCCTGACGTCGACCTCGTGATGGTGGCAACAACGGGCCGCGCGGGCCTCGTACCCACGCTGAACGCACTCCGCGCCGGGAAGGCCGTCGCGCTCTCCAACAAGGAGGTCGTCGTCATGGCGGGCGAGCTCGTCACCCGCGCCGCCGCAAAACACGGCGCACCGCTCCTGCCCGTCGACAGCGAACCGTCCGCCATCTGGCAGTGCATGCGCGGCGAGGACGAGCCGGTGCGCAGGCTCATCATCACCGCGTCCGGTGGCCCGTTCCGAACCCGCCCGCTGGACGAGATAGCCGGCGTCACCCCAACCGAGGCGCTCGCACACCCCACCTGGGTCATGGGACGCAAGATTACCATCGACTCCTCCACGCTGATGAACAAGGGCTTCGAGGTCATCGAGAGCCGCTGGCTCTTCGACATCCCGTTCGACCGCATAGACGTGGTCGTTCACCCGCAGAGCGTCATCCACTCGATGATCGAGTGCGCGGACGGCTCCGTGAAGGCGCAGATGGGCCCGCCGGATATGCGGCTCCCCATCCAGGCGGCACTCGCTTACCCTGCGCGCCTCGACAACGGCAAGCTGCCGCGCTACGACCCCCTCGCGTGGCCGTCGCTCACTTTCGAGCCGCTCGAC
The DNA here is from genome assembly GCA_965208625.1 of Dehalococcoidia bacterium. GTDB lineage: Bacteria > Chloroflexota > Dehalococcoidia > Lucifugimonadales > Australimonadaceae > Bin16. The sequence goes on from OZ242348.1 coordinate 2,711,133, forward strand.
CCCGCGCGCTATCCGTGCTTCGCCACTGCGGTCGCGGCGGGGCGCAGGGAGCAGACCTATCCGGCCGTGCTCAGCGCCGCTGACGAGGAGGCCGTGCACTACTTCCTCGACGGGCGCATCGGGTTCGGCGACATCCACCGCATCGTGCAGAGCGTGCTCGACAGGCACGAGTCGTTCGATGCCTCGACCCCCGAGGCCGTGCTCGAGGCTGACGCCTGGGCGCGCCGCGAGGCTGCGGCAGCGGCGGGCGTGGGCTAGCGCTCCGTCCCGGTCACTTCCATGACGGTGCTCCTCTTTTTCATCGTCCTCGGCTCCCTCATCATCGTGCATGAGCTGGGGCACTTCTTCGCCGCGAAACTCGCTCGGGTGCAGGTGCTGGAGTTCGGCGTGGGCATACCCCCGCGTGCCTTCGGCTTCACGCGAGGCGGCACCACCTACTCGCTCAACTTCCTCCCCTTCGGCGGGTTCGTGCGGATGCTCGGCGAGGAGGACCCCACCGCGCCCGCCAGTTTCGCGGGCAAGGCTGCCTGGCAGCGGCTGTTCATCCTCGGCGCGGGCTCCGCAATGAACGCCCTGCTCCCCATCGTCCTGCTCACCGTCGTCTTCATGATCCCGCAGCCCGTGCCGGTGACGGACGTGACCGTGCTCAGCGTCGCCCCCGGATCGCCCGTCGAGCAGGCTGGCGTGGAGGCGGGAGACCTCATCCGCGAGGCCGACGACAGGAACATCGACAACTCGTCAGACCTTCTTATGGCCATCAACCTCCGCCTGGGCGCGGACACGGCATGGACGGTCGAGCGGCGCGGGCGGCTCGTTGCCTTGCGCATACCCGAGGTGCGCGTCGATCCGCCAGAAGGGCAGGGCGCCGTCGGCATCTTCCTCACCGACGCCCGCCTCACCGTCGCGTCGGTCGCCTTCGGTTCGACGGCTGCACAGAGCGGCCTGCTTCCCGGCGACCTTCTCCTCTCGATCGGCAGCCGACGCGTGCTGAACGAGAACAGCCCGCAGACCGCCCTCGCCGCAGCGGTGCAGGCGTCTCCCGCCGAACCGGTGCCGGTAGAGGTACTGCGACAGGGGCGCATCGTGACGCTGGAACTGCCGCCGGACGAGGGTGCGCTCGATGGTCTGACCGTCGAGGCCTACCCCGAGGGGACGCGCTCGATGGGCCCGCTGGCCGCGTTCCGCGCGAGCTTCGTCCAGATAGGCGAGATACTCCTGCTCTTCCGCAACGAAATCTCGCGCTGGATAGCGGGCGCGTCCTCCATCCAGGTCGCCGGTCCCATCGGCATCGCGCAGATGACGGGCGACGTGGCCGAGTCCGGCATCAGCCCGCTCATCCTCTGGACAGCGCTTCTATCCATCAACCTCGCCATCATCAATCTCATCCCGTTCCCCGCGTTGGACGGCGGGCGCATCGCCTTCGTGCTCGTGGAGATCGCGCGCGGCGGACGCCGCCTCGCGCCGGAGAAGGAGCGCTTCGTCCACGCCGCCGGATTCGCCCTGCTCATCATGGCAATCGTCATGATCTCCGTGAACGACATCCAACGCCTGTTCGCATGACCCCGGGGCATCCCTGCGTTTTCTGTATTGTGTTGCAATGTGCTGCTTTCACTCGTAGATGGCCTTGCTCTGCGCAACGATCGGGCTACGCTCCGAAACAGCGCGGACGACGGAATGCAGCGGCGATGCGACAAAAGCGACAACTTGCGACAGGGGCTGCTGCGGAGGCGGAGGGCTGCGCCCGCCGGTCGCTGTCCAACCAGGGCAGGGTACGCGAGGCCTGCGCGACCGCGAAAGAGGCGCGTGTCACAACTCGACAGGGATGGACAAGGTGTACAGGAGGGAATTCGTCGCTCACGCCCCGCGCCATTCGTGGGGTGTATCATGGTTGCCAGCAACCCGAGGGGAGCCGGACATGGCACGTCGCGTAACCAAGCCTGTGTGGGTGGGAGACGTCAAGATCGGCGGGGACGCTCCAGTCAGCGTCCAGTCCATGACCAAGACCGACACCCGCGATGTGGAGGCCACGGTCGCGCAGATACACGGCCTCGAGGAGGTCGGCTGCGAGATCATCCGCTGCGCCGTGCCGGACATGGAAGCCGCGCAGGCCCTCGGCGCCATCAAGCGCCAGGTCTCTATCCCCGTCGTCGCGGACATCCACTTCCACTACCAGCTCGCGCTCGAAGCCCTCAACCAGGGGGTCGACTGCCTGCGGCTGAACCCCGGCAACATCCGCGACGCCGAGAAGGTGCGCACGGTGGTCCGCGAGGCGAAGGCCCGCCAGACCCCCATCCGCATCGGCGTCAACTTCGGCAGCCTGCCGCCCGTCGGGGCGATAGGCGTCACGCGAGGCCAGCACCGCCACGCGGACGGCGTGAACCGCCTCGTGAAGGGCTCGTCGGCCTCCGGCGAGGGCGAGGAGGTCTCCGTCGTCGACCACATGGTCGCAACCGGCCTATGGGAGATACAACTGCTCGAAGACCTCGACTTCGACCTCATCAAGATCTCGCTCAAGGCCTACGACATCGACACGACCGTCGAGGCCTACCGGAAGCTCGCGAAGATGGTGCCGTACCCCTTCCACCTCGGCATCACCGAAGCCGGCACCGCCCGCTCCGGCTCCATACGCAGCGCCATCGGCCTGGGCACGCTCCTCTACGAGGGCATCGGCGACACCATCCGCGTCTCGCTCAGCGACGACTCGCGCGAGGAGGTCGAGGTCGGCTACGAGATACTCAAGGCGCTGAACCTCCGCAAGAAGGGCGTCCAGATGGTCGCCTGCCCCTCCTGCGGGCGCGCAGACGTGGACATCCGTAAGCTCGCCAACACCGTCGACGAGATGCTGAAGGGCATGGACACGTCCGTGAAGGTCGCCGTGATGGGCTGCGAGGTGAACGGCCCCGGCGAGGCGAAGGACGCCGACGTCGGCATCGCCGCAGGCAATGGGCGCGCCATCATCTTCCGCAAGGGTCAGAAGGCGCGCATCGTCGAGGAAGCCGACATGCTCAGCGCGTTGCTCGAAGAGGTCGAGACCGTCGCAGCCGCGATGGTGGAGTAACTTCCGCCCCTTACGCCCCCGCGTTCCCCCACTTGTCGTAGAACGTCACCTCAGCGACCGGCCTGCGGCGGCTGCCGCCCAGATGGTCCGGCGGGGCCGGGTAGCCGATCGGCGTCATCGCCATCATCATCCAGTCGTCCGGCACGCCCAGCAGCGCAGCGACGTCCTCGTAGCAGTGCTGCCAGACCGTCGTGAGGCGTGTGCCGAGGCCGAACGATGCCGCTGCCAGCATCAGGTTCTGCACTGCCGGATAGATCGACGCTCCGCGGTACGTCTCGCTGCCCCGGAGCTCCCATCGCTCCACACACACCATCACCATCACCGGGACGTCCTCCATGGCGCCGCTGAAGTGTGCGGGCTCCTCCCCCGGCGCGCTGGCCGATGTTCCGCCCGTCATGCGCCGTTGTGCCTCGAGGTACAACTCGCCCATCTCACGCTTCACCTCGCGGTCGCGCAGCACGATGAACCGCCACGGCTGGCGATTGCTGCCGCTCGGAGCGCGAGTCGCCGCCTCGAGTATCTGGTCCAGCACGTCGTCCGGTATCGGGTCTGGCTTGTAGTAGGCGGTGCCCCGTTGGCTACGGACGACGTCGAGGAATTCCGGCATGGTGGGCCTCCAGTGCGTGCTACAGTTGCGCGGATTCTACTCCGCCGGGCAGCCGCAGGAGCGCAGTGGGCCCCATCGTAGCCATCCTCATCCGTCTTGCTGTGCCGGTCGCCATCATCCGGTGGCCGTTCGGCGGCATGGTCGCCGCCATCGTTGCCGATGCCGTGGACGTCGTCATCATCGGCCTGATCGGCGCGGGCGACTTCTCCAACTACACGTCGGCCGACAAACTGCTCGACACTTACATGCTCGCGTTCGCCGCCGCCGTGTCGCTGCAGTGGGAGAACCGCCTCGCCCGTTTCACCAGCCTCGCGCTCTTCTGCTACCGCGTCGCCGGAGTGGTCGTCCTGGAGGTCACGAGCACCCGCTGGGTGCTGTTCGTCTTCCCCAACCTGTTCGAGCTCTTCTTCCTCTACCACCTGGCGACGGCGGGCAGGTTCCGCCGGTTCGAGGTGCGCGGTTACCTTAGCCTCTCGCTCGTGCTGCTCCTCCTGCTCGCGGTGAAGATGCCGCAGGAGTACGTGCTGCACGTGCTGGAGTTCGGCCCGTGGCAGTGGTTCCACATGGACGTGCTGGGCATCCGTTCAACGATCTGATGCAGAACGGGAGCACACTCCAGGGTGCTGCCGTTCACATGGATGGTTCGTGAGGAAGCCGTTGTCGGCGCTACGTACGTACCCCGAACGTCTTCGCTGCCTTGCCGTGCAACCCCTGCCGGTTGTCTCGATGAGGATCCAGAAGACGACTATCAACGTGATGAGAAAGCCGAAGCCTCCACCCACGTTCTGGCCAAGCACCAGGGGAGTGAGAGGGGTCAGCCCACGATGAACTCTCGGATGAAGACTGGGCCGACCCCAGGCTTGTTGGCCGGTCTCGGTCCTCTGGGCCGGGTCCTACCGTGCCTTCACCACGAACGTCCCGCCGATCTTGTCGTGCAGCCCCTGCCGCCGCTCGTCGAACAGGATCATGATGACGATGATGATGCCGACCGCAAGGCCGATGCCCTCGCCGATGCCTGCTCCTACTACCGAGGCGAGGAGAGCGCCCAGCGCTCGTGCGATAACCTCTCTGATGAGGACAGGGCCGACTCCGGCCTTGTTGCCGTCTCTGTCCACCACCTTCATGCCCATCGCCATCTTGCCGAGCGTGGCGCCGAAGGCCACGGTGAGGACGACGTAGTAGGCCACCACGATGATTGCCTGGATCAGGCCGTCCGTGGTGTTGGCTTCTTCTGAAACGGAGAATTCGACGATTCCGATCGCAGACAGGATTCCGAAGATGACAGCCAGGATGATGACGTCGATTATGAACGCGATGAAACGTTGCAGGCGGCTTGCGTATTCCATGTGCGGCTCCTTGTTCCTACCTTGCCGGGGATTGCTTGGTTCCGGGCTCCGGGGTGATGGGCGCTACCGTGCCTTCACCACGAACGTTCCGCCGATCTTGTCATGCCAGCCCTGCCGCTTGCCATCTAACAGTATCCAGACGTAACCCAGGAACAGAACGAGGGCTGAGACGATCTTCCCGATGGTCTCCCTGATGAGCACTCTGAAGAACCCCGCCTTCTGGCCGCCCTCGTCGACCACCCTCATACCGAGCGCCATCTTCCCCAACGTGGCCCCGAACGCTGCGGTAAGCAGGGTGTAGTAGCCAAAGCTGATGACGGCTTCCAGGAGCTGGTCTGTGCCGCTGGGCTCGCCCAGGTTGATGACGCGGGCCGCATCCAGGACCAGGATGATCACCGAGATGACGACGACGTCGATGACGGCAGCCGCGAAGCGGTGTAGGCGGCCTGCGTACTCCATGGTGCGGCTCCTTCTGACCGAACCGGTCTATGGAAAGCGTAGCACACCGCCCAGAGGGAACACTCTCCGCCCGCCTTGCGGGATTAAACAGAAAGCGCCCCACTGCAGGGGCGCGCTGGGAGTGACGGAAGGTTGGTAGCGGGGCCAGGACTCGAACCTGGGACCTTCGGGTTATGAGCCCGACGAGCTGCCACTGCTCCACCCCGCACCGAAGACACCGGAACACAAGGGGAAGGGCGCAGCCTTTGCGCGCTAACAAGGGAAATCGAACGAGCAGAGGAGCAGGAGCGTATATGTGGTCAAGTCCTCGGCCGATTAGTACCGCTCAGCTGAACGCATTGCTGCGCTTACACCTGCGGCCTATCGAGCAGATAGTCTCTCTGCGGCCTTACCCCCTCTCGGGGTGGGAAGTCTCATCTTGAGGCCGGCTTCGCACTTAGATGCTTTCAGCGCTTATCCGTTCCGTACATAGCTACCCGGCAGTGCCCCTGGCGGGACAACCGGAACACCAGAGGTACGTCCTTCCCGGTCCTCTCGTACTAGGGAAAGCTCCTCTCAAACTTCCTGCGCCCACAGCGGATAGAGACCGACCTGTCTCACGACGGTCTGAACCCAGCTCACGTGCCGCTTTAACCGGCGAACAGCCGGACCCTTGGGACCTTCTTCAGCCCCAGGATGCGACGAGCCGACATCGAGGTGCCAAACCTTGCCGTCGATATGAACTCTTGGGCAAGATAAGCCTGTTATCCCCGGGGTAGCTTTTGTCCGATAAGCCACGGCCCTTCCACACGGGACCGTAGGATCACTTTGGCCGACTTTCGTCCCTGCTTGGCTTGTTGGCCTCGCAGTCAAGCCCCCTTCTACCAATGCGCTCTGCGGGTGATTTCCATCCACCCTGAGGGGACCTTTGCACGCCTCCGTTACCTTTTAGGAGGCGACCGCCCCAGTCAAACTGCCTGCCAGACACGGTCCCCCTGCTTGTTCAGGGGTTAGATCCAAAAACAGGGAAGAGTGGTATTTCAACGATGGCTCCACCCGAACTGGCGTCCTGGCTTCATAGCCTCCCACCTATCCTACACAACCGTATCCTCGGATCAATGTCAGGTTGCAGTAAAGCTCCACGGGGTCTTTTTGTCCTGCTGCGGGTAACGAGCATCTTCACTCGTACTTCAATTTCACCGAGACCATCCTTGAGACAGCGCCCCAGTTGTTACGCCTTTCCTGCGGGTCAGAACTTACCTGACAAGGGATTTCGGTACCTTAGGACCGTTATAGTTACGGCCGCCGTTCACCGGGGCTTCGATTTGCAGCTCTCACCGCGCCTCTTGACCTTCCGGCACTGGGCAGGCGTCAGCCCCTATACGTCGTCTTGCGACTTGAGCAGGACCTGTGTTTTTGTTAAACAGTCACCAGGGCCTCTTCGCTGCGACCCCGAAGGTGCTCCATCCGCTAGGGATTTCACCCTCCAGGGCACTCCTTCTCCCAAAGTTACGGAGTCAGATTGCCGAGTTCCTTAAGGATGGTTCTCTCGTCCGCCTCGGTACTCTTATACCAGTCCACCAGTGTCGGTTTGCGGTACGGACACCTATGACTCTAGCTACGAAGCTTTTCTTGCCGGTGTAGCCTCAACAGACTTCCCCAGGGCCAGGCCCTGAAGTTGCTTCACCCCTCAGCTCAAACCCCACGGCGGATTTTCCTACCGCAGGCTCACCTACAGGCTCAGACGCACCATGTCCAATAGGCACGCTCTGCCTAGCTTCCCGTGTCCCTCCTTAGCCTTAAAACGATCCATAGGTGGCGCTGGAATGTTGACCAGCTGTCCATCGCCTACGCCTTGCGGCCTCGGCTTAGGTCCGGCTAACCCTACGACGAACGACGTTGCGTAGGAAACCTCGGACTTTCGGCGGATGCGGTTCTCACGCATCTTTACGCTACTCATGCCGGCATTCGCACTTCTCTGCGCTCCACCTGCCCTCACAGGCAGACTTCTGTGCACAGAGAACGCTCCCCTACCCCTCCGCCTTACGGCAGAAGCCACGACTTCGGCAACAGGCTTAAGCCCCGATAAATTGTCGGCGCACGGTCCCTTGACCAGTGAGCTATTACGCACTCTTTAAAGGGTGGCTGCTTCTAAGCCAACCTCCTGGTTGTCTAAGCGACCATACTTCCTTTGACACTGAGCCTGTATTTAGGGGCCTTAGTCGGTGGTCTGGGCTGTTTCCCTCTCGACCATGGAGCTTATCCCCCACGGTCTCACTCCTCAGGCATGGATGGAACGGCATTCGAAGTTTGATTGGGTTTGGTAGGCTCACACCCCCTAGCCCATTCAGAGCCCTACCTCCGTCCCTCTTCCTGAAGGCTGCACCTCAATGCATTTCGGGGAGAACCAGCTATCTCCGGGTTCGGTTGGCATTTCACCTCTACCCACAGCTCATCCCAACACTTTGCAACGTATACGGGTTCGGGCCTCCACCTCGAGACTATCGAGGCTTCACCCTGGCCATGGGTAGCTCACCCGGTTTCGGGTCTACCCCGTGCGACTGCTTCGCCCTATTCAGACTCGCTTTCGCTGCGGCTCCGGGACGTCTGCATCCCTTAACCTCGCCACACAGGAGTAACTCGCCGGCTCATTCTTCAATAGGCACGCCGTCATCCGTCCGAAGACGGACTCCGACCGCTTGTAGGCCCACGGTTTCAGGTCTATTTCACTCCCCTTCTGGGGTTCTTTTCACCTTTCCCTCACGGTACTTGTGCGCTATCGGTCGTCAAGGGTATTTAGCCTTGGAGGGTGGTCCCCCCGGCTTCCCACGGGATTCCACGTGTCCCGTGGTACTCACGAACGCATCCGGAGTCCATAGCCTTTCGCCTACGGGGCTATCACCCGCTATGGCGGTCCTTTCCAGGCTCCTTCGGCTAGACCATGGATTGCTAACTCCGTGCACTATCTGGGGTTCGTGCTGACACGCCGTACAACCCCGATGACGTATAGGCCCCCAGGCCACTAAACAACATCGGTTTAGGCTGTTCCCGTTTCGCTCACCACTACTCAGGGAATCGCGGTTGCTTTCTTTTCCTCAGGGTAATGAGATGTTTCAGTTCCCCTGCTTACCCCCCTCAGCCTATGTGTTCAGCTGAGGATGTCCCGGCTTCACCGAGACCGGTTCCCCGATTCGGGAATCCCCGGCTAAGCCTGCTTGACGGCTACCCGAGGCTTATCGCAGTCGTGCTACGCCCTTCATCGGCCCTTGACGCCAAGGCATCCTCCGTGGGCCCTTAATAACTTGACCTCACGCTCGGTTCGCAGTCGCTGCGAACCTTCCTTGGCTCGTACTCGCTCGATATTCCCTTGTTAACGTGCAAAGGCGGTGGCACTTCGGCGCGCCACCGCCCTTCGGTAGCATTCCAAACGCCTGATCGGTCCTATGTGCTCAACGGCACTGTCACTATGATTTCCCCATAGTCGGCTACGCAGCCTCCCGAACTGACGTCTAGTGAGTATATGCAGCCCGCTCATCCGGTGTCAACCAATCCGAACCTCCGGCTTCCAGCCTCGACCCAACCTCGAACCAGGGTCAGCTCACCTCTGTACCCTTGACCCCCGCGCCCCGTCTGTGATATGCGTAACAATCGCCCCACTGGCGCGGGGATACGCAACGAACGTGACGACACCTACCGCTCATCCGCAGAACCTGGCAGCGACCCTCCGGCGGCTCCTCTACTTCGCACTTGCCGCCGTTGCGCTCGTCGCCGTCCTGGCTTCCTGCGACACCCCCCTCACCACGTTCGAGCCCCGCTCCGACGCGGCCCAGCGCGTCCACACCATCTACATCTTCGTCATCGTCGCCGCCAGCATCGTGGGCTTCCTCGTCCTCGCAGGGATGGCCTACATCCTCTGGAGGTACCGCGAGCGCCCGGGGCAAAAAGCCCAGCAGATCCACGGCAACGCTACGCTGGAGATCACCTGGACGGTCATCCCCATCCTCATCCTCATTGCCATCGCCATCCCCACCATCGTCTGGATCGCGGGCACGACGGCAGACCCGGACGAGGACGCTCTCCACATAGAAGCAGTCGGACACCAGTGGTGGTTCGAGTTCCGCTACCCCGGCCTCGGCCCGGACGGCGAGGACCTCGTCACCGCCAACGAGCTCCGGATCCCCGTCGGACGCCAGGTCGCCATCACCCTCGAGGCGAAGGACGTCATCCACTCCTTCTGGGTGCCCCAGCTCGTCGGCAAGACAGACATGGTGCCCGGCAGAACGAACATCCTCGAGAAGTTCACGCCGACGGAGATTGGCACCTTCTACGGCCAGTGCGCCGAGTTCTGCGGCTCCGCCCACGCGCTCATGCGCTTCCGTGTACACGTCGACTCCCACGCCGACTTTGACCGGTGGGTCGAGAACATGAACGCTCCCCCGGTGGAGCCCGAAGCAGGCAGCGTCGAGGCTGCGGGCGCGCGCGTATTCGGTAACTTCTGCGCGCGCTGCCACACCATCGAAGGCGTCTCGACTGAAGAGATCGGCCCCAACCTCACCCTCTTCGGCGACCGCGCCACTCTGGGCGCGGGCATCCTCGACAGCACCCCCGAGAACCTCAAGGCGTGGGTCTCCAACATCCGCGACATCAAGCCGGTGCTCGAGACCACCAACGCCATGCCGACCTTCTACGTCGGCGACCCGCTCATAGACCAGCTCACTGAGGCTCAGGTTGACCAGGTGGTGGCCTACCTGCAGAGCCTCAAGTTGCGGTAATCTGAGAGAGGAACGCCGGACTGTCGGCGTCGGCGACTGAGAGAGAAGGCATAGCGATGGCAGCGAACATAGGCATCCTGAGGCGCCCCGTCTCCACCGAAGGGGTTTGGGGATGGATCACCACCGTTGACCACAAGCGGATCGGCATCCTCTATGGGGTGTCGGCCTTCATCTTCTTCCTGATCGGCGGCATCGAGGCGCTCCTCATGCGCGTCCAGCTCGCGCAGCCGGACGGCACGTTCGTGGAAGCGGGCACCTTCAACGCTCTCTTCACCATGCACGGCACCACCATGGTCTTCATGGTCGTCATGCCGGCCGGAGCGGCCTTCTTCAACTTCCTCGTCCCGCTCATGATTGGCGCGCGCGACGTCGCGTTCCCGAGGCTGAACGCCCTGAGCTACTGGCTCTTCATCTTCGGCGCCATCCTCATGAACTTCAGCTTCTTCAAGGCCGCCTTCCCGGACGTGGGATGGTTCGGCTACGCGCCGCTCACCACCTCTGAGTACACCCTCTCCAGCAGCACCGACTACTGGGTGCTCGGCCTCCAGATCATGGGTATCGGCACCACGGCGGCAGGTTTCAACTTCGTCATCACCATCCTCAACATGCGCGCCCCGGGCATGACCCTCATGCGCATGCCTCTCTTCCCCTGGATGACGCTCATCGTCTCCTTCCTCATCATCTTCGCCTTCCCGCCCCTGACCATCGCCCTCACCCTCCTCCTGTTCGACCGGTTCTTCGGCACGAACTTCTTCGACACCGCGGGCGCTGGTGCGGACCCGCTGCTCTGGCAGCACCTCTTCTGGATATTCGGCCACCCTGAGGTCTACATCCTCATCCTTCCGGCCATGGGCATCGTGTCTGACATCCTGCCCACCTTCTCGCGCAAGCCCCTCTTCGGCTACACCACTGTCGTGTTCGCCGGAGCGGTCATCGCCTTCCTCGGGTTCGGCGTTTGGGCGCACCACATGTTCACCACCGGCCTCGGCGCCTGGGCGACAGCCGCCTTCGCGGGCGCGACCATGGCCATCGGCGTGCCCACCGGCGTCAAGATTTTCAACTGGCTCGCCACCCTCTGGGGAGGCTCGATCCAGTTCAAGACGCCTCTGCTCTTCGCGCTCGGCTTCATTAGTATGTTCATGCTCGGCGGGCTCAGCGGCGTCATGCACGCAGCCGTCCCCGTCGACACGCAGCAGCAGGACACCTACTTCATCGTCGCCCACTTCCACTACGTCCTCTTCGGGGGCAGCATCTTTGGCCTCACCGCCGGCATCTACTACTGGTTCCCCAAGATGACCGGACGCATGCTCAGCGAGCGCATCGGCAAGGTGCACTTCTGGGTCATGTTCATCGGCTTCAACATGACTTTCATGCCCATGCACATCCTGGGCGTGCTCGGCATGCCGCGCCGCGTCTACACCTACTCCGTGGACCAGAACTGGGCGGGGCTCAACCTCTTCGTCAGCATCGGCGCGTTCGTAATCGCCGTCTCCATCCTGCTCCTCATCATCAACATCGTCCGCTCCGCCCGGAAGGGCGAGGTCGCAGGCATGAACCCCTGGGCCGCCGCGACGCTCGAATGGGCCATCCCGTCGCCGCCGCCGCACTACAACTTCGCAGTGATTCCCACCGTCCGCAGCCAGCACCCGCTCTGGGACGAGGAAGCCAACGCCGTCGAGCCCCCGCCGCTGCCCGAGCACGGCGAGCCCCACATGCCGGACCCCTCCTACTGGCCCATCGTCATCGCCTTAGGCATCACGATGGTTGCCGGAGGCCTGCTCATATGGCAGGCCAACACGTGGCTTGGACTGCTCGTCATCGCGGTCTTCGGATTCGTCGGGATTCGCGGCATCTACGGCTGGGTGTTCGAGCCTGTCGCTGAGGAGAGCGCGGAGCGCGTCCACGCCCACCACTAGCGTGGTGGCATCAACTGAAGGAAGCACAGCGAACCGAATGCAGTACGTAACGGGCATAGACGACCATCGCACCTCTACCGGGCTCGACAACCGGAAGTTGCTCATGTGGGCATTCCTCGGCTCGGACGTGATGTTCTTCGGCACGCTCATCGGCACCCACCTCATCTACCGCAACCGCAACCTCTCCGGCCCGCAGGAAGAGATCCTCAGCATTCCCATCACCACCATCAGCACGTTCGTCCTGCTCATGAGCAGCCTTGCGATGGTGCTCGCCCTCGCGGCCATCCAGCGCGGCAACATGGGCAGCTTCCGCTTCTGGACCGCCACCGTTGCGATATTCGGCTCCATCTTCATCGGCTTCCAGATGTTCGAGTTCACGGAGTTCGCCCACCTCGGCCTCACTCCACGAACCAACCTGTTCGGCAGCACCTTCCTCGTTATGACCGGGTTCCACGGCACGCACGTGGCCGTTGGTATCCTCTGGCTCTGGTCCATCCTCTTCGCCTCCTACAAGGGCAAGATTCACCAGGGCAACTCCCTGCAGGTAGAGATTGCCGGTCTCTACTGGCACTTCGTCGACATCGTCTGGATCGTCATCTTCGGTGTCGTCTATCTCATCGGCGCATACGGAGCGGAAGGACGCGCTCTCGAGGACATCCCCCACGCCGCGCGCGCAGTGGGTATCGGCTAACGGAGCAGGCAGCATGACCACCGAGCACGCACACGTCGAAGAGCACAGCCACCCGGGGCCGCGCCAGTACATCATCATCGGCACGATCCTCGCCGTCATCACCCTCATCGAGTTCGGCGTCTTCTACCTTTCGCTCGACCCCGCGTTCATGACCTGGATCATCCTGATCCTCTCGTCCTCCAAGTTCCTGCTCGTGGTCGGCTACTTCATGCACCTCAAGTTCGACGACGTACGCTTCTCGGGGCTGTTCTTCGCCCCCTTCCTCATCATGGTCAGCCTCGGCGTCGTTCTCATGGCGCTCTTCTTCAACCTCACCCGATAGCGCTACCGAGCCCGCATGTGCATCAACCGCCCTCCCCATGACGCTGGAGGGACGCCATGAACGACTCTCTCTGGCTCGCCTGGAGCGCTGACCCCACCGCCCTTGTCGGCATCCCTCTCGCTGCCATCCTCTACGCGCGCGGCCTGCGCAGCCTTGAACGCCGCCGCATCCACGACAGGCGCCGCACCGCGTCGTTCTACATCGGACTCATCGCCCTCTTCATCGCCCTCGTCAGCCCCCTCGACGCGCTCTCGGGCGAACTATTCCTCGCGCACATGGGACAGCACATGCTGCTCATGTTCTTCGCCGTCCCCGCCATCCAGATCGGCGCGCCCGTCATCCCGCTCATGCGAGGCATCCCCCGGTCGGTCCGCAAGCGCGTGGCCATCCCCATCTTCAAGTCCCCGCTCGTCCGCAGCGCGCTCCGCAACCTCTTTCGGCCGCTCATCGCGTGGCCGCTCTTCATCGGAGTCATTCTCGGCTGGCACTTCCCCGTCGCTTACGAGGCCGCGCTCAGGAACGAGGCCATCCACCTCCTTGAGCACCTCACCTTTGCCCTTGGCGCCTACCTCTGGTGGTGGAATGTCATCGACCCATTCCCGCTCCGTTCGAGCCTCTCCTACCTCGCCCGGGTGCCCTTCGTCTTCATCACCATCGTCCCCACGTTCGTCCTCGGTGCGTTCCTCACCTTCGCGCCGAACGCCTTCTACCCCACCTATGAACTGACCGCCCCTGCCTACGGCATCACAGCGTTGGAGGACCAGGAGATCGGCGGCGTCATCATGTGGATACCCGGTTCGTTCGTCGTCGCCGCTGCCCTCCTCCTCTCCCTCTACTACGCCGTCCGCTACGAGCAGCAGCAACAACTCGTCCGCGAACGCACGACCGACGCCTGATTCGCAAGTCCCGTCATTCCAAGCAGATTCGAGGAATCTCTTGGCACTGGGTAGGGGAGTGCAGAGGGGGATGCCCCTCTGTCGGGGCGTGGGGGTGTCCCCCACAACGTCACCGGGCGGATGGGTAGAACTACGACTGCGGACGCAGCCCCCTAGTCCCCCGACAGCTGGAACACGAAGAGCAGCGCCACGATGTACGCGGGCGGCAGTGCGTACGTCAGGTGGCGCAGCGGCGCCAGCACAGCCGTCCTGAAGCTACGGATGATGAGGAACCCGCCGCTCATCAGCACTACCGCGGCTCCCGCTGCCACGAAGTGCGCCGACTCCATCTCGGCAAGCAGCGGCCCGCCCACGAAGAACAGCCCCGCTATCGGGATGACGAACAGGTTGAACGCGCAGCTCCCGTAGATGTTGCCGAGCACCAGCCCGTACGACCGCCGCATCGCCGCCGCGACCGTGACTGACGCCTCAGGCAGCGTCGTGACGATGGAGACGAGCAGCACGCCGATGAAGCTGCGGCCCAGCCCCGTCGCCTCCGCGATGCCGTCCGCGCTGATGGCCAGGAAGTACGCTGCTATCAGCACGACCCCTGCCGCAACGGAGAAACCTATCCATACGCGGGACGCGCTAGCCTTCGGCTCGCCCGCATCCCCGTTCTCCTCCTCCGCTGCCGCGGCGCGACCCTCGCGCCCCGCGTTGTAGACCATCTTCATCCCCACCACGTACCCCACCGCGATCACCACCGCGCCGACGCTCGTCGGCCCGAGCGCCCAGTCGCGCAACACCCCGAAGACGAACGCGATGATGCCCAGCACGATCGCCACGACCACGAGTGTTTGCGTGTCCTTCGGCTGGTTGTTGAACAGGTTCCTGACGCCGAACACGATCGCCACCAGCGAGATGGTGAAGATGTTGATCATGTCCGCGCCGAACACGTTGCCCAGCGCGAGCCCGGGCGCGTCGATCAGCACCGCTGTGATGTTCGTCATCAGCTCCGGCAGCGACGTCGCGACGCTCACCAGTATCGTGCCGACCCACAACGTGCCCCAGCCCGTGATGTCGGCCACCTGGTCCCCGTACCGCGCGAGCGCGACGCCCGCGAGCACCACTAGCACTGCGCTGGCGAGGAATACGGGTACTGCTACGGCGAGGCTGTCCATGCGATAAGGCTCCTTGGGCGTTGCTGTTCGCGCTCCGTCATTTCCGCGAAGGCGGGAATCCAGACGCGGGCGTAAGACGCGCGCATGCGGCACGGCTAGGCTTGTTCGTTGGGTTGATGTAAGGGTCTCCTGATGTGGCCGAGGCCGGTACCGGAGGGTATCATAGGCTCACTGTGCAGAGGGCTGCGGCGCATGTCTGAAGAGCAGCCGCACAGGCGATACGACGAACCCTGTCAGGAGAAGGAGAGAACGCATGGACATCAATGCACTGGCGCAGACCGCACAGGCGCTCGTGGCCCCCGCGAAGGGCATTTTGGCCGCCGATGAAAGCTCCGGCACCATCAAGCGGCGCTTCGACTCCATCAACGTCGAGAGCACCGAGCAGAACCGGCGCGACTACCGGGAGATGCTCTTCACCGCTGAAGGCGGCGAGAACTACGTCAGCGGCGTCATCCTCTACGACGAGACCATCCGCCAGAACGGCGCGGAGGGCGCTCCGCTCGTCGAGGGTTTGCAGAGCAAGGGCATCATCCCCGGCATCAAGGTCGACACCGGCGCGATGCCGCTCGCGGGCTCGCCCGGCGAACTCGTCACCGAGGGCCTGGACGGCCTCCGCCCGCGCCTCGCCGAGTACTACGAACTCGGCGCGCGGTTCGCCAAGTGGCGCGCCGTCATCACCATCGGTAGCGGCATCCCCAGCGCGAAGTGCATCGACGCCAACGCGCACGGACTCGCACGCTATGCCTCGCTCAGCCAGGAGGCCGGCCTCGTCCCCATCGTCGAACCCGAAGTGCTCATCGACGGCGACCACACCATCGAGGCGGACCAGGAGATAACCGAGTGGACGCTCCGCGAGGTCTACTCTGCGCTCGCGCTCTACGACGTCGCCCTCGAAGGGACGCTCCTCAAGCCCAACATGGTCACCTCCGGCTCCACCGCGTCCGACCGTGCCCCGGCAACCGAGGTCGCCGTCAGGACGGTCGACGCCTTCATGCGCTCCGTCCCCGCCGCGGTTCCCGGCATCGTCTTCCTCTCCGGTGGCCAGCCGGACGACGAGGCCACGCTGAACATGCACGAGATCGCCAGCCGTGGGATGGCGGTCAACGCCCCGTGGCAACTGAGCTACTCCTTCGGGCGCGGCCTGCAGGCCCTCCCGCTCAACACTTGGCTCGGCGACCCTGCCAACGTCCCCGCCGCTCAAAAGGCGTACCTCCACCGCTGCAAGCTCACCAGCGCCGCCCGCCAGGGCGCCTACTCCGCCGACATGGAGAAGGACCTCGCCGCCAACTGAGCCCGCGTCGTTCCAGCGCACGCTGGCGGGCTAGCAGCCCCCGAGCGGAACCCGGCTACAAGACGGCCCCGGCCATAGGCCGGGGCCGCTCCCGTTGGTGCAGCCCAGCCTCGCTTTAAACTTGCCAATCATGGCCGCGATAAACGAGTGGCACGCAGACTACGGTGGCTCACTTTACTTCGACCAGGAGGCCAGCGTCCACTGGTGGAACCGGCCCCTTCAGGCAAACCCTCGTTGGGTTGACACGACGCCTGTCGGCGCTGATAATAGTCTTCCAATAGAACCCATCGGGTTGCGGCCCCTCGTCGGGGAGCAACCGGCAGCCCGATCATTACAACCCCAGGGACGCATCTCCATGCGTCCCTGTATTCTTTCTTGGGAAGGTGGATGTGCCAGCCGAGCCGGCAACGGAACACAGGGTCCGCGTGAAGGTGTTTGTCGACTTCTGGAACTTCCAGTTGACGGTCAACAACCTCAGAGGAAGGGATTTCAGGGTTGACTGGCGGAAGCTGGGGCCGGTGGTGGCACAGGAGTCCTTGGAGATAGTCGACGCAACGACAGCGCTCGCGTACCAGGGCATGAACGTATACGGCTCCTATGACCCGTCCGGGAAGGATGACGAGAAGCTTCGTGGGTGGGCGTCGAACACGCTCAACACATTCCCGGGCGTGCAAGTGACCATGATTCCCAGGCAACGCAAGAGGAGGGGGCCGGTCTGCCCCTCATGTCACGAAGAGGTGTCCGGTTGCCCGAAGTGCCAGGCGGACATGCGGGGCACCGAGGAAAAAGGAGTGGATACTCGCATCGCGACCGACATGATTAAGTTGGCGTGGGTGGACAACTACGACGTGGCAGTGCTGCTTTCCGCAGACCGCGACTTTGTCCCGGTGGTGGAATTCCTCGGCACACGGGGAATCAAGACGGTGCACGGAGCGTTCCGCCCACAGGGCGCTCAACTGAGCCAGGCGTGCTGGGGCAGCATCCCGATGCACGAGGTCGTCGAGCAACTCAGGCTTGCGCGATAACCAGAGCTTGCGGTTACGAGGGCGTGGGCCGAGGCGGAGAAGTAAGAACAAATGAGATGGTTGTAGCCTTGTTCATCGGAAGCAGGCCTCGGCTATGAAATGCCTGTCAAGACCGGAACAAGGATTTCAACGGGTTTGCATTTGAGATTCTAGTCCCCCCACGCAATCCCGGTACAGCGCCTCGTACCCATCCACCATGCGCTGGACCGTGAACCGACCCTCGACGTGCGACCGCACCGCGCGACGGTCCAGCGTGGACGCCCGGGCGATGGCCGCGACTGCCTCGGCCTCCGACCCTACGATGCACCCCGACACCCCGTCCGCCACAAGCTCCGGCATCGAACCGCGAGGGTAGGTGACCACCGGCGTCCCGCACGCCATCGCCTCCGCCGCCGCGAGCCCGAACGGCTCGTCCCACTGCAGCGGAAAGAGGAACGCCTTCGCCCGCGACACGATGTCCAGCACCTCCGCGTTCGGACCTTCCTCGATGTGCGACACCCGGTCGCCGTCGACGTGCGGCAGCACCTCTTCCTCGTAGAACGCCCTGCTCCACGGCAGGTAGCGCGACACCGGCCCGATGAGCACCAGCCGCTCCCCCGCGGCCTGCGCGATGCGTATCGCCTCGGCGATGCCCTTGGTGGGCGTCATGCGCGCCACGAGCACGAGGTAGTCATCCGCCGTCTCGCCGAACGGGATGTGGTCGACGTCCAGCCCGTTGTAGACCACAGGCAGATCCGGCTCGCCCAGCAGCTCCGCCTGCCTGCGGCTCACGCACACGGGACGCAAGCTCGGTATCTCCCGACGGTAGTATTCGTGCAGGTGACCCTCGATGTAGTGGTACGTCAGCAGCGTCGGCGTCGCAGTGAAGGGCGCGAAGTACTGCGCGAGCACCGGCCAGTGCGCGTGGATGACGTCCACCTCGCCTGAGTTCCGGTACGCCTCGAACGCGTTGCGCGCCTCCAGCTCCTTTTCGATGTACAGCGTCATGTCCGGCTGGTCGAGCGTCGCGTGCTCCGTCACGGCGCGCAAGGAGGCTGCTGTCGAGGAGTCGCCGGAGGCGTGGAGCCGAACGTCGTGCCCGCGACGCACGAGCTCTTCCGTGAGGTGGGAGACCATCATCTCCGTGCCGCCGTGCGTTGGCGGCGGCACGGGGATGTACACGCTCGTGATCTGCGCTATCCGCACCGGGCGACGCTACGCCGGGCGGTACGCCATCTGCAGCGTCGGCAGGTCGAACCCCTGCGGCTGCAGTCCGACTGCGTAGTCGTACAGCGCTGCCTTGAAGATGCCCTCCAGGGTTTGCACGATGGTCAGCGCTGTCGCCATCAACACGACACCCAGCAGGATGCCCGCCCCGACGTTGACCAGCCCCACCAGCACCGCGGGGACGACCGCGATGATTGCAGCCACGATGTAGAACAAGACGAAGCTGAAGCTCGCCGTGATCTGCTTCCCCCACGTCTGACGCACGATGCTCGCCGAGCGCTTGATCCCGCTGATGGGCCCCTGCTCCTCCGCGACGATCACCGGCACGACGAAGAACGTGAGGAACTCCCACACCCCGCCGACCATGCGCAGCAGCAGGCCGGCGAGCGGGATCCGTCGGGACGCCGCCCGGAGCGCCATCAGGACGATGGTGACCGTGGCCGTGATGAGCGCCCACAGCACGAGGTGATGCACGTGCTTCAGGGCGTGACTCAAGCCTGAGCCCACGTCGGGATCGCCCCCGCGCAGCCGCTCCAGCGCCGCCGACACGAGCGATGCGTTGAAGAACGTCGTGATGATGTAAGCCAGCACCACGAAGATCACCATCCCTGCCTGGACCGAACTCTCAGCGGTGGTTGTGCCTTCTCCGCCGGTGACCTCCCCCAACAGTCCCAGCCCGCCGAACACGACGACCAGGATGAGTATCGAGATGGCTGAGAACACGGGGAACAGCATCAACTCCTTGTCCAGCATCAGCACGTCCCAGCTCATCTTCATCAGGTGGAGGGTGTGTTTGATCGTGTTGCACATGCTCCCGTCCTCCTACCGCGAAAGGTTTGGTTTCGGGGGCGCCCGCGCCGAGTATACGGCATCCCCGCCGCCCCGCTGATAGAATCTCCCCGCGCCCGCATCCAACCGGAGGACGTATCACCTGATGACACAACGAACCAGACAACCCATCGAACGCAACGTGGCTATGGAGCTCGTCCGCGTTACTGAGGCCGCCGCCATGTCCGCCGCTCGCCACATGGGACTCGGCGACAAGGAGATGGTCGACCAGGCCGCTGTCGACGCCATGCGCCACACCTTGGACGGCGTCAGCATGGACGGCATCGTCGTCATCGGCGAGGGCGAGAAGGACGAAGCCCCCATGCTCTACATCGGGGAGCAGATCGGCGACGGCTCCGACCCCAAGGTGGACATCGCCGTCGACCCCATAGACGGCACAACGCTGCTCTCCAAGGGCATGCCGGGGGCCATCGCCACCATCGCCCTCTCCGCTCGCGGCACCATGCACGTCCCCGCGGACATCTTCTACATGGACAAGATAGCCGTCGGCCCCGGCGCTGCCGGCGTGATAGACATCGAGGCCCCCGTCGAGACTAACCTCGCCAACATCGGCAAGGCGCTCGGACGCAAGATGGGAGAGATCACCGTCGCTGTGCTGGACCGCCCCCGCCACGAGGACCTGCTCAAGCAGATACGCGGGGCAGGCGCGCGCGTGAAACTCGTGCCGGACGGGGACATCGCCACCGTGATTCAGGCCGCACTGCCGGACTCCCCCATCCAGGCTGCGATGGGCATCGGCGGCTCGCCGGAGGGCGTCCTCGCCGCCGCCGCCGTGCGTTGCACCGGCGGCGCGATCCAGTGCAAGCCCTGGCCGCGTAACGACGAGGAACGCCAGGCCGCCATCGAGCGCGGCACCGACGTCGACCATATCTACGACACGATGGAGCTCGTCGGTGGAGAGGACGTCTTCTTCTCCGCCACCGGCGCGAGCACCGGCGAGATGCTGCGCGGCGTCCGCTTCTTCGCGGGTGGCGCCTCCACGCAATCGCTCGTTATGCGCTCCCGCTCCGGCACCATCCGCTGGATCGACTCCTTCCACAACTTCGACCGCCTCGACAAGATCCGCTACGAGTCCTGACCCGCGCATGGCGTCCATCGGCACACCGCTCTCCCCGACGGCGACGCGCCTCCTGCTGCTCGGCTCCGGCGAGTTGGGCAGGGAGGTCGCCATCGAGGCGCAGCGTCTCGGCGTCGAGGTCATCGCCGCCGACCGCTACCCCAACGCCCCCGCGATGCAGGTCGCGCACCGTTCGCACGTCTTCTCGATGCTGGACGGCGCCGCGCTCCGCCGCGTCGTCGAGACTGAACGCCCCCACCTCATCGTGCCCGAAGTCGAGGCCATCGCGACTCCCACGCTCGTGGAGCTTGAAAACGAGGGCTGGCGCGTCATCCCCACCGCCCGCGCGGCGCGCCTCACCATGGACAGGGAGGGCATCCGCCGACTCGCCGCCGAGGAGCTCGGACTCCGCACTTCGCCCTACCGCTTCGCCGACAGCGAGGACGAGGTGCGCGATGCCGTCGACGCTATCGGCCTTCCTGCCATCGTGAAGCCGGTGATGAGCTCCTCCGGCCACGGACAGAGCGTCCTGGGCGACGCAGGCGACATCGCCCCGGCGTGGCGATTCGCTATCGAGAACGCTCGCGGCGACAGCGCCCGCGTCATCGTCGAGGGCTTCGTCCCGTTCGACTACGAGATCACGCTCCTCACCGTGCGCCACACAGCCGGAACGTCCTTCTGCGAACCCATCGGCCATCTGCAGGTCGACGGCGACTATCGCGAGTCGTGGCAGCCCCAGCCCATGACGCCGGGCGCTTTGGAGGAATCACAGCGCATCGCCGAAGCCGTGACCGGCGCGCTCGGCGGAACGGGCATCTTCGGCGTCGAGCTCTTCATCCGGGGCGACGACGTCTGGTTCAGCGAGGTCTCGCCCCGCCCGCACGACACCGGCATGGTCACCCTCGTCTCGCAGGACCTCTCCGAGTTCGCGCTCCACGTCCGCGCCATCCTCGGCTTGCCCGTCCCTGCGATACGCCAGCACGGCCCGGCCGCTTCCTGCGCGCTGCTCGTCGACGGCACGTCCTCGTCCGTCACCTATGAAGGCTTGGACGAGGCCCTTGCCGAGTCGGACACCGCGCTGCGCCTCTTCGGCAAGCCGGAGGTCACCGGCCACCGCCGCATGGGCGTCGCCCTCGCCCTCGGCGACACGGTCGACGAAGCCCGCGCCAAGGCCCGCCGCGCCGCCTCCGCCATCCGCCCCGTGCTATAACCCCTCCTCATGCCCGCGAATTGGGAATCCAGACGCGCGGCGTGTCGGAGAGAGCGCCTCAGCCCGCCGGCTTCTCAGTAACCCGGAAATGAAGTGCATGAACTTCAATGCCGTCCAATAGCCAGCTTACCTGGTAGTCACCGAATCTCTCGAAACGAAGCCCGTACAGGCCATTCACGATCCGGGATGTTCGGTAGGTCATGCCTTCAGCGGGTGCAGGGATATGCAGGTTGTCGGTTATTGCCGGGATGATGTCCTTGGCGTCGGCGTCCTGTACATGCATTTCGAACGTTCTGTCCCTGCGCGTTTCGTTCGGAGTGAACTTAAGCGCGAGAACGGTGAAGAGTTGTGGGTGCATTGCCGGTAAGGTATCTGCGTAAATCGAATCGATTCCGATACCAACCGCAGTAAGTTTGTTGCCGGGGTCCGCATAGTCACAGAGGAATGCATATTCGACGTTCATGGGGGTTAGGCCGTACCAGTCGAGGTCGTTGGCCACGTCTTGAAGTGCGAAGGGGAGTCCGGCGTTCTGGCTATGGAGTGGTAGAGCACGGCCTCGATAGCCTCGTGCATGTTCGCCTTGAGTTCCTCGAGTGTTTCGCCCTGTGAGAGACACCCAGGCATCTCCAGCACTTCTCCCCAGTAACCGGATTCTCCCTCCTCAGCCTCGTGGACAAGGATGTTGAACCCAGAGATGCTGACTCTCACCTCTGTCTCGCCTCGCCTGATTGTAGTCATCATTCCCTCCCGAGGGATGCGCGCCTACACGCTATCTAGGAACTCCTGCTCAGTTCTGCCTGATAGCTTGATGAGTCTCTTTAGCAACCCAATCCTGAGGATACCAGCGGGGACCGAGAGGTTGTACCCATTCAGGTTTACAACGCGATGGCTACCCTTGCCGCTACGCTCTGCTCCGCCGAGCCGAACCAAGGCTTTCACTGCATCTTCTTGTCGGATGTTCCTGAGCGACGGTGCCAAGGGTCACGCCTTGTGGCTATGTTACGTCAACAGGATGCTTGACACGAATTCCCCTACTCCAAGAATGTGGCCCTCAATTAAGGGAGATGTTCTTGACCCACCCACTCACGACCCCGCGCGCACGTCCCCCCTCGCGGATGCTACACTCGCTCCGCAAACTGGCGCTCTAGGGGAGGTACCATGACCGAACAGCCCGACTTCGTAGCCCTCTGCAACGTGGACGACGTCCGCCCCGGCGAGGCCCGTCACTTCCGGCCCACTGCAGGCAAGTGGCGCCTCAAGCCCATGGCCGTCTGGAATGAGAACGGCGAGTTCCACGTCACCAACTACGTCTGCCCCCACAGCGGCGGCCCGCTCAGCGAGGGCAAGATCGAGAACGGCGTCATTGAGTGCCCCTGGCACGCCTGGCAGTTCAACGTTGCCGACGGCAAGTCCGCACGCGGCGACGGCCACGCCATCGCCATCTACGAGTGCAAGGTCGAGGGCGGTGAGGTCCTCGTGGGCGACGTCAAGTAAGCGAACATCCGCATGGGCCCCGTAACCATCTCACGCCGGTTCGACTTCTCCGCCAGCCACCGCTACTACCGCGACGACTGGAGCGAGGAGGAGAATCGGCGTGTCTTCGGCCTCTGCGCCCTGCCCAACGGTCACGGCCACAACTACACACTTGAGGTCGCCGTCTCCGGCGAGCCCGATCCGGCAACCGGCATGGTCATCAACCTCGTCGACCTCAAGTCCGCCGTCGAGGGCGTCCTCGTCGACTTCGACCACAAGCACCTCAACCTCGATACCCCGTGGTTCACCGACCGCCAGCCGACCACCGAGAACCTCGCCGCCGTCCTCTGGGACCGCATCGCGGGCACTCTGGACGGTGCGAAGCTGTCCCGCCTCCGTCTCTACGAGGCCGACGACCTCTACGTCGACTACTTCGGAGCGACCGCATGACCGCGCCCGTCGCCCACCTCCATTTCCCGTCACTCCCGCCCCTTTCGTCATTCCCGCGAAGGCGGGAATCCAGCAGCCCTGTCGCCCATGCTGATGCTGCGGCTCCGTTCGGAGCGATCACGTGACCGCACCCGTTGTTCACCTCTCGCGGCGCTACACCTTCGCCGCCTCCCACCGGCTCTACGCCGACGCGCTCTCACCTGAGGAGAACGAGGACATCTTCGGCAAGTGCGCCAACCCCAACGGCCACGGCCACAACTACGGCCTCACCATCACCGTTGGCGGCCCCGTCGACCCCGATACCGGCTTCGTCATCCCCCTCACGGATCTCGACGATACGGTCAAGCGCAACGTCCTGGACCTCTACGACCACCGCTACCTGAACCTGGACGTGGAGGACTACTTCCACCTCGTGCCCACCGGCGAGAACATCGCCCGCACGATCTGGCAGCGCCTCAGCGGCCCCCTCGCCGGACGCCTCGAGCGCGTCACTCTGGACGAGACCCGCAACAACCGCTTCGAGTACCCCGCCGCAGGAGCGAACCCGTGACCGATGCAGCCAGCGTCCTCGCCGGAAAGACCGCCCTCGTCACCGGCGCATCCAGCGGCATAGGCAAGGCCGTCGCCCAGCGCCTCGTCGACGCAGGAGCACGCGTCGCGCTCGTCGGACGCAGCGAGGAGCGCCTGCGCGAGGCCGCGTCCGGCTGGTCGTCCGATGCCTGGGTCGCGCTCCCCTGCGACGTGCGCGACAGCGCCGCCGTGCAGGCGATGGCCGCCCGCGCCGAGCAGGAGCTGGGACGCGTCGACATCCTCGTGAACTCGGCCGGCGCTTTCAAGGCCGCTGCGCTCCCGGAACTCGACGACGAGACCTGGCGCGAGCTCTGGGAGACGAACGTCAACGGCACGCTCTTCCCCACGCGAGCGCTGCTGCCCGGCATGCTGGAACGAGGCTTCGGCTGCATCGTCATCGTCTCCTCCGTTGTTGCGCACCGTGGCTTCGCGGGCATGACCGGCTACGGCGCGACCAAGCACGCGGTCACCGGCTTCGCCCGCGCGCTAACGACCGAGGTACGGCGGCAGGGCGTGCGCGTCGTCAACGCCTGTATCGGGCCGGTCGACACGCCGATATGGGAGGGCATGACCACGCCGCTCCCGCGGGAGGAGATGCTTACCGTGGACGAGGTCGCCGACGCCATCGTGGGCGCCATGACCCTCTCCGGCAAGCAGGTCATCGAGGACCTGCTCCTCCTTCCCCAGGGTGGCCTCTACCCGTGACGCCCGTGGTGATACGCTTTATCTGAGATGACCACGCTTATCCAGAACACCCTCACCGGCATCCGCCGCGCCATCAGCCTCAACCTGGGCCAGCACGCCCACGGAGAGCAGCACCATCGCAGCGGAGGCGCGTCCGTCCGTGAGGTCGTCTTCGGCGCGAACGACGGCCTCGTCTCGAACACCGCGCTCGTCGCTGCGGTCGCGGGAGGCACGTCGGACCCCGCCATCATCATCCTCGGAGGCGTCGCCGGGATGGTCGCCGGCACCATCTCGATGGCACTCGGCGCGTACGTCTCCACGAAGAGCCAGCGAGAGCTCCACGAGTCCGAGGAAGCCCGCGAGTTCTGGGAGATCGAGCATATGCGCGAGCACGAACTCGCCGAGACGCGCCGCATCTTTCGCCTCAAGGGCATCACCGGCCCGCTCCTCGACGAGGTCGTCGACGCTGTCTCCCGCGATCACGATCAGTGGGTGAAGCTGATGATGACCGAGGAGCTCGGCCTGCCGAGCAAGCCCGCGAAGCCGCACCTCGCCGCGAGCGTGATGGGCGTTTCGTTCGCCTTCGCCGCCATCGTGCCGGTGCTCCCGTTCTTCTTCGCCGAGGGCGCCGCCGCGCTCGCCTCGACGTTAATCATGAGCGGCATCGCGCTCTTCACCGTCGGCGCGTGGCGCGCGATGCTCAGCCAGGGCAACATGCTCCGCAAGGGAACGGAGATGGTCGTCCTCGCGAGCATCGCCGTCGCCGCCGCCTACGGCATCGGCACAGCCGTCGGCGTCGCCGTATAACCCCCCTTGTCGTTCCTGCGAAGGCAGGAACCTCGTAGCCCGTTCATGGTGAGCCTGTCGAACCACGCCGCCTAACCCGCCTGCGCCGTCCGCACCGCCCCCAGCACCTCCTCAGCCGTCACCAACCCCTCGTACCGTGCTGCGATGCGCCCGCTGCCATCCACCACGAACGTCCACGGCTCCGACGGCAACCCCCACTCCGCCATCTCCGCCGACGGCGTCAGCCGACCCTCGTTCCGCGCCGCATCGAGGTCCCACGGCTCGATGTGAATCACCTCCACCGCGCCGCCGAACTCCTGCTGCACGCGCTCCAACGTGTCGGTGACCGGCCCGCACAGCGCACTCACGCAGAATTGCGGCGACGCGAAGAACACCACGAACGTCTCGCCCGCGTCCACCGCCTCAGCGACCGACACGTTGTGCAGCTCGTCGCCCTCCACAGGGCGCGTCGAAATCTCCTCGAACGGCGCGTCGTGGATCGTCAGGTTCTCCGTGCGCGGTGCGGCCTCGCCCACCAGGGGTGCGTTCGCCTCTGCCTGCACCTGGAACGCCGTCCCTTCCGTCAGCGTCCCGCCGTCCACGACGAACTCCGCGCCCCAGATGCCCGCTGATGGGAACGACACCTCGTCGACCACGTACACCCCCGTATAGTCGAGGTGCAGGTGCAGCTCCCCGTCGTCGTGCAGGTGCGGCGTCACGCCCTCCACCTCCCGCCACACCGCCTGCGCCTCAGCGTGGAACCGCGAGTCCTCGCCATCCAGGTCGAAGAACCGAACCGACACCTCGGCCCCCTCCAGGAACGCCCCGTTCTTGTCGACGAGCCCGAACGGGAACCTGTTCTCTCCCGGCACGAACTCCGCCGCCGCGAGGATGCCGCTGTACACGGGCGCAGGCGGCTCCGGCTCCCCGCCGCACCCGGCCAGCAACGCCACAACCGCCACCCCCACTGCCAACAACAGCCCGATCTTGCCCTTTGTTCCGTCATTCCCGCCCCCTTCGTCATTCCCGCGAAGGCGGGAATCTCGCATCCCCTTGTCTGTCATTCCGAACGGAGCGCAGCGGAGTCGAGGAATCTCTCGGGGGGCGTCCGCTCGCAGTGAGCCTGTGGAACCGCGCGCTGGCGCGGCGGATGAGGGTTGGCGGGGCGTGGGATCTCCCCGCCTCACGTGGAACCCGCCGCGCCGCTCATGCGTATTACTCTGTAGAGGCATACCCACCGGGAAGCACAGACATGCGCATCATCTCCGCCACCATTCTAATCGCCGCCCTCGCACTCACCCTCGCCGCCTGCGGCGACCGCAATGCTGTCACCGGCACGGTCACCTTCGACGGCGCCCAGACCATCCCCGAGGGCGCGGTCCTCGAAGTCCAACTCCGCGACGTCTCCCTCCAGGATGCCGCCGCGCCGCTCATCGCCTCCCAGACCATCGAAGACCCCGGACGCTTCCCCGTCGACTTCGCCGTCCCCTACGAACCCGGTGACATCGACCAGCGCGCCACCTACGGCCTGCAGGTCCGCGTCACCCTCCACGACCGCCTCATCTTCATCAACGACACCGCATTCGACGTCCTCACCCGCGGCAACCCCAGCCGCAGCATCGACATGTGGGTCATCGCCGTCGGCGGGTGAGGACCTCCGGGGTGGGAGCGATGCCCTGTCATGCCGAGCGTAGCCGGGGCATCTCTCAGGGCTGTCTGCTGTAGGGGCATCCCTTGTGGGTGCCCTTCCTTGTGGGTCCCCTGCGACGCGCTTTAGCGCGCCTCCTCCCTCATGTATCCTCCCCCCATGGCTCAATACGACCCCACCGCCCGCTACGACGTCGTCTCGCAGGACGTCGAGTACCTGCGCGTCGACGGCGAGTCGCTGATTATGACCGTCTACCGCCCCGTGGGCGATGGACCGTTCCCCATGCTCCTCCGGGCGCACGGAGGAGCGTGGAACACCGGCGACCGTCTGGGAGCCTCCCCTATCGACACGCAACTCGCCGAGTGCGGCATGGTCGTTGCGGCCCACGACTTCGGCCTCGCCCCCGCGCACCCGTACCCGGTGCAGGTCGCTCAGACCAACTTCGCTGTGCGCTGGCTGAAGGCCCACGCGAGCGACTTCAACGGCGACCCCGCCTGCGTCGGCGGCGCGGGTGATTCGAGCGGCGGACACACCATCCTCCTCACCGCGATGCGCCCCCGCGACCCGCGCTACTCCGCCATTGCTGCCGACGGCATCGGCGACGACGCAAGCCTCGGCTTCCTCATCGCGCTCTGGACGATCGTGGACCCGCTCGCGCGCTATGAGTGGGCGAAAGGAGCGCCGGTCGAACGGCTCGTGCGCTCCACCGAGAACTACTTCCAGCCGTGGGACGCCGTCCACGAGGCCAACCCGCAGGAGATACTCGACCGCAGTGAGGACGTCGCCCTGCCACCGCTGCTCGTCGTGCAGGGGACGGCCGATGGCAACATCCCGCACGAGATCCCCCAGCGCTTCGCTGAGTCCTGGAGCCGGGTGGGCGGGCACGCCGAGTACGAAGCGTTCCCCGGCATGCCGCACGGGTTCGCGCGCGAACCCGGCCCCGAGTCCGACCGCGCCATCGACCTCATGCGCTCATTCCTCGCGCGCCACGTCGGCGCTGCATCGGGATAGACGCGACGGCTCACACCTCGTAGCAGGCCACCAGGTGTCCCGGGCTCTTCTCCTCGAGGGGGGGATGCGGATGGTTCAGGCAGTGCGCGGTTGCTGCGGGGCACCTTTCGTAGAACCGGCAGCGGGTAGGCGGGTCTATCGGCGTAGCGAGGTCGCCGCGTATGTCCGGCGGCTCGCGGCGGCTTCCCGGGTCGGGCAGGGGCACCGCAGACAACAACGCCTTCGTATACGGATGCAGCGGATTGCGGAGTAACTCCTCCGTCTCAGCCAGTTCCACCACCTTCCCCAGGTACATCACGGCGATGCGATGGCACATATAGCGCGCCACCGCCAGGTCGTGCGTAACGTACAGGTAGGCCACTCCCAGCTCAGAAGCCAGGTCCTGCATCAGGGACATCACTCCCGTTCTGCTGGAAACGTCGAGCATGGAGGTCGGCTCGTCGGCCACCACGAAGGACGGGCGGATCACCAACGCGCGGGCGATGGCTACTCGCTGGCGCTGCCCGCCGGAAAGCTCGTGGGGGTGGCGGAACAGGAACGCTCCCGCCGGTGTGAGGCCCACGAGTGTCAGTATCTCCAGCACGCGGTCGACCCGGTATTGAACGTCGCCCATGCCCTGCACCGACAGCGGCTCGGAGATGATGTCGTAGATGGTCCGCCGGGGGTTCATGGACTCATAGGGGTCCTGGAAGATCATCTGCACACGCCTGCGGAAGGAGCGCAACTGCCGTCCCCTCATGGCGGCGGGGTCCCAGGGAGCCCCGGTCTCGGTGTCGACCGGGTCACCGGCAAATCGGAAGAGTATCTTGCCGTCGGTGGGCTCCAGCAGCTTGACGAGCAGCTTGCCTACCGTGGTCTTGCCACAGCCCGACTCCCCCACCAGCCCGAGGCTCTCTCCGTGTCCCAGCTGGAAACTCACGTCGTCAACCGCATGGATGAAGCTTGAAGGCTTGCGGAAGGGACTCCCCCCAACCGGGAACAACCTGGTCAGGCCGTGAACAGCCAGCAGAGGGCCGTCGTCCGAAGCGTCCGTGCCAGTGGCCGGGGCGTTCGGGGTCTCGGGAATGTTGCTTGCGCTTTCCATCCGTTCAACCCTGCGGTACCAGCGTTGCGTCCAGCGGATGCCAGCAGGCGGCCCGGTGACTGCCGGCTCTGACCTCGGGCGGGAACTCGACCCGGCACACGTCCGTGGCGTAAGCGCAGCGCGGATGGAACGGACAGCCCCGGGGCGGGTCAGAGAGGTTCGGCGGTTCGCCGGGAAGGCTGATCAACGGACGCCTCTCCCCGCTGATGCTGGGGAATGAGGACATCAGCGCAGCGGTGTAGGGATGAGCCGGGGCCCGGAACACGTCGGCGGTGTCTCCCATCTCCACCAGCCGCCCGGCGTACATCACTCCCACCACGTCCGTCACCTCTGCTACCACCGCTATGTCATGGCTGATGTAGATGAGGCTCATGGCGAGCTGCTGTTGGATGTCCTTCAGCTCCCGGAGTATCCGGTCCTGCACTATCACGTCCAGGGCAGTGGTCGGCTCGTCGGCGATCATCAGGTCGGGGTCGCACGACAGGGCCATGGCGATGACCGCGCGTTGGCGCATGCCGCCGCTGAACTCATGGGGGTAATGCTCCGTCAACTGGGGGTCCAGCCCCACCAACCGGAACAGGCGCGCCACACGCTCCCTGGCTGCGGGGTCGGTGGACTCGACGCCGTGCGTCTCGATGGCCTCGACGATCTGCTGGCCCACCCGGTACACCGGGTCCAGGACGTTCATCGCGGCCTGAAAGACCATGGAGATGCGCCGCCACCGCAGGAGCCGCATCTCCTCCTCGGTCAGGAGCAGGATGTCCTGCCCGTCCAGCAGCACCCGCCCTGCCGACAACCGGGCGTTGTCGGGCAGCAGGCGCATCAGGCAGTTGGCGACGGAAGTTTTTCCGCAACCGGACTCACCCACCAGCCCCAGTGCGGAGCCCCGGGCCAACTCGAAGCTGACGTCCCGGATGGCCTGCAGCTCGCCCTGCCTGGTCTGATAGCTCAGGCTCAGGCCCTCCACCTTCAGCAATGGGTCGCGCCGGTCAGTCATTGCGTTGCCTCAACCGGGGGTTCACTACCTCGTCTAGGGCTCGCCCTGCCAGGTAGAAGGCGCTGCAGAGGAGCGTGATGGAAGCCCCGGCGGGGACTATCAGCCACCAGTACCTGGTGCCGCCCAGCAGGTAGCCGCCGGTGTTGGCGGTGTGAATCATGATTCCCCAGCTCATTCTCAGGTCCAGGAGGCCGAGGAACGACAGCACGGCCTCGGCAAAGATGGCGCTGGTGACCGTGAACATCATGTAGAGCAGGGCCAGGGGCAACAGGTGGGGGATTATGTGGACGAAGATGATGTGGAAATGGCCTCCGCCAGCCACGCGCGCCGCTTCGATGAAGGGCTTCACCTTGATGCTCAGCGCCTGGGATTTCAGGATGATGGCCGTCCCTCCGAACCCGCTCAGCACGCCGATTATCAGCGCCAGGTAGAACAGGTTCAGATGGAAGAGGGCGCTCAGGACGATCAGCAACGATATGGCCGGCAGGGCGATCATCAGGTCGGCCAGCCGCATGAAGAAGGCGTCCACCACTCTGCCGTAATAGGCGGCGACCGCTCCCACGAAGGTCGCGATGGTCACAGTTACCAGTGCGGCGGTTATCCCCAGCACGAACTCGGAGCGGGTGCTGTACAGCAGTTGGCTGAGCACGTCCCGGCCCAACGGATCGGTCCCCAGGGGATGCTTCCAGCTTGGCGGGGCTGGCTGCTCCACCTGGTCGAAGGAGTATCCGGTCACGGGGTCGTAGGTGGCAGGGTCCCAGACAGACGCCATCAGTATCGGATGAGCGACCGCCATCAGCGCGTAGACGATGATGATGAACAGGGACAACCTGCCCATCTGGCTTTCCAGGAATGTGCCCCCGCCGCTTCTGAACGACCGCCACACCAGTCGCAGTCGTGCCAGTACGAAACGCAGCCTCCTGCTGCCTGCGTCGACCGCTATCTCAGGTGTGGGGCCAGCCGGGTTAGGAGTAGTCACTGGTACCGGATCCTGGGGTCGAGGTAGACATATAGGACATCGACTACGACGTGCGCCAGGAGCGAGAGCAGACCTATGAAGAGGATGGCTCCCATCACCAGCGGCAGGTCTTCGCTTCGCACTGCCTGGAGGAGGGTCAGGCCGGTGCCCGGCCAGGAGAAGACGCTCTCGATGATCACGCTCCCGTCGATCGCGAATATCAGGCTGTAGACGAGGCTGGTCACCACCGGCAGCATCGCGTTCCGGGCGGCGTGGCGGTCACGCACCTGCTTGTCCGGCAGCCCCTTGGCCCGCGCGGCCATCACGTAGTCCTCGCGGATGGTCTCCAGCATGCTGTTGCGGGTCAGCAACATGGTCCCGGCGAAGGATATGAGCGTGAGAGTAGCCACAGGCAGGACCATGTGCTTCACGATGTCCAGCGCCAACCCGCCGATGCCCGAGATGGCCCACGCTGCCACGATGACCGCCGCGCCGCCGAGGACTATCGGAAGGGCCACCACTGACGGCACTGCCCGCCCGAACCTCTTGAGGAGCAGCATGACCAGCAGCGCGAAGACGATGAAGGCCCCCGCGCTGAGAAGCATGTTGCCGAATACGTAGTTGGCGCTGACGTCGGCCCCCCGCCATACCAGGGGGTCCAGGAACTTCCCCACCGGAAACCAGCCCAGCCTGAAGGCGAACACCCAGATCATCATCAGGGCGAAGGCCGGCGTGAACGCGGTGAACAGCACCGCCCCCGAGATGGTGGTGGCGTACTCGAACAATCCGCCACGGCGCCAGGCGATGGCCTTGCCAAGGAAGAACCCGATGTAGAAGGACACAGCGGTAGCCGTCAGGAACAGCACCAGTGTCCGGGGCACCCGCTCCGCGAGCACGTCGATGACGGGCCGTGGGTAGTTGCCGAAGGAGACGCCGAG
Source organism: Dehalococcoidia bacterium (assembly GCA_965208625.1). Lineage (GTDB taxonomy): Bacteria > Chloroflexota > Dehalococcoidia > Lucifugimonadales > Australimonadaceae > Bin16. The sequence continues at coordinate 2,743,576 of OZ242348.1, forward strand.
GTTCCCGGTGGCGGTGTTCTTGAGATGGATCAGGTACTGCTGCCACACCGGTCTGTCCAGCCCGAACGCGGCCCTGATCTGGTCCTTTACTTCGGGGGGCAGGTCGGGGTTGAGCACGTAGAAGGAAGCGTAATCTCCCGGCTGCGCCTCCACGAGGAAGAAGGTGAGCGTGATGATGAGGAACAGCGTCAGCACCATCTGACCGGCTCGCCTGACCAGATAGCCTGCCATCAGTTCTTATTTCCCAACACGATGCTCAGCGTGTCTGATCCCCCGCCTGCGTCAGCGCTGCCCATGCCAGAGACTACGGGCTGCCGGGAAGGCTACCTGAAGTCCACCAGGCTGGGCATCCCTGCGACGCTCTGGAGACCGCCCCACGTTTCGGTGTAGGGATACTCGATCCGCTCACTCCGGTAGGTTTCTATGATGGGAGTGTCGAACAGCACGACGTACGGCAGGTCTTCAGCGAGGAATGCCTGCATCTCGAAGACCTGCTGACGTGCTGCCTCCAGATCGGTTTCCGCGAGCAACCCGTCGGCGAGGCGGTCGAAGTCCGGGTTGTTGTATCCGCCGGGGTTATACCCTTCCAGCTCCGAATGGCGGCTGTGGAAGAACGACTCGAGGTAGTCAGGGAAGGGGGTGAGGCCCCAGCCGAGGATCCACATGTCGAATTCCTGCTGGTCGAACACCTTCTCGACGATGACGTTGAACCCGGTGAGGTTGGCCCGCAGGGGGATCCCCACCTCGTTCAACCACCGCTCGATCCAGATGGCGAAGGTGGAGCGCAGCGGGTCGTATCCCGCACTGGGGGCGAATAGTCCCATCGCCGGTACCGGCTCGCCGTTGGGCATCGTCAGCCCCTCGCCCGGTTGCTCGATGAAATTGCCGTCCTCGCTGACGCGGGGCTCCGTCTCCCAGGTGAATCCCGCTTCCTTGAGCAGCTCGACAGCCCTGCCGACGCGCTCCTGGCGGGTCATCCCCTTCCCGATGAGTGGCACGTCGCTGTTGTACCAGGCCCCGTTGCCCTCCGGCACCATCGTATAGATGGGGATGGCTACACCCTGCAGCACGGTGTCCACCAGGAACTCCTTGTCGATCAGGGTTGCCACCGCCTGCCGGAAAGCCCTGTTGTCCATGGGCGCTCTGCGGAAGTTGAACCCCAGGTAGCGGACCCCGTCGGATGCATTCTCGATGGTGGTAAGTCCGCCCTCGCCCGCCAGTTGTTCCTGCAACCCCTTGGACAGCCCCACCGGGTTCAGCATGAAGTCGATGTCGCCCTTCTTGAGGGCCAGGACGGCGGCGTCCTGGCTGCCGTAGATGGAGTAGATGGTGCTTGCCGCGAAGGGGCCTTCCACGTACTCCAATACCGTTTCGCCACTGGGTTCACCGTAGGCAGTGAACTCGTTGAGCCCGGGGGTGGAGGTCGAGTATGCGCCGTTGGCATACAGCGCGACTTCCGTTCCGCTGAAGGAGTAGTCCGGGTTCCGGTCCTTCTCCGCGAAGGCGCCCCGCTCCCACTGGCCGAAGATGAAGCCCCCGGCGCTGGGTTCGCCCTCGGGGACGTGGGAGAACAGCACCTTCTGCTGCTCGATGATGTCACCGGCCTGCCGGGCCTCGGCCACCACCGGTTCCCAGTAGGACTTGGAGAAGATGGGCATGAACGCCAGCCCGAACTGCCATCGCGCCAGGCCCGGCTTCTGCTTGAAGAAGATCTTCAGGTGGTATGGGCCGTCGGTTTCGGCGTGGTCGAAATACTCCGGGTCGACTATCGAGGGCCAGTTGCCGGTGAGCTCCATCTCCGCGGCTGTGCCGGCCGTGAACGCGAAGTCCTCGGCGGTAACGTCGTTGCCGTCGCTCCACTTCACTCCTTCTATCAGCTCCACCTCGGTGGTCCAGAATGTCTCGCCGCCCACCATTTCTTCCTGGAGCGGAGTGGGGAAATCGGCCGCCAGCGAGGGGATCCAGTCGTTTCTCTGGGCCGAGTACCCGTAGAGCGACGGCTTGCTTCCGGCGAGCACGTAGCCGTTCCACACGGTCCCGTCCGGCCCCAGGTATGCCCAGTGGTTGGTGGTGGTCAGGTCCGCCGCGATGCCGATCCGGTAGACGTGCTCTGTCTCTTCTCCGGACGGACCTTCGGTTTCCGTCTCCGCTTCGGATGGAGCGGTCGGTGTCGCCCCGGGGACTTCGCCGACCTCCGATTGAGGAGTAGCCGTGGCCTCAGTGGCAGGAGTAGGAGTGCTGTCGGGGGCCTCTTCCGTTGTGCAGCCCGGCAGCAGGAAGAGGGCCAGCAACAGCCCGGAGAGAGCGATCCACCTGTTGAAACGCATGCCCGATTTCACCTCACGAGTTAGGCCGTGCGAAAGAGTAGCACGCCGCACAGATTCTGTGCGTCCGGAGGAGATGACACCTGGCCCCGTCATGCTTGCGAAGGCTGGATCCTCGGAGGCGTGCAGCGAGTTGCAGTGGCGGGGCACGACGAGTTCTTACTCCGATTAGAGAGCGAGGTAGGCAGCAACGCCGAAGTGGTCTGACAGTCGCCTCTCGCCGTGGATGTTGCTGATGGCGCACACAGAGTCCACGGTGAAGTCCTCACTCAGTGCGACGTGGTCGATGCTCCGTCGCTCCTGGAACGCAAGGTCGGATGTAGCGATCGTCATCCCTCGGAAGGCCTCGTGAAGGTCCGACCGGAGTTTCGCCGGAGCTCGACTGCCTGGCCCGATGCCTTGATTGAAGTCCCCCATCACCAGCAGACGCTCGGAAGGGCCTCGTCGGAGAAACTCGGTGAGGCTGGCAAGGTACTGCGCATGGTCTTCCCACCTCATCTTGCGTTCCTGCTCGCGCCTGCGTTCGGTGCGCGACCCGGACCAGGGGATACAAACTCCGATGACTCTGACCTTGCCTTCGGACGTTTGGGTGACGCCGGAGATGAACCGTCCTGGCGGCATCGAGTCGCTCCCAAGGTCATCGGTCTGCTCCCAGGGCTCCCTCGACCAGAGCAAGACCTTCCGGCGGCCGACCTTGATTGGGTATCCGTAGTCTGGCCGGGAGGATATGCAGTAACCGTCTCGAGACAGCAACGTGTCGTTGGTCTCCGTTAAGCACACGACTTCTGGGCGGTGTTCCTCTATGCGATTGAGGACTTCGGTGGCTCTCCACGAACCGGGAGTAGCCCACTCGACGTTCCAGTTAACCACGCTCAGAGTCATGGCCTAAACCACGTTCTGCCTGTTCCCCTCTCCTGATGATCGGAGGGGGGTTGCTGGGTGAGGCTTGGCGTGGTGCGGAATGCCACCTAACCCTCCCGCGGCGGACGCGACTCCGGCGGCCCGATGCAGAACTCGTTCCCGTCCGGGTCCGCGCACACCCAGAAACCCGCGAGCCCGTTGTCGACCGGATGCAGCGCCTTGCCGCCGAGCTCCACGACCAGGCCCACCGCAGTATCCACCTCGTCCGTCTCGAAATCGACATGGGCGCGGTTCTTGCCCGTCTTCGGCTCGTCGCTCTGCTGCAGCAGGAAGTAGAGGCCGCTGGGAAGCTGCGCCCGCCGGAACCCGGTCTGGGTGGACGCACCGAACGTGCACCCCAGCAGCCCGGACCAGAACGCCGCCGCGCGGTCGATGTCCGCAACGTCATAGCAGACGGCTTCGAGGAAACCGATGGGTGAATGTTGCGTGCTCATGCCTGCCTCTCGTCAGTGATCTCAGCTCAGGTCCCAGCCGGGTATGGCTGCCGCCTGCCGCACCCACGCCGCCATCTGCTCCTCGTCGAGTTCGCCCTCGCGGATGTCGACATGGCGCGCGTCCGGGTCCTTCAGCCTGCCGGGCGGCGCGGGCTCCAGCGATACGCCTTGGAAGAAGGTCACGCGCACGTGGCGGGTGAAGACGTGAAGGTTCAGGAAGAAGCCCATGCCCTCAACGCCGTAGAAGGGCGAGTTCCAACGCACCGCCTTGCGGACGCCGGGCACGGTGCGTTCGATGAGCGCGTCGAGGCGCCGCCCAACGTCGCTCTTCCAACCCGGCATTGCTGCGATGTACGCCTGCACCGGGGCGTCGCCGTCGCCCTTCGGTATCTGCGGGTTGCCGCCCGAGAGGAGCACCGGCGCCGTGCCGTCCCGGCTGGCGTTGAACGCCACCGCCTCGCGGACCAGCGCCTGCAGCGCGGCCCCGTCGATCGCATCGCCCTCGAGGATGACTATCGTCCGCATCGTGTCCCCGTCCAGGTTCGCGTTGAACAGCGTCCCGGGATCGGGGAGGCTGGCCCCCTGCGCGAACGTGACCCGCACCTTGTCCCTGGTCGCCTTCGCGGCGGCGACCACCCCGTCGTGCGACCACACGGCGGAGTTCTGCCATTTCCACTCCTCGACCGCCTCGGGGTCGGCTTCGAAGACGATCCTGCGGACCTCACGCAGCCGCTCGCCGCGCCAGTCTCCCAGTTCCGCAATCTTCTCGTCGATCTTCCGGGATGCTGTTGACCGGCCTGTTGCCTTGGCCATCGCCGTACCTCTCCGTAGGCTTACGCCTGCTCGTAATCGAGAACGTACGAGTGCTGCCCCTCGTCGTGGTCGAGCTCCATCGTCCCCGAGATCCCGGCCAGTTCTCCCGTGCCCGAGTCGGGCACGATGGTGACCGTAAGCTGCGCGTCGCCCTTGTCCATCACCCCGCTGTGCTGGAGCACGAACGAGCCGGATTTCCCGTCCACCGACCCTGTGAAGTGCTCGATAGCCACGTAGCCCGCCGAACCGGGCGTGCCGGTGAAGGCTGCGAGCATCCGCGCCTCCGACGTGCCGGCCATGTCGCCGGAGAACGTCTTGCGCACGAAGTTGCGGTTCAGCGTAACCCCGTCCTGCTCCAGGAACGGCGGCTCAGGCTCCATGGTGACCTCGAAGGCCCCGCGGCAGATGGGCATGACGAACTCCTCTGGCCGCACATTCTAACCGGGGGTGTTCGGGGTGGCGCAGTGGTGGCGCATACGGGATTCGAACCCGTGATCTCCGCCTTGAGAGGGCGGTGTCCTGGGCCGCTAGACGAATGCGCCACGCGGTGGAAACGGCCTTCCGGCCTCGGCCCAACGGTCATTATACCTGAACACCTCGTTCCTTCGCAGGAACGCGCGTCCGGCCGTCCTCGTCGTTCCTGCGAAGGCAGGAACCTCGCCCCCCACCTCTCCCCCTTGGGAGAGGTCGACGCGCTTGCGCGGCGGGTGAGGGCCCCCTTGCGCGGCGAGCGAGGCGTATTATGTGCCTCACATCGTGACTCCCCCTCTCCAGAGGGAGAGGGCTGGGGTGAGGGCTGCCCCCATGACCAACGCCCCCCTCGACATCATCACCTTCGAGGTGATGAGCGCACGCCTCGACGGCATCGTCCGCGAGATGGAGAACGCCGTCTTCCGCACCGGCTTCTCCACCATCGTCCGTGAGTCGCACGACTTCTCCTGCGGCCTCATGGACGCCACCGGACGCCTCGTCGCGCGCGGCTCCCACCCCGGGCACATGGGCGGCCTGCCCGCGTGCATCCACGGACTCTTCGACTTCCACGCCCCCGCCGGCATGCGCGAGGGCGACGCCTACCTCGCCAGCCACCCGTACCACAGCGGCTGCCCCCACGCCAACGATATGGTCGTGATGACCCCCGTCTTCTGGCGCGGCGACCTCGTCGCGTTCGCCGCGAGCATCGGCCACACGCCCGATATCGGAGGCGTCGCCGCGGGCTCCCGCAACGCGACAGCCCGCGACCTCTTCGGCGAGGGCCTGCAGATACCGCCCGTCCGCTTCATGCGCGACTACCGCCTCGAGCAGGACACCGCAACGTTCGTCCGAGCCAACAGCCGCGTCCCGGAGATGATGATCGGTGACCTCACCGCCAAGGCTGGCGTCTGCCACACTATCGGAGAGGCCCGCCTGCACGACCTCATCCGCACGTACGGCGCGCCCGCGCTCCTGCAGCAATTCAACCAGGCAGGCGAGCGCACCGCGCACCGCATCAGCGAGCAACTCGCCACGTGGCCCGACGGCGTCTGCGAGGTCGAGGCCATGGTCGACGACCCCAGCACCGGCGAGCCCATCCGCATGCACGTCGCCTCCATCAAGGAGGGCCAGCGCCTCGTGCTCGACTTCACCGGCACCGGCGATCAGGCGACTGCCCCCATCAACCTCCGCCCGCCCTTCATCGAGGGGCTCGCCCGCAACATGGCGATACGCCTCACCGACCGCCACATCCCCCTCAATCACGGCATGAACGATGCCGTCGAGTGCCGATTCCGGCGCGGCAGCCTGCTCGACCCCGCCTTCCCCGGCCCTGTCGGCTTCTACTCCAAGACCCTCGCGCTCGCCGAGAGCGTCATCGGGGCGGTCATGGCCAAGGCCTCCGGCAGGCCCGCCCTCGCCCACATCGCCACTCAGAGCTCCATCGTCGTCGGCTACACCGGAACGAAGCGCCAGTACGTCCAGTACGAGTTGATGTACGCAGGCGCGCCCGCGTGGGAAGGCGGCGACGGCTTCTCCGGCGTCGGCTCCCGCGCCAGCTACGGCGCCAAGTTCACCAGCGTCGAGGTCATCGAGTCCGAGTTCCCCGTCGACATGACCCGATTCGAGGTGCTCCCCGACTCCGGCGGCGACGGCGCATTCCGCGGTGGCCCCGGCTACGTGCGCGAGTACCGCGTCCGCGCCCCCAGCCGCCTCTCCGGCGGCGCGTCGAAACGCGAGGCCGCAGGCGTCGAGGGCGGCGGCGACGGCCGCAACGCGTGGGTCGTCGTCCACCCCGGCGAGGAGCGCGAGCAGCGCTACCCCGGCATCGTCTCCAACATTGGCCTCGAACCCGGCGACGTCTTCCGCATCGAGACCGGCGGAGGCGGAGGCGCCCTCCCCGCCGCCGACCGCAACCCCGCCCGCACCCGCGCCGACATCGAAGACGGCATCCTCACCCCCACCAAAGCCCGCGACACCTACGGCCTGGACGCCTGATGTAGGGGCATCCCTTGTGGGTGCCCTTTCGGGTGACCTCCCGCTTGACTTGGCGTTCGTCATGGGCGTAACGCCGGGGTACCCACAAGGGGCACCCCTACATCAAGCCGCCCGAACCGCCCGAATAAGGGTATCGGCTGTCTGATCCCTTCCCCCTCGATGGGGGAAGGTTAGGAAGGGGGTGGGGCTCCCCCCACACAACATCGCCCCACGGGTGTAAATTCCCCAAGAACAGGAGGGACACACCATGCGCAACGGATTCAAGGTCTTCGACGCTGACACGCACCTCCAGCCGTCGGTCGAGACGCTGACGCCCTACATGGACGCCGCGACCCAGGCCCGCCAGCCGGAACTCGCTCAGTTCCTGCGCGAGGTGAAGACCGGCCGTGCCGGGCAGATACTCGAACCCCCGTTCACCCACTGGTACCGCTTCGAGAGCAGAGGCGGATGGGGGAGTGGGAAACCGCGCCACCTTGGCGAGGCCGGGCCGCGTGAGCAGGAGGACCGCCACTTCCAGAACTTCCAGGGCCGCATCTACCCATCGCGCTACTCCGAGGACGGAGACATCGAGACCCGTATCCGGGAGATGGACGAAGAAGGCGTGGACGTCGAGCTCATGGTGCACGGCGCGTTCACCGGCCACGACGATCTGAGCGTCGACGCTGGCATGATCGGCGCGGTCCACCGCTTCCTGGACGACGTCTGCGGGCGCTACCCGGACCGCCTCACCTCCCTCATCAGCGCGAGCGCCCGCGATGTCGAGAATGCCGTCAGCGAGATCAAGACCTGGGGCGGCTCGCGCTGGGCGCGCGGCGTCATGCTTGAACTCCCTCTCGACTACCCCATCGATCACCCGGACCTCCATCCCGTCTGGGCCGCTGCCGACGACGCCGGACTGGCCGTCGTGCACCACAGCAACTCCGCCGGCTACCCCGGCTACCGCGACCTCTGGGACAACCCCTTCATCGGACGCACCGCCTCCCACCCGTGGGGGGCGATGCGCATGACCGCCGCCTTCCTCGGCGCGGGCCTGCTCGACAAGTACCCGAATATCAACCTCGCCATCCTCGAGTCCGGCTTCGGCTGGCTCCCGTTCTGGATGAAGCGCATGGAAGACCAGGTCCACTACATGGGCTACGTCGCCGAGGACCTCCAGCACACGATGGAGGAGTACATGACCGGCGGACGCTTCTTCGCCGCCGTCGTCCTCCACGAGGGCCCTGACATGGTGAAGATGGTCTCCGACTTCATGGGCGATCACGTCCTCATGTTCGGCTCCGACTTCCCCCACGCCGAGTCACGCTTCCCCGACTCCGTCGACCTCGTCCTCGGCTGGGACCAGCTCAACGACGAAGACAAGCGCCGCCTCTTCTGGGACAACCCCGCCACCTGCTTCCGCTGGGACTGACGCACCATCGTCGTTCCTGCGGAGGCAGGAACCCCGCAGCCCCTCCCCTTCCCCCGTCATTCCCGCCTTCCTCCGTCATTCCCGTGAAAACGGGAATCCAGCGTGACCGACAGGTCACACGGTGGGGTGGTGCGGTGCGGAAGTGTCCGGTGTAGGGGCACCCCTTGTGGGTGCCCACCCCGGAACGCCCGGAATTACATCCGCCACATTCCCATGAACTGTTGCACTTTGTCTGTGAACTTATCTGCGAAAACACGCGAAAAACACGTGCGGCAGGAAGCGGGTTTTGCCGCCGTTCACTACACCTATGCGTCACTGAATCATTGCGCTGACCCCCGCTCTCCTGTACCCTGTTACATATGCCTTTTGAAACTCTATCGACACGTCGACGTCCCACTAACCGTACCCAGCTCCACTCCACCGTTTGTGCAGACTGCCGTACGCCCACAACCGTCCGTTTCCGGCCTCGCCAGGGGAGGCCCATCTACTGCTCTCCGTGCTTCAAGGCTCGCCGCGCCGGTCTTCCGCCTGCTACCGATGCCCGTGCACGGGAGTTGCCTGTCGCGGATCGAACCTCCGCCGCCGCCGCCGTGGAGATCGCCTCCGTATTCCCCGGAATCGCGCTGCAGGCAGGGACCAAAGCCGCCATCGCCCGGATGAACATATCCGAGCCGACGCCGATACAGGAGAAGTCCATCCCTCACCTCCTCGCGGGGCGTGACGTGATAGGGCAGGCGCGCACCGGCTCAGGAAAGACGCTCGCGTTCGCCGCGCCCCTCGTGGAACGGTGCGACCCGTCGCTCCGGCGCGTGCAGGCCCTCGTGCTCGTCCCCACGCGCGAACTGGCCATCCAGGTCGCGGGTGTGACGGAGTCCCTCGCCGCATCGCGGCGGCTGCGCGTGACGATGCTGTACGGCGGCCGGTCGCTGCTGCCTGAGTCCAAGGCGCTGAAGGACGGCGCGCAGATCGTCATCGGCACGCCGGGCCGCACGCTGGACCACCTCCAGCGAGGCTCGCTCGACCTCCGCTCGCTCTGCTTCCTCGTCCTCGACGAAGCCGACGAGATGCTGGACCGAGGCTTCGCCCACGACGTGGAGGCCATCCTCGGCCGGACCCCCTCCGACCGGCAGACGGCCCTCCTCTCGGCGACCATGCCCGAGTGGGTGGCGAAAACCGCCTCCAAGCACCTGCACGACCCCGTCACCGTCGAGGTGGACGCCGGGATGCAGGCGGCGCCCACGGTGGAGCACGTCGTCTACTCCATCGAGAAGAGCGACAAGATAGGTGCTCTGCAGGCGCTGCTGGACCAGCGCGACGACGCCCCTATCCTCGTCTTCGGCAAGACCAAGCACGGCGTCAAGAAACTGGCCAAGCAGCTCGACGCGCTCGGCTACCCGGTCGGCGCGCTCCAGGGGAACCTCAGTCAGAACGCCCGCGAGCGCGTGATGCTCGACTTCCGCTCCGGCGAAACCCCGATCCTTGTCGCAACGAATGTGGCGGCCCGAGGACTGGACATCGAGGGCATCGGCCAGGTCATCAACTACGACCTGCCGGACTCCGAGCAGCTCTTCACGCACCGCATCGGACGCACAGGCCGCATGGGCCGCTCCGGCGAGGCCGTAACCTTCATCACCCCGGAGGAAGAGAGCAAGTGGCGCGAGATCCAGCGCGGCCTCGGCCGCCGGTTCGAGCGCAAGCCCTGGCGCACCCTCCGCCGGCAACCCGTCGCGTAACTCCCAGGGCGGGCAGCGAATGTCCGCTCATGGTGAGCCTGTCTAACCACGCGTAACCCCTTCGCCGGCAGGGTATGCCCGCTCATGGTGAGCCTGCCGAACCACGCGTAACCCCTTCGCCGGCGTGGTATGTCCGCTCATGGTGAGCATGTCGAACCACCTCGTTCCCGTGTAGGGGCATCCCTTGTGGGTGCCCGGCCCCCCCTTTGGGCCGTCCGACTCCTGTCGAGAGAGGCTTGGGGGTGAGGGGTACTTCCCCCGCCTGCTATCCTTCCCTCCGCAGGAGGCACCCCTTGGAGACCGAACGCATCTTCCCCGGCGTCTGGGAGTTCCGCACCGAATACGGACGCGACACCGCCGAGCTCTTCACCGACGGCGCGATGCCCCACGCCGCGTGGTTCGTCGCTGGCGACCACCCCGCCATCCTCGACCCCGGCCCCACCTCCATCGCCGAAGAGCTGCTTGACGCCATCCGCAAGCTCGGCCACGACACCGACGCCATCGAGTGGATCGTGCCGTCGCACATCCACATAGACCACGCGGGCGGCAGCGGCTGGCTGGTGCAGGAACTCCCCCGCGCCAAGGCCGTCTTCCACACGCGCGGCGCGCCCTTTATGCGCGACCCCGCCCGCCTCATCGCAGGCACCGCCGACGTCTTCGGCGACACCTGGGAGGCCGTCTTCGGCGACATCCTCCCGGTGCCGGACGATCGCATGGCCACCGTCGAGGACGGCGACACGCTCGACTTCGGGAGCGGTGCCCCCTACCGCATCGTGTTCATGCCCGGCCACTCGCTCGACCACATCGGCGTCTTCGACACGGCGAACGAGGCCCTTTACTGCGGCCACGGCCTCGGCAACTACAAGCCCCCGCGCTTCCTCCCCGACCCGCCGATGACGCTCCCGTACTTCGACGTCGACGCCAGCATCGCCTCGATCCGCAAGGCGCGCGAGCTCGCCCCGAAGTACCTCCTGCCCGTCCACTCCGGCTTCCTCGCCTCCAACCCTGCCTTCGCCATCGACGCCGTCGAGCGCATCACCATCGAGCTCGGCGAGCTCATCAAGGAAGGCATGGCCGCGGGCAGGAGCGAGGCCGAGATGGAAGTGGATGTCCGCACCCACCTCTTCGCCGATCCCGCCAAGGCCGACCGCTCCTACATGCCTGTCGTCGTCTCCTACGTGCGTTACTATGAGCGTCAGGCCCGCAGAGCGAAGAACGCCTAACCACGGAGGAATGTCCCATGCCCTCGTTCGATGTCGTATCCAAGGTCGATCTCACGGAGGTGGACAACGCCGTCAACGGCGTGAAACGCGAGACCCAGCAGCGGTTCGACCTCAAAGGCACCAAAGCTGGTGTCGAGCGCTCCGGCAGCGCCCTCACCGTCACCGCCGACAACGACCTCCAGCTCCGCCAGGTGCACGACCTGCTTCACACCTACTTCGCCCGCCGCGACGTCGACAGCCGCGCGCTCTCGTTCGAGACACCCCAGAAGGCCACCGGCGACAGCATCCGCCAGCAGGTCACGATCCGTCAGGGCATCGACGCCGACCTCGGCCGGAAGATCGTAAAGGCAGTGAAGGGCACCAAGATCCGCGTCCAGCTCGCCATCCAGGGCGACGAACTCCGCGTCTCCGGCAAGAAACGCGACGACCTGCAGGAAACCATCACCTTCATCAAAGAGATGGGCATCGAGCAGCCCCTGCAGTACGTCAACTTCCGCGACTGAACATCGGCCCCATAGACCTGAGTGACTGACGGCACGTCATGCCCGCCTCCTTCCGTCATTCCAGCGAAAGCGGGAATCAGGGCGACCGTGTCAAATCGCGCGGGGCGGGGGGGGGGGGGTGCCCGGTGTAGGGGCATCCCTTGTGGGTGCCCTGTCCCCTCTCCCTACAAGGGGAGAGGGCAACGCGCTTTAGCGCGCGGTGAGGGTACTCCTGGGCGGGACTGTGGGGGGCGTGTCACTGCCGGGAGCAGCCGAGGAATCCCTCAGGCTGTGTGGTCCCTTCCCCCTCGATGGGGGAAGGTCAGGAAGGGGGTGCCGCCCCCCTTAATCCTCCACCCACGTCAGGATGCGCTCCGGCGTGAGCCGCAGCACCACCGAGTGCTCGCCGAGCAGCTCCGTCAGGTATCCCTCAGCTTCGTCCCCCATGTAGCGACGCGCTATCGAAAGCCCCGTCTCCGCCACGCCCTCCGGAGTGATGGAGACCGGGCCCTCCGCCGACACGTACATGTACGGCACATCGTGCGTCGAGATTGTGATTGCTGCCCTGCTGTCCCGTTCGAGGTTCTTCACGCGCTGGAACGTGCTGCTCGTGAACACGAGGAAATCGCCGTCCTTGTACTCGTACCACACAGGGATGGCGTGCGGGCTGCCGTTCGCTCGCAGCGTCACGTACACCGCGACGAGCGGGCGCTCCAGGAACTCCGCCATCTGTTCGGGCGTCAGATCGCTCATTGCACCGTGATCGTCTGCCCGCCGTCGACCACGAGCGCGTGCCCGGTCACGAACGACGACTCCTCGCTTGCGAGGAACAGCACGCAGTACCCGACCTCCTCCGGCTGCCCCATCCGGTGCAGCGCCGCCACGCGCTGGCCTGCCTCATAGCGCTGGTCCTCGTCGATGGGACGCGGACGCGGCGGGAACTCCCGGATGCGGTTCGTGTCGATGGGGCCCGGGCAGACGCAGTTCACGCGTATCTCCGGCCCGTAGTCCACCGCCAGTTGCCGCGTCAGGTTCACCAGCGCCGCCTTCGTCGCGCTGTACGACGGATAGCGCGGGCTCGCCCGCAGCCCGAAGCTCGACGCCGTGATGACGATGTTCCCGTGCCCCTGCTCCATGAAGTGCGGCAGCGCGGCCCGCACGCCGTGATAGACGCCATACAGGTTCAGGTTGATGACGTGGTCCCACGCCTCGTCGGACATCTCGTGGATCTTCTGCCGAACGCCGGTGCCCGCGTTCAGGTACAACACGTCCAGCCCGCCGAACCGGTCGATGGCGGTGCTCACCATCTCCTCGCACACCGCCTTCTGCGACACGTCGCCGAGCAGGAAGTGCGCCTCCCCGCCGTCGGCCTCGATGAGCCGGTCCGTGCGAGGGTCCCCTCGCTCCGCCACGTCGGCGCAGACAACCTTCGCCCCCTCGCGCGCGAACAGCCGGGACGTCGCCCTGCCGATGCCGCTCTCGGCGCCGGTCACGATCGCCACCTTCCCGCTGAGCCTGCCGAGCCCCGCCCTCATCCGTTGGTGTTCGCCAGCGTTGTTCGTCATCGGCGCTCCCTCCTGCGACATGCGCGGCAAGTGTAGCGCAAGCGCCGAGCAGGCGCGTCAGGCATGCGCCATGAGGGAAGGTGATTGGGACTCAGGAGTGAACGATTGGCTGGGGATGATGGATTCGAACCATCGTTACCTGATCCAGAGTCAGGCGGCCTACCACTAGCCGAATCCCCAGCGGGAGACTTCTATGATAGCAAACCGGCGACGGATTGCGCCTACAGCGCTTCCAGCGCGGAGCGCAGTCGCGACACGCAGCGCTCCTTGCCCAGCACTGACAGCGTGTCGAACAGCGGAGGCGCGGCAGTGCGACCCGTTACCGCGACGCGTATCGCTCCGAACAGCTGCCCCGTCTTGAAGCCCGACTGCTCCGCGAGCGCCCGGTACGCCGTCTCCAGCGCATCGACGCCCCAGTCGTCGGCGCCTTCAGCCGTGGCGAGCGCCGCTTCGAGCGCGCCGCGCCCGCCGTCGGCGTCCAGCCCCTTCGGCACGAGCATCGACGCGTCGTACGTCAGCCGCTCCTCGAAGAAGAACGACAGCATCTCGGGCGCCTCCGACAGCCGCTTCAGCCGCTCGCGCTCGAGCGGCACGATAGAAGCCAGGTATCCCCGGTCCACCGGACGCGCGTCCGCTGGCAACCCATGCTCCTCATCCTCCAGCCACGGGAGAAGTGCGTCCGCCAGCTCGTCGTCGGCCATGCCCCGGATGTACAGGCCGTTGAACCAGTCCAGCTTCTCGATGTTGAATACCGCCGGACTCGCCACGATACGCTCCGGCGTGAAGTGCCGCACGAGCTCGTCCTTCGCGAACACCTCGCTCGTCTCATCGAGCGACCACCCGAGCAGCGCGAGGAAGTTGACCAGCGCGTCCGGCAGGTAGCCCATCTCGCGGAACTCCAGCACCGACGCCGCGCCGTGACGCTTGCTCAGCTTGGAGCGGTCCGGCCCCAGGATGAGCGGCAGGTGCACCAGCTCCGGCATATCGTAGCCGAACGCCTCGTACAGCAACTTGTGACGCGGCGCGCTCGGTAGCCACTCCTCCGCCCGCATCACGTGCGAAATCTCCATCAGGTGGTCGTCCACCACGTTCGCAAGGTGGTACGTGGGAAAGCCGTCCGACTTCAGCAGCACGAAGTCGTCCAGCAGCGAAACGTCGAAAGTCACCTCGCCGCGCACGAAGTCGTTGACGATGAGCGAGCCCTCGGTCGGCATCTTGAACCGCACGACGGGTGGGTTCGGGTTCTCCTTGCGCGCCTCTTCGGCTCCCTCCGGCTCACGGCATCGCCGGTCGTAGCCGGTCGGCTGGTGCGCCTTCTGCCGTTCCTTCCGCACCGCGTCGAGCCGCTCCGGCGTGCAGTAGCACTCGTACGCCTTCCCCTCGGCGATGAGCCACCTCGCGTGCTCCCTGTACAGGTCTAGCCGCTCCGACTGCACGTACGGCCCGTGCGGCGTCTCCGAACCCGGCCCCTCGTCCCAGTCGAGGCCGAGCCACCTGAGTGCGTCGAGGATCGTCTCGAGCGAGCCGGGCACCATCCGCGCCTGGTCGGTGTCTTCGATGCGCACGATGAACGTGCCGCCCGTGTGACGGGCGTACAGCCAGTTGAACAGTGCCGACCGGATGTTGCCGACGTGCGGGTCGCCGGTTGGACTTGGAGCGTAGCGGACGCGGACCGTCATGCGTCAGCTCTTGGTCGACGGCAGGAACGGCGCGAGCTTGTCCATCAGCGAGGAGAGCGTCCGCGTCTGAATCCATACGTCGCCGCTGCCCGTGAACTTCAGCACCAGCCCCTCGCCACCGGCGATGAGCGAGCCGAGCCCGCCGACCTTGCCCACCGAGTACTGCACGTTGTCCGTGAACGCAACGACGTGCCCCGTGTCCACGACCAGCTCGCTGCCTGGCTGGATGTTGAGCTTCTTGATGGCCCCGTACGAGTTGACGTGCACCGTGCCCTGTCCGCCCTCGGTGTACGCGCGCAGGAAGAAGATCTTCTCCCCGCTGAACATGCCCTTCATGCCCTGGAACTTCGCGTCCGTGGACACGTTCTCCGTGCACGCGAGGAACGAACTGCCCTGGATGTACAGGTTCTGCCCCGGCATCAGGTCGTGAGAGATGATGTCGCCCGGCGTCGGCGGCGCGAGGCTTATCCAGCCACCGCCCGGCCCTGCCGTGAACGTGTTGAGGAAGAACGACTCGCCGCCCAGCATCCGCTTGAACCCGCCGAACAGTCCTCCGCCTCCGCCCATGCCCGTCCGCATGTCCAGCCCCTGCTGCGCAGCCATCGCGCCCGGCTCCGCCTTCAGCGACTCTCCGGGCGTGAGCTCCGCCGTAAGCATCGTGAAACTGGGGTCGAACTCTATCGTCGTCCGCATTCCGTCACATCCTCCTGTTCCGCCTCTGTGCGGGAGTGATTCCCCACAAGACCAGTCTATCACCCGTCTCCTTCCGTTCCCTTGCCCCGTCACCCTCCGCCCTTGTCCCGTCATCCCCGTCCTCCTTCGTCATTCCCGTGAAAACGGGAATCCAGGTGACCGACAGGTCACACGGCGGAGCGGGGTGATGTGAGGCTGTCTGCTGTAGGGGCTTCCCTTGTGGGTGCCCTTGTGTGGTCCCCTCTCCCTACAAGGGGAGAGGGCAACGCGCTTCAGCGCGCGGTGAGGGTACCCCGGACGTGTGCGTAGGGTGCGCAATGCCGAGCGAACCCAAGGCCCCCCAACCACTCGCCCCCCCACCCCCATTTGCGCTACACTTGCCCCGTTAACGAAAGAGCCACCACGAGAGGAGGCGACCGCATGCTTACCGCAGAGCAGAACGAACGACTTACTCGCGTAGGCCCCGGCACCCCGATGGGCGAACTGATGCGGCGCTACTGGCACCCCATCGCCGCCAGCGTCGAACTCGACGCCGACAACCCCACCAAGGAGGTGCGCCTCCTCGGCGAGGACCTCGTCCTCTACCGCGACGCCAGTGGCACCGTCGGCCTCATCGAACCCTCCTGCGCGCACCGCAAGGCCAACCTCTCCTACGGCATCCCCGAGGAGAACGGCATCCGCTGCGCCTACCACGGCTGGATATTCAACGAGAAGGGCCAGTGCGTCGACCAGCCGTCCGAGCCCGAAGGCTCCAAGTTCAAGGACAAGGTCCGCATCAAGGCGTACGACGCTCAGGAACTTGGCGGAGTCGTCTTCGCCTACATGGGCCCGCAGCCGGCACCGCTCCTGCCCCGCGTCGACGTCCTCGTCTGGCCCGGCGTCCGGCGTACGCAGTCCATCATGATTCCGTGCAACTGGCTGCAGTGCCACGAGAACTCGCTCGACCCGCTCCACTTCCAGTGGCTCCACCGCTACTGGGGCGGCTGGGTCATGAACCGCGACAAGCCCCCCGAGATGCGCGACGCTTGGAACGCACGCATCGGCTCGCGCGGCGCTGACCACCGCAAGATAGGTTTCGAGGTCACGGACTACGGCGTCATCAAGCGCAGGCTCGTAGGCGACGAGACCGAGCAGGACGACTACTGGCAGATGGGGCACCCCATCCTCTTTCCCCATGTCCTCCACATCACCTCCAACCTCCAGTACCGCGTGCCGGTGGACGACACGCACACCCTCCACTTCGTCGTCGACCTCCAGCCGCTCGAACCCGGCGAGGAGCAGCCGGACGTAGTGCCCCACGAGGTGGTCCCCGTCTTCCAGGAGGACGGACGCATCAAGGCCGACTGGGTGCTCGGCCAGGACCAGGCCGCCTGGGTCATGCAGGGCCCCATCACCGACCGCACGACCGAGCGCCTCGGCGTCTCCGACGTCGGCCTCATCATGTTCCGCCGCATGCTGGAGGACCAGATGCGCATCGTCGAGAGCGGCGGCGAGCCCATGAACGTCATCCGCAACCCGGACGAGAACGAGATCCTCATCTACCCGGTGGAGCACTTCGAGTACCCCGGCTACGAGGGCCGGCTGCGCGGCCCGTTCAAGGACATCGTCGTCAACAACACCATCGAGGCCGAACTCTCCGGCGAGGGCGCCAAGCTGGCTGAGTGGGATGGCATCGAGATAGACGACCCCGCCACCGTCCGCCGCAGCCGCATGGTCGGCGACGTACTGTAAGACCAGTCTTACGAGACTCTGAACAAGGGGCTCGCCACACGGCGAGCCCCTTTCCGTCTTTCCTGCGTGACCACGCGCTTCAGCGCGCAACCTCACCTGCTGTAGGGGCGGTTCGCGAACGCCCCCTCCCCGTCATTCCGCCTCACCCGTCATTCCCGCGAAAGCGGGAATCCAGAGTGCCCGCCACGGCACATGCGTGGGGGCTTAGCGATGCCTGGTGTAGGGGTATCCCTTGTGGGTGCCCTGCCTCCTTTCCCCTCGATGGAGGGCGGCTGGTGTGGACCGGACGCCTCACCACACTTGAACCCCCCATCCCCGCACGCTACGCTGCCCCCATCGTCCCGTTGCCATGGAAAGGAGAGCCCCATGAAAGCGAAAGGTATCCGCTCGTGGAACTACAGCGTCGCCGACCTCGAAGACGCGGTGCGGTTCTACCAGGAGCTGTTCGGGGCCGAGGTCACGACGAGGCACCAGGTGCGCGGCGTCGACGTCGTCCGGCTCCGCGTGGGCGATTTCGCCATCGGTCTGTTCGACGGCTCGGCGGGTGAGAATCCCGGCGTCCCCCACCACACGTTCGACCTCGACGGCCCCAGCAACCCCGCCGAGTTGCAGCGCGAGATCGAGGGGCGCGGCTTCAGCGTCGACCACATCCGCGAGCACCGCGACGGCGCGGGCTACTCGCTTTACGTCGACGACCCCAACGGTAACCACCTGGAGCTGTCCGTCGGGCAGGGCTGACCCATCGTGCCCCCCACCATCGTTGTCCTCGGCAGCATCAACATGGACCTGGTCGGGGCCGTCTCGCGATTCCCGTCGCCCGGCGAGACCATCCTCGGCGGCGACTTCTCCACCGCGCCCGGCGGCAAGGGCGCGAACCAGGCCGTCGCAGCGGCCCGCATGGGCGCATCCGTCCGCATGATTGGCCGGGTCGGCACGGACGTATTCGCCCCAACGCTCCTCGACAACCTCCGCGCCAACGGCGTCGACGTGATCGGCGTCATGCAGGACCCCGACGCCCCATCCGGCGTCGCCATGATCCTGCTCGACGCCTCCCACGAGAACTGCATCGTAGTCCTCAGCGGCGCGAACATGCGCTGCAACAACACCCAGGTCGATGCCGCAGCCTCGGCGCTCCAGGGCGCGGACGCCCTCATGCTCCAGTGCGAGCTACCGCCCGACGTGTCCCTGAAGGCCGCTCGCATCGCAAGAGAGATGGGTGTCCGCGTCGTCTGGGACCCCGCTCCCGCGGACGCCTTCCCGCCTGACGCCTACGCCCTCGTCGACGTGCTGACCCCCAACCAGGCCGAAGCCGCCGCCCTCACCGGCACCGATGTCACAGACGCAGCGTCCGTGGAGTCAGCGGCCCGCGCCCTCGTCCAACGCGGCGTAAGAGCGGTCGTCGTCAAACTCGGCGAGGCAGGCGCGTTCTACCTGTCGGACGCCGACAGCGGCTACGTCCCGCCCTTCGAGGTCGACGCCGTGGATACCGTCGCCGCAGGCGACGCCTTCGGCGCAGCCCTCACCTGCGCCCTCGCCGAAGGCAAACCCCTGAGCGAGGCGGTACGCTACGCCGCCGCCGCAGGCGCGCTCGCCGTCACCCGCCCCGGCGCGCAGCACGCCATGCCCACCCGCACGGAAGTCGAATCGCTCCTCTCCTGACGTAGGGGCGGTTCGCGAACCGCCCGCGCCCCGTCATCCCGGCCTCTCTCCTGCCATGTCCGCAATCCCCGTCATCCCTGGCTCCTCCGTCGTTCCCGCCCCTCTCCGTCAGGTCACACGTGCGTGTGAGCGCACACGGCCACGCGGTGGCGGGGAAGGGGCGGTGCCTGGTGTAGGGGCATCCCTTGTGGGTGCCCTGTCCGGCGCGTTCAGCACTGTGAGCGTTGGCCCCACACATGCCCGCCCCGCGCGACAGTGCTAATCTTCCCGTGCGGAGAAAGGGGTGCTGCCATGCAACGATCGAATGGCTCGCTGACCATCCACGCGGGGAGGGTGCTCGACGGCACCGGCGCGGCCGCCGCGACCGACGTCGTCGTGCGCATCGAGCGGTCGCGCATCGTGTCGGTTGGCCCCGCCGCCAACGCTCCCCCTGCCGACGGGCAGGTCCTCGACTTCTCCAACGCGACGCTCCTGCCGGGCCTCATCGACTGCCACACGCACACGAACATGCCCGGCGACGGCAGGCGCGGCGAGGACGTCCACCTCGCTGACGACGACGCCATCCGCCTCCTGCGCTCGGCGCACAACGTGGGACGCGCCCTCGAGACCGGCGTGACGACCGTCTGCGACTGCGGCGGCTGGAACCAGACCACCTTCCGCCTCAAGGACGGCCTGCAACAGGGCGTCGTCCACGGCTCCCGCGTGCTCGCCTCAGGCCGCCCGATCACGGTCAGCGGCGGCCACTGCTGGTTCATGGGCTCCGAGGCCGACGGAGTCGACGGCGTCCGGCACGCCGCGCGCCAGCTCATCAAGGAGGGCGCAGACTTCCTCAAGGTGATGGCCACCGGCGGCAGCACGCTCGGCTCCGACCCCTTCCGCCCGCAGTTCTCCCCAGAGGAGCTGAACACCATCTCGCTGGAAGGACACCGCCGCGACCGCAAGGTCGTCGCCCACTGCCGCTCGAACGAGGCGATGCGCATGGTCGTCGACGCCGAGTACGACGCCATCATGCACGGCTGGTTCACCGACCAGCACGGCGCGCGGGTCTTCGACGAACACCTCGCCGCCGACATCGCGGCGCGCGGGATATGCGTAAACCCCACGCTGCAGATCACCCGCAGCCGCATCCCCATCCTCCAGGCGCGTGTCGACAACGGGACCGCCACGGAGGAGGAGACGACGATGCTCGACCGCATGCGCCGCGGCCACGCCACGACCCTCGAGCAGGTCGGCAAGCTCATCGAGCACGGCGTCCAGCTCATGGCCGGCTCCGACTGCGGCTGGGGCGTCTACCCCTTCGGACGCTTCGACCTCGAACTCGCCGCGATGGTGGACGCGGGCCTTCCTCCCGCCGGAGCGATCGCCTCCGCAACCGGAGGCAACGCCAAGGCGCTAGGCATCGACGACACCGTCGGCACCGTCGCCCCCGGCAGGGAAGCCGACCTCCTCATCGTCGACGGCAACCCCGACGAGCAGATCTCCGACGTCACCCGCGTCCTCGCCGTCCTGAAGGCCGGGCGCGTCGTCGTCAACAACGCCGCCTGATTCTCTTCCCCTCTCCCTACAAGGGGAGAGGGATAGGGTGAGGGTACTGCGGGCGGTTCGTGGTGAGCCTGCCAACCACGCCTCCACCCTCCCCACCCCTGTTGAGTGCTATGCTCGCCCCGAGGCGCAGGAGGACCGAACCATGGACATGGGTCTTACGGACAAGGTCGTGCTCATCACGGGCGCGGGACGGAACATCGGACGGGCCACCGCCGAGGCGTTCGCCGCCGAAGGCGCGCGACTCGTGCTCACGACGCGCCGCAGCAGTGGCCCCCTGGAGGAGACCGCCGACGCGTGCCGCTCCGCCGGCGCCGAGGTCGTGACCGCCCTCTGCGACGTCGGCGACGAGGACCAGGTGAGGGACGCGGTGCAGACGGCGGAGCGCGCCTTCGGGGGCGTCGACGTCCTCGTGAACAACGCCACGAACCGCGTGCAGGGCCCCTTTCTCCAGATGTCCAACGAGGACTGGCGCGCAACCGCCGCCGCAAACCTGGACGGCCCCATCTTCGCCAGCCGCGCGGTGCTGCCCGGCATGGTCGAGCGCGGCTGGGGGCGCATCGTCAACTACTCCGGCGTCTCCGCCTACCGCGGCGGCGGCGCCATGAAGGCAGCCGTCAAACTCGGCGTCGTCGGCCTCACCCGTGGACTCGCCCGCGAGTTCGGCAAGCACGGCGTCACCGTCAACGCCATCGCCCCTGCCTCCATCGAGGGCGAGCGCGACCCCGGCACCGAGCGTGACGTCGACGTCTCCGGCATCGACCCCAAACTCCCCATCCCCCGCTTCGGTCAGCCGGACGAGGTCGCGGCCCTCGTCGTCTACCTCAGCAGCAAACACGCGAGCTACGTGACCGGCCAGACCTTCCACATCAACGGCGGCGAGATACTCCAGTAACCGCCCAACGAGGAGACCCCATGACCCAGCAGTCCACGCTCGAAGCCCTCGCCACCTACGTCGCAGGCGCTCTGGACAGGCCCCTCCCGCCAGCCGTCCTGGAGAAGACCAAGCACCACGTCCTCGACACCATCGCGGCGATGGTTACCGGCGCCCGGCTCAAGCCCGGCGAAGCCGCCATTAACTTCGTCCGCTCCCAGGGAGGCGTCCCCGAGGCCGCCGTCGTCGGCTCGAACGTCGTCACCACTGCCATCAACGCCGCCATGGCCAACGGCATGCTCGCCCACTCCGACGAGACCGACGACTCCCACGCGCCGTCGCTCACCCACCCCGGCTGTGCCGTCGTCCCCGCCGCCCTCGCGGTGGCCGAACGCCAGAACGCCTCCGGCGAGGCGCTGCTGCGCGCCGTGGCCCTCGGCTACGACGTCGGCTCGCGCATCGCGCGGCTCATGGGCGGCATCGACGCCCGGGGCTGGCACGGACACGCGACCCACACCATCGGCCCCATGTTCGGCTCCGCTGCTGCCGCTTCGGCCCTCGTGGGACTCGACCCCCAGGGCGTGCGCTACGCCCTCTCCTACACCGCCCAGCAGGCCTCCGGCATCACGTCCTGGGCCCGCGACTCCGAGCACATCGAGAAGTCGTTCGTCTTCGGCGGCAACGGCGCGCGCTCCGGCGTCACGTCGGCGCTCTTCGTCGCGTCCGGCATGTCCGGCGAGGAGGACGCGTTCGAGGGCGACAACGGCTTCCTCGACGTCTTCTGCCCCCGCCGCGAAGAATTCCCCCAATGGGTCGCCAGCCTCGGCGACCACTACGAGATCACGCTCACCAACATCAAGAAGTACTCAGTCGGCTCGCCCATCCAGGCCGCCGCCGAGGCGATGTCCTCCCTCGTCACCGAGCACGGCATCGCCCCCTCCGACATCCGCGAGGTCGAGGCGCTGCTCCCGCCGCAGGGCGCCAACATCGTGAACGGACGCCACATGCCGGACGTGAACCTCCAGTACTGCATGGCCGTCATCGCCCTCGACGGTGGCAGGCTCACCTTCCAGGCCACCCACACCTACGAGCGCATGAGCGACCCCGCCGTCGTCGACCTCATGGCTAAGGTCCGTCTGGAGGGCAACCCTGAGTTCGCAGGCATGGAGCGCCAGCGCCCCGCCACCGTGCGCATCCACACCGCCAACGCCGTCCTGGAGCGCCACGTCCCCGCCGTCCACGGCACGGCGGACAACCCCATGACCACCGAAGAGGTCGACGAAAAAGCCCTGGACCTCATCGGCGGCGTCTACGGCGACCAACGCGCCCGCGACGTCATCGCCGCCGTCCACGCCCTCGACACCACCCCAACCTCCACCCTCCGCCCCCTCCTCACCGAGGGCTAAACCTGATCCCTTCCCCCTTGATGGGGGAAGGTTAGGATGGGGGTGAACAGGGGATGGGCACCGGGGCGTGGCGCTGTTGCCTTACACACCCGTCATTCCCGCCCCTACGGCATTCCCCCTTCTCTCCGTCATTCCCGTGAAAACGGGAAGGTGGATTCACATTTGAAGTGCAACACCTGGTCTAGCAGGACCTCGGCCGGGGTGAGGTAGTCGAGGCACTTGCGCGGCGTATTGTTGTATGCCTGCATCAACGCCGTAAACTCCTCGTCCGACACCGCAGTCAGGTCCGTCTTGCGGGGCAACACCCAACGCATCCGTCCTATCGCGTTCTCCACTCCTCCCTTCTGCCACGGCGAGTATGTGTCGCAGAAGAACGTCTCGATATCCCAGGCATGCAGTTCATAGTGGTGAGCGAACTCCGTGCCATTGTCGAAGGTGACCGTCTGCCGGAACTCCGGCGGTAGAGGGCCCAGGATGCCCGCCATGGCCGTGGCGATCGGTGCGGCAGCCTTCGAAGGCTGCCGCACCCCTATCAACACCCGTGAATGACGCTCATGCAACGCCAACACCGTTTGCCCTGCGCGCCCGAACTGCATCACGTCTGCCTCCCAGTTCCCGAACGTCCGCCGGTCGGCAACAGAGGCGGGGCGTTCTGCTATGGGGCGACGGTGAGCGATGAACGAGGCCGGACTGTGCCTGCGTCGCCTCCTCCCACGCTTCCATCTCTTCTGCCGCAGATAGTGGCGCCATCCATAGTCCTTGTGCCGTGCGCTCTGGGCATAGATGAAGCGGTAGATGCTCTCGTGGGAGATGACGCTCTTGCCACGTTCTCTCCTCAGCCGTCCTGCCACTGCCTCCGGCGACCAGCCCAGCTTCAGCCGCTCCAACACATCGTTGCGCAGCTCCTCATCCCGCTCCAGCCGAACTCCGGACCAACGACGCGCACGCGCCTGCTCCTGCGCATATACCGCCCGGTAGCCGGCTCGTGAACCGTTGCGCTTCAACTCCCGAGCAACTGTCGATGCCGGGCGATCCAGACCTGCTGCGATCTCCCTGCTCGAGGCTCCCTTGGTATGTAGACGGGCAATCTCACATCGTTCCTCAATGCTGAGCTGGCTATAGCACTCTCCCATGGCAACACCTTAATCTGGTGTTGCACTTCGTTTGTGAACTTAGGGAATCCAGCGTGCCCGACAGGGCACGCGGTGGGGTGAGGCGGACGGGCGGTGCCTGGTGTAGGGGCACCCCTTGTGGGTGCCCTGCCCGGCGCTCCACTTGGACGGGGAGCGCAGAGGGGTTCCCCCTCTGCCATGGGCTTTAGCCCGCGGCGTGGGGGTGTCCCCCACAACGTCACGGGTGGGTGGGTGGGAAGAACCGCGCACCGCTGACGCTAATACACCCCCGGAAAGATCCGGTATTTAACCAGCGACTTGTACTCCGCCCACTTCTCCTCGCCGTACTTCTCGGCGCAGTGCTTGTCGTCGTCGCGTTGTCGCGACGTGAACATCGAGACGATGAAGATGAAGTACACCCACGCCCACGGGTTGCCGAAGTGCCCGAACACCAGCGCGATCGAGAGCGAAGCGAACCCCTCGCCCATGTAATTGAAATGCCGGGCTTTGCCCCAGTAGCCGCTGTACAGGATCTTCCGCCCTCCCGCTTCGATGTACTTCGGCTCGATGAGCCCGAGGAACTTCCGGTCCGGCCACCGCTTGAACACGTATTTCTGCATGTTCGCGCCGCGCGAGATGCTCCACCCCGTCAGGAACAGCGCAGCGGTCCCGATGAGCCATACGTACGTCCACGCCGTCGAGAAACCGGGGTCCGGGTGCGCGGCCATCCCCCACAGCGGCAGGATGAACAGCCACCCGTAGACCACGAGTCCGCCCCAGAACAGCATGAAGCCGAGCCGCTCGTGGATCAGGTCGTAGGTGTACAGCTGCACGCGCTCGAAGACGAAGTAGTCCAGTATGTAGAACGTGAAGAACCCTGCGTACAGGAAAACGCCCGGATTGAAGTCGTCGCCGAATCGGTCGTAGTGGTACGCGGCCCCGGACAGCGCGTTGAGCGACAGCATCGCCCCGCCCACGACGTAGAACCACATCTTGACGTCGAAGCGGTTGTTGAAGAAGGAGATCTCCCGCACGCGCCCGGTCCACAGTTCCGCCAGCAGGCCCTTCTCCCCAATCTTCGGCTGAGTGAGCACCGCCAGCAGTGCGAAGATGAGCGTGAAGACCGTTCCGCCTGCCACGGAGTAGACCGACGCCCGGTAGAACCACTCGCGCGGCATCCCCGTGATCTCGGTAGCCCACACGATCAGCACGATGACGAAGACCAACAGGCCGTTCAGCCGGTAGTTGCGCGGTTCGCCGGTCGCCTCGTCGATGACGTAGCCCGGCACCCGCCGCGCAGGCAGGATGATCTGCAGCACGGCGAACACGGCGAAGACGATGAGCGGGGTGAAGAACCCCCAGACCGCCTCTGTCCCCGAGAGCTCGAAGAGATGCTCGATACCAAGCCATTCGATCATGATGGGGTACCCCCTTCTCCAATGACGCCGCCATTATGGAGACGGCATACGGAAGCGGTCAACGACGCTGGCCACCGTTCATGACGAGCTTCCCGTCCCTGCGGTGAGTTTCCCGTCGGTGGTGGGTTTCCCGCTCATGGTGAGTATCCCGTTCGTGTATGGGTTTTCCGCTCATGGTGAGCTTGTCGAACCACCCCCTCGGAAAGGGAATTATATACCAGTTTACCCGAAACATAGAGAAGCCCGCACCTAGCGGGGTGCGGGCTTCCGTGTAGCGAACAACGTCTTCACGATGCTCTTCTCCGTATCCGGTATCGGCTCCGGTGGGCCTAACGGGGGGCGCCCTCTGCGCGGCTTGTCCTGTCGTACCGAGCCCTTTGGCCTCATCGAATGACCTCCTCCCTCCTAACGGTAGGAGTGTACGGCTCGGAGGCAACCCCGAGCAACCCCTTAGCGCCATACCTTGCAAGCACCCACAGCGGATTCGCTGCCCGTCGTTTGCAGCCCTGTCCCTACCTTGGAAGACCAAACCGTGACGTATAAGTCCGTGTAGCCCAGGATGGCGGAGGGCAGAGTTGCGCCAACGTCGAACCTCTCACTCGTGACCTCGTACACGTCGGCAAAGGCGTTCGGAGACCTCCTGCTTGATGGCCGCCCCTCCATGTCTCTAGGCCATAGCCTTCCCACCGATGAGTAGTTGCCTCGCTCGTTCTTGTCCAGTTCAAGCGCGTAGAACGTGAACGCCGGATGTATGAGGCTCTCGCCGAGGGCGTTGACCGACTTGCGCGCATCCTTGATACGCCAGCCCTCTCCCTCAATCCTGCCCCGCATCGTGATCCGCCCGGCATCGTCCACGCTCGGATACACCTCCCACACCACCACGCCAACGGAGGCCAAGTCGCCGCACCTTGCACCAGCAGCGATAGCCAGCAACTCCAACCCCTGCCTGTCGGGTGTGCCTGTAGGGGGCGGCATGGTTGCCGTAGGCGCAGGAGCAGGCGTGTCCGTAGGTATCGGCACCGTAGGCAACTTGTCGGGGAGGTCCGGGCCGGACGGGCGCACCCATTCCGCTATCGAGCCCCAGTTCATCGCCGCCGTCACCACCACTATCACCAGCACCCCTATCAGCCCTCTGCGCAACTGGAACCCCCTTGCGGCCTCGATAGGGTCGCTTGCGAGGGCGAGTCCGTCACGATGGAGCCGTCAAGGGGGCGCAGTTCGCGCCCTATCTCCATTACGTGACGATTCAGACTCACCCTCGCGGGGCGCACCCTACGCCGTCGGCCCTACATGGCGCAAGGCGTGGGGTATGATGCGGGGAACATGAGGAACCCCCGCCGGTGGGTTGTTTGCCGCAAGTTCACCGGGCGGGGGTTAAGGGAGGGCGATGATGGGTATAGCGTTGCTGTTCGGGTTGGTTCTTCTCGCTGGTGGAGTGGCGGGGTTGGTCAACCCTAAGGTTCGGGATAAGAGCGGCCCGCTGATTGCCGCTGCCGTAGGACTAGTCGTTTGCCTTGCTGCAATAGGAACCTCCCCTGGCTGACGTAGTAGGTGTGGTTCCCCACAATCATCCCCGCAGCGAAGGCTGTGAGCAGCGGCAGTATCGCTTCGTTCGTCATGGCGTGAGTGTAATTGCCCCTGCTGCGCCGTGCAAGTCCGGCAACGGTCTACGCCGTGAGTTCGGCGTAAGGGAGCCGCTTCCCGCTCATGCGGGATACGAGGGCGCGCATCTGGTCTATCGTGTCGGCGGGCCTGCTGTTGTGCCGCCCCTCAAACTCCGTCACGTAGCGGCCCAGGTGCTTGCCGCTCATCCAGTGATAGGTACCATCATGCCCGCGCTTCAGCATCGCCCAGAACGACTCAATGCCGTTCGTGTGAGCCTGCCCGCGCACGTACTCCCGCGCACTGTGCCGAACGGTCTCGTGCGGGCGGTCTATGCCCGTGTAGCCGGAATGCTCATCCGTGATAACCGGCGCATCCGCCTCCGTGTGCGCGGTAACGAACCCTTGCAACGTTGCCTTGTCCGTGTTGCCTACAGCGCGGGCGCGCACGCGGTTCGTCTCCCTGTCCTTCACCCCGGCAACCGGAGCCTTGCCTACCGTGCCGCGCCCAGCGTTGAGCCGCTTGGACGCGTGCTTGTTCTTCTCCTTCCCGCCCATGTACGTCTCGTCAGCCTCTACCGGCCCCGCGAACACAGCACGGTCCGACTCCCACGCCTTGCGGAGGCGATGCCCCAGGTGCCAAGCGGTCTTCTGCGTCACGCCAAGGTCGCGGTGGAGCTTCATCGAGGAAACGCCCTTCAGGTTCGTGAGGAGAAGGTACGCGGCCAATCCCCACGCCTTAAGCGGGAGTTTCGTGTTGTGCATGATGGTGTCCGTCGTCACCGAGAAGTCGAACCGGCAAGCACGGCAACGGTACGGCTGAGGCTTGGCGCTGGTGCGCTCCTGTACGTTGCCGGATTCACAACGCGGGCAACACACCCCGTCCGGCCAACGCTGCTCAACAAACCAACGACGGGTGAACTCCTCATCGGAGAACATTTCAACCGCACGCACAAGGGAGATGCCCTTGCGGTACGCCTTGCCCGGTGCCTTGCTTGCCATCATTCCACCCCGCAAACCCCTCGTGTATTTCACTAGGGAGTTTACCCACACGGAAGCGGGAATGCAAGCCTCTGACGTACGCTATCAGGACAACAAAGCGGCCCGCCGCGTACAACGGCGGGCCGCGAGTTGAAAACAGGTAGGCGAGTGCTTGCCGGAAAGGAGGTGCACCATGGTTAAGACCGTTCCCATAAGAGCGAGCCGCCGTCCGGCACTGTGGCTGGGTTGCATCCCCACCGGGCGGCGGCACCACCCGCCTACCTGTCCACTGGGTAAACTGGTATATAATTCCCCTCGGAAACCGCGCACCGAACGCGCTGGCCATCAACCTCAGAAGCGGTACTTCCTCATCACCCGTTCCAGCTCATCGAGAGGCAGGGCGTGGGCCGTGCGGCCGTTGAGGCCGGTCATGGTCTCAGCCGAGGTCAGGGCGTTGACGATGGACTCCTCCACCGCCTCCGCCGTGGCGTCGAAGAGAGGATCGATCTGGTCCAGGGGAAGCATCCTGACGTCGAGCGGTTCGCCGGTGGCCGTGACGTGATTCCCCGTGGAGAACGCCAGGAAGATGTCGCCGCTGCCGTTATGCCCTGACCCTCCGGCTCTCGACAGACCGACGGTTGCCCGCTTGGCAAGTCGCTGGCACTGGATGGGGAGCAGCGGCGCGTCCGTGGCCACGATGATGATGATGGAGCCGCCTCCTGCACCGGTACTTCCGGGAAGCGGAGCTACCTCCGGCCCGATGTCCCGCCCCACCGGTACGCCATCCACGCGCAGGTCGGCGCGCGCGCCATAGCCGTAGTTCGCCTGCACCAGTGCGCCAACGGTGAACCGGCCGCTCTTCGTCTCCACCAGCCGGGATGACGTGCCGATGCCGCCCTTGAAATCGTGGCAGATCATCCCCGTGCCTCCTCCGACGCATCCTTCAGCGGGAACGCCACCGGACGCCGAGGCGATGGCCTGGAACACGTGCTCCTTGTTGACGTGGAAGGCGTCGATGTCGTTGAGGAAGCCGTCGTAGGTCTCTGCGACGACCGGCAGCAGCCAGCGTTCGGCGTAGCCGTTGTCGACCGCGTACTCCACGAGGGCGTCCCGGACGAGCCCCACCTGGTGCGTGTTGGTGATGCCGATGATCGACCCCAGCATCCCCGACTCCTCGATCCACGGGATGCCGGTCATCTCGCCGTTGCCATTGAACGAGAAGCACCCGGAGAAGGCGTTGTCCTTCCAGATCCCGCCCTCGCGGGGAACGACGACAGTGACCCCCGTCCGGGCGATGCGCGGGCTGTCGTGGATGAGTGTGGCATGCCCCACCAGCACGCCGTCCACGTCCGTGATGGCGTTGTACCTCCCGGTGGGCATGCGGCCGATGGTTATCCCGAGGTCTCGTAACCGTGCGCGGGCCATGACGTCCTCCAAGCGCGTTCTGTCAGGCTCGAACGATAGCACCAGAGCAACCCCATCTCCCCCCACGCCTCACTCCTCCTTTTGGTATGCTCGCCCCGACGCCCATCTCCCGAGACGGAGGTTCGCCATGACCACGCGCCAACTGCCAACCGAAGAGGAAGTGCTCGGCTACTTCGAATCGCTCAGCAACTGGGGACGCTGGGGCGACGACGATGAACTCGGCACGCTCAACCTCGTCACGCCGGAGAAGCGGAAGCAGGCCGCGGCGCTCGTGAAGGACGGCCTCAGCATCGGCTGCTCGCGCCCCGTCAGCACCCAGTACGCGCTCGACCAGCCGATAACGCCCGTCCACTTCATGGTCGACACCGGCGAGGAGTACTGCCTCGACGACGAGAGGGAATGGGTGACCCAGAGCTCCGGCGACTACTTCGGCATGGCCATCCACGGCCCCGGCCAGACTCACCTGGACGCGCTCTGTCACCAGTTCTGGCAGGGGAAGATGTACAACGGACGCCCCTCCAGTCTCATATCGTCGAGCGGCAAGGCGGCCTTCGGCGCGGTCGACGGCATGAAGGACGGCCTCGTCACGAAGGGCGTGCTGCTCGACCTCGCGAAGATGCGCGATGTCCTCTGGTACGAGCCCGGCGAGGCCGCCTACGTCGACGATCTCGAGGCCGCGGAGAAGGCGCAGGGCGTCCGTGTCGAGGAGGGCGACGCGCTCCTGCTGCGCTTCGGCTGGTCCAAGCGGCGCTACATGCTCGGCCCCGTCCCGCGCGAGGGCGGACGCGCCGGGCTCCACGCCTCCTGCCTGCCCTGGCTCCACGAGCGCGGCATCTCCGTGCTCGCATGTGACAGCGCCCAGGAGGTACGCCCCACCGGCTACGACCGCTTCTTCGGCCCCATCCAC
Organism: Dehalococcoidia bacterium; assembly: GCA_965208625.1. Classification (GTDB taxonomy): domain Bacteria; phylum Chloroflexota; class Dehalococcoidia; order Lucifugimonadales; family Australimonadaceae; genus Bin16. The sequence goes on from OZ242348.1 coordinate 2,773,973, forward strand.
TCGGTCGGGCAGGTCGCGATGGGCCTCTGGCTCGTGGACAACGCCGACTTCGAATCGCTCGCCGAGGCGTGCGCACAGGCCGGGCGCTACGAGTTCATGTTCACCGTCGCGCCGATGAATTTCCCGCTGGCGACCGGCTCGCCCCTGAACCCGATTGCCGTACTCTAGCGTGGGCATCCATCGTCCCCGTCCATCGCCCCGTCATTCCTGCAGAGGCGCATCCGGTCCCCTCTCCCTACAAGGGGAGAGGGTTAGGGTGAGGGTACCCCGGTCGGAGGAGGGGCGGCCTAGTGTAGGGGCGTTCCTCGTGGGCGCCCAACGAGGAGAACGCTAGCCCATGGACGCCATCCTCACGGCGCTCGGCTACCTGCTCGACCCCGTCTACTGGTTCGTGCTCCTCAGCGTCGTCCTGCTCGCGGCCCTCGCGAGCGCAATCCCCGGCATGAACGCCTTCCTTGTGATGGCGCTCGCCTTCCCCTTCATCCTCTTCGAGGTCGACGAACCCGCCATCGGACTCGTCGCCCTCGCGACCATCAGCGGCGTCAGCAACACGCTCGACTCCGTGCCCGCCATCCTCATCGGACAGCCGAGCGCCGCGACGCAGGTGACATTCCTCGAGGGCCACCAGCTCGCCCGGCGAGGGTACGCCGCGCATACGCTTGGGGCGGTCTACGCCGTCTCCGCGCTCGGCGGCATCGTCGGGGCGGCGCTGCTCACCATCGCCATCCCTGTCGCGCGCCCGTTCGTGCTGCGCTTCGGCTTCCCGGAGATAGCGGCCACCGGCATGGTCGGCATCGCCATGGTCATCGTGCTCAGCCGGGGCGCGATGGTGCGCGGCCTCATCTCTGCGCTCGTGGGGATGCTGCTCGGCATGATCGGCACCATGGGCAGGCTCACGGTCGACCCGTTCGTCAGCATGCCGCTCGTGCCGTTCATCATCGGCCTGTTCGCGCTGCCGGAACTCGTGGACCTCATGATGAGCCGCCGTCCGGTGGCCGCGGAGGGCGCCAACTTCGGACGGAAGGAGGTGCTGCGAGGCGTGGCCTACGGCATCTCCCGCTGGAAGATGACGGTGCGGCAGTCCGCCTTTGGCGTCTTCCTCGGGGCGATTCCAGGCGTCGGTTCCGCCGTCGTGGACTGGCTGGCCTACGCGTTCGGCATCATCCTGACGAAAGACCGCTCGGAGTTCGGCAAGGGCTCGCTGGACGGCGTGCTGTTCGCCGAGTCCGCGCAGAACGCGAAGGAGGCCGGCGCGGCGCTGCCCACGCTGGCGCTCGGCGTCCCCGGCGCGCCGACGTGGGCGCTCGTCGTAGTGGCCATGATCCCGTACGGCGTCGCGCCGGGCCCGGAGATGCTCGGCTCGCAGGCGCACATCACCATCCTCCTCGTGATAACGCTCGCGCTCGCGAACCTCATCATCTCTGGCATCGGCGTGGGCGTCACCGGCTTCCTCGCGCGGCTGACCACTGTCCCGTACCCCATCATCGGCGCGGTCGTCATCCCCATCGCGCTGCTCTCCACGTTCGTGGACACCACGAGCTGGCGCGGCATCCAGATCGCCCTCGGCATCGGGGCGATGGGGCTCGTGATGAAGCGCTTCAACTGGCCGAGGCCACCCATGATCCTCGGCTTCATCCTCGTCGACGTCATCGAGCGGAACCACTTCAACGCGGTCAGCATCCACGGCTACCCGGGCGCGCTCAGCCGCCCCATCACCATCGCCATCCTCATCATCGCCGTCACCGTCGCCGCGGTGCTCTTACGCTCCGTCAGGCGCATGGAGCGCGAGACGGATATCGCCATCGAGGAGACGGACGCCGAGCCCGTCATTCCCGCTCGCGGATGGAAGGAGCGCCTCCTGAACCCGGACGTCCTCATCCCGCTCGTGGTCATGGCGGGGATGGCGCTGATGCTGTCGGACCAACTGCAGAACCCCGTGCAGGACCGCTGGCGGTTCACCACCTACCCGTTCTGGCTGCCGGTCATCGCGCTCGGGCTGCTCTGTTTCGAACTGTTGCGCGGCCTTCGCGGCCGGTCACGTCCCACCACCATCATGGACATCGGGCTCGTCAGCGGAGGAGTCGAGGGCGCGCGCGAAGCGGCGTACCGCATGCTGGGGCTGTTCGCGCTCTTCCTGTTGATCGGCACGACCGTCGGCCTGCGATGGGGAGCACTCGCCTTCGCGCTAGCGGGGCCGATCGTGCTGCTGCGCGGGCACGGGCGGTTCCTCATGTCGCTCATCGCTGCCGCGGTCGTCGGCGCATTCATCAAGATCTTCCTGGACAACATCCTCTTCGTCATCTACCCGGAGCCGTTCATCCGCAACTGGTTCACGGGCGGCTAGGCGCGGCGCAACTCCGACAGCGCGTCGGAGAGGTCGTCCGACAGCGGCGCCTCGAACGTCTTACGCTCCGTTTCGTTGGGAGGCATCGCGATCTCCAGCCGCGCGGCGTGGAGGAAGTGCCGGGGCACGAGCGGCGAGCGCCTGCCGTACACCGGATCGCCCACGAGCGGGTGCCCGATGTAGGAGAGATGCACGCGTATCTGGTGTGTGCGACCCGTGACCGGATGCGCCTCGACCAGCGTGAACCTGCCGTGCGGCCCATCGAAGCGTTCGACTACCTGATACTGCGTAAGAGCAGCGCGCCCTCCCTCCACCGCCGCCATCTTCTTCCGATGCTTCGGATGCCTGCCGATGGGAGCCTCCACCGCACCCTCGGTCTTACGGACGGTCCCTGTCGTCAGGGCAACGTAAGACTTGTCGACGCTGCGCTCCTTCATCTGGCGCGAGAGGCTGCGGTGCGCCGCGTCCGTCTTTGCCACGACGATGAGGCCGGACGTGTCCTTGTCGAGCCGGTGCACGATGCCGGGGCGCTCCACGCCGCCGATGCCCGGCAGGTCCGGCACGAGCGCCAGCAGCGCGTTCACGAGCGTACCGTCCGGGTGCCCCGGCGCGGGATGCACGGTAAGCCCCGCGGGCTTGTCGACCACGATGAGCTGATCGTCCTCGTAGACGATGCCGACGGGGATGTCCTGCGGCGCCAGGTCGAGCGGCGACGGCGGAGGCTCAACGACCACCACTACGTCGCCACCGCGCACGGCAGCCGACGGCTTGACGGGGCGTCCGTTGACTGTGACGCGCCCCTCCCGAGCCAGCGCGGCAGCCCGTGACCGGCTGAAGTACGGGTCGCGTGCCTGCACGAACGTGTCCACCCGCGAGCCGGAATCGGCCTCGCTGGCGGTGAATCGCACTTCTCTGGTCTGCATGGCTCCGCTGCGGACGGTTTGGGACGTGCGGCGGGACGCTAGTCGGCGTACTCCTCGTCGCCGGGGACGCTCGTCGTGACGAGCGCGGGACGGGTTATGGGCTTGGTCAGCACCAGCACCGCGCCGAAGATGATGATGCCGGTGACGATGGACGCGTCGGCGATGTTGAAGATGTACCAAGGGCCGACGTCGATGAAGTCGGTGACGTGCCCCAGCCGGATGCGGTCGGCCAGGTTGCCGAACGCGCCCGCGAACATGAGGCCGAGGCTCGTCTGCACCCAGATGCCCGGCGTGCCCTGCGAGCGGTAGAAGAGGATGAGCACGACGATGCCGATTGCGGAGGCGATGGTCAGCGTCAGGTTCTGCCCCCCGAACAGCCCGAACGCGCTGCCCGTGTTTGCGACGTGCGTGAAGCGCAGGAAGCCCTCCTCCGGCCAGGATGAACCCATCGGGAGGTAGAACTCGATGCCCAGCTTCGAGAACTGGTCCGCCGTGAACGCCAGCAGCGCGATCAGGATGACCAGCCCGTGTCTGTACAGGAACACAACCATCGCGCACCAGTTTATCAGCAGGCACTGGTAGAATCCCTGTATCCCCGGTGAAGGACGAACAACGATGGCGAACAATGGCACAGCGCCCCGCACGATCGATCTGCGCAGCGACACGCTCACGAAACCGACCGACGCGATGCGACGCGCGATGGCCGAGGCCGAGGTCGGCGACGACGTCTACGGCGAGGACCCGACCGTCAACCGGCTGGAGGAGACCGCCGCCCGCCTCATGGGCAAGGAGGCCGGCCTCTACGTCACGAGCGGCACGATGGGCAACCTCGTCTCGGCGCTCTCGTGGTGCAACCGTGGCGACGAACTGGTCTGCGGCGTGGACGCCCACCTGCTCGTCAACGAGATGGGCGCCATCGCGACGTTCGGCGGCGTGCAGATGCGCGCGCTCCCCAACGACCACCGCGGCCTCATGGACCCCGACGACGTCGAACTGATTGTCCCGCCGGGCGGCTACTTCCCGCGCATGGCGCTGCTCACCATCGAGAACACGAACAACCGCGGCAACGGCGCGGCGTACACGGTCGAGCAGATGCGGCCGCTGGTCGACGTGGCGCGCGCCAACGGGATGAACGTGCACATGGACGGCGCGCGGATCTTCAACGCCTCGGTTGCACTTGGCGTCCCGCCGTCGGAGCTGGCGTCGGTCGCGGACTCGGTGACGTTCTGCCTTTCCAAGGGCCTCTCCGCGCCGGTCGGCTCGGTCGTCACGGGCAGCCGGGAGTTTGTCGCTCGCGCCCGGCGTATGCGCAAGATGGCGGGCGGTGGGCTGCGGCAGGCGGGCGTTCTGGCCGCCGCCGGGCTGGTCGCGCTCGACACGATGGTCGACCGGCTCGCTGACGACCACGCGAACGCGAAGCGCCTCGCGGAGGGGCTTGCGCGCATCCCCGGTTTCCAGGTCGACCCCGACACCATCGAGACGAACATCGTCTACGCGGAGCTCGATGACGGCGACGGCCCCGGCACGTCCGCGCGGCTCAAGGAGCGCGGCGTCCTCGGCAACGGCCGCTTCAACTGGGTGCGCTTCGTCCCGCACTACGGCATCACCGCCGAGGACATCGACGAGGCGCTGGACGCCATCGAGAGCACGGTGAAGGCGGGCGTGTAGGGGCGCCCTCGTGCAGGGGCGGTTCGCGAACCGCCCCTGCGTCCCAGGCTTGTCAATTCGAGCGGAGCCGAGAAATCTCTCAGGAGGCGCTGCTCCAAATGCCACGTTCTCCCGAGAGATGTTTCGACTCCGCCTTCGGCTGCGCTCAACATGACAATGCGGGGGCCCTCGGCTGCGCTCGACATGACAAGGCAGTGGCGTAGCGGGATGTAGGCGTACGGCCTGTGTAGGGGCGGTTCGCGAACCGCCCCTACGTCCCACCAGACAATCCCGGCCCTCACCACCACACCCCTATGCGGTTTGCCGGGGCGCTCGGCGGAGCGTCATCCTCATCGTTGTCAGGCGGGGGGAGGCGGTAGCCGAGGCTGAGCCGGTTCGGCGAGGCGCGGTCGTCGTCGAGGAAGGGCTCCGTGCCGGTCCAGATGCCGAACGACGGTGGGACGAGGAAGGCGAGCGCGAGGGCGTCGGCCTTGTCCGGCGACGGCAGCCCGCGCTTGCGCATCTCCTTCTTCCCCTGCAGCCGCACCTGCCCCGAACTCGAGACGTCGTAGCGGAGCGAGATCAGCTGCCCGGCGAGCTCCTCGTCGCGCGGGAGCGCGAGCAGGCCGTCGTTGAGCAGCATCCGCAGCTCCCAGAAGAACTCGGAGCGCATGTTGAAGAATCGCGTGCGGTGCGGCGCGCGGCCTCCGAAGTGGACGCCGTAGACCGGTGCGCCGAGCTCGCGGAGGCGGTCCACGACGCCCCCGCCGACGCCGCCTTCGTCCACGAAGACCGCCTCCGCCTTCCACTCCTCGATCGTCCGCAGCACCTCGTGGACGAGCCGCATCGTATCTATCTTCGCGAACGAGCGCAGGTCGAATACGCGCTCGCCCTGCCGCACGCAGATCGCCGACTTGTCGAAGCCGAACCGTCCCACGTCGACGCCGATGTAGACGGGGAGGCGGGGGTCCAGGGCTGTCATGTTGAGCGGAGCCGAAACATCTCTCGGGAAACGTTCGTCGCCAGCGGTGCCTTCGCCCGAGAGATCCCTCGGCTCCGCTGCACTCCGCTCGGGATGACAATCATCGGCCACACCGGGCTGCGAGGTTCCTGCCTCCGCAGGAACGACGAGGGCCTCACCGCGCTGCATGGCGGCCTCGACGGCCTCGCGGCCCACGAGGGAGTCCTCCTGCGCGTCCGGGAACTCGGCGAGGACGGCGGAGGCGTAGAAGGGGTGGTCCTCCGACCAGTCGAGGGCGAGCTCCTCGACGTCCTCGGGGGTGATGGCGGCGGGCACGCCGCCGTTCTCGCCGGTGAAGTTGGGGGTGTCGTACGCGGAGATCCTGATGCGCCTGTAGATGTGCTGCTTGGCGTGGTGGGAGTCGTGGAACTCGCCGTCGAGCGACATGGCGTTGCCGACGAGCAGCAGGCGCGTCGGGTGCAGGCGCTTGATGGCGTCCATCTGGTCCTGGGGCATGGCGTGCGCCTCCGTGACGACGACGAGCAGGTTCTGCGCGTGGAAGCCCTGGATGTTGCACGCCTTGTTGGTGGAGAAGCCGATGGCGAACCGGTTGTCGTCGAGGCGGTACTTCGAGGCGAGCATCTTCCCTCCGAGGCGTTCGGGCGCGACGGCGTACGCCTCGCGCATCTCCTGCCAGACGACTTCCTCCACTTGCCGCTGCGTCGGGCCGGTCACGACCGCCTTGGGGTTCTCCTGCGTCTCCATCCACCACAGCACGGCGCGCGCTGCCGTCCAGTCCTTGCCGGAGCCGTTGGCCCCGACGACGCTGACGCGCCGTCGGTCCACCATCGCCTCGAGCATCTCGATCTGCTTCGAGTACGGCATCCCGGCCTCGCCGAGCACGTCCCGCACGAAGCCCACGGGGTCCCTCCTGTAGCGTGTGAGGTCTTCTGCCACGGGTCCACCTTCTCCACCCGGATAATCCGGCCTCTGGATTCCCGCTTTCGCGGGAATGACGAGTGAGGCGCGGGAATGACGGGGTGGGTTAACTACAAAGCCCCCTCGCTCTTTCGCTGAGGGGGCCAGCGGTCTTCCTGCGGCTCGTCCGCCAGGGTCAATGGCGCGTTCTACGTCGCGCACTACCATCGTGCGGCAGAGGGGGACGTTCGCGCAAGGGGCGCGTGTCACACATCCGACATTTCCCGGTCCTCACCGCGTGACCTGTCGGTCAACCTGGATTCCCGCCTTCGCGGGAAAGACGGGGCTTGGGTACCCAAGCGTTGCATCGTCTGCGGGGCGTAGTAGACTGCGCGCGCGGCCACGCGGCGCGCGGACGACAACAACGGGGAGGCGCGATATGCCCGTTATAGACGCAGACACCCACATCGACGAACCGGAAGAGGCGTGGCAGTACATGGAGGGCGCGGCGGCGCGGTTCCGCCCCGTGACGATCTCTCCACGTGAGGGCGTGGTCCCCGGCGGGATAGACGCCTCCGCCAGCAGGTGGTGGCTCGTGGACGGCAGGCTCCGACAGCGGATGATCCGCGACGACGAGCTGACCGGATCGACGCTCAACTCGCGCGAGCTGCTGGACGTGAACGAACGGCTGCAGCACATGGACGAGCGCGGCGTCGACATGCACGTCATCTACCCCACGTTCTTCCTTTCCTACATCACCGGCAACCCGGAGGCGGAGCGCGCGCTGGTCGACAGCTGGAGCCGCTACGTCTCCAGCAAGTGCGCCCCGACCGAGGGCCGGCTGCGGTGGGTGGCGGTCCCGCCGCTGCTCGACATCGACGCGTCCGTGAGCTACCTGCGCTGGGCGAAGGAGAACGGCGCGGTGGGCGTGTTCAAGCGCGGGCTGGAGCACGGCAAGCGCGTCAGCGACCCGTACTTCTTCCCGCTGTACGAGGAGGCGAGCGCGCTGGACATGCCGATCTGCATCCACACAGGCAGCGGCAACCCGACCGAGGCGCGGGTCGGCCACGGCGACAGTCTGGGCGGCATCCCCATCATGGACGCGTTCCACGCGCTGGTGCTCTACGAGGTGCCGGACAAGTTCCCGAACATCCGCTGGGGCTTCATCGAGGCGGGATCGACGTGGATACCGTACGTGGTCGACCGGCTGAAGGCTGAGAAGAAGCGCCGGTCGTGGATACGGAAGTTCGAGATGGGCGAGAACCTCTTCAAGCGGAACAAGTTCTTCGTGGCCGTGGACGCGGTCGAGGACATCTCGTACGTCCTGGAATACGGGACCGAGGACAGCCTGATGATGGGCACCGACTACTCGCACTTCGACACGTCGGCTGAGCCTGACGCTATCGACGCGGTGCGCCGCTGGGCGTCGGAGGGCCGCATCAGCGACACGGTCGCGCGGAAGATCCTGGAGGACAACCCGAAGGAGTTCTACGGGGTGTAAGAGCAGAGGCGACAGCGGCTGTCATTCCGAGCGAAGCCGAGGAATCTCTCGGGAAACGCTCCGCACACGCGAACGCTCGCCGAGAGGATGTTGCGCGCTAAAGCGCGGACTGCGCCTCCGGCTCCGCTCAACATGACACGCCCATCCCCACCCTCCGCCCCGTGTGCCCTCACCCGGGCACGCTGGATTCCCGCCTTCGCGGGAATGACGGGGACATAAGAAGTGCCGGAGAGGTCTCTCGACCGCTCCGGCACTGGCTTGTGCCCCGAGCTCCCGGGGCTCACCTTCCGCTCCGTTGCCGTTCCCGGCGATCACTGCCGGATCCGGGCCGCCTCAGGCTTCTGTGAGCCAATCTGGGCGCTTCTGCCCGCTCTGTGTAACGGAGCTTCCGGCTTCCGTTTGCCCTCCTCCGGCTGCCTCAGGCCGCCGGGAGGGCCGTACAAGGGAAGTGCCACCGGTGATGCAGCACGTAGACCGCGCGTATGCCCATGGTGTACCTCCTTTCGCCGTCGACGCCCTCCGGAGCGGCACCTTGACCGCCCGCCTCCGTAGAGCGCTTACGTCCAATGTACACCCCATTGCATGAACATGCAACCCTTATCTGTGCTGATTTCTCGGCGGATTACGCAACCATTGTGAAACGGGTAACGAATTCCCTGCGTCAAGCGCCCTCGCGCCTGGTTTTTCCCCACCAGGCCTGGAGCCGCTGGCGGTCGGTCTGTTCGTAGGCGAGAGACCCATGAGGCGATTGCTATACTGTTGCTCAACGTGACGCCAAGCCACCCACCGGAACCAGACAGAGGAGCGCCCTCCATGACCATCGAGATTCCCAACAGGGAAGAGTTGGACGCCCACTTCCGCCAGTTCTGCATCGACAGCGATTACCTCAACTCCATCTGGGCACAGGTCAAGAAGGACTACCCGGACCACTATGTCGCGGTCTACAAAGGGCAAGTCGTGGCTACGCACAAGAAACTGAAGAAACTGATATCCATGCTGGATGACAAGGACGTCCCCGCGAACCACGCTGCCGTCCGGTTCGCAGCCAGCAAGCGGATACCCCGGATCCTGTGAAGCGTGGCGATCGAAGGAAACTACCGGGACGACGACCAGCCGCCTGCACCTTACGTCAGGGCCCAGGTGTACCTCCCCGACCTGCGCACAGGCGGAGAAGTGGGCTTCCTGGTGGACACGGGCGCCGACGCGACATCGCTGATGCCCGGCGACCTTGGGCTGATGAGGGTCGACCTTGCGAGAGTTCGCGGGACTTACCGGACGGTGGGCGGGGTGGGCGGCGATGCCAGGTACAAGAGGACGAGGGCTGTCCTCCGGTTCCGGGACCACGATGCCTTCGGTCATTTCCAGGAGTTCGAGATAGACATCCACCTGATGGCCGGCAGCGAAGGACAGCAGCTGCCGTCGCTGCTGGGGCGCGACATCCTGAATGAGTGCGAGTGCACTCTCGACGGGGTCAGGGAGCGGGTCGCCATCAGGCGGCTTACAGGCGAAAGCTAGCGCCGATCAGGCGCCTTCGCGCTCTGGATTCCCGCTTTCGCGGGAATGACGGAGGGGGCGCTGGCAGGTCGTGGTCAGGGAGCGCGCTTCGCCTTTCCCCACCAGGCTTGGAGCCGCTCGCGGACGGTGCGCTCGTAGCCCTGGTCGCCGGGCTCGTAGAAGCGTTTGCCAGCGAGGTCGTCCGGCAGGTTCTGCTGTCCCGCGAAGTGGCCCTTGTAGTCGTGGGCGTACTTGTACTCCGCGCCGTAGCCGAGGTTGCGCATGAGGCCGGTGACGGCGTTGCGCAGGTGGAGCGGCACGGGGTGCTGCTTCCCGCTCCGCACCTCGTCCATCGCGCGGTTCAGCGCCATGTAGGAGGCGTTGCTCTTGGGGGCGGTCGCGAGATAGACCGTGGCCTCGGCCAGCGGTATCGCGCCCTCGGGCAGGCCGATGAAATGGACGGCCTGCTGCGCCGCGATGGCGACCGGCAACGCCTGCGGGTCGGCCATGCCGATGTCCTCCGACGCGAGGATGACGATGCGCCGCGCGATGAAGAGCGGGTCCTCTCCCGCCTCGAGCATACGCGCGAGCCAGTAGACCGCCGCGTCCGGGTCGGAGGCGCGGACGGACTTGATGAACGCGGAGATGGTGTCGTAGTGGTTGTCGCCCGCCTTGTCGTAGTGGAGGGCGCGGCGCTGGAGCGCCTCCTCCATCAGGGGGCGGTCTATTCGCTTCGTGCCGTCTGGGTAGCGGAGCGCGATCTCGGTCGCGAGCTCGATGCCGTTCAGCGCGACGCGGGCATCGCCGGAGGCGACCTCCTGCAGGAAGGCGAGGGCGTCGGGGTCGAGCGTGACGTTTTCGTTGCCGAGGCCGCGCTCGGTGTCGGCGAGCGCGTGGCGGACGACGTGGGCTATCTCGTCGTCGGAGAGCGGCTTGAGCGTGAGGACGCGGGTGCGGGAGAGGAGCGCGGAGATAACCTCGAACGACGGGTTCTCGGTCGTCGCGCCGATGAAGGTGACGGTGCCGTTCTCGACGTGCGGGAGGATGGCGTCCTGCTGCGCCTTGTTGAAGCGGTGCACCTCGTCGACGAAGAGGATGGTGCCGAGGTCTTCGGTCGCGCGTATCTCACGGGCCTCCTCGACGGCCTGCCGGAGGTCGGCGACGCCTGAGGTGACGGCGGAGACGCCGATGAAGTGCGACTTGGTGAGCCCGGCGACGAGCCGCGCGAGCGTCGTCTTGCCGGTTCCGGGCGGGCCCCATAGCACCATGGACGGCACCTGACCGGTGCGGATGGCGCGCTCCAGCACGTGGCCCTCGCCGAGCAGGTGGCGCTGCCCGACGTACTCCTGGAGCGTTCGGGGGCGCATTCGGGCCGCGAGCGGGGCGTTCTCGTCCTCGTGCTGTCGGCGCACGTGCTCGAAGAGCGTCTGTTCCTTCCGCATGCCGCGCTGTGTCATGGCTGAAGGTTACACCTACGGTAGGAGGGGCGGTTACCGGGGCGTGGTTCCCCGGTAGAGGCGGTTCGCGAACCGCCCCTACACCAAGCGGGGTTGCGCGCTAAAGCGCGGGCCTTCGCAGGAACGACGAGGAGGGGCGCGAGGGGGCGGATCAGCGGGGCGAGAAGCTGCTTATCGCGAATCTGGTCTCTTCGTCGGCCATGCGTTCGTCGTGGTCGATGAACAGGTCCGTTGGGTAGCCGTAGGTCTCGTCGTACGCGACCTCGATGCGGGCGGCGTCGTTCGTGATGGCGTCCTGGATGAGGGTGAAGAGGCCGTCGAAGGGAACGAAGCGCTCCGGCGCGGGGATGGCGCCGATGCCGGGGTCGGCGGGATCCACGGCGGTGACGCTGCCGCCACTCACGGTCACCTGCGTGTCCGCAAGGTATACCTCGGGGCAGAAGCAAACCCATGCGCCGGTGTAGGTGTAGTCGGCGACGCCGGAGTGCTCCCACCGTTCCTGGGCCTGCAGGAGAGCCGCCTGAGGCGAGCCGGGGGCGCTCGCCGTGGGGGTTGGCGTCGGGGGCATAGGCGTCGGCGGCGGGGGCACAGGCGTCGGCGTGGAGGTGGCCGCAGGAGGCAGCGGCGTGGGAGTGGGGGTTGGGTTGTCCGCTCCGCATGCCGCGATGAGCACGAGCATCGCCACGCCTGCTATCGCTACGGTCATCCGCTTGAGCATCTGCGTCCTCCGCGTTGTTGCCGACCCTTCAATGAGTGATACGCGCGCGGGCGCTGAAACGTTCCCCTGCTCTCCCATGTGCCGTCACCCGTCGTGCAAGCCCACGCGGGGCGGTTCGCGAACCGCCCCTACACCGGGCGGGGGATGACGGGCTCACCATGAGCGACCCGATACCCGCCCCGAGAGATGTTTCGACTCCGCCTCCGGCTTCGCTCAACATGACAAGGTCCTCCCAGCGCCCCCGTGTGCCCTGTCGGGCACGCTGGATTCCCGCTTTCGCGGGAATGACGGAAGAGGCGTGGTTCGACGGGCTCACCATGAGCGGGCTGCGAGGTTGCGCAAGGGGCGGTTCGCGAACCGCCCCTACACCGGGCGGAGTTGCGGTGCCCGGATCAGCGGGGCGTGAAGCTGCGCACGGTGAAGCCGCGTTCTTCGTCCTCGACCTCGTCGTCGTAGTTGATGAAGAAGAAGGTGGGGTAGGAGTACTCCTCGTCGTAGTTGACGTCGATGCTGTGCGCGCCCTGGTCGACGGCGTCCTGCAGGAGTTCGAAGAGGCCCGCGATGGGGATGAAACGCTCCGGCACGGGGATGACGGCGATGTTCGGGTCGGCCGAGGAGACGGAGGTCACTGCGTTGTCGCGGACGCTGACCGCAGCCGTGGCGACGTAGAACTCGTCGCAGGTGAGGCAGACCCACGCACCGGTGTAGTCGTAGTTGACGAGGCCCCTGCGCTCCCATATGCCCCGGTTGCGGAAGAGGTGCGCCTGCTGGGAGTCGATGTCCCGCACGAGGTAGACGTCCTCGAATCCGGGGATGTCGAGCTCCACCTCGGCGTTCCGGACCCACGTGAGCGCGGCCACGCGGCGGGTGTAGCGGCCGTCCGGCAGGTCGGCGTCGATCAGCGGGACGTCCAGGTCGTCGAATGGGATGCCCAGGTTGCGCGCCGGCTGCGGGAGCGGGACGTCGACGGTCTGCGAGTGCTCGCCGCTGGTCAGCTCGATCCGCATCGCGTGTACGGCGCGGGTGAAGTCGCAGCCGCCGCCGTTGATGGCGTCGTACGCGGTGGGGACGGGGTCCTGGCCTATCTCGGCCATCAGGTACTCGGACGCGTAGGCCTCCGTTGTGATGCAAAGCGCCTCAGGTTCGTCCGGCGGCTCCTCGGTGGGCGTTGGCGTGGGAACCGGTGGGGGGGTCGGCGGCAGGGGAGTCGGCGTGGGCTCCAGCGTTGGCGGTATGGGCGTTGCCGTCGCGGCCGCTGGACGGGGCGTCGCGGTGGGGACCGGCGTCGGGATGGCCGTCGCGGGAGCGGGCGTGGCGGTAGGGAGGGGAGTGGCCGTGGGCGTGGGGGTGGGCGCCGCGCTGCAAGCGGCGGCCAGGAGGGCGGCAACGAGGAGTGCGGTCAGCAGGGCGAGTCGAGGCATGGGTGTGGGTCTCCTTTCGTAGAATTATACGGGGTGGCGGGGGGCCTCCCCAACCCTCACCCGCCGCGCAAGCGCGTCGACCTCTCTCCGAGGGAGAGGTGGGTCGCCCCTTCCCGCCTCCGCCCCGCCGGGTCACCCTCACCGCGCGCTAGAGCGCGTTCCCCTCTCCCCTCAAGGGAGAGGGGAACAGACACCCATCCCTGCTCCAGGGCTGCGAGGTTCCTGCCTTCGCAGGAACGACGGGAAGAGCGTGGTTCGACGGGCTCACCATGAGCGGACTGCGAGGGGCGGTTCGCGAACCGCCCCTACACCAGGCATCATTCCCGCGAAAACGGGAGTGAAGGGGAAGTCGGGAATGACGAGAAAAAGCGGGAGTGACGGCGAAAGGCGAGGATGACGGGGGCATGGGTATAATCGCGGCATGGACGTGCTGATTCGCCTCTATGCCTCGTACCGCGAGACCGCAGGGATGGACCGGGTGACTCTGCCGCTGAACGACGGCGCGGTAGTTGCCGATGCGGTGGAGGCGCTGCTGGCGGCTGCGCCGGCGCTGCCGCGCGATTTCAAGCCGCACCTCATCGCGGTCAACGAGGAGTTCGGCAGCCTGGCGTACCCGCTGCACGACGGCGACGACGTTGCGTTCTATCCGCCGGTGAGCGGGGGAGTGGACGTGTGGGTCGGCACGGAGGAGATCGACGTTGCGGAGACGGCGGATGCGGTGAAGCGCGCATTCAACGGCGCTGTGGTGACCTTCGAGGGGACGACGCGCGACAACACGGGCGGGCGTCCGGTGCTGCTGTTGGAGTACGAGGCCGACGAGCGGATGGCGCACAAGGTCATCAGTCAGATCCTCGAGGAGACGATGGCGCGGTTCGACGTACCGGCGATGTCGGCGCGGCACCGCATCGGGCGGCTGGAGATAGGCGACGTGAGCCTCGTGGTGGCGGCGGGCGCGCCGCACCGGCTCGAAGCATTCCTCGCGGGGCTGTACGTGGTCGACCGCATCAAGCACGTCGTGCCGGTGTGGAAGAAGGAGCACTTCGCGGACGGCGAGGTGTGGGTGGGGGCGGCGTGCGATCCGGAGACGCACGCGCTGCACCTGTCGGAAGCGCCGTACGCGGGGTTCCTCGCGGAGCGCGAGGGGGCCGGGGCGGGCGTGCACGCGCACGCATAGGGACGTGGGCAGGGCACCCACCAGGGGTGCCCCTACATCGGACACACCTCCCCCAGCCACCCCGCCGCAGCACCCTCACCCTAACCCTCTCCCCTTGTAGGGAGAGGGGATTTGCGCTTAGTGCAGGAGACCGCCGCCGTCGACGACGATGGACTGGCCGGAGATCATGGCGGCGTCGTCGCTGGCGAGGAAGGCGATGAGGGAGGCGAGGTGCTCAGGGTAGACGCGGGCCTTGATCGCCTGGTTCTGCATCGTGCGGTTGAACATCTCTTCGTCGTTGTACTCCAGCGTGCCGGGGGTCGCGACCTGTCCCGGCATGACGGCGTTGACGGTGATGTTGTCGCCGCCGAGCTCCTTGGCCATGTTCCAACTGAGGCCGATGACGGCGCCCTTCGCGGAGACGTAGGGGGTCTGGCCGGGGTTGCCCATGAAGAAGGTCCGCGAGGCGACGTTGACGATGCGTCCGCGTCCGCTGGCCTTGAGGTAGGGGTAGGCGGCCTTGATGGCGAGGAAGTAGCCGATGTAGTTCACCTCGGCGAACCGCTCGACCTCCTCCTTGGTCCACGTCGTCCACTCCTTGCGGGGGGCGATGAGGCCGGCGTTGTTGACGAGGATGTCGATGCCGCCGAGTTGGGCGTTGACGCCCTCCATCGCGGCTGCGAGCTGGTCCTCGTTCGTGGTGTCGCACGAGAATCCGGCGCCGCCGATGGCCTGCGCGACCTCGCTTGCTTCGTCGCCGCGGAGGTCGAGGATGCCGACCTTCACGCCTTCTTCCGCCAGCCGCTCGGCTGCGGCCTTGCCGAGGCCCCGCGCCCCGCCGGTGACGACTGCCGTACGTCCTTCGAGTCCTCGCATCGTTCGTCTCCCTTCGGTGTTACGTTGGTTCCGCTTGGCGGGCGTTGGCTCTTCCCACCCACCCGCCCGGTATGTTGTGGGGGACACCCCCACCGCCCCCGGCAGAGGGGCGAAGCCCCGCTGCACTCCCTGGTAGGGTCCGTTCCTGGTTCGACGGGCTCACCACGAGCGGGTATGTGATTCTAACCGGTGGGCTGCAGTGCCTTCATCCACGCGTGCATCGGCACGCGCGCCCTCTTCCCTTGTAGGGAGAATGGCCGGGGGCGACGGGACTGGGCACCCACAAGGGATGCCCCTACACCAGGCACCCTGACACGTCCGGCGCCGCGAGCGCCGGGAGGGGAGGACACCCCCATCCTAACCTTCCACCATCGAGGGGGAAGGGATCAGGCACGCCGCTCCGCCCCTGCAGCGCACGCATGGGCACCCACGAGGGATGTCCCTACACCGGGCACCCTGCCCCGCTCGACCCGAGGGCGGCTCGCTGCGGCCGCCTTGTGCGCTTTCGCGCACGTGTTACCTACCGGTCACCTGGATTCCCGCCTTCGCGGGGATGATGGGAAGAGGCGGGAAGGGGGGAATCTTCCCTATGCCGCCCCGCAGTACCCTCATCCTAACCCTCTCCCCTTGTAGGGAGAGGGGATCGGACGGAATCAGTCAGGGGCGGTCCTTGGCCTGAAGAGGGCGAAGGAGCTGGTGTAGCCGTGGAGGTAGGTGGTGCCGGCTACGGGGCCGATCTCGCCGTTGCAGAAGAAGCCGCCGAGGGGCATGCCGCCGACCACGTCGCGGAAGATGTCGGTGTCGTGGTCGGGCCTGCCGTAGAGGTAACGTCCGCGCCCGGTGCAGGAGAACATCAACGCTCCGGCGGCGATGCGCTCGCCTGCGGCGTCGAGGTACGTTGAGAGGGACTGCTGCAGGTCCTCGCCGGAGGTCTGGGCGTCGCGGACGTGAAACTGGACGAGCTGGCCCTCGCGGACGAGCGCGCCCACGGCGAGCGCCCCGGTCTCCTGGTTGACGCCGAGCAAGTTGCGTATGAGGTAGCCGCCCGCGGCATCGGTCAGTTCGAGCGGGTCCATCGCAATGCCCATGAAGAGGTTGTGGCGCATGAGGTCCTGATCGCGTGGGGATACGGACGCGTAGATGTTCTGGAGGCATTCCATGGGCGGCATGCCGTCCAGCGCCTCGATCATGTTCGCCTCGGCGTCGGTGACGTGCATGGGGTCGCCGATGGGGCGGCAGCCCTGCGCGACGACGCTGTCGATGACGACGTTGCCGGAGAGGGCGACGCCGATCGCGCCCTCGCGGAGCATCGCGCCGTTCAGGACGAGCGTGTGCGGCGAGAAGCGTCCGCCGCCGCTGGCGAGCCCGCCGATCTTGACCGCGCCTGGGTAAGCGTAGTCCAGCCCCGCGAGGAGGGCGTCGCCGTCGGTGGTGTAGGGCTCGGCGAGGACGATGAAGTCCGGGCGCACGTCCGGCGGGACGCCGAGGAGGGCGTGCCAGGCGTCGGGCGGGGCATCGGGCGACGGCATCTGGTCGCGCGTCACGTGGAACGCGCTGAGCGTGACGCCGGGCATGACGCCGGCGGTGACGGAGAGCGCGGGCGCTTCCTCCTCCTCACGCCCCGAGCCGATGACGCCCGAGCCGGAGCAGCCGATGACGATGGCGTTGGGGAAGCGCTCGCTGACGGCGGCGGGAAGGGGGTCCGTATCCGAGCCGTAGTGGTGCGACGTGAACACTGCGACGAAATCGACGGCGTCGGTGTCGTCAACCTGGGCGCTGATCGAGGCTATGCACTCGTCCAGCGCGACGCTGAGGTCGGCGTGGCACGAGAGGCCGGATCCCCATTGCATGACGCTCTCCTTTCGCCGGTGGCGGCAAGGCGCTCAGTATAGAGCAAGCGCGCAAGGTGGGAGTGCATTGTGAGAGGTACCCGTATCCCTTATCCTCCGCCGTCACCAACGTTGCCATTCCACAAGGGGTTTCCGTATGAAGGGACAGGTCCTCGAATTCTCGATTCAAACGAACTCAGGCATCATCTCCGGAGACGATGGGCAACGGTACACGTTCACCGGGGCCGAATGGAAGGAGTCGCGACCGCCGAGCGCCGGCTCGTATGTCGATTTTGCTACCGAGGAAGGCTCATCCGAGGCGAGCGGCATATATCTTCTTCGCGGCGCTGCGGGATCATTGAGTCTCGGAAGCGACACTTCAAGCAGAATGGTCGCGGGGCTACTGGCGCTGTTGCTGGGAGGCCTCGGGGTTCACAAGTTCTATCTCGGCTACAAGAACGAGGGCATAATCCTGCTTGCGGTAGCGGGCAGCGGCATCCTGTTCAGCTTCCTGCTTGTCGGGTTGTTGTGGGTATGGATACCTGCAACAGTCGGCTTCATCGAAGGGATCATCTACCTTACCAAGACGGATGATGAGTTCGAGCGGACCTACGTAACAGGCCGGAGGCCGTGGTTCTAGGCCGTCCCGAAGCGACGAGTAAAGCAAGAGGCGCTTCGGGCAATCAGCGCGCACTGCGCACCGAGGCCATTACATCTGAGCGACTTCACATGCGTGTGCGCCACGCCTCCCCGCCGGTCACCCCCATCCTGGCCTTCCCCCATCGAGGAGGAAGGGATCAGACAGCGTCGTTGAGGGCGTCGCGGAGGTAGCGGAGGGCGAGGGTGGCGAACTCGGCCATGTTGGCGACGCGGTCGTCGATGCCGGTCTCGATGACGTCGGTGCGGGTGACGGGGCCCGCGACACCGAGCGTGGTGCGTCCGGCTGGCGCGCCGAAGCGGCCAGCGCCCGGTCCCGCGACTCCGGACTCGGCGATGCACCACGTTGCCCCCAGGCGCTCGCGCATCGCCTCGGCAAGGGCGGCGAGCATGTCGGGCGTCGTGCCTCGGTAGTTGGCGTATGTTTCGGCAGGCACTCCGGCGAGCGCCGTGCGCGAGTTGAGGGTGTAGAGGACGCCGCCTCCAGCGTAGTAGCGGGAGGCGCCCGTGACCGCGAGCAGCGCGGCGGAGACGAGGCCGCCGGTCGTGGACTCGGAGACGGCGACGGTCTCGCCCCGGGCGATGAGGCGCTCGGCGATGTCGTTCGCGAGTTGGGTTTGGTCGTCGGTTAAGAACATGAGGACTCCTCCGGAGGGGTGTTTGGGTGGTTGGGCTTGGCGTAGTGTAGTCGTTCCCACCCACCCACCCAAATGCCCTCGGCAGGCTCAGGACAGGCTTGCGGGACATCCCCACTGCCCCCGGCAGAGGGGCGGAGCCCTCTGCACTCCCGTTTGAGGGCAGGGAGAACGCGGGGGTGTTCTGGCAGAGGGGCGACGGGACAGGGCACCCACGAGGGGAGCCCCTACACCGGACATCCCGCCCCGCCGCGTGCCCTAGCGGGAGAGAGGCGGGGATGACAGGGCGTGGGCGGTTCGCGAACCGCCCCTACATCGGGCGAGGTTGCGCGCCGAGGCGCGGGCATGACGGGGTTGGGGCTAGCGGTGCTGGCCGCGCCATTTGTGGGGATCGACGCCGCGGGAGCGGAACCAGTAGTAGATGCCGTCCCAGTAGGGTTCGGGGTCGACGTGGACGACCTCGCCGGTGGGGAGGCGCGTGAGGATGAGCTTGCCCCACTGCTCGGGGTCGCGCTGGTCTGCGTCGACCTCGAGGCCG
Source organism: Dehalococcoidia bacterium (assembly GCA_965208625.1). GTDB lineage: Bacteria > Chloroflexota > Dehalococcoidia > Lucifugimonadales > Australimonadaceae > Bin16. The sequence goes on from OZ242348.1 coordinate 2,793,045, forward strand.
ACGACGGCGGTGTCGAGGTTCGACATGTCGTTGAGGAAGTCGGTGAGGACGTCGGGGTCGGCGTCCCAGGTGCGCAGGACGGTGTTGCTGTCCTCGCCGAACTCGCCGACGTAGATGAGGGCGTCGTCGCCCTGGCCTCTGGTTCTCCACTCGATGCGTGCGGTCATTGTCTCACTCTCTCTCGTTCGGGCACCCATGAGGGGGCCTCTGCACCGGACACCCTACCACGCCCCCGAAGCACCCCCATCCTAACCTTCCCCCATCAAGGGGGAAGGGACCGGGCGGGCCGGACACCATGCCACGCCCCCGAAGCACCCCCATCCTAACCTTCCCCCATCAAGGGGGAAGGGACCGGGCGGGCCGGACACCATGCCACGCCCCCGAAGCACCCCCATCCTAACCTTCCCCCATCGAGGGGGAAGGGACCGGGCGGGCCGGACACCATGCCACGCCCCGCCGAGTACCCTCACCCTAACCCTCTCCCCCTGTAGGGAGAGGGGATCAAGCCCCAGTTCTCACTCCCGGCGGCCTGATGGTCGCTCTGGGTTCCCGCCTTCGCGGGAATGACGGGAAGGGGCGGGAATGACGGGAAGGGCGGGAATGAGGGGACCGGACGGCTAGAGGAAGGTGTTGAGCACCTTGGGGAGCATGACGTTCTGGGCGAGGATGAGCTTGCGGAAGACGAGTTTGAAGCCGGTGTCGGGGTCGCGGCGGACGAGGTCCTCGCGGCGTCCGACGAACTGGTTCACCTCGTCCTGGAGGCGGTTCTGGTAGCAGAAGAACTTGCTGTTGACGCGGATCTCGTCGCCCTCGACGCTTACGAGCTCCACGTTGGAGATGATGTGCTCGAACCGGGAGACGGGCTCCTCGGGCCAGTGCACGCCGGTGTTGATCTGGCGGATGCGTCCGGCGAGGATGTCCTTGCCCTCGTCGAACCAGTTGATCTCCTCGTCCATGCTGGTGAACTCGAGGTCCCAGTCGCCGAACTTGATGTTGCGGCGCATGGGCATCCAGTAGTGGAGGTCTTCGGCGAGCAGGTCGAGCCACTCTTCGAGCCTGCGCTCGTCGAGGAGGCGGGCCTCCTTGAAGAGGAACTGTTCGAGCTCGTGCTTGAGGACCGCCATCTCCAGCGACTGCTGCAGTGCGCTCGGGTTCTCAACCATCGCCTATCCTCCTCCGATGCGGTCTTTGCGCATTTCCACTTGGCGGGTGTAGTCCTTCCCACCCACCCGCCCGGTACGCTGTGGGGGACACCCCCACCGCCCCCGGCAGCGGGGCGGCGCCCCTCTGCACTCCCCGTTGGGCGGCGCGCTTCGCGCCCGACGGTCACCCCCATCCTAACCTTCCCCCGTCAAGGGGGAAGGAACTACCCCCTACTCCGTCGCTTCGCGGACCTCGTTGAAGAAGACGTATTCCTCCTCGCCCACCAGGGCCGGGTTGGCGTGCTCCGTGAACCGGACGAGCACGTATGCGCCGTCGCCGGGGTTGGCCGTAATCACGCCGGCGCCGTCGTAGATGGTGGTGATCTTCGTCCCCTCTGGCAAGGACATGAACGTCAGAGCCCCGTGGGGGCCGGACAGGACGTACTTCTTCGGTTCAGTCACGGTTCTCCTCTACCAGATGCGGTGCTCGGCGGACTTGTTGACGGGGTACAGGTCGTCCCAGCTGGCGGCTTCCATGAAGGCGAGCCAGCGGCTGAAGCGCGCGCGCTGGGCCTCCTCCGTGTAGGAGCCGTTGAAGACGACACCCGGCAGGCGGTCGTTGTACTTGCCGAGGCCCTTGCCGTTGGCGAAGAAGTAGTCCAGCTTCCGCGCCTTCGCGCCCTGGCTGGCGGGGAAGACGTAGTTCCAGTTCTCCATGTCGTCGGACTCGAAGAAGCCGACAGGGCCGTTGAAGCGCTCTGAGTAGTGGCGGACGGCGTCGCGGACGTGCTTGGGCGCGGTCTTGTCGATGCCCGAGAGGGTCCAGCGCTCGACGACGCCCACGGAGTGGGGCTGCCACCAGCGCAGCCGCCAGCTGTCCACCATGACGGAGGGGAAGATGGCGAAGTGTCCGCCGCCCCAGCCGTGCGGGGCCATGATCTTGTCCACCAGCAATTGGCTCTTGCGAGCGGTGGCCTCGCGGAAGTAGTCGTCGACGCCGTCCTCGAACCACTCTTCCTCGTACTCAGGGACGCCAGGCTGGTGGTAGAGCGTGCACATGCCGCCGTGGCCGAGGTTGTGGTCGCCGATGGCGTACTTGTTCATGGGGAACGGAGCGGCATTCCGCGCACGGTCGCGCCCGCCCTTCGAACCGCGGTCCTGGTGCAGCCTGGCGGCTGCGGCGGAGCGGTGGGTCATCGCGGTGTGGGTGAGGTCGGTGACGGAGGTGAAGCCGGGCACCTTCCAGTTGGTGGGGAGGCGGTGGCGCTGGAACGGGGTGAACATGTCCAGGCCCGCGTCTGTGCCGTCGCTGGCCTGCAGGCAATGGCGGAGGCTCTCGGTGAAGGGGCCGAGGTACTCCTCGAACGAGGGGGCCTTGGGGTCCCACGTCGCCCAGAGGGAGCCGTAGAAGTTCTTGAACTGCGCGACCTCGGCGAGGCCCCACTCCTCTTTCGGGAGCGTTCCGCAGTAGGCCTCGGGGGAGTGCTGGAAGCCCGCGCCGACGAGGCGTCCGGTGGTGTCGTAGGTCCAGGCGTGGAAGGGGCATGTGAAGATGAGGGAGTTGCCCTGGTCGTAGCGGACGACCTTCATGCCGCGGTGGCGACAGGAGTTGAGGAAGGCGCGGATCTGGTTGTCCTTCCTGTCGCGCACGACGATCACCTCTTCGGTGCCCATGCGGCTGATGACGAAGTCCCCGGGATTGGGGATCTGGCTCTCGTGTCCGAGGAACAGCCAGCAACGCTGGAATATCTGCTCCATCTCCTGCTCGAAGATGTCCGGGTTGACGTAGAGCTCCCGGCTCACCGTACCGCGCTCGGGGTCGATGAAGTCGCGGATCGAGCGGTCCCCGCGTGCTCGAATGATGGCCACCATGGCTGCCCTCCTTGCGAATCCAATCGTGCCTAGTTGTCCATGGTGCGAATCGTAATCATCTGTGGGCGCTTTGTCTACGGAGTAGGCGGGGTGTGGTGTCGTGCTTGGCAGGTGTGATCTTTCCCCCACCCGCCCGGTGCGTCGTGGGGGACACCCCCACGCCCCCCGGCAGAGGGGCAACGCCCCTCTGCACTCCCTGGGCATGCCCCGCTCCAGTCCCAAGCCCAAGCCCTGTGACCAACGTCAAGCCAAGCGGGAGGCCACCCGAAGGGCACCCACAAGGGATGCCCCTACACCGGGCAGGGAACCGCCTGGATATCCTCGGGGGGACCTCGACCGGTTCGAGGGGCTTGATGTAGGGGTGCCCCTTGTGGGTACCCAGGCGCAACGCCCCCCTACACCGGGCGGGGAACCTCCTACGCGGGGACAAGGGGGAGGGCGTACGCGGAGGGCGGTTCACGAACCGCCCCTACACCAAGCGTCATTCCCACTTTCGCGGGAATGGCGGGGAAAGGACGGGAATGACGGGTGAAGGGCGGGAATGGCGAGTGGTTTTACGAGTGGACTATAGGAGCTTAAAGGAGTAATATAGGCCTGTTGAGAGTGGGCACAGCCCACTCTCGTGCTTTCTCGGGACGCCGATGCTGGAGGTAGAAGGGACGCATGAAGAGCGACTTTCTCATCGCCGTTACGCAGCTCGCGGCTGAGCGCAACCTGCCGCAGGACATGGTCGTGTCCGCGGTAGAGGCGGCGCTTGCCTCCGCATATCGCAAGGATGGCGCGTCCGGAGCCCAGAGCAACATCCGCGTTCACCTCGACCCCAACACGGGAGACGTCGAGGTCTTCCAGATACGGACGATCGTCGACGAAGTCACGAACGACCTTGCCGAGATAACGCTCGCCGAGGCGAAGCGCATCAGGAAGGGGCAGGTCCTCAGCGTCGGCGACATGCTCGAGGAGCAGCTCTCCGCTCACGCCGCCGGACGCATCGCGGCGCAGACGGCGAAGCAGGTGGTGTTCCAGCGACTGCGCGAGGCCGAGCGCGAGCTCGTCTACGCCGAGTTCGCGGAGAAGAGCGGCGAGGTCTACACGGCCACGGTGCAGCGCGGCTTCGGCGGTACGATAACGATGGACCTCAACGGCAGGGCGTCGGCCGTCCTGCCTCCGGGCGAGCAGTCGCCGCTCGAGCGCTACCGTCCCGGCATGAAGATGAAGGTGATCATCACGGAGGTCACGCGCACGCAGCGCGGGCCGGAGATCATCGTCTCCCGGACGCACCCGGACCTGCTCAAGCGCCTGTTCGAAATGGAAGTGCCGGAGATATACAACGGCATCGTGGAGATACGCGGCATCGCGCGCGAGCCGGGCTCTCGCTCCAAGGTCGCGGTCTACGCGCGGCAGGACGGCGTCGACCCGGTCGGCGCGTGCGTCGGCCTGCGCGGCATCCGCATCCAGAACATCGTGAACGAGTTGCAGGGCGAGAAGATCGACGTCATCCAGTGGTCCCGCGACCTGTCGGTCTACATCTCGCACGCGCTCAGCCCGGCCCAGCCGCTGCGCGTCGACCTGAACGAGGCCGAGCAGGCGGCGGTCATCGTGGTGCCGGACCGGCAGTTGTCGCTGGCCATCGGACGCGAGGGGCAGAACGCCCGCCTCGCGGCCAAGCTGACGAACTGGAAGATAGACATCAAGAGCTCGACCGAGATCGAGATCGAGCGCATGCGCATCCAGATAGAGGGCACGGTCGCCGAGCGCGAGACGGGGGAAACCGAGCCGGCAGCAGCGGTCGCCGTTGCTCCGGAGGATGCAGGCGCGGAGGTTGTGGTGGAGGAGGCCGTCGTCGTCGCGGCGGAAGAGGCCGCCATCATGGCGGAACTGCAGGCGGAGGCCGAAGCCACTGCCGCCCGGGAGGCGGCGGAGGTCGAGGAAGCCACCGGCGGCCTGAGCGCGGAGGAGCTGCTCGCACTCGAATCGCTCGATCAGATCGACGAGGAGGTCGAAGAGATCATCGTCGAAGAGGTCGAGGAAGACGTGATAGACGACGCCATCTGGAAGGTGCCGGAGCCGATAGGCGGCGGCCCGACCATCAGATTCGCCGAAGACATCCTGGGCGCGCCGCAGGCGCGCCGCGGAGGAGGCCGCCGCCGCGGCGGCGGACCGCGCCGCGGCAACGCCAACCGCGGCCCGCGGCGGCCGGGAGGCGCTGGAGGCCCAGGAGCACCGGGAGGTCCGGCCGGGGGTGGCAACTTCCCGGGCTAGACCCCCGCACGGAGGACTGTATGCGTAACCGCCACATACCGCAGCGTTCCTGCGTTATCTGCGGCGTGAAGACCTCCAAGCGCGAGCTGGTCAGGATAGTGATGACACCGGAGCGTGAGTGCGCCGTGGACGACACGGGCAAACGCTCAGGACGCGGCGCTTACCTCTGCCGTCAGCCCGGATGCTGGGACTCAGCGCTCAAGGGAGGGCGCCTCGCCGCCGCTCTGCGCGGCAGGATCGAGCAGGGCGACCGCGAACGGCTCACGGCGTTCGCCGAGGGCATACGAACGGCTGCGGAGACCGCCGGAAGCACGGCATAGGAGAGCAGATGGTCGAAGAACCACAGAGGTCGGCAACCGCCACTCGTCGAGTCACACTCCGCGCTCTGCCCATAGGCGAGGCGATCGCCGTTGGCGCGCTCGCGGAGCGGATGCGCGTGGAACCCGTGCAGGTCATCAAGCAGTTGATGCGGAGCGGGGTGTTCGCGAGCATCAACCAGATCGTCGACTTCGACACCGCGGCAGGCGTGGCCCGCGTCTTCGGGTACGCCGCGCGGAAGGTGGAGGACTCCGCCAGCGCCGCGGGCGGCGCCGTCGCCGAGGAAGAGTCTGCCGACCTCGAAACGCGCCCCGCCGTCGTCACGGTCCTCGGACACGTCGACCACGGCAAGACGACGCTGCTCGACGCCATCCGCCGGACGAACGTCGTGGCCAGGGAAGCGGGCGGCATCACGCAGCACATCGGCGCGTACCAGGTGGTGCATAACGGCACGCCGGTCACCTTCATCGACACACCCGGCCACGAGGCGTTCACCGCGATGCGCGCACGCGGCGCGCAGGTGACGGACATCGCCGTCCTCGTCGTCGCGGCGGACGACGGCGTGATGCCGCAGACGGTAGAGGCGATCGACCACATCAAGGCGGCGGAAGTGCCGATCATCGTGGCCATCAACAAGATGGACTCGCAGAACGCCGACCCCGAACGCGTACGGCGCCAGCTCTCCGAGCACGAGTTCGTGGTCGAGAAGTGGGGCGGCGACGTGATCGACGTGGAGGTCTCGGCGAAGGCGGGCGATGGCATCCCCGACCTGCTGGAGAGCATCGAACTCGTTGCCGAGGTCGCGGAGCTGAAGGCGAACCCGAAGCGCCCAGGCGTCGGCGTGGTCGTGGAGGCGGAGCTGGACCGCAACCGGGGCGTGCTGGCACGGATACTCGTGCAGACCGGCACGCTGCGGGTCGGCGACCACATCGTGGTCGGCTCGACGCGGGGGCGCGTGAAAGCGCTCGTCAACGCGGAAGGGAAGCGTACTCACAACGCCGGGCCGTCGACGCCGGTCGAGGTGCTGGGTCTCAGCGAACTCCCCGGCGCGGGCGACCGGTTGGTGGTCGTGCCGGACGAAAAGACCGCACGGGCGACGGTCGCAGAGCGGCAACGCCGCGAGGACCTGCACCGGGCGCGCGGCGCGACGCTGGAAGAGATGGGCGCGCGCATATCGTCCGGCCAGACGAAGGAGCTTCGCCTCATCCTCAAGACGGACGTTCAGGGCAGCGTCGCAGCGGTCAGGCAGGCGCTGGACCGGCTGAGCACGCCCGAGACGCAGATACGAATCATCCACAGCGGCACGGGCGCGGTCACCGAGAGCGACGTGATGCTCGGTGTGGCGTCGGACGCCATCATCATCGGGTTCAACGTCCGGCCGGACCAGGGCGCGCAACGCCTCGCCGACCAGGACAACGTGCAGATACGGCGCTACGACATCATCTACCGCCTCACCGAGGACGTGGAGAAGGCGCTGCACGGCCTGCTGGAACCGACGATCCAGGACGTGACCGAAGGCACCGCGGAAGTGCGGGCCGTCTTCTCGCTCGGACGCAACCGGAAGAGCGCGGGCTGTTACGTGACGGACGGGAAGCTCATGCGGGGTTCCAGAGGGCGGGTCATCCGCGCCGGAGAGGCGGTGTTCGACGGCCCCATCGCCGGCCTGCGCCGCTTCAAGGACGACGTGCGGGAGGTCGCGACCGGCTACGAGTGCGGCGTCTCCCTGGAAGGCTTCCAGGACTTCCAGGAAGGCGACATCATCGAGTCGCACCGCCAGCAGCGCGCTTGATCCAGGCTTCCGCGCGGACATCGAGCGACCCATGACCCGGAGAACGGAGCGCATCGCAGGAGTGCTGCAGAGCGAGATCGGCAGGCTGACCACCGGCCGGTTGAAGGACCCGCGGCTGGCGCGCCTCGTCACCCTTGCGCACGTGAAAGTGAGCCCCGACCTCTCCCACGCGACCGTGGCCGTCACTGTCTCGGGGACACGGGACGACGCCAAGGAAGCGCTGGACGGCCTGCGGTCGGCGTCCGGCTACATCAAGAGAGAGCTGCACCAGCGGCTGGGCCTGAAACGCACGCCGGAGCTGCACTTCGTGCGGGACACCGCCATCGAAGAGGGCGACCGGGTGCTGGGCCTGCTGGACGACATCAAGGAACAGGGATGAGCGGAACGACAACAAAGGTCGAGGCTGACGGCGCGTTCGTCATCAACAAGCCGAAGGCCATCACCTCGATGGACGTGGTGCGCGCAGTGCGCCGCATCACGCGCGTCAAGCGCGTGGGGCACGCGGGCACGCTCGACCCCATAGCGGAGGGCGTGCTGCCCGTCTGCCTCGGGCAGGCGACGCGGTTCATGGACTACCTCGTGGACAGCGGCAAGACGTACGTCGGCGAGATCACGTTCGGCGCAGCGACGGACACGTACGACGCCGAAGGCGAAACGACGGCGACGGGCGACTATGCGTCGCTCTCCCGCGAGCAGGTCGAGGAACAGTTGCAGCGGTTCTCCGGAATCGTGCTGCAGCGGCCGCCGATGTACTCCGCCGTGAAGCACGAGGGCCAGCGCCTCTACGATCTCGCACGCGCGGGCGTCGAGGTGGAGCGCCCCGAGCGCGAGGTCGTGGTCTACGCGCTGTCGCTGCGCGAGTGGGCGCCGCCGCGCGCGGTGGTCGAGGTCAACTGCGGCAAGGGGTTCTACATGAGGAGCCTCGCACACGACCTCGGCGAGGCCGTCGGCTGCCCGGCGCACCTGAGCGCGCTAACGCGCACGCGCGTCGGGCCGTTCTCGCTGGACGACGCGCTGACCATCGAGCAGCTGGAGGCGGAGGAGGACTGGGAGGGGCTGCTGGAGCCGCCGGACGCCGCGCTGCGGGGGACCCCGGCGCTCCTCGTGCCATCGGCGGGAGAGCGTCACCTGCGGAACGGACAGCCGGTCAACCTGCCGGGCTCCGCGCCGTACGCGAAGCACCTGGAGCCTCGCAGGGCGTACTCGGAGGACGGGCGGTTCCTCGGCCTCGTTCGGTTCAACCGGGCGGAGAGTTCGTGGAAGCCGGAGAAGATCATGGCGAAGCCCGTGCTCTCGCGGTACGCGCCGGAGCCGTAACCCAATGCGGTGGGAGTACCGGGCCGTTCCGCTATGGCCACGGCTGGGGAACGACGCGGACGCGATGAACGACACGGGAGACGTGACGAGCGTGCTGAACGCGCTCGGCGCGGAGGGCTGGGAGCTGGTTGCGGTGGAGTGGCTGGAGGATGCGGATGCTCCCAACTACAAGACGCTCACGGGATTCATGAAGCGTCCTGTGGGGTGAGGGTGTGGTCCGACAGGCTCACCACGAACCGGGTCCTGCCTTTGGGTGCGCCCACGCAGTCGCCCGACCCCTGCACAGGCCCGTACTAGGCGTTGAAAATGACGGGGTGTACGATGGATGCAGGCATGTCAGGTGGAGCACCTCACGCCTGGAATGGAGCCCGTCATGCTGGAAAACATCGCGTGGTCATTCTCTCTCCTGAGAGCCACCTATCGAACAAACGAGGCAGCAAGGGTCTACGCCTACCTCCTGAACAACCGGGACTACGACATCTCGCCGGTGAACGCCCGCATCATCTGGCGAAACGAAGACCTCGACGAGATCCACCGCGATCCTGCGACCAGCGAGCGCATCCGCAGCAAGATGTCCGAAGAGGTTTGCCGCTCCGAATTCCTTCTGAGCGACGACCTGCAAGGCCAGGAGTGCTCTGTTGTCCTCGAAGTAGAGGTCGGCGGCAACTGGCTCCCCGTCCACAACGCGACCTTCAGGGTCGAGGACGTCGGGTCCCGTACCATCAACTGAGCCGGGAGCCCCGGGAATGCTGTTCTGAGGGTACCGGGTCAATCCTGCCAATGAGGCCGCAGTGCGAATCGCCGTCTTCAGCACAAAGTCTTACGACCGTGAGTTCCTGGTTGCCGCCAACGTACGCCACGGGCACGAACTGTCGTTCCTGGAGGGGCGGCTGACGGCGGAATCGGCAAGTCTTGGCGCGGGAAATCCCGCAGTCTGTGCCTTCGTGAACGATGTGCTGGACGCAGGCGTGCTCGGTAGCCTTGCCGCAGGCGGCACGCGACTGGTAGCGCTGCGGTCCGCCGGCTTCAACAACGTGGACCTGGATGCCGCGGCTGCCCTGGGCATCACGGTGAGCCGCGTCCCGGCCTACTCGCCTTACGCGGTGGCTGAGCACACGATCGGCCTCATCCTCACGCTGGACCGCAGACTGCATCGAGCGCATGCCCGGGTCCGCGAAGGCAACTTTGCCCTGGAAGGGCTCCTGGGATTCGACCTCAACGGCAAGACGGTGGGCGTCATCGGCACGGGGAGGATCGGCGCTCTGGTAGCGAGGGTGCTCGTGAGCTTCGGTTGCGACGTGCTTGCATACGACGTAGCGCCCAACCCCGAATGCACAGAGTGGGGCGTGCGCTACGTCGACCTGGATGAACTACTCGAGTCATCGACGATAGTCACACTCCATGTTCCCCTGACTCCGGAGACGCATCACCTGATCGACGCGCGCGCGTTGGGGCTGATGCAGCGCGGAGTGATGCTCATCAACACGAGCCGGGGAGGTCTTGTGGACACCCGCGCCGTTATCGACGGCCTGAAGACGGGCCACGTCGGCTACGTTGGCCTGGACGTCTACGAGGAGGAGGCGGACCTGTTCTTCCGCGATCTCTCAGATCACGTCATCCAGGATGACGTGTTCAGCAGGCTTCTCACCTGCCCCAACGTGCTGATCACCGGCCACCAGGGATTCTTCACGCGGGAAGCACTCGAATCCATCGCAGAGGTGACCCTGGATAACGTCACCGCTTTCGAGCAGGGGCGACGGTCAGGCCGAGAGTTGACCCCGGAGTTGCTGCGCGGCTAGCAGCGTGCACGCGGACCTTGCGTAACTGCATTCAGCGCAGCGTGGTTGTTCCCACCCACCCGCCCGAACGCCCTTCGGCACGCTCAGGGCATGCTTGGGGGGCACCACCGCCACATCCCACCGCTTGTGCTGCCCGCGCGTGTGGCCTGACGGCCACGCTGGATTCCCGCTTTCGCGGGAATGACGAATGAGGGCGGGAATGACGAGTGAAGGCGGGAATGACGAGTGAGGGCGGGCGTGACGGGAAGGGGCGAGGTTGCGCGCTGAAGCGCGTGCCTTCGCAGGAACGACGGAGAAGCGGCGGGAACGACGAGGGCAGCGGAACCGGCATATACTGGGTGAGCCGTCCCTGAACGGAAGACGGAGGACTCACGAGCACTGTGATCGAGACAGCCACGCCCGCCCACCCCGAGGCGCCACATCAGGGCAACCACGCGGCGTTGAAGATAGCGCTCGTCTCGCCGTACGATTTCGGCACGCCGGGGGGCGTGAACGACCATGTGAACAACCTCGCCCGTGAGCTGCGGGTGAAGGGGCACGCAGTCACGGTCATCGGCCCGCTCGCGAACTCGAAGGAGCGCAGGCTGGAGCCGGGGTTCATCCCGATGGGGAGGCCCGTTCCCGTCCCAAGCGGCGGGGCGGTCGCGCGCATCACGTTCTCCGTGTGGCTGGAGCCGAACGTCCGCAGGCTGCTGCGCCGCGAGAAGTTCGACATCGTGCACCTGCACGAGCCGATGACCCCGGCGCTGCCGTTCGCGTTCCTCCACAACTCGACCTCGGTGAACGTTGGGACGTTCCACACGTTCAACGGTTCAAGGTTCTACCGGGCGTGGCGGTACCTGAGCCGCAGGTGGTTCCGCAAGCTGGACGGGCGCATCGCGGTCTCCAAGCCGGCGATGGACTTCGTGAGCAAGTTCTACCCCAGCGAGTACGAGATCATCCCGAACGGCGTGGACATCGAGCGGTTCGAGAACGCAAAGCCGATAGAGCGTTTCAACGACGGCAAACTCAACATCCTCTTCCTCGGCAGGCTGGAGCGCCGCAAAGGGCTGAAGTACCTCGTGATGGCGTACAGCAGGCTGAAGTGGCGCTACCCCAACATCCGGCTCATCATCGCGGGCGGCGGCAATCCGGGCGAGGACGTGCTGTCGCTCATCGGCGAGCGGAACCTGGAGGACGTGGAGTTCATCGGCCTCGCCCCGTACCAGGACGTGCCGCGCTACTACCAGACCGCCGACATCTACTGCGCGCCGAACACCGGGCGCGAGAGCTTCGGCATCGTGCTGCTGGAGGCGATGGCCGCGGGCAAGCCGATCGTGGCGTCGCGCATCGACGGGTTCAGCAGAGTGCTGTCGAACGGCGTCGAGGGGCTGCTGGTGAAGCCGAAGAACGACGGCGAACTCGCGAACGCGCTCGAGCGGCTCATCGTGAACGAACAACTGCGCAAGGAGATGGGCGCACGAGGCCGCATCACGGTCGAGCAGTACCGCTGGGAGCGGGTCGCCGACCGCGTGCTCGCGCACTACCGCTCGCTCCTGTGGCGCAGGGAGCAGCGAGAGAAGGCCGGATGAAATCGCTCGCCCCCAGACTGCGCGCGCGAGACCTGGCCGAGCGCTACTTCGCGCACCCCATCGCGCGCGTGCTCATCGCGCTCAAGGTATCGCCGGACCTGCTGACGCTCTTCGGCTTCGGCGTCGCGGTGGTGGCCGCGTGGCTGCTCGCGGACGGGCTGCTGCTGATCGGGGGCATCGTGATGCTCGCGGGAGCGGCGATGGACATGCTGGACGGCTCTGTCGCGCGGCTGTCCGGCAAGGCGTCCACGTTCGGAGCGTTCTTCGATTCGGTGATGGACCGGCTCGGCGAGGCGGCGGTGTTGTTCGGGCTCGCGGTCTACTACATGCGCGACGCGGATGCGCCGGGCGTGTACCTGGCGTTCGGGGCGCTGACGGCGTCGCTCATGGTGAGCTACCTGCGTGCGCGCGCGGAGGGGCTGAACGTGCCCGGCGACGTGGGATTCCTCGGCAGGCCGGAGCGGGTGGTGGTGCTCGGCGTGGCGCTGCTTGTGGGGTATCCGGCGTGGGGGCTCGGCATCATCGCTGCCGTCGGCGCGCTCACGGTGCTGCAGCGCGCCTGGCACGTACGTCGGGCGACGCGGGGTTAGGGACGAGGCCGTAGGGCACCCACAGGGCGCCCACAAGGGGATGCCCCGGCCCTGAGATAAGGCAGGGCACCCACAAGGGATGCCCCTACACCAGACAGGGGTGCGAGGTTCCTGCCTCCGCAGGAACGACGGAGAGGCCCTGAGAGATTCCTCGACTCCGCTGCGCTCCGCTCGGAATGACGGTCCAGCCCCACATTCCCGCAACCGCTCCGCGTGTGGTCAATGGTGATGTTCTATGGGCCGCGTACGAACGAGAAGGTGAGCGTCCAGATGCCGGTGGCTTCGACGGTGACGATCTGCCTGCCGCGTTCGACGTTGTTGTCGTCCTCCAGCGGGCCGACCCTCACGGTGCGGGTGTGGGACTCGGTGTCGTTCGGGCCTCCCAGGCCGTCGACGGGGTTGGTGGTGTAGTCCATGACGACCCAGGCGTCGCTGCCTTCGCCGATCGTGATCTTGAAGCCAGCGGCGGAACTGGTATAGCTCTGACATTTCTGACCAGGGTCCGGGGTCGTGGCGCACTCGAAATTCTCGCGGAGGCGGACGGAGAGCTGCCAGGTGCCGTTGTCCAGGCTGATGTTGGAGAAGGTGCAGCCGTCCGAGTCCGCGCAGTCCGGGTCCGTGTGCCTGTACAGCTCGTAGGGCCTGGGCGTCGGAGTCGGCCTGGGAGCGGAGAAGGGCGGCCAGTTCTGGTCGTGCGAGTTGTCGCCCCAGCAGACGGGCGTGCTGTCGGGCCGGATGCCGCAGGTGTGGCCGACCCCGGAGTAGATGTTCTCGAGCACCTCGTCGCGCGGCGCAGCCGTCTGTCCGTTGCTGTTGTTACCCCAGCACATGGGTGTGCCGTCCAGACGGAGCGCGCAGGTGTAGCGCTCGCCCGCGCTCATCATGCCGAAGGCCTCGCCCTCCGGGGGCGCGGACTGGCGGTAGTTGTTGCGCCCCCAGCAGACCGGCGTGCCGTCTTCTCGCAGCCCGCAGGCGTGCGCACCGCCCGTGGTGAGGGAGACGAGCTGCTCGTCCTGCGGCGCGGGCATCGTCCAGCGGTTGATGTCACCCCAGCAGACGGGCGAGCCGTCGGTGCGGAGGCCGCACGAGAACCGGAAGCCGGCGCTGATGGCCTTGAGCGTCAGGCCGCTCGGCGGGAACGACTGCCCCTCCGAGTTGTCGCCCCAGCACTCGGGCGAGCCGTCGGGCAGGAGCGCGCAGTTGTGGTCGAACCCTGCGCTGATGGCGGTGAAGACCGCGCGCGGCGGCGAGAGGATCTCCTCGGTCAGGTTCGACGTACGGGATTCCGATTCAGGGTAGGACGCGGAGAACGACCAGTACATCCTGTTCAGCGACGGCGGCGGAGTCTGAAGCGTGATACTGATCACACGTCCGTTATCCCCGGACGCGAGGTACTGCACTTCGAAGTTGTGGCTGCCGAGGGTGCCCGTGTCGACCGTCCACGTCTCCACTGAGCCGTCATTATCGAGGTCGGTTACGCCGAGGGTGAAGGGGTGCGCTCCCAGCTCGTTGTTGTTGTAGACGGGACGCACGGAGAGGGTGAACGTGAGCCTGCCTGCCCCGTCGCCGGTCAGGTTGGCGGGAACGGCGAACATGAGTGGCCGCGCCTGGGTTCGGATCTCTCCAGTGGACGTGCCGACGGTCGTGGCCAGCCCGCGCTTAGAGGTGATGGTGTAAGTCTGGCTGCCCAGTCCTGCCGCGCCCCAGCAGACCACGATGCCGTTTTCCTGCAGGCCGCAGTTGTGATTGTAGGAGGTGCTGAGCGAGGCGAGCCGGATGTTCGGCGGGGGCGACGCCTGGCGGTGGTCGTTGCCGCCCCAGCAGAGCACGGCCCCGTTCGGGCGCAGTCCGCAGGTGTGCGTGCTGCCTCCGTGCATGCTGACGAAGGTGTCGAAGGGTAAGGGAGTGGGGGTCGGTGAAGGCCCGGGCGTCGGCGTCGGGGTGTCCTCCGGCGGGAAGGGGGTGAAGTCAGGAGGGATCGGCGCGCTGCCGGGGCCCGGCGTAGGAGTAGGCGTGGGGGTCGGCGTCGGGGTTGGCGTGGGCGTGGGCGTCGGCGTGGGTGTAGGAGTCGGGGTGAGCGTTGCCGTCGCGGTCGGCGCCGGAGTCGCCGTTGCCGTAGAAGTCGGCGTGGGGGTGAACGTAGGGGTTGCGGTCGCGGTGGGCGTCGACGTTGGCGTTGGCGCCGCGGTGGGGGTGGCTGTTGGCGTCGCCGTAGCGGTGGGTGTCGGGGTGTCCCTCGCGACGACGACGGGCGCGACCGTCTGTTCAGGACCGGCGCAAGCGCCGACCAGCGCCAGCGCCGCGATGATAGCCAGGGCGCATAAGACGGTGAAGTTCGCTCTGAGCAGACGCATATACACTCGTCGGAATATCGTATCTCATGCGGCAATCGTTTCCTCGTAGTTTGGGCTGCGCGCTACGCCGTATCCGTAACCGTTCAGAGAGTTATACTGTCCACGAGGCCCTCCGGGAGCAGACACAGTGAGTTCGCCCGACAGAATCGAGATGCTGGCAGCGGCGGTCGCGCGGCTGGTCGAGGCCATGCGCCTCATGGACGCTAACCAGGCGGAGCGCGACCAGATGCTGCAGGAGCACTGGGCACAGATACAGGAGAACCAGGGCCGCATCCGGGAGATCATCGCGCTGCTCACCGAGATGCAGTCCGACATCGCCCGCCTCGACGCCGCCTCGTAGCCCTCACCCGCCGCCCGGTTGTGCCTCGTGCGACGCGGGCTTAGCCTTTGCCGCATGGGCGTCCTCACTCCACGCGGGAAGCCGTTCTACGGATGGACGATCACCGGTGTTCTCTGCGTGTTCGGGGCCGTGGGAGTCGGCCTTGCGGGCGCGAACTTCGCGCTGTTCATCGTGCCGATGACCGAGGAACTGGGGTGGAGTTCGTCCACGTTCGGCTGGGCGTTCTTCCTCCGGTTCCTGATGATCCTCGCAGCCGGGCCGCTCATCGGACGGCTCATCGACCTGCGGGGGCCGCGGCTGCCGGTCGTGGGAGCGGTGCTCGTGGCGGGAGCGGCGGTGCTGTGGCTGTCGCGCGTCGCGGCGGTGTGGGAGCTGGCGCTGGCGTTCATGCTCATCGGCATCGTGGGCATGGGGCGCGCGAACGACCTGCAGGCGGGGGCGCCGATAGCCAAGTGGTTCGTGCGGCGGCGCGGGCTGGCGATGGGTATCGCACTCGCGGGCACACCGCTGGGCGTCGCCATCTACTACCCGGTCACGCAGGCGCTCATCGACGGCATCGGCTGGCGGGGGGCGCTGACCGCGCTTGGCGTCTCCGGCATGGCGATAGCGGTGCCGCTCGGTCTGTTGCTGCGGCGTCAGCCGGAAGACGCGGGTCTGCTCCCGGACGGCGACACACCCACATCCGGCGAGGCCAGGGCGGCTGCGCGGGCGGCGTCCGACGCGGAGCGGTCGCTGACAAGGCGCGAGGCGATGCGCACCCGCCGCTTCTGGCTGATGCTGGCAGGCTTCACGGCGATGACGTACGGCCTCTCGACGCTCACCATCTACCGCGTGCCGCACTTCGTCGAACGCGGGCTCGACCCCACTCTCGTGGCTGTGGCCATCTCCGTCGACGCGGTCATCGCGGTCGTTGCGAGCGTGCTGCTCGGCAGGGTGCTGGACCGCGCCCCGCTGCGCATCGTTCTGCTGGGCGGCATCGCGGTCGGAGCGCTGTGCGCGGTGGGGCTGCTGTTAGCGGGAAGCGTCTTCTGGCTGTTCGCGGCGAACATCTTCTACGCGCTCGGTTTCCAGAGCACGCACGTCGCGCAGAGCGTCATGTGGGCGAACCAGTTCGGCAGGCGGCACCAGGGCGACCTGCGTGGGTTCACGATCCCGGTGACGGTGGGGGTGGGCGCACTGGCGTTCCCGGTGACGGGGTACGTGCGGGACGTCGCAGGCGAGTACACGCCCGCGTGGTTCGTTTCGATAGGGGCGCTCGCGGTTGCGGGGGCGCTGCTGCTGGCGGTCCGTCCAGCCCGCCCTCACCCGCCGCTGCGCGACGACCTCTCCCAAGGGGAGAAGTGAGCGAAACGCGTCCACAAGGGACGCCCCTACACCAAGCCGCGCCTCCGCCCCTGCCCCCATCGAGTACCCTCACCCCAATCCTCTCCCCTTGTATGGCGAGGGGGCCAGCCACCACGCCCCGGCATCGCGAAAGGCTCTCTGATAGCCTTAAGCGGTTATGTTCGACACGCTGACGGACAAGCTGACGGCGGTATTCAACCGCGTCGGCAGCAAGGGGCGACTCACCGACGAGGACATCGACGAGGCGTTGCGCGAGGTTCGCCTTGCGCTGCTCGAAGCGGACGTCAACTTCCGGGTCGCGCGCGACTTCACGGCGAAGGTGAAGGAGAAGGCGACCGGCGGCGACGTGCTGCGGGGCGTCTCGCCGGGGCAGCAGGTCGTCAAACTGGTGCACGACCAGCTCGTCGAACTGCTCGGCGAGGGGAACCACACCCTGACGCCCGGCCCGTCGCTGCCCGCCACGCTCATGCTCGTGGGCCTACAGGGCTCCGGCAAGACGACGACCGCAGCGAAGCTCGCGCTGCTGCTGCGCAAGCGCGAGGAGCGCGCGTTGCTCATCGCGGGAGACCTGCGGCGTCCGGCAGCGATGGACCAGTTGGAGGCGCTCGGCAGGCAGCTGGACATCCCCGTCTACCGCGAGAACGCAGGCCCCGACGCTGCCCCGCGCGTCGTGCAGAACGGCGTCAAGCGCGCCCGCGAGATGGGCGTGAAGTGGGCCATCGTGGACACGGGCGGACGCATCCACGCGGACGACGAGCTGATGGCGGAGCTGGAGGAGATGCGGCGCATCCTCGAACCGGCCGAGGTGCTGATGGTGCTCGACGCCATGACCGGCCAGGACGCGGTGAACGCCGCTGCCCAGTTCAACGAGCGCATCGAACTCACCGGCCTCATCCTCTCCAAGCTCGACGGCGACGCGCGAGGGGGAGCGGCGCTGTCGGCCACGCACGTCACGGGCGTGCCGGTGAAGTTCGCGGGCACGGGCGAGAAAGCAGACGCTCTCGAACCGTTCCACCCTGAGCGAATGGCGTCCCGCATCCTCGGTATGGGCGACATCGTCAGCCTCGTCGAGCGCGTCCAGGAGCAGACGACGGAAGAGCAGGCGGCGGAACTCGAGCGCAAGATGCGCCGCGCCGAACTCGACCTGAACGACTTCCTCAACCAGCTGCGGCAGTTGCAGCGGATGGGGCCGCTGTCGTCGATCCTCGAGATGATCCCCGGGGGACGCGGGCTTGGGGCGAAACTGCCCAGCGGTCCCGAGGGCGAGCAGCGGCTCCGGCGCACCGAGGCGGTGATCTCGTCGATGACGATGTGGGAGCGTCGTCACCCGGAGCGCATCAACGGGAGCCGCCGGAAGCGCATCGCGATCGGCAGCGGGACGACGCCCGCCGACGTGAACCAGCTACTCGCCCAGTTCCAGCAGATGCGGAAGATGATGAAGCAGCTTTCGTCCGGCAAGAAGCGGAATCTGCGTGGGTTGGGGCTGCCCGGATTCTAGGTGTGCCGGGGCAGGCAGTGGTCCAGATAGGGCTGCGCCTGGCAGGCGTTGCTCTTCCCACCCACCCGCCCGAACGCTTGTGGGGGACACCCCCACCGCCCCCGGCAGAGGGGATTGCCCCTCTGCACTCCCCAAAGGCACTGTCCGCCCTCACCCGCTGCGCTGTCGCGCGACGACCTCTCCCAAGGGGCGAGGGCGCGCCGAAGCGCGTCCTGCCTTCGCAGGAATGGCTCGGGGCCTTGTCAGACCGTGTAAGGGGATGAAAATGGGGGGAGGGCGGCAGGCCACGCTCGCCAGTGTCTACCAGCCGAGTAACGCAGTAGACGGCAGGACGTGCCCCGCCCTTCCACTCCGCCCCGTGTGGCCTGCCCGGCCACCCTGGATTCCCGCCGGTGCGGGAATGACGAGGTATGCTGCGTAACGCTTTTTCTCAAGAACGACGGAACCGACTGGTTTGAGGATGAGGGGTCAGCCTCGTCTGGTCGCCTCCCGGGCGACGCGGTCCTGGCGGATGCGGGAGAAGAGGTAGGTGACGGCGAGGCCGCGCCAGGGTTTCCAGCGCTGTTCGGCGAAGTCTTCCAGCTCCTGCTCGGTGAGGCGTCTGCCCTCGAAGTAGTGCTCACCGACCACGCGCTGGAGGGCGAGGTCGCCCGCGGGGAGGGCGTCGACACGTCCGAGTGCGCGCATGAGCGTCCACTGGGCGGTCCAGCGTCCGACGCCCCGGATGCCGCTCAGTGCAGAGATCGCTTCTTCGTCGCTCATCGGCGCGAGCGTTGCGTGGTCGAGGTCGCCTCGGAGCGCGGATTCTGCGATGCCGAGCACGTACTCGGCCTTCCGGTTGCTCAACTTGAGTGCGCGCACGGCCTCGAATCCCGCTTCAAGCAGCGTCCGCGGGCGGGGGAAAGCGTGGATGACGTGGCCGTCCACGCGCACCTCGGCGCCGTACTCGGTGACGAGGCCGTCGCGTATCACGCGCGCCACGATGCCGGAGACCTGCTGCCCGACGACGGCGTGCACGAGCGCTTCCCAGACCGTCTCCGTGCGCGTATGGCGCAGGCCGCGCAATTCGCCGACAGCGCCGGAGAGGACGGGGTCGTTCGCGAGCATCTCGTAGAAGCCGTCCATGGGGACATCGAGACCGAGCAGCCACACGACCCACTCCGCCGCGGCGTCGAGGGCCTGCGGCGAACCGCCGTTCGGGAGCGAGACCTCGATGCCGTCGTCGACGGGGCGCGCGGCAACACCGATAGCGTCGCCGTCCAGCCAGAGCGCACGGTAGTAGACGCCGTCGACGAAGAGGTCGGAGCCGGCCTTGCCCCGGTAGTTGGTCTGGTGCGCGGCGGTGAGCGCGAAATCGAACGGCTGCGGGGCGGGGATGACCTTTGTGGGCGTGGGCATCGTCAGTTCCGCACGAGCCCGCCGGGCTGGCAGGCGCGGCACCAACTGGTGATCTTCTGGTTGGGGCCAATCTCGGAGATTGGCGCGCCGCAGCGCGGACACGGCTCGCCGCCCTTGCGGTGCACCTTCAGAAAGTCGCGCACCTTCACGTGGATCTTCGGGGGCATGCGCTCCCGCACCACCTCCGTTGCCTCGTTCAGCACTCTGGGGATGGCGTCGTACAGGCTGTGGAGCTCGTCGTCGGAGAGCGAGCGGCGTTTACGGAAGGGCGAAACGCCCGCCTCCCAGAGTATCTCGTCCACGTAGGCGTTCCCGATGCCGGCGACGACCTTGCCGCGCGCGATGACGCCCTTGATCTCGCCGGTGAAGGGACGCAGGCGCTCGACGAAGTCCTCGAACGTGGCATCGGGGTCAAGGGCGTCCGGGCCCTGCTCCTGCAGACGGCGTATCTCACCCAACTGGGCCGTCGTCACGTAGTTGATGCGCCCCATCGACTTGTCGTCGAGGTAGCGGAGGTCCATGTCGTCGGTGCCGAGCATGAAGAACATGCGCTTCGACGGCCTGGTGGAGGGCTCGGTGTACTGGAAGCGCCCGGTGAGCATGAGGTTAGTGGCGAGGACACGGTCACCACTCAGCGGGAAGAGGAGGTCCTTGCCCTTGCGGAGGATGTTGCCGAACGTGCGGCCAACCACGTCCGAGAGGAAGTCGTCAGCGGCGAGCGAGCGGACGATCCACGGCCTGGGCGCCTCGGCGCGGACGATCTCGCGGCCCGCGATGCGTTCGTTGAGGAACTCGCGTATGACTTCGAGGTCGGGTATCTCGGGCACGGTGCGCCTCGCTTACGGCCTGTAAGGGAGGCCGTGCTCGTGAGTATAGCAAGCCGTATTGGGGACTTGCGCTGTGGGGAGAAGGGGAACAGGGCGCCCACAAGGGACGCCCCTACACCGGGCACCGCCTCTGCAACCCACCGAGGAGGAATTGGGTGGACGGTTGGGCGGGGTGCGCTCTAGGATGGATGCGCTCCGATGAATGCACCCCGTCCGGAACGAGTACCGCAAGTGCCCCTCGCCGAAGTTCTCGGCGAGGCGGTGGCGCTGTATGGGCGCAACGCGTCCATGTTCATCACGGTTGCGGTTGCCGGAGCGCTGGCGGGGAACCTCGCCGGTCTGGTGATGTCGCCTTCCGCGTTCGTGGCGGCGCTCATCTGGAGCCAGATCATCGCCGCGCTGATCACCGGGCTCCAGGCGCCGGTATGGCTGCTCGCGGTACTCGCTCGTAAGGGAGAACCGCTCACCGGAGGCGCGGCGTTGTACGGGGTTGTCACGCTCTTGCCGAGGTTCTTCAGTGTGGGGTTGGTGCTTGGCGTCGGAGGCGGAGCGCTGCTGCTCATCTCGTACTATGTACCGGTGCTCGCGCTGCCTGCGCTCCCGATACTGATCTACTTCGCGGTGCGGTTCTCGCTTTCGGGGCCGGCCATCGTGCTGGAGCGCCGCACCCCCCTGCAGGCGCTCGTACGCAGTTGGCAGGTCGTGGAGGGCAACTGGTGGCGTACCTTCCTCATTCAACTGCCTGTGCTGCTGTTCGCGATCATCCTGGTGGCGGCGAGCGGCGCGGCGGCGTCGGTGGTGGAGAGCGCGTTGCTGTCGGCTGTCGCGGGCGCTGTCGCGCTGGGCGTGAGCGCGCCGCTCGTCGCGCTGGTGGAGACGGCGCTGTTCGAGGAGTACAGCGGAGGGCAGCCGCAGGCAATCGAGGGGGAGGCGTCGGAGTAGGGGCGAGGTTCCTGCCTGCGCAGGAACGACGGAAGGGCACCCACAAGGGGTGCCCCTACATCAGTCCGGTGGTCGATCCTTCGAGCTACTCCAGGAAGTCGCGGAGCTGGCGGGAGCGGCTGGGGTGGCGGAGTTTGCGGAGGGCCTTCGCCTCGATCTGGCGGATGCGCTCTCGGGTGACGCCGAAGTCGCGCCCGACCTCTTCCAGGGTGCGGCTGCGGCCGTCGTCGATGCCGAAGCGGAGTTGCAGCACGCGGCGCTCGCGTTCGCTCAGCGTTCCGAGCGCGCGAGCGACCTCCTCGCGGCGCAGCTGGGCGGTCGCGGCTTCCGGCGGAGCGGGAGCGTTGCGGTCCTCGATGAAGTCGCCGAGGTGGGAGTCCTCCTCCTCACCGATGGGCGTTTCGAGCGAGACGGGCTCCTGTGCGACCTTGAGGATCTCGCGGACGCGCTCCGGCGGGACCTCCATGCCCTCCGCAATCTCCTGCGTCGTCGGTTCGCGCCCGTACTCCTGTACGAGGCGGCGGCTGACGCGCATGAGCTTGTTGATGGTCTCGACCATGTGGACGGGCACGCGGATCGTGCGCGCCTGGTCGGCGATGGCGCGGGTGATGGCCTGCCGTATCCACCACGTGGCGTAGGTGGAGAACTTGTAGCCCTTCCGGTAGTCGAACTTCTCGACCGCGCGGATGAGGCCGATGTTCCCCTCCTGGATGAGGTCCAGCAGGGACATGCCCCGGCCTATGTACTTCTTGGCGACGCTCACCACGAGGCGGAGGTTCGCTTCCGCGAGGTGGCGCTGCGCCTTGATCCCCAGTTCCTCCACGTCCCGGAAGTGCCGGTGGAGGACGAACTCGTGGCTCTCCATGTTCTGCCCGATGTCCGCGTCCTCGATGATCTCCGGGAGATCGGCGACGGCGACGTCCGCGCCGACGATGTCGAGGATGTCGTCCGGCAGGACGTGGCTGTTGAGCGCGAGTTGCACGATCTGCTGGCCGAGCTCGGGGGGCTCCATCTCGTAGCGCGGGGCCAGTGTCTCGAGCATCTCCAGGTTCAACTCGCCGTCCACGTTCGCGCGCAGCTTCTCATTGTGGAGCAGCTCGCCGAGGGTTATCTCTTCCTCGATGGCGAGGAACTCGGTGATGTCGTCGAGCAGGCCCCGCTGGTCGTGGAGACGGCGCAGCAGCAGTTTCGCGACGTCGGTGTCCCTCGGGGTGCGCCCGGTCTCCGCGCGCAGGTCGTTCGCGGCCTTCTCCACGTGCTTGAAGGAGGCGCGCTGGAGGGCGAGGCGGCGCTCGTCCGCGGCGGTCAGGAGCGTCACGCGTCCGATCTCGCGGAGGTACATCCGGACGGGGTCGTCGATGACGTCCCCTTCCATGTCGTCCTGCTGCGCGTCGGTGACGGCTTCCTTCGCCTCTTCCTCGGTGGCCTTGATGTCCTCCGGGTTGGGCTCGTCGGTAGCGGGGTTAACCGCAATGGCGGCAACCGCGACGGCGGATGCGTAAGGGGCGGTGACGTCCACCGTTTCCACGCCGTTCCCGGCCGCGTCCGACGGGGCGGCGCCGTTGGCCTCAGGAGCCCCGGGGCTCGTCGCGACGGCAGCGCCGTTCGTGTCGGTCGTGGTCTCCTCCGCCGGAGGGGCCTGCTCCGCGACGGCGGCCTTCGCGCGGACGCGGGGCCTCGCTGCCGTCTTCGGGGCGGGCTTCACCGTGTTCTTCGCCGCGGGAGCCTTCGTCCGGCTCTTACCGGCGACGCCGTTCGTCTCCGCGGCGTCCTCGTTATCAGTAGTGACGGGTTTCTGCCTGGTCGCCAATGCTTCCTCCTCGGTTGGGGAGAGATTCTCTGCTGCAGGCGGGTCAGTCGAGTCCCTTCGTGAAGAGATCCCGCAGCCGTTCGTTGACCGCCAGGGCTTGTCGTTGAACAGCTTGCACGTACTCAGGATCTACAGGGGCGTCGCCGACGGCGTCCGAGGAGAACGCTGCCGCCTCTTGTGCTTTCAAGTTACGAAGGCGCCTCTCCTCGAGCCTCCGCAAACAGCCGGTCCATTCCTCGTTGCGCTGCTTTCGATCGGCGGGAGGAAGCGCCTCCAGCGAGTGCCTGACAAGTCGGTCGGCAAGTTGGCCGTCGAGCTGCGCTATCGCACCTTCCATTGTACCGGTATCCCGGAGTGCGAACAATACGGCCCGGTTCTCAGGTCGGATGAATGTGTCCGGGTCCACGTCGGCCACCTGGGCCAGGAATTCAGGTTCCTGCGCGAGCAGCGCGAGCACGCGCTCCTCCAGCGGGTCGTGCTCCGCGATGGTGAACACGGACGCCAACTCCCGGTTCCCGGCTTCCGGCGCGGGACGCCGGGCGCGTTGCTGGCTGCGCAGCGGCCCCTGCAGGCGTCCCACGGCGGCTTCCAACGTGGCGACGGGGACGCCGACGATCTCCGCGAGCCTGCTGAAGTAGCGCTCCTGGTCCGCCCAGTTCGGCACCGCGAAGACGACGGGCAGGAGGCGCTCCACCAACTCCGACTTGCCCTGCGCCGAGCCCATGTCCAATCGCGACGCCTCGGCCCGGATGAGGAACTCGACCGCCGGAACGGCGTCTGTCAGCAGGCGCTGCCACTGCGCGGGGTCGTTGCGGATCAGCTCGTCCGGGTCCTTTCCCTCGGTGATGAGGGCGATGCGGAGCGAGGAGATGTCGTCCGGTCGGTTCAGGACTTCCGTGCGCCTGCGGCCTGCCGCGACGCTGCCGACGAGTTCCCACGTCGTGCGCAGCGACTGGAGCATCGCCTCCTGCCCCGCAGCGTCGGCGTCGAGCGCGAGGACGATGCGCTGCGCGCGCGCCTTGAGGAGCGTGACCTGCGTCTCCGTGAGGGCGGTGCCCATGGACGCGACGACGTTGCGGTAGCCGTGCTCGTGCGCGGCGATGACGTCCATGTACCCCTCGACGACGACGGCCTCCCCCTCCGCGCCGATGGCCTCGCGGGCGCGATCGAGTGCGTAGAGCATGCGGCCCTTGTCGAAGACCGAGGTCTGGGGGGTGTTGATGTACTTGGGGTCGGAGCCGTCCATCGAGCGGCCCGCGAAGCCGGCGATGCGCCCGTCCACGTCGCGCAGCGGGAACATGAGGCGTCCGCGGAACATGTCCCGCGAGGGCGTGCCGTCGTCGCCGCGCAGGACGAGCCCGGACCGGAGGAGGAGGTCGTTGTCGAAGCCGAGCGCTCCGAGGCTGCGCAGGAGTTCGCCGCCGGTGGATGGCGCGTAGCCGATACCGAAGCGGGCCGCGGCTTCTTCACCGATGTGGCGCCCCTCCGCGTACGCGCGCGCCTGCGCCCCGCGGTCGGCGATGTAGGACTGCTTGAAGAACTGCTGGGCGGCGTCGTTGAGGGCGTAGAGCGGGTCGTCGTCGTTGCGCTGCCGACGCTCTTCGATGCGGACGCCCGCCTGCGCGGCGAGGAGGCGCATCGCGCTGCTGAAGTCCGTGTTCTCCGCTCGCATGACGAACGAGAACATGTCGCCGCCGGTCGCGCAGCCTCCGAAGCAGCGCCAGACCTGGTTGTCGGGGAATACCACGAAGGAGGGGGTATTCTCCTGATGGAAGGGGCAGCGTGCCTTGTAGCTGGACCCGGAGCGCTTCAGGTCCGGGACGTAGCCGGAGACGACATCGACGATGTCGAGGCGCGCCCGGATGTCGTCCACAGTGCTCATACTCCCCTACTGGATTCTACGTCGCGGAAGCCGCTGTGGTTGCACGTATCTTGCCGCACCGAGAGAGTGCGGGCCGTCGGCGTATACTGCGCGCGATTCCCGCTTCGCGGGAATGACGAGATTCTCGCGGGAATGACGAGAGAAGACCATCACGAACCCGAAACCGAAGCGGCGCATCTTCTATGGCTGGTACATCCTCGGCGTCATCCTGCTGACGGGGCTGTTCGCAGGCCCCACGAGCCAGGTCTTCATCGGCGTGCTCGTCCGGCCCATCAGCGAGGATACGGGATGGAGCGCTACGGCCATTGCGGGCGCGGTGACGGTCGGCGGCATGCTGTCCGGCATAGGCGCGCCGTTCGTCGGGTTGCTTGCCGACCGCTACAGCCCACGCGTGCTGATGACGCTCGGCGTCGTGCTGATGGCCTCCACGTTCTTCCTCATCGCGGCCGCGCCCACGGTCTGGGTGCTGGTGATCGGCTACGCGATCGCGCGGGGCATCGCGCAGAACCTGATCGCGGGCGTCGTTCCGCGCGTGGTCGTGGTCAACTGGTTCCGCCGGATGCGGGGGCGCGCCATCGGGCTCGTGGGCACCGCCCACCCGGTGGGGACGTTCGTGCTGGGCCCTGCCGCGCTCCTCATCATCAGCGCCGGGTTGGGCTGGCGGGGGGTGTGGGTCATCCTCGGCATCGCGGTCATCGTCTTCCTCGTGGTGCCGAACGCGCTCGTCATCCGCCGGACTCCGGAAGAGATGGGACTGCTGCCGGACGGCGACGAAGTCACGGAAGCGGGCGGGCGGGCTGCGATAGAGGCGAGTGCGCGGGAGGCGGAGGCGTCGTGGACGCTGCGCGAGGCGATCCGGACGCCGTCGTTCGCCCTCATCATCCTGTCCATCGTGTTGACGAACTACGGCGGGGGCGGGCTGCCGTTCCACATGCCGCAGATCTACGCGGACCAGGGGCTCAGAGAGGCGATAGGGGTCGCCGCCGTGAGCATGTTCGCCATCTCCGGCGCGTTCGCGAACACGCTCTGGGGCTTCCTGGCGGAGCGCATCTCAGAACGGCTCCTTGGCATCTTCACGATGCTCATGGGCATGGTGCTCGCGCTGGGCTTCCAGTTCATCTCGCACCCCGTCGCCGCGGTGGGGTACGGCATCCTTCTCGGCGTCGCGGCGCGCGGCGAGGGCTCCATCCTCATGATCCTCATAGCGAACTACTACGGCAGGCGCTCCTACGGCGCCATCTCCGGCCTCGTGCAGACCGCGCTGCTCGGCGGCCTTGCGCTCGGTCCGCTGATCATGTCGGTCATCAGGGAGTCCACGGGGTCCTACGACGCCGTTTTCTACTCCGCTGCCGTAACATTCACCATCGCAGCCGTGCTGTTGGCGCTCGCCGTGAAGCCGAAGCGCCCGGAGCGCGCGCCCACCACCACAATCAACTCGGGAGGGAACCCGCAGCCATGACGACGAACACAGAGATCGAGGCGCTGAAGCGCCAGGTAGCGGACAGTTCGCACGTGCTCGACCACCAGGGGCTGGTGGACTTCCACGGACACGTCAGTGCGCGCGTGCCGGGCACGAACGTGCTCTACATCAAGCCGGTGCTGCGTCCGCACAACCAGATACGCGCGGAGGACATCATCGCGGTCGACATCGACGCCTATCTCGAGGGCGGCGACTCGCAGTGGAATCCGTCCGACCAGCGCGGCCGGACGATAACCGAGCCGGTGCCGCCGCGCGAGACGGCGCTGCACGCGGCCATCATGCGGGCAAGGTCGGACGTGAACTCGGTCGTGCACACGCACCAGCTGGTGTCGACGGCGATAGGCGCGGGGAACGTGCCCATCAAGGCGCTCCAGAACCAGGGCCTCCCGTTCGCGCCGGAGACTCCCATCTACCCGAGGCCCGACCTCATCACGACGACCGCGCTGGGTGAAGAGGTTGCGGAGGCGCTCGGCGACCGCACAGCGGCGCTGCTGCGCAATCATGGCGTCGTCGTGGTGGGCGAGTCGATGGACCACTCGGTGTCGAACACGATCTACCTGGAGCGAGCGGCTATCACGCAAGTCATCGCGACCATCGTCGGGACGCCGGTGCCGCTGACGGACGAGTACGTCGCGCGGTTCGGGCCGGACTGGTCGCGCCGGGCGTCGCACGCGTACGAGTATTTCCGGTCGCTGGTGCCGAGTTTGAAGGTGATGGAGTAAAGGAGAACCCTCACCCGCCGCGCTGGCGCGTCGACCTCTCCCAGAGGGAGAGGTGGGCAAAGGGCACCCACAAGGGGCACCCCTACATCGGACAGCTCTCCATCCCGGCCCCACCGCGTGACCTCGCGGTCACCCTGGATTCCCGCTTTCGCGGGAATGACGGAGGAGGCGGGAATGACGGAGATCAGCGCTGGGCGCGGGCGGCGTAGTGGTGCCAGATGCCGCTCGGTTTGCGTGGCGTCGGGGCGGCCTCGGGGGTGAGGTGGTCGGCCTGGGGCATGGAGCGCATGTTGGCGACGAACTCGGCGGCCTGTTCCGGCGTGAGGACGGCGTGCCCGCTGCCGACGGCGCAGAACGCGAGGTAGTTCATCCGCGCCTGCTCCTCCAGGTGCAGCATGTTCACGATGGCGTCTTCCATGTCGCCGCCGACGGTCGCCGCTCCATGCCCCTGCAGGAGGATGGCGCTGTGGTTCCCCATCAGGCGCGCGACCTCCGCGCCGTCCTTCTCGTGGATGATGAGGCGCGGGCTGGGGAACATCGGCAGGGGCTCCGAGAAGAGGGGCATGCCCTCGATGCACATCGGCCCCATCTGCTCCTGCAGCACGCTCATGAGGACGGTGTAGCGCGGGTGGACGTGCACCACGGAGTTGACGTCCGGGCGCTCGCGCAGCAGGCAGGAGTGCATCTTCACCTCGTTCGGAAGGTTCAGCTCCTTCGGCCCGCCCGCCTTGTAGCCGTTCACGTCGACGACGACCATGTGCTCGGCGTAGGTCTGGGAGAGCGCGGGGCCGAGGGCCTTGATGACGAACTTCTCCGGGTCGTCGGGCAGACGCAGGCTCACGTGCCCGCGTTCGATGGTGGAGGAGTCGGCGAGGCCCATCTCGTACAGCATGCGGTTCGCGAGCGCGACCTCTTCCATGAGTCCGGATACGTCTGCCATGTCGGTCTCCTTGTTGTCGTATCAGCCGAGCGGGGGCTGGCGCAGGTGCCAGTCGGTTGCGGTCTGGTAGGCGTGGACGGCGCGGAGCACGAGGGCGTCGTTGAGGCGCGCGCCGCCCAGCATGAGGCCGAGCGGCAGGCCGTCGGGCGAGAAGCCGCACGGCACTGAGGCGCTCGGCATGCGGGCGAGGTTGAAGACGCGAGTGAGCTTCAGCAGCGCCTCCCGCGACGTTATCTCGACGCCGTTGAAGTTGAGCGTGTCCTGGTCTGCCAGTGGCGCAGGCGTGGCGACGGTGGGCATCGCGATGAGGTCGACGCGCGTGAGCGCCTGCGCGACCGCCCGCGCGTACGCGACGCGGGCCTGCTGCGCCCGGGCGTAGGCCGTCGCGGGGACGAAGAAGCCGGACTCGAAGCGGCGGCGTATCGCCTGGTCCATGCGGTCGCCCTCGCGGAGCACGCGCGCGCCGTGGGCCATCGCGGCCTCGGCGGTCGTGATGCCGGCAGCGATGGGGGTCGTCCAGTCCAGCTCGGGAAGGGATATCTCCATGACCTGCGCGCCGAGCCCTTCCAGCGTTCGCATGGCGGACTCGAACGCGAGGGCGACGTCTGTGTCGATCGGCTCCCAGACGTATTGCAGAGGCACGCCGATGCGGAGCCCGGCCACGCCGCCTTCCAATGACGCCACGTAGTCGACCTTCGGGGCGGTGATCGAGACGGGGTCGCGCTCGTCGTGGCCGGCGAGGACGTTCAGGAGCAGGGCAAGGTCCTCGACGGTGCGCGCCATCGGGCCTGCGGTGTCGAGCGAGTGCGAGAGCGGCGTGACGCCGAAGCGGCTCACGAGTCCGAATGTCGGCTTGATGCCGGAGATGCCGCAGAGCGAGGACGGGATGCGGATGGACCCGCCGGTGTCCGAGCCGAGACCAAAAGGGAAGAAGCCCGACGAGACGCCTGCGCCCGTGCCGCTGGAGGAGCCGCCGGGCATGCGGCCTTCGCCCCAGGGGTTGCGCGGCATGCCGTAGGTGGCGTTCTGTCCGGTGGGGCCGAACGCGTACTCGACGGTGTTGACCTTGCCCATGGAGATGGCGCCCGCCTCGCGGAGCAGACGGACGGCAGTCGCGTCCTCGTCCGGCACGAACTCGGCATCGAGCGCCGAGCCGGAGGTCGTGACGATGCCTGCGCTCCAGTAGATGTCCTTGATGCCGAATGGCACGCCGTGCAGCGGGCCGCGCGAGCGCCCCGCGGCGAGCTCGGCGTCGGCGGCACGGGCTTCGACCATGGCGTCCTCGGAGGTGCGCGTGATGAACGCACCTACCTGCGGTTCGAGCGTATCGGCGCGAGCGACCAATGCGCCGACAGCCTCGGTTGCGGAGAGCTCCTTCGCGGCGATGCGCCGCGCGAGGTCGGCTGCGGAGAGGGAGGTGACGTCCGTCATTCCACGCCTCCGACCGCCCGCTCGACGGGGATGTGGTCGACCGGCAGATCGTCCAGGGGCGCGATGCGTCCGAGCATCGCCTCGACCTCGGGGCGCAGCTTCTCCAGGTGTTCGGGGCTGGCGGTAATCCCGGCGGCGCGCGCCATCGACGCGAACGCGTCCGGGGTCAGTTCAGGGGACATCGCAGTCTCCATTCTGGCAGGCTGCGCGCAAGTATAGCCGTGTGGGGCGGAGGGTGGGGCAAGGGCGCCCACAAGGGGACAGTCTTACACCAAACGCCTCCCCCGACCCCGCAGTACCCTCACCCTACCCCTCTCCCCTTGTAGGGAGAGGGGAGCAGGTCTTCTATAATGGGCGGGTGAGTATCCCCTACCGTGCCATCGTCTTCGACTTCGACGGCCTCATCGTCGACACCGAGCAGCCCATCTACGAGGCTTACAGCACGATCTTCGAGGAGCTGGGCGCGACGCTGCCGCTGAGCGTGTGGCAGAACGTGATCGGGCAGGGCGTCGGTAACGACGCCGCGTTCGTCCACCTGGAGAGCACCATCGGGCGGGAGGTGGACCGGGAGGCGATCCGGGCCGAGGCCCGCGCGAGGCGCCGCGACGTGACGCTCGCGCTTCCTCCACGAGAAGGGGCGGCGGAGCTCATCGCGCAGGCGAAAGCCGCAGGGCTCATGCTCGCCGTGGCGTCGAGTTCGACGTCCGGGTGGGTCAACGGCCACCTCGACCGGCTGGGGCTGCTGCCATCGTTCACCGCCGTCTGCAGCCGCGACGAGGTTGGGGTGCCGAAGCCGAACCCGGCGGTGTACTGCCTCGCACTCGAACGGCTGGGCGTCCAGCCGCACGAAGCGTTCGCTATCGAGGACTCACCGCACGGGGTGACGGCTGCGAAGGCGGCGGGCCTGCGCTGCGTCGCCGCGCCGAACCCGCTCACCGCGAACATGGACCTGCGCCACGCGGACTACCTGCTGCCGTCGATGGCGGGCGTCTCGCTCTCGGACGTCGTGGCGGGGCTGGCGGGGTAGCGGGCCCTTCCATCCCAACCTTCCCCCAATCGAGGGGAAGGGATCAGAGCATCCTTAACAGTATCCCCCTCCGCGTATAACACGCCCTTCCCCTGTTGATAACACGGTTGCCCGCGCTCCGTGGTGTGATTGATGTACCTGCGTTCGCCCTCGGGTGGCAAGCGTGGGCATCACCTCCCTACCAAGGAGATCGCGTGGAACACCTCTCTCGATTTGGCAGACTGTGGATAGGACTCTTGCTTGCGGCATCGGCGGCGTCACTGGCGCTCATGGGGTGCCAGGGGCCGGAAGGGGTACCGGGCGAGTCGGGACCGCAGGGTCCCCAGGGACAGCGTGGAGAAGCCGGAGCCGCGGGGCCGCAGGGGCCGCAAGGGCCAGCAGGGGCGGCAGGACCGTCCGGGGCACCAGGGCCTGCCGGAGTGACGGGCTCGAATGGAAGGCCCGGCGCGCCCGGAGCGGACGGTCGCGAAGTGGAGCTGGTCAGCGTGGACGGCGGGCTCTCATGGCGCTACGAGGGAGAGGACGACTCAGCCTGGCGCGAACTCACGACACTGCCGGCGCCGCTGCCGCCCATCTCGCTCACGAAACTCGGCACGTACACGTCTGAAGAGGGAGCGGAGATCGTCGCGTTCGACCCCTCGACGGCCCGTGCGTTCGTCACCGCCGGGGCAACGGTGGAGGTGCTGGACCTGTCGGACCCGTCGCAGCCCATGGTTGCGCACGTGCTCGATCTGTCGTCCGACGGCGACGGCGTCACGAGCGTTGATGTGAAGGATGGACTGGTCGGCATAGCGGTGGACGCGGATAGAGACGCCGACCCGAGCGCACCTGGCAAAGCGGTCTTCTACAGCGCCATCTCGTTCATGCGGATCGCCGAAGCGGAGACCGGCGTGCTGCCGGACATGATCACATTCACGCCGGACGTGAAGTACGCGCTGGTGGCGAACGAAGGCGAGCCGAGCGACGACTACGCAACCGACCCGGCGGGGTCGATCACGGTGATAGACGTGGACGGCGGGTTCAGCACGACGACAGCCGCGTTCGACGCCTCCGCTTTCGATCTCGACGCGCTGCAAGCAGGCGGTCTGCGGATATTCGGCCCGGGCGCCGGACTTGCGGAGGACGTGGAGCCGGAGTACATCACGGTTTCGCCGGACTCCTCCACCGCCTTCGTAGCGCTCCAGGAGAACAACGCCATCGCGGTGGTGGACATCGCGAGCGCCACGGTCACGAAGATACTGCCGCTCGGTTACAAGGACCATTCGCTGCCGGGCAACGAGCTGGACGCGAGCAACGAGGACGACGGCATCAACATCCGCAACTGGCCGGTGTTCGGCATGTACCAGCCGGACGCCATCACGTCGTACATGGCGCCGGACGGCGAGTTGTACATCGTCACCGCGAACGAGGGCGACGCCCGCGACTACGATGGCTATAGCGAAGAAGAGCGGGTCAAGGACCTGACGCTCGACCCTACCGCGTTCCCCAACGCAGCCGCGTTGCAGGCGGACGACATGCTGGGCCGCCTCAAGACCACGAGCGCCCACGGGGACACCGACGGAGACGGCGACCACGACGTCATCTACTCATACGGCGCTCGCTCGCTCACGATATGGGACACCGAAGGGAATGTGGTCTTCGACAGCGGGAGCAGCATCGCTCGCGCGCTGACCGAGTATGCGCCGGAGGCGTTCAACTCCAACGGCCTCGCCGATGGGTTCGACGGACGGTCGGACGACAAGGGGTCGGAGCCGGAGGCGGTAGCGGTAGCTCGGCTCTGGGGACGCACCTATGCCTTCCTCGGGTTGGAGCGCATCGGCGGCATCGCGGTGTTCGACGTGACGTATCCCCGCGAGGCGCGGTTCCTCGACTACGTGAGCAACACGAACCGGTACGGAGATCTGGACGCAGGCACCGCAGGGGATGTCGGTCCCGAAGGGCTGGAGGTCGTCGCAGCCGAGGACAGCCCGACCGGCGCGCCGCTGCTGCTCGTGGCGAATGAGGTCAGCCAGACGGTGACCGTCTACGAGGTAGCGCGCTAGGCGTGAGGCGCATGGCGCCTCCCCAGCGCGCACTTGCTACCCCGTCGGTGGGGGCACCCAGAAGGCGAGGCGGCCTTCGGCGACGAGGCGCGGGGCTTCGTTGCCGGTCGTGTCGACGATCCAGACCTGGGGACTCTCGGTGCGGTCGAGAACGCCTGCGAACACCAGTTTCGTGGAGTCGGCTGACCAGACGAGGTGGGACGGCGCGAACTGATCGAAGAACTGCAGGTGGGTGAGGTAGTCCGGGGTCGGGATGAAGCGGGCGAGCAGGCGCGTTTCGCCGGTGGCAGGGACGAGGATATGCCACGCGATGCCGTCGTCGAGGGTGACGTAGGCGATGCGCGAGCCGTCCGGCGACCAGTAGAAGGCGGCGAGCGCGCCGCGCACCAGCGGCTCCTCAACGCCCGTCCCGTCCTCGTTCACGACGTAGAGTTCGTCGTAGGACGGCCTCGACAGCGGCCTCGTCGCGACTGCGAGGCGTCCGTCGCTGGGTGCGTAGCCGAAGGCGGCAACGCCGAGGACGTTCATCAGCGAGACGCGGTCGGTCCCATCAAGCAGGGACGTGACGAGGCTGCCGATCGCGCCCTCGTCGACGACGTAGGCGATGCGTTCGCCGTCCGGACTGAACGCCGGGACGCGGTAGCGGAAGGACGCGGCGTCGAGGTCGCGCGTCGAGCGGTCGCCGGTGTCGTGGAGCAGGAGTTGCTCGCGGCGATGGGTGAGGATGTACGCCCCGTCCGGAGACCATACGTGGTAGAGCGGGGCGTTGGCCGCGACCTCGTAGGGTTCGCCGTTCTCGGGCTCGATCGAGTAGAGGCCGAGTCCCCGGCCGGGGCCTCGCGGAGCGACGAACGAGAGATGTCGCGAGTCCGGCGCCCAGAGCGCGTAGTGCGGTGCGCCGTTGGCGACGAGGCCGACAGAGCCGGGCCGGGTCTCGTGGAGCTGCCGCTCCGTCGAGTCCCCGGTGTTGAGCAACATCAGGCTGGCGAGAGCGTTGCCGTCGAGGCCTGGCGTGCGGGAGAGGGCGACGAGTTTTCCGTCAGGGGACCAGGTCGGCCAGGTGTAGCGGACGCTCTGCGCCTGCTGGGGGCGCAACGAGATGCTGGTCCCGGACTCGCGAGACTCACCGGACGTGCCGCCGGTAAGTCGTTCGGGGTTCCCGCCGTCTTCCTGCACGGACCAGATGTCGAACTGCGGCCCGACGAAAACGATGCGCTGGCTGCCGGGAGGTTCAGGGGTTGCGGGGGTGGGCTCGCCGTTGCCGCATGCCGCGAGGGCAAGGAGCCCTGCGGCAGCGCAGACGAAGCGGAGCGGGATCATGCTCCGTCCACATGGACCTCGAGGCTGATATCGAGCGCCGTGACGGAGTGCGTGACGGCGCCGGTGGACAGGAGGTCGACGCCCGTCTCTGCGACGTCGCGCACGGTGTCGATAGTGATGCCGCCTGACGCCTCGGTGAGCGCGCGGCCCTTGCAGATGGCGACGCCCTCGCGCATCTGGTCAGGCGTCATGTTGTCGAACAGGATGATGTCAGCGCCGGCCTCGACTGCCTCGCGCACCTGGTCGAGCGTGTCGCATTCGACCTCGATGCGGATGGTGTGCGCGGCGTCGTGCTTGGCGCGCCGGATGAGCTCGGTCATGCTCTCGCCGCGGGTGGCCATCGCCGCGATGTGGTTGTCCTTGATGAGGATGCCGTCGCCGGTGCTCATGCGGTGGTTGTGGCCGCCGCCCATGCGGACGGCGTACTTGTCGAGCAGCCGCCAGCCGGGGAGCGTCTTGCGCGTGTCGATCATCTGCGTGGGGAGGCCGTCTATGGCGCGCACGTAGCCGTTGACGGCGGTGGCGATGCCGCTCATGCGCTGGACGAAGTTGAGGGCGGTGCGCTCCGCGCGGAGGATGCTCGACATGCGCCCGCGTATCGAGGCGACGTACATGCCGCGCTCGACAGGCGAGCCGTCGTCGACGAGGCGGGTCGTTTCGAGCGTGGGGTCGGTCTCGCGGAAGACCTCGAGGGCCACGTCGACGCCCGCGAGGACGCCGTTCGCCTTCGGCATCATCAGCGCCTCGCTCGTGAGGTCGTCGGGCAGGAGCGAGGAGGTGGGGTCGTAGGCGACCTCGTCCTCGGCCAGCGCCATGCGTATCAGGTCTCGTGTTCCGTGCCAGTGGTGGAGCATGGTTCACCTCGCGCCAGGTGGAATTCGCTTGTGGGAAGGAATTCTACGGCGGCGCAAGGGGTACTTTGTGACGGAATGCACAAAATGGGGAATGAACAGGGATGGGCAGGATGGGGAATAGCGGGTCAGCGCTTCTTGCCTTCCGCGAGCCACTCTTCCACATCTACCCAAGGCGTCAGCTCTGTCGGTTCCGGCCACCAGCCTCGCAGCTGGGGCTTTGCGTGCTTGGGTTGGCGCTCGGTCTTCGTCAACCCGAACGTGTAGAGCCTGTCCTCATGGCCTGCGCTGACGAGCATGGTGGTGACTTCTCGACCACGTTCGTTGAGACCGCCTTTGCCTCCCCATGCGCAGACGATGACTTCTGCGGCCTGCCCCGCCTGGCGAATGTGCAAGTCGTTGATGTGTACGTCACGCTGGGAGTCACCCTGGCAAAGCGCACAACCGGCGAATTCAGGGTTTTCGGGCTTGTACGGCCCCATCCGGTCTCGAGGCAGAGCGTTGGAGTTGCCTCCGCGTACCGGGAACAGGTTGCATACCCAGAGCGTACCGTAGCCCCACTCCTGAGCAAGGCGCTTACAACGGTTCACCGTCTCGTCTGAGCGGTCGTGGTCTGCCTTGTTCGGGTTCAGCATCAGGAACAGGCAGATGCCGGTACTGGCTTTTTCACTGGGATCTTCTAGCGTGGCTTCGAGCCAGTAGCGGTAGCGGCGGTTGGGGGGTTCGTCCCAAGAGCAGACAGTATGTAATGCCAAGGGGAGGCCCCGCCTACACAGGAGTGGGGATGCGCGCCTCGCCCCGCAGCGACCACGGAGTCGTTCGGACCATTCAGACTGACTCGAACTCCAAAGCCGAGAGGTTCAGGGCGGAGGAACGCTTCGAGAGGTGAAGCATCTCGGTGCCGGTCACCTCGTTCGATGCGCTGTAGTCGAGCACGATTCCCGGCGCTACTTCCCCAGACTCGACGATGGGCGTGTCGTCCAATCGGAGGTAGAGGGCGTCGGCTTCCTTATCGACGTGAAGTTTCATAGTCTGTCGTCTTGCCCTACGCAGGTGTGGCGATGCGCGCCTTGCCCTGCAGCGACCAGGGGGTCGTTCGGGTGATGCGGACGTTCAGGACGTCGCCGAGGGCGATGCCCTCACCCCGTGCGCTTCGCGCATCGCCCCCTCCCTCAAGGAAAGGGGAAGAGGAGGCGTCGAAGAAGACGAGTTTGTCGGTGCGGGTGCGGCCCTGCCAGCGGCCCTTGTTGTGGCCGTCGACCAGCACCTCCTGCGTCGTGCCGAAGTAGGCGGTGTTGATCTCGGAGAGGATGGATTCCTGCGCGGCCTCGATGGCCTTCAGGCGGCGGTGCTTCTCCTCCTGCGCCACGTCGTCGGTCATCTTGCGCTCGGCGAAGGTGTTGGGGCGCGTGGAGTACATCGCGGAGTGGACCTTGTCGAAGCGGAGGTCGCGCACCATGTCGAGCGAGTCCTCGAACTGCGCCTCGGTCTCGCCGGGGAAGCCGACTATGAGGTCGGTGACCATCGCGACGCCGGGGATGGTCTCTCGGATGCGGGCGACGAGTTCGCGGTACTGGGCGTTGGTGTAGCCGCGCCGCATGTTCGTGAGCACCTCGTCGTTGCCGGCCTGGAACGGCAGGTTGATGTTCTCCATCACGCGCGGCAGACCGGCGACGGCGTCGATGATGCGCTCGCTCATGTCGTTCGGGTGGGAGGTGAGGAAGCGGATGCGGGCGAGCTCGGGCACCTGCTCGTGGACGGCCTCAAGCAGGTCGGCGAGGTCGGGCGCGCCGGGGAGGTCGTGGCCGTACGAGTCGACGTTCTGGCCGAGGAGCGTCACCTCGCGCACGCCGCGCGCGACGAGCATGCGGCACTCGCTCACGAGCTCCTCGATGGGGCGGGATATCTCGCGTCCGCGCCGGTAGGGGATGATGCAGAACGTGCAGAACTTGTCGCAGCCGTGGATGATGGGGACGTGCGTCGTGACCGAGGGGTGGCCGGGCACGAACGGGCCAGCGCAGCCGTCCGGGTCGACGCCGATCTTGTCGCCGACGAGCTCGATGAGCGGCTCGAACTGCTGCGGCTGCATGAAGACGTCGACGTAGGGGTAGCGCTTGCGGAGGTCGTCCTGCTTCGGGCCGACCATGCAGCCCATGAGCGCGAGCGTCTTCTCCGGGAAGCGCTGCTTCCACGGCTTGAGCGACGTGAGCATGCCGGTGACCCGGTCCTCGGCCTGCTGCCGCACGACACAGCTGTTGAGGACGATGACGTCGGCCTGCTTCGGGGTGTCGGCGGACTCGAGGCCGAGTTGCTCCAGCCCCGCTCCCATCCGCTCGGAGTCGGCCTTGTTCATCTGACAGCCAACGGTCCAGATGTAGTAACTCGGCATGGCGATTACTTCATCAGAGCGTCTACCGGTGTGAGACGCTGATTCCGCATATCCACGGCAAGGCTGAGGTTCTCCAATGCCGTGGCACCGAGCAGCGGGGATGCAGCGTCGTCTCCAAAAACGACGAGCACCGGTACGCGTTCACCTTCGTAGAGAAGGTCAACCGACCCCACTTCGTATTCCACGCGCGCCTCATCCGCCAAGCGGAAGCCACGCCGCCCGGATGGCTGGACACCGATAGAACGCAGCGCTGCCGCGGGGACGACGGGGTAGGTCGCTGCGGTATCTACGAGCGCGTCAACGTTCAGCTGCCCCTGCGGGCCTTCGAAGGTTACTTGTACGGTGAATGTTCCCATGACTGCTCGTGGTGCTTATGTTGATGGTGGCGGAGGGAGCGGGATTCGAACCCGCGAGGGAGCTCATCACCCCCAACCCGCTTAGCAGGCGGGCGCACTAGGCCACTATGCGATCCCTCCACGCCACTCGTCAGGATACCAAATCCGCCTTCCTCCGGTCATTCGGTGCCCGCACGCGCTAGAATGCGGCGCGGAGGTTCTCGTATGCCTGACCTGACGACCGACGAGGTGCGCTCGCTGCTGCGGGCGCTCGACATGACGCCGCTCGACGACGTCGACCTCGATGAGATAACGAACCGCTTAAACGCTATCAACGAGGCCGCCGCGGCGCTCGAAGACCCCGAGGCCGACGCGATAGACCCCATCCCCGTCTTCTGGCTCACCGCCGAGGGCGCGGAGGCAGAGGAGGCCGGCGGTGGCCGATGATCTGACGCTCCGATCGGCTACGGAACTCTCCGCACTCATCACCGGCGGCGAGGTCTCGCCCGTCGAGTTGACCGAGGCGTTCATCGCCAGGGCGAAGCGCTTCGAAAGGTTGAACGCGTACATCACCCTTGACGAGGAGGGTGCCCTGCGGGCTGCGCGCGCGGCGGCGGACGAACTGTCGCGCGGCATGGTGCGCGGGCCACTCCACGGGCTGCCGGTCGCGGTGAAGGACCAATTCGACGCCAAGGGGGTGCGGACGACGCTCGGCGGGAACATCGTGGACTACGTCGCGGACGAGGACGCCACGGCGGTCGGTCGGCTCCGCGAGGACGGCGCGGTGCTGCTGGGCAAGCTGAACCTGAGCGAGTACGCGCTTGGGGGCAACGTGCAGCACCCGTTCGGCGTTCCGCACAACCCGTGGGACGAGTCCCGGCAGGCGGGGCAGTCGAGCAGCGGCTCCGGCGTCGCTGTTGCGGCGTCGCTCTGCGCGGCTGCGCTGGGAGGCGACACGGCGGGCTCGATACGCGGTCCGGCGGGCTGGTGCGGCATCGTGGGGCTGCGTCCGACGTGGGGCGCGGTCAGCCGTCACGGCGCTTTCCCGATGGCGTGGTTCATGGACACGATAGGGCCGATGACCAAGACCGTCGCCGACGCCGCGATGCTCCACCAGTCGATCGCGGGCCACGACCCGAAGGACCGGTACTCGTCGACGCGCTCCGTGACGCCGTTCGAGCCGAACGACGATCTGCGCGGGCTGCGCATCGGCGTCGTGCGCGAGAGCATCGACAACGGCATGGCGAGCGCCGAGGCTGCAGCCGCCCTCGAGGCTGCGATGCGCGTGCTGGAGGACGCGGGCGCGACCACGGGCGACGCGTCGCTGCCGCTCTTCGAGCGCGGCGGGCTCATCGCGAACACGCTCTCGGACGTGGAGGCGGCGAACACGCACCGGAAGTGGCTGCGCACACGAGCGCAGGACTACGACTTCGCGACGCGCCGCAGGCTGATGGCTGCGAGCCTCGTCCCCGGCGCGGTGTACACGAAGCTGCTGCGCTTCCGAACGCTGATGCGCCGCCACGTCATGCGTGAGCTCGGCCGGTACGACGTCATCGTGACGCCCGCGCAGGCGGGTGGCGCGCCGCCCATCCCAACGGAGACAGGGCTGACGTCCAAGGAAGCGGTCATCGCGCAGTTCTTCGGCATCCGCTCGCACCGCAGCCCGTTCAACCTCTCGGGCGTCCCGGCGATGGCGGTGCCGTGCGGGTTCACGGAAGGCGGCCTGCCGCTGAGCATCCAGATCGCGGGGCGTCCGTTCCAGGAGAACATGCTCTTCCGCATCGGGCACGCGTACCAACAGCGCACGACCTGGCACGAGGCTCGCCCGCCGCTGGAGTAGGGGCGGGCCACGACCGGGGGGAGAACCCAAGCCATGGACGGGAACCTCCAACGCTTCGGCAGGGTCCTGGTCAAGGTCGGGCTGGCAGCCCTGGCCATAGCGATAGCGCAGACCCTGCTATGGCCGAACGCGCCCAGCATGGTCCAGGCCGCGATGAACTTCGTCTTCTTCTTCGGTGTAGTGACGGGTCTCATGCCGACGATGGCTAACCTGCTGTCCCGTCACTGGCCGCGGTGGTAACCCGCCCCGTCAGGTTGCACTACACG
Organism: Dehalococcoidia bacterium; assembly: GCA_965208625.1. GTDB lineage: Bacteria > Chloroflexota > Dehalococcoidia > Lucifugimonadales > Australimonadaceae > Bin16. The sequence continues at coordinate 2,832,740 of OZ242348.1, forward strand.
CACCCCAACGCGCTGGCCGCACGCCATGTGCAGCGTGGTATCCTTCCGAGTAACGGCGTCGACGGAGACGAGTAGACGGGCCGACGGCGGTCAAGCGAGCCGGTGACGGTGTGAGACCGGTGCGCCGCCCCAGTCGAAGATCCCTCCCGAGCCGTCAGCCGAAGGCTCGCACAGCGAGTGAGTAGACCTGACCGGGTTCGCCGCCCGTTACCGAAGGCGGGAGCGTGATGGCGCTCCGCTGAGGGCTCCCGCCCACCGGACCTGGATTCCCGCTTTTGCGGGAATGACGGGGACAGACCGGACAGGCGGGGGAACCAGGGTGGTACCGCGGGTGATGCCCGTCCCTGTCAGGGGCGGGTTTTTTTGTTGGGCGTTGGACTGGATTCCAGCCTCCGCTGGAATGACGGCGCAAGGGCTGCGAGGTTGCGCGCTAAGCGCGGGACGACAGGGCAAGAGGAGTGGATGTCATGGCGAGCGTAACGCTGTACGACACGACACTGCGCGACGGTTCGCAGATGGAGGGGGTGAGCCTCTCCGTGCACGACAAGCTGCGCATCGCGGAGCGGCTGGACCAGCTCGGCGTCGACTTCATCGAGGGCGGCTGGCCGGGCTCCAACCCCAAGGACGAGGAGTTCTTCCAGGAAGCGAAGAGCCTCAACCTCACGCACGCCAAACTCACCGCATTCGGCAGCACCCGCCGCGCCAACTCCGCCGCGCGGGACGACGCGAACATCCAGGCGCTGCTCGACAGCGGCGCGCCGGTGGTCACGCTCGTTGGCAAGGCGTCGGAGATGCAGGTTGCCGAGGTGCTCGAAGTGCCACTCGAAGAGAACCTCGCGATGATCCACGATTCCGTCGCGTACCTGCGGGAGCAGGGGAAGCGCGTCTTCTTCGATGCGGAGCACTTCTTCGACGGCTACGTGGCGAACCCGGAGTACTCGCTGCAGTGCATCCGCGCCGCTGCCGAGGCCGGGGCGGAGTACGTCGTGCTGTGCGACACGAACGGCGGCACGCTGCCCGTGGATGTGTTCGCGACCGTGAGCGCGGTTGCGCAGGCGGTCGACTGCGGCATCGGCATCCACTGCCACAACGATGCCGACGTGGCGGTCGCCAACACCATCGCGGCGGTGCAGGCCGGCGCGACGCAGGTGCAGGGAACCATCAACGGCTACGGCGAGCGGTGCGGCAACGCCAACCTGCTGTCGGTCATCCCGAACCTCCAACTGAAGCTGGGCATGGACGTCATCAGCGACGAGCAGATGAGCCACCTCACGGAGCTGCACCGGTTCACGGCTGAACTCGCGAACATGCCGCGCAGCCGGTACCAGCCGTACGTCGGCGAGAGCGCGTTCACGCACAAGGGCGGGCTGCACGTCTCCGCGGTCACGAAGGTAGAGGACAGCTACCAGCACATCAAGCCGGAGCTCGTCGGCAACGCGAAGCACGTTGTCGTGTCGGAACTCGCGGGGCGGAGCAACATCGCGGTGAAACTGCAGGAAGCGGGCCTGAGCGCGGACGTTTCCGGCAAGCGGCTGAGCGCGCTGCTGCAGCTCGTCAAGGAGCGCGAGAACGAGGGCTTCCAGTACGAGGGCGCCGAGGGGTCGTTCCGCCTGCTCGTGGAGCGCACCGAGCCGGACTACCGGGCGCCGTTCGACCTCGTCGACTTCATGGTCGTGATGGAGAAGCGGCGCAGGCCGGGGAACCGGGCCGACGACGACTCCCTCTGTGAGGCGATGGTCAAACTCTCCGTGAACGGCGACATGCGGCACACCGTCGCGGAAGGGAACGGCCCGGTGAACGCGCTCGACCAGGCGATACGGAAGGCGCTGCTCGACTTCTACCCGCATCTGAAGGACGTTGAGCTTACGGACTACAAGGTGCGCGTCGTCTCTCAGGGGCCGGGCGGCACGGGCGCGGTCGTGCGCGTGCTCGTCGAGTCGACGAACGGCGAGCAGACGTGGGCGACGGTCGGGGCGTCGACGAACATCATCGAGGCGTCGTGGCAGGCGCTGTCGGACAGCCTCGAATACGCACTGCTGCAGCGGTAGCCTTTGATTCCCTCTCCCGGGGGAGAGGGTGTCGCCGCTCGGCGGCGGCGGGTGAGGGGAAGAGTGATGGCCACAGAAGTCTTCCACATGGACGCGAACGGAGTCCGCATCTCCGCGCAGCGTGCCGTGTTCGCCGAGCACGCCTACGCCCCGCGCAACATCCAGAGCGTGGACCGCGTCGAGGACAAGGGCATCCGCTGGCCGGGGATGGGGATGCTGTTCCTCGGCTTCGGCATCATGATTGCCGGGCTCATCCTGCAGCACACGATCACGCTGATGGTCGGTGCCGTCGCCGTGATGTCGGGCTCGCTGAACCTGGCGCGGAAGAAGCCCCGGTACGGCATCCGCATCACGACGCAGCGCGGGCCGGTCTACGTGCTGGCGTCGCGGGACCAGCGCTACGTGGGGGTTGTTGCTGACGCCCTCTTACGCGCCGTCTCCGTTGCCCACCAGGGGCGGGCCTCGGCGCGCGAAGAGCCTGAGGATGGCGGGGAGCACAGCACCGGACGCGCGCCTGCGACGGAGCCGGCGTCGCAGGCGCCGCCCCGCCGTCACGGCGGTCGCCCTACGCCACGCAGGAGGCGTCGTTAGCGCAGCGCGTCCGCGAGGTACTCGGCCCAGTGACGGGGCTTCTTGGACGTGAAGTGGCCGATCTGCTGGCGGCAGGAGATGCCGGAGACGGCGACCGGCCAGCCCTTCTTCTCGTCGGCCTCGATCGCAGGGAAGAGCTTGAGCGAGCCCATCGCCTTCGACATCTCGTAGTGCTCCTTCTCGAAGCCGAACGTCCCGGCCATGCCGCAGCACGCGGAGTCGATCAGCTCCGGCTGGTAGCCCGCGATGCGGAGCGCCTCGAGCGTCGGGGCTGCGCCCACGAGCGCCTTCTGGTGGCAGTGGCCGTGCACCTGCACCTGCGCCTTGTCGGCTTCCGTGAACGCGGCGCGCACGGCGTCCGGTTCTTCGGCGGCGAGCTTCACGAGCAGTTCGTCCAGCATGAACGCCTGGCTCGCCACGGACTTCGACGCGCCGTTGCGCAGCAGTTCGGGGTACTCGTCGCGGAGCGTGAGCAGGCATGATGGCTCGGTGCCGACGATGAGCGTGCCGCGCTGCGCGTGCGGCGCGAGCACTTCCACGTTCTTCTGCGCCCAACCCTTCGCCTTCTTCAACTGGCCCTTGGAGATGAGCGGCCTGCCGCAGCAGCCGCGCTGCGTCTCCAGGCGCACGTTGTAGCCGAGCGCCTCCAGCACGCGGACGGCGGAGCGTCCCACCTCCGGCGTCAGGTACTCGGTGAAGGTGTCGTGGAAGTAGATGACGTCGCCGCGTGTTCCCTTCCGCGCCTGCGTGTCCCGGCGCGCGAACCACGACGAGAAGCGGCGCAGCGCGAACTTCGGCAGCGGGCGCTCGCGGGCGATGCCGAACACGCGTTCGGCGAACATCTTCGATGGCGGCAGGCTGCTGAGGAGGTTCGTGACAGGCGCGATGGCCTGTCCGATGCGGCTGAGGCGGGCGACCTCGCCGAACGCGCGGGCGCGCAGCGGCAGGCCGTTCTTCTCATAGTACTTGCTGAGCACCTCGGACTTGAGCTTGGCCATGTCCACGTTGGACGGGCACTCGGCCTTGCACGCCTTGCACTCGACGCAGAGGTCCATCGTGTCGTAGAGGCGCTTGCCGGTCATTTCGTCGGCGGGGAGCTTGCCGCTGATGATCATGCGGAGCATCGTGGCGCGGGCGCGAGTGGAGTGCTCCTCCTCGCGCGTCGCCATGAACGAGGGGCACATGCCGCCGTCCAGCTTCCGGCAGGCGCCCTGGCTGTTGCACATCTCCACGTGCGCGCCGAAGCCGCCGTCCTCACTGAAGTCGAGGTACGTGGGGACGTCGATAGCTTTGTAGTCGGGGCCGATGCGCAGGTTCTCCCGCAGCCCGGGCGTCTCGATGATCTTGCCCGGGTTCATGGTGCCTTCGGGGTCGAACGCGTACTTGAGTTCCTTGAAGGCCTGGTAGAGCTCGGAGCCGAACATCTTCTCGGTGAAGACGCCGCGCACGATGCCGTCGCCGTGCTCGCCGGTGAGGCTGCCGCCGAACTCCAGCACGAGGTCGGCGATCTCCTCGGCGATGGAGGCCATCTTCTCGACGCCCTCGTGTTGCTTGAGGTTGACCACGGGGCGGATGTGCAGGCAGCCGGTGGAGGCGTGGCCGTAGTAGGCGGCCTCCGTGTCGTGCTTCGCGACGATCTCCTCGAAGCGGCGCACGTACTGCGGCAGCTGCTCCGGCGAGACGGCGGTGTCCTCGACGTAGGGCAGCGGCTTGGCGTCGCCCTTGAGCGCCATGGCCAGCCCCAGCCCGGCCTCGCGCAGCGCGTACCAGCGCTGCTGCTCAATGGGGTCGTTCGTGATCATGGTGGCGTAGCCGAGGCGGCGGTGCTCCATGTCGGCCTTCATCGCCTCGAGCCTGGACTGCACCTCGCGCGGAGAGTCGCCGTAGAACTCGACGAACAGCAGTTCGCGCGGTTCGCCGATGAAGTAGTCGAGCAGGCTGCGGTAGCCGGGGTTCACCTTGCAGTTGTCGATGATCATGTGGCCGACGAGTTCGACCGCCGACGGACTGTGCTCCAGGAGGGGGACGGACGCCTCCATGCACTCGATGAGGTCGGTGAAGTGGACGACGCCGAGTCCCTTGTAGCGTGGGAGCGGCACGAGGTTGACGCGCGCCTCGGTGACGGCGACGAGCGTGCCTTCCGAGCCGACGACGGCGCGGGTGAGGTTCATGGGACCGTCGCCGGTGAAGTCGTCGAGGTTGTAGCCCATGACGCGGCGCAGGATGCGGGGGAAGCGCTGCGCTATCTCGTCCGAGTGCTCCCAGGCGAGTCGGCGCGTCTCGCGGTAGATCGTGCCTTCGAGGTCGCTGCGCGCGAGCTTGTCCTCCAGCGCCTCGCCCACGACGGGCGAGAAGTGCGCGCGACTGCCGTCCGAGAGGACGGCGTCGACCTCGAGGATGTGGTCGAGCGTCTTGCCGTAGAGCACGGAGTGCGGGCCGCAGGAGTTGTTGCCGATGCCGCCGCCGACGGTGGCGCGCGCGCTGGTGACCGGGTCCGGCCCGTACATGAGCCCGTACTGGCGCACGGCGGCGGAGAGGTGGTTGTTGACGATGCCGGGCTGTACGCGCGCCCACCGCTCCTCCGGCGAGACCTCCAGCACGTTGCGCATGTACTTGGAGAAGTCCATGACGATGGTGTGGTTGGTCGTTTGCCCTGCGAGCGCCGTGCCTCCGCCGCGCGGCGTGACGGGCACACCGTGCTCGCGGGCGATGCGGATCGTCGCCTCCACGTCGTCTGCCGTGCGCGGCACGACGACGCCGACGGGCGTCATCTGGAAGATGGAAGCGTCGGTGGAGTACATGAGGCGGTTGTAGTGGTCCATCCGCACTTCACCGGCGATCTGGCCGCGCAGCCTGTCGGCGATGGCGTTGACCTCGGAGGCGGATATGGACGCGCCCTTGCGGGCGGTTTCGTACAGCAGTGGCATCGGGTCGTTCCCCCTGCGTGCGGGGTTCACCCCGCAGAACTTTCACGAGCGTCCCCTAATCTTACGCCAGCGCGTGGCGACGCGTGGGCTCGCGGGTTGCGCGGAACCGCCGAAGCCTGCGACTCCCGGCGGTTGACACTTCCTCCTGCGTGCTCTTACGTTGAGTAGGTAACACGTTCAACCTTAAGGTGAGTCGAGGTTATGCAGGCAGAGACGGAGCGTAAGACGCCGGTGACGTCGCTGGGGCCGCTGGAGACGCGGCTGATGGACGCCGCATGGTCGGCGGGGCGTTCGCTCTCCGTGCAGGACGTCGTGGACAGGCTCGGCGGTGGGAACTACAAGACCGTCATGACGGTCTTGAACCGGCTCGTCGAGAAAGAGATGCTGGCCCGCGACCTGGACGGGCGCGCCTACCGCTATCGCCCGACGCACGGCAGAGACGAGTTCCTGCGCGCCGCGGCCGACGGGCTGGTGCGGGGTTACGTCGAAGCGTTCGGCGGCGACGCGGCGAGCCACCTCGCCGATGCGGCGCGCGTTGCATCGCCACCGGCTGACGAGCCGGTTAACCGGCAGTCGCTGCCCGTTGCCTACCGCCTGTACCATCCGTCCACATCCCGCAAGGGCCCACTGCTCATCGCCGGGGCTGCGGCGGCCATCGCCGCGGTCTTCATCCTGGCAAAGCGTCGTAAGAGCTAGTGTCCTACGCACCGTTGGAGTGGGACGATTTCCCCGAGACGGCGACAGCTGTATCGCCCGGAACGCCGCTTTCTCTTACGCAGATACAGAGCATAGGCCGGGTGGTCGATATGCTGCGCGCGTACAACGCGTCGGCGTCCCTGATGTCGGACGCGGCGCTCGCAGACGTATTGCGCGGGCACGTGCTCGATTCGCTCACGCTGTTGCCGCTCATCCGAAGTGCGAAGCTGCATGAGGGGCGGCTGGTGGACGTGGGTACGGGCGGCGGGTTCCCCGGTCTCGTGCTTGCGATCGCCGAACCGTCGCTGCGCGTGACGTTGATGGACGCCACACGCAAGAAGACGGCGTACCTGGAACGGGTCTGCGCGGAGCTGGGGCTGCACGTGGACGTGCTGCACGCACGGGCGGAGGATGCCGCGCACGATTCTGCGCTGCGTGAGTCGTTCGACGTCGCGGTCTGCCGGGCGCTCGGCCCGTGGCCGGTCGTGCTCGAACTCACTCTGCCCTTCTGTACGACAAGCGGTGTCCTGTTCGGGCAGCGGGGCTCTGACGCTCCGTCAGAGGCTGCCGCGCACGCCGAGACTGCCGCCCTGCTCGGCGGACGCGTCGTGGGGGTCGAGCAGGTTGGCGTCGAAACCGGACTGGAGAACCGCCACGTCATCACGGTCGAGAAAGTAGAATCCACCTCACCTCGATATCCGAGGAAGGCAGGGATACCGGCCAAGCGTCCGCTGATTTAGGCTTAAGTACGTGGCAAACGTCCTCGCATCGCTCAAAGCCAGCCAATCGCTCAAGCGCAGACTCCTCTCGCCGCAGATCGGCATCCCGCTGGTTGCGCTCGTGCTCGTCATCGCGCTGCTCACGAACAAGGTGGACATCGGCTTCAGCGACACGTGGGAGCACATCACCACGCTGAGCCCCTGGTGGTACGCCGCGGCATTCGTGTCGCACTACAGTACGTTCATCTTCCGGGGCGCGCGCTGGCGCGTACTGATTGCGAATGCGCATCGCCACGGAGGCGGGCCGCCGCCCTCGGTGGCGTACGCCGGCCGGATCATCCTCATGGGGTGGTTCGTGAACTCGGTGACGTGGTTCAGGATGGGCGACGCCTACCGCGCGTACGCGTACTCGAGCGATACGAACACGAGCTTCTCCCGCAGCATGGGCACGGTGATGGCCGATCGCTTCATAGACCTCGTCGTTGTCGCGCTCCTCATCACGATCGGGGTCGGCGCGCTGTTCATCGGCGGGCAGATCGTCCCGCCGGTCTTTCTCGTGGTGGTTGCGGCGGGGGCGCTCGTAGTGGTCGGCCTAGGGCTCATGGGGATGATCCTCGCCCGCCGGTGGGTGGCGCCGCGTCTGCCGGAGAAGATCAGGGACGCCTACCAGCGTTTCCACAGCGGGACGATGGACAGTTTCGGGCGCATGCACGTCGTGTTCGCGCTCGGCGTTCTGGGGTGGCTCTCCGAGGCCGGACGTTTGTTCTGCGTGGTGATGGCGGTCGGGACGCCGGTGGCGCTGGGGCTGGTGCTCTTCGTGCCGATGGCGAACGGCCTGCTCTCCGCCGTTCCGCTCACGCCCGGCGGGCTGGGGCTGGTGGAGACGGGCGTTACGGGCCTGCTGGGCCTCGAATTGGCAGTGGAAGCGGCGCTGGCCGTGGCGCTGGTGGACAGGAGCATCAGCTACGTGAGCATCGTGGTACTGGGAGGCGCGGTATTCGTGGCGCGCCAGATCAGGGCAGCGAAACAGGCGTACGTGCAGGAAACGCACGCGTCCGAAAAAGGAGAGAAGGCATGATCGATGGCGCATTCAGGGCGAAACTGCGGTCGGGCGACCCCCTCGTGGGCGTGTTCATCAGCATCGAGTCGCCGACGACGGTTGAGTTGCTCGCGGTCGCGGGCGTGGACTACGTGATGATCGACGGCGAGCACAACCCCATCGCGGCGGGCGAGGCGGTGGACATGGTGCGCGCGGCGGAGGCGAAGGGCGTCCCCGCGATGGCACGGGTAGGCGAGAACACGCAGCAGGTGATGTCGAAGTACCTGGACGCGGGCGTCCTGGGCGTGATGATTCCGATGGTGAACAACGCCGCCGACGCAGCGTACGTGGTGAACTCGGTGAAGTACCCGCCGGTGGGGAAGCGCGGGCTCGCGGGCGTGCGCGCCAACGACTTCGCCACCACGCCCGGCTACACGGACATGGCGAACGAGGCGACCGTCGTGATGGTCCAGATCGAGACGCGCGACGGCATCGACAACGCGGACGAGATCATCAACACGGACGGCGTGGATGCTGTGTTCCTCGGCCCCTCCGACCTCTCGGTTGCGCTCGGATTTCCGGGCGAGGCGAAGCATCCGCTCGTGCTGGAGACGATCGAGCAACTGACTGAGAAGATCGTGGCGGCAGGCAGGACGGCGGGCACCATCGCGCGCACGCCGGAGGACTACGCCTACTGGCGCGACCGAGGCGTGCAGCTCTTCCTGACGGGCGCGAACGCGCTGCTGCTGGGCGCCGCGAAGGCGTACGTGGACGGCGCCCGCTCCGCCGAGGAGGGCCGGTGATGACTGAGACCGTCGGCGTCGTCGGGACGGGCATCATGGGCGCGCCGATGGCGCGCAACCTCGTGAAGGCGGGGTTCGAGGTCATCGTCTACAACCGCACGGCATCCCGGGCGGAGGCGCTGCGCGAGGACGGCTGCACGGTCGCGGCCTCGCTGGCGGAGGTCGGACAGGCGGCGTCCGTCGTCATCACGATGGTGCCGGACACGCCGGACGTGCTGGCCGTCGTAGAGGGCGAGGGCGGACTCGCCGGCGCGATGCGCGAGGGTTCCGTGCTCATCGACATGAGCACGATATCGCCCGCCGGGACGCGGGCGCTTGCGGGGCGGCTGGCGGAGCGCGGCATCGCGATGCTCGACGCGCCGGTCAGCGGCGGCTCGTGGGGCGCGCAGCAGGGCACGCTCACCATCATGGTGGGCGGCGAACAGGAGACGTTCGACCGGTGCCTTCCTGTGTTCGAGGGGATGGGCAAGAGCATCACGCTGATGGGGCCGTCCGGCATGGGGCAGACGACGAAGCTGGTGAACCAGATACTCGTCGCGGGGACGTGCGCGGCGGTTGCCGAGGCGCTGGTGTTCGCGGCGTCGCAGGGCGCGGACCTGCTCAAGACGGTGGAGGCGGTGTCGGGCGGCGCGGCGGGTTCGTGGCAGCTGTCCAACCTGGGGCCGCGGATGGCGCGGCGCGACTTCGCGCCCGGCTTCATGGTGAAGCTGCAGCAGAAGGACCTGCGGCTCATCCTGGAGGCGTCGCAGGAGCAGCACGTGCCGCTCGCGGTGACGAGCCTGGCGCGGCAGTACCTGACCGCGGTCGAGGCGATGGGCAGCGGCGACGAGGGCACGCAAGCCGTCGTGAAGGCGGTCGAGGCGCTGGCAGGCGTTGAGGCGCGACAGGACGCAGGATGACGCTTCCCTGCCCCGACGCTCGATGAGCGCGCGCGCCCGGCAAGCGTGGGACGCGCTGCACTACCCCGTCGTGATGCTCGTGTTCGCCGTCAACGGCGCGCTGGCGGCGTCGCTGGGGCACGTTCTGGTGAACGGCGTCATCGGCATCGAGGGCTCGCTCTGGTCAGGGCCGTGGGGCTACCGCGTCGTGTACGTGGCGCTCATCACGCCGTCATACTCGGTGCTGCTCCTCGTTACCGGCACGGTGTTCGGGAAGGGCGCGTACTTCAGGATGCGCGTGCGGCGCATCTGGGGGCGCGTGCTGCCGGTGCCGTGGCTGCGGGAGTCGTAGGGGACAACCCTCACCCCTGACCCCTCTCCCGCCCAGCGGGCGAGGGGGACCTGACAGGGCTGCGAGGTTCCTGCCTCCGCAGGAATGGCCCGGGGCCTTGCCAGGCCGTGTCAGGAGATGAAATTGGGAGGCGGCAGGACGCGCCCCGCCAGTGCTTGCGGCGCACCCCCGTCCCCGCCCCCGGTAGGGGGCAGGTTTCAAACCTGCCCCCTACACCACCCTGGATTCCCGCCGGTGCGGGAATGACGGGACAGGGGCGGGGTTCCTGCCTTCGCAGGAACGACGAACGCCTATTCTCACAGGAACGACGGAGAGGGCGCCCACGAGGGGCGCCCCTACACCAGGCTCGGTTCCTTCGTCACCGTGTGCGCTGCGCGCACCTCTGGATTCCCACTTTCGCGGGAAGGTTGAAGGCAGGAACGACGGGCAGGGCGCCCACAAGGGACACCCCTACACCAGACGGTTCCCCTCTCCCCCCGAGGGAGAGGGGATTACAGGTCAGCTAGGACTGCGGGAACATGTCGACCGGCGTCTGGCGCGGGCCGAGGCTCTCGTAGTAGACGTTGGTCTCCGGGTCGTAGCGTCCCTGGTTGAAGCCGCCGGACTTCTCGCTGCGGATGATGACGGCGACCGTGCGCTCGCCGACCGTGATCTCCGTGTGGATCTCGTACGGCTTGACGAGGTCGATCTCGCCGGGGCCGACCATGTCGCTGTTGCGCAGCGCAATCTCGGCGTAGTCCGGCTTCGAGCGGTCGTCGAGGCGGTCGTAGCGCTCGATGCGCTCGTGGCCGTCGAGCACGCCGTAGAGGGTGTAGATGTGGGCGTGGTCGTGGATGCGGGCGCGCGCGCCCTGCCGTGCCTCGCCCTTGGTGAGGCCGTTGACCGCGAAGCCGTAGTCCGGGTCCTCGTAGAAGATGAGGTTCTCCGCGCGGCCGTCAGCGGGGACGCAGTCCGGCCAGGACTTCGCCGCCTCGACGACGGTGGGGTCGGCGAGCAGCTCGGCGAGGACCGGCGCGAGCGCCGTCCAGCGCTTCTCGAGGTCGGGCTCCGATGCGAAGAGTTCGCGGGTCTTCGAAACGAAACGGTCCAACGCGTTCTGGGTCCTCGTCTCAATCACCATGGCGTCCCTCCTTATTGTCGTCTGCACTATACGCCGTTTCCCGCGATGGGGCACGCCCTCAGGCGGGGCTGGGGACGCCTGCGATGGAGTAGAAGCGGGCGCAGTTGTCCCAGAGGATCTTGCGGCGGTCCTCGTCGGTGAAGGGGAGCTCGAAGAAGTTGTCGACCGCCGCGGGGTACTTCGAGTCGCCGTGGGGGTAGTCCGTCGAGAAGACGATGTTGTCGTTGCCGAAGGCATCGATGGCGTACTTGGCGGGGAGCTCGTCCGGCTCGACCGAGACGTAGCACTGGCGGCGGAAGTACTCGCTGGGCGGCATCGTGAGGTCTTCCATGAAGATGTCCGCCTCGCGCTCGTAGCCCTCGTCCATGCGCCAGAGCATCCACGGGAGCCAGGCGCAGTTCGCCTCGAGGAAGGCGACGCCCAGCTTCGGGTGGTGCTCCAGGACGCCGCCCGCCGCGAAGCTGCCGATGGCCAGCATCTGCTCGAACGGCTGCGCGTAGATGCGGCGCAGGCCGAAGTTGGGGTCGTAGCTCTCCGCGCTCTGGCGCGACCGCGACCCCGACGCCTCATGGAAACCGAGCGGGATGCCGAGCTCCTCCAGCGCGTTCCACAGCGGTTCGTAGTAGGGGTCGTGCCAGCTCTTGCCGTTAACGATGTTGGAGCGCACGAACACGGCCTTGAACTTCAGGTCCTCGACCACGCGGTGCGCCTCCTCGACGGCGTCGTTGATGTCGTAGACGGAGATCATGCCCGCGCCGAGCAGCCGCGCCGTGTCGCCCTGGCAGAAGTCGTACAGCCAGTCGTTGTAGGCGCGGGCGATGGCGGCGGCGAACCGCGAGTCGAGGTCGGGGATGGTCAGCACGCTGAGGCCCCGGCTGGGGAAGAGCACCGCGACGTCCAGCCCTTCCGCGTCCATCGCATCGAGCTGGACTTCGGGCGACCATCCGCGCGCCGCGTGGTCGCGGTAGAGGAGCTGGTTGCGTTCGTAGTTGTGGCCCCGGTGGGGCGTGCGTGCGCCGCGCATCGAGCGCTCCATCTCAGGGAAGAACACGCCGAGGTCGCGGACGTTCTCGGAGGTCATGCCTCGCGGCGCCGCCGACTTGAACTCGGCGTCGATGTACCGCTCCCAGAGGTCGGGCGGCTCCATGATGTGCATGTCGCTGTCGAGGATGCTGAACCCGTTCTTTGCCATCGTTGTTCCTCCTGTTCTCCTTCACCTCCCGACAGGGCGCCCACAAGGGACGCCCCTACATCGGACACCCCGTCCGCCGCCCCACACCGGGGGCATCACCCCCATCCTGGCCTTCCCCCATCGAGGGGGAAGGGATCAGACGTTGAAGAAGCGCTTGGCGTTGCCGCCGAGGACGGCGGCTTTGTCGTCTTCGGTGAGGCCGGGGTAGTGGGCGAGCTCGTCGATCTCCTCCTCGGCCTTGAGCGCGTCGACCTCGTGGGGGTAGTCGGAGGCGTAGGCGAACGGCCTCGGCCCGACGCGCTCGACGAGGTGGCCGAGCGTGCCCTCGCTGCCCTCGCAGCCGATGAGCACGTTGCCGCTCTTGACCCACTCCACGGGGTCGAGGTCCGACGCTCGGGGGCGGTACTCGTCCTCACGCGCGAGGCGGTCGAGCACGAACGCGAGCCAGCCCGCGCCGCCCTCCATGAAGCCGATCTTGAGGTTCGGGAAGCGGTCTATCGCGCCCTGCCGGAAGAACGAGACGAAGTTGATGATGAGCGGCAGCGGGTGGTGGAGGATGTGGGACGCGCCGTTGTCGATGAAGCCTTCCATGCCGAGGTTGAGGTTGGAGCCGCCGTGCAGCGCGAGCACGCAGCCGAGCCGCTCCGCCTCCTCGTAGACCGGCCAGTACATCTCGTGGCCGAGGTTCACGGGGAGCCCGCGCGTGGGGAGCATCGCGCCCGGCAGGCCGAGGTCCTCCACGAGGCGCCGGAGCTCCGTCACGGCTGCCGGCACATTCTGCATGGGGATGAGCCCCATCGGGTGCAGGCGGTCGCTGACCTTGCGGTAGGCGGCGTGGACGTAGTCGTTGAAGCCCTGGCAGACGGCGACGGCGTAGTCCGGGTTCTGGATGATGCCGACGGCGAGCCCCTGGGTGGTGAACATGACCGCCTTGTCGATCTCGGCGCCTTCAAGGAAGGCGACCCAGTCCTCGCCGGAGCCCATGCGGTGCTCGCTGGCGTTGACACGCTCGCGCCCCGCTGCTCCCGACGGGCGCGCCTGCGGCATGTGCATGCCGTCCAGGCCGGGGAAGAGCCGGCCGACGTTCCGCCCGCCGCGTATGACCGACTGGAACGGCTCCGGCATGAACTCGAGCATCTCGCTACTGGCCTCGATGATGTGCCCGTCGCAGTCGACGATGGGGAAAGCGCGCTTCGCCATGGTTCCCTCCTCAGGTCACGATTCTCGTCATGGGCGGATGGTACAGCGGCGGATGGCGGCTGTACACGCCCGCTTTTGCTCCCGTCATGCCCTCTCCCCGTCACCCTGCGGTTTTCCCGATTTCCGTTGCAATGTGTCGTTTTCACTCCTGGAGGGCCTTGCTCCACGCAACGATCAGGCTGCGCTCTGCAACGGCGGGGATGACAGAGTGCAACGGGGATGCAACGGGGATGCAACGGAAATGCAACGAAAATGCAACGAAAATGCAACGAAATGCAACAGGGGGTCGCTGGGAGAGACGGAGGGCCACGCCCGCTGGTCGCCGCCCGCCAGGGACAGGGTATTCGGGGCAGGTGCGACCGTGGAAGGGGCGGGTGTCACATTCTCATATCGGCAGCACTCTAACGCGGCTTCGGCTCTCGTCGACCACGACCAAGGCTCCGGAGGACAGGTCGGACTCATGCTGATTGAGGGCGGCAATGACCGGGCCTTCCAAATGGTCCGGCAGGACGTTCTCTGCACGGACCTGAATCACGCTCGGGCCGGCTTCATGCGTCAGCGCCAACATGGTGCCGAAGTCCAGATCGTGAGTGAATACAATGTGTTGGTGGGCTACCGCCCAGTCCATGATGTCCTTGTCGCTGGCCCTGGGGTTGCCGACGTTGGACCAGTGCACTGCCTCCCAACCATGCCTTTGAAGCGTCGCAACCCATTCAGGTGACAGGTTCATGTCGATGAGGAGCGCAGGCCTCATGACGTAGGGAGGGGAATCTCGCGTTCTTCCAGCCTCCAGGCAGCGTAGGCCAGCGATTGGTCGATGTCTTCCGATTCGAGGTATGGGTAGGCACTCAGTATCTCGGAAGGCGAGCGTCCGGCAGCAAGGAGACCTACAACCGTCCCGACGGTGACCCGCATACCGCGGATGCATGCTTTACCGCCCATGATGGCGGGGTCGAAAGTAATCCTGTTGAGGGACTTCATGGTTATCTCCTTCCCCCAGGTGGCCACGCCACTCGCAAGTGGACCACGCGTTGATTATACAGCCCGGTTACCTGTCACCAGTCGAAGTGCAGTTCGATGAGCCCGCCGTGGCGGCCGTCGTCGTTGTCCACGACGGGGTAGTAGTCGATCTCCTGGTCGCGGCCATCGCCCGGCGGGAGCGCGTCCTGCCAGCCCCCGATCCACGGCAGCGACGCCAGCCACGAACGGGTCGCCAACCGCTCCTGCGGCGACAGCCTGCGTTCGCGCGTGAACTCGTCGAGCATCCGCAGCACCTGGCGTTGCGTGAACGGTATGCAGCTGTTGCCCTCGCCGAACATGTAGGCGTCGTCCGCACCTTCTTGCGCCAGATGCCACGCGAAGTCGTAGACGATGCCTCCGGGCCGCTCCAGGTACTCGACCTTCATGATGCCGATGTCCAACCCCATGACGACGCCTCCCACGTAAGGTCGGTGGTCCATATCGGACCCGTGGGAGGCCCGTCAAGTGTGTCATCTGCTACTTGTTCGCCGTCCTTACGCCTGGATAGGTTCTGTGCGACGACTCGCCAGAAAGAGCGTGACATGAGTGAGATGTTGCACAATAAGGAGACTTCACGGAACTTGTATGATATGTTTCTAACCGTGGATAAAATGACCAACGCTCACGAAAGAAGTGCTATGTTGGCCAAGATGCTTTTCCCGAAAGAGGAAGAGCAAATTGCAGAGGTACTTACTTTGGTTCGCCGAATCGTCTCTAGTGGATGGGACAGAGAGTGGGCGTCTGACGAACATGGCAACCAAGTCGAAGAATGGAGAGACGATGCCGTCAACTTCAATCTCCTTGCGGCGGTGCTGAGAGCGGGATATATCCTGGAAGACGTAGTGGACATTATGGTGCACCAAAAAGCAGCCACACTGGTCTTTTCTGCGATACGTGGACAAGCAGGCTGTGCCGAAATGAATATCCACGATTGGCAAACTGCTCCAGAACGCACGAAAGAGGATGTTCTAAAGGTCATCGACAATGCACTGGGAACATGAAAGCAGGTTTAGATGGTCGTTAATCGCAGGTGGACACGAAACGAGTTGCTGGCAGCGCTCAATATGTACTGCCAGCTACCGTTCGGCAGATTGCATGCCAGCAATCCTGCAATCATCCAACTCGCCCACGCGATGGGCCGTTCGCCTTCCGCGCTGGCGATGAAATTGGTCAACATGGCCAGCCTAGACCCTAGGATTACCTCTACAGGCCGCACCGGGTTGCAGAACGCTTCCTCTCAAGACCGTCGCATGTGGGAAGAGATGCAGGATGACTGGGAGCGATTCGCCGTTGAAGCCGAGCAAGCCATCGCCGCGTTCGGCTTGGGAGAAGAGAGAGCTGACGGCGAAGAGGGAGAGGACACCCTCACCCGCTTTGGTGAGGATCGCCCGGTAGAGACAACAGCACGCATAGGGCAGAGGTTCTTCCGAACGGCAGTGCTCAGTGCTTACAACGGGAGCTGTTGTATAACGGGGCTGTCATTCCCTAGGCTGCTCGTGGCCAGCCATATCGTGCCGTGGAGCCATGATAGAAGCAACAGAGTGAATCCTCGTAACGGCCTACTGCTGTCAGCCTTGCATGATAAGGCATTCGATGCTGGAATGTTGACAATAAATGATGACATGACTGTACGTGTTTCGAGTAATCTATCTGCAAGCGCTGACGGATTCTTTTCGAAATCTATAAGTAGTTACAACGGATATCCAATCACCCTTCCCCAGAAGTTCGAACCTCATAGGGATTTCCTGCGCTACCACAGAGAGAACATCTATGTAGGAGACTGATAGACGTCCCGCCCTCACTGCCATCCGCCCCTTGCCCCTCCCGCGCCCCGCCACCTACCATGGAATGCCGGTGCGCGGTCTTCGCCGCATCGAGTGCCACCGAGTGCCACCGAGTGCCACCTTTAGCCGCAGCGCCCCAGGAGTGAATGGGGCGCGGTCAGGAGTGCAATGGCTATCGCAGACCGCATGAAGATCGGCATCGCGTCGCCGCATATCTTCACGGACGGGAACGTGGACATGACGTTCGCGGCCTCGTACGTGCGCCGCGCCGAGGAGATCGGCTACGCGAGCCTCTGGACGCAGGAGCGCGTCACCGGCTCGCCCACCGTGCTGCACCCGCTCACGTTCCTCGCGTGGCTCGCGGGGCAGACGTCGACGGCCCGCATCGGGGTGTCGGTGCTCGTGCTGCCGCGCCACAACCCGGTGATGCTCGCGAAGCTGGCCGCCGACATTGACGTGATGAGCGGCGGGCGGCTCGTGCTCGGGGTCGGGCTCGGCAACAACGGCGACGAGCTGCCGATGTACGGCATCACGGCGGAGCGCCGCGTCACGCGGTTCGTCGAGCAGGTGCAGGCGATACGCGCCCTGTGGGGGCAGTCGCCGTCCGGCCACTCCGGCACGTTCTACGACCTGCCGGACGCGAGCATCTCGCCGAGGCCGGGGCATCCGCCCATCATCTTCGGCGCGAACGCCGACGCCGCCCTCGCGCGCAGCGTGCGTCACGCCGACGGCTGGATGGGCGCGGGCAGCGGTCCGCTCGCCGACTTCCCGCGCAAGGTGGCGCTCGTGCAGTCGCACCTCGCGGAAGCCGGGCGCGATCCGGCGTCGTTCCCCATCTCGAAGCGCCTCTACCTGGCGGTCGACGACGACGAGGAGCGTGCGAAGCGTCGGCTGCGGGAGTGGTTCGGCTACTACTACGGCAACCCGGGCAACGCGGAGCAAGCCGCCATCTGGGGCAGCGCGTCGAAGATCGGCGAGCTGCTGGAGGAGTGGGCCGAGATGGGCGTGGACGAGGTGCTGCTCAACCCGGTGTTCGACATGGATGAACACCTCGAGCGCCTCGCGGACATCACGGGGCTGGCGTGACAACCCCGTCATTCCCGCCCCCTCCCGTCATCCCGCGAAAGCGGGAATCCAGAGGGCTGTGGGGGGGTGGAGTGTCTGTCATGTTGAGCGGAGCCGAAGGCGCAGCCGAAACATCTCTCGGGGGAGCGCTGGTGCACGACGGCGCGCCGCCCGAGAGATTCCTCGACTCCGCTGCACTCCGCTCGGAATGACAATGGGAGGGGCGTAGAGTTTGTCATGTTGAGCGGAGCCGAAACATCTCTCGGGAGCGCTGGTGTACGACGGCACGCCGCCCGAGAGATTCCTCGACTCCGCTGCACTCCGCTCGGAATGACAATGGGAGGGGCGTAGAGTTGTCATGTTGAGCGAAGCCGAAACATCTCTCGGGAGCGCTGGTGCACGACGGCACGCCGCCCGAGAGATTCCTCGACTCCGCTGCACCCCGCTCGCAATGACAAGCAAACACACACCCCATTCATGTGAGCTAGTTAAACATTGAACGCAGGAAGCAGGCCACGGCCTTGTCGATCAACTGTTCAATTGGGCGAAACAGCCCCGCGTTCACTCGTAAGGACCGACAGTTGAAGCGGGCAGTTGAACGCGGAACGGCGGAAGGAGACGCATGACACGTATCGCGATAGTGGGAGGAACGGGGCCGGAGGGGCGCGGGCTGGCGCTGCGGCTGGCGATGGCGGGCCACGAGGTCGTCATCGGCTCGCGGGACGCGGGGCGCGCGGCTGAGGCGGCGTCGGGGCTGCTGGAGGCCCACCCTCACCCGCCGCTGCGCGGCGACCTCTCCCCTCAAGGGAGAGGTGTGTCCGGCCCCCCTCGCCCTTTGGGAGAGGGGCTGGGGGTGAGGGTCAGCGGCGCGGCGAACGCGGATGCCGTGAGCGATGCAGACGTCGTGCTGCTCGCAGTGCCGTTCGAGGGGCTGCGTCCGACGGCGGAGTCGCTGCGCGAGGCGCTCGCGGGGCGGCTCGTCGTGAGCATCGTCGCGCCGGTGGAGTTCACGGACGGCCAGATGCGCGCCGTCAGCGTTCCCGAGGGGTCGGCGGGCGAGCTGACGCGGGACCTGCTGCCGGAGAGCCGCGTCGCCGCCGCGTTCCAGAACATGAGCGCGCGGGACCTGCTCCGGGCGCAGCATCCGCTTGAGGGCGACGTCGCGGTGACAGCGGACGACGACTCGGCGCGCCGCGAGACGATGGCGCTCGCGGAGGCGATGCCGTCGCTGCGGGCGGTCGACGCGGGGCCGCTGTCGAACTCACGGTACATCGAGGAACTGACCGCGCTGCTGGTCAACCTGAACCGCATCCACAAGGCGCACAGCACGATACGGTTCCTGGGGCTGTAGGGGGCGTGGGACAGGGCACCCACCGAGGGAACCCACCGAACAGGGCACCCACAAGGGATGCCCCTACACCACGCCGCCGGGGGCGGCTCGCCGTAAGGCCGCAGTGTGCAGGGGGTTGACGCATACACCGGCTTGTGCGGGTGGTATGCTTAAGGTGCCTGATTCGCCGGTATCACGGAGGAGAAGAGGGCAGTGGCGCAGCGTTATCAACGCGAGATAGAAGAGATACTCGGCCAGACCGGGGAAGAGGGCGAGGGCGGCGGATCAGACGGCTCCAAGCCTCCCCGCAGTCCTCGCCGCGTCGCGCGTGCTCCCCGTCGCAGGCTGGGCAGGTTTGTCCGGCCCACGTATGGCAGGCTCCTGCTCGCGGGGATCGCTCTCTTCGTGCTCTCGGTCCTCCTCAGGGCGCTCGATGCACCCGGCGTTACACCATTCCTATGGGCGAGCGTGGCGCTGTTCGTCTTCGCCTATGTCGCCTACTTCACCAGGCCGCGCCGGACGGTAGAACGACGCTGGCGCGGGCAGCCGATGGATGATCCCGAACCTGCCGGCCCACTCTCCCGTCTGTGGCGGTGGATCACCGGAGGCTAGTTCATGCGCAGCTACCTGTCTCATCTCGAATGCACCGAGACGGGAGAGACGTATAACGCCGACGAACCGCACACCCTTTCGCCCGCAGCCCAGAAGGTCCTCTATCCCCGCTACGACATCGATGCCGTGCGCCGCGAGGTCGATCCGTCGGTGTTCGCGACGCGTCCTCCCACGATGTGGCGCTACTTCGAACTGCTGCCCGTGCGCGACGAGTCGAACGTCGTCACGCTGGGCGAGGGCGGCACGCCGATGCTGCGCGCCTCGAACCTCGAACGCTCGCACGACGCTCGCACGCTCTACATCAAGGACGAGGGCCAGAACCCGACAGGCTCGTTCAAGGCCAGGGGGCTGTCGGCTGCGGTGTCGCGTGCGAAGGAGCTGGGACTGACGCGGCTCACGGTGCCGTCGGCGGGCAACGCAGGCGGGGCGCTCGCCTCGTACTGCGCTCGGGGCGCCATGGAGTCCTACGTGTTCATGCCGGAGGATGCGCCCGTGGCGAACAGGACCGAAGTGGCGCTCACCGGCGCACAGCTGACGTTGGTGAAGGGGCTCATCTCCGACGCGGGACGGCTCTCCCGCGAGAAGGCGGCAGAGCTCGGCCTGTTCGACATCTCGACACTGCGGGAGCCCTACCGGGTGGAGGGGAAGAAGACGATGGGGTACGAGATCGCGCAGTCGCTGGGCTGGCGTCTGCCGGAGGCGATCGTCTATCCGACGGGAGGCGGCACGGGCATCGTGGGGATGTGGAAGGCGTTCAGCGAGATGGAGTGCCTCGGCTGGATAGGGCCGGAGCGTCCGAAGATGATCGTGGTGCAGTCCACGGGCTGCGCACCGATCGTGCGGGCGTTCGAGCAGGGCGTGCGTCACGCCGAGCCGTGGGAGAACGCGCAGACGATAGCGGCGGGGATCCGCGTCCCGGCCGCGGTGGGCGACTACCTGATCCTGGACGCGGTGCGCGAGAGCGGCGGCACGGCCATCGCGGTGACGGACGAGGAGATACTCGCCGGGGTGCGTGAGATGGCGACAGCCGAGGGAGTCTGGGCGGCGCCGGAAGGCGCGGCCACGCTCGTGGCGTACCGCAAACTGCGGGAGTCCGGCTTCCTTGCCCCGGAGACGGAGACGCTGCTCCTCGTCACGGGCGCAGGGAGCAAGTACATGGACGTTACGATGGGCGCGTAAAGACGCTCAATGCGAGCGCGCTCGAGGAGCGTGAGTGAATGAGGGGGATAGGCTGAAAGAGCGCCGCAGCGACTGCGGCGCTCCTGGTTGCCAGGGCGATGCCTAGAAGCGGGGTTCGCGGGGGCGGGCCTCGTTGACCACGAGCGCCCGGCCACTCACCGAGTAGCCATTAAACATCTGAACGGCCTGGTCCTTTGCGGTGTCGTCTTCCATCTGGACGAAACCGAAACCGCGGGGACGTCCCGTCTCTCTGTCCGTCGGGATGTGCACGGAAACCACGGCCCCTGCCTGAGAGAAGAGGTCGTGGAGTTCGTCCTGGGTCATCCTGAACGGTATGTTTCCTACAAACAAGCGATTGCTGTCCTCTGCCACTGTATCCTGTCCTCCAACTACGCGACGGCTCTAGGCCGAAAAGATTGCCGTCACCAGCGTAGCCGGCACGACGCGGCGCATTCTAGCCGCATGACGGGCTACATGCAAGCGGCGATATTTCGCCGTCGAAAATCGCACGATTGCCTAGGGTGGCTGCCGGATTGCAGACATGACCGGCCAGCGCGCTGCGCCTGCTCTGCATGAGTGCCGGACATTGCGATGGCGTTGGCCTTTCGTGAATAATGTGGGCGTATCGGCGCATCACGGCAGGAGGGAGCGTTCCTTTGCATCCATTCACCTACGTTGCCCCGCGCACATTGGATGAAGCAGTCGCCGTGCTCGAACAGCACGGCGAACGTGCGAGGCCGTTCGCGGGCGGCACCGACGTTCTCGTTCAACTGCGCGGCGGCAGGTTCGACCTCGACGCCATCGTGGACCTGAAGGGCGTGCCCGAGGCGACGTCCCTCGACCTGAACGGCAGCCTGCGTATCGGCGCTGCGGTGCCGTGCTACCGGATCTACGAGGACAGCGCCGTCGCAGCCGCGTTCCCGGGTCTCATCGACGCGGCGTCGCTCATCGGCGGCATCCAGATACAGTCACGGGCGAGCCTCGGCGGGAACCTGTGCAATGCCTCTCCCAGCGCGGACGGCATCTGCCCCCTGATCGTCCATTCCACCGTCGCGGTGGTGCAGGGCCCGCAGGGCGAACGCCGCGTGCCGGTGGAAGAGTTCTGCACGGCGCCCGGCGCAAACGTGCTGGGACGCGGGGAACTCCTCGTGGCGCTGGAAGTCCCGGCTCCGGCCAGGGGATTCGGCGCGGCGTACCAGCGGTTCATCCCGCGCAACGAGATGGACATCGCGGTGGCGGGAGTCGCGAGCGCGCTCACGCTGACTGACGACGGCGCGACCATCGCATCGGGGCGCATCGCGCTTGCCGCGGTCGGACCGACGCCGCTGTTCGCGGCGAAGGCGTCGGCGTTCCTCGCGGGCAAGCCCGCCACACCGGAGACGTTCGCGGAGGCAGGGGAGATCGCTTCGACGGAGGCGACGCCCATAGGAGACATGCGCGGCACGGCGGAGCACCGCATCGAGCTGGTGAAGGTGCTGACGCGCCGTACGCTCGACATCGCGCTGGGCCGCGCCCAATCAAATCGCTGAGCAGGCAGGTAGGAATGACGCAACAAGAGACACCAGTCCGCAAAGTTCCGGTCGCCTGCACGCTCAACGGGCAGCAGACGGAGTTCCTCGCGGCCCCGTACCAGTCGCTGCTGGAGGCGCTCCGCGAGGTCGTCGGCCTTACGGGGACGAAGGAAGGCTGCAACGACGGCAACTGCGGCGCGTGCACCGTCTCGCTGGACGGGCGCATCGTCGATTCGTGCCTCGTGCTCGCCGCCGAGGTCGATGGCAAGAGCGTGGACACCATCGAAGGGATGGCGCCGCCGCACGGGCTGCACCCGCTGCAGCAGGCGTTCCTGGAAGAGGCCGCGCTCCAGTGCGGCATCTGCACGCCGGGCTTCCTCGTGGCGGCACGGGCGCTGCTGGAACGCGAACCCCACCCGGACGAACACCGCATACGCCTGTGGCTCGCCGGCAACCTGTGCCGGTGCACCGGATACGACAAAATCGTGCGCGCCGTGCAGAGCGCCGCGGACAAGACGACGTAGTGTGCCGAGCGGCACATCAAGGAGTCGAGTGACATGACTACGACCGCTGACCGTCCCTCACAGGAGTTCAAGGTGGTGGGGAGCCGCCCCATCCGGCACGACGGCGTCGACAAGGTGCTGGGCCGTGCCCAGTACGGCGCGGACCTGAAACTGCCGGGCCTCATCCACGGCGCGGTGCTGCGCAGCCCGTACGCGCACGCCGTCATCAAGAGCATGGACGTCTCCCGCGCCGAAGCTGCGCCCGGCGTCTTTGCCGCCATCACGGGCGACGACATGCCGGTCACCGGCTCCAAGATCGTGGACATGGTGGAGGAGGTGACCAACCTCAAATGGTCCAGCCAGCGCGTCATGGCGCACGGCAAGGCCGTCTACCGCGGGCACCCGGTCGCGGCGGTCGCTGCCGTCGACCAGAACACGGCGCTGGAAGCGCTGAAGCTCATCGAGGTCGAGTACGAGCCGCTCCAGGCGGTCATCAGCCTCGAAGACGCGATGAAGCCGGACGCGGTCATCATCCACGACGACCTCGTGGGCGACCACCTGGGCGAGAAGGTATCGCCTACCAACGTCGCGGAGCACACCCGCACGGAATTCGGCGACCCGGAGGCGGCGTTCGCGGAAGCGGCGCACGTTCTCGAACGAACGTACACCATTGCGCGGGCGCACCAGGGCTACATCGAGCCTCACAGTTCCACGGCCTTCTGGAGCCCTGACGACAAACTCTCGGTCTGGACGACCACGCAGGCGCCGTTCGGCGTGCGGAGCAACGTGGCGACGGTGCTGAAGCTCCCGCTCTCGGACGTGCGCGTCGTGCCGATGGAGATCGGCGGGGGGTTCGGCGGCAAGATAGGGCTCTACATGGAGCCGCTCGCCGCGATGCTCTCCCGCAAGTCCGGCAGGCCGGTCAAGATGACCATGGATCGCAAGTCCGTGTTCGACGCGACTGGCCCCGGCCCCGGCGGGCAGGTCACGGCGAAGATAGGGGTCGACAAGGACGGCAAGATCGTCGCAGCGACGGCCGACATCCGCTACATGGCGGGCGCGTACCCCGGCTCGTCCATCAGCGCGGCGACGGCAGGCATCTTCGCGTGCTACAAGGTGCCGAACGTGCGTATCGACGCGTACGACGTGGTCATCAACATGTCCAAGACGGCTGCGTACCGGGCGCCGGGCACGCCGCAGGCGACGTTCGCGAGCGAGTCGCTCATCTCCGAACTGTGCGAGACGATCGGGATGGACCCGATGGAATTCCACTTGCTCAATGCGGCGGAGGAAGGGACCCGCAGGCCGGACGGCCCGGTGTTCCCGCGCATCGGGAACGTGGCGTGCATGGAGGCGATCAGGGACTCTGACCACTTCTCGAGCGACCTGGAAGAGAGCCCGGACGGGAAGCTGCGCGGGCGCGGCCTGGCCACCGGCTACTGGAACGGCGGAGGCAACCGCTCGTCCGTCACGATCAGCGTCAACGACGACGGCGTGGTGTCGATGGTGGAGGGCAACCCCGACATCGGCGGGACACGCACGACGCTCGCGATGCAGGCTGCGGAGGTGTTCGGCCTCCCGGCGCATGACGTGCACCCCACCGTCGCGGACACGGACTCCGTCGGCTACAACGACCTGACGGCAGGCAGCCGCACGACCTACGCCAGCGGACAGGCGGCGATAGAGGCCGCGAAGCAGGTGGTCGAGGAGATCAAGAAGCGGATGGCGATGATCTGGGAGACCGAGCCGGAGAACGTGGAGTTCGAGGACAGCGTCTTCCGGAACAAGGTCGCGCCCGACCAGCGCCTTACGTTCAAGGAGGCGGCAGGCAAGCTCGGCCAGACCGGCGGCCCGGTGTCCAAGACAGGAACGGTCAACGTTCGCGGCTCCGGCGGCGGCAGCTTCGCGGCGCACCTCGTGGACGTGGAGGTCGACCCGGAGACGGGGAAGGTGCAGATACTCCGCTACACGGCGGCGCAGGACGCCGGCAAGGCGGTGCATCCGTCCTACGTGGAAGGCCAGTTCCAGGGAGGCGCGGCGCAGGGCATCGGCTGGGCGCTCAACGAGGAGTACTACACAAGCCCCGACGGCGTGATGCAGAACTCCAGCTTCCTGGACTACCGCATGCCGACCGCGCTCGACCTGCCGATGATCGACGCCATCGTGGTCGAGGTGCCGAACACGAACCACCCGTTCGGGGTGCGCGGCATCGGCGAGACGAGCATCGTCCCGCCCGCGCCCGCAGTCGGGAACGCGATAGCGGACGCCATCGGCACACGGCTGTACCAGACGCCCATGAACCCCAGCCGGATCATGGAAGCGCTGGCGAACAAGCGGAACGGCAAGAACGGACACTAGACCGTGGCGACGGTCTTCCTGTCCATCCCGCTCAGGCGCTACACCGACGGTGAGTCGAGCGCGGAAGTGCCGGGAGCGACGCTGCGCGCGCTGGTGCGGAACCTCAACGATCGCTATCCGGGCATCGCCGAGAGCCTCGTGAACCCCGAGGACGCCGACCGGCTGATGCCGGGGCTTGCGGCTATCGTGGACGGAGAGCCGACGAACATGGGCTTGCTGACGCCCCTCGATGAGCATTCCGAGGTGCACTTCATCCCGGCGATATCGGGCGGCGCAGGACGGCTCGGAGGTGAGCGATGCGTTTAGCGTCGCGGATGTCACGGCTGGGAACGGAGACGGCGTTCGAGGCTCTGGCGCGGGCGAAGGCGCTCGAGGCGCAGGGCCACAGCATCATCTTCCTGGGCATCGGCGAGCCGGACTACGACACGCCCGCGCACATCGTCGAGGCGGCGAAGGGCGCGCTCGATGCGGGATACACGCACTACGTACCGTCTCCGGGCATCACCGAGGTGCGCGAGGCGATAGCGGCAGACGCGGGGCAACGTCTCGACTGCGAGATTCCCGCGACCCGCGTGGTCGTCACGCCGGGCGGCAAGCCCATCATGTTCTTCACCATCCTCGCGCTCGCGGAAGAGGGCGACGAGGTCATCTACCCGAACCCAGGCTTCCCCATCTACGAGTCGATGATCCGGTTCGCGGGAGCGACGCCGGTGCCGATGCGGCTGCGCGAAGAGCTGGGCTACAACCCGGACCCGGACGAGCTCGCCGGGCTCATCAGCCCGCGTACCCGGCTCATCATCGTCAACTCGCCGAACAATCCGTGCGGGAGCGTCATACCGGACTCGACGCTGGAGCGCATCGCTGAGCTTGCCGTGGAGGCGGACGCGGTGGTGCTCTCGGACGAGATCTACAAGGACTTCTACTACGAAGGCTCGCACACCTCCATCACGAGTTTCCCGTCGATGTGGGAACGGACGGTGGTGCTGGACGGGCTCTCCAAGAGCTACGCCATGACCGGCTGGCGGCTGGGCTACGGCATATTCCCGGAGCCGCTGGTAGAGCCGGTGACGCGGCTGGTGACGAACAGCGTCTCCTGCACGGCGGCGTTCGGGCAGATCGCGGCGGTGACGGCGCTGCAGTCGTCGCAGGAGCCCGTCAGAGAGATGG
Organism: Dehalococcoidia bacterium; assembly: GCA_965208625.1. Classification (GTDB taxonomy): domain Bacteria; phylum Chloroflexota; class Dehalococcoidia; order Lucifugimonadales; family Australimonadaceae; genus Bin16. The sequence goes on from OZ242348.1 coordinate 2,858,834, forward strand.
TCAGCGAGTTCGCGGAGCGCCGGAGCCTGCTCGTCGCGGGGCTCAACGACATCCCCGGCATCTCGTGCCCGATGCCGGGCGGCGCGTTCTACGCGTTCCCGAACATCACGGGGACGGGCATGACGAGCAGTGAGTTCGAGCGCGGCGCGCTGCAGGAGGCGGGAGTGTCGCTGCTCTCGGGGACGTCGTTCGGGGAGTACGGCGAGGGGTACGTCCGCATCTCGTTCGCGAACTCGCAGGAGAACATCCGCGAGGCGCTCAGCCGGCTGAGTCGCTGGCTCGCGGAGCGGTAGTCCCGGCCTCATCCACCTGCGATCTCGTCCGCGAAGCGCAGCACTGCCTGCTCGACGCGCTCCCATGCCCCACTCTCTAGCCTGGGCAGGCCGTGCAAACCGTCCACTTTCTCGAAGCGGCGCACAGATGGCAGGCGCTCGACGAGGCGGGCGGTGTCGTCCGGCTTGACGAGGGTGTCGCGTACGCCCTGCACGACGAGCGTTGGCGCCCGGAGTAGCCGCGCGGCGGTGCCCGCCGCCAGGCCGAGCCTGCGCAGCTCGTTCAGGAGCTGGGTGGGGACGATGAAGGAGCGTAGCTCCGCCTGCACGGCAGGGTCGTCTATCTGCAGGCCGGGGATGACGCTGAGCAGGCCCCGCCGGATGCGCTCGTCGGAGAAATCCGCGCGCTTGAGCGGACGCCACCGTCCGAAGAAGAGCCGGAGGAACGGCCAGAGACGTGCACCGCAGGCCCGCCGAAGCGCCAGTACGGCGCGAGGAGCGCGTACCCGTCGGCCATCTCCCGATGCGCGGCCACGATGGACACCGAAGCGCCGAGCGAGTGTCCCACGACGATGACCGTATCGTGCTCCGTGCGCAGCGAGCGCACGCGCTCCGCGATGGCATCTCGCCACTCGGCGTGGCGGCGGTTGGGGAGCGTGATGATCTGCGGGCCGAACCCGGGCAGCAGGGGCGCGTCGACGTCCCAGCCCGCGGCGGCGAGCGACCCAGCGAGGGGCCGCATGTCGGCGGGGGTGCCGGGGAAGCCGTGGACCAGGAGCGCGGCGCCCCGCATCGCGCCGCGTGCGGACTTGCGGAAGGGCTGGTGCTCATCCTCGGTGAAGAGCGGCAGGCTGCGGAGGAAAGAGGAGGGTTCGTACGGCATGGGAACAGGCTATCAGCGGACGTACATGCCGCCGTTGATGTCTATGCACGCGCCGTTCAGCTGGGACCAGTGCGGCTGGATGATGTCGAGCAGGACGTGCGCGAGGTCGGCGGCGCTGATGAGGTGGCCGGTGGGGGTGGTCTTGAGGTGCATGTCCAGCACCGCCGGAGACGTGCCGTCGTGCATGGCGGTCCCGGTCACCATGCCGGGGGCGACGACGTTGACGCGCGTTCGGGGCGTGAGCGACTTCGCCAGCGACTTCGCGAGGGCGTGCATGGCTCCCTTCGTTGCTCCGTAGAGCGGGTCACTCGACCCGCGCTGGCCCGCCTGCGAGCCCAGGATGATGATGTGGGAGTCGTCCGAGAGGACGGGTGCGATGCGCTGGATGGCGCGGAACTGGCCGGAGAAGTTGACGTCGACGACGTCTGCTATGAGGTCGTCGTCGTAGGCGTCCAGCGTTCTGCCGAGGGAGAGGCCGGGGAGGAGGAGGAGCACGTCCGCGCCCTGCGCGGGCCCGGCGAGCGCGTCGAGGTCGGCGGTCGAGCGCACGTCGGCGTGAATCCAGGTTGCGGCGTCGAGGCCGCCCGGTACGCCGGAGCGGTACGTCGCGCAGACCTCGTGGCCTGCGTCGAGGAGAACGCGTATCGCGGCCTGCCCGATGCTCGACGAGCCGCTGAGGACGAATACCTTCATGCGCTGTCTCCTACGGTGGACCCCTTCATCGCGTGAACAAGAATCTCAACGGAGGGGGCAATGAGATCCTTGTTCGGGGTTCTTACGAGCGGGACGGGGGCGCCGTTTGACATTCTTGTTCTCCTTCTGACAGGCATTTCCCAGGCCGTGGCCTGCTTCCCGGCGTCAAAGCAACAACAATCTCATGCGTTTACAAGTTCGGGCCCCGGCGCGGGGGTGTTGCATCCTGTTGCATGGTGCATCGCGGGCGGCGGCTGAGCGGGCGTGCGGTCATGGAGACATGGTAGGGAGCGGGGCATCGTTGGCGCAACGGGGCAGTGTCACAGCCGGAGATGCTCGACCGGGAGACGGGAGCGAGGGACCGAGTGGTACCATGAGCGGACAGTGCCCGTGCAGCCAAGGAGGATGGACCAGCGATTCCCTGGACCGCGCCTTCCCGTGTAATGGAACGTAGCACGATGGTGGACCTCGAACAGCTTTCCTTGAAGGCTCGATCATTCCGCGACCTGCATACGGGACCCGGAATGCTGGTGATGGCGAATGCCTGGGACGCGGCGAGTGCCCGACGCTTCGAGGCTGCGGGCTTCCCTGCGATCGCAACGACCAGCGGAGGCGTATCGGCAGCGATCGGCCACGCGGACCACGAGGCAGCCCCGGTCGAGGAGATGCTCGCTGCGGCGGAGCGTATCACCCGCTCAGTTCAATCGCCTGTCACTGTCGACTTCGAGGCTGGTTACCGACTGCCTCCGGATGAAATCGCTCGACGGTTGATCCACATCGGGGCCGTGGGCTTGAACCTCGAAGACACGGACCACTACGGGACGTCGGGGCTGGCGCCGGCCGAAGCACAGGCAGAGCGCCTGGCGGCTGTCAAGGTCGAGGCGCAGGCCCTTGGCATCGACCTGTTCCTCAACGCACGGGTGGACGTATTCATCCGGCGCGAAGGGGACGCGGACACGCAGTTGGCAGAGGGACTGCAACGCGCCAGGCTTTATCGCGAAGCGGGGGCAGACTGCATATACCCCATCAGCTTGAGCGACCCCACCGCGATCCGTGCCCTGGTTGAAGCAGTCCAGGTTGTCAACGTAACGGTGCGCCGCGGGGGACCTATCTCGGTCAGCGCCGCGGCCGAGGCAGGCGCGCGACGGGTGACGTACGCTACGAGCATCTTCCGCGAAACCATGTCTCACGTTGACCAGATCGCCGCGCAGATTCGAGCAGAGGTCCCGGACACACCCCTCCAGCGCAACGGATAACTGCCACCCTCACCGGATGCCGAGGCCGGGCAGCGATCGACGGGGCAACCGGTCTGCAATTCCGCCTGCACGATTAAGAGTCGATGGGGCTGTGCAGGAGTACAATACGCCTGTGCCCCTGTAGCTCAGGAGGATAGAGCAGCGGTTTCCTAAACCGCGTGCCAGGGTTCGAGTCCCTGCAGGGGTACCATGCTTACCGGTATGCCGTGATAGGTGCATCCTGCTGGCCGCTCACCCCGATCGCGAACGTGCCGTCCGAGTGCTCGGCAGTATTCGTCGTTACCTCGATGGTGGTACCAGCGACAACACCTCCAGCCCGAATGTCCCCGATGAGTTGGCTGTCGTCACCTCTACGGTGTAGGTGCCGGGCTCTAGGTCGTGTTTCAAGGGGGGCGCGCCCTGTACGAGCACCTGTCCGGACATACCGGAACCGCTCAGCAGATAGAGCCTGATGTCGTCCACGCTGGAAGTCGTCGTGATGCGAGCGTTCTGCCGGTGCGTGACCCTGAACTCGTAGAAATGGGCGCGGGCTCCCGCTCGGTTCGTGGACGTGCACGCTGCGCTGAACATCTGGTCCTCCAAAGTGGCTTGCGCGAACACCTCGCGGAGATTCGTCTGGCAGGCGTCGGGGTCTGGCTTGGTGGGGCGGGTTTCGAGCCGCCTCACCACAAGGTTGCCCGTGGTGAGCGGGATGGCGTGCTCGTCCGCCGTAAAGATGTGATTCAACGGGACGTCGTGGAACTGTTGTGCAGCCTGCGCCTCAGGTTCTGCAGACCCCACACCGCCCGATTCGACCTCGTGGCATGCGTCGCCGTCACAGATGTCCGTGTCGACCTCAACCCGTATGCCATCCGCTCGAGTCTGCACGTCATAGTCCGCATATGCGATGTCAGACCAAGCCCCGTTTTCGGGTTCCAAGTACGAGTGGTCGTTTTCGAACGTATAAGCAAAGAGGTCGTCAACGTCGGCCGAGTAGGACGTGAACTCCCTACCATCCTGCTGTTCGTACGAGCCGACGCGCTCGGGGATGGTGCTCTCGAGGGTCTCGATTCGCCAGTGAGTGCGATCTGTGTAGGTGATGCGTCTCGTTTCCCATATCTGCACCTGTTGGCCCGTCCCGTAGTGTTGCACGTAGGGATTCTCGACCTCGTAGACGGCCGTGAAAGGCGGCCACGGTTGCGAGTATGTGCAGTGTTCGCCAGCGGGACAAGCGGGCTGAGACTTCGATTGTGTGGGTGTGCTGGAGCACCCCAGTATGCCTGCCAGCGCAGCCAACAGGCATGCTGCGAACGCTATCATTTGGATAGGCATGACTCACCCCCTATTGTTTGCGCTCGACGGTCTTGGTATCTGACCCGTCGTGTAGATTGTAGTTGAGGCGCACCAACGTGAATCTGTCGGCCTGGGCGACCGCGCAGTTCATCGTTTGGTCATCCTCGTCGCACTCACCGTGCCTGTGGGAGCGCATGAAAAACATCCGGTGAATGATCCGCCCTTTGGGCGAAAAGCGGATGGTTTGAACATTGTCGAACAACACGACCGGAGAACCGTAGGTCTCGCATCCGCTCCCATCCCGTCTGGGGTCGTCTTGGGGTCTAATCACCAAGAAAGGAACGCTACCATGTGCCAGGGTTCGAGTCCCTGCAGGGGTACCAGACCATGCCGGTACGCGGTAGTGGTGTTGGAGCGCCCCGAGAGATCACTGCAGGTCGAGGCGTTGAGCCGCAAGCACCAATGCGAGCCTGGATGGTGCGTGCAACTTCTCCCGCGCATTCCGCACGTAGTTCCGCACGGTGTGAATGCTGAGGTGCAGACGCTCGGCAATCGCTTCGAGCTCATATCCCTCGGCCAACAGTTCGACCATCTCCCGCTCGCGAGGCGTCAGAGGACTTGCGCTGCTGATCACGCTGTCCGCCTGCAAGCCTGCTCTGGGGCCTTGCTTTCTTCTGCCTCGAACGGCTTCGCGCTCTCTCCATACTCCCAACCCAGGCATCCGGTCATGAAACAAGTGGACGAGGACGGGCGGCTCGGCAGCGGCGCCCGGAACAAGCAACACGATGACGGTCACCCGCCTCGGCTTTCTCGACGCACAACGCATGCGGACTTGGGCGACGGGCGAGATACGCTCGGCTCCCTTCAGGCTATGAGTGAAGCAGCCGGCGGTGCAGCGGAGCGCCAAGGGCTGTTCGGGAAGTCCGTACAGCACCTCGTAGCACTGGCGCCCAACTACCTGACGTGCACTATGTCCCGTGAGCCGCTCTGCATTCCGGTTCCAGAACAGGATCGTGCGGTTGATGTCCATGACATATGCGCCGAACGGGACCTTATCCAGGAGATTGAAGAACTCGGTGAAGGGCATAGGGATTACTTGGAATGATTGGTGGCGTTGAACTTAGAGGCCAACGAACAGGGGGAGTATACCCATAAGTGTGTGATATAGGGGCGGCATTCTGGCCAATTGCTATGACCTTCTCGTGAATTCTGGCCGAACCTGGCACAATTGACCCGGAGACGCTGAATCCTCCGGCCCCTAAAGGACGAGCGTCCCCAATCCGTCGAGTTTATGCGTTGAACCCATCCCAGGAGCAGGGGGCTGTGGGACTGCTGGAGGGGCTCGGGTGGTGGTCATAGGCGTCGAGCATGTCATTCTCTGCGGTGTCGGAGCCGTTCCGCTCCGACACCGCAGATTTCAGTACCCAATTGCCCCATCTGACTGCCAGCATACGCGAGGCTGCAACGCGCTCCGCTGCTTTACATGGCGGCTATCTCACGTAGCACTACTCGGGCACGTCCGTCACGTTGATCGTTACGGTTGCGGTGGCCGTCAGGCCATGCGCATCCGTAACCACTGCGGTCAGCGTGATGGTGGGTTCCGTTTCGTAGTCGAGCTTCGTGCCCACGAAGATCTCTCCGCCGTTGTAGTCGATGAGGAACGGTGCTTGCAAGGTCGCTTTCAAGCCCTGGAGGGAATACCCCAGCGCATCGGTGTCAGGGTCGGTCGCGCTCACCTGGCCGATGAACGTGCGCGAAGGGCTGTCCTCAGGGATGCTGAACGTGTAGGCGGACTGCGTAAACGCGGGCGCGCGGTTCACCGGCGTAACCGTAAGGTCGAATACGGAATTGCCAGGCTTGTTCGCTCGCACTTCAATCGTGTACGGACCGGCAGGCAGCACCTCTTGGAACCCGATACGCACTACTTCATCAGCGGTGTCCCCGACTCTGCCGCGTGTCCTGATGTGTTCCCCGTCTCCCCCGAACCCCTTCAGCAGCGACACGTGGGCGTCGGGTTGCCACGTGTCGACCCACATCTCCACCAGTCGGTCATTTGAGACCTCGAATACAAAGAACATGGAATGATAGGATGGGAACCGTGCGGAACGGCATGTGCTGTTCCATCGTTCGTCCAACAGGTTCACTGGGCCTATCAGACCCAGGGTAGGGTTGACAGTGTCAAAGGGAACCAGCGGAGTTGCGCAGGGTCGAGGTGTAGGAGTTGGGTCAGGCGAATACGCAACAGTGGTTGGTTGCGGTGGCTCCTCAACCGCGAGCGTGAATGAGCCTCCAGAATGCGCCAGTGCCGTCGTCGTAACCTCAACGGTATAGGTGCCGGGTTCAAGCCGCTGGATGATGGCTGATTCCAGCGGTGGCGTGCTTGCGCCTGAGGCACCGTTGCGCGTCGAGCCCGTGTTACCCGTTGTGGAATCGTCATTCTCCGCGATAACAGTGCTGGACTTCTCGACCCCGTCCAGCAGATAGATATATAGGTCATCCTCGGGGGATGCTGCCCGAATGGTTGTGTCTTGCGCCTCGTCTACGGTGAAGCTGTAGTAGTGGGAGTATGCGCCATCTCGATGCTCCGAAGCGCACCCGCTGTTCCACCGCTGTTCCTCGACCGTCTCTTCAACAACCAGCATTCGGAGGTTCGTGTGGCACGCATCTTCGCTTGGTGTAGTGGGGTGTACCTGGAGCTCCCACACCTTGAAGTCGTCGTTGCCGGTTATCCCGATAGGGATCCGGTGTGAAGTGGCAGAGAAGATGACGTTCTGGATTTCCTCGTCGGGGTACTGACGCCCGACGGTGCTCGTCGTTGTGCCGCTTGCCCCCCCGATTTCATGACAGTCGCCGCCGATGCAGACATCCGTGTTGGTCGCTACCGCTACGCCATCTGTACGGGTCGATAGGTCGTAACCCGAGAATTCAAAAGGATTGAACCAGTCAGGACTGTAAGACTCGAGCGGCCCAACTTCGTACGTGTCTGTCCTATCGTCACGGGCACTGTAGATGGTGTGTACCCGGCCATTCTGTCGCTCCCAGGAACCCGTCCGGTCGATGACGTCAAACCCTAGGTCGATTCTCTCTGACTCAAGGACGACCAAATACCAATCGTCCCATGAACGCCATTCAAGTCGTACAGTCTCGATGGGTTCGTAATCCACGCCGTTGAAGTGTGCGCTGTACGGCGCGCGCCGTTGGTAGGTCACAGTGAATGGTGGCCATTCGTGCAGCCACACGCAATTGGGAAGCCACTCTGGGCACTCCACGGCATTCTCTTGGCTCATTGCAACTTCTGGCTCGTTGCCTGGAATCATGAACAGCACATAGCCAATCCCAAGCAGGAGGACTATTACTGCTATTGGTACTAATCGAAGCGCCATGACCGTCACTCTCCTATTTGTGGGGGATGAAGACTTCCCGGGTCTTGGTTAAGCCGCTACCTCCGAAGTCCCATATACCCGGCGGCAAGTGGGTTTCGTCATTGTCGTATTCGAGCACTACCACCCTTGTTGCCACCGAATAGCGCATCCGTTGTTGGATGCGGCCTTTGTTCCGGATCCCTATCGCGCCGTCACTTGTGGTCAACGACTCGTGTGGCGGGGACAGATTAGTGCAATCGGTGCCTTTGTCATTCGAGCCGCCCGCATAATGCTTCCCAAGCGGGTCCTCGCGCAGCGGCTTCCATTCGTCGCTGCCAACCGGCTGCCAATCATACGCGATATAGTCACTCCGGTATACCGAGGTAGGCTTAATGAATGGCGGCACATCAATGCCGTCGGGCAAGTCTTCAGGCACGTAAACAAGCGTTTTGAACGTTGGCTTGCGCGCCTTCCATGAGAAGGAGGTGAGGTTGTATGTCCCGTCGCCGAAGTCCTTGTAGCTGTACTGCATCAGGTGGTCCACCGCTGCAGGATTAGTTTGGCATTCGGAGTCCAAATTGCCAAGGTTAAGCATGTTATGCCACGTTGCTGGGGTTGGCGTCACGTTGACGGGGACTGGTTTAGTGCCGGAGAGATTAGGCAGCACTCTCACGCGACACTCAGCGGCAGAGTCCACGCGGTAGTCTTCGCCAGGCAGCACCTTGACCGTTACGAACCCGGAGTTCTCGACGCCGGTAGTGAGGCGAAGGTACACATGGTCCTTATTGGCCGGTATAGGTATCGACGTCGGGTTGCTCTCTACCGCATCACCTAACTCCTTGATGTCTAACGTGACGTCGTATGGTGTCTCAACCGATCGACTGACGCTGATGAGGCACTGGACTGCTGTGCCGCCTGCCGTGAACTCGCTTACACGCTCGATCGTGACCTTGGGCAACCCGGGGATGGCCTTGACTTTGGACCAGTCACTTGAGCCAGTATACTTCTCTCCGTCGCCTAGCACGCTGACACGGAATTCATATGGCAACCCCTGCGCAAGATTAGGAATCCTAACGGACGCCTTCTGGCCGCTGGCTGTCCCGGATGCACCGTGTGTCCATAGGAGGGGACCTACCGCTTTGTACTGAACAGTATATTGATTTGCATTTGGGTTGACATCCCATTCGACAACCACCGTTTCTTTATCATCTTCAGCACCGTACGCGTTTGCCAAAGGCGCAGGTGGAAGCGGCAGGGTGGGCGTTGGTGTAGCGACCACGACTGTCGCGGAGTTCAGTGTGCCGACGCGATAGGTCGAGCCGGTGTCGACTGTGGCCATCACGTCCCCAGTGTTGGAGGCGTGCGTGGCGAGTGAGAGTGTCGCGCTCGTGTTGCCCTTGGAGATCGTCTGGGAGGTCGGCAGCGTTGTGGGGATCACGTCCCCGCTCTCCACGAACGTCAACCCCAGCGTGAGGTCGCGCGGGGCGGTGCGGTCGGCGGTGAACTCGAACTTGGCAGCCGTGCCGGGTTCCACCGGCGTCGTGACGGCGGCAACCGTCACGGTGGGGCGGCCCGGCGTGGCCGCGACAGTGCTCGACCAGTTCCCCCACGAGGCATCGTAGGTGGTGCCGTCTCCCATCGCGCGGATGCGGAACTCGTATTCCGTATCCGCCGTCAGGCCCGTGATGGTCGTGAAGTCATCGGTTTGGCCCTCAGCACCTTCCTCCGTGCTGCCGGACGCCGTGCCGCTCGGGTCTTCCCCGCTCGTGGTGGCTGGCCCGTCGACAGTCTTCGTGCTCCACGTGTCGTTGCTGCCATGCAGGCGGTACCCGATCTGGTAATCAATGATGGCCGAGTCCTGCGTCCACTGCACGTAGACATTGGTGTCGACTGTGTAGGAGGCCCGCGCCGTCAGGCCGCTCGGGACGGGCGGGTCAGGGAGGGGATCTTCTTCTTCCACCGTGACGGTCGCGGAGTCGATGAGGGCCACCCGGTAGGTTGTCCCCGTGTCGATGCTCACCGTCACGCTCCCGGTGTTCGTGGAGTGCGTGTCCAGCGAGAGCGCCCCGGTCTTCGAGCCGCTCGCGATGCTCGCGCTCGTAGGGGCCGTCTCAGTCAGCACGTTCCCGCTCTGCACGACCGTCAGCCCTATGGTGAGGTTCCGCGGCGCAGTCACGTCGGACGTGAAGGTGAACTCCGCATCCGTGCCGGGTTCCACCGGCGTCGTGTCGGCGGCAACCGTCACGGTGGGGCGGCCCGGCGCGGCCGTGACGGTGCTCGACCAGTCCCCCCACGAGGCATCGTAGGTAGTGCCGTCTCCCATCGCGCGGATGCGGAACTCGTATTCCGTATCCGCCGTCAGGCCCGTGATCGTCGTGATATCGTTCTGCTGGGCCTCCGCACCGTCCCCGGTGCTGGAGGCACTGCCCTCAGCGCCCTCCTCCTCACTCATCCCGGCGGGACCATCGACGGTCTTCGTCAACCATGCGTCGGTCGTGTCATCCTGCCGGTACCCGATCTGGTAGTCCACGATCGCCGAGTGTTCCGTCCACGACACGACAACCTCCGTGTCGGAGGTCGCGCCCGGCACGGCCTTCAGGTTGCTCGGAACGGGCGTGTCGGGGAGTTCAGGCGGCGGAGTCGTCGACACCGTGACGGTCGCAGAGTTGATGAGCTGAACCCGATAGGACGAACTCGTGCCGATGCTCACCGTCACGTAGCCGTCCCTGCTTGAGTGCGTCGTCAGCGAAAGCGTTTCGCTCGTGCTACCGCTGTCGATCGTCGCCGAGGACGGCAGCGCTGCGGGGATCACATTCCCGCTCTCCACCCACGTCAGCCCGATTTCGAGGTCGCGCAGAGGCGTCCGATCCGCGCTGAACTTGAATTTCGCCGACGCCCCCGCGTCGACGGTAGCGTCGACAGCGCTTACCGTGACCTTGGGGCGGCCGGGCTTGGCCGTGAGAATGCTCGACCAACTCCCCCACGAGGCATCGTAGGTGTCGCCGTCCCCCATCGCGCGGATGCGGAACTCGTAATCCGTATCCGCCGTCAGGCCCGTGATGGTCGTGATATCGCCCTGCTGACCCTCGGCGTCATCACCGCTGCTGCCATCACTGCCCGACGGGTCGCCCTCGACAGGGTCGCTCGCTCCTCCAGCAGGCCCGTCAACGGTCTTCGTGCTCCACGTGCTCGTGCCATCCTGCCGGTACCCGATCTGGAAGTCCACGATGGCCGCGTTGTAGTTCCAGGACACCACGACTTCCGTGTCGTTGGCCTTGTGGGGTTGCGCCTTGAACCCAGCCGGTACCGGCGGGTCGGGCAAGTCCGGTGGGTCGGGCGGGTCGGGCGGGTCGGGGGGATCGGGCGGGTCGGGAGGTTCCATCGTGGGCGGGGGCGGGGGAGGTGTCGACGCGGGCTTGATTGTGAAACTCACAGAGCTCGAGTCGTCGTCCTCGTCATCCTCAGCGTCCACGCCCACCGTGCCCGCCGACGTTACCGTGACGCTCATCGTGACCACGAACGACCTCCACGTGAAGGAACCCGTCGAGGTGCTGTCGATGCTGACTCCACCCGTGCTGGAGGTGTCGTAGGAAATCTCGCCGCGGCCCGTGCTGTTGCTGACGTTGCATCTCACGGTATGCGAAGACCCGGACGTGACCTCGCCGCCGCCGGTGCAGTGCACGGACATATCATCTCTCGGACCGGCCCCGTCGTCCTGCGCTTGCGTCCGGTCAGGCGCAAGCACCATCGCCAGAACGGCGACGACGAACCCTAACGTGAGGATCGCCCTGAAGATGAAGACGGGCTGTGGATGAATACGCACGAGGACCTCCTGCTGGACCTGTAGATGAGGGATAGCCAGACGTTCAGCAGGACAGCACTGCGCGTCACAAGGACTGCATGGGACAAGCAGGTTCTGCTCTGGTGGAGTCTCCCCAACTGAAATGCAACCTACGCGGCTGTGGGGGAGCCGGAGTAGACACGTCTGTGTCTATCCTGCACAGCGTTTGACACCCGGCTAGCGCGTGCCTAGAGTGCGGGCAGAATCCTGTGCGCACCGATTCCCATGACTCGGCGGCTCAGGGCCGTCTCTGCGACCTCGCCCTATCTCGCGCTCATTCCGAGTTGCTGCCCGGGCAGCGGTTGAGCCGTCGGGTCCGGGGTCTATCTGTAGGGGGACCGCCGCAGGACAGTGAAGTCCAGGGCATTGGAGAGTTTCCTACCTTCTGCCGTGCAGACGGCGCCCCGGGCCTTGCAGTCCGTTGTGACAGGCAATACGAGTCTTATAAGCGAGTTGCCGTCCGGCCTAACGGTTATCCGCCAGCGGATGTTGCTGGGCTTGTCAAGGCGCTGGGCTTTGGTCACCGTACCCCCCGTCACCGTGAACACATGGTTACGGAGGGACTTGTAACCCAGCTTGACCTCCTCGCTGAAGTGCAACTCGAAACTGACCGTACGCCACCCGTCATACTCGGCGGGGACCCTTGCGAATCTTGCCGTCAGCGGAGGCGCCTCATCTACGTCGGTGATGGTTACCGTCACGTCCAGCGTCGCGTCGTTCGTTCCATCGGAGGAGGTGAAGGTCACGGAGTAGGAGTTCTTCGTTTCGAAGTCGGGAGCCGACTTGAATCTCAGCACGCCGTTGGTGAAGGTGAAGCTGGCCGCGTCCGTCCCGCCGAGGGTCAGCGTGGACGTCTCCCCCTCGGGGTCCGTCGCGGTGTACTCCCCCACATCGGCGGTGGAGTTTTCCGCGAAGTCCACGGACGGCAACCCCTCGATCACCGGCGCCTCGTCCACATCGGTCACCGTGACGGTTACCGGCAGTTCCGTTGTCAAGCTCCCGTCGGAGACTTGCAGAGTGACGCTGAATACACCGTCCTTATCGGCATCGGAGGGATTTTCGTAGTCGGGCTCGGTGCCATAGTGCAGTATGTTCAGGGCGGCGTAGCAGGTCTTCCCCACCACAAAGATGTGCTCATAGGTGAACGCCTCGCTGTCTGCGCCCGCCAGGGAGAAGGTAATCGTATCCCCCTGAGGGTCTGTGGCGCCGAAGTCGAACAAATAGTGTGCATAGCCCTCTTCCAGGATGATCGCTTCATTCTTCTGGGTGAAGGAGGGAGGGTCATTGCCGTCGGTGACCGTAACGGTAACCGCCCTGGTGTCGCTCTTGCCGTTGGCCGTCGCCTTCACCGTCACCAGATAGGTGTTGTTGCTGTCGGCGTCGGCTGGCGAACCGAAGTCGGGCGAGGCCTTGAAGCTGAGAGCTCCGCCGTCGCTGATATCGAACCTTGCCGCGTCCGTGCCTTCCACCGACCAGGCGATGGCGTCGTTCTCCGGGTCTGTCGCCGTGTACGTCGCCACCAATGTCCGTGGCATGCCCAGCGAAGCCTGGGTCCCGCTGGGGTGGCAGAGCCGTCCCGCCTGGCAGCACTCAGAGCCTGCCGTGCCGCGCTCAGCAAAGCTGGGAGTTGTGGGGCCGGCGGTAATCGTAGGCGCCTCGTCCTCGTCGTTCAACGCCGACCCGCTCAGGGCCTGGAGTGGCTGTCCTCCCTGCAGGAGCAGTGCACCCGTGGCGAGGAGTAACAGGATCAGCGCGATGGCTGGACGAGGTAATAGAAGGAATCTTGTGTTCAGGGGGGACGCTCCGGATGGTAGAAGGGTCTGAACTAGAGCGGATGTTGCACCAAGAACCTAGTTGATGTCAACGCTTCACAACGGAAGCGGCATACATATTAGTGCTATGTGACCGGAGGCGCCACTATCGTCACCATAACGTCATCAACCGCCATACCATCCCCGAGCGACAGGACCACGGCTTCTACCCATCGTTGACACGCGGCCAGCGCGTGCCTAGAGTGCGGGCAGCGTAATCGAGAGGAGGCGCAGCGCCATGCCGATAGAGGTCTTCGACACGAAAGCGTTCGGCCACGAGACGAAGAAACGCACCGTGGTGATGGACACGAACCGTTTCCACGTGTGGATCCACTACTACACGCCCGATCAGATGGACGAGATGCACTGCCACAACCAGGACCAGACGTTCCAGATCATCGAGGGGGAGTTGACGATGAACTTCCCGGATGGCGGCAAGGCAGTGCTGACCCCCGGCATGATGGCGACCATCACGGGCGGGTCGTTCTACCAGTTGCACAACACCGGCGGCGCGCCGCTCATCATGATCGGGACGCGGTCCGGCGCGACGGCCAACACGGTAAAGGTGGAGCACGGCACCGGGCGCATCATCAACGACCGCATCAACTATGCGGAGACCGCCAAGCGGTAAGGGCTGGTGGATCCCCGCGAAGGCGGGGATGACGGGAGCGGCAAGGCGGCGAGGGAAGGGCACCCACAAGGGGCGCCCCTACACCAGACCCCTGTCCGCACCCCACTGGGGGTGCGGGGTCAGTCTTCGTAGCGGCGAAAGACGAGGCAGGCGTTCTGGCCGCCGAATCCGAAGCTGTTGGAGAGGACGGTGCGCACGTCGGCGGGGCGTGCCTCGTTCGGCACGTAGTCGAGGTCGCAGGCAGGGTCGGGCGTCGTATAGTTGATGGTGGGGTGGATGAGGCCGTTGAGGATGGTCTGTATGCAGGCTATGGCCTCCATGCCCCCCGCGCCTCCGAGCGCGTGCCCGATCATGGATTTCGTGGAGCTGATGGGTATCTTGTAGGCGGCGTCGCCGAACGCGCGCTTGATGGCGAGCGTCTCCGAGACGTCGTTGAGCGGGGTGGACGTGCCGTGAGCGTTGATGTAGTCCACCTCGTGCGGCCCGACCCCCGCGTCGTCCAGCGCCCAGCGGATGGCGCGCGCCGCGCCAGCGCCGTCGTCGTCGGGCTGGAACTGGTGCCCTGCGTCCGCTGACACTCCGTAGCCGATCACCTCGGCGACGATGGGCGCGTCGCGCCTGAGCGCGTGCTCCAGCGATTCGACGACGAGGATGCCCGCGCCTTCCGCAGGCACGAAGCCGTCGCGGTCGGCGTCGAAGGGGCGGCTCGCGGCGGGAGGGTCGTCGTTGCGGGTGCTGAGCGCGCGCATGACGCAGAAACCCGCGAGGCCGAGCTGGCTGATGCCTGCCTCGGTGCCGCCGGTAAGCATCACGTCGGCGGCGCCGCGACGTATGACCTCGGCGGCGTCGCCGATGGACTGGGTGGAGGCGGCGCACGCGGTGACGATGGTGCTGCAGGGACCGCGCGCGCCGATGTGCCGGCTGACGTTCGCGGCGGCCATGTTGGGGAGGATCATGGGGAAGAAGAACGGCGACATGCGCATGCCGCCGCGCTCGATGAGGATGCGCATGCTCTCGTCGATGGTGGGGAAGCCGCCGTTGCCGTTGCCGAGGTAGACGCCCATGCGGTCAACGTCCACGTTCGCGGCGGAGAGGCCGGCGCTCCGCATCGCCTCATCGGTTGCGGCGATGGCGAGCTGGGAGAAGCGCGCCAGCCTGCGGGCTTCCCGCTTCTCGACGTACTGCTCGGGGTCGAAACCGGAGACCTCGCCGGATATCCGGCAGGGGTAGTCGGTGGGGTCGGCGAGGGTCATCGGGCCGATGCCGGAGCGTCCCGCGGCGAGTGCGTCCCAGAACCCGGCGACGCTCTCGCCGAGCGGCGTGACTGCGCCGAGGCCGGTGACGACCACTCGCTTGCGTCCGTTCGCGTTGAGGCCGGTCATGTCGTCAGACCCTCCCGAGGGCTGATGCCTGCGGGTCGAACTCAGGATAGTGCTCTCCGGCGATGCCGAGGGAGTACTGCAGGGCCTCGGCGACGGCGAAGAGCGAGCCGGTCACGAGGACGAGGTCGCCGCTGCCGGCTTCGTCCAGCGCCCGATCGATGCCCTCGGCGACGCTGCTGGCGGTGCGAACGCTCGTACCGAGCTGCTCGAAGAGCGAGGCAAGCATACCCGGGTGTGCGGCGCGCGGGTGGCGCGAGGCCACGGTCCACACCTCGTCTGCAAAGGCGGCTGCCTCCTCGGTGAGCAGGTCAATCTGCTTGTCGCCGGATGCGCCGAACACGAGATGGACGCGCGCGTCCGGCAGATATTCCCGCACGGTCTCACGCAGCCGCGCCATGGAGTACGGGTTATGCGCGCCGTCTACGACGAAGTACGGGCCGGTGGAGAGCAGCTGGAAACGGCCGTCCCAGCGCACCGACGCCAGGCCCGCTTCTATGGCGTCACGCGTCAATGGCAACGGGGCGTGCTCGAGTGCGGCTACGGCTACGGCTGCGTTCTCGGCCTGGTGCGCGCCGAGCAGCGGCAGGCGGATGCGGTAGCGGTCGCGGGCGGTCGTGACGACCACCGTTTGGCCGGTGAGGTCATGTGATTCCTGCACGTACGTTACGTCGCGGCCCACCTCGGTGAGTGGCGCGCCCATCGCCTGAGCGCGGGCGCGGATGACGTTCATCGCGGCGGGGTCCTGGGGAGCAGTGACGACGGGTTGTGCGCTCTTGATGATGCCGGCCTTCTCCACCGCGATCTCCTCGACGGTCGAGCCGAGGATGGCGGTGTGGTCGAGGCTGATGGAGGTGATCACCGCAACGCTCGACGAAGCCACGTTGGTCGCGTCCAGACGTCCACCGAGGCCTACCTCCAGCACGACGGCGTCTGCTCCCTCGTCGCGAAAGACGTCCAGCGCCATCGCGGTGAGGGCCTCGAATGTGGAGGGAGCGCCGATGGGTTCATCGGCCATCTCCTCGACGACAGGCCAGATGCGGGCGACGGCTGCGGCGAAGGTCTGCTCGGTGAGCTGCTCGCCGTTCAGGCGGATACGTTCTCGGAACGAGTGGAGGTGGGGAGAGGTGTAGAGCCCCGTGCGCAGGCCGTGCGCCCGGAGGGAACTTGCGGTCATGGCGGCGACGCTGCCCTTGCCCTTGGTCCCGGCGACGTGGATGAGCGGCGGCGCGCCGTGGAGCAGGTCCAGCCGGGTCGCCAACTCCCGCATACGTTCCAGGTCGTACTTGTACGTGGGGGCAGCATGGCCCGTCATCCGCTCGAGGTCGGCGAGCGAGAGGAGGCGGTGCAGGGCTTCTTCGTAGGCGGCGTTTGAGGCGTGTTCGGGGTCGTGCGCAGGCATGGGGATCCTGCTGCGAGCGTAGCAGTGGGGCGTCGGCCCAGTCAACGGAGAGGCGGGGATGAGAAGCGGGAGCAGAGGCCGGTAGTACACAGGATGCTGTATGCAAGCGGCGGGACGATGGAAAATCCTGCATATTTCGAGGTTGGGCATGGCATGGCGATGTCCTTATAATGGCCGGACTTATCCCGGAGTGTTGCAGCGGTGTCGTTCACTCATCTTCACGTCCACTCGGAGTACAGCCTGCTCGACGGCCTGAGCCGGATACCGGCGATGGTGAACCGGGCCCAAGAGCTGGGTATGACCGCGCTCGGCCTCACCGATCACGGCTCGATGTACGGGGTGGTGGACTTCTACGCGGCGTGCAAGGAGGCGGGCATCAAGCCGGTCATCGGGTGCGAGCTGTACGTGGCGAACGGGAAGCGGACGGACCGAAACTCGGGCGGCAAGGGCCAGAACTACCACCACCTCACGGTCCTTGCACAGAACAACGAGGGCTACCGGAACCTGATGAAGCTGTCCTCCAGGGCACACCTCGAGGGCTTCTACTACAAGCCGCGTGTGGACCACGAACTGCTGGAGGAGCACGCCGACGGCCTGATCGTCTTCTCCGGCTGCCCGAGTTCCGAGATATCGGTTGCGCTGATAGACGGCAACTACGAGGCCGCGAAGGAGCTGGCACGGTGGCACAAGGCGATGTTCCCCGCCTTCTACCTGGAGATGCAGCGGCACGAGAACCTCGACTTCCTCACCCCACTGAACGACGGGCTGCTGCGGCTGGGGGAGGACCTGGACATCCCCATAGTCGCGACGAACGATCTGCACTACGTGCAGGAGAGCGACGCCAGCATCCACGACGTGCTGCTCTGCATCGGCACGAGTTCCAACGTCAGGGACGAGAACCGCTTCCAGTTCTCCGACTCGTCGTACTACCTGAAGACGCACGAGGAGATGGCGGAGCTGTTCGCCGACCTGCCGGAGGCTGTGGCGAACACGCAGACGATAGCGGACATGACGGACGTGGAGCTCGACTTCTCGACGCTGCGCCTGCCGCGTTACCGGACCCCTGACGACGAGGACGCGGACGCGTACCTCCGGAAGCTGTGCTGGCAGGGCTTCGGCGAACGCTACCCGAACGGGGCGACCGACGCGTCGAAGCAACGGTTGGAGTACGAACTCGACGTCATCACGGACACGCAGTACCCCAACTACTTCCTCGTGGTGTGGGACATCGCGGACTTCGCGCGGCGGGAGGGCATCGTGTTCGGCGTGCGGGGCAGCGCAGCGTCGTCGCTGGCGCTCTACTGCCTGGGCGTCACCGACCTCGACCCGCTGGACTACGGACTGGTGTTCGAGCGCTTCCTCAACATCGAGCGCAAAGAGATGCCGGACATCGACATGGACTTCCAGGACGACCGGCGCGAGGAGGCGATCCAGTACGTCACGGATAAGTACGGGCGCGACCACGTGGCGCAGATCATCACGTTCGGCACGCTTGGCGCGAAGGCTGCGATCCGGGACTCAGGGCGCGTGCTCGGCATGTCGTACGCCGACGTCGACCGTGTGGCGCGGCTCGTGCCACAGCGTCTGGGGATGACGATAGACCTCGCATTCGAGCAGTCGCCCGAGATGAAGGAGGCGTACGAACAAGACGAGGAGCTGCGGAAGCTCATCGACACCGCGCGCAGCCTGGAGGGCGTAACGCGCAACGTGAGCACGCACGCCGCAGGGGTCGTCATCTCCGAGGACCCGCTCACCGACCACGTCCCGCTGCAGCGTCCGACGAAGGGCAACGAGAACAGCGTGGCGATGACGCAGTACGCCATGGAGCCCGTCGCCAAGCTGGGCCTGCTCAAGATGGACTTCCTGGGGCTGATCAACTACTCCATCCTGAGCAACACGATCGAGATGGTGCGGCAGCGCAAAGGGATCGAAGTGCGGCTGCAGGAGATTCCGTTCGACGACGCCAAGACGTACGAACTGCTGGGGAGCGGGGAGACCACAGCCCTGTTCCAGCTGGAGAGTCCGGGGATGCGGCGCTACATCAAGGAGTTGCGCCCCGGCACGCTCGGCGAACTCGCGGCGATGATCGCGCTGTACCGTCCGGGCCCGATGGAGCACATCGGGCGGTACATCGACTCGAAGCACGGGCGGGCGCCCGCGAGCTACCCGCACGCCGATCTCGAAGGAATACTGAACGAGACGTACGGGGTGATCGTCTACCAGGACCAGGTGCTGCACATCATGCGTCAGTTCGCGGGCTACTCGCTCGGTGAAGCGGACGTGGTGCGGAAGGCGATGGGGAAGAAGATCGCCTCGCTGATGCAGCAGGAGCGCGAGAGCTTCGTTGCGGGAGCACGAGAGAAAGGGTACGAGGAACAGGCCGCCGTCGCGGTCTTCGACCTCATCGAGCCGTTCGCGGGGTATGCGTTCAACAAGGCGCACAGCGTGAGCTACGCTGTGGTCGCGTACTGGACGGCGTACTTCAAGGCGAACCACCCTGTGGAGTTCATGACGTGCGTGCTGAACGCGTACCAGGGGAACGACCGCATGGGGCCTGCTGTGGCGGAGTGCGTGCGGCTGGGGATCCCGGTGCTGCCGCCGGACGTGAACCGGAGCGGCGTGGACTTCAGCGTGGACTGGGCGGAGGACGGCCGGGAGGCCGTGCGGTTCGGTCTCGCGTCGATCAAGAACATCGGGGCGTCGGCGGTGGCAGAGTTGGTGGCGGAGCGGGACGAGAGCGGCCCGTTCCAGTCGCTGGAGGACTTCTGCAGGCGCGCCGGGTCGGAAGCCGCGAACCGGCGCGTGGTGGAGAGCCTGGCGAAGGTGGGGGCGCTCGATGCCTTCGGGTCTCGCGGGCAGCTCACGGCGAGCGCAGACGACATCGTTCACCTGATGCAACGGGAGGCACGCCTGCGCGACAGCGGCCAGTCCACGATGTTCGACATGTTCGGCGCATCCGCGCCCACGCCACTGGCGGAGATCGAGTTGCTGCCCGCGCCGGAACCGTCGCTGCGGGAGCTGGTGGCCTGGGAGCGTGAGCTGATAGGCGTCGCGCTGGGGCGTCGCGTGCTGGACCCGGTGAACGCGCCCGCGGGCGCGGCCCTCTCCCGCGAGGAGGTGGAGGCGTGCGCGGACGGCGATAAGGTGGTGCTGGCAGGTGAGGTGGCGTCGGTCCGCTTCACGACGGACAGGCAGGGCAGGCCGATCCGGTTCGTGGGGCTGGAGATATTCGACGGCTCCGTGCTGGACGTGGCCGTGTGGAGCCGGGTGGTGGAGAAGACCGCCGGGCTGTGGGTGGAAGGCAACCTGGTGCACCTGAAGGGTGTGGTGCGGCATCGGGGAGACGAGACCTCGATACATTGCGACGAAGCGGTCGAGTTCGAGCTTACGGAGACGCCTACCGACCCGCAGCCTGCCGCTGTGACTGCACCTGCGACCCCGAAGGTGGAGGAATGGAAGCCTCCTGTGGAGCCGACGAGCGTGTTCACGCAGCCTGCCACGAACGGCGCGGAGCCGCAATCGATGAATGGGGCTACACCTCACATCGAGGCTGTCCCGTCAGTAGCCAGCTTCGATGAAGGGCAGCGCAAGGTCCTCGTCAAGATGAAGGAGACGGACCAGCCTTCCGAGGACAACCGCGTGCTCAAACTGGTGCTGCAGACGCTGATGGACTATCCCGGCACGGACGAGGTTGACCTGGTCATCGAGAGCGGAGGTCAGTTCTGGCGCATCAGCATGCCGATCATCCGTACGCAGTACAGCGATGAACTCGCAGCGCACGTCAACGCGATGCGGGACGCGGGCTTGACGGTGGAGTTGGAGAGTACGGCGGCCTGATCAGGTGAGCGCCGCTTCGAGGTTCAGCAGGCGCGCCTTCATGTGCAAGCCGGGGCCACCGAACCCGTGCAGTCCACCATCCTTGCCGATCACGCGATGGCACGGGATGACGATGGGGATGCGGTTCCGCGCCATGGCCTGACCTGCGGCGCGCACTGCTCTGATGTTTCCCGCGGAGGCTGCGAGCCACTCGTAGGTGCGCGTCTCTCCGGGAGGGATGGAGCGGCACGCGTCCCATGCGCGGCGGAAGAAGGGGGCCACGCCGTCCAGATCCAGGGGCACGTCCCACGTGGAGGCGTCGCCACGCAGGTACGCCTCGAGTTGGGTGCGGTAGGCGTTGAACGCGTCCGGCACGTGCTCAGGAAGCGGGGCCCGCATGCTGCGTTCCAGGTCGTCCAGGGCGCGATCGGGAGACGGCTCCGGCAGCGTGGCGTATCGGATGCCCTTCTTCGATCCAGCCACTGCCACCCATCCCCAACCGGTCTCAAACACGTCGTAGTACAGTCCCATCCGGCTCGGCCTCCTCGCTCAACGTGCGGCAATTGTAAGGTATAGGGCGGTTATCCGACAGACACGACGAGAGTGACAGAAGGTGTGACATTTCACGCGGCGTGTGTAGTATTTCACACTGAGCCGCAACATTTGGTAGAGTTGCGGGTGAGTCGTCGGAGGCTCGTCAATCCTGAGTAGGGGAGAAGCTACATGGATCTCAAGAGTACACGGGAAGGCTCTAATCTGATCGTGGACGTGGAAGGGCGCGTGGACGGGACGAACGCCATGGACTTCCAGACCGCGCTCGAAGGAGCAATCCAACCGAGTGACCAGGGCGTCATCATGGACATGGGGCAGTTGCAGTACATCAGCAGCGCGGGCCTTCGTGTCATCCTTCTGGTTGCCAAGTCGCTCCAGAAGCAGAACGCCAAACTGCTGGGGTGCTCGCTCTCCGAATCCGTCCGAGAGATATTCGCCATCAGCGGGTTCGACAAGATCGTGCCGGTGCACGACTCCCGGACGGACGCACTGAAGGCGCTCGAAGACTAACCCTGAGGGTCAGACCAACCCGGGGTCGGTAACTGAATCGTCAGCCGACGCTGGGTGATTGTTCATGCTGCCCGCGAAGCACAGACGCGAGGAGACGGATGTCTGAATCAGAAGGGGAATCGTACAGGATACTGGTGGTTGACGACGAACCCGACGTAGAGCCGCTGATGTTGCAGCGGATGCGGCGTCACATCCGGTCCGGACGCTACTCGTTCGTTTTCGCCCAGAATGGGATCGAAGCGCTCGAGGTGCTGAACAGCGATCCGGAGATCGACATGGTGGTCTCGGATATCAACATGCCCCGTATGGACGGGCTGACGTTGTTGTCCCAGATAGCAGAATTGAACCCCGATCTCCGCGCGGTCATCGTGTCTGCCTACGGAGACATGAAGAATATCCGCACCGCGATGAACCGCGGAGCGTTCGACTTCGTTACCAAGCCGCTCGACTTCGACGACCTGCAGGTGACGATAGAGCGGACACTGGAGAACATGAAGGCGTGGAAGGAGGCGCTCTCCTCCCGCGACAAGCTGGTGTCGCTGCAGCGGGAGCTGGACGTGGCGAGCCAGATGCAGCAGTCGATCCTCCCGACGCAGTTCCCGCGAGGGGACGATTTCGAGGTATCGGGGAACATGGAACCAGCGCGCAACGTGGGAGGAGACTTCTTCGACGTTGTGCTTCTGGACGACGGTCAGATCGGTCTGGCCATCGCGGACGTGTCGGGCAAGGGTGTGCCGGCGGCGCTGTTCATGATGTCCAGCCGTACGCTGCTGAAGGGCTCTGCCATCGGCCTGACCGAACCTGGGAAAGTGCTCCGGGAAGTGAACAATCTGCTCGCTGAAGATAACGAGTCCGCCATGTTCGTCACGGTGCTGTACGCGGTTTACAACCCTGCGACCGGACACCTCTCCTACGCCAATGGGGGCCACAACCTGCCGGTGGTCTTCCACAGCGACGGCAGTTGCACCGTGCTCCCTTATACCGAGGGTCTCGCGTTGGCCGTCCTGTCCGGCGTTGAATTCGTAGAAGGTGAACTCACGCTGGCACCGGGCGACACGCTGGTCCTGTACACGGACGGCGTGACGGAGGCTATGGACGCTGAGAACGAGGAGTTCGGGATGCAGCGTCTGCAGGCGGCTTTCGCAGGGGGTGCGCCACAGAGCGCGGAGGCTGCGAATGAAAAGGTTTTCGCGGCAGTCCGGGAGTTCGTGGCGGGAGCGCCTCAGTCGGACGACATCACGTGTCTGACGCTGAGGCGCAGGGGAGCGTAGGCATGAGCAACGGGCTGGCCCTGACACTCGAGACGCGCCCCGAAGAGTTGGACCGGCTGACCGCCGCGATCGAGGCGCTAGCAGAGCAGGACAACTGGCCTGCCGCACTGACGTTCAAGGTGAATCTCGTCCTGGAAGAGCTGGTGCTCAACGTCATCAACTATGCCTATGACGAGGACGGGCATCATCTGGACGTCGAGCTCACGTGCAACGAGGAAGACCTGGTTATCGAGATCACGGACGAAGGGAAGCCTTTCGATCCGTTGCACGATGCCCCTGATCCGGACATGGAGTCGCCGATGGAGGAACGCCGCATAGGTGGACTGGGCGTTTACCTCGTGCGGACGATGACCTCCGACATGCAATACCGGCGGGAGGATGGCAAGAACCGCATGACGGTTGCCGTGTCGAGGGATGGATGAGACGCGTGCCGCGTTCCGGACGTATGCCCGGATACATCGCAGCACTCTTCATCGTCGCGGGGCTGGTCGGCTGTAACGGCGATGCAACGGAGTTGCCTACCCCTACCCCCCATCACGGGGGGGCTACCGTAACGCCGTCGCCGACCCCGGCAGACGTAGCGATGCCTGGAGTGACCGACGATCAGGTACTGTTCGGGCAGTCCGCCGCGTTCACAGGCCCTGCCGCAGAACTGGGAACGAATATGCGGTTGGGCATCGAGGCCGCGTTCGACGAAGCGAACCGGGCGGGGGGCGTGCATGGGCGCACGCTGGTGTTGCGGTCGCTGGACGACTCCTACGAACCGGAGAAGGCGGTCACGAACACACTCAGCCTGATCGAGGACGAGCAGGTGTTCATGCTGATCGGAGCGGTAGGGACACCTACGTCGCGCTCGGCTACGCCGGTCTCGGTGGCTGCGGGGGTGCCCTATCTTGCGCCGTTCACGGGAGCCGAGTTTCTGCGCACTCTTGGACCGGAGAACGTGATCAACGTTCGCGCCTCCTACAACCAGGAGACGGAGGAGATGGTCAAGCGTCTCACCGAGGACCTGGGCATCACGCGGATAGCGGTGATGTACCAGGACGACTCCTTCGGCCGCGCGGGCTACCAGGGGGCGGTAGAAGCACTCCGTCGCAGGAGTATGTCTCCGGTGGGCATCGGGCTGTATACGCGCAACACAACGGCGGTGAAGACTGCGCTGTTGGATATAGAGCGCTCACTTCCCGAGGCGGTGATCATGGTGGGGGCCTACGAACCGGTGGCAACCTTCATCAGATGGGCGCGGCATATCGGGATGGACGCGCAGTTCATCAACATCTCCTTCGTCGGCAGCAACGCGCTGGCCCGTGAGTTGGGCTCCGACGGAGCCGGAGTGTTCGTTACGCAAGTGGTGCCGTTCCCGAACGACCTGTCCCAACCCGTCGTGCGGGCTTACCGGAGCGCGCTCTCCTCGTACCAACAGAGTGCGTTGCCGGGCTTCGTATCGCTCGAAGGATACCTGGCAGGGCGTCTTGCGGTGGCAGGGCTGGAAGGTTGCGGTCGTGACCTCACCCGCCAGTGTTTCCTGGATAGCCTGACCACTCCCGACATGATCGACCTGGATGGGTTCCGGCTGGGTTACGGGGAAGACGACAACCAGGGCTCAGACACGGTGTTCCTGACCGTGCTCGGGCCTGACGGGGAGTATTATCCGATTCAGTCACTGGGGGACTTCCAGGTGCTGCAGGAAACCTGGGCGTTGCAGGACGTCGAGCCATGATTCAACCACTCAGGCTAATCAGGATACCGTCGCGTATCTCCATGCAGTTGCAGTTGGTGATCGCGGGAGCGGTTGCGCTCACGCTGGCTGCCAGTCTCGTGGGCTGGTTCTCATTCACTCGTGTGAGCGAGGCGCAGAGCCGTGTGAACGACGCGAGTCTGCCGGAGATCACGACGGCGTTCCACGTGGCGGAGTCCGCGAGCGTATTGGTGGCGGCGGCCCCTCGATTGACGTCCGCCAGCGTTGACGACTTCATCAACGTGGTGGCTGAGATCAACCAGGCGCACGGGGCTTTCGAAAAAGAACTGGCTGCGCTGGAAGCGCAGGGAAGCGAAGAGGAGCGCCTCAACAGCATCCGTGGACAGGCAGACAGGCTGGTTGCCAATATCGATACGATCCAATCGGAGATGCCGGAGTTCTTTGCGCTGGAAGCGCGCAGCAATGTTCTCCGGCAGGACCTGGCGGCGGTCCAGGATGAACTGGACAGCGTCCTGATCCCGGCGCTGGATGACCAGTTCTTCTACCTGATGACGGGCTACACCAGCCTCGATGCGCCTCCTGTTTCGTCTGAGGAGTCCTTCTCAGGCGACCAGATCGTCGAGTACCGGCGTCTCTCGGAGTTGCAGGGCGCCCTCAGCATAGCGGCGCAGGTACTGGCAAGCGCCTTCACCGTCTCCGAACCGGCGTTGGTAGAGCCGTTGCGAGAGCGGTTCGAGGCGGAGTTCGCCGCATTCAGAGGCGCCGAGAGTACATTCCTGGGGCAGGTGAGCGACGACCTGCTGATGTCGCTTACCCCCCTGGCTGACCGGCTCTACGACCTTGGCCTTGGCGAAGAAGAGGGAGCGTTCACCCTGGTACAGAGCGGGTTGGAGCTTGCTGAGCGGCAGCGTGAGTTGCTCAGCCTGAACCGCACCATCGCGATCGAACTCGTGGAAGAAGTGGACAGTCTGGTCAGCGTGGCGAACCAGCACGCGCAGGAGGCGACAGTCTCGTCCGACCAGTCCATCCGCACCGGGCGCCAACTCCTCATCGCGATCGGCATCGTGAGTGTGACAGGAGCGCTGCTCATCGACTGGCTCTTCGTGTGGCGGGTGCTGCTTCGGCGGCTGGCGTTCCTCTCCAACCGGATGCGCCAGATGGCCGGGGGCGAACTGGAGGAGGAAGTGATCGTGAAGGGCCGC
Source organism: Dehalococcoidia bacterium (assembly GCA_965208625.1). Lineage (GTDB taxonomy): Bacteria > Chloroflexota > Dehalococcoidia > Lucifugimonadales > Australimonadaceae > Bin16. The sequence goes on from OZ242348.1 coordinate 2,884,686, forward strand.
GACGAGGTAGCGGACATGGCCGCGGCGCTGGAGGTGTTCCGCCGGAATGCGCTGGAGGTACAACGGCTGAACCTGGTTGAGCACCTGGCAGAGGAACTGCGAGAGAAGAACGACGAGTTGGAGTCTGCGCTATCCGACCTGGACAAGGCGCAGGACCAGATCGTCATGCGGGAGAAACTGGCGGCGCTCGGTGAGCTGACCGCCGGCGTTGCCCACGAGATCAGGAACCCGTTGAACTTCGTCAAGAACTTCTCAGAGGCGTCGGCCGAATTACTCGTGGAGTTGAAGGAAGCGGTCGACGACACCGGCGATGCGTTGACGGAGGACCAGAAGCAGTACATCGAAGAGATATCCGGCGATCTGATCGGCAATCTTCAGCGTATCCAGTCGCATGGCGAACGAGCGAACCGCATCGTCCAGGACATGCTGATGATGGGCAGAGGCGGAGGCGAAGCGCGTCCCATCGACATCAACGACCTCGTCAACGAACATGCCTCGCTGGCGTACCACAGCGCCCGGGCGCTGGACCCGGACTTCCAGCTCACCATCCGGCCGGAGTTCGATCCGGATGCGGGCGAAGTGGAAGCCATACCCGGCGACCTCGGCCGCGTCTTCCTGAACATGGTGAGCAACGCCTGCTATGCCGTGGACGAGAAGCGGAGAGCGAGGGAAGCGGAAGGTGAGCAGTTCATGCCCGAGGTGGTGCTCTCTTCGAAACGCACGGATGAGTCGGTGGAAGTCCGCGTCAGGGATAACGGGAGCGGCATCCCCCAGGAGGCGATTGACAAGATATTCAACCCGTTCTTCACTACCAAACCCACCGACAAGGGAACAGGGCTGGGGCTTGCGATCTCGAACGACATCGTCCGCCAGCACGGCGGAACGATAGCGGTCACGTCAGAGGCGGGCGAGTTCACCGAGATGCTGGTGACCTTGCCGTTCAGGTACCCGGTGGTGACTGTGGAACACGAAGACGATGCCGGTTCTGGCGATGACGCCGCGGACGATGGCGCCGATGATGACGACGAAGCCGACGGCGCTACCGAAAGCGCGGCCGATGAGGAGGATGACTCGGTAGAGGGGGCGGACGAGGAGGCTGAAGACGACGGCAAGGCAGGCTAGCGAAAGGGAGCTGGGAGCATGAACTTCGACTCCTATAACCTCGATGCTGCCATCTACGACGAGATGCTGCTGCCTGACGGGTCGCCAAGGGAGCATTCCCAGCAGCTGTACGAGATGTTGCTGAGCATCTCTCCCGAACGCCTGGGCAGCGTACAGGAGGGCGTGGCCCGCTCCTTCCTGCACGAGGGGATCTTCTTCACCGTCTACGGAGACGAGGAGGCCCAGGAACGGATCATCCCCGTGGACTGCGTCCCGCGTGTGCTTTCCGCACCAGAATGGACGTTGCTCGATTCAGGACTCGCCCAACGCCTGCGTGCGCTCAATCGTTTCATCGACGACGTCTATAACGGCGCGCACGCCATCGCTGACGGGGTTATCCCCGAAGAGCTGGTCATCGGATGCCCGAACTACCGCCCGGAGATGCTGGGCTACTCTCCTCCGGAAGGGGTCTGGGTGGCGATCTGCGGGTCGGACCTCCTCCGGACGCACGACGGTTTCTTCGTGCTGGAGGACAACCTGCGGTCGCCTTCCGGCGTGTCGTACATGATAGCGACCCGCAATGCGGTGAAAGCGGGGCTGCGTCGCCTGTACCGGGCATCGCGTGTCCGGGAGGTTGAGCACTACGGGAACCTCCTCCGGCAGACGCTGTGCGAGCTGGGGCCTGGAGGCAAGCCGGACCCCACCATCGTGCTGCTGTCGCCGGGGGTGTACAACGCGGCCTTCTACGAGCATATGTTCCTTGCCCACGAGATCGGGGCGGAACTGGTGGAGGGGCGCGATCTTCTGACGCGCGACGGGTTCGTGTACATGCGCACGACCACGGGGCTTCGCCGCGTGGACGTCATCTACCGCCGGGTGGACGACCTGTTCCTGGACCCGTTCGCCTTCCGTCCGGACTCGATGCTGGGTGTACCGGGCCTGCTGGACGCGTGCAAACGCGGCAACGTGACACTGGTCAACGCTCCGGGGGTCGGTGTCGCCGACGACAAGAGCGTCTACCCCTACGTGCCGGACATGATCCGCTATTACCTCGGCGAAGAGCCGATACTCGGCAACGTGGAGACGTATCTGTGCCGGCGCCCCGCTGACCTGGAGTACACACTGGACAACCTGGACAAGCTGGTGGTGAAACGGGTGGGCGAGTCCGGCGGGTATGGGATGCTGGTGGGACCGCACGCCACGCCGCAGGAGCGCAACGAGTACGCGGAGCAGGTGCGGGCGGATCCGGCAGACTTCATCGCGCAGCCGGTGTTGACGTTCTCCCGCGCACCCTGCCTCGTGGATGGTGAACTGGAGCCCCGACACGTTGACCTGCGGCCCTTCATCCTGCAGGGCCGCGAGACGCGGATAGTGCCCGGCGCCTTCTGTCGCGTGGCACTGCGCCGCGGGAGCCTGGTGGTGAACTCCAGCCAGGGCGGGGGCGGCAAGGACGTCTGGGTACTGGAAGAGTGAGACGGATGCTCTCTCGAAGCGCTCAAGGGATCTATTGGATGGGCCGTTATCTCGAACGGACCGAGTGCATGTGCCGCCTGCTGCAACTCCAGACGGAAGCACTGGTAGACCGTCCGGCGCGCGACATATATGTCGGTTGGCGCAGGCTCTACGGGGTGCTGCGCCGGATACCGCCGGGAGGCGCATTGGCTCTCCCCGACGGCGACGACTTCACGCTCGCGGACTCGTACACGCTTGCGGGAGACCTGACCTTCGAGCGTTCGAACCCGGACTCGGTGTGGAACTGCTTCGCGCAGGGCAGGGAGAACGCACGGCAGATGCGCCACTGCATCAGTGGGGAGATGTGGCAGCGTCTCAATCTCGCCTACCTTCGCCTTCGCGACATGGAGATAGAGGACATATGGCTGGCGCTGCCGGAGGGCTTCTACGCCGGGTTGGCGGCCGAGACCGACGCATTCGACGGCGCTGCCCAGGCGACCATGTACCGTGACGAAGGCTGGAGTTTCCTCCGCCTGGGCGGGTTCATCGAGCGAGCGCAGTTCGCGCCTGCCCTGCTCTTGCAGCAGTTGGCCATAGATGCGGAGAGCGACGGCTATGCTGAGGAAGACTGGGCGAGCCTGCTGGAGGCCTCTCATGCGCTGGAGGTGTACAACCGGCGCTACGGGGCCGCGGTGCATCCGGCCGCTGCGCTCGATCTGCTGGCAACGGACCCGCTGTTGCCCGGCTCGGTCTACAGGTCGCTCAAACAGATCTCAGGAGAGTTTGCAACGCTCGGAGCGGGCCCCGGATCGGACTCCGGGTATGCTGCCCAGCGTCTCATAGGACGGCTGCTCTCACTCATGCAGAACGAGTGGCCGGACAGCAGGGACCGTGAGGGCTTGCTGCGCCGGGTCCTGAGTGAGGTAACGAACCTGCACTTCATGATCAACGAGGCGTATTTCGACTATCCACTCACCGTTCGTGCCGGATAGGGTGCGCGAGCGCAATCTGTCCCCGAGAATTCCTACCAGGAGCCTAACGATGACCGAAGCACTAGCCCGTATCAGTTCCCGCAGGCCGTGGATCACCATAGGCGTGTGGTTGCTACTCGTGCTGGTTGCTCTCGGAATCGTTGGCCAGCTACTCCCCACTGCCACCACCACTGAACTCCGCATCATCCCGAGGTTCGGCGAGGTCGGTTCGGTGACCGTCAGTGAACTCCTGGAAGGCAGCCCGATCGAGCCTCCGCCCGCGGAGGTGGTCATCGTTCGTTCGGGCACGCTGACGGTGGACGACGACGCATTCAAGGCGAAAGTCGACGAGGTCAACGGCAAGCTCCGAGAGTTGGAGCCTGAGGTCATACGAGCCAGCACGAACTACTACGAGGTGCTGGCCACCACCCCGCTGGACTCTCTCGCTCTGGTCTCAACGGACCGCAGAAGCGCCATCGTAGCGGTCCAGATGACCGGCACGCTCGGCGACGCGCTGGAGAACATCGAAGAGGTCATCCACATCGTGGAGGAGGTTGACGGCAAGGACGGCTTCGACGTGCTCGTCGTCGGCGACGTGAGCAGCCGCTTCGAGCAGGCAGAATTGTCGGCTATGGACCTGGAGCAGGGTGAGCGCATCGGCCTGCCGGTGGCGCTCCTCATCCTCCTCGTGCTCTTCGGCGCGGTCATGGCGGCGCTGATACCTGTCGGATTGGCCATCGTCTCCATACTCATCACGCTGGCGATCGTTTCTGTCATCGGCACCATCTTCGGGGAGCTGGTCTTCTTCGTGCTGCTGTGGATAACGATGATCGGCCTGGCTGTGGGTATCGACTACTGCCTCTTCGTCGTGTCCCGCTTCCGGGAAGAGTTGGCGCGCGGCCTGAGCACACGCGATGCGGTCATCAAGGCAGGCGCAACGGCCAGCCGCACCGTGTTCTTCAGCGGGATGACGGTAGTCATCGCACTCCTCGGCGTATTCATCGTGCCCCACACGCTGTTCTTCGCCACCGGCCTCGGTGCCATCCTGGTGGTCCTCGTCTCGGTTACGGCAACCCTTACCTTCCTTCCTGCCGTCCTGACGGTGCTGGGCCCGCGCGTCGACTTCCTGCGGCTGCCGTTCAGAAAGAGGGCGGCAGCCGGGTCTTCCGATGGGCAGCGCGAAGGATTCTGGGAATTCATCACGCGCAAAACGATGCGGTATCCCGTCATCAGCATCATCCTGGTCGGTGGGCTGATGGTCTGGGCGTCGGTGAACTACTTCGGCATCAACACCGGCTTCAACGGCGTTGAGACGTTCCCCGAGGACTCGCATACCCGAGAAGCGTTTACCGCATTGGAAGAGGACTTCCCGCTCGGGTACGGCTCCGCGAACCCAGCCAGGGTCGTCATCGAGGGAGACATCAACGATCCGGCGGTTGCGGCTGCGGTGCAGACGTTCAAACGGTCTGTAGTTGGCGATCCGGCGGTTACCGAAGCCCTGCAGAAGATCCAACAGGCCGTGGAGAGCGATCCGGTCCTCATCGCAGCCCTGCTGCAGAGCAATCCGGAGATACTCAACGACCCATCAGCGGCTGCGCTTCCAACGAACACACATGGGAACCTCACCGTGATCGCGATACCGGTGCCCGGCGCTCCCAGTAGTGTGGATGCGTTCGACCTGATAGAACGACTGCGGGACGACTACATCCCGGCGGCCTTTTCCGGCGTTCAGGCAGAGGCGCACGTGGGCGGGATATCGGCCGAGTTCCTGGACTTCGACACGCAGCTCAGCGCCTACCTCCCCATCATATTCGTGTTCATCCTCGGCGTGAGTTTCATTCTGCTGTTGGTGGTCTTCCGCTCCATCGTCATCCCCATCAAGGCGATCATCATGAACCTGCTCTCCGTAGGCGCCGCCTACGGGTTGATGGTGCTGGTATTCCAGAAGGGCGTCGGGGCGGACCTGTTCGGGTTCCAGCAGGTTGAGACGATAGAAGCGTGGCTGCCACTGATCCTGTTCGCCATCCTGTTCGGGCTGTCCATGGACTACCACGTGTTCATGCTGAGCCGTATCCGTGAGCGGTACGACCAGACACACGACAACGCCGAGTCGGTGGCGTACGGCCTGCGCTCGACCGCCAGCCTCATCACCGGCGCGGCGCTCATCATGGTGGCGGTGTTCAGCGGCTTCGCCTCGGGCGACATGGTCGTGAACCAGCAGGCGGGATTCGGGCTTGCGGTCGCCGTCCTGCTGGATGCGACGCTGGTGCGCAGCATCCTCGTTCCGGCCAGCATGCAACTGCTCGGTGCCCGGAACTGGTACCTGCCAGGGTTCCTCAACTGGCTGCCCCAGATACAGGTGGAGGCTGAGGAAGAGGCGTGAGCGCTGTGGAGTGGCGTTAGCCGAGGAACCGGCGGATGAGGGCGGCCTCTTCGATGAAGTGCCGCGTCCGGGAGGTGCGGTTCCGCACGAGCCCTGCCCAGATCGCCGTGGTCAGCCCTTCGTGGACGCGGTCGATCTCCTGGGTGAAGCGTACGAACAGCCGCCGGTAGTCGTCGCCGAGGAGTTGCGTGATGCGCGTCTCGTTTGAGAAGCGCAGGGCTGCGCTGAGGTCTTCCTGAAGGCTGGGGTATATCTCCCGCAGGTAGTCGAAGTCGTCCTCGTTGAGCGCGGCGAGCCCCAGCAGGTCCGGCGGCACGCCGATGGAGTAGAGCGTGGCCGCGAATGCGATGGCGCGTGGGAGAGCCACGTCCTCCGCTCCCGGGAGCGTGCGCCCGTAGCCGAAGAGGCCGACGTGCAGTTTGCGCTCCCGCCTGCGCGGTATGTGAGCGGATATGGAGGCAATGGTGGGGGCGAGCTTGCGCACCTGTTCCTGGTAGGCCGCTCCGGCCCTGTCGAGGATGTCGTTGACGCGTGCTTCGTCAACCGGCGGGGCGGGCTTGCGCTCGTACGCGTGGAGTTGGGCGATGGCGTCGATCACCTGCTCGCGGGGGTAGTCGAACTTGAACGCGGACTGCACGGTGAGCGTCTGTACGCTGGGGTATTCACGGAAGATGCGGTCTACGTTCACGGGGGAGAGGTGCCCACGGAAGGGCGCCGATCCTGCGCCGATGATGGGGTAGAGAGGGATGCCCAGTTCTCCCTCCAGTTTGTCCAGCTTGGAGAGAGCGGCCTTGAGCATCAGTTCGGCGCCGACGATACCGTTGTTCAGCGCAGGGTCGCTCCGGGCGAGGAAGACGCGCTGGTATTCGACCTCCCACCCCTGCAGATATTCGCGGACGATGTCGTCCACCGTCATCATCTGCTCCCGCTCTTCGAAGAGCGGAATGACACGGATGTGCTTTGGGTAGAAGTCGCCTATCCAGTCGCTGACGGTGCTTCCGTCCGGCAGGTGCCTGCTCTCCTGCCCGGCGATGAACTGAGAGTAGTAGTCCCGCACCTTGACTATCTGCTCGGCGTTGGTAGTGAAGGGAAGGATGACTTCCTGGATGGGGGGTTCGAGGTCGCCCTCGTAGAACTCGTTCGCGACGTCGTAGGCGATGGGGATACCCTGGAGCGCCTCGACGAGGAGCTTCCGCATCTCCAGTTCGATGGAGGGATTGGGGACTCGGAGGGTGATGAGGGCGTCGCGCCCGAGTTTCATCTCTTCGGAGAAGTAGCCGGGATAGTGACTGAGCAGTTTCTGGATGACGTGGGTGTCGGTGTCCTTGCCCTCGGAGTCCCACATCTGCTCGTCGCAACCGAGGGACAGCACGTCGGCGGCTTCGATGATCTCGCCGTCGCCCTTGATAACGCCATCGATGGCGTAGGCAGGGGCCTCCGCGTTGTCCGGGTGCTGGGTGCTCATCACTCGCGGGATCAAGGGCACGGCGTAACCTCCTTCGCGTCAGATGGCATGATACCCGCATGGGCATTTCAGCGGGCAACACGCAGGTTATCTTTCTGTTACAGGGTGCGCTGGATGAAGCCGGCCTTCCGGCGCCATCGCGTGTTCACCTTCACCCATAGTTCCAGGTAGGCAGGACGCCCCGTGAGCGATTCGATCTCCGGGCGTGCGAGAACGCCGACCTCCTTGAGCGCCCCGCCGCCCTTGCCGATGAGAAGCCGCTTCTGGGAAGGCGTGTCGACGTAGACCACAGCACGGATGTAGTCCGGCGCTTCTCCCTGGCGCTCCTCGAACGTAACGACTTCCACGGCCGTGTCGTAGGGGACCTCGTGGGCGTAGTGTTCGAATATCTTCTCGCGGACGAGTTCGCCCGCCAGGAAACGCGTCGAGCGGTCGGTGAGCACCTCGGGGGGGAACAGGGCATCCTGCTCTGGTAGATGCGCGCCTATCGCCTCCTGGAGAAGGTCCAGGCCGTCCCGCGCGAGGGCGCTCACGGGGACGATCTCGGCGAAGGGGTGAGTCTCAGCGTAGCGGGCCATGACGGGCAACAGTTTGTTCTTGGCGATGGTGTCGGCCTTGGTGAGCACGAGCAGGGCAGGCACGTCCGCAGCGGCGATCTGCGCGAGGAGCGCGTGTTCGACGTCGCCGGGATAGCGTGGTTCGGCCGCGAGCACGATAGCGTGGGCGTCGCCGAGCGCGCCGGAGAGCTGTCGCGCCATCGCAGCATCGAGCTGGTCGCTGCCCTTCCTGAGGAAGCCCGGCGTATCGATGAGGGCGGCCTGGAAATCGCTGCCGTTCAGCACGCCGAGCAGCCGGTGGCGTGTCGTGTGGGGCTTCGCGCTCACGATGGACAGCTTCTGCCCGAGCAGCGCGTTCAGCAGCGTGGACTTGCCGACGTTCGCCCTGCCAACGATGGCCACGAGCCCGCTGCGGAAGTTGGAAGTCTGTCTTCTCACAGTTCCAAGCATACTCGCTCGGAGAAGTCGGTGACTCCGGCGTCTCCCGCTGTGTATAGTGATTCTGTCGCGGTCATTCGCGGGCAACGATGCGTACCTTCCACACCCGTTTCCCAAGCCTCTTCGCCATTGCAGTCCTGCTGCTGCTCACGCTGGCTGCGTGTGGCGAGCCGGCGCCCGGAGTCGTACAGTTCGAATCACGGGCGACTCCTGAAGGGCCGACAACTCCCACACCGACCCCCACGCCTGCGCCTTCTCCTACGGTCACACCAACACCGGAAGCGACGGCAACCCCCACGCCTGCACCGACCGACACGCCTACGCCGACACCGACGCTTACCCCGACACCGGAAGAGCCGGGGATACTCACACCCCAACCTGATGTCTCGATCGTAATGCAGATGGAGACCGTCATCAGCGCCGGTGACCGCCATACGTGTGCGCTCCCGCCCGGCGGGACGCCCGTCTGCTGGGGCAGTGACAGTTTAGGACAGGCGATGCCGATCGACTTCCTCCCGCTGAGGACGATAAGCAGCGGGAACAACCACTCCTGCGGGCTTACGCAGGAAGGAGCAGCCATCTGCTGGGGCGGCGACGCTTTCGGCCAGATAAACGCTCCCACCGACCAGACATTCCTGGCGCTCAGCAGCGGCGACGACTTCACGTGCGCGCTTACATTCGACGGTACTCCGGTCTGTTGGGGCGGTCAGGGAGTCACGCCTCCCGATGGAGAGAAGTTCACCCAGATCAGCAGTGGAGGGCGCCATGCGTGCGGACTCCGTCTGGATGGCAGTGCGGTCTGTTGGGGAGACGACGCGGACGGCAAGTTGAATCCTCCGGCCGGAGCATACTTCTCCATTGCGAGTGGCGGAGACCACACCTGCGCGCTTACCGCGCAGGGCACCCCGGTCTGCTGGGGCAGCGATAGTTCGGGTCAACGGACAGGGGCACCGGTGGATGCCATGTTCCTCTCCATCAGCAGCGGCGGATCACATTCATGCGGTCTGCGCGGCGACGGGACCGCGGACTGCTGGGGAGACTGGGGCGGCGCCGAAGTCCCGACCGACGCCTTCTTCCAGATCAGCTGCGGACGCAACTACTCCTGCGGTACGGTGAATGGAGTCCAGGAGTGTGCCGGTGAAGTGCACACATGCGGAGCGACCTTCGATGGCACCGTCGTCTGCTGGGGCGACGACAGCGCCGGGCAGTCCACCCCGCCTGCGAGCCTGAGCGGTTCAGGGCAACCCGGCGCTGGGACGGACGGTGAGGCCACGTCAGATACTAGCGGAGGATTGGTTGTGGACGGCGAGGTAATACCTCCTCCACCCCCTATACCCGGCGTGCCGGATCCAACCTCCTAGCCGGCGTATAGCTACTCCCCGCGCAGGCGGGGAATGAACTCCGCCATCTGCGATTCCGCGCCGGACCTCGCGAGCGTCTCGAGGAAGATGTCGTGGATGATGGGGTCTTCGTCCTCGTACTCGATCTGCGCGCCGCCCTGCTTCACATCCACGTCGGTGTCGCCTTCCATCGCCACGCCGAGAGAGAAGTAGTACTTCTGGCTGCCCCAGCGGAATGCGAGGTAGCGCGCGGGAGTCGCTCCGCCGTTGAAGTGCTGGTGGAACCAGCCGTTCGGGGGCACGACGAGCGAGCCGGGTTTCCAGTCGACGCGCTCCATGCCGTCGTGGGGGCCGCCGTGGGACGGCCAGAGTAGCGAGTAGCCATCACCCTTGATGATGATGACGTGCGCGCCGGGGCCGTGCCGGTGCGCCTTCTTGTAGGTGCCGACCGGGAACTGCGAGATGTGCGCGGTCTGGGTCTGGTCGGCGAGCTCGAACTTCATATGCGCGCCGCCCGCGCCGCGCTCCTTCCACGAATACGTGGTGAACGTCTCGATGTCCGGCACGAAGTTCGTTTCCCAGGCGTTGGTGCGGCCAGTCGTGGCTGTCCACATCCTGCCCTCTCCCTGGAACTGCTTCGGGTTGCCGATGCGGTCTTCGAAGACGTAGGGGTTGTTGAAGACGAAGCCCTCGTTGTGGAAGAGGTTCATGGTGATGGGGGCCGTGGTCACCGCGACGAAGCGCGCGGGCTCCGAGCCGCTGCCGTTCAGGTGCTGGTGCCAGACGTTGATGGGGATGGAGAAGACGCTGCCGCGCTTCCATTCGAAGCTGACGCGGCTGTTGGGGTCGTCGCCGACGAGGGTCGCACCGCGCCCTTCGAGCACGTAGATATTCTTTTCGAAGATGTGCTTCTCCGGCGCCATCTTGCCGCCGGGCGGTATCTCTGCGACGTAGGCGCCGTTGGTGTCGCCTGCGCCGTCGAGGTTGATGTACGTGCCGAGGCAGTCGAGGCGCGCCCACGGCTTGACCTCGACGGTGCGGAGGTCGTCCACGGCGAAGCCGGTGATGACGGGTATGCCCTCCTTCTCCTGGAAGGCGCGGTAGGCGTCGTACTTGACGATGCGGTCGAAGTCCGGTCGTGTCTCCGGCGTGGACGTTGTCATCGGGCTCCTCCTGCGGGTGACGAGGCTGGCTGGGGACGGAAGTGCGGGGAAGGGACTGGAGCGGGCGATGGGATTCGAACCCACGGCCCTCTGCTTGGGAAGCAGATGCTCTACCCCTGAGCTACGCCCGCGCCGCGTGAGATTGTAGCGCGGTTCCGGCGAGTTGGCACGCGCTACGGCGAGAGGCGCGACCAGGCGACCGCCATCGCGACACCGATCGCCGCGAGGCGGAACAATCCGCCGATGGAGAGGTCACCAAGCCCCCCGATCAGGAAAGGCAGTGTGGCGAGGGCCACGCTCCCCAACGCCATCCACTGGTAGGTACGCCCCCTGCGGCGGTTGACGGCCCGGCTGACAGCCTCACCCAGGACATACCCGAGCCCCAGCATGATGAAGAAGGTGAAGAACCCTCCAAAGGGGAGGAGCCGGAACAGGACCTGCAGGGCGATGAACCCCCCCGCTCCCGCCCCGATGGCTGCCAGAACACCGCGCGTTACATAACTCACGGAGACGGCGTGGGTCGGCAGCCCGACCGGCGCGCCGCATTCCCTGCAGCGTATGCCGACCGGGTGCTGGCGCATGCACTCGGTGCAGATGGGCTTCTCGCAGTTGCCGCACCGCAAACCTGTTTCTCGATTGGGGTGCCAGTGGCATGTGGGCAGTTGCGTCATTCCGCCTCCGATTGCGGCGTGTTGCGCTGGACCCAGGCGTCGTGGTCCGCGATGTCGCGGTCGTACATGAGCCGGTTGAAGAGCAGTTGCGGCAGCGGAACGTCGGAGCCGCGCAGCGAGTTCGACGCGAGGCGCTTGACGACGGTGACGAGCAGCAGCCCAGTCATCAGTAGAACTACCGCAGACGGTCTCTGAAAGTAGAGCGCAACGAGCGGAAGGGAAACGAACCCCAACAGCACCCAGACGCCGGATGCTTTGGTGAACTGCCACCCGGCGCTGGTGATGACGATGAAGAAGGCGAGTTCCAGACGCCCCAAAGCCAGGAGCGCCCCGACCGATGGCGCCACCCCCCTGCCGCCCTTGAAGCCGAGGGATACCGGCCAGTTGTGGCCTATCACGGCGAGCAGCCCAGCGGCGGCTTGCACCTCGATCTCAAGGCCGAGCGTACGGGCGAGGTACACGGGAGTGAGCCCTTTCACGAAGAGGTCGAAGATGCCGACGGGCAGGATCCAGAAGCGTCCGACGTTGTAGTAGACGTTCGATGCGCCGATGGTGCCGCTGCCGACCTTGCGGAGGTCTATGCCCTTGACGAGGCGGGCGACGATCCAGGCGGCAGGCACAGAGCCCAGCAGGTACGCGTAGAGAAGTACCAGCGCTATCTGTAGGGAATCGTCCATCGCAAGAGGCCCTTATCCCGCTCCGGCGAGGCGCTCCAGCGCTTCGAACACTTCCGGGGGCGGGCCGTCCGTTCCGGGGAGCGCCTCGTTCTCGTTGCCCATCGCATGATAATCGCTCCCGCCGCAGGGCAGGAGGCCGTAGCGCTCGGCGAGGTCGAGCAGGATGCGTTGCTCCTCTGTGTTGTAGTTCGCGTAGTGCGCTTCGAGTCCCACGATGCCCATGTCAGGCAGCCGGGGAACGAGCGTTTCGTACTCCTCGACGTAGAGCGGGTGCGCGAGGACTGCCGCGCCGCCTGCGCTCCGTATCGTGCGTGCGGCGTCTTCCAGCGTTACGCCCATGCGACCGACGAATGCAGCGCCGCCGTTGTTCAGCAGGCCGCCGAAAGCGTCCTTGTACGTTGCCAGGTAGCCCCGCTCCACCATTGCGTGTGCGATGTGGGGACGCCCGATGCTCGCGCCGTCCGCGAGCTCCTGGACGCGCTCCCAGTCGAGCGGATAGCCGAGCTTGGCGAGGTTATCGAGCATCCGCATCCCCCGCTCCTTCCGCTCTTCACGGAGGGCGGTGAGCTGCCGCTGCAAGGCGGCGTCGGTGCGGTCCACGAAGTAGCCGAGCAGGTGCACGTCCGAGTTCTCCGTCGTGGGGTGCGAGGCGCTGATCTCGATACCGGGGACGATACGCAGCGCGGGATGAGCGTCGGCGGCGGCGATGGCCTCGTCCAGTCCTTCGGTGGAGTCGTGGTCGGTGAGCGCAGCGACGTTTACCTCCCGATGTGCGAGGACTCCTACGAGTTCGGTGGGCGTCAGGCGTCCGTCCGAGCGCGTGGAGTGCATGTGGAGGTCTATCTTCATGGCTCGCCGGGCGGGCTGCCCGCACCCGGGTTGGAGTGCGGGCAGCTGCATCCGTCCGTTCTAGTGGGCGACCTCGGTGGCCCTCGTCTCGCGCACGACGGTGACGACGATCTCGCCCGGGTAGACGAGGTTCTCCTCGATCTTGCGGACGACCTTGCGCGCGAGGTTGGAGGCCGCGACATCGTCTATCGAGTCCGGTTCGACGAGGATGCGCACCTCGCGTCCCGCCTGTATGGCGTACGACTTCTGCACGCCGTCGAAGCTGTTGGCGACGTCTTCAAGAGCTTCCAGCCGCTTGAGGTAGAGCTCGACGGTGTCGCGGCGGGAGCCGGGACGCGCGGCGCTGATGGCGTCAGCCGCTGCGACGACGAAGGCCTCGACGGAGCCCCTGTCGTCGTCGTGGTGCTCGTTGATGGCGGCTGTTACCCCCGGGGTGAGGGAGTAGCGCCGGGCAACCTCCTCGCCGAGTTCGATGTGCGTGCCCTCGAACTCGTGGGTGAGGGCCTTGCCGATGTCGTGGAGCAGCCCGCCGGCCTTGGAGGTCTGGACGTCTGCCTCTATCTCTCCGGCGATCAGCCCCGCGATGCGCGAGACCTCAACGGAGTGCTGCAGGACGTTCTCTCCGTAGCTGTAGCGGTACTGGAGCCTGCCGAGGAGCTTGATGAGCTCGGGGTTCAGCCCACGGACGCCTGCGTCCAGCACGGCCTGTTCGCCCGAGCGGGCGATCGAGTCGTCCACCTCTTTCTGGGCCTTGTTCACCGATTCCTCGATGCGCGCGGGGTGGATGCGCCCGTCAGCGATGAGGTTCGTGAGCGCGACCTTGGCCACCTCGCGGCGGATGGGGTCGAAGCAGGAGACCGTCACGGCCTCCGGCGTGTCGTCGATGATGAGGTCGACGCCTGTGGCGGCTTCGATGGCGCGGATGTTGCGTCCCTCGCGTCCGATGAGGCGGCCCTTCATCTCGTCGTTCGGCAGCGCCACCTGGGAGGTGGTTGACTCGTTGACGACGTCTGAAGCAAGACGCTGGATGGAGAGGGCGATGGTCTTCTTCGCCTTCTCGTCCACTTCGTTCAGCATCTTCTGCTCGAGGGCGTAGTAGCGCTTCGCGAGTTCGTGCTCGGCCTCGTCCTCGGCGGCCTGCATGATCTGGGCCTTCGCTTCCTGCACGCTGAGGTTCGCGACCTGTTCGAGCTTGGTGGCCTGTTCAGCCTTGAGTGCTTCCGCCTCCTCGTACTGGTGCTCGACGTCCTGCTCGCGGTCGGCCACGCGTTGTTCGCGCAGTTCCAGACCCTCTTGCCGGTTGTCGAGGTTCTCACCGCGGCTGGCGAGACGGTTCTCCGTTCGCTGCACTTCGCGCCGCCTGTCGCGCAGTTCGGCCTCGGCCTCCTGCTTCGCCTTGAGCGCCTCTTCCTGGGCCTCCAGCAGGGCGCGTTTCTTCTCTTCCTCAGCGCTTGCGAGTATGCGGGCGGCCTCGTCCTGGGCTGCTCCCATGCGCCTGCTCCGTCCCATGCTGCGGACGAGCAAGGCCACTACGACACCGATAACCAGTCCGGCTACTGCTCCTGCGATACCAATGATCAACGCTTCCATGAGCGTCTCCTTTCGGGCTCGACCTGCGCGCGCGTCCCCGTCGAGGAGGACCGGACAGGCCGGCCATGGCTATAGACAGACGACGGTTCCCCGGTTCCGGGAGCGGCAGCGAAGCGAATACGCCAAGACCGCCCAGCGGCGCGTAGGCCGCTGGCGCGAGAGAGCGGGTGTGGTGCCCGCTGGTTTGCGCGTTGGTGAAGCGCACGTTATCTGCCACCGCCGTCCTTCATCTCCGGCGAGTGGCAGCCAGAAAGACGATGCCGGCTATCCGGTCGCCGGGGCCGTCGCTTGGAGCTCGGCCTCGGGAACCGGAGCCTCACTGTGTCCGTTCGCGGCGTCGATGCCGCGAACCTTTGCCTCGATCTGTTCGGCGATATCCGGGTTGCCGCGGAGGAACGTCTTGGCGTTCTCCCGGCCCTGTCCCAGGCGCGTCTCGTTGTACGAGTAGTTCGCGCCGGACTTCCGGACGATCCCCATCTCCACACCGAGGTCGAGGAGGTCTCCCTCCTTGCTGATGCCTATCTTGAACATGATGTCGAACTCGGCCTGCCTGAAGGGCGGGGCGACCTTGTTCTTGACGACTTTCGCCCTGACCCGTGATCCGACAGGGTC
Organism: Dehalococcoidia bacterium; assembly: GCA_965208625.1. Lineage (GTDB taxonomy): Bacteria > Chloroflexota > Dehalococcoidia > Lucifugimonadales > Australimonadaceae > Bin16. The sequence goes on from OZ242348.1 coordinate 2,899,955, forward strand.
CGTCCCCTGCTTGATCGTTTCGATACGCCGCAGGTCTATGCGGACGGAGCTGTAGAACTTGAGCGCTCTGCCTCCCGGAGTGACTTCCGGGCTCCCGAAGAAGACTCCCACCTTCTCCCGCAGCTGGTTCACGAACACGACCGCGGTGTGGGATGTGTTGGTGGCGGCAGTGAGCTTGCGCAGTGCCTGCGACATCAGCCGGGCCTGCAGCCCGACGTGGGTGTCGCCCATGTCGCCTTCGAGTTCTGCCCGGGGCACGAGAGCGGCGACGCTGTCCACGACGACAACGTCCACGGCGCCGCTGCGCACGAGGTACTCGACGATCTCCAGGGCCTGCTCGCCGGAGTCAGGCTGCGAGATGAGGAGCGAGTCCACCTGCACGCCGCACGTCGCGGCGTAGGTGGGGTCCAGTGCGTGCTCAGCGTCTATGTAGGCGGCGGTGCCGCCGCGACGCTGCGCTTCTGCGACGATGTGGCTGCAGAGCGTGGATTTGCCCGCGGACTCCGTCCCGAATACCTCGGTTACCCGCCCTCTGGGGATTCCTCCGATACCCAGGGCCATATCCAGCGAGATGGAGCCTGTGGGGATGGCTTCCACATGCAGGCTGTGGGCTGCTTCGCCCAGCCGCATGATCGCCCCGTGCCCAAACTGCCGTTCTATCTGCCCGAGAGCCAGTGCCAGCGCTTGTTCCTTGTCAGACATGTCCTTTTGGCCTCGTCTCCTGGCTGCCACATGCCAGTGTTTTCATCGTATCACACCCACTATCGCGGGCTGTGTGGCGGTTGCTGACGAGTTTGCCATGCATATGGTGCAACCGCGCAATGGGCGCGTGTCACAAATCCGGAAATCCGTAAAACCGGATGCCTGCAGGGGTGTATAGGGAGGGCTGAGGCTCAGGATGGGCGGTAGCGGTTGACGATGGGCAGGCGGCGGTCGCGCCCGAAGTTGCGGCGCGTGATCTTGACGCCGGGGGGCGCCTGGCGGCGCTTGTACTCGCTACGGTCGACGAGGCGCACGGTGAGCTCGACGGCTTCCCGGGGCATCCCGGCGGCGAGCATCTCGTCGAAGCTGCGGTCGTCCTCGACGTAGGCCTGGATGATGGGGTCGAGCACGTCGTAGGGAGGCAGCGAGTCCTCGTCCTTCTGGTCGGGGCGGAGCTCGGCGGTCGGCGGTCGGACGATGATGGATTCGGGGATGACCTCGCGCCCCTCCATCACGTTGCGGTGGCGGGCGAGTTGCTGCACGAGCGTCTTGGGCACGTCCTTGATGACGGCGAACCCGCCTGCCATGTCGCCGTAGAGGGTGGCGTAGCCGGTGGCCATCTCGCTCTTGTTTCCGGTGGTGAGGACGATCCAGCCGAACTTGTTGGACGCCGCCATGAGCAGGTTGCCCCGGATGCGGGCCTGCAGGTTCTCCTCCGTCGTGTCCGGCTCCCTGCCGGCGAACTCGTCGGCGAGCGTTTCGAGGAACTCGTCGAAGATGGGGCGTATGGGCAGCGATACGAGCCGGACGCCGAGGTTGTCGGTGAGCGCCTCCGAGTCATCCCAGGACTGGCCGGACGTGTACTGCGACGGCATGAAGAAGGTGGTGACGCGCTCAGGGCCGAGCGCGTCGGCGGCGATGGCGGTGGTGAGAGCGGAGTCGATGCCGCCGGAAAGGCCGATGACCGCGCCCCGGAAGCCGCTCTTGAGCACGTAGTCCCGCGTGCCGGTGACGAGGGCGTTGTAGACCTCCGTGAGGGGGTGCAGTTCATCCGCCACGGACGGAGCGAGCGGTTCGCGGGGCGTCGCGTCGCCTGCGCCGGAGAGGAAGTAGCGTCGCGGCTCGCCGATGGTGTCGAGGCCTGGCCTGGAGAGCGGGCCTTCAGGGTCGGGAGAGCCAACCTCGTCGGCGTCGATGTCAACGAGCAGCAGGGACTCCTCGAACTGCGGAGCGCGCGCGATGAGTTTGCCGCGAGGGTCGAAGACGAGGCTCTGACCGTCGAAGACGAGCTCGTCCTGCCCGCCGATGAGGTTGACGTACGCGATGAAGCAGCCGTGCTCACTGGCGCGGCGGGAGAGCATCGCGCTGCGCTGGGCGTAGCGTCCCTGGTGGTACGGTGAGCCGTTGATGGTGAGGACGACCTCTGCGCCCGCGAGGCGCTGCACTGTGGCGGGGCCGGTGTCGTACCAGATGTCCTCGCAGACGTTGATGCCCGTCTGCACGCCGTTGATCTCGAAGACGGGGCACTCGTTGCCGCGGGCGAAGTAGCGCTCCTCGTCGAACACGCCGTGGTTGGGGAGGAGGATCTTGCGGTAGATGGCGGCGACGCTGCCATCGTGGAGGACGGCTGCGCCGTTGTAGATGCGCCCCTCCATCTGGTCCGGGTAGAGGGCCGCGCCGAGGTGGAAGGGTTCGCCGTCGACGAATTCAGGGACGCCGACGACGGTGGTGATGCCGTGGGCGGCTTCGGCGATGCGCTCCAGGTGCGTGCGGGCGTCGAGCAGGAACTGACGCTTGAAGAGAAGGTCCTCGGGCGGGTAGCCGGTGAGGGCCAGTTCAGGGAAGGCGACGAGGTCGGCCTGCTGTTCCCGGGCCTGTTCGACGAGCGCGAGCATCCGCTCGGCGTTGCCTTGGAGGTCGCCGACGGTGGCGTTCATCTGGCCGAGGGCTATGCGGATGGGCCTCACGAGTCGCCCCACAATGCAGATTCAGGTAACGGGGGCTGTGCGCTGGCTGTCCTGAGCTGCCAGCGCGTGCAGGCTCGGCGGAAGGGCTATATGCCTGAGCGGCGGCGGCGCCTTGCGGAACGGCGGGCCGCGATGCGGGCCTTCTCTCCCTTGGAGCGGAAGAAGCGCCGGTCCTTGTGGGCCTTGAGGATGCCGTTGCGGGTGACTGCCGCGCGGAACCGCGATACGATCGCCTCGGGCGGTTCCCCGTCTCTCATCTCAACGAATGCCATGGATGCTCCGTGCGCATGCTTCGCGCAGGGGTGATGCTAGCATAGCGTCACGCTCACCGGCAAGGCGGCTCGATTGACAACGCGCATGCGTGCGGGTATGTTGGCAGTTAGCAGTCGCCACACGCGACTGCTAACTGCGAGAAGGGCCTACCCTATGCCTACCTACGCATACCAGTGCGGCTCCTGCGGCAACGAGTTCGACCTCCGCCAGGGCTTCGACGCGAGCCCGGAACAGCCGTGTCCGGCCTGCTCGGGCGCCAGTCGCCGTCGCTTCTCACCTCCTACGGTGATCTACAAGGGCTCCGGCTTCTACACGACGGATTATGCCCGGAAGGGCATTGATTCCTCGTCGTCTTCCTCTGCCTCGTCGCCTTCTTCATCGCCGTCATCGTCCGCCACCACCTCTTCCGGAGAGAAGAAGAGCGACACCAAATCGGCGGACTCGAAGAGCAAAGCGTCCAGCGCGTCCGAGTAATACGATGCGCGCGGTGATCCAGCGCGTCAGCAGCGCCTCGGTGTCGATAGACGGCGAGGCGGTATCGCGCATCGAGACAGGGTTGGTGGTACTGGTGGCGGTGGGACGGGACGACGCTGATGCCGACGCCGATTACATCGTTGAGAAGACCGTGCATCTGCGCGTGTTCCCCGATGCCGAGGGCCGGTTCCATCGTTCCGTGGAGGACGTCGGCGGAAGCCTGTTGGTGGTGAGCCAGTTCACGCTCTACGGAGACGTGCGGCGGGGCCGGCGTCCGTCGTTCACGGAGGCAGCGCCGCCGGACGAGGCCGTGGCACGATTTGCTGACGTGGTAGAGCGTTTCCGCGCGACCGGCGTCCCCGTCGAGACAGGACAGTTCCAAGCGATGATGGACGTCGCGCTGGTGAACGACGGCCCCGTAACGCTGATGTTGGACTCCGCCGACCGGCGGCGCCCCCGGCGTTAGGGAGCGTGACAGGTGGAGGACGTATGACGCTCCGATGGGTGGCGCCGCTCGTTCTCTTCACCGTGCTCATGATTGCGTCTGCGTGCGGTCGGGACGAACCGCTGGAGCCGGTGAGCGGGGCGGAAGCAGAGCGCATCAAGGCGGAGCTGGAGGGCCGCTCCTTCCGCCAGTTCGAGCCCGGGAAGGACGCCAGTCCTCGGAAGGCGGTTGTTATCGATTTCTTCGGGCCGTTCGGCATCTACGCCCAGTACGCCGAGGGCGGGCACGTGGTCGACGAGTGGGAGCTCTCTGCCGAGGACTACAGCATCGAGCGACGCGGCGGGGGCTCTGAGATAACGCTGCGGTTCATCGAGCCGCGAACGAGGCAGCAGTTTCCCTCGCAGTGCAGCGACTGCGTTCCGGTCTCCGGTTTCTCCATCTCGATCAGGGATGTCTTCGACACGGGGGAGATAGAGTTCAGGCTGAACGACCCGGAGGGGGTGCTGCCCGCACCGTTCCCGGTATTCACGTCTTGGACGAGGTTCCGGGAAGACGAGATTCAGAACTAGGTGCTCCCGGTGTACCCTGCCGGCGCGGCACTCATCGGATCATGCATCGCTGACAACGTGTAAGAGTCTCGCTTGACCGCGTCCGCTCAGGCTTGCTAGCGTGCCTGCATCCGTTGGGAAGGAGGGCGTCATGAGTCCTGCGATGAACAGGTTCGGAGGGTGGGCTCTCGTCATCGGACCGCTGCTCGCGCTGGGGTTCTTTCTCATCGAACCGGGCGGTCTGCTGATAGACAGCGCCGACTCGACCGATGCAGTTGCGAGCATCACTGCGAGGTCGGCGAACACCGCGCTCACGCACCTGACCGCGCTGATCGTGCCGTTCGGCCTGGCGCTCCTGCTGTTCGGGTACATCGTCCTTCAGGCAGGGGCGATCCGGGAAGGCGGCGGTATCGGCGCGGCGCTGCTCGCCGTGGTGTTTCTGGGGATAGGCATGATTGCCTGGGGGATAACCCAGGGATTGAACCACCCGATCTCCGAGATCGACGTCTCGTCGGCAGAATCGCTGTCGGTGGGAGTGGTGCTCAGCGAAGTGCAGTCTGCGTGCCGTGTCGTGGGCGGGCTGTTCGCTGCCGCCGGGTTCCTCGTTCTGGGCCTGAGCCCGTGGATGCGCGAACGCTCCAACGTAATGGCGGCGAACGGGATAGTGCTGATCTCCCTTATCTCGCTCGCGGGGCTTATCGTTGGGCTCTTCGCGGTCGATCTGCGTGCTGAGGGAATCATGGTCTCCAGGGCGTGCTACTTCGTGTGGGTTGCCTGGAGCGTCTACCTCGGAGTGCAACTCATCAAGAGCAGCGGCAACGAGTCCGGCTGACACGCCGGTAGGGAGGAACGTTATGGGAGACCTGCTCAAAGGCAGGGTTGCGGTCGTTACCGGCTCGGGCCGGGGCATCGGACGCGCCCACGCGATGGCGCTGGCTGAGGAGGGTGCGAGCGTTGTGGTTAACGACATCGGGGTCGAACGCGACGGCACCGGCGGGACGCGCGCTCCGGCGGATGAGGCCGTCGCGCAGATTCGAGAGAACGGCGGCGAGGCCGTCGCCAGCTACGACGATATCTCGGACTACGAGGCGGCCGGCAACCTCATCAAGACGGCGGTGGACAACTTCGGACGGCTGGACATCCTGGTAAACAACGCGGGGACGTTCCAGTACCGGCTCTTTCACCAGCTGACCGAGCAAGAGTGGGACGGGCTGATGAACGTGCACCTGTTCGGGACGTTCAACACCTGTCACCACGCCGTGAAGGTGATGATGGAGCAGCGCTATGGGCGCATCATCAACACCGCATCGAGCCAGTGGCGCAACCCGGAGGGGCGCGGGAACTACGGCGCAGCGAAGGGCGCCATCGTGTCGCTCACGTGGGGGCTGGCCTTCGAGCTGCGGAACCACAACATCACCGTGAACGCGCTCGCGCCGATGGCAGCGACGCGCAGTTTCGGCGACGACACCTACCGCGACATGCTGGCGGACGCCGGGCTGGACCGGAAGAAGAACCCGGCGGAGCAGGGCGACAACCGCGCAGGGCCGGAGTTCGTCTCGCCGCTGATCGTCTGGCTCGCTTCGGAAGAGGCGGCAGGGGTCAACGGCATCGTCTTCCGGGCGGGGTCGGGCAAGATCGGGCGCTACAGCCACCCGACGGAGACTAGGACCCTGTACCGCGAGGCCGGGAACGGCGCCCCGTGGACGCTCGATGAGCTCGACGAAGTGCTGCCGTCGACCGTGCTGATGGGCGAGACGAAGGCCCCGTTCATCCCGTAAGGCGGAGGAGAAACGCTATGGCAGACGAATACATACCGCCGAGAGGGAACAGGCTCGAGGGCAAGGTGGCCATCGTCACGGGCTCGGGCCGGGGCATCGGCAGGGCGCACGCGATAGCGATGGCCGCCGAGGGCGCGAAGGTTGTCGTCAACGACCCGGGCGTCGAGCGGACGGGCGCAGGCGGGAGCGCTGCGCCAGCCGACGACACCGTCGCGTTCATCCGTGAGAACGGCGGCGAGGCGGTTGCGAACTACAACTCGGTCGCTGACTACGCCGAGGCCGGGCAGATCATCCGCACGGCTGTCGACACCTACGGTCAGTTGGACATCCTGGTGAACAACGCTGGCATCGCCCGCGAGGGCCTCTTCCACCAGATAACGCCGGAGGACTTCGCCGCGGTGGTGGGGACGCACCTCAAGGGGACGTTCAACACCTGTCACCACGCCGTGCCGCTGCTGATGGAGCAGCGCTCAGGCCGCATCATCAACACGGCGTCGAGCCAGTGGCGCAACCCGGAGGGGCGCGCTGCGTATGGCGCGGCGAAGGGCGGCATCGTAAGCCTCACGTGGAACCTGGCGTTCGAGCTGCGCTATCACAACATCACGGTGAACGCGATAGCGCCCATGGCGCAGACGCGCGGCTTCCTCAATTACCGCCACCCGCAGGTGCTGGCAGAGGCCGGTATCCCCGCGAAGAAGGCGGGCGACGAACTCGCTGCGAACCGTCCCGGCGGCGAGCACGTCTCGCCCATCGTGGTGTGGCTGGCGACCGACGCGGCGGCGCACGTGAACGGCTGCGTCTTCCGCGCGGGGAGCGGCAAGTACGGGTTCTACGCTCACCCCACCGAGGTGCGGACGGTCAACAAGGACTGGCGCACCAAGGGGAAGTGGACGATAGAGGAAGTGAGCAAGATCCTGCCGAGCAGCCTGCTTTTCGACGGCTCGATCGCGCCGTTCATCCCGACAGACTAGAGCGAATCAGCCGCTCATGCCAGATCTGCCGTTCGTCATCGGTTCAGCCGTCACGGTGCTCTTCGCCTCGCTTATCCAGGGCGCGACCGGCTTCGGGTTCGTCGTCACGTCGGCGCCCATCATGGCCTCGTACCTCGACCCGAAACTCGTGATCCCTGTGCTGCTGATCCTCGGTACGATCCTGAACTTCCCGCTGATGGTGCATACGCGGCACCAGTTCAGCATCGCCCGCATATGGCCGATGATGCTTGCCGGCGTGGTCTGCACTCCGATAGGAACCTTCATCCTGACGCGGCTCGACGCGCCTCAGATCAAGATAATCCTGGGGGTGGTGACGGGCACAGTAGCGGTGGCGCTGCTGCTCGGATTGCAGCGCACGGCGCGCAATCAACGTCTCGCCTCGATCCCGGTCGGCGCGGCGAGCGGACTGCTCACGGGGGCGACGGGCCTAGCGGGCGCACCCGTCATCCTCTTCTTCGCGAACCAGGGGGTCGAGCAGCGACAGTTCCGAGCGGATATCATCTATTATCTGGCTGGGGTGTCGCTCTCGGCGTTCCCGAGCTATGCCGTGGCGGGCGTCCTGACGCTCGAATCGGTACAGTTGGCGGCGGTGCTCCTGCCTGCGGGGGCTGCGGGCGTTTTCGGAGGGATATGGCTCTCCAGCCGTATTCCGGCGCTGGTGTTCCGGCGCATCGCACTGGGGATCGTGTTGATCGCTGCGGTAATCGCGATCACGTCAGGAGTGGCAGGGTGAGTCTGTCGAGTTCGATACGGCGTCGACTGGCTTCGATGGCGGTGCTTGCACCGCTCTACTACACGTCGGTCACGGCGCGTGCGATGCGCAAGGCCCCGCCCGGCTACAGCTCGACGCAGCACACGATGAGTCGGCTCGCAGCGCGGGGCACGTCGAGCGCCAGGCTGATGAATGCCGCGTTCGCGGGTTACGGCGTGCTCGTGCAGGGACTTGGTCCGCTGCTGCACCACGAGGCCAGGGGTGGGAAGCGCGGACGCGCCCTCTGGGGGCTCGTGGCGATATACGGGCTCGGCGCGGTCCTTGCGGCGAAGTACCCCACGCGCAGCGAGCGGCAGGTGCTGCCGGGCATCACGGAGAACAGCGCCCACAACATCGCGGGCGGGATGACGCTGTCGAGCATCGGTCTGCTCATGGCGTTGTCGCCCCGCGCGCTGAAGGAGCGTCCCGCGTGGTGCGGGTGGTGGAGGTGGTTCTCCTATACCATGTTCGCCGCGACCTGCATCCTGACGCTGCCGTACTACTCGCGCACCTGGCTCCGAAAGCGAGGGCTGTTCCAGCGCAGCATCTTCGTCACGACGATGACGTGGGTGATGACGACCGCGCTGCGCCTGCGCAAGGTGTCCTGAGGACGGTCTCTCCCTACCGGACGGGCGCCTGCGGGACGTCCGCTCCCATGCCGAAGCGCTCGACCTCTTCGTCGGTGCCGTCCCACGCGGCGATGGCGTCCACGGCGTCCCGCTCCTCGGGTGAGAGCATCCAGTCCGACGTGCCAGCGTTGGACACGACCTGCTCCTCGGTCATCGCCCCCGCTATGACCGAGCTCACCGCTGGGTGCGCGAGCAGCCATGCGAACGCGAGGTCAAGGACCGTGTGCCCGTGCTCGTTCGCGTACGCGTCGAGGCGCGCGAGCACGTTGCGGGCGCGGTCGTCGCCCTGCAGCTGTCCGACCATCCGCCGCGCACTGCCGGGCACCTCCGCGCCCGCTGCGTACTTGCCGGTGAGCCAGCCGCCCGCGAGCGGGAAGTACGGCAGAAAGCCGATGTTGTGCTCCGTGCAGTAGGGGAGCAGTTCCAGTTCGACCTGCCGGTGCATGAGGCTGTAGTTGTTCTGGGATGAGACGAATGGCGCGAGTCCGCGTTCGTCAGCGGCGCGGTTGGCGTCGGCGTGGCGCCAGCCGGAGTAGTTGCACTCGCCGACGTACCGCACCTTGCCTTCCTTGACGAGGTCGTTGAGGGGTTCCAGGTACTCCTCGTGCGGGACGCCGTGCGGGATGAAGTGGATCTGGTAGAGGTCGATCACGTCGGTCTGGAGTTTCGTGAGGCTCTCCTCGACGTTCTTCATGATGCGGTCGCGGGGAGACTCGCCATCCAGGCTATTGAGGTTGAATTTGGTGGCGATGAGGAAGTCGTTCCGCTGGCCGCGCAGCGCCTCGCCGATGTGGACCTCGCTCTGGCCGCCGCCGTAGATGTTGGCGGTGTCGATGAGGTTGATCCCCACGTCCCGGCACTTGTCGAGCACGCGCTTGCTGTCTGCGTGGTCGCTGATACGGGAAGGGTTGCCGAAGTTATTGGTGCCGAGTCCGATGACGGATACGTTGAGGTCCGTGTCGCCGAGTCTGCGGTACTGCATGCGTTGCTCCTCCAAGTTGCGCCGGGGTTGTCGCGCCGGGCGCTGCCCACGCATGATAGCGGATGGATGCGTCGACTGTGGGAGGGAGGCGGGTTGCTATACTCCCTGCGCTGCCGCCAGGGGCGGCTCTCGGAGGTGGCATGGTTACGTTCACGTCAACCGCAGCCCGCGCAGTGTTGGTCTGTGCGATTCTGCTGGGGTCAGTGGTGGCCTGTGATGGCGACACCGCTCCCGCTCTGAAGATCGGGCTGCTGCTGGACTTCAGCGAGGGATCGACAGAGAAGGCGCGGGACAGGGAGCGCGCGTTCGACCTGGCGGTGCAGCAGGTCAACGCCGCAGGGGGAGTGTTCGGGCGCCCCGTCGAGACGGTGACGAGGGACTCCACCCGCGATCCCGCGGTAGCGGTGGAGGAAGCCCGGCGCATGATCGAGGAAGACGGCGTTCACGCCCTTGTCGGGCCCAACTCCAGCGCGAACTCGCTGCCCGTGGCGGAACAGGCGGCCGGTCCGGCGAGCATACCGGCCATCAGTCCGTCGGCTAGTTCCCCGCTCCTCACCGGCGCGGAGGACAGCGACTTCTTCTTCCGCGCTGCACTGTCCGACAGCGCGCAGGGGCCTGTACTGGCGCAAGTGACGCGGGACCTCGGCTTCACGAACGTCGGCGTAATCTACCTCGACGACTTCTGGGGGCGTGGCATCTACGAGTCGTTCTCGGCGGCGTGGACCGGCGCGCTGCGGGCCGCCGTCGTTCCGCCCGGGCAGACGACGTTCCTCTCCGAGTTGCGGGAGACGGCGGGCGGAGGCGCCGAGGCGCTCGTTGTGCTCACGTTCGAGGCGGAGGCGGCGGTGGTCATCCGCGAGGCTGTGGAGAGCGGCCTGTATGAGCGGTTCATCCTGGGTGGCGCCTTGAAGAGTCCTGCCCTGGGTGCTGCCGTCGACGGAGCGCTCGCAGGCGCACACGGCACGGCGGGTGCGCCTGCGCCGGAGAGTGCGGCCCTGGTCGAATGGGATGCCGCGTTCGTTGCGGAGTACGGCAAGCCTCCCGAGTACGCCTACGTGCGGGAGACGTACGACGCCACGATCGCTCTCGCGCTGGCGGCGCAGGCTGCGGGAAGCGTCGACGGCGCCGCCATCCGCGACCGGCTGCGCGGCATCGGCAGCGGGCCGGGCACAGTGATAGCGCCGACGGCTGCAGGAGTAGCGGAGGCGCTGCGCATCCTCGACGAAGGCGGAGCGGTGGACTACGAGGGAGCCGCAACGACGATGGACTGGGACGACAACGGTGACCTGCGGCGTGGCCATATCGGCGTCTGGCGGTTCACGGACGACGGCCGGATCGAGGACCTCTACAGTGTGCAGTTCGACTACTAGAACGCGGCCCGCAGGAGCACCAGGATGGACATCGGATTCGTTGGGATAGGGATGATGGGCAAACCGATGGCGGTGAACCTGCTCAAGGCGGGGCACAACGTCACGGTCGTCAACCGCAGCCAGGGCAAGGTGCAGGAACTCGCCGGCATGGGCGCGACGCCCGGCGGCTCGCCCGCCGATGCGGCGCGCGGCGCGGAGGTCGTGGGGTTGTGCCTCGTGGGCGACGCGGTCGTGGAGTCGGTGCTGTGCGGCGAGGACGGCGTGCTGGCAGGCGCCGGGCCGGGCACGATCGTGCTGGACCATTCGACCGTTCACCCGGAGTTCGCGCGGCATATGGAAGAGGCGTGCGCGGCGCGGGGCGTGACGTACCTCGATGCGCCGGTGTCGGGGACGGGCGACGTGGCGTGGGGAGGCAGGCTGACGGTGATGGTGGGGGGAGACGCTGCCGCGTTCGAGCGCACCCGTCCCGCACTCGATGCGGTATCGGCGAACGCGCGGTTCATGGGGCCGGTCGGCAGCGGCAACATGGCCAAGCTGCTCAACAACATGGTCAAGGACATCAACCAGCTGGGCGTGCTGGAGACGTTCGTGCTCGGCGCGAAGCAGGGACTGGACTGCGGGCTGCTCTTCCACGTCATGCGCAAGGGCGCGTCCCTGAGCCGCCAGTTGGAGCGCATCCTGCCGAAGATACTCGACCGCTCTTTCGAGCAGACGTCGTACGTCTCCACGAACATCAAGGACCAGGACCTGATGGAGTGGATGATCGGGCAGGCGGGGTTGGAACTGCCGCTGCGGAACGCGGCGCGCGATTCGTGGCTGTACGCCGCCGAGCAGGGGCTTGCCAGCGCCGACCCGCCGGAGGCGATCAAAGCGCTGGAGCCCATCGCAGGCGTCGAGGTTGCGGGAGAGCTTCTGCCGCGCGACGCGGACGTGCCCTCGCACGACGGCAGGTACGGGGCACTGGACAGGGCAACGGCCGCCATGTACGAGGTCGGCGTGTTCGAGGCGTTCGCGCTGACCACGAGACTGGGGATGGACGCTCAGGCGATGTACGAGGTGATGCGCACGGCGTCCGGCGCATCGGCGCGGTTGGAGCGCATCGGGCAGGTCATCCTGGGCGGAACGTCCGGGGACGCAGGGCCGTCGGTGGACGACTACGTCGCCTGCTACGAGCCGCTGCTCGAGGAGGCGAGACGCGACAGTCTGCGCATGCCCCTGCATGAGGCGTCGGCGTCTCTGTGGCGCAGGGCCGCGGAGCAGGGACTGGGAAGCGAGCCGTCGTCGGCCGCGTATGCGCTCTACGGGTAGTTGCCGGTAGACTGCGCGCATGGAGTACGTCGAGGTAGACGTCGAGGCTGGGGAGAACTGCGACCTCTCCGTGACGCGCATGTTCGAGGCGCTGGAACCGTCCCGCGAGGTGACGTGGGTCGAGTCCGCGTTCCGGCCTGACGGCTGGGAGGGCCCCTGCGACGTGGTCGGCTGGTCGGGCGGGGAGCCGGTCCCGGCGATGGCGGCGAAAGTGTCGGACTCAGGGGATGGTGTCGTGGTGCTGGTGTACGGCGGAGACGAGGGGCTCCGCCTGCGTCCGTCCGGCTCGTCGGCGGAATGGTCTCTCGACGACAAGGAGCAGTGGGGCGAGCCGTGCCTGCTGCTGGAGTTGACGGCGGAGGTCAGGTAGCGCGCGTTGCTCATGGCCTGCCGCAGCAGGGGCATACTGTACAATGCTCCTACGAGTGACTCCCACGTCCCCACAGCCTTCAGCACGGTATCGAGAACGCAGCATGGCACTCCAGACGGCAAACGCAGACGCCGGGCAGGGCGGTGTTCAGTTGCGCTACCGGCGGATCGTGGTCAAGGCCGGCACGAACGTGCTTACGCGCAAGACGCCGAACCTGGACCGCTCCGTCATGGAGTCGCTGGTCGACCAGATCGCGGACGTGGTAGAGATGGGCGCACAGGTGGTGCTCGTCACCTCGGGCGCCATCGCGGCGGGGCATGAGGCTGCGCCCGGCGTCGTGCAGGGCAAGAGCGTCGCTGCCAGCCAGATGCTCGCGGCCATCGGTCAGAGCCGCCTCATGCACGCCTACCAGGAGCTCTTCTCGCGGCGCGGGATCGTCGTCGCGCAGACGCTGCTCATCGCGCGTGACGTGGACGACCGCGTGGGTTACCTGAACGTGCGCAACACGCTGAACGGGCTGCTCGAGCGCGGCGTCGTGCCCATCGTGAACGAGAACGACGTGGTCGACACGAAAGAGATCAACGGCCAGCGCTTCGGCGACAACGACACGCTCTCCGCCATCGTGGCGAACGTGATCGACGCCGACCTGCTGCTGATGCTGACGGACACCGGCGGGCTGTTCACCGCCGACCCGAACCGCGACCCCACGGCGGAACTGATACCCCAGGTCGACCAGATAGACGACGCCATCATGTCCCTGGCGGAGGTGCACACGAGCACCGCCACCCGTGGGGGGATGGCTTCCAAGCTCCTGGCGGCGCAGCATGCCACCGGCATCGGCGTCGCGGTGGTCTTCGGTCTCGGCGGAGACCCTGCCGTCGTGAGGGAGGCCGCGTGCGGGGAGTTCAAGAACGGTACGTTCTTCCCGGCGAGTGGATCGGTGGTTGAGAGCAGGAAGCGCTGGCTGCTGAGCGGCATGACGAAGAAGGATGCAGGGGTGGTGGTTGACGATGGGGCGGTGCGCGCACTCCGCGAGCAGTCGAGCAGCCTCCTGCCCGCGGGCATCCGCGAGGTGAACGGCCGCTTCGTGCGGGGCGACGTGGTCGAGGTCCTCTCGGTAAGCGGCTCGCGCCTCGCCTACGGGATAGCGAATTACGACTCGTCGGAGATGCGGAAGATCGCGGGGGAACGCTCCGACCGGATCATGGAGTTGCTCGGGCACCACAACGGCGACGAAGCCGTGCACCGCAACAACATGGTCGTCGTCTGAGGACGAAGGAGAGATACATGGCAACGGGAACGGCCACAACTGAACTCATCACGAAAGCGCAGGCGGCGCGCGAGGCGTCCAAGCGCGTGCGGATGCTCTCCACCGAGCAGAAGAACAGCGCGCTGCGCGCCATCGCCGACGCCCTCGAGGCGAACTGCCCCGCCATACTGGAGGCGAACGCACGCGACCTCGAAGCGGGACGCGAGGCCGGGCTGAGCGAGGCGCTGCTGGGGCGGCTGTTGCTGAACGAGCAGCGCGTGACCGGCATGGCCAACGACGTGCGCGGCGTCGCGCTGCTGCCCGACCCGGTCGGGGAGTGTTTCGACTCCCGCACGCTGCCGAACGGGATACGCATCGAGCGGCGCAGGGTGCCGCTGGGCGTCATCGGCTGCGTGTACGAGGCCCGCCCGAACGTGACGACCGACATCGTGTCGCTCTGCCTGAAGTCCGGTAACGCGGTTGTGCTGCGTGGCGGCAAGGAGGCCGTCCACACCAACACGGCGGTCGCCGCGCTGGTGAAGGATGCCTTGGCGGCTGCGAACGCCGTGCCGGACGCCGTGCAGTTCGTCACTGACACGGACCGGGCCATCGTCGACCAGATGATCCGGCTCAACGACTACCTGGACCTCTTCATCCCGCGGGGAGGCGAGACGCTCATCAAGTACGTGCGCGACAACGCGACCGTCCCCGCCATCACCGGCGGCGTCGGCGTCGTGCACGTGTACGTGGACGCCGGAGCAGATCTGGAGAAGGCGTCCGGCATCATCTACAACGCCAAGACGCAGCGCCCCGACGTGTGCAATGCGCTGGACACGCTGCTCGTGCACGCCTCGGCTGCCCCGGCGCTGCTGCCCGGCGCGGCATCCCAGCTGACGGAGGCTGGCGTCGAACTGCGGTGCGACCAGCGGGCGCTGTCGCTCATCGGGCCGGTGCAGGAATCGCAGGTGCGCGCCGCGCAGCCGGACGACTTCGGACAGGAGTTCCTCTCGCTGACGATGTCGGTGAAGGTCGTGGACTCGCTCGACGACGCCCTGGAGCACATCGACGAGTTCGGCTCCGGCCACACCGAGGCGATCGTGACCGAGGACTACAGCGCCGCGATGCGCTTCACCGACGAAGTGGAAGCAGCAGTCGTGCTCGTGAACGCGAGCACCCGCTTCAACGACGGCTCCCAGCTGGGGCTGGGGTCGGAGGTCGCGATCAGCACGAACAAGCTGCACGCCCGCGGGCCGATGGGCCTGCGCGAACTGACGAGTTACAAGTGGATAGCGCTGGGCGACGGACAGGTACGTCCCTGAGCAGCGCTTCCACCCTCTGCTAAGGCGCAGGCCGATTCAAAGGAGCACCGATGATTCGCTTCGAACGCGAGTGCCGTACGCCGTTCTCTGAGGTGTACACGCTCTACGAGGATGACCAGCCCCAGCCGCAGGGGCGCTTCGACGTGCACTTCTACGGGCGCATCATCCACGCCACCCTGTGCGTCTCCGAGCGCTACACGACCGACGAGATACAGGACATAATCGCCGACCTCGACGACGAGCTCCTGGACGCCATCGGCCTCGAGCGGGACGACTTCGTCGTGCACGTCCACCAGGGGCGTGAGGTCGGCATCTTCTCCGGCAGCGCCTTCGAGGAGGGCGAGGAGCCCGGCTCCGAGAACTAAGGCCGGGCAGGCTGGGCGAGGTCGTTCATGATTGTTGACTTCCACACGCACCTGCTGCCTGCCTCCTTCCACGAACGGCGCGCCGACATCGCGGCGCGCGACGCGACGTTCCGCACGCTCTTCGGCGCAGGCGGGCCCATGACCAGCGCCGAAGACCTCATCGCCGCGATGGACGAGAGCGGCGTCGACTTCTCCGTCGTGCTCGGCTACGGCTGGTGCGACCCCGACGTTGCGCGCGAGGCGAACGACTGCCTGCTGGACGCAGCCGCCCACTATCCGAGTCGCATCGCCGCCTTCTGCTCCGTGCACCCCGGCTGGGGCGACGACACCCTGCGGGAGGTGGAGCGCTGCGCGGACGCGGGCGCCCTCGGCATCGGCGAACTGCACCCGACGTCGCAAGGGATCGACCTCGCGACGGACGAGTCGTTCGTGCCGCTGGCGCGTCTCGCGGCGGAGCGCGGACTGCTCATCAACGTCCACGGCTCGGAGCCGGTGGGGCACGTCTACCCCGGCAAGGGCTCGACCACACCTGAGCGGTTGATCGCCATCGTGGACCGCTTCCCGGACGTGCGATGGGTGTTCGCGCACTGGGGCGGCGGGCTGCCGTTCTACGCGCTCATGCCCGAGGTCCGTGCGGCGCTCGCCAACACGTATTTCGACAGCGCGGTGTCCCCCTTCCTCTACGACGCCCGTGTGTTCGACGTTGCCACACGCGCCGTGGGAGCGGACCACATCCTGTTCGGTTCGGACTACCCCCTGCTGCCCGCCTCGCGCGTAGCGGACCAGGCGCGCGCCACTCTCGACACCTCTACGGCGGAAGCCGTGCTCGGCGGCAACGCCGCGCGACTCCTCGGGCTCGCCGATGGCTGACGCCCCAACGCTGCCCGACTACGTGCGGCCCGGCCTCGACCTCGTCTTCGTCGGCATCAACCCCGGCGCGTACTCGGCGTCCGTCGGCAAGTACTTCGCGACGCCGCAGAACCGTTTCTGGAGCGCGCTCAACCGCTCCGGCCTGACGGACAGATCCGACCTCGCCCCCGGCGACGAGGCGTGGCTCTTCGAGCATCGCGCCATCGGCTTCACGGACGTGGTCAAACGCGCGAGCAACAGCGCATCGAGCCTTCGCGCCGCGGACTTCCGGGCGTGGGCGCCGCTGACGCGCGAGAAGCTGCTGGAGGCGTCGCCGCTCGTTGTCTGCTTCAACGGCATCACCGGCTACAAGTGGTTTCTGCAGTACGCGGAAGGCCGCAAGCAGAACGACGTCGCCCTCGGCGAGCAGCCGGACCGGCTCGGCGACAGCCGCATATTCGTCGCGCCGAACCCCAGCCCCGCGAACGCCGCCTACTCCCTGGACGACATAGCGGGCTGGTACCGCCGCCTCGGCGAGCTGATCGCACGCGCCAGGGCCGAGCGCGATGGCTGAGGACGCCCCGCCGCAGCGCGAGCGCAACCTGCGCCTCTTCGTGGCGCTCGCCTTCCCTGACGACGTCCGCGCCGAACTGCGGCGCATCGCTAGCGCGATCCGAGCGTTCGCCCCGCACGGCACGCGATGGGCGAACGTGGACGGCGCACACCTGACGCTGCGGTTCATCGGCAGCACGCCGCCCGACGCCGCACCCGCACTCGGCGAGGCGGTCGTTCGCGCCGCCGAAGGCATCGCGCCGTTCGAGTTGTCGCTGGCGGACGTAGGCGTCTTTCCCTCGCGCGGCGCACCGCGCGTGCTGTGGGTGGGCGTCGGCGGCGCCCTCGACGCGCTGACCGGCCTGCGCGACGGCGTGGAGGACGCGCTCGCTGAGGCGGGCATCCCCAACGACGAGCGCAACTTCTCGCCGCACGTCACGCTCGCGCGCGTCAATGCGAAACTCTCTCGCGACGAGTCGCAGGCGCTGCGCGATGCTGTCGCGGCGCTGGATGTCCGGCGTGTCGAGTTTCCGGTCGAGGAAGTCGGCCTCTACCACAGCGACCTGCTCCCCACCGGCGCGGTCTACACGCGTCTTGCATCGGCCCGCCTCTCGTGATTCCCGCGAATGTGGGGACCCAGCCATCGATTTCGGATTTGTGACATCGGCTGGTTTCGCGGGTGACGACATTGCTGTAACCTGATTCCAACAACCGAAGTTCGCCGGACGGATGTATGAACGGGGACGAGCCCCGGCCTTGAGATAGGGCCGGGGCTTTTTTTGTGTCCCGGCGTTGCCCGCGGCGAACGAAGAGGAGGACAGGCATGGTGTCGTACGAGGTGAGCGCAGGAGTGAGCGAGCGCGAGCGTTGGGAGCGGGAGCGGCTGCTGGAGTCGCTGGAGGCGTACCGGCGAGGGTTGGCCGACGCGCCGGTCGTGCAGAGGTTCTCGGTGTGCCACGCCGTCGCCCCGAACGACGACCGCCCGCTGACGGTCGTGGCGTCGGATGACTCAGCCGACCGCCTGGGCGACGTCGTGCGCGCCGACGGCTGGGAGCTGGACGCCTACAAGCGAAACCCCGTCTTCCTGTGGGCGCACGACTACACCCGCACGCCCATCGGGCGCAGTTCGTGGGTGGGCGTGGACGGCTCGAAGCTGGTCGCGACGGTGGAGTTCGCGCCCACCGATTTCGCGCAGGAGGTGGAATTGCTCTACTGGCAGCGGTTCTTACGCGCCGTAAGCGTCGGCTTCCGCCCCAAGGCATTCTCGTTCCGCAAGGGGCGCGACGGCTCGGTGGACGGCGTCGAGTACACGAGGCAGGAACTGCTCGAACTCAGCGCGGTCCCCGTCCCCGCGAACCCCCACGCGCTGGCGAAAGCGCTCGAAGGCGGGCTCGACGCGCCCCGGCTGCGCCCGCTGTTCACGTTCGACCTCCCCGCGTCGTGCATCGCACCGGAAGACGCCCAGCGCGTCCTCAATGAACTGCGGCGTCTGCGCGGTCTGATCTCCGCGTAGACGCATCCCTCGTGGGCGCCCTCCGTCGTTCCTGCGGAGGCAGGAACCTCGTTTGGGGAAACCCCTTCTCCGTACAAAGGGAGTGGGCTGGAGGGAGTGCAGAGGGGCAGAGCCCTTCTGCCGGGGGTGTGGGGGTGTCCCCCACAAGCGCTTCGGGCGGGCGGGAAGAACTACGCCCACCGAAGCGTGCTGACAACAACAAAACGGCCCCTCGCGGGCCGGGAAAGGAGGAGAGCGATGCGGATTGCACAGGTGGTGCGTGTGGCCTTGCAGGCGGCGCGGCTGGTGGATGTCCTCTGCCGGGTTGCGCCGGATGCCGCCGAGGCGCTGGAGAGCGGAGCGCGGCTCATGCGCGAGTCGGCCCGCGCCGCGCCGGACGGACTGACCGTAGCCGAGCGTGACGCGCTGGCGTCGTCGGCGCGCAGCTTCGGCGAGGCCCTCGCGGAAGCGATCGAGGCCGCGCCGGTCAACGAACAGGAGAACTGATCTCACAGAAGGAGGAGAGTATGTCTGCGATAGACGAGATACAGCGGGAGATAGTGGAGACGCAGGAGTTCGTGCGCGAGCGGCTCGGCCCGGTCACGAAGGAGCTGACGCTCATGCGCGAAGAGCAGGAGCGGCTCGCTGGAGAGGTGCGCCGCGTGCTGGAGCACGACCGCTCTGCGCGGCGTGACGCGCTGCTGGGCCGGGGCTCGAACGACCGCGTCCGCGTGCGCGGCGGGAAGCTGGACGGATTCGACCTCGTGGACCTTGCGGTCATGCGAAGCCTGCTCGCAGCGCAGCAGGCGCGTCCGCAGGACTACGACCCGCGCTCGCTCCGCGCGTGGCAGGAGAGCGTAGCGAAGGCCATGGACTCGACGACCGCGGGCGCGGGCGACGAGCTCGTGCCGCAGGAGGAGGCGCGCCAGCTCTGGGCGGACGTGAACGCGGAGACGGCGGTCGCGTCGCTCTTCGAGACGGTCACGATGCCGTCCAACCCGTTCGACATCCCGCTGCAGCTGGGTGACATCAACTGGTACCCCGGCACGGCGAACACCGCCACCACGTCGACGGACCTGAAGACGGCGAAGCAGACCCTGACTGCGCACGAACTCGTCGGCATGGTGCCGTGGGCGTACGAACTGGACGAGGACGCCGTCATCGCGATGATGGCGGAGGTGCGCGGCACCCTGCTTCGCAACGCGGCGCAGGTGCTGGACGACGTGCTCCTGAACGCCGACACGACCGCCTCCAGCAACATCAACCACGACGGCGCGACGCTCGCGGCCTCCGCCGCGGGGAAGGCGCACTACCTGGTGGGGTTCGACGGCCTGCTGCACCTGCCGCTGGTGGACCACACGGATATGCGGAACAACTTCAACGCGAAGCCGACCGTGGACATGTTCAACCAGCTGCGGCGGATGCTCGGCAAGTACGGCCTGCGCCCGTCCGAGTTGGCGTTCGTCACCGACGTGAGCACGTACATCGCGATGCAGGCGGTCGACAGCTTCCAGACGCTGGACAAGCTCGGCCCGCACGCGACGCTGCTCACCGGTCAGCTCGGAGCCGTCGAGGGCGTGCCCGTTATCGTGTCGGAGCAGCTGCGCCTCGCAGACGCGGACGGCAAGGTCACGTCGGACGGCAACATCGCGGACACGGGCCGCCTGCTCCTCGTGAACCGCACGCAGTGGCGCAAGGGCTTCAAGCGCGAACTCCTCATCGAGACGGAGCGCGACATCCAGAAGCGCCAGAACGTCATGGTCGTCAGCATGCGCGTGGCCTTCGCCGAGCGCTCCGGCGACCGCGCCAAGGCCACCCACACCGCGCTGCAGTACAACGTGAAGCACTCGTAGGGGAGGGTGCCTGATGGTGAGGGCATGGCGGGCGCACTGCGCCCGCCATGCCTGTCTCCTTGTCATTCCGAGCGCCGCCGAGGAATCTCTCGGGCTGCACGGCGTAGCCTGCCAACGTTACCCGGGAGATGCTTCGACTTCCCTCAGCATGACAACCCCGTCCTGTCCATCCCTGTCGAACTCACCTCCGGCGCGCTGAATGCGAGCCGCTCCGACATGACGCGCACCGCCTCCGGGTTGCTGTCGATGAGGAAGTAGCGCCTGTCGTTGCGCGCCGCGGCCTCGCCGGTCGTCCCCGACCCTGCGAAGAAGTCCAGCACCAGGTCGCCGGGGTTGGAGTGCACCCGCACAATGCGATTGAGGATGGCGATGGGCTTCTGCGTCGGATAGCCCGTGCGCTCGCGTCCGACCGTCGGGACGATGGTCTGCCACCACACGTCGGTCGGCGTCTTCCCGCGCGCGGCCTTCTCGGCGCCCGCGAGTCCGGGGGCCATGTACGGCACGCGGTCGATCTCGTCGTAGTGGAACGTGTACCGCGCGGGGTTCTTCACGTACCAGAGCAGCGTGTCGTGCTTCGCGGGCCAGCGGGACTTCGGCCTCCCGCCGTAGTCGTACGCCCAGATGATCTCGTTCATGAAGCATTCGCGCCCGAACAGCCCGTCGAGCAACACCTTGCAGTAGTGCGCCTCCCGGTAGTCGATGTGCAGGAAGAACGAACCCGTCGGGGAAAGGATGCGGTGCGCCTCCACCAGCCGTGGCTCCAGGAACGCGAGGAAGTCGTCGAAGATATCGTCGAACGACTGCGCGCCGATCCGTACCGTCCGGTAGCGCTTGCCCTGGAACCCCGTGCGGTCGCCGTGGTCGTCGTCGCGCACCGTCCGCAGGCGCTCGCGGCGCTGCTCCTTCCCCGTGTTGAACGGCGGGTCGATGTAGATGAGCGCCGCCGCACCGTCCTCGACGGTCGGCAGCACGTCCATGTTGTCGCCCAGCACGATGCGGTTCACGTCATCCCCCGGGCAGACCGACCTGCGCATGACCCCGGCGGCCTCTTATCCCCTCTCCCTCGAGGGGAGAGGGTTAGAGCCTGCCCCGCACTTGATGCAAGGGTGAGGGACCTGCGCGCCCGGGATGGAGGTGTGAGGTCCCTTCCCCCTTGATGGGGGAAGGTTAGGATGGGGGTGAACCGGGGGTGAGGCGTGGCGCTTTCCACGTCAGCCCTCGGCCTCGAGCAGCGACCGCACATGCGCCACGGCCTCCGTCAGCGACCCCACCACGGGCACCCCGTGAGGTGGACGCGGCCCCGGAGCGCGCTGCACGAGAACAGGCGCCCGGCGCTTCGCGCGCCCTCCACGTCCGCCGGGATGCTGTCCCCGATGTGCACGGCCTCATCGGGCCGCACTCTCGCCTGCGTGAGCGCGGACTGGAAGATGCGCGAGTGCGGCTTGCTCACCCCTGCAGTGGCGGTGCAGGAGCGCACGGGCAGGTACCCGCCGATGCCGAGACCCTCGAGCAGCCCGTTCAGTTCGAGTCCCATGTTGGAGATGACGCCGAGCGTGAGCCCCCGGCCGCGCAACTCTGCGAGCGCCGCCTCCGCGCCCGGGAGGAGTTGTAGTTCCTCCGGCGCGCTGCGCACGCGCTGCCAGACGCGTGCTGCAACGTCCAGGCTCACGTCCGGCGCGCCTGCGTCCGCAAGGAGCCGTCGCTCGTACTCAGCGAAGACGGCGTCGCGCTCCTCCTGCGCCCGCTCCCGTACGTGGCCCTTCGCGTTCTCCTCGTCGAGGTAGGCGTTCGCTGTGCGATAGGCGCTCGCAACTGCGGACCGCTCGATCGCGATGCCTTCGGCGGCTGCAGCATCCTGCTGCAGGTCTTCTGCCGCAGGCCAGTCCGCGAGGGTGCCGTAGAAATCGAAGAAGACTGCCCGTATCATGCGGCCAGCCTACCATCCGGTTTCGCTCCATGGGCATCGTTTCCAACGTACTGCGTTCGGGACTCGACGTGCTGTTTCCTGTCCGCTGCATCGGCTGCGGCAGGAGCGGCGCGTACATCTGCGTGGCCTGCCTCGCGGGAGCCCGGCGTCCGCCGCCGGAGCCTCCGCCTGAGAGCGGCCCGCTCGCCGACGTGCTGACGCCGTTCGCCTACGAGGGTGTGGTGCGGACCGCGGTGCAGCACCTCAAGTATCGCGGCCTGCGTTCCCTCGTGCCGGAGATGGCGCGCCCGATGGCCTGGGAGCTGGCGGTCGCCGTCCCGCCGCCGTTCACGCTCATGCCGGTGCCCCTGCATCCAACACGACTGCGCGAGCGCGGCTTCAACCAGGCGGAGCTGCTGGCGCGGGAGCTTGCGCGCCTGCTGGACGCTCCGCTCTCGACCGGTGCGCTGCGCCGCACGAAGGACACGTCGTCGCAGGTTGCCACGTCAACCCGGGCCGAGCGTCTGCAGAACGTGCGCGACGCGTTCACCGCCACTGGCCCTCTGGACGGCGAAACCGTCGTCCTCGTGGACGACGTCACGACAACCGGCGCGACGCTCCTCGCGGCTGCGCAAACGCTGCTCTCCGCAGGCGCCGCGCGCGTCTACGGCCTCACCTTCGCCCACGAGACGTGAAAAGGCCGTGATTGATGGTCCACCGATAGTCCCGACAAGGAACGCTGAAGGAGAACACCCATGAAACTCTGCCTGTTCGAAACGAGCGACGCCCCCGGCGTGCAACGCCTCGGTGCGGTTGTCGAAGGCGGCGTCGCGGAGTTGACCGCGGCCCTCGGCGATGCGGCCGCACTCCCGCCGCAGGCGCGCATGGAAGCGGTCATCGACGGCTTCGAGGGACTGCGCGCCGCCTTCGACCGCATCGCGGCGGGCGGGCCGTCGCACGCCGACGGCTCGTTCCGGCTGCGCGCCCCGCTGCCGAGGCCGAGCAAGATCCTCTGCTGCATCGGCAACTACTGGGAGCACGCCGAACGGGAGCCGCGCCCCCTCAACATGTTCCTGAAGTCGCCGGACGCGATCGTAGGGCCCGGCGATACGATCGTGCTGCCCGAAACGACCGACCCGTGGGTCTTCCAGCACGAGGCTGAGCTCGCCATCGTTGCGAGAGGCCCGGCGAAGGACGTGAGCAGGGAAGACTTCGCAAGCGCGATCTTCGGCTACACCGGCCTGATCGACGTCTCGGCACGCGGTGAGGGACGCCGCACCTGGCGCGCGGGCAGTTGGATGGGCAAGTCGTTCGACACCTTCGGCCCGCTCGGCCCCGTGATCGTCACGGCTGACGAGATGCCCAACCCCAACGATGTGCACGTCCGTTTCTGGAACGACGGCCAGCTGCGCCACGACTACAACACCGACGACATGGAGCACCGCGTCCCCGAACTCATCGAGTTCGCCACGAGCATCATGACGCTCAACACCGGCGACGTCCTCAGTTGCGGCACGAACCACGAGGGCCTCGGCCCCCTGCAGGACGGCGAGACCGTGGAGTTCGAACTGGCCCGCATCGGCAGCATGACCCTCCACGTATCCGACCCGCTAAAACGCACCTGGGAACGCGGCATCTACATGGGCCCCGACTCGACCGCCCGCCGCTAGCAACCTCCTCGTCGTTCCTGTGAATAGGCGTTCGTCGTTCCTGCGGAGGCAGGAACCCCGCCTCTGTCCCGTCATCCCCGCGCTTCAGCGCGCCACCGGCGGGAATCCAGGGTGGTGTAGGGGCAGGTTTCAAACCTGCCCCTACCGGGGGTGGGGACGGGGGTGCGCCGCAAGCACTGGCGGGGCGTGGCCTGCCGCCTCGCAATTTCCATCTCCTTACACGGCCTGACAAGGCCCCGAGGCATTCCTGCGAAGGCTCGCGCTTTAGCGCGCAACCTCGCCTGATGCCTGGTGTAGGGGCGGTTCGCGAACCGCCCCTCGTTTGCGCCCAACAGGGAGCACGGAGAAAGAACTACACCCGCACGGCGCAGCCTGCCGATGCCGCGCGGTTGACCCGCGCCGCATATCGTCCTAATCTCGCGGCATCGAGACAACGAGAACACCGAAAGGGAGGTCGCCATGCTGAGCGCACTGGATAACGAACGGTTGGCCCGCATCGGTCCCGGAACGGAGATGGGCGCGCTGATGCGCCGCTACTGGATACCGTTCCTCCTGACGGAAGACGTCCCCGACGCCGACGGCGACCCCGTCCGCGTTACGCTGCTGGGTGAGCGGCTCGTCGCGTTCAGGAACAGCGTCGGACAGGTCGGTCTCGTGGACCGCCTCTGCGCGCACCGCAACGCAGACCTCTTCTTCGGGCGCAACGAGGAGAACGGCCTCCGCTGCACCTACCACGGCTGGAAGTACGACATCGACGGCAAGTGCACCGACATGCCGTCCGAGGCGTCGGACAGCAGCTTCAGGGACAAGATCCAGCTGCGGGCGTACCCCGTCAAGGAGCGCGGCGGCGTCCTCTGGACGTACATGGGCCCGAAGGAGCACATGCAGCCGATGCCGGAGTTCGAGTGGACGCGCGTCCCCGACGACCACCGCTACGTCTCCTGGAACTTCCAGGAGAACAACTACGCGCAAGCCATCGAGGGCGGCATCGACACCGTCCACTCGGTCTACCTGCACAGCGCCATGGACTCGCACCGGCGCCTGAACGACTGGCAGAACGAGGGCAAGGACAGCGGCGACGTGACGAAGATGTACCGCACGCGCGAGAACCCGCCCAAGCTCAAGGCGCTCGAGACCGACTTCGGCCTCATCATCGGCGGAAGGTACCCCGGCGACGAGACGCAGGACTACTGGCGCTTCAACCTCTTCTGGATGCCGTTCTACACCGCCCCTCCGGGCGGCGGCGAGGGGAAGATGATGCACGCGTTCGTCCCTGTCGACGACGTCACCACCGCCCGCTGGTGTTTCACGTGGAGCACCAACGGCAAGCCACTCTCCCGGCGGCACGTAGCCGACCTCCGCAAGGGGCAGGGCGTCCACGCGCAGACCATCCCCGGCACACACTGGCCGGTGCGCAACATGCGCAACGACTACCTCATCGACCGTGAGGAGCAGCGCCACCTCACGTTCACGGGCATCAAGGGCACCGGCGAGCAGGACTTCTCCGTGCAGGAAGGCATGGGGAAGGTATCCGACCGCACGCGCGAGCACCTCGGCGTCACGGACATCGGCATCATCGCGATGCGCCGCATGCTCCTGCACTCAGCCGCGGCCATCCGCGAGGGCGCCGAACCAACCTCGGCCCGCAGCCCCGACGCCTACCGCGTCCGCCCCGGCCAGACCATGATTCCCACCGACGCGGACTGGACGACGCACGAGAACCTCCAGGAGGCCATCGCCGCTACCTACTGACCTCCTCATCCCTTCCCGCTTGATGAGGGAAGGTTAGGGATAGTCTGAAGTCCTCCTTCGTCGTTCCTGCGGAGGCAGGAACCTCGCCCCTTGCCTGTCATGTTGAGCGGAGCCGGAGGCGGAGTCGAAACATCTCTCGGGGAACGTTCGCTTGCTCAGAGGTTCCTTAGGATGGGGGTGAACCGGTGGGGCGTGCGGCGCGGTGTCTGGTGTAGGGGCATCCCTTGTGGGTGCCAGCGTGCCGCCGCCACCCCACCCCCTCGAAGTGCGGCATGACCTCCGCTGCGAACTGCTCGTACGTCGACAGCAGCGCCTCGGGCGTGCACAACGCGTTCATGGTGAAGTGCGTCACGCCCGCTTCGATGAACGCTTCGAGCGTCTCGATGCAGTCCGCAGGTGTCCCGAGCGGAAGCGTCGCCGGGTCTATCCCCCACGCGTCCTCGCCGAAACGCTGCCGCATCGCGGCCTGCACGTCCCGGTACGCGTCGTCCTTGCTCTGCCCCATGCAGAGATACATGTTGCACGACCATTCGAACGCAGCCGGGTCCCGTCCGTACGCGGCGGCCATCTCCTCGATGGCAGCCTTGCCCTCGGCGTAGCCTCGCGGCGTCATGCCATTGGGATGGAACCCATCGGCCCATCGTGCCGTCCGCTCCAGCGTATGCCGAGTGAACCTGCCATCCCACATCGCCCCGGTCCATAGGGGCAGATGCGGCTGCTGAACGGAGCGAGGCTCCAGCGTGACGTGCTCCATGCTGTGGAACGTCCCATGGTGCGTCACGTCCGTCTCGGAGAGCAGCCTGCGCACGAGCGCGAGCCGCTCGTCGGTGATGCCTCGCCGGTCCTCCACGCGCACGCCCTCGACTGCGAAGTCGTCGTTGAAGACGCCGCCCGACCCCAGCCCCAGCACCATTCGCCCTCCCGACAGCACGTCGATCGAGGTCGCGATCTTGGCTATCTGGTAAGGGGTATGGAACGGCAACACGGCGACGCCCGTCCCCAACCGCATGTGCGTCGTGCGATGCGCGACGGACGCGAGCAGGATGAAGGCATCGAGCGTCGGAAGCGTCTCAAGCTCCGGTACGAAGTAGGAGCGGTAACCCAGCGCCTCCATGCGTTCGGCGAAGTCGAGCGGGCCGATGACGCTCGCCATCGAGGCCCCGTTGTACTGGACGCCGAATGCGGCCAAGGGCAACTAGCCGCCGGTTGCCGGAGCAGGTGCTTCGAGCGCGTAGGGGATCAGCTCCGCCCCGCGGGCCCGGCGCTCGCTGCGGATGATGATGGCCGCGCTGCGCTCCCCAATCGTGATCTCCTGGTGCGCCAGGTACGGCGGCACCACGTCCACGTCGCCGGGCTCGATGCGGAAGGTGCTGTCGTGGACGACCTCGTCGCGGTCGCGGTGGAAGCGGTTGATGTCCTCGGCCCCCTGCACCAGCCCGTACATCGTCCAGATCTCACCGTGGTCGTGGACGGTCGTGTGGTGCCCGTCCTCCTTGGCCATCGCGGTGACCAGGAATCCGTAGTCCGGGTCTTCGTAGAAGAGCAGGTTGCCGGTCTTGTCGCGCCCGGTGCTCGTCCGGTCGGTCGCGGGCCAGTTCTTCGCGTGCTCCTGCACCTCCGGGTCGGAAGCGAAGTCGCGCAGGAATTCGCCCGTCTTCGTCCAGCGCTCCTCGTCGCTCATCTCCTGTGCGCAGAGCGCGCGGACCTCGCTTACGAACCTCTCTGCTGCTCCCAGCATCGCTCTCCTCCTCCGGCCCTTACAGGCCGTACAGCGCTCGCGGGTTGTCGTACAGGATCTTGGCCTTCGCCTCGTCGCTCACGTCATCCATCTCCTGGAACACCTGGATGGCGTTCATCGCGCTGGAGACGTCCGTGTGCCCGTAGTCCGTTCCTATAAGGATGTTGTCCTCCCCGCCGTGCTTCAGCACGAAGGGGATGTCGTCCGATATCTCGCAGGTGACGTACACGTTGAAGTGCTTGAGCACGTTCTCCGGCGGCGCGCCGAGGTTGCGCGCGATGAACCGCTGGCGCACCTCGCGCACGATCCACGGCACCCAGTTCGACGACGCCTCGACGAACCCCCACCGGAGCGTCGGGAAGCGCTCCGGCACCTCGCTCACCATGATGACGCCGCACTCCATCACCGTCGGGATGCGGAACGGGGTGAAACCGCCGGTCCGGTCGTAGGGCGACCGCAGCGTTTGAATCATCGCGCTGCTGCCGTTGGAGATGTGTATGGCCACCGCGAGGCCCAGCCGCTCGGCCTCGGCGTAGAGCGGGTAGAAGTACGGGTCGACCAGCGTCTTCCCGAGTTCCAGCGGACGCAGGGCTATGGCGGCGGCGCCGTGCTCCTTCGCATAGCGGATCTGGTCAACCGCGGCCTCGATGTCGAGCGTCGGCATCACGGCGCACCAGCGCAGCCGCCCGCCCGCCTGCTGCCACACGTCGGCCATCCAGCGGTTCCAGCTGCCGCATAGGGCGACGTCGGCTTCCGGCACGTCCGTCACCGGCTCTATCCACATTGTGTTGTGGAGCACCTGGATGTCGATGCCCAGCTCGTCCATGTGCTGGAGCCGTTGGGAGACGTCGGAGAGTTCGCGCGAGTCCTGCGTGGAGACGAGTTCACGCCCCACCTGGGCGGAGAGCCTCCGCAGCTGCTCCTGCGTAGGCGTCGCGTTCCGGTGCCCTCGCACCTTCCCGCCGATGACCCAGTGACCCTGGTTGGGGTTGTCGGGATTGATGAAGAGCGTCGGCCGGAACCGCTCCTCGTGCGGGAGGAGATAGTCCCACGTGTGCTCGGACTCGATGACGTGGGCGTCGCTGTCGATGACCTTGGTCTTGGCCACAGTTGCCATGGCGCCTCCTTCTCGTCCGACGGGGCTGGCGGGCGCATCGTACCGCCGCCGTCTCTCGCCCACAACCCCGCCGACCGCACCCTGTCCTTCCTGCACGCGTTCGTCGTTCCTGCGGAGGCAGGAAGGTGAATTCACATTCGAAGTGCAACACCTGCTCTCGTAGCACTTCGGCCGGGGTCAGGTAGCCGAGGCACTTGCGCGGCGTATTGTTATACACCCTCAACAGCGCCGTGAACTCCCTCTCCGAAAGCGAGGCCAGGTTCGTCTTGCGGGGTAAGAACCAGCGCATCCGTCCGATAGCGTTCTCCACGCCTCCCTTCTGCCACGGCGAATAGGTGTCGCAGAAGAACGTCTCGATGCCCCAGGCGTGGAGTTCATAATGGTGGGCGAACTCGGTGCCGTTGTCGAACGTGACTGTCTGGCGGAACTCCGGCGGCAGTGGCCCCAGGACAGCAGCGATGGCTTCAGCGACTGGTGCGGCTGCCCTCGAAGGCCGACGCACCGCGATTAGCAGCCTGGAGCGGCGCTCGTGCAGCATCAGCACCGTCTGCCCGGACCTGCCGAACTGCATTCCATCCGCCTCCCAGTGGCCGAACTCCGAGCGGTCGGCAACTGCTGCCGGGCGCTCGGAGAGTGGGCGGCGGTGCAGAATGGTGCGCGCCGAACTGCTCCCCCCACGCCAGCGCCGACCGCGCCGCCACTTCCCCCGCCGCAAGAGCTTGCGCCACGAATAGTCCTTCGTCCGCGCGATCTGCGCGTAGATGAACCGGTAGATGCTCTCGTGAGAGGTAACGCTCCTGCCTCGCTCTCTCTTCAACCGCCCCGCCACTGCCTCCGGCGACCACCCCAGTCGCAACCTACTCAGCACATCGTTCCGGAGCTCGTCGTCCCGGTCCAGCCGTCCCCCGCACCAGCGCCGTGCATGGGTCTGCTCGTGGGCATACACCGCCCGGTAGCCGCCGCCCTTCGTGCCGTTGCGCTTCAACTCCCGAGCAATCGTCGGTGGCGGGCGATCCAGAGTTGCTGCGATTTGCCGGATCGAGCGCCCCTCGGTACGTAGGCGGGCAATCGCACAGCGTTCCTCAATCCCGAGCTGCGTATAGCGTTTCCCCATGGCAACACCTTAATCTGGTGTTGCACTTCGTTTGTGAACTTAGGGAACCTTGCCCCTGTCCCGTCATTCCCGCACAGGCGGGAATCCAGCGTGCGCGGGCAGCGCACACGGGGCGGAGGTGGAAGGGTGGGGCGCGTCCTGCCGTCTACTGCGTTACTCGGTTGGCAAGTAAGGGTGAGCGTGACCTGTCGCCTCCTCATTTTCATTCTCTTACACGGCCTGACAAGGCCCCGAGGCATTCCTGCGGAGGCAGGAACCTCGCATTGGAGGCTTGGTTCCCTCTCCCTCCGGGAGAGGGTTAGGGTGAGGGTGCCCCTACATGCGGTTCGACCACCCCGCGCGCGCGAACGGCAGCGTGAACATGACCACCACCAACGCTGCCGCGCTGATCGCTGCAATGTACCAGAACAGCGACTCAAATCCCCAGAAATGTACGACGACGCCGACCATCAGCGGCCCGATGCCCGTGAAGATGAAATTCGCTCCGTCCAGCACGCCCAGCGTCGACCCTTCCAGCTTGCGCCCGTGAGCGATGTCCAGCGCCCATGTCTGCACGAGCGGATTGACCACGAAGTTGAACCCCCCCATCACCGCAACGAGCAGCGTAAACGCGATGCCGGCGCCGGAGAGTGCGAGGAGCACCGCTATCGCCACCTTCCCGGTAAGCGCGATGACGATGACCGGCATGCGCCCGACACGGTCGGACAGGTACCCGAAAGCGGGGTTGGTGATTGTGCCCATGGCTGTGAGCAGGGCGAGATGGAACCCGATGCCGGCGGTGCTCATCCCCACATACTCCGACAGGTACAGCGGCAGCCACAGGAAGAGGCCTCCCTGCCCGAACCCCGCGACCGCCTTGATGAGTATGAGCAACGAGAGGATTCGGCGGTTCTCTCGGAATAGTCCCATGAGGTCGCGGACCTGCTCGCGGAAGGGACGTGCCTGCCCCCTTGAACGCGCGCCGACGTTCTGGAACGCTTCCGAGCGACGGAGGAGTCTCCAGAGGAGGAACACGAATAGGAGCGCCAGCGGAAATGCGGCGAGGAATATCTGCTGCCACAACAGGTACGCCACCAGCCACCCGGCCAGGAGCGGGCCGGCGCTGTCCCCTACCGACCCGGCCGACCGGTCGACCGTAATCATGAAACCTCTGCGTTTGGGGTATGTCTGGGATAGCAGGCCGCGCGCGGTTGGGTGCCATATCGAGCCGGCTATCGAGGCGACCATCAGGGCACCCAGTATCAGAACGTAGGTCGGCGCCAACCCAACCAGGAAATATCCAAGCCCCATGGCGGTAAGGCTCAGGTAGAGGATGACGAGACGCCGGTGCTGCAGGCGGTCTACGAGGAAGCCGCCCACCGTTGAGGAGATTCCGCTGCCGACCTGGCGCACGGTCCCGACGAGCCCCGCCGTGATCGGGTTGAGTCCCAGCGCCGCGTAGATGGTGGGAAGTATCACCCAGAACGCGTGCCCATACAGGTGCTGCAGCGTGTGGCTGGTGATGACCGCCCCAGCCGCTACATGGTCGCGTAACTCGGGCTCGGTGGAGACTTGGGTTACTGCGGCCATCGTTCCCCCTTCCCGGTCTGACGTCTGAACTGCACTCTGCTGAATCGCGATTGTACTACCACAGGGGATTCACCGTGGACGTGGGTTGTCATGCTGAGCGGAGCGCAGCGGAGTCCGCGCTTCAGCGCGCAGCATCCTCTCGGAGACAACCCGCTCATGGTGAGCCTCTCTCAGAGATAGCCCGCTCATGGTGAGCCTGTCGAACCACCCCTCATTCTTGTGAGAATGGCGTTACGCGGCATACTTCGTCATTCCCGCACCGGCGGGAAACCAGGGTGCCCGGGCAGGGCACGCGGCGGGGTGGTGCAGCGGGGAGGTGGCATCTCGAGCACAACCGAGGTAGGTGCCGCCTACTCCCTTCCCCCTCGATGGGTGTGCCCCCCTCGAAGATGCGTTGCGTCAGCTCTGGTACCGAACGATGTCGCGCACCAGGAGCAGCGCGATGACCAGCGTCACAGCGCCGATGGCCGTGCCCACCAGCAGCGCGTTCGGCGCGAGCAGCGCAGCCGCCATCGAGCCGACGATGACCTGCCCCAGCGACGGCCCCCCACGGTTGGAGAGCTGCAGCACCGCCGTCGTGCGGCCTCGTATGTCGTCCGGCACCGCCATCTGCACGATGGTCGAGCGCATGATCGCGCCTATACCGTCGGTCGCCCCCACCAGCGCAAGCGCCGCGAGGGAGAACAGGAAGTTGGTCGACAGGGCGAACATCGCCATGGCAACGAGATAGGCGGCGTAGGAGCCCACCACCATCGCACCCTTGTGCCTGAGGTCGCCCAGCAGCAGAAGCGCGCCGGAACCGACCAGGAAGCCCGCAGCCGGGGCGGAGAACAGCAATCCGTACCCGAACGAGCCTGCATTCAGGATCTCCTCGAACACGGGCATGAGGCCCCGGTGGTGCGTGAAGAACATCGCCACGACGTCCAGCAGCAGCATCACCAGTATCACGTGCGTGCTGAAGACGAAGCGGAACCCCGCAAGCATCGAGTGCACGTCCATGCGCCGCCGTCCTGCGGATGCGTCGGGCGGCATCGGGCTGACGAGGAACAGCGCGCCGACCGTAGGGATGAACACCACGAAGACCGCCGCGTACGTCCAGCCCGGCCCGACCAGGCCGATGAGCAGCCCGCCGATGGCGGGGCCGATGAGCATGGAGGCGTGGCGCGCCGCCTGGTTCATCGTGATTGCGTTCATCATGTGGGTGCGCGGCACCAGGCGGGGCAGCATCGCCATCCGCGCAGGCCCCTCGAACGTGTTCACTGCGGACGTGACAAGGGTGGTCATGTAGATGTGCCACACCTGGATGTTGTCCGTGAGCATGAGAGCCGCAAGGATGCCGGCGAGCGCGAAGTTGCCGGTCTGCGTCAGGATGAGCAGCGTCCGCCGGTCGACGATGTCGGCTATCGACCCTCCGATGAACACGAGGATGAGCATCGGCGCGAACTGGAAGATGCCGAGCAATCCGAGGCTGAGCGTGGAGCCGGTGAGCTCCCAGATGACCCACAGGTTCGTCACCTGCCGTATCTGGAACCCCATGAACCCGACAACGAAACTGATGAGCACCCACCGGAAGTTGCCGAAGGCGAGCGAGCCCCAGGGGCTGACTCTGCCGGCGCTGGACGCTGGTCCAGCGGCTTCTGTCGGTCGGTCTGGAGGCTCGGTCACACACGCTCCTGCACGAAGACGCCCGGTGTGCCCCATCCGCCGCCGCGTCGAACCACGTCCGGCAGGCGGGGAGCGTTCCTATGTTAGGGGTAGTCCGCAACAGGAACAACGCTCGCCGGGTAACCCCGTCATACCGGCGAAGGCTGGCATCCAGTGCGCGCCCCGTCCTGCCAGCGAAATCAGGCAATCCGGTGCACGCCTGCCATGCCGACGTAGGCTGACACCCAGCGCGCACCCCGTCTCGCCAGCGAATCAGGCAATCCGGTGCACGCCTGCCATACCGACGTAGGCTGGCATCCAGTGTGCGACCTCCGTCATTCCAGCGAAGGCTGGAATCCAGACGACTGCCGGATCGCGCGGTGGGCTGTAGAGTGGCCCGCGTCATCCTGAGCGGAGCCGAAGCACCTCTCCGGACTGAACGGGGAGTGCAGAGGGGCATTGCCCCTCTGCCGGGGGACGTGGGAGTGTCCCCCACAAGCGTACCGGGCGGGTGGGTGGGAAGAACTACGTCCGCCCAGCACAGTTGCGCAAAGGTCCCGATGGTGTGAGGGGGCTGGACGTCAGGGCTGAGCGGCGGCGCTGCATATGTGACATCCGCCCCTTACGCGCCACTGCCCCCATCCGCTACGCTGGGCCCATGACTCGCGCGCCAGCCCGACCCATAGACAGAATCTATAGCTCACGCCCCACCCATAGACAGGATCTATGGCGCCAGCAGCAAAAGTGAAATTCGATGAAATCTTGAAACCTTGAACGTGGGAAGCAGGCCACGGCCTCGAAAACACCCCATTTCAAGGTGATCAAGGTACTCAATTCAAGGGCGCCGCGCACTCGTAAAACACGGTTCAAGATTCCAAAAAAACAAGGCCCGGTGAAATCTTGAACCGGAGCTTCGAGGCAGAAGGAAAGGAGGGCCGCATGACCGAACAGTCTGTACCCACCATCCGGTTCGGGACGTCCTGGTCGACCCAGTTCCGGTTCACGCAGGCCATAGGTCGCGGACTCAGCGAACTGAAGCGCGTCGACGCGACGGTGCACGTCCTCAGACCCGGCGGCGTGAGCGCGCTCGCAGATAACACGATCGACGTGGTCTTCTCCAAGTGGGTGGTCAACGAGCACCGCTACTCCGGCAAGGGCATCTACGCCGGAGAGAAGCCGGACGACTGGCTGCGCACCATCGCCTGGCTCCCGCAGGAGGACCGCTTCCTCTTCGCGATGGCGCCGTGGACGGGCATCGAGTCATTCGAGCAGCTCATCGCGGAGAAGCCGGCGCTGCACATGGCCGGAAGCGGTGCCGAGGTCGTTCTTCAGGAATACGGCTTCAGCTACGCCGACATCGGGAAGTGGGGCGGCTCCGTGAGTCACATGGACCATACGGCCCGTGCCGCCAAGGCCCGCTACGACGCCGGGCAGCTCGACGCCTTCTGGGGCGACGGTAGCGCCTACGACTTCTCCGCCTGGCCGTGGGTCGGCTCGCGCGGCTACCGATTCCTCGACATCAGCGAGGAGGTCATGCAAAGGCTCGAAGCCAGGGGCCTGCGCCGCCAGGTAACCCCCGCAGGCTTCGTCCCCGGCGTCGACCGCACCCTCACCGCGCTCGACGACTCCCACATCGTCCTCTCCTGCCGCGCCAACCTCGACGATGAACTTGCCTA
Source organism: Dehalococcoidia bacterium (assembly GCA_965208625.1). Classification (GTDB taxonomy): domain Bacteria; phylum Chloroflexota; class Dehalococcoidia; order Lucifugimonadales; family Australimonadaceae; genus Bin16. Next base: position 2,934,409 of record OZ242348.1, read on the forward strand.
CCTGCTCGCCAAAGCCATCGACGACAACAAGCGGGACATCGAGCTCACCTCGATCCAGATCGACTACGACAACGGCGAGGCCGGAGGTCTCCCCATGATCAGACCGACGTACTGGTCATCGCTCACAGGTCCTATCAACCGCCAGTGGGACGAGGCCATCACCGGCGCTCCCCTGCACGATGGAGCGAGGCGCTACTACCAGGAGCAGGGCTACCTCTAGGACTGCCTGTCGGCGCTCCTACCCGGCTGGTTCCTTCATGGCCAGCGGCAACCCCGCTGCCATGAAGTACACCGCGTCCGCCTCCTCGGCCACGATCTGGTTCACGCGCCCCAACTCATCGGCGAAGGCGCGGCCCAACTCGTTCGCCGGGACCACCCCAAGCCCCACCTCGTTGCTGACCACGACCCAGGAGGCGCCTCCTTGCCGATACAACTCCATCAGCCCCTGGACCTCCGAAGGGATGTCATGACGCCGTTCGTCCAGCAACAGGTTGCTGACCCACAGCGTCAGGCAGTCGAGCAGCACCGTGTCGTAGTCGTGCAGCACGGGTGCCAGCGCCGTCACGACGTTGAGCGGCTCTTCGAGAGTGTCCCACTCCGAGGGGCGACTCGCTTGGTGCGCCCGGATGCGCGCCTCCATCTCCGCGTCCCCCGCCTCGGCCGTCGCCACGAACAGCACGCGCTCACCTTGGGCTGCGAGCTTCTGGGCGTAGGCGCTCTTCCCAGCCCGCACACCGCCCAGTACGAGGGTCAACCGCTTGCTCATGCCCCCGCGCCTCCATCGCCTGGGATGCAGGGGACCTCATTCCAGAGTTCGAGGACGCGCCCGCCGGGGTGGTTGCTGACGACGGAGAGACTGCCGCAGTCGATCCTGAACCGCCAGAACCGGTCGTCCGGCAGCCCGAGCAGGCAGACGAGGAGGGCGCGTATGGACCCTCCATGCGCCACGACCAGCACATTCTCGGAGGGTTCATGCCGCGCTGCCACCCGCTCGTTGAACCGCCGCACCCGGTGCAACAGTTGGCGGGTGACCTCGCCTCCCGGAGCCGCGAACGCGTTGGCGTCCAGCGCCATCCGGCAGGCGTAGTCCTCCGGGTTCCGTGCCTCGGCCTCCTCCAGCGTCAGCCCCTCCCACTCCCCGTAGGAGAACTCACGGAGGCCAGGGTCGGTCTCGACGGGAATGCTGTGGCTCTCCACGAGGATTTGCGCGCTCTCAACAGCGCGCGACAGGTCGCTCGCGTAGACCGCCGCGAGATCGCACCCAGCGAGCCTCTTGGCCAGCGCGCACATCTGCTGCCTGCCGTGCTCGTTCAGCCCCACGTCCGCATGGCCCTGTATCCGTCCGTCCCTGTTCCACGCTGTTTCGCCGTGGCGCACGAGGTACCAGTGGCCTGTCTGCCCGTCTCGCTTCACGACACACCCCACATCGGCGCCAGGAACAACCCGGCGGCCAGGTGGAACAGGACGATTCCTCCGAGCAGCATGGCGACCTCTCCCACCTCGTTCACCGCGCCGTACGTGTCGCCGGTCATGCCCCCAAGCAACCCTGTGATCCACCCTCCAATGGCCAGAGCGATCGCCACTGCCACGCCCAACAGGACCAGTCCAGCCAGTCCGATCAGCAGCCCGGCTGCGGTGGCGGCAGTCGCAAACCCGAATGCCATCTGCCACCTGCGGCGTCCAGCCTGGAACGCCGAGCCGAGTCCCTCCCGGCGGGCGTACGGGAAGGCGCCCATAACCGCCAGCATGCCGAACCGCGAGAGACACGGGAACAGCGCCAGCAAGGCTGTGCGCTCCTCGTCCGGGAGTCCCGCGATGAGGCTCCACTTCAGCAGCATCAGGCTCGCGCCCCCGACCACCGCGAACGCGCCCACGTGGGGGTCACGGAGGATCTCCAGCCGCCGCGCGCGGTCGAAGCCGCCGAACAGCCCATCGCAGGAATCGAGGAAGCCTTCGGTATGGATCGCCCGGGTTAGTACCAGCAAGGCGACGACCAGCAGCGCGCTCACAGCCAGAGGCGGCAGCGCTTGCCTTGCTACAAGGTCGAGCCCCGCCAATATGCCGCCGAGCGCCAGCCCCACGAGTGGGAACCAGGCGCGCGCATGCCCCATCTGCGCCGCTCCACCTGGCGCGAGCGGCAGCACCGTGAGGAATCCGATAGCCAGCCGCAAGCCGGTCACTCAGCCTCCTCACTGTTGCCGCCTGACACCCCGGCCTCAGCGAACGTCGCCATCTCCGAGAGGCAGGCCGCCGCTGCCTCGATCAAACCCATCGCCAGCACCGCGCCCGTCCCCTCGCCCAGCCGCATTTCGAGGTCGAGCAGCGGACGCAGCCCCATGTGCTCAAGAGCGATGCGGTGCCCCGGCTCGACCGACAGGTGCGAAGCGACGAGGTAGTCGGCGACATGGGGACACAAGCTGTGCGCGATAAGCCCTGCGGCGGTCGAGACGAAGCCGTCCAGAACGACGGCCCTGCGGGCGAGCGCTCCCCCAAGGACGACTCCGGCAAGCACGCCTATCTCGAAGCCGCCCATCTTCGAGAGCACGTCCAGACCGTCGGTGGGGTCGGGCCGGTTCACCTCCAAGGCACGCTCCACAACGGCGGTCTTATGCGCCAGCTCCTGCTCGTTCCGTCCCGTTCCCCTGCCGGTCGCCTCGCTGGGCGCGTTGCCGGTCAGCGTCGTGGTGATGGCGCTCGACGCCGTGGTGTTGCCGATACCCATCTCGCCCGCACCGATGATGTCGGCGCCGCTCTCTGCAACCTCCAATGCGAGGTCGATGCCAGCGTTGACGCACTCCTCGGCCTGCGCTCGCGACATGGCCGGGCCCTGCGTCATGTCTGCGGTGCCGCGTCCCACGCCCACGACCCGGAGACCGGGATGTTCCGGCAGCGGCGTGGCCACGCCTGCGTCGACGATCACCAACTCCACCCCCGCCGTACGCGCCATGACGCTGACGGCCGCGCCGCCCGCGAGGAAGTTCCGCACCATCTGCGCGGTGACCTCCTGCGGATACCCGGTGACGCCCTGCGCTACTACGCCGTGGTCGGCGGCAGCAACGATGACCGTCTTGCCGCGTATCGTGGGCCGTTCGGTTCGGAATACGCCTGCCAGTTGGATGGAGAGTTCCTCCAACCGGCCCAGGCTGCCAGGCGGTTTGGTGAGCCGTTCCTGCCGTAGCCTGGCTGCCCGTTGCGCGCCAGGGTCAACCGGTTCGATGCGCGCAAGCACACCGTCGAGCGCCATCGCTAGAACTCGATGCCCTGCTGGGCCTTGATGCCCTGCGTCTCGTAGGGGTGCTTGACCATCCGCATCTCGGTGACGAGGTCGGCGAAGCCGATCAACTCCTCCGGCGCGTACCGGCCGGTGATGATGACGTGCAGCGAACTCGGACGCTGCTTGAGAGTGTCGATGACCTCATCGACGGACACCCAGCCGAAGTGCATGGCGTAGGTGAACTCGTCCAGGATGATGATGTCTTCGTCGCCCTTCAGGATGGCTTCCTTGCACCGTCCCCACTGCTCCACCGCGAGAGCCGTCGTGCGGTCCATGTCCCTGGAGAGCCAGGTGAAGCCGTCGCCAAGCGCCTCGATGCGTATGCCGAGCCGCTCTGCCGCCCGCTGTTCGCCGAACCGCGCGCCGGTGTGCTTGATGAACTGGAACATCCTGACGCGGAAGTCCCTTCCCCAGGCGCGGAAGAGCACGCCGAGCGCGGCAGTCGTCTTGCCCTTGCCCTCACCGGTGTTGACGATGATGAGGCCATGCCGCTCGCGGCGTTGCCTGACGGGTTGCGTGGCTCCGTCTGTGGATTCTCGTTCGCTCACGGTTCGACTCCCTGGGCTATCGCCAGAACCTCCTCAGCAGGGGAAGCGTGCACGTCTGCCGGGCCGATCAGGCTTATCGCGAGCGAACCGGTCACCGGGTCAGGGTAGACGGCACACCGCACGCCGAAGGCGGACTCGATCGCTTCCGGCGTCAGCACCTCCTCGGGCCTTCCTTCCGCGAGCACCCGCCCATCGCTCAGCAGCACGAGGCGGTCGCAGTAGCGCGCCGCCATGTGCAGGTCGTGGATCGCGGCGACGGCAGTCAAGCCTTCGTTGACGAGTTGTCGCACGAGGTCCAGCACCTTGAGTTGATGGAAGACGTCCAGGTTGGACGTCGGCTCGTCCAGCAGCAGGATGCGCGGTTGCTGCGCGAGTGCACGCGATACGAACACCCGCTGGCGTTCTCCTCCTGACAGCGTATCGAGCGTCCTGTCGGCGAACCGCTCGGTGTCGGTCTGGCGCATCGCATCACGGGCTATGTGATTGTCCTTGCTGCCCTCTATCTGGAAGCGTCCCAGATGCGGGTATCTCCCCATGAGCACGAGCTCGAACGACGTGAATCCGTGCGTGTAGGGCGCGATCTGGGAAACGAGCGCCATGCTGGCAGCGACATCCTTCGAGGACAGGGAACGCAGGTCAGTTCCATCCAACAGGACCGTGCCGTGCTGGTGCCGGAGCATGCCGGAGAGTGCCCTGAGCAGGGTGGACTTCCCTGCTCCATTCGGGCCGATGATTCCGACGAACTGCCCTTGCTCAGCTTGCAGGTGGACGCTGTCCAGCAGGGTCTGTGCTTCGACACTGTAAGAGAGAGCCTCCGCGCTGACCACCTGTGGCCTGTCGCTGTTCATCGGCTGTCCGGAAGGCTGAACGGAGCGCTCTCTGATGGAGGGAAGTCGTCCGGCCACAGCAGCCGGGAGAGCTCCTCAGCCCCAAGGATGTTCCAGTAGGAGAGCGTAGTGAAGTACTTGCTCTCGACCACGTGCACTGCACCGTTCTTCACCGCCGGGACTTCAGCGAGCGCCTCGCTGGCAAGCAGGCTCTGCCCGAACTCTTCCCCGCCGAACTCAACTGGCTGAGGGATGATGATGACCTCCGGGTTCATGGCGATGACCCCTTCCAGGCTTGTTGGCTGATTGCCTTCGACACCTGCTTCCTCAGCTGTGTTGATGCCTCCGGCAGCGGTGATGACGCCCCCTTCCGTGGAGTTGCCGCCCGCTACCCAGAGCTGGTCCGAGTATTGAGTAAGCGCGAGCAACCGGGGACGAGGCTGCGCGGCGCCGGTGACCGCAACGAGGGAATCGTACCGGTCGCGCACTTCGGCTGCGAATTCCAGGGCGCGTTCCTCTTCGCCGAGGATATAGCCGATGAGCAGGATGTTGTCGATGCGCGCCTCGGGGTCGTGCTGTAGCTCCGTCTGCACCACCGGGATGCCGACCCTCGACAGGGCCTCGATGCCTTCTCCGGGGAAGAAGGGGCTGGTGACCATAACGTCCGGAGACTGGGCGATGATCGTCTCCGGGTCGCGCGTGATCTCAGGCTTGTCCTGCACCAGCGCGGCGACGTTGGAGAACGTCTCATTCTTCGTGGGGCTTCCCACTGCAACGAGCCTGCCACCTGGTGCAAGGGCGAGGATCACCTCATCGTGCCCGACAGAGGCGGTGACGATGCGCTCCGGCTTGGCCGGGATACTTACGACGCCGTTCAGCCCCTCGACCTCGCGCGGCCAGCCGAGGTTGGCAGGGTCGACGATGCCGGGGACGTTGTCGGGCAGCCTGAGCATAGGTTCGGGAGTTGGCGTGGGCTGAAGGGTTGCCGTTGGTGTTGGATCAGGCGCTGCGGTTGCCGTGGCTGTCGGGGTAGCGGTTGGTGCGGGCGTTGGAGTCGGGGTTGGCTGCGAACAGGCTGTCAGTGCTATGACGGCGATGAACAGAGACAGGGTGACGATGAGGGTGAGGAAGTGTCGGACCGGCAAGGTGACTCCTTTCGTTCGGTCGGGTCTCATAGCGAGTAGACCTGACGTTTGTTCCTGATGAGCAGGAGGATGAAGAACGGCGCGCCGACAAACGCGGTGAGGATGCCGACGCGGAACTCGGCTGGCTGGATGATGGTCCTGGCCACCGTATCGGCCATGGTGACGAAGACCGCACCCCCCAATGCGCTCATGGGGATGAGCACGCGATGGTCCGGCCCGATGAGGAGCCGGAGGATGTGCGGGGTCACAAGGCCGACGAAGGCGATGGTGCCGCTGACGGCAACGGCAGCGCCGGTCACCAGCGCTGCTGCAGCCAGGAGGATGATGCGCGCCATGCCGACACGAACGCCCATCGAACGTGCCTCGTCGTCGCCCAGCATCAGCAGGTTCAGGTCGCGGGCCATCAGCAGGATGACTGCGGCGCCGCCGAGTATCAGCGGCGCTGAGATGCGGACGTGCTCCCACGAACGCGAGTCCAGCCCTCCTGCGAGCCAGAAGAGGATCTCTCGGAGCGCTTCGTTGGCGGGTAAGAGGATGATGATTGCGGAGACGATAGCGCCGAGGAACGCGTTGACCGCGACTCCGGCAAGCAGAAGCGTTGCCATGGAGAAGCGTCCGCCAACTGCGGCTATCCCATACACGAGGAACGAGGCGGCCATGGCGCCTACGAATGCGAAGGCCGGCAGCGCGAGGAAGAAGAGGCCCGCCATGCCGGTGGCGATGGCTACCACTGCTCCCAGCGCTCCGCCTGCTGACACTCCGATGATGCCGGGGTCGGCCATCGGGTTGCGGAAGAGGCCCTGCATCGTCGCTCCGGCTACGCCGAGGGCGACGCCGACCACGACTCCGACCAGTATGCGCGGAAGCCGGATCTGTTCGATCACGAGCCGCTCGGTGTTGCCGAACCCCGATGCATCGAAACCCAGGGATGACAGCACGATCGAGGCGACGTGGCTGGCAGGGATGCTGACAGGCCCTAGGCTAAGCGAGACGGCGGCACTCGCCGCGATCAGGAGGAGCAGCGCGGATGCGCCGATGGCCAGCCGGTTGGTAACGGCCATCCGGCGGTAACCGCGCAAGGTCGTGAGTCCGACGGTCCTCAAATCAAGAAACCTCCAGCACTCTCCGCTGGAGGTCAGGCTTCACTCAGCCAGAATTCGTGTCCGGCTGCCGAGGGACCCTCTCTGAGGCGGAGAGTGGTCACCTCTCGTTCAGGCAGGTCTCCTGGCTTGCGGGTGGGCTCATCCGCCAGACCCCTCCCGTCGGCGTCTCCGACAGTGGACTCCGGCTCCCAAGATCCCGCTTACAGTGGCGCTACCGCGGCGGATTCGCACCGCCTTCCCTATTCTCCCTGGGACGGGCACCTGAACGAGCAGTGATCGTTTGTTCGTATCGAGGGGGCAGGCTATGGGGTCGTTAGTGGGCTGTCAAGGTGGCGTGTGTCAACGGCGGTTTACTTTTGACCCACCTGTGACGGTTTAGAATTGACCCACCCCGCCGTTGTGGCCGGCGATTCTGTCGGTTGTCGGTTGCCCTTCCTGTGCTGCGCCGAGCACGTGATGCGAGGTGAATAGACCTGCCTGGCGCTTCTCCTTGAGCCGGTAGCTCTCCCCCCGGATGTTGAGGATGTGGCTGTGGTGCAGCAGCCGGTCCAGGATGGCGGAGGCGACGACGGTGTCACCCAGCAGCTCTCCCCACTCGCCGAAGCCCTTGTTTGAGGTCAGGATGATGCTCCCACGCTCGTAGCGAGCTGAGACCAGCGTGAAGAAGGCGGTCGCCGCGTCTCTGTCATAGGGCCAGATGCCGAACTCGTCGACGACGAGGACCTTGGGAGCGAGATAGACGCGCATGCGCCGTCCGAGGTTCTGCTCAGCCTGGGCCTTCCTGAGGTCTTCCATCAGATCGTAGGCGCGAACGAAATAGGCGCCGTGGCCGTGCTCGATAGCCTTGAGCGCCAAGGCGACGGCCAGATGCGTCTTGCCCACGCCGGGCGGTCCGAGCAGCAGGATGTTAGTGGCCTCGGCGACGAAGGCGAGGTTGGCCAACTCCTTGACCTGGCGCTCGTCGACGGAGGGCTGAAAAGAGAAGTCGAACTGCTCGATGGAGCGCTGGAAGGGCAGATGCGCGAGCCTGGTTCTCGTGGTGAGGTAGCGGTCACGGCGAGCGTCGACCTCCACGCCCAGCAGCTCGGCGAGCATCTCCGGATAGGTCAACTGCTTGCCGGCCGCGGCGTCCAGCGTGTTGTCGAGCGCCTCGGCCGCCTGCTTGAGCCCCAGGCTCTCCAAGTATTGGCGGACCTGCTCCAGGGCGATCACCGCACACCCCCCGCTGCTGCCAACTCGTAGACATCCAGCGAGCGCCGCTCCACTTCCTCAACCGCCACCTGGACTGCCAGTGCCTCCTGTCGTGGGCGACCGTCTCCCCTGGACAGCCCTGCCCACTGGCCCGGCGCAGTGAAGCGCTGCCCGGGGCGATCGGCACGCGGGTGCACCGCCAGGCGCTGGTCGCCCGTCCATATCTCTACCGTCCCCGAGCGCTGTCCTACCTGCACCGTCGCTCCCGCCCACCGCCAGGACACACCGTAGCGAGAGCCTTCCCAGTGCACATAGCCGTCATGCGCCACCCTGCGGTCGTCCCGCAGATACGGCGCCAGCGTCGAACGCTCCGGCAGCCCTCCGAGGCGCACCCGCTCCTCGGCCAGCATCTCCCACGGGCGCCGGCCCGTCGTCCCGTGCACGCGCCGGTTCGCCACGCTGTCGCACCACTCGAGGCTCTGCCGGTTCAGGTCCGCGTCGTCCGTGAACCGGACGCCGGGCCACAGGTTCCCGCGCACATACTTCACCCCGCTCTCCACCTTCCCCTTCGTCTGCGCCCGATACGGCTGGCACACCCGCAGCTCGAACCCCATCCGCAGCGACATGTCCAGCATCCGCTGATTCCACTCCGGACGCCCGGACGCATCACGCCCCAGCACCACCACCTTCGCGTTGTCATACAGGCACCGCTGCGGCGCGCCCCCGAAGTATTCGAACGCGTTGACGTGACACTGCATGAAGCTCGCCACGTCCGCACGCCGGACGAACTCGACGTAGATCGCTCGCGACCAGCCCAGCACCATCACGAATGCCCACAGCCGGTGCTTGCGACCGTCCGCGCCAACGTAACTGAAGCTCCCCCAGTCCACCTGCGCCTGCTCGCCGGGCTCCGTCTCGAACCGCATCGTCGCTCGGGGCTCACGCCGCGGGCGGTGCAGATGAACGTGCTCCCTCAGGATCGTGTAGCTTCCCGCGTAACCCAGCGACTGCAGCTCGCGCAGCAGCACCACGCAGTTGTCCAAACCCTCTCCCAGGCGGCGGTCAATGTAGGCGGCATACGGGTCCAGCTTGGACCCCCGCCGCTCCCGCTGCTTCGCCTGCGGCACTCCCGGCGACCTCAGGTACTTCCGCACCGAGTTCCGAGAGACCCCCAACTCCCGTGCGATCCCACGGATCGAATGCCCCTGACCCCTCATCTCGTACAGCTCTTTCATCGTCCCACCTTTCAGCAACTTGCCCTCCCCTTCAGCTCTCATGGGAGGATGCTCTGCTTATGGGTGGGTCAATTCCATTCCGCCATCGGTGGGTCATTTTCAAACCGGCGCTAACACGTGCGACGGACTCGGTAGTATGAGATGGGCGCTTGGCGCACATGGCCGACGAAAGCGGACTCCCCTATCATCACGACTCTGGGCTCTCCAACGGCCCAAGATGCGAGCGCGAATGCGCCCCTGCGCCAAGGAAGTAACCGATAGCCACCGACGCCACACGCGTAATCGCCGGTTCGAAATGGGCGGTGCTTGCCGCAGCCGGGGCGAGCACGCTGCTTGGCACCTCCGACTTCTCTATCGTCGCGATCGCGCTCCCGTCCTTCACCGAAGTGTTCGATGCGTCGACTTCGACCGTCGTTTGGATCGCCCTGTCGTACCAGCTCATCGTGCTCGGCCTGGCGCTGCCGATGGGCCGGCTGGGGGACCAGTTCGGCAACAAGACCGTCTTCGCTTCAGGAGCCATGATCTACGCAGTCGGCTTGGTGGGCGCTGCGGCTGCGCCAAACATCCTGACGCTGATCGCCCTCCGGGCGTTGCAGGGCGCTGGCGCGGCGATGATGGTCTCCCTCTCCTTGGGGTTGGTGTCGAGTGCCTTTCCACCCAACGAGCGCGGCAAGGCGCTGGGATTGATGGCTTCCGTCGCTGGATTCGGGCTTATGTCCGGGCCAGCGCTCGGCGGCATCCTCCTCGACACGCTGGGCTGGCGTTCCATCTTCTGGGTGCGAGCGCCGTTCGGGTTCGCAGGATTCGTTCTGGCCATGGTCTATCTCCGAAACGTCCGGGCGACTGCCGACAGGCGAACCGATTTCACCGGCGTGCTGCTGCTGTTCGCTGCGCTGGTGTTGATGGCAGTAGGGCTGAATCGGGGTTCGGCTGAGGGCTGGACGTCTCCGCTGGTCCTCCTGGTGTTTCCACTGAGCGCTGCGGCCATGACAGCCTTCGGGCTCCACTCCGTCCGCACGGGGAGCCCTGTTGTGGACATACGGATGTTCCGGAACCCGGCTCTCTCCGTCTCCAGCGCGCTGATGCTGATGTCTGGTGTTTCGATGATGGCGGTAACTTTCGCGATGCCGTTCTACCTCCTCCTCGCGCGGGGGCTATCACCAGCGGCGGCCGGCCTGATGATGCTGATGGCGCCTGCCATGTTCATCGTGTTTCCCCCATTCACGGGACGTCTCTCCGACCGGATAGGGCCTCGGGTTCCCACCACGATCGGGCTGAGCCTGTCGGCAGCGGCGCTCTTCCTGCTCGCGAACCTGAACCTGGGTACGCCGATTCCGGTCATCGTGGGGATCCTGATCCTGAGCGGCGTTGGCGGCTCGTTCTTTCAAGCGCCGAACCAGAGTGTCATCATGAGCGCGGCCCCGCGAGACCGCGTGGGCACAGTATCCGCGCTGATCCCGACTCTTCGGTACATCGGGATAATCGCAGGGGTCGCGACCTCCGAGGCAATCTTCACCTCGGGTCTGGGCGAGCCGGGACTGGGTGGAGCGAACGCGGCGACGGTGACAGCCGCTGCGCGCACCGTGTTCTTTGTCTTCGGCGGGGTGGCTGCCATTGCAGCATTGGGGGCGCTTTTCCGCACCGGCGGACGCTTCTGAGTCGACGGCAATCGCCAACCTGTCCCGCGGTGAGGAATGGGGCCCGAGGGGCCTGGTGGGCGAAGCAGGGATCGAACCTGCGACCTCCTGTGTGTAAGACAGGCGCTCTAACCGCTGAGCTATTCGCCCCTGCGCGATAGTCTACAGCGTGCGTTGCTGTAGGCGTGATAGCCTGAGGAGCCCTATCACGCCTCTCGGTGGTTCCCTTGCTCACGTCCCGGAGATTCTGGAGCGGCGCGCTCCACATCTACATCCCATCTCTGCTGATGATGGTTGGCCAGGGGATGCTCATCCCTGCGCTGCCCGCCTTGGCGGAGACGTACGCGGTTGCTCCCGCGCTCGCGGTGCAGGTCGTCACCATTCAGCAGGTGGGCAAGTTCATCGCCTTCATCCCCACGGGGGCAATCGTCGACCGGTGGGGCGCGAAGCCGCCCATGATGATTGGGGCGTTCGTCTCTGCGATCTGCCTGCTTGGCGCGGCTGCCACCGAGAACTTCGTGCTGCTCCTGGGTACGCAGATCGTGTGGGGATTCGGCCAGAACATGTGGATGTTTGGCCGGGAGATCGCGGCGGCTGAGATGGTGCGGGCGGAGCAGCGGGGCCGGGCGTTGAGCACGCTGATGGGCATCAGCGGCGCGGGGATGGCGCTCGGCCCGGCGATAGGCGGGTTTCTCGTCGGGCCTATCGGCGTACGGGGACTCTTCCTCATCTTCGCCGGGATCAGCGCAGTGATATTCGTGCTGGCGGCCATCCACAAGAGTGCCCGCGTCGAGCGACCGAAGAGCAATCGTTCGATGTTCAACTTCACTGCCTTCAAGGAGATACACCCCTACTTCCGGTTCACCTACTTCATCCTGTTCATCTCCACGTTCGGGGTGCTCACGCGGACGCAGGTCACGCACACGATGCTGCCGCTGTACGTGGAGAACGAGCTGGCCTACTCCGCTGTCGACACTGGGCTCCTGTTCACTGTGCACGCCATTGCGACATTCGCAATCATCCTGCCCGCGGGGTTCGTTTCGGACAAACTGGGCAGAAGGTGGGTTGCCGCGCCTTCGGCGCTCGTTGCAGGGATCACGTTCATCGTGATGCCGTTCGCGGACAACCTGTTCACATTGGGGGCGGTGCTGGTGTTCATGGGGTTCGCCAGCGGCATGGCGATGGGCTCCATGACCACCTATACGTTCGATATCGTGCCGGTGCACCTGCGCGGCCAGCTACAGGCATTGCGCCGGTCATTCGGCGAGATGGGAGCGATAACGGGGCCGCTTATCGCGGGAGCAGTCGCGAGTGTATCCAGCCCATCGACGAGCTTCTGGGTGTTCGCTCCACTGCTGACGTGCGCGGGGCTGGCGCTTGTCTTCTTCGCACGGGAGGGGCTGCCCTCCAAGCGCGCGCCCGGCGCTCCGCCGCCTGCTGTAGAGAGCGTTCCCTCCCGGTAGGCTGCTACCATGCGGAGGCGGCGTTCCGCCGCGTGACTCCCAGTTCGAACGGAGGCCTCTTTCGTGCGCTCCGACAGGCCGCCGCTGCTGAAGGCGGCGCTCTTCATCTACCTGCCGTCCATGCTGATGAGCATGGGGCAGGGCATGATCATCCCGGCGCTTCCCGCGATAGCCCGGACGTTCAATGTCTCGGAAGCGCTCGCGGTGCAGGTCATAACGAGCCAGCTCATCGGACGCACGATCTCCATGCTGCCCACGGGCGCGATTGTCGACCGGTTCGGCGTGAGGCCGCTGATGATAGGCGGAGCCGCGCTTGCGACGGCCAGCACCCTGACTGCGGCCCTCGCGCCGAGTTTCACCGTCATCATCGTTACGCAGTTCTTCTGGGGCATCGGCATGAGCTCGTGGATGTTCGGCCGCGAGGTTGCTGCGGTCGACATGGTGCAGCGGAGCCAGCGGGGGCGGCAGATGAGCGCGCTCATGGGCATCGGCAGCACGGGGATGGCGTTCGGCCCGGCTATCGGAGGAGTGCTCACGGACCTGATGGGTGTGCGAGGGCTCTTCTTCGTCTACGCAGGCATGTCGGCGGTCGTGCTGGCCATATCTCTGCTGCACCGGGAGGTATCCCGTCCCAAGACACAACGCTCCTCGGCGCCGCTGTTCGATCTGCGTGCCTTTGGACAGATACACCCCTACTTCCGCGCTACCTACATGGTCTTGTTCTTCGCCACCTTTGCTCAGATGATCCGCGGGCAGGTCACGAACACGATGTTGCCGCTCTTCGTGCAGAGCGAGCTGGGGTACTCAGCGTCGCTCACCGGATTGCTGTTCACCGTGGCGGGAGTGACGACGTTCCTGATGATCGCGCCGACGGGAATCATCTCGGACAAGCTGGGGCGGAAGTGGGCCGCCGGGCCTGCCGCCGTGTTCTCCACTATCGCGTTCATCGCCTTTCCCCTGGCGACGAACATCCCGCAACTCTTCGTTGTGATGTTCTTCGTTGGGCTGGCGAACGGGCTGGCGATGGGGGCGATGACGATCTACACGTACGACGTTGTGCCGACGCACGTGCGGGGGCAACTGCAGGCGTTGCGGCGCGGGGTCGGCGAGTTGGGGGCGCTTACATCGCCGCCCATGGCAGCGATCATCGCCAGCGCGTACTCGCCGGGGATATCGTTCTGGTTCTTCGCCCCGCTGCACGTGCTCTCGGCGCTGCTCATCTTCGGGATGGCGCGGGAGAGTCTGCAGGGCCATCGGAGGCCGGGCGCGCCATCCACGCAGGAGATCGACGAGGGAGCGTCGTCAGTGCGTCCGCGCGATGGGTGAGGCGTGGTGGCAACGACAGGATTCGAACCTGTGACCTAGCGCTTATGAAGCGCCCGCTCTGCCGCTGAGCTACGTTGCCACCGGGCACGCCGGGGAGCCAGCCGCTCGACCCGGTGCGCAGCCTTCCAATGATATGGACGCCCAGCCAGCCTCGTCAACGAGAGAGTGGCGCGACGGAACGCCTATGCAGGCGCGCTGCGGGGGTTGCCGATGGGCGGCAGGAAGAAAGCTGCGATGGTCGCGAGCAGCGCCAGCACGGTGGCGTAGGGGAAGATGAGGCGGTAATCGTCCAGGCCCGGCGGCGAGAACCCGGCGATGATGAGGCCGAGGAAGAGCGGGGAGAGCGCGCCGAAGAAGGCGTTGTTGCCCCAGAGCAGGCCGATCATGCTGCCCTCGATGTGGCGCCCCTCGGCGACGTCCAGCGACGCCGCCTGCGCGAGGTTCGCACCCGCGAACCGGACGATGCCAAGCAGGCCGACCAGTACGAGGAAGACCGCGCCCAGCTCGGCGGTGAAGGACATGATGCCCGTGATGACCGTCGAGAAGAAGAGCACGGCGATCAGCACCGGCTTGCGCCCGGCTCTGTCCGAGAACGCTCCGATGAGAGGCGAGACGATGATGGACGTGCCGACCATCAGCGCGAGGTAAGGCGCAACGACTGCGGCGATGCGCGCGTCACTTGGGTCGTCCTCGACCTCGCGGAGGAGCTGGGCGATGAGGATGGGCAGGAAGAAGACGACGGCGCGGTCGGCCATGCCTCGCAGGCCGGAGACTATGAGCAGCACCGGCAGGGCGCGGGTAGTGAACAGCCCGCTGATGCTCCTGAACTGCGCCCCTGCTGTCCGGGATACGGTCTCGCGGCGCGGGAGTCCAAGCCGCATCAGCACGAACAGGATGGTGACAGAGACGATGGCGATGACGAAGAAGCCGCCGACCAGCACGCCGCTCCACGTCGTGACCAGGAGCGCTGCGGCGACGATGAACGGCGTGATCACCTCGCCCACGCTTCCAGAGGAACGGTGCAGTGACATCAGCAGGGCACGGTCCTTCGGGAATGTGAACGACAGGATGCCCAATCCCACGGGATGCCAGAACGAGCCCGCTGCCGAGCCGATCGAGACGGCGGCGATGAGGACCGCGGTGTTCGGGGCGATGCCTGCCAGGAGGTAGGCGAAGCCCATAGCGAACAGGCTTCCGGCGAGGAAGAGGCCCCGGTTGCCCGCGAAGAGGTCCACCATGAAGCCGCCGCCCATGCTGAGGAGGCCACCCGCCGCCTGCCGTGACGCGGACAGGATGCCGAGCGCGACCGGCCCCATCATGAAGACGTCCTGGATGATGGGGAGCAGGACGAGGAAGCCATCCGCGTACATGTGCTGGAAGCCGTGGCCGGTGACGATGACTCCGGCGACGCGCTTCGGTTTGGTGACGACTACGTCGGCTGGCGGGGCTGCGGTGGTCATAACCGTTCTCGTATGCCTACCTTCGTTCTCCTAGCGCGCCGATACTAGCACGCGGTACACGCGGGGACTCAAAGGGCGCCCACGTGGGAACTACTATTCAAGGTGGAAGCAGCGGGCGGCGTTCTCCCACATGAGCTTGCGCATGCGGTCGTCGCCGAGGGAATCCCAGCCAAGGACGATGTCCGCCGACCGAGGGAACCGCGACTCGGCGTGGGGGTAGTCGGAGCCGAACATCAGGACGTGGTCGCCCATGAAATCGGAGACCATGCGCGTCATCTGCTCGCCCTCGTGGATGACGATGCCGGCGAAGAAGCGCCCGCCGGTCATGTACTCCTCGATGGCGCCCAGGCCGTCGGCGACGTAGCCCATGTAGTGGACCTGGTCTTCCATGCGCTTCATCCAGAAAGGGAGCCAGCCGAAGCCGGACTCGAGGATGGCGAGGTTGAGGTTGGGGTACCTGTCGAGCAGGCCTGCGCCGATGAAGGCGGAGATCATGCGCATCGCGCCCCAGGGGTGGGAGGCTGTGCGCCCGACGAAGGGGTTGTCCCAGAGGTCGCGGTAGCCGGGGTAGCCGGTGGCGAAGCTGTGGTGGGTGATGGTGAGCCCGGCGTCGTCGGCAGCGGCCCAGATGGGGTGGAGGTCGGGGTGGTCGACGGGGTAGTCGACCGGCAGGCTGACCCAGACGCCTTTCGCCCAGGGGGAGTCCGCGTAGCGCTTGATCTCCAGGACGGAGCCCTCGACGTCGCGCGCGGTGGCGAGGATGAGCGAGGTCAGCCGTCCGGGGTGGCGGGAGCACATGTCGTCCAGCTGGCGGTGGACGGTGCGGAGCATCGCCATGTCGACGGCGGGGTCCGGGTGGCCGGACGCCGCGCCAGGCACCATGAGGTGGACGTCCACGCCCTCTTCGTCCATGTCGCGGACGCGGATGTCGGAGTCCCAATCGGAGCCGCCGGGCGTGGGGAAGGTGAAGCCCTGGAAGTTCTGGAAGTGGCGCTGGGCGTTGGG
Source organism: Dehalococcoidia bacterium (assembly GCA_965208625.1). GTDB lineage: Bacteria > Chloroflexota > Dehalococcoidia > Lucifugimonadales > Australimonadaceae > Bin16. The sequence goes on from OZ242348.1 coordinate 2,950,623, forward strand.
GCGTGGGCCCGCCTCGCCGAGAACGCGCGGTGGCGCCTCGCCCCACCCTCGCTCCTGACCGAGGCGGTAGAGGTGGGTGTAGGGTTCCGGCATCTCCTCGCCCGCCCAGCCGGTGCGGAACTCGCGGGTCTGCAGCTCGTCCTTCATGTCGCGGAGGATGGGGTCGAGGAAGGGTTCGAGGGTTTCGGCGGACGCGTGGAAGTGCGTGTCCGCGTCGAATATCCGGTAGCCGTTACGCATGGCAGTGCCTCACACAAGGGGGTACGCGCGGAGTATACGCCGGTCAGGAGCGTCCAGTTCTTTCCGTTCAAGAATCCAATCCAAGAATCCAGTGTCAGGAGTGAACGCATGGCGATCTCTGCCCTTGGATCCTGGATCGCCAAGGCCGTGGCCTGCTTCCGCGTTCTTCTCTTCAACTTGCACATGGGGTGGTGCGTGTGATGTTCGTCCATAGGTCCGGTGGATACCCTTTGCCGCGAGCCGGTGGGCCACGCTCGGGGTTGGCGCGGAGTGTGCAGTCATCCAAACAGCGTAGTGGACGCCAGGGTGATGGGGTAAGGGGCGGGTGTCACGGATATTCACATGGATGGGCAGGATGCACAGGATGGGTGGCCTGAGGGATGCTGCGCGCTAATGCGCGGGTTTCGCTCGGCATGGCGGGTCCACGTCTGTCCTCGTTCGGACAGGGCGCCCACAAGGGACGCCCCTACACCGGACAGGGGGCTAGGTTGCGCGCTAAGCGCGAGCCTGCGCAGGAATGGCTCGGGGCCTTGTCAGACCGTGTAAGGGAATGAAAAAGAGGGGCGGACTGCCTTCTCTTCACCCCCATCCTAACCTTCCCCCGTCGAGGGGGAAGGGACCGACAGCCCATACTTGCCAGCCGCGTGATGCAGTAGACGGCAGGACGCGCCCCGCCCTTCCACTCCGCCCCGGTGGCCTGCCCGGCCACTCTGGATTCCCGCTGGTGGCGCGCTGAAGCGCGGGAATGACGAGGTATGCCACGTAACGCCTATTTTCACAAGAATGACGGGATGGCCCTCACCGTGCGCTAAAGCGCGTTGCCCTCTCCCGGGAGGAGAGGGGAGCAGGCGTGGGCGCTCACAAGGGATGCCTCTACACCGGACACCCCTTCCACTCCCGCCGCGTACGGCTCGCTGCTGCCGCTGTGTGCGCTGGCGCGCACGTGTGCCCTGCCGGGCACCTGGATTCCCGTTTTCACGGGAAAGACGGGAGGGAGGCGGGAATGACGGGTAGGGGCGTGGGATGACGGGTAGGGGTGCGAGAGTGACGGGTAGAGGGGCGCGGGGGACCCTCACCCGCCGCGCAGGCGCGTCTACCTCTCCCCGAGGGAGAGGTGGGGGGCGGTTCGCGAACCGCCCCTACACGAGGCGGGATTCCCGCTTTCGTGGGAATGACGGAGGGGAGCGGGAACTACGGAAGGGGACGGGAGTGACCGGTAGAGGGGCGCGGGAACGACGGAAGGAGTGGGCGGAGGAGGGTGGTAGGATGCGCGGCGTGACTCAGGCGAAGGCAACAAGACGCATCGGGCTGCACGTGGCTGCCGGAGGTGGGCTGACCCACCAGGAGACGCTCGACCTCGTGCGGCGGGCGGAGGAGTTGGGGTACGAGTCGGTGTGGGCCGGGGAGTCGTGGGGGTTCGACTCGTTCACGACGCTGGCGTGGCTCGCGGGGCAGACGACGCGCATCGGGATCGGCACGCATATCGCGACGATGTTCAGCCGCACGCCGGCGATGACGGCGCAGAGCGCGGCATCACTCGACACGATATCGGGCGGACGGCTCACGCTGGGACTCGGCACGAGCGGGCCCATCGTGGTCGAGAACTGGCACGGGCAGCGGTGGGAGCAGCCGCTGCAGCGGACGCGCGAGTTCATCGAGATCGTGCGCCTCGCGCTGTCAGGTGAGCGCGTCGACTACGACGGGAAGGTGTTCCGTCTGCGCGGGTTCCGTCTGCGCGATGAGCCGCCGCGCCCTGAGGTGCCGGTGATGCTGGCGTCGATCGGGCCTCGGAACGTCGAGCTGACCGGCGAGTTGGCGCAGGGCTGGTTGCCCATCTTCCTGCGGTTCGATGCGCTGCCGGAGATGCGGACATTGATGGAGGCGGGCGCGGCGCGGTCCGGGCGCGATGCGTCGGCGATCGAGGTAGCACCCGCGGTGCTGGCAGCGGCGTCGGAGCGCGCGCCGGAGACGGCACGGGACCTGGCGCGGGCGCACATCGCGTTCTACGCGGGCGGCATGGGGACGTTCTACAACCGGATGCTGCAGCGGTTCGGGTGGACGGAGGAGGCGGAGCGCATCAACCGGGAGTGGGCGCGTCCGAACCGCGAGGGCCGTCCGGCTGCGGCTGCCGCGGTCACCGACGAGATGCTGGACTCGACGAGTGCGGTGGGTTCGCCTGCACAGGCGAGGGAGCGGCTGGAGGCGGCGTATGCAGCGGGTGTCACGCTGCCGGTGCTGATGTTCCCGTACGGGGCCGACGTGGGGGTGATGCGCGATACGTTGGAGGCGCTTGCGCCGTCGCGGTGGTGAGGCTACCCCGCCACTCCCTGCCGGTTCACCCCCTTCCTAACCTTCCCCCATCAAGGGGGAAGGGACCGGGCGTTCTGCTTCACTCCGTCCTGTCGTGTGGCTGTGTGCGCTGGCGCGGCAGGGCGGTTCGCGAACCGCCCCTACAGGGGAACATCGCGGGCAGGGCGCCCAAAGGGACGCCCTGCGCTGGACATGCCGCTCTGCCCCGTCGGCGTGCGTGGTTCGACAGGCTCACCACGAGCGGGCGCGCGGGGGCGTGCCCTCACCCGACGCGCAAGCGCGTCTACCTCTCCCAAGGGGAGAGGTGGGGGCGGGGTTCCTGCCTCCGCAGGAACGACGGACATCCTTTCACGGGAACGACAGGGCGCCTACCCCATCTCGATGATGGCGCGGCCTACGATGTCGCCGCTGGCGAGGGCGTTGTAGGCGTCGTTGACCTCGTCGAGGGTGTAGCGGCGGGTGATGGGGGCGGTGGTGTCGACGGCGCCGCGGCGGACGAGCTCGACGATCTCGGGCATGTCGCTGCGGGCCTTCGCGCCGTAGGAGCCGGAGACCGTGATGCCGCGCCGGACGAAGCGCGTGATCTCCAGCGGTACCTCGACGCCTGCCGCAGCGATGCCGATGAGGACGACCTTGCCGCCGTCGCGGACGGACTCGAACGCCTGCCGCACGGTGATGGGCGAGCCGAGCGCCTCGATGGCGACGTCGACGCCGCGCCCGTTTGCGAGTTCGCGGACGCGGGCGGGGGCGTCCTCGGTCGAGCCGTTGACGGTGTGCGTTGCGCCCATCTCCAGCGCCTTCTCCAGCTTGTCGCCGCGGATGTCGACGGCGATGACCTGCGACGCGCCGAACGCGCGCGCCATCTGGAGGACCTGCGTCCCGACGCCTCCGACGGCGAAGACGGCGACGCTCTGGCCGGGGTGGACGTCGGCCTGGTTCCGGATCGCGCCGTAGGCGGTGAAGATGGAGCAGCCGACGATGGCGGCATCGGTGAGCGGCACGCTCTCGGGCAGGGGGAAGACGGAGGTGTCGGGGGTCACGGCGTATTCGGCGAGGCCGCCCATGCTGTACATGGCGATGGGGTCGCCGTTGGGCCGGTGGAGGCGGGTCGAGCCGTCGTAGAGCTGGCCCTTGAGGCGGTTGTAGGCGAAGAACGTTTCGCAGAGGTCCTCGCGTCCGCGCACGCAGTAGCCGCAGTTGCCGCAGGGCATGATGAACGAGCAGACGACGCGGTCGCCGGGGGTGACGTTCGTCACGCCGGGGCCTATGGCATCGACGATGCCGGAGACCTCGTGGCCGAGCACGCCGGGGGTGGGGAAGGCGACCTCGCCCTTGAGGACGTGGAGGTCGGTGTGGCAGACGCCGCAGGCGGCGACCTGCACACGCACCTCATGCTCGTGCGGCTCCGGCATGACCAGTTCTTCGACGGTCATGGGCTGGTTGGGCTGGGAGAAGACCGCGGCGCGCATGACTAGAACCACCTGCTCATGACGACCTTGCGGTCGGTGAAGAAGTCGACGACCTCTCTGCCCTGGGCGTGGAGCGTGCCGAAGAACGAGTCCTTCATGCCGCCGAACGGGAAGAACGCCATCGGCGCGGCGACGCCGACGTTGACGCCGATGTTGCCTGCAGTCACGCGGTGCCTGAACTGGCGCGCGGCACTGCCGCTGGCCGTGAAGATGCTTGCGGCGTTGCCGAACGGCAGGGCCTCGATGTGACCTATCGCCTCGTCCAGCGAGTCGGCGCGCATGATGCCGGCGACGGGGCCGAAGATCTCCTCCCGCGCGATGGCCATCTGGGGCTCGACGCCGTCGAAGAGGCACGGTCCGGCGAAGTAGCCCGCGAGCTCCTCGTCCTGCCGGGCGGAACGGCGGTCCACGACGAGGCTCGCGCCCTCTTCGACGCCCCTGTCGACGTAGCCGAGCACCCGGTCCAGCGAGCGCTGAGAGATGACCGGGCCCATGCCGACGGTCTCGTCCAGGCCGTAGCCGAGCTTGAGGTTGCGCGCGGCCTCGGCGAGGCGGTCGCGCACGCCCTCGTAGGCGTTGCCGACGGTGACGACAACCGAGCCTGCGAGGCATCGCTGCCCCGCCGCGCCGAAGATGGAGCCCATCATGTTGTCGATGGCGGAGTCGAGGTGGGCGTCCGGCATGGCGACGAGGAAGTTCTTCGCGCCGCCGCCGCACTGCACGCGCTTGCCCTCGGCGGACGCCTTCGCGTAGACGTAGCGCGCCACGGGGGAGGAGCCGACGAACGAGATGCCACGCACGTCCGGGTGCTCCAGCATCGCGTCGACGGCGTCCTTCGCGCCGTGGACGACGTTGAACACGCCGGGCGGGATGCCGGCCTCAATGATCAGCTCCGCCATGCGGGTGACGGAGAGTGGGGTCTGCTCCGACGGCTTGACGACGACGGTGTTGCCGGTGGCGATGGCGTAGGGGATGAACCAGTTGGGCACCATGAGCGGGAAGTTGAACGGGCCGATGACGCCGAAGACGCCGAGCGGTTGCCGTATCGCTTCGGCGTCGATGCCGCTCGCGACGTTCTCCAGCCCGAAGCCCTGCATGAGCGTGGGGATGCCGGCGGCGACCTCCACGTTCTCGATGGCGCGGCGCGTCTCGCCGCGCGCGTCCTCAATGGTCTTGCCGTGTTCCTGGACGATGGTGCGCGCGAAATCCTCGAAGTGCTGCTCCATCAGCCCCTTGAGCGTGAAGAGGCTGCGGGCGCGAAGCACGGGGGGAGTCTCACGCCATGTAAGAAACGCCTCCTTCGCGGCAGCGACAGCGTCGTTCACGTCGGTGGGTGTGGAGAGCGGGACCTGGGCGATGACGCCGGTGGTCGCGGGGTTCTCGACGTCGAGCCAGCCGCTCGCATCGGGCTCGACCCACTCACCGTTGATGAGATTTCTCAGTTTGCCGTAGTTGGCTTTGACTTCGGGCAGCACGCGCGTTCCTCCTGTGTTGCAGACCTTGCGCAACCCCAGCGTGGCAAGCGAGGTTCTTCCCACCCACCCGCCCTAACGCTTGTGGGGGACACCCCCACGCCCCCGGCCGAGGGGCTCTGCCCCTCTGCACTCTCCGACAGCACTCCAGAGGAGCGCCGTTGTGGGCAATGCAAGGTCTTAGGGATAAGGCGGAGAGCATTGTAACGGAGCGGATGGCCATCGCGCCGCTGTCCTATAATCGCGCCGTCGAACAGGAGGATGCGCGATGGACGAGCAGCAGGCGCGGGAGCGTCGTAACGAGTTGACGCGGTATGCGTCGCGGTTCTGGGCGGGCGAGGCCGAGATAGCGCGGACGTTCTTCTCGCAGCCGAGGGCTCCGGAGGAGCACCTTCGCTGGCTGCGCGTGCAGGCGTACAAGGAGCTGCAGCCTCGCGACGACGGCATCATCCTGCGGAACATCGAGCAGTTGGCGCGGAACTACCCGTCGCTGGAGAAGGGGGTCGGGAGGGCCGACTTCCTCTACAACATCCAGTTCCTCGAAGAGGAGTTCCGGCACTACGTCGTCTTCGCGGACGTGATCGACTACATCACGGGCGGGCAGCTGACGACCGAGGAGCTGGCGACGTACGACATCGAGCACGAGCGGGAGCTGCGCGCGGTGCGCAGGCGCTGCTTCGAGCGCCACGGCGAACTGGGGCGGTTCGCGTCATCGTTCTGCGAGGGCGGCGGAGCGTCGATCTTCTACGAGGGGATGCAGATCGGGGGCGACGAGCTCAGCGACCGCATCGCGGCGGCGTGCGCGAACGTGTACGGCGACGAGGTCGACCACGCTGCGCATGGGGCGGACGACTTGAACGCGGTGGCGCGGACGGAGGAGGACTGGGAACTGGCGAAGGAGATGGTGACGGAGATCTCCATACAGCGGATGCGGATGCGGAACGAGGAGTTCGGCTTCCCGCTATCGGACGAGCGTCTGCAGGAGATCGCGGAGGGGCAGGTGGAGTTGCCGGCGCGGTTCGAGGCGTTGTTGGTTTAGAGCCGGCGTTGCGGACGTAGTTCTTCCCACGCACCCGCCCGGTACGTTGTGGGGGACACCCCCACGCCGCGGCCTACGCCCGAGGCAGAGGGATGCGCCATCTGCACTCTCGTAGGGCACGCACAAGCGATGTCCCTACACCGGGACACGCCTCAACATCTCAGCACTATACCCGTACGCCAGCCCTCTTCCTGGTAGAGACCTTGCGTAACTGCCTTCAGCGCAGCGCGGTTTTTCCCACCCACCCGCCCGAACGCTTGTGGGGGACACCCCCACGCCCCCGGCAGAGGGCGCAGCCCTCTGCACTCCCGGCTGGTTCCTTACGATGGAGTGCCCCGACCCGGACACTTCCTGACCCCCCACTCGCAAAGGGCTGCGAGACTCCCGCCTTCGCAGGAACGACGGAAGGGGGCGGTTCGCGAACCGCCCCTACGGCAGGCGAGGTCAGCGGAGCTCGGGGAGGCGGGTGATGAGGTCGCGGCCGATGTCTTCTATGCGGGCTTTGCCGCACATCATCATGGTGGTCTCGACCTCGTCGCGGAGGATGTCGAGCATGTGGACGACGCCCTGGTCGCCGGCGTAGGCGAGTCCCCAGAACATCGGTCTGCCGAGCATGACCGCTTTCGCGCCGAGGGCGATGGCCTTCACTACGTCCGTGCCCCGGCGGATGCCGCCGTCGAGGTAGACCTCGACATCGCCTGCTGCGTCGGCGACCTCAGGGAGGGCCTCGATGGTCGGGATAGTGGTGTCGAGGTTGCGTCCGCCGTGGTTGGAGACGATGAGAGCATCGACGCCGTGCTCGGCGCAGAGGGCAGCGTCCTCGCGGGTGATGATGCCTTTGAAGACGATGGGCAGGTTGGTGATGGAGCGGAGCCAGGCGACGTCGTCCCAGGAGGCACCGGGGTCGACGCGGCTGCGCGAGCTGATGCCGGAGTTGAACTTGGTGAGGTCCTTCGGCGGGGCCAGTCCGGGCGCGTCCCCGGCGGAAGGCATCCGCTGGTAGGAGTTGCGGATGTTGCGCTCGCGCTTGGGGGGCCAGACGGCGTCCAGCGTCACGCAGATGGCGTCGTAGCCGCTCTCCTCGGCCATGTGGACACGGTCGACTGTCTGTTCGCGGTCGCGGTAGAAGTAGGTCTGGTACCACTTGGAGCCGTCGGCGGCGCGGGCTATCTCCTCGGGGGCGTACGAGCAGTTGGCGCTGACGGCGAGGATGGTCCCGGCTGCTGCTGCGGCCCTGGCGGAGGCGAGTTCGCCGTCCTCGTGGGCGCGTTTGTGGCTGCCGCAGGGCGAGAGCATGAAGGGGAGCCCGATGCGCTGGCCGAGCACGGAGACGGAGAGGTCGGCGTCCGGTATGCCCGCGAGCATGCGCGGCCGCAGGGCGATGTGGTCGAAGACGGAGCGCGTGCGTTCGAGGGTAATCTCATCGGTTGCGCCGCCCGCGACGTAGTCCCACTCGTTCTGGGGGAGCGTTCCCTCGCAGATCGCTTCGAGCTCGTAGAGGTTGATGGGTTCTCCAGCCATGGCTTCCCTCCTGGTTGCTGATCAGCAGGAGTCGTCGCCCGTGAGCCGTTCGAACGGCAGGGCGCGGTCCTGGTAGCGGGCGAGCATGAAGACGAGGTCCGAGGCTCGGTTGAGGTAGCGGATGAGCTCCGGGTTCTCGATCATGCCTTCGAGGTTCATCTGGACGGCGCGGCGCTCGGCCCTGCGCAGGATGGAACGCGCGAGGTCGAGCGCGGAGGAGGCCTGTGTCGCGCCGGGGATGATGAAGCTGCGCGGCAGTTCCACCTGCGCGCCGAGGGTGTCGATGTCGTTCTCGAGCGCGGCGGTCATGTCCGAGGTGACGACGCTGAAGTGGCGTTGGAGGTTGGCGTACTCGGCGCGGTCGGTGGCGAGCTCCGCTCCGACGGTGAAGAGTTCACGCTGGAGGCGTTTGACGATGCGCTGCACATCGGAGTCGTCGGTGAGCGCGCGAGCGAGGCCGAGGGCGGAGACGGCCTCGTCGGTGGTGCCGTAGGCCTCGGTGCGGAGGTCGCTCTTTGAGATGCGTCCGCCGTAGAGGAGGCCGGTCTCGCCTTCGTCGCCGTACTTGGTGTAGATCTTGAGGTCGGTCATGTCGCGGGGATTATACGTGCGCTGGTGGACGGCTGCGCCCTGCTCGGGGATGAGCTTGGACGCGGTTGACACAGGAGTGAGCTTGCGGTAGCATCCCCATGTTCGTGTCCTTATGGGTACGGATTCGGCTGCAAGGCTTACGAAAAGCGCAGGGAGAACCGCACAAGTGCCTACCACTAATCAGTTGGTGCGTCATGGACGCAAGCGCGTGGTGAAGAAGACCAAGGCGCCTGCGCTCCGTTTCGTGCGAAACAGCCTGCGCAACCGTGTGTACCGTGGCGACGGAAGCCCGCAAAAGCTGGGAGTCTGCGTCCAGGTACGGACGGTTACGCCGAAGAAGCCGAACTCCGCTCTGCGGAAGGTGGCCCGGGTCCGCATGACGAACGGGATGGAGGTTACGGCCTACATTCCGGGAGAGGGCCACACGCTGCAGGAGCACTCCGTCGTCCTGATCCGCGGAGGCCGTGTGAAGGACCTGCCGGGCGTTCGCTACCACATCATCCGTGGAGCGCTCGACGCTACGGGAGTCAACGGCCGGAAGCAGGGGCGGAGCAAGTACGGGACCAAGCGCCAGTAGTTCACTGGAGGGTCCCGTTCTCTAATCCGTGATTGGCTAGGACGCGGTTCGCTGGCGCGATCTGCGGGCTCGGCGTCCTGGGTTGATTGCGCTCCGGCGCAAGTGCCCCCCAAGGGGCAGGGGAGGAAAGCGAATAGATGTCTCGTCGACGACGTGCTGAGCGCCGCGTGCCGGTGGCGGACCCCCGCTACGGGAGTGTAACGCTGGCCAGCTTCATCAACCGGGTCATGCTGAACGGCAAGAAGACGGTTGCGCAGCGCAACGTCTACAAGGCGCTCGACCAGGTGGCACAGGAGACGAACCGCGACGCGATGGAGGTCTTCCAGACGGCGCTGCGGAACGTCACGCCGAGCGTCGAGGTGAAGCCCCGGCGTGTGGGCGGCGCGACGTACCAGGTGCCCGTTGAGGTGCCGGAGCGGCGCCGGAACGCGCTGGCGATGCGCTGGCTCATACGCTTCGCGCGTGCGCGGGCGGGACAGCCGATGCGGTCGCGGCTCGCAGCCGAGATCATCGACGCTTCGCGGGGGCAGGGCGCAGCAGCCCGCCGCCGCGAAGAGATGCACAGAATGGCCGAGGCGAACCGGGCGTTCGTCCATTACCGCTGGTAGGAATCGATACATGACTGTTGACCTTCAGAAAGTCCGAAATATCGGATTCATCGCCCACATCGACGCCGGCAAGACGACGGTTACCGAACGGGTGCTGTTCTTCACAGGCCGAACCTACAAGCTAGGCGAGGTGCACGAAGGCACGGCAGTGATGGACTGGATGGCCCAGGAGCGTGAGCGCGGCATCACGATCACATCTGCCGCAACGCGTGCCGAGTGGAAGGGCCATCAGATCAATATCATCGACACGCCGGGTCACGTGGACTTTACGGCGGAAGTGGAGCGAAGCCTCCGTGTACTCGACGGAGGCGTTGTTGTGTTCGACGCGGTCGCGGGAGTGCAGCCGCAGTCCGAGACGGTCTGGCGCCAAGCGGACCGATACGGAGTGCCGCGCATCTGCTTCGTCAACAAGATGGACCGCATCGGCGCAGACTTCGAGAAGACGATGGACTCTATCCGGCACCGGCTCAAAGCGGTGCCGGTTCCTGTGCAGTACCCGATCGGCGCCGAGGACCAGTTCCACGGCGTCATCGACCTGGTGGAAGAGAAGGCCTGGTTCTTCGAGCGCGGCGGGGCGTCCGGCGAGTTACGCGAGGGCGAGATACCGTCCGAACTGCGTGAGGAAGCGGCGCAGATCCGCGAGGAGATGATCGAGCGGGTTGCGGAGAACGACGAGCACGTGCTCGAACAGTTCCTCTCCGGCGAGACGCCCTCCCCAGAAGAGATCAAGGCTGCTCTTCGCCGGGCGACGATAGCCAATCATGCGGTCCCGGTCGTGTGCGGCTCAGCGCTCCAGAGCCTGGGCGTGCAGCTGGTGCTGGACGCAGTGCTCGACTACCTGCCGTCGCCGCTGGACGTTCCGGCGGTGGTCGGGAAGGCACTCAACAGCGAGGACGAGGTCGAGCGCAAGGCGGACGCCTCCGAACCGTTCGCGGCGCTGGCGTTCAAGGTCGTGTCCGACCCCTACGTGGGGCGGCTCGTCTACTTCCGGGTGTACTCCGGCTCAATGAAGGCCGGCGCAAGCGTCTACAACTCCATCAAGGGAGTGCGCGAGCGGATGGGGCGCATCATGTTCATGCATGCGAACCACCGTGAAGAGGCGGAGGGCATCTCCGTCGGCGAGATCGGGGCGGCGGTGGGTCTGAAGAACACGTTCACGGGCGAGACGATCTGCGACGAGAAACAGCCCGTCAGGCTGGAGTCGATCCGCTTCGCCGAGCCCGTCATCTCAGTTGCCATCGAGCCAGCCACGCGAGCCGAGCAGGACAAGCTGACGGACTCGCTCATCAAGCTGTCGGAGGAGGACCCGACCTTCCGTGTCCGGTACGACAAGGAGACCGGCCAGACGGTGATGTCCGGCATGGGCGAGTTGCACCTGGAGATACTGGTCGACCGCCTGAAGCGCGAGTTCCACGTGAACGCAGCGATCGGGCGCCCGCAGGTGGCGTACCGCGAGGCGATCACGCGCCAGGCGAAAGCGCAGGGGCGTTTCGTCCGCCAGACGGGCGGTCGCGGACAGTTCGGCGACTGCGTGCTGGAGATCGAGCCCGGCGAACCCGGTTCCGGCTACCGCTTCGAGAACCGAATCGTGGGAGGCGCGATCCCGCGGGAGTACATCCCGGCGGTGAACAAGGGCGCCGAGGAGGCGCTGCTCACAGGCGTCATCGCGGGTTACCCGGTGATGGACGTGAAGGTGGCCGTTGTGGACGGCTCCTTCCACGCGGTGGACTCGTCCGAGATGGCGTTCAAGATCGCGGCGTCCATGGCTATGAAGGACGCGATGTCCAAGGCGGCGCCCGTGTTGCTAGAGCCAGTGATGGAACTGCAGGTCATCACACCGGGTGAGTACCTGGGCGAGGTGCTCGCAGACCTGAACAGCCGCCGGGGCAGGATCAAGTCGATGGAAGGACAGGGCGACACGCAGGTGCTCGAGGCTGACGCTCCGCTGGTGGAGATGTTCGGCTATGCGACCGACCTGCGGTCGGTGACGCAAGGCAGAGCGAACTACTCGATGGAGTTCGGACGGTACGAGAAGGCACCGGACTCCACCGTGCAGGCCGTGGCCCGCAGCGCATAGGAGAGTGGGACGTGGTTGAACAGACAACACGAGTGCGAGGCGGCCAGGCGACAACGCCTGGTCAGAAGGTCCGCATCGTCCTGCGGGCGTTCGATCACAAGCTGGTCGACCAGTCGTCGGGGCAGATCGTGGAGGCGGCGGAGCGGACTGGCGCGGCAGTGTCCGGCCCTGTTCCCTTGCCGACGCGCATCAAGCGGTTCTGCGTGATCCGCTCGCCGCACATCGACAAGGACTCGCGCGAGCATTTCGAACTGCGGACGCACAAGCGGCTCGTGGACATCCTGGACCCCAATCCCAAGACGATAGACGCACTGACCCGCCTGCAGATGCCTGCCGGCGTGGACATCTCCATCAAGTTGTAGCGGAACGATGATCGAAGGACTGATAGGCAAGAAGATAGGGATGACGCACCTCTTCGCATCAGAGGCGCGGGTCATCCCTGTCACCGTGCTCGAAGTCGGGCCGTGTGTCGTCACGCAGGTCCGCACCGAGGAGCGCGACGGGTACGAAGCCGTCCAAATCGGTTACGGATCGGTGAAGCAGTTGACCAAACCCGCAGCGGGGCATCTGGCAGCGTCGGGCGCCCGGGTACGGCACCTGCGTGAGTTCGGGACGGACGACGTCTCTTCCTACAAGGTTGGCCAGGAGCTACGTGTCAATCAGTTCCAGGCCAACGACATCGTCGACGTGGTATCGACGACGAAGGGCCGCGGATTCCAAGGCGCCATGCGGCGTCACGGATTCGGCGGCGGACAGAAGACCCACGGCCAGGGCGACCGTGGCCGGGCGGTCGGCTCCATCGGGGCCGGGACGTACCCGGGCCGCGTGCTGAAGGGCAAGAAGATGCCCGGCCACATGGGGAACAAGCGCAAGACCGTGCGCAAGCTCAAGGTTGTCGAGGTGGACGCCGAGCGCAACCTGCTGTTCGTGCGGGGCGCCGTTCCCGGCGCACGCAACACCACGGTGATGGTGCGCTACGCACACGGCATGCCCGTAGCGGAGCGCATCATTCCTGAGGAACCCGTTGTCGAGATCGAGGAAGAGGTGGCCGAGGAGGCGGTTGCGGAGGTTGCTGAGCAGGTGCAGGAGGAGGCGGCAGCGGCGGCTGAGGCGCCTGCGGCGGAGGCACCGGCTGCAGAAGTCGAGGAGACCACCGCAGAGGAACAGCCAGCCGAAGAGGCTGCCCCGGACGAAGCTACAGCCGAGGCAGAAGAGACCTCTGCTGACGAACCTGAATCGGAGACCGAAGAGGCTCCTGCGGAGGAACCTGCAGCGGAAGAGCCGCAGGAAGAGCCTGTCGCAGAAGTAGAGGAACCCGCAGCCGAGGCCGATGAAGCGTCGGCAGTGGAAGCATCTTCCGATGAGCCTGCGATCGACGCAGAAGAGACACCTTCCGATGAGCCAGCGGCTGAGGCCGAAGAAGCACCTGCCGATGAACCTGAGGCCGAGGATGCCGAGCAATCCGACAAAGAGGAGGAGCGTTCCTGATGCAACTTCCTCTGTATGACCTGAACGCGAACGGCACGGACACGCTGGAAGTCAGCGACGTGGTGTTCGGCGCTCCGGAGAACCAAGAACTGCTCCACCAGGCGCTGGTGTACCACCGCGCGAACCAGCGGCGCGGCTCCAGCAACACTCTGACGCGCGGACAGGTGCACGGCACCGGCCGCAAGCCTTTCTCGCAGAAGGGCACTGGCCGCGCGCGGCAGGGCTCCTGGAAGTCTCCGCACCACCGCGGAGGCGGTGTTGCGTTCGGGCCGACCCCGCGATCGCACCGGCAGCGGATGCCGAAGCAGATGCGCCGGCAGGCGATCAGGACCGCGCTGTCGGGCAAGGTGACCGCAGAGCGGCTGTTCGTGGTCGACGGGCTGGACTCGATAGAGCAGAAGACGAAGGCGATGGCGGGAGTGTTGTCTGCCTTCGAGGTGAAGGGGTCAGCGCTCGTGGTGCTGGGAGCGGAATCGCAGACCGGAGTCGCGGTGCGGAACATCCCCCGCGTGAAGGCTATCCGCGCCGACCTCGTGAACGTGCTGGACCTGCTTCGTTACGATGCAGTGCTCATGAGCCCCGACGCGGCCAGGCGCACGGACGAGATGTGGTCGGACACCCGCCGGGTGCGAACGCAGGAGGCGGTGACCTGATGCATATCTTCCAGGTGCTGAAGCGTCCGCTGATCACGGAGAAGTCCACGCTGCTGCAGGAGCAGAACAAGTACGTCTTCGAAGTGATGCCGTCCGCGAACAAGGTACAGGTGCGCGAGGCGGTGCAACTGGCCTTCGAGGTCAAGGTTACGAACGTGAACATGGTGCACACCGCGGGAGAGAACCGGCGCCTGCGCAACGGGCGGTGGCTCAGGACCCCAGGGACGAAGAAGGCGATCGTTACCGTCGCTCCGGGCGACACGATCCAGTTGTTCGAGGGAGCGTAACGATGCCGTTGAAGCGATTGAACCCCACGAGCCCCGGCGTCCGCGCCGCGGTGCGCCCCGACTTCTCGGAGCTGACGCGTCGGTCGTCGCACAAGCCGCTGACGAAGGGCCTCCACAAGAGCGGGGGCAGGAACGTCCGCGGCAAGATGACAGTGCGTCACCGCGGAGGCGGGGCGAAGCGGGCGTGGCGCGACATCGACTTCAAGCGCAACAAGCCAGGCGTCCCCAGCAAGGTGGAGTCCATCGAGTACGACCCGAACCGCTCCGCGCGCATCGCGCTGTTGCTGTACGCGGACGGGGCGCGGCGCTACATCCTCGCTCCGGGCGGGGTGAAGGTAGGCGATTCCCTGATGTCCGGTCCGGACGCAGAGATACGCGTGGGGAACGCGATGCCGCTGCGGAACATCCCGACCGGCACGATGGTGCACAACATCGAATTGCAGCCCGGCAAGGGTGGCCAGATGTGCCGGGGCGCCGGCACCGGCGCGCAGTTGCTCGCGCGGGACGAGGAGACAGCGCTACTGCGGCTGCCCTCAGGCCAGATCCGGCGCGTCCCGAGCACGTGCCAGGCGACGATAGGCCAGGTGGGCAACGCCGAACACAAGAACGCGTCGTTGGGGAAGGCGGGGCGGAACCGGCATCTCGGCAAGCGCCCGCACACACGCGGTACGGCGATGAACCCGAGCGATCACCCGCACGGCGGCGGCGAAGGCCGCGCAGGCATCGGGATGACGCACCCGAAGACGCCGTGGGGCAAGCCCGCGCTGGGCCCCAAGACGCGCCGCCGCATGCACACGGACGTGTTCATCGTCCGTGACAGGAGGAAGCGGTAAGCCATGTCGCGCTCAGTGAAGAAGGGGCCGTACGTGCATCCGAAACTCGCGAAGAAGGTCACTCGCGCCCAGAACTCGGGCACGAAGGTGGTCATCACGACGTGGTCGCGCGCCTCGACCATCATGCCGGACATGCTTGGCATGACGATCGCTGTGCACGACGGGCGTCGGCACATACCGGTGTTCATCACGGAGAACATGGTGGGACACAAGCTGGGCGAGTTCGCTCCGACCCGGACGTTCCGCGGCCATATCTCCAAGTCAGAGCGTCAGTCTTCGGTGAGGCGGTAGGCGATGCCGGTCCGAGCAACAGGCAGGCAGGTTGGGATATCGCCCAAGCGGGTGCGCCCATTGCTGCGCGCGCTGCAGGGGCGGCCCGTTCAGGCCGCGCTCAACGAGTTGCGGTTCCAACCGGGGCCTACGGCGGAGGAAGTGCTGTCGCTGTTGAAGTCGGCGGCGGCGAACGCTGAGAACAACGAGCAGATGGACCCGACGAGGTTGGTAGTGGTGTCTGCTTACGCGAACCAGGCGGTGAAGATACGCCGGTTCCGCGCACGGTCGCGGGGCCGCGTGAGCCGCATCGCCAGGCAGGCGAGCCACATCACGATTGTCGTGGACGAACAGGGAGACTGAGCGCGTGGGACACAAGACACATCCCATCGGCTTCCGCCTTGGCGTGATCAAGGGCTGGCAGTCGCGCTGGTTCGCGGGTACCGGCAAGCAGTACTCCGAGCAGGTCGTGGAGGACTGGCGCATCCGCGAAGTCATCCGCAAGCAGTATGCGGAGGCGGGCATCTCGCGAGTCGAGATCGAGCGGAGCACGCAGGACATCACGATCAACGTGCACACCGCGCGTCCGGGCATCGTCATCGGCCGGGGCGGCCAGCGCGTGGACGAGTTGCGGAAGCTGGTGGAAGGCGCAGCAGGAGGGAAGCGGGTCCGGCTCAACGTGCTGGAGATACGCCAGCCGGAACTGGATGCGTACCTCGTTGCGCGGAATGTGGCAGACCAGCTCGAGCGGCGCGTGATGTACCGCCGCGCCACGCGACAGGCCGTGATGCGTTCCATGCAGGCCGGGGCTCGCGGGATCAAGGTGATGGTATCCGGACGCCTGGGCGGCGCAGAGATCGCCCGGCGCGAAAAGGTGATGGATGGCCGCGTGCCGCTGCACACGCTGCGCGCCGACATCGATTACGGGCTGGCCGAGGCGAGCACCACCATGGGCCGCATCGGCGTGAAGGTGTGGATATACCGGGGCGACGTGCTCAAGGAGCCCGAACGCGCCCAGCCCGCTGCGCCTGAGGTCCCGGCGGAGATCGTCGCTGCAGCCCAGGAGGCGCTCGCCGCGCAGGCCTCGGGTACTGCGACTGCCGTTGCTGAAGCAGAGGCAGCTCCGCCTGCCGCAGAAGAGAGCGAGCCGGTAGCGGTCGTGGAAGCGGTTGCGGAGGAGACTCCCGAGGCGGCTCCGGAAGGCGCTGTTGAGGACGCTGAGAACGAGGGAGAAGCAGATGCTTCAACCGAAGAGAACTAAGTACCGGAAGCAGCACCGCGGCCGCATGCGCGGCATGGCGCTGCGAGGGAGTGCCGTGCGCTTCGGCGACTTCGGGCTGAAGACGCTGGACGCGGGCTGGGTAACGGCACGCCAGATAGAGGCAGGCCGTCGCGCCATCACGCGTCACCTCCGCCGCGGCGGCAAGGTGTGGATACGGGTGTTTCCGGCCAAGCCCATCACGCGCAAGCCCGCGGAGACACGGCAGGGCGGCGGCAAGGGTCCGGTGGACGCCTGGGTCGCTCTGGTGAAGCCGGGGCGCGTAATGTACGAGGTCGGCGGGGTGCCCGCAGAACTCGCGAAGGAAGCGCTTGCCCGCGCGGCGCAGAAGATGCCGGTGCAAACAAGGATGGTAAGCAGGGAGGAGCCGCTGGTTACGAGCTAGCGGTGAGATAGAGCATGAGAGCCAAGATAGAAACGGTGCGAGCGCTGTCTAACGAACGCCTCAAAGAGGAAGAGTTCAACACGCGCCTGGAACTGATGAACCTCCGATTCAAGGTGGCGACGCGTCAACTCTCGAGTCCGTCGGAGTTGCAGAGCGCGAAGCGCCGCCTTGCGCACATCCTGACCGTTGCACGGGAACGCGAACTCATGGGAGGCGCGCTATGAACGAACGAGCTGCCCTCCGCAAGAGCCGTGTTGGCCGTGTGGTCAGCGACGTGATGGACAAGACTGTGGTCGTGGTCGTGGAGCGCCGTGTGCGCCACCCCATCTACCACAAGTCCGTGCGGCACGTGAAGAAATTCAAGGCGCACGACGAGCGCAACGAGTTCAAAGTCGGGGACGTGGTCCGCCTGTTGGAGACGAGGCCCCTCTCCCGCACCAAGCGCTGGCGTGTGGCGGAGTTGCTGCACCGTGAAGAGATCGCCGAGGCGCAACAGGTTGAAGTGGCCGCGGAGGTCGAGGAGGAGCTGGAGGCGACAGTGGTTGCCGCAGCGGAAGTAGAGGAAACCGACGCTGGCGAAGAGACCGTCGTTGCGGAGGTAGAGGAGTCGGCTGAAGAGGCGGATGCGGAAGGCGAAACTGCCGTCGCCGAGGTTGAGGAGCCGGAAGCGGAGGCAGCCGAAGAGCCGGTGGAAGAAGCAGACGCAGAAGACGACGCTGCCGTTGCCGAGGTTGAGGAACCGCAAGAGGAACCCGCTGAAGAGACGGTAGGAGAAGCGGACTCTGGCGAAGAGACCGTCGTTGCAGATGTAGAGGAATCGGCTGAAGAGCCTGTTGAAGAAGCGGTGGAAGAAGCGGACTCTGAAGAAGAGGCTGCTGTTGCAGAGGTAGAAGAGGCCGGTGCGGAGCAGGCGGAAGCGGACGCAGACGACGCGGCTGTTGCTGAAGCCGAGGAAACCTCTCAAGAAGCGACAGAGGAAACTGAATCTGACGATGCTCCTGCGGTCGCTGAGGCCGATGAAGCAGCGGCGGAAGCAGAGGAGCAGGAGGCCGCTGAAGAGGAGGATTCTGACCGGACGAGCGAGGAGAAGACGTCGTGATTCAGCCGCAGACGCGCTTGAACGTCGCCGACAACTCCGGCGCGAAAGAGATCATGTGCTTCAACATCCCCGGCGGGACGCGCAGGCGTTACGCCAGGGTGGGCGACATCATCGTGGCGTCGGTCAAGCACGCACAGCCGAACAGCGCCGTGAAGAAGGGCGAGGTGGTGCGCGCCGTGGTAGTGCGGACGAGCGCAGTAACCAAGCGCCCGGACGGTTCGACCATCCGATTCGATGACAACGCGGCAGTTATCCTGGCGCAGTCGGAGATGCCGCGCGGAACGCGCATCTTCGGGCCCGTGGCCCGGGAGCTGCGCGAGCGCAACTTCATGCGGATCGTTTCGCTTGCTCCGGAGGTGCTGTGATGACGGCGCGGTTGCAGCGGGACGACGAGGTGATGGTGATAGCAGGCCGTGACAAGGGCAAGCGCGGCAAGATACAGCGCGTGTTGCCGGACAACGGGAAGGTGCTGGTTGACGGCGTGAATATCGTCAAGAAGCATCAGCGGGCAGGCGCAGGCGGCGCGCGGCAGGCGGGCATCATTGACAAGGAGATGCCGATCCACGCGTCGAAGCTCATGCCGGTCTGTCCGGCGTGCAACGAACCGACGCGCGTCGCTATCAGGGTGCTCGAAGACGGCAGGAAGTCGCGCATGTGCAAGAAATGCGAGGGGATGTTCAGTTGACGACAGACGCTGAAAACAGCGCAGCGGAGCAGGAACCAACCGCAGCGGAAGAGAAGCCGAAGCGGGCCACCCGCACGCGCCGGAGTGCGAGCGGAGAGTCGGCGCCGCAGCCTCGTACGCGCCGGCGGACCGCTGCCGCGGCTGCCGAGGAAGCAGCGCCTGCTGCTGAGGTTGCTGTCGCTGAGCCGGAGCCGGAAGCGCCCGCGACAGGGAAGACCACGCGGAGGCGTTCGACGCCGAAGCGGACGAAGCCGGTCGTCGAGCAGCGCCCGCTGCCCAGGCTCATGGGCCGCTATCGCGAGGAGATCCGCGCGCAGCTGATCAACGAGTTTGGCTACTCGAGCGCGATGCAGGCTCCGGAAGTGAAGAAGGTTGTGCTCAACGTCGGGCTTGGCGAAGGGCTGACGAATACCCGAGCCCTGGAGACGACGCCCGGACACGTGGCAGCGATCACCGGCCAGAAGCCCGTTATCACGAAGGCTCGCAGGTCGGTTGCAGGTTTCAAGGTGCGGGAAGGGCAGTCCATCGGGGTGATGGTCACATTGCGCGGACGGCGGATGTACGAATTCCTGGACCGGATGATCTCGACGGCGCTTCCGCGCATCAGGGACTTCCGCGGCGTGCCGCGGGACTCCTTCGACGGCCGGGGCAACTATGCACTGGGTTTCCGCGAGCAGATCGTGTTCCCTGAGATCGATTACGGGAGCGTGGACCGGGTGCGGGGGTTCCAGGTGGTTATCACGACGAGTGCGCGCACGGATGCGGAAGGGTTCCGTCTATTGGAACTGATGGGAATGCCGTTCGCACGGGTGCAGACGAACTAGGAGGCGGAGGACTTGGCGAAGAAGAGCAAACTGGCGAAGTGGAAGCGGGAAGCCCCGTACAAGGTGCGGGCGATGAATCGCTGTAACCGGTGCGGCAGGCCGCGCGCGTACATCCGGTTCGCCGGCCTGTGCCGCGTCTGCTTCCGGCAGATGGCGCTCACAGGCCAGCTGCCCGGCATACGGAAGGCCAGTTGGTAAGAGGCGCGCTATGACAATGACCGATCCCATAGCCGACATGCTCACGCGCATCAGGAACGCGCTGCTGGTCCGTCATCCTGACGTCGACGTGCCGTCCTCCAAGGTGAAGATCTCCATCGCGGAGATACTGAAGAGCGAGGGTTACATCTCCGACTTCAGCATCTCCAAGCAGAAGACGCAGAACTGGCTGCGGTTGCAGTTGCAGTACAGGGCGAACCAGGAGCCGGGGATAACCGGACTGAAGCGAGTCAGCAAGCCGGGTTTGCGCATCCATGTGCAGAAGAAGGACGTGCCGCGCGCTTTCGGTGGCGTCGGCATCGCCATCGTCTCTACGTCGCAAGGAATCATGACCGGACGCGATGCGTACCGCCGGGGAATCGGCGGAGAGCTCATGGCGTACGTCTGGTAGGAGCACGGAAGTGTCACGAGTCGGGAAGAAGCCCATACCCATCCCCAGCGGGGTCTCCGTGGAGGTCGCCGACGAGGAAGTGGTCGTGAAGGGAGCGCGCGGAGAGTTGCGCCAGCCTGTGAACCCGGGCATCTCGGTGCAGGAAGAGGACGGCGCGCTCGTGGTGCGCCGAGCGTCGGACGACCGCGAACAGCGGGCATTGCACGGACTGACGCGTGCGCTGCTGGCCAACATGGTCACGGGCGTGAGCGAAGGCTTCACCCGGACGATGGAACTGGTGGGTTACCGGGTACAGGCCCAGGGCGATGCGGTGAACATGCAGCTGGGTTTCAGCCATCCCGTGGTGATCGAACCCATGGATGGCGTGGTGTTCGAAGTGGAGGGGGTCAACCGTATCCACGTACGGGGCATAGACAAACAGATCGTAGGGGAACAGGCGGCGCGCCTGCGGCGCTTGAGGCCCCCGGACGCGTACAAAGGCAAAGGTGTGCGGTACATGGGCGAGAAGGTCCGGCTGAAGCCCGGCAAGTCCGCCGCGAAGAGGTCTTAGCGAGATGGCGAAGGTCAAGACGAACCGCGCTGCGCGGGTGGTGAGGC
The DNA here is from genome assembly GCA_965208625.1 of Dehalococcoidia bacterium. Classification (GTDB taxonomy): domain Bacteria; phylum Chloroflexota; class Dehalococcoidia; order Lucifugimonadales; family Australimonadaceae; genus Bin16. The sequence goes on from OZ242348.1 coordinate 2,971,534, forward strand.
ACCTCAGGTTGCGAAGGCACCTGTCGGGTACGACTGCGCGCCCGAGGTTGAACGTATACCGGAGTGCGCGATTCACGTATGCGCAGGTGATAGACGACACCGCTGGGCACACCATAGCGGCGGCGAGTTCGCGCGAACTCGCCAAGGATGCGTTCGGCAAGACGGATGCGGCGAAGGAAGTGGGTCGCCTGGTGGCCGGTCGTGCGAAGGAGAAGGGCGTCCAGACGGTCGTATTCGACCGAGGCGGCTATCAGTACCACGGACGCGTGAAGGCACTCGCGGACGGCGCACGGGAAGAAGGACTGGAGTTCTAACCCATGGTAATGACCGAGCGTTCAAACGAAGAACAAAGCGACCTGCAAGAGAAGGTCGTTCACATCCGCAGGGTCGCCAAGGTGGTGAAGGGCGGACGTAACCTCACGTTCAACGCTGTCGTCGTAGTAGGTGATGGCCAGGGCCAGGTCGGGGTCGGCTTCGGCAAGGGCAAGGCCGTTCCGGATGCCATCCGCAAAGGGGCAACGATCGCCCGGAAGGACATGACGCCAATCACGCTGAACGGTTCGACGATACCGTATTCGGTGACGACGAAGTTCCGCGCATCTCAGGTGCTGCTGCGGCCTGCACAGCCGGGAGCGGGGATCAAGGCGGGAGGCGCTGTCCGTGCGGTCATGGAGGCACTCGGCGTGAAGGACGTCGTCGCGAAGGCGCTCGGCAGCCGGAACCCTATCAACGTCGTGCAGGCTGCCATCCAGGGGCTTCGCCAGATGGAGGCGCTCGCACCGAGCGAAGAGGAGCACACACGGAAGGCGGTACTCCCTACCGCGCCGGACCGGCGCACGCCGTTGCGCCGAGAGGCGAGCTCTCGCCGAGATCGCGACAGGGGCGACCGTGAGCGCCGCGACTCCGGACCGCGTCCAGCCCCGGTCAGGAGCACTACCGATGGCTAAACTGCGTATCAAGTGGGTGCGGAGCGGGATCGGCTACGAACAGAGCCAGCGCCGCACGATCAAGGCCCTGGGACTGCGACGCCTCCAGCACGAGGTCGTTCGGGAGGACAGCCCCACGATCCGGGGGATGGTGCACAAGGTGCGTCATCTGGTCTCGGTGAGCGCGGGAGAGGAAGGCTAAGCGATGCAGGTGCACACGATTCGGTCTGCTCATGCGCGCCCGAAGCGCAAACGTGTCGGCCGGGGCGACGGCTCCGGCAGGGGCACTTACTCAGGGCGCGGGATGAAGGGACAGAAGGCCCGCTCCGGCGGCGGCGTCCGCCCCGGTTTCGAGGGCGGCCAGAACCCGCAGATCAAGGGTCTGCCGATGCTGCGCGGGTTCAAGAACCCGTTCCGTGTGGAATACCAGGTGGTGAACGTCGGCAGGCTGGCCTCGCTGCCTGATGAGGTGAGCGGAATCACGCCATCGGTACTGAAAGCGAACGGGATGGTCAGGCACGCCGACAAACCGGTGAAGTTGCTGGGCGGCGGCGAGATAGAGCGTGCTTTCACGGTGTCGGGAGTGAAGGTTACGGCATCCGCCAGGGCCAGGATCGAGGCGGCTGGCGGCTCAGTGGAGGCGTAAGCGGTGCGAGCCGGGCAGACCGCCCGTGAGCAGCCGGGCCGACCGGCGCTCATCCAGGCGATGATCGATGCGTTCAGGACGCCGGACCTGCGGAGCCGGATACTGTTCGTGCTCGCCATGCTGGTTATCTTCCGCCTGCTGGCCCACGTGCCGGTGCCGGGTGTTGAGCGTTCCGCTTTAGGCAACCTCTTCCAGAGCAACCCGCTCGTGCCCCTCTTCGACCTGTTCAGCGGCGGCGGACTCCGGAACATGAGCATCGCCGCGCTGGGCGTGTTCCCGTACATCACTTCGTCCATCGTCATCCAGGTGCTGACGCCGGTCCTGCCGCAGTTGCAGGCGCTGGCCAAAGAAGGCGACAGCGGGCGACAGCGGATAAACCAGATCACGCACTGGATCACGGTGCCGATCGCCTTCTTCTCCGGCTACGGTCAACTGCTGCTGTTCTCCCGTGCCGGCGTGTTCACGCATCCCATCGGCTTCGTCGGCCCCGGTTCCTTCGAGACGCTGACCATCGTCATCAGCTTCGTGGGCGGGACGATGTTGCTGGTCTGGATGGGCGAACTCATCACCGAGCGCGGCGTCGGCAACGGAATCTCGCTCATCATCTTCGCGGGTATCGTGTCGGGCTTGCCCGGGTTGTTATCCCAGGGGTTCCTCGCGCGCGACAACACCGTGGGGTTGCTCGCGCTCGCCGCCGCAGGGCTGGTGCTCGTCTTCTTCATCGTCGTGTTCAACGAGGCGCAGCGGCGTATCCCGGTGCAGTATGGCCGGAGCGTGTTCCGCGGCGGCCGGATGTATCGACAAACAGGCGCAACACACCTGCCGTTACGAGTGAACTCGGCGGGCATGATCCCGCTGATCTTCGCGTTCGCCATCATGGTGCTGCCGGGTACGGTTGCGGGTTTCATCTACAACCCGTCCAGCAGCGGCTTCCTGTCGAGCGTCGCGGGGTTCATCGTACGTACGTTCGCTTACACGTCGCTCTGGTACTGGGTGGCGGTGTTCATCCTGGTGGTGGTCTTCACGTTCTTCTATACGCTCGTGGTGTTCCAGCAACAACAGCTGGCGGAGAACCTGCAGAAGAACGGAGGTTTCGTGCCGGGCATACGCCCGGGCGTGCCGACGCAGCAGTACCTGAATCGCGTCATCCTGCGTATCACGTGGGGCGGCGCGCTCTTCCTGGGCACGGTCGCGATCCTGCCGTTCTTTTTCACGCGCGTAACAGGGGTCGAGGCGCTGACGCTCAGCAGCACGAGCCTGCTCATCATGGTGTCCGTCGCGCTCGACTTCATGCGCCAATTGGAAGCTCAACTGCTCATGCGCAACTACGAGGGGTTCCTTCGATGAGCGCGCGCGTTGTGCTGCTGGGTCCGCCCGGCGCCGGAAAGGGCACGCAGGCGGCGCTCATCGCCGAAGGCGGGGCCGGTGCGCATATCGCGTCCGGCGATCTGTTCCGCAAGCACCTGGGGGAAGGCACCGAACTCGGAGCACTGGCGAAGACGTACATGGACAAGGGCGAACTGGTGCCCGACGACGTCACCATCCGGATGGTGCTCGAGCGCATGGAAGAGCCGGACGCAAGGGACGGCTACGTGCTGGACGGCTTCCCCCGGACACTGGAGCAGGCGAAGGCGCTGGACGAGGCCCTCGATGGCCAGGGACGTGAGATAGCGGCAGCGTTGCTGATAGAGGTGGAGACGGAAGAGCTCGTCCGGCGGCTGGCCGGGCGTTGGATATGCCGGAGCTGCCAGGCGCCGTACCACGAGGTGTTCTCTCCGCCACAGGCCACCGGGAGTTGCGACTCCTGCAGCGGCGTGCTCTACCAGCGTGACGACGACAAACCGGAAGTCGTGCGCGCCCGGCTGGAGACGTACGAGCGGCAAACGGCGCCGCTGGTGGGTTACTACGAGTCACAAGGGAAGCTGGCGCGGGTGAACGGCCAGCAGAGTGTGGAACAGGTAACGACAGAACTGGAGGCGGCCTTTGGCGCATGAGACGGCGCTTTGCGTTGTCTGCTTGCGGCACGTACAATAGGCGTTTGCGGATGATGACACAGACGAAATCGGTGCTGCGGGACCTGGGCGTCAGGAGCGGACGCGGCGGCATCACGGTCAAGAGTTCGAAGGAGCTGGACCGGATGCAGGAAGCCGGGCGCGTTACCGGCGAGGTGCTGCGTGTGCTGCGCGAGTCGATAGCCCCCGGCATGACGACGCGGGAGATGGACGCTATCGCGGAGCGCGAGATACGGGCCCGTGGGGCGGTCCCCGCGTTCAAGGGCTACCGTGGCTTCCCCGCTACGCTGTGCATCTCGCTCAACGAGGAGATCGTCCACGGCATACCCGGCGAGCGCCGCATCCAGGTCGGCGACGTCGTGGGGATGGATCTCGGGGCGATCGTGGACGGACTCTACGGCGACTCCGCGGTGACCGTGGCGGTTGGCGACGTGAGCGAGGGTATCCGCGCTCAGATGGAGACGGGGCGCGCGGCGCTGTTCGCAGGTATCGCGCAGGCACGCGCGGGCAACCGCGTCGGCGACGTGTCCTACGCCGTGGAACAGGAGATCCTGCGCCGCGGTCAGTACGGCATCGTCAGGGAGTACGTTGGGCACGGTATCGGCACCCAGTTGCACGAGGAACCGTCCGTTCCCAACTTCGGCCCCGGCGGGCACGGCCCGCTGCTGCGTCCGGGCATGGCCATCGCCATAGAGCCGATGGTGAACTTCGGAGGCGACGCCACGACCGTGCTGGACGACGATTGGACAGTGGTGACCGTGGACGGAACGGTGTCCGTCCATTACGAGCACACAGTGATCATCACCGAGGGTGCTCCCATCATTACGACGAAGGTGGACTAGTAGGGAGAAGATGTAAGCCACATGGCGAAGAAAGAGTCCATAGAGGTCGAGGCCACAGTGATGGAGGCTCTGCCGAACGCAACTTTCCGCGCGGAGCTTGCGAACGGTCACGAGGTGCTGGCACACGTGTCCGGCAAGATGCGGATGCACTTCATCCGCGTTCTTCCCGGAGACCGCGTGCTGGTGGAACTGTCACCGTACGACCTGACCCGTGGGCGCATCACCTACCGGTTCAAGTAGGAAGGAGCGACGTGAAAGTATCAGCATCGGTCAAGCCGCGGTGCGACAAATGCCGTCAGATACGGCGTGGCCGCACGCTGCGGATCATCTGCTCCAACCCTCGGCACAACCAGAAGCAGGGGTGAGAACCATGGCACGCGTAGCAGGGGTAGACATACCGGACAACAAACGCGTGGAGATAGCGCTCCGTCGCATCTATGGCGTCGGGCCGACGGCTGCAACGCGCATCGCGTCGCAGGCGGGTATCACCGGCAATCCAAAGGTTCGTGAAGTGCCGGACGACCAGATGGCCCGCGTCAGGGAGATCATCGACCACGACTACATCGTGGAGGGTGACCTCCGCCGTGAGGTGCAGGACAACATCCGCCGGTTGCAAGACATCGGCGCATACCGGGGGCTGCGGCACCGGCGCGGTCTTCCGGTGCACGGTCAGCGGACGAAGACGAACGCACGCACGAAGCGGAGCGGCCGCAGGACGGTCGCCGGCAAGCGGCGCGTGATGAAGAAGTAGGACGGGCGGAGGAATAATCTTGGCCAGGGCCAACAGAACAAGGACACGGCGCAGGGAGCGGAAGTTCGTTCCACGCGGCAAGGTGTTCATAACGGCGACGTTCAACAACACGATAGTTTCGCTCACCGACCCCGAAGGCAACGTTGTGGCCTGGGGATCCGGCGGGGGCGTTGGATTCAAGGGAGCGCGGAAGAGCACAGCGTTCGCGGCGCAGCGCGTCTCTGAGACTGCTGCGCGCAAGGCGATGGACTTCGGTCTGCGCCAGGTTGAGGTGTACGTACGGGGTCCCGGCGCGGGGCGCGAATCAGCGATCCGTGCGTTGCAGGGTGCAGGTCTGACCGTCACGAGCATCCGCGACGTTACGCCGGTACCGCATAACGGCTGCCGTCCCCCGAAGCGGCGGCGGGTCTAAGAGGCAAAGATGGCAAGATACACAGGGCCCGTGTGCCGGCAGTGCCGGCGCGCAGGAGAGAAACTGTTCCTGAAGGGCGAGCGCTGCTTCACTCCCAAGTGCGGAGTGGAGAAACGCCGCAAGACGCCCGGCGACCAACAGCCGCGCCGTCGTCGCGCGTCGGACTGGGCGATACAACTGCGTGAGAAGCAGAAGGCACGCCAGTCTTACGGCGTGTTGGAGCGCCAGTTCCGCCGCTACTTCGGCGACGCGCTCCGGATGCAGGGCGTCACAGGCGAGAACCTGCTCCAGTTGCTGGAGCGTCGGCTGGACAACGTGATCTACCGCATCGGGTTCGCGGACTCGCGTGCGCAGGCCCGGCAGCGTGTGCTGCACGGCCACTTTACGGTGAACGGGCGGAAGGTGAACATCCCCTCGTACCGTGTGCGCCCGGGCGAGATGATCGCCTGGAAGCAGTCCAGCAAGGACGCGCAGTTCGGGCAGGACGCGGTCCGTTCGGTCGGGCAGCGCCCACTCCCTGAGTGGATCGAGTTCGACCGGAGCGAGATGACCGCGATGATCACGCGGAACCCTGAACCGACCGACATAGACAGCAAGATCGAAACCCGGATGGTCGTCGAGTTCTACTCGCGCTAACGGGCTGGATTGGCTCGCCCTGACCTCCGAGGAGGTCAGGGATGCATGAAGGATGGGACAAGAGATGTTGGACTACGGCTACGACGAGCCTCGCGACTCCAGTTTCGACCTCGCGCCTGTGCCCAAGCCCACGGTGAGGATGACGGATTCCGGTGAGAACTACGGGATGTTCGTCATCGAACCACTGCCTCGCGGCTTCGGCGTGACGTTGGGCAACCCTTTGCGCCGCGTGCTGTTGAGTTCGATCAACGGCTCGGCTATCAGCTCCGTCAAGATCGAGGGCGTTGAGCACGAATACTCCACCGTCCCCTACGTGAAGGAGGACGTGGTAGACATCCTCCTCAACGTCAAATCCATCAACCTGCGCGCGCACACCAGCAGACCCGGCAAGCTCCGCCTGCGCGTGGAGGGACCGGGTGAAGTGAAGGCGGGAGACATCATCATGTCCCCGGACTTCGAGATCGTGAACCCTGAGTTTCATATCGCCACGCTGGACGGCCCGAACTCGAAACTCGAGATGGACCTGAACGTGGAGACCGGCAAGGGCTACGAACCGGCGGCATCAGGCGACGGACGCCCCATCGGCGAGTTGCCCGTGGACGCCATCTACACCCCGGTGCGCAAGGTGAACTACACGGTTGAGCGTACCCGCGTCGGGCAGCACACGGACTACGAGCGGCTGAACGTCGAGGTGTGGACGAACGGAGCAGTCTCTCCCGCCGAGGCGATGCGCCAGGCAGGGCAGGAGCTGGTTGAGCATTTCTTCCGCTTCTCCACCGTCTCCGAGTCGCAGTCGCAGGACGGCGACCGGATGATGTGGGCGGCGGCGATCCCCTCCTCCCAGTACAACATGCCGGTTGAGAACCTGAACCTGACCATGCGGACGCTCAACTGCCTGAAGCGCGCCGCCATCCACAAGGTGGGCGAGGTGCTGGAGAGGGACCGCGACGAGTTGCTGCGCATCCGGAACTTCGGCGAGAAGTCGCTCGATGAACTGGATGAGCGCCTGCGCGAGATAGGCATCACTCACCCCGGCTTGTGGACGCAGGACAGTGCGCCTGACCCACTCCCTGTAGGCGCCGCCGAGCAGGCAGCAGAGGAGGAGGCGTAAGGCGATGCGACATCGGGTAGCAGGCCGCAAACTGGGCCGCCGCAGCGAGCACCGCGAGGCGTTGATGAACAACCTCGTATCGCAGTTGCTGCGCCACGAGCGCGTAACTACGACCGAAGCGAAGGCTCGCGAGGTGCGTGCTCTGGCGGAGAAGATCATCAGCAAAGGGAGAGACGCGACGCTGCACAACCGGCGCCAGGCGCTCTCCGTGGTGCCGGACAAGCACGCCGTGGAACGGCTGTTCAACGAGATAGGCCCGCGGTACGCGGACCGGCCCGGCGGGTACACGCGGATGGTGAAGCTCATGCCGCGCAAGGGCGACGCCGCTCCGATGGCGTTGCTGGAGTTGGTGTAGAGGAGGACCGTGACGAGACGGGTCGCGCTCGTCATCGAATACGACGGGACGGGGTACGCCGGTTTCCAACGCCAGGCGAATGCCCCTTCGATACAGGAGGAACTCGAAAACGCAATAGAGTCGCTCACGACAGTCAGGGCCACGGTTCGTGGAGCCGGACGCACCGACGCCGGAGTCCACGCCCTCGCACAAGTGGCGGTGTTCGATACTGAGAGTGTATTGCCCACCGAACGCGTGGTGGCCGGACTGAACCACTACCTGGGGGAGCAGATCGCGGTACGCGCGGCGTACGAGGCTCCTCAGGCGTTTGACCCCAGGAGGCACGCCACGGCACGGGTCTACCGCTACCGGTTACTGGAAAGCGGAACACCCTCCCCGATGCGCCGGGGTGTTACACACCGGGTGGCGCGCAGGCTGGATACCGAGGCCATGAGCCTGGCAGCCGCACACCTGACCGGGGAGCACGACTTCCGGGCCTTCAGTGGGCCGCAACCCGCGGGCAAGACGTTCGTCAGGCGGATGACCCGGGCAGCGGTATTCCGATATGGCGATGAGGTGGTCGTGGAATTGGAGGCGAATGCCTTTCTCCCGCAACAGGTGAGACGGACAGCAGGAGCGCTGGTGGATGTGGGACTCGGCAGACTGACGGAGAGCGCGTTCGAGCAGATGATCGAGAGCGGAGCGCAGGGCGCGGCGGAGACGGTTCTCCCCGCACGCGGCCTGACACTACAGGAAGTGAGATACGCGGGATTCCCGCCTGAGAACGATGCAACTACAACGCACGACGAAACATACGAAACCCACGGCTCGTAAGGAGAAGTGGCACCTGGTGGACGCGGAAGGCGAGCGGCTTGGCCGCCTCGCCACGAAGGTCGCCAGTCTGCTGCAGGGCAAGCACCGCCCGGACTACAGCCGCCATCAGTTGTCCGACGACTTCGTCATCGTGGTGAACGCCGCGAAGGTTGGGGTGTCCGGCAATAAGATGTCCCAGAAGCTCTACTACCGCCACTCCGGCTACATGGGCGGCATGCGGACGCGTACGCTGGAAGAGATGCTCACGCGTTTCCCTGAGCGGGTGATCGAACTCGCGGTGAAGGGGATGTTGCCTCGTAACCGGCTCGGCCGCAGGATGCTCCGGCGGCTGAAGGTCTACACGGCCGCAACGCATCCGCACGAGGCGCAGGTCCGCATAGGCATGGGCAAGGCGAAGCAGGCTCCGGCCGCTCCCGCGCCTGCACCGGCACGCCGCAGGCGCCGCGCCGTGCGCGAGGAAACGGCGGCGGAGGAAGAGGCCCCTCAGGCCGTTGTCGAGGCAGAAGCGGTCGAGGAGGCTACTCCGGAGGAAGAAGCACCCGAGGCAACTGTCGCCGAGACCGAGGAGACCGCTGTGGACGAGTCGCCGGAAGGCGAGCCCGCCGCGGAAGAAGCCGCTGAGGGTGAACAGGACGAGGAGAGCGAGACCAAATGACGACGCAGGAGAGCTACTACTACGGGACGGGGAAGCGGAAGTCCGCCATCGCTCGCGTTCGTCTCTACCCGGGCGGCACGGGCACGGTGATCGTGAACGGAAAACCCCTCGAAGAGGCGCTGCCTTGGATAGACTGGCAGAAGCGCGCGATGCAGCCGTTCGCGACGATCTCCGCTGCGGCTGACCGGTTCAACGTCGTTGCGAAGATCGAGGGCGGTGGCGTCTCTGCATGGGCGGACGCGCTGCGCCACGGCATCGCCCGCGCGTTGCTCCTTGCGGACCCGAGCCTCAAGAAGGAGTTGCGCAGTCACGGGTACCTGACCCGCGATTCCCGCATCAAGGAGAGCAAGAAGTACGGCCTGAAGCGCGCCCGTCGTGCGCCTCAGTACACGAAGCGCTAGTCGCTCTACACTGATAACGGTTACAGCAGAGCCCGCTCATCGAGCGGGCTCTCTCGTTACGCTCCTGCGAGACCGCGCAGTTCCTGGAGCATCCCGGCGACGCGCTGGGGGTTGTCGCCTTCCGCGTAGATGCGGAGGAGCGGCTCGGTGCCTGAGGGGCGTATAAGCCCCCAGAATCCGTCCTCCAGCACGTAGCGCACACCGTCCATGGTGTCGGTTCCCGCGACCTTCAGCCCCGCGATCGAGGCCGGTGGCTTTGCGGCGAGCGCTTGCGTGTCCGGTTTGGGATCGCCGGGAGCGAGCTCGACGTCGAGGCGGTCGTAGGCATGTTCACCGACCTTCTCGAACAGCAGTTTCACGAGTTCCGAAGCCCGCTTACCGGTCCTGGCCATCAACTCCACGAAGAGGAGGCCGCTGAAGATGCCGTCCCGCTCCGGAATGTTGCCCAGGAAGGCGTAGCCGCCGCTCTCCTCGCCGGCCGCGACCGCCTGCTCCGTGAGCATCGCAGGCCCAACGAACTTGAAGCCGACAGGCGTCACGTGAACGGGAACGTCGTACAGCGCAGCGAGTTTGTCGATCATCGCGCTCTGCGTGAGAGAGCGAATGATAGGCCCGCGCAGGCCCTTGCCATCCAGTTGGTGAAGGCAAAGCAAGGAAAAGGTGGAGAGCGTGTCTATGAATGCGCCGTTCTCGTCGAGCACGCCGAGACGATCGGCATCGCCATCGTTTGCGAGCACGACGTCGAAACGTCCGGCGCGCGCGGCCTCGATGCTCGGGCCGAGGTTGGGCTCGATCGGTTCGGGCTGCTTCATGCCGGGGAACGCGGGGTTCCGCTCGGCGCGCATCTCCTGCACGCTCGCGCCGACGCCGTCCAGCGCCGCGCTGACGAAGCCCGCCCCCGCGCCGTGCATGGCGTCCACGCCGATACGCAGACCTGCTGCTCCGATCGCCCGCATGTCGATGACACTCGCCAGGTTCGCGAGGTAGGGAGCCGCCATCTCGACGGTCTGCGCCTTCGGGGCATCCCCTCGGGGGGCGTCCACGCCTCCTGCAGCCTGGAGAGCGTCTATGTGGCGCTCGATCCTCTCGACGATCTCAGGCGGCGCGCTACCGGCGTAGTCGGGTTTGTACTTGAAGCCGTTCCACAAGCCGGAGTTATGGCTGGCCGTGATGATGACGCCGCCGCCCGCCTGCCGGTGGAGGATGTTGTAGCTGACGACCGGTGTAGGGGAAACGTTATCAGAGAGAAAAGCGGGGATGCCGCTGGCTGCGATGACGGCAGCGGCCTCTGCTGCGAACTCCGGCGAACCGAAGCGCGTGTCGTAGCCGACTACCGCGCCACGCTCACCCAGCCCCTCCTCCTTCAGATAGGCGGCGACAGCCGCTGCGCAGATCCGCACGTTCTCGAACGTGTAGTCCCGGGCGATCAGAGCTCGCCAGCCGTCGGTGCCGAACCGGATGAGCGGTCCGTTGCTCACCGGGCGGCTCCCAGCTTCGCATCAGCACGCAAGGCCTCGGCCTTGTCCGTGCGCTCCCAGGGCAGGTCTACATCCATACGCCCGAAGTGGCCGTAGGAGGCGGTCGGGCCGTAGATGGGCCTTCTGAGCCCGAGATCGCGGATGATGGCCTGCGGGCGCAGGTCGAAGTGCTTCTTTACCAGATCGGTGATGAGAGCGGTGTCCACCTTGTTCGTGCCGAAGGTTTCGACAGCGAGACTCGTGGGCTCCGCGACACCGATGGCGTAGGAGACCTGCACCTCGCAGCGGTCGGCGAGCCCGGCAGCGACCACATTCTTCGCGACCCATCGCGCCGCGTACGTTGCCGAGCGGTCCACCTTCGTGGGGTCCTTGCCGGAGAACGCCCCGCCACCGTGGCGCGCGACGCCTCCGTAGGTGTCGACGATGATCTTGCGTCCGGTGAGGCCGGAGTCGCCGTGCGGGCCGCCGACCACGAATCGCCCGGACGGGTTCACGTAGATGCGGGTGTCGTGGTCGATGAGATCTGCGGGAACTTCCGCGCCGATCACGTGCTCGCGCACGTCCCGCTCTATCTTCTCGTTGGTGACATCGGCACTGTGCTGGGTGCTGACGACGAGGGCTGCGATGCGCTTCGGTTTGCCGTGCTCGTACTCGACGGTGACCTGCGACTTGCCGTCCGGCTTCAGGTAGGGGATGACCCCCTCCCGCCGGGCGATGGAGAGGCGTCGGGTGAGCTTATGGGCGAGGGAGATGGTGAGCGGCATGAATTCGGCGGTCTCGTTGCAGGCGAAGCCGACCATCATGCCCTGGTCACCCGCGCCGAGGTTCAATTCGTCGGCCGCGCCGTCCTTGCCACGCTCCTCGAGCGCTGTGTCCACCCCGGCCTTGATGTCAGGGGACTGCTCGTGCAAGCGAACGATGACCTCACAGGTCTTGTAGTCGATGCCGATCTCCTGGTCGTCGTAGCCGATGCGCCTGACGGTGTCGCGGACGATGGCCTCGTAGTTGACCTTGGCGGTCGTGGTGATCTCGCCGACCACCATGACGATGTTCGTGCCGGTGGCCGTTTCACAGGCGACGCGGGCCATTGGGTCCTGCGCGTAGATAGCGTCGAGGATGGCGTCGGATACCTGATCGCACAGCTTGTCGGGATGTCCCTCGGTAACGGATTCCGAGGTCAGCAGGTAAGAGGGCGAAGTCTCGAACGTCGTTCCGGTCTGTGTCATTCCGCGGGTCCTCCAAACTCCAAGTTGCTTGTCAGCCGGCTATGTGCCCGCTTCCCATCCTGCCAGGTAAGCGGCCTGTTCCTCTGAGAGAGTATCCATGGCGATACCCATCGCTTCCAGTTTCAGCGAGGCGACCTGCTGGTCAATCTCCAGCGGGACGTCGTAGACGTCTACGGCCAGGGTAGCCGCGTTCTTCGCCATGTATTCCGAGCAAAGCGCCTGGTTGGCGAAACTCATATCCATGACTGCGGACGGATGCCCTTCTGCGGCGGAGAGGTTGACCAGCCTGCCCTCAGCGAGCAGGTTGATCCGGCGTCCGTCTGCCATGATGTACTGCCGTACCATCGGGCGCACTTCCCGCTTCTCGACGGCGCTGTCCTCCAGAGCGTCGATGTTAATCTCGACGTTGAAATGACCGCTGTTGGCGACTACGGCCTCGTTCTTCATCACTTGAAAGTGTTGCGCGTCAAGCGCGTGCTTGCCGCCGGTTACCGTTACGAATACGTCCCCGACTCGCGCAGCATCGTCCATAGGCATCAGCTGATGACCGTCCATCGTTGCTTCGAGGGCGCGGACAGGGTCCACTTCCGTGACGATGACCTGAGCACCCATGCCTCTGGCGCGCATCGCGATGCCGCGTCCGCACCAGCCATAGCCCGCCACCACGACGTTCTTGCCTGCGAAGAGCACGTTGGTAGCGCGTGTGATACCGTCCAGCGTGCTCTGGCCGGTGCCGTAGCGGTTGTCGAACATGTGCTTCGTGTCAGCTTCGTTGACTGCGATGATGGGGTACCGGAGTTTCCCTGCCTTCGCCATGCTGCGCAGGCGTATCACGCCGGTCGTTGTTTCTTCCATCCCTCCGATCAGGCCGTCAAGGAGGGCTTGCCGCTGCGTGTGGAGCATGGCCACGAGGTCAGCGCCGTCGTCCATCGTCATGTGCGGCTTCGCGTCCAGGACGGAGGAGAGGTGTTGGTAGTAAGTGTCGTTGTCCTCGCCCTTGATGGAATAGGTGGGTATGTCGTAGGCGACCGCGAGCGCGGCTGCGATGGGGTCCTGTGTCGAGAGGGGGTTGCTCGCACAGAGGCGCACGTCCGCACCCCCGGCCTGCAGCGCGAGGGCGAGGTTCGCCGTTTCCGAAGTGACGTGCAGGCAGGCTGCAAGCGTGAGTCCCTCGAAGGGCCTCTCCTTTGCGAAGCGCTCCCTGATCAGGCGTATCACGGGCATCTCCCGTGCAGCCCAGTCAACGAGGCGGACTCCCTCGTCCGCCAGCGACGGGTCTTTGACGTCTCCGAGTTTTCCTTCCGGTTGCAAGAGTCTCTCCCTTCCTAGTCGCCGTAATCGGTGGGCAGGTCCGCCTGAATCCACGTCGGCGTGCCGGCCTCAATGTTGTAGAGGCGCTCCGTTTCGAATCCGAGCGCAGCGGCCATCTCGGCAGCCAGCGCGCTCCGCACGCCGGCTGCACAGATGAAGAGGAGGTCGGCATCCCTGGGGAGCTTCTCCTCCGCCTCTCCGAGAAAGTCGTCCACGGGGATGTGGACCGCGCCTGAGACGTGTCCGGCTACCCATTCGTCGGGGCGGCGTACGTCAACGACGAGCGCGCCTTCCTGTTGCATCTCGTGGGCCTCCTCGACGGATATCCGCCGGTAAGGCTCGCCTGGGTCCTGTCTTCCTCGTGCCATGTCTAACTCCTCACTGGTTAGTGTACCGGGAGACGATGGGGCCTAGCCGCTCCAGCGTCTCCTGTGGGGCATGTCCGATAGGGGTGACTATCGCGTTGCGCAAGGCGTCCCCGCACCCGCACGTGCGCTCGTCTACGAGCCGGGGGATGAGGCGGCTCAACGTCTCCCGGGACATCGAAACATTCCTCTGCAGGTTCTGTATCACCACCTCAACGGTTACGCTTGCGTACTCGTCGTGCCAGACATCGTAATCGGTCGCGCACGCGAGTGTTGCGTAGCACATCTCCGCCTCGCGAGCCAGCTTTGCCTCAGGCAGCGCCGTCATGCCGATGATGCTTGCGCCCCAGGAGCGGTAGAGAGCCGACTCTGCCCGGGTCGAGAACGCGGGGCCTTCCATCACCACCATCGCTCCGCCCCGGTGAACCGTCGCCGAGGAGTCTTCCTCTACGGCATCCGCCAGCCGGGCGCTCAGGTCGGGGCAGAACGGGTCAGCGAAGGAGATGTGTGCAACCAAACCATCGCCGAAGAAGGTGTTCCCGCGCAACCTCGTGCGGTCTATCAACTGGTCTGGCACCACCATGTGGAGCGGCGCGATCTGTTCCTGCAGACTGCCAACGGCGCTCACGGAGACCACGCGCTCCACTCCCATTTGTTTGAAGGCGTGGATATTGGCGTGGGAGTTCAGTTCAGAGGGGGATATGCGGTGACCGACCCCGTGTCGTGGAAGGAATGCAGTGGCGACGCCTCCCATCTCACCGGTGGTGATGGGACCGCTCGGGTCCCCGTAGGGAGTGGAGAGCATTACTTCACGGACGTCGTCCATGCTGATGTCATACAGGCCTGTGCCGCCGATGATGCCGATGGTTGCGCGTGGCAGGTCTGTCATGCCACCTCCGTAACCTCAGGCCGTGTGGAGAGCGAAGCCAGCTGCGCATCGTACGGCGGACGGAGCACTCCGCGTTCCGTGATGATCGCGGCGATGAGTCCGGCAGGCGTGACGTCGAACACGGGATTCCAGACGTCCACATCCTCTGCCGCGATGCGCTGCCCTGCCAGCGATGTCACTTCCGAGCCAGGACGCTCCTCCACCGGGATGTCCTTTCCGCTGTTCACGTTCAGGTCTACCGTGGAGAAAGGTGCAGCAACGTAGAAGGGGATGCCGTTCGCAGCAGCCAGGGCAGCCAGGGTGTACGTTCCTATCTTGTTCGCCGTGTCGCCGTTCGCCGCGATCCGGTCGGCGCCGGTCACGACAGCGGCGACGCGACCGGACGCCATGAGCGCGCCGGCAGCGGAGTCCACGAGAAGCGTCGCAGGTATGCCGAGCCGTGCGAACTCCCAGGCGGTCAGGCGTGCGCCTTGCAGCCACGGTCGGGTCTCGGTGTGAAAGACGCGTGGCCGCTTGCCGGACTCCCATGCCGTACGGATGACGCCGAGCGCTGTGCCATAGCCTGCCGTTGCGAGGGCGCCGGTGTTGCAGTGCGTGAGTACGCCGCCGGAGTCCGGCATGAGCGTAGCGCCGTAGCGTCCTATCGCCTGATTGGACTCGATGTCCTGCTCTCGCATGGTATGTGCCAGTGCGAGGATGCGTAAGGCCGCCTGGCCAGGTGTGCTGCATGTGCGAGCCACGCCCTGGCATCGCTGCACGGCCCAGCCCAGATTGACGGCAGTGGGGCGTGCGGCAGCTAGCTGCGCCGCCTGAGCATCCAACTCATTGAGGAAAGCAGGCATAGTGAAGGTCTCGATGCTGTGGGCGGCAAGGGCCATTGCATAGGCGGCGGCTATGCCGATAGCGGGCGCCCCACGCACTCGCATGGAGCGTATGGCCTCGACAGCACCGGCCACGTCGTGGACCGCCACCCATTCTTCGCTCGCGGGCAGCTTCGTCTGGTCGAGCAGGACGAGTTGTCCTTCCTGCCAGACGATAGGTTGGAGTTCCTCGGTGATGGTGGGTTGGTCGCTCACTGGATCCGTCCACAGACGTACTGAACAATGCTATGGGCGTAGGGGCGGAGTGTCAAAGCCTTGAGGGGTGCGTCACTCGATTGCTGCGACAGGCTCGAATGAGACGGACATACCGCGAGCCGCCCCTGAGGACGGCCCGCAACGATGAATGAATGCTTACGTGGGGACTACTGACCGAGTCCGCCTCCGGGCGGCGTCATCTCGAGCCCGCACGTCTGGGCGGCTGCCATCAGTTCACCCAGCTTCGCGAGGTCCGGCTCGCCTCCGGAGAACAGAGTGAACAGGTCCTCCAAGCCACCCAGCTGCTCTTCCATGCACCGCATAACGGATGGAGGAGGCAACTCTGCGCCGCTATTCGCCGCGAAGCGGGCGGCTTCTTCATCGTTCATGCAGAGTTGCATCTGTATGGCCGTGCCGAAGAGAGCACTGGGGTCTGCCGGTGGCTCACCGATCCCAAGTGCGCTGGGGTTCTCCATCGCAAGGGCACTGATACAGCCTCGTGTCTCAGCGCTCAGCCCCCCGGCTTCCGCAGACATCATCGCGATGCTGATGCCAATCGCGCTCTCCGGCGAAAGGCACTCGAACGGAAGGGCATCCATGGCTCCCGGGGGAGCATTTGCCAAGGGGACGTTCTGGACAGCATCGAGCGTGGCACCGCCGACGGCGTCACGCAGGCAGGAAACCTCGCTCTCGGAAAGCACGGCCATAAGATCGCCTACGGTGGTGCTCTCAGTGACGACGAGGTCTTCAACGGAGCCTGCCTCCGGCTTGGGCATCATCGCGTCCGGGGTTGATTCCGGCGCGGGTGTAGGAGTCGGCGTTGGCGGGACCGGCGTTGGAGTTGCCGTCGGCGTCGGTGTCGGCGTTGGCCGGGGGGTCGCGGTTGGAGTTGGGGTCGGGTCGCTGCAAGCGGCGGCGAACGCCGCAAGCATGAGAAGGATGAGCGCGACAGAGGCGGCCCTGCGGAAGCCGGTGCGGAGAGAAGCGGACAGGTTCGTGAGCATGAGGAACACCCTCGCTGTGTCGATTTCGGTTGCCGGGGGTATCGCCTCCGTACCGCACTTCAATTGTAGAGGGGTGAGAATGTAGAGGGGTGAGAATCATTCGCACAACACAAGATTTTGGTGTTTTGGCCTCGATGCATGAAGGGATGAGAAAACCTTGCTGGTGTGAAGGGGACCGTTCCATGAGGACAAGCCCCCCTTGGACTATCATTCCAGGCGTCGGCATCAGGTGTGCGCAGTGCAACTCACGAATCTGACACTCACAAACTTCCGTTCCTACCGGCAGCTTGACCTTGCGCTGGGGCCGGGCCTCACCGTTATCAGCGGCGAGAACGGGCAGGGCAAGAGCAATCTGCTGGAAGCCATATACCTGCTTGCCATCGGCAAGTCGTACCGCGCGGTGACGGAGCGCGACCTCGTTTCGTGGCAGGCGGCGGAAGCCGGAGGGTATACGATCGTGGCGGCAGTGCTTGACGGGCCGCAGGGCGCACTCGAGTTGCGCGTCGGCCTCGACTGCAGAGAGGGCAACACCACCGCCAAGCAGGTCCGGGTGAACGGCACGCCGAAGCGGACGTCCGACCTGGTAGGGATGATGGGTGCTGTACTCTTCGCCGCCGAGGACATCGAGCTGGTGTCCGGCCCTCCGAGCGGGCGCAGGCGCTACCTTGACGTGCTGCTAGCGCAGACATCGCGCCGTTACGTGCAGACGCTTTCGCGGTACCAGCGGGTCCTGGCGCAACGGAACACGCTGTTGCGCACGATGCGCGAAGGGCGGGCCAGGGAGGAAGAGCTCGCATTCTGGGACGACGCGCTGGTGAAGGAAGGCGCGGTCGTACTGAGCGAGCGCTGGTCGTCCATGGCGACGTTGGCAGAGTTCACGGCGTCCGCGTTCGAACGCCTGTCGTCGCAGGATGTGCTTTCGATCGCATACGTGGGGACGACTGCGGAACCAGAGGACGGGGATGGAGAGCGTGCGCTGCGTGAAGCGTTGCGTGCATCACGGGACCAGGAGCGCGCGCGCGGCATGACGGTCGTCGGTCCTCATCGTGATGATCTGCGGCTGCTGCTGAACGGCGTGGAAGCGACGCGGCACGCCTCGCGAGGGCAGGCCCGGCTGGCCGCGCTGGCGATGCGGTTGGGCGAGGCGCGTCTGCTGGCTGAACGCAGGGGCGACCAGCCGCTGCTGCTCCTGGACGACGCGCTGTCCGAACTCGACGAACGCCGCAGAGAACTCGTGCTGGAGGAAGCGTGTTGCTATCCTCAGGCCATCGTGACGACCGCTGACCCGCATGCCCTGCCCGACGTGTTCCTGCACTCAGCCCACCATCTGTGCGTCCAAGACGGGCAGATGGCGCCCGTGGAAGTTGCATGAGTGAAGCAGGGGTGTACACGCTCAGCGTTTCGGGTGTCCACAAGCGTTTCGGCAGCGTGGAGGCCCTGCGCGGCGTCGACCTCACGGTCGAGCAGGGTGAGATATTCGGCTTCCTCGGCCCGAACGGCGCAGGCAAGACCACGACCATCCGTGTTCTGACCGGCTTCATCCGTGCGGACCAGGGCATCGCTCATGTGCTAGGGATGGAAGCCTGGGGCGAGACAGTTGCCATCAAGGCGAGACTCGGCTTCCTG
Organism: Dehalococcoidia bacterium; assembly: GCA_965208625.1. GTDB lineage: Bacteria > Chloroflexota > Dehalococcoidia > Lucifugimonadales > Australimonadaceae > Bin16. The sequence continues at coordinate 2,990,069 of OZ242348.1, forward strand.
CCGGACGTGGTGGCCTTCGCCAGCGGCTTCACGGGACAGGACTTCCTGAACTACGTCGCGAGCCTGCGAGGCATCAGGGGCAGACTCCCCCGCCGGATTGAACTGCTGGAGCGCCTGGAACTACCGGACGCTGCACTCCGGCGAAAAGTGAAAGGCTACTCCTCCGGTATGGCGAAGAAGTTGGCACTCGTGCAGGCGATGCAGCACGATCCTGACGTGCTGATCATGGACGAGCCGACCGAGGCGCTCGACCCGCTCATGCGGCAGGAGCTGTTCGCGATCATCAGGGAGGCGCGGGGCAGAGGCGCGACGGTGTTCATGTCGTCCCACGTCCTTTCCGACGTAGAGGAGGTCTGCGAACGGGTGGCGCTCATACGCGAGGGACGCATCGTTGGGACGGGGTCGGTGGAAGCGCTGCGCGAGGGCAAGGCCCGCACGATGGAAGTCGAGTTCCGGACGCCGCCAACCGGCGCGCTCTCCATCCCCGGCGTGGAAGTGTTGTCACGAGAAGGGACGACGTGGAAGCTCGCTGTCTCCGGCAACATCAACGAGGTGCTGCGGGAACTGGGGAAGCATGACATAGCCGATATGACCTATGAGCGGTTGAGTCTGGAGAACCTGTTCATGGGCTTCTATAGCGAGGGCGGGGGTAAGGAACTGGCGGATGCTTAGCGTATTCACGTACACGCTCCGCTCGCACCGCATCGGGTTGCTCTCCGTGTCGGCGGGACTCTTCCTGATGAGCCTGATCATCGTCTATACGTTCGATGCGTTCGGCGGGCTGGATGCGCTCGCCGAGTTATTCGAATCGCTGCCCGCGCCCATGACCGCCATGTTCCGGGCGCAGGGCGGGTTCGGGACTTCGATAACGAGCTACATAGCACTCGACTACCGGCATCCGGTCTACATCATCGCGGGACTCGCATTCGTGCTGTCCGTATCGAGCGGAGCGGCGGCGCGCGAGATAGAGCGGGGCACGGCGTTGATGCTGCTCGCATCGCCCATGGCGCGCTGGCGCTACCTGGCAGCAAAGATCGGGGTGGTGATCGTGGGGGCTGTGGTCATCGTGACGATGTCCTGGCTGGGTTCGATGACAGGAACGGCGCTGACGGGCGTTGCCGGCGACGTGGAAGGCGGGACGCTGATGCTGGCCCAGCTGAACGAACTCGGCGTGCTCCTTGCCGCGGGCGGCATCGCGATGCTGCTCTCCGCTGCGAACTCGGACGGCGGGCGTACGGTATCCATAGCCGCCGGGATACTGACGGTGATGTACTTCCTCGACTTCGTCGGGGCGATATGGGGGCCGGCGGAGCCATTGGCGCCCCTGTCGATCTTCTACTACTTCGATCCCCTGGCAGTGGCAACGAACGGCACGACGCTGCTGCGTGACGTAGTGGTGCTGTTCGGCGTCGCCGTCGCCGGGTTCGCGGCAGCGCTCGTGCTGTTCCAGCGGCGGGACATCACGCGCTAGCGGCGCGATCTACAGCTCCGGATGCAGGTTGTGCCACTCCGACGCCTGTTCGTACGCGTAGGCGGCGCGGAGGAGTGTGGGCTCACTCAGGTGCGGGCCGAGCAGCTGCAGTCCGATGGGGAGACCGTCTGCGAACCCACATGGGACGGAGATGCCAGGGATGCCCGCGATGTTCGCAGGTATGGTGCAGATGTCGTTCGCGTGCATGACGATGGGATCGACGATACCGCCGATCTCGAATGCCGTGGTGGGAGAGGTGGGAAGCGCCAGGACGTCAACGCGCTGGAAGGCGTCATGGAACTCCCGGCGGATGAGCGTCCGCACCTGCTGGGCCTTCTTGTAGTAGGCGTCGTAGTAACCGGCTGAGAGCGCGTACGCTCCCATGAGGATGCGGCGGCGCACCTCTGCGCCGAAACCGTTGCGCCGCGTTGCGTCCAAGGCAGCCCACATGCTGTCCGCTTCCTGGTCGGAGTAGCCGTACTTCACGCCATCGTACCGGGCGAGGTTCGCCGAGCACTCGGACGGCGCGAGGATGTAGTAGACCGCAAGCGCTGCTCGCGACGTGGGCAGCGCGATCTCCTCGACGACCGCACCCTGCGATTTGAGGACGACGAGCGCGGCTTTCACCGATTCCGCCACTGCCGGGTCGATGCCGTCGCCGAGATACTCCGGTACGACGCCGATGCGCAGCCCCCGCACGCCGTCCTTGAGCCCATCCGTGTAGTCCGGCGGCTCTGCGGGGATGCTGGTGGAATCGAGCGGATCGTAGCCGGCGATGGCGTTGAGCACGACCGCGGCGTCCTTCACGGAACGCGTCAGCGGGCCGATCTGGTCGAGCGAGGATGCGAATGCGACGAGGCCGAAGCGCGAGACGAGGCCATAGGTTGGCTTGAGACCCACGATGCCGCAGAGGGCGGCAGGCTGCCGGATGGAGCCGCCGGTGTCCGAGCCGAGCGAGTATGGCGCCAGCCCCGCAGCGACTGCCGCCGCCGGCCCGCCGCTCGATCCGCCCGGCACCCGGGAAAGGTCCCAGGGGTTGTGGACGGTCTTGAACGCGGAGGTCTCGTTGGAGGAGCCCATGGCGAACTCATCCATGTTGCCTTTGCCCAGGAGCGTGCCTCCGCCTTGGAGGAGGCGCGTGGTCACGGTGGCGTCGTAGGGAGGCGTGTACCCGTCCAGCATGAGTGATGCGCAGGTCGTGGCTATGCCGCGCGTGGAGAGGTTGTCCTTGAGCTGCAGTGGGATGCCCGTCAGCGGCCCCGCATCTCCCTGTGCGAGGCGGCGGTCAGCCTCGGCGGCCTGCGCACGCGCGGTATCCGGCGTAACTGCAAGGTAAGCGCCGATGCGCGGGTCCAACTCACCGATGCGCTCCAGGTGGGCCTCCGTGAGTTCCACGGAAGAGATTTCTCTCTCGGCCAGGGCGCGGGACATCCCGGTGACGGTCTGATAGTGCAGGTCGCTCATCGATCAGGATTCATCCATCACAGCTTGTACCCGGAAGAAGGAGCCTTCACGCCGAGGGGCGTTGGCGAGGACATCCTCGCGCTCCAGCGGCGGACGGGAGACGTCGTCGCGCATAACCGTGTGGACCTCTTCCACTGCGTGGCCCGTCGGCTCGACGCCGGAGGTATCGATGCGCTGCAGGACGCTCACCTCGTCGAGGAGCTTGGCCATCTCGGCGCGCAACTGCTCGGCCTCTTCATCGGTGAGTCCGATGTGGCATAACGCGGCGACCTGCCGCACTTGCTCGACGGAGAGTTCGGGTTCCGGTTGGTTGGTCATGGTCGGTGAAGCACGGAGTTGCGTGGCAGATCGGGGACCGGCTTCAAGTCTACCAGACGCACTCGTTCCGGCGGGCAGGGGGGCTTCCAATGTGTGCTTACACGCAAGCGAATCTGCTTCCGGTGCCTCTGAGGCATGTCTAAACTGATTGCTCAGTTAGCGGAGGTTCGCCTGTCGAGAGGGACGCGCCGATGAAGATATCCCAGATCGCCAATTACAGCTTGCTCGCCGAGGGTGGCCTCCCGCCCTTGCAGGCGATGGTGTACGAAGAATTGATGCGCCGCCCGGACGAGGTCTTCGAGTATCAGGGCGATGAACTGATCAGGACTTTCCCACGTATGAAGCGCTCCGCGCTCAACTGGTCGCTCTGGTTGCTGGCGAAGACGGGGCACATCGGCAAGTTACGTGTCCGGGTGGATGGCAGGCTGACGACCGTCTATGGGGCTCACGAAGCAGTAGACGCGCTCAAAGAGCGCATGGGCATCGCCACCAACTAGGCGGACCTGCGAGGGACCCTCAAGAACCGGCCGACTGGCTCGCGAGGTCGCGGAGCAGCTTGTAGGGGAATATCCCCGTATCGTGCAGGTCGCTGAAGAGCAGGCCGACGGCGTAGCGGCCTATCTCCATGTACTCCTCTATCGTCACGTCCGACGGCACGTCGTCCACGCCTACGCGCCGCGTGTGCGTCATCTCGTCCACGCACTGGGCGCAGCCGCAATGCCCCCGCAGGTAGCGATGAGGGAGAAGGGTTTCGACTCCGTCTTTCCAGATGATGTGGAGTCCGTCCGGCGAGATATCTATCTGCCGTGGTTCGTACTGCTCTTCCGCCATGATCCTGTCTCGCTCTCCCTTCGCAGGGTCGGGAACTAGAGTTCCACTTCCCTGCCGACCCCGCTCTCCAACGCCTTCCGATAGATGTGCATGCCGGCCGTGACGTCCTCCATCGCCAGTCCCTGGGACTCGAAGAGAGTGATGGCCTCTGGGGACGGCCTGCCGGCCACGCGCCCGGAAACCACGTCGCGCAGTTCCACGGCGTTCTCCCATCGGAACGCTCGGCGCTCGGCCGCCCATATCAACTCGCCGCACTCTACCTTCGCGTCCTCGAGGTCGTCCACGACGACGATATCGCTGCGTCGTATCGTCGTCTCGTCTACCTCGCGGCGCATCCAGTGGTTGCTCCCCGCCGCGTTGACGTGGGTGCCCGGGGCGAGCGATTCGCCGTCGAACACCGGTTCGCGCGAGTTGGTGATGGCGCAGACGACAGCCGCCCCGGCAACCGCGTCGTGCGCCGACTCGGCGGGACGTACGTCGATCCCGAGGCTCTGGGACATCCGTTGTGCGAACGCTTCTCGACGTTCCGGATTGCGGCTGTAGACCAGGGCTCGCTCGATTGGGCGGACCGCGGCGACGGCTGCGAGTTGCGTTCGTGCCTGGTAGCCGCTCCCGATGACGGCAACCGCGCTGGCGTCCGAGCGCGCCATGTGACGGGTAGCCACACCGCTCGCGGCGCCGGTGCGTATCTGCCCGAGCGCGTTGGCGGCGAGCATGGCGAGAGGAGAGCCGTCCTCCGTGCTGAAGAGGAGCACGACCATGCTGCTCGGCCCCTGTGTGCCGGTGACGTAGGTCTTCAGTCCGGTTGCTCCGGCGTCGTTGGACATCCCGGCCATCACCTGTTGCGCGCCCCGCATGAGCGGCAGCCGGTACCGTGGCATGTTGGAGACCGATCCCGCTGCCCATTCAGCGAATGCGGCGTCCAGCACGTCAACGCACTCATTCATGGGGAGCAGGTCTCGTACTTCTTGTTCGTTGAGCAGCAGCAAGCGTTAGTTCTCCTCTTCTCCGCCGTCCATATCCAGGGCAAGCTGCCCCGGAGCCTGAACGGGCCGTAGATTGCTGACACCGACACCGATGAGGCGAACGTTGGTCCTGGGTTCCCAGTTAGCGTCCAGCAGATGCAGCGCATCGCCAAGTATCGCATCAGCGTGGGCTGTTGCGTTATCGCGGCTCGTTGACCGAGTGAGCGTGGTGAAGTCGGAGAGGCGGAGTTTGAGCGTAACGGTACGGCCCACCAGCCCGTGTTGCTCCAGCGACCGCGCTACCCGCTCCGTCATGCGCCGGAGTTCTTCCGCCAGCGATTCACGGACGTTCACGTCTTCCGCGAAGGTCTCCTCCGCACTCACGGACTTCGTCTCCCTATCCGTCTCCACGGGAGATGGGTCTTCCCCGTGTGCTCGCCGCTTGAGTGCCGCTCCCCAGGGCCCTAGTACGGTTACCAGCGCTTCCGGCGACGCGGCGGCTATCTGACCGAGCGTGTGGAACCCGTGCGCCTTGAGGCGCTCCGTGGAGCGCGGGCCGATGCCGGGCAGAGAGCGAACGTCCAGGTCCGCGAGGAACGCAGATTCCGTTCCCGGCTCAACCACGACGAATCCTCCGGGCTTGCCCGTTTCGCAGGCGACCTTGGCGACCATCTTGTTGCTGGCGATTCCCACGGAGCATGGGAGTCCGAGGTCGACACGGACCCGTCCCTGCATCCGGTGGGCGCGGATGGCGGCCTCCTGCGTGTCCTTCGATACGGGCGTGAGGTCGACGTAGGCCTCATCTATGGACATCTGCTGGATGACGCCGGACTCCTGCTGAAGGATATCCATCACTCGTCCGGAGTACTCGCGATAGAGGTGGAAGCGCGGCCGAAGGACGACTGCCTCCGGACAGAGCCGTACGGCTCGGGACATCGGCATGGCAGAGTGGCAGCCGTACTTCCGGGCCTCGTACGAGGCCGCCGCTACTACGCCTCGCGAAGTGGGGCTGCCTCCTATGAGCAGTGGCTTCCCCGCAAGCGAGGGCTCTTCGAGCACCTCCACCGAGGCGTAGAAGGCGTCCAGGTCTACTAGAGCTATGTACCGCTGGCCGTCCACGGCGCTCATGGTAGCCGTGGTGCTGCGTGTGTGGGAACGGTTGGTTGTCGTGCGCACGCTCGATGCGGGGCGTGCGCAATTGAAGGCCACCTCCCGCACATGAGCTGGGAGGTGGCGCTGGATCGACAGTAGGACTGGAGTGTGTTGCCGTCGGGCTACTTGCGTACCGCCCCTGCGAGATCTGCGCCTGCCGTGAAGCCGACACGCTTGTGAGCGGGGACATTGATGCGTTGCCCTGCCTGCGGACCACGGATGGCGGTCACTTGCCGCTCCTTCACCTGGCGGGACTCGAAAGAGCCGAACCCGGTAAGAACGACCCTGTCTCCGGATGCTACCGCTTCTGTGATGCTTTCCAGCACTGCATTGAGTGCGGCGTCTCCTGCTGCACGGGTTCCGTTGAGCTTGAGTGAAACTCTCAGCGCCAGATCTCCCTTACGAATCGTTGCCACCCTTTCACACCTCCTCGCACTAAGGCTGGGGCGGGACCCCAATGCTTCTGTGATTCGGGCAGTATAGCACGGCGCAACTTGCTCAGACGGGTGCGAGGTCTCAACAGGCGATCGGACTCTGGCCCCACCATGCGTGGAAGTGATGCAGAGGGCCATACCCTCCTCCGATGGGAGGAGCGCCCGCGATTGCCGCAGAGACATACGCTTTTGCGTCGGACACCGAGCCCTCCACGGTGTTCCCGCGTGCGAGTCCGGCCGCGACTGCCGATGCGAATGTGCAACCCGTGCCGTGCGTGCTGGTCGTGGCGATGCGCTTCGCCGGGAACTCAGTGAACGTCGAACCGTCGTACAGCACGTCCACTGCGTCCTCGCCGAAGTGGCCTCCCTTCACGACGACGTAGCGGCAGCCCATACCGTGGATGGCGCGCGCGGCATCCCGTGCCTGCTCCATCGTTTCGATGGGATGCCCGCAGAGAACGGCGGCCTCTCCGGCGTTCGGTGTGGAGACGAGCGCCAGAGGGAGCAGACGGGTAGTGAGGGACGTCACGGCGTCCTCCCGCAGGAGGCGGTCGCCGCCTTTCGCCACCATCACAGGGTCCACGACGAGTTGCTCTACAGCGTATTGCTTGAGCCGCTCCGCCACTGCCTCGATGATCGCTACGCTGGAGAGCATCCCGGTCTTCACGGCGTTCATGCCGATGTCGGTCGCCACGGCATCTATCTGAGCGCTGATCACGTCCACGGGCAGTTCGTGGATCGCCGTGACCCCGAGCGTGTTCTGCGCGGTAACGGCGGTCAGCGCGCTTGCCCCGTACACCTCGAACGCAGCGAACGTCTTGAGGTCCGCCTGTATACCGGCGCCGCCTCCAGAGTCTGAGCCTGCGATCGTCAGTGCGATGGGAGTACGCCCTTCGTTCATACCGGCCACTCCTCCTGGTTCCATGCCATCTCCCAGAAGAGGTACTCATAGCGGGAGCTGGTGACGAAAGTCTCTTCGATGCTGGCCAGTTCGCCCTCCGGCAATGCTTCAGCGATGCGGTCGATCAGGCCACGGCACCACTCGGCCAGTTCGGCGAACTCGGCGGACGCGTACATGTCTATCCATGCGGCGTAGCGCGGGTCTTCCGGTCGTCCCCGCGCGGCAAGCCGCTGACCGACCTCCGAGAACCCCCATATGCACGGCAGTAGCGCGCCCACGACCTCGGGGAAGCTACCCGTCGCCGCCGTGCGGACGAGGAAGTCCGTGTACGCCCGGCAGGTGGGCGACATCTCCTCGCGCTCCAACTCTTCCTCGCTGATATCGAATTCAGCCGCATAGGAGCGGTGCATGGACATCTCAACGTTCAGCGTTTCGTTCGTGAGCTGCGCCAGCTTCGTCATCGCTTCGAGGTTGGGGGCGCGCGCCGACGCTGTCGCGAGCATGCGGGCGTACTCAATCAGGAAGCGATAGTCCTGCCGCACCCAGTGCCGGAAACGGGCGATGTCCAGGCTGCCGTCGCCGATGCCCCGGATGAAAGGGTGTTCGTGCTGTGCCTCCCATACGTCCACAGCGGCCGTCTTCAGGCGAGAACTGAATGGTTCAGGCATGGTTCACGCCTCGCTCTCCAGTGGGCGGATCTCGTCCGCGAGCGCCTCCAGGTCGAACCCTGCACTACTGCGCTGCCTGGCCGCGAGTACGAACAACGCCGTAACAGCAGACGAGACGACGACAGCCAGGAGGAAACTGGCCAGCAGGTTCCCGGACGCGAGGATGTGCCACACGTTCGTGAGCCCTTCCCACGTCCACCAGCCGGAAAGGTCCGGCCTGGGGAAGAAGAGCGCTCCCACGATTATGCCGGCCATCGCGCCGGTGACGGCCCCCGTTCCACTGAGATGCCGGCTCCACATGCCTGCGAATACCGGAACCATCGCGCCTGCGCACACCAGGTCTGCTATGAGGAAGAGATAGAGCACACTGTCGAACGCATAACCGACGATGGCGGCAGGGACGATGAGGAGGGCGGTGATGACCCGCGTGGAACGGAGCAACCCGCGCCCTCCTCGGATGCGCGAGAGGTCAGTCGTGAATACGCTCGCCATACCGTTGAGGAGTGTGTCCATGCTGCTCATCACGAGTACGAGCGCAAGCGCCACCAGGACAACGAGCGCCCAACCGGGCAACACTTCCAGAGCCAGCGAGAAGAGCGCGATGGACGCGGGTTGGTCGTCGTTCACCAGCCCGCTGCTGACGGCCCACAGTCCGAACAATCCCGCAGCGATGATCAGCGGGACGACGATCGCACCCGCGGAGAGGAAGCCGCGCCAGATGTCGCCGTCTGTCTTTGCCGCGTATACGCGTTGCCAGAGTCCCTGGTGGAAGAGGTTCGCCGCGAGGATGGCGATCACGAGCGTGAGGCCGAACTCGATGCCGTGCAGTTGGGTGACGTCGAGCAGCGCCGCGTTCTCCTCCCGTACCGTATCGAATGCTGCGGTCCACCCCCCGAAGTGGGCGAGCGTGGCGATGAGGACGGCGATGAGCAGGGGGATGATGATGGCGAACTGGATGTTGTCCGTGAAGATGGAGGCCCGGAGACCACCGTAGACCGTGTAGGCCAGCGTTGCGACGCCGACGAGCACGAGTGTCAGCACCAGCGGCGCGTCGGCGACCTGCCCCACCGCTCGTGCGATCGCCCCCATCTCCGCGGCAAGGAAGGTGAACATATAGAGGACGATGATGAGGAGCGTGAGGAGATACATCGCGCGGCCGTATCGCTGCCAGACGAACTCGCTGAGCGAGTGACCGTTCGGCGCCAGTTTGCGCATGCGCGGCCCGACAACAGTGAAGGCCACGATGGGCGCCGCCTGCCCGATGCCGTACCCGATGAGAGCGGCAACTCCTGCCCAGGTCGCCGCTTCGGCAGGACTGAACAGGATCCACGCGCCGAGCAGGGATGCCGCCATGGTCGCCATTGCGGTCATGCCGCCGATGGAACCGCGCGCGGAGACGAAATCCTCGATGGTCTGTCGCCTCGACCTCGTGTAGATGATGCCCGCTGCGGACATGATAGCCATGGTGACGATTGCGGCGATGAGAGCCCAGGCCTCGGTAGACATTGCGTCTCCTCCTGCATAGCGAAGGGCCGCTCACTGGAGGAGCGGCCCCTTCGCGACTTTCGCCGGTTGCATCGCTCTTCCTACGCTGGCATGACCCAGGTCAGGTTCGGAGGGTCGCCCGATACGGGCCTCTCAGCCGGACGCGGCGCCCGGCTCCCCTGAACGTTCGCTATTCGATTGCGTGGCATGGTATAACCGCCCGGTCGGCTGGTCAAACGAGTACGAGTCGGATGCGTATTCGCGGAAACTGGAAAGAGAGGACGCTGCAAAACCTATGGCGAAGCGGCGATGATGTACTATAATGCCGTGCAAAGCCCAGACCGGCTTCCGGCTAGGCGAAGGATATGATATGCATTAGGTGTGTCCGGAGAGCATCTTCCGGCCATGCCTTGATGCGTAAAGAGTCACCGGACTAACAGGAGGCGGGATGTTCACACGCCGAAAGCTCTCCATCAGCGTAGCCTTGATGCTGGCGCTGACCCTGCTCATGACCCTTAGCGCGAGCGCGCAGGCACCTGCCCTTGGCGGTACCGCCCAGTTCCGCGACGCCAACGCGGCAAGCGACAGCCTGGTGGTCGATTTCACCGATGCGACCGTGCTTTCCCACGGCTCTACCTACGAAGGCTGGCTCATAGACGCCGATGACAACAAGCTCAGCACCGGCAGGCTTGGCCGTGGGCCGTTCCTCCAGGGCGAGTACGTCTCCCCCGGTGGTGTGGATCTCCTTGCCCGCTACGGCGTATTCGCAATCACGGTGGAGCCGCTGGACGACCCCGACCCCGCTCCTTCCGGCGTTATCGCTTACGGTGCGGCGACGCGCGGGGCCGTTCTCTCCCACGTCAGCGTTCTCGTGGGCGAGGGCGGGGCAGCGACGGCGGTGCGCGATCAGGCCGCGCAGGTGCTGGCCTACGCCGAGGCGGGAGACGCGGACATGGCTGCGGGCATGCTGGACAGCATCGTCGCTTCGGCGCGGAACGCGTCCGGGGTTGCCAGCGACTTGCTCTTCTCTTCAGCGAGCGGTGGTGACGAGAACGTCGATGACGTTGCGAACGAGATTATCGACGCGTCGAACAACGTGATCAGGCTCGCGGGCGAGGTACGGGACGCCGCATCGCGCGCGTCCAGCGCGTCCGGCATCGAAGCCCAGCAGGAGTCCAAGAACCTCCTCGCATGGGCGACCCGGCTGTACTCGGGCACCGAGCAGGACGGTCAGGCGCTTGACCAAGTTACCAGGAAGGTAGAGTCACCCCACGGCGCGGTGCACCTCTACGAGTTGTCGCAGGACCTCGGCGCGTTCCGCCCCAACGTTGGCGCTCCGCCCGCAACCGGCGACTCGCTCGTACCGATGGTCGCGCTGGTGGCCCTCGCACTGGGCGCTGCGTTCGTCCTCAGTGGCGGGCTGGTGGTGTTCCGCTCCCGCCGACGCGCGTTCGCCTGATTCGTCAGCGCGGCGCTAGCGATACGATACAGGAAGGCCCCGCTCACCCGAGCGGGGCCTTCCTGTATCAATAGTTTCGCGCTGCTCCGGCTAGCTGAGCCCCAGCATCTCCTTCAGTTCCCGCCACTCACGAGAGGACATCTCCAATTCCGCGGGATCGATCTCCTCGCCGGCGAGTATGCGCTTCACGGCTGACAGCCCCTCCGCGCTCAGGCGTGCCCCGCCGATGCGGTAGCGATGGAACGCGTTCGCCGTGAGCGGCACCCAGCGCTCTACGACGTCCAGGATGACGCGGGCGTACTCCTGTATCTCCCACTGTGCGTGGGCATCGCCACGGAGGGCGAGGAAGTGCAGCAGGTTATGCAGGTCGGTCTTCCAGTACCACTGCGTGTATGTGCTCAACGGGAGGCCGATGCGGGCCAGCTCCCGGGCGAACCCGGCGGTAAGCAGGCTGTCGTACTGGTCGAACGACCGCTGAGCGTCCGTGGTCATGGACCCTTGGACTCGCTGCGCTTCCTCCTGAGTGGCCTTGGCGCGCTGTACATCGGCAGTCCGCTCTCTCGCCGTCTTTCGCCTTGAGCCTTGCTGCGGCTCAGTCTGCCGCCCGGGTACGGAACCCAGGGCGAGCTGTTCGCCGGCGCTGATCTCACCACGCCCCTGGTTGTTGGTGGCGGATTGGGTTGCGAGCTGTTCGCCTTCCGGGATGTAGAACTCTCTGTCGAGCACGGAGTAGCGTGCTGAGTACTCGTTCACATTCGCCATCCGGTGCCGTATCCACTGCCGCGCAACAAAGATGGGCAGTTTCACGTGCAGCTTGATCTCGCACATCTCAAAGGGTGAGGTGTGGGCGTTCCGCATCAGGTAGTTGATGAGGCCCTGGTCGTCCCGCGTCCGCTTCGTCCCGCGTCCGTACGAAACACGAGCCGCCTGCACGATCGCAGCGTCGTCGCCCATGTAGTCCACCACGCGAACGAATCCATGGTCGAGCACGGGCAGCGCCTCGTAGAGGATCTCTTCGACGGCAGGCACGGTGGCGCGGCGCGTCTCGTGCCGCTCCTCGCGGAGTGCGTCTATCTCGGCCTGTTGCTCGGGGGTGATGGACATCTCGTCTGGCGTGCGCGTTGCGCACTATGGAATGTTACACGCAGCGCTGGCGGCGTGGGGCTTCGGACAAGCGAACGGCCCGCGAGTCACGGACTCGCGGGCCGTCGTCGATGCGTTGTTGCGTTGCGTGCTACAGCATACGCTGCACGATGCGATCGGCCTGCTCCTCGGTGAGTCCGCCGGTGCGCTTGGCGACAGGGCCGTCGCGCAGGACGGGTTCCAGTGCCGTAAGTGATTCCTTCTCGGCCTCCAGGTGGTAGAACTTGCCGATGTAGATCTCATCACCCCAGACCATCGCCTTCTCGCAGGCAGCGGCCCAACTGGTGACATCGTGGTCCTCATCCTCCAGCTTCTTGATGCGCTCCTTGAAGAAGTTGTGGGTGTTGTCCAGGTTGAAGGTAACGCACGGGCTGAATATGTCGATAAGGGCGAATCCCTGGTGCTCGATGCCTCCCTTGATGAGTTCCGTCAGGTGCCTCACGTCGCCGGAGTAGCCCCGTGCGACGTAGGTCGCGCCGTTCATGATGGCGGAGGTGAGGGGGTTGAGGGGGTATTCCACGCTGCCGAACGGGGTGCTCTTGGTCTTCTGCCCCACCCTGCTGGTTGGGGAAACCTGACCGGTGGTTAGGCCGTATATCTGGTTGTTCATCACCACGTAGGTGAGGTCCACGTTGCGGCGGGCGGTGTGCGTGAAGTGGTTGCCGCCGATGCCGTAACCATCGCCGTCGCCGCCGGTGGCGATAACGGTGAGATCGTGGTTCGCCATCTTCACCCCAGTGGCGAACGCGAGCGAGCGCCCGTGGAGCGTGTGCATACCGTAGGTGTTGATGTAACCAGGCAGGTTGGACGAACAACCGATGCCGCTGACCGTCACGATCTCGTGCGGCCGCAGGCCAAGCTCGGCGGCGGCGCGCTGCAGACTGTTCAGGACGCCGAAATCGCCGCAACCCGGGCACCAGTCGGGGTCGATCTTGCCCTTGAAGTCACGTGCTGTCAGTTGGATCGTGGTCATGATGTCTTTCTCCTTGGCTAGACGATGACTTCCTGGTAGGGGACGAATACGCCGCCCTCCCTGCCGAGCAGGTCCGCGACGCCGTCTGCTATGTGGTGAGGCGCGAACGGCTCACCGTCGTACTTGCGTATGTGCCCGTAGGCGCTCAACCCCGTCTCGCTCCGCATGTAGCGGGCGAACTGGCCGGAATAGTTGTTCTCCACGATGATGAACTTGTTGGCGCTCGTGAGGGCTGCCGTGATCTCGTCCGTGTGCAGAGGGATGAGCCACTTGACCGCCAGTTGGTTCGCGGTGATCCCGCGGTCTGCGAGCTGCTCGATAGCCTCCTGGATGACTCCTGCGGTGGAACCCCAGCCGACGAGCGTTACCTCTGCGTTCGCCGGGCCCTCGATCTCCGGGGGCGCGATGAGGCTGGCCGCGGCCTCGAACTTCCGCGCGCGCTTCTCAACGGACGCGCGGCGGCGGTGCGGGTTCGTGAACTCGTCGGAGAGCAGCATCGAGTCTTCGTCGTGCTCGTCCGTCGCTACGGTGTGTACGTGCCCCTCGGTGCCAGGGACGGCGCGCGGAGAGACGCCGCTCGCCGTGTCCCTGTACCGCATGTAGGGCTCTCCATTGGAGGTTCCTTCCGTGATCAGTTCGCCCCTGTCGATCTCGGGGTGGAAGTTGATCTCCTTGGGACTGATGCTGTACCTGCCCTCGGAGATGAGCAGGTCGGACAGGATGATGCCGGGGCACTGCAGCCTGTCTGCCAGGTTGAACAGCTCCGGCACCGTGTTGTAGGCGTCGAGAGCATCCTTCGGGCTGACGACGAACCGCTCGAAGTCGCCCTGGCTTGCGCCGAGCGCCTGCCAGAGGTCGCCTTGCTCGGTCTTGGTTGGAACTCCCGTGGACGGCCCTGCGCGCTGCACGTTGATGAACACGCAGGGTATCTCCATCATCGCCGCCGCGCCGATCGCCTCGGTCATCAGGGCGAAGCCCCCGCCGGAGGTCGCACACATCGCGCGGGCCCCGGTGTGGGCAGCGCCGACGACCATGTTCGCGACGCCGATCTCGTCCTCCACCTGGCGCACCATGATGCCCAGGTTCCGGGCGTTCTGTGCCATCCAGTGAAGCACGCCTGTGGACGGGCTCATCGGGTAGGCAGCGTAGAACTTCACACCCGCTGCGGCGCCGCCCATCGCGAGCGCCTCGTTGCCGGACCAGACGCCCAGGGGCTCGCCGCCTTCGGGCATCGGCATCGGGAACGGGGTGAAGTTCTCCTGCGCGTGCGTGTAACCCGCAAGAGCTACCCGCACGTTCTCGTTCACCACGTCCTCACCCTTGCGGGAGAACTGCTGGGTGATGCTCGCTTCGAGCAGCCCGAAGTCGAGGCCGAGCAGGTGCATCATCGCGCCCAGGGCCACGGTGTTCTGGTTCAGCCCTGACCGCTGGGAGCCGGTGAGGTCGTTCACCGGCAGCGGGCAGAGCTGCACTCCGTCCGAGTAGTCGCCCGGAGAGATGGTGTCGCTGTTGTAGAGCGCGGCGGCGCCGGAGCCGAGCAACCGCAGGTGCCGGTTCATTGTGTCCTGGTTCAGCGCCAGCAGCATGTCCAGCTTGTCGCCGTGGCTGCGCACTTCTCTGTCGGAGACGCGCACGGTGAGGAAGATGTGCCCCCCTCGGATGATGGACTGGTACGCGTTGTAGGTGGACAGGTTCAACCCGCGCCGTACGACGATGCGGGCGAGCGTGTCACCCGGTGTGGCGATACCCTGACCGGCTTCGCCTCCTATCGCCAGGGCGAAGTCAAAGTTGCCGTCGCTCATAGATCCCTCCACTCGGCCTGTGGGCCGTACTTCTATGTCGGTCTGCTGTTCGCCGCTCCGCTACACGGCGGCCAGCGCTGCTTCTTTCACTGCCTCAGACATGCTGGGATGGACGTTCACCAGTCTCCCGATCTCGACGTCCGTTCCATCGAGCAGCCGGGCCATGCTCAGTTCGCCCAACAGCTCTGTTACTTCGTGTCCTATGAGATGCGCGCCGAGCAACTCTCCGGTGGATGAGTCGGCGACGATCTTAGCGAATCCCTCCCTGTGTCCAACGGCGAGTGCCTTCCCGTTCGCGAGGAATGGGAACTTGCCCACCTTTATCGGATAGCCCTGCTCACGCGCCTCTGACTCCGTCAGCCCTATGCTCGCCACCTGTGGATTGCAGTAGGTGGCGCGAGGCATGCCCGGGTAGTCTAACGCAGGAGGGTTCAATCCGCCGATGTGCTCCGCCGCGTAGACGCCCTCGGCATGCGCCACGTGAGCGAGAGGCAGGCGTCCGTTCACGTCGCCTACCGCGTAAACGTTTTCTCCGTTCACAAGCAGGCGATCGTCCACCCGGATGAACCCGCGCTCCAGGGTCCCCCCAGCGTTCTCGACGCCGAGCCCGTCCGTGTTCGGGGTTATGCCCGCCGCAACGAGAACGCGGTCCGCTTCGAGTTCGAGCGTCTCGTCCGACGCAGCGATGGTTACCCGCGCCGTGCCGTCCTGTACGGCAACGGCTGTGACTGAAGCGCCGGTCAGGAGGCGTATCCCCTGGCTTCCCAGCGCGCGGGATAACGCCTGCGATATCTCCTCGTCCTCTTTCGGCAGGATGCGCGGCAGGAACTCGACCAGCGTCACTTGAGCGCCGTAGACGTTGTAGAGGTAGGCGAACTCGATGCCGGTGGCTCCTCCGCCGACGATGACCACTCGACCGGGGACTTGTTCGTCGACGATGACCTCTCTGTACGTCACCACCACTTCGCCATCTGCGGCCAGGGGTGGAGGAAGGGCGGGCCGGGCTCCCGTTGCGATGATGATGTTCTGGCAACCGATCCGTTCCCCATCCACGGAGATCTCGCGGGGCCCCGTTATGGTCGCGTTGCCTTCTACATACGCAACTCCGTCGCGGCGGAAGAGCGAAGCGACGCCTTTGGTGAGGCGCTCTACGACCTTCCGACTGCGGGCGACCCCGACCGCGTAGTTCGCTGTGACGCCGCTCACCTCGATGCCGTACTCGGAGGCGTTGCGGACGGTGCTCAACACTTCTGCGTTGCGGAGGAGCGCTTTGGAAGGGATACAGCCCAGGTTGAGGCATATGCCGCCGAGGAACTCGCGTTCGATGCAGACGGTGCTCAATCCCAATTGGGCGGCTCGAATCGCAGCGGGGTATCCACCCGGGCCTGAACCGATGACCGCAACGTCGTAGTCTGTCATAGACGAAATCTTTTGCTCGCGCCGGAATCATTTCCCTTGCGTAGGGTGTCGTGATGAGAGGGAAGGGAGTCCGGACGGGAGTCTCCGCAGTATATCGGTCTCGACGTACTGCGGGCAAACGGAAAAGGTAGTTTGGAGAACTGAGCGGCCCTAAACACGCCAAGGTATAGATAATTTCTATAGCTTGCGGCTTCAGTTATACGTTTGCTCTTTAGTTGGCGGATTCCGCAAATAACGGAAGGCGCACCGTTCCGGGTACGGCAGGGACGACTGCAGCGACGCGCATTCCAACGGGCGCGTTTCCGGGCACGACTTCGACCACGCCCATCATCCGCAGCCCGGCGTCCATGTCGACAACAACGATCGTGAGGGGATGCTGGTCTGCGCCGCTGAGCGGTTCCATGGAGCTGAATACGGTGCCGCCTGCCGGGGCGGGCTCCCACACGAGTGCGGGTGACCCGCACCGTTCGCATGCCTCTGCGTCTGGCTCTTGCCACGCGCTACAGACTCCGCAGTGGGGGAGTTCGAACCTTCCTTCCCCTATCGCAGCCCAGAACCGCTCAGCGGCGGGTTGTGCTCGCGTCCGCATAACACGGGGGATTCTAACCGACCCTCCGCGTCATGCGGACGCTATGCACACTATGCTCCGGGGGCCCGGTAGGGCACTGTCTTACTGAGCGCCTCGTCCACCGTCTCCGGTGAGACCAGCACGATGATGCTCACGCTCAGCGCGCCCGCAGCGCCGATGTTCAACGAAACTGCCGTGGCTGTGGCGTCGTCGGGAAGGTCTGCAGTGATATAGAGGTCGCTCTTCCCGAACGCGTAGTAGAGCGACTCCACACTGCCGCCGGCCCCTTCGATAGTCTCGGTGAGTGCTGCCCTGCGCTTGGTGCCGCCCTCTTTGAGCAGGCCGCTGATGCCCGCCTGCGTGTAGCTGGCCTGGAACAAGTACTTTCCCATACGTTTCCTCCTTGGGGTATGACAGCATGGTTATCAGCCGCGTCCGAGATGGTCAAGGCGGCGATTGTTTAGGCTTGGCAGTACGTACGGAATGGCACGCCTGATGCGGCCCAGCACAACGGCCCCCGGACTATAATGGACGCATGGACGAACAGGACGTACGCCTCATGGAGGCCATCGCCAATACCCGTGTTGTCAGGCCTCCCCTGCAGGGGCTCGCGACGTTCGGGTCGACCTCCGTCCGCTATTACCTCGTGACCGAGCCCTCGTATCGAGACCTCGACGCCCCTCAGGATGGGCATGAGGAATCGGTCGTGCGCGAGGGTGTCGTACGCGCTGAGCGTCCGCGGGTGGTCACGCCGTACTACCTGCTGCGCCATGAGGGCTTTGGCGACAACGCTGATCGCTACCTGCAACGTCTTGCCGAGGAAGTTGGGCCGGACCATCCGGGCTTGATGTACCACTACAAGAACGAGGGCGCAGAGACGGCCGTCGTCGCGGGTACCGTCGACGAGGTCACGCGCAAGATCGTTGACCGGCTGGACAGGGAGCGCAAACCGCTGGAGGCCGTGATAACCGGTTCCGACGACCTGTGGGACCTCTCACTGATGAAGTTCATCTACGAACTCACGACGCAGTCCGCGCAGACGAATGTCTCTGAGATGCGTGCCCAGGGGCTGCTTCGCACTGAGGGTGGCGTCCCGATGGATGGACGCCTGCGTATCGAAAGGATGCTAGAGGAGGCGCGGCGCGGCCAGCGAGAGCCGCGCGATGTTCACCGGGAGATCGAACGCTGGGGCCTGTTTGAAGAATACCAGGACCGGTTCTTCGCCCTCTTCCGGTGAATGATGAGGCGCCGATTCAACCCGATAACAAGGGTCCGGGTTCCCCTGCGCCGAAGGGTTCACCCCCGTACAACGCGCCCTCCGGAAACTCGCTTTCGCCCTGCGCGCTGGAAGTCCCGCCTCATCAACCCCAGGCTCACGAGCGGCACGCGTGGCCGCATCCTGCTGCGCGTTTACTTCTTCCAGGTGGGGCTGGCCGTCGTGTCGCTCATGTTGGCGCTATGGGCAGCGGATCTTCTTACCGGGGATAGCGTTGCCCGCGCTGTCCTCGTTGCCGCCATCGCCTCAACTGCGTTCATCCTCTTCATCGGCCCGCGTAGCCCCACCGCTTACCCCCGGCACAGCATAGGCGGCCACCTCGTGGCAGTGGGCGCTGCCTCAGCGGTCGATTTCTTCGCCGAGTATCTCGCCGGCGCGCAGCTGACCGGCGACTTCTCCCTGCTGTTCGGCTTCTACGCTGCCATTGCTGTTGGCATTGCGATGCTGTTGATGGCGCTGACGGACACTGAGCACGCTCCGGCCGCCGGGACTGCTCTGGCAGTCGTCGCACACGGCGTGGACTGGCAGCTCGTCGTGTTCCTTATGACGATGGTGCTACCGTTGGCAGCCATGCACTGGTTGCTCAAGGACCGCCTGCACGACTTCTTCTAGCGGTTACGGAGGTCTCCCCATGACGGCGGCGTGAAGTACGCGGTCGGGGTTGAGAGATGCCGCTTCGCCACATCCCAGTCCGGCGGCGCTTCGCTCACGAACTCCGCGTAGCAGGAGCCTGGCGCGGCGAACTCCGAGACAAGGGCCGCTGCATCTGCGTGGGATGCAGAGCGCACGAAATCGGACATCGCCTCGCGGTCTTCCCATATCGTGTAAGTGTAGAACTCGCCCCGCCACCACCTCGCACGGATGCCCCCGGCGTAGTATCCCGGAGCCTCGGCCGCCTGATGGTAGACGCGCATGGACAGCCGCATGAAAGCCAACGTCTGGGTGCAACGCCTCAGCCGCACGTACTCCACCACGTGGATACGCGGCTTTATCTCATACTCTTCGAACGACTCAACCAGTGCCGCTCTCTCCCGCTACGATATGTGCACGCCGCCGTTCACTTCCAGCAGCGCTCCTGTGACGTAGGTCGAGAGGTCGGAGCAGAGGAAAACGATCGGCCCGACGGCTTCCTCGACCGCCGCTGCGCGCTTCAGCGGTATCACTTCCAGCGCCCTGTTGCGCGCAGCCTCCGGTATGCCCTGGGGCGCCCCGCTGACGAACTCGCTCTGCGATTCCATCGCTCGCGTCATCCGAGTGTCGATGAACCCAAACGCCATCGAGTTCGCCAGCACGTTGAACATCGCACCTTCTATCGCCACGGTCCTCGTCAGCCCCGCGATTCCGGCCTTTGCTGCGGAGTAGTTCGCTTGTCCGAGGTTCCCGAACCCGGAGAGTGACGAGATGGTCACGATATGCCGCGCGGGCACGGCCTCGCCGCGCTCCTTCTCTTGGCGTGCATGCTCCCGCATCACCTTGAAGGAGTCCCGCACGACGCGGAACGTTCCGCCGAGGTGCACGTCAACGATGGCGTTGAACTGCTCGTCCGTCATCCGGTGAATCATCCCGTCCCAGAGGAAGCCCGCCGCCGTCACCACGATGTGCAGACCGCCGAAACGCTCCACCGCCAGCGACGCCAGCCGCTCGCCGACGTCTGCGTCCGTCACGGATGCGGCGAGCCCCACAGCGGTGCCGCCCGCCTCCTCGATCTGCCGCAGCGTCTCGTCGAGCGGCCCCTGGTCGAGGTCGTTCGCCACGACGTTTGCGCCCTCTCTCGCCAGCCGTAGCGCTACACCCTGCCCGATGCCGCGCCCCGCGCCGGTAACGATGGCCACGCGGCCTTCTATGCCTTCCACCATGCTCCGTTCTCCCCTCTCGATGCGTCTGTCGTGCGCGTCATTCTACGCGAGCGGCTGCGTCGGTCGCAGTGCATATCCACAGGTACGCCTCGCTGCCGTTCTCGCTGTAAGGGTAGTCCGTGCGCTCCGGTTCGAAGCCTGATTCGATGAGCAGCCGTTCCCACGTGCCGATGGGGAACAGCCCGGTCGTGTGACGGTCCACCTCCACCCGCAATGCCCCGTTCTCCTGGAAGAAGAACACGTAGACCGTCTCGATCTTCGTGTCGTTCGGGTCGGGGTCCCAAGAGTACTCGACGAACGTGAGCTCGCTCCCGGCCTTGCGCTGCGTCTCGTGCCAGATGCGCGGCGGGGTGTACGTCTCCACGTAATCGTCCGGGGCCATGAGCAGCAGGCCGCCGGGACGCAGGTGCACCCTCGCCGTGGCGAACGCCGCCCGCAGGTCGTCTTCGGTTGTCATGTAGTCGATGGCATCGTGGATGAGCACGGCGGCAAATGTCTCGCCGAGGCGTACGTTCCGCATATCGCCGACGTGGTGCGTCACGCCCGGGTTCAGGCGGCGTGAGTGCGCGAGCATCCCCTCGGAAAGGTCCACTGCGGTTGCTTCGAAGCCGTCGGCGATGTGGTGCAGCAGGTGCCCGCCGCCCGTGCCGAGTTCGAGGATGCGCGCCCTGCCGGGGCCGAGGCGCTTGCGGAGTTCGCCCCGCCAGCAGTCGCCCTCGTCCGCGTAGTCCTCCGGCGGACTCATCAGCGGCCACAGGTGCGCGAGATCTGCGTAGAGGCGGTTGGATTCGGGCGTCATCGCCCTACCTCGTCATCGACATTCAGATTGCTGGACATGTTCAGGAAGCAGGTCGCACGCGGCGGTATGTGCCACTTCGAGCAGCCCGCTCGGCCACAACCCCAGCATGAGGATCGCTGCGAGCGTTACCAGGAGCGCGAGCCTTGCAGAGAACGCTGCGGGGACAGGTGTGGTCTCTCCCGTCGGCTGGCGCAGGTACATCGTGCGGATGATGCCCACGTAGTAGTAAGCGGAGACGACCGAGTTGACCGCTCCGACAACCGCGAGCCACACGAGCCCTGAGTTCACTGCTGCGTTGAACAGGAACAGTTTGCCCATGAACCCCACCGTTGGCGGGATGCCGGTGAGGCCCAGCAAAGCGACGGCCAGCGCCAGCGCCGCGAGCGGAGCGCGGCGCCCCATGCCTGCCATCGCCTCGATGCGCTCGTCGCCGGAGCGCTGCGTGAGCACGAGGACGGCGAAGAACGCCGCCAGCGTCATCGCTGCGTACCCGCTCAGGTAGAAGAGGACGCTCGAGATTCCGGCAGCGTCCGGCGTGTCCTGTCCATGCGCCGTCACGGCCGCCACGCCGATGAGCATGTAGCCCGCGTGAGCGATGGCGCTGTAGCCCAGCAACCGCTTCACGTTGTTCTGCACTATCGCGACGAGGTTCCCTATCGTCATCGTGATGGCCGCGAGCGCTGCGAACAACGTCGACCAGTCTGCCGACGACCCGCCGAGCGCCTCGTAGAACAATCGCAGCACGACGGCGAACGCGGCGGCCTTGCTGGCCGTCGCCAGGAACGCGCCTACAGGCGTGGGTGCGCCTTCGTACACGTCCGGCGTCCACATCTGGAAGGGCACCATGGACAGCTTGAAGCCGAAACCGGCGGTTGCGAGAACGGCGCCTGCCATCACCGCGAGCCCTCCGAACGGCACGGTCGCCGTACCTGCGGCCAGCGACTGCGCGATGGTCGGTGCACTGCCGCTGCTCACCACCTGCATCGTTCCCGACGCCCCGTACAGGAACGCGAACCCGTACAACAGGAACGCCGACGACACGGCGGAGAGCAGCAGGTACTTCACGCCTGCCTCGATGGGCGCGACGCGCATCCTCACGAATGCGGCCAGCGCCACCACCGGCAGCGTAGCGAGCTCCAGCGACACGTAGATGGTGATGAGGTCGGCTGACGCTGCCAGCAGCATCAGACCGCTGGCCGAGAAGAGCACCAGCCCCGAGAACTCCGATTCGTAGGGCCGGAAGCGCTCCGCGTACTCCGACCCTGCGATGAGTACGAGCGCTGCGGTTCCCGCGACGAGGAACTTGATGTAGAGCGCGAACTTGTCTACCACCAGCGAGTGGTTGAAGGCTGACTGCGCCCCGTTCGCGTGTACGTCGCCCCACAGCGCGATCCCGAACGCGAACGTCGCGGCGAGCCCGAGCAGCGCGAGCCCGAGCGTCAAATGCCGCTGCCGGGAGACGAGGCCGGACAGCACTACCACGGTCGCCGCTACTACGAGCGCAAGCTCCGGCGCGATGAGGAAGAGGTCTCTGCCCGTGATGCCCACGCGCTAGCCTCCCAACCCTTGGGCGAAGGACGCGATGATGGGCGCGATGCCGGCGTCGAACACGTCCGTCAGCAGCGCCGGGTAGACCCCGAACAGGAAGATGGGCACGACGAGCACGCCCATCGCGGCGACGTCCACGCGCGTTGCGTCCTCGAGGTGCGCCCACCGCTCCAGGGGCGGACCGAACATCGTGCGTTGCGCCGTCCACAGGATGTAGCCCGCGGCAAGCACGACGCCGAACGCGCACAGCGCCGTCGCCAGCCCGTAGGCCGGGAACGTGCCGAGGAACACCATGATCTCCGCTGCGAAGCCGCTCGTAGTCGGGAGGCCGAGCGATGCCAGCCCCGCGACCATGAACCCGATGGCGATGAGCGGCATGCGGCCCGAAAGCCCGCCCATGTCCGCGATGTGCCGCGTGTGCGCGCGGTCGTAGACCAGCCCGACGACCACGAACAGCAACCCCGTGATCGTCCCGTGCGTGAACAGCTGCATCGCTGCTCCGTTCAGCCCGGTGCCGTCGAGTTGCGATGCTCCTGCGCCGACCGACGCCAGGCCAAGCACGACGAACCCCATATGGCTGACGCTGCTGTATGCGACGAGGCGTTTGAGATCGGTCTGGCGCATGACGATGAACGCGCCGTACAGCACGTTTACGACCGCCAGCGTCGCCAGCAGCGGCGCGGCTGCCGCCAGTTCGTCGGGGAACATCCCTGCGTTGATGCGGAGCAGCCCGTAACCGCCCATCTTCAGCAGCACGCCCGCGAGCATCACGCTTACCGCCGTCGGCGCGTCCGTGTGCGCGTCCGGCAGCCACGTGTGCAGCGGCACGATCGGCAGCTTCACCGCGAACGCCACGAGGAAGCCGCTGAACACCAGCGACGACGGCACGATGAGGTTCGTCAGGTCCTTGTGGATGAGCGCCGTCATGTCGAATGTCCGCTCGCCTGCCGGGAACGAGAAGTAGAGCGCCAGGATCGCGGCGAACATGAACGCCGAACCGAGGAACGTGAACAGCAGGAACTTCATCGCCGAGTAGTCCCGGCGCCCCGTGCCCCATATCGAGATGAGGAAGAACATCGGCACGAGTTCCAGTTCCCAGAAGATGAAGAACAGTATGAGGTCCAGCGACGCGAAGACGCCCATGACCGCACCCTGCAGCAGCAGCAGCCACATGAAGTACTCGCGGACGCGCGTCTCCACCCGCCACGACACCAGCACCGCCGCCACGCCGAGGATGCCGTTCAGCAGCACCAGCGGCGCGCTCAGGCCGTCCACCCCCATCAGGAACTCGATGCCGAACGCGGACACCCACGGTGCCCGCTGCACGAACTGGTAGACGTCCCCTTCCGCGCTGAAGATGACGTACATCGAGATGGTCAGCCCCAGCTCTGCCAGCACCGTCGTCAGCGCGATGAGGCGTGTCGTCCGCGTGGAGCCGCGCACTGCCAGCGCCAGCGCGGCGCCGATCATCGGCAGGAATGTGATTGCGGTCAGCATCTGCTCAGCGTTGCATCAGGTAGAAGATGAGTATCACCGCCGCCCCCATCGAGACCCCCACGCCGTACACCTGGATGTGGCCCGTCTGCAGCTGGGCGATGGCGCGTCCGCTGTTGCGTCCCAGCCAGCCCGCCAGGTCGGCCACGCCGTCCACGATCCGGCGGTCGAACCAGTCGGACACGAGGAACAGGCCGCGGTAGAGTGCGCGGCGGACGATGAGGTCTTCGTAGAGCGCGTCCATGTAGAACCGCTGCACCAGCAGCCGGTGCGCGAACCGCCACAGGCGTCCGAGCCCGTCGAACGAGACGGTCCGCGTTCCGTAGACGAGCACCGCCAGCCCTATCCCAGCGACCGCGACCACGGTGGACGTGGCAGCGATGGCCAGGTTGAACTTCGGCGCGTCCTCGTGCAGGAGGTGCGAGAACCAGTGTGCGGGCACCGGCCCCAGGTCGAAGAGCGAGTTCGCCACGAACCCGGAGCCGACCGCGAACACCGCCAGGACGATGAGCGGCAGCGTCATGACACGCGATGATTCATGCTGGTGCACGTGGTGGTGCGCCTCGTCAGGTATGCGCTCCTCTTGCGGGACCGAGTCGATGCCGCCCCGGAAGTCGCCGTGGAACGCCATGATGATGAGGCGGAAGACGTAGAACGCGGTCATGAACGCCGCGGCGAGCGCCAGCCAGAACACGAGTTGCGAGACGCCGGGGTTCGCTGCGTGCGCTCCGCTCCAGGCCGTGGTCAGTATCTCGTCCTTGCTCCAGAAGCCCGCGAGCGGGAATATCCCGGCGAGGCTCAACCCGCCGATGAGCGTCGTCAGGTACGTGATGGGCATCCACCGCCGGATGCCGCCCATGTACCGCATGTCGAATGTGTGCACCGAGTGGTGCACCGACCCTGCTCCCAGGAAGAGCAGGCACTTGAAGAAGGCATGGTTGAACAGGTGGAACATCGCCACGCCCGGCGCACCGACTCCCAGCGCGAGGAACATGTAGCCCAACTGGCTCACCGTCGAGAACGCAAGCACGCGCTTGATGTCGTTCGCGGCGAGGCCCATCGCTGCGGCGAAGACGGCGGTGAACCCGCCGATGATGGCGACCGTGTTCATCGCCACCGCGCTCTCCTCGAACAGCCCGAACAGCCGTGCGACGAGGAACACGCCCGCGGCGACCATCGTGGCCGCGTGGATGAGCGAACTGACCGGCGTCGGGCCCTCCATCGCATCCGGCAGCCACGTGTGCAGCGGGAACTGCGCCGACTTGCCTGCCGCGCCCGCGAACAATCCGAGCGCTACCCACGTCGCCACGCCCGCTGACAGCATCGGCGCCGCGTCGAGGATGGCCGGGATTTCGAACGGGTTCAGTCCCAGCGCCGTGAACTCGCCCCGGTTCAGGAACAGGTAGAGGATGCCGAGCATGAACCCGAAGTCGCCGATCCGGGTGACGATGAACGCCTTCTTGGCTGCGGCTGCTGCAGCCGGACGGTGGAACCAGAACCCGATGAGCAGGTAGGAGAAGAGCCCCACCAGCTCCCAGAACACGAACAATTGGATGAGGTTGTACGCGAGCACAAGCCCCAGCATCGAGGCCGTGAACAGCGACATGTACGTGAAGTAGCGCGGGTAGTCGCTCCACTCGCCGTTCGCCTCATGCTCGTCCTTGCGCATGTAGCCGAGCGAGAACACCTGTACGACCATGCTGACGCCGGAGACGACCGCTGCCATGATGGCCGAGAGCGGGTCGAGGAAGATGCCCACGGTCATCTGGAAGCCGTCCTGCGCCCCGATGGCTCCGACGGCGAACCACGCGTGCGGCTCGTAGCCCGCGTCGCCGCTCCCCATCGCACTATTGACGGCGATGAGGCTCAGCACGAACGCAGCGCCGGTGCCGGCGATGCCCACGAGTCCGGCGTATCGCCAGAGCGAGCGCCCCCACGGCCTGAGCACGGCGATGTTGAACACCCCCGCGAGTAGCGGCAGGCCGATGATGAGCCAGGCTGCTGCTTCCGGGAGCATCGCCTACAACTTCCTCAGGATCTCGTCCGCCACGTGCTCGCGGCCTCGCGGCACCATGACGCGGAACGCCGACGTCTCGCTGTACTCCAGCAGTCCGCCTTCCGGAAGAAGCCGCACGGGAAGGCCCTCGCCCTCGAGGATCTCCTTCCACATCTCGGCGAGCATCAGGTTCGGTGCCTTCTTGTAGTCAACCCACATGGCGAGTCCCGCTAACGCCGCAGCGTGCTCAGGTCTGAGATATGGATCGTGTCGCGTCTCCGGGCCAGCGCGATGATGAGCGCGAGCCCCAGCGCGACCTCCGCCGCTGCTACCACGATGACGAACACCGCCAGCGTCTGCCCCTCCAGCACGAAACGCTCCACGTCCGTGCCCGCACCGGGGAACCGCAGCGACGCCGGAACGGTGTAGCGCGAGAACGCAACCAGCGCCACGTTCACTGCGTTGAACATGATCTCAACGGACATGATCACCGCGATGATGTGCCTGCGCGACAGCACCCCGTACAGCCCGATGCAGAACAGGATCGCCGAGATGATGAGCAGCCGCTCAAGCATCGTTCCGCTCCCGTACGAGAGACAGCGCCCCGATGACTGCTGCCAGCAGCAGTACGCCGGCCACCTCGAACGCCAGCACGTAGTCGCTCAGCAGCAGCCGACCCAACTGCGTGGGCGTTTCCACGAAAACCGTCGCGATCGGCCCCGGTAGCGAGTCCGGCAGTACCGCCCACTCCGCCTGCACGATGCTGTATGCGAGCGCTCCGAGCAGTGCGATGCCCATCATGAGCGCCACCGGCTGCACGGCGGTCGAGCGGTTCCCCGTGTCCACGTCGCGCGTCATCATCACCGCGAATATCACCAGGACCGCGATGCCGCCGCCGTAGACCAGCACCTGCACGACCGCGAGGAACTCCGCGTTCACCATCGCGAAGATGCCCGCGATGCCCAGGAAGCTCACTACGAGCATGAGCGCGGCGCGGAAGATGCTCCGCAGGTGCACCACCAGCGCGGCCGCCCCGATGGTGACCACCGCCAGGGCCCAGAACACGATTTCGGAGAAGAGGTTGTCGAACGCCACGGCTAAGGCTCTCCTCCGTAGTCGCCCGCGGCACTGGACCGGTGGTCCATCTCTTCCGGCATCTGCCCGGGACGCTTGGGATGCCAGAGGAACGGCTCGCGTCCGACGCTCTGCCACTCCTGGGATGCATCGTGGTGCGGGTCTGCCTTCTCGCGCTCCAGCTGCGGCCGGAACCAGGTGCTCGGGTGCTTCTCCCGCTCCTTGAGCGTATCGATGTCGATCACGAGGTCCGCCCGGCGGTAGCGCGCCGCTTCGAAGCCGGAGCCCATGTGCAGCGCGTCGTAGGGGCACGCCTCCACGCACAGCCCGCAGTACATGCAGCGCGCCTGGTCGATGTCGAACACGTCCACCTTGTAGCTGCCGCCGTCCTGCTCGTTGCCGCCATCCGGGTCGGTGACGATGCGGATGATGCCGAGCGGGCAGTACTTCGCGCAGCTCGCACATCCGGTGCACCGCTGCTCGTACCAGGTGAACTCCTGCCCCCGGAAACGGGGATGCTGCGGGATGCGCGCCTCCGGGTACTGGATCGTGAACGGACGCCGCACGAGGTTGCGAAGCGTCACGCCCAGCCCGCGCAGTATGCCTTCTCCGTACATCAGCGACCCTCCGTCGAGAACGCCGCTGCTATCGGCGGCGTGGTGCGCAGCGACACCACCTTCGACCAGAGCAGCGCCGCCGGGATCGTAACCGTCCAGTTGATCGCGGCCATGATGCCCAGCTCTGCGGCGCCCCGGTCGGGCCAAATGATGACCTCCGCTGCGAGCAGCAAGACGTTGATCAGGCTCAGCGGGAAGAGGTACTTCCACGCGACAGCGAGTATCTGGTCGAGCCGGTACCGCGGCAGCGTGGCGCGCACCCATACGGCGATGAACACGAATCCTCCCACCTTGAGCAGGAACCAGATGTGCGACGGCAGGATGGCCCACTTCCAGCCCTGCAGGAAGAGTACGGCGAAGATGGCGCCTGCCACGACGGTGTTCGTGAATTCCGCAAGCATGAACACGCCGTACTTCATGCCGCCGTACTCGGTCATGTACCCGGCGACCAGCTCGGACTCCGCCTCCGTCACGTCGAACGGAGCGCGGTTCAACTCCGCCGAGATGGCAGCGAGGAAGATGAGCGCGCCCAGCGGCGTCACGAGCAGGAACGGCAGCGCCTGCGCTTCGACGATTGAGACTAGCGACATGGACTGCGCGAGCACCGTGACGCCCAGCAGCGCCATCACCAGCGGCACCTCGTAGCTCACCAGCATCGCCACTGCGCGCATGCTCCCGAACAACGAGAAGCTGTTCGGGGAGGCGTACCCCGCCATCATCACGGCAATGGTCGAGATGCCGCTTACCGCTGCGATGTACAACACCGCGATGTTCAGGTCGGCCAGCCACGAACCCGCGCCGAACGGAATGACCCCCAGCACGAGCAGCGTCGGCGCGAGCATGACCACCGGTGCAAGCGTGAACACGATGCGGTCCGCGCCCACCGCGATGATGTCCTCTTTCGTGATGAGCTTGATCGCGTCGGCTATCGGCTGGAGAACACCGAACGGCCCTGCGCGGTTCGGCCCCAGCCGTCCCTGGAAGCGGCCGAGCAGCCGCCGCTCGAACCACGTGTACATCGCCCCGATGGCCATGACCGCGTTCGTCACCAGCAGGATGATTGCCATCCCCGCCGCCGCGTACGCGACCCACGACCACTCCTCGCCCAGCAGGTCCTGCACGAACTGATAGACGTTCCGGTAGATGACGTTCCCTGCGAGCGTCTCGCCCATCAGCGGTCAACCTCGCCCATGTTGAAGTCGAGGCTGCCGAGCGTGACGATTGCGTCCGCCAGCTTCCACCCCACGAGCATCTCCCTGAACAGCGTGAGGCTCATGAAGGACGGAGAGCGCACGTGGCAGCGGTACGGCGCTATCGTGCCGTCGCTCACCAGGTAGAACCCCAACTCGCCCTTGGGAGCTTCGATGGGCACGTACGACTCGCCCGGCGGCGGACGGAACAGCATCGCCATCGTCGTCCGCACTGGCCCCGGCTCGATCTGCTCGCAGCACTGTTCGATGATGCGGAGCGACTGCCGTACCTCCAGCATCCGCACCCAGAACCGGTCGTAGTTGTCGCCGCCCTCGCACGTCGGCACGTCGAACTCGACGCGGTCGTACACGTCGTAAGGCGCGGCCTTCCGCCAGTCCCACTCGACTCCGGACGCGCGCAGGATGGGCCCCGTGAACGACGCCGCGATCGCGTCCTCCGCCGAGACCGGCGCCACACCTATCGCGCGGCTGCGCACGATCTCACTGTCGAACACAAGCGCCTGCAGTTCGTCGGCGTAGCCCGGCATGTCGTTCAGGAAGGAACGCAGCGCGGGCCAGAACTCCTCCGGTGCGTCTTGCAGCACACCCCCGATGCGCATGTAGGAGAGTGTGATGCGCGCTCCGCACAACATCTCGAACATGTCCAGGATGCGCTCCCGCTCGCGGAACGCGTACATCAGTGCCGTTCCGCCGAACACCCCGAGTTCCTGCAGGAAGAATCCCACGCCTATGAGGTGGCTCGCGATGCGCTGCAACTCCGCTGCGATGACGCGCAGGTACATCCCGCGCTCTGGAGGCTCGATGCCAACCAGGCGCTCGCACGAGAGCACGTAGGCCTGGTTGTTCGTCATCGACGCGACGTAGTCCAGCCGGTCGGTGAGCGTGATGACTTGTGTGTACTGCCGCTCCTCGGCCAGCTTCTCCGTGCCCCGGTGCAGGTAGCCGATGACCGGCTCCGCATCGAGGATGTTCTCTCCGTCGAACGTCAGCTTCATGCGGAACACGCCGTGGGTGCTGGGGTGGTGCGGCCCCACGTTGACGACGACCGGCTCGGTGCGCATCGCCATCGCTAGCCCCCCTGCGGCCACGTGTAGGGAAGTGGGGGCTCCAGGTAGTCCCGCCGCAGCGGATGTCCCTGGAACCCTTCCCATGTAAGGATGCGCTTCATGTTCGGGTGGCCGTCGAAGCCCACGCCCATCAGGTCCCACGCCTCGCGCTCCTGGAGCGTCGCTCCGCGCCACACGCTGCAGACGCTTGGCAGCGAGACGTCGTCTCGCCCGTACACCCGAGCCTTGAGGATGGCGGTCGCGTTCCTGCTGATGGAGGTGAGGTGGTAGACCACCTCGAAGTACTCGACGTAGTCGACCGCGGTCAGGGAACCGAGCATCTTGTAGTCGTGCGCGGGGTCGTCCCGAAGGAACGCGCACACGTCCGCTATCGCGCTTGGCTCCACCCACACCGCACTCTCGTCCGAGTCGATCACGGCATCCGGGAACTGGGAGCGCAGCGACTCGGCGAGCGCGTTGCCTGCCGTCGCGGTCGTCATGCGCGGTCCACTCCCGCGGCGTCCTGTCCGACGCTGTACCGCTTGATCTTCTCGTGCAACTGCATGATGCCGTAGAGCAGGGCGTCCGGACGCGGCGGGCATCCCGGCACGTACACGTCCACTGGCACGATATGGTTCACGCCCGGCACGACGCTGTAGCCCTGGTAGTACGGTCCGCCGCTGGTTGCGCAGACGCCCATCGCGATGACCCACTTCGGTTCTGCCATCTGGTCGTAGATGCGGCGCACGGCGGGCGCCATCTTCCACGTGAGTGTTCCGGACACGATGAGCAGATCGGCCTGGCGGGGCGTCGCGCGCATCGCCTCCATCCCGAAGCGGGCGAGGTCGAAGCGCGACATCGCGGACGCGATCATCTCGAATACGCAGCACGCGAGACCGAACGCCACCGGCCACACCGCCGAGCGGCGGCCCCAGTTGAGCAGCGCGTCCACGGACGTGACGGCCACGTTGTTCGCGATGTCTTCCGGTACCCGGATGGCGGGGTCGGGGAACGCTTCCTGAGCGTTCCACTTCAGCTGCTCGACCGCTTCGCCCTCGATGCGGTCGATGTCCCAGCCGGGCATCGCCTGCCCGTAGACCGCGCCGTGCACCTCCGCTCCCGTCAGGAGAGAGGGCGCGGACAGAGACGCGTGCTCGTTAGGGTTGACCATGGCCTGCTCGGCAGACTCCTCCCCGGTGGGTTAAACCCTGCCCGATCTGGGGGTGACCACGAGCGCGAGCATAGCACAGCAGGAGGGTAAGTGAAACGCTGCACAATCCGGCCCAACCCGCCTTCTGCTAGGCTATGCCGCATGAGCGACACGACCGCCAACATGCAGCCCCGCATCGACGAGATAGCCGCCCGTTCACTCGACGAGTTTCGCGCCAAGCACGAACGGCGCGAGCAGGCCATCCGCGTCTCCCGCGAGGTCGTGCGGACCTCCGCAAACGCCATACGTGCCATCCATCGCAACGAACTCGACGAGGCGCGTGAACTCGTTGCGGCAGCGGGCGCGCTCGTCCACGAGACCCAGCAGACCCTCGAGGGCCACGCGGACCTCTACTTCACCGGCTACACCCAGGACGCACAGAAGGAGTACGCCGAGGCGTGCGCCGTCCTTGCGTTCATCGCTCGCACGGAACTCCCGCTTCCCGCGGACATCGGCGTCGAGACGCCGTCCTACCTGAACGGCCTCGCCGAGGCCGCGAGCGAACTCCGGCGCTACATCCTCGATTCGCTCCGCCGCGACGACGACTCCCGCGCCGAGGAGTTGATGCGCTACATGGACGACGTCTACAACATCCTCGTCGTCATGGACTTCCCGGACGCCCTCACCTCCGGCCTCCGCCGCACCACGGACCAGCTCCGCGGCGTTCTCGAACGCACCCGTGGCGACCTCACCATGACCATGCGCCAGCGCCGCCTCGAGCGCCTCCTCAACGACCGCTCCGACACGTGACGCAGCACGAGTGCCCGGTGCCCCTCGTTTGACCTGACGGCGTTCTGGCAGAGACAATAGCCAACTGCCGGGTTCCGGCGAGAATCACATGTGCGGGGCAGTGGTGGGCCGTGCCCATGCCCCCGGGAGGTAGATGCTGATGGAAGGCCTCATACTGGCCATCGTTGCGGGCGCTGTGGCGCTCGTTTTTGCTGCTTATCTCGCAGTGCGCGTGCTCAAGGCCGACGAAGGCACCGAGCGCATGCAGGAGATCGGCGCTGCTATCCAGGAGGGTGCCAACGCCTTCCTCAAGCGCGAATACACCGTGTTGGCGGGATTCGTCGTCATCGTGTTCATCGTCCTGCTCGTGCTCGGACTCGCTCGCGAGGAACAGGAGCCGGCTACGGCGATCGCCTACATCGTGGGCGCGATTACCTCTGCGCTAGCGGGCTTCATCGGGATGCGCATCGCGGTCAAGTCCAACATGCGCACGGCGTCCGCCGCCCGCACCGGGCTCAACCGGGCGCTCCGTGTTGCCTTCTCCAGCGGTGGTGTCATGGGCATCACCGTGGTCGGCATCGGACTGCTCGGCGCGGTCATTCTCTGGCTCATCTTCAATGACAAGGACATCGTCGCCGGGTTCAGCTTCGGCGCGTCCAGCATCGCGCTCTTCGCCCGTGTTGGCGGCGGCATCTACACCAAGGCCGCCGATGTGGGCGGTGACCTCGCGGGCAAGGTAGAGGCCGGCATCCCCGAGGACGACCCCCGTAACGCCGCCGTCATCGCAGACAACGTCGGCGACAACGTTGGCGACGTCGCAGGCATGGGTGCGGACCTCTTCGAGTCCTACGTCGGCTCCATCATCGCGAGCCTTGCCCTCGCTGCGACGGGCACAGCCGTCCTGCTCGGTGTGGACGAGTCCCGCGTCAACATCGAGGTCGACTCCGCTCTCGCGGTCCTCCCATTCCTCATCGCCGCTGTCGGCATCGCCGCATCCATCATCGGCACGTTCCTCGTCCGCACGGGCGAGTCGACGAGCATCGGCAGCCTGCTCTGGTCGCTTCGGCGCGGCATCTTCGCCGCGGGCTTCCTCGCGCTGATCGGTTCCTTCGGCGCCATCTACTGGCTGTTCGAAGTGGACGGCGGGTTCGGCATGGACAAGGTCTGGCAGTTCTGGGGCGCGGTCGCCGTCGGACTCGTCGCGGGCGTCATCATCGGCGTCAGCACCGAGTACTACACCAGCTACGAATACAAGCCGACCAAGGGCATCGCCGCCCGGTCTGTCACTGGCCCGGCCACCATCATCATCAGCGGCTTCGCGACCGGCATGCTGAGCACCGCTATCCCGCTCATCGTCATCGCAGCGGCAGTCATCGGTGCGCACGAGCTCGCAGGGCTCTACGGCATCGCTATCGCCGCTGTCGGCATGCTCTCGACCCTCGGCATCACGCTTGCCACCGACGCCTACGGCCCCGTTGCCGACAACGCGGGTGCCATCGCCGAGCAGGCCCATCTCGACCCCGAGGTGCGCGAGCGCACCGACGCGCTCGACTCGCTCGGCAACACCACCGCCGCCACCGGCAAGGGCTTCGCCATCGGCTCGGCAGTGCTCACCTCACTCGCCCTGATGGCCGCCTACGCCAAGATCGTCGGCCTCGAGGCCATCGACCTCCTGGAAGTCTCGACGCTCGTCGGCCTGCTCATCGGCGCGCTGATGCCGTTCATCTTCAGCGCACTCACGATGGAGGCCGTGGGACGCGCCGCACAGGACATGGTCGAAGAGGTGAGGCGGCAGTTCAACGAGATTCCCGGTCTGCGCGAGGGCAAGGAAGGCGTTCGCGCCGAATACGCCCGCTGCGTGGACATCAGCACGAAGGGCGCGCTGCGCGAGATGATCATCCCCGGTCTGCTCGCCGTCATCGTGCCCATCGCCGTCGGCGTCACCCCGTTCCTCGGCAAGGAAGCCGTGGGCGGACTGCTCATCGGCGCCATTGCGGCTGGGTCACTGCTCGCCATCACCATGGCGAACTCCGGCGGTGCGTGGGACAACGCCAAGAAGTACATCGAAGCGGGCGCACACGGCGGCAAGGGCACGGACGAGCACGCCGCCGCCGTTGTCGGCGACACGGTCGGCGACCCGTTCAAGGACACGTCCGGCCCGTCCCTCAACATCCTCATCAAGCTCATGTCCATCGTTGCCGTCGTCTTCGGCACCGTATTCGCCGGATAGGAGCGGAGAGTCATCGAGCATCATCGGGGCGGTTGCGCGTGCAGCCGCCCCGATTGTTCTAACCACGGAGGAGGAACCATGGACTTCGGCATAACCGGCAAGCGAGCGCTCGTAACCGGAGGCACGCGCGGCATCGGCTACGCCATCGCCTGGGAGCTGGCGCGCGAGGGCGTCGACGTAGCGCTCTGCGCTCGCGATGAGTCCGCCGCCAACAACGTCGCCGCCGAGATCGCCGCCGGGACCGGCGTGCGCGTCGTCGGCTTTCGCGCCGACACCGGCATAGCGGAGGATGTGATGCGCCTCGTGGCGGATGCTGCCGACACACTCGGCGGACTCGACATCCTCGTGAATAACGCCGCTCGCGTCGGCTTCGCGGGAGGCCCGGACACCCTCACGCAGCTGAACGAGGAGATGCTGCGCGACGACTTCGACGTGAAGATCATGGGCTACCTCCGCTGCGCCCAGCAGGCTGCTCCGTACATGGAGCGCGCCGGGTGGGGGCGCATCGTCAACATGGACGGCATGGCCGCCCGCAACGCCGCAGGCATCAGCGGCGGCCTGCGCAACGCAGCCGTGATGAACTTCACCAAGGTCATGTCGGAGGAGCTCGGCCCGAAGGGCATCACCGTCAACGCCGTTCACCCTGCACTGAGCAGGACCGAGGCCCTCGTCGAGCGCCTCGAACGCACCGCCGAGCGCGAGGGCATCACGCTCGCGGAGGCGGAACAGCGCATCGCCGCGAACAACGCGATACGCCGCCTCGTGACTGTCGAGGAGATCGCGTCCGTCGTCGTCTTCCTCTGCTCGGAGCAGGCGGGCTGCATCACCGGTGAGGCTGTCGCCCCTGCGGGCGGCAACTCCCGCGCCGTGTTCTACTAGCCGCTATGCCGCGCACGAACGTCAGTGGCAACAGCCCCTACGAAGGCTCCATCGGCTTCTCCCGCGCCGTCCGGATGGGGAACGCCGTCTACGTATCCGGCACCGTCGCGACCGCAGCCGACGGCTCAGTCGCGGGCGGCGGCGACGCCTACGCTCAGGCGATGCAGACGCTCCGCAACATCGAGGCCGCGCTGCAAAAGGCGGGCGCGTCGCTCTCTGACGTGGTGCGCACCCGGATGTACGTCACGGACATCGCCAACTGGGAAGCGGTCGCCCGCGCTCACGGCGAGTTCTTCCGCGACATACGCCCAGCCTCCACGATGGTCGAGGTGAGCCGCCTCATCGACCCCGCGATGCTCGTCGAGATCGAGGCCGACGCCCTCATCGAGTAACCCGACTGCGCTACTGCAACGGCAGCGGCGGCTGCAACCACGCTCCGGTCGTGTTGACGTCTATCCGCGTGATCCACTTCACCCACTCGAACCCCCGCTTCCCCGGAACCACCAGGCGCACCGGCGCGCCGTGACCGTGCGACAGTCGCTCGCCCCCGACGTGCGTCGCGAGCAGCAGCCCCTCCGCGTGCCGGAGCCCGAAGCGCCGGTAGTATCCCGTCGCTGACGTCACGGTGATGCTCGCTGCAGCGGTCTGGGGGCGCGCCCGCGCCAGTAACTCCCCGAGCCGCACGCCCCGCCACGTCTGCGTCGAGTGCCACCCGCCCGTGCAGTCGAGCACGACGGTCTCCTCTTCCGTGCCCGTCACGTCGTCGTAGCCGATGGTCTGCGGAGCGTCGACCGCGCCGTCTATCGTGAGCGTCCACGTCTCGCGGTCGATCGATTCGAGCCTGTCGTCCAGCCACGACGTGGTCGGGAAGGCGTTGCCCGTGAAGTCGCCCGCCGCGTAGGAGCCGGTGAAGCGCTTCGCCTGCGCGATGCCCGTCACGCCGTCGATCTGCGCCCCGATCTGCCACAGCACCGTGCCTGCGACCGCCAGCCCGCCCAGCCGCAGCACCGAGCGCCGCTCCGCCCAGTACCGCGGACGCAGCAGCTTCCGGTAGCGCGCCAGGTGCCACACGATCATCGGCGCGATGAGGAACACCAACAGCGCGTGCCACGTCATACCGGACGAACCGAGGTAGGAGAACTGCCCGATGTGCGACCACGCCACGCCCAGCATGATGTCCGTCAGCAGCAGTGAGAGCGCCCCCACCGCCACCCAGTCCTGCCCCGTCCACGCGCCCCAGCGCCGCTTGAGCGGCCGGATCAGGTTCGGCACCTTCCACACCAGCACCGCCACGACGGCCAGCCCTGCCGCTCGGTGTGCGCTCGCCTGCCACGCCTGCTCCGGCTCAGCCGCGACGAATGCGTAGTAGCCCGTCACGACCGAGCCCGTGGCGATCAGCAGCACGAACATGTTTGCCCACGGATGCTTCATCGCGCGCTCCGCCTGTCCCCGTGTCTATGGTACGCTCGCCGCGTCGCCACGGCTCTCTCTGTCTCTCCGCATACGGTGCGTCCGCCGCTGCTAGAATGGCGCTTCGCCGCGTGGGAACGGCTGCATGGCCTCCTCTCCCTTCAAGGGGAGGTAACGCGCTTCAGCGCGCGGTGAGGGTACTCTGGGGGTGGGCCTGGGGGTGCCTCCGAGGAGAGACACAGATGACGGTTCTCAGCGACCGGACGATACGTGAGGAATTGAAGAGCGGGAACATCGTGATAGACCCGCTCATGGAGGGCTGCATCCAGCCCGCCAGCGTGGACCTGCACCTCGGACGCAGCTTCCTCGTCTTCCGCAACAACCACGTGCCGTACATAGACGTACGCGCCATGAACGAGACGCTCACGGAGCAGGTCACCGTGGGCGACGACGTGCCCTTCATGCTCCACCCCGGCGAGTTCGTGCTCGGAAGCACGCTCGAACACGTCGAGGTGCCCGCCGACCTCGTCGCGCGGCTGGAGGGCAAGAGCTCCCTCGGACGCGTGGGCCTGCTGATTCACTCTACCGCGGGCTACGTCGACCCCGGGTGGAAGGGGCGCCTCACGCTGGAGTTGAGCAACGTCTCCAACCTTCCCATCACGCTCTACTACCGCATGAAGATCGGCCAGATATCGTTCCTGCGCCTCTCCACCCCGGCGGAGCACCTCTACGGCTCGGCGGAACTCGGCTCCAAGTACCAGGGCCAGCAGGAACCCACGCCCAGCCGCATCCAGATGGACTTCGACCCGCCCTCCGCCTGATCCCCGCCGTCCCTGTCATTCGTGCCGTTTCCCCGCCATTTGCGCCGTCCCCGTCATTCCCGCGAAAGCGGGAATCCAGCGTGACCGGCAGGTCACACGGTGGGGGCGGGAGGCAGAGGGGAGCATTCCGGGTGAAGCCGAGGAACATCTCAGGGATGGTCGCCTGGCACCCTCTCCCTACAAGGAGACCCTTGCATAACTCTCGTCCCGCTCAAGGCTGAGCATCTCTCGGAGATAACCCGCTCATGGTGAGCTTGTCGAACCACGGCACAGGCTGCCGGATGACGGGAGTGCAGAGGGGGAATCCCCTCTGCCACGGGCTGAGCCCGCGGCGTGGGGGTGCCCCCCAAGCCTGTCCTGAGCCTGCCGAAGGGCGTACGGGCGGGTGGGTGGGAATAACCGCGTGCGCTGAAGGCAGTTGCGCAAGGGTCTCTCGAGGGGAGAGGGTTAGAGCCTGCCCCGCACTTTGATGTGGGGGTGTAAGTGTGTCTACCAGGGAGTGGAGTGAGCGTGTCCGACAAGCGTAGCCCGCCGCCTCCCTGACACGCACCGCTATACTTGCTCCTGAGGCCCGAACGCACGGCAGCCTCGGAGGAACGTCGTCCGGTGACCACCACGGACCACATGCTGCGGGCTATCGAACTCGCCCGTGAGGCGGTTGGGAGCACCAGCCCCAACCCGCCTGTCGGCGCCGTGCTCGTGCGCGACGGACGCGTCGTCGGCGAGGGACGCACCCAGCCACCCGGCGGCCCCCACGCCGAGGCCGAGGCGCTTCGCATGGCCGGCGACGCCGCGAGCGGCGCCGATCTCTACGTCACACTGGAACCCTGCGCGCACCACGGCAGGACGCCTCCCTGCATCGACGCCCTCGTCGAGGCGGGCGTCGCCTCGGTGCGCATCGCCGTGATGGACCCCGCCCCGCACACCGCTGGCCGGGGCGCCGAGCGCCTGCGTGAGGCAGGCATCCAGGTCACCGTCGACGACGGCCCACCGGAAGCACACCAACTCGTCGAGGCGTTCGCGAAGCACGTCACCTCCGGGCTGCCGTTCGTCGTCGCCAAGTTCGCCATGAGCCTGGACGGCAGGATTGCTGCCCGCTCCGGCGACTCACGCTGGATATCGAACGAGACCTCGCGACGAGAGGCGCACCGCCTCCGCGCCGAGGCTGACGCCGTCATGGTAGGCATCGGCACCACGCTCGCGGATGACCCCCTTCTCACCGTGCGCGACGCTCCGCTGCCCGCCCGCGGTCAGCCGCTCCGCGTTGTCGTGGACAGCACAGGACGCCTTCCCGCGAGCGCCGCCATGCTCGCTGCGGAAGGCGCGACGCTCGTTGCGGTGGCATCGCCGGAGGCGGCGCGAACAGTCGAGGCGCTGAATGCTGAGGCCATAGTTGCTTCCGGTGCGGATGGCCGCGTCCAACTGCCCCTACTGCTCACCGAACTCGGCGCGCGGGACGTCATGTCGCTCCTCGTGGAAGGCGGCGCCGCACTCCACGGCGCGCTGTTCGATAGCGGCCTCGTGGACAAGGTCGTCGCGTTCGTCGCGCCCGTCGTCATTGGCGGAGAAGGTGTGCCCGGCCCCATCGGCGGCGCGGGTGCCGATCGCATGGCGGACGCACTGCGCCTCGGCGATGTAACGTACACCGAGCTGGACGGCGATATGATGGTCGTCGGTTACCCGCTTGTCCCCTCTCCCTACAAGGGGAGAGGGTTAGGGTGAGGGTACTCCGGGGTGGAGTGTGGGGGTGGTGCTGGCTCTTGATGGAGTCTCGTTAGGGTGAAGGTGAAGATGTTCACGGGCATCGTCGAAGAGGTCGGAGAGGTCATTGAGGCCACGCCGAACCGGCTGCGTATCGCCGGTGGCGCGGTCATGGATGCGCTCGCCGTGAGCGACTCCATCGCCGTCAACGGGGTCTGCCTCACCGTCACCGAGAGCACGGATTCCGAGTTCGCCGTCGATGTCGTCGAAGAGACGCTCTCGCGCACCAACCTCGGCGACCTCGCGCCCGGCGGCATCGTCAACCTGGAGCTCGCCCTTACGCCATCGTCGCGGATGGGTGGGCACGTCGTGCAGGGCCATGTGGACGGCACGGGAGAAGTGGTGTCCTTCGGGGGCACGCCGGAGGCCTGCGAATTGCGCATCAACCTCTCGCCTGAGCTCGCGCGCTACGTCGTCGAGAAAGGTTTCATCGCCCTGGACGGCATCAGCCTTACCGTGGCGTCGCAGGAGGGGACCGGGTTCTCCGTCGCCGTGATACCGTATACGATGGAACACACCGTGCTGAGGGTGAGGAAACCCGGCGACCGCGTTAACATCGAGGTTGATATCCTCGCGAAGTATGTAGAGCGTCTCACGGCCTCGCAGGCGCTCGGTGGGAGATGATTGCATGCCGGTCATCAGTGTCGAACAGGCGATAGAGGACTTCCGCACCGGCAAACTCGTCATCATCGTGGACGACGAGGACCGGGAGAACGAAGGGGACTTCGCTATCGCTGCCACGTGGGTCACGCCCGAGGCCATCAACCTCATGGCGACCCATGGACGCGGACTCATCTGCGCGCCGATGACCGGCGAGCGTCTCCGCGAACTCGACCTCGACATGATGGTCTCGAACAACACCTCCAAGCACACCACCGCTTTCACCGTCTCCGTGGACATAGACAACGGCGGCACCGGCATCTCCGTGCACGACCGTGCGGCCACCGTGAAGGCGCTCATCGAACCCGGCACGAAACCGTCCGATCTCGCTCGCCCCGGCCACATCTTCCCCCTCCGCGCCCAATCGGGCGGCGTCCTCGTCAGGGCGGGTCAGACCGAGGCCAGCGTCGACCTCGCCCGCATGGCCGGGCTGCCGCCGGGTGCGGTCGTCTGCGAGATCATGAACGCCGACGGTACGATGGCCCGAATGCCGCAGCTTGAGGAAGTCTCCAAAGAGCTCGACATCGACATCGTTACCATTGCCGACATCATCGCCTACCGCCTCGAACACGAGCGCCTCGTCGAGCGCGTTGCCGAAGCCAGGCTTCCGACCCAGTACGGTACGGCCAGGGCCTTCGCCTACCGCTCCTCCGTCGACTCTGCCGAACACGTCGCGCTCGTGTTCGGCAACGTTCGCACCAAGGAACCTGTTCTCGTGCGGGTGCACAGCGAATGCCTCACTGGTGACGTATTCGGCAGCCTGCGGTGCGACTGCGGCGTGCAGCGCGAGATAGCGATAAAGGCCATCGCCGAAGCAGGGCGTGGCGTCTTCCTCTACATGCGCCAGGAAGGGCGCGGCATCGGTCTCCACAACAAGATCAAGGCCTACGCCCTCCAGGACAACGGGGCCGACACCGTCGAGGCGAACCGCCAGCTCGGCTTCCCGCCGGACCTCCGCCACTACGGCGTCGGCGCGCAGATCCTCGTGGACCTTGGCGTCCGCAACATGCACCTCATGACCAACAACCCCAAGAAGGTTGTCGGCTTGGAGAGCTACGGCCTCTCCATCAAGGAGCGCGTGCCCATCGTCGTCCCCGCCAACGAGGAGAACGAGTTCTACCTCCGCACCAAGAAGGAACTCCTCGGCCATATTCTCGACCCGCACAACGCCGAGTCGCCGGACTGAACCAACCCCCCACGACTGGCGCGCGGCAGGCTAGAATACCTGCATGGCCCTGGAGATCAGCGGAAGTCTCGATGCGCAAGGACTGCGGCTTGGCATCATCGTTGCGCAGTTCAACGAGGCGCTGACCTCCCGCCTCCTGCGCGGCGCGCGAGAGGCCGCCGCCCGCCACGGCGTCAAGGAAGACGCACTCGCCATCGTCCACGTTCCCGGCTCGTTCGAGCTTCCCCAGGCCGCGGAGCGCATGGCGCGCAGCGGCGCGTGGGACGCTCTCGTTGCCCTAGGCTGCGTCATACGCGGCGAGACCGCGCACTTCGACTTCGTCGCCGCCGAGGCCGCGCGAGGCATCGCACAGGTTGCTCGCGAGACCGGCGTGCCCGTCGCCTTCGGCGTCCTGACGACCAACAACACCGACCAGGCCCTGGCCCGCTCCGGCGGAGCACAGGGCAACCGGGGCTTCGATGCGGTCGAGGCCGCCATCAAGATGGCGAGCGTCCATCGTCAACTTCAGAAACTGTCCCCTCTCCCTTAGGGAGAGGGTTAGGGTGAGGGTGTATGTCCATCACGGAGCAACTCGTCGAAGACCTGAAGACTGCCATGAAGGCGCAGGACGAGGTTACCAGGGGCGCGATACGCCTGATCCGCGCGGCGGTCAAGAACGCCGAGATCGAAAAGGGGCGCGAACTCGATGACGAGGGCGCGCTGGACGTGCTCGCGCGCATGGCGAAGCAGCACCGCGACAGCATCGCAGCCTACCGTCAGCACGGACGCGAAGACCTCGCGTCTCAGGAAGAGGCCGAACTGGCCGTCGTCTCTCGCTATCTACCGGAGCAGATGAGCGAAAACGAGATTCGCACCCTCGCCGAACAGGTCGTGGGTGAGGTGGGCGCGTCCGGCCCCGGCGACAGGGGCAAGGTGATGGGCAAGCTTATGCCCCAGCTCAAGGGCCGTGCCGACGGCAACGCCGTCAACCGCATCGTTGGCGAATTGCTCGGGCAGGGGGCGTGATGACCGCTTCCTACGGCGTCATCGTCTTCCCCGGCACTTGGTCAGATACCGACTGGCGCGACGCCATCGAGGGCGTCCTCGGCGCGCAGGCCGAGTACGTCTTCCACAAGGAGACGGACGTCTCCCGCTTCGACTGTCTCGTCGTCCCTGGCGGCTTCTCCTACGGCGACTACCTCCGTCCCGGCGCCATCGCCCGCTTCTCGCCCGTGATGCGCGCCCTCTCCGACTTCGCCGCCGCGGGCGGCCCCGTCATCGGCAGCTGCAACGGCTTCCAGGTGCTCTGCGAGTCCGGCCTGCTCCCCGGCGCACTCATGCGCAACGCCAGCCTGGAGTTCCGCTGCCAGCCGCAGCACCTGCTCGTGGAGCGCGTTGCCGCCCCGTTCACTTCCCTCATGCGGGAGGGCGACGTCCTCGCCATCCCCGTCTCCCACGGCGACGGCAACTACTACGCTGACGCCGATACCCTCGCCCGCATGGAGGCGAACGGCCAGATCGCCTTCCGCTACTGCGACGAGACAGGCGCTGTGACCCCCGACGCCAACCCGAACGGTTCGCTCGACAACATCGCGGGCGTCACCAACGAGGCCGGGAACGTGCTCGGACTCATGCCGCATCCGGAGCGAGTGATGGAAGAGGCCCTCGGCGGCACGGACGGCCTGCGCATCCTGCGGTCGATCGACGAAGCGCTCCACGAGCGCACCCGGAGCGTAAGCGCATAGATGGGTCTCGGTATCCTGCTCGCCATCGTGGCCACGTTCGCCTGGGGTGCGGGCGACGTGCTCGTGCGCCGGGCGATGTTCGACGTGCCCGCCGAGCTCGTGGTCGTCGTCGTGGTGGGGATGGTGGCGGCTGTGCTGGGTGTTGTGATCGTCTCGACTGAAGGGTTTGCGGCGTTCGGCGGCATCGAGTTGGCATTCGTGGGCATCGTCGCGGTGATGGGAGCGCTGATCTGGGTGACGGGCAACCTCTTCTACTTCCATGGCTTGAAGCGTGCCGGGGTCACCCTCGCCGCGCCCATCTTGGGGGCGGGGCCGCTGTTCGCCATCGCACTCGCCGTCGTCTTCGCGGGGGAGCGCCCGAATCTCTATACGCTGATCGGGGCCTTCGCGGTTGTGGTCGGAGTCGCCGTCATCCTCACGGACCGCAAGCGGGTGCTGCGATGAGCGCCATGGCCGCGAGCGCGGACACCCGCCGCATCACGATCGGCCTCGTGTTCGCTGTGCTCGCAATGCTCTCGTTCGTCACGGGTGGCCTGCTGGCGAACCACCTCGTGGACGGCGGATACTCGCCCGTGGTTGTCGCGTTCTATGAGGCGCTGTTCGGCCTCGCGTTCACCCTGGCCATCAGGCTGCGAGGGCTGCGCTCCGGCTATCCTCGGGCCCGGTCAGGGTGGGGATGGATGCTGGCCGCCGGCGTCCTGTTTGCGCTGGCGACAGGCAGCTTCTACACGTCGCTGGATCGCCTGGACTACAGCGTTGCCGCCCCCATCGTCGGGGCTGTGCCGCTCGCCTCGTACCTGTTCGTGCTCATCGTATTGCGCGGCTACGAGCGCCTGACGCCACGCGTCGTGTTCGGCGCAGCGCTTGTGGTCGCCGGAGTAGGTCTCATAGGAGTCGCCAACTGATGCCCGTCTCGCAGGAAACACTCGACGAGATCGCCCTCACCCGTGAGGAATACGACCTCATCGTCAGGATGATCGAGCGCGAACCCAACGGCGTCGAGCTGGGACTGTTCGGCGCGCTCTGGAGCGAGCACTGCGGCTACAAGCACTCGAAGCCGCTCCTCCGAGGCTTCCCCACCACCGGCGAGGCCGTGCGCGTCCAGGCGGGCGAAGAGAACGCGGGCGTCGTCGACATCGGTGGCGGTCTCGCCGTCGTCTTCAAGATCGAGTCGCACAACCACCCCTCCGCCGTCGAGCCCTA
This sequence comes from Dehalococcoidia bacterium, assembly GCA_965208625.1. GTDB lineage: Bacteria > Chloroflexota > Dehalococcoidia > Lucifugimonadales > Australimonadaceae > Bin16. Next base: position 3,033,852 of record OZ242348.1, read on the forward strand.
CCAGGGCGCCGCGACGGGCGTCGGCGGCATCGTCCGCGACATCCTCGCGATGGGCGCGCGTCCTATCGCGCTCCTGAACTCGCTCCGCTTCGGTCCGCTGGACAGCGCGCGCAACCGCTACCTCTTCCAGGGCGTCGTCGCCGGCATCTCCGGCTACGGCAACTGCATCGGCGTTCCGGACGTGGGCGGCGAGACGATGTTCGCCCCCACCTACAGCGGCAACCCGCTCGTGAACGCAATGTGCGTCGGCCTGCTCCCGCACGGAGCGCTCATGCGCGCCGCCGCCGCGAACCCCGGCTCGCTCTTCCTGCTCGCAGGCTCCGCCACCGGCAGAGACGGCATCCACGGCGCGTCCGGCCTCGCCTCCCGCACCTTCGAGGAGGAGCGCGAGATGCGCCCCACCGTACAGGTCGGAGACCCGTTCCTGGAGAAGGTGCTTATCGAGGCCTGCCTCGAAGCCGCCGCAAGCGGGCTGCTCGACGGCATGCAGGACCTCGGCGCGGCAGGACTCACCAGCTCCGTCATGGAGTGCGCCGCGAGGGGCGGCACCGGCGTCGAGATAGACGTCGCGCTCGTCCCCCGCCGCGAGGACGGCATGACGCCCTACGAGATCATGCTCTCCGAATCCCAGGAGCGGATGCTGCTCATCGTCAAACCAGAGAACGAAGACGGCATCCGGCGTATCTTCGACCGCTGGGACGTGCCGCTCACCGCCATCGGTACCGTCACCGGCGACGGCATGGCCCGCGTTTACGACGGCCCCGAACTCGCCGCCGAGGTCAACATCTCGACGCTCGTCGAAGCGCCCCAGTACCGCCCCGGCGGAACGCGCCCCGCGTACCTGGACGCCCTGCACGCAGCCGCCATGCCCCCGCCTCCCCGCCCCGAGCAGGCGGGACGCATCCTGCGCTCGCTGCTCGCCTCCCCCAACATCGCGAGCAAGCGCGCCGTCTACCGCCGCTACGACCACGAGGTGCAGACGCGCACGATGGTCAAGCCCGGCGCGGGCGACGCCGCCGTCCTCCGCCTGCGCGAGCTCCCCAAGGCGCTAGCCTTGGCCGTCGACGGCAACGGACGCCTCGCCTGGCTCGACCCCTACACCGGCGGGGCGATGGCCGTCGCCGAGGCCTGCCGCAACGTCGCCGCATCCGGCGCGACGCCGCTGGCTGTCACCGACTGCCTCAACTTCGGCAACCCGCAGAAGCCGGAGGTCTACTACCAGTTGGAGGAATGCATCCGAGGCATGGCCGACGCCTGCCGCGCCCTCGGCGTCCCCGTCGTGAGCGGCAACGTCTCGCTCTACAACGAGACCCAGGGCGAGGCCGTCTACCCCACGCCCGTCGTCGGCGCCGTCGGCCTCCTCGACGACGCCCGAAACGCCCTCGGCGCGGCGTTCGCCAACGATGGCGATGCCGTCCTCCTGTTCGGCGCGTCTCCCGCGGACGACGGCGCGCTCGCCGGCAGCGAGTACCTCGCCCTCGAGCACGACGCGGTCGCAGGAAAACCGGCGATAGACCTCGACGCCGAGGCCCGCCTCCAGCGCCTCCTCGTCGACCTCGCACGCGAACGCCTGCTCTCCGCCGCCCACGACTGCTCCGACGGCGGACTCGCCGTCGCCCTTGCCGAGAGCGCCATCCTCGGCGGCGTCGGCTTCACCGGCGGCGACGGCTGGCCCGAAGGCCGATGGGACGCCGCCCTCTTCGGCGAGACGCCCTCGCGCGCCATCGTCAGTTGCGCCGGGTCTAACGCCTCCCGCGTGGAGTCCGCCGCTCAGGAATCCGGTGTCCCCTGCGTCAGGCTGGGCGTTACCGGCGGCGCGCGGTTCACCATCCCCGGCCTCCTCGACGAACCGCTCCCAGGCCTCGCCGACGCCTTCCTCGGCGGCCTTGAGCGCGCTCTGAACGCCTGAAGACGTCGTTCCCCTCTCCCTACAAGGAGACCCTCGCATAACTCTCGTCCCGCTCATGGTGAGCGTCTCTCGGAGATAGACCGCTCATGGTGAGCTTGTCGAACCACGGGGCAGCCTGCGGGATGAGGGAGTGCAGAGGGGGAATCCCCTCTGCCGGGGGAGCGGGGGTGTCCCCCGCAGCGTACGGGCGGGTGGGAGGGAAGAACAACGTGCGCCAAGTGCAACTGCGCGAGGCCCCTACAAAGAAGACTGGTCGGCGTGGAGTCGCCTGCGCTTGCCCTGAACGCCTGGAACCGGCGTCCCCAAAAACGCAAGCGTTCGGCTCGCCAGAATTCGTGGACTCTGTCGCGTGGGGCATGTAGAGCGGGTGTGTGAACATCCTGCGCGGCGCACTGTGACACAAGCCCCTTGTGCAATAACCCTGCGGAGGAGGAGCCTGTCGGTGGTATGATGTAGCGTGCGGCCGGTCCACTGGCCGTATCGTTGTTATGCGCGGATGCGCAATCTGCGCGGACTCATACCCCACAGTGCGAGGGATTACGAGATGAAAGTCATCTTTCTCGAAGACGTGGCCGGCGCTGCTGATGCAGGCGAGGTCAAAGAGGTCAAGAACGGGTTCGCCCGCAACTACCTGCTGCCCCGAGGACTCGCCGCCCCGGCGACCCCCGGCCAGCTCCAGCGCATACGCGCCATCGAAACCGCGGCGAAGCAGAAGCGCCTCCAGTACTCCGAGGAGTGGGGGCAGGTAGCCGAGATGATCCGGGGCATGGAGATTCCCGTCGAGGTGCGCGTGGGCCCCAACGGACGCCTCTTCGGCTCCGTCACCGGACGCCACATCGCCGACCGGCTCTCCGCCGCCACCGGCCGCACGATAGACCACCGGCAGGTGCTCCTCGGCGCCGCCATCCATGAACCCGGCGACTACCCCGTCGGCATCCGCCTCTACCGCGAAGTGACCGCCGAGGTAACGGTCTCCGTGGTCCCCGAGGGCTACGAGGCTGCCCAGGCTGTCGCCACCGACTCCGAGGACGACGCGCCCGGGTCCGATGAGAGTGTTGCCTACGACGACGAAGAAGACGAAGCCCAGTCCCCCGACGACGACTACGATGAAGACGAAGATGAGCCCGGGGACGGCATAACCGGAGAAGAAGAGGAGCCGTAGGAACGAGGCAGGATGTATGCGGAGAAGCTTCCACCACATGACGCGGAAGCGGAAGAAGCGGTCATTGGCTCCCTCCTCATAGACGGGGAGGTGATCAACCGCATCGCGCCGCTCGTCGCGGCCGACGACTTCTACCGCGAGCGTAACCGGTGGTGCTACCAGTCCTGCCTCTCCCTCTACCAGCGCGGCGAACCCATAGACCAGATCAGCGTCGCCCGTGAGCTTTCGCTCAGGGAGCGCCTGGAGGAGGTCGGCGGCCCCGGCTACCTCAGCCACGTCATCGCAGCCGTCCCCACGTCCGTCCACGCGGAGCACTTCGCCCGCATCGTCAACCGCACCGCCACCATGCGCAGGCTCATCCAGGCCGCGGGCGACATCGCAACCATCGGCTACGAGGACTCCCCCGACACGGAGCAGGCCCTCGAACGTGCGGAGGACATCCTCTTCCGCGTCCGCAACACCCACGTCACGCGCGACTTCGTCACGATCCGCGAGGTGCTGGACCAGTACCTGGAGGAAGCCTCCGATACCGCGCCGCTCGATCACGGCGTCGCGCCCATCCCTACGGGATTCATCGACCTCGACAACGCCCTCGGACGCCTGCAGCGCGGCGACCTCTTCATCCTCGCGGCCCGTCCCGCGCTCGGTAAGTCGACCCTCGCCATGAACATCGCCCGCAACGCGGCGGGGCAGGGCGCTGTCGCCGCCGTCGTCAGCCTGGAGATGAGCCGCGAGCAGCTCGCGCTCCGCCTCCTCTCCGCTGAGGCCGAGGTCGATAGCCACCTCCTGCGCATCGGCCTCCTCGGCGACACCGCTCAGACCCGCGTGGTTACCGGCATCGGCGCCCTCTCTGACCTCGCCATCTACATGGACGACTCGCCCGCGCAGACCGTCCTGGAGATGCGCTCCAAGCTCCGCCGGCTGCACACCGGCAGGAGCATCGACCTCGTCATCGTCGACTACCTCCAGCTCATATCCGGACGCGAGAACCGCGGCGAGAACCGCGTGCAGGAGTTGAGCGACATCACCCGCCAGCTGAAGGCCATCGCTCGCGACCTCAACGTGCCCGTCATCGCCATCTCCCAGCTTTCCCGCGCCATCGAGCAGCGCCCCGACCACCATCCCCAGCTCTCCGACCTCCGCGAGTCCGGCAGCATCGAGCAGGACGCCGACGTCGTTGCCTTCATCCACCGTGACGACAGGTACATGACTCCGGAGCAGTGGGAGCAGCGCCACCCGACTGACCCGTACCCGGAGAATCTCGCGCAACTGGTCATCGCCAAGAACCGCCACGGCCCCACGCGCTCCATCCACCTCTTCTTCGACGGCAAGTATTCGCGCTTCCTGAACCTGGCGACCGAACCGGCGACCCTATGACCGCGTCGACGTTTCCCGGCTTCGGCCCTGCGGTGAAGCGCCTGCCTGTCCCCGCGCCCCTGCTCGCATCCCTCCTGGCCGACATCGCCGACTGCGCCGAGTTGAAGTGCACGCTGCGCTTCCTCTGGCACGAGGCCCAGCAGAGCGGCGCGCCCAAACGTGTGCCCGCCTCCGGCCTGCGGACGGACGGTGTCCTGCTGCAGGCCCTCGGCTCCGAGGGCGAGATCGAGCGCGGCATCGCGCTCGCGGTCGGGCGCGGCACCCTCATCGAAGCGGGAGACTGGCTCCTGCTCCGCACGCCCCAGAACGAACGCGCCGCCGAACGGTTCGCTCCTGCCCCGTCACAGACGGCGGTCGGACGTCCGTCCGAACGCCCCAACATCTTTCAGTTGTACGAAGAGAACATTGGTATGCTGACGCCGTTGGTCGCCGACGAACTGCGCGCCGCCGAGGAGGAGTACCCCGCCGGCTGGGTGGAAGCGGCCATACGCGAGGCCGCTGCGGGCAACGTCCGCAGTTGGCGCTACATCGAAGCCATACTGGAACGCTGGAAACGCGAAGGCAGAGGAACGAGATCGAGTGGAAAGCCTGGGAGACATACTGAGGCGCTTACAGCAGCGGAACTTCTCGAACGTCGCCGCCGTTCCTGAGTGGGTGCAGCAGCTCGACGCCGAGTCCGCTGATGCTGACGTCTGCCCGACCTGCGGAGGTCAGGGCTGGGTGCGCCGTGACCTGCCTGTCGGACATCCGGACTTCGGGCGCGCCTTCCCGTGCCTCTGCCAGATCCAGCGCAGCGAAACGGACCGCCTTGCACGCCTGCAGCGCTACAGCAACCTCGGCGTGCTCCACAACGTCACCTTCGAGACGCTGGCCCCCACCGGCCCCGGCGTCGGCCCCGAAGCCAACGCCCGCTACGACGCCGCCCTGCGCGCCGCGCGCTCCTTCGCCGAGGCCCCGGACGGCTCGTTGCTCCTCACGGGCGGCCACGGTACCGGCAAGACCTGCCTCGGCGCCGCTGCCGCCAATCGCCTGATGGCGCAGGGACACCCTGTCCTCTTCACCTTCGTCCCGGACCTCCTCGACCAGCTCCGGGGCGGCTACGCAGACGACGCGGAACTCTCCCACGACGAGGTGTTCGATCAGGTCAAGAACGTCTCCGTGCTCGTCCTGGACGACATCGGCGCGCACAACGGCACCCCGTGGGCTGAGGAGAAACTCTTCCAGGTCGTCAACCACCGCTACCTCAACGGCCTCCCCACCATCCTCACCTCTGCCATCCCCCTCGAGCGGCTGGACGGACGACTCCAGAGCAAGCTCACCGACCCGCGCAACGCGCTCGTCATAGACATGGGCGGCGCTACGGGCGCGAGGACCATGAGCCTCGGCGGCATCCCACATGCCATGCTCAGCGGCATGACCTTCGACTCCTTCGAACCCCAGGGGCGTGCCCGCACGAGAGAGGACAGGGAGACGCTCGCTGCCGCCCTCTTCGCCTCCCGGGCCTTCGCCGGGGAACCGGACGGCTGGCTTGTCCTCGTGGGTGGCCCCGGCTGCGGCAAGACCCACCTCGCCGTCGCCGTCGCCAACCGGCAACTCGCACAGGGCGGCGACGTCTTCTTCGCCTTCGTGCCCGACCTGCTGGACCACCTCCGCTACACCTTCAGCCCGGACAGCCGCGTCACCTACGACGAACTGTTCGACCGCATCAAGCAGGCGCCGCTGCTCATCTTGGACGACTTGGGCGCCGAAAGTCAGACTCCATGGGCGGATGAGAAGCTCTACCAGATCATCGTCCACCGGCATAACGCCCGCCTCCCAACCGTCATCACCATGCGAACTCTCCCGTCCGGCCCCGCCGACCCTGTCGCCTCGCGCCTCAACGACGCCCGGATGGTCACCGAGATCCCCATCACCGCACCGGACTACCGCCAGACCGGGCGCGCCCGGCAGGAGCCCCGCCGCGATGTCTCATAGCGCCCCCGCGGGCGGCTCGGGTGAGTGCGCGTTCTGCGGCATCGCCTCCGGCGTGCTCCCGCGCCGCATCCGCTACCAGGACGACGAACTCGTCGCCTTCGACAACGCGCTGGACTGGGCGCCGCTCATGTACCTCGTGGCGCCTGTCGCCCACATGAGCCAGCAGGACTTCTGGCAGTCGCCCCTCTTCCCCCGCGCCGCCCGGCTCGCCGTCGAACTCGGCGAGACCGACGCCCCCGGCGGCTTCCGCATCGTCTCCAATTTCGGCGCCGACGCCATGCAATCCCAGCCCCACGGCCACCTCCACGTCCTCGGCGGCGCCCACCTCGGCCTCTACATGGACTTCCCCGGCAAGAGCGACTTCTGGCTCCGCTTCTACGGCAGCGAACACCACGACCCCCTCACCTTCCGGAAGCCCCACCCGTGAGTAACTTGTCATTTCGAGCGGAGTGCAGCGGAGCCGAGAAATCCCTCGGGAGACGCCCCGCCCATGTTGCGCTTGGAACCCCGCTCATGGTGAGCCTGTCGAACCACCCCCGCCATCCTCTCCTCTCCTGCCATTCCCGCCTCTCCTGCCATTCCCGCCCCTCTCCCGTCATTCCCGCGAAGGCGGGAACCACCGTCGGAGCCCCTGACCCATGACTGACCTCCTCCTCGTCGGCATGGGCGGCTTCATCGGCGCGGCGTCGCGATACGGCGTCATCCTCGGCGTATCCCGCGTCTTGGGCCAGCCCTCGTTCCCGTGGGGAGTGCTCGCCGTCAACGTCCTCGGCTCCCTGCTCATCGGCGTGCTCGCCGGACTCGCGGAGACCCGACAGCTCTTCGGACCGGGCGCGCGCCTCTTCCTCTTCGTCGGCGTTCTCGGCGGGTTCACCACCTTCTCCGCCATAACCAACGACACCCTCACCCTCCTGCGCAGCGCCGCATACTTCTCCGCCGCCGCGAACGTCGTCCTCACCGTCGCCCTCGGCCTCGCCGCCGTCGCCATCGGCTACGCCGCCGCCCGCGCCATTTAGGGCGGTTCGCGAACCGCCCTGCCCCCCACGTGCGCCCTCGTCGCCCCCCACCCCCGTGCCCCCGCCCCGCCCATGCCGCGCCTGCCGAACCACGCCGTCAGCGAGCCCCACCCAGCGTGGATGTGGAAGGGTGTCGGATGAACCGGCCCGCCCGCTACTGGTCGGGGGCGTGCACCGGCAGGTCCGTGGTGACGAGGGCGAAGACGCCCCCGGCATCGCGCACTGGAACGGACCGCGTGACCATCCATATCTCGCCGCCGCCCGCGTCGAAGTAGGGGTCCGTCCAGACGCCCGCGCCAGCGGCCAGCGGCCCCGTGACCCACGACTGCGTCTCGATGTTGTACGACGGCGCGGCGAGGTCCTGCGTCGCATAGCCGTCGGCTGTGCGATAGACGTAGGGGCTGGCGGTGATCGTGCCGGACGCATCCATCAGCGCGGCGGCGGCCCCGTAGAAATCGGGGTTCGCCTCCAGGTACACGCGCAGGCGTTCCGCATACCCGGTGGCATCGGCTGGCCGCTCCGCCGCCAGCTCCGCAGCCAGCATATCGAGCGCGACAACCACCTCAGCCCGTAGCGCCTCACCCTCTGGGGCCTCTGGCGTGGACGGCGCGGAATCGCAGGCCACGAGCACGAGCGTAAGCAGCGTGAGGGCGAGAAGCACGGGCGTTCGCAAGGGGCGGAGTCTCCGGTCGATAAAGTGGCGGCGAGTCTAGCACAGGCGTGGCAACGGGGCGTGGCGACGGGGAGAGGCTTGTCATTTCGAGCGAAGCCGAGAAATCTCTCGGGAGGCGTCCCGTCCATTTGCGCCCCGCCAAACACGTCCCCATCCCCACAATCCCGCCTCTCCCCCCGCTCATGCCGCGCCTGCCGAACCCCGCCCCTCACCCGTCATTCCCGTGAAAACGGGAATCCAGAGTGCGGCTCAGCGAGCCGCACGCGGCGGGGCGTGGGGATGGGACCTCGCGCTGATCCCTTCCCCCTCGATTGGTGAAGGCCGGAATGGACGTGACGGGCGGGGAGGGGTGCCTGGTGTAGGGGCATCCCTTGTGGGTGCCCTTGCGCCCCGCCCATGCCGCGCCTGCCTGAGCTCAGCGAGCCGCACGTGGCGGGACGTGGACAGCCCCCGCCCGGCGCCTAGTCCCCCATCGCCCCGCTGATGTCCCTGCGCTTGAATATCCAGGAAGTAGCTGCTACGAGGACGACGGTGTACGCAAGCATGGCGACGAAGGCGTCCGAAGAACCCTCGCCGACCGGCACGGCTGTCCAGGCCCGAAAGCCTTGGATGAAAAGGTAGTCCGCGACGTTGGCAAGCGTGTCGTTGAGTTGGAGGAGCGGCGCAACGATGGACTCGACGATGAAGTACCCGACTGAGATCGCTATCCCCAGACCACGAGAGGACGTCAGCACCGTAGCGAAGACGCTCAGCGCTATGAATGGCAGGAATCCATACACGCTCTTGAAGGAGATTATGACCACGTCGGACCACTTGCCCGCGTCGACGAGCCCTCCCATCTCGCCCGGAGGGATCAGGGCGGCTGTCAGGCTGGACGCAACCGATACCGCTGCGATGATGATGAGTACGACGGCGCATAACCACAGGAGCAGCAGGAGCTTCGCGGAGAGGAATCTCCAGCGGCCGATGCCTCCGGCAAGGACCGTCCGAAGAGTGCCCCAACCGTATTCGCCCCCCACGAGCGAAGCCGTGAGGACCATGATGAGGAGAAGGCCTATGCCAACGGGACCCAGTGCGGAGAAACCGGAGATACTTGTGGTGATGCTGTTGGGGAGAGTGAAACCTGTGCGAAGCTCGTCGACGGTTTGAAAGCTGTCGCATGCCCCGTCGGCAAGCCATTCGTCCACGTTCTCCAGGAACACCTGCTGGCGCTCTTCAGGGAGCTGATCGAGCCCTGTCGGGACCCGGCCCCTCACCGCATCCGCACAGGTCATTGTCACCGATATCTCCCGTCCGTCTTCCTCCCATGAGACGCTGTACGAAGCGAAGGTGCCGGTGACGACCTCCTGCACCGTGTCGTTGTGGTAGGCCAGGTAGTTGGTCCAGATGCCCAGTTGCGAGATCAGCACGGCTATCGCGAGGAGGACCCACGGCATCCGGAGCCGGCGGAGCTTGAACCATTCCCATCTGGTGAGGCGAAGAACGTCCTGCATCAGCATCATTCGTCCCCCTGCCGTTCTTCTTGGCCCCCGGTGACTTCGAGGAAGTACCGTTCCAGGGCGCCGCGGCCGGAGTTCGTCTCGATTACGTAGACACCCGAGCGCCCGAGGGCCGTGGAGATGAGCGCGGACCTGTCGCTTGGAGCGGAAACGACGACTTCGCCATCCTCCATCCGCACGTCTTCGATCCATTCCAGCTCCGAGAGGACTGCCACCGCCTTCTCGTCGTCAGTGGTCTTGAGTCGGATCTGGTTTCCGGACTGGAGGATGTCCGAGACTTCCCCCTGGGCGATCAGCGCTCCCTTGGACATGATGGCGACGCTGTCGCACACCTGCTCGACCTCATTGAGAAGATGACTCGCCCTGAGGACCGTTCTCCCGTCCGCACAGAGCTCACGGACTAGGTGGCGGACTTCAGCCATCCCCACCGGGTCCATGCCGTTCGTGGGTTCATCGAGGAAGAGCACCTCGGGACTGCCGAGAAGGGCAAAGGCAAGGCCCAGGCGCTGCTTCATGCCGAGAGAGTACGTGCTGAAGCGCTTGTCTCCGCTGTCTGCCAGGCCAACCCTGTCGAGCAGGCCGTCGATATCTTCGGGCGCGCCCCGCTCGAAGATGCCCTGGAAGTAGAGAAGGTTCTCTCGGCCCGTAAGATACGGATAGAAGGATGGATATTCGATGATCGCTCCCACGCGCCGTAGGGACTCTCGGAGTCCGTCGGAAGAGCCGAAGAGGCTGAAGGTGCCGGAGGTCGGCCGCACCAGGCCGAGTAGCATGCCCATCGTGGTTGTCTTGCCTGAGCCGTTTGGACCGAGCAAGCCGAAGGCGTGTCCGCGCGGAACGGACATGGAGAGGCCGTCCACGGCGGCGATGCTTCCGTAGATCTTCCTGAGTGACTCGGTCTCTATGACGGGTCTATCCATGCTCATGCCTAACCCTCCTGCGTGTTCCCTGACGGCAGAGACCGCCAGATCGAAGAGCAACTGCATCCATATGACCAACCCTCGCAGACCCTTCCCGTCGCGACGCATCCTGTCGCGGAAGAACTGCACCATCGGTTCTCCGTACTCGCGCCGGAACTCCCGCGGATAGGCCGCGAGGAGCACCCGGTACGCTCCCTCGGAGAACATGTCAGACTCCTCGCCTCTGGACGACTTTCGCTTGTCTCGTCCTGGCGGTGCGGGCGAGTTGCTCTAACCGGACCACCTCGGCGTCGAGAGTGCGGCCGCCCAGGCTTGTGAGGCGGTAGTAGCGCCGGCGCTCATCGTCTGACTCAGGGGCTGGCCGCTCGGCGCTCTCTTCTATCAACCCGGCCTTCAACATCTGTTTGATGGCTCCGTACAGTGTGCCCGGCCCCATCGTGACCGCTCCGGCGGTGAATGCCTCGATCTCCTTCATGATTGCGTAGCCATGGTTATCCCCGGTTGCTAGGGTCAGCAGGATGTGCAACTGAGACGCCGGTAAGGGAAGCAGGCCGGAAGGTATCTGGTTCGAGGTTGTCACTGTAGACCTGTCTCCACGGAGGATCGTCCCTGTTCGAGGCTCCAACGTGTATAGCGGATGCCGCTATACCGGATAGCGATATATCATATCCTGATAGACAGGGCAACCCCCATCCTGCCCATCCTTTCCATCGATGTTGAATATGTGACACGCGCCCGTTGCGCTCCCTACGCGCCCCTCCCTACCATGTCCCCATGACTACCCAACCCGCCCCCGTGCCTCGTGGCTACATCTCCCCCGACGAGCTCTCGCCGGAGGACAGGGCCTGCCTCGAACGCCTCCGCTACGCCCTTCGCTGCGGCGTCCCCGGCTGCTCCTGCGCCAACCCCGCCAGGTTCCACTGCCCCTCCCACGACAACGCCGAGGTTTCCACCCTCAGCGTCACCTACGGCCCCACCGGCCTCGCGTTCCAGTGCACCCGCTGCCCCAACCATCGCGTCATGGACGCCCTCGCCAAACGCGGCCTCCTGCCGGACACCCACTTCTACACCGCCGCGGGCGCGCTCGAGGCCGGGCTCCAGCCCTTCGAGTTCCTCATCCAGCAGCCGCCCGACTGGCTCTGGCCCAACCGCATCCCCCTCGGCAAGCTCACCCTCATCGCCGGGTACCCCTCCTCCGGCAAGACCTCCGTCGCGCTCGACATCGCAGCCCGCGTCTCGCGAGGCGCGCCCGCGCCCGACCAGCCGGATGCCAGGTTCCCTTCTGCCTCCGTCGTTCTCGCCATCCTCAACGGCAACCCGAAGTCCGACGTCCTGCCCACGCTCCGCCTCTTCGGCGCCGACCTCGGACGTGTCTACCTCGCCGACCTCCTCTCGCCGGACCATCCCGTCGACTACTACCCCAACGAGCCGCCCGAGCCGGACGGGCCGGACTATGAGGACGACGAGGACGAAGACGCCTACGAGGAGGACGACGACGACGATCTCGATGACCTGCTGGACGGCCCCGTTGACCGCGCCGCGAAGCGCCGCCGCCGCAGGTCCATCGGCATGAAGTTCCCTGTCCCGCGCTGGAACGACACCCCGCCGGCTGCGTCCCCGGACCTCATCGCCCCCTGGCCCAACCTCAAGAAGGTCATGAAGAGGCTCGCCAACTACATCGAGGAGGGACACGCCGTCCTCCTCGTCGTCGATCAGGTGGAAGACCTTGCCGCCATGCACCGCGCCCAGGTCGCCACCGTCCTCGGCATGCTCAACGCAGTCGCCGTCCGCACCGGCGCAGCCGTCGTTGCCCTCGGACACAACCCCGCTCCCAACTACCCCCGCGCCGTCACCGCCATGCAGCGACGCCTCGCCCAGGCCTCCGTCGTCTTCACCACCGCCGTCGTCGAACCCGGCGGACGCCGCTTCCTCGTCCCCCTCCGCCCCGCCATGAGCGACGACGCCCCCGCCATCCCCTTCGTCCTCCCCCCAGCCCCCACCTCGTCGTTCCTGTAGATGTCAGCTAATTCGCTGACAGGATTTGCATGGTTTGCAAGGGTGTCTTGCCGCCGAGGCCTTGGTGAGGCCGTTGTGTGTTGTAGTAGAGGAGGTACTGGACGAGCTCGTCCTTCAACTCCTCCGATGACTCAAACGTTGTCCCTTCGATCAGGTCCTCGTTCAAGGTCCGCCAGAACCGTTCGACCTTCCCGTTCGTCTGAGGCCGGTAAGGCCGGGTGTAGCGGTGCTTGATGCCCAGTTCCTGCAGCATCCGCTCCATCGGATGGTGCGTCTTGTTGGTGGGCGAGGCCATCTCAGGGCCGTTGTCCGTGATGATCTCCTCGAAGCGGACTCCATACTCCGCGTTCAGCATGTTGATGCTCTTGAGCGCGGCGAACATCACGCTCAGGCTCTTTACGTCCTCCACCACTTCTGCCCAGGCGAGGCGGGTGCAGGCGTCCACCACCGAAACGAGGTAGTAGCGCTGTTTGGCGCCGACGATGAGGTCCTTGCTCAGATGATGAGCGTCCAAGTGCCCCAGCTCCCCTGCACGGGTCTTGATGATGCGGCGTTTGGACTGTTGCATCGCTTTGGTCATCTTGTTCAGGCCGTGGCGCCTGCTGATGGCGTAGATGGTGGACGGCGCCGGGGTATGTGCCTTCAGCTTCGGTTTGAGTATGGCATATATCTCGTAGCGGTTGTTGCCCTTGCGCCGTTGCTCCAGCACCTGCTGCTCGATGTAGGGGATGGTGCGGCGGCTCTTCCACCGGGGTCCTCGCTTGCGGGGCAGCAGGGCGGCGGAGTCGCCGGACTGCCGGTAGCGGTTGTAGTACTTGGCAAAGGTTTGGCGGTTCGTCCCGTGGTGGGCGTAGAAGTCCTGGAGGAAGCGGAACCGGTTGTGGCGCTTGGCCTTGACCAGTTCGTATTCCCGGATCAGGAACCGGTACTTCTGGACGTAGTTCCGCTCCACCGTGCGGTCATTGCTGTTGTCTCGCATCGCCGTCTCCAGAATGAACTGCGCTCTCAGACCATTCTGTCAACGAATTACCTAACACCTACAGTTCCTGCGAAGGCAGGAACCCCGCAGCCCGGCTCCCGTCATTCCCGCGAAAGCGGGAATCCAGGACCCCCCGCCCTCCGCCTTCACCGTCGCTTGGCGCAAACCCGTCTTCCCTGCGCACTTCCACGCCCTCGCCACCCGCCGCCCCAACGACGGCGCGAAGGTGCGAGCGGCGCGGGCATTCCTATTACGAGCTCTGGCAGGTGGGCCTGTGCCTGCCGCTGCCGTCGAGCGAGAGGCTGCCCGGCTCGGCATATCGAGGACCTCCCTCCACCGCGCCCGGACAGCCTGCGGCGTGCGCGCCGAACGCATCAACACGCCCGGAGTTCCGCGTGGCAACGGCGCGTGGTACTGGTCTCTTCCGGCACGCAACACTTTGCAACAGGATAAGACACCCCCCGCGGCCGAAGAAGTTGTTAACCGGTGAAATCTTGAAGCCTTGAACGCAGGAAGCAGGCCACGGCCATGAAAACACCCCATTTCAAGATGATCAAGATACTCAGATCGGAGGCCATGTTTACTCCTGAAACCACGTTCAAGATTCCAAATCTCACCGCCCGTTGGAATCTTGAACACAGTGAGACGGACCGGTGGCGTATCGCGTGCCCCCTGCCCGGTGTAGGGGCATCCCTTGTGGGTGCCCTCTCCGGCCTCCTCTCCCTGGAAGGGGATAGGGCAACGCGCTGAAGCGCGCGGTGAGCGTACAGCGGGGCGGGCTGGGCGGGAGGCCCGCCCCACGCTTGACCGTCGTGCCGCAGGGGGACATACTCTGCCCGTCAGCCATAGATCAGAAGGAACCGAGGAGGCCCGGGATGGGACACGTACTCGACGCAGACACGCACATCGCAGAACCACCGGAGATGTGGGACTTCCTGGACCCGGACTGGCACAAGCGCCGCCCGGTCGTTGTCCAGGTGCCGGAGGACACGCTCTACGGCGGCGTGGACCACATGTGGCTCATAGACGGCCAGATCTACCCGCGTCCGGCAGGCCGGGGCGGCAACTTCCTCGTCACACCCACGGTGCAGAAGAACGTGCGTGACCGCCCCGACAGGAAGGCGCGCGAACTGCTCGACCTCCCGATGCGCTTCGAGGGCATGCAGGCCACCAACGTGGACTCGCAGGTCGTCTACCCCACGCTCTTCCTGGCGTACCTCACCCACGACGCCGCCTACGAGGTCGAGTTGTGCAAGGCCTACAACCGCTTCCTCGCGGACGTCTGGGCGAAGGCCGAAGACCGCATCCGCTACGTCGTCATCCCCCCGCTCCGCAACATCGACGCCGCGGTCAGCGAGCTCCGCTTCGGTAAGGAGCACGGCGCGTGCGGCGTCTTCTTCCGTGGCATCGAGGGCGACAAGACCCTGGACGACCCCTACTTCTTCCCGGTCTACGAGGAGGCCCAGTCGCTCGGCCTGCCCATCTGCATCCACCAGGGACAGGGCGCGCCCGCGCTTAACTACCTGATCGACGTGAGCCGCAGCCACACCTTCACGCACGGGCGCATCCCGCCCGTCGTCGCCTTCCGCAACCTCGTCTCCAACAAGGTCCCGGAGCTCTTCCCCGACCTCCGCTGGGGCTTCATCGAGACCGGGGCTTCCTGGGTCCCGTTCGCCATGTACCAGCTCCGCGGCACGCTCCGCGCCGACGAGGACTTCTGGGGCCCGCGCCTCTTCGACAAGTACAACATGTGGATCTCCTACGAGGTCGAGGAGGACCTGTCCTACCTGATGCAATACGTCGGCGAGGACCACCTCGTCGTTGGCACCGACTACGGGCACCACACCCCCGGCACAACCGACCGCCTCTTCGCTGACCCGTCGGCGCAGGTGCACTGCGTCACCCAGATGCGCACCCGTGACGACATCTCCTCGGCAACCGCGGAGAAGATACTGACGGACAACCCTGCCGCGCTCTACGGCGTGTAAGGCGAGGACACTCCGTATCCATGCGGCGGGTGGAGAGGCGGCCCAGTAGGCCGGGCAGGCGTTCGCGTCGCCTGCTCGTGCTCGTCATAGCGCTCGGAGCGCTCATGCTCGTGGCCGGGCCGCTCATCGGCTTCTTCCTCGTCTACACCGCGCCGAGTCAGCAGTGGTTCGCCCGCGTCAACGGCGTTGAGATACCCCGCGCCACGCTCGTGGACGTCCTCCGCGCCAACCAGATTGACGCCCTGCTCCAGCGCCAACGGTTCGACCCCGGCACGCAGGCCTTCGATACCGCCGGCCTGCTCATCGACAACGAGGTGCTGCGCCAGACGGCGGACACGCTCGGCGTCGCCGTGAGCCAGTCGGAGGTCGATGGCGAACTCGCGGCGCAGCTCACCCCGCAGCTCGACGCCGCAGACCTCGACGCTGCCGCCCGCGCCGAGCTCGCCGAGGCGAAGCGCCAGTACGCCGACCTGCGCCGTCTCGATGTCGCCGAACTGGAGAAGCTGGCTGAAGGGGAGCTGCTCCGCCGGAAGGTCACGGAGGCGCTCGAACGCTCCGTCGTCGACCCGCAGCCGCAGATACGCCTGCACTCGATCGTGGTCGCCGACGTGGAGACCGCCACCCGTATCCAGAGTGAGGCCGCGCAGGGGACCCCGTTCGAGGACCTGGCGCGCCGCTACTCGCTCGACCCCGCCTCCGGCGACCTCGGATGGCTCCCCTATGCGGCGCTTCCGCCTGCCGCCGCTGACCTCCTGTGGAACCTTCCCGCGTCGGAGCTCTCCCCGCCGTTCCAGCGCGGCGACGGCGCGATCGTCGTCTACGTCATCAGCGCGCGCGACCCCTCTCTCGGCCTCGACCCCGTCGCGCGTCAGTTGCTGGAGGAAGCGGAGTTCGCGGCCTGGCTCGGCGAGACGCGCGCGGCGCAGGACATCGAACTCCAGTTGGACTCGGAGACGCTGGATTGGGTGGCCGACCAGCTCGAACAGACGAGGACGCCTGCTCCGCAGGGCTGACGCAGGGGCGTGGGTGCTATCCCTGGCGGCGGTTCCGTCGGCCGAGCCAGTCCCCCAGCAGGAGCGACGAGAAGCTCTGGCGCTCCAGGGCGGGAGCATGCGCTGGCGGAGCATCGCTCAGCCGGTCCACTCGCGCCTCGATCAGTTCCGCGAGCCGCTTCGCCGCCTCGGCGGCGTCCGGTTTCGCGAGTGCGGCCTCCCACAGCCCGCTCGTGGCCCCGGCGAGCCGGTCGAGCCACGAGCCGAACGTCTCCGGCGCGCACTCCAGCACGATGGCAAGCTCCTCCGGGTCGAGCTCGGCAGCCGTGCGCAGGGCTTGGGAGAACGCGTCGCCTTGGAGACGGCGCACGTCGCGCCAGACCGGGCTTGCGGAGACGGCGTCCACCGCTGCGCCCGCGGCGATACGCGGCAGGTACTCCGTAGCGATGACAAAGCTGTCGTGCTCCGCCGCATCGAGGAAGAACGGGCTGGCGCCGACGGCTCTGGCAAGCCCGGTCACGGCCTCCACGGCCTCCCCCGAGGCGGTCGCCGAAGGGATGATGGCGTAGTCCGTGCCGTCGAACGATGCTTCCGCGCCTTCGCTGAACGTACGAGGCACCGGACGCCCGCCGACGAAATGCATCCCGTCCGGCAGGCGCTCTTCCGCCCAGCGCAGCAGCGGGGCCTTCAACGGGCACGTGTCCGTGACGACACACCCGGACGGCGCGAACTCGCCGATGATGCGCAACGCGTCGCTTGCGGAAGCCAGCGGTGAGGAGAGCACGACGAGTTTCGCGCCTGCCAGCGCCGCTGCCGCGCTCCTCGGTGCATCGTCGAGCGCACCTGTCTCAACGGCACGTCTTCCCGTCGCGGAGTCAGGGTCGAAGCCCGCCACGGAGATGCCCTGCACACTTGACCTGACCGCGCGCCCGAGCGCGATGCCTAGGGGGCTGAGGCCGATGATGGCGATGTCCGGCATGAGATGGGCGCCGGTGGCCTACGACCCGGAGCGGTAGCCGCCGCCGGTGCCGCGCATGCGGGGGTCGAGCAGGTCGCGGAGCGCGTCGCCGAGCACGTTCCAGCCGAACACGGTCAGGCTCAGGAAGACGCCCGGCCAGATGGCGAGCCACGGCGCTATCTCCATGTACGTCCGAGACTCCGAGCTGAGCATCCGCCCCCAGGACGGGAACGGCGGCGGGACGCCGTAGCCGAGGAAGCTGAGCGACGCCTCGATGAGGATCACCTGTCCCAGGCGTAGGCTCGCCAGGATGATGATGGGGACCATCACGTTCGGCAGGACGTGCCGGACCAGGATGCGCAGGGTGGTCGCGCCGTTGACGCGCGCCGCCTCCACGAACGGCTGCTCCTTGAGCGCCAGCACCGCCCCGCGCAGTACGCGGCTCTCCCGTATCGCAACGAGCCCCAGCACGAGCGTCACGTTCAGCGTGCTCGGCCCCAGGATGGACATGACGAACAGCAGCAGGAGCAGCGGCGGCACGCTCATCCACGCGTCCACGAGGCGCTGCATCAGCGTGTCGAACTTCCCGCCCATGTAGCCGCTCGTGATGCCGATGAGGCCCGCAAGTATGCTGCCGAGCGTGACCGAACCGAGCGCCACGACGATGGAGACCCGGGCCCCGTGCACGAGCCTGCTGAACAGGTCGCGCCCGATGAAGTCGGTTCCCAGGAAGTAGCTGAGGCTCGACCCCTGCAGGGAGTCGGAGAAGTGTGGCTCGTCGTAAGGGTAGGGTGCTATCCAGTTGGCGAACACGGCCATGAGCAGCATGATCATGACGATGACTGCGCCGACTGCCCCCAGCGGCTTCTCAGTGAACAGCCTCGTCACCAGCCCGATGAAGCCCCCGCCCGCACGGCGCGGGAGCCTCGCTGCAGCAGGTGCTCCCTGTGGTCTTGTGCTCTCGACAGCCATGACTTAGGTGTACTTTATCCGTGGGTCGAGGACGCCGTAGAGGAGGTCCACGATGAGGTTGATGAGCACGGTGGCGCCCGCGAAGGTGAGGATGATGGTCTGCGCGGGTACGTAGTCCCGGTTCTGGAGCGATTGCAGCATGTAGATGCCCATGCCGGGCAGGTTGAATATCTGCTCGATGATGACCGTGCCCCCGAGTAGGAACGGTATCTGCAGACCGATGAGCGTCAGCACGGGGATGAGTGCGTTCCGCACCGCGTGTCGGTACCAGATGGTTTGCGGCTGCAGGCCCTTCGCCCATGCGGTTCGGATGTAGTCCTGCCGGACCACTTCCAGGAGCATGGCGCGGGTCATCCGTATCGTGCCGCCCATGAGCGGTATGCCGACGATAATGCCCGGCAGTGCCATCACGCTCAGGTTCTTGATGGGGTCCTCCGTGAACGGCACGTAGCTCAGCGGCGGTGCCCAGCCGAAGAACAGCGCCGGCAGCGTTACCACGAGGGTGCCGATCCACAGGATGGGGACCGCCACGAGGCCGATGGAGACAGAGCGCAGCGCGTAGTCGACCCATGTGTCCTGGCGGACGGCCGTGATGATGCCGATGGGGATAGACAACACGATGCTGACAACGAGCGCGATGAGCGAGAGTTCCAGTGTCACGGGGTAGCGCCGTCCGAGCTCGTGCGTAACAGTGTTCCCCGTCCAGAGTGACTGTCCCAGGTCTCCCACGAACAGCCCGCCGAACCATTCGCCGAACTGGACGTAGAACGGCCTGTGCAGCCCCAGCTCTCGCAGGATCGCGTCCCGGTCTGCCGCGTACCCGAAGTCGGAGAGCATCAGGTCAACGATATCGCCGGGGATCAGGCGCAGCATGAAGAACGTGAGCACGCTCACGACGAACATCGTGAGCGCAGCGAGCATCAGGCGGCGTATGACGAAGCGGTACACGGCGGGTTCGCACTCCAACGTGCCCTCGGGCACGCTGGCGCGAGTCTACGGCGCAGCGTAACCGGAATCAAATCCGGTAGGCTCTACGGACGCGATTCACTATCCTCAAGGGTCGAACCGCGACAGCAGGCCTCTATGGAGAACAGTAGATTGGCTGACCGGATGATCGAGGTTGAAGGACTCACGAAGTTCTACGGCGACTTCCTCGCCGTAAGCGGCGTCACCTTCTCCGTGGACAGGGGCGAGACGGTAGGCCTGCTCGGCACCAACGGCTCTGGCAAGACCACGACCATGCGCGTGCTCACCGGGTATATGCCGCCTACGTCCGGTTCGGTCCGCATCGCAGGTCATGACCTCGCCGCCGACTCACTGGAAGCACGGCGGCACATCGGCTACCTGCCCGAATCGGTGCCGCTCTATAGCGATATGACCGTCTCCGCCTCGCTGCGGTTCTTCGGACGCGTCCATTCGATGGACGCGGCGAGCCTGGCGTCCTCGATCGACCGCGTCCTTGATGCGTTCGACTTGGCCGACTACCGTGACACGCTCGTCGGCAAACTATCCAAGGGGTATCGCCAGCGACTGGGGCTCGCCCTTGCGGTGCTCCACGAGCCGGAGGTCCTCGTGCTCGACGAACCAACCGTAAGCATAGACCCCGTGCAGGTCGTGGAAGCTCGCGACCTCATACGGCGTCTCGGCAAAGGACACACGGTGCTCCTGAGTACGCATCAACTCGCTGAAGCCTCCAGCCTCTGTGAGCGGGTCGTCATCCTGCACGACGGTGTCCTCGTTGCGGAAGGTCACCCGGATGAGATAGCGGAGCGCCTCCAGGGAGCGCAGCGCATCAGGGTAGAGGCGCGTGGCTCTGCCGAACAGACGAGCGCCGCTCTCGCCGCCGTCCCGGGCATCCGTTCCGTCGGGACGGCCACACTCATCGAAGAGGGAGTCTACGCGTTCGAGGTCACCGCTCCGTTGCGGTCGGATGTGCGGGAGTCCATCGCCCGGGCGATGAGCGCTGCAGGACTCGGCCTTCGTGGCCTTGTCCGCTCCACCGTGGACCTGGAGGAAGTCTTCCTCCAGCTCACGCGAGGCGAACGAGGGGACGCCGATGCGTAACGCTGCGCTCCTTGCCTGGAAGGAGACCCGCTCCTACTACGGTTCACCGATGGCCTACGTTGTTAGCGCCGCATTTCTTGCGCTCACAGGCCAGTTCTTTGTATCCGGTGTCTCAGAGCTACTGCCGGAAGCTTCACTCCGCGACGTTTTCACGCCCATGACATTCGCGCTCATCCTCTGGGCTCCCATCGCGAGCATGCGGCTTCTGGCGGAGGAGCAGAAACTCGGCACGCTGGAGTTGCTACTCACCGCGCCGCTGCGCGACTGGGAGATTGTAGCCGGGAAGTTCTGCGCGCTGGTGGCGATGCTTCTCGGCATCATCGCCCCAACGCTGGTCTATGTGGTGCTGCTCTACTGGTACGCATCGCCCGACGGTGGCCCGATGCTCACCGGCTATCTGGGCTTGCTGCTGTATGGTTCCGCCGCTGCTGCGCTGGGGCTGTTCACCTCCTCGCTCACCGGCAACCAGATCGTTGCCGGTGTTACCGCGGCAGTGGCGTTGCTCTTCCTCACGCTGGCGAGCGAGGCCTCCGGGCTCGTCTCCGGCTTGCCGTCTGCGCTGCTCGCCGGGGTTTCCCTCCCTGCCCACTACACCGCGTTCGTCGCGGGTGTCATCGAACTGCGGAACGTCGTCTACTTCATCACCTTCATCGCGCTCTTCCTCTTCCTGACTACCCTCAGCCTGGAGTCCCGGCGATGGCGGTGAACGAGCAGCCACCGTCTGGAGGCGGGATTGCGGACCGGCTGCGAGGCTGGAGCCTGCTCCTGGCAGCGCTCGGAGGTATCGGCGCGCTCGGAGGGCTGCTCCTCGTCGTATGGGCTCCGGAACTCCGCCCGTTCGCCATACCGACGCTCATCGCTGCAGGCGTGTTGCTGGCGCTCGCTGCCGCTGGTTCGATGGGCTACCTCATCGGTGCAGTCACCGGCCGCAGAGGCCGTCTCTCCTGGGTGAGCCTTGGCAGCGCCGCCGCCGCGCTCGCCATCGTGGTAGTGTTGAACGTCATCTCCTCGGCGACTGACGCATCCTGGGACCTCACCGCGACGCGCCAATTCGAGATAGCGCCGCAGACCGTTCAGGCACTGGCTGCGCTCCCTGCGGATGTGGACGTAACCGGATTCGTCGTAACGACGGATGAGGATGGCCTGCACTACCAGGGGACGGCGGAAGGCTACCTGCGGCAATTCGCCAGGCACGCTGGCGACAGGCTCTCCTACAGGTTCGTCGATCCTGAATTGGAACCTGCGACTGCGCGGGAATTCGGGGTGGTCAGCGCTCCGCTGCTGCTTTTCTCTGCAGTTGCTACAGGTCTCCGTGCCTCCGTGGGCGCTGGTGAACTCTCAGAGCAGCAGTTGCTCACTGCCATCCTCACGGTCACCGGGGCTCAACAACACACCATCTACTTCCTCACTGGCCACGGTGAGCGAAGCATCTCCGACCTCCGCTCAGGCAGCTCCGGGTTGGGGCTGGCTGCCGCTGGACTCCGAGCCGACGGCTACCGCGTCGAGTCACTCATGCTGGCGGACACCGCAAAGGTGCCGGACGACGCCTCACTGCTCGTGATTGCCGCGCCCCGCCAATCGATCCCGGATGCTGAAGAACAGGCGATCATCTGGTGGCTGGCAAACGGCGGAAGGGCGCTTCTGATGCTCGATACGTCCCCCGAAACACGGGACGTGATGGCAGACCTGCTCGCGGCGTGGGGGCTCGAGACGGTGCCGGGCACACTCGTTGACCGCGAGCGCTCCGCTGCCGGAGACGCGCGCACGCTCGCGGTGCAGCGCGATCAGTATCTCGGACAAACCGCGGTTACCGAGGGCGGTGCCATCGTCGAACCGCTCGGTACGACGCTCTTCCCTGGCGCCGTTGCATTCCGTCCGGCGGGACAGATCGCTTCGCGCATCGAGCGCGGCGACCCAGTGCCGGTGCGGTTCGAGCCGCTGGTGACCACGTCTGGCGATTCCTGGGCTGTGGAAGGAACGAGGGAAGACCCCGTTGCTGACCGGGATGTGCCCGGCCCACATACGGCGCACCTCATCGTGCAGGCGTCCGCCCTTGCAGCAGATGCTCCTTCGGAAGCATTTGATCCCGCATCCGTCCGCACCACGCTTACAGTTCTTGGCGACGCCGACTTTGTCGGCAACCGCCATTTCGGCGACGTGAGCAACGCAGACTTCTTCCTGAATACGGTGAACTGGCTGCTGGACGACAGGGCGCTCATTGCTGTGCGCCCGAAACAAGAGGTCTTCCGCCCTCTCGTTCTCATCGTTCCGGAGTACAACCTGGTGCGTTACGTCAGCTGGTTCCTGTTGCCCGCGCTGGTTGCCGCCGCAGGCGTCGTCGTGTGGTGGCGGCGGCG
This sequence comes from Dehalococcoidia bacterium, assembly GCA_965208625.1. GTDB lineage: Bacteria > Chloroflexota > Dehalococcoidia > Lucifugimonadales > Australimonadaceae > Bin16. The sequence continues at coordinate 3,056,708 of OZ242348.1, forward strand.
GTAGACGAGGGCACGCCGGGATGAGAAGCGCGGTCGTCAGGCTTGTGATGCTGCTGATTCTTGCGTCCGCGGCTGTCACTGCGTGGGCCTTGGTGTCGAATGATGACGACGGACCGGAAGCAACGCCCGCCCGCGCCCGCCTCTACACCGTAGCTCAGGACGACATTGTGAACGTCACCGTGCAGACGGAAACGGGCACCGCCATGTTCGAACGGCGAGGTGCTGGTTGGTATTTCGCCGATTCTCCGGTGCCTGTGAACCTAGACCGGTGGGGCGGCGTTGTGTTGCTGTTATCGGGCCCCGAAGTGGAGCGCCAACTGGCTGCGCCAACTACGATGTCGGAGTTCGGACTGGACGTGCCGGACTTCGTGAATATCGGCCTTGCCGGGGGTAGTCGCGTTGAAGTGCGACTGGGGTCTGAGACGCCGGACGAACGCAACATCTACGCTCAACTCGTTGGCGAATCCGAGGTGGCTCTGGTCAACGAGCCGTGGGCGCGAGTGTTGCGGCGCCTCGCCGACGAGCCGCCGCTGCCGTACTGGTACTACCGCGTCGATCCGGCGCTTGTGCGGCTCTTCGAGGTCGAGAGCGCGGACGGCATCGTAACGTTCCTTCTCAGGCTGCCGAGCACCGACGGTGTAGCACCCGATCGGGTAGTACAACGGGATGCGGCGTCGGACCTGGCGAATGCAGAACGTGACGCGGTGCTGCGCGTTGCAGGCGGGCCTTCCGGCTTCGACATCGCCGTCTGGCCGGAAGGGCTGACACTGAAGGACGCTGGCCTGCAGTCACCCAGTGCCGTTATTCGGGTTACCTACGAGTTGGTGGTTCCCCTAGAGGACAAGAGCGCCGTAAGCGCGGTGTACGCAGTCGGGGCGCGGACAGCGGACGGCGATGGATACTACGCGGCAACGCCGGACTCGCCTCTGCTCCTTACATTCGATGCGGACTGGGTGGAAGAAGTGCTGTCGCTGGCAGGGCGAGAGTTCGTCGGAGGAGGCTGAGGAGCGTCCTGCGCGGGGAAGCGCGGAGACAATGATAGGCGGGTCAGCCTTGACCCGCCTATGCCTGTTCCCTCGATAGCAGCAGGGGGGGGGGGGGGGGGGGGGGGGTTAAGGTTCGCTGCGGTCCTTGTTGATCTCGATGAAGCGGGTCTGGTCGGCAGGAAGCGCGTCTTCGGCGAAGATTGCGGCGACGGGACAGACCGGCTCGCACGCTGCGCAGTCGATGCACTCATCGGGCTCGATGTAGAACATGCGGTCGCCCTCGTAGATACAGTCCACGGGGCAGACGTCAACGCACGAGGCGTCCTTCACGTCAACGCAGGGTTCGGTGATTATGTAGGCCATCTTGGAAGTGCCCCTCCCTTTATAGCTAGGCCCCGTTCGGGCCCCCTCCCTCCTAGGAAGGTGAATGCATTCTAGCAGACGTATTCAGAGGGTGTGAACACGTTATCAGCCCTCGTCCTGGGGGATGAAATCGCCTACGTTCTTCTTGATGGAGAGGTTGATGAAGGTCTCCGTCTGCCGGACGCCCGGAATCTCGCCAACCCGGTTTCGGAGGAAGTCGGAGAGTTCGAGCGGTGAGCCGAGGCTTACACGGCAGAAGACGTCGAATGCGCCGGTTGTAACCGCCGCGTAGTGCACCTCCTCCATCTTCGCCAGCTCCTCCGCTGCCAACTGTACGTGGGCGGGGTCTACTTTCAGGCCGACGAGCGCGGACATGCGCCGTCCGAGCTTGGAGGTGTCCGGGATGGCAACCACGCGGATCACCTCTTCCTGGACGAGGTTGCGGAAACGTCGCCGTATCGTTCCTTCGCTGACGCCGGTCTTGCGCGCCAATTCGATGTTGGAGGCGCGTCCATCGCGCTGCAGCAGCTCTATGAGCTTCGTGTCGAGCTCGTCAAGGGGAGCCATGGCTACCTCCTCGTGAAAATTCGCACAATAGAATTATGGTACGACCTGCACCCCAGCGCTGGCAAGGCATACAGGCGTGTCCAGCACGAACGGAAGTCAGTATCTAGACTGACAGGAACTGCGAGGGATCGTCTGCGAACGCGGTGCGGCAACCGGGAGCGCAGAAGTAGTACGTCTCTCCATCGTGTTCGGCGGTCCCGCCGGGAGGGTCGGCTTTCGGCACCACCATCTTGCACACGGGGTCTATGGCCGTATCGCCTGGTTTCCCGAAGATCACGTCAAGCCGGTTCATGCACCACTTCTCCCCTGTGCCGGAGGTTCAACGGACACTGACATTCTAAGGCATCCACCTCTTCAGGCGCAGGCTGTTCGTCACGACAGATACGGAGCTGAATGCCATCGCGAAGGCGGCGAGCATTGGGTTCAGGAAGCCGTGCTCGCCGAGCGCCCAGCGCCACGCCTCCGGCACGCCTCCGTTCCCGAACACGAGGTGGAGAATGCCTGCCGCGACCGGGATGAGCAGGAGGTTGTAGCCGAACGCCCATCCGAGGTTCTGCCGGATGGTGCGCATCGTGGAACGCGAGAGGTGTACGGCTGCGCCTGTAAGCCGTACGTCCGCCGTCATGAGCGCAACGTCGGCTGCTTCCAACGCTGCATCCGTACCGGAACCGATGGCGATGCCCACATCTGCCTGGGTCAGCGCGGGAGCATCGTTCACGCCGTCCCCAACCATCCCCACACGCTTTCCTTCTCTCTGCAGACGCTCGATCTCGGCAGCCTTGGCGCTCGGAAGCACCTCTGCCATAACCCGCTGGATGCCGAGTTGGGCTGCGATGCCCTCAGCAACGGGCCGCACGTCCCCGGAGAGTATCGCCACTTCCAGCCCCATCGCCTTGAGCGCTTCGACGGCTTCCGCCGACTCGTCCCGCACGATGTCGGCGACGCCCAGGATGCCGATGACGAGATCGTTCCGCAGCACAACGAGAGGTGTCCTGCCGCGCTCCGCGAGTACTCGCACCGCCGACTCGGCCGTTCCACCAAGAGCGATGTCTGCGCTCCGCACCAGCCCAAGCCCGCCGACGGTGATGGCGTCCACATCCACGGTTGCGCGCACACCGAGTCCGGGCGCTGACTGGAAGTCCGAGGCCCGAGGGAGATTCAGTCCTCGGCCTCTCGCTGCTCGCACGACCGCGGCTGCGATGGGATGCTCGCTCTGCTGTTCCACGGCAGCAGCGAGGGAGAGCAGTTCGTTCTCGGAGATGCCGCGCGGGAGTACATCTGTAACCTGGGGCTCGCCCTTCGTCAGGGTCCCCGTCTTGTCGAAGACTACGACATCCAGCTTGTGCGCCTGCTCCAGCGCCTCGGCCCCGCGTATGAGCACGCCGTGCCGTGCGCCCGAGCCGGCTCCGACCATGATGGCAGTCGGTGTGGCAAGCCCGAGTGCGCAGGGGCACGCGATGATGAGCACGGCGATGGCGTTGAGCATCGCCGTATCCAGTGCGGGCTGCGGACCGAACTGCCACCACGCCAGGAAGGTGAGCGCGGCGATGGTAAGCACGCCCGGCACGAAGTAAGCCGCGACGGTGTCGGCGAGGCGCTGCACGGGCGCGCGGGAACCCTGGGCCTCCTGCACCATCCTGATGATCTGCGCTATGGCTGTTGCACTTCCGACCTTGGTCGCTTCGATGGAGATGCCCCCCGACGTGTTCACGGAGCCTCCGAAGACCACGTCACCTGTCTGCTTCTCGACGGGGATGCTCTCGCCGGTGAGCATGGACTCGTCGACCGCAGTCGTCCCGGCGGTTACCAGGCCGTCCACGGGGATGCGCTCGCCGGGGCGGATGGTCACAGTGTCGCCGGGGACGACGTCGCTCGCGGGCACGTCCTGTTCCTCGCCGTTCCGCGTGACGCGGGCGGTCTGCGGCTGCATGCCGATCAGGGTCCGGATGGCGTCAGATGCGCTGCCCTTCGCCCTTGCTTCCAACAGCCTGCCGAACAGGACGAGGGCGATGATGGCGGTGGACGTGTCAAAGTATGTCTCGCCGTTCCCGATGGAGCTTCCCGAAAGGGTCACGACCGCGCTGTAGAAATAGGCCGTAGAGGAACCCAGCGCGATGAGTGTATTCATGTTGGAGGTGCGGTGCCGCAGGGCGCTCCATGCGCTGGCGTAGATCTGCCGTGCAGCCCAGAACTGCACAGGCGTCGCGACCACAAGTGCGATGGCGTTGAGCCACGCCATCCCCAGCGTTCGTTCGATGGCTGGGATGAGCATGAGCAGCATGATCGCCGCGGCGCCCGCGATGCTGAACGCCACACGGTTCCTGAGGGCCCGTATCTCCGCCCGGCGCGACAGCCGCTCCAGCTCCGCGTCCATCGCGTCTGCGCCGGTCACGTAGGCGTCGCTGAAGCCAGCAGCCCCGGCAGCATCGCGGAGCGCGGCGGGCGAGACCGTCCCAGGGACGATGGTGAGCGTGATCTGCTCAGCGGCGAGATTCCCGGCCGTGCGGAGCACACCATCTATGCTCTCAAGCCGGGCTTCGAGGGTCTTGGCCGAGTCCGCGTCAGCCAGGCCGGGAACGGTGAGCACGGCGCTCTCCTCCACCATGCCATAGCCGACCGACCGCACAGCATCCCGCATCGCGGCGATGCGTTGCCCGGCAGGCGCGAACGTAACCGCTGCCGTCTCCGACGCGAGGTTCACAACCACCCCGGACACGCCGTCGACGCGGGCGATGGCATTCGTCACCGTGCTCACGCACGCGGCGCACGTCATGCCTTCAATGGGCAGGACGACGCTCTGTTCGTGATGCTGCTGGTGTTGCCCGGTTGCTGTGGACATGGCTGGATGGATGTCGGGGGAGGTTAGTGGCGGATGAGGAGATAGTACCACCGGTGCGCCAGCCCTATACTTGCGCGGATGAATGGCATGATGGCGATAGGAATCATTGTGATAGTCGGGCTGGGGGTGCTGGCGGCGTTCGTAGTGTTACTCGCGCTGCTCACCCCGCTGCCGTGGTGGGGAGCGCTGATCCTGCTCCCCGTGCTCGATGCGGCGCTTATCCTCTGGGCGCGCCGCAGGCTGAAGCGACCGGCGCGCGCCGCAGGTGAGGCTGAGGCCTAGAGGGGCAGCCCCCAGATGGGGTACCACTCCTTGATGGCGCGGGAGGTGGGGATGTCCTTCCTGGATGCCTGCTCCATCCGCAGTTCCAGGGGATGGTCGCGGGTCTCCGGCTCGCCGCCAGTCGCCGGGGCGAACGGGGTGAACGCCTTGATGCGCGGCTGGTAGATCCAGTAGATCTCCTGCCCTTTCCAAGTGAACGCGTAGACCGACGCGAGCACACGCGTGCCGATGCCCATCGCCACGAGTGTTTCCCCGATGACGCGGGTCGAGTTCGCCAGCGCGGGCAGCCCGGAATCCCGCACGATGATCCACGGATGGGGGTGCTCGGAGTCGTCCAGCACCACTTCCCACCGAGCTTCGGAAGACTGCAGGTGTGCCAGCGCACGCTCCAGTTCTGCCTTCGCCTGGACGGCGTCCTGGTCCTCGGACGGACGGACGAGCACACCGGCCTTGCCGGTCGTGAAGGTGTCGAGCACTTCCTCGAACACCTGCGCGGCGGTGGCCATCGCTTCGTTCGCTTCGCTCCATTCTGCGTTACGTGGCCGGGAGAGGAATTTGCACATGAGGCTATCCGGTCAGCATCGTGGTGCGCTCCAGTTCGAGCAGGCGCTCGATGCGGCGCGCCATCGGAGGGTGTGTGGAGAAGAGGCTGGCGAAGCCGTCGCCGATCGCGGGCATGATGAAGAAGGCGTTCAGCGTCTCGGCACGGCGCAGGTCGTTCTGCGGCAATCCGGTGAGGGAGCCGCTGATGCGCTGGAGCGCGTTCGCGAGGTCGCGGGGGCGGTTGGTGAGCATGGCTGCGCCGCGGTCGGCTGCGTACTCACGGTAGCGCGAGAGCGCAGCGATGAGCACCTGGCTGATGACCCAGACAAGGATGGTCACGATGTAGGCAATCATGATGTAGCTGCCACCGCTGCTCCTGCTGCGTCCGAAGCCGCCGAATAGGCCCATCCAAAAGAAGAAGCTCATGAGCGTCGAGGCGACGACGGAGAGGAAGCTGGCGTAAGTCATCACCTGCACGTCGCGCGAGGCGATGTGGCTTATCTCGTGTGCGAGGACCCCCTCGAGTTCCCGTTCATTCAGGACGTGCAGCAGCCCAGTGGTGACGGCGACGGCTGCGTGCTTCTGGCTGCGCCCCGTGGCGAACGCGTTCGGCACGTTCATGTCCGCGATGGCGACCTTCGGCTTGGGGATGCCCGCCGCCATGGAGAGCCGGTCGATCATCGCGTGCAACTCCGGCGCTTCCTCGGGCGACACGACCTTCGCGCGCATCGAAGTGAGCACGAGTTTGTCGGAGAGGAAGAACTGGACGAGCACGAGCACGACGGCGACGCCGAGCATGACGGTCGCGCCGGCAACGGATATGAGGAACCAGAGGAAGAGGCCGTACACGAGGCCGAGCAGCAGCATCGTGAAGAGCATGCGAGCCCGGAGCTGGTTGTCCCGGCCTACGCGGCGCGGTTGGAACATCGTCATGCTTCCATCTCCGTATTCATCCCCGGGGACATCGACTCCATGATAACGCGTCCGCCAGGGCGTTGCCTCTTGCAGGTGGCAGTTTTGCTACGCTGCACTGAGCTTGCTCATGGCGGCGCGGAAGCCGGGCTCTGCGCCTTCCAGCACGGACTGGTGGACGCAGTACGAGATGCGGAAGTAACCCGGCATCCCGAAGCCTCGTCCGGGCACGACGAGCACGCCCTCTTCCTGCAGCGCCTGGATGAGCAGCATCTCGTCCTCTACCGGCGACTGCGGGAAGAGGTAGAACGCACCCTCAGGCTTGCGGACGTTGTAGCCCGCCGACGTGAGCATGCCACAGAGGTAGTCGCGCTTCTCCTGGTAGTCGCTGACGTCCACCGTCACGTGCTGAAGGCCGCGCACGAGGTGCTGCATGATGGCCGGGGCGTTCACGAACCCCAGGACGCGATTGCAGAATGTGAATGCGTCCATCAGTTCGCTCGCTTCCTCGCAGCCGGGGTGCACGGCGAGATAGCCGATTCGATCGCCGGGGAGCGCGAGGTCCTTGGCGTGCGACGTCGCGGTGATGGTGCGCTCGTACTCGTGCTGCGGGAACGGGTAACCGAGGCCGTCGTAGATGATGCGGCGGTACGGTTCGTCGCTGATGAGGTAGATGTCGACACCCAGTTCTTCGCTCTTGCGCCGCAGCAACGCTGCGAGGTCGGCGACGAATGACTGCGGGTAGATGACGCCTGCGGGGTTGTTCGGCGAGTTGAGGATGACGACCTTCGAGCGTGGCGTGAGCTTGCGCTCCAGATCGTCGAGGTCAGGGGTGAATGCTTCATCGCAGCCGACCACCACAGGTGCTGCGCCGTGGTTGTTGGGGTAGAAGAGGTACTCGGCGAAGTAGGGCGTGAGGACGACGACCTCGTCGCCGGGGTCGCAGAGGGCGCGTATGGCGACGTTGAGGGCGGCTGCCGCGCCGCAGGTCATCAGCACGTGCTGGGCTCCGTAGGGCAGGCCGGTCTCCGAGGCCAGCGTGTCGGCTACGGCCTGGCGCGTCTCCGGGTAACCGGCGTTGGGCATGTAGCGGTGCGCGCCGGGCATCGGGGTGTCCACCAGGCTGCGCAGCGCGTCGAAGAACTCGGACGGCGGCTCGATGACAGGGTTGCCGAGTGAGAGGTCGAAGACGTTCTCCTCGCCACGCTCGCGCTTGAGAGCGATGCCGAGCTCGAACATGCGCCGTATCCACGAGCTGTTCTCCATGTGCTGCCGGACGTTCGACGCTATGGCCACGCTCATCTCCTTACGTTCGCGGGCTGCCGCCTGGTGCGGCGCGCCTGCCCGCCTCTGCTAACATTGCCTTGGTTAACCCTACGATACCGGAGGGACGGATGGCTGCGGAGACCGGCAAGCGTTTGGAGTGCGCCGACCTGGGGGCGCAGTACATGATTACGAAGGGCGGGGACGGGGAGCTGTCCTGCACCCCCGCCGCCGATGGCGAGGCCGACCAGTTGGGCAAGCGCTACCAGGACGGGGAGACGGGCATCATGGTGCTGTGCACCAAGGCGGGCACGTCCCGTATCCACTGCGACGGGCGCCCGATGGCGATGCTGGAGGCCCGCAAGCTGCCGTCGTCCGACTAGGCATCCGCGCCGCGCCTGGCTGTTGTAGTTCTTCCCTCCCACCGCCCGGTGCGTTGTGGGGGGCACCCCCACGACGCGGGCTTAGCCCGTGGCAGAGGGGCACGCCCCTCTGCCACTCCCCATCGGGCACCCACTCCCTACCCCGAGTACCCTCACCCTAACTCTCTCCCTTGTAAGGAGAGGGGATCAAGCCCCCGTTCCCAACTTCCTCGCTATGTGCGTCAAGGCTTCAGCCATTCGTAGAGGTGGTAGTGCTCGCGGGTCATGCCGAGCGCTTCGTAGACGCGCTGGGCGGGCTCATTGGTCTTGTCGACGTAGAGGCGGAGGCCTATGAGTTCGTCGGAATGCTCGACCTGCTCGCGCAGGTGAGCGTAGAGCGTCGAGTACACCCCACGGCGGCGCGCTTCAGGGACGACGTAGACCGAGTGGATCCAGAGCACGACGCCGTTCCGCCAGTCGCTCCACTCGGTGACGGTCATCAGCATGCCGACGGGGACCGCGTCCTCCTCGGCGAGCCAGTATTCCGCGTGGACGCGGTCCTCCAGCACGGCGCGCACGCCCTCGGTGAGCGTCGCGTGGTCGAGCTCCGCGCCCTCGCTCTCGACGGCCATCGCCATCTGCGCGTCGACGATGAACCGCAGGTCGTCCCGGTTGGCGCGGCGTACGGCGATCACGGGGTGACGCCTGAGGTGGGGAGGCTGATGGAGGCGGGACGCACGGTTATGCGGCAACCTTGCGCATGATGGCGACGACCTTGCCGTGCACCTGGACGCTGTCCGCTGGGACGATGATGGGCTCCATGGCGGGGTTGGCGGGCATGAGGCGGACGTTATCGCCTTCCAGGTAGAAGTGCTTGAGCGTCGCCTCCTCCTGCATCGAGAGCCATGCTGCGACCATCTCGCCGTTGTGGGCGTCCCGTGCGTGGCGCAGCACCACGATGTCGCCGTCGGTAACGCACGCGTCGATCATCGAGTAGCCCTTCACGCGGAGGGCGTAGAGGTTTTCGGGATCGCGGGGCGTCAGCTCGGGCGGAAGGGCGAACGACTCATGGTCGCCGCTGGCGTAGGCGGCAGCCTCGGGGACGGGGATCGATTCGCCCGCGGCGATCGCGCCGAGCACCGGGACCCGGGCCACCTCGACGAGGTCGGCCTCAGATTCGCCGACGAGTTCGATGGCGCGTGAGATGTCGGGTGAGCGGTGGATGTAGCCGTCGCGCTCGAGCAGGCGGAGATTGTAGTCGACGACGGAGGTGGAGCTGATGCTGCACGCGAGTTGTATCTCGCGGATGGACGGCATGTAGCTGCGGTCGGTGCGGTACTCGCGCAGGAAATCGAGGATCTGCTGCTGGCGCGGCGAGATGGCTGGCATGGGCGGCCTCCGGAACAGATGTTCAGAACGGACGTTCTGTAGGGTAGAGGGCCGTGCGCATGACTGTCAACGGGGTCGTGGCGCAGTTTGAGCGGGTTGTGGAAGGGCAGGGTGGTTCGACAAGCTCACCATGAGCGGTCGAGGCTCTCACTAGGAGCAGGCGAGGGCTCTCACTACGAGTGGTCAGGGGTTGCGAGGTTGCGCGCTAAAGCGCGTGCGCGCTGAAGCGGGGGCTTCGCAGGGACGGCGGGGCGCGTTACTCGGCGGTGGTGGCGTTGAGCCGCTTCGTGAGGCGGGACTTGCTGCGGGCGACGGCGTTGCGGTGGATGATGCCCTTGGACGCGGCGCGGTCCAGCCTGCTTACCGCCGCCAGGACTGCGCTGCCTGCCGTCTCGCTGTTGCCGTTGAGCGCGCGGACGGCCTTCTTGACCGCCGTGCGCATGCTGGAGCGGACGCGCCGGTTGACGATGCGTCGGCGCTCCTGGACTTTTGCTGCTTTCTTCGCTGGCATTGGTGCTCCGTGAGACCTAATCTTGTCGCTGACGGCCTATTATCGCTCACCGGGGCCGCGTTTGGCCAGAGGTGGAGTGGGCTGGTAACTGTTTCAGGAGACGTCAGGGAGTGCCGGGCGCTCAATGGCGGCTCTCGTTCTTCATGGCATTCTTGATGCGGCCCCCACTCGTACGCAGAGGGGTAAGATGACGTTTTGCCATCTATATCGAGCAGGCCACGGCCTTGTTCCGGGGGTAAGGCGTCAAGATGCGCGATGAAACGCGTGTTGTGTTGTAGAAGGGCAGGGCCTATCCCGGGTAGAGCGCCCCGGCGGGGGCCAGTTGCTGTTGCTGCGCGGGTCATCCAGCCAGCGTACGTGGGCGGGGGCGTTCAGGGGAAGGGGCGGGTGTCAGAGGTTGAACTCATATCGATGGACAGGATGTACAGGATGGGGAGGCAGGGAGCCAGGGCGGAGGTCAGCCGCCCGTGAGGAACGTGCGCCAACCTCGAGTGCTGCCGACGGTCCGCAGGTAGAGGAAGAACGCGGGAAGCCAGATGAAGTCGTTGCCGATGAGCAGCATCCCGACCTGGCCGGGAAGCTCGCCCGCGAGCCAGGCGAACATGAAGCCGATGGGGCCGAGCACCTTCCCTGCGGTGGCGATGAGCACGAGGTGCGGATGGCGCTCAGGGTTGCGCGCGACCCACCAGAAGGCAGGCGCGTAGACGAGCAGGAACATGCCAACGACCCGCCAGAGCGATGGGTGCTCCAGCGGGCCCATGCCGATGAGCTCGAAGAATGCGTTGGGAAACAGGATGGTGGCGATGCCCCACGCCGCGTTGTAGACCGCGGCGGCGTAGAACCAGGGACGGTAAACGGCGAAGGAGGGGGTGTTGTTCATGCCGGCACCTGCAGCGTGCCGTCGTAGCCGACGAGCAGCCAGCCCCACGGCGTTTCGATGCGCACGCTCACGTCCATCGCGCCGGGGACGTTCGCGGAGCGGCGCTCCGTGCCCCGCGTGTGGATCGAGAGCCAGCGCGGGACGGGCCAGCGACGTCCGAGGGCTTGCAGCAGCATACGGTCCGACCAGTGGGTGAGCGACTCGTTGTCCGAGGTAACGGTCATGGGGAAGTCCAGCGAGCCGTAGCGCTCGACCAGCAGGCCATCCCCGGCTCGCTGCTCGGTGCGGAAGGGCCACACGCCGATGCGCCTGTCCCAGTGCTCGCGCTCGCCCTCCCGTCGCACGCGCAGTTCCACCGGCACGCGCCCCTCTGTACGCGGCATCCGGAGCGCCCAGCGGACGAGGCCGGCCCCGATGAAGCGTCCGAGGGTGACGTCCATCTCGCCGCGAGCGGCGAACTGCGCGTCTGACCCGTGCACCTGTCGGAGCACGTCCGGCAGGGCGTGCCAGGCGTCGCCGAGGAGGCGTTGGTACAGGTTCACAGTTTCTGTGGAGGGGTTGGTGGCCATGGGGTTATGGTAGCGGATGGAGTGAGAGACAAGAGCGGCAAAGATATCGTGGGGGAACTCTTGATATCATTCGGGTGAGCGAAGCGGAGCACCATGGAGGCCCAATGAATAGTTCCCCAAGACTTAAGTCTGCACTGGAGGAGATTTCGAAAAATACATGGAATCTCTTGCGAATCGCCAAAAACTATGGAGGATTGATTGGTGAAGAGACACTCACTGACTTACTTGCTATCAAAATGAGGCAACGTCAGTTTCCTGTGTTTGCTGTAAGGCAGGTTGCCAAACCAGAAGAAGGGAAGATTGGAGCAGACATTGAGATATTGGTCGGCTCTGACGCTTTTGGCTGGTGCAGGTTGGCTGTTCAGGCAAAGAAACTGAACTCGCGTTCAATGAAGTATGAAATGCTAGCTGATGCAGGGGCGCTCCCACAGCTCCGGAAGCTTGAGAATTATGCAGGCAAGGACGCGATACCTATGTACCTGTTGTACAACTATGTGGATAGTCCAAACCGTGATTCTTGGCGATGTCACGCTAGTCGCTTCAACAGATGGCAACTTGGCTGCACGCTAACTCGTTCAAAGACAATCCGGCAGATGATCGGTGCTAAAGACTTCACGTTTGGTCATGCTCACCGACACTACTTTGACACCATCCCACTAAGATGTTTATCGGTATGTTCAAGAGATTGCGTAATAGATGAAACACTACATTGTGACGGATCACTTCCTTCTCACTACGACAGCCTGTCGAGTCTATTCGGTGTCAACCTTAGCAACTTACTCCTAGAGAATTTCGATGGGATAGTAGATGCCAACCAGTTGAACCCTCATTACTACAATGAAGACCGTGGATTCCCCAGACTGTTTTCGATACTGGATACTTCTCTGGATGACGAGGAGACGGCTGCGAGGCCTACACTTACATAGTGGGGCATAATCCTTAACGCACCAGCAGGGAGATGGCCGCCCCGACGATGACGATCTCTACGATGTAGACGAACGCCTTGTCGGAGACGCGGTTGGTGATGGCGCCGCCGACGTATGCGCCCGCGACCATGACGAGGCCTAGCGAGATGGCGAGGATGAGGGCCTGCGAGTCGAGCAGGTCGAAGGTGCCGTAGATGCCTATCTTGACGACGTTGATGATGGTCATACCGGATGCCATCGTGCCGACGAACGCGCCGCGACGGAGCCCGTAGGCGAGGAAGAACGACGCGCCGAACGGCCCCGCGCCGCCGAAGAGCGCGGAGAGGAAGCCCTGTCCCGCTCCGACGCCGGTGAATGCCCGGGGGCTCATCCGCATCCCGCCCTGCGCCAGGCGCGTATGCCTGAAGGCGACGATGAGCAGCAGGAAGACGGCGAACCCCTTCTGCAACAGGTCCGCGGGGAGGTTGGCGAAGGCGGTTGCGCCGACGATGGACGTCGGGAACGCGCCGATGAAGAACCACTTGACCACGCTGCGGTCGATCAGGTGGCGGTTCACCCAGATGCGCGACCAGGTCTGCATCATCACGGCGACGGTGGCGATGGGGACGGCCTCGCGGATGCCGACGGCGAACGTGAGCGCCGGGATCATGATGATGGCGGAGCCGAGGCCCGCCATGCCGCCGATGACGGCGGAGAGGAAGGCGACGACGCCAAGCGCGGCGATGACGGTTGGGTCCACGGCTATCCCGTCGCCAGCAGCAGCAGGCCGGAGACGATCATGAAGAATTCCACCGCGTAGATGAAGAGCCGCTCAGGGACGTGCTTCACGATGTGCGCGCCGGCGTACGCTCCCACAGCCATGATGAGGCCGATGCCGACGGCGATGAGGAACGTCTCCATGGTGAAGAGCGAGAAGCCGCCGTAGACCACCGTCTTGACGATGCTGACGAGGAACGTGCCGACGGCGACGGTGCCGACAAACGCGTTCTTGGTGAGCCCGTAGGCCATGAAGAAGTGCGCGCCGAACGGGCCTGCGCCGCCGAAGAGCGCGGAGAAGAAGCCCTGGCCGATGCCGACGGGCAGGAAGGCGCGGAGAGGCATTGCTCGTCCCGCAAGGAGGGGTATGTGGCGGTAGACGACGAGCGCGAGCAGGAAGACGCCGAGCGCTCTCGCGAGCCAGTCCGTGGGGATGTTCGCGAAGACGACGCCCCCAATGGCGGCGGCGGGCACCGCGCCGAGGCTGTACCAGCGGGCGACGCGCCAGTCCACGTAGTCGCGGTTCGCAACGGAGCGAGAGAGCGTGTTGAGCAGCATCGCGACCGTGACGATGGGGACGGCGAGGCGTATGCCGAAGGCGAAGATGAGGATGGGGATGGCGATGATGCCGGTGCTCATGCCTGTGACGCCGCCGATGAGCGCGGCAACCAGCGACGTTGCGACGACCGCCGCAGCGACGAGGGGGCTGATTTCTACTTCCAGCATCGGCGCGGGCTACAGCCGCTCGAGAATCATGTCGGTCATGTGCTGGGTGGTGGAGAATTCCGCGCCGGGAGGAGCGAGGTCGGCCGTGCGGTGGCCGTCGTTCAGGGCGCTCTCGACCGCGGCGTTGATGGCGACGGCTTCCTCGACTAGCCCAAACGAGTACTGCAGCATGAAGGCGGAGCTGAGGATGGAGCCGACGGGGTTCGCCTTGCCCTGGCCGGCGATGTCCGGCGCACTGCCGTGGCTGGGTTCGTAGAGGCCCTTCACCTTGCGGGGCTTGCCCTTCGCGTCGTTGCCGGGGAGTCCGGCGAGGCTGGCGGACGGCAGCATGCCGAGCGACGCGGAGAGGACGGCGGCCTCGTCCGAGATGATGTCGCCGAACATGTTCTCCATGACCATGACGTCGAAGCTCGTGGGGCGCGTGATGAGGACCATCGCGCAGGAGTCGACCAACTGGTGCTCGAGCTCGACGTCCGGGTAGTCCTTCGAGACTTCGATGGCGATGTCGCGCCAGAGGCGTGAGGACTGGAGGACGTTCGCCTTGTCGACGGAGGTGAGCTTCTTGCGGCGGGAGCGGGCGAGCTCGAAGCCGACGCGCAGGATGCGCTCGATCTCCTTCTCGGAGTAGAGGAGCGTGTCGACGCCCTTGCGTCCGGTCTTCGTCTCCCAACGCTTCTTGGGCGTGGCGTAGTAGAGCCCGCCGGTGAGTTCGCGCAGGATGACCATGTCCGCGCCGCGCACGCGGTCGTCCTTGAGCGGGCTTGCGCCCTCCATGCCGGGGAAGACCTTGACCGGGCGGATGTTGGCGTAGAGGCCGAGCGCCTTGCGCAGGCCGAGGATGGCGGCTTCCGGGCGCACCGGCTCGTTGTCCCACTTCGGGCCGCCGACCGCGCCGAATAGCACTGCGTTCGCGCGGCGTGCGGTCTTCACCGTTTCGTCGCGCAAAGGGGTGCCATAGGCGTCGATCGCGCCGCCGCCGACCACGTCGGTCTGGTAGCGGAAGTTGTGCTTCCAGCGCGCGGCGACGGCGTCCAGCACCTGCTGCGATGCGCCGGTTACCTCCGGGCCGATGCCGTCGCCCGGCAGAACCATGATGTTGAAAGTGGCCATGTGCGTACCTCGGGATGTGCGCGGTCAACCGCGGAAATAGAGTCGGGGGGTCAGGAGTTGGCGCCCTCGAAGGCGTCTATCGCCGCCTCGTTCTGGAGGGTGAGGCCGATGTCGTCCAGCCCCTGCACGAGGTTCTCCTTGCGGAAGGGGTCGATGTCGAACGAAGCGGCCAGTCCGTGACCGTCGGTCACCTGCTGCGCCTCGAGGTCGACGCTGAGCTCATAGCCCTGGATCTCCTGGGCGCGGGCGATGATGGTGTCCACCTCTGCGGCGTCGAGCATCACCGGTAGCAGGCCGTTCTGGTAGCAGTTGTTGCGGAAGATGTCGCCGAAGCTCGGCGCGATGACCACGCGGAAGCCGTACTGCTGGATCGCCCACGGCGCGTGCTCTCGCGACGAGCCGATGCCGAACTGCGGCCCGCTCACGAGCACGGTGCCGCCGGCGTACTGCGGCTGGTTCAGGATGAAGCCGGGCTTCGGGGAGCCGTCCTCCTCGTAGCGCAGCTCGTAGAAGAGCAGTTCGCCGAATCCGACGCGGTCGATCTTCTTGAGAAAGCGCGCCGGGATGATCTGGTCGGTGTCGACGTTCGGCATGTCGTAGGGAACGACCTTGCCGGTGTGTTTCGTGAAAGCGTCCATCCGTCTACTCCTGCGCCGGAACCGCGTCCGGTCTCGTTAGTTGAGTTCCCGTACGTCCACGAAGTGCCCCGCGATGGCGGCTGCTGCTGCCATCGGCGGGCTGACGAGGTGCGTGCGTCCGCCGGGGCCCTGCCTCCCCTCGAAGTTACGGTTGGAGGTCGAGGCGCTGCGCTCGCCGGGGGCGAGCCGGTCCGGGTTCATGGCGAGGCACATCGAGCATCCGGCGTCGCGCCACTCGAATCCGGCGTCGGTGAACACCTGGTCGAGCCCCTCTGCTTCCGCCTGCTGCTTCACCGCCCACGAGCCGGGGACGACGAGCGCGCGGACGCTGTCCGCCTTCTGCTTGCCCTTCGCCACCTCGGCGGCGGCACGCAGGTCCTCGATGCGGGAGTTGGTGCACGAGCCGATAAAGACCGTGTCGACGGCGATGTCCTGGATGCGCTCGCCGCCGCTCAGGCCCATGTACGCGAGCGCCTTCTCCACGGCACCCTGCTCCTGCGATGACTCGAACTCGTCCGGCTTCGGAACGCGTCCGCCAACCGGAAGCACCTGCGCGGGGTTCGTGCCCCACGTCACCTGGGGCTGGATGTCGGCGGCGTCCAGCGTGACGACGGTGTCGAACGTCGCGTCGGGGTCGGTGCGGAGGGCCGCCCAGCGCTCGACCGCGGCATCCCAATCGGCGCCGCTGGGGGCGTACTCGCGCCCCTTCAGGTAGGCAAACGTCGTCTCGTCCGGCGCGACCATGCCGGTGCGCGCGCCGGCCTCGATGGACATGTTGCAGACCGTCATGCGGCCTTCCATGGACATCTCGCGGAAGACGGAGCCGGTGTACTCGATGGCGTGCCCGATACCGCCGGACGTGCCGATCTTGCCGATGATGGCGAGGATGACGTCCTTGGGCGTCACACCGAACCCGAGCGTGCCGTCCACGCGTATCTCCATCGTCTTCGGCTTCGCCTGCCAGATGCACTGCGTCGCCAGGACGTGCTCGACCTCGGACGTGCCGATGCCGAATGCCATCGCGCCGACCGCGCCGTGCGTCGCGGTGTGGCTGTCGCCGCAGACGATGATCATGCCGGGCTGCGTGCGTCCCTGCTCCGGCCCGATGACGTGGACGATGCCCTGCTTCTCGCTGAACATGTCGTGGTACTCGAGGCCGAATTCTTCCGCGTTGCGCTGCATCGCCTCGAGCTGCGCCTTCGAGACCTCGTCCGTGAGGGGTTTGTCGCGGTCGTTGGTGGGGACGTTGTGGTCGGCGACGGCGACGGTCTTGTCGAGCCGCCGGATGCGCCGCTTGTTGAGGCGCAGGCCGTCGAATGCCTGGGGCGAGGTGACCTCGTGGACGAGGTGCAGGTCGACGTAGAGCAGGGAGGGTTTGCCCTCCTCCTCACGCACGACGTGCGTGTCCCATATCTTCTCGAACATCGTCTTGGGGGCCATCTGATCCTCCGCTTCTCTTCAGACGGCGAAATCGTCCAGAACCAGGTAGGGGAGTTCACTGTTCCTGGCGAATGCGCGGTCGTTGCCGATGATGACGTCGCAGCGGTCAGCCGCTGCGGTCGCTGCGATGATAGCATCCGGCGCCTTCAAGTTGGTGGAGGCGCGCACCTGCGCCGCCGCCTGTGCGATGTCGCTGCTCATGGGAGTGACGTACAGGTTGGGGTGGAGGGCGAAGAACCGGCGTATGGAGAACAGCAGGCCCCTGTCCCGTATGCGGAGCGGGCGCACGAGCGTCTCCATTTCCACCATTGTCGATACGAAGCCGATCGCTGCGCCGCTCGCGAGGAGCGAGAACGCCTGGGCCGCGCAGACGCCGTACGGGTAGGTGCCCTCCAGGTAGTAGATGACGGCGTTGGTGTCGAACGCTATCCGTGTCCTGCCCGCGAGGGCGTCGCTCAGGGCCGACGTCATCACGCGGCCTTGAGCGACGCTGCTATCTCGCCGTCCAGCCGGTAGCGCTCCGGCTCTTCGTCCTGCGCCGGGATGCGGCGCACCCAGCGGTTGGACGTGAGCCTGTCCAGCGTCCGGGGCAGGTCGGTGGGGTGGCCATTCTCAGGTATGAGCCACTCCAGGTCAGGGAACGTGGCCACGTAGTACGGGCAGTCCATGAGCGTGTCAGCGACTGCCCGCACGCCGCTGTCCGTGGCGTAGAGGTCCTCGAACCGTTTGCACCACTCGCGCGAGTCCGAGTCGCTGATGTGCTCAGACAGTGGCTCGTACCAGCTCTCGCGCTCGCGGAGCACATAACGGTCGATGCTCTCCTTGGTGCCGCCGTATGCCCCTTTCATGCTCCCTTGAAAATACTGCACCCAGCTCTCCGGCTCCTTGACGAGCACGATGTCCCCATCTATGACGGCTGCGGCGAGCGTGTCGCCGGGATTGATGCCAATCTCCCGGAGGATGGCGACGGGGATGGTTATCTGGTTCTTGCTGCTGACGGTTATCGTGCGCATGGCGAGCCTCGGGTGCTTGGTATTCCTTACCAGTAGGACAAATAGTAAAGCGCACCAAGCAGCCGGTCAAGCCCTGCAAGAGAAAGGGGCGGAACCCGTTAGACGGCGTTTGCCGCCTCCGGCGAGCGCGTGGTGTCGCCCATCGCGATCAGGCGGTTGAGCGCGTTCATGTAGGCGCGGGCGCATGCGACGATGATGTCCGTGTCCGCCCCGCGTCCGATGTATGGCTTGCCGTCCTGCTCAATGCGGATGCTCACCTCGCCGATGGCGTCGATGCCTTCCGTAACCGAGTTGACGCTGAACTCCGTCAGCTCGTTCGGCACCCCGACGATCCGGTTGATGGCCTGGTAGACGGCATCGACCGGTCCGGTGCCTGTCGCCGCGTCGGTGCGGACCGTCCCGTCCTCGAGGGACAACCGGACGGTCGCCGTCGGAATCTCGCCGGTGCCGCAGGTCACCTGCACGTGCTCCAGTGAGTACGTCTCCTCAATGGCCGTGCGCTCGTTGCCCATGAGCGCGATGAGGTCGCGGTCCGTCACCTCGCGTTTCTTGTCGGCGAGTTCCTTGAAGGACTCGTGCACCTTGTCGAGTTCCTCGTTGGACAGCGTGTAGCCCAGCTCTTCGAGCCTCGAGCGCAGGCCGTGGCGTCCGCTCAGCTTGCCGAGCACGAGCTCGCTCCGGGGAACGCCCACGTCCAGCGGGTTCAGGATCTCGTAGGTGGTGCGCTCCTTCAGGACGCCGTCCTGGTGGATGCCGGAGGCGTGCCGGAACGCGTTCCGACCGATGACCGCCTTGTTGGGCTGCACCGGAAAGCCGCTCACCTGGCTCACGAGGCGGCTGGTGTTGTACAGCTGCTTCGTGTCGATGTCGGTGTCGACGCCGAAGTAGTCGCCGCGCGTGCGGAGCGCCATGATGACTTCCTCGACGGCGGTGTTCCCCGCGCGCTCGCCGATGCCGTTGATGCAGCCCTCGACCTGGCGGGCGCCCGCCTTCACCGCGGAGAGGCTGTTGGCGACCGACATGCCGAGATCGTCGTGGCAGTGCACGGAGACGCGGACGCTGTCGCCCAGCTCCGGCACCTCGGCGCGCAGGTAGGTGATGAGGCCGCCGAACTCCTCGGGGACGGCGTAGCCGACCGTGTCGGGGATGTTGATGGTCGTCGCTCCCGCGTCGACGGCTGCCCGTACCATGTGCGCGAGGAACTCGCGCTCCGTGCGGCTCGAGTCCATGGGGGAGAACTCGACGTCGTCGGTGTACTGGCGCGCCCGGGAGACGGCCTTCACCGCGATCTCCACGACCTCTTCCCTGTTCTTGCGCAGCTGATGCTGGATGTGCTGGTCCGAGGAGGAGATGAAGATGTGGATGCGCGGGTGCGCCGCGTCTTTCAGCGCCTCACCGGCCCGGTCCACCGCGGCCTCGTTCGCGTGTGCGAGCGCCGCGATTATGGGCTTCCGCACCTCGCGCGCGATGGTCTGCACCGCCTCGAAGTCGCCGGGCGAACTGACGGGGAAGCCCGCCTCGATGATGTCGACGTTGAGCCGCTCCAGTTGCCTGGCGATCTCCACCTTCTCTTCCACCGTCATCCCCGCCCCGGCGGACTGCTCTCCGTCCCGGAGCGTCGTGTCGAAGATGAGCACTCGGTCTTCCATGTCATTCCTCCGCAAACAGGCCGCTCACGGCCTCCGCTGGGCCGGCGGTTACTTCTTCCCCAGGAACGTCATCATGCCGCGGAGCTCTGCTCCGACGGTCTCGATCTCGTGACCCGCAGCCGCCTCCCGCATCGCCTTGAAGCGCGGCTGTCCTTCGTGGTTCTCGGCTATCCACTCGCGGGCGAACGAGCCGTCCTGGATCTCCTGCAACACTGTCTTCATCGCCGCGCGGGCGTGCTCGTCCACTACCCGGGAGCCGCGGCTGTAGTCGCCGTATTCCGCCGTTTCGCTCACGGAGTAGCGCATGTACTTCATGCCGCCCTCGTAGAGCAGGTCAACGATGAGCTTCAGCTCGTGCATCACCTCGAAGTAGGCGATCTCCGGCTGGTACCCTGCCTCCACGAGCACCTCGAAGGCGTTCGTGATGAGGCTGGTGACGCCGCCGCAGAGCACCGTCTGCTCGCCGAAGAGGTCGGTCTCCGTCTCTTCCTTGAACGTCGTCTCCACGATGCCAGCGCGGTCCGATCCGATGCCTGCGCCGTAGGCCAGCGCGTTCGCCAAAGCGTTGCCCGAGGCGTCCTGGTGGATCGCCACGAGCGACGGCACGCCCTGGCCTTCGACGAACACCTCGCGAACACGATGGCCCGGCGCCTTCGGAGCGATCATCGTAACGTCCACGTCCGGGGGAGGTTGTATCTCTCCGAAGTGGATGTTGAAGCCGTGCGCGAACATCAGCGTCTTGGAGCTGTCCAGGTTCGGCTCGATGGACTCCGTGTAGATGCTCCGCTGCGCGGTGTCCGGCGCGAGCACCATGATGACATCGCTCTCCTTCGTGGCCTCCGCCGGAGTTCCGACCCGGAGCCCCTCTACCTCCGCCTTCGCGCGGCTGGCGCTGGTCTCGAGCAGGCCCACCATCACGTCGACGCCGTTGTCGCGCAGGTTGAGCGCGTGCGCGTGTCCCTGGCTGCCATAGCCGATGACGCCGACTCGCTTGCCGCTCAGCAGGCTGATGTCGGCATCTTCCTTGTAGTACACCTTCGCCATATCGCAGTCTCCTCCTCGTGTTCTGGTTCGCCCCTCAGGGGACGACTTCCGTATCCGGCGCGCTCTCCGCGGCGGGGACAGCCGCCTGCTTCGTGCTCGTGGCCACGCCGCCACGAGTCATCGCTATCCTTCCCGTACGCATCGTCTCGCGGACACCGAAGGGCTGAAGGAGCTTGATGAGCGCGTCTATCTTCCCCTCGTCGCCCGTCACCTCGACGATGACCGTGTCCTTGCCCACGTCCACGATGCCTGCGCGGAAGATGTCCACTATCTGCATGATCTCCGCGCGGTTGTCCTTGTTCGACTTCACCTTCAGCAGGGCCATCTCGCGCACGACGCTGCTCTCCGAAGAGATGTTCGTGACGCGCACGACGTCTATGAGCTTGTAGAGCTGCTTCGTCACCTGCTCCACGACCCAATCCCCGCCCTCCACGACGAACGTCATGCGGGAGAGCCCTGCCGTCTCGCTGTGGCCGACCGCCAGGCTGGAGATGTTGAACCCGCGCCGCGAGAACAGCCCCGCGACGCGCGCCAGCACCCCCGGCTTGTCGTGGACAAGCGCCGTGATGGTGTGGACGTGCCCGTTCAGGCTTATGTCAGCCATGACAGCGCTTCATGCCCCGCGGGCGATTCGATCATCTCGAACACGCTCTCTCCTGCGGGAACGTGCGGGTACACGTTCTCCTCCGGCTCCACGTGGAAATCGATGATGGCAGGCCCATCGACAGCCGCGGCCTCTTCGATGGCAGACCGCACCTGCGGCTCGTCCGTCACGTGCTTCGCCCAGATGCCATAGGCCTCGGCGATCTTCACGAAGTCCGGGTTGCCGGTGTAGCCGGACGCCACGCGCGAGCCGCCGTAGAACAGGTCCTGTAGCTGCCGCACGAGGCCGAGGTTGTTGTTGTTCAGGACGGCGAACTTCACCGGCACGTTGTGCTCCACGATGGTCGCCAGTTCGGACATCGTCATCTGGAAGCCGCCGTCTCCGGCGATGCTCCACACCTGCCGGTTGGGCTGCGCGAAAGCCGCGCCCATCGCCGCAGGTACCTCGAAGCCCATCGTCCCCAGCCCGCCGGACGTGATCCATGAGCCCGGCTCCTTGAACACGTAGTGCTGGGCCGCCCACATCTGGTGCTGTCCCACGCCGGTGACGACGATGGCACGTCCGTCCGTAACCGTGCACAGCTCGCGCACCACGTGCTGCGGACGAAGCCCGCCGCCCTGGCCGGGACCGAGCGGATGCTCTGAGCGGAGCGCGTCTATCTCCGCGATCCACTCGGGGCGGGAGACCTGCTCCACCTGCTTGGCGAGCGCGTGCAGCACGCGCTTCGCGTCGCCGACGATGGGCACGGTAACACGAACGTTCTTGCCCACCTCGGCGGGGTCGATGTCGATGTGGATGACCTTGGCGTTCGGCGCGAATGCGCTCAGCCTGCCCGTGACCCGGTCGTCGAACCGCATCCCGACCCCGATGATGAGGTCCGCGCGGTCTATCGCCCAGTTGTTATACGCCTGGCCGTGCATCCCCGGCATGCCCATGCTCAGGATGTGCTCCCCGGAGAAACTGCCGATGCCCAGCAGCGTCGTGATGACCGGTATCTGCGCCTTCTCCGCGACCTCCCGCACCTCTGCGAACGCGCCGGAGATGATGGCGCCGTGTCCCACGAGCATCAAGGGACGCTGTGAGTCCGCGATGAGCTGCGCAGCGCGCTTGATCATCTGCCCGTGGCCCTCCATCGTCGGCTTGTAGGAGGGAAGGTCGACCTGTTCCGGGTAGTCGAAGTCGGCGCTCTCGGTAAGTACGTCGCGCGGCAGGTCGATGAGCACCGGGCCGGGCCGCCCTGTGCGCGCGATGTGGAAGGCCTCGCTCATGATGCGCGGGATGTCCGCCGTATCCATCACGAGGTAGTTGTGCTTGGTGATGGGCAGCGTGATACCGGTAGTGTCGGTCTCCTGAAACGCGTCCCGTCCGATAGCGGCGCGCGGCACCTGCCCCGTTATCGCCACGATGGGCACGGAGTCCATCATCGCGGTTGCGAGCGGCGTGACGAGGTTCGTGGCCCCGGGCCCCGAGGTCGCGACCGCGACGCCTACCTTGCCGGACGCGCGTGCGTAGCCGTCCGCCGCGTGGCCGGCGTTCTGCTCGTGCCGCACGAGGATGTGCCGCAACTGCGGGTACTCCGGCAGCGTCTGGTAGAGCGGCAGTATCGCGCCCCCGGGGAGTCCGAACATGATGTCCGTCCCCTCCCGCACCAGGCTCTCACAAACCATCTGCGCGCCTGTCAAACGCAAGATCGACTCACCTTTCCCTTTCGTTCGTCCATCATTCCGTAACCGGAGCGCCTCTCCGAAGGTAAAAAAAGACCCGCCCCATGAAGGGACGGGCCGTTAACCCGCGGTACCACCCTAGTTCCCCGGCTCACGAAGGGCCGAGGCAGCTTTGCCTGCGCGGTAACGGCGCGCTCCGCTGGCCCTACTCTTGCTGTTCAGGCCAGCCGCTCGGGGACGAGTTCAGGGGGGCTTGTCCATCGCCGGTCTCGCACCAGAACGACCGGCTCTCTGAGATGCGCTTGCCCCGTACTACTTCCCTTCCCAGCGGAACGGATGTTAGAAGCGGCAACATGATAGTACAAAGTCTCACGTCGAGTCAACTTTCAGGCGTGCGTGGTGCAGTTTCACGCATCGTGGTACTGAACACGATAGACTGTCCGCCATGTTGGACCGTCTGGAAGGCGCCCTTGCCCGCGCGCGGGACGAGGGACGCATCGCTGTCGCTCCCTACGTCACCATCGGGTTCCCTTCGATAGAGGACACCCTCGCGATTATCCCCGCCATCGAACAGGCGGGAGCGGACATCATCGAACTCGGCGTGCCGTACAGCGACCCGCTTGCCGACGGCCCCACGATACAGGCCGCGAGCTACCGTGCGTTGACCGGCGGCGTGGACACCCACGCCTGCTTGGAAACGGCACGCCGCCTCCGGGACACCGGAGTAAGCCTGCCGCTCATCTTCATGGGCTACTACAACCCCATCCTGCGCTACGGCATCGCCGAATACGCCACAGACTGCGCGGAGGCGGGAGTAGATGCGCTCATCATCCCCGACCTGCCGCCGGACGAGGCGGGCGAACTGCGCGAGGCGCTGGAGCAGCACGGTCTGGGCATCGTGAGCATGCTTGCGCCCACCAGCACCGAGGAGCGCATCATGCTCGGCTGCGAGCACGCGCGCGGCTTCGTCTACTGCGTCAGCGTCACCGGCGTCACCGGCGCCCGGAGCGACCTGCCGGACGACTTCCCGGACTTCGTCGCTCGCGTGAGGCGGCACACCGAGCTGCCCGTCGGGGTTGGCTTCGGCATCGCCGAACGGCGGCACGTGGAGCGCGTGGGGCAGGTCGCGGACATCGCGTTCGTTGGAAGCGCGCTCATCGACGTGATAGATTCCGCCCCGCCCGGCGAGGCCGCCTCGCGGGCTGGCGCGTTCATACGGGAGCTCGCTGCGGCGCAGTGACGCCGGCGCAGATGCGTTCGGCAATGCCGTTCCCGCCGTAGGAGTGAGTGGAGAGAACACCATGCCGACCTTTGGACTGCGCGGCGCAACGACAGCCGACGCCAACACGCCCGAGGCGATCCTCGACGCCACGGAGGAGTTGTTACGCGAGCTTACGGCAGCCAATGACCTTGCCGAGGAGGACATAGGCGCAGTATTCTTTACCGTAACTCCAGACCTCACCGCGGAGTTCCCGGCCAAAGCGGCGCGCTTGCGGCTGGGTTGGGAACAGACGGCGCTCATGGACAGTTGCCAGATTCCGGTGCCGGGTGCGCCGGAATCCGTGATTCGAGTGCTCCTGCTGCTGAATACGGAGAAGCGGAAAGAGGATCTGCAGTACGTCTACATGAAGGGCGCCCATGCATTGCGGTCGCCCGACAGCGAATGAACCGGCGGAGGGAGATGCGCACCACGCTCGCAACCGAGCCTCGCATCCGTGGCGTCCGGGCCCTCGACGGGACCCGGCGGTTCTTTCTGTTTACGCGGCGGGGCAGCGCCAGCTACAGCTATCGCTAGGCTCCGCTTTCGTTCTTTCGCCTTCCGCATTGCCAGACAGAGAAAGGGGATTGCGTCATGGCGCGTTCCGTTACCGACCTGCATATCAAATCGATAGAACCGCTAGCTCCGCCAGAGGAGCTCCAGCGCAAACTGCCGCTCACGCCCGCGATGGCGCAGACCGTCGCCGAAGGGCGGGACCAGGTGGAGCGCATACTGACCGGCCAGGACCCCCGCCTGCTCGTCATCACCGGGCCGTGCTCTATCCACGACGAGAAGGCCGCCCTCGAATATGCCGGCAGACTGGGCGAACTTGCCTCGCGGGTGAGCGATTCGCTCTTCATCATCATGCGCGTCTACTTCGAGAAGCCGCGCACCAGCCTAGGTTGGAAGGGGCTCATCAACGACCCGAACCTCGACGGCTCGTTCGACATCTCGAGCGGCCTCTACCGCGCGCGAAGGCTGCTCATGCAGCTCGCTGAGATGGGCGTGCTGGCCGGGACCGAATTCCTGGACCCCATCACGCCGCAGTACCTCGCCGACCTCGTGTCCTGGGCCGCCATCGGGGCGCGCACGACCGAGAGCCAGACGCACCGGGAGATGGCCAGCGGTTTGAGCATGCCCGTGGGGTTCAAGAACGGCACTGACGGCAACTCCCAGATCGCCATCGACGCGATGAAGACTGCCCGCGCGCCGCACTCTTTTCTCGGGATCGACCGGCAGGGCCGCACCTGCATCGTCAACACGAATGGCAACCTCTACGGCCACCTCATCCTGCGCGGCGGCACCGGCGGCCCGAACTACACCGAGGCCAGCGTGCGGGACGTGCAGGCGAAGCTGGAGGGGGCGGGACTGCCCCCCCGCATCATGGTCGACTGCTCCCACGCCAACTCCGAGAAGGACCACAACCGGCAGCCCATCGCCTTCCGCGACGTTGTGCGCCAGCGCCGTGCCGGCAACGACCTCATCGTTGGCCTCATGGCAGAGAGCCACCTCTTCGGCGGACGGCAGGACCTCGGCGACGACCCGTCGCAGCTCCAGTACGGCGTTTCCATCACGGACGCCTGCATGGACTGGGAGGAGACCGCTGCCATGCTCATGGAGGCGCACGAGGCACTCGCTGTCGAGCCCGTGGCCTGACCCTCGAGTGGAGCGCCTTCGTGCCCGACCTCTGTGAGGAGCTGACCGCATACCGGCCGGACCGGCCAGCGGCTGTCGCGTTCGGCGTGTTCGACGGCGTGCACCTGGGGCACCGGCACGTGCTCGCCACGCTGGTCACTGCGGCGGAGCAGCGCGGACTCGCTCCCGTGGCGGTCACGCTCTCGAACCACCCGTTCTCCGTGCTCCGCCCTGACGTGCGAGTGCGGATGCTCACCCCGTTGGACGAGCGGCTCAGCCTCCTTGCGGACTGCGGCGTCGAGGCGGTCGTGCCCATCACGTTCACGAAAGAGGTGTCGCTGCTCACCCCGCGCGAATTCATGACCAGCCTGAGGGACTGCCTCGGCATGGTCTACTTCGCCGCCGGGCCGGACGTCACGCTCGGGCACAACCGGGAAGGGACACTCCCCGTGCTGACCGCCCTGGGAGACGAACTCGGCTACACGATGGAGTGCGTCGAGCAGTTCACGCAGGATGGGGCCCCCGCCCGCAGCACTGCCGTACGGCAGGCGCTGGACGCAGGGGACGTCGCACTCGCCGCGCGGATGCTGGGACGGGCGTTCTCGCTCGACGGCCCCGTCGTCGAGGGCGAACGCAGGGGCGGCGGGCTGCTCGGCTACCCCACGGCGAACCTCGGCGTAGGGCCGAAGCAGGCCGTTCCCGCGGACGGCATCTACGCTGGCTGGCTGCTGCACGAGACGGACCGGTTGCCCGCAGCCGTGAGCATCGGACACAAGCCCACGTTCCACGAGGGCGGCCCCAGCGTCGTCGAGGCGTTCGTCCTCGATTTCGACGGCAACCTCTACGGCGAGCAGGTGAGGCTGGAGTTCATCGAACGCCTGCGCGGGCAGGAGAAGTTCGACGGCGCCGACGCGCTCATCGCCGCCATGCGCGACGACGTGGCCCGCACGAGGCATATCCTTGCGCTCCCGCAGGAGGCGTCCTGACCATGCCCGCACTCGACCAACAGACCATCGACCGCATCACGAAGCGCGGCGTCGCGCACATCATTCCTGAGGACGAGTTCATCAAGCGCCTGCAGGAAGGCAAGCCGCTCCGCCTCAAGATGGGGTTCGACCCCAGCAGGCCGGACCTGCACCTCGGCCACTATGTCGGGCTTCGCAAACTGCGCCAGCTGCAGGACCTCGGCCACGAGCTCATCCTCATCGTCGGCGACTGGACGGCGCAGATCGGCGACCCCTCCGGCCAGTCCGACACGCGCACCATGCTCAGCGCCGAGGACGTGCGCGAGAACGCTGAGACCTACATGCGCCAGTTCTTCAAGGTCGTCGACCCGGACAAGACGCGCGCCGTCTACCAGAGCGAATGGTTCGGCAAGTTCACCCTGGCCGACGTCATACGCCTCACCGCGCACTTCACCGTCAACCAGTTCCTGCACCGCGACGACTTCGCCACGCGCTACGCCGCGCAGCGCCCCATCGCCGTCACGGAGATGCTCTACCCGCTGCTGCAGGCGTACGACTCGGTCGCCATCGAAGCGGACGTGGAGTTCGGCGGCACCGACCAGCTCTTCAACCTGCTCGTGGGACGCGAACTGCAGGAGAAGGTGGGGCAGCGGCCGCAACTCGTCTTCACCATGCCCATCCTCCCCGGCACCGACGGCGTCCGAAAGATGAGCAAGTCGCTCGACAACTACATCGCCCTCGACGACACGCCGCGCGACATGTTCGGCAAAGCGATGTCGCTCCCGGACGACCTGATCCCCCTCTACTTCGAGTTGTTGACCGACGTGCCGGACGACGAACTCGACGCAATCCGCGCAGCGATGGGCGGCAAGACAGGCGCAAACCCGATGGACGTCAAGAAGCGTCTCGGTGAGGAGCTCACTGCGGTCTTCCACTCACCCGAGGCCGCGACCGCCGCCCGCGAGGAGTTCGAGCGGGTCTTCCAGCGACGTGAGACGCCGGAGGACATCCCGGAGGTTGCCGTCGACCTCACCGGCCCCGCCGTAACCTCCCACGACCACGATGGGTTCGACGCCGACCTCTCGCACCTGCTGCCCGCGCTCAGCCTCGCCGCGAGCCGCAGCGAGGCGCGGCGTCTGCTGCAGCAGAACGCGGTGCAGATAGACGGCGAACGACCCGATGGTGAGCGAGCGCGCATCGCCTACGGTGCCCTGATCCGCGTCGGCAGCCGGCGCTTCGCGAGGGTCGTGCGGGGTTAGCGTGAGGGGTTGACAGCGTTCATAATGTAGATGGAGCCGGGTACACGGCTAGGTGTTGCTGCTGTATAGTTCGGCGCACTGCGGATTGGCACTCAAGCAGGAGGGGTGGCCTATGACTTTACTCGTAGCCCAAGAGCGGCGCATCGTCCCATGGCGCACTGATAGGGACGACATCCGATGGGTGAGCCACGAGTCGAACCACAGAGAGGCGATAAGGCGCGGGGGACAGGATCGTCGCGCGGGAAACACGAGGCCATGGCAGGAGGTCAGGGAGGAACTTGGCCTTTAGCGTTGCCGTTACCGCTAATGCTCAGATGGAACTGATGGAGTTCGCCCCGCCCATCCAAGAGATGGCGGGGCGCCTGCTTAGTTGGCTGGAAGATGACCTCTGGCGGAACGAGCAGAGGAATGGCATAGGGCTGTTCGATGGAGAGGGCGAGGATGCGCTTCCTGTATTCGCTGCCTCCTATGAGGTTGTCGTCGCCTGGTTCGTCGAAGATGAAGAGGTCGAGGAGGTAGTAGTGCTTCACCTTGCTCGGCTGTCTCGATTCAGGTACCCGTGAATGGCATGACAACACAGGATTTCTCCCAAGCAGTGACAGCCCTCTTGGCGAAATACCCAGTTCCCTCCCTCCTCCGGAGGTGGGAGGAAGCGATTGGATTCGGCAGCGGGGTGAACGCTCGTGCATTCTTCATCAGGGACTGGAATGACTCCGTCAATATTGTCTGGCTTGGCGAAGACGGCACGATTCGTGATGTCGCTTGGGTCCCCGGCAGCGAATCGCAGCCCGAACAATCCATGGCAGTCGTCACACGGGTGGAGGACATCGTGGGTTTCGAGGTTACCGAAGCGGCCAACGTTGCCCATGCGCTGGGACCTCCGGTCGATGGCGACCTCTTGATACGCGTCTACTTGCCGTCCGCGCCGTCTGGGTCGCTCTACTGGATTGCGGCGGACTCGGTGCAGGAAGAGCAGCTGCGGAAGTTCTACCAGGCTGTGCTTGACGCCTACTCAGCCCCTCGCCGGTAATTGGTCACTGCAGCCGACGCTTCGCCCGCGTCGTCCGGGGTTAGTCTGCGCCGACGCTCCCTACAGCGGACCGAATCGCCGAACGACCAGCTTCCCGGTGACGATCGTTGCGGCGAAGCCCACCAGCAGCCCTGCCAGCAGGATGCCCCACTGCTCCAATCCCAGCGGCACGGTGTCGAACGCAGCGCTGCCTATGGGCGTGTAGAGGATCACTGCCTGCATGAGCAGGCTCACGCTCACGGATGCCCAGAGCCACCGGTTCGTGCACACCGGCATGCCCTCCTGAACGCGGATGACCAGTAGCCGCAGATACTCTTGCACGACGAAGCCGGTGAAGGTCATCGTCCGGGCGGTCTCCAGGTCCCACAGCCGCAGCCCGACGAAGAACGTGGCGACGAGGACAATCGTGATGATCACGCCGACACTGCCGACGAGCGCCGCCATCGAGCGGCCCAGCACCGCGCCGTGACGCGGAGGCTCGCGCATCGCTCCCTTCGGCGCCGGGTCCGACGCCAGCGCGACGGCGGGGCCGGAGTCTGTGACGAGGTTGATCCACAGGATCTGCACGGCGGTCACCGGCAGGTAACCGAACACCGTCGCCACCAGGATGACGAGCACCTCGGCGAGGTTGCCCGTGAGCATGTAGTTCACGAACTTCTTGATGTTCCGGAATATCCGGCGGCCCTCTTCGACGGCGGCGACGATGGTCGCGAGGTTGTCGTCGAGCAGCACCATGTCCGACGTGTCGCGGGCCACGTCTGTGCCCTTGATGCCCATCGCGACGCCCACGTCCGCGTTGTGCAGGGCGGGGGCGTCATTCACGCCATCGCCCGTCATCAGCACGACGTCGTGCTTCTCCTTGAGCGTGCGGAGGATGAGCACTTTGTGGCGCGGCTCTGCCCGCGCGAAGATACTCGTGTCGTCGATAACGCGCTTGAGCTCCGCCTCGTCCAGCCCGTCGAGCTCCTTCGCCTCGATGGCCTCCCCGTCCAGCCCCACCTCCTTGCCGATCGCCGCCGCGGTCAGGCTGTTGTCGCCCGTGATCATCACCACGCGGATGCCGGCCCGGTGCGCCGCCTCGATGGCGTGCACGGCTTCTGGCCTTGGCGGGTCGCTCATCGCCCCCAGCGCGGCGAACGTCAACCCCTCCTCGACTATCGGCGCGTCGGCAGGCTGCTCCTTGTACGCGAACGCCAGTACGCGCAGCGCCTGTCCCGCCAGCCCGACGTTCAGCTCCAGCAGCGCGTTGCGTTCGTCGTCGCTCAGCGGGGACACGCCGTCGGGCGTCCTGATGCTCGTGCAGAGCGGGAGCACCGCCTCAAGCGCGCCCTTCGTCAGCAGCAGACCGTCGGCTGCTATGGGGTGTTGGACGGCTACCGACATCATCCGCCGCTCGGACGTGAACGGGACCTCGCCCATGCGCTCGTACTCGCCCAGCGGCGCTCCGGCGCGCTCGGCGAACTCGAGCAGTGCCGTCTCCGTCGGGTCGCCCACGTAGCCGTATTCGGGGTGCCGGTGCGCGTTGTTGCACA
Source organism: Dehalococcoidia bacterium (assembly GCA_965208625.1). Classification (GTDB taxonomy): domain Bacteria; phylum Chloroflexota; class Dehalococcoidia; order Lucifugimonadales; family Australimonadaceae; genus Bin16. The sequence continues at coordinate 3,087,423 of OZ242348.1, forward strand.
GACCCGCGACCAGCAGCGAGATGCCTATCGGCTCCTCGTGCGCGCCGTGCGCGATGTCGTGTGCGTCCAGCTCCCCGGTGAGCGTCGCCACCCGCCGCATCGTCATGCGGCCTTCCGTGACGGTGCCCGTCTTGTCGGTGCAGATGACCTCTGCCGCGCCGACGATCTCCACGACCGGCAGCGAGCGTACGAGCGCCCTTCGCTCCAGCATTCGCCGGGTGCCGAACGCGAGCGCTAGCGTGAGGACGACGGGCAGCCCTTCCGGCACCGCCGCGACGGCGAGCGCGACGGCGGTGATGAACGTTTCGAGCAGGCTCAGGTCGCCGGTCACCAGTTGCAGCACGACGACGATGCCGATGAGCACCGCGACGGCCCAGCCGATACGCGTCGCCAGACGCGCGATCTCGCGCTGGAAAACGGTTGGTTCGCTCTCCGTCGTCTGCACCTCGGCAGCGATCCCGCCGACCTCCGTCTGCATGCCGGTGCGGGCTATCAACATGCGCCCCCGCCCGCGCATCACGACCGTGCCGCTGTACGCCATGTTGAACCGCTCGGCGAGCGACGCGTCGGCGGAGACGGGTTGTGTGCTCTTGCGGACGGGAAGGCTCTCGCCGGTGAGCGCCGCTTCGTCGACGCTCAAGTCGATGCTGCGGATAACCCGCCCGTCCGCGGGGATGCGTGAACCCTCTTCCAGCAGCACGATGTCGCCCGGAACGAGCACCTTGGCGTCCACCTGCTCCGCCACGCCGTCGCGGAGCACCGTCGCGGAAGGAGCGGCGAGGCGGTTGAGTGCCTCGATGCCGCGGCTGGCGCGGTAGTTCTGCGTGAAACCGAGGCACGCATTAAGCACCACTATGAGCGCGATGAGTCCGGCGTCTATGTAGTGGTCGGACTCCTCTGCGATGAGCGCAACGCCCAACAGCACTGCCGCCGCGCCGATGAGCACGAGCACGAGCGGGCTGCGGAACTCGTCCAGCAGCAGTTTGAGCGCGGAGACAGGAGGAGCGCCGGTCAGCTGATTCGGCCCGTACGTGGCAAGGCGCGTTGCCGCCTCGCCGGAGGACAGCCCCGAGGCTGACGACGCGAGGCCTTCGAGGGCGTCCTCCACGGACGAACTGTACCAGGATGCCTGGGGAGTGTCCTCGACGGGGGCCTGCATGCCGTGGATTATACCCGGGCGCCATTGACACGCTGTTGAAGGTTCGTTAAGGAGCTTTATCGAATATCGTAGGAAGAGGTGGTGCTGCGCCTCCTCCGGTTGACCTGGCGCCCGGCGATTGGCACACTCGCGGCTGGCCGGATGCACGGCCATGGAGGAACCCCTTGCGCATCGGCGTGCCCGATCTCGTCTCGAACTCCTACTTCCCTGCAATCGCCGCCGTCGACCTCGGTGCGTTTGCGGCTGAGGGCCTCGACGCCGATATCGAGCTCGTCTTCCCCGTCACACGGGCGATGGAGATGCTGCGCGACGGCGAGCTCGACTACGTGGCGGGCTCAGCGCACGCGGTGCTGACTGCGTTCCCCCGGTGGGAAGGCGCATCGCTGCTTGCCGCGCTCGCGCAGCACATGTACTGGTTCCTCGTGCTCAGGAGCGACCTCGACGCCCGGCGCGGCGACATCGAATCGGTGAAGGGCCTCAGCATCGGCGCGGCGCCCGGCCCCCGCGACGGGTTGGAGCAGATGCTCCGCGAGGCAGGCATCGACCCAGAGCGCGACGGCGTGAGCATCGGCCCCGTGCCCGGAGCGACCGGCTCCGGCGTGTCGTTCGGGGTGCAGGCGGCGAGGGCGCTGGCAGAGGGCGCGATAGACGGCTTCTGGGCGAACGGCATGGGCACGGAGGTCGCCGTGCGCTCCGGCGCGGGCAGCGTCGTGCTCGACGTGCGGCGCGGCGACGGCCCGCCTGCGGCTCGCGGCTACACGTTCCCCGCATTCGTCACCACCGACCGCAGGATCGCAGAACAACCGGACGAGGTCGCTGCCGCGGTGCGCGCCATCGTGTCGGCGCAGCGTATGCTGAAGGCGGATCCGTCACGGGCAACTGCGGTTGGTGAGAAGCGCTTCCCTGCGCAGGAGGCGTCGCTCATCGCTGAGCTGATCGAGCGCGACCTGCCGTACTATGACCCATCGATATCGGAAGACGCCGTCGAGCAGATGAACCAGTTCGCGCAGAAGATGGGGCTGCTCGATGCCCCCGTGCCATACGCACAGGTCGTGGCGGCCCGGTTCGCCGCGCTCTGGACGTCTTAAGAGCTGTAAGAGAGGAGTGAACGTGGCGAAACCTGAGTTGGAGTTCTTCGACCCCTCGGACATCCCGAGTGAGCCGATCCCACCGGTGGAGGGCCTCAGTCAGCAGATACTCTCTCGCGACGACGTGAGCGGTGACTACACGCGCCTGCTCCGCTTCGAGCCGGGCACGGACACCTCGGCGATGGGCCCGCAGGTCCACGACTTCTGGGAGGAGGTCTGGATCATCGAGGGCAGCATCCACGACATCCCGCTGAACGAAACCTTCACCGCCGGCATGTACGCCTGCCGCCCGCCCGGCATGCCCCACGGCCCCTGGGCATCGCCCGACGGATGCCGGACGTTCGAGGTGCGGCACTATGAACGCTAACGGGACAGAAGTAACGAAGAGACCCAGCCGGATGCTCACGTTCGACCACGCGGGGTCGCCGATGCGATTCCTCGCGCGAAGGCTGCTCGCGGGAGGCTACACGGGCCGCGACCCTGCGGCGGTGGAGGAGCACATCGCCGAGCTTGCGCTCCTGGGCGTGCCGCGCCCGGCGCACGTGCCGTGGATATTCGTTGCGAACCCGCAGGTGCTGCAAGTGGACGGGACGGTCTACGCGTACGACGGCACGTCGTCCGGCGAGGCCGAGTACGTGCTGCTCATCGGCAGGGACGACACCTTCGTCTGCATCGGCAGCGACCACACCGATCGCGGCCTCGAGAGCCTCTCTATCGAGAAGTCCAAGCAGATCTACCCCAAGATACTCAGCAGGCAGGTCTGGCGTCTCAACGACCTCCTGCCCCGCTGGGACGACCTGCGCCTCCGCAGCCGCGTTAGCGAAGGCGGTGAACTGGAGGACTACCAGGACGGAACGCTCTCCCAGCTCATGCGCCCCGAGCGGCTGCTCGAGCTCATCGGCCCGGACGCCGGCGCGGGCACCGCCGTCTTCTCCGGCACCTTGCCGGTGCTCGGTGGCAACGTCCGCCCGGCCCCCCGTTTCGAGGCGGAGCTCTTCGACACGGACGGGGCCCTGCTCGCATCGCTCGGCTACGACGTCGTGGTGCTGCAACAGCAGGTGCAACCCGACGAACGGTGAAGCCTGCGTTCGCTTCAGGCGCTAGCGAGCTGCCGTCCGCGCTGCGGCAGGTATTCACCGCAGAATTTGCGGTGATTAAAGCCGCTAATCTCCGCACGACGCCCGTCAGTCGCTCTGTGACATCCGCCCCTTATGCCGAAGCCCGCCCGAGCGGTACGCTGGTGGCATGCTGAGGTTAGTACTGAGAGGCAGCCCTGCCGGATGCAACACAATGCAACAGAATCTCGGAAAAACACCCCTCCACCGCACTCCTGAAGACCTCCTCTTCAGGAGTGAACGGGCTGTTGCATAGTGTCGCGATCGCGCTGCATCCGTGTTGCAGAGTGTCCGGGTACCCGTCGCATTCTGTTCGCATCCGTGTTGCAGCGTGCTGCCCGGACACCTGCCGCGCTTGACGAATCGCGCGCCGCGAGCGAGAGTCCACACAGACAAGCCTGACAGGCTCGGAGGAGAACTATGGCGCAGCAGACAGACGTAGCAACGATCGGGAAGGTCAGCATAGACACGGACGCTCGGGCGCCCCTGCACCCCTACGATCAGTGGGTCGAAACGCTCGATCTACCCGTCCACAAGGGCTACTACGTGGAGGACGTCCGCAACCTGGAGGTCGCCCCGTGGCCGGAGATGGGCTGCAATGCCGCGTTCATCCAGCTCGCGGGCATGGAGGGCGTCGCCGATGCACGCATCACCGAGATCCCGCCGGGCGGCTCGACCAACCCCACGCGCTTCTCCCTGGACGAGGTCGTCTATGTCGCGGACGGGCAGGGGCTCGCCACGGTCTGGGCGGAGGGCGTCGACCGCAGGACGTTCGAGTTCAGCCCGCGCAGCCTGTTCGTCATCCCCCGCGGCGCGGTCCGCCAGTTCGCGAACGCGCGCGGCGACCGTCCTGCACGGCTCATCACCAACACGTACCTGCCGGTTGGCATGTCGCTCGTTCCCGACCCCACCTACTTCTTCAACAGCACCTACGAGGACCCCACCTTGCTGGAGACCTCCGAGGACGAGTTGTACTCGGTCGCCAAGCGCTCGCCGGGCGGTCGTGGCGCGAGCTGGTTCGGCAACTTCTTCACCGACCTCGCGGCGTGGAACGGCCTCGTCCCGCACCGCCAGCGCGGGGGCGGCGGACACGTCGTGGACATCCAGTTCCCGCACTCGGAGATGGGCGGGCACATGTCCGTCTTCCCGCCGGGCACCTACAAGAAGGCGCACCGCCACGGGCCGGGCGTCGTCATCATCATCCCCGCGGGCGAGGGCTACTCCATCATGTGGCCGGAGGGCGAGGAGAAGGTCATCGTTCCGTGGCATGAGGCCAGCATGTTCGTGCCGCCGAACCGCTGGTTCCACCAGCACTTCAACGTCAGCGTGGAGCCTGCGCGCTACCTCGCGCTCTCCCCGATCCGCCAGATGCGCGGCCTCGCCAATCGCATGAACCCGCTGCTCGACCAGGTGGAGTACCCGAGCGAGGAGTCGTGGGTCCGTGAGATGTTCGAGGAAGAGCTCGGGAAGCGCGGACTGGAGAGCCTGATGCCGGAAGAGGTCTACACGGACCCCCACTACAAGTGGGAGTACGACGCCTCCGAGGAACAGGGCGCCGTCCTAGACGCCTCCGCAGGCCGGGGTCTGTAGGGAGAGACACATTCGGGAGGAGGGTGCTCTGCGCCCTCCTCCTAGGTCCGCGCAGGCTCGGCCTGCGGCAAAGCTACGTTGCGCAGCGCCGCCCCGAGCAGGGCGATAGCCAGGGCGACAGCGACCAGGGCCGCCCCTGCTCCGGCTACGGCGATCGGTGCGCCGGTGCGCTCGGCGATGCTGTTCATCATCGCGCCGCCCACCGGCAGCAGCGCCCAGTGGACGCCGTACAGCGCCATCACGCGCCCGCGCAGGCTGTCCTCCACCAGCGTCTGCAGGATGACCTGTCCAGTCGTGATCTGCATCACGCCAACGGCGCCCGCGAGGAACAGGAGGACGAGTGCCGCCTCGAACCACGGCGTGAGCGCGAACGCGACCAGCGTGGCTCCGAACGAACCTGCCGAGGCCAGCAACACGCGCCCCGCGCCCCGCTGCCTGAGATAGCGCGAGTACACGAACAGCCCCACCATCGCTCCCACACCCGCCGATGAGTACATGAATCCCAGCTCGCGCGGGCTGACGTCATACACCTCGACCTGGAATACCGGGAAGGTGAGCATGTATCCCTGTCCGAACGCCGAGCAGGCGAGCGCCAGCAGCAGCAGCGGGCGGAAGACCGGGTGGCTCCATACGTAGGAGGCACCCGCCTTCAGGTCGCCCAGCATCGTTCCGTGCCGCCCGACGGCTGCCTGCTGAGGATGGACCATCCGCATCACCGCGGCCATCGCGGCAGCCCCTGCGGCTGCAACGAAGAAGCTCGGCCCCGCTCCGGCTGCCGCGATGACGAACCCGGCGATGGACGGCGCGACGATGCGTGTGGACGACCACGCCACGGACGTGAGCGGCACCGCTATCGGTATGAGCGACCGGTTCGGCAACAGGCGTGGGAAGAACGACGCCCGGGCCGGTTCGTCGAACGACTGCACCAGTCCGATCATCACTGCCGCTGCGGCCAGATGCCACACCACCGCCTGGTCGGTCATCGCAAGTACGGCGAGCGCCATCAGCACGGCGACGGCAGTCGTCTGTGCCGCAACGACGAGTGTCCGCGGGTCGAACCGGTCGGCGAGCACTCCGCCCGCAAGGTTCACGACGAGGCGAGGCGCGGCGCTCACGAGGTTGATGAGCCCAAGAGCCAGCGCCGACTGCGTCAGGTCATACGCCAGCCACCCGAGGGTGACGATGGTCATCTGCTGGCCGGTGACCTGTGCGACCAGCCCGAACCAGAAGAGCCGGAAGTCCCGGTAGCGCAGCGCAGTGAAGAACTCGGCGAAGCCGCCGAACAGCCTCACGGCTTCTCCGGTGTCTCGTCGTCTTCGGCCGCTGCTGCTGTCTCCGGTGGTGCAACACCCAGGTGGTTCCTGAAGAACGCGAACGTCCGCTCCAGCGATTCCGCCGCTCCCGCCTCCCGCCGCGCCGAGGAGTCCTGGTTCGGGTTCAGGAACGAGTGCCCCAAGCCCTCGTACATGAATAGCTCGTACTGCTTCTCATAGTAGTCGAGGGCGGCGCGGAAAGCCTCGATCTCCGCGATGGGCGTCGTGTGATCGTTCGTGCCGTAGTGGCACATCATCGGCACGCGGATGTTCTCCAGTTCCGCCGAATCGGGGAAGAGGCTGTGGTAGTAGACCACGCCCGCCCCGAATGTGTTCGTGCGCGCCAGCGCCAGCAGAACGAGCCCGCCGCCGAGGCAGAAGCCCACGACGCCCACCGGCGCGTCGTCCGGCGTCCACGGCAGCGAGCGCAGGAAGTCGGCCCCGGCGCTCAGGTTCTCAACCGTCCGTTCCACGTCCAGCGAGTTCTTGTAGTGCAACTGCGTGGCACGGCCCTCTGGCAGCGCGCCATCGAACAGGTCAGGGGAGAGAGCGACGAATCCGGCGCGGGCGAACGTCCGCGTGATTTCGCGCTGGAACCAGTTGAGCCCGCCCATGCCCGAGATGACGACAAGCCCCGGATGCGGCCCCCGGTCTGCCGGTCTGCCAACGTAGCCGTCCACGAACCCGTTGGGGCCGTCGTATCCCGCGTGGATCGAGAGGATGCGATGCGCCATGCCACACCTCCTGCGGCCTGCATCATAGGGCGGGTCACCTGTGGCGACAACCGCTGCGACCTGGAGCGGGTCTCCCTTAGGCCCCCTGCGAGCGCCGTTGTAGAGGCGATGCTCGCTCAGCGGACGCTTGCCGACGGCGACGGCATCGCCTTACCGAGCGACAGCGGAGCGAGCGGGACCGCATCGTTCAACGGGTCACGGCTCTTCGCTGCTTCTACGTAGCGATCCGCGTCCTCTTCCAGCAGGAACCCCGCAGCCTGCAACTGCCGGGCAGCCTCGGCCACCTGGCGTACGTAGTCCTCGTGGGACGCGTACCGCTCCTCGATGGAGCGGCGAGGGTCACCGCTCGCTTCCCGTTCAGCGCGGGTTCGAGCGAAGGGCACGAAGCTGCCTGCCAGCGAGGCGAGGTCACCTTCGGCGAAGCCCGCCCTCCGCAGGTTCCATCCCGTGTGCGTGCCGACGGGCGCCATGACCTCCGGCGACCGCAGGCCACCGAGGTCGTTGCCGTCCTCGTCCACCAGCGGCATCTGCACCGTGTACTCCTTGCCCGGCACGGGTTGCGGCGGATGCTCGGTGACCAACCCCCGGTCGAAATCGGGCCCGTAGTCGTACAGCGGCAGACGGCTGGGGCTCGCTGGCGTGGGGAAGCCGGGCACCTTGGGGAACGCTGCAAGCGCTTCTTCAGGCGTCACCAGTGTGCCGTCTGTCCGCCGGGGTACGATGCTGGGCGGAGGCGGTGTGCCTTCGGTCACCCAGCGGTGCATCATCCTGAGGACGGCCCGCATCAACGGCCCGTTGTTCATCACGTTGGAGCGCTGCTGGCAGATGTCGTCAGGGGATGGCATCGCGCTCGTGTGCTGCGCGCTTGCGAGGAAGTAGACCCGCACCACGTCCGGGAACTCGATGTCTTCGCCCGTCCGTGGGCTCGTGTGTCCGAGCGATGCGTGACGGTTCCAGTACTCGGTGTTCGTGTGCGTGTGCACGACAAGCGGGTCCGCCTCGGGTCGCTTCGTGACGCAGTCGAGCGAGTCCGAGAAGGCGTCTGGCGCGACGGAGTAGGCGAATGGGTAACGCTCCGATGGCCACTGATGCTCCTCGTGCTGGCGCGGGTAGCGCCCCACCTGGGCGAACCGGGCGTTCGTGAACAGGCGTCCCGCGCCGGAGACGTGCGGGTAGGCGGCGGCGAAGACCTTCCGGCCCTCAGGGTCCGTGTTGTACCCGTCATAGATGAACTGGCGGATGACGCGCGCGCTCAGCGACGCTCCATAGATGTACGCCCGTTCGTGTCCCGCGAGGGGGTTCGGCGCGCCATCCGCGTCGACGGCGTCATGGAGCAGCATCGACACGAGGTCGCGGATGCTCACGATACCGAGCCCCATGACGCGGGAGCCCTCCGTCTCGTAGATTAGCTCGTAGATCCAGCCGGGCTTGAAACCGCCCTTCATGTAGCAGGCCGTCGGCGACGGGCGCACCTGCAATGCGCCGTCGGCCATCTCCGCCTCAGCGAAGGCCCAGGCGTCCGGCGGGAGAGGGACGCGCGGGTCGCACTCGTGTTCGCGCAGGGTCATCGTTGCGTGGGAGGTATCGAGATCGAGCGCGGGGTAGGAGCGGATGGTTGGCGCGCCGCTCAATGGCATCCAGAGCACGCCTTCCTGTTCGGCGATGAACTCCTGGCGCACCTTTCCCCGTACCGGCGCGCCGTTCTCCAGGGCTTCCGGCAGATCGATGGTGAGGAGGCCGTCGCCAGCCAGGAGATCGCCCTGCCAGCCGGACCAGACGACGGTGTAGCCCTGCCGCATCAGAAAGCCGTTACCGGCGGCAGCGAGTGTGAGGGGATCGTTGTCCGGCGGGGCGTCGTTGAATACCCGCACAACCGTCTTGTTCCCCCGGTTGTTCACGCCGTACAGCAGGCATCCGTTGCCCCGTGCAAGGTCGACGGGCTTCAGGATGTCGAGGTCCGCTCGGAACTCGACGGCGCCGTTCGCGTTGCGGGGCGCCAGCGCCAGGTCGACGACGTTCGTGTTGGCGGGGTCGTCGGGGTCCAGTTCGAAGAACGCCGATCCGGTCAGTCGCTCGTAGGGCCCCGTATCTCCGAAGGAAAATCCCTCCGCGAAACTGACCTGCCGCTCGATGCTCAGCCGCACCCTGGTGTTCATGCTCTTCCTCCGCTGGGATAGCGCCATCCAGAGATTAGACGAGTCCGGGGCGTTCGTCGACGGCGAAAACCGAGAGGCCGACGGCAGCGTACAATCCCCACCATGCGGCAGAACGGTGAGGGGAGCCAGAGCGAGACGCCGGCCCGCAGGGGGCTCCATCCGCAACTCCGCTTGATTCTGGGACTCCACGTTCCGGCGATCGCGCTGGGACTCGGGAACGGCATCGGACTGCCCGTGCTGCCGGAGCTGACCAAGCTCTACGGGGTCAGCATCGTCGAGGCCTCGTGGGTATTCGTCTCCTATCTCCTCGGCACGCTGGTTGCCTCGCTCCCTACGGGCATGCTCATCGACCGTATCGGCCGTCGCTGGATCCTGCTAGCGGGGCCGTTGATAGTTGCGGTGTCTTCCCTCCTCATCGCCAAGGCCGCGTACTCAGGCTCGTTCAACGAGTTGCTCGTGTACCGGTTCATCGCCGGGGTCGGCACGCAGATGTGGATGCAGAGCCGAATCACGGTCATCGCCGACACCGGGACCGTACAGCAGCGCGGCAAGCAGGTCACGCAGATGTTCGGCGTGCAGCAGGTCGGCGCGCTTGCGGGCCCGCTCGTCGGCGGGTTCGCAGCGGTTACCTGGGGGCTGTGGTCGCCCTTCCTCATCCACGCCGTGCTCACGCTCCTCTCCATCATCCCGACCTACTTCGTGATCAAGGAGACGGCTACGGCGGCGAAGCGTGCGGCCGACGCGGCCATGAAAGGACCACGTTGGGGGCTGCTGCTCAAGAACCCCATTCCCACCGTCTTCTCGATCCAGTTCCTGACGAACGTCACCCGAGGGGCTGTCTTCGAGGGCGGCGTGATCCTGCTGTACCCGTCCTACGCCTACGGGCTGGACCCCGCCGAGCTGGGTGTGCTGCGCAGCGCGATGGCCGTGGGGACCGTCCCCATCCTGTTCTCGACCGGATTCGTGATGGACCGGTTCGGCAGGAAGTACACCATCGTGCCGGGGCTGATACTGACGAGCCTTTCTATGGCTTCCGTGTCGGTCACTGCGTTCGCGGGGTTGTCGCTGGCCTGGTTCATCGCGAGCTTCGTGTTCGTGCACCTTGCCATCAGCATCATCTCCGGCAATATGCAGACGCTCGGCACGGATGTTGCCCCGCCGCAGGCGCGCGGACTCTTCTTCGGGATGTCGCGACTCGTCGCACAGGGAGGCTCGACGGCCAGCCCGACGAGCTTCGGCCTGCTGTCCGGCGCGTTCGGGTTCGGCGCGGCGTTCGTGCTGCTCGCGTCGACGGCATTCGCTGCCGCCATCGTCGTGGTCTTCTTCCTGGAGGAGACTCTCAGGAAGCCGGACAAGACCGCACCCGGCGGCTGATTCGCCTAGCGTCCGTATGCGCTGCTGCGCAGGAGCCGGCCGGGGAGGGCCCCGGTGTGCTCGCCAGCCTCTATCAGCACCTCGCCGTTTACGATGGTGCAGGCGACGCCCTCGCTGGGGCGGCGCATCCGCACGGCGTCTCCGGGGTAGTCCGCGACCTCTTCCAGCTCACCTGCGCCGATGGTGTCCGGGTCGAACACCGTCAGGTCACCGGCCAGCCCCGGCCTGATCAGGCCACGGTCATGCAGGCCGAACGCGCTCGCGCCCATGAATGTCAGCTTTCGCACGGCCTCCTCCAGCGAGAGGGCCTGCTGTCCCCGCACCCAGAACGACAGCAGGAAGGTGGAGAAATGGCTGTCGCAGCGGCGGGTGACGTGCGCCCCGCCGTCGGAGAGCCCGGGCAGCACGAACGGGTCTGCGAGCACCTCGGCCATCGCCGACGTGCTTACGTCGGAGCGGAAGTAGAAGAGCGTCTTGAGGTCCTCCTCGAGTGCAAGGTCGAGGAATGTGTCGAGCGGGTCCTTTTCGAGCTCTTGTGCGATGTCGCTCACGCTCCGCTCCACGAATGGCCGGTGCTCGTCCATGGCGACCCTGGCTACGTGCAACAGGTCCCAACGCACCTGGGGAGAGCCGGGATTCCGCTTGTCCGCCGCATCGGCGTCCGCCCTGAGTCCGGCGCGCACCGCGGGGTCCTGGAAAGCCACGCGCTTCTCCTCTGGTGAGCTGCTCATCACGGGAAGCCAGTGCGCGAAACCGTCGAAACTGCCCACGGTGAGCAGCGTCCAGCGCGCGGTGTTCTCCATGAACGGCGACACCATCGCGTACATCCGGGCGTCGTTCCGGGTGGTGCCTGCGCGTCCCGCGAGGCTGGATATGACGGGGCGTCCCGTCGCACGGGCCGTTCGCGAGAGCAGGCCTTCTGACATCTCGATACGCTCCGAGTCGCCGAATTGGATGGAACCGGCCCCCACCTCGGCAAGCGCTTCTGCCACGGCGAGGAACTCGTCGGGCGGCGCGGCGTTCGCCGGCAGCAGGCGATTCTCCAGGTCCATGTGGCGCAGGTTGCGCTCCGAGGACAGGCCGAGCGCTCCCGCGCGGATGCCCTCGCGGACGATCTCCTTCATCTGTTCGATCTGCTCGGGAGTCGCGACCGCGGAGTAGGCCGCCTCGCCCATCACGTGCCGCCGCACGGCCGAGAATCCGATGAGCGAGCCGACGTTCACGCCGAGCTCGCGGTCGATGGTCTCCAGGTACTGCGGCACCGACTCCCACGACCACTCGACCCCGGCCTGCAGCGACTCGACGGGGATGGCCTCGACCCGCGACAGCATAGAGACGAGGTCGGCGCGCTCCTCGGGTCGGGCCGGGGCGAGCCCCAGGGAGCAGTTGCCGTTGATGACGGTCGTTGCGCCGTGGTAGCAGGCGAACGTGCACAGGGGGTCCCAGAGCACCTGCGCGTCGTAGTGACAGTGGTTGTCGATGAAGCCAGGCGCGATGACCTGCCCCTGGACGTCGATGACCCGCTTCGCGGACGAACCGAGCCTGCCGGTCTCCACGATGCGTCCGTCCACGACTGCCACGTCTCCCTCGTAGGAGGGCCCGCCGGAGCCGTCCACCACTCGCCCGTTCTTGAGCAACAGGTCGTAAGTCATCGTCGTCCTCCCCTAGAGAGCTTCCGGTATCGCTATGTCGTACAGACGGCAGACGTTGGTGCTGAGGACATTCGTGCGCGTTTCCGCATCCAAGTGCCCCAAGTGCTCCGCAATCACCTTTCGCGAGTTCGGCCAGGTGGAGTTTGCGTGGGGGTAGTCGTTGGACCACATGCAGGCGTCCGCGCCCCAGCTCGACAGGTACCGCGTGCCGATGGCGTCGTTGAAGAACGTCGCGTATATCTGGTCGGCGAGGTAGTCGCTCGGCATCTTGTCTGGCGCGGGGCCTGGTTCCCGGTCCCGGTGCCGGCCCAGGTAGTAGCCCCACTGCTGCAGCGCGAACGGTATCCAGCCGATCTCGTTCTCCACGATCACGATCTTGAGGTTGGGGAACCGGTCCAGCGCCTTATAGAAGATGAGGTCGAAGAGGCTGTCCATCACTTCCGCTATCTTGAGGTTCACGCTGGAGCGGTAGTGCTCTGTGCCGTGGCGGAGGTGGGCCTTCTTCATATAGCCGTGCCCGGTGAGGATGTGGAGGCTCACGGGCATCCCGAGGTCCTGTGCTGCGGCCCAGAAGCGGTCGTAGCGGTCCGACGAGAAGGGCATGTCCTCAGGCGGGTTCTGCCAGACCATCGCTCCGCGCAGCCCCGCGTTGCGGCAGCGCTCCAACTCGGCGACGGCGTTGTCGATGTCGTACAGCGAGATGAGGCCGACGCCGAACAGGCGCTCCGGGCTCACTGCGCAGTATTCGATCAGCCAGTCGTTGAAGGCGCGGACGCACGCCTCCTGCAGCGGCACGTCTTCCAGGCGGAAGAGCGTCATGCCGCGCGTGGCGTAGAGCACCTCGAGGCTGACGCCGTCGACGGCCATCTCCTTCAGCCGCTCGGTCGGGTCCCAGCCGCCGGGTTTGGACTGGTCGGATACTGCGTCTGTGAATGTAGGCGCCTGGTCGCGCATCGCCTTGGGCACGCGCGTCGTCCAGAGGTCGCCGGGCTCCATGACGTGGGAGTCGGCGGAGATCAGCAGTTCGTCGACGGCCCCTTCCGTACCTGCACTCGCGATCATGGTGGTCATGGCGGTCCTCCCCTCGTGCTCTATGGCCGGGCAGCACTGTAATGGCACTTAACCACCGCACCAACCGCCTGTCAACGAACGGCAGGCCTACGTTCTCCACCGCCACGGATTAGGGTCGCCGCCCTCCGAGCGGAACCAGTGCGCGACGCGGTCCCAGTAGAGCTCGGGGTCGACCCTCAGCACGTCGCCGTCATCGGACCGCGCGATCACGAGTTGGCCCCACTCCTGGGGGTCGCGTTGGGCGTCGACGACGATGCTCCGCTTGCTGTGGGCGTCGAGGCTGGTCATCAGGTTGAGGAAATCGGACAGCAGCGCCCGGTCGAGCTCCCAGACTTCCAGCGCAGTAGTGCCCTCCTCGTCGACGGTGAGGAGGGCGTCTTCGTCGCTACGGTATCGCCACTCGATGCGCATCGGCACGCTCCTCTTAGAAGAAGGTGTTGACCACCTTCGGGAGGAGCACGTTCTGGTCCAGGATGACATCGCGCTTGACGATCTTGAACACCGTGTCGGGGTCGCGCCTGAGCGTGTCGTATCGCCTGCCGACGAACAGGTTCACCTCGTCCTGCAGGCGGTTCTGGTAGCAGAAGAACTTGCTGCTCACCCTGACCTCATCACCGTTCACTTCAAGCAACAGGATGTTGGAGATGATGTGCGCGAACCGGGAGACCGGCTCTTCCGCCCAGTGCACACCTGAGTTGATCTGCCGGACCCTGCCGGTCAGGATGTCCTTCCCCTCGTCGAAGTAGGAGATCTCCGATTCCGGGTCGCTGTATTCCAGGTCCCAGTCGCCGAACTTGATGTTCCTGCGGATGGGCATCCAGTAATGGATGTCCTCTGCAAGAAGGTCGAGCCATTCGTTGAGCCTGCGCTCGTCCAGGAGGAGCGCTTCCCAGTAGAGGAACTGCTCGATGTCTTTCAGAAGGACGACCCGGTCCATCGCCTCCAGAGCCGCGTTGGCGCGTTCCGTCATGCCATGACTCCCTTCGTGCTGCCCGCCTCGGTGCGCCTGGGTTGCGCTCCTACCAGATCCGGTGCGACTTCGCTCTGTTTATCGGGTAGAGGTCATCCCAGCTGGAGGCTTCCATGAAGGCGAGCCATCTGCTGAAGCGCGCGCGGTGCGCCTCCTCGGTATGCGAACCGTTGAACACGACACCGGGGTGCTGGTCGCTCTCGATCCCACGCCCCAGTCCATTGGCGAAGAAGTAGTTGCGCTTGCGGGCCCTGGCCCCCTGGCTGGCGGCGTAGACGTAGTTCCAGTTCTCCATGTCGTCCGACTCGGTTGCTCCGGTCGGCCCGTTGTACCGCATCACGTAGTGGCGAACGGCGTCCTTCACGTGCTTGGGCGCGTTCTTGTCGACACCGAACAGGCTCCACCGCTCAACGACTCCAACGGTGTGTGGGTGCCACCAGCGCCAGCGCCAGCTGTCCATGATGAAGTTGGGGAACACGCAGAAGTGCCCACCCTCGTGGCCGTGGGGAGGGAGTATCCGGTCGGCGTACTTCGCCGCCTTGCGGTTGCGAGCCTCACGGAAGTAGTCGTCGACACCGGCCTCGAACCAAGTGTCCACGTACTCAGGCACGCCGGGCTGCTGATACACGGTCCAGTTGCCGCCGTGGCCGAGGTTGTGGTCGCCGGCAGCGTACCGGTCTGCAGGGAAGGGAGCGCGCCTCTTGTGGCGTTCGCCCCCGGACATAGTCCCGCGGTCGGGTCCTATGGCCGCTGCATTCACCGAGCGATGGGTCATCGCTGCGTGCGTCAGGTCGGTCGATGAGGAGAACGCAGGCACCTTCCAGTTCGTTGGCAGGCGCCACTTCTGGAATGGCCTGAAGACCTCGATGCCGGCCTCTTCTCCGTCGCTCGCCTCGCAGTCGTACCGAATCCCCTCGGCGAAAGGCCCGACGTAGGCCTCAAACGAGGGGGCCTTCGGGTCCCAGGTTGCCCACAGTGAGCCGTAGTAGTTCTTGAACTGCGCCACCGGCGTCAACCCCCACTGCTCCCTGTCGATGCCGCCGTCGTAAGCGTAGGGAGCGTACTGGTAGGCTGCCCCCACCAGAGCGCCGTTGCAGTCGTAGGTCCAGGCGTGGAACGGGCAGGTGAACACGAGAGCGTTGCCCTGGTCGTAGCGGCAGACCTTCATTCCCCGGTGCGCGCACGAGTTGAGGAAAGCGCGAATCTGGTTGTCCTTGCGGCCACGCACCACCAGCACTTCCTCTGTGCCCATGCGCGTCACCATGAAGTCGCCTGGATTCGGCACCTGGCTCTCATGGCCCAGGAACAGCCAGCATCGACCGAAGATCTGCTCCTGCTCCTGCTCGAAGATGTCCTCGTTGACGTACAACTCCCGGCTCACCGTCCCGCCTTCGGTGTCGATGAGCGTTCGAAGAGACCGGTCCCCGCGTGCCGTGATGAGATTCGCCATGGCGCTCCTTCCTCTCTCCTTATGCGTGGGCGGGAGGGGTGTCCAGAGGGATAGCCGCAGTTGTTCTGATGGCGGCACTTAACCACCGTGCCTATCGACTGTCAAATGAGCGGTTGAGTGGGCGAACAGGGGCCAATCACTCCCACTCGGCGAAGGCCATCGCGCAGCCGACGCCGGCCAGGTTCCGGTAGCAGGGCTGGTAGTCGATGACCCGCCCGGCGTTGTCGCTCGTGGCTGCGGCGATGATCCAGTTCCTGATCTCGGACGTTCCGCCGACCAGCACGTCGGGGTCCATCGCCGCCATGTAATCGATGTCGTGCGCTTCCACCGCCTCGAGGTACTCCCGGTCGATCTGCTCGTCAATCATCATGTGGGAGAGCCCGCCGGACGCGATGACCACGACGCGCCGGGACTCGTCGAACGACTCGATGGCCTTCGCAAGCGCGCGACCGAAGTCCACGCACCGGCGCGGCGAACTTGTGGGCGGGTAGTACGTGTTCACCATGACCGGGACGATGCGGTAGCGGGCGTCGTCGTTCGTGGTGTGGAGCGGGCGGCCAAACGCGTGGCCGAGTCCCTGCTCATGCCGGGTGGCGGTCGACCATGCGGGGTCGAACCCGGAGTCGAGCAGCGAATCGATGGTCCACCTGGCAAGCGGGACATCGACCTGGTACCTCGTGATCGTGTCGGTGAACTCGTCGCCGAGGCGGTAGTGCGAGACCCGGGTGCTCGCGTCCGCGTCATCGCCGATGTACACGAGGAACGGCGGCGTGTTGTCCGCGAGCAGGTTCTCCCGCTGGTCGTCCCCGATGAGCACTATCGTGTCGGGCGCGACCTCGTCGACCCTGGCGTGGATGGTGTCCATCGCTTTCATGCACGCGTCATACCGTTGCTGCATCATGGACTCCGAGGTCTGCTCACGCATCCCCGGTTTCTCGGCGCCCATGTCGTCACGGCGGAGGATGTTGGGCCACAGCTCGGGAGGCACGTAGAGCTGAGGGCCATGTGACATACCGAATCTGCCTGCGATGGTTGCCATTACTCCCCCTCTCGCTTGAGCCGGATCGGCGCCATTGTAGCCCGCGCAGCGGTGGCAGTCCTCAATCCCGCGCTATGCTCGGCCTCCGGAAACGAGGCTCCTCGCCGTCTCCACGGCTCTTTCGACATCCACTCCGACCGCCACTCTCACCGTCCCGTCCCCATATCGTGCCAAGGTCCGCCCTCGTTCGTCTCCGTCCGTCACGACAGAGACCTGCGCCGGGCGGCACGCCAGGATGTCCGGGACGATCGTGGCCGCCACGGCCAGCGGATCGTGCAGATAAAACTCCTGCAGGTCGGCCCGTTCCTGGAACCGGTCCGCCAGGATGCGGTTGCCCAATCGGGCTGACCTGGACTCGCCTTCGAACCACCGGGGACCATCCCGTCGATGCATGGACGTTTGCCGAGTGACGTCGAGACCGACGACGGTCACCGGCACACCCGAAGCGAAAACAGCATTGGCGGCTTCAGGGTCTTCGTGGATGTTGAACTCGGCGTGCGGAGTGATGTTGCCCGGCGCCTCGAACGCTCCGCCCATGACGACTATCTCTGCGAGCGCATCCACGAGGTCCGGGCGACTGTCCAGCGCGGCGGCAACGTTGGTCAGCGGGCCGAGCGCGATGACGGCCAGCGGCTGCACGGCCTGAAGGGCGCGGCCGCGTATGAAGTCGACCGCGCTCATCGCATGCGGCTTCAGCGTGGGGGCAGGCAACCGAACGCCGAGCCCGCCAGCCCCGTGAACGTGGTACGCATGGGTGAACGAGCCGCGCAACGGCTGCCCGGCGCCGACGGCCACCGGTATTGCGCTCTGCTTCCCGTCGAGGTGTTCAACGAGCCTGAGCGTGTTGGCGGTGGTATCCGCCAGGCTGGCGTTCCCGCCGACCGTGGTGATGCCCTCAACCTGCAGGCCGGGAGCGTTCAACGCCATCATGAGCGCGAGGGCGTCGTCGGTGCCCGGGTCGGTATCGATTATGACGGTACGCATGGCGAGGAACTCGCTTTCGTGGCAGTGGAAGAGACGCTATTGTTCCTGAGTGCCGGACGCTATATTCCAACCGGTAGACAGTCTACGGCGAGCAGAGACGTGTTGGGATTCAGAGAGGAGCACCACCATGCTTGAACCCATCAACTGGCGCGCGCGTATCGGCCTCATCACGACCAGCGGACAGCTCATCACTGAGTCGCGGTTCCCCTACCTCGCACCCGAGGGCGTCACCTTCCATGTGACGCGCATGATGAACGCGGGCGGTGGCATGGCCGCCCTCATCGAGATGGAGAAGCAGTCCTGGCGTGCCGTGCAGGAGTTGTCCACAGCCCGAATTACCTCGCTGGGGTACTGCTGCACGGTCAGCGGAGCGCTGCGGGGCCTGCAGGGGGACATCGACTTCTGCCGCCAGGTCGAACAGCGTTACGACATCCCCACCACCTCCACCATGCTGGCCGCTGTCGAAGCCCTCAAGACGCTGGGCCTGCAGCGCATCGTGGTCACGAGCCCCTACCAGGACGACCACCACGATTCGGAGCAGCAGTACCTCGCGGAGGCGGGTATCGACGCCTTCAAGATGAAGGGCATGGGCAAATCCACCAGCAAGGAATTCAGCACGACCCAGCCTCAGGAGATCTACGACTTCAGTCTGGCCCACTGGGACCCTTCCGCCGATGGTCTGTTCGTGAGCTGCATGAACCTCGACGCCATCGCCGTGGCGCAGGACCTGGAGGAGGCCATCGGCAAACCGGTGATCACCTCGCACACAGTCACGCTGTGGCGGACCCTCTCGCTCTCCGGCATCGACGACCCCATCGAGGGCTTGGGCCGACTCCTGACGATGCCCCGGGTCGGTGCGGTGGCAGCGGCGGTCTATGGCCACCTCCGAGACTAATCGACCATCCGTCGCGGCCAAGTGCCATTTCCTTGACACTCGGTTGGAAGATTCCTAGTGTGCTAGCGATTGGCCAGAGACTCTGAGTTCCGTTGCCGGTAGATGTGGAGGCACCTGATGGCGAAGAACGGTTTCAAGGTTATCGACAGCGACATGCACATCATCGAGCCGGTGGACCTCTGGCAGCGGTACATCGCCCCGGGCTTCAGAGGCGTTGCACCGATCGGAACGGCGAACAGTGCCTCTGACCTCAACCTGATCCACCCGGACGGACGCCTCTGGGGAAGGGACCCTCTCCGTGGGATGCCGACGGGCCGCCCCGCCGGACAGAACGCCCAACAGGTGGAGGAACGCTTCCGGCCTCATGCCGACCGTGGCTACAGCAACGAGGTCCAATTGGAAGCGATGGACATCGAGGGCATCGACGTGGCGGTCATCTATCCCAGCCGTGGCCTGCACGCGCTGGGTGAACCGGATATGGATCCCACACTAGCAGCAGCAGTCGCCTGTGCCTACAACGACTGGCTCTTCGACTTCTGCAAGGCGGACCCTCAGCGGCTTCTGGGCGCGGGCATGATTTCGGTCTTCAACGTAGACGACGCCGTTGCCGAATCGCGGCGGGCCGTCAAGGAGTTGGGGTTCCGCTCCGTTTTCCTGAGGCCAAACATGGTCCACAACCGTCCCTGGCATGACCCATATTACGAACCCCTCTGGGACGCGCTGGAAGAGCTCGGCGTGCCCCTCGGGTTCCACGAGGCCATCTTCACGGGCCTGCCGGAGGTGGGTTGGCAGTTCGGTCAGAACTTCATGCTGCGCCACACCTTCTGCCACCCCATTGAGCAGATGCTGTGCGTGGCCAGCTTCGCAGGCGCGGGCATCTTCGAGCGCCACCCGAACCTCAAGGTGGCGTTCCTGGAGGGGAATTGCAGCTGGCTGCCCTTCTTCCTCTGGCGACTCGACGAGCACTGGGAGCAAATGGGGGACGTCTGGGCGCCAGAACTCAAGATGGCTCCGAGCGAGTACTTCAAGCGACAGGGCTATGCATCGGTTGAAGCCGATGAAGAGCCTGTGAAGTACGCCATCGACTGGATGCCGAACCGGAACCTGGTCTTCTCCACTGATTACCCGCACGGGGACTCCAAGTACCCCTACGCAGTCGATCGTTTTCTCCGTCTGGGTGCTGGTGACAACGGAGAGAAGCTGGGCATCAGTGATGAAGACAAGCGGAGGATCCTCTGGGACAACTGCGCCGAGCTGTATGGCATCAAGGAGCCGGTATCCAGCTAGCGACTTGCAGCCAGCACTCCCGGCAATAGGAGGGGGACATGCCCTACAACAGACAGGGACGGACCAAGGACTTCCCCGTGTTCGACTGCGACAGCCACATCTTCGAGCCCCCTGACGTGTGGGAGAAGTACATCCCGGCCCACCACCGGGAGTTCGCCAAGTCTCACCTCTACGTCGACAACGACCGGGGCATCCGTGTGCTGAACGGCAGGAAGTCGTTCCTGGACCCGCGTACGTTCTCCTACGCGGCCGAGGTCTGGAACCCCACGATAACGAAGAGCGACATCGGCGCGGTCAGCCCCGAAGACCCCGATTGGGACGAGCGGGTAGGGAGGAACGCCATCACGAGAGACCCCTACGCCCGGCTGCGGGAGATGGACGCCTGCGGCATCGATCAGGTGATGGTGTTCCCCTCGGCGCCTATGATCCAGATGCCGTTGGTGAAGAACGCAGAGGCCGCGCGCATATGTGCGCGCGCCTACAACGACTGGGTCGACGACTACTGCTCAGCCAACAGGCAACGGTTGTTCCCCTGCGGCATCATCGCTCCTCAGGACGTGGATTTCGCCATCGAGGAGTTGCGCCGCATCGCCGGGATGGGGTTCAAGGCTGCCGCCGTGCGGCCCATCTTGTCCAATGGGAAATACCCAACGTTCCCCGAATACGACCGTCTCTGGCATGAATTCGAATCGCTGGGGCTGGCGCTGTGTATGCACACCTTCATCGCACCCGGAACGATGAGTCGAGAGCTGGCCGAGCGGATAGCGGCAGTGCACCAGGAGGCCGGGATAACAGACCCCCAGACCTTCGAGCCCGAGGTCAGCGCGTACTCACCCGGCCAGTTCGTCCCCAACATCATGGAGGCGATGGGTTCAGTGGTTCCCTCCCTGGAGCCGCTGAGTTTCGTGGCCGAGGCCATGAACTGGCTGACCATCGTGCTCATGTCGGGTTGGTTGGAGAAGTTCCCCGGGCTCCGTGTGGCCGTGCTGGAGTCCAACGCGTCCTGGCTGCCGCTGGTGCTGGAGAAGGCCGAGGGCTTCCTGGACCTCCATCGACATGTCCTCGAGCGGGCGAACCTGAAGATCGGTGACCCGGAGGAAGTCTTCAACAGGCAGTGCTTCATCGGATTCGAGGCCGATGAGGACCCCGTGCTCCGCCTGTGGGACATGTATGAGAACGTGGGGATATGGGCATCGGATATGCCGCACCATGACGCCATGGATGCCTGGGAAGCCATCGACCGCATGAACCGGTGCGACGTGCCGCAGGCTGCCCAGTTGAAGTTCCTCGGCGGGAACGCCTGTCGGCTGTACGGCATCGAACAGCAGTTGTTCGTCACTGAGGCGCCTGCCGAGTACACCCCCCGGAAGCTGCCGCGCATCCTCTCGTAGCGGCTGCGAACGCCTCTACTCTCGTTCGCTCCGCTCGGAGAAGTTGATGCCTGCCGCCTCTTCCTGAAGCTTCAGCAGGGACGCTGTGCTCTGCTGGCTCCAGCCTCGCACCATCCCTTCGACCATGTACTGCTCAACCAGGGCGGCTATCGGCATCGGTACGTCGAACTCACGGGCGACGTCCATTGCCAGACCCACGTCCTTCCGGGACAGCGCCAGCGTGAAGGTGGCCGGAGCATCGGAAAGCGGCTCGGACACGGCCTTGGCGAAAGACTCCCTGAGTTGGTGCATCTGGGTGTCCAACCCCCAGTACATGCACTCCCAGAGGGTCGACGGGTCGACGCCGGCCTTGGCCCCTAGCACCAGCCCCTCGCCGATTGCCAGGCCGATGCCTCGACGAACGAGATTGTGGGCCAGCTTGATGTATGTCCCCGTTCCCAATTCCCCTGCATAGACGACCGTGTCCGAGAATGCGTCCAGCACGGGCTTCACGCGGTCGTACGCCGCCCGGTCTCCGCTGGCCAACACCTGCACGCTTCGTTCGCGGATGCCTTCCTTCCCTACGATCAGGGGCGCGTCCAGCACTGCGACGCCCTTCGTGCGGAACGCTTCCCCGATCTTGCGGATCGTGTTCGGGTGGCTGCTCGTGAGATCGACGTAGATTTTCCCGCTTCCGATGCCTGCTATGAGCCCGCCGGAGCCCAGCGCAACCAGTTCCACTTCCTTCGGGCTGGGAAGCGACGTCACGATGATGTCCGACGCCTCGGCTACCTCAGCGGGTGTGGCGCCGAAAAGCGCGCCCGATTCCAGGAGGGGACGCGTTGCCTCTTCGTGGATGTCGTTGACAATCAGCGGGTAGCCGGCCGCGCCGATGTTCGCGGCGATGGCCCCGCCCATATTCCCCAAGCCGACGAACCCTACTGTCGCCATAGTGCCCCCTGCTGATGCTCCTCAGACGTGCACGAATCCATCGCTATCTGTTTCGACTCAACTCCTGAGCGAAGTCCCTCAGCCCCTCCGTCAGACCGTAGGCGCTCCGGTAGCCCGTTTCTTCCTGCAGGCGAAGGATGCTCAGGGGCTGAGCCCGGTTGGGTGTGTAGTTCATGCTTCCACCCTCCACCGGCCGCACCTCCACGCCGGGGAGCGCGGCTTTGAGCGCCTCTACCACATGCTCCACCTTGGACAGCATCCCGCTGCCCAGGTTGAAGACCCGGCTCTCGAGCGGCTCCTCGCAGAGCAGAGCCACGCCCTGGGCCACGTCCTTGGCGTAGACGTAGTCATTTGACCCGAAGAGTTGAGAATCCACTCCGACGGGCCCACCCTGGAGGCCGGTCTCCAGCAAGCCGTGAAGGACCTCGCTTATCAGGTCTCCGCCTCCGTAGTGGCCGAGCCCGTACACCTGGGCGAACCGTGCGGTCGCGACCTCCAGCCCGTACTGGCCGGCGTAGGACTGAAGGATGACCTCGCAGGCCAGCTTGCTGGCCCTGTAGAACGCGTTGGCGATGACCGGGTAGTCCTCGGTGACCGGCGACGTCGGCCGCAGCCCCCACTGATACACCCCGAACGTGCTGGCAAAGACCAACCGCCGCACACCCGTCAACCGGGCAGCCTCGGCGACGGCGATAGTGCCGCCTATGTTGGCGCCGAGGCCGGCGTAGGGCCGTTGGGCCAGGCGATCGCCGATCACGTAGGCGGTGTGGACGACGGCGTCCGTCCGCTCCTGCTGCATGGCCTCGATCAGCGTTGGAAGGTCCTGAACGTCTCCCCGGACCACCGGCAGGCCGCCTGCCACTCTGCGGATGTAGTCCTCTCGCGGAGAGACGTCGTAGAGGATGGCCCGGTGCCCGCGCTCGGTCAACGTTCGCGCGACGTGGCATCCCACCAACCCTGCACCTGTGATCAGGATGTTCAATTCGCTGCCCTCACAGTTCCGCGACGCTGGACCTACCGGCCCTGTCAGGCCGGATGAGGCGAGCGGTCGATGATGACCCAGCGCTCTGCGATCTGGCCGTTGACGATACGGAGGACCTCCACGCCACGGGGCATGCGCATCACCACCTTGTCGTCCTCGGCGATGAGGTCCTCGATCTCGATATGGAAGTCCGGGCGCTTGCGGAGGTTGAGCACGAGGTTGCGGATGCCCTCCCTGCCTATCGCGGGGCCGAAGGCGCTGGAGTTGAAGACGTCCCTGAAGTCCGGGGCGATGAGCTCGTCGATGAGTTCCAGCCTGCCCTGGTTCTCCACCTCCTCGTAGAAGCGTCGAACGATCGCCTTGTTCGTGTCGGACATCGGGGTCCCTCCCGTTGGGTAGTATCTCCGGGGGCCGTGAGGCCGGCGCCGGCGGGCGGCGGGAACCGCGCGGTGCGCACGTTCGCGGGGCCGAGCCTGGGGGATGCTAGGAGCCGCCCTCGGAGGCGTCAAGGTTACTCCTCGCAGCGTCACCACTCCTCATTCTCCGGCGGCGACGACTGATCTTCGCTGTCGTCGCCCCAGCAGATTGGAGTGCCGTCCTCTTGCAGCGCGCAGGTGTGCGTGTTGCTCGCGGCGACCGCCATGAACGTCGAGTCCTCCGGCGGCAACGCCCGCCCATGCGTATTGTCGCCCCAGCATATTGGTGTGCCGTCATCCTTGAGTGCGCAGCTGTGTCGGCTCGCGCACGATATCGAAGCGAATGTGTTGCCTGCTGGCGCGGACAACAGGTTCCATTTACTGGAGTACCCCCAGCAGGCTATGGAGCCGTCCGTCTTGATGCCGCAGGTGTGCAGGTAGCCCGCGCTCACTGCCTTGAACGTCTCGCTCTCCGGCGGTGTCAACTTATCGTGGTCGCCGTTCCCCCAGCACTCGACCTTCCCGTCCGCTTTCAGTCCGCACGTATGTGTTTCACCCCCGCTGATCGCCGTGAACGTCGTGTTCGCCGGCGGGGATGCCCTTTTGTCCTCATCGCTTCCCCAACAGACGGGCGTGCCGTTGCTCTCCAGCGCGCATGCGTGGATGTACCCAGCGCTGATGGCCGTGAACGTCTTGTCTGACGGCGGCGACGATTGTTCGTAGTCGTCGTCTCCCCAGCAGGCCGGCGTGCCGTCGTGCTCGAGTGCGCATGTGTACGCCCCCCTCGCAGTTATGGCCGTGAACGTCTTATCGGACGGCGGCGTAATCTGTCCCGCCCCATCGCTGCCCCAGCAGACCGGCGAGCCGTCTGATTTGAGCGCGCACGAATGGATACCGCCCGTTGCGATAGCTGCGTAGGACGGAGTCGACGCAGGCGTAGGCGTGGGGGTAGGCGTAGGTGTGGGAGTTGGAGTCGGGGTAGGAGTCGGTGTCGGCGTGGGAGTAGGTGTAGGGGTGGGCGTAGGCGTAGGCGTAGGTGTGGGCGTAGGTGTAGGAGTTGGCGTAGGAGTTGGCGTAGGAGTAGGAGTTGGCGTAGGAGTAGGCGTAGGAGTCGGTGTCGGCGTGGGAGTAGGTGTAGGGGTGGGAGTAGGTGTAGGGGTGGGAGTAGGTGTAGGGGTGGGCGTGGGGGTAGGAGTAGGCGTAGGAGTCGGGGTAGAAGTAGGAGTCGGGTCCAAACTGGAAGGCGATGATTGCCCCGAGTCGTCGTTCCCCCAGCAAGCCGGCGTGCCGTCCTTCTGCAGTGCGCAGGTGTGCTTCTCTCCTGCGCTTATCTCAACGAACTTCGAACCGGCCGGAGGAGTGGACTGGCCATCATCGTCCCCGCCCCAGCAGACTGGCGTCCCGTCGGAAGTCAGGGCGCAGCTATGGCGCCGCCCGCCCGAGAGCGACGCGAACGTCTGGCCCGTAGGAACACCGGACACCTGATTCTTGTTATCCAACCCCCAGCAGGCGATGGAACCGTCCGACTTGATGCCACAGGTATGGAGGTAGCCTGCGTTTATCGCAATGAAGGTGGTGTCCCCCGGTGGCGATACCTGGCCATGGTCGTTGTCCACGCCGCCCCAACAGACAGCGATACCGGTAGCAGTAAGGGCGCAGGTGTGAGTCTCCCCTGCGCTGATCGCGGTGAATGCCGAGCCTGCGGGAGGCGACGACTGCCCTTTCTCGTCGTCACCCCAGCAGACCGGTGTGCCATCGCTCTCCAGTGCACAGGTATGGATGAACCCGGCGCTGATAGTGACAAACGTCTTGTCGGAGGGAGGGGAGGCCTGTCCGCTGTCGTCCTCTCCCCAGCAGATGGGTGAGCCGTCCGCTTTGAGCCCGCAGCTATGGCTTGAGCCGGCGTTCAGAGTAGCCAGTGTCGTGCCTGCAGGAGGCGATGCTTGACCGGCTCCGTCGTCACCCCAACAGACCGGCGTGCCGTCAGCCTCCAGCGCGCAGGAATGGAGCCCGCCCGTTCCAACACCATGCTTCGACCCTTCCACGATCGGCATCGCGGTTGGTGTCGGCGTAGGCGTGGGCGTCGGAGTAGCGGTAGGTGTGGGAGTAGCGGTACGCGTAGGTGTGGGTGTTGACGTAGGAGTAGGTGTGGGCGTAGGCGTGAGCGTTGGGGTCGGAGTCGCCGTGGGAGTAGGCGTGGAGGTCGGATCCGACCTGCGCCCTTGGCTGGGAGTTGGCGATGGTCCGGATGGAGTTGCATCGAACGGGGGGCGAGGCGTTGCCGTAGGCGTAGGCGTTGGGGTGGGCGTCGGCATGATGGTAGGAGTAGAAGTTGGGACGGGAGTGGGCGTGGGCGTGGGGAGTACAGTCGGGGTCGGAGTAGGCATGACGGTCGGTGTAGGAATGGGGGAAGAGGAAGGCGTAGCAATCGGTACAGGTGTACTTATTGGAGTTGGCGTAGACGTGGGAGTCGGCGTGGGAAGCGATGTAGGCGTTGGTGGAGCCTCGGGAATCCCTTCGAAGGACGAGGCTGAGGCGTCATCGCACGCACACAGCGATACTATCGAACTGATACAGAGCAGGAATGATGTGAAGCGGTGCGGTACCAAGTGACGTATAGCGATGGGGATGCCGCAGATTGGCATCCAGCAGGTAGAAGATACCGCGAGAATATAGGTTCTATAGTATTGTTATCAATCTACTGAGCCTTGACCGGGGCAGGGTGCTGCCAGGGAAAGCGCGGCCGGGAGCTGTGTTCAATGAGCGGGGAATGTCTCTGCGCTGGAGGACGCTCAGGGGCTGACGCTAGGCGCTGCTGTACTTATCGAGCGCCTCGTCCGTGAAGTTGGCGTTGGTGAAGACCTGTTGGATGTCCTCCAGGTCCTCAATGTTGTCGAGCAGTCGCAGGGTCTGTCCGGCGTGCCCGCTGTCCAGTTCGACGGTGTTGGAGGGCACCATGGTCACGGTGGCCTGCGCGGGCTCGACGCCGGCCTCCTTCACGGCGGCGGCTATGGGCTCCAGCCCGTTGGGGGCGCCGGTGATCTCCAGGACGCCGTCCTCCACCTTGAAGTCCTCCGCGCCCGCGTCAATGGCGGCGAGGGCGATCTCCTCCGCCTGCTCCTCGGACACTTCCTCGACGGTGACGACGGACTTGCTCTCGAACATCCAGGCGACGGAGCCGGCCTCGCCGAGGTTGCCGCCGCCGCGCGAGAAGACGGCGCGCATGTTGGAGGCGGTGCGGTTGCGGTTGTCGGTGAGCGCCTTGACCATGATGGCGGCTCCGCCGGGGGCGTAGCCCTCGTAGACGATCTCCTCGAACGAGATGCCGTCGCCCCCGATGCCGAGTCCCTTCTTGACGGCGCGGTCGACGTTGTCGGCGGGCATGTTGGCGGCGCGGGCCTTGTCCATCATCAGGCGCAGCCGGAAGTTCATGTTGGGGTCGCCGCTGCCGCCTTCACGCGCGGCGACGGCGATGTCACGGGCGAGCTTGGTGAAGAGCGCGCCTTTCTTCGCGTCCAGCGCGGCCTTCTTGTGCTTGATGGTGGACCACTTGGAGTGACCGGACATACTTGGGACTCCTCTCACATGGGTTGGACGGAATCAGGATAGGACAAAACCGCGCCTGCGTTCTACCCGCCAGGCGTGGGTTTCGGCCTGCGCGCCGCGCGTCGACGCGGCTTCTTCTTCTCGCGCGGCGGGTTCAGCGCGCGCCAGGCCAGCCCCTCCGGCACGGCGGCGGTCATGGTGTTCGTACCGACGTCAACGCTCACGACCACGTCCGCCACCGCAGGGAGGAGCAGTTCCGCGCTCTCCCCGGTGACGACGTACACGTCGTTCGCTCCCGTGGCGATGATCTCGGTGAGCGTGCCCAGGCGCTCGCCGGTCTCGTCCTCGACGCTCATGCCGACGAGCTGGTAGTGGTAGTACGTGCCGGGCGGGGCTTCCGGCGCCTCGTCCGCCGGCACGTGGAGCGTTTCCCCCTGCAGGGCCGCAGCGTCATCGCGCGCGGCGATGCCCGCGAAGCGCAGGAGCAGGGAGCCGTCGGGCATCAGCTGCACGCGTTCGACGTGGAGTTCCCGCTCGCCCGCGAGGAGACGGGCCCCCTTGCGGAAGCGTTGCGGGTTGTCGGTCTCCGGTTGAACGCGAAGGCCGCCGTCGCTGCCGTGCGCGCGGAGGACGACGCCGACGGCGACGAGGTTGTCAGGCTGGTTCTGGGACGTGTTGCCGGAGGTTGTCGGCACGAGGCGGGATCAGACGATCTCCAGGCTGGTGCGGGTGCCTTCCTTGATGGCGGCGACACGGAGCAGCACGCGCATCGCCTGCGCCACGCGGCCCTGTCTCCCGATCACCTTCCCCTTGTCGTCAGGATGGACTTCCAGCTTGAGGATGAGCTGGCCGTCCTCTTCCTCCTCGGTGACTTTCACGTCGTCGGGATGAGTGGCGATGGCCCTGGCGATGTATTCCACCAGTTCCTTCATGGATTACCCCGCTTTCTCGACGACTCCTTGCGTCTGGAGGATGCGCTGAACGGTGTCCGTGGGCTTCGCGCCGACCCCGAGCCAGTGGCGGGCCTTCTCCTCGTTGACCACGACCGTGGGCGGGTCGGTCAGCGGGTTGTAGTGTCCAACCTGGTCGACGAACCTGCCGTCGCGAGGCGACCGCACGTCAGCCACCACGATGCGGTAGCTCGGCTGCTTCTTCTTGCCTACTCGGCGCAGTCGGATTCGGAGCATGAGAAGTTGTCGCCTCCAATGATTGGACGGTATAAGCCTACAGAGTCTATCACCGAGTCAAGGGCTACGGAAGGGGTGCAGGTCAACGCCCCGCGCTCAGACGTGAGATGAGCGGCTCCGGCAGACCGACCTGCTCCATCGCGCGCTGCGTCGCGGCGATGTCGTACGCAGCCCGGCGCAGCGATAGCGCGTCCGCCTCGCTGTCGTAGACGGCATACGCGGCGCGCGGGTCGTGGTCGCGGGGCTGCCCCACACTCCCCGGATTCACGACGAGACGCCCGCCGTCTCGCGTCACGGTGAGCCCGCCCGGCCCCGGTAATGCCGCGCCGCGCCCGTCCTCGAACGCGAACTGGTGGTGCGTGTGGCCGACGAGCACGTCGCGGGTGTCGATGCTTGCCAGCGCTGCAACGGCGTCGGCATGGCCGGTGAGGTACTCCCAGAGCGGGTCTCTCGGCGTGCCGTGAACGAGCGTGAAGTCGGCGACGGCCACGGTGTCGGGAAGACCCTGCAGGAACGACCGCGCGTCCTCGTCCAGCTGCGCCCCGTTCCACCGGCACGCCTCCCCCGCAGCGTGGTTGAACATATCCAGGCTGATGCGCCCGATCGCTCCGGCGTCGTGGTTGCCCTGGATGCAGACCGCATCGAATGAGCGGATGCGCCGGACAGTCTCGAGCGGCCACGGCCCGTACCCAACGATGTCGCCCAGGCACCACACTGCGTCCAGGGGGCCCTCCGCCTCGGCCGCCGCGAGCACGGCGTCGAGCGCGGTGAGGTTGCTGTGCACGTCGCTGACGATGAGCGTTCGCATGAGGCCATGCTACTACCCGCGGACGCGAGGAGGTCCCTGCCCTTCCTGGCTACGCGACGCTCGTGATCGAGCGGCTCGGTTGGGGGTGCAGCCCTGCACTGTAAGCCGTCATAATGCACACCGCCGGTGAGCCGGAAGGAGCGTGGAATGACGACACGAGACGCAGGCGTGGAAGAGCTGACTTCGGTGTGGGCGCGGTTCGGCGCGGAGCTGACGTACGACGATCTGCCGGACAGCGTGCGCCGCACGGTCCGCTCGATCACGCTGGACACGCTCGCGACTTCCATCGCGGCCAATACGCTCGGCATCGGCATACCGGAACTGCTCGCGTGGGCGCGCAAGGCAGGCGGGGTGGAGGAGGCGTCGCTTATCGGCCTGCCGGACAGGCTCCCCGCTGCCGTGGCCGCGATGCTGAACGGCGGCATGGCGCACGCGCTGAACTTCGACGACACCACCGCCGTGGGCTCAGGCCACCTGGGGCCGGTGACGCTGCCGACCGCGATGGTGGCTGCCGAGCTGCAGGGCGGCGCCTCCGGCAGGGAATTCATGACCTCGATGGCGGCAGGGATGGAATTGATGTCCCGCATCGGCATCGCCATCACCGCGACACAGGGCGCGTTCACCGAATCGAGGCCGCAGCCGACGCAGATGCCGGGCTGCTTCGCCGCGGCGCTAAGCGGGTCGCGGATGCTCGGATTCTCGGCGCAGGAGACGCACAGCGCGCTCGGCCTCGCGTTCATGCAGGCGTCCGGCGGACGGCAACCGGTGCTGGAAGGACGCCCCGCGAAGGCCATCTACGCCGCGTTCTCCTGCCAGGCCGGGATGCAGAGCGTGCTGCTGGCGCGCGAGGGCTTGCTGGGCGACTGCGATGCGTTCGAGGGCGCGGCAGGCTTCTTCCCCACCTACTACGGCAATGTGTTCGACCGCCTTGCCATGAACGACGGGCTCGGCGAGGAGTGGCGTCTGCTGAACGTGGGCGTCAAGCCGTGGCCCACCACCGGCGTTGCGCACGTCTTCATCGAAGCCGCGTCGAGACTGCGCGCATCCCGCCTGCCCGATCCGTCGGCCGTGACGCGCGTGCTGCTGCGGGGGGAGCCTCACATACAAACGTTCTGCGAGCCGCTGCAGACGCGGCGCAACCCGCAGGCGCCCGTCGAGGCAGAGGACTCGATCATCTTTGCGACGGCACGCGCGCTCACCACCGGCAGCGTGACCCTCGCCGACCTCCAACCGGCGCCGCAGGGGCTGTTCGAGGAGACGTGCTTGCGCATCGCCAACGTGACCGAGTACGAGGTGGACGAATCGCTCGGCAAGTCCGGCATCGTCGAGGTGACGCTCGCCGGCGGCGAAACGCTTTCGGAGCGCGTCGACGCCGCCCCGGGCCATCGCGACAACCCGCTCACGGACGAGCAGCGGCACCAGAAGTTCCGTGCCTGCGCCGTCCACGCCGGAACGCCCGTGAGCGACGCAACGATCGACGAGGTCATCGACATGACAGAGCGCCTCGACGAGGTGCCGGACGTCACTGCGTTTCTCCGTCTGCTGCGAGGAGGGTAAGCCGACTCGTTGACAGGCTCACCCTGCGGGGCGTACAACCATCCAAACTCAGGGATCATGCGAGGAAGCCCACGATGCTTTCGACCAGGGACAACGAACGACTCACCCGTGTGGGGCCCGGTACGCCGATGGGCGAGGTGATGCGCCGCTACTGGCAGCCGGTCCTCATCTCCAACGAGTTGCCGCACCCCGACTGCGACCCGCTGCGACTCCGCATCCTCGGCGAGGACCTCATCGCGTTCCGCGACACGTCCGGCCGCGTCGGCCTCATGAGCGAGTGGTGTCCCCACCGCCTCACGTCGCTCTGGCTGGGCAGGAACGAAGAGAACGGCATCCGCTGCGTCTACCACGGCTGGAAGTTTGACGTGAATGGCACGTGCGTCGACATGCCCAACGAGCCCGAGCAGTACGAATTCAGCCGCAAGGTGCACGTCACGGCGTACCCCACGGTGGAGATCGGCGGCGTCATCTGGACCTACATG
The DNA here is from genome assembly GCA_965208625.1 of Dehalococcoidia bacterium. Lineage (GTDB taxonomy): Bacteria > Chloroflexota > Dehalococcoidia > Lucifugimonadales > Australimonadaceae > Bin16. The sequence goes on from OZ242348.1 coordinate 3,118,599, forward strand.
GGGCCGAAGGAGCAGACGCCCCCGGAGCCCTCGTTCGAATTCACGCGCCAGCCTCAGACACACCGCCACGCCTCCAAGGTCATCGAGGAGTGCAACTGGCTCCAGGCGCTGGAGGGCGGCATCGACTCGGTGCACTCGTCCTTCCTCCACCGGAAGTTCGGCACCGGCGGCGCCATAGGGCTGGACGGCCTGCGGGCGAAGGGCATCGCCTCGAAACTCGAGGTGGAGCCGACGGACTACGGCTACCGCTACGGCTCGATACGCGCTCTCCCCGGCGAGGACGCCAACTACGTCCGCACCTACCACTTCGTGATGCCCCACGTTCAGATCCGCGCGGCGCAGCTCAACAACGACGGCTCCTGGTTCAAGTTCAAGATCGCCGGCCACCACTGGGTGCCCATGGACGACGAGACCACCATGGTATGGAACTGGTTCTACACGCTGGACGAACCGCTCACCCAACCCGAGCGCGACGAACTCGCCACGGGCAATGGCCCGGACGACGTCGACCAGACGACGTGGCGCAGCCTGCGCAACCCGCGCAACAACTGGATGATCGACCGTGACCTGCAGCGCTCGGACACGTTCACCGGCATCAAGGGCATCAATGCGCAGGACCGTGCCGTGCAGGAGGCGATGAAGCCCATCGTCGACCGCAGCCAGGAGCACCTCGGCCAGACCGACCGTGCCGTCATCATCGCGCGCAAGATGCTGCTTGAAGCGGTACGCACCGTCGAGGACGGCGGGACGCCCCGCGGTGCGAACGACGCCTACTACCACATCCGCGCCATCGAAGAGGTGCTGCCCGACAGCGTTCGCTGGCAGGACGCCCTCATGCAGAAGATGTACGTGGGCGCAGCCTGAGCGCATGGGATACCTCGGGAAACGGACCTGTACGCGGCTCGTGGGACGTTTCGCGAGCCGTAACACTCCCTTAACGCTCGTGTAACGGGGACGCAACACTCTGCCGGTAGTATGAGAGTTGAAGCGAACACCGACACGGACATGGGTGGCTCCGCCCTAGATACGCAGAGGAGCGACGGATAAGAGGTGTGTCGGGAACGCTGGCAGAGGAATGAATGGCGGGGAGACCCGCCTTCTTCCTTTTAAGCGGGGAGGGCTATCTGCTCTCGTAGCGGGCGGTGTCCGGGTGGAACGAGAACCATCCGTGCCAGAACGACGTTATCGTCGGTATGCGCGGCAGCGTCTCAGCGCCGTCCGCACGGGTCAGCGCATCCTCGCCGATGGTCCACGAGTTGCCATCCGCGTCCCGCAGGCCGTCGCCTTCCTCGGCGAACGTCCGTCCACCCCGTTCGTAGACCCTGCCCGTGCCCCAGGTGCTCGACCCGGCGATGACGATCTCCTGTCCGCCCACTACGTCGTTGATGACGGGCTCGTCGACGAATGCGGAGACGGGGTATGCCTTGTAGTCGCCGTTGATGCCCACGCCGATGACCGTCTCCTTGGGGAGCAGCGCCTCGTCCCGGTTGAAGACCGGGAACATCGTCCTGGGCGACGAGAAGTAGTCGAAGTAGATGGCCTGCGGCTCCCATTCGTGGGCATAGACGGTCGGTGAGTAGACGCCGGTATCGACGTTCAGCACCGTCGTATCCGGGTGCTCTGCCAGCCACTCCTCCCACGTCGTCAGCACGGACGGGAAGAAGTCGAGCTTGATACCGCTGTCCGCCAGCGGGCCGACGACGGGCTCGCCGGTGAACTGGTTCCATATCGAGTTCGTCGTGCGGTCGTACATCAGCTTGTTGCTCTGGTAGAGCATGCCGGACGTGCCGAACGTGGCGGGCTCCCCGTTTATCTTTGCGGAATACACGATCCCGCTGAAGCAGAGCGTTCAGTAGGCGAGCGCTATCGGCTCGCCTCCTAACCGGTCGTTCGCCATCTCGTGCGGGTTCATGATGCGCAGCGGGTAGGCGCGGTGCTCGCCGTTGATGGAGACGCCGAATACGCGGTCACGCGGGTTGAGGTAGTCCGCCTCGTCCGGCGTGAGCGTGGGCGCGAACTGCAGGTCGGGGATGCCGTCGGTGCGCACGCCGCCCCAGACGGCCTCCGTGAGATCGATGCGCTCCGAGCCGGGCGCGGACGTGAAGAATGCCGCCATGCGCGGGTCGATGAGCCCCAGGATGTTCACTTTCCAGTCCAGGTAGTCGTCCGGCGGAGGGAACTCGTCCCGTCGGGGGCCGAGCCACTCCATCGCCGCGTTCCACGCAGGCGGATCGAGCCAGAAGTCCTGGCCGGTGAGGCTTACGAGCGCCTCCCGGTACGCATCCATCACCGCCGGCGCCCCGCTGAAACGCATGATCTCCACGATGATGGGCACCTGGGAGACGTCGTTCGCCGCAACCGCGTCGTCGAGGGCAAGCTGCAGGGCCTCGAACGTCTGTTCGGTGGTGCTGAAGATGCGCCACATCGTGTTGTTCGGGTCGTAGGAGGCGTCTGAAGTGGAGGGGGAGACAGGGGTGTTCGTAGGGGTGGGAGTGGCCGTCGGCCCAGGGGTCGGCGTGTGCGTCGGGGTCGGCGTGGGCGGTTCGGGGGTGTAGGCCGTGGAGGTGCACCCTGCAACGAGGAAGGCGGCGGCGAGCAGGGTGGTGAGGGAAAGTCGTGACATGTTGCCCTACAACCAGTATACGCCCCGCCATAGCCGCTCGGTTTTGCGATAATGGCCCTATGACAACGGTCGGAGAACTGGGGGAGACGGCGCTCATCGAGCGCATCGTCGAGCGCGTGCGACGCGCCAGCCCACTGCAGACGATGGGTGGGCGCGTCATCACGGCCATCGGCGACGACGCCGCGGCGTGGCGCGTTGCCGGCGTGCAGGCCGCCACGACCGATACGATGGTCGAGGGCGTCCACTTCCGCACGTCCACCATGTCGTGGGCGGACGTGGGCTGGAAGGCGTGGGTCTCCAACGTGAGCGACATAGCCGCCATGGGAGGCTCGCCCTTCGCAGGCCTGGTGACGCTCGGCCTGCCCGCTGACCTCGACGTGAACGACGTCGACGCGCTGTACGACGGCATGCTGGAAGCGTGCGCCGCCTACGGGACCGAACTGATGGGCGGAGACATCGTCGGCTCGCCCGTTCCGTTCGTCACTGTCGCCATGACCGGCGTGTGCAGCGCCACCCCGCTGTCCCGGTCGGCGGCCCGCCCCGGCGACGTGCTCGCCGTAACCGGCCCGCTTGGCGGCTCTCGCGGCGGACTGCTGCTGCTGGAGAGCGGCGCCGAGCTTGACACCCCCGCACGGCAGGCGCTCGCGCTGGCGCACCGCAGGCCCGCGGCGCGGACGGACGCAAGCGCCGTGCTCCGTCGTGTTGGCGTGCGCTGTGCGATGGACCTGTCGGACGGGCTCGCCGCCGATCTCCCCAAGCTCGCGAAAGCGTCCCGCGTCTCGGCGCGTGTCGAGGTCGACCACGTGCCAGCGGCGGATGCGCTCCGGAGCGAGTTCCGCCCGGATGCGCTGCGGCTTGCGCTGGGCGGCGGCGAGGACTACGAACTGTTGTTCACCGGCCCGTCCGACCTCGTGCAGGACGTCGTCTCCGAGGTTCCCGGCAGCGCGGTTATCGGTGAGATCATAGAAGGGCCCGCAGGCAGGATCTCGTTCGTTGCCGGGCGCGGCGAGCCTGTCTCTATCGATGTTGAAGGATGGGAGCATTTGCGGTGACGGATACACGGTTCGAAACCTACAGCGCCGAGGAGACGCAGGCGCTCGGGCGCAGGCTCGGCGCGCTCGCGGAACCCGGCGACCTCTACCTGCTGCGCGGGAACCTCGGCGCAGGCAAGACGACGCTGACGCAGGGCCTCGCCTGGGGAGCGGGCGTGACCGGCTACGCGCACAGCCCGACGTTCGTGCTCGTGCACGAGTACGAGGGCCGCATCCCGGTCTACCACGTGGACCTCTTCCGCATGGATGGCGGTGACCTCGAGATAGACGATCTCGCGTTCGGCGAGATGCTGGAGGAAGGGGCGTGCGTCGTCGAGTGGCCCGAGCAGGCGCAGACCGTCTTTCCGGACGAGCACCTCGCGGTCGGCATCGCTTTCGGCGACGCGCCGGATGCCCGGGTGCTGACGCTGGAGCCGCACGGCGAGCGCTACGTCCGGCTGCTCGCCGCGTTGCAGATGGAGGCGCGATGACGGCCTACCTCATCATAGACACCTCCACGCGCTACGGTGCGGCGGCGGTCTGGCGCGACGGGCTGGCGCGCTCCGTCTCGTGGCGTTCCCGCAACAACCACACGGCCGAACTCATGCCCGCTGTTCGCTCGCTCACGGAGGCGGAAGGCATCGCGCCGGATGCGCTGGACGGCCTCGTGGTGAGCGTGGGCCCCGGCGGGTTCAGCGCGCTGCGCACCGGCATCGGCGTTGCGAAGGGGCTGGCGGTGGCGTGGTCGCTTCCGGTTGCCGGCGTGAGCACGCTCGAAGCATCGGCGTACCCCTACCGGTTCACGGCGGAGCGCGTCTGCGCGGTGCTTCCTGCGGGCAGGGGAGTGGTCGCCTGGGCCGTCTACGGCACGACTGACAGGTCATGGAACGCGCTGACCGAGGAGCAGGTCTCCCCCATCCCCGAGTTCACTGCCGCGCAGTCCGGCCCGACGCTCTTCTGCGGCGAGTCTGTCGTCGACGTGGAAGACGCATTGCGCGAGCACATGGGCGCGGATGCGCGGTCCGTCACCGAGTCCGCGCCGCTCGCGCGCCTGTCGGGCGCGGCGGAGCTCGGCGCCGCGCTCCTAGCCTCAGGCGAGGCGGGCAGCGCGACGGCTATCGCTCCGCGCTACCTCCGCTCACCGCGCATCACGCCACCGAACGCCCCGAAACCCGTCTCAGGCGGCTAGCGGCTTTCCCCGTCGTTCCTGCGCAGGCCCGCGCTTCAGTGCGCAACCTCATAGCCCAGGGGGTAGAAGGAGGGTGTCATGCTGAGAACCGGGTGGGGTTGGGAGTGTCTGATGAAGGGAGTGCAGAGGGAGAATCCCCTCTGCCACGGGCGCAGGCCGCGGCGTGGGGGTGTCCCCCAAGCCTGTCCTGAGCCTGCCGAAGGGCGTACCGGCGGGTGGGTGGGAAGAACTACGCTCCGCCGAACAGAGTTGCGCAAAGGAAGCGGGGGGAACGCGGGAGGACACGCCCAGCCCACCCTCGATCCCGTCAGTGTGATAGCCTACGGATTCCGCCGTATTGATACTGGCGAATCGCCATTCAGGCCTGCCGTGCTCCTGGCCGGCGGCACGAAGGAGTAACCAGCCTTGTCCGAGCGTACTCTCGTTCTGCTCAAACCGGACGCGCTGCAGCGCGGCCTCGCGGGCAGGATCATCTCTCGATTGGAAGACCGTGGCCTGAAGATCGTCGGCATGAAGCTCATGCGGATGGACATGGCCGCCGCGCAGCGCCACTACGCCGAGCACGTGGAGAAGCCGTTCTTCGCGGGGCTCTCCTCGTTCATGATGTCCCGTCCGATCGTCGCGATGGCGGTGGAAGGCAAGAGCGCGGTCGAGGTCGTGCGCAAGACGATGGGGTCTACGAACCCCCAGAACGCCGAGCCCGGCACCATACGGGGCGACTTGGCGGTGGACATCGGGCGGAACCTCATCCACGGTTCCGACTCGCCGGAGTCCGCGGAACGGGAACTCGCCATCTTCTTCGAGGATGCGGAACTGCTGGACTACGCCCGCGAGATCGAGCCCTGGGTCACTGAATCCTGACGAGCTCTCTGCCCGCCCGCCACACCTGCTCCAGCCGGTAGAAGTCCCGCTGCTCCTCGCTGAAGACGTGCACCACCACGTCGCCGAAGTCGAGCAGCACCCAGCCGGACTCCGCTGAGCCTTCCCGGTGATGCAGCGCCGGCCCCGCCTTCTCCACCGCTTCGATCAGGTCATCCGAGAGCGCGTTCAACTGGCGTACGCTCCCTGCCGTCAGCACCACCATGTAGTCGGCGAACGCCGACACCTCTCGCACGTCCAGCAGCACGATGTTGGAACCCTGTTTGTCCGACGCCGCGTCGACAGCCGTGCGCGCCGCCGCGCCCGCGTCCGGGGATGTGCTCTGCTGCGTTGCCATGCGGGGAGATTATAGGCGGCGCGCTGCTATCATGGACACCGGTGGACGAGAGGCCGCCGCAGCGAATGGGAACGAAGGACAGCACAACAAGGCATGGGAAGCGGGTCATCGTCGCGATGTCGGGCGGCGTCGACTCGTCGGTCGCCGCGTACCTGCTGCACCGGCAGGGCCACGACGTCATCGGCGTCACGATGCGCCTCTGGTCGGCGGACGAGGACGACGTATCGCCGGACCACCAGGGCTGCTGCTCCATCCAGGACATCGAGGACGCCCGCCGCGTCTGCCAGGTGCTGGGCGTCCCGCACTACGTCGTCGACGCCCGTCGCGAGTTCCGCGAGCACGTCGTCGCCTACTTCGTGAGCGAGTATGAGCGTGGGCGCACGCCGCACCCCTGCATCGCCTGCAACGACCGCATCAAGTTCGACTTCCTCATGCAGCGCGCCGCGATGATGGATGCCGACTACGTCGCCACCGGCCACTACGCCCGCATCGAACGCGACAGCGTCGAAGGCACGTGGACGCTCCGCCAGGGTGTGGATGCGGGCAAGGACCAGTCCTACGTGCTCTTCGGCCTCGGCCAGGAGCAGCTCGGCCACGTGCTGCTGCCGGTGGGCGCCTACGCCAAGGAGGAGATCCGCGCGCTGGCCAGAGAGGCCGGGTTCCACCTCGCGGACAAGGCGGACAGCCAGGAGATCTGCTTCATCCCCAGCGGCGACTACCGGCGGTTCATGCGGAAGGAGTCCGCGCCGGAACCGGGCGAGGTCGTGGACGCGGCAGGCCGCGTCGTCGGCGAGCATCCGGGCATCGAGTTCTTCACCGTCGGCCAGCGGCGCGGCATCGGCGTCGCGCCGTCGGCCCTGGGCCTGCCCGAGGGTGAGAAGCTCTTCGTGACGGCGGTCGATCCTGCGACGCGGCGCATCACCGTCGGCGCAAGCCGCAACCTGCTCCGGCACGGCGTTCGTGTGGGGAACGTCCGCTACGTCGCGGGCGCGCCCCCCGCTGACACGTGCCGCGTCTCCGCCCGCATACGCTACAACGGACGCCCCGCCTCGGCCGTCCTTCACCACGACGGCGACGGCGCGGTGCTATGGTTCGACGAGCCGCAGCGGGCCATCACGCCGGGCCAGGCCGCCGTCTTCTACGACGGCGATCGCGTGCTCGGCGGCGGTTTTATTGAGGGTCCAGCGGAAGCCTGGCTGCCTTCTATCGCTGAGAACAACGGCCCGGCCGGAGTACTGGCTGCCGTCTGAGGCCGGACGACGAACGGACACCCCATCCCAACGCAGAGCGAGGAGCACCGCCTCCTGCTGGAGGGCTATGCGCGCGTCGCGGGCGTGGATGAGGTCGGGCGCGGCCCCATCGCCGGGCCGGTCGTCGCCGGCGCCGTCGTCCTCCCCGACCTGACCGGGTTCGAGCACGACGACCTGCCGCTCCTGCGCGACAGCAAGACGCTCAAGCCCGCCGAACTGCGCCGCGCCGACCGCCTCGTGCGTGGCATCGCCCTCGCCATCGGCATCGGCGAGGCGAGCAACGAGGAGATCGACAGCGAGGGCATCGCCCCCGCCTCCCGCATCGCGATGCGCCGGGCCCTTGAATGCCTCTCGGAGCCTCCCGACCACGTGCTCGTGGACGCCTTCCCGCTCGATTGGCGTCGCAAGCCGTGTACCGCCATCGTTAAGGGCGATGCCCTTTGCACTGCCATCTCCGCCGCTTCCATCGTGGCGAAGGTCTACCGCGACAGGCTTATGCGGCGGCTGGACAGGCGCTACCCTGGCTACGGCCTCAGCGCGCACAAGGGCTACGCCTCGGCCCGGCACCTCGCCGCGGTCGCGGAGAAGGGCCCGTCGCCGGTACACCGGCTCACCTTCTCGCCGTTCAAGCCGACGCTGTTCACCGATGCCTAGCCCACGCTCGAAACTCGGGGCGCAGGGTGAGCGCATCGCAGCCGCGCACCTGGGATCGCTCGGACTCGTCATCGAGACGCGGAACTACCGCACCCGCTTCGGCGAGGTAGATCTCGTCGCACGCGACGGCGAGGAGACGGTGTTCGTCGAGGTACGCACGAAACGCAGCACGACCTACGGCACGCCGGAGGAGTCGCTGACGCTGCGCAAGCAGGCGCGGCTTGTGAAGGTTGCGGAGCAATACCTTGCAGAGCGCGGGCTCGCCGGAGCCTCGTGGCGCGTAGACCTCGTCGCCATCACGCTCCAACCCGACGGCCCTGCCCACATCGCGCATATCGAGTCCGCGGTCGAGGCTCCTGACGGGTAGAGTTGTCCTGGCGCCGGGGCTAGCTCTTTTTCACCACCGCGAAGCCGATGACGCCGGGACCCGCATGCGCGCCGATCGACGCCCCGATCGCGCCGCTGACGACAGGGTTCGCCGTGAACCCAGCGAGATGCTCAACCATGGCGTTGGCTTCCTCGTCGGTGACCCAATGCATCACCGCTGCCTCGCGGTACGAACCTCCGGACGCAGCGATATCCCGCATACGCTGCACCGCCTTGCCCTTGGTGCGAACCTTCTCGTGCGGGTGCACTTCGCCGTCCATGAGCTTCAGGATGGGCTTCATGGAGAGCAGGGAGCCCAGCAGCGCCTGCGCCCCACCGATGCGGCCCCCGCGCTTCAGGTACTCCAGCGTGTCGGGCACGACGAAGACTTCGGTGTTGGCCGCCGAGCTGCGGGCGGCCTCCGCTGCCCCTGCCGCGTCCGTGCCCCCGGTGGCGGCGTCTGCGGCGGCCTTCGCCGCGAGCGCAACCCCCATCGACGCCAGTTCCGTATCCACTATCTCCACCGTGGTGTTCGGCAACTCCTCGGCTGCGAGGCGCGCCGAGTTGACCGTCCCGCTCAGCTTGCCCGAAACGTGCACCGACACGATGTCGTGGCCTGCCTCGGCAAGCGGCCTGTAGACGTCCAGGAAGTCCCCCACTGAAGGCTGCGTCGTCGTGGGCATGATGTTGCCCGTGGTCAGCCGGTTGAAGAACTCCTCCTTGGTGATCTCCACCCCGTCCTTGAACGCCTCAGCCCCGAAGAAGACCGTGCAGGGCACGACAGAGATACCGAGCCCCTCGGCGAGTTCTGTTGGGATGTCCGAAGCGCTGTCGGTTACGACCTTGACTGCCATGCTGTCCTCCTTCGCCGTTCCCGCCGTTCGCAGGAGACGCTGTCTCCCGGTTATTCGATGGAGACGAGGTAATGATAGTGCGGCTGCCCGCCTTCGTGTACTTCTACCTCGATGCCGCCGGGGCGCGCGCCGATGGCGGCTGCCGCTTCTTCCGCCGTCTCCTCGGCCAACCCCGCGCCGTAGAAGAGCGTCACCAGCGACCCGTCGTCGAGTTCGGCGGCGTCCAGCATCGCGGCGAGCGCGTCGTTCGGACTCGCTGCCGCTGCGGCGAGGTCGCCATCGAGTATCGCTATCGCCTGTCCCTCCTCGACGTCCACGCCGTCTATCGTGGTCGAGCGTACCGCCGTCGTAATCTCCCCCGACCGCACGCTGTCTAGCGCGCCCCGCATCGCCTCCGCGTTCTCCTCGCCGTCCAGGTCGGGATTGAATGCCAGCATCGCCGCCATACCCTGCGCGACGTTGCGCGACGCTACGACCGCGATTGGCGTGTCGGAGAGTTCCGCGGCCTGCTCCGCCGCGAGCACGATGTTCTTGTTGTTCGGCAGCACGATGGTGAACGCCGCGTTCGTCTTCTGCACTGCGGCGATGATGTCAGCCGCGCTCGGGTTCATCGTCTGCCCGCCGGGGACCGTCGTCGCCGCACCGAGGCTGCGGAAGACCCGCGCGATGCCGTCGCCCGGCGCGACCGGGATGACGGCCAGCGGCACAGCCTCCGCCTGCTCCGGCTCGTCCTCACCGTAGCCGTGAAGCGACATGAACTCCTGGTGCTGCAGGTCCATGTTCTGGATGTTGATCTGGTCGAGCGCGCCCAGCTCCGCGCCCATGCTCAGCAGCGGACCCGGGTCCTCCGCATGTGCGTGGATGCGCACGACGCGGTCGTCGCCGACCACGACCGTCGATGTCGCCATCACCATCACGCGCTCGCGCACCGCGTCCGGGTCGAGCCCTTCGCCCTGTACGACGAACTGCGTGCAGTAGCCGTACATCTCCTCTTCCGTGTGTTCGAGGAACTCGTGGCTCACGTTCGCCGCGGCGCTCTCCAGTCCGCCCTCCGGCGCGGTGATGCGCAGGACGATCTGTTCCTCGCTCACGAAGTTCACCATCCCCGCGAGGAACGCAACGACGCCCTGGCCGCCCGCGTCCACGACACCCGCCTGCTTGAGCACCGGCAGCTGCTCCGGCGTGTACGCGAGCGCGCGCTCCGCCGCCTCGTACGCCGTGCGCAGCACGTCCGGCGCATCCGACGTTCCATCCGGCGGGTGGACGGCCTCCGCCGCCGCCCGCATCACGCTCAGCATCGTGCCCTCGACCGGGTTCCCGACCGCCTGGTAGCCCGCGTCGGCCGCTGCCTGCAGCGCCGTCGCGAACGCTGCGCCGTCCGCGCGTTCGCAGTCTGCCAGCCCGCCCGCGAGCCCCTTCATGAACTGGGAGAAGATGACCCCGCTGTTGCCGCGAGCGCCGAGCAGCGCCCCACGCGCGATCGCGCTGCTCATCGAGCCCACGGTCACTGACGCGGCGTCCGGAGATTCGGCGGACGTCGCTGCGCGCAGCGTCAGCAGCATGTTGATGCCGGTGTCCCCGTCCGGCACCGGGAAGACGTTGAGTGCGTTGATGGCGTCGGCGTTGGCTTCCAAGCAGCCTGCGCCCGCGAGGACGAGTTGACGGAAGCCCTGCGCGTCGAACGCGGAAGATGTCTGTTCGTTCATGGGTTCGCCAGCGGCGCGAGAGCGTGCTACACTATGCGTCTGCGCCTCGTTGAGGGTGCGTGCATTCTAACCCCGCCGGGCCGCCCGGCAACAGAGAGCGTCATGGCCAGTTGTGAACTATGCGGAGCCCGCCGCCGGGCGGGCAAGAACGTCAGCCACTCGAACCGGCACACGAACCGCTGGTTCTTTCCCAACATCCAGCGCGCCATGCTCACCATCAGCGGCAAGACGAAGCGGATGAAGGTTTGCACCCGCTGCCTCCGCACCGTCCAGAACAAGCGGATGCTCTCGGCCTAGCCTCCGTCCGCCCTTCTCTCGCTACCCCTCACCCAGTTCGAACGCGTCGTGCAGTGTCCGCACGGCGTCATTCACCTGTTCCTCGTCCACGACGCACGTGATGCGTATCTGCGACGTCGTGATCATCTCGATGTTGACCCCTGCCTTCGCGAGCGCGGAGAACATGACCGCGGCGACGCCCGGCGCGTTCTGCATGCCCGTGCCGACGATGCTCACCTGGCCCAGGTTGTCGTGCGAGACGCACTCGCCCGCGCCGATGGCCCCAGCGACCCCTTCGGTCACGGCCAGCGCCTCGCGAAGGTCGGTCCGGTCCACCGTGAAGGAGAGGTCGGTCAGCCGCTCGGCGCTCGCGTTCTGGACGATGGTGTCCACGCTGATGTTGGACTCCGCCAGCGGCTCGAACACCGCAGCGGCGATGCCGGGGCGGTCCGGCACGGCGCGCAGCGTGATGCGCGCGACGCCGCGCTCGTAGGTGACTCCCCGCACTTTATTTGCGACTTCCATCCCTTCTCCTTCCGGCACGCCTGTTGCTGTTGGCGCGCCAACCCCAGTTGGCGCTACGTCATGGATCAACGTGCCCGGCACGTCCCGCGCACTCGACGCCACCAGCACGGGCGTGTTGTACCACGCAGCGAGCTCTATCGAGCGCGGGTGCATCTTCGCCCCGTAGCTCGCCAGTTCCAGCATCTCCTCGTACCCGATCTCCGGCAGCTTGCGGGCGTCCGGCACGATGCGCGGGTCGGCGGTGTAGATGCCGTCCACGTCCGTGTAGACCTCGCAACGTTCGGCCCCCAGGGCCGCTGCCAGCGCGACGGCGGTCGTGTCCGACCCGCCGCGCCCAAGCGTCGTCACGTCCATCTCGTGCGTAACGCCCTGGAACCCCGCGACGATAACGGTGCGCCCGGCGTCCAGCGCCTGCTGCACGCGCTCCGCGTCGAACTCGACGATCGATGCGCTCCCGTGAGCCGTGTCCGTCCGTATCCCCGCCTGCGCCCCGCTCATGCTGACGGCCTCTTCGCCGATCTCCCGGAGCGCCATCGTGACGAGCGTGCAGGAGACCAGTTCCCCGGTGGAGAGCAGCACGTCCAGCTCGCGCGGATCGGGCGCGCCGCTGACAGATTCTGCGAGTTCGATGAGCCGGTCGGTCGTGTCGCCCATCGCCGAGACCACGACCGCGATGCTGTTGCCGGCGCGCCGCGCCGCCGCAATGCGTCCTGCGACGTGGCGTATCTTCTCCGCGTCGCCGACGGACGTGCCGCCGTATTTCTGGACGAGGACTGCCATCTATTCCAACCCCTTGGGATGCGGGATCACTTCCGCGCCGCCTCGTGATGGCTTCAGCACCTGGAAGGTGCCGGTGAGGCCGGACTTGTCGCCCGCGTCCGCCATCTCGTAGCCGATAGTGAACGCCCGGTTCTCGCCCTGTTTGGTGAACGCGACCACTGACGAACCCGCGCCGGAGAGGAACACCCCCCGAGCGCCCGCGGCAAGCGCGTGGTCGAAGATCACCTTCATCTGCCGGTACACCCCCTGGCGCTGCGGCTGGTGCAGCCTGTCCTGCGTCGCGAGCCGGAGGTACTCCGGCCGGTCCAGCGTGAGGCTCGCCACGAGCAGGGCAGTGCGCCCAGCGTTGAACACGGCGTCCGCGCGCGGCACCTCGGAGCCGAGTACTCCCCGCGCCTCGTGCGTGGCCATCGGCATGTCCGGGATGTAGACGACGCACTGCAGGTCCCTCGGCACCGGGACGGGCGCCGCGTGCACCGTCGTGCCGTCCGCGACGACGATGCTCATGCCGCCCATGAGCGCGGGTGCCACGTTGTCCGGGTGCCCCTCTATCTCCGTCGCCAGTTCCAAGAGGCGGTGCGGCGAGAGCGGGTAGCCGAGCAGCGCGTTCGCTGCGTAGATGCCGCCCACGATGGCCGCCGAACTGCTGCCGAGGCCCCTGCTCAGCGGTATCTCCTGCCACGCCTCTATCGAGAGGCTGCGCCCGGCGTTGCCGGTCTCCATCAGGACGCGCTCCGCGGAGCGGTACATCAGGTTGCCGGGGTCGCGCCGCAGGTGCTCGGCGCCCAGCCCGTGCAGGCTGAGCGTCGGCTTGTCGGCCCACCCCACGCGCATCGTGTTCCACAGCGACAGCGCCATGCCGAGGCAATCGAAGCCTGGCCCGAGGTTCGCTGTGGTCGCGGGAACGCGGATGGTGAGTACGTCTGACATGGAAGGCAGCGCGCCGTTTCCGGCTGCCCAGCGATTATACAGGCTATCCCCCGGCGTTCACGGTGAGTGGGAGTCCGGTTCTCCTCCCCTTGCAAGGGGAGAGGGGAAGAGTGAGGGAACCCAGGGTAGGGCTACGATGGCGCCATCGCCTGTGTCCGCGTCCTCGGCCGCGCCGCAGACTCAACCGCCGCTGACGAATCGTGGCATCACCTTCGTCGCAAACGTCTCCAGGTTCTTCAGCGTCTTCCCCAACGGGATCCCCCTGTGCGTGAACTCGACGAGGAGGTAGTCCAGGTGGCATACCTCCTGCAGCTCCTGGAGCCTCTCCACCACGTGCTCGGGAGAGCCGACGAGCAGGGTGCGCGGCTCCAGGAAGTCCCAGTCCAGGTTCACGCTGGGGTCCAGTTCCTCGTCCGGGTTCGTGAAGACCTGCCTCCCGCGGAAGGGATCGTTGAAGATGAAGGAGGACATGATGCCCTCTTCGGCGTCGCGGCGCGCCTCTTCCATGGAAGAAGCGACGTACGTGGAACGCATGACAGCCTGGTCTTCCCCTAGGCTGAAGGGTCGCCCATCACGTTCGGTCCGGACCTGCGCGTAGAGTTCCATCCGCTGCTTGATCCTGAGCGGAGGAGGCTGCCAGTAACATGCCTTCAGTCCGAGTTCGGCAGCGGTTGTTACGGAGCGGTCGGTGGAGACGGTCATCCACAGCGGGGGGTGCGGTTTCTGGAGGGGCTTCGGCGTCACCCGGAGCTTCGTTACCTTGTCTCCGTCCTGCCAGGCAGGGTTCGACGGATACTTCGGATGGGAGAACTCTGTGCCCTCGGCAGGGAAACTGTAGTTGGTCCCGTGGTATTCGAAGTACTCATTGGCCCATATCTCCCGCACTATCTCCACCGTCTCCTGGAACAGCTCCCTGTTCTCGCTGTCCTTCCGAGGGTCCGCGTTGGGATGGAACTGCGGGCCCTCGTACGGCCAGATGCCTCTGCCGAAGCCAACCTCCAGGCGCCCCCCGGACATGTTGTCCAGTATCGCGAGGTCTTCGGCGAGCCGGATGGGATGCCAGTGCGGGGCGATGTTCGCCATCTGCCCGATCCGGATCCTGGACGTTCGCGCTGCGAGGTCTGCCCCGAGCAGGACCGGGTTGGGCAGATCGCCTACGCCATAGGGGCCGAAGTGGTGCTCTCCGAGCCATATCGCCTCGAAGCCGAGTTCCTCGGCCAGGATGGTCTGCTGCCTGAGGTTGTCGACCATCTCCTCGGAGTTGGTGGCTTCCCCGGCAGACCCTGCCACGGTGGTGAACGCTGCGAACCTCATCTCGCGTGTCTCCTTACGCCCCTGAACGCGTACTGCTACACTCGCGCATCAGCATATGGCAGGGAGCATGGCGATGCCATCAGGGCAGAATCAAGGCTTGGTCCAGACTGTGCTGGGTCCGGTGCCTCCATCGGAACTGGGCGCCACCACGACCCATGAACATCTCTACATCGACTTCTCCTTCATGTTTCGCCCTGCTCAGGACTCGCCGCGCCCGGAACTCGCAGACGCGTGCATCGCGCTGGAGAACCTCGGGTGGATACGCCGCAACTACTACAGCAACCGCTTCAACCTGCACTTGATGGACCTCGACGAGACAATAGGAGAGGTCACTAGGTTCAGTGACGTTGGCGGCGGTGCGATGGTGGACGCTACCTCGAGGGGGATCGGGCGCAACCCGCATGCGCTGGCGCAGATATCTCGGGGGGCGGGGGTCCACGTCGTTATGGGCTCCGGCCATTACGTGGCTGCCGTCCATCCGGAAGACATGGACGATCGCACCGAGGAGGACCTGGCGCGGGAGATTATCGTCGATGTCGTTGAAGGCGTTGAAGACAGCGGCATAAGGGCGGGCATCATCGGGGAGATCGGCTGTACGTGGCCGTTGGCCCCGAACGAGCGCAAGTCGCTTTCGGCTGCGGCGCTCGCCCAGCGCGAAACGGGCGCGCCGATATCGATCCACCCGGGACGGAACCCGGATGCGCCTTCGGAGATCCTGGAGATCCTGGCGAACAGCGGAGCGGACCTGTCACGGGTGATCATCGGGCACCTGGACCGGACCGTGTTCGATTTCGACGCGCTCCTGAGTCTCGCCGCGTCAGGCTGTTACCTCGAATGGGACCTGTTCGGCAATGAGGGGTCGTACTACCCCCTCGCCGAGATCGATATGCCCAGCGACGCTCAGAGGCTGGGTTTCATCAAGCGCATCGCCGACGCCGGCTACTCTCACAAGATCGTTGTCGGCCACGACATCTGCACGAAGCACCGGCTCGTGCGGTACGGCGGACACGGCTACGGCCACATCCTCGAGAACATCGTCCCCAAGATGCTGCGCAAGGGGTTCTCGGAAGACCTCATCCGAGAGATAACCGTCGAAAACCCCGCCACGGTTCTCGCCTTCGCATAGGCCCTTCCCGGTTCCCTCTCCCCGCAAGTGGAGAGGGATACGCGCTTCAGCGCGCGGTGAGGGTACCCGTGCGTAGCCCTACGCCCCGTCTTCTTCGGACTCTTCCGTCTCCGGGAAGAGCGGCGCATCCATGATGTGCCACATGGACAAGGTCGTGCCTTCGGCTACGTTTGCCGCCGTGTCGGAATCATCTTCGGCGGCCTCGGCAACCGGCGATGTGCCGCTGGGCGCCTCATCGCTCTCAGCGGCCTCGTCTGCATCCCCGGCGTCGCTGTCTTCGAGCGCAGTTTCAGCCTCGGGAGCGTCCTCGTCGCCGGCTGGCTCCTCGGGTTCGGGGGCCTCCTCAACGGTTGCCTCATCGAGCGCTGCGGCTGACGCGTGTCCGTTCGTGGACGCGGCGCGCGCCTTCTTCGGCTCAACCTTCGGCAGCTTCTCGAAGTCCTCCCACGTGCGCTCGCGGAACGCGCTCATCGAGATGACCACGTCGTCATCGGCGAGCTTGGTCATAATCTTCACGCCTTGTGTGTTACGGCCGAGCGTGCGTATCTCCGCGAGCGACGTGCGGTAGATTATCGCGTTGCGCGAGCCCACCATAATCTCCTCGTCGTCGGAGCCGGTGACGACGGCGCCCGCGATGGGGCCCGTCTTCTCCGTGATCTTCATGGCGATGACGCCCTGCGTGTTCCGTCCCGTAGTGCGGAACGTCTCCACTGCCGTGCGCTTCCCGTAGCCAAGTTCGCTCATGATGAGCAGCCGCGCGTCAGGCGTAACAACTTCCATCGCTACGACCTCGTCGTCGTCCATCAGGCGCATGCCGCCGACGCCGCCCGTGCTCCGTCCCTGCCGCTCAGTTACCGCGTCCAGGCTGAACTGCACGCCTTTGCCCTTGCGGGATATGAGCACTGCGGTCATGCCCTCTTCTGCGAGACGCGCCGTGAGCAGGCTGTCGTTCGGCTCGAGGTCGAACGCCGCGAGTCCAACCCTGCGGATGTTCTGGAACTTGTCCAGGTGCATCTTCTTCACCTTCCCCTTGCGGGTGGTCATGAAGATGAACAGGTCTGCCAGCGGGTCCGGGATGGCCACGACGGCGGTGACCGTCTCCTCGTTCGGGTTGATGGCCTCGATGAGGTTCTGGATGGGAGTGCCGCGCGTCTGGCGCGACGAGTCCTCGCCCACCTCGAAGACGCGCTTGCGGTAAACGCGTCCCTTGTCGGTGAAGAAGAGCAGGTAGTCGTGCGTGTCCGCCACGACGAGTTGCTGCACGGCGTCGCCTTCGCGGCGCTCCTGCCCGCGGACGCCCTTGCCCCCGCGCTTCTGCAGGCGGTAGAGCCCGATGGGCAGACGCTTGATGTAACCGCGGTCGCTCAGCGTAAAGACCACGTCCGCGTGGGGGGTCAGCTCTTCCTGCGACTGGTCGCGCGCCTCCTCGTCCGATATCTCGGTGCGGCGAGCGTTCCCGAACGTCTTGCGCAGCTCCGCTGTTTCGGACTTGACCACCGCCAGCACCTTGGCCGGATCGGAGAGCAGGTCCTGCAACTCCGCGATGCGCCTCATCAACTCCTGGTACTCGTTCTCGATGCGCTCGCGTTCCAGCGCCGCCAGGCGCCGCAGCTGCATCTCCAGGATCGCCTGCGACTGGGCCTCGGTCAGACCGAACTGCTGCATCAGGCCGTTGCGCGCCGCTTCGGCGTCGGCGGACGCGCGGATGAGCGCGATCACCTCGTCGAGGTTCTCCAGTGCGATGCGCAGACCCTCCAGGATGTGCGCGCGCTCCCGGGCGCGGTTCAGGTCGTACTCGGCCCTGCGCCGGATGACCTCCTTCCGGAAGTCCAGGAAGCGGTTCAGTGCGGAGCGCAGGTTCATCACCCGCGGCTGACCGTCCACCAGCGCGACCATGTTCACGTGGAACGCGTTCTGCATGGACGTGTGCTGGTAGAGGTTGTTCAGCACGACGCCCGCCGAGGCGTTGCGCTGCAGTTCGACCACCATGCGCATGCCTTCGCGGTCGGACTCGTCGCGCACCTCGGAGATGCCGTCGATCTTCTTCTCTTTGGTGAGCGTGGCGATCTTCTCGACGAGCGCGGCCTTGTTGACCTGGTACGGCAGTTCCGAGACCACGATGCGCTGGCGAGCGCCCTTCTCCATGTCTTCGACCGTGGCTCTGGCGCGCACCATGATGCGCCCGTGCCCGGTCTGGTACGCCTGCTGGATGCCCTCCCGCCCCATGATCGTCGCCGCGGTCGGGAAGTCCGGCCCCTGCACGAACTGCATCAGTTCGTCGGGCGTCGCCTCGGGGTTGTCGACGAGGTAGTCGAGCGCGTCGCACACCTCGCGAAGGTTGTGCGGCGGGATGTTCGTCGCCATGCCCACGGCGATGCCGGACGCTCCGTTGACCAGCAGGTTCGGCACGCGGGCGGGGAGCACGGTCGGCTCGCGCTGCGAGCCGTCGTAGTTGTCAACGAAGTCGACGGTGTCGCGGTCGATGTCCTGCAGCAACTGCTCGGAGATGGGCGCGAGCCGCGCCTCCGTGTATCGCATCGCCGCGGGCGGGTCGTCGTCCACGGACCCAAAGTTCCCCTGGCCGTCGACCAGCGTGTGCCGCATCGAGAAGTTCTGCGCCATGCGGACGAGGGCGTCGTATACCGGCGAGTCGCCGTGCGGGTGGTACTTGCCGAGCACCTCGCCGACCACGGCCGCGCTCTTCTTGTACGAGGAGCCGGGACGCAGCCCCATGCCCTGCATCGCGTAGAGGATGCGCCGGTGCACGGGCTTCAGCCCGTCGCGAACGTCGGGTAGCGCCCGCGCGACGATGACGCTCATCGCGTAGTCCAGGTACGCGCTGCGCATCTCCTCTTCTATGCGTACGGGTCTGACGTTGTCGCGGTTCCCCGTTACCATGCGGCTCCTTTCGCGCTATGGGGGGAGTGGCCGCCGAACTACCACAACATGTGGTGGGCGGGGGGACTGCCGTCTCCCAGATGTGCCGGAAATAGTCCCAGACATTATAGCAGGTGCGCGCGCAACACCCAACAACCCCGTGACACCCGCTTCAACGCTGCCTTATCCCCTCTCTCTACGAGGGGAAGAGGGCAACGCGCTTTAGCGCGCGGTGAGGGGACTGCGGGGGTTTGGATATGCGCCCTGCGCACCAGCCAACCAAACACACCTATCCTCCCGGATGACCCTTGTAGATCGCCACCGGCAATCGCGACCACCGCAGATGCTCGATCAGCAGCGTGTCGCCCTCCTCGAACATCCGGTACGTCTCGAGGTCAATCGGAAAGCGTACGCGCCCCAGCGCCGTCACGTACGGCTTCGGCGGCAGCGGGTTCATCGGATGCCGCTTCGCGATGGGCCCCAGCTTGCCCGGAACGAACCCGTGACGAGCGTACAGCTCGAACCCGCCCAGCAGCGTCCGCGTGAAGAAGAGCACCGCGATCACGAGGAAGACCGACGCCAGTATCGACGAACCCCCTATCGGGAACGCCTGCGCCGGCACGAGCAGGATGACCGCGATGATCGCGAAGATGAAGTTGCGCGTCGTCGGCTTGACCAGGTCGCGCCGCTCCGACGCCCACGCGAGCCGGAACTGCATCCCGCAATGAACGCACTTCGCCTCGCCCGTCAGGTACAGGTGCCGGCACTCGCCGGACGCGTCCACCTGCTGCTGCGGCTGAACGCTTCGCCGTCTCATCTCGGCATATCTCCTGCTTCGTATCGCTCCGCCCACCCCGCGAGCCACTCGAACAGCCTGGCGAAACTCTTCGGCACCTCGTCCTCGCGCTCGGGATGGCACTGCACCCCCACGAGCCACGGATGCTCCGGACTCTCCAGCGCCTCCACGATGCCGTCCTCCGGGTGGTACGCCGACGCCATCAGCGACGGCGCGCGCTGCGCTTCCTTCAGCCCCTGGTGATGACGGCTGTTCGTGCGGTAGATCGCCCCCGCGCCGATGATGGCCCCGAACCGGCTCCCCGGCGACACGTACACCTGGTGCACTGCCGACTGGAACTCGGGCAGCGTGTGCCCGGGCAGGTCCTGGATGAGCCTGCCGCCCATCGCCACGTTGATGAGCTGCATGCCCCGGCATATCCCCAGCGTGGGCATATCCTCCTCTATCGCGTAGCGGAACAGCGCCATCTCCATCTCGTCGCGCTCCGGCTCGATGCCCATCGACCCGTCGAGCGTTTCGCCGTACAACGCAGGGTCGACGTCTCCGCCGCCGGTCAGCAGCAGACCGGACACGCCGTCCATCGCCTCCTCGATCGAGGTGAAGTGCCCGGGAGTCAGCACCCGGGCCTGCGCCCCGCGCGACTCCAGCGACGCGACGTACCTGCCCGCGCTGCTCCCGTTGGACGTCGTTACCCCGATGAGCGCCACGCGTCAGCCCCCGAGCGCCGCGCTCAGCGCCGAAGCGTCGACGCACTCCCGCGCCATCGCGCCCGCGCGCTCCGCCTTCGCCGCGTGGTGCACGCTCACCGCGCCGCTCAGCGACTCCAGCGCCGCTGCGGTGTCGTGCGTGTTCGACCCCACCGCGATGAGCGGCACGTCCAGGTCGTCCGCGCGCTGGTACACGTACTGCGACGGCGTCTCGCACCCGGTCAGGAACAGTGCGTTCAGCGGGAAGTTCAGTGCGCTCATCTGGATGTCGATCCGCCCGCCGCGCACGACGACCGCCTGGTTCGGTAGACGCCCGAAGTAGTTGCCGCCCCACTCGGTGATGAGCCCGCCGATGAGGAAGTGCTCGATCAGTTCGCTGCCGCCTTCCTCGCCCGTGAAGTACGTGCCGCCCAGGTGCTCCGCCGCCTGCTGCACCGTCGGCGCGAGCAGCAGCCGCTCCTCCGGCAGCACCCCGAGCACCGGCATCCCCGCGTCCTCCAGCTCGACCGCCAGCCGTGCCGAGGCGTCGTGCTCGGCATACCGCGTGCGCTTGTTCACGACGCACCCCGCGAGCGCGTCGCCGAACGCTTCGCGCCACGCCCCGGATGCTCCGGCCCCCAGCGTCCGCTCGTACTCCAGCACCCCCACCACCGCCGCGCCCGTGCTCCGCGCCAGCTCCGCTGCCCCGTCAGCAAGCGGCGGCCCCTCCACCACGACCACGTCCACGCCCGCCGCCGCGCCCTGCACGATCTTCGCCGCCTCCGCCATCTGCTCCGCCGACGCCGCCCCCTCGACCGCCACCGTCTCTGCCGATCCCCCCAACGACGCCAGGAACGCCGGGTCAGCGTCGCCAACAGCCGACAGCGGCTTCACGAGTGTCACCCGCTTCCCCTCCGACCGCAGCACCGACGCCAGCCCGCAAGCGACCGTCGTCGCGCCCGCTCCCGGCCGCGCCCCTGCAATCTGCACCACGCTCATCTTGGTTCCAGCCCCTCTCTCACGGATCCCGGCGAGTATACCAGCGCCCTGCTCCCGGCCAACCCTCACTGTGCGCCGAAGGGCGTTCCCTCTCCCGCTCAGCAGGAGAGGAGGGCAACTCGACTGCGAGCGATGTGTGGACCGGATGAGTGACACCCGCCCCTTCCGCCACCACCCCCCACCCGCGTACGCTGTTCGCATGACCGTCATTCCGGCAGCGCCCAATAGACCCCGGTACGGCTCACGGCCCAGCCACAGATGCGAGTCAATGGGCTGCGGTGTGCACATCCCTGTCTCATGCGCTCATTGACCAGAAGAACGCGGGAAGCAGGCCACGGCCTTGTCGATCAACTGTTCAATTCGGCGAAAACCCCCAGCGCTCACTCGTAACAGCGCCCAGAAGAACGACCGGTTGATCGCCGGGACGTCGGACCTGCAGGGGCCCTCACCCGACGCGCAGGCGCGTCTACCTCTCCCCGAGGGAGAGGTGGGGGGCGAGGTTCCTGCCTTCGCAGGAACGACGGAAGGGGGTGGGGATGGCGGGTAGGGGTGCGGGAGTGACGGATGTAGCGCTCCGTATCCGACCTGCCCCCCTCACCCGCTGGGCGGGAGAGGCAGGGGGCGCCACGCGTCCCCTTGCCCTCCGGCACTCCTATCGCTTAGAATCTCTTGGTTGCCATGAACTACGCAATCATAGAAACAGGTGGGAAGCAGTACCGTGTCCAGGAGGGCGACTCCATCACCGTGGAGAAACTCCCCGGCGAAGAGGGCGGCACCGTCGAACTCGACAACGTACTGCTCGTCTCGAAGGACGCGAAGGTAACCGTCGGCCAACCCCGCGTGGACGGCGCGAAGGTCGTCGCGGAGGTAGCGCGCCAGGGCAAGGCGGACAAGCTCGTCATCCTCAAGTACAAGCCCAAGACCCGCTACCACGTCAAGAGCGGACATCGCCAGCCGGTTACCAAACTCTCCATCAAGCAGATCGTCGCCGGATAGGAGGCTCACTCGTGGCGCACAAGAAAGCGGGCGGAAGCAGCCGGAACGGGCGGGACAGCCACGGCCAGCGGCTCGGCGTCAAGCGGTTCGCGGGCGAGAGCGTCCGCGCCGGGACCATCATCGCGCGCCAGCGCGGCACGAAGATCCACCCCGGCGTCAACGTCGGCATGGGCCGGGACTTCACCCTCTACGCCCTCGTGGACGGCCAGGTGATGTTCGACCACGCCAACAAGCTGCGCAAGCGCGCCAACGTGTCGCCGGCATAGCAGGAGCACGCGAGCGATGAAGACAGAGATACACCCCGACTACTACCCCGACGCCGTGGTGAACTGCTCCTGCGGGAACACCTTCACCATCGGCGCCACGAAGCCGCAGATCAAGGTCGAGATATGCAGCTCCTGCCATCCCTTCTTCACCGGTGAGCAGCGTATCGTCGACACGGAAGGCCGCGTGGAGCGCCTGAAGAGGCGCTTCAACCTCCAGTAGGACCCCACCGTGTTCATCTCTCCTCAGTACTATTCCCTCTCCCTTGATGGGAGAGGGCTAGGGCGAGGGTGAGAATGAGAGTGAAGGCCGAGTAATGGCTCAGGCGCAGCAGCATTCGGTCTACGGAGGCCAGGCGGTCATCGAGGGCGTGATGATCCGCGGGCGGCACGTCTACTCCGTGGCCGCGCGGCACCCCACCGGCATCATCAAGACCATCACCCGCCCTGTCCCCACCTGGAGCGTCAACCGCTTCCGCCGCATCCCCTTCGTCCGCGGTACGCTCGTCCTCTCTGAATCGCTTATCGTCGGCATGCGAGCGCTCACCTGGTCTGCCCAGGTCTCCTCAGGGGAGACCGAGGAAGACGAGCAGCCCATCCCGCCCCTGGCGATGGCCCTCACGCTCGCGACCTCCCTCGTTCTCGGCATCGGCCTCTTCTTCATCTTCCCGCTGCTCATCACCCACGGCTACGTCGACCGCTTCACCGACAACTCCATCATCAGCAACACGGCGGAGGGCGTCCTGCGCCTCGCCGTATTCTTCGCCTACCTGACGGTCATCGGCCTCATGCCGAGCATCAAGCGCGTCTTCGGCTACCACGCGGCCGAGCACATGACCGTCCACGCCCAGGAGGCCAAACTCCCGCTGGAGAGCGAGAACGTGCGGCTCTTCCCCGCCGCGCACCCGCGCTGCGGGACCGCGTTCCTGCTCACCGTCATGATCGTCTCCATCATCGTGTTCGCGTTTCTCGGCACGCCGGACCTGCCCATCCGCATCGCCTCCCGCATCATCCTCATCCCCGTCATAGCGGGCGTCTCCTACGAGGTGATACGCATGAACGCCGCGCACGCCGGCAACGCCCTCGTGCGCGCCGGCACCCTCCCCAGCCTCGCCCTCCAGTCGATGACCACCCGCCCCCCTGACGACGGCCAGATCGAGGTCGCTATCGCCGCCATGAACGCCGCCGTCGAGGGCGACGCGCAGGCCGAGGCCGCAACCGCGAACGCGTAGCCTCTCCTACCCGAGCGCCTTCCCCTGCGCCGCGCGCTCCAACATCTCCCGCGCGACCTGCCCCACCGCCGCCCCGCTCCCCAGCATCCCCGCGACCTCCCCGACGCGCTCCTCCTCGCTCAGCGACTCCGCCCCCGAGTACGTCCGCCCATCCTCCACCGCCTTCCCCACCCGGAAGTGCGTGTCCGCCCACGCGGCTATCTGCGGCAGATGCGTCACGCACAGCACCTGCGCCCGCCTGCCGACCGTCCACAGCTTCCTCCCCACCACCTCCCCGGCGCGGCTACCGATGCCCGCGTCTATCTCGTCGAACACCAGCGACGGCGCGCCGGAGACTGTTTGCAGCGCGCTGTTGAGCGCCAGCATCATCCGCGACGTCTCTCCGCCCGACGCCACCTTCGCCAGCGGGCGCGACTCCTCTCCCGGGTTCGTCCGTGCCGAGAACGTGACCCTGTCTATCCCACTCCCGGCGAGGGCGTAGCGCCGCCCGTCCGGAGCGGGCAGGCCGTCGTCCGCCTCGTGTTGCTCGACCGCGATGTCGAATGACGCGCGCTCCAGCCCCACCTCCCCCAGTTCCGCCGCGATCGCCTCGCCCAACGCCGCCGCCGCACTCCTCCGCGCCTCGGACAACCCCCACACAAGCGCTCCCGCGCTCCGAGACGCTTCGTCCAGCGCGCGCTCCAATTCTCCCCGGCGTACGTCAGCCGTCTCGATGCGCTCCAACTGCGTACGGGCATCCTCCGCGAACGCGAGCACCGCTGATTCGGATCCTCCGTACTTGCGCTTGAGGCGCCGCAGCAGCTCGACGCGCTCCTCTATCTCGGCCAGCCGCGCCGGGTCCGACTCGACGCTCTCCGCGAGGCGTCGCACCTCGCGTGCGGCGTCGCCGAGTTGCACGAGCGCGGACTCGAGCGCCTCGATCTGCGCGCCCAGCGCGTCAGCGGCGCCCGGAGCGCGCCGCAGGTGGTCCAGCGCTTCCGCCGCGAGGTCTGCCGCGTTGCGGTCGCCCTCGCTCAGCGCCTCGTACGCGGCAGCGCAGGCGTCGCGCACGCTCTCGGCATGCTCCAGCACGTTGCGCTCGCGCAGCAGCGCCTCCTCCTCCCCGTCCACCGGAGCGGCAGCCTCGATCTCGTCCACCTGGAATGCCAGCAGATCGCGCCGCTGTTCCGCCTCTCGTATCGCCGCTTCCGATTCGTCGAGTTCGCCCTGCACGCGGCGCACCTCTGTAACTGCGCATTCGACGCTGTCGCGGTGCTCGCCGAGACCGCCGAAGTCGTCCAGCACCCGCATCTGGAAGCGCGGATCGAGCAGCGAGAGGTGCGAACCCTGCCCGTGGATGTCCACCAGCGCCCCGCCGACCGCACGCAGCGTGCTCACCGGCACGGCGCGACCGTTCAGACGGGAGACCGTGCGCCCTTCCTGGTGCACCTCGCGGTACAGGACGGCGACCCCATCCTCGTCGTCCACCTCCACTCCAAATTCAGCGAGCGCTTCCCGTGTGCGTGGCTCATCTAACGCAAAGACCGCCTCGACACTCATGGAGTCTGCACCGCGCCGCATCATCCCCCGGTCCGCCGTGCCGCCAAGCACGAACGCGAGCGCGTCCACCAGCAGCGATTTGCCCGCTCCCGTCTCGCCGGTGATGACGTTCAACCCCGGCCCGAACACGAGGCGCGTCTCCTCTATGACGGCAAGGTTGCGGACGGTGAGTTCTGCCAGCATCGCCCGCCGATTATACGTTGGCCCGCCGCGTCTCTCCGCTCCGGACCGCGATGTAGACGCCCAGCAGCAGCAGAGCTCCGCCGGGCAGCACCGTCCACGGCGGTATCTCGCCCAGCACCGGGATCGCCATCAGCGTCGCAAGCACCGGCTCGGCGCGTACCGCGAGCGTCACGTTCACTGCGGGCATGTAGCCCAGCGCCCAGTTCAGCAGCGAGTGCCCCACCGCCTGCGGAAGCAGCGCCGCCATCGCCATCCAGAAGTACGACTCCGCTGGAAGGCCGAACATCGGCGCCCCGCTTCCCACCGCCGCCGCCAGCAGCACGACCGCTGTGACGGCGTACACGATCGTGATGTAGGGCAGGGTGGGGATGCGTCTGCGCACGCGGCGTCCCACCAGCAGGTAGCCCGCGACTGCCACCGCTCCCCCGAGCGCGAGTGCGTCGCCCAGCAGGTGCCGCTCGCCTTCCGCCCAGTCCCCGGCCGCGATGATGAAGCCTCCCGCTATGCTCACCGCCACGGCAAGCGCCGTGAGCCGCCCCACCTTGTCCGGCGAGGCGAAGTGCGCCCCGATCGCCACGAATACGGGCGTCGCCGTGACGAGCAGCACCGAACTCGCCACCGACGTGTGCGAGAGGGACGTTATCCACAGCGCGAAGTGCGCCGCGAGGAAGAACCCGGACCCCGCGAGGAGCGGAAGGTCGGAGCGGCGTACGGCGGCGAAGTCCTTCCGCCCTGCAATGGCGGCAGTTACGCCGACGATGACGGTGGCGATGCACATGCGGTACGCCGCCACCGTGAGCGGGGGCGCGTCTGCCAGCCTGATGAAGATGGAGGCGAGCGAAACACTCACCACCCCCACTCCGACCCATAGGAACACCATCACCCGGACAGGTTACCTTTCCATTGGAGCAGGCGTCTCTCATCCAGATTGAGCGGCTCCGGTTGTACGGGGTTATCCACTGGGCTGAACGCGCGGTACGCGAGAGGCTGGTAACCTTGACGCCACTCCATGCACGCGCCTCATCGATCCACCGAGCCGTCCGAACGTCCGAGGCAGGCGAGGGTCCGGGGCGGGACGTTCTCCGCGCTCCGCTACCGCAACTACCGGCTCCTCTGGTTCGGCACGCTCTTCATGAGCGCCGGCACCTGGATACAGCAGGTGACGCTCGGCTGGCTGGCGTACGAGATGACCGGGTCGCCGGTGCAGGTATCCATCGTCCTCGGCCTGCGCGCTCTTCCGATGCTTGGGGCCCCCATCGCAGGCGTCATCGCTGACAAATTCGACCGCCGCGTCGTCCTCCTGCTGGACCAGTTCTACCTGGCCCTCCTTGCTGTCATATTCGCCGTCATCCTCCAGCTGGGATTCGTGGAACTATGGCACCTGCACGCATTCTCGTTCCTGACCGGTGCTGGCTGGGCGTTGAACAATCCCCTCCGGCAGACGCTCGTGGGCAACTCGGTGCCGCGCGAGCGGCTCATGAACGCCATTGCACTGAACTCGATGGCGTTCAACTCCATGCGGATGATCGGGCCGGGCATCGCGGGCGGCATGATTGCGCTGCTGGGCCCGGAAGTGAACTTCATCCTGCAGGCAGTGATGTACGGCGCGGTGGTTCTGCTCGTGCTCCCGTTCCGCGCTGAGTTCGCTGAGGGACGGGAAGGGCGCAAGCAGCAGTCGCCGCTCGCCGACCTGAGAGAAGGATTGGCTTACGTTGCGCGGGAACCCGTGCCCCGCTATGCCATCATCCTCAGCCTGATACCGACGCTCACGCTCATGGCGTTCATCCAGACCCAGATGCCTGTGTTCGTCGCGGAGGACCTGGGCGACTCGGAAGGCGCGCTGCTCGGCTTCATGTACGTTGGCATGGGCGTGGGCGGTTTCGTTGGGGCGGTGTTCGTCGCGCGGTTCCACACCGTCGAACACAAGGGACGGCTCTCGCTCTTCGGCGTCGCGGGAGCCGCGCTGGCCGTGTTGGCGCTCTCACAAGTGGATATCTGGTGGCATGCCTGGGCCATCCTCGTCGTGCAGCAGCTCTTCTTCATCATGGTGATGACCACCAATAACACCATCCTGCAGTCCGTGACGCCGGACTACATGCGCGGGCGCGTGATGGGCATCTACATGCTGGACGTGGGGATGCAGCCGCTCGGAGGCGTCATCGCTGGGATAATCGCCGAGGACTACGGTGTGTCCACGGCCTGGTTGCTGGGAGGCTCGGTGGGATTGGTGCTGGTCGTTCTCGTTACCGCTGTCGCACCGTCGTTCAGGCGTCTGCGGCTGTAGCGAACGCCATCGAGACAGCCCACGCCAGTTCCGTGTCACGCTCCGGGGGTACGGTGCGCAGGTCGAGCAGCAGCAGCTCGTCCTCGATGCGCGCAACCACAGGGGGCGACCCGGCCCGGAGCCGCCGTGCGAGTTCATCGGGGCCGCCCACAGGCGAGGCGTCGACGCCCACAAGCCGCGACGGCAACTCGTCAGTCGGCAGGCTGCCCCCACCGAGCCTCGACGAGCCATCCACGACCGACGCCAGTTCTCCGATCTGCTCCGCTACTGCTCGCCCTCGCTCGCCCAACTCTTCCTGCGATGCCGCAATCATGCGCCAGACCGGAATCTGCTGCATCGCGTCGCCACGTACGTAGTGGAGCAGCGTGCGGTGCAGCGCCGCGAGCGTAAGCTTGTCGGCGCGCAACGCTCGTGCGAGCGGGTGTGCTCGCAGCGCCGCCACGAGGTCTGCGCCGCCGGCTGCCAGCCCCGCCTGCGGCCCGCCGAGCAGCTTGTCACCGGAGAAGAACACCAGGTCGGCGCCCGCCGCGAGGCTCTCCTGCGGCATCGTCTCGTGCCCGATGCCGAACTGCGCGGTGTCCAATAGGGCGCCGGAACCGAGGTCGTGCAGCAGGGGCACGCCGTGCGCTGCGCCCACTGCTGCGACATCCGCCAGCAACGGCTCGTGCGTGAAGCCGGTCACGCGGAAGTTGGAGCGGTGCACCACCAGCAGCGCGGCGGTCTGCTCAGTGACGGCGCGCTCGTAGTCTGTCGCGTAGGTGCGGTTGACCGTCCCCACTTCCACCAGCCGCGCGCCGCTCTGGGCGAGCACGTCCGGTATCCGGAAGCCGCCGCCTATCTCGCTCGCCTCTCCGCGCGAGACGATGACTTCACGTCCCGCGGCGACCGCCGCAAGACCGAGCAGCATCGCTCCTGCGTTGTTATTGACGGCTATCGCGTCTTCCGCGCCGGTCAACTGCCGCAATAGACGCGCGATAGCCCCGTACCTGCTGCCGCGCTTGCCGTCCTCCAGGTCCAGTTCGAGCGTCGAGTAGCCCTCCGAAGCGGCGGCGGCAGCACGGATGCTCTCCTGCGAGAGCGGAGCGCGTCCGAGGTTCGTGTGCAGGATGACGCCCGTGGCGTTGAGCACATGCACGGGCCAGTCCGCCTCGCTCTGCTGGGTCGCCTTCGCGATGTCGTGCGCTACCTCTGCGGCGGTTGGCGGGGCCGTGCCATCCGCCACGGCGGCGCGTGCCTTTGCGATGTGCTCACGCACGGAAGTAGTGATGATGTCCTGGCGGTACCCCTCGGCAAGCAACGTCGCGACGGCAGGCTGCGCGAGCACGTCGCTCACTGCTGGCAGGTTTCGGAACGCGTTGTCGGCCATGTGCTCATGTTAGGGATGACTCGAGAGTGCGGCAAGGAATCGGACGGCCCGATGTCTTCGAGCGTTCATCCCTTATAATCGTACGAGCGTGCCGAGGTGGCGGAATGGCAGACGCCGCGGACTTAAAATCTGCTGTCCATAAGGGCGTGTGGGTTCGAGTCCCACCCTCGGCACCATGCGCCCTTTGAACTGGCGGCGTCACCACTATCAAGCCCGCACGCTGCTGCGTTGACCCTGATGCCGACTCTGCCCTACACTTGTCCTCGGTGCCTCCTGCCATATCGGAGTGCGCTTCCAGGCCATGACGCATGATGGCCGGGAGCGGGAAGCCATACCACGTATGCAGAACCCTGACGAAACGCATGCCTCTGCTCTAACTAGCGGGGACAGCCTCAATGGCATTGTCTTGCCCACCGCCTACAGGATCAACGCCGAAAGGGCGCTGGCCAGATACCCCAGGCAGGCGGCCAACTACCTCAAGCACACGCTGGTGGGCGACCCCCTCTGGGACGGAATACTCGAGGAACTCGCCCCCCTTCCAGGCCCGGAGGTAAGCCGGTTCATCCAGGCTGGAATGGAACAGCAGGAAGATGTCATGCGCGATGCGCCCCGTGTGTTGCGCGATTTCTTCATTGACTCGCCGCCTCCGGACCCACCCTGGCTCGACCCTAACGCGTTTGGGCCGGGCGTTCGCGCCTTCCAGAGGAATGCCATTCCCATCCTTTCCGCATTTGTCACCGGCGTCCTGCTGGATGGGTTCGCTACACTTATCAGCACATCATTTACCCAAACCGGCCGGATATTCGACAACGGCGTGTGGCGGTTAAAGCAGAACAACCGCCACCAGGTGGAGATCTTCTTCCCTGGCGGCCTGGAGAGATATGGAGATGGCTGGAAGTTGTCTGTGCGGATACGGATCGTTCACGCCCAGATCAGGCGTCTCTTGGCGGCCAGCGAGGAGTGGGATGCGGACGAGCTGGGCGTTCCACTAAGCGCCGCGCACTTGGGCTACGCCGCCGCTTGTTTCGCTGCGCGATCGATAAAGCATTCGGAGTCCCTGGGCGCCAGGTACACGAGGGAAGAGCGAGAGAGCTATCACGCGGTATGGCGCTACGCGGGCCACCTGATGGGGATACCCGACACCATACTCTTCACCGATGAGGACGACGCCAACATGATGCACCAGGTTGGCAGCACGTGCGAGCCGCCTCCGACCGACGAAGCAGTGCTCATGACAAACGCGCTGATCAACTCGGCGCCACTCGTAGCCGGCATCACGGACCCGGCCGCACGGAAAGCCTTGGTGCATGACGTCATATACCCCATAGCCAGGGCGCTCATCGGCAATCGTCTTGCTGATCAGTTGAGATTTCCGAAGGATGCCAGGTTCGCCGTACTGTTTCTGTACCGGATGAACAACCGTTACCAGCGGTTGGTGGCGAAGCTGCGTGGGAAGGAACCGAAGCTGGACGCCTTCGGGTCTCTGCTCGAAGCGTCGGCATACGACAGCGTAGGGCTTTCGTATAAACTGCCCGACCACGTCCACGCGGAACGATCGAGCCGGTGGTAAGGCGTGTGGGCGCTGGACTGTGTTGTTCAGGTTTACCCATCAGCACAGACGAACAAGGACACCCCCTGAAGGACGTGGAGTGCTTGAACTGACCTGTATCCCAGTCATATTGACGAGTGAACTGAGCGTACCTATACTCCGAGATGGTTGGGATGCGGGGCGAGGCTTCGAAAAGTAATCGGATTGTATCGAAACACGAGAAGTAGGTGAGGGTGTAAGTGGCGTTGAATGGCTTGCACTTTACGGATAACGGACAGTTGATGTTCGATGATATTATCCTACCAACAGACTATATCGTCAATGCAGAAAAGACACTCAAATATGACTATGAACGCACAGCGAATTATCTCAAACATACGCTGATAGGCGACCCGGAAGTCGACCAGATGTTGGAAGAATGCGCCTCCTTGGAACGCGCAGATATGCAACGGTTCATCCACGCAGGCATGGAGCAGGACGAGAGCGTTCTGTCCAACGCCCCTGCTGTGATACGTGAGTTCTTCGGGAGCCTGGAGACTCCCCCGGACTGGTTCGATCGCGAAGCCACCCGCCCGGGCATCAGGAGCTTCCACCGGAATTCGCCACTCATACTCGGCGGCATGGTTGGCGGCGTGCTCGTGGAAGGGTTCGCCACCAACATCAGCAAGTCGTTCTTCCTGACGGGCCGGATCAGGGACCAGGGCGTCAGGCGGCTGAAGCAGAACAACCGGCACATGCTGGAGATATTTTTGCCCGGTGGGCTGGACAGGCAAGGCGACGGTTTCAAGCTCTCGGTTCGCATCCGGCTGGTGCATGCGCAAGTCCGCCGCCTGTTCAACCTGTCGCGAGAATGGGAACACGAGGCCTGGGGCGTGCCGGTGAGCGCCGCGCACTGTGGTTGGGCGCTCAGCGCATTCTCGGCGCGCCTGCTGTACCACGCGACCAGGTTAGGCGCCAGGTTCGATGCGGAAGAGCGTGCGAGTTTCATGCAGGTCTGGCGGTATTCCGGTCATCTCATGGGCATCCCTGACTCCATCCTTCTGGAGGACGAACAGGACGCTCTTGCTCTCTTCAGGGTTGGGCTCATGTGCGAGCCTCCTCCGGGTCTCGAATCGGTCGTTATGGCGAACGCACTGATTAATGCTGCTCCACTCGTGATCGGACAGTCGGACCCGGAACAACGGCGCGGACTGGCGAAGTACGTCTACCACGTATCCGGTGCCTTGATCGGCAGAGAGATGGCACGCGCACTGAGGTACCCCAAGACTCAGACCTTGGGCGTGCTTCCGTTGTTCCGCATGGACGTGCGCTACAAGCAACTGATGGGGAAGCTCTTCCCGAAGCGCGCGGCCCGCATGAGATCGAACGATTTCACCGGCCTGCTCGGGGCGTCTGCGTACGATGACGTTGGGATCAGCTACGCAACGCCTGACCAAGCTCATGCGGAGGAGTCGGCGTTCTGGTAGGGGCTCCTTCCGGTCCTACCGTCGCACCTTCGCCCACGCTACCACCAGCACGCCCAGCGCTGCGAGTCCGCCCAGCAGCCACGGGTCCAGACCGGTGACGATTCCCAGCACGGCGTAGAGCGCGAGTCCAAACCCCGCTCCCACACCCGTGTTCCGCAGGATGAATATCATCGCGACTCCGACCGCCGTCGACGGTAGCGCGATAAGCCACGCAGCTCCGAAGCATCCGCCCGCGAGCGTCGCGAGCCCCACGCCCCCCGGCAGCCGCGACAACCCCAGCAACGGCCAGTTGTGCCCCGCCATAGCCGCGGCGAGCGCGGGCAGGGCGAGTGCATCCCCTGCGCCGACGGCATTCGCCAGAGCAACAGCCGCTGCGCCCTTGCCGGCGTCCCCCACGAACACCAGCACCCCCCATTGACGCCCGACCTGCCGGAAGACGTTGGCCGTCCCCGCTATCCGCGTATCCACGTCACCGATGGCGATGCCCTTCCGTCGTGCAGCAAGGTACGCCCACGGGAGCGAACCGAGCAGGTAACCCGCAACTACAGAGACCGCAACCGCAGCGTAGGCCGGCATGGCATCAGCGAGCCACGTTGCAGATGCAACCATCAGAGGAATCGCCCGGAGAGTACGAATCAAGAGCGGCCCATAGGGCTTCTGCCTTGCTCACTGCCATGGATAAGATATCCGGGACAGAGTAGGACCTTTGCTGGAATCGGAGGGGCGGTACGATCTCATAGTCGCACTCAGCCCGCATTCGGAAGAGGTCTCTCAAGAGATTGCCTATCCTGAGCGATTCCGGGATGTGCGGAGTGGCGATGAATCGTTCCGGGAGCTCTCGATGGCGCTGTTGAACCGGAATCATCTGAGCCCCGGGATTCCGCCGGAAGTACCTGCAGCACACCTCGTGGTGGAGTCCATAGTACAGCCGACTTACGGCTGTGCGCTGCTGCACTTCGGTTTGCGCAGACTGCGCAAGCATCAAGCCATAGTCGTAAAACTCGCGAGGACGCACCCGAGCCTCGTTACGGGGAAACAGGGCCGACTGACAGGTAAATCATGTGGGCGTAGTCTTTGCGTTCTGCTTCAGACCATGCCTGTATCTGATCGGTGGCGCGAGCGATAACGCGGTTCTCTACTTCGCGTACGTCATCCCATGACCCATCCACCAGCAGGTTCAGTACCAGTTCCGGATCGGACTCTTCTGCAGGTGCCAACCAGCCGTCCACGCTGGCTTCAGCCAACAGCCTGTCACCACCTGAGGCGATAGCAGCGTCGAACATCATGCGCAGCGCCCGTTTGCGGAACGGTGTCAGGAGCGCACGAGCCTCCGGCGTCATTGCTAGGTTAGGAGTTCGAGGCATGCCAAAAGGAAGGAGCCTCTCACGCGACCGAGGTGAGGGGGTCCGGCTTACTACGACATCCTGCATGTTTCTGGGGGCAGCAAGAACTCCTGTTGTCAACTTGTCCCTCTCTCCAGAGATTGAACCGATTGAAGTAAACGCGAGGTGAAGGATTGTAGGCTCTCCTTTTCCTCATCACTTTCTGCTATCCACCATGGACCGCTTGGCTCGTAGCTAGGGTTCACGATAACTGCAACGCTTGACTCGCTGGTGCCCGGGATGCTCTTGACGATACCCTCGAAGACGCCAACGTCATCAATCGAGCGCAGTAGGCAAAACGCCAGACCGTCGCCATCGTCTCCGTCATCTCCCTCGATGTCGATGACATAGTGGGGCGTTAGCACTGCTACGTTGCCGTACCCATTGTCGAACGTGCAGAACTTGGCAATCACAGGTTCGTCACCCAATAGCGAGGCTGCCTGCTGAAGATATGATCTAAAGCGAATGCGTCCGCTGGTTTCCTTACCGAAGGCATTTACCAAGCTGCGCACTGTTGCTTCCTTCGCCAAGATCACTCCTCCCAGAATCCCTAAGGAGTCTAGTATACCTAGGCTACCCATAGCGGTATACAGCCCCTTGGCACTTCCCCTGCCCCTTACTGCCCGCCGCCTGCAGGCTGTGATAGTCTCCGACCGCTAATCCCTACTGACACAGGACCGAGATGAAGGCTATCGCAGTAGATACCGGCGGCACGTTCACGGATATGGTCGTCCTGGACCAGGACACCGGTGCCCTCTCCGTGCTGAAACTCCCATCCACGCCCGATGAGCCCGGCAGGGCCATCATCGACGGCATCCGTGAGACATTCGTCAATGGCGTCGCCCCCGCCGACGTACTCTCCCTCTCCCACGGCACCACGGTTGGCACGAACGCCCTGCTCACGGGCGCGGGCGCGCACGTGGGCCTCTTCGTTACCGAGGGATTCGGTGCGATCAACGACGTCTGGCATCTCGCGCCCAGCGAGGACTCCTCGCGCGCCACGAGCGTCTATGTGGAGAAGAAGCCGCCCGTGCTTCCGCGCTACCGCCGCGAGGCGAAGGAGCGCGTGAACTACAAGGGCGAGGCTGTCGTGCCGCTCGACGAGGACGCCGCCGCTGAGGCCGTGCGCTCCCTCGGACGGCGAGGCGTCGAGTCCATCGCCGTCGTGCTCCTCTTCTCGTTTCTCAACCCGGCCCACGAGGAGCGCATCGCCGAGATCATCGAGCGCGAACTACCGGGAACGACCGTCTCGATCTCCTCGAAAGTGCTGCCGCAGATGCGCGAGTTCCCGCGCCTCAGCACGACGGTCGCGAACGCCTACATATCCCCGAAGATGGGCACCTACCTTGCCACGCTGGAAGAGCGCGTCCGCGCCGAGCAGGTGACGAGCGACGCCCTTTACGTGATGCAGAGCAACGGCGGGGTCGCCCGCATCGGCAGCGTCACGCCGGTAACGACCGTCCTCTCCGGCCCATGCGCCGGAGCGATGGCGGCCATGGCCGTCGCGTCAACCGCCGGGTTCGACAACGTGGTCTCGCTGGACATGGGCGGCACGAGCACGGACATCGCCCTGGGCCAGCAGGGACGCGTCCTCGAGACGACGAGCGGACGAATCGGCGATTGGGAGCTCGCCGTTCCCATGCTCATGATCAATACCATCGGTGCGGGTGGCGGCACCATCGCAACCGTTGAGTCCGGCGGAGGCTTGCGCGTAGGGCCGGAGAGCGCGGGCGCCGACCCCGGCCCCGTTGCCTACGGCAAGGGCGGCGTGCAGCCGACCGTCACCGACGCGAACCTCGTGCTTGGTTTCCTGAACCCTGAGTCGAAACTTGCCGGACGCGTCAGCCTCGACCGCGACGGTGCCGAGCGCGCCATCGCGGAGATGGCCGGACGGCTTGGACTCGGCACGCTGGAGACGGCAGAGGGCATCATCCGCATCATCAACGCAAAGATGGAAGAGGGCATCCGCGCCGTCTCGACCGAGCAAGGCTACGACCTCCGCGATTTCGTGCTCGTGGCCTTCGGCGGAGCAGGGCCGGTGCCGTCCGGCAGGCTCGCCGCCGACCTCAAGATGTCGAAGGTCATCGTCCCGCCCGCACCCGGCGTCACCTCGGCGCTCGGCCTGCTCATGGCCGACCCCCGCCACGACTACGTCCGCTCCCGCCTTCGCCTCATGTCCGAACTGGACGCAACCGAACTGACCGCCACCATGCAGGACCTCCGTGCGCAGGCTGAAGTCGAGTTCACGTCCGAGGGCTATGCGCTGGACCAGCTGGTGCTGGAGTTCGGCATAGACGTCCGCTACCTCGGCCAGGGCTACGAGCTCACGATACCGCTGGGATCGGAGAGCGAAGTCTCGCAGGAGGACGTAGCCACCGCGCGAACGCGCTTCGATGCGATGCACGAGCAGATGTTCGGCCACGCCGCGGCGGACGAGGAGGCCGAAGCCGTCAACTACCGGCTGCGCGCCTCCGCCGTCGTCCCCAAGGCGACGCTCAAGCGGCAGGCGCACGCCGACACGGACTCCCGCGTTGCGCGCGTGGGTGAGCGAGACGTCTGCTTCGACAGCGCGCAGGGCATGGTCCCTTGCCCCGTCTACGACCGTGCCCTCCTTGCACCGAGCCACCGATTCGACGGCCCCGCCATCGTGGACCAGCTGGACTCGACCACCGTCGTCTATCCCGGCCAGCGCGCCCTCGTGGACGATTACCTGAACATCATCATCGACGTGACCTAGGAGGTTCCGCCATGGCACGTGTAGACCCCATCACCTACGAGGTCCTCAGGGCACGGCTGGACGGCATCGTCCGCGAGATGGAGAAGGCGGTCTTCCGCACCGGCTACTCCACCATCGTCCGCGAGTCGCACGACTTCAGCTGCGGCGTACTTGACAGGCAGGGGAGGCTCGTCGGCCAGTCGTTCCACCCCGGACACATGGCCGCCTACCCGGAGTCGATCAAGGGGCTGCTGCAGTTCTACAGCCTCGACGACATGGCCGAGGGCGACGCCTTCCTCGCGAATCACCCCTACTACAGCGGGTGCCCCCACGCCAACGACATGGTCATCATGACGCCCATCTTCCACGACAACGAGGTCATCGGCTTCGCCGCGAGCATGGGCCACACGCCTGACATCGGCGGCGTCTCCGCGGGCAGCCGCAACGCCACCTCCCGCGACATCTTCGGCGAGGGACTGCAGATCATGCCTGTGCGCTACATGCGCAACTACGAGCTCGTGCAGGACACCGCATCGTTCGTGCGCGCCAACAGCCGCGTGCCCGAGATGATGGTCGGCGACCTCTCCGCCAAGGCCGGCGTCTGCTTCACCATCGGCGAAGAGCGCGTGAAGGACGCCCTCCGCACCTACGGCAAGGAAACCCTCCTTCAGATGTTCGAGGACCTCGGCGAGCGGACGGAGCAACAGGCCCGCGAGTACATCTCCCGATGGAAGGACGGCGTCAGCGAGTCCGAGACCTGGGTGGACGACCCCTCCAACCCCGGCAAGCCCATACGCCTCCACGCAGCCGCCATCAAGGAGGGCGACCGGCTCATCGTCGACTTCACCGCCACCGGCGACCAGGCCGCAGCCCCCATCAACGTGCGCGAGCCGTTCATCCGTGGCCTCGTCTACAACGGCGTCATCTGCATGACCGACCCCTACCTCCCCATCAACCACGGACTCGCCAATGCCATCGAATGCCGTTTCCGGCCGGGCAGCATCATCTCGCCGGAATTTCCTGGTCCCGTCGGCTTCTACTCCAAGACCATGGCCATCGCCGAGAGCGTCATCATGACCGCCGTCGCGAAGGCCGCCGGACAGCCCACGCTCGCCCACGGCTCCACGCAGAGCTCCATCGTCATCGGCTACCAGGGCGACGGCGACCGCCAGTACGTGCAGTACGAGCTGATGTACGCCGGCGCCCGCGCATTCGACGGCGGCGACGGCTTCTCCGGCGTCGGCGCGCGCGCCAGCGGCGGACGCTTCACGAGCGTCGAGATCATCGAGTCCGAGTTCCCCGTCGACATGACGCGTTTCGAGGTGCTCCCCGACACCGGCGGCGACGGCAAGTCCCGCGGCGGTCCCGGCTACGTGCGCGAGTACAAGGTGCGCTCCGGCGGCCGTCTCTCAGGCGGCGCAGCCAAGCGCGAGGCCGCGGGCATGGAGGGCGGCGGCAACGGCTCGAACGCCTACGTCGTCGTGCACCCCGGAACCGACCGCGAGGAGCGCTACCCCGGCATCGCCTCCAACCTCGGCATGCAGCCCGGCGAGGTCTTCAGCATCGAGACGGGCGGCGGTGGCGGCGTCCTGCCCCCCGCCGAGCGCGACCGCGAACTCGTCAAGGGCGACATCCAGGACGGCCTCATCACTCCGCAGAAGGCGATGGAAGTCTACGGCCTCACCGAGGCGGAGGTCACCGAAGCGCTCGCGGACTGAGCCGCCACATACTGCGCGCGCCGTACCCATCCCCCCAGGGTGTAACATACCCCCAACGCTCCAGCGGAGGTGTGCGATGGCGTTCGACCTGCTCATCAAGGGCGGCCTCGTTGTGGACGGCACGGGCGATACCCCGCAGGTTGCCGATGTCGGCATCGTGGACGGTCGCGTCGCTGCCGTCGGACGGCTCGACGACCCGGCGACGCGCGAGATCGACGCCGGCGGCTGCATCGTCACTCCCGGCTTCATCGACCACCACACCCACTACGACGGGCAGGTGACGTTCGACCCGCTCTGCACCTTCTCCTGCTACAACGGCGTCACGACCGTCGTCAGCGGCAACTGCTCCCTGACGCTCGCGCCCGTGCGCGAGGGCGACGAAGCCGCGCTCGCCGGCATGCTGGCGAAGGTCGAGGCTATCCCCTACGACGTCCTGATGAACGGCGTGCCGTGGGGCTGGCGCACGTTCGGCGACTACCTTGGCTCGCTCGACAACAACCTCGGCATCAACTACGGCGTGATGGTCGGCCACTCCGCGGTCCGCCGGTGGGTCATGGGCGCCGATTCCCAGGAACGCGAGGCCACCGGCGACGAGATCGAGGCGATACAGGCCGCGGTGCGCGACAGCGTCGAGGCCGGAGCGCTTGGCATTTCGTTCGACCGCAACCCACGCCACGCGGGCATGGACGGCAAGCTCCTCCCCGCGAACGTCGCCTCCATCGATGAGTTGTACGCCGTCGCTGGCGCGCTGCGCGACCTCGACACCGGCGTCATTCAGGTCGGCGACCCGACGGACCTCGAGCTGACCGAAGGCATCTGCACGAAGATGTCGGAGATCAGCGGTCGTCCTGTGACCTACCTCTCCATCACGCAGAGCGTGCTGCGCCCGGACAAGTGGCGGGAGCACCTCGCCCACCTTGCGGACGTCGCTTCGCGAAGCGCAGCCCGCATCTACCCGCAGATCAACCCGCGCCCCGGCCTGCGCTTCTTCCAGATGGACAGCGCGGAGTTCTTCAACTTCATGCCCACCTGGAAGCGCATCATGAACAGCACCAACGCGGAGCGCATCGCCGCGTTCGCTGACACGTCGCTCCGCCCGCAACTTGCGAAGGAGGTCGCGGAGCGCAGCGACACCACCGCGCTTGGCTTCTCCGGGCGGTGGGACCACGTCGTCATCGTCAAACCCGCGCTGGAGAAGAACAAGGGCCTGGCGGGCATGACCGCCGCCGAGCTCGGCACGCAGCGCGGCATCAGCCCCATGGACGCCTTCCTCGACCTCGCCGTCGAGGAGGAGATGAAGACGTGGTGCGCGCGCAACCAGCAGAACAACGACGACGATGCGATGGCCGCCATCCTCAACGACGAGCACACGCTCATTGGCCTGTCGGACTCCGGCGCGCACGTCGTGCGGGAAGGCGGTTACGGCTACGGCGTCCACTTCCTCAGCCACTGGGTGCGCGACAAGGGCATCATGCCGGTAGAGGAGGGCGTGCGCCGCCTCACCTCGTTCCCCGCTGACGTCTTCGGCACGCCGGGGCGCGGCAGGCTCACCCCCGGCAGCAAGGCGGACGTGCTCGTGATGGACTACGAGAACCTCGGGCTCAACCCCTCCGAAGAGGCCTACGACCTGCCCGGCGGCTCCATGCGGCTGAAGCAGGTCGCGCACGGCATCCCCTACACCATCGTCAACGGGCAGGTGCTGCTTGAGGACGGCGTGCACACGGGCACGCTTCCCGGCCACGTCGTCCGCAACTCGCGGTACGAGGCCAGGAACGGGAACGGAGCGGTGGTCTAGATTTTGTCCTGGGTAGTCATCGCGCTCGCAGGTGCGGCGGTCTCCGGGATCGTCAGCATCTTCGACAAGACCGTCATCTACCGCTACGCCACCACACCCCACACGCTGCCGCTGCTCATCGGCATCGCGCAGACGTTCGTCGGGGTCGTTGTGCTGGCTGCCGTCCGCGTGCCGGACGGGGCGGAGTGGGAGCCCGTGCTCTGGGCGCTCGTCTCCGGCGTGGTGTTCGGCCTCAGCGCGCAGTTCCTGATACGGGTCCTGTACTGGAATGAAGTGTCGCGCACCATCCCGGTCTTCCAGAGCTACCCCATCTTCACCGCCATCTACGCATTCTTCTTCCTCGGCGAGAACCTGGGCGTGGTCGAATGGCTGGCGGTGGCCGTCGTTGTCGCAGGGGCGGTGCTGATCTCGTTCCGGCCTGGCTCCACTTCTCTCCGCAGCATCCTGATGGACAAGGCGTTCGTGTTGCTCATGATTGGCAGCGCCATCCACGGCAGTGCGCACATATTCGGCAAGGTGGCGGTCGACGAACTGCCGGTGCTCTTCACGCATGCCATCCGCTCGCTCGGACTGGGTGCCGTCTTCTTTGCCTTCAACCTCCGCAGCGGCTCTGTGGACGACGTGCGCTCGTTCATCCGCACCCGCAGCCCGGCGCTGCGGTTCGTCGCCATGAACGAGCTGATCATCGCCACGGCAGGGCTGCTGCTTCTGCTCTGGGCGCTGGCGCTCGGCCCCGCCGCGCTGGTCACCGCGCTGTCCGGCGCACGCGCCTTCTTCCTCGTCGTCTACAGCACAGCGCTTGCCCTCGTCTGGAAAGGTGCGCTCGGTGAAGTCACGACGCCGGGCGCCATCGCGATCAAGCTCGTGTCCACCACCCTTATCGTGATCGGCGTAGCGGCGATAGCGATGGGGAGCGCATAGCGGATGTCATGGGTAGCAGTGGTGCTGGCGGGCACTGGGCTCGCCGCGCTCCTCAGCGTTTTCGACAAGACTGTCATCCATCGCTACGCCCGTATGCCATACCTGCAGCCGCTCGTCATCGGCATCACCATGATGCTGATCGGGCTTCCGCTGCTTGCACTAACCCGCATCCCTCCGTCTGCGACGTACGAGTCCATAGTCGCTGCCCTTGCTTCCGGTGTCTGCTATGGCCTCGGCACACACATCCTCGTGTACACGCTCTATAAGCACGAAGTCTCCCGTGTTATCCCCGTCTATCAGACGTACCCCATGTTCACCGCGCTCATCGCCTTCTTCTTCCTGGGCGAACGGCTGGAGGCCGTAGAGTGGCTCGCGATGCTCGCTCTCGTGGGAGGGGCGGTGCTGCTCTCCTTCCGCCTGGACCCGTCCGGTTGCAGTTTCTGCTGGACAGGGCGTTCATACTTCTGATCCTCGGCAGCGCTATAGAAGGCACCTCCTTCGTGTTCGGTAAGTCGGCGGTGAACGAGTTGCCGGTGTTGTTTGCGCATGCGCTGCGTCTGCTCGCCATCGGCAGCGTGCTGCTCGCGTTGAATTTGCGCCGGAACTCCTTGGACCAGGTACTGTGGTTCGTCCGTACGCGCAGCCCCGCGCTCCGATATGTCGCCCTCAATCAGCTCATCATCTCCAATGCGAGCCAGTTCCTGTTCCTCTGGGCACTTTCGCTTGGCCCCACCACGCTCGTAACGGCGTTCTCCGGCCTACGTACCTTCTTTGTCGTCGCCTACGCCATCGTCCTCTCCCTGGTATGGCGCGGCGCATTGGGCGAGATCAACACGCCCGCAACGGTCACGGTTAAACTCATCTCCACCATCCTGATCGTTGGCGGCGTAGCCGTAATCGCGCTGGGGAGCGGATAGCGGATGTCCTGGGTAGTGATCGTGCTCGCCGGTGCGGCGCTTGCCGCCTGCATCGGCATCCTCGACAAGACCATCATCCACAACTACGCGCGAACGCCGAGCACGGAGCCGCTCGCCATCGGCTTCACCATGCCGCTGGTTGGGACCACCCTGCTCCTCGTCTTCGGCATACCGGAGTCGGCAACGTTGGAAGCCGTGCTCCTGGCGCTCGTCTCCGGCGCGTTCTACGGCCTTGGGGCGCATATCCTCATCCACTCGCTGTATACGCGGGAGGTCTCCCGGGCCATACCCGTCTACCAGACCTATCCCATCTTCACCGCCCTCATCGCGTTCTTCTTCCTCGGCGAGCGGCTGGGCGCTGTCGAATGGCTCGCCGTGCTCGCCGTGGTCGCTGGCGCAGTGCTCATCTCGTCCGGCCCCGGCACATCCCGCGGCTTCCTGCCGGACAAGACGTTCATGCTGCTCATGCTCGGAAGTCTCATAGAGGGCAGCTCCTTCGTCTTCGGCAAGTCGGCGGTGAACGAGTTGCCTGTTCTGTTCACGCACGCGCTGCGGATGCTGGCACTCAGCGGCGTTCTGCTCGCGTTCAACCTGCGGCGCCCG
Source organism: Dehalococcoidia bacterium (assembly GCA_965208625.1). GTDB lineage: Bacteria > Chloroflexota > Dehalococcoidia > Lucifugimonadales > Australimonadaceae > Bin16. Next base: position 3,160,727 of record OZ242348.1, read on the forward strand.
CCGCTGGACGACCTAATCTCGTTCTTCCGCACCCGCAGCCCCGCGCTCGGATACATGGCCGTCAACCAGTTCTTCGTGGCCAACGGGAGCCTCTTCCTGCTCCTCTGGGGGCTCTCGCTCGGCCCCGTCACGCTCGTCACCGCCCTCTCCAGCCTGCGGACGTTCTTCCTCGTCGTCTTCACCATCGGCCTCTCGCTCGTCTGGCGGGGCGCGCTCGGCGAGGTCACGACGCGCGGCACGGTAGCGGTGAAACTCGCCTCCACCGCCCTCATCGTCGGAGGCGCCGTCGTCATCGCCCTCGGCATCGGGTGAGGGGCCAGGGGGGTGCGCCGCGGGCGCGCCCTCGGCAGCGGATGACGCATGTCGCTACTGTGGCACTTGCCTCTTACCCGGTCGACCCTGCGTCGGTTACGCTGGATGCATGACTACGTGCCCTGCACCAGCCATAGACTGCGTCTATAGCTCCCCCCCTGCTGCTATAGACAGGATCTATGGTTCCGGCCGCAACTTTTGAATTCGTTGGACACCTTGATCACCTTGATACGGGAAGCAGGCCACGACCTGGCGGAAGCCCATATCAAGGCGATCAAGGTGTCCAGAACAAGGGTTCGATTTACTCGTAAACCCACCATCAAGGTGTCCAAATTCTTGTGAGGTTGGACACCTTGATCGAGCTCTTCCCGTCTAAGCCTCTGCCACCTGTGCAAGAATGAGAATCCCCGCCGATGAGCAGCAACGCACCCGCACGACGCATCACCTTCTACCCGTCCTTCCGCGGATGGTGGATTGTCGGCGTCTCCTTTCTCGCACTCTTCACCCACGGCGCGGCCACGAGCTACCTCTTTGGTCTGCTCGTCGTCCCGATGGAGAACGACCTCGGCTGGAGCCGCACGACGCTCACGGGCGCGCTCACCGTCGCCACGTTCGTCTCCGCCGGGCTCGGCATGGTGCTCGGGCCGTTGTTCGACAGGAGCGGCGCGCGTCTCGGCATGACGCTCAGCGCCCTGTTCGGCGGCGCGTGTCTCGTGTTGCTGGCTTTCACGGACGTGCCCTGGGCGTACTACCTGCTGCTCGGTGTCGGAGTCGGCGCGGCGCGAACGGGACTGGAGATCGTGGGCCCGCGCACGGCGATCGCCAACTGGTTCATCCGCCGCCGCGCTGCCGCGTTCGCCTGGTCCAGCGGAGGGCGTGCCGCGTTCGGGTTCCTGATGGTCCCCGTCTTCGCCATCCTCATCGAGCAGACCTCATGGCGTTCAGGATGGGCTGTTCTCGGCGTCGTCGAGATATTCATCCTCGCGCCGCTCGTCTGGGTCATCGTGCGCCGCAGGCCCGAGGACTACGGGCAGTTGCCCGACGGCGACCTTCCCGGCACCGTGCGGACGTCGGCGCGAGAGCGGTCGCGCACCGTCGCTGACGAGGACAGCTGGACGCTGCGAGAGGCCGTCCGCACGCGCACGCTCTGGCTCATCGTCATATCGATCATGCTCACCGGGTTCCCCGCCACCGGCGTCATCGCCAACATGGTGCCGTACTTCATCGACGAGGGCCTGAGCTCGACCTTCGCGTCGAGCGCGTTCGCCTTCTTCGGCTTCGGCGCGATGCTGGGACGTCCGTTCTGGGGCTATATTGCCGCCCGCTTCGGTGTGCACGCCGGCCTAACGCTCTGGGGGTTCGGCTACTCCCTCTCTATCGCGCTCTACGTCCTGGCGGACACCCCTGCCACTCTCTTCGCCGCGGCGTGGCCTATAGGCCTCGTCATCGGCGGCTCGCAGCAACTGCAGTCGCAGGCATGGCCGGACTACTTCGGGCGCAGGCATGTGGGCGCAATCACCGGCCTCACCGTCCTGCTCGTCACCCCTGCGATGGCGCTCGGCCCGCTCGTCACCGCGGCCGCCTTCGACCTCACTGGAAGCTATGAACCCGTGCACACGGCCTACGTCGTGGGCGCGTTCTTCGCCGGGTTCTTCTTCCTCGCCGCCCGCCGCCCACGGCGGAAGCCGCGGGTCCCCTCTCCTGGGGGAGAGGGCTAGGGTGAGGGCCCTGCGGTGGCAGATTGTCGGGATGCTGCTACGCCTGCCGTCCCCCGCGACGCCGGAGCGCCAGCACAGCTATCGCCAGCGGGATCGCGACGACCACCACTGCGATGACGGTGACTATCACCACCGGCCCCTGTCCGAGGATCGAGTCCAGCGTGTGCACGAGCCACTCCAGCAGCTCCGAGTCCGTCGGCTCCGAGTGATGCGCGCGTATGCCCACGGCCTACGCCTCCGCGAGCCGCATGGGCACGTAACGGGCCGAGACCTCGCGCTCACGCACCAGCCAGGCCATCAGCGATGCCCCACCCAGCATCGCCACGGACACCACCCACACCGGGTCGTAGGAGCCGAAGAGATCGAAGGTGAAACCCGCCGCAAGGACGGCAACCGCCCCGGCGCACATGTGCACCATCGTCAGCATCCCGGTGATGGAGCCCACGTTGCGGACGCCGTACACCTCCGCCGCAAGCGCGCTCGTCTGCGGCACCGTCGCCAGCCACGAACTGCCTGCGATGACCGCGAACACCCACAGCCCCACCGTGCCCGGCATTACGAGCAGCGCCAGGAAGCCCAGCCCGCGCACCGCGTAGATGAAGGTGAGCGCATTCTTCCGCTGGACGCGGTCAGAGATGAAGAATCCCATCACGAGCACGCTCGCCATGTTGGCGAAGCTGAGCAGCCCGAACGCGATGGCGGCGGTCGTCTCGTTGATGCCCTCCGTCTTCGCGAAGGAGACGAAGTGCACGGCGATGACCGCTGTCGTTACGCCGCAGACGACGTAGGTGAGTGTGAGCTGCCACATAGGGGCGGAGCGGTACGCCTGCCGCCAGTGCGATACGGTGAGCGGCCCATCGATTATCTGCGGCCTCTGGGATCCGTCCGCCATCGTCGCTGTGTCGCCGTCCGGCCTCAACCCCAGCAACGACGGACGGTTGCGGATCACCACCAGCACCAGTGGCAGCACCAGCACCAGCAATATTCCTGCGATGGCTCCGAGCGCGACACGCCAGTTGGCAAGTTCCAGGAGGTAGGCCGCGAACGGGATCAGCAGCATCGCGCCGCCGGAGCCGCCGGCGGTGATGACACTCAGCGCCGCGCCGCGCCTCCGCACGAACCAGCGTGCTATGAGCGGCGTTATCGGCGTGAACATCGCTCCGGCGTTGGAGAACGATGCGAGCGTGGCGTAGAAGAACGCCAGCATCCAGATGTTGAACGAGAACGCCATCGCCACTGTGCTCAAGCCGAGCACCGCGACGCTTACGGCGGCCACCACCCGCGCACCGTACCGGTCGGCCAGCCCGCCAACTACCGGCTGCGCTACGCCGTTCACCATCCACCCGACGAAAGCAACGGTGGACAGGAACGAGACCGACACTTCGTACTCCTCCGTCCACGATGGGAGGAACAGTCCGTAACTCTGCCGGAAGCCGATGGAGACGAACGCCATGAAGAAAACGGCCGCCACGATGTACCAGCCGTAGAAGATGCCGCGCTGTCCCGTCCTACCCTGGGACCCGCCTGTCGAGCCGCCTGATGCCACACCTGCCCCCTTCACCGCACTCGCGCCGATTATACGCGCCGCTCTCCTGCGCCGCTTCTGCCGGCCCGCGCCGCCTACAGCTCCATCCGCCGGTAGCGGGGGAACGCAATTGTTGCGAAGGCGATGATCACCAGCCCTGCGATACCCGCGATCAAGAAGGCGTTGTCCACCCCGTACACCCGGGAGAGCCCCCCGCCCACCAACCCCCAGAACGGCATCATGCCGATCTCCATCTGGTAGACGCCTATCACTCGACCCCGCAGCCGGTCCGGCGTCAGCGACTGGACGATGGTCATGTTCATCGTCATCACCACCTGCACGAACATCTGCTGCAGCAGGAGCGCAAGCATCGCCATCCATAGTTCGTCCACCTGCGAGAGGACGACGACGCTGACCGCCGACAGTACGAAAGCCACGGAGGCGATTACCCCCTTCCGCCGCGCCGAGCTGAACACCGCGATCAGCGTCGTTCCCAGGAATCCGCCGATGCCCATCGCCATCAGGACCAGCCCGAGGTACGTTCCATCCGTGTTGAGCAGGATCTCCGCGGTGTAGACCGGCAACTGGTTAAACACCATCGCCAGCATGGTGATCGACATCGCGAAGGTCATCAGGACGGTGATGCGTGTGGATGGGTCGCTGAGGACACGGGCGAATCCTTCCTTGAGGTTCTGCAGCGGCGAACTCTCCCGGGCGCGGTTCTGGTCCGTGTTGGAGTACGGAGTCCGCATGCGGGTGACGAGCAGCAGCGCCGCCAGGAAGAGGACGCCCTGGATTAGGAAGTTGACACCCGGTCCGAAGAAGGCGATGACCAGCCCGCCGACGGCCGGGCCGACGGCGCGCATGAGGTTGAACGACATGGAGATCATCGCGGTCGCGTTCATCAGCGCTTCGCGCGGCACCGTGTTGGCGATGAGCACGTGACGCACCGGGTTGTTCCCTGCCCACAGCAGCCCGAACGCCAGCGCGAATACATACAGGTGCCACAACTGCTGCAGGTCGTACAGCAGCACGAACGCAAAACCGAACACGAGCACAGTGACCAGCGCCTGGTCCACCAGCAGCAGCTTCCGCCGGTCGACGCGGTCGGCGATCACTCCCGTCACCGGCGACAGCAGCAGTGGGAGCGTCCGGACGCCGACAACCCCTGCGGTGTGCAGCGCATCGCGGGTGAGGTCGTATGCGAGCCAGCCGAGCGTCACCTGCTGGAACCAGATGCCCCCCGCCACGAGGGCCGTGGTGAACCAGAGGATGCGGTAGTCCGGGTAGTGCAGCGCCTGCCGGGAGACGGCGCTCTGCGTCGCGGACGCGGCTGGCTGCTCGTTCGGAGTACGCATGGGGCTGCCCCACTATACGCCCTTGTACCCTTCTGCCATGCCGTTCCCGGTTTGGACATGGACAGGGCGGGGTCTATACTCCGCGCAGCAGAATCCTGGGTGCGAAGGAGGAAGGCCATGAGCGCGAACATCGAGCTGGTCATCGACGCGGACGGGCATGTCCAGGAGGACAACGACGGGATCAGGGAGTTTCTGCCGACCCCCTTCCTCAGGGACAGGATGCGGACCATCTTCCCGCCCTTCGATCACTTCCACCGCTACCACCTGATCCACCCGGACCCCGAACGGGTCAAGCGAGGCGTGGTTGGGCCGGACGAGTGGATGACCTTCCTGGACGACGTCGGCATCGACACCACCGTGCTCTACCCGACGCAGGGACTCGCCTACGGCAAGATCACCGCCATCGACTGGGCGGTCGCAGCGACGCAGGCGTACAACGACTGGCTCCACGCCACCTACTGCGCCCGGGACTCGCGCTTCAAGGGCATGGCGCTGATCCCGATGCAGGACCCCGTCGCCGCGGTCGAAGAGCTCCGGCGAGCGGTGACCGAGCTCGGGATGGTGGGCGCGATGCTCCCCTCCCGCGGGCTGATCGGGCACCTCGGGGCCAGGATGTACTGGCCCGTGTACGAGGAGGCGGACCGGCTGGGCTGCGCGGTCGCGATCCACGGAGGCTGTCACGACGGCATGGGATTCGACGACTTGAACCGGTACGCACCCGTCCACGCGATGGGGCACCCGATGGGCGTGATGATCGGGATGGCGAGCATTGTCTTCAACGGCGTACTCGACCGGTTCCCCAACATGCGGATGAGCTTCCTGGAAGGCGGCATCGGGTGGTTCCTCATGGTAATGGAGCGGTTCGACCGCTCGCACGTCACGCATATCGAAGACGATCCTGAGGGCGAGTACGGCCCGCACGGCGACGAGATACCCAGCGAGTACATCCTGCGGCACATCCGCGAGGGGCGGCTGTACGTCGGGTGCGAGGGCGAGGAGCCTGCGCTTGGGTTCGCGGCGACGCGCTACAGCCCTGACGCTTTCCTTTACTCCAGCGACTTCCCCCACGAGGTCACGACGGAGATGTGCAAGCGGGAGATACAGGAAGTACGCGAGAGCGAGGAGTTGGCGGACACCGACAAGGAAGCGATCCTGAGCCGGAACGCCCTGCGCTACTACCGCCTGTGAAGTGCAGTCGGCTCGCTGCGACATCGTCCTCTTGCCCCGCGCCTCCGGGCGCTCCTACCATGAGGTTGGCGCATATGCGCGTCGGCGGCTCCTTGCGGGGGCTGGAGAAGCAGAAGTAGATGTTGCAGATTGTTACAGAATGTTGCCGATTGCGCGGGCTCATGGCTTCGGGCAGGAGTGCGGAGGAGGCTGGTACTCCTGTGTACGGGGTAACATCTCGGAACAATCCGTTGGTTAGGGCAGCGTAGAGGCGTACGCAAGTTGAACGTTCTGGTAACAGGCGGGGCGGGCTTCATCGGCTCCCACCTCGTGGACACGCTCATCGCGGACGGCCATAGCGTTGCTGCTGTGGACATCCTGGCCACCGGCAAACGCGAGAAAGTCAATCCGCGGGCAACACTCTACGAGATTGACATCCGCAGTCCGGCGCTCGCGGCTGCGTTCGAGGCCGCACGGCCGGAGGTCGTCTTCCACGTCGCCGCCCACGCCAGCGTCAGTGAGTCCGTCCGCGACCCGATGCACGACGCCGAAGTGAATGTGCTCGGCACGCTGAATGTCCTCCAGCAGTGCGCTGCTTATGGGGTGGGACGCTTCGTGTTCAGTTCGACGGGCGGCGCGCTCTATGGCGAACCCGAGCGGCTGCCCGCAGACGAGGAGCATCCCGTCAGTCCGCTCTCGCCCTACGGCGCGTCCAAGGCGGCAGCCGAGGCATACGTGCAGACGCACTGCGCTCTCTCGGGCATCCGTTACACGATCTTGCGCTACGGCAACGTCTATGGCCCACGACAGGACCCGTTCGGGGAGGCGGGGGTCGTCGCCATCTTCGCCAATGCCATGATGCGCGGGCAGCCTCCCACCATCTTCGGCGACGGCTCGCATGAACGGGACTACGTGTACGTTGACGACGTGGTGCGCGCGAACGTGCTGGCGCTCACGCAGTCCGAGGACGGCGTATACAACATCGGAACGGGAGAAGGGACGACGGTTGCACAGGTGTTCGATGCGCTCGCCGGGGCCACGGACTACGGCGGCAGCCCGGAACACGCGGCTGAGCGTCCGGGCGATGTGCATCGCATTTACCTGGACGTCCGCCGTGCGGAGCGAGGGCTCGGGTGGCGTGCGTCCGTGTCGCTTGAAGAGGGCATACGCTGCACTGTCGATGCGATGCGTGAGGCGGAGGCAGGCAAAGAGTGACGTTCGGCTGTTCGCGCTCGCGTTGACAGCGGTGCCGTCAGCCCGACTATGATGGCGCTAGTTCCACGAGGAGTTGATTCGTGAAAGACCTGATCTGGCCGTTCAGCAACGCTGAGGACATCGGTTACATCCTCTGGCCCGTGGCCGCCGGAGGCGTCATCGCCACCGGCGCCCTGCTCATAATCCTCAGCTTCGTCTGGCCGTAAGCACTCCATGGGCGAGGCGCGGTTCGCCACGGTCAACGGCGTACGCACAGCGTACGAAACATCCGGGAGCGGATTCCCGCTGCTGCTGCTCCACGGTTTCCCGCGCACGCGCCACACTTGGGAGCAGATAACCCCCGCGCTGTCAGAACGGTTCACCGTCGTCGCACCGGACCGCCGGGGCTACGGCGACTCCGAGCGCATCGCTGACCCCTCCGCCTACGGCCTCGCGTCGATGGCGGCCGACGCTGTTGCCCTGATGGACCATCTGGGCCACGAGCGATTCATCGTAGTTGGACACGACAAGGGCGCGCCCACCGCGAGACGCATAGCCGCAGACCTGCCGGAGCGTGTCGTTGGCATGGTGCAGATCGATTCGGGCCCGCAGGGCGTTGGTCCGGAGCGCCGCGACCCGAGCGGGCGGCAGTGGTACTTCGATTTCTTCCGCCAGCGGAACGTGGCGGAGCCGATCGTGAACGCGATACCGGAGCTGTTCTTCGGCCTCTTCCTGGACCGTAACCCGCACCTGTCACCGGAAGAGCGCGCCTTCTACGTGGAGATGTTCTCCCGCCCCGGCACGGCGGATGCCGTCATCTGGGATTATCGCCTCGCACTTGAGGAAGACCCGGACTACTGGCGCGGAGAGGTCGCCGCCGGGCGGAAGACCACCGTGCCGGTGCTGTCCATCTGGGGCGGGTCAGGGCCGTCGGCGAACGCGGATGTGCTCGGCGCTTGGCGCGAGGTTGCGGACGACGTTCGTGGCTGGCCCGTCGAGGGCAGCGCGCACTACGTGCAGGAGCAGCAGCCGGAAGCGGTGATAGCCGCCATCCTCGGCTTCGCCGACGAGTTGGACCTGCCGTAGGGCTGGTTCATCGGCCTAGCGGGCCGCTGCAGCCTCCTGGACCTGCCGGGCCTCGTCCGCCTTCGCGAAATCCGCCTCGCTGAAGTTGTACAGAGTCGCGCCGCCGTAGAGGATGGCCTCTGCCGTCTCCCGTGATACGCCGTTCACCAGATTGTTCGACACGTTCGGGAAGTTGGAGTCGAAGTGCGGGTAATCCGTCGAGATGCACATCCGGTCTGCCCCGATGAGTGAGGCGGTCGCCTCGATCTCAGGCTCGCTGCCCTCGACAGCCGCCCAGCAGTTGCGCCGGAAGTACTCCTTCGGCGTCAGCGAAAGGTAGGGTGCGTGGGTATCCAGGTACTGCGGGTAGTCCCACTCGATGCGGCTCAGGAGTCCCGGCGCCCATGAGTTCTGCGCCTCCAGGAAGCCGACGCGCAGGTTGGGGTGGAACTCGAAGATGCCGCCGATGATCATCGCTACCAGCGCCTGCTGCATCTCTATCCAGTGACTCGCGACGTGACGGTAGAAGCGGTTCTCCCCGTACAGCGTGTTCATATTGGAGTACCACGCCCCGGTGCCCTCGTGGAATCCCCACGTCACATCGAGCTCCTCGTGGAGGCTGTAGAGCGGCTCCCAGTAGTTGGAGTGCCAGAACCGCCCGTTCACGAGGTTCGGCCGCATGAAGGAGCCGACCGCACCGAGCTCGGTCACGCAACGGCGCAGCTCCTGGCAGGCGAGCGTTACGTCGTGGAATGGCAGCATCGCCGCGAACTTCAGCCGGTCAGGGCTGTACTGACAGAAGTCGTAGATCCAGTTGTTGTATGCCTGGCAGAGCGCATACGAGAGGAGGGGGTCCATGCCGTTCCGCGCGATGAGTCCCAGTCCCATGGTGGGGAAGAGGACAGCGATGTCCACGCCCTCCATCTCCATCCCCATCACCTGAGCGACCGGGTCGTAGTTGCGCTCGATGGCGAAGCCCAGGTAGGGAGCCGAGCGCGAGCCGGAGAGCGGCTGTCGCTGGTTGGCGGAGACGTTCCTGTTTCGTTTTCGGTACTGCTGCAGGTCGTCGTCGCCAGCGCGGGAGAGGCCGTCGATTACCACATTAGAGCCGCCCGCGCGCCCCGGGGCACTGATGACGCGGTCCTTGAACTTCGGGTCCAGGTACCGGTCGAAGATGTCAGCCGGTTCCATCACGTGCATGTCGCAGTCAACGAACCGCATGCCGTCCTTCATGGTGTCTCCTCCGTACTCCTAACCTGAGATTCCCGTTCCATCAGACAAGGCCTGACGGCGCAGAGTATAGCGTCTGCTGCAAGAGCGCGCGGCAGCGGGTTATAGGGTCGCCCTGACCCCCGCGATGAACTTCCGCACGTGCGGAATCATCGTGTCTGCTGCTTGGAATGCCTGCGCGTGCGTGTGGTCAGGCAGTGAGAGAAACGAGGCGTTGGGGGCAAGCGACGCGCACCGCTTGGCCGGTTCGTGGTTGCGTATGTCCTTGGTGCCCGCGTACACGAACGTGGGCAGCGTCATGTTGACGATGTCCTCGTCCGGCGCGCCCCAGTCGAGGTTCGCGAGTTGCTGTGCAGCGTATGCGTCTTTGTCGTTCGCCAGCAGGCGTTCGCGCTGCTGCTCGGAGAGCGGTCCGGCGTCCATCTCCATGGCGGTGACGTACACATCCATGCCCAGCCGCATGATCTTCGCGCGAGCCTCCCAGCGGGCGCGGTCAAACTCGGGAACGGGCAGAGGGATGACCGGATAGGAGCCGAGAACGAGTGCGTGAAAGCGGTTCGGAGCCAGCATGCCGAGCGCCCAGCCGATGCTGGCGCCCATGGAGTAACCCCAATAGAACGTCTTCTCGATGCCGATGTCGTCAAGCACGGCGGTCACGTCGGCTACCTTCTGTGCGCGTCCGTAGTCGGCAGGGTCGGTGAGCTTGTCGCTCTGGCCGAAGCCGCGGGAGTCGATGAGGATAAGCCGGAACTCACCGGAGAAGGCCGCCGTGTAGCCTGCGTTGTGCCAGTTCTTCGTGCTACCGCCCATGCCGTGCATGAGCACGAGCAGTGGCGCATTGGCCGGCGTATCGTCGTTCACCTCGTAGTGGATGCGGACGCCGTTGTTGTCGATGAACCGGTCTTCGAATGCCATGGCGTAGCTCCTTGGCTTCAGGTAAGCCCTAGCGCGTGCCTTCAACCCCCGCGATGAACTCTCGTACGTGGGGAATCATCGTGTCCGCTGCCAGGAACCCCTCCATGTGCGTGTGGCCCGGCAGCGAGAGGAAGGACGCATTGGGGGCGAGCGACGCGCAGCGCTTGGCTGGTTCGTGGTTGCGCCTGTCCTTCGTGCCCGCGTACACGAGAGTGGGCAGTGTCATGTTAACGATGTCCTCATCCGGTGCGCCCCAGTCGAGGTTGGCGAGCTGTTGGGCGGCGTAGGCTTCCTTGTCGTTCGCCAGCAGGCGTTTGTGGTCGGCGTCCGGGAGCGGCCCGGCGTCCATCTCCATCGCGGTCACGTATACGTCCATCCCGAGCCGCATGATCTTCGCGCGAGCCTCCCAGCGGGCGCGGTCGAATTCAGGAACGGGCAGAGGGATGACCGGATAGGAGCCGAGTACGAGAGCATGGAAGCGTTGCGGCGCCAGCATGCCGAGCGCCCAGCCGATGCTCGCGCCCATCGAGTAGCCCCAGTAGAACGTCTTCTCGATGCCGAGGTCATCCAGCACGGCGGTCACGTCGGACACCTTCTGCGCGCGTCCGTAGTCCGCTGGTTCGGTGAGCTTGTCGCTCTGGCCGAACCCTCGCGAGTCAATGAGGATCTGCCGGAACTCGCCGGAGAGCGCTGTCGTGTAGCCCGCGTCGTGCCAGTCCTTCGTGCTCATGCCCATGCCGTGCATGAGCACAAGTGGCGGAGCGTCTTCCGGCGCGTCGTCCACCTCGTAATGGATACGGACGCCGTTGTTGTCGATGAACCGGTCTTCGAACGGCATTGCGCTGCTCCCTCGTACATAAGTCTCTCTAGCGCATGTCTTCAACCATGGCGATGAATTCCCTGACATGCGGAATCATCAGGTCCGCCGCCATGAAGGCGGACATGTGCGTGTGCCCTTCGAGTGGCAGGAATCTCGCGTTGGGCGCGAGGGAAGCTGAGCGCTTGGTGAGCGTGTGATTCCGAGGCATAGGGTAGTCGTCGTCTGTGCCGGAATAGACGAGGGCGGGCAGTGTCATGTTGACGATGTCTTCGTCGGGCGCGCCCCACTCCAGGTTCGCGATCTGCTGCGCAGCGTAGGCGTCCTTGTCGTTTGACAAGAGCCTGGCTTTACTCTCCTCCGGCAGCGGGCCCTGGTCCATCTCCATCGCGGCGACGTAGACGTCCATGCCCAGACGCATGAGTTTGGCTCGGGCCTCCCATCGCACCCGGTCGATCTCAGGCACATCCGGCGAAAGCACGGGATACGCGCCGAGAACCAGGCCGTGGAAGCGTTCAGGCGCGAGCATGCCGACCGCCCAGCCGATGCTGGAGCCCATGGAGAAGCCCCAGTAGTAGGCCTTGTCCACGCCGAGGTCATCCAACACGGCAGTCACGTCGGAGACCTTCTGCGCGCGCCCGTAGACGGCCGGGTCTTTCGGTTTGTCGCTCTGTCCGAACCCGCGCGAGTCGATGAGGACTACCTTGAACTCGTTACAGAGCTTCTCCGGGTAGCCGGCGTTCCGCCAGTCCTTGGTGCTCATGCCCATGCCGTGCACGAAGACGATGACGGGCGACTCGACCGCCCCTTCCTCCACCTCGTAGTGGATACTGACGCCGCTGTTGTCAACGAAACAATCCTGGAATGGCACGTTGCTTCTCCTTGCTTCTTTGTTGCCTAACGCGAGTCTTCAACCATCGCGATGAATTCACGCACGTGCGGGATCACAACGTCTGCCGAGGCCATCGCGGATGCGTGCGTGTGCCCTTCCAGCGGCAGGAACTTCGCGTTGGGGGCGAGAGACGCCGAGCGCTTGGTGAGTGCGTGGTTGCGGGGCATCGGGTACTCGTCCTCGGTGCCGGAGTAGACGAGCGCGGGCAGGGTCATGTTGCGGATGTCCTCGTCTGGTGCCCCCCAACTGATGTTCGCTATCTGTTGAGCGGCGTAGGCGTCTTTGTCGTTCGCCAGCAGCCGGGCCTTGTTCTCCTCCGGCAGCGGTCCCTGGTCCATCTCCATCGCAGCGATGTAGACGTCCATACCGAGGCGCATGAGTTTGGCTCGGGCCTCCCAGCGCACCCGGTCAATCTCGGGTACCTCCGGCGACAGCACGGGGTATGCGCCAAGGATGAGCCCGTGAAAATGGTTGGGCGCGAGCATGCCGACGGCCCAGCCGATGCTGGCCCCCATGGAGTAACCCCAGTAGTAGGCCTTGTCGACGCCGAGATCGTCCAGGACAGCGACCACGTCCGACACCTTCTGCGGGCGTCCGTAGTCCTCGGCTTCTTTCAGCTTGTCGCTCTGCCCGAATCCGCGCGAGTCCATGAGCACGACCTTGTATTCGTCGCGCAACTTCTCCGGGTAGCCGTGCATCCGCCAGCCCTTCGTGCTGCCGCCCATGCCGTGCACGAAGATGATGACGGGCGAGTCGGCAGGCCCCTCCTCCACCTCGTAGTGGATGCGTACGCCGTCGTTGTCCACGAACCGGTCTTCGTATGGCATGTCTTTGCTCCTTGCCGTGCTTCGTGCTTCTGCGCCTCTCTACCGCCGACCGCCGTCCGCTTCGATGGCTGTGCCGGTGATGTAGCCCGCGGCGTCGGAGACGAGCCAGAGGACCGTGCCAGCGTGCTCGTCCGGTGTGCCGAGCCTGCCCATCGCACTGCGGCTCGTCGTGGTTGAGCGGACGCTCTCGTGCCACATCGGACGGTGGGGTGTTTCGATGCCGCCGAGCGCGATAGCGTTGACGCGAACCTCGGGCGCCCACTCGTACGCCATGGACTTGGACATGTTGATGACGCCGGCCTTGGCCGCGCCGTAGGCGGCTTGGCCCGTGCCGGGATTGACGCCTGCGCCCGAGGCGATGTTGACGATAGCGCCCTTGCCCTGCGCCTTCATGATGGGCTGCACCGCCTTGGAGCACATGAACGCTGTGAGCACGTTCACCCGGTAGCATTCGATGAAGTCGTGCGGCTCGAGTTCCATGAGCGGGCCGGAGCGGAACGTCTCGCCCCAGCTGCCGCCGACGACGTTGACGAGTGCGTCTATGCGCCCGAACTCGTCCATCGTCTGCGCGACCATCGCGTCAACCTCGTCCTGGTTGCGCACGTCGGCTGTGATGCCAAGCGCGCGGCTCCCGATGGCGCGTATCTCGTCTACAACGGGGTAAACGGGAGCGTGGGGCCGTTCCCTGCCGACCGTCACCTCCTCCGGCTCGCGCGCCGCCACGACGACGTTCGCGCCCTGGTGCGCCAGCGCAAGCGAGATAGCCTTACCGAAGCCCTGTGAGCCTCCGGTTACGATGGCCACACGGTCTGTCATGTCGAAACTTGGCATAGCATCTCCTTCCCTCAGAGCGAGTGGATGATACATCCGCATCGGGCGTGGGTTTATCGTGCTAGAGTCTACGCGATGAGCGAGGCGGACGAAGCGGCGGTTCTCGCCGCCAACAAGGCGTTCTACGACGCGTTCGGTACACTGGACATCCGTCAGATGGAGGAGGTCTGGTCGCGCGAGGACGTGGTGACGTGCATCCACCCGGGATGGGCTGCGCTCGACGGCTGGGCCGAGGTCATGGAGAGCTGGGAGCGGATATTCGATGGCGCCGCAATGATGACATTCACGATTACAGGAGCGCAGGCAACGGTTGAGGGAAGCGTTGCATGGGTCACGTGCACTGAGAATCTGACGTCGGTTGCCGGGGGCCGCGTGATGGACGCGCGCATAGAGACGACGAACGTCTTCCGCAACCGGGGCGGGCGGTGGCTGATGGTGCACCATCACGGCTCGCCCGTGCTCGGCGGGTAGGCGTCAGGCACGATTGACGGCAGGGCGCAGATGATGCAATCTTCACCCGTTAGAAGGAAGAATGGTCTGGGCACTCTGGGAGGTGAACGATGCTGACCGTAGAGCAGAACGACCGGTTGACTCTGGTGGGCCCTGGGACTCCCATGGGGGAACTGATGCGGCGCTACTGGCAGCCCATCGCCGGGGTTTCCGAATTCAATGAGAACCCCACGAAGGCGATCCGGCTCCTGGGCGAAGACCTCGTGCTGTATAAGGATGAAGGCGGCACGTTCGGCCTGATCGATGCCTCGTGTGCCCATCGCAGGGTCAACATGCTGTGGGGCATTCCCGAACCGAAGGGCCTTCGCTGCTCTTACCACGGTTGGCTGTACGACGAGACCGGCCAGTGCCTGGAGATGCCGGCCGAGCCTGCGGATTCGACCTTCCCAAGCCGCGTGCAGTTGAAGGCCTACCCTGTGGAGACACTAGGCGGCCTCGTGTTTGCATATCTCGGCCCGCAGCCCGCTCCGCTGCTCCCGCACTACTACCCATTCGTGGAGGAGGGGAGAGTCAGGAGCATCGGCTGGACGATCGTTACCTGCAACTGGCTTCAGATCATGGAGAACTCACTGGACCCCATCCATGCCGAGTACCTCCACGGCTACTTCTCCAAGTACGCTCTCCAACGGGTCGGGCTGCTTAAGCACCGTGGCGACATCTACGGGAAGCGCCCGCCGGAAGAGAACGAGGAGTTCGGTCCGTACTGGCGGAAGGCAGGCCGTACGATGCGCCACATCTCCGCGTCGACTAGCAGGTTCGAACACGGCGTCCTGAAGCACCGCTGGTTGGAAGGAGAGGAGAAGGAGGAGTCCATAGGCTGGCGTTACGGCCACCCCATACTCTTCCCGAACCTCGAGTCCGGCACTGGCGGCCACGACTTCCAGATCCGCGTGCCGATGGATGACACGCACACCTACTACGTCTACTACCAATCGCACTGGCCGCGCGAAGGCGAGAACCCGAACCAGCGGGAGGACGAGATCCCCGTCTACCACGTTCCGATCGCGGGAGTGGACGAGTGGGGGCAGCCTATCTGGGAACAACTCGACAACAACAGCGGACAGGACCACTTCGCGTGGACGTCGCAGGGCCCGCGGACGCGCCGCTACCTGGAGAAACTGGGGCAGTCGGACATCGGCATCATCCTCTTCCGGCGTATGCTCCTGGAGCAGATGCAGATCATGGAGGACGGCGGCGAGCCCATGAATGTGTTCCGTGACCCCGCGAAGAACGACATCATCTGGATTCCGTTCGACCGCATGGACGATGAGGTCATCGAAGGGAAGACCGCCACTCCGAAGAACCCGCATCGCAACGTTGAGGGGATGTCGACCGGATCCTCAGGCAAGTTCAACACGTTGAACCTGGAGTACGCCAAGCGAATTGGCGCTACGCTGCCGCCGCCGTTCCCGAAGTCGGCCAGGACGGCGGTTGAGGTCTCTCCCGGATAGCACGAGATTCGGAGTCGAAGCATGAACCTGGAAGGCATCGAAGCAGGCACGCGCCTGGTAACCGTTAGTGGGGACGTTGTTGAACTGTTGAGCGTGAGCGCGGACGGCGCGACCGCGACCGTCCGGTTCGTAGATGTCCTCGGCGGAGCGGACGTCGCCGAGGGCGACGAGGCGTCGCTCCCATCTGAGGACATCGCCACGGTGGACGGCAACCGATTCGTGGGACCGGGCCGCACGTCCTCTTACACCGGTGACAGCCGCGCATAGGCTGTCACCGGCATCGTTCAAGGAGGGGTTGACCCTGACGCAGCGTCAGGCTTTACGCTGATGCTGTTATGAACACGGGACCACACCCTTATCGGATCGGGGAGTTGGCCGCACGGGTCGGAGTGTCCGTCCGGACGCTCCATCACTACGACCGCCTCAGCCTTGTGCAACCTTCTGCGCGTTCGGAAGCGGGCTACCGGCTCTACGGCGAGCATGACTTCCTCCGCCTGCAGCAGGTGCTCACGCTGCGTTGCCTGGGACTCCCGCTCCGACGTATCCGCGACGTGCTCGATAGCAAGGACTTCAACGTTGCGGCATCGTTGCGCGTGCAGCGCATCGCCCTGCGGGAACATATCGAGGAGTTGCAGCGCATCGAGTTGGCAATAAGGAACGCATTGGACACCCAGGAGCGCAGCGGTGTGTGGGACTGGGACCTGGTACTGACGGCCGCAGCGGCGGCTGGGAACAGCGGAGGCAACATCATGGAACGCTACTACACGCCGGAGCAGATGGCGCAGTTCGCGGAATTGCGCGCCGAGACGCCGCCTGAGGAGATCGAGGCCGTCGAACGCGACTGGACCGCACTTCTCGCTGAGGTGAGAGCGTCGCGCGGGCTCGACCCCGCCAGCCCGCAGGCGAAGGCGCTCGTGGCGCGGTGGGACGCGTTGCAGGAGCGGACGATGGCGCACTTCGCGAGTAAGCCCGGCCTCGTTGAGGCGATAGGTCGCAACTACGAGGAGGGTTCGTTCGAGGGCATGGACAGGGCACCGCAGGCTGAGGACTTCGCGTTCATCCAGCGGGCGCGCGAAGCATAGCTGGCGCTATTCCGCTCCCAGGTAGCGGAGCGCATTCTTCCAGCCGATGAGTTCGCGCTCCTCCGAGCCAAGGCTGAGCGCGTCGAACTCTTCCTCCGGCGACGGGGTCTTGGGCCCGGTGCCTTGCCAGTCCGAACCGATCATCACCTGGCTCGCCCCCACGTGGTCTATCAGGTAGCGCAGCGGAGCCGTACCGAAGGTGATGTCGTCGTAGTAGAGCATGGAGGCGTACTCCATCGGCGCCTTGGGGAGGAGCTTGCGCACAGGCTCGCGCGAGTGCCAGTTCTCATCGCTGCGGGCGAGCAGCTGCATGAGCACACCCCCGCCGTGGCTGATGCAGATGCGCAGGTCTGGCAACTCTTCGAGCAGACCACTCCAGATGATGGATGCGCCTGCGAGGCCTGACTCGATGGGGAACCCGAGCGGGGCGTCGGCCACGATGGGTGGGATGTGTGCCAGCCTGTCCGCGAACGTCGGACGGTTCGCGTGCGGGAATACGGCCAGACCGAGTGAGGCGGCTTCATTGAAGAAGGGGCGGAACCGCTCCTCGCCAAGGCTGCGCCCCTCGATATTGGAGCGTATCTCCACGCCGTGCAGGCCGAGTTCCTTGATGACGCCCAGCTCCGCAACAGCGAGTTCGACATCCTGCATCGGAACGGAGCCGAGTCCGTAGAAGCGCTCCGGCTCCGCGGCAACCATACCGGCGATGGTCTCGTTCAGGTGCCGGGCGAGGTCCGCTCCGTCCTTCGGGTCGAGGTGATACATCAGCAGCTCTGGTAGGGGAGACAGCACCTGCTTGTCCGTGCCCTGGCCCGTCATCTCCGCGGCACGCTTCGGGGCGTCCCAGCAGACGTCGCGCACCGTCCGGTACTCCTCACCGCTGATCATGATTGTGGAGCGCTCTTCATCCTTCGAGGCCATCGAGGGGAATGCGTCGCCGGATGGCCGGTCAGGGAGGAACGGGAAGTCCTTCGGGACGATGTGGGTGTGCATGTCGATAATCATGGAGTGTCGCCCTCTGCGGTTGTGTGTGCGGCGCTAGCCTACCATCGCGCGCAGTCCCTTCGCAGAGGCTTGCGGGCGGAGTATGCTTTGGGCAGAACGAGCAACTCACAGGAGGTCAGTCATGGCGCTTCAGTTGGACCACACGATCGTTCCGGCCTACGACAAGGTGAAGTCCGCTGAGTTCATTGCGCGGATGTTCGGGCTTACGTACGACGGCCCCTACGGCCACTTCGCGCCGGTGAAGGTCAACGACAAGCTCACCCTGGACTTCGACGACCTGAAAGAAGGCGAGCAGAAGCCGCGCTCCAACCACTACGCGTTCCTCGCCTCCGACCAGGAATTCGATGAGATCCTGGGGCGGATCAGGGACGACGGCATCGTGTACGGCAGCGGCCCGGGCACACGCACGGACGGCAAGATCAACTACAAGCACCAGGGTCGCGGCTTCTACTTCGAGTGCGAGAACGGCCACGTCTGGGAAGTCATCACTCACACCTACATCGCCAGCTCGCTGACCAACTGATTCCCCCGCGAAGGAGCGGCACCTTGGATGACGCAGCACGCCAGGCACTGGAAACCGACCGACTGGTCGACATCACGACCACCGGACGCAAGAGCGGGAAGCCGCACCGCAAGGAGGTACGGCTTCGCCAACTGGACGGACAGCCGTACCTCTCCAACAACCCCGGTACGCGGGACTGGGCGGCGAACCTGTTCGCGAACCCGGAGTTCACCTACCACCTGAAGGAGAGCGTGCAGCGCGACCTGCGGGCACGCGCAACGCTGGTGCGTGACATCGACGAGAAGCGCGCGCTCCTCACGCGCATCCTGGCGAAAGAGGACGCGCTCGACACCGTCGAGGCACGCGTTGCCGGCAGCCACCTCTTCCGGATCGAAGTGCTCGACTAGCGAGTAACTCTGCTAGTCAGGCAGGAAGTCGAGGAGAGCGGCGTTCAGTTCCTCCGGAGCTCCAGTGGGGATCCAGTGGTCGCAATCGAAGACCACCATCTTTGACCCAGGGATGCCGGCGTGGGTCATCTCACCCATCTCCAGGGCATTCGTCGAGTCGTTCCTGCCCCAGACAACGAGCGTGGGAACCGGGATATGCGCGAAGCGGCGGACGGTGTTGTAGCGGCGCCGCGTCTCCATGTTGTTCATGTGGTTCAGCACGCGCTGGTAAGCCGCGAGCCGTTCCGGATCCTGGGTGAGCGCGTAGTGGTAATCGGCCATCTCCTCCAGGTCCACATCGGCGTTGATCCTGATCTGCAGGCTGGAGAGGATCTGATCGCGTGACGGGGGCTGGAACTGCACCATGCTCGGCAACTGGCGCGGCATCGCCCCGCCGCTGGCGACGAGGACGAGCTTGTTGAGCCGGTGCGGGCTCTCATAGCCGAAGAGTGAGGCGAGCCAACCGCCCATCGAATGACCTACGAGGTTGGTCTTCTCGAGCCCCAGCACGTCCTGGAACTCGCGGATGAAGTCCACGAGGTAGGCGAACGAGTACTCCTGGTCCAGCCAGCCTTCACCCTTGCCCCACGCAAGCGCGTCTACCGCGATGACACGAAGCTTGCTGGAGAGCGGCCCGATGTTCAGCATCCAGTCGTGAGCGCCGCTCGTGAAGCCGACACCGTGCACGAGGATGGTGGGATAGCCTTCGCCCGCCTCGATGTAGCGGGTTGTGCCGTGGCTCATCTCAACGAACTTCTCTTCGGCGTTCTCGATTACGACGCTGCCCAGATTCACGCTCATATCGTCCTCCGTCATGAAAATGCGCCCCTGCCGGGTGCGCCTGCGTATCGTGCGAGTGTGCGGTAGCGGTGTCAAGTGCAAGCGCGGTCGTGTACGCTTTCGGCATGCAGCCCAGAACACCATTTCTCTTTGCCATGCCGCCGCTGTTCGCCTGGATGCTGGCTATCTCGACCAGCTTCGCTCTCGTCCTTGCCGTTAATCTGGTTTTCGTCGAGCCATCGGCGGAGAACGGAAGCAGTGCTGAGGTTCCGGCCGAGGGCGGAACGTCAACCGAGGCTTCGGAAGAGGCTCCGGCGCAAACGCAGGTACTCAGTTCAACGGGACGGAACGCCCTCATCATCCTGCTGGTCGTGTCCGTCGGGTTCATCCCATTCATGGCTCGTCGCAAGCGGAAGAAGGCCATGTGGTGGTCAGCGGCAGCTGTGGCCACGGGCTTTCTGTATCTCCTCGCAGGCGGGTTGCCGTTGATCCATCCGCTGATTCTGTTGCTTGCTCTCGTGTTCATCCGTCCCTCGTTGCCCGCTGAGGTCGCAGTGGCCGTGGATGTGCGGACACTGGGAGCCTCAGTCACTGAATCAGCTACCTCGCCGCCACGGCGGGAGGATGCCCCACGCGTGCGCCGCCGCCCACCGCGCCGTCGCAGGCGTCCCCGGTTCTAGGCGGGTAGGGTACGATAGGAGCCTCGGCGGGGAAGTGGCGGAACGGCAGACGCGCATGATTTAGGATCATGTGCCCTCGGGCGTGGGAGTTCGAGTCTCCCCTTCCCCACCACAGTGCCGATTCCGTTCCCAGGACGGGGCCAGCCCTGCTTCCCCGGGTAGTGCTCCTATCCCGCGCGGACACCACCGTCCACGGTAATGTCGGAGCCGGTGATGAAGTCGGCTTCGTCGGAGGCGAGGAAGGCGACGACGGCGGCAACGTCTTGCGGGGTGCCCTGTCTGCCCACGAGGTTGGTGACCTGCCAGGTTCGTGGGGGAGCGCCCGGCTCGGCCTCGGTGAGTACGCGGTTGGGAGTGACCGTGTTGACCCTGATGTTGTGCGGGGCGAGCTGGATGGCGAGCGAGCGGCTGAGGTTGTAGACCCCGGCCTTCGCGGAAGGGTAGGCGACAGCGCCCGTGCGCCCTGACAGCCCTGAGGTGGAGCCGATGTTGATGATGCGTCCGCCGTTTCCCTGGTCGGCCATGCGCTGGGCGACGTACTTGGAGACGAGGAAGACGCTCTTCAGAGAGATGTTGATGACCCGGTCCCACTCGGCCTCGTCGGTCTCGAGGATGTTCTTCCGGTCGACCACGCCAACGTTGTTCACGACGGCGTAGATGTCGCCCCAGGTCTCGACGACCGTGGCAACCATCGCCTGAACGTCGGTGCTGTTCGTGACGTCGCAGGCGATGGGGAGCGCCGAGTCAGGGTGTGCGGCGTTGATGGCACTGGCGACGGCATCCGCGCGCTCGCGGATGACGTCCACGACGGCGACCCGTGCGCCCTCGTTGGCAAGCGTGTGGGCGATGCCTTCGCCGATGTTGCGTCCGGACCCGGTTACGATGATCGTCCTGTTCTGCAATCGCATGGGCTTCCTTGCTCTGGTGGTCTGTGTGGCTGGGACGGCTACAGTGTCGGGTGAGGCGCAGCGGCGAGCGCGCCGCGGAAGAACTGCAGGAGCAGTTGCCACGATTCTGCGGCAGGAGCGGGAGTCCAGCGCACGGGGTTGAAGGGGTCGTTGAAGGCGTGCGGCGCTCCCTCGAAGCGGTGGAAGGTATGCAGGACTCCCAGCCTGTCGAGCTCGCGGTCCACCTCGTCGACGTCGGCGGGGCTGGGGTTCTGGTCCTCGCTGCCGAAGAAGCCTGCAAGCGGGCAGCGGATGGCGGAGGCGAAGGAGAGGGGAGCCGGGTCGTCCCCGCGCCCGCGGTTCATGTCGGTGCCGTAGAAGATGGCGGAGGCGGCAAACTCGTCCGAGGCCCCGGCCATGTAGAGGGAGACGCGCCCGCCGAGGCAGAACCCCGTGATGCCCACGGGGGAACTCCCGACCTCCGGCATCGCGCGCAGGCAGGCCAAGGCAGCCAGGCAGTCGTCGTGGAGGGTCTCGAGGGTGGTGATGGTTCTCCGGACGGCCGCCTCTTCTTGCCGGCGCGGATCGTGGAAGGGGATGGAGCTGAACTCATGGACGCTCATGTCCGTGTTGCGATGGTAGAGGTAGGGGGCGATGGCGGCGAACCCTTCGAGCGCCAGGTCGTCGCAGAACTTGCGGACGCCGGCGTCGACGCCGTACGCGTGCATCGCTACGACAACGCCGGGGAATGGCCCATCGCCCTCAGGCAGGGCCACGTACGACTCCATCGGGCTGCCGTCCACGTCTATGGTGGTCCATGTCGTAGCCATGAGCGCTTCTCCCTTTCCGGAGAACTTCGAGTAACCCTCTCCTACGCGTTCGGCAGGATGACGGCGACCATCGCCTCCAGCGACTCGTGCACCTCGAACGCCTCGTTCACCTGCGCGAGTGGGAACTGGTGCGTGACGAGGTCCTCGACGGGTACGTCGATCATCGAGCGCAGGGCTTCCATCGAGCGGACGATGTGGCGCGGTTCCGAGGCGACGACCCCGCTCACACGCAACGCCTTCTTGGTGATGAGCGTGGGGTTGATGTCCTGCGTGCCGTAGTCGGTCCACGGGCCGACGAGGAGGTGCTTCCCGCCGAAGCGGGCCATGCGCAGTCCCTCCTGCGTTGCCCCCCTCGCGCCGGAACATTCCACAACCACGTCGGCGCCGCGCCCGGCGGTCAGCTCCAGCACGGCTTCGACCCGCTCGTCGGCACTGGTCAGTTGGTTGATGCTTATCGTCTCGTCAGCGCCGAGGCGAGTGGCGAGTTCGAGCCTTCCCGCGGGCGCGCCGATCACGATGACGCGTCCGGCTCCCAGGAGCTTCGCCTGCAAGAGGCCGCCGATGCCCATCGGGCCTGAGCCTTGTATGACAACGGTGTCGCCGAGGTTCAGCCCGCCGATGCGCTCGTAGCCGTTAAGGAGCGTGTGGGTGCCGACGACGCTCAGGAGCGCGCGCTCGTTCGAGAGGTCGTCCGGGATGCGGAGGAGCCATGGGTTCGGCGGGAGATGCAACTGCTGGCCGAACCCGCCGTAGAGGTAGGGAGGCTCATTGGAAGGCGTGAAGCCGGGCTGGCGGACGTTCATGCAGAACTCGCCGATGGTGCAGTTGAAGCAGTGTCCGCACGGCGATGCACGAAAGGTGACGCGGTCGCCCTCCTTCAGCGGTTGGCCGAGCGCGTCGGTGCTGCGCTCGAGGCGGCTGGCCGCGATGGTGCCGATGTTCTCGTGCCCGAAGATGGTGGGCGTCGGAGTGTCCGGGTGGTGGATGGCGTGGGCGTCGGTGCCGCAGATGGCCGCCATCTCCATGTGGACGACCACCGCGCCTTCCTCGGGGTCGGACTGGGGGAACTCCCATATCTCCAGCGGCTTGTCCTGGCCTGTGAAGACTGCGGCCTGGCTGTTGCTCATCGCGTCTCCTCCTCCCGGTGGTGGCGCAAGCATAACGGAGCGGGGACAGGCGGGCGATTAAGGGGGCCAACGCCTCCCAACTTTTGGCCCCCTTAATGCCCGTTCACGAGTAAATCGGACCGCCGATCTGGCCACCTGGCCCCCTTAATCCGAGGCATTTCGAAGGCCGTGGCCTGCTTCCCGGTATTAAGGGGGCAAGGGGGCCATCGAATTCACAAATCCGCGTCCGGGCCATAGGTTCCGTTGATAACTCGAGGCCTGAGCTATAGACGTTGTCTATGGGTGCTGCCGGTACGACGGTCATGCAACCAGCGTATGCGGCTGCCCCGCGACTGCGAAAGGGGCGCGTGTCAGCAATCCGGGGGGATGAGCAGGGATGGGGACGCGGTTCCTTCGCAGGTTCGACGGGATCGCCGTGGTCCTTCGACAAGCTCAGGATGATCCTTCGACAGGCTCAGGATGAGCGAGCCGAGGGGTTTGCCTTGACACTCTTCTCGCCCGCCCATATAAGGTTGCGCGCGTGGCCTGCTGTGAGCGCTGCCACGATCCGAGCGAGGCGATGGCCACGAATCCACAGGTTGCGATTGCGGGAGTAGGCGAGGCGCGCGGCGGACGCGCCACCGGCAAAACGACGGTGCAGCTCTATGCTGAGGCTTTTCTGGACCTGCTTGCCGACTGTCCCATCGACCCCGCCTCGATAGACGGCGTGCTCACGTCCAGCCCCGACGCGGAGCCGCATCACATGTTCTCGACGTGGCTGACCGAGTACCTCGGTCTCCGGCCCAAGTTCACCTCCGCAGTGCAGATGGGTGGCGCGACGCCTCACTCCAACATGGCGCTTGCCGCCGCGCTGGTCGAATCGGGGCGTTGCAGGGCGGTGATGGTTGCGGACGGCGACAACCGGGCCACCAAGTTCTCGCGCCAGGACAAGGTGCAGGCGATGAGTTCGCAGGTCGGGCACCTGGGCAGCATCGAGCCGCCGCACGAGTTCGACGGCCCCTACGGCCCGACCGCTCCCGCGTTGTACGGGATGATGGCCACGCGGCACATGTACGAATACGGCTCCACGCCGGAGCAGTTCGCGCGCATCGCCGTCGCGTTCAGGGCGCACGGTGCGCTCAACGAGCGGGCGCAACTCCGGAAGCCCGTCACGGTCGAGGACGTGATGGCCAGCCCCATGATCGCGTGGCCGTTGCACCGCGACGAGTGCGCGCTCATCTCGGACTGGGGCAGCGCCATCCTCGTGACGACACCGGAGTACGCGAGCGAGCTTCGACGCGATCCCGTGTACCTGCTCGGTCTCGGGCAGGCGCACCAGGGCTACAACCCGTACCAGGCCCCTTCGATTACTTCGTTCCCCATCAGCGAGTCCGCGGACGAGGCGTTCGCCGCCGCGGGGATCGGCCGCGACGAGGTCGATGTGCTGGAACTGTACGACTCGTTCACCAGCACGGCGATGGTGACGCTGGAGAACATGGGGTTCTGCGGCGCCGGTGAGGGAGGCGCGTTCGTGGAGGCCGGGAACATCGACCTTGGCGGCAGCCTTCCGACGAATACGCACGGGGGGCTGCTCTCCTACAACGGCGGACACGGGCACTTCATCGTTGAGGCGACGCGCCAGTTGCGCGGCGAGTGCGGCGAACGGCAGGTGGCAGGCGCGAAGATCGCGGTATCGCAGGGAACGGCGGCGCTGGCGTCGTCGTCCATCACGCTGGTGCTGGGGACGTAGCGATGGAAGCGCAGACAGGTACGCGGGTGAACACGGTCACGCAGCCCTACTGGGACGGCGTGGAGCAAGGGAAGCTCATGCTCCAGTACTGCCCCGCTTGCGGCGCGTACCAGTACTATGCCCGCCCGCTCTGCGCGAAGTGCCATGCCGCCGAGCCGGACTGGCGCGAGGCGTCCGGGAACGGCGTGCTCTACTCGTACGGCGTTGTGAGCAGGGGCCCCAGCCCTGCGTTCCAGGCCATCGTTCCGTACGTGACCGCCATCGTGGAACTGGAAGAAGGGCCGCGCATGTTCACGAACATCGTGGATGCCGACCCTGAATCGCTACGCGTGGGCGAACCGGTGAGCGTGGTGTTCCGGGAGGGGCCGGAAGGCCTGCGGCTTCCCTACTTCAGACCGGCTGGAGCCTGACCTTGCGCGTACGGATCACCGAATACCTCGATATCGACCTGGAACGCGAACTCTGGTGCTGCAACCGGTGCGGCGGGGACCTGATCTCCGCTCGCGAGCCCTACAAACGGGGCTGCCTCCTCTATGAGCGCAACCCTCGTGAGATACACCAGCCGATCAGCGACCACCCGGTGTTCAACTACTCCTTCGACCCGGACTGGGTCCGCATCATCGAGTTCTACTGTCCTCACTGCGGGGTGATGATGGAGAACGAATACCTGCCGCCGGGGCATCCGCTGACCAACGACATCCAGCCCGATATCGACGCTCTCAAGCGCAAGCATGCGAACGGAGACGCATCGTGAGCGCGCGGCTGGGGCTCGACATCGGCGGGACGTTCACCGACGCCGTCGGCGTGCTGAACGGGAACCTGGTCTGGGCGAAGGCGGAAACCACGCACCACGACCTGAAGGACTGCTTCATGGAGGCAGCCGCCCGCGCTGCTGAACGGTTGGGGGCCGACCTTGCAGACATCGCGCAGGACGCCGAGGCGCTCATCTATTCGACCACCGTCGGCACGAACACACTGATCGAGCGCACGGGTCCGAAACTCGGCCTGCTCACGACGATGGGGTTCGAGGACACGCTCAAGGTGGGGCGGTCGCGCAGCTGGGCGGACGGGATGCCGTTGGAGGTGCGGTTCGCCAAGGGCCGCGCGCGCAAGCCAGAGCCGCTCATCCCCCGGGACGAGTTCACCGTAAGCCTGCGCGAACGCATAGACAGCCGCGGGCAGGTGCTCATCCCGCTCGACGAGGACGAGGTGCGGGGCCAGGTGCAGCGGCTCGTTGACGTGGGCGTGCGCGGGTTCGTCGTCGTTCTGCTCAACTCGTTCATCAACCCGGAGCATGAGAAGCGCGTCCGCGACCTGATCCACGAGGAGTACCCCGAGGTCTACCTGGGGCGGATGCCCGTCTTCCTCTCCCACGAGGTCTCGCCGCAGATGGGCGAGTACCGCCGGAGTCTGACCACCATCATCGACGCTTACCTGCGCGTGAACACGGAAGAGCACATCCTCGACATCGGGAACGACCTGCTGGACATGGGCTATCGCAGGCCGTTGTTCCTCGCGAAGTGCACCGGCGGCATCTCGTCGGTCTCCCGCACGCGCCCCATCCACCTGCTCGGGAGCGGGCCGGTGGCCGGTGTATTCGGCGCCCGGGCGCTCGCCGAGGTATACAACCTGCGCAACGTCCTCCTGACCGACATGGGGGGCACGAGTTTCGATGCAGGGTTGGTCGTCGAAGCCAGGGACCGGCTGTACGAATCGGACCCCATCTTCGACCGCTGGCGGGTGCAGGTGCCGGTCATCGCGCACTGGTCGATCGGCGCGGGCGGCGGAAGCATCGCCTACATCGAGGACCGCAGGCTGCACGTGGGGCCGCGCAGCGCGCGCTCGCGCCCCGGCCCGGCCTGCTATGGCAGAGGCGGCACGGAACCGACCGTCACCGACGCCGACGTGGTGCTCGGCTACATAGACCCGGACTACTTCCTCGGAGGCAGGATCAAGCTCGACGCCGGACTCGCTGCCGAGGCGGTGCGGACACGGGTCGCCGAGCCTCTCGGCATGACGGTGGACGAAGCCGCATGGCACATACGTCACCAGATAGACGGCGTGATGGGGCAGGAACTGTACATGCGCACCGCGCTGAACTCGGGCTCGGACCCGAAGGAGTTCACCGCCTTCGCCGTGGGCGGCGCCGGGCCGGTGCACGCGGCGGGCTTCGCCGAGTTCGCCGACGTCCGCAGCATCGCGCTGCCGCCGTTCGCGGGTGCCTTCGGTGCGTTCGGGACGCTCTCCATGGACCTCGTTCAGACCTACGAGAAGGGACGGAAGGTCGTCATCCGGATGCCCGGCAACACCGAGTTCGAACCGGCTGCCGCCGACGTGCTCAACGACGAGATCGAGGAGCTGCTGGTCAGCGCGCGCAGGGACATCGCGGAGGAGGGGCTCGACCCGGAAGCCGTCTCGTTCGTCCTCGAGATACAGATGAGCTACGGGATGCAACGCCAGACGCTGGACGTACCGCACTCCGGCCTGCATATCGACGGCGCAGCCGATCTCGCAATGCTCTTCGAACGCTTCGAGACAACCTACGCCGACAGCTTCGGCGAAGGCTCGACCTCGCCGGAGTCCGGTGGGGAGGTGCGGCTCGTGAGGCTCAACGTCATTGGGGCTTCGGAGAAGCTAGCGCTGCCGTCATTCGAGGCTGCCACGGCGGCGCCGAGCCCCACCGGCGCGCGGCGCGTGCTTTGGGAACTGGAATGCGGCTGGGAAGAGACGCCTGTCTATCGCCTGGATGCGCTGGGGCCGGGGGCTGCGATGGAAGGCCCCGTGCTGGTGGAGGCGGAAGACTCGGTGGGCGCGGTGCCGCGCGGGTGGAGTTTCAGGCTGGACGAACACCGCATGGGGTGGTTGGAGAAGCAGACGTGACATCCCTCAGAGACCAGATCAAGCTGCACGAAGGACTCGTGTACGACCGTCACGCCTACGGCAAAGGGCCGGGCTGGGACCCCGAACTCATCGTGGAGAAGGCGGCAAAGCCGAGCCCGATCGAGGCGGCGGGCTACGACCTCCTCTCGGACGTGGAACTCGAGATCTTCTACCACAAGATGCTCACCATCGTGGAAGAGGCGCGCGAGGTCTGGCAGAACCTCTCGATCTCCGACATCATCCTCGCGGGCGACATGTCCACCGCCATCTTCACTCCCAGCGGCGACCTGGCGGTCGCGTCCACCGGCATCCACTTCCACGCGCTCCTCAACTACGCCCAGTCCAAGTTCATCCTGAAGTACTACCGGGACGACCCCACCGTTGGGCTCAACGAGGGCGACATCTTCTTCTTCAACAACCCGCTCGCGGGTTCCACGCACGCGCCGGATATGTTCACGGCGATGCCGGTCTTCCACGAGGGCGAACTCGTGGCGTGGGCCGAGGTGGGAGGACACCAGGGCGACTGCGGGTCCGTCTCGCCGGGCGGCTTCAACCCGTACGCCACGAGCCGGTTCGAAGAGGGCTTCCACATGGCTGGGGTGAAGATCGGCGAGAAGTTCCGCATCCGCAAGGACATGCTGGACTACCTGTGCGGCTCCGTGCGGAACCCGTTCGTCTTCGCCGTGGAGCTGCGCTCGCGAGTCGCGACCTGCCTGCGTATGCGCGACCGCATCCTTCGCGAGGTCGAGCGCAGGGGCCCCGCAGCCGTATCGGGCGGCCTGCGCCGGCTGATCGACCGTTCGAGTGAACTGGCTTCGGAACGCCTGGAACAGATCAACGACGGCATCTACCGCTCCATCCTGTTCAACGACACCATCGGCGCCGAGAAGGGACTCGTGCGGATACCGGTAACGGTGATCAAAGAGGGCGGCGAGATGACCATCCTCGTGCAGGGCGTCTCGCCGCCGAACGGGAAGGGGCCGGTGCACGCGACGTGGCACCTCGTGCGCGCCTCGCAGGCGGTCTACCTGTTCGCCTATTTCTTCCGAGGGCTGATGCCGAACGTCGGGCTGTTCGAGCCGCTCACCTTCCTCATCGAAGGGCCGTCGGTGGCGAACTCGCCGGAGGACGTCGCCCATACGGAGGGCACCATCATCTCGGCGGCGGTGGTGCAGTGCTTCCACATCATCGGTTCCAAGATGCTCTTCGACAGCCCGTTCCGGGAGAACGTCTCCGCGCCCTTCTCGCGGAACATGGTGGCGCTGGTCTTCTACGGCTCCAACCTGTTCGGCTACCGGGCCACAGGCCTCACGTCCACCGGCAACGGGGCGGGACAGGGCGCGCGCTTCGACGGCGACGGCGAGCACTCGACCGGCTTCTACTGGGCGTCGATGACCGACGCGGGGGAAGTCGAGGAGTTCGACGCCCGCTATCCGTTCACCATCATCGCTCGTGGCCTGCTCGGCACGGACTACCACGGCTTCGGCATGTACCGTGGGGGGTCGGCGCTCATCGAGGTCAGCATGGCGTACCCGAACCCGGTCGTGATGACCTCCTGGGGGACGTCGGACGTCATCTCGCACAACCCCGGCCTGTTCGGCGGCTACTGGGGCCCGCCCAACCCGCGCCTCACCATCACGAAGAACGACGCGCTGAAGCTGATGGCGGAGGGCACGCTGCCGGAACTCACGCATCATTCGCTGGCCGCTGAGCAGCGGTTGGACGGCGAATACGCCTTCGAGTCGTCCAGCGTGAACCCCAAGGAGTTCGAGGTCGGCGACGTGTTCCTCTGCGACACCGGCTCCGGCGGCGGCTATGGCGACGTGCTCGAGCGCGACCCTGAATCGGTCATGACCGACCTGCGGGAGGGCATGATCTCCGCGGACGTCGTGGGGCGCGTCTACAAGGTCGCTTGGGACGAAGAGACGCTGGCGGTCGACTACGCCGCCACCGAGGCGCTGCGCAGCGAAGAGCGGCGGGCACGCATCGCCCGCGGCAAGCGGTTCGACGACTTCATCGGCGGCTGGCTGGCGCAGAAGCCGAAGGAGCACCTCCTCACCTACTACGGCGAATGGCCCGACCCGCGCGTCCCCGGCTACGACAAACCGTTCTGGGGAGAGCACGACTGATGTACACCATCGACCTGGACGTCGGGGGCACGTTCACCGACGGCTTCTTCTCCGATGGCCAGACCTACCGCACCGCGAAGGTGCCCACGACGGCTCACGACGTTCCCGCGTGCGTATTGGACTGCGTCGCGGCAGGAGCGGCGGCGTTCGACACGGACACCGCCGGACTGCTGCGCGAGGCGTCGGTGTTCCGGCTGGCGACGACCATCGGCACGAACATCATCGTGCAGGGGCGCGGTGCGAAATCGGGGCTGCTCGTGAGCGCGGGTGCCGAAGGTGACCTGTACGGCAACGGGCCCGCCGGCGTGATAGCAGAGGGCTTCATCCGGTCGGAGATGATTGCCGGCATCGGCGGGGCCATTGACGAGACCGGCGCTGAGGCCACACCCGTTGACCCGGAGGAAGTTCTTGCAGCCGTCAGAAGATTGGTGAACCAGGGCGCACGGATCGTCGGCGTCTGCCTTCGCAACGCGTGGCGGAACGACGCACACGAGGTGCGCGTGCGCGAGATCATCCACGAACGCTATCCCGTGCATTACCTGCGCTCAGTACCGCTCCAACTGAGCACCGAGGTCTCGCCCGTCTCCGACGACCACGCGCGGGCGAACTCGCTCGTCGTCAACGAGATGCTCCATCGCGAGATGACCCGGAGCCTGTACGACCTCGAAGACCGGCTCCGCGATGCGGGCTACCGCTGGCCCTTGCTCGTCACCCATGCGAGCGGAGGCTGCGCGCGCGTCGCGAAGACCGTCGCGGCGGAGACGTTGCAGTCCGGGCCTGCAGCGGCGGTGCTCGGGGCATGGCGCATCGCGCAGCTCACCGGCGCGGAGCACGTCGTTGCCGCTGACATGGGCGGCACCAGCCTCGACGTGGCGTTCGCATCTGCCGAGCAACCGCCGTGGAACCCCCGCCCGACCGTCGAGGGTGTGCCGCTCGCCATCCCCATGCTGAGCGTGGAGTCCATCGGCGCCGGTGGCGGAAGCATCGCCCACGTGGACGGAGATGGAACGCTGTCGGTCGGCCCGGACTCCGCGGGGGCATACCCCGGCCCTGCCTGCTACGGCCAGGGCGGCGCTGAAGCGACTGTTACCGACGCCGACCTCATCCTCGGTTACATAGACCCCGGCCATCTTCTCGCGGGGCGGATGCCTCTCGACCTCGCGGCGGCGCAAGATGCCGTAGGGGAGCGAGTTGCCGCTTCGTCCGGCGCATCGCTGGGTGGTGCTGCTGCGATGGTCCGAGAGGCCATCGATAGCGAGATGGCGGCTGCCATCCTGCGCGGGGTGCAGGAGCGCAGCCTCGACCCTGCGAGCGTCACCCTGCTGGCGTTCGGCGGCGCGGGACCGCTGCACGCGGCTTCTATCGCAGAGCGTGCAGGTATCCGGCGCGTGCTCGCGTTCCCGTTCGGCTCCGTGTTCAGCGCCTACGGGTCGAGCACGACCGACGTGATGCACCTCTATCGCGACACGCACGGCTCATCTGCAGCAAACCCCGGTCTGGCTGATGCCATCGAAGTAGGCACGGAGCGCATGCGGAGCGTCGCCGTGAAGGACATGCGCGGCGAGGGCTTCCGCTCCGACGAACTGGACTACCAGACCGTACTTGAGCTGTGGACTGGCGGTCGTGCCACCCTCGTCTCTGCAACGAACGGCGACGGGCTCGCCGATGTGGTGCAGCGCATGACCAACGGCCTCGATGCACCCGGCTCCGTTGCCCTCGAAGCGGCATGGACCGTCGTCTCGGCGGGGGTGCCGCACTGGTCGCCCGAACGCGTGGACGGGTTTGCCGCGCATGCACCTGTCGTCTCAGGCTCGCGGGGGATAACGTGGTCGGCTGAGCAGGGACCAACCGCCACACCGACATACGAACTCACGAGCCTCGTGCCCGGAGCGGTCGTGGAAGGCCCCACGGTCATCGACGCAGCGGACACGGGGTACGTCGTCCCTGAAGGCTGGCGGCTCACCGTCGACGGGTACGGGTTCCTCGAGATGACGGACATCCGCCATGACTAGCAACACCGGTCAACGTCCGCTCGAAGGCTTCACCATCGTCGAGATGGGCAACTTCATCGCAGGGCCATACGCCGGGATGCTGTTGGCCGACCTCGGCGCGGAGGTCATCAAAGTCGAGGAAGTGAAGTCCGGCGACCCGTTCCGCGCGTGGGGCAAGGGTCTGTACAGCCCGGCCTTCTGCGCTTTCAACCGCGGAAAGAAGAGCCTCACGCTGGACGTTCGTCAGGAGCACGGGAAAGAGGTACTGCTCCGTCTCACGGATCAGGCCGACGCGCTCATCGAGAACTTCCGCCCCGGCGTGATGGCGCGGCTCGGCGCGGACTACGAGACCGTCTCCGCCCGCAACCCACGCATCGTCTACTGCTCGCTGTCCGGGTTCGGGCAGAGCGGGCCGTACCGCGACAGGCCGAGCTACGACACCGTGGGACAGGCGATGGGGGGGCTGCTCGCGCTGCTCACCGACTCGGACGACCCACGGCCCAGGGGACCGGCGCTGGCGGACTCGCTCACCGGCCTCTTCGGCGCGTTCGGCGTTCTGTCCGCGCTGATGGCGCGTGAGCGCACCGGCGTTGGGCAGAAGGTCGAGACCTCGCAGATGGAGTCCGTCGCCGCGTTCGTCGGCGAGACGCTGACGTTCTACGAGGCCCAGGGCATGGTGTCCAACGCATGGACGAGGCCGAGGCTCGCGCAGGTTTACGGGTTCGATACCGCGGACGGGAAGCAGTTGGCCATCCACCTGTCGTCGCCACCCAAGTTCTGGGAGGGGCTGACCGACGCTGTCGGGCGTCCCGACCTGCGGGACGACCCGCGTTTCGTCGACCGCAACGCGCGCGCCGAGCACTACAACGAGTTGTACGAGGAGCTGACGCCGCTCTTCAAGCAGCGAACGCGCGACGAGTGGCTCCTGCTCTTCGAACAACACGACGTGCCAGGCGCCCCGGCGTACCGGGTCAACGAACTGGTCGATGACCCGCAGTTCGCGCACCAGGGCATCCGCATCGAGCACTCGCACCCGGAGGGCGACTCCGTCACGGCCAAGAACCCGCTGAACCTCCTCGGCACGCCGCTCACCTATGACGTGCCTCCTCCGGGCCTCGGCGAGCACAACGAAGAGGTGCTCTCCCGTCTTGGCCTCGCCGCAGACGAGATTGCAGCCCTGCAACAGGAAGGCGTCATCCGGTAGCAGGCCCATCACCGACGTGGGGTGCGCCTCGCACAGCAGGGGCCGGGCAGGGCACGTCTGCTAGGATGCCCAACGCTATGGACGCGCTGACCGAGCACCTCAGTTCCTACGTTGCCGGGCTTGCCTACGACGGCATCCCCCCTGACGCGCTGCATGGAATGAAGGTCCGCCTGGTCGACACCATCGGGTGCGCCATCGGAGGGCAGGACGGGGAGCCCGCCCGGGTTGCGCGGGCGTTGGCGCAGGAAGCCGGGGCTGCGACGCCAGCGCGCGTATGGTTCACCGGCGAGCGCACGACGCCGGAACTCGCCGCGTTCGCCAACGAGCTGATGGTGCGGTACCTCGACTTCAACGACACGTACTTCGCGATGGACGGCGGGCACCCGAGCGACACCATCGCAGCGACGCTGACGTTGTCGGAAGCACTCGGGCTGACCGGGCGGGACGCGCTCGTTGCATTGGTCGCGGCGTACGAGGTGTTCTGCGGCCTGGGCGAGGTGCAGAAGCCGTCGACGAAGTTCATCGACCACTCGCTGCACGTTGCGATCGGCTCGGCTGCGGGGGCGTCGAAGGCTCTTGGGCTGGACGCGCAACGCACGGCGCACGCAATCTCCATCGCGCTTACGTCGAACCTGGGGCTCCGCATCTCACGCGATGGACGGCTGTCGATGTGGAAGGCGGGTTCAGCCGCCAACTCCGCACAGGCCGGGGTGTTCTCGGCAAGGCTCGCCGAGCGGGGGATGACGGGCCCGGAAGAACCCTTCTACGCCGACAGCGGACTTGCGGGGATGCTCGGCGCGCGAACACCGCTTCCTGCACTGGGTGGGCCCTCGCACCGGTTCCACACGAGTCTCAGCAGCATCAAGGCGTTCCCTGCGCAGTTCAACGCACAGGCGGCGATATGGGCGGCGCTCGGGCTGCGCGAGCGGCTCGGCGGCACGCTCCCGGACAGGATAAAGATATCCAGCTACCGCCAGGCGGTCACGAGCTCCGCAGACCCCGAGAAGTGGCAGGTGCACGACCGTGAGACTGCCGATCACTCGATGCCGTACGTCGTCGCGGCAGCGCTCCTCGACGGCGAGGTCACCGTCCGGCAGTTCACGGACGAGCGTATCGCCGACCCCGCCGTGCACGACCTGATGGCGCGCGTCGAAGTGACCGAAGACCCGGAGATGACCGCGCTCTTCCCCCGGGCGCAGGCGGCCCGCATCGAGGCATTGGCGAGTGGCGAGACGTACGTGGTCGAGATCGAGAACTCGAAGGGGAACGCCGCGAACCCGCTCTCGGACGAGGAAGTGGAAGCCAAGTTCCGAGCGCTCGCGGGCGGCGTGATGGGACGGAAGCAGGTCGATTCCCTGCTGTCGCGGCTGTGGGCGTTCGAAGAAGAATCCTCCGTGCCGGGAGTCATCGACGCGATGGCCCGGTAGAGGGGTCTACGGCTCCTCGGGGTCGTCTCGCTGCACCTTGCCGAGAAACACTTCCGCCAGGATATTCGTCTCGCGGACAGATGCAGGGGTCCCCTCGAAGACGACGCGCCCGGTGTCCAGGATGTAGGCGCGGTCGACGATGTCGAGAACGCCCTTGATGTTGTGCTCCACCACCATGATGGTTGTGCCAAGCCGCTCACTGATGAGCGCGACCGTCTGGAAGACCTCTTTCACGATGTTGGGGGCGAGTCCCAGTGTGGGCTCGTCCAGGAGCAACAGTTCGGGGTTCGCCATCAGCCCTCGTCCGAGCGCCAGCATCTGCTGCTGGCCGCCGGACATCTGGCTCGCGAAGTCCCGCCGCTTCTGATGCAGCATGGGGAAGAGTTCCATGACCGAGTCCATGCGGCGGCGCACCTCGGGCCGGTCTCTGAGGTACGGGCATCCCATCTCGAGGTTCTCTTCGATGGTGAGGTGCGTGAACAGCCGCCTGCCCTGGGGCACGAATGCGATGCCGTGCTTCACGATCTCGTGCGTGGCGGACGTCAGCCGCTCCCCGCGCCAGTACACCTGTCCGGCGACCACGGGCGCCAGCCCCATGAGCCCTTTCAGCACGGTCGACTTCCCCGCACCATTCGGCCCCATCACCGCCACCACCTCGCCTTTGCGAACGCCGAGGCACGCGTCTTCGAGGGCGCTGACCGCCCCATAGCGCACGGAAACGTTGACCATCTCGAGGATGAACGAATCATCCAGCGCGGCGCCTTCCGCTCCCGTGTTGTTGTTCTCCGGCGTTATGGCCGGTTGTCCGTCTTGCTCTTCCACGTCGTTCACCGTCTGGCTGGCCGGGGGCGCTAGACCCCCAGGTACGCTTCGATCACCTCAGGCTGGGCCAGGACTTCCTCCGCATCTCCCTCGGTGAGGAGTTTCCCGCTGTCCATCACGATCAGGTGGTCGGACAACTCCCGCACGATGTCCATGTTGTGCGAGATGAACAGGAGAGTCCTGCCATCGTCTCGCAACTGCCGCATGAGGCCCTTCACCCGTTCGAGCATCTGCGGAAAGAGCCCGGCGAATGGCTCGTCGAAGAGGTACGTATTGACGTTCAGCGCCATCGCCCGGCCTATCTCCAGCAGCTTCCGCTGCCCGTAGGAGAGGTCCATGGCCAGCGAGCGCCGTTTCTCCCACATGCCGACGCTCCGCAGTATCTGTTCTGTCCGCTCTCGCTGGCCGGACTTCCCTCGTTCGAAGAGCGCAGGCAGGAGGCGCCGCTCCGTCAGCACGACCATGATGTTGTCCCAGACGCTGATCTGGTCGAACAGGCGAACGTCCTGGAACGTGCGGGTTATGCCGAGGCCGGGTGTCTCGTGAGGCCTGACCACCCGAAGGCGCACCCCGTCGACGATAACTATCCCGTCGTCCAGCGGCAGCATCCCGCTCAGGAGGTTGATGAGCGTGGACTTGCCGGACCCGTTGGGGCCGACGATGCAGGTGATCTTCCCGCGGGGTATCGCTATGGAGAGCCCGTCAACCGCGTGCACGCCGCCGAAGTGTTTCGCGACCTCTATCGTCTCCAGGGCGAAGCGCTCGCCGTCCCCCGTAGGTGTGCTCATAGCTTGTACCTCCCGAGGAGCCCCTGGGGCCTGAACAGCATGAGCAGGACCAGCAGCACGCCCAGGATGACCTGGCGCGCCTGGCCGACGTACTCGTCAGGCAGGAACGGCAGGAACCGCATGCCTTCTTCCAGCAGCACGAACGCCATCGCTCCAAGGATTGACCCCCATATCGTGGCCAGCCCGCCCAGGATGACGATAGACACCAGCAGGATCGACTCCAGCAGGATGAACGAGTTCGGGTCGATGAACGTCGTCCAACTGGCGAACAGCCCTCCTGCGGCGGCAGCCATCATGGCCGATATCACCCAGACTGCCAGCTTGTAGTGCGTCACCTGATAGCCGAAGACCTCCGTCGCCCGCTCGTCCTCTCGTATCGCGGTGAGCACTCGTCCGAATGAAGAACTCACGATGAACCAGGAAATGAGGACGACGATCGCCAGAAACACAAGGGCAAGGATGAGGAACGCCACCTCGCTGCCGAAGTTCCAGCCGCCTATCTCGGGTTTGGCTATCTCGTGGATGCCGAACGCGCCCCTCGTGAGACCCCGCGAGTTCAGGAATACGTTGAAGCAGATTACGGTGAAACCGAAAGAGACCAGCACGAATATGTCGTCTCTGAACCTGTTGAACACAGTGCCTACCGCAATGGCCGTGAGACCGGCCAGAACGATTCCGACAGGCAGCGCGGCGAAGAACGGCCATCCGAACGTCGGGATGGCCTCCGTGCGCAACTGCTCGTACTGTGCGTTGGATGTGAGGATGGCGACGGTGTACGCGCCGATGCCGAAGAAGCCGATGTGACCGACGGACAGCAACCCGGTGAACCCGACGACCAGGTTCAGGCTGACCGCCAGGATCGCCCAGATGGCGAAGACCGTTCCCAGCGTGATGGCGAACCCGGTTCCCTGCCATATCGCGAACACCACAGCCCACGTGATGACGAGGAGGTTGGCCCACAGTTCCAGGTTGCCCTTCGCCAGCCGCATGAACGCGCCCGGCTCGCGCGCCGCTCTCACGAGGCTGCCAACTCCGCCGGAGTCCATATTCATAGCCCTATCCCCTCGGCAGCAATCCCCGGGGCCAGAAGGAGAGGAAGAGGATGAGCAGGACGAAGGAGATGACGTCCTTCCACTCTCCTGCCAGGTCCCAGATGCCGAACTGTTCCACCATGCCGAGCGCGAACCCGCCGACCACCGCGCCATACAGGTTCCCCATCCCGCCTACCACTGAGGCGATCCAGCCCTTCAGCAGGAGCAGCAGCCCCATTCGCGGCTGGATGGCCGTGTCGTGACCACTCAACAGACCGGCAGCCGCCGCAAAGACCGCCCCGATGAAGAACACTATCGCGATGACGACGGTGGTGTTGATGCCGACCACCTTCGCGACTTCTTCATCGTCGCCGATGGCCCTGATCGTCCTGCCCAGCGAGGTGCACTTGAGAAGGAGTAGCAGCCCGATGAACCCGGCGATAGCTACGCCGATAGTGAAGATGTTGAACCCCTTGATGTTGCTGCCCCAGAGCGTCCACGGCTCGCTCCCGAATGCTGTGGGCAGCGGGCGCGGTGCGCTCTCGAACACGATGGCGGTGGCCGCCGTGATGGCGAGCAGCACCCCCAGCGAGGCGACGAGCATGATGAGGGGTGACCGTGCCCGCTTGCGCATGGAGACGTACAGGCCCCTGTATAGCGCAACCCCCACGGCTCCTGCCACAAGGCAGGACACCGCCCAGCTCAGGTAGAGCCTTGACTCGGGAGCGCCTGCGATGAATAGGCCGCAGTACCCCCCGAACAGAGAACCTGCGACTACGGAGACCACCAGGACTGGCGTGCGGCTGGCCTTCGAGAAGAGGCGCTGTATGACCCGGCTCACGACCAGGCCAACTGCGATGGCAGCCACGGCTCCCACAGCGGGGCTCAGCAGCACATGAAGGTTGTCCGGGTTCGTCAGGACGAACCCGCTGTAGATGCCTGCGGCAGCTGCCAGCAGCCCACCGGCGGTATACAGCGACTTGTGGGTGAAGCGGCTCTGCAGCCGGATGAAGAAGGACTCGTAGAGCACCCAGGCAACCACCCCGGCTACCACCAGGGCGAATAAGGCGCTCACGTACGGGTTGTTGACGTGGCTACCGCCTACCGTCTCGGAGGTCCGCAGGTAGAAGACGCCGTATGCGCCCATCGCGGCGGCGGCGCCGTAGTAGAGATCGAAGAACCATACGGTGCTGTAGACGAGGGTGAAGCCCAGGGCGAGGAGGGCGTAGACGGCACCAACAGACAGGCCGTTGAACGCGAACTGCACGGCCTGATCGGGAGACTCGGTTATCTTCCAGACGACGTAGGCAGCGGCTACCGTGGTCAGGGACGCCGCAAGGATCCTGCCTCGGCGTTCACGATATGCGGCATTGCGTAGCACTGAAGGAATCTCAGCCCCCGCCAACCACAGCCGCGGGGCCTCAGATGATGCCTCCTACTGCGTAGGAGCTCCGCCCAGGACCTTGTAGCCATTG
Source organism: Dehalococcoidia bacterium (assembly GCA_965208625.1). GTDB lineage: Bacteria > Chloroflexota > Dehalococcoidia > Lucifugimonadales > Australimonadaceae > Bin16. Next base: position 3,199,354 of record OZ242348.1, read on the forward strand.
TTGTCTTCGGTCCTCTGGCTTGCCGGCAGAACCTCCACAACTACGTTGGAGAGGCCAACGACTTCACCCTTCTCGTCGAAGCTGAAGTTGTCGCCGATAGCCCCGCTCCACGTAATCTCGTACAGACAGTCTCTGAATCCGTCTGCGTCCTGGTCGTCGCCGGTCTGCTTGAGACACTCGGCAGTGATGTACACGTCATCGTATGCCGACCCTAGGTACCAGGGGAGCGTGACGTAGTTGTAGGTCTCCCGGAAGCTGTTGAGGACCTCCTGCGCCTTCTGGTTGGCGGGATCGAGGTCTGCCGTGATCGCCTTCACCCCGGTGGCGGCTTCGCCTGCAACCTCGAGGGCGGTTGCTCCGATGACTACGACTTCGCCGTAGATAGGACCGTCGAAGCCAAGCTCTCGGGCCTGTTTGACGATGGTGCCGCCGCTGAACTCTGCCTGGGCCGCGATGTGCAGCGCGTCCGGGTCCGCATTTATCAACTTCGTCAACTGGGTCCTGAAGTCGGTGATGTCGGACGGATACCGCTCTTCGCCCACAACCTGGCCGCCCAGGCTCTCGAACTGGGCGACGGACGAGCGACGCACGCCCTCGGCGTAGTCGGTCGCCTCAGTGATGGTGGCCAGCGTGCGGATGCCGTCGGCCCACAGCACGTTGCCCGTGTCGATGCCGAGCTGGGCGTCGCTCATCGAGGTCCTGAAGATGTAGTCGCCGGCTTCGGCGATGTCCGGGTTCGTCGCAAGTCCGGAGAACAGCACGACGCCGTCGGCTTCCGCCAGGGGTGCCGCGCCGAGCATCGCGCCGCTGCACGACGTGCCTAGGATGATCTTCACGCCGTCCACGTCGGTGAGCTTGTTGTACGCGGTGATCGCGTCCTGGGCGCTGCACTTGGAGTCCTGCACGATGAGCTCGATCATGCGCCCGTCGATGCCGCCCGCCGCGTTGATCTCGTCGACTGCAAGCTGCTTGGCCTGGCTGGACACGGTGCCGTAGGTCTCGCCAGGGCCGGTGAGTGACTCCATCACTCCAATCTTGAACGACTCGTCGCTCGTATCGTCGCCACAGGCGGCAACTAGTAGAGCCAGGACAGCCAAGAGGCACACCAGGGAGACTTGACGGATGGACATGGCAACTCCTTCGGGAGCCTGTAGTCGTTGCTACCTCTCACGACGTGAGTGGTACCTCCGATCTGCGGCCAGTATCCCGCACGCGCGAATCCGCCTGCAAGGCATTCGGGAACTTGCCGACGTATTGAGACTCGTTATCAGCGCCACTAGGAGCCGTCGTCGCGACGAACGGTTGGCAGGCGAAGAGATAGGAGATCGGTCGTTGAGGAGCCCCCGTCCGGAGATCGGCTCCCTGTCGCTAGCGGAAGGCCGGCATGACCTGCTCGCCGAAGAGGCGAAGCGAATTGAGCGCTGTGGCGTCGTCGAGGTCGAGCCAGTGGTAATCAATGACGAAGTGATTGAAGCCGAGCTCCTCGTACCGCCTGATCTCTTCGATGCACTGCTGCGGGTCGCCGAGCACGAACCGGTCTGCGGCCAGGGCATCGAAATCGCTCTCGAAGCGGTCGCCCGGCGGCAGCTGCTCATCCTGCCCTTGTACGGCATACACGCGGAACCGCTCGTGCAGGGCGGGTTGCGCAACGCGTATCGCTTCCGCGCGCGTCTCTGCCACGAATACCTCCCGGCTGACGACCACGTCCTCAGGCCGTTCGGTACCGTATTCGGCGAGCGCAGCCTCGTAGATGTCCATCTGCTCGGCGAGTGTCGAGAACCGGGCGTGGGGGTTGGCGAACCACACGTCGCCGAGGCGCGCCGCCCGCCTGACAGGCCCATGCCCGTTCGCGGCTATCCACACCGGCGGGTACGGCTTCTGCACCGGCCATGAGGAGGGCCGCGCGTGCAGCGTGAAGTGCTTACCCTCGAAGTGCACCTCGTCCTCGGTCCACAGTTGCTTCATCAGGCCGAGCGACTCCTCGAACCTCCCGACGCGGTCTGACACCTCGAGGCCGAACGCCTCGAATTCTTCCTTCTCGTAACCCAGACCGACGCCGAAGATGAACCTGCCCTCGGTGATCTGGTCGAGCGTGGCGACCTGCTCGGCCATATCCACCGGGTGCTGCAACGGCAGCAGGACGATGCCCGTCCCGATCCGCATGTCCCCAGCCTCCGCGGCCAGTCGCCCCAGTAACGGCGTGGGCTGCAGTATCTGAACGGGGTAGCTGAGGTAGTGCTGGCCGGCGAGAGCGCAATCGAAACCGAGGTCACGCGCCAGCCGCACCTGCTCGATGAGTGAGTTGACCCTCGCCGCCATCGAGCGGCGTGCTGGGAACTCGGCGCCGAGGAACAGACCGAACTTCATGAAGGCGTCTCCGCAGGCAACTTGCGTCGCCGTTGTACTGAGTGAGGGATCTGTGGTGGGGGGCTTGTGAGAGTGGTGGAGATAGGGGGACTCGAACCCCCAACCTCCGCATTGCGAACGCGGCGCTCTCCCAGTTGAGCTATATCCCCACGACTGCGCGCTGCCTGGCCATGTGGGCCGGTGCGCATGCCTACTATAGCATATGCGACGCTCGTTCCTGGCCGGTGCCTTTGCCTTGTACTGCCCACCGTTTGCTACAATAGCCTCGCGTTACGATAGCGCGCGCGTTCCCGCGTAGCTCAGTGGTAGAGCGGTCGGCTGTTAACCGATTGGCCGTAGGTTCGAGTCCTACCGCGGGAGCCAACCTTCACTGGAATCCTGCTGCAAGGAAGGTGAAACAGAATGTGCTTATGTTGAAGCCCAGGGGCTGGAACTAAGACGCGAACCACGAGTAAAGAGTAGACCCCGCGGTGGCAGGCCGCCCCGGGTGAGCACACAGAAGGAGATGCACATCATGGCGCTACGCATCAACGACACTGCTCCAGACTTCACCGCCGAGACAAGCTCCGGCACCATCAACTTCCACGAATGGGCTGGCGACGGCTGGGCCGTTCTCTTCTCCCATCCCAAGGACTTCACCCCCGTCTGCGCGACCGAGCTCGGCTACGTCGCCAGCCTCAACGACGAGTTCGCCAAGCGCAACTGCAAGGTCATAGGCCTCAGCGTCGACAAGGTCGAGGACCACCAGCGGTGGGCAGCGGACATCGAGGACATCGGCGGCACTGCCCTCAACTTCCCCATCATCGCCGACGACCAGCTCAACGTCGCCAAGCTCTACGACATGCTCCCCGCTGAAGAGGAGCCCGGAGAGAACCGCACTGCGGCGACGAACCAGACGGTGCGCACCGTCTTCCTCGTCGGCCCGGACAAGAAGATCAAGATGAACCTGACCTACCCCATGAGCACGGGGCGCAATTTCGACGAACTCCTGCGCGTCCTGGACTCCTGCCAGCTCACCGCGGGCCACAAGGTGGCGACTCCTGCGAACTGGAACAAGGGCGAGGACGTCATCATCCTGCCCGCCGTCGACAACGAGGCCGCCAAGGAGCTCTTCCCGGACGGATGGGAGACGGTGAAGCCCTACCTCCGCAAGGTGAAGGACCCCAGCCAGTAGCCGGGTGTTCCGCTGTGCTCCTGTCATGTTGAGCGCAGCCCGCGCTTCAGCGCGCAACATCCTCTCTGGGAACGTTCGCGTACAGCGGAGCGCGCCCGAGAGATTCCTCGACTCCGCTCTCCGCTCGGAATGACAACAAAAGCCCCCGTGCATCCCGCACGGGGGCTTTCGATCACTGCTGCCGCTGGCGACCCGGACCGGATTTGAACCGGCGATCTCCGCCTTGACAGGGCGGTGTGTTAAACCAGGCTACACCACCGGGCCGCGGTAGCTTGCCCCGGCTCCACCGGGGCGGTCAGAACGCTCAGCCGATCCCATGATAACCCACGATGACGAGGCTTCCCTCCACCATCACCGGGGTCACCCGCTCTCCGCCGGTCAACTGCTCCAACTCCTCAACGAATTCGGGATGCTCTTCCAGGTCGATCTCCCGGTACTCCACTCCGTCCTTCTTGAGGTCGTGGAGCAGCGCATCCGAATACGTGCAGTCGGGGCGGGTGTAGACGATGAGTTCGGGGTCGCTGACCATCGTGCCCTCCATCATACCAGTGCGCAGCCTGATAGGCTAGGCAGCCATTCGAGAGAAACCGGAGCCGGAACCATGCCCATGATGCGAGCCGCCATCCTCAGAGGTCTGCGGGACATCGTCTGCGATAAGGTCCCCGCGCCGGAACCTGATGGCCAGAAAGCGCTCGTGCGCATGCATATGGCCTCCATCTGTGGGACGGACCTGCACTACGTCTACCACGGCTGGCCGCGCAACAAGTACCCGATGGAGCCGGGCGAACCGGGACATGAGGGCGTGGGCACCATCGTGGACCCCGGCGCAACGGGGTTGCGGGAGGGCGCTCTCGTCCTCACCGTGCCGAACATCTGGGAAGCGCGCAACTTCGCCGAGTACCAGGCGGTATCGCCGCACTTCATCATCGAGTTGCCTGAAGGCCGACCGCTCGCCGAACTGATGATGGCCCAGCAGTTGGGTACCGTCATATTCGCATCGCGCAAACTGCCCGAGATGACGGGCAAGACCGCCGTCGTCATCGGCCAGGGGAGCGCCGGACTCTTCCACGACTTCTATCTCCGGCGCCTCGGTGCGGAGCGGATCATCACCATCGAACCCAACGACGACCGGCGTGCGGCGGGCGTGGCGCTCGGCGCGGACGACGCGCTGGACGTGACCGGCGATGCCGCGGTGGACGCCGTGCTGCAATTGACGGACGGGCAGGGGGCCGAAGTGGTCGTCGATGCCGTAGGGGGGCACGAAACCCTGGACCAGGCCGTGCGGATGGCAAAGGCGGAGGGGCACGTGCACGTCTTCGGTCTGCCGACAGGCTTCGACCCCGTCCCGTTCGACCTGGGCACCTATTTCCTCAAGAGGCTCGACGTACGAACCATATTTGGTGCTCAGGATGAGCCGGGCCTCGTGTCGTTCCGGCATGCGCTCCGGCTCATAGCCGAGGGAGAGATAGACATGTCTCCCTACGTGACGCACACGCTGCCACTGGAACGCGTGGGCGATGCCTTCGAACTGGCGCACGAACCTACCGGCGGCGCCCTGAAGGTTTCCCTCACGATGTAACGCACGTCGTTCCGAGAGGTGCTCCCTTGCCACTCCGAGCGGAGCGCCTCTGTCATTTCGAGCCAAGCCGAGAAATCCCTCGGGATGCGCTCCGCTCTAGACGAACGTTCCCCGAGAGGATGTTGCGCTCTCAAGCTCGGCTCCGCTCAATATGACACACCTTCCCCATTGCGGAGGGAATCGGGTATGATTGCTGAACGCTTGACACGCAGCGGCAAACCCTTATAGCCTCTGCGCCGCACTCGCGGCACGCACGAGTTGTTCGGCCGTGAGCATCGGGTTGAAGGAGGAAAGCCGTGACTCGAACGCATTCACTACTGTCGCCGCGGTTCGCATTGGTTACATTGGCCGCTGCCGCTCTGGTGGGGCTCGCCCTCGCGGCGGCGCTTGCCACGAATGAAGGCGCGCGCGCCGATAGTCACGTCACCGGCGGGGAGACGCTCGTCGTAACCCCGAACGAAGCTGACTTCGAGCCGGGGAATCGCGGTTCTTCCACCGCCGTGTGGGTCTACGGTTCAGGCTTCAACCCCGGCCAGAGCGTTCTCGTCCTGATCGCTGACCAGCGTGGTGTCGCTACGGATATCGGCGCTCTTTCGGGCGTTGACGTGGCCGCCAACGATGACGGCGCGTTCGGGTTCGAGTGGACGTTCGGCCGCTTCACCCGTACAGGCGTCGGCGGCGAAGGTATGCAATCGGTCCGCGTAGTGGACGCAGGCTCGTTCGACGAACTTGCCACCGCTCCGCTGGCGCTCTGCAACCTGACGCGCAATGACGACCTGGCAGAAGGTGCAGAGGCTGCCGCAGTACCGAGCCACTGCTCATCGTAGTGAGTGGGCGGGGGTTCAGGAAGATTCGTTGAGCAGGAGGACTCAGTGACAGGTGCTACGACAATAGTAACGAAGCGGTCAGCGACCATCTTGATCGCTGCCGGTCTCATCGCCGGCCTGGCGCTCGCCATTGCCCTTTCGGCATACCAGGGCGTACGCGCAGACGGGCACGTCACAGGAACCGAGAGCATCGCGCTCTCCACGAATGAGGTCAATTTCGTAGCCGGTACGAGCCGGTCATCGGAAGAAGTCTGGATCCGTGGCTCCGGCTTCACGCCTGGCAGAGAAGTGGTGCTTCTCCTGGATGACTACCAGGGCGCCCTCTACATCATCAGCAACTGCCGTTTGAACAACGAGGGTGAGTGTGCCCCTGGAAACCGCCGGGACGGCGGAGGCAGCGTGTGGCCGCTCATCGTCAATGACGACGGCGCGTTCGCAACGAGTTGGCGGATCGGCCGCTTTACCCGTACGAACGTGGGCGCTGGTGAAGGGAACGAAGAGCGCCTGAGCACTCTGTGGGCGGTGGACGGCGAAACTTACGACAGTCTCGCAAGTGCGCCGCTTGGGCTCTGCAACCACGAACGGAATGACGATCTTGAAGAAGGCGCGGAACCCGCGGAAGTTCCGAACTTCTGCTCGAAGTAAGCGTTAGGTCCACAGGAGGTAATCGTGACTAAGGTAATCGCAACTCACCCCCGGGCCGTGGTTCTCACGCTTATTGCCGCGGGGCTGCTGCTCGGCCTTGTGGCGGGCAATGCCATCCTCACCCCGAGGGCATCCGCAGATGGCCACATCTCCGGTGTCGAAAACGTCGTCACAGGAGACGTGGTCGTCAACCACCAGTTGGGCTCGCGCTCGTCCGGCGTGCAGGTCCGCATCTGGGGTTCCGGCTACGCTCCCGGACAGGAGGTCATCCTCCTCGTCAACGACGGCCCCGGCACTCCTTCCGACATCACGAACTACGTGAGCAACAAGAGCGCCAACAACTCGCTCGTTGCTAATGACCAGGGCGCATGGACAACGGTCTGGACGCTCGGCCGCTTCACCCGCCAGCGCTCCGGCATCGGCCCCGGCGACGGCAACGTGGAGCGGATGCGTACGCTCAGTGTCATCGACCCCGGCACGTTCGATGTCATCTCTAGCACACCGCTGGCCTTCTGCCGCATCAGCGACCGCGTCGCTATCGCGGCGAACATCGCCGAGATGGAGTCCGATCTGGCGCTCCTTCAGGCCGACAGGGACGAGGGTTTGGGCGAGAAGCCGGTCAACGTCTCGGACGCTGCCTGGGCGCTCGCGACGGCGTTCTACCCCTCCTATGAGGCACAGCTGGACGCGCAGATCGCCGCACTGACGGCGGACCTGGAAGCTGAGAAGGGCAAGCAGGGCGTTCCTGACCACTGCCCCTCGTAAGCCGCACGAAGCATAGGCGATTCTTGGAAGCCCTCCGGAGAACCCGGAGGGCTTCTCTTTGCCCGCTCGTTCCGTCGTTCCTGGGAAATAGCGTTCGTCGTTCCCGCGGAGGCAGGAACGTCGCCCGCCGTGCAGATGCTGATGTTGTGACATCCGCCCCTTCCCCGGTCGCCCCTGCGTCCGTTACGCTGGTTGCATGGCTCGGCGTCTCACACTGCCCGTTGACCGCTTCCGCGAACTGGAGGCGCAACCCCCAACACGACCCATCGTCCTGCCCCAACTCTTGAATTCGCTGGCCACCTTGTCCGCTTTTCACGGGAAGCAGGCCACGGCCTTGCTCCCGACATCACAAGGTGGCCAAGGTGGCCAGATCGAGCGTCCGGTTTACTCATGCGGTGGACAACAAGGTGGCCAGATTCGGACGACGTTGGCCACCTTGTCCGCTCCCCCAACATTTGAAAACGTTGGCACTCTTGAGATTCTTGATGCTCAGGCGGCCGGAAACCAGGCCACGGCCACGGAAACGCCCCGATCAAGGATCTCAAGGATGCCAAACGGCGCGGACGGTTTACTCTTGGAACACAGATCAAGAGTGCCAAGACTCGGGCAGGTTGGCATCCTTGATCGCACAGGGCGAGCCGGTCCCCGCGCTTGCTAGAATCACTCCCTCGACACTGAAATAGCGAGGCCTCCCATGCAGCCCTACCGTGGCATAGACCTTTTGGACATCGAGTCCCAACTCACCGACGACGAACGGCAGGTGCGCGACACCGTGCGCGACTTCGTCGAGGCGGAGGCGATGCCTGCCGTCGTCCCCCACTTCCGCGAGGGTACATTCCCGCTGGAGCTCGTTCCGCGCATGGGCGAACTGGGCCTCTTTGGAGCCCATCTGGAAGGCTACGGCTGCGCCGGACTCGGCCCGGTCGCCTACGGCCTCGTCATGCAGGAACTGGAGCGCGCCGACTCCGGCTACCGCTCCTTCGCGTCTGTCCAGTCCTCGCTGGCGATGACCGCCATCTATGAGTTCGGCACCGAGGAACACCGCGAGCGTTACCTGCCGGACATGGCCGCGGGCCGCGTCCTCGGCGCCTTTGGGCTGACTGAGGCCGACCACGGCTCCGACCCGGCCGGGATGGAGACGCACGCCGTCGAGACCTCGGATGGTTTCACGCTCAACGGCGGCAAGATGTGGATCACGAACGCCGGCATCGCCGATGTCGTGGTGGTCTGGGCGAAGCTGGGCGATGCGATACGAGGCTTCCTGGTGGACACGACGCTGCCCGGAGTACGCCGCGAGGACATCCACAACAAACTCTCGATGCGGATGAGCGTGACCAGCGCGCTCTTGCTGGAGGACGTGCGGGTAGGAGAAGACGCGCTGCTTCCCGGCACGCGCGGGCTCGGTTCGGCGCTGGCGTGCCTCAACGCGGCGCGTTACAGCATCGTCTGGGGCGTCTGCGGGGCGGCTGCGGACTGCCTGCACACCGCCGTCGAATACACGAAGGAGCGGGAGCAGTTCGGGCGCCCGCTCGCGTCGTTCCAGCTCGTGCAGCAGAAGCTCGCCGACATGGCCACGTCGCTCTCGAAGGCGCAGCTGCTCGCGCTGCAACTGGGGCGATTGAAGGCCGCGGGCACGCTGCACTGGTCGCACGTCAGCATGGCGAAGTACAGCAACACCCTCGCTGCGCTGGAGATCGCGCGCACCAGCCGCGACCTGCTCGGCGCGGCCGGCATCACCGACGACCTCCCGCCGATGCGCCACGCGATGAACCTTGAGACGGTGCACACCTACGAGGGCACCCAGCACATGCACCAGCTCATCCTGGGGCGCCATCTGACCGGCATCAACGCCATCTCCTAGCTCACCGGCACGATGGTTTGCCCCGTCTGCGCGGTGAGCGCATAATCGGTACGCAGGAGGCGCGAACGGTATGAAGGCGGTGCGATACCACGAACTCGGCGGGCCTGAGGTGCTGCGCCTCGAGGACGCCCCCGACCCCGAACCCGGCGATGGCGACGTGCTCGTGCGACTCGTGGCCTCCGGCGTCAACCCTGCGGAGGTGTCGCGGCGCGGCGGGCGCATGGGGCAGGTGGTGGAGTTCCCCGCGATGCTCGGGATAGAGGGCGCTGGTGTTGTCGCACAGGTCGGGAAGGACGTTTCATCCGTGAGCGTCGGCGACCGGGTCATCGTGCGGCAGCCGCCGTACTCCTACGCGGAATACGTCGCTGTCCCTGAACGCTCGATCTACGCTGTGCCGGGCAACCTCAGCCTCGTCGAGGCGTCGACCGTCGCCATCATCTATACGACTGCGTGGTCGGCGCTCCGTGTCCGTGGTGGCGGCAAGGAGGGCGACACCGTCCTCGTGCAGGCCGCCGCGAGCGGTGTTGGCGTCGCTGCCATCCAGCTCGCGAAGCAGTTGGGCATGACCGTTCTCGGCACCGCGAGCAGCGCCGAGAAGCTCGAATGGGCGGCCCAGTACGGGCTGGACTACGGCATCAACTACGTGGAACAGGACTTCGTCGCTGAGGCGAAGCGACTCACCGATGGGCGCGGGGTCGATGTTATCGTCGACGGCATCGGCGGCGACGTTCTCGCGAAGGGCATCACCGCCCTGGCGCGTGGCGGACGGCTCTCGGTCTTCGGCGGTGCCGGCGGGCGGGAGACCGCCTTCCCTGTTGCCGACCTCTACCGCAACGGCGTTTCGATAATGGGTGCGGGCGGTGGACAAACCCCACGAGAGGACTTCGAGATGATCCTTGGCTGGTTCGGCGAGGGCAAACTCGAACCCACCATAGACCGGACGTGGCCTCTCGCGGAGGCCGCCGACGCCCACCGCTACCAGGAGTCGCGTCAGATCAAGGGCAAGAGCGCGCTCGTCATCAGCGACGAGAACTGACCCGCGCACGAAGGAGGAAGGCGATGGCATCCGAGTGGGTGAGCATAGACGTTGACGGCAAGCCGGTGGACGCATACCTGGCCCTGCCGGATGCCCCCGGTCCGCACCCCGGTGTCGTCGTGGCGATGCACGTATTCGGCGTAGACCGGTTCGTGCGGGAGAAGTGCGACGGGCTCGCTGAGGCGGGCTATGCCGCTATCGCGCCCTACCTCTTCCACCGCTCTGACGTGACGAACGAACAGTTGACGGGATACGCCTTCGAAGACCCAGCGCGCCGCGAAGTTGCGATGCCGCTGAAAAACAGCCTCCGCGACGACGAACTGCTGCAGGACATGCTCGGCGGCCTGGAACACCTGCGAGGACTGCCGGACGTGTCCGGCCCGTTCGGCGTTACCGGCTTCTGCATCGGCGGGCGCATCGCCTTCATGCTCGCGGTGCGCACGAAAGAGTTCGCCGCCTGCGCGGACTTCTACGGCGTGGACGTCGACCTGCCATGGGGCGACGGCCCTGCCCCGCTGAGCCTCACCGCGGAGTTGGACTGTGCGCTCACCGGCTTCTTCGGCGATCTGGACGCTAACCCGGCGCCGCCCGACGTGGACAAGCTGGAAGCCGCGCTCCGCGCCGAAGGTAAGCCGTTCACCTTCCACCGCTACCCCAACGGCCAGCACGCCTTCAACGACCCCTACAATCCCGTGCGCTACGATCCGGAGATCTCCGCCGACTCCTGGCCGAAGCTCATCGGTTTCTTCGACAGCGCACTGAAAGCGAGGGAGCCCGTCGCATGACCGCCGTCGTCGGCATATTCGAACACCGTACGGCTGCCGTTGCCGCTGAGCAGTTGCTGGAAGAGGCAGGCTTCGGCGACCGCACGGGCGTCACCTATGTGCTGCCGGATGACGGTCCTGCACCCCCGCGTCTTGCGCGGCGGGGAGAGAGCATGCTGCGAGCGGCGATAAAGTGGGGCATCTGGGGCTCGCTCATCATCGAAGTGCCGTCGCTCATCGCGCTGCTCGTCTACCCGATGGACATCAACGTGAGGATCCTGCTGGCGGCGACGGTCTGGAAGTTCGGCGCGGCGTTCGGCTCCTGGATCGGGGCCATGTCCGCTGGCGAGGAGGGACTCGACGACGAGCACGCTGCCGAGTACGAGGCGCTGCTTGCTGCCGGCTACGCGCTCATCGCCGTGGACGTTCGAGCGCGCCACCGCCCCGGCATACGCGGAGCACTGCTGGAGAGCGGCGCGATGAGCCTGCGTGACGTGCGCGGATCACTCGTGCTCAAGCAGCCGTCCCGCCCGAAACGGATCCACGTCCCCTCGTAGCTTGTCAGGTCGTGGGCTGATCGAGCTGCTTCGCCATCGGCACGTGGTCGATACCCGCTTCCACGAACCCTGGTCCCGTAGTTGCATACCCATGCCGCTCGTAGAGCGCCTGCACATACGTCTGTGAGTGCAGGCTCACCTCAGCGATGCCAAGCCGCCGCGCTTCCGATTCCAGCGCCGCCAGCAGCAGCCCCGCGATGCCGCGGCGACGCCACGCGGGCAACACCGCCACACGCCCTATTCGCGCCTCTCCATCCCGTGTCAGCCGTGCCGTGCCGATGACCGCCGCTCCGTCGCTCGCGACAACGTGCACGGCGCTGCCGTCCGCGTCGTCGCGCTCCAACTCCGGCGGCACGTCCTGCTCAACGATGAAGACCTCGTGCCGCACCGCGAACGCGCCCTGCATGTCGCCGTCGCCCGACGCCACCCGCACCTCTATGCCTTGCCGGCTGCTCATGCCGCGATTATAGGAGCGCGGCTATAATCCGCGTGCACCCTTCCCCGGAGCGTTCCCATGAAGCTATCCACAGACCGTATCCTCACGACCCACGTCGGCAGCCTGCCACGTCCGGACGACGTTGCCGCGCAACTCCTGAAGAAGGAGCGCGAGGAGGAGTACGACGCCGATGAACTGGACGCCCTCGTGCGGCAGGGCGTCGCTGACATAGTCGCGCGGCAGCATGCCGCTGGGGTCGACATCGTGAGCGACGGCGAGATGAGCAAGGTTGCTTACTCCACCTACGCCAAGGACCGGCTCACCGGCTTTGAGGGAGACAGTGCGCGCCGCCCCAACCTGGACGTTGCGCCGTACCCCGACTTCCGTGCCAAGATGGCGCGGATGACGGGCGACCAGCCGATGCGGCGTCCCCAGTGCATGGGGCCGGTGGAGGTGAAGGACCGGGAGCCGCTGCGGAAGGACCTCGAGAACTTCAAGGCGGCGCTGGACGGCGCGGGGGTGACCGATGCGTTCATGACCTCATCGTCGCCGGGCGTTGCCTCCGTGTTCATGCCGAATGCGTACTACCCGACGCACGAGGCGTACATCGAGGCGTTGGCCGCAGCGATGCAGGAGGAATACGAGGCGATCGTGGGCGCCGGCTTCGTGCTGCAGGTGGACTGCCCCGACCTCGCGATGGCGTTCCACACCGGCTTCCAGGGGCTGACCGAGGAGGAGTTCCTCCGGCGCGCCGAGCACCATATCGACGTGCTGAACGGTGCGCTGGAGAACGTGCCTGCGGAGTCCGTGCGGATGCATGTCTGCTGGGGCAACTACGAGGGGCCTCACGACTACGACATCGCCGTGTCGAAGATCATGCCCATCATCCTGCGGGCGAAGCCGACCGCAATCCAGTTCGAGGCGTCGAACCCTCGCCACGCCCACGAATGGAAGGACTGGCGCGACGCCGACATCCCGGACGACAAGGTGCTGATCCCCGGCGTGCTCGATTCAACCAGCAACTTCGTGGAGCACCCGGAGCTGGTCGCCCAGCGGATCGAGACGTTCACTGCCATCGTGGGGCGCGAGCGTGTGCTCGCGGGTTCGGACTGCGGTTTCGGCACGTTCGCGGGCTACGGGAAGATGGACCCGGACATCATCTTCCGCAAGCTGGAGTCGCTGGCGCAAGGCGCGGCCATCGCCTCCGAGCGCCTCTGGGGGTAGCCCGCCTGGGGGAATACCCCGCCTCGCCCAACCCCGACCGCGAGGCCTGACGGCCGCCCTGGATGCCCGCATTCGCGGGAATGACGAGAAGGGTGCGGGAATGGCGAGGGGGTTAGCGGGACGCCTTCAGGAGGACGGTGCGGTCGTTGATCTCGTCTGCTTCCACGGTGGTGAATCCGGCTTCCTTCAGCCACTGGACGTGCATGTCCACGCCGCCGGCCTGTGCGGCGTAATCCAGGTTCGCGAACATGCCGCCATCGGCGATGAGGTCGTGGATGTCCTTGTAGATGCTGGCGATGAGGCCGTCGTCGTACATGTTGTGGATTGCGATGGCGGACATCACGAAGTCGAACGGACCGCCGAGCCCGGACGCCCAGTCGCGCTGTGAGAAATCGCTCTTGACGTAGGCCGTGCGGTCCGCGTACGCCGCGAGACGCTCCTTCGCGTGGCCGAACATCGGCTCGGATATGTCCTGCAGCGTGACGTGGGCGTTGGGGAACTTCGCCAGCAGGTGGCCGGAGAGCAGGCCGTAGCCCGATCCGACGTCCAGGGCGCGGATGGCCTGGTCCGTGGGGAAGGGCGCGGCGTCCACCGCTGCCTGAATCATCGGCCCGCGCTGGTCCTGCCTGCCATCGTCGCGCGTGACCCAGTTATCGACGAACTGCTGCTCCTCCCACTGCTCCGGCACGTCGTGCGTCTGCGCCCATGCAGCCTTCTGGTGGCGGTCGGTGGTCATTGTCCGTGTCTCCTCTCTGGTCAACCGAGCGGGTGGGCTCCGTTGAGTATGGCTTCCAGCGTCTCGTGCAAGGGTTCGCGCAGCCGCGCGCCAAAGTCGGTTACAACCTTCGCGGCGGCGAACGAGCCGAGCTTACCAGCATCGGTGGGGTTCAGGCCATGCGTGAGCCCGTAGAGCGCGCCCGCGGCGAAGACGTCGCCCGCTCCGGTGGTGTCCACGACAGGCACAACGTATCCCGGTACGTGCGTGAGGGCGCCATCGTCGAACACCAACGCGCCGTCCGCTCCGCAGGTCATGAACACCAGTGGGGCGTCCATGCCAACGGCCCGAAGCCGCTCCTCTCGTGAACCCTCGCCTCCGTATATCCCCGCCTCGTGTTCGTTGCAGAAGAGGATGTCCACGTACTGCCGGGTGACGCGCCGGAACTCGTCGATGAATATCGCCGCGATGGCCGGATCGGAGAGGCTGAGCGCGACCTGCACTCCTGCCTCGGATGCAACGGCCATGGCGCACTCGGCAGCTTCTGCGCATGAGGGAGTGCTCAGCAGGTAGCCCTCCACGTAGACGATGCGGCTGGACCGGAGCGCGCCAGAGGCGATGTCGCCCGGCTCCAGTGTGGACGCTGCGCCGAGGCTCGTCCGCATCGTGCGCTCCCCGTCCGGCGTGACGAGGATGACGCACGCGCCGGTGGGGCCGGCGTTCGCGGGGGCCATGTCGAACTCGACCCCGGCCTCTGCGAGGCTCTCGCGGTAGAGCGCGCCGTGCATGTCGTTGCCGATCTTGCCGGTGAAGAAGGCGCTGCCGCCGAAGTGGGCCACGGCGGTCACCGTGTTCGCCGCTGAGCCTCCGGCGGAGCCGTGCTGGGTGTGTCCTGCGAGGTTCTCCAGCAGTTCCGCCTGGGACTCAGCGGACACGAGCGTCATGATGCCCTTGTCCAAGCCGTGCCCCGAGAGGAACGAGTCTTCCACCTCCACTTCCGTATCCACTATCGCGTTGCCGACGCCGTAGACGTCGTACTCGTTAGCCATCGTATCCGTTGTACCTCATCCGTTCTGGTTATCGCACAAGGGGGGAACCTACACTGGCTTCAGCCGGAGCGTCAACGCGCGACGGGGGCGGCCTCTACTTGAGGTTCTTGAGGAGGGTGAGTGCTTATTCGAGTTGCCTTAGGCGCCGCTGATTCTCTTTGGCCTTACCGACCTGAATGCCCACGACGAGCGCAAGGCGAACGGCCTGCATCCTGACCTGCGGGTTAGGGTCCTCCAGGAGTTCGGCGAGTGCGGAGATGCTCTTCAGCGCGAGGCCGTCGAGTTCGACAAGCGGGCGGGGCAGCCATGCCCAACGTTTGACACCCTTGGGGGTGGGGGATAGACTCGTCTTGTCCCCCCGGAGCGCTGGAGTCCACTCACAGCGCGGTCGTCAAGAGGACGGCTTACCTTCGCGGGGTCTACGGAAGAAGTTGCGTTAGATGTACGGCGAACGCCGACCCGAATTCGATCCGGACCAGGTAGTCCAGAACCTCCGACAGAGCTGGGATGGCATACGCTCACGCCTTCCGGGCGGCGGTTCCCGTCTATTCATCCTTGGACTCATCGTTGTCGCGGCGGCCCTCTGGCTCGGCACCGGTTTCTACACCGTTCAGCCGTCCGAGCAGGCTGCGCTCCGTCTCTTCGGAGCGTTTCGGGGCACCGAGGACGAAGGACTCCACTGGTACCCCCCTGTGCCCATCGGCAGGGTAGACGTCGTCTCCGTCGAGGAGACCCGGGGAATGGAGCTCGGCTTCATGACCACCGCCGGCGGTGTCGTCACGGACGAAGTAGTCGAGTCCAAGATGATCACCGGCGACCTGAACATCGTGACCATCGACCTCGTCGTCCAGTACCGCATCAAGGACCTCGGGGCGTTCCTCTTCAACGTTGCCGACCCCGGCGACCCGGCCCGTCCGGAGGCTGTGGAGGGCCGCCCGGACGGGCGGACGCTCAAGGACGCAGCCGAGGCCGCGCTTCGGCAGGTCGTCGGGCAGCGGTCGATAGACGACCCCCTGCGCGTTGGCAGAGAGGCGGTGCAGACTGACACGCAGGACCTGCTGCAGCAGATCGTCGACGACTACAACGCGGGCATAGAGATACTGAACGTGCAGTTGCAGGAAGTCCAGCCGCCGGACCAGGTGCGCGACGCCTTCGACGACGTCAACAGGGCGCGCGTCGACCGGGAGAGCCGCATCAACGAGTCGCTCGCTTACGAGCAGGACAGGCTCCCCCGGGCGCGCGGCGCCGCAGAGCAGGTGACCCAGGCGGCGCAGGCGTTCAAGGATGCTCGTATCGCCAGGGCGCAAGGTGAGGCGGCTGAGTTCACTGCGGTCTTCACCGAGTATGCGCTGTCCCAGGAAGTAACGCGTACGCGTCTCTTCCTCGAAGCGATCGAGGACATCCTGCCCGGCGTCACACTCTTCATCCTGGATGAATCCACAGACAACGTGGTGCCGTTCCTACCGCTGACGGAAGACGCTCTTTCGTCGAACACCGGCCCGGCTGCTGTGGCTTCGGGGGGCGGGGGCTAACATGAAACTCCTCGTTCCTCTCCTCATACTCATCATCGCGGCGGTCATCGTCGTGCCGCAGGCGTTGTACACGGTCGACGAGACGCAGTACGTGGTCGTCACCCGATTCGGTGAGATACAGACCGTCGTGCGCTCACCGGGCCTGAAGTTGAAGGCCCCGTTCGTGGACACTGCGAACGTGCTGGACAAGCGCATCCTGCGGATAGACGTGACGCCCACGTCCATGCCGGACCAGGACAACCAATTCCTGGAGGTGGACGCCTACGTCCGCTACCGCATCGAGGACCCGCGCAAGTTCATCACGCGCCTGCGCACCGAAACCACCGCCAACTCGAGGATCCAGCAGATCGTCATCGCGGCGCTGCGCGACGAGATCGGGCGCAGCACGCAGCCGGAGATCATCGGCGGTCGGCTGATCGGCATCCAGGAGGACCGCACCGACGTCGAACCGCTGGTGAACGAGCAAGGCGTCGCCACACGCGCAGCCATCGTCGGTCGCGCCCTGGCGACAGCGAACCAAGTCGTCAAATCCGCCGAGAACGACTACGGCGTCGACATCGTCGATATCCGCATCAAGCGCGCCGACTTCCCACCCGCCACGGAGGAGAACATCTTCAACCGCATGCGTACGGAACGCTCCGTGCAGGCGCAGCGTCTCCGCGCCGAGGGTGAAGAGTTGTACCGCGAGCGCATCGCCGACGTCGACCGGCAGGTGGAGATCATCTCCGCCCAGGCTGATGAGGCCGCCAACCGGCTTCGCGGTGAAGGTGAAGGTGAGGCGATCCGCATCCTCGCCGAGGCGCTCGAGCAGGACCCCGAGTTCTTCGCGTTCCGGCGCAGCCTTGAGGCGTACCGGGCAGTGCTCGGCGACCAAACGACACTGGTCCTCCCCGCCAACTCCGATCTCTTCCGGTACCTCCAGTCGTCCCAGGGCACGAGTGGCTCGGACGATGGCGAAGATGTCCTGGAAGGACTGTTCGGGCTCATCGGCACTCTCGCAGAGAGCGGCATGATGTCGGAGGGCAGCGAGCCGTCCGGCGACGCTGATGGCTCCTAGAGCCTCCCTGCTAGAATGAGGGGCGTGGACCCCTCTCTCATCCGCAACTTCTGCATCATCGCCCACATCGACCACGGCAAGTCGACTCTCGCCGACCGCATCCTGGAGATCACGGGCGCTGTGTCCGCGCGGGAGATGCACGACCAGCTGCTCGATTCGATGGACCTCGAGCGCGAGCGCGGCATCACCATCAAGGCGCAGGCTGTTCGCCTTAACCTCGCCTACCAGGGCCGTGACTACGAACTGAACCTCATCGACACGCCGGGGCACGTCGACTTCTCGTACGAAGTCTCGCGCTCGCTCGCGGCATGCGAGGGCGCGTTGTTGATCGTCGACGCCGCGCAGGGCATCCAGGCGCAGACGCTCGCCAACGTCTACCTCGCGCTGGAGCACGACCTCACCATCGTTCCTGTCGTGAATAAGATCGACCTGCCCTCCGCCGAGCCCGACCGGGTCATCGAGGAGCTGGTCACGGCGTTCGGCTTCGAGCCGGACGAGGTGCTGCAAGTCTCGGCCAAGGACGGCACAGGCGTGCGCGCGCTGCTGGAGGCGGTCGTGAAGCGCGTTCCGCCGCCCGAGGCGCACGAGGAGCGGCCGCTGAGGGCGCTCGTCTTCGACTCCAAGTACGACTCGTACAAGGGCGTTATGGCATACGTGCGCGTCATGGACGGCGCGGTGAAGGGCACGGACCGCATTCGGATGATGGCGACGGGCACGGAGGCGGACCTGCTGGAGGTCGGGGCGTTTCGACCGGCGATGGCCAAGGCGCCCACTCTCACCGCGGGCGAAGTGGGATATCTCGCGACGGGGCTGAAGAGCGTGGGCGACTGCCGCGTCGGGGACACCGTCACGCACGCCCGCGCGGGCGCAGTCGAGCCACTGCCCGGCTACGGCGAGCAGAAGCCGATGGTGTTCGCCGGGCTGTACCCGAGCGATGGCAACGAGTTCCACAACCTTCGCGAGTCTTTGGAGCGTCTGCAGATGAACGACGCCGCGCTCGTGTACGAGCCGGAGAGTTCGCCCGCGCTCGGGCCCGGCTTCCGGTGCGGCTTCCTTGGACTGCTGCACATGGAGATCGTGCAGGAGCGGCTGGAGCGCGAGTACGGGATGGACCTCGTCGTCACGGCGCCAAGCGTCGTGTATCGCGTGACGATGAACGACGACTCGATACGCGAGGTGTCGCGTCCCACGGACCTGCCGACAGGCGGGGAGTCGCAGCAGGTGGAGGAACCGTGGCTCGACCTGTCCGTTCTCACGCCTTCGCGTTTCGTGGGGCCGATGATGGAGCTGATCAACTCGCGCCGGGGTGAGTTCAAGCGCACGGAATACCTGGATGCGACCGGTGGCCCCGCTGGGGGCGCCGACTCCGCGCCGTCGTCCGACCCGCGCGTGCTGCTCGAAGCGTCGGCGCCGATGGCCGAGGTGCTGGTCGACTTCTACGACCAGGTGAAGACGCGCAGCCGCGGCTATGCGTCGCTGGACTACTCGTTCAACGGATACCGTTCCGCGCCGCTCGTGCGGCTGGACATCCTTGTGAACCAGTCGCCGGTCGACGCGCTGTCGCTCATAACGCACCGTGACCGGGCTTACCACCAGGGGCGGATGCTGGTAGAGCGTCTGCGGAAGCTCATCCCGCGCCAGATGTTCGACGTGCCGATCCAAGCGGCGATCGGGAGCAAGGTCATCGCAAGAGAGACGGTCACGGCGATGCGGAAGAACGTGCTGGCGAAGTGCTACGGCGGCGACGTAACGCGCAAACGGAAGCTGCTGGAGAAGCAGGCGGAAGGCAAGAAGCGCATGAAGCGCATCGGGCGCGTCGAGGTGCCGCAGGAGGCGTTCCTGGCGGTCATCAAGATGGACCGTTAGCGAGCCTCTCTACAGCCGCGCCGCCAGTTCCCTCACCCAGGCCCGCATCTCGTTGGCGTAGTCCGGGCGGCGGAGGGCGATCTCCACGGCGGTCTGCATGAGGCCGAGCGGCGTGCCGGCGTCGAAGCGTTCACCCTCGAAGCGGTAGGCGTGCACGGGCTCGCGTTGCGCGAGGAGGGCGATGGCGTCGGTGAGCTGGAGCTCGCCTATCGCGCCGGTGGTTATCTCTTCGAGGCAGTCGAAGATCGCGGGCGAGAAGACGTAAGGGCCGACGATGGCGAGGTTCGAGGGGGCCTCGTCGCGCGGGGGCTTCTCGACGCTGCGTGTGAGCCGGGTCTCGCGGTCGGAGAGGGGCTCGCCTTCCACGACGCCGTAGCGCGAGACATCGTCCCAGGGCACCTCGACGACGCCGATGGCGTTGCCGCGCCGCTCGTAGGCGTCGAGCATTTGGCGAGTCACGGAGGGCTTGCCGAGGAGTATCTCGTCCGGCAGGTAGATGATGAACGGCTCGTTGCCGACTGCCTCCTTCGCCATGAGGACGGCATGACCGAGGCCGAGAGGCTCGGGCTGGCGCACCGCGATGATGCGGGTCAAGCGCCCGGCTTGCTCAACCGGCTCTAGTTTGGCGTTGCCACGCTCGCGGAGGGTGCGTTCCAGTTCGGGGGCGACGTCGAAGTAGTCCTCCATCGCCATCTTGCCCCGCGAGGTTACGAGGACGACGCGCTCGATGCCCGCCTCGGCGGCCTGCTCGACCGCGTACTGCAGGACAGGGCGGTCGACGAGGGGGAGCATCTCCTTAGGAACGGACTTGGAGATGGGGAGGAAGCGCGTGCCTACTCCGGCAGCGGTGATGACGGCGGTACGGACTGGCATGACAGGGAAAGGATAGCAGGCAGCCGGAGGGTTGGGGGAGAGGCGCCGCGTTGACCTGCCGTGTCTCGGCGCATAGCATGACTGTGGCCGTGCTAGACGGGGAGCTAGCGGTGCCCTGCACCCGAAATCCGCTTCAGCGGGGTTGAACTCCTCTCTAGAGGGCCGGTCTCGCCGTCTCTGGCTGGGAAACGGACGTTGAGAGCCAGACCCTGCGCGACGGAGCCCTGTGAACCGCGTCAGGTCCGGAAGGAAGCAGCGCTAAGCGGAGTGCTCCGAGTGCCGCAGACCAGTCTGGTTCGAGTCCGGGTCCATGGTTAAGCGCGCGGGCTCCCGGTTCGACGAGAGGTGCACGGCCTCTCTTCTGCAAATCCGCCGCGCCGGAGGCATAGATCGTCTCCGGCGCGTGCGTTTCTGAGGCCAGCTATGGCGCACGGCGCTCCCAGAAAGAGCCTGGGGCAGCATTTCCTGACCGACCGCAACATCCTCGGCGCCATAGCAGACGCGGCGGACGTGGGCTCCGGCGATACGGTCATTGAGGTCGGGCCGGGGCGTGGAGCGCTCACGGCCGTACTGGCCGAGCGAGCTCAGCGCGTCATCGCGGTCGAATTGGATGGTGCGCTGGCGCGTTCGCTCATGGCTGCCATGCAGCCAAACGTGCAGATTGTGGAGGCAGATGCCCGCACTGCTAATGCTGCAACTCTGCTCGGTGGCTGCGCGCCGTACAAAATGCTCGGCAATCTGCCGTACTACGCCGCGATGCCCATCCTACGGCGTTTCCTGGAGTCGGACTGCCGCCCCGAACAGGCGGCGGTGCTGGTGCAGCGAGAGGTTGCAGAGCAGATGTGCGCGCAGCCGGGAGCGATGTCGCTGGTGTCGCTGGCGGTGCAGTTGTTCGGGAGCCCGCGCATCGCTCGCATCGTGCGTCCGGGGTCGTTCACGCCTCCCCCGAAGGTGACATCGGCGGTCGTTGGAATCGTGCTGCATGACGGACTGGCGGAGGGGGTGGACGATGCGGAGCGGTTCTTCGTGCTGGCGCGGGCCGGGTTCAGCGCGCCGAGGAAGCAGTTGAGGAATGCACTGTCGGGCGGGCTGAACGTTGAGCCTGGTGAGGCTGAGCGGCTGCTTGCGGCTGCGGGGATCGAGGCGTCGCGCCGGGCGCAGACGCTCTCGATGGCGGAATGGGCATCGCTGTACTGTGTGTGGCGGGGTAGAGCATGAGCGTCGTGGTGAGCAGCGGCGAGGGCGGGCTTCGGATGGAGCCGTCGTGCGAGCACTGCGGCGCGTCGCGTGTACGCGAAGTGCCGTACTCGGAGCGCGGGCAACCCTTGCTGCCGAATGAACTGGACGAACTGTCGTGGACGGACTACCTGTGCGACTGCGGCGTCGTCCGCCTGCGCATCGGCAAACGCCCGGAGTAGAGGCGTTCGGGATAGGCGAGTACACTTGCCCAAAGAGCAACAAGGCTCGTGAAAGCGAGGAGGCTGCTATGAGTGAATTGGTGCTGGGAACAGACGAAGGTGTGTTCGCGTTCCATCTGGACAGCGGCAAATTCCACGCGGAGGACGGCCCTGATTCGCGGGTGATGCTAGCGGGCGCCGGCGACACGGTATACGCCGTCACGGACGAGGCAGCGGTCTGGCGCCGGAGCGGGCACAACCACTGGGAGCTGATGAACCCTCGCGCGGTCGAGGACCAGCCTTGGACGCTGGGGGCCGACGCCCGAGTGCCGGGGCTCGTTTGGCTGGGCGTATCGCCCGCGATGATGTACCGGAGCGGCGACGGCGGGGCCACGTGGGTTGGCTGCGATACGTTCAACGACATCCCCGGCCGTGAGACGTGGACGTTCCCCCCGCCTCCGCACATCCCCCACGTACGCTCGATCTTCCCTGACCCCGCGCAGGCGGGCGGCGTCTACGTCGGTGTCGAGGAGGGCGGTGTGTTCCGCAGCGTCGACGACGGCGTGACATGGGAGAGCCTGAACGAGGGGCTCTTCTTCGACGTTCACGAGGTGGTGGCGGACCCCGATGCGCAGCACATGTACGCGACCACGGGATGCGGGTTCCACCGCAGCGAGGATGGCGGCCAGAGTTGGACCCTGGTGCAGGAGGGTCTGGAGCGACCGTACACGATGCCCCTGGTCGCGGCGCCGGAAGACCCGAGGCTGCTGTACACGGCCGCCGCCGCAACACCTCCGCCGGGATGGCGTGCGAACGGCACGGCGAACGCCGCGCTCTACCGCAGTGAGGACGGCGGGGTCAATTGGCTCCGGCTCGCGAACGGCCTGCCCGATTCCTTCGAGGCGATGGTCAGGACGATGGTGGCAGGCCCCGGTGGCGCCCTTGTAGCGGCTGCGGCCACCGACCTCTACGTGAGCGAGGACCACGGCGAGCACTGGAGCCTCGCGAAGTCCGGGATGCCCACTGTGCGATCGATGGTGTTGGTGTAAACCTCACGGCGCCACAGTCGAGCGTCCTGAACAGACAGAGCGTATGACAAAGGGGCGGCTCCAAGAGCCGCCCCTTCAGTTTTCGGTTGCGATGGCTGCCGCTAGCGGCTGCTCTGCAGGAGGCCGATCACAGCGCCTTGCTCCTCGTCGGAGCCGTAGCCCCACTTGAAGTCGGGGTTCTTGTAGGCCTCATCCGGCATGAGGCTCTCCAGTCCGCGCTTGTCGAGTTCCTCCTCGAACTTCTCGCGGATCCAGGCTTCCTCATACGGGTACTCGATCTGGTCGCGCCTGCGGTCCTCCACCTTCTCGCTGTGCCCGCTGAACTGGGGCAGCGGGGCGAGCGCCAGGTAGCGGGCGGGCTCGACGCTGACGTTGAAGTGCTGGTGGAACCAGCGGTCGGGTGGGGTGAACATGCTGCCCTCGTGCCAGGGAGCGATGATCTTCTCGCCGCCCTCCGGCCAGAGGATGGAGTAGCCCTCACCCGCGGGGATGACGATGACTCGTCCGGGGCCGTGCCGGTGTCCCTTCTTGTAGGTCCCGGGCGGGAAGACGGACATGTGTCCGCCCATCTGGGAGTTGGGGAAGGAGACGTCCACGACGTGTCCGCCGCCGCCGCGCTGGCGGTGCGGGACGAGGTCGTTCCACGCGGCCATGTCAGTGAAGTAGTTGCCGTACCAGGTAGCGCCGCGCCCCATGTCCGGCGCGCGCTTGGCGACTGCGTACAGCTCCTCCTCGCGGGGCTGCAGCAGTTCGGGGTGGAGGTAGGAGTTGTTGAAGTAGAAGTCCGGGTCCGGTTCGAGCGACATGGCGACGGGGAGGTAGTTGTTGTGCACCATGCGCAAGGGCTGGTCGCCGCGGGCGTTCGCGAACTGCCGGTGGGAGCCACGCGGGATGAGGAAGAGGCTGCGCGGGCCGAACTCGAAGCTGTGCTTGGGCACGCCGTCCGTCCAGACGGTAGCGATGCCCTGCCCCGCGAGCGTGTAGACGACCTCGTCGAGCGCGAACTTGTACGGAGGTGCGCTCGCGCCTGGTGGAAGCTCGGTGATGCGCGCTTCGGCGACGCCCTCCATGCCGGATACCTGGATGAAGGCGCCGTTGCACTCGCGCTCGTGCCACGGTGCGACCTCCACGGTACGGAGGTCTTCGATGAAGTAGCCACGATGGATGGGGAGACCCTGCGCCTCCATCCACCTGTCGTAAGCGAACCTGCCGTCGCCGCCTCCGCGCGCGATGGCGTCCTTCGGTGTGCCGTTCTGGGTCATTGCGCTTTCCTCCGCTATCTGTCGTTTGCTGTACGAATGGTACCTGATTCAGAGGAGGTTGTGGGGTGACGCGATGCAGTCGTATGACCGCATGGCATGAGTGCGAACCCGTTAGCGTAGAATCGGGGCCGCGGCATACCGCCGGAGGAGCACGAAATGGCGGACGTTTTCGGCTATGAAGGGTTCCAGTACGAGTACGTCCCGGGATGGCCCAATATCCCGGAGGGATACAGCCTGCTCGAATGTCCCGGTGTTGCCGTGGACTCACAGGACAACGTGTACCTGCTGACGCGGGGCGACCACCCGTTGATGCAGTTCGACAAGGATGGTAACTTCATCAAGTCGTTCGGCGAGGGCTACTTCAGCAACCGCACCCATGGGCTGTACATAGCGCACGACGACACGCTGCTCGTTGCCGATGACGGCATCCATACCATCCAGCAATTCAACAGCGCAGGCGAGCAGCTGTTCGAACTGGGGAACCGCAACAACCCGTCGCCGAAGTGGGGCGGCGAGCCGTTCAATCGCCCTACGTCCGCAGCGATTCGACCGTCGAACGGCGACTGGTACGTGTCGGACGGTTACGGGAACGCACGAGTGCACGTCTACACAAGTGGGGGCGACTACAAGTTCTCCTGGGGCAGCCCCGGCATCGACGCCGGAGAGTTCATGCGCCCGCACAACATCGCATTCGACGGCGAGGACCGGGTCTACGTGGTGGACCGGGAGGCGCACCGCATCCAGGTGTTCGATGCGGATGGGCAGTTCATCACCATGTGGAGCAACATCCACCGGCCCGACGCGATGGTGCTCTGGCAGGACCACATCTACGTGGGCGAGTTGAACGGCATAGGCGGCTTCGATTCGCCGAACATGGGGCACCGCGTGGAGGTGTTCGACCTGACCGGCAAGCTGGTCTGCCGCTTCGGCGCTCCGGTGGAAGGCGAGGGGCCGGGCGAGTTCGTCGCTCCGCACGGGATAGCCGTGGACTCGGAGGGCAGCCTGTACGTGGCGGAAGTCTCGTACACCATCATGGGCCGCCAGCTCGACCCGCCTCGCGAGATGCGGAGCATCTCCAAGTACAAGCGCCGCTGGTAGTCGTCTGTGCTGCGGCTGCTTGCCCCCGCGAAGGTCAACCTGACGTTCGAGGTGCTCGGACGCAGGGATGACGGCTACCACGAGGTGCGCACGATCCTGCAGTCGCTCAGCCTTGCTGACGAGTTGACGCTCGAGACGTCCGACGACCTCAGCCTGACGGTCGAACCGGAGGGCGCCGCCCCGGTGGAGGAGAACCTCGTGCTGGCGGCGGCGCGTCTGCTGCAGCGCGAGGCGAGCGTCTCGACAGGAGCGGCGATCCACCTGAGGAAACGCATCCCTATGGCCGGGGGCCTCGGTGGCGGCAGCAGCGACGCCGCAACGGCGCTCCTCGGTCTGCGGCGGCTGTGGGGGCTCGACCTCGATGCTGACGCGTTGCGTGAACTCGGGGCGCAATTGGGCAGCGACGTGCCATTCTTCGTCTCCGGCGGCACGGCGCTGGGGGAGGGTCGCGGCGAGCGGCTGACGCCGTTGCCAACTCCTCAGGGCGAGGCAGTCGTAGCTGTCCCGGATGCGTCGAGGCCCCGGGACAAGACCGGGCAGATGTACGGGCTGCTGAGGCCGGAGCACTACACGGACGGGAGCGCCACAGCGGAGGCGGAAGCACGCATGCGCAGAGGTGAGCTGCTGGGTGCGCACGCAGTCAACGCGTTCGATGGGGTTGCAGCCGAGGCCTATCCGTTCTACTCAGCGATGCGGGAGGCGTTCGAGGGAGCGGGGTTGCGCCCGGCGCTGTGCGGCGCGGGGCCGTCCATGTTTGCGCTGGCCGGAGAGGGGAAGGCGTCTGGTCTGGCGGAAAGCGTTGCCGTCCGATCCGGTTGTCCAGCGCTACCCGTGTGGTTTAGAGGCGCGTGGGGACTGGAAGGCGTCGCAGTAGGTCGGTAGGACTCAGAGCAGCAGCCTCGCCGCGGCGATGAGCAATCCGGTTCCGATGACACCGAGCACGAGCCGCCCGCCTACCCTGGGCGCCAATCGCACGCCGATCTGTGCGCCGATCGTTGCCCCCAGACCGGCGATTCCAGCCCGCAGCCAGAGGCTCGCTTCGTCGCTGCTGTATGCGAGGTGGATGGCCAGCGCGGCTGCGGCTGCGGCGGTCAGCTCGAGCTGAGAGGTCGCGACAGCGACCGCCTTCGGGATGCGGATGAGGAGCATCATGACGGGCACGTTGATGATGCCGCCGCCGATGCCGAAGAACCCCGCGATGAAGCCTGCGAAGGGTGCGATGGCGGCGATGAGCGGCTCGTTGACGCGATACCCGTAGATGTGGCCTGTCTTCTCGGTGATAGTGCGCTGCCGTCCTCGCGGAGAAGGTTCCTGCGGCCGGGACTCGAGCGCGCTACGGCCGATGAGATAGACCGCGCCCAGCAGAAGCGCCACGCCGAACACGATCTCGAACGCGCCGCGGTCGGTCACGCGATTGATGAGCGCCCCCACTGCCGCGGCGGGAACCGCCAGGGCGATGAGGATGAGAGCGGTGCGGAAGTCCTGCAGGCGCCAGAGTCGGTAGCCAACGCTCGCGGAGGTGGCGTTGAAGAAGACCGCCGTGAGCGAGATGGCGGTTACGGTGGCAGGGTCAGCGTCGGGGAAGATGAACAGCAGCATTGGAACGAGGAGGAACCCTCCGCCGACGCCCGCGAGCGCTCCCACCGCACCAACGGACAGTCCCAGCAGCGCGAGGACAGCCGCCTGGGCGATGGTCAGCTCCGGGAGCATGGAGTGCCTGTCCTACTGCTTCTCGGGGTCGGGGCTCCGAGGCGCGAGCGCGAGGCCGAGCTGGTCCAGCTGGTACTGGTCGACCGGCGAGGGCGCGCCGAAGAGGGGGTCAGCGCCGATCTGAGTCTTGGTGAACGCGATGGTGTCGCGGATGGAGTCGGCCTTGTCGGACAGAATCATGACCAGCCGGTCTATGCCTCCCGCGAAGCCACCGTGCGGCGGAGCGCCGTACTCGAAAGCCTCCAGCAGGTGACCGAACTGCGCTTCCACGTTCTCCGGTGAATGGCCGAGCGTGTGGAAGATGGACTCCTGCCGTGCGCGCTCGTGGATGCGGATGCTGCCGCCGGCAAGTTCGTAGCCGTTCGCGGCGAGGTCGTAGGCCTTGGCAGTCATGTTCCCGGGGTCGGAGTCCAGCCGTTCCCAGTGGTCGTCGAAGGGCGCAGTGAAGGGATGGTGCACCGAGTCCCAACGATTCTCGTTCTCGTTCCAGTCGAAGAGGGGGAAGTCGGAGATGACGCAGAGGGCGATGGTGTTCGGGTCGGCGAGGCCGAGCCGCTCGCCCATGTGGAGCCGCAACTGGCCAAGCGTGGAGGAGGACTGCGAATCTTCTCCAGCCACGATGAGGATGAGGTCACCCGGCGCGGCGCCACAGGCGGTTGCTATCGACTTAATCTCGTCGAGCGACAGGGCTCGGGCAGGCGTGCGTACATGGTCGAGCGTGAGTGCGTCGAGCGATCCTGCGGCTTCGTCGAGTGCGATGGTGACGAGTCCGCGGGCGCCGTAGCGCTTGGCGAGCTCGACCAGTTCATCTGCCTGCCGACGGGGGATCGAGGCGAGACCGGGAGCGGCGAAACCCTTGACCACGCCGCCGTTCGCAACGACACCGGAGAAGACCTTGAACTCGCTGTCCGCGACGACGGAGGAGAAGTCAGCTATCTCCAGCCCGAAGCGGATGTCGGGCTTGTCGCTGCCGAAGCGCGCCATGGCCTCCTCGTAGGTGAAGTGGGGGACGGGGAGGGGCACGTGCTTGTCCGGGCGGATGGCCTGGATGAGTTCGGTGTAGAGATCGGACATCAGGGCGATGATGTCGTCGCGGTCGACGAATGCCATTTCGAGATCGAGTTGCGTGAACTCCGGGAGGCGGTCGGCGCGCGGGTCTTCGTCACGGAAACAGCGGGCGATCTGGAAGTAGCGGTCGGTGCCCGCGACCATGAGGAGCTGCTTCAACTGCTGGGGAGACTGGGGAAGGGCGTAGAAGCTGCCCTGGTGTATGCGGCTGGGGACGAGGAAGTCCCGTGCGCCCTCCGGCGTGCTCTTGATGAGGATGGGAGTCTCGATCTCCACGAAATCGCGCTCGTCGAGGTAGTCGCGTATGAACTTGACGACGCGGTGGCGCATGCGGAGGTTCTCGCGCATGAAGGGGCGCCGCAGGTCCAGGTAGCGGTAGCGCATGCGGAGCAGTTCGTCGACCGGGCCGTCCTGGCTCACGTCGAACGGAGGGGTCTTGGCGGCGTTGAGGACAACGGTGGCGCTGGCGAGCACCTCGACGTCTCCGGTGTCGAGGTTGGGGTTGGCGGTCCCTTCGGGGCGCGGTCGCACGGTGCCGGTTATCTGCGCCACCCACTCCGCTCGGAATCGCTCTGCGACGCCGAATGCTTCCGGCGCTTCCTCGGGGTGAAATACCACCTGCACGATGCCGGTGCTGTCGCGCAGGTCGATGAAGACGAGGCCGCCATGGTCGCGGCGTCGGTGCACCCATCCGGCCAGAGAGATAGTTTGTCCCGCGTGTTCGAGGCGTAGGCTGCCGCAGCCGATGGATTTCAGCAAAGCACTCACGAGTTCCAGTCGATTGATGGGGCGGCTGAGGAGCGTTCGCTCCGCTCCGAGACGGAGGCCACCGTCCGATTACCTTATCGCAAGCGTGCGTAGCGGCGCTATCGGCGGAGCGTGGGAGGGCGTATGCACTCCTACCGTAAACAAGGTGTACACTCCGCTCAGATGTACGAACGGGAGGTGAATGATGGCGGAGATCGTTCTCGGTATGGCCTCCTCACACGCTCCACAGTTGGAGATGCCGCCAGAGAACTGGCGGACCTACGGAGACCGCGGGCGCACGCAGGCGATGCACTGGTTCGCGGGCAACACGTATTCATTCGGCGAACTCGCGGAGTTGCGCGCCGGAGAGCACTTCGAGAAAGAGTGCACCGACGAGAAGTTCCAGACGCGCTGGGACGCGTGTCAGAGTGCCATCGGACACCTCGAGAAGACGCTGGCAGCAGTGAAGCCGGACGTGTGCATCATCCTGGGCGACGACCAGAAGGAGTCGTTCGACGACGAGAACATGCCCGCCCTCTCCATCTACTACGGGGACACGGTCAACGATATCCCCAGCCTGAACGGCGCGCGCGGCTCTCTCAGCGACCCCGAAGTCGCTCGACGGCCGGCAGGCCAACTGACGCACCCAGCGGACGCAGCGCTCGGCGAATACCTCATCGAGACGTTCATCGAGAACGAGTTCGACGTGGCGCGGTCGAGCAAGCTCCCGGCGGGACGCGACGGTGACGGCTCCATCGGCCACGCCTTCTACTACGTCTACCGGCGGCTGATGAACAACGTCGTCACTCCCAGCGTGCCGGTGCTCGTCAACACCTACTACCCGCCGAACACGCCGACGGCGTCCCGGTGCTACCGCTTCGGCCAGACGATCCGGAAGGCTATCGAGGACTGGGACTCCGACAAGCGCGTCGCGGTCTTCGCCTCGGGCGGCCTGAGTCACACGGTCATCGAGGAAGAGCTGGACCACCGGATCATCGACGGGCTGAAGCACGACGACGTGGCGAAGCTCACCGACTACCCGGACGTGCGTTTCCGCGCCGGCACATCCGAGATCAAGAACTGGATCGCGCTGGCGGGCGCGATGTCCGGCAGCGGTCTGGCCTTGAACATGGTGGACTACGTCCCGTGCTACCGCACGGAAGCGGGCAACGGTTGCGCCATGGGCTTCGCCGAGTGGGTCTAGCCTGCCAGGGCTAGCTGAATCAGCAACTCAACCCGAGGAACCGCGCGCCTGACGCGCGAAGGAGGGAGCATGCCCGTAAAGGACAAGGTGGTCGTCATCACCGGCGGCGCTATGGGGATAGGCCGGTACAACGCGCGTGCGTTCGCGGAGGCGGGTGCGCGGCTGGCTATCGCGGACATCGCGCCGATGGAAACCGTCGCTGCTGAGGTGGCGGAGCGGGGTGCGGCGGTGTTCCCCGTTCAGGTGGACATCCGCGACGAGGAGCAGGTGCGCGGGATGCTGGCCCGCGTGCATGAGCACTACGGGCGGATCGACGTGCTTATCAACGATGCGGCCATCGTGACCCACTTCCAGGCAGGCTCGCCCCGGTGGCCTCGCATCGCGGACATGGAGTCGTCATTCTTCGACAACATCATCCGCACGAATCTCATCGGCACGTTCCACTGCACCAAGCACGCCATCCCCTACATGCGGGAACAGGGCGGCGGCCACATCATCAACTTCGGGCAGGGCAACGTCCGGAACGACCGCATGCCGGACTCCATCGGCGCGTGCGTCTACCGTGTGTCCAAGGTTGCGATACGAGCGTTCACCGCTGACGTCGCCATGGAAGAGCGGGAGAACAACGTCTGCATCGTCAGCATGGGGCCGGGCGGCGCACCGCCGGGCAGCGGCCTGCGCGCTATCGCCACCGACGAGACCCCCGTCGAGAACCGCGCGACGATGCACTGGGTGGGCGACATCGTCCAGGACCGGTACATCCTCGCCTGCGACACCCCGATGGAGCTCACCGGCAAGCAGATAACGGTGAAGGACGGCGAGGTCGTTCCACTGGACGACTAGTCATCCGGCCGGACGGCACCGCACGCCCTTGCAGTCCGGCGGCAGCGGACTAATATGGCGCTATCCGGCCTGCGAGGACGGCGCATAGGAACACGGAGGAGGTGTCGGATGGCAACGGTGATCGACGCTGACACGCACGTGATCGAATCTGAGCGCATCTGGGACTTCTTCGACGAGGAGATGGCGCACCGTAAGCCCCAACTGGTCGCCAGCGCCGATCCGAATAACGGGGCAGTCCGTAACTTCTGGATCATCGACAGCCATTTCGTGCCGCACCCGCCGGGCAAGGGCGGACAGGCGCTGGCGACGCCGCCCATCGAGGACGAGGTACGCAACTCGACCGCGTGGCACAAGCGCGCGATGACCGACATCGACGCACGGCTGGACGACGCGACGAACATGGGCGTCGACGTGCAGATCATCTACCCCACGCTGTTTATCGGGTTTCTGACGCATGACGTGGAACTGGAGGTGGCGCTGGCGCGGTGCTACAACCGGTTCATGGCCGACGCGTGCTCCCGCTCCGGCGGACGGATGCGTTGGATCGTCGTTCCGCCGTTGCGTGACCTCGACAAGAGCATCGAGGAGATGCACTTCGGCAAGGAGAACGGGGCCTGCGGGGTGCTCTTCAAGGGGGTGGAGAAGGACCGCTCGCTGGCGGAGCCTTACTTCTTCCCGATCTACGAAGAAGCCCAGCGACTCGACCTGCCCATCTGTGTCCACACCGGCCCCGGCTCCCCCGTCCTTACGGAGTTTTTCGACAGCCGCCTCAGTTTCGTGTTCCCGGACGTGCGGCTCCTGCCGGTCATGGCCTTCTACGACCTCGCCTGCAGCAAGATCCCGGAGCGCTTCCCAGACCTGCGGTGGGGGTTCATCGAGGCGAACTCCTCGTGGATACCGTACCTCGTGCACTTCCTACACCGGCGGCTGAGGGTCCCCAGTTCGGAATTCGGGCCGTCGTACTTCCAGGAGAACCGGCTCTTCGTCGCGTGCGAGGCAGACGAGGACCTGCCTTACATCCTGCAGTACCTGGGCGAGGAGAACATGATCACCGGCTCCGACTACGGCCACGGCGACCAGTCCGCCGAACCGGAGCTGGTGCACCTGCTGCGCGGCAGAGAGGACATCTCCCCGCAAACGCTGGAGAAGGTGCTGTCGCACAACCCCGCCCGTTTCTACGGGTTCTAGCAAGCGGCCGTTCAGGAGGAAGCGAGCGATGCTTACCCAGGAACAGAACGAGCGCCTGACCCGGGTCGGCCCCGGCACACCCATGGGCGACCTGCTCAGGCGGTACTGGTACCCGGTAGCCACCGACCAGCAGCTTGGCGAGAACCCGGTGAAGAGCGTTCGCCTGCTCGGTGAGAACCTCACCCTGTTCAGGGACCGCCAGGGACGGCTGGGGCTCGTTCAACAGCGATGCGCCCATCGGAGCGTCGACCTGAAGCACGGCATTCCAACCGACGAGGGGCTGCGCTGCCCGTACCACGGCTGGATGTACGACGCGAGCGGCCAGTGCCTCGAACAGCCCGCCGAGGACCCGGCGCACAACTTCGCCGCGCGCGTGCAGATCGCGGCGTACGGCGTTCAGGAGCTCGGTGGACTCATCTGGGCATACATCGGGCCTCAGCCCGCCCCGCTGCTGCCCCGGTGGGACATCTTCGTTGTAGAGAACGTGTTCCGGCAGGTGGGCACCACCACCGTCCCGTGCAACTGGCTCCAGTGCCAGGAGAATGCCGTGGACACCGTGCACGTCGAGTGGATGCACGGGGCGTTCGGAGCGTATGCGCTCGAGCGCAAGGGCATCACCGACGAGGCTGCCTTCAACCAGACGCGGAACTTCCTGCGCCACCACATCAAGATCGGGTTCGAGCGGAACGCATTCGGGATCCAGAAGTACCGCCTGCGCGACGGCGAGGACGAGGCAACCGCGCCTTCCTGGCTGGAAGGCCACCCGCTGGTGTTCCCGAACTACGTGCTCATCGGCGGACCGGGGCGCGAAGAACTGCAGATGCGGGTGCCCATCGACGACACGACCACCTGGCACCTCGCGTACCAGATCTACCATCCGGCGGACGGCGTCTCCCTGCCGCCGGATGGTAGAGATCGAAACGTTCGATGTTCCCCTCGAGGACTACCCTGAGTACGTGTTGGGGCAGGACGTGCTGGCCTGGCCGGCGCAAGGACCAATCACCGACCGCACCGTCGAGAAACTCGCGGAGACCGACCGCGGGCTCATCATGTTCCGGAAGATGCTGGAGGAACAGATACAGGTCGTGGCGGACGGTGGCGACCCCATCAACACCTTCAGGGCCCCCACCGCAAACGTGTGCATAGAGCTGCCCATGGAGCACTATCCGGCGCTGAGTGCCTACAGGATGGGAACCGCGCGCCTCGGCAGGGGTCCCAATAACCCCGTCGAACGGTACATGGACCTCCTGACGGGCGCGGCAGCGCGCTGAGTCCTGTCATGACGGAGTTTGGAGCGAGTGCGCCGTCGTCGCTGTGGGTCAACCTGCTCGGCGCCACGGTGCGTGTTGTCTCCGGCGCCCGGTACAGGACGCGGGCGATCGAGGCCGGTTCGGGCGACCCCCTCATTCTCATACATGGGGTGGGCAGCAGCGCTGAGCTGTTCGCCCGCAACGTCATGCGGCTGGCGAACGACTTCCACGTCTACGCGATCGACGCGCTCTACCACGGCTACTCATCGCTCGAGCCCTACGACTCCGAGCACCGGGTTGAGCGTCAGGCGGAGGCGGTGCTGGACTTCATGGACGCGCTCGGCATCGAGTGGGCGCACATCGAGGGCGAGTCCATGGGCGCGGGCATGGCATTCCACATCGGCCTCCATCACCCCGAGCGATGCGGCAAGCTCGTGCTGAACTCAGGCTCGTACTACGTCAACTTCAAGCGTGAGTTCCCGGATACACCGGAGGGCAACCTGCTCGTGCCACTCTGCAGGGACTCCGTGACGAACTTCAGCCGGGAGACGGTGAGGAGGCGGATGGAGTACCTCGTTGCTAGCCCCGACCACCTGACCGAAGAACTGGTGGACGTCCAGTACCGCATGTACGCGGTGCCGGAGATACGAGAATCGATGGCGAGGGTGTACGGCATCTCCGCACCGAGGCCCCGGCTGATGCACTACGAGGAGGAGGTCGCCGCCACGCTCAAACCTCCCGTGCTCGTGCTCTGGACCGACCGGAACCGCGGCGCAGGGCCGGAGGTGGGCGAGTACCTCGCGAGCGTGATCCCCGGAGCGCAGTTCCAGTTGATCGAGAATGCAGCCCACTGGCCTCAGTGGGAACAGCCCGAGCAGCACGACGAGGCTGTCGTGGCTTTCCTGAAAGCGTCAGCCTGAGCTCGCAGAGCGGACTGCTGTTCGTAGCGCAAGGGAACGGGTGCCGGTAGACTCCACGTCGTCAGCAGCCCATGAGCCAGGGGTGTAGCCGTGACCATCTCGCCAGCGCCAGCGTTCACCATCATCGGGAGGCCGATCCCGCGTATAGAAGGAGTCGACAAGGTCAACGGCTCGGCAGCCTATACCGCCGACGTCACTCCTCCGGGAACGGTCTGGGCGAAGAACGTCCGTAGCCCATATCCCCACGCTCGCATACTCTCCATTGATGCTTCACGGGCGCGCGCCATGCCGGGTGTGCTCGCGGTCGTCGCCGCGGCTGACATCGCGAACGGCCACACTGGCAGGAACATCAAGGACGTGCCGCTGCTCTGCGATGACAAGGTCCGGTTCATCGGAGACAAGGTGGCGACGGTCGCGGCGGAGAGCCGTGAGATTGCGGCGGCGGCGGCGCAACTGGTCGACGTGGAGTATGAGGAGTTGCCCGCCGTCTTTGACTCGGAGGAGGCGATGCAAGCCGGAGCGCCGGTGCTTCACGATGATGCGGGCGCCTACCTCGGCTTCCCGGAAGTCCCGGCGGACATCCCCAACCTCTGCGGCTACTCCCTCACCGAGACCGGCGACCTCGAACAGGGATTCAAGGAAGCGGACGTCATCGTGGAACGCCGGTACGTGACCCAGTTATCGCACCAGGCGTACCTGGAGCCGACAGCCTGGTTGGTGGACGAGCAACCCGGGCGCGTGGAAGTGTGGGCCTCCAACAAGGTGCCGTACACGACGCGGAAAGAGTTGGGCAGGCTGATCGAGCGTTCTGAAGATGACATCCGCCTGAACACGGTTGTCATCGGAGCGGACTTCGGCAGCAAGAGCGCAACGGGCGACGCTCCGGTTGCCTACCACCTCTCGCGCATGCTCGGCAGGCCCGTCAAGTTCGTCAGCAGCGCCATCGAAGACCTGACAACCGTGTCACCGAAGCACGCGTTCATCGTCGATCTGCGCACGGGACTCAAACGGGACGGCAGGATCGTCGCGCACGACGCCCGCGTTGTCATGAACCGTGGGGCGTACACGGGGCAGAACACATCTGCGAACGGCCTCCTCGGCGGGGCTGGTCGGGTCGGCAACTTCTACGACATCCCCAACATGCGCATCGAGGCATTTGCCGTCTACACCAACCGCGTGCCGTGCGGGTACATGCGCGCGCCTGGCTCACCGCAGGCGCTATTTGCCATAGAGGCCCACATGGACGTGATAGCCGCGGAACTGAGCATCGACCCCATCGAACTGAGGAAGCGCAACGTGCCCGCAACGACTCCAACCGGAACCCCGCATCTGGCCCCGCATGTGCTGGACGAGGCTGGACGCGCCTTTGGATGGAGCGACCGGACGCGCGCCGGCTCACGCGAACGGGGGAACAACAAGCTCGTGGGACAGGGGGTCGGCATGGCCGACCGGGGACACGGCGCAGGCCAGGCCTCGTCGTCGATCAGGGTGAACCCGGACGGCTCCATCACCGCAACGACCTCCCTGCCGGAGAACGGGACGGGCGGCCTCACGGTCGTCGCGGCGATCGTTGCGGAGAGCTTCGGCGTGCCGCTGGACCGCGTACGCATCGTCCACTCAGACACCGACGAGTTTCCCATCGACGTGGAGGCGGGCGG
Source organism: Dehalococcoidia bacterium (assembly GCA_965208625.1). Classification (GTDB taxonomy): domain Bacteria; phylum Chloroflexota; class Dehalococcoidia; order Lucifugimonadales; family Australimonadaceae; genus Bin16. The sequence goes on from OZ242348.1 coordinate 3,235,075, forward strand.
CAGCAAGACCACCAACAGCTCCGGCACTGCGGCGCTGACGGCGGCCGATCAGGTCAAGGAGCAGCTTGCGCCCCTCGCCGCCCGGACGCTCGGCAGCGAACAGGTGGAATGGCGTTCGGCGCAGTGGAGTGAGGACGGAGCGCTTTCTCCCGGAGGCTGGCAGTCCGAAGACGGGCGCTTTATCTCGCTGGAGAGCCTCGCGACGGAACTGATCCGTGACGATGAGCCGCTTGCGGCCGCCACGGTGACGCTGCAGGCCCCGCGCACGCCCGACCCGGGGGTCTGCGTGCAGATGGCCGAGGTGGAGGTCGACAGTGAGACTGGCCAGGTGACCTTGCAACGCCTCGTCACCGCTCAGGACGTGGGGACGATCATCAACGAATTGGGGCACCAGGGCCAGATCAACGGCGCAATCATCCAGGGCGTCGGCTACGCACTGATGGAGGAACTGCTCGTCGAGGACGGCCGTGTCACGACGCCCAACTTCGCCGACTACAAGATCCCCACGGTGCAGGACATCCCCGAACTCATCACGGTCAACGTCCCAGACTACGGCGACGCGCTGGGGCCTTTCCACGCGAAGTCGATCGGTGAGATACCCACGATTCCGACAGCCGGGGCCATCGCCAATGCAGTCGCGGACGCCATCGGTGCGCCGGTCGTTGAATTGCCGCTGACCGCCGAACGGGTGCTCCAGGCGCTCGCGGCGAAGCGTGGGAGCTAAGGGAGAGCAGGGGTATCGTCTGCCACGTGGCTGCGGCACTCCCCGCAGGGGTTCGGTTTCTCCGTAGAGGGCATCCGTGCTAAAATATTGAGTGCGCCGTCCGTGCGCAGCACCCCCTCGGAGGGTTCCGGCGGGGATACGAGCCAAGTGTGAAGATATCCACTGAGCAACGCGAGCCGCGCGAAGCGGTTCTCACCGTAGAGCTGGACAACGCCGACATCGAGCCCTATCTCGACCAGGCGTATCGCCAGGCTGTTCGCCGTCTCTCCATCCCCGGGTTCCGTAAGGGCAAAGCGCCCCGCCGCATCGTTGAGCAGATGTTTGGGCGGGGCTATCTGCTTAATGAGGCGTTGGACACGGTCATCCAGGAGTTCACCTCCAAGGCTGTGCTGGAGGAAGGGCTGGACATCGGCGGCGTGCCGTCCGTGTCGCTCGACGAGTTCGACCCCCCGCAGTTCACGGCCACCGTTCCCCTGCAACCGACCGTGGACCTCGGGAACCTGGACAGTGTGCGCCATCCGAAGGAAGAGGCGTCCCTGGCGGACGAGACCGTCGACGCGACGCTCGAGCAGATGCGGATGGAGTTGGCGGTCTGGGAACCGGCCGAAGACACGGTGCAGATGGACGACCTCATCAATCTGACCATCGTCGGTTGGATCGACGAGGATGGCGAGCGGCGCGAGATCGTGCGCTCGGAAGAGACGGACTACATCCCGAGGCCCGGTTCCACGTTCCCCGTGCCGGGTCTCGACGAAGGACTCGTGGGGCTCCCTATCGGGGAGGAGCGGACCTTCGACGTCGATGCGCCGGACGATGCCCCAAACACCGAGGTTGCTGGAAAGACGGCGCACTTCGAGGCGACGATCCATTCAATCAAACGCAAGAGTCTTCCCGAACTGGACGACGAGTTTGCCAAGAGCGTCGGCGACGACTACGAGTCGCTTGAGGCGCTGCGTGAGAAGATCCGGGAGAACCTGCTGGAGCGCGAGAAGCGCATGGCGGACATGAAACACCAGGATGAGACGCTGGCCAAGGTGACCGAAGAGGCGTCCATCACGATTTCTCCGCTCATCATCGGGCACGAAGTCGAGCATTACGTGCACAGCCGTGAGGACGACATCAAGGCTGGCCGCGTCGGTTTCGAGGAGTACCGGGAGTATCTGACGTGGCAAGGCATGTCCGACGAAGAGGTGCACGAGCAGGCGCGCCCTAAGGTCGAGGAACGCCTGAAGCGGGCACACGTCATCCGCGCCGTCGCCCAGCGAGAGAACATCGAGGCCACCGACGAGGATGTCTCCGAGGAGATCGAGAGGCTGCTCGAAGGCTCCGGTGAACTGATCGACGAACACCGGAAGCAGTTGGATGATCTGGACAGCCGCGAGTCCATCCGGCGTATGCTGGTTCAGCGGCGGACGTTGGAATACCTGAGCAACCTTGCGCTCAGGGACGCGCCTGCGGCAGCAAAGCCGAAGGCAAGAGCAGCCGCAAGCAAGAGCGGCGCCAAACCCCGACAACCGAAGACCCCCGCGAGACCGACGCGGGCCAGGAGACAGCAGGGAGGAGCGAACGATGCGTGATTGGCCTATCCACGGCTCGCTGAGCGCGGGTGCGATGCAGCCGCCGGAGAACATCATCCCCATGGTCATCGAGACCGGGGCCCGCGGCGAGCGCGCCTACGACATCTACTCGATGCTGCTCAAGGAGCGCATCGTCTACCTGGGCACCCCCATCAACGACCAGGTGTCCAACCTCATCGTTGCGCAGTTGCTCTACCTTGAGCGCGAGGACCCGGACAAGGACATCAACCTGTACGTGAACAGCCCCGGCGGGGTCATCACGTCCGGCCTGGCGATCTACGACACGATGCAGCTCATCAAGCCGGACGTCTCCACCATCTGCGTGGGGATGGCCGCGAGTATGGGCACGGTGCTCCTGTGCGCAGGGGCGAAGGGCAAGCGGTTCGCGCTGCCCAACTCGACGATCCACATGCACCAGGCGCTCGGCGGTGCCCAGGGTCAGGCTGCGGACATCGAGATTGCGGCGCGGGAGATCCTGCGGATGCAGGACAAGATCCGGACGATACTCTCGACGCACACGGGCCAGCCCTACGAGAAGGTAGCCCGCGACAGCGACCGGGACTTCTATCTTCCTGCGGAGGAAGCGAAGGACTACGGTCTGGTGGACGAGGTGTTAGGGGTTCCACTGGGATCAACGAACGGCGCGATTCTCAACTAGGACGGTCAACCGATGCCGAGCAACTCCGGAACGTTACCGCCCCACGGCGAGCATGTGTGCAGCTTCTGCGGGAAGGCACAGAACGGAGTCAAACGTCTCATCGCCGGCCCCGGCCGGGTATTCATCTGCGACGAGTGCGTTCGCCTATGTCAGCAGATCATCACCGAAGAGAGCACGTCCAGCAGGGATGAACAGGCCAACCTGCCCGGCAGCCCCTCGCCGAAAGAGATGGCGCGACGGCTGGACGAGTACGTCATCGGGCAGGACCGCGCCAAGCGTGTGCTCAGCGTAGCGGTGTACAACCACTACAAGCGCATCCGCTCCAACTCCACCACCAACGACGTCGAGATAGAGAAGAGCAACATCCTGCTGGTGGGGCCCACGGGCTCAGGCAAGACACTGCTGGCGCAGACCTTGGCGCGCATCCTCGACGTGCCGTTCGCCATCGTCGACGCGACCTCGCTGACCGAGGCGGGTTACGTTGGAGAGGACGTTGAGAACATCCTGCTTCGCCTCATCCAAGCGGCCGACTACGACGTCGCCAAGGCGGAGCGCGGCATCATCTACATCGACGAGATCGACAAGATCGCGCGGAAGAGCGCGAATCCCTCCATCACGCGGGACGTTTCGGGCGAAGGCGTCCAGCAGGCGCTCCTGAAACTCATCGAGGGCTCCACGGCCAACGTTCCACCACAGGGGGGCAGGAAGCACCCCCAGCAGGAGTTTCTGCAGTTGAACACGGCGAATATCCTGTTCATCTGCGGCGGGGCATTCGACGGCCTGGAGAAGGTCATCGCCCGCCGGGTGATGTCGAACCATCGCATCGGCTTCCACGCCTCCGGTACTGGCACGGGCACCGATGACGAGATACGCGAGGCGGTGGAATCGGAAGACCTGCTGGATTACGGGTTCATCCCCGAGCTCATAGGCAGGCTGCCGGTGGTAGTGGGACTGCAGGGCTTGGACAAGGACTCCTTGGTGCGTGTCCTCACCGAGCCGAAGAACGCGGTGGTGAAGCAGTTCCAGCATCTGTTCGCACTGGATGGCGTGGACCTGAGCTTCACGCAGGCGGCGTTGGAAGCTGCTGCGGAGCAGGCGATCGGGCGCCAGACCGGCGCGCGAGGCCTGCGCTCCATCATCGAGGACGCACTGCTGGACGTCATGTACGAATTGCCGTCGCTCGATTTCGCAGCACGGTGTGTCATAGATGCAAATAGTGAGGGCGGCCTTGGCCGCCCTGTCTTGTACTCCAAGGCAGACCAGGTCATCACCATCCAGAGCATCGAGTCGCTCAAGACGGCCTAGACCACCAACTTCTCCTATATGCGAGGCTTGCGGACGCGCCGGACCAGCTTGTTCAGCGTCGTATAGACGTGGACGAACGAGCCTGCGGGCGACTCGGTGAGGGTTGCCTCCGCGAGCGCCTGTCTGAACCCTTCTGGCGTGCCGTCGAATTCCGGGAACTCAGTAAACGTGCGACCCAGTTCGCGCGCCGTGTGTGCGTCGCTAACGGCGGTGACGGGGAGGTCATGCTCGGCGGCGAACCGGCGGGCGTCCGCGTTTTCGCTCGCGCGCATCGTGCGGGCGTTGAAACCCTCAACGATATCGATGTAGGGGAGAAGGTCTGTCGCCGTCGCCCTGTCCAGTGCGGAGCGCCCCATCCCGGTGAACGGGTGTGGCACCGAGACGAGCGCGCCCTGCTCCTTGATGCGGCGCGCGGTCTCGACCGGTTCCAACCCTGCAGGGATGTGCTCCTGGAGGAAGAGGCCCGTTATCTCTCCGGCGGTGGACTTTATCTCCGCGCCTACTATGACGGTGAATGGCGCGATGATCTGCACGGCTCGTCCGCCTTCCAGCGAGTTGTGGTCGGTCACGGCGATGCAGTTGAGGCCGACCCGCAGGCACCGCTCCACGAGCGCCTCGGGAGACGTGAGGCAGTCGTGGGAGAAGTGGGTGTGCATGTGGAAGTCACCGCGGAGCGTCATCGAACATCCCGAAGTCTTGCTGAGGCGGGACCATGGGTGGCTCGGGCTCCTCGGCCACGTCCGCCTGCCCCTGGAAGTTGCGCCGGATGCGGCTCACCTGCAGTTCGGCCTTCGCGAGCAGGTCGTTGCACGTCCTGGCGAGTTCAGCGCCGCGCGCCAGCAGGCGTGTCGCCTCTTCCAGTGAGACATTCCCTTCCTCCAGCGTCTGCACGGTTTCCCTGAGTTGGGCAAGCGCCTCCTCAAAAGAGGGTTCGCGTTCGGTCTGTGGGGGCTGCTGTTCCATCCGGCTCACTTCTTCGCGGTTACCATGGCTTCGAGCTCTCCCTCGTGCAACGTGGCACGGACCAGGTCTCCCGGCGAAACGCTGTCGGCGGAGGTGACGGCTCTGCCGTCACGCACCGAGGTTACCATCGCGTAGCCCCGCCGGAGGATGGCGGACGGGTCGAGTGCGGCCAGCGTCGTGCGAAGGCTGTCGGTCTGCTCCGCGCGCAGGCGGATGAACGCATCGAAGCCGGTGTAGGCGCGCTCCAGCAACTCGTCCACGCGCTGGCGGTGCGTGGCGGTATCAGGGAGATGGCGCTGCATCCGCACGATCAGCGATTCAACTTCGTTGGCCCGCTGTGCCGCGTAGTACGCGATGGCACTCCCGGACCGGGCCGTGAGACCGGCAATCTCCTCGCTGAGCACGCGCACGTCCGGTGCGACGGCTGCTGCAGCCGCTGACGGCGTCGGGGCGCGGAGGTCGGCCGCGAAGTCGGCGATGGTGTAATCGGACTCGTGGCCAACGGCGCTGACGATGGGGATGTGGCTGGCGTAGATGGCGCGCGCAACCTCCTCGGAGTTGAAGGCGCGCAGGTCTTCGAGCGAGCCGCCGCCGCGGGCGACGATGATGACGTCTACATCCGGCAGCCTGTTCAGCGCGCGGATGGCGCTCGCCAGTTCGACGGGGGCCTCGTCGCCCTGTACGCCGGCGTCGCAGAGGACGAGCTCGCCGAGCGGGTAGCGGGTGCTGAGGACGGTCTGGATGTCGTGGATCACGGCACCCTGCGCGGATGTTACGACTCCGATCCGGCGTGGGAACGGCGGCAGGGCACGCTTGCGCGCCGGGTCGAACAGGCCTTCGGACTCGAGTTGGGCGCGCAGGCGCTCGAACTCGGCAGCGAGTGCGCCTTCCCCTGCTGGAACGACGGAGTCGGCATAGAGCTGCGTCTCGCCCCGGTTCGAGTAGAAGGAGACGCGGCCATGGGCGATGACCTGTGCGCCGTTCACGAGGTGCTCACTGCCGAAGTTGCCGCTGAAGTGCACGGCCTTGAGCTGGTGCTCGGCGTTCTTGAGCGTGAAATAGCGGTGACCCGCGCCGGACGCGAACAGGTTGGAGACCTCTCCGGTGATCCAGACATTACTGAGGTACACGTCGCGGTCGAGTACCGCCCTGATGTACTCGGTGATCTGGCTGACGCTGTAGACCTGCATGGGGTGCTCGCGGGCCGTATGCCGGCGGCGCTAATCGTTCACGCGGGTGACGTACTCGCCGGAGCGGGTGTCCACGCGCACCTTGTCGCCGATTGCGATGAACATGGGCACGGTGACGCGGATGCCGGTCTCCAGTGTGGCGGGCTTGCCGCCGCCGGACGCGGTGTCGCCCTTGTAGCCCGGAGGCGTCTCGCTGACGATAAGGTCCACCGTGGTTGGCATCTCCACCATGAGGGGCTTGTCGCGGTAGAAGACAAGCTCGCAGTCGGTCTGATCGACCAGGTAGTCGGAGGTATCGCCGACGACGTCCTTGCCGACCTCGTACTGGTCGTAGGACGTGGTATCCATGAAGTTGTAGATGCCATCGGCCTCGTACAGGAAGGTGCACTCCCGGTTCTCGACGGGCGCCTTGGTCAGCTTGATGCCGTAGCCGGAGAACGACTTGTCGAGCAACTGGCCGGTGAGCAGGTTGCGCATCTTGATGTGGTAGACCGGGGCGCGCTGCTGCATCTTCTGCTGGTAGTAGTCCTCCACCTTGAAGGGCACGCCATCCATCTCGATAGTCGTGCCTCGGCGGAGGTCTCCGAACTCCATGACCATGTGTAGAACTCCTTCTATACGGGGATGACGTCGCGCTTGTGGGCCTTGGTGAGGATGCGCGGCTTACCGTTTTCCATAACCACGAGGTCTTCTATGCGAATGCCTCCCCAGCCGGTGAGATAGATGCCAGGCTCGACGCTGAAGACCATCCCGTCCTCTATCGGGTCGTCCGACGTTGGGCCGACGCGCGGCAGTTCGTGCACCGCGATGCCGATGCCGTGGCCGAGGCTGTGGCCGAAGTCGTCGCCGTAGCCGGCGTCCGCGATGACCGCTCGCGCGATGCCGTCGATCTCCCCGCCGGTCATGCCTGCGGTGGCGTTCGCCTCGGCAGCCTCCTGCGCAGCCAGGACGAGGTCGTATATCTCGCGGAACTTGGGGCTCGCCTCGCCCAGGACGAAGGCGCGTGTGATGTCGCTGCAGTAGCCCTCGTAGAGCGCGCCGGTGTCGATATAGACGCCGTCGCCGTATTCCAGGGCGCGGTCAGTGGGGCTGTGGTGGGCCTTCGCGCCGTTGGGCCCGGAGGCGACGATGGTGGGAAAGGAGAGGGCGTCCGCCCCCAGGCTGCGCATGGCGCGTTCGATGTCCCAGGCGATCTGCCGCTCCGTCATGCCGGGCCGGATCCCGGCGGCAACGGTCTCGACTGCCTCATCCGCGATCTCGATCGCCCGGATGAGCGTTTCGAGCTCGGCTGCGTCCTTCACGGCGCGGAGCTGGTCGGCCATATCCCTGGTGGGCACGAGTTCAGGCGCGGGGTCGAGCGCTTGCAGCTTCTCGGTCAGCGCCCTGTGGGCGGCGACGGTTACGGACTCGTCCTCGATGCCGATGCTCTTCGCGCCGGAGGCCGAGACGACCTCCGAGAACCAGTCGTAACCGGCTGCCATTCGGACGATGCGGTAGTCCGGCGCCTGGTGCTCCGCCTGTTCGGTGTAACGGAAGTCCGTGGCCAGCGCCGCGTCGTCCGGTGTTATCCAGAGCCAGCCGTGCGTGCCGTGGAACCCGGAGTAGTAGGCGACGTTCTTGCTGAGGGAGCGCTCCGTGTTGAAGATGAGCATCGCGTCGAGCCCATCCTTTGCCATGCGGGCGCGTAGCCGTGAGATGCGGTCTGCGGTGCTCATGCTGCGTTCTCCTCCGCAACGAGATATTCCAGTGCCAGGATATAGCCATGCGGACCGAGTCCGCTGATGATGCCGCGCGCGACTGGAGCGGTGAGGGACGTGCGGCGGAACTCCTCCCGTGCGTGGATGTTCGACAGGTGCACCTCGACGACCGGAAGGCTGATCGAGGCGATGCAGTCCCGCAGCGCGACGCTCGTGTGCGTGAAGCCGCCGCCGTTGAGGATGACGCCGGTCGCGGATGCGGCGTTGGCTTGCAGGTGGTCGATCAGCCCGCCTTCCGAGTTGGACTGGAAGAAGTCCACCGAGGCTCCGAGTTCGTCGGCGCGCTTGCGCACTGCCCGCTCGATGTCGTCGAGGGTGGCGCTGCCATAGATGGCGGGTTCGCGTTGGCCGAGAAGGTTCAGGTTCGGGCCGTTCACTACGAGGATGGTCATTCGGAGTCCCGGTGCTCTGGAGCGGGCGCGTGCGCCAGCGGGTGGGCTGCAAGGTACACGCGCCGCGCTTCCTGTTGGCTGACGTGAGTGTACACCTGCGTGGCGCTGGGCGTGGAATGACCGAGGAGTTCCTGGACGATGCGCAGGTCTGCGCCGCCGTTCAGGAGGTGGGTCGCGTAGCTGTGGCGCAGCGTGTGCGGGTGCACGTCCTCCCGCAGTCCGCTGCGCTTCGCGTAGTTCCGGACGACGCGCTGGATAGAGCGTGCGCCGAGCCTCGCGCCGCGCGCGTTGCGGAAGAGTGGGCCGCCCTTGTCGTCCGGCGCGCTCTCCGAATTCAGGTACGCGCGGAGGGCGTTTCGTGCCTTGGCGCCGAGCGGCGTTTGGCGCTCCTTCGCTCCCTTGCCCCACACGCGGACGGTGCTCTCCTCCAGTGAGACGTTCTCCCGGTCCAGGTTGGCTGCTTCGCTGACGCGAAGACCGCAGCCGTAGAGCAACTCCAGGAGCGCAGCGTCCCGCAGTCCGTTCTCCCCATCATCCGAGTGAGAGGGAGCTTCGACAAGACGGGCAGCTTCGGAGACGGAGACGAGGTCGGGGAGACGGCGTTCCAGTTTCGGCGTGAGCCGGCCCATGAGGGTGGACTTGGGACGCCAGAGCGGTGCATCCGGCAGGATGCCGCGTTCGATGAGGAATCGCATGAACGATCGGAGCGATGCCAGCATCCGGTGGACGCTTGCCCGAGAGTGGCCTCGGCTTCCGGCAGCACGTCCGCTCTCTACGGTGCGGCGCTCCAGCAGCCATGCGACGTAGTCACGGACGAGGCTGCGGTACTCGCGCGAGACGTTCGCATCGCCGCCCCGGCGCACGAAATCGCGAAGCTCCTTCGCGTCGGCTCCGAGTGGGCAGTTCTGCCCATTCATGTATTGCAGAAAGGGCGCGAGATCGGCCACGTAGTTCCGGACGGTGGCGTCCGAGAGCGCTCTCGTGGTGCGCAGAGTGCGCTCGTACTCAGCGATGAGCGGCTGACTGGTTTCCGAACTGCGGTGGGCTGTGTGCGGGCTTTCCATGACGCTGCGCGCTAGGCGACGCCTGCTGGTTCCTCTGCAGGGAGGGGCCCCTTCCAGGCGCAGTTGGTGCAGGTCGCCTGCTCGCGGGCTCCCACCACCATCAGGCCATCGCATTCAGGGCACGGCTGCGGCAAGGGCTTCCGGTTCACGAGGAAGTTGCACGTGGGGTAGTTGGAACAGCCGTAGAAGGGACCGCGCCTGCCCCGGCGTTCCACGAGGTTTCCGCCGCAACGGGGGCAGGCCACGCCGGTATCCTTGGGGGCGTCCTTGGGAAGCCGCTTGATGTTCTTGCAGTCGGGGTACCCGGTGCAGCCCCAAAACGGCCCGTAGCGCCCGCGCTTCAGGGCCATCGGCTTCCCGCAGATGTCGCAGGACTCTTCGGTAGCGTCGGCGGCCTGTTCTCCAGAGTCTCCCGAGGCCTTGGAGATGTCCCTGCTGTTCTTGCAGTCGGGGTAACCGGTGCAGGAGAGGAAGGCCCCGAAGCGTCCCAGCTTCACGATCATCGGCTTGCCGCAGACGTCGCACGGCTCGTTGGTCGACTCGCTTGCCGCCTCCTGCGTTGCTTCCTTGATCGCGTTCCTCGCCTTGTTGAGTTCTTCGCTGAACGGCCCGTAGAAGTCGTGCAGGAAAGCCACCCACTCCTGCTTGCCGTTGGCGACCTCGTCCAGTTGGTCCTCCATCCGCCCGGTGAAACTGACGTCCATGATGTCGGGGAAGTGGGAGACCAGCTGGCCGCAGACGAGCTGGCCTAGCTGGGTCGACTTCAGCACCCGCCTGTCGCGGGTCACGTACTTTCGATTGACGAGTGTGTTGATGATTGCGGCATAGGTGCTGGGTCGGCCGATGCCCTGCTCTTCCAGCGAACGCACGAGGCTCGCCTCCGTGAAGCGGGGTGGAGGTTGCGTGAAGTGCTGCTCCGGGGTCAGTCCCGCGCAGTCGAGTTGTTGGCCCTGCTGCAGCGGAGGCAATACGCGGGAGTCATCGTCTTCTCCATCGCGTGTGTTGCCTTCGTCCCGCTGCTCGATATAGAGAGCGCGGAAACCGGCGAACCGCACGACGGAGCCGGTTGCCCGGAACAGGTAGGCGGGCTTGCCGGACGCTGCCGCGTGCACGTCTACCCGGGTTGCGTCCAGCACGGCGTCGGCCATCTGGCTGGCCACCATCCGGTTCCAGATCAACTCGTAGAGGCGGGCCTGCTCGGGGGTGAGGTGCTGACGGATGCCCTGCGGCGTGCGCCGTATGGCCGTCGGCCTGATGGCTTCGTGCGCTTCCTGCGCGACCTTGGAGCGGGAGGTGTAGCGCCGTGGGGTGCGTGGCACGTAGTCCTTCCCCCACCGCTCCTCGATGTAGCGGCGGGTCTCCTGAATGGCGCCCGGCGTGACCTGCGGTGAGTCCGTCCGCATGTAGGTGATGAGCCCCTGTCTTCCCTCGGAGCCGATGGCGATGCCCTCGTACAGCTGCTGGGCGATGGCCATCGTCCTCGTGGCGGAGAACCCGAGCCGCCGTGATGCTTCCTGTTGCAGCGTGCTCGTGATGAACGGCGGAGCTGGCCGCCGGTTCACCTGGCGCGTCGTGACCGAGTCGACGCGGTACGCGGCCCCCTCCAGGTTGGCGAGAACGGCGTTGGTGGCCGCTTCGTCCGGCAGGGAGAGTTCGTCCTTTTCACCGGCGAGACTGCGCAGCGAAGCCGTGAATGAGGCGTCCTCTCCAGTGAGGAGCGCGGCGTCGATAGACCAGTATTCCACCGGGACGAATGCGTCTATGTCCTTGTCACGCTCCGCCACGAGGCGCAGCGCAACGGATTGCACGCGGCCTGCCGAGAGGGAGCTGGTGGTGTCGAGGTCCTCGGCACTCAGGATGTTGCGGTTGCGGTTCAGTTCCTGTCCGACCAGCGGCTTGAGCAGGGGGCTGAGCTTGAAACCGACTAGCCTGTCCTCGATCCTGCGCGCCTGCTGCGCGTTGACGAGTTCCATGTCGATGTCGCGTTCGTGGGCGAACGCATCTTTGATGGCGTCTTCCGTGATGGAGTGGAAGACCACGCGCCGTACCGGCTTGCTTCGCCAGCCTGCGGCTTCCATCACGTGCCAGGCGATCGCCTCGCCTTCGCGGTCAGGGTCGGTTGCGAGGTAAACGTCCTCCGCATGCTCCCCGGCCGCGCGTATCTCGTCGACGACCTTCCGCTTGTCCTCCGGCACTTCGTACCACGGGACGAAGTCCTTGTCGGGGTTCACGCCGAGCTTCCTCTTGGGCAGGTCTCTGACGTGCCCCATGGACGCCTTCACGGTGTAGTCGCGGCCGAGGAACCGGCCTATCGTGGCCGCTTTGGCGGGCGACTCTACGATGACAAGGTGGCGTGATGCCCCTCGGCCGTTGCCTGCGCTTGAGGTTTGCGCTGCGCCGTTGCTGGCGCGTCTCTTTCCTGAAGACGTTTTTCGGGTGGTGGGTGTCTTTGCCATGCTTCCAACATACGGGCAGAGGCGATGCCCTTGTCAAGTGAGTTAGCGGACGGATGCGGTCCTGGCACGGATGTAGTTCATGCGCCCTACCTGCAGAACGGAGCCCTTGATCTCCATGACGGCGAGCGTTCCACTGGCCTGTGTGATGGACATGCCGGCGCTGTGGCTCAACTCGTCTATGTGTTGCGGCTCGTGGGTGAGCGCCTCAAGGAGCCGCGCTTCTTCTTCCGTGTCGGGAGAGAGTCCGGGAAGCGGCTGCTGTCGCGGCGCGCCGCCGATGTGCAACTCATCCAGCACGTCCTCGACCCGCATCACGAGCTTCGCGCCCTGCTGGATGAGCCAGTTGGTGAGCTCGCTTGCAGGCGAGTGGATGCTCCCGGGCACGCAGAGCACCTCCCTGTTCTGTTCCAGCGCGAACTCGACGGTCGACCGTGCGCCGCTGTCTTTCGGCGCTTCTACGACCAGCACGCCCAGGCCCAGCCCGCTCAGCAGCCGGTTGCGCCGGGGGAAGTGGCGTGCCTCCGGCTTGGAACCGAGCGGGTACTCCGAGAGCACCGCCCCGTTGTCCACGATGCGTTCGAACAAGGACCGGTGCTCGGGAGGGTAGACGACGTCCAGGCCCGAGCCGATGACCGCGATCGTCCTGCCTCCTGCCCTGAGGGCAGCGTCGTGCGCGACGCCGTCGATGCCCCGCGCCAACCCACTGACAACGGAGATACCAGACTCCGCCAGGTCGCCTGAGAGCTGCCGGGCTACCTCCTTGCCGTACGCGGTGGGGTTGCGCGTGCCGACAACCGTGATGCGCACCTCGTCGTCCGGTTGCAGGGCCCCCTTGACGTAGAGGATGGGAGGCGGGTCGTCTATGTTGCGGAATAGGTGTGGGTACTCGGCGTCGTGCCAGGTGAGCACCGTTACGTTGGCGTTGTGCACCCGTTCGAGTTCGCCTTCCGGCTCGACGACTCTGCGGACCTGCTCGATGGCGCTGACGACGCCTGGCGTGAGGCCTGATGCGCCGAGTTCACTCCCGGAGGCTTCCCACGCGGCCTTGAGCGACCCGAACCGCTCTTCGAGAAGGCCGATCCGGACACGCCCGACGGTGGGTACGCGGGAGAAGGCTATCCAATACGGGAGGTCGTGTTCGATGGTGGTCACTGCGTCCTCTGCCCTCGGATGCCCTGCACCCGCTTGATCCGCCGCATCCTGCGTTCCGCGTGATGCCGCTGGGCTATGGGTAGGTTGTCCACTGCGAGGACGCGCTCGACATCGTCGACGGACACGTCCTTGGCGTGGCGCACGTCGCTCAGCAATCGTATCGAGATTCGGGCCGGGTGCTGCTCTACGAGCGTCGCTTCGTCACCTGCCTGCACGGTGCCTTCCTCCAGGACTCGGTTGTAGAAACCGACGCGGCCACTGCGGCGGAAGCGCGCCGCAAAGTAGCGGATACCCATCTTGTGGTCCAGCTTGAAACAAGGAGACCGTGGCTCCGTTACCTGCAGCAGCGCACCACCGACCCGCCAGACATCGCCGAAGCACATCGCGTCGGACGACGCGCCCTCAACGGTGAGGTTCTCGCCGAACCACCCAAAGGAGTCGATCTCGCGTTTCAGTTGTGCCGTCCAGAAGGCGTAGTCCTCAAACGCGTAGACGTAGACCGCAGCGTCCGGGCCGCCGTGGACGGTGGGGTCGCCCTGGGCGTCGCCGTCCACGTTGAGGCGGCGGACCATGACGGAGCCCTCGACAGGCCTCTTGTGGATGGATGACATCACGTCGCCCCTGGCGGTTCCCGTGAGGAGTTGAGGCTTGGCGACGTTGACTGATTTGAGTTGCATGAACGTCCGTCCGTGAGTGGTGAGGCTATTCTTGCGGATGCCAGGGCACAGGTACAGGGGCTGATGTCACAAACTGGCGGAGAGGGCGGGATTCGAACCCGCGAGAGACTTGCGGCCCCTACACGATTTCCAGTCGTGCCCGTTCGGCCACTCCGGCACCTCTCCGCGCTGTGAGCAGAACCGGACGCGCAGTACATCCGGCTCGTAGCTTCGCAGTGTCTGGCGGAGAGAGTGGGATTCGAACCCACGGTGGAGGAAGCCCCCACAACGGTTTTCGAGACCGCCGCCTTAAACCGCTCAGCCATCTCTCCGTAGAGAGAAGATTCTATCATGGCCCACAGTGGGTGGCCTTAGAAGACTGGACATTGGTTCCTTGACACTCCATTAATCCCATCCGTACCATCCCAGTGATTGATGGATCGGTTTCCAGCGGCATCCCAGGCGCGCCAGAGGGGCCGCGTGGCAGGACGGCGGCGAGAGTCCGTCCGTAGAGGAGAAAGAGGGCTCGCGACCGGAGTCGGTCGCCGATGCACACAAAGATGGGTGCTTGGACAGCCATCGTGCTGGCAGCGGGCAGGGGCACTCGTATGAGGTCGTCCCAGCCTAAAGTCCTGCATACCGTAGCGGGCGTTCCGATGGTCTCCCACGCCACTGAGGCGGCGCGCTTCACAGATGCGAACGACGTCATCGTGGTGACACGGCCCGCAGACCGCGCAGAGGTCTCGTTGGCGGTTGGCGGGGATGCGGAGTGCGTCGAACAGCCGGACCCTCTCGGTACGGGCCACGCGCTGGCTACGGCGGTCATCGCCGTCCCTCCTGAGTCCCAGCACGTACTCGTGGTCAATGGCGACGTGCCGCTCGTTCAGAAGGAGACAGTGCAAGCGCTGGCTGCGTTGCACGAGCGCCGCAAGGCGACCGCTACACTGCTCTGCTGCTTGATGGAAGCAGCCTCAGCCCAACAGATCGGACGCCTGCAGCGAGGTGCGCGAGGCAAGCCCATAGGGGTGCTGGAGGCCGATGACGCTCCGATGCCTCGGAAGGGCGAAGTGGAGGTCAATGTCGGGGTGTATGCCTTCGAGGCACGATGGCTTCGCCGGGCCTTGGGCCAGCTGAAACCGCGTCCCGGCGGCGAGTATTACCTGACTGACCTGATCCCCCACGCCGTCGCGGACGGCAAGCGCGTCGAAGCGTACGTTACGCAGGACAAGGACGAAGCGTTGAGCGTGAACGGCCGCCAGGACCTCGCACGTGTGGAAGCGGCGGCCCAACGCCGCTTGCGGGACGCTGCGATGGCCGGTGGCGCCACGCTCGTTGATCCGGCGACGGTGTACCTCGATGCGACCGTGCAGTTGGGACATGACGTTACGGTGTACCCGAACACCTCGATCCGCGGCGCGTCCAGGATTGCGCGCGGCGCATCGCTTGGACCCAATGCTCAACTGTACGACGCAGAGGTCGGGCCCGACGTGCACGTGGGGTCTGCCGTTGTAGAGGGGTCGGTGTTGGGGCCGCGGGTCAACGTGGGGCCGTTCTCCCACATCCGTCCGGGATGCGTGCTGGAGGAGGATGCGTTTGTAGGGTCGCACGTGGAGATCAAGGCGAGCCGCATCTGCTCCGGAGCGCACGTAGGACACTTCAGCTACATCGGCGATGCGGTCGTCGGCGCTGACGCAAACATCGGAGCGGGTACGGTTACGTGTAACTTTGACGGAGTGCTCAAACACGAAACAGAGATAGGAGAGGGCGCCTTCATCGGGAGCGACAGTCTACTGATCGCACCGGTGAAAGTGGGGGCGGGAGCCGTTACCGGAGCGGGCGCTGTCGTGAACAGAGACGTGCCTCCGGGTGGACGGGTCGCGGGTGTTCCCGCGAGACCGCTGGGCATGAGGAGCGGAAGGGCGCTGGTACAGAAGGAGGAGGGGATATCCCTTGGATAGTGGCGATACGGCATTAGCGATCCTGTTGGTTCTTTCGGTAATGAGTTTCATGGGGCTGCACGCCGGTGTTGCGGGTCTGCCCCTGCTGAGGCGCGCAGTAGTGCGCGATGCCCTGCCTCGGTGGGGCCCCAGCGCATCGGCGGTGCGCCACCTTCGCACCAGACGTCAGGCGTATGAAGAGCTGATCTCGCTGCTGTTGCTCATGAGCGCGGCAGCCATCTCAGCGTCTGCGCTGGCCCTGGTCATGCGAGTCTTCTCCCTGCATTGGACGGCTATGGCCGGAGTGCTCATTGGCATGTGGCTCCTGCTGCTGTTGATGGTTCCGCTGGTGAAGTACATGGTGGAACGTCTCCCGGTGGCCCAGTTGCTGATCTTCTGGGCGATAGGACAGACCTTGTTGTGGCCGCTGCTGCCCATTAGGCGGTTCTTCCGCTCCGGCTTGCGTTTTGCAGGTGGGGAACAGGAGACCGAGCAGGGGGGGAGCAACGGCGCCGAGAACGGCGGGGTGGTCCGGGACGTGCACGAGGAGATTGCTGAAGAGCAGCTCGAGCATCACGAACAAGAGATGATCCACGCGATCCTCCAGTTGGACGAGACGCTGGTGCGGGAGATCATGGCTCCCCGTGTCGACATCGTCAGTGTGGAGGCGGGCACCTCGATCGAGCGCGCTGCGACACGGATGCTGGACAGCGGCCATAGCCGCCTGCCGGTGTACGAGGACGTTCCGGACAACATCATCGGCATCCTCTACAGCCGGGACCTGCTCGCTGCCGCCCTGGCCGGCGTTCAGGACCAGCAGTTGCGCGATCTTATGCGGCCTGCCTTCTTCGTTCCTGAGAGCAAGCGCGTGGACGAGATGCTCACAGAGTTCCAGGCGCGCCGTATCCACATGGCCATCGTCGTCGACGAGTACGGCAGCACCGTCGGCATCGTTACCGTCGAGGACCTCATCGAGGAGATCGTCGGAGAGATCGAGGATGAGTTCGACAAGGGCCAGCCGGACATCCAGTGGCTCTCCGATGACGCTGCGCTCGTCGAGGCAAAGATGCCGGTAGACGATTTCAGCGAGACGTTCGGCGTCGAAGTCGAAGCCGACGGGTTCGATACCGTCGGCGGTCTGCTGTTCAGCCGTCTGGGGAAGGTTCCGACAGTGGGTGACCTGGTGGTGGAGAGCGGACTGGAACTGCGCGTGATGACGACGATCGGCCGGCGCGTGAAGCGCGTACAGGTCGCGCCTGCTCCTGTAGAAGTGTCGGCGGCGGATACGGACTAGGGCTTCGAACGTTCGTTCGTTCGCGTATAACCTCGCTCGCTATCCCCTGCGCCCCGGAGGACTGCCCTCATCGCTTCTAGCCAGCGACTCCTGTTGGCCTGACAGTGGGTTCGTGGCGGGACCTGTTGAACCATTCGCTGTGCGAGTTGGAGCGCGCAGAGGGCTCGCTGCTACCCGGAACAGGAGGCGCCCACAAGTCGAGGGGTGGTGGGTGGGAGAGAACCGTGCTGCGTCAGGTACCGCTGCACAGCTTCCTGCGGGCGGGGCGTCTATGCGGAGCGCAACAAGAAGAGGCCTCGGACGTATCCGGGCCTCTTCTCTGTTGTGCCTCGTTCGCTCTACGTTGGGGGTTTACTTGACGAAGAGCGCGGTGCTCGCCTTGCCGCCGCCGTCACCGACAGCCTCGACCGAGTACATGCCTGCACCCAGACCGTCGTGCCTGACATCGACGGAAGCCATTCCACCGGCATTGGCGGTTGCCGAACCGAGGGAAGTCGCACTGCCGTCTTCGGCTAGCAGGGTTACTTCGATGCTCTCGCCTTCTTCGAAGCCGGTGAGCGCAGCGGTTGTGCTGACGGGCAGGTCAGCGGAGAAGTTGTTGCGGACTAACTCAACGCCCGCAGTGGACGAGTCGCCGTCAACACCGGGGACGCCAGGGACGCCAGGGACGCCAGGCGTACCGGGGGCGCCATCCGCGCCATCCGCGCCATCCGCACCAGCGGCGCCAGCGGGACCAGCGGGACCTTGCGAGCCGGCGGCGCCAGCAGCGCCGTCCGCGCCAGCGGGGCCTGGCGGGCCTTGCTCACCGGCGGGGCCGGAGCAGGCGACCAACAGCAGGCCGAAGATTGCCACGAGAAGTACCAGGGACATGCTCTTGAGGCTGAAGCGGTTCATCGAACCCCCTTTCCGAATCGTACGAGGTGGACATCCGGGGGTCAGCTTCGTCTGTCTGAAGCCCACCACCATCAAGTCCTTTACGAACAACCGTCATGAATCATAGTAAGGCGACACTCTCAGGTCAATACTTTTCGACGCGCTTGTAAGGCGCTTCCGTGCAACCGCCGAGTGCGGCGTCGCGGGGAGCGCATGTCGTAAGCATACACGGTACCCCGCTGTTTGGCGATACGCCGGTGACAAGACTGTAGGCTATACTTGGCGCATGCCCCCGTAGCTCAGTGGATAGAGCACCGGCCTCCGGAGCCGGTGGCGGGAGTTCGAGTCTCCCCGGGGGTGCCACCTTCCGCTCCGATCTCGCCGGAGCCGCAAGAGGTTCTTCCATGACCACGACTTCGTCCACACGCCTGCCGGAGAACGTCCGTCCGGTGCACTACCGCCTGACACTGGAGCCTGACCTCGATTCGTTCACATTCACGGGGCACGAGGAGATCGAGGTTACGGTAGCGTCGCCAACCTCCGAGGTGACGCTGAACGCGTCCGAGGTGAACGTCTCCCGCGCCGTAGCAGAAGCAGCGGGTGGCGAGTCGGAGGCGAGCGCCATCCAACACGATGAGGAACAGGAGCGTGTAACGCTCCGCTTCCCGTCGCCGCTTCCGGCTGGCCAGGCCGTGCTGCGCCTGGACTTCACCGGCGAATTGAACGATCAGTTGCGCGGTTTCTACCGCAGTTCCTACGTGGACAGCGAAGGCGTTGAGCGGCGCCTCGCTACCACACAGTTCGAGGCCACCGACGCACGTCGCGCGTTCCCCTGCTGGGACGAACCCTCGGTGAAGGCGTCGTTCGATGTCACTCTCGTCGTGCCGGAGGAGTTGGAGGCGATCTCCAACATGCCCATCGCTTCCACCGAGCCCGCGTCAGGCGGCCGCAAGGCCGTCACGTTCGATCGGACGCCAGCGATGTCTACCTACCTGCTCGCGTTCATCGTCGGAGACATGGCGTGCGTTCAGGGCGATGCGGACGACGGCACGCTCGTGCGCGTCTGGGCGACGCGCGGTAAGGAGGAGCTGGGCCGCTTCGCGCTGGAGAACAGCATCGCCGCGCTCCGCTACATGAACGACTACTTCGGCATCCCATACCCGCTGGCGAAGATGGACCACATCGCGGTGCCGGACTTCGCCGCAGGCGCGATGGAGAACTGGGGCGCGATCACCTACAGGGAGACCGCGCTCCTGTACGACCCGGAGAACTCCGCCCCGCAGGCGAAGCAGCGGATATTGGAAGTGGTCGCGCACGAGATGGCGCACATGTGGTTCGGCGACCTCGTGACGATGGAATGGTGGGACGACCTCTGGCTCAACGAGTCGTTCGCCTCGTGGATGGGCGACAAGACGGTCGACCACCTCTACCCGGAGTGGGAGATGTGGACGCAGTTCGTCTCTCACGACACGAACGCCGCGCTCGGGCTGGACGGCCTGCGCAACTCCCACCCCATCGAAGCGAACGTGGACGACCCCGCGGAGATACGTGAGCTGTTCGACGCCATCAGCTACAGCAAGGGCGGCTCCGTCCTCCGTATGTTGGAGGACTACGTCGGCGCCGAGACGTTCCGCAAGGGACTGCACGCGTACCTGAGCGGCCACGCCTACGGCAACGCGCGCGGCGCGCACCTGTGGGACGCCATCAACACGGCGGCGGAGGCAGAGGGCCTCGGGCTCGGCGTGGCCGTCGTTCCGCTGATGGAGGCCTGGATCAAGCAGACCGGCTACCCGGTGCTCACTGTGGAGATTGCGCGAGGAGCGGAGCAGGCAGAAGCAACTGTCGAGCAGTCCCGTTTCCTCTACGACCACCTGCTCGGCGGGGCAGCGGACGCTGCGCTCTGGCCGGTGCCCGTCTCGATAGCGCACGGCGGGAACGGCGCGCCCTCGAAACACGTCCTCTCCGGCGAAGGAGCGCGGTTCGCGACCGGCGCAGGCGCCGATTGGGTGAAGCTCAACGCGGGGCAGACCGGCTTCTTCCGCGTCGCCTACGCCGAGGAGGAGTGGCGGAGGCTCGGCGAGGCGATCGCCACAGGCGCGCTGCCACCCGTCGACCGGCTTGGCCTGCAGAACGACGCTTATGCGCTGGTGAAGTCCGGTCACCTGCCCGCGACCGTGTTCCTGGAGCTCGCCGAGTCGTTCGTTGGCGAGACGGACGCCATCGTGTGGGGCGACCTCGCGGCGAACCTGCGCGGGCTGGAGAGCCTGCTCGCCTCCACCCCACACCTCGATGCGTTCCGCGCGTACGCCCGCTCCCTGTTCGCTCGTATCGCAGCACAGGTGGGCTGGGACGCCCAGCCCGGCGACGGGCACCTCGAATCGCTGCGGCGGAGCATCGTCATCAACCAGTTCGGCGGCTACGGGGACGAGGGGACGCTCGCCGAGGCGCTTACGCGGTTCCGCAAGCACGCGAGCGGCGAGCAGACGCTTGTGCCGGACCTGCGCGCTGCCGCTTTCGGGCTGTCCTCGCAGCAGTCTGGACGGGACGTCGCCGATGCGCTGTGGGGCCTTTACGACGCCGCCGACCTGCACGAGGAGAAAGTGCGCATCCTCGGGGCGCTGACGCGCACGCGGGACAGCGGGCTCCTCGCTGACCTGCTCGACCAGTCGCTGAGCGACAAGGTGCGTTCTCAGGACACGCCCATCGTCCTCATTCAGGCTGGTGCCAGTCCTGACGGGCGCGAGCAGACATGGAAGTTCGTGCAGGACAACTGGGGCGAACTGGACCGCCGCTACGGCAAGGGTGGGTTCGCCATCATGCGCCTCGTCGGCATCGCGGCCGGGTTCGCCAGCGCGGAACGCGAGGCCGAGACGCGGGAGTTCTTCGAGACGCACCCCGCGCCGTCTGCCGCGCGCTCGGTCCAACAGTCGTTGGAGAGCATCCGGCTCAACACGAAGTGGGTGGAATTGAACGCGGAAACGGGGGGAGCATGGCTCGCATCGCGCGCCTGACGCTCATCCGCGCTCGTTGTTCGTGGAAGGGCGGCTTTGCTATAGTTGGTAGGACGTTCCGAGATTCCCGAGGCAGGTGAAAACAACATCCATGGTTGACCATGACGTTCTGGTTGTGGGGGCGGGGCTGGCTGGGATGAGGGCCGCGATCGCAGCGCACCGGGTGGGTGCGAACGTGGCGATGATGAGCAAAGTGCACCCGGTGCGGAGCCATTCGAATGCTGCCCAGGGCGGCATCAACGCGGCGCTCCGCGGTGAAGACGATTCCGTCGATTCCCATATCTTCGACACGGTGAAAGGCTCCGACTACCTCGGAGACCAGGACGCCATCGAATACATGTGCATCGAAGCGCCGGGCGAGATCATCGCGCTGGAGCACATGGGCGTCATCTTCAACCGCGACGACGAAGGCCGGTTGGGAACGCGGGCGTTCGGCGGCGCGAGCTACGCGCGCACCTTCTTCGTAGCGGACATCACGGGCCAGGCGATCCTGCACGTCATGTACGAGCAGATCATCAAGGCCGGCGTCCGCTCCTACGAGGAATGGTTCGTCACCGACCTCATCGTCGAGGATGGCCAATGCCGCGGCGTCATCGCCATGGAGATGCTCACCGGCAAGATTCGGGCCATCACGGCCAAGGCGGTCATCCTCGCGGCTGGCGGCGTCGGAAGAGCGTTCGAACCCAGCACCAACGCCCTCATCTGCACCGGCGACGGCATGGCGCTTGCCTACCGCGCGGGCGCGACGATGTTGGACATGGAGATGGTGCAATACCACCCGACGACCCTCGCGGGCAACGGTGTGCTTCTCTCGGAAGCCGCACGCGGCGAGGGCGCTTACCTGCTCAACTCCAAGGGCGAGCGCTTCATGGAGCACTACGCCCCCAAGATGAAGGAACTCGCCTCCCGCGACGTGGTCTCGCGCTCGGAGCAGACGGAGATCGAAGCGGGACGCGGCGTGGACGGCTGCGTACTGCTGGACCTGCGCCACCTGGGACGGGAACTGATCCTGACGAAACTGAAGTACATCCATGAAGCCGCACGGGATTACGCGGGCGTTGACATGGTGGAAGAGCCCGTGCCCATCCGGCCGGGGCAGCACTACATCATGGGCGGCATCAAGACGGACGTGGACACTCGTGCGTGGGACATCACCGGCAGTGCCGGATGGGATGGCCCGCGCGGGCTGTTCGCGGCAGGCGAGACGGCATGCGTCAGCGTGCACGGCGGGAACCGCCTCGGCGCGAACTCGCTGCTGGAAACGGTTGTCTTCGGGAAGCGCGCGGGCGAGGTCGCTACCGACTATGCGCGTGAAACGCCGGACTTCACCGTCTCCGAATCGCACCTGAGGGACGCAGAGGGGCGCATCAAGGCGCTGATGGACAGGCCTGACAACGGCGAGATGACTGCGACGCTGCGGCTCCGGATGGGCCAGGTGATGAACGAGCACCTCGCCGTCTTCCGCACGGAAGAGGGTATGCAGACCGCGCTCAGCAACATCCACCTGCTCAAGGAGCGGTACGCGTCTCTGCCGGTGAAGCACAAGGGCAGCGTCTACAACACGGACCTCATCTTCCACATGGAGCTCGGCTACATGCTGGACGTATCGGAGACGATTGCGGCTTCCGGCCTGCTCCGCAAGGAGAGCCGCGGAGCGCACTTCCGCCGGGATATCCCGGAGCGCAACGACGCGGACTGGATGAAGCACACCACTGCACGCCTCGGCGACAGTGGCGCGGAAGTGGGAACGCTGCCCGTGTCAGTGACGCGGTGGGAGCCCCAGGCGAGGGTGTACTAGGTGCGAGCACGCTTCCCGCTCTGGCGGCGGGACGATTGAGGCAGAACAGGTTCGCTGCCGTTGTTCAGGATAGAGGGAGGAACGAGACTACATGCAGGCGAAGTTACGGGTTCAGCGGTACGACCCTGAGAGTTCCGGCCAGCCCCATCTGCAGGACTACGACGTTGACGTGCCAGAGCACTTCTCAGTGCTGGACGCGCTCGTCAAGGTCCGCGAGGAGATAGACCCAAGCCTCGCGTTGCGCTGCTCCTGCCGCGCGGCCATTTGCGGCTCCTGCGCCATGCGCGTGAACGACCGCGCTCGGCTTGCCTGCAACACGCGCATCACCTCGGTCATCGATGAGGGCGGCGAGGTGAAGGTCGAACCGATGGGCAACCAGCGGGTCGTGAAGGACCTGGTAATCGACCTGCAACTGTTCTGGGGCAAGGTGCGCGCGGTGGAGCCGTACCTCCAGCCTGACCAGGAGCCGGAGGAGGAATTCATCGCCTCCAACGAGTCCATGCTCAACCTGCTCACGCCCATGGGCTGCATCATGTGCGGCGCGTGTGTGTCCGACTGCACGGCGCTGGAAGTGGACGAAAACTTCCTCGGCCCCGCGGCGCTGGCGAAGTCGTACAGGTTCGTCGCCGACCCTCGAGACGACCAGGGGAAGCAGCGCCTGAGCACCCTTAACGAGTACGGCGGCGTTTGGGACTGCACACGCTGTTACATGTGCGTCGAGGTCTGTCCGAAAGGCGTCGCGCCGATGGACCGCATCATGGAGTTGCGTGAGTCGGTGATGCAGTCGGGAGCCCCGAGCACGCCCGGAGCGCGGCACGTCGAATCGTTCACACGCTCGGTCGCGCGGACGGGCTGGCTCGACGAGGCGATGCTCGCGGTTGACTCGTGGGGCAAGTTCAACGTGCCGAAGCTGTTGAGCGAGGCGCCGCTGGGCATCCGCGCACTGCGCAGGCGCAAGTTCCCGCTGCCCGCGCCGTTCCACCACAAGCTCCCCGGACATGAGAATGTGCGCCGCATCTTCGAGCGCGCCGAAGCAACCAAGGAGTGACGATGAAGTACGCTTTCTATCCCGGATGCGTATCGCGCGGGGGAACGCCCGAGCTGTACACGTCCACCATGGCCATCGCCGGGGAACTCGGCCTGGAACTGGAGGAGATTCACGGCGCGTCCTGCACCGGCGCTGGCGTGCTGCAGGAGAAGGGCCAGAAGCTCGGCGACACGCTCAACGCCCGCACGTTCGCGATGGCGGAGCGCATGGGGCTCACGACCATCCTCAACATCTGCTCCACCTGCCAGGGCGTCATGGCGCAGGCGAACCATCGCCTGCTGGCAGACCCGGACTACCTCGCCGACGTGAACCGCGAGCTGCGCTACGAGGGCCTCGAATACACCGGGCGCGTCGTTATCAAGCACCTCGCCTGGGTGCTCGTCGAAGAGGTGGGCCTGGACGCGTTCAGGAATCTCGTGAAGAACCCGCTGCGTGAGTTGAAGGTCGCCCCGTTCTACGGCTGCTACATCCTTCGCCCGTCGTGGGCGCTCGGGCTCGACGAGAACCCCGGACGCGAGCAGTACCTGGAGCAGATCATCGAGGCCTGCGGCGCGGAGCCGGTGAACTTCCCCGGACGCACCAAGTGCTGCGGCTTCCCCATCATGCTCATCAACGAGCGCAACTCCATGCGGATGGTCGCGAACCACACGACGAGCGCCCGCGAGCACGGCGCTGACACGATGGTGACGCCGTGCCCGCTTTGCCACCTCAACCTGGACGGGCAGCAGCCCAAGGCGTCCGCCCAGCGCGGCGAGAAGATCAACATGCCCATCCTGCACCTGCCGCAGATGATCGGGCTTGCGATGGGCCTCTCGCCGAAGCAACTCGGCATGGGCCAGCACATCATCAGCACGAAGCCGCTGCTGGAGAAGGCAAGCGTCCACGCTTAGGCATCTTCGTCCCCAACGGTACCGCGTGAGCAAGAGAGGGTAGTAAACGATGTCGAAAGTAATCACTGGCGTATCCGTTGTTGTGGCTGTCATCGCCCTGGCCGTGGCGGTCTTCGCGCTGACGAGCAGTGATTCCGATGAAGCCGCCCCAACGAAGGCGGACCGTGCCGCCTACACGGTCGCGTACGTGGATGAACTGCTGCGCCGGTACGAAGAGGACGGCCTCGACTCCACGATCGCGTACTACAACTCGCAGGAGAGTGTCGACGGGCCGTGGTACGGGATCATCATCGATGAGAACGGGTACACCATAGGGCACCCGCGCGAGGAGATACGCGGTCGTGACCCGAACCTGCGCGTGGACGCGACAGGCTACTTCTACGGCGACGACCTGCTGGGTGTGGATGAGGATGGCGGCTGGGTGAACTACGTCTTCCTGAACCTGGCCACGGGTAATCAGGAGATGAAGCACACGTGGGCCGTGAAGCGTGACGGGATCCTCTTCGCCTCTGGCTGGTACGAGCGGTACATAGCCGCGCCGCTGAGCAAATCGGACCCGGCGGGGTACACGGTCTCGTTCGTGCAGCAGGCGATCGACCGCTACGAGCGCGAAGGGCGCGAGGCGGCATTCGCGTACTTCGACAGCGAAGAGAGCGAGGACGGGCCGTGGTACACGTCGGTGCTGGAGGACGGGCGCATCGCCGCCCACCCGACCGAGGGCCTGCGCGGCGATGAGGTAGCCCCCCTGACCGACATCAACGGCTACAACTTCGGGCCGGACCTCCTTGCGGCGACGGAGGAGGGCGCCTGGGTTACGTACGTCTTCCGGAACAGGGAGAGCGGGCAGGACGAGCGCAAGCACTCCTGGGTGGTGCGCCACGACGGCCTGCTGTTCGTCTCCGGGTGGTACGAGCGCGACTACTAGGGATCACGCCCGCTCCCTTCCCCCTCGATGGGGGAAGGTCAGGATGGGGGTGAACCGGCGAAGCCGATGTCCGCCTCGTAGGCGGACATGATTTCCGCTGCGAACTCCTGCAGCGATTCGAACGGGGCCGGGCCGGGAGGCATATCCTCCTCGTCCGGCTCCTCTTCATCGAGTTCCCCTACCGCCTCTTCCTGCGCGCGGTTGAACGCGTTGCGCAGCACGAGGGCGGCTGAGCGGCGGACGTGCGCGAGGATGAGGCCGTACTCGAAACTCATGCTCAGCGCGTTCTGCGCCGTTTCGAGATCGGCGTGCTCGGCCTCTTCCAGGGCCTTCAGCAGATCGTCGATGAAGTCCTCGGGCTCCAGCGGCTCGGTGGAGCGCCGCGCGGCGTCGGCGTGCTGCTCCAGCGGCTCGCGGCACTCCGCGATGATGTGCTCCACGACGTTCGGGTGCGTCTGCTCCAGCACTGGTTCGATACGGTCGGGGAAGTCCACGCCCACGGCGCAGCCGAGCGCGAACGCGGCTACGGCGGCCTCGGAGATCGGGCCGCTGTCGAAGAACGGCTCGCCGTCGTGCTCGTGCGGGGCCAGGCCCTCGAGGTAGAAGACGACGACAACGTCGGTGAACGCGGCAGGGCTTTCGGGGCCGTCGCCGCTGCTGACGGGCTCCAGCGGGATGATGCGGTCCGCCACGGCGTCAGCCAGCGGGCGCGTTCGCCATCACGTCAACGAGCTCGCGTACCCCGTCGGCGGACTTTTCGAGCAGCGCCTTCTCGTCCGCGGTGAGGTCGAGTTCGACGACGCGCTCGACGCCGCCGGCACCGAGGATGACCGGCACACCCATGTAGATGCCGTCGATGCCGTACTCGCCCTCGAGGAGGGCGGCACACGGCAGCAGGCGCTTCTGGTCCAGCAGGATGGCGTCGACCATCTCCGCCGATGCGGCCGATGGCGCGTAGAACGCGCTGCCGGTCTTCAGCAGCGCAACGATCTCGCCGCCGCCGCCCTGGGTGCGCTTGATGATGCGGTCTAGCGCCTCGGCGTCCAGCAGTTTGCTGATGGAGACGCCGCCGACGGTCGTGTACTGCGTGAGCGGCACCATCTGGTCGCCGTGGCCGCCGAGCACGTACGCCTGCACGTCCTTCACCGAGACGCCCAGCTCCCACGCGAGGAACGTGCGGAAGCGGGCGGTGTCCAGCACGCCGGCCATGCCGACGACCCGGTTCTTCGGGAAGCCCATGCCGGAGGCGATGGAATACGCGTGCTGCACCATCGCGTCCAACGGGTTGGAGACCACGACGATGACCGCGTTCGGAGAGCGCGGCGCCACTTCCGACACCACCGACCCCACGATCTTCATGTTCGTGAAGAGCAGGTCGTCCCGGCTCATGCCCGGCTTGCGGGCGATGCCGGCCGTGATGACGACCACGTCCGAACCGGCGGTCTCATCGTAGCCGTTCGTGCCCACGATGGTGCCGTCGACGCCCAGCACCGGGCCGGACTGGGCGAGGTCCAGCGCCTTGCCCTGCGGCATGTCCTCGACGACGTCAACGAGGACGACGTCCATGTAGCCGCGCTCGAAGAGGCGCTGTGCGGTGGTTGCGCCGACGTTTCCCGCGCCGACGACGGTTACTTTCTTGCGTGCCATCTGTCCTCCGTCATTCCCGCGGAGGCGGGAATCTCGCATCCCTGTTGTTCGTGGGAGGGCCCCGCTAGGCGTAGACGTAGCCTTCCCACTTGCTCTTGAGGCCGGAGTCGCTGACCGTGGCGACGATGTAGTCGCCGAACTCGCCGGTCGTCGCGCCGGTGTCGCGGCCCGTGGTGACGGCCTTGCGCTCGTACTGGCCGCAGACGTCCAGCGCCATGTTCACGTTCTCCGCGAGGCCCGAGAAGCCGATGTGCTCCAGGAGCATCGCGCCTGCGCGCACCATGGAACTGGGGTCGGCGTACTGTGCGCGGCCCTCCGTCACCATGCGGGGTGCGCTGCCGTGGATGGCCTCGAACATCGCGCTGGTCGTGCCGATGTTGGCCGAGCCTGCGGTGCCGACGCCGCCCTGGATCTGAGCGGCCTCGTCGGTGAGGATGTCGCCGTACATGTTCGGCAGGGCGAGCACCTGGAAGTCGCTGCGGCGGGCGGTGTCCAGGAGCTTGGCGGTCATGATGTCGATGTACCAGGCGTCCCAGGAGATGCCGGGGTAGTTCTCTGCGACCTCGCGTGCGACGTCGAGGAACTTGCCGTCCGTCGTCTTGACGATGTTCGCCTTCGTGACGATGGTGACGCGTTCCTTGCCGGTCTTCTTCGCGTGGGCGAAGGCCGCGTCGATGATGCGGCGGGAGCCCTGGGTGGTGATGACGCGGAAGTCTATGGCGAGGTCTTCCGTGATGTTGATGCCATTGGAGCCGAGGGCGTACATGTCCTCCGTGTTCTCGCGGAAGAACGTCCAGTCGATGTTCTCGGCGGGGATGCGGACGGGCCGCACGTTGGCGAAGAGGTCCAGCGCCTTGCGCATGGAGACGTTCGCGCTCTCGATGTTCGGCCAGCCGTCGCCCTTCTCAGGGGTGTGCGTCGGGCCCTTGAGCGTGACGTGGCACTCCTTGATCTCTTCCAGCACGTCGTCCGGGATGGACTGGAGCTTGGCGGCGCGGTTCTCGATGGTGAGTCCATCGATGTTGCGGAACTGCACCTTGCCGCTCTTCACCTCGCTGTCCAGCAGCTGTTCGAGGACGCGCTGCGATTCGTAGGTGATGGTGGGGCCGATGCCATCGCCCCCCAGCATGCCGATGACGATGGGGCTGATCTTGGAGTAGTCGGTCGGCGCAGGGGCGCTCTTCAGGCGCTCGACGCGCTCCAATTGCTCCTCAACCAGTCCCCCGAAGTGCTCTCTCGCCCTGTCGATAACGCTGTTGTCGGCCAAACCGACACCTCCTTCTGCTGCGATGGGCCGATTCCCGCGCGCCTGTCTGGGAGCCCGTCATTCCCGCGAAGGCGGGAATCCCGTTCCCGCGCGTCCTTGCCGGACGCAGGCGTCACGGGCCAGAGGCTCACGGGGGTCGTTTGCTACACACACCCGCCGGTCTCGCGCCACTCCGGTCAGGCGCGCCGATTATACGGAGAGGCAGGCGTGCCCGGCAAGCGCGGAGACTCCCTGCCAGGGAACCGGCCATGGCTACGCGGGCGGGGAGGCGCCGCCAACCGGCTCGCTCTGGTAGGGCATGTACCCGGCGCTGCGCAGCCGCTCCCATACCTCCTCAGAGTGAGCGTAGTTCCTGGTCTCGAGAGTGAGCTGGATCTCTACATTCCCCAGGTGCACCGTCGGGGCATGCCTGAGATGACCTATGTCCAGCACGTTTACCTGGCATTCGGATACGACGCTCAGCAGCCGGCTCAACTGACCCGGGCGGTCCTCCAACATGACCCGTAGCACAAGGTAGCGCCCGGCGTGCGCGAGGCCGCTTTCCACCACCCTCGCGATCAGGTGCGAGTCCACGTTGCCGCCGCTGAGCACGACCGCCACCTTCTGCCCGGCGACCTCGATCTTCCCTCCCAGCACCGCGGCAAGCCCAACCGCGCCGGCCCCTTCCACGAGCAGCTTGCTC
Source organism: Dehalococcoidia bacterium (assembly GCA_965208625.1). Taxonomy (GTDB): domain Bacteria; phylum Chloroflexota; class Dehalococcoidia; order Lucifugimonadales; family Australimonadaceae; genus Bin16. The sequence continues at coordinate 3,264,341 of OZ242348.1, forward strand.
CTTTCCAGGAGAAGCATCATCGCCTGGGTGACCTCATCCTCCTCAACGACAACCGTGTCGTCCACGTAGCGCTTGACCAGGGGAATGGTGAACTCCCCCGGCGTACCCACGGCGATGCCATCGGCTACGGTGGGCTCCGGCTTCACCGTGAGGCGCTCGTTAGCCTTGCTCGAGTCGATAAGGGCGGTGGCAGCGGCCACCTGCACGCCGATCACCCTGACGCCCGGTGCCGTCTCCTTTATCGCCAGGGCGATACCCGAGATCAGGCCTCCACCCCCCATGGGCACGACAACCGTGTCCAGGCCTTCCACTTGCTCGAGCATCTCCAGGCCGATCGTTCCCTGTCCCGCAATGATGGCCGGGTCGTCGAAGGCGTGGATGAAGGTCAGGTTGTTCTCCTGCATGACCCGCCTGGCATGCATCTGGGCCTGGTCGAAATCATCGCCTTCGAGCAGCACCGTCGCTCCGTAGCCCCGTGTGGCTTCCACCTTGGGGAGGGAAGCCCCGACGGGCATCACGACGGTGCAGGGTATGCCAGCATGGCCGGCCGCCAGGGCAACTCCCTGGGCGTGGTTCCCGGCACTGGCGGTGATCACGCCTCTGGCCTTCTGCTCCGGGCTCAAGGCAGCGATCTTGTTGGCGGCACCCCGGACTTTGAAGGAACCCGCTCTCTGCAGGTTCTCTGCCTTGAGGAGAAGCTCGCACTCTGCCAGTTCGCCCAGCGAGCGCGCGGGCAGCATGGGCGTCTGGAGCACCAGATGCGCGATGGAGTTCCGGGCCCGGTGGATATCCTGCAGGGTCACAGACGGTCTCATCCTTACACCAGCCCTTCGAGCGCGGTCTGTCTTGGCAGCGTAGACGGTGCATCCTTCGGGAGGCGCCTCGCCTACCTCTCAATTTTAGGCCGTAAGGAGAGGCGCCGTCACCATTCCGGACGCTTGCATGGACGGCTGCCGCACCTGCGAGTAAGGCCTGTCGTTCTTCAGCGCAGGCGCACCACGTTGCCGGTGATGAGGCGCGCATCGTCCGAAGCCAGGTAGGCTATGACGGTGGCGACTTCCTCCGGCTCGGCGACGTTGAAGTGGTCCGTGCTCTCCCGCACGAAGCGCCTTACCTCTTCGGTCACCCAACCCGTGTCCGTGACCGGCGGGTGGACCACGTTGGCAGTGATTCCCAGGCGGGCAAGCTCGAACGCCGCCGACATGGTGAAGTTCTCGAGTGCGGCCTTGGCGGCCCCGTAGGAGACCTCGCCGGGGAACCCATCCGGACTGCCCGACGCCAGGCTGACAATCCGGCCCCACGTGGCGCCCCTTTCTGTGTGGCGCCTCGCGAACTCGGCGATCATGGCGGCGCCGCCACGGGCGTCCACGGAGAACTGCCGATCGAAGGTCTCGACGGAGACCTGCTGAAGCAGGCGGTCGTACCTGTCACGAGTCCTGGCCGTGAAGGTATCGGCCAACCAGCCGGAGGCGTTGTTGATGAGGATATCGACCGGCCCCAACCCGGCCTCCGCAACGTCGAAAAGCCGCCGTGGGGTCTCCGGGTCGGCCAGGTCAGCCTCCACTGCCGTTGCCAGCCCGCCCTTCTCCCTGATGTGGGCTAGGACGTCTCCGGCGTCGGAGGAGCGGCCCCGTCGGTATGCCTCGGGCATGGCAGGATCGTCGATGTCAGCGAATGGAAGATACGCAACGAGGACGCGAGCGCCGCACTCCGACAACATGCGCGCGGTCGCAGCGCCGATGCCGTGGTTGGCCCCGGTGACGATGGCAACGTGGCCGGTGAGGTCGAAGAGTGCCATAGGAACGGCTCATGCTAGTCCGGCGTCCGGCGCCGGACAAGAGCGCGCCGAAGGCAGGATGTTCAGGCCGCGTCAGCGAGCGTCTGGCTGACCAGTGACAGCCCGGACCGCAGCCTGTCCTGCCAGTCCGGTTGGGGATAGCGAACGACGTTCGTGCATATCCTGAAGACGCAGGCCGCCTCGCGGAAGGCAAGCTCCCGCTCGCTCCAGCCGAACCGCTGGAGAGCAGCGCGGCGGAAGACGCCGTGGTACGCACCCCTCGCGCGGGCGCTCCCATCGCTTCTGGATTGAACTGCCCACCGCAGGTGCGCGAGGAAGTTGCCCACGTCCAGCAGCGGGTCCCCCATCCCGATCTCCTCGAAGTCCACCAGCGCGACCCTGCCGTCCGGCAGCGCCAGCATCTGGTCGTCGTAGAAGTCGTTGTGCGCCATCCCGCTCGGCTGCCATGAGTCGATGAAGGGGCCCAATGACCGGACGACGAGTCTCAGGTGGGCAAGCGCTTCCTCGTTCCCCTTGAGAGCGAACGCGATGATTCGCCTTGCGTGGCGGTACAGTCCTGGCAGATCGAAGGGACGCCCGCCGTCTACCGGGGGCGGTGCGTTCCATAGCGTTTCCAGCCCGTCGAGCAGGACTGCGGGGTCCGGTTGGCCGCCTCGCCGGATCTGCTCTCGCAGGTTCTTGCCCGGTATCTCCGACAGCCACACCGTTCCTCCCTTGCGCCAGTGGCCCGTGATGCGGGGCACGACGAAACCGGACGCCCCCACCAGTTCCGCGGCGCGCAGCAGCGGAGGAATGGCCGCAGGACGCATCACGCGGGCATAGAGCCTGACCTTGTCCACTCTGTGACGCAGTACGGCGCGGTTGCCGGGCCGGTAGCGGACCACCTGAACGCTGATGCGGCGCGCTGGCACTGCCATGACGTGCCGGTTGACCAGGCCGAGTGCGATCTCCGGGTCCGCTGCCTCTTTCAGCCCAGGCAGGTAGGGATCGTCAGGGAACTGGAATACCTCCATCGGCCGCTCCCGCCGGAGCATGACGGCAAAATAGTCCGAGGGGATGTAGTCGTCCGCGCCCCACTCAACGACGTAGCTGACCAGCGCGCTCCTGCCGGGGGTGTGCGTGAACTGCCGTACGCGGACCTGCTCGGGTGACACCTCGAGGTCTCCGACGTGTTCACGGTACCTTTGCCATACCCACTCCGCGTCAAAGAGGTTGGACAGATCTTCCAAGCCGGGGTCGTCGGGCGGGGCGATCTGCGGAGACAGCGGAACGGCGGCGAATGGAGCCTTCGCGCTGTTCTCAACTGTTGTTGTCGTCGCTGTCGTCGTCACTGTCGTCGCTGTCGGGTGCGGACACGGCAGTCTGAGGCGTGGGAGTATCAGGCGTAGGAGTATCAGGCGTAGGAGTATCAGGCGTAGGGGTATCAGGCGTAGGGGTATCAGGCGTAGGGGTATCAGGCGTGGGAGTATCAGGCGTGGGAGTATCAGGCGTAGGAGTATCGGGCGTGGGGGTATCAGGCGTGGGAGTATCAGGCGTAGGGGTATCAGGCGTGGGAGTGTCGATACCGTCGGAGTCAGTGCCGTCGTTGTCGGTGGGAGTAGGGGTGTCGATGCCGTCGGAGTCGGTGCCGTCGTTGTCGGTAGGTGTTGGCGTGTCGACGCCGTCATGGTCAGTGTTGGCTTCCGTATCGAAGCCGTCATTGTCGGTCTCGGGTGTATCGAAGCCGTCGTTGTCGGTGGGTGTGGGAGTATCCCCATCATCGTTGGGTAGAACTGCGGGCTGGACTGCCGCCTGGGCGGCAACGTTCACCAGCGCTATTGATCCGTCGTTGTCAGTGGGAGTAGGAGTATCGATGCCGTCGGAGTCGGTGCCGTCGTTGTCGGTGGGAGTAGGTGTATCGATGCCGTCAGAATCAGTGCCGTCGTTGTCAGTGGGAGTTGGGGTGTCCTCCTCATCGTCCCCAGCGACAGCAGCCCGGGGAACGCCGGAGAGGAGGCCGTAACCATCGGCGTCGGGAGTATCGGCGTCCGTGTCCGGAGGGTCGCTCTCTACGCCTTCGTCATCGTCCTGGTCATCATCGTCGACGTCCGGAGGCACGGCGGTTCGAGATACGAGCACAGCATCGTCCGGCGAATCACCGTCAACGTTGTCCAGGGGGATGGACGCGCAACTCCACACCAGGGCGGATGCCGCCACTAGCGAGAGCATGGTCATCGCAACTCGGAGCAGCCTGCTTTGCATAGCACGCACTCCCAACCAACCGAGGATGCAAGAGCGCCGTCATCCTCGATGCACTGAGATAATCGTACGCCCCGGTGTCAATGGGGGTCTACGTTGGCAATCACGGGTGAGACGGGACTGCGAGGTTGCGCGCTAAGCGCGGGCTTCGCAGGTACGACGGAACGAGGCTCATCCTCCCGAAGTCACGGGAGCAGGCGTGCCCGGCAAGCGCGGGCCGGATAACCGGCATGGTTGGACAGGCCCTTGCCCTGAGGGAAGCATCCCAAACGTGGTAAGATATCTGCACCTGTAGATTTTGTGAGCTGCCGTTCTGTTCGCTAGGTCCGACACGCCAGGCCTTTGCTGGCGCTTCCAAGTCAAACGGGCAAACCCGACTCCAAAGGAGCGCTAGCATGAAGATATTCGTCGGAAACCTCAGCTTCAACACAAGTGACAACGACCTGCGAGACGCCTTCGCCCCCTACGGTGAGGTCGCCAGCGCACAGGTCATCACGGACCGGGACACCATGCGATCGCGTGGGTTCGGCTTCGTCGAGATGGGCGACAGCGAGGCGGAGCAGGCCATCCGGGCCATGAACGGCACGGACCTTCACGGCCGAGCCCTCAATGTCAACGAGGCCAGGCCCCGGGAAGACCGCGGCGCGCGCGGCGGCGGTTCCTGGGGCAGGTAGACGCCCATAGGGCGTTCGGTCTGAGTGCGCCCCCGGTGTCGGCGGGGCGCCAACGACCGAGCCACGACTCCGGATCAAGAAACGGGGGCGGCATAGCCGCCCCCGTTTCTTTCAACCTCATCCCGTAGGATATGGCCACCCAGGGATGAGGAGGATAGAGCGTGCTTACGAACCGGGAGGATCGATTGAAACGGCTGGAGCGGCTTACCGAGACTCCGATGACGCTCTTCGCCATCTTCACGATACCGCTGCTGCTCGGTCCCTACCTGTGGGACGATGAACTTCACCTTGGATGGGACTTTGCGGTGTGGGGCGTATTCTCTCTGGAGTTTCTCGCCAGGGTGAGCCTTGCACCTGACCGGCGTTCCTATCTCAGGTCGCACTGGATAGACGTGCTCCTGGTGGCAGTGCCCTTCTTCCGTCCGCTGCGGCTCTTGCGTGTAGCGGTCATCGCCCTGCGGATCGGCGTTGGGGTTGGCCACGCCCTCTCCATCGAGCGGATGCTCATCTATGCGACGACGCTTGCGGTGGTGTGCGCGTGCGCCGCGCGGATAGTGGAACCGGAGACATTCCCGACGCTCACCGACGCGTTGTGGTGGGCGCTGGTTACGATGTCAACGGTGGGATACGGCGACATCTCACCGGCGACGGATTCCGGGAAGCTCGTGGCTGTTCCTCTGCTGGTAGGAGGGATCACGGTATTCGGCGTGCTGACGGCCAACCTCGCTTCCGTGATGGTCAGGGAGCAGGCCGAGGCGCGGAGGTCGGAGTAGGGGCAGCAAGCCGAGAGCCATAGAGCGTGGGGAGGTGCTTAGACTCCGCTACTGAGCTTCAAGCAGTACGGTATCGACGGCTGGTGTGCCCACGAGGGAAGCCGACGAAGGGAGTTCATCGGAGTATGCCTTGTCACTGCTTCTTCATTGAAACGTAGTATTCGCTGAATCCCATCTTCTCCCAGAATCGTCTACCTCCTGGATTCGTGGTGAGTACACCCAAAGACACCTCCCGGCCCTGGAATCGTTCGTCCTCGAGCTGCACGTAGGCTACCCTTCCCACGCCTTGACCCCTGAAAGGACGGTCAATAAAGAACTGACGGAGATGAACCACCTGCAGACGATGATCGTATTCATGCTCTCGAAGTCTGTAGACGGCGTAACCGACGGTGCTGCCAGCAGAATCAGTGAAGAGAACCAACTCCCACTCGTCTCCATCCAGCCAACCCGCAATCCTCTGTCGGAACTGGATCTCTGAGAATGGATTCCTGCTTCCTTCGTCCTCAACCAACCGTTGATTCATCGCGGCCAGAATCGCGATGTGTTCCTCGCCGACCGTCCGTAACTGCACCTGCACTTCCAGCACCTCCCCTACGCAGCCCTCAGCCCCCAGCCATGGGGTTGAGGGGCGACTCCTCCAGCGGGACGACGTCCTCGCGGGTGGTGGTGCTGCTGTCCCACTCTTCGTACGGAAGGTCTTCGGCAGCGTCGGCAGCCTCCTTCTCGTTGGAGGCTTCGACGGTCGTCCTGTAGAGGACCTCGTGGCTGACCAGGAATTTCATGAGGGCGCCTGGAAGGTTCGTGGTGGTGGGGCTAGAGCGGGATGTTGCCGTGCTTCTTGGGCGGCAGTGTGTCGCGCTTGTTCTGGAGGGCGTCGAGCGCGTGGATGAGCCGGGGGCGCGTCTGCGCCGGGTCGATCACGTCGTCGATGAACCCGCGCTCGGCGGCCTGGTAGGGGTTGGCGAAGCTGTCGCGGTACTCCTCGATGAGTTCGGCGCGGGTCGTCTCGGGGTCCTTGGCGTCGGCGAGCTGTCGGCGGTGGATGATGTTGACCGCGGCGTCCGGCCCCATGACCGCGATCTCGGCGGACGGCCACGCGAGGTTGATGTCCGTGCGAAGGTGCTTGCTGCCCATGACGACGTACGCGCCCCCGTAGGCCTTGCGGGTGACGACGGTGATCTTGGGCACGGTGGCCTCAGCGTATGCGTAGAGGAGTTTCGCGCCCTGCCGGATGATGCCCCGGTGCTCCTGGTCCTGCCCCGGCATGTAGCCGGGCACGTCAGCGAACGTGATGATGGGGATGCTGAAAGCGTCGCAGAAGCGGACGAAGCGGGCGGCCTTCACCGAGGCGTGGATGTCGATGACCCCCGCGAGGTAGGCGGGCTGCTGCGCGACGATGCCCACGCTGCGGCCGTTCATCCGTCCGAACCCGATGATCATGTTGGGCGCGAACTCGTGCTGGATGTTGAGGAACTCGCCGTGGTCGACGACGCGCCCGATGACGTCCAGCATGTCGTAGGAGCGGGCAGACTCCTGCGGCACGACGTCGCGCAGCTCTTCGTCGGCGCGGTCCGCGGGGTCGTCCATGTCGCCCGTGGGCGGGTCGTCCATGTTGTTGAGCGGGATGAAGCTGAGGAGGAAGCGGATGGTCTCCATGCACTCCTCCTCGGAATCGAGGGTGAAGTGGGAGACGCCGGAGAGGGTGGCGTGGGTGTCCGCGCCGCCGAGAGCCTCGTGAGTGATCTCTTCGCCGGTGACGGCCTTTATGACGTCCGGCCCGGTGATGAACATCTGGGAGATGCCCCGCACCATCAGGGTGAAGTCGGTGATGGCCGGCGAGTAGACCGCTCCGCCCGCGGACGGGCCGAGGATGGCGGATATCTGCGGGACGACGCCGGAGGCGAGGGTGTTGCGCATGAAGATCTCGCCGTAGCCCGCGAGGCTGACGACGCCCTCCTGGATGCGCGCGCCCCCCGAGTCCGATATGCCGATGATGGGCGCGCCGTTCCGCATCGCGAGGTCCATCACCTTGCATATCTTCTCGGCGGCGACCTCCGAGAGCGAGCCGCCGAAGACAGTGAAGTCCTGGGAGTAGATGTACGCGGTGCGGCCGGTAATCTTGCCGTAGCCGGTGATGACGGAGTCGCCGGGGAACTTCTTGTCCGCCGAGCCGAACTCGCTGGAGCGGTGGGTGACGAACGAGCCCAGTTCCTCGAACGAGCCGGGGTCGACGAGGAGCTCAATGCGCTCGCGGGCCGTCAGCTTGCCGCGTGCGTGTTGCTGTTCCGCACGCGCCTCCCCCTCCGACGAAGTGATCTTCTCTTTGCGGCGCCGGAGCTCTTCCAGCGCCTTGTTGGTGGTCTTCTCAGCGGTCATCACATCCCTGCAGCACGGCATGTGCCGCACTTGAGGAATCCTACCATCGCCCGCACATGCGGGCAAAACCTCGCACCGTCGCGAACGATGGGAACGCTCTGTCACTGTAAGGTTGTCGATTCACGCAGGCGTGAGTGGGAGTCCGAGGTTGCCTTATGCGGTATGATGTAAGGCGGACTCTGCGCACAGAGACAGGAACCGCATGAGCACAGGCCACTACTACCAATCCGACGAAGAGATCATCAGGCGTCTCCAGGTGATCCTTCACGAGCAGGGAGACGGACCCCAGGACCGCATACGCCGCGAGAACGGGATCCGTGAGGTGCGGAACCTCACGGCCGAACTCGCTGAGCGCATCTACCGCGAACCCGACGTCTGGGGCATCGACGAGATTCCTGTCGAGTACCGCACGGACGCCGCGGCGGACGCTCTGCTGCAGATGCTCTCCCGCGTGTCCACGATGGGCAGCCCCCGGAACATCCGGGAGTGGTATGTGAACGCGGTGGAGGTCCGCTTCAAGGAGCTCTGGAGCGCCGCGGACAAGGAAGCCAGGGCGCGGGAGACCGAGGAGGCAACCGCGCGTTCCAGGCAGGAGGCGACAGAGGGCGGGGAGGGCGCGTCGTCGGTATTCGAGGAGAACGCGGAGCTCTGGCAGCGCTTCGAAGGAGAGTTCCCGCGGGATGCCTTCGCCCTGCGCCTGCGCTACCAGTTGAACCGGACGCCCGATGAGATGGCGGTGATGCTGGACGCGCCGAGCGACCGGGCGATCACGATACGCCTCAACCGCGCCAAGGAGCGTTTCCGCATGTACTGCGAGCAGGCCGGGTTGAGCCAGCGGGAGACTGCGGGGATACTGGCGCAGTTCGCCGAGGAGCGGTCTTCGTGACACAACGTCCTACCACTACCTTCCGCTCAGGGAAGGGGCCATGGGTGCGATTCGCCATGGGAGCCGGCGAGCGCTGGCTCACCCTCTCCGGGCGGATAACGACCGAGATGCGGCAGTTCGGCTCGTATCTCAGGCTGATGCGCTACCGCCAGGGTTACAGCATCCGCGAACTCTCCGACGAGCTGGACATCCCGTACGAGGACGTCATGATGCTGGAGGTAGGCCTCCTCAAGCCATCGGAGGTGCCGTCCCCCGTGTGGGTGCGCCTGATGCGCCTGCTGGAAGGCCGGGAAGTGCTCGTCCGGCGTGCATATGCGGATGAGGCCGAGGCGGAACTGGACCCGGACGAGCTGTGGGCCGAGGGAGACGACGACCCGTCCGGCAAGACGGCGCTGGGCCTCGGCCAGACGCTCGGCGTGGCGAGCATCAAGGTGGTCGGCGTGGGCGGCGGCGGCTCAAACGCGGTGCGGCGGATGTACCAACAGCGCGTTCAGGGCGTCGAATACATCGCGGTCAACACGGACGCTCAGCACCTGATACGGCTGGACGTTCCGAGGAAGGTGCGCATCGGCGACCGTCTCACCCGGGGACTTGGTGTGGGCGGCAACCCCGAGCTTGGGCGCGAGGCGGCGGAGGAGTCCCGCGAGGACCTGTACGACCTGCTCAGCGGCACGGACCTCGTGTTCGTGGCAGCGGGCATGGGCGGCGGCACGGGAACGGGAGCCGCGCCCGTCGTGGCGGAGATCGCCAAGGAGGTCGGAGCGCTCACCATCGCCGTGGTTACCAAGCCGTTCGGCTTCGAGGGGCAGCAGCGCTCTGTGCAGGCGGACGAAGGCATCATGCGCCTGCGCGAACACGTCGACACGCTGATCCTGATTCCGAACGACCGGCTCTACGCAGTGTCAGACGAGCGGATGACCGCGGAGAATGCCTTCCGCATCGCGGACGACGTCTTGCGCCAGGGCGTTCAGTCCATCTCCGAGCTGGTGATGGTGGCCGGCGACATCAACCTCGACTTCGCGGACATCCGCGCGGTCATGGCCGGCGCCGGCTCCGCCTGGATGGCGATAGGCCACGGGCGGGGTAAGGACAGGGCGTACGAGGCGGCCCGGGCCGCGATGGCAAGCCCGCTCCTCCACGTTCCGGTGGAAGGCGCAACCCGCGTGCTGCTGAACATCACCTACGGTCCGGACGTAACGCTGCAAGAAGTGTACGAGGCGTCCGACATCATCAAGGGCCTCGTGGACCCGCACGCGAACATCATCTTCGGCATGATCACGGACCAGAACATGGAGGACGAGGTTCGCGTCACGGTGGTAGCGACCGGCCTCACCGGCGGCGAGAGCGTCGTTTCGCAGTCGCTCGACCAGATCCTCCTGGGGGCGCTGGACTCCAGCGAGTCCAACAGTTCGATGCCGGGGTTCCTGCAGCGCATCGCGCGCTTCTTCAGCAACCTGTTCGGCGGCGGCAACCGCAACTAGCCCCTTCCCCCGTCGCTCCCGCGCTGTAGCGCGCCGCTTCAACGCAAAACCCCGCCCCCGGCTCATGGCGAGCCTGTCGAACCATCGCCGTAGACCGTCGTGTGCGGCTTGAACGCCGCCCATGCGAACCAGAGGTGGTCCTGAGCGTTCACGCGTTCGAGCTGCCGCCCCGCCAGCGGGCCGCTCACCGCCCTGCCCAGCACGTTCCACCTGCTGCCGGTGCCTTCGTCCGTTATCGCGTCACCATCGAATGCGAACGTCAGCCGCTCGCCGTCCAGCACAGGACGGAAGACGCCCGTTGCGCCGACGTCCTCGGCATTCGCGATGGTCCCGCTGCCCAGTGCGGTGAGCGTGCCGAACTCGAAGAAGACGACGATCTCCTCGCCGCCCACTTCGTCGTGGACCACGCGCTCCTCCGCCAGGACTGAGTACGGGAAGGCGGCAGCATCGCCATTGATCTCCACGGCGGCGACGCGCTGCTTCGCCGGGAGGCGTGGGTCGGCGTCGTCGTAGAAGAGGAACGGGTAGGTGTCCACGTTGTCGTAGTACGGGTAGGGATTGCGCCCGTAGCGGCCGATCCCGGGCCGGTCGAGCGACAGCGCCCCGGGGTACTCCTCGGCGAATGCGGCCCACGAGACGATCTGCGCGGCTACGAACCGGAGCTGCGCGCCCGCGAGCTCGCCCGCGATGCCCTCGCCGGTGAGCTGCTGCCACCAGCTCTGCGTCTGCCGGTCCCACATGACGAGGTCGCTGTTGCGCAGGTTGCCGGAGACGCCGAAGTCGTAGACCGTGCCGTCGAGCGTGCGGTCGAACACGACGGCGGAGTTGCAGAGCGGGCAGTAGGTGACCGTTACCGGAAGGCCGCCGAGTTCATCGTTGACGATCTCGTGCCAGAGAAGGATCTGCAGCGGGTACGCCTTCGCCTCGCCGTTCACCTCCAGCGCGATGACCGGCTCCGTGTCCGTGAGCCATTCACTGGCGTCGGCTACGGAGACGAACGTTGGGTCGTCGATGGGCGGGATGCCGTCGCGTCCCACGCCGCCGGAGCTGATCTCGCGGTACGGAACGGTGTGGAAGCGGAAGTCGGTTTCCCAGATGGGAGCGTAGATGGTGAGGCTGTCGGCGTAGTCGTCATCAGCCTCGACGCCGTAGGCGTTGCGTACGACGCTGGAATCGAGGGTAGGCGTGGGGCTATCCGGTGCCACGAGCGCCGACACGGCTGCGGTCGGCGTAGGCGATGCTGACGGAACGAGGCCCGACACTGCGGCAGTGGGCGTGGGTGATGCCGATGGGACGAGCGCTGATACTGCGGCGGTGGGCGTTGCGGTCGCGCCGGGCACCGGGACGCGCGCCCCGGCAGGCGTCGGGGTGGGGGTGTCCGTAGGGACGCACGCGCTGACGACCAGGACGAGTGCAGCGCACGCGATAGCGAGCGCGGGCAGGGGAGCGCCGAGGCGGCGGATTGCGGGTTTCTGCATCAGGGCTACTGGGCTTGGGCGGGTCGGCCACCGGTGGGCCAGGGATTGTGGAACGTGATGCCGGAGATGATGTACGCGCCTTCCTCGTCCGAACCGGTGAAGTCCTTGAGGATCTGGGTTATCTGTACATCCATTGTAGCGAAGTATTCGCCCGTGCCGGTCAGGTGCGCCGGAATCTCCTTCGCCGTGCCCTTCACGTAGTAGGTGAACCGCTCTTCCACGAACGCTATCGTGATCTTGCCGTTCTCCCGCATGTTGCGGGTCGTGGTGCTGCCGTTGTAGGTGACGAGCCGGATGGTGTTGGGGTCGCGCGCTCCGACCTCGCGGAAGGAGAGCAGGGCGGGGTGCGGCCACCCGTTCTCGTCGGCAGTGACGATGAGGATGGCGCGCCCGCGCTCGACGGTCACGTCCTCGTACCAGAGGGCGTTGAAGAGGTCCGGCGGTAGTTCCCTGCCTATGTCGTCGGACATGCCGACCTCACTCCTCCGCGGAGGGGTCCTTGCCCTCCCAGCGCTTGAACTGGGTGTTCTCGATGCCGAGCAGGTCCAGCACCTTGCCGACGGTGTGGTTGATGATGTCGTCTATCGTCTGCGGCCCCGAGTAGAAGCCGGGCGTGGGAGGAAGGATGACGCCGCCCATGTCCGTGACGGCGAGCATGTTGAGCAGGTGCCCCCGGTGCAGCGGGGTCTCGCGAGCGACTACAACGAGGCGTCGGCGCTCCTTGAGGCAGACGTCCGCCGCGCGGGTGATGAGGTCGTTGTTGTAGGAGTTGGCGATGCCCGCGAGCGTCTTCATGGAGCACGGTACGACGACCATGCCGTCGGTCTTGAACGAGCCGCTGGAGACGCTGGCGGCCATGTTGCGCGGGTCGTGGACGACGTCGGCCATCGCCTTGATGTCGTCTATCGCCCAGTGTGGCGCTTCGTACCTGATCGAGACGTGCGCCCCCTCTGAGAGGATGAGGTGCGTCTCCACGTCCGGCATCTTGCTCAGCGCGCGCAGCGTGTAGATGCCGTAGATGGGAGCGGATGAGCCGCTGATGCCGACGATGATCCTTGGCATGTTCTTCCTGTGTGGGGGAGACGCCCGCTCTCAAGGAACGGGGCGTCTCCCCACGGTAAGGCTTACGGCAGGCCGAGCTCGTCCCAGCGCTCGCCGACCTTGTCGAGGATCTCCATAGTCGGCTTGGACGGCGGCGGAACGGGGAACTCGGTCGTCTTGTGCTCGCGGGTCGCGTCGATGCCCATGCCCTGCGACGGCGGGATGAAGTCCATCTCGCCGGGGCGTCCGAGCGGACGCGGCAGGTGCGCGCCCAAGTGGACGTGCTGCGTGGGCTCCGCGAACGAGACGATGCGCCACCACACGTCGTTCCAGTCGCGCACGTCGCAGTCCTCGTCGACCACGACGACCCACCGGTAGCGGAGGTGGGAGTAGGCCGCATCGATGATGTCCTTGGCCTGTCCCTCCTTCTCGATGGTGGCCCGGATGATGATGACGCCGCCGGCGCCCGCGTCCGGGAAGTGGACCTCCCTGATGTTCGTGAGGCCGGACTTGCTGACGAGCGTCTGCAGGATGGAGCCGGAGCGCATGAGCGGGCGGGGGTAGTCCTCGATGCGTCCGCAGATGAGGCCGAAGTTGATGGGGTCCTTCCGGTGCGTGATGGCGTTCACCTTGAAGACGAACACCTCGTAGTTCTTGTTGTAGAACCCGGACGACTCGCCGTGGGGGCCGTCGAAGTGGCGCTCGCCAGCGACGATCTCGCCTTCCAGGATGTACTCCGCCTGCGCGGGCACCCACATGTCGATGGTGTCGCACTTCACGAGCTCCACGGAGCGTCCGGCCCATGCGCCTGCGGCCTCGTACTCGGAGAGGCCGTCCTCGTTCTCGGGAACGGCGGTGCCTGCCGCGAGGACGAGCAGCGGGTCCATGCCGATGGCGATGGCGCACGGCGTGTTCTTGCCCTCAGCCTCGTTCTCCAGCACGTGGACGGCGCTGTTGCGATCGCCCGCGCCGCCATAGGAGGAGCCCTTCGGCGGGGCCGCGCCGACCTTGAAGTCGCCCTGCACCTTCACGGTGGTGTGGTTGCGGTCGATGATCATGGAGCGGTACTGCCCCATGTTGTGCGCGCCGGTCTTGGGGTCGACCGTTATGACGCCCGCGGTGGTGGCGATGTACCGCCCGCCGTCCAGCTCGTGCCAGAGCGGTGTGGGGATCTCGCCCAGGTCGACGTCCTCGCCGAAGACCTTCACCTCTTTCACGGGGCCGTCGTCCACCTTCGTGCACGGGAGGCGGTCGGCCATGCCCTGCTTGACGATGTCGTGCAACTTCACCCAGTCCTTCGGCCCATTGAAGGCGATGGACAACTGGTCCAGCGAGTACATGATGTTGGTGGTGAGCTGCTTGTCCGGGTTGTCCTTGATGTTCTCGAACAGCAGGCCCGGCCCGGTGCGGACGAGGTCGCGGTAGCTGATCGCGCCGACCTCGTAGTCGAGGTCGACTTCCGCGGTGATCCGCTTGAGCAGCCCGCGCTCCTCCAGGATCATCATGTATTCCCGCATGCTCTTGTACGAGACGGGGTCTCTCTGTGGTGTCGTAGTCACGTCTCTCCTCCTGTGTCTGCTGCGATGTTCAGCGGCCTAGCTGAGGCCGAGCTCCTTCCAGCGCCCTGCGATGTGCTCCATCATCTTCATGCTGGGCTGCGCCACGCCGGGCCTGGGGTGCTCGTACTCCTTGAATGGGTAGGTGGCGTCGAACGCCATCCCGTAGGTGGGCGGGATGAACTCGACCGCGCCGGGGCCGGGGACCCTGAACACGTACTCGCGTCCGCGGTACATGTCACGGTCCGGCACGACGGACGAGACGATGCGCCAGAGCACGTCGTTCCAGTCGCGCACGTTGCAGTCCTCGTCCACGACGATGACCCAGCGGTAGCGCATGTGCTCGTACGCCGCGTCGATGATCTGCTTCGGCTGCTCCGGGCTGGTGATCTGCGCCCGGATGATGAGGAAGCCTGAGCGTCCCGCGTCAGGGAAGAAGACTTCCTTGATGTTCGTGAGACCGGACTTGGAGACCAGCACGTCCAGCAGCGTGTTGGAGCGCATGAGCGGGCGGGGGTAGTCCTCGATGCGCCCGCAGATGAGGCCGAAGCTGATGGGGTCCTTCCGGTGCGTGATCGCCTTGATCTTCACCATGAAGGTGGACGTGTACTGGTTGTAGAAGCCGGTGGACTCGCCGTGCGGGCCGTCGTTCACGCGCTCGTACGGGACGACCTCGCCCTCGAGCACGATCTCCGCGTTGGCGGGCACCATCAGGTCGCTGGTCTCGCACTTCACGAGATCGACCGGGCGTCCGGCCCACGAACCCGCGGCCTCGTACTCGCCGTGGCCGTTCTCGTCGTGGGGCACGGCGGTGCCGCAGGAGAGCGTGAGCAGCGGGTCCATGCCCAGCACGATGGCGCACGGCGTCGGGAGGCCGTTCGCCTCGTTCTCCAGCACATGCGTCGCGCCGTTGCGGTCCCCTGCGCCGCCGTAGTTGGAGGCGCCGGGCGGCGTTGCGCCGACCTCCCAGTCGCCCATGATCTCCACGGTCGTCGTGTTCTTGTCGATGATCATGGAGCGGTACTGCCCCATGTTGAGGTTGCCGGTCTGCGGGTCGCGCGTAACGAACCCGGCCGTCGTGCCGATGTAGCGTCCGCCGTCTTCCTCGTGCCAGCGCGGCGTGGGGAGCATGTCGAGGTCCACGTCCTCGCCCATGATCTTCACGTCCTTCACCGGGCCGCTGGGGACGACGTTCGTGGCGGTGCGGTCCTGCATCCCTTCGTGGATGATGTCGCGGAGGCTCGCCCAGTCCGGGTCGCCGTTGAGAGCGAGCGCCAACTGCTCCTCCGTGTACATGATGTTGGCCACGAGCGGCATGTCCGGGTAGTCCTTGATGTTCTCGAAGAACAGGCCGGGCCCATCCCGCACGAGGCTCCGGTAGGCGATGGCGCCGAGCTCGCCTTCCAGGTCGACTTCGGCGGTGATGCGCTTGAGCAGGCCGTTCTCTTCCAGCAGCTTCAGGTAGCCGCGCAGGTCGTCATACGGGACGCGTTGACGTGTGGTCATACGCCCTCCTCCTTCGGTCGATTATGGGCGTGGCGAGTCTAGCACTGCGCTCGCCGGGCGGCAAAAGTCGGCTGCGCGTGAGTCCTGTCATCCCGAGCGGAGCGCAGCGAGGTCGAAGGATCCCTCACTCTCGTAGGGGCGGTTCACGAACCGCCCCCGGCCCCCTAGAACACCCGCGTGAACATATCGCTGAACGGGTAGAGCACGCCTATCCAGCGGAAGAAGAGCGGCTCGAACCAGAAGATGTCCAGCGTCATGTCCAGGATGCCGATGATGAACGCCTCGAAGCCCAGCCCCGCGATGAGTGCGTAGTACCACTTCGCGCGCGTCCAGAACAGGAGATAGGCCATGACCCAGAGCGGCAGGCCGATGTGGAACCCGATGAACCACACCAGCAGCACGAGCCCCAGGATGGAGCCGAAGTAGAGCGCAGCGCGCCGCTTCTCCCCTGCCGGGTCCTCGCCGAGCCGGAACCCCAGGTCCATGATCATGCCTTGCTCTATCGCCTTGCGCCTGCTCAGCACGGTGTAGAGCCGGATGAACCAGAGCGGCGTCGCGATGACGATGACTATCGTGGGGAGCCAGCGCCCCGGCAGCAGTATCTTCGGCAGGTCGTCCTGGAGGAACGGCGGACGGTAGAGCGAGATGACGAACGCGAGCATGAGCAGCGCCATGAGGCCGAGCAGCACGAGTTCGCCGATGATCTCGGGCGACTTCCAGGAGACCGTGCGGTGGGCCTCCGGTTGCTCCTGCGGGTGTCCGGGTTCTGCTGCCATCACGGTTGCTCCGCCTGCTGTCCGTCCGTGAGGGGTGCTTCAGTTTCCGCGCGTTCCCGGACTCGCTGTGCGCCGCGCTGTACGCGCAGCGAGAAGTAGATCGCGGCGATCACGACCACGAGGATGCCGATGAACGCGGGCTGCCAGACCATGGAGATGCCCCGCGCCTGGATGGAGATGCTCATGAACTTCTCCAGCGGCTCGGCAAGGACGATGGCGATGAGGATGGGCGGCCTCGGCCAGGCGTACGCCTTCATGAACATGCCGAGGGCCGTGAACACGAGCACCACCGTGAGGTCGGAGATGTCCAGGTTCGCCTGGAACGCCGACAGCGTCACGATGCCGATGACGAGCGGCGCGAGCACGAGCGGGGGCACCGCCGCGACCTTCGTAAGCAACGGCGAGAAGCGCAATACGATGGGGACGACGATGATGTTCGCTAGGATGATGACGTAGACGAACGACATCGTGAGGTTCAGGTTGCCTTCCGGGTCTGCCATCTGCGGTCCGGGCTGGATACCGACGATGAAGAGGAAGGCGAGCACGATCGCCATGGGCGCGCTGCCGGGAATGGCGAACAGCAGCGTGGGCATGAGCACGCCGCCGTCCGTGGAGTTGTTGGACGACTCCGGCGCGATGACGCCTCGTATGTCGCCGGTGCCGAAGGTGTCGATGGCGCCGGGCTCCGTCTGCCGCGCCTGGGCGTAGGCCAGCCAGTGCGCCGGTGTGGGGCCGAGGCCGGGCATCGCGCCGATGAAGACGCCGATGAGCGACGAGCGCGTGATGAGCCACTTGTGCCGCAGCGCCTCCCGCATCCCCCGGTAGACGTCGCTCTTCCCCTCCTTGAGCATCTCGCTCAGCCGCTCCTTCGCGATGGTCGTGTTGCTGATGACGAGGTCGGCGATCTCCGGGATCGCAAAGAGCCCAACGACGACCGGAATGATGTTGACGCCGTCGTAGAGGTAGTCGACCCCGAATGTCGCCCTCGTCTGCGAGGCGACGTTCGTGAAGCCGATGAGCCCGATGAGGAGGCCGAGGCATGCCGTGAGCAGTCCCTTTACGAGCGCGCCTGCGCTGATGATCCCGACCGCGGCGATGCCGAGCAGTGAGAGGAGGAAGAACTCCGGGGAGCCGAACAGCCGCAGGAGTTCGCGGGCGAACGGCAGGACGGCGAGCAGCGCCAGTCCGCCGATGATGCCGCCGATGAGCGACGACGTATAAGACGCGCCGAGCGCGTACCCGGCGTACCCCTGCCGCGCGAGCGGGTAGCCGTCCAGGATCGTCGCCTGCGACGAGCGCGCGCCCGGTATGCCCAGCAGGATGGAGGGGATCGGCTCGGTCAGGTCGTTCGCGGCCATGTAGCCGATGACGACGGGCAGCGCGATGAACGGGTCCAGCTCGGTTGCGAACGAGAGCACGACGACGAGGAAGGGCAGCCCGCCGCCGGGCATGAGGCCCGAGACGAGCGCGATGGGAATCATGATGACGAACGCGATCATGGGGCCGGGGCGGAAGAGCCGGTCCGCGCCGTCCAGTGCCGCCGAGAAGAACGCGCCGTCAACCGTAACGCTGTAGCCCCAGCCGAGCACCACCACGACGATGACGCCGAAGAGCAGGGGGATCCGGTTGACCATGAAGAAGTTGCCTTGAAGTTGATGCGGGCCGTTCGCGATTGAGCCGCTACGCTACGCGGGGAAACAAGAGTGCGTCAAGAGCGCCCCTCTCCCGGTACTCCTGCTTCTCCCTCGTCGTTCCTGCGAAGGCAGGAACCTCGTAGCCGGTGGCGGGGGAGTGGGGGTGTCATGCTGAGCGGAGCGCAGCGGAGTCGAAGCATCTCTCGGGCAAGGCTGGCATAGGGGAGACTACCCTGAGAGATTCGCTTGGCAACCCCTCATCACGCAAGAGAGGGCGGGCTCGTGAGCCCGCCCTCTTCCTGTCTTCTGTGCTGTTCTCTCCGGCCTAGCCGGCGCCGTAGAGGGTGGCGAACAGTTCCCGCGCCTCGTCGCTGAAGCCCGCGGCCGTCCTGAGGCCCTCGACGAGGATCGCCGGGTCGCCGTACTTCACGGGACGCTCGGCGAGTTCAGCCTTCGCGATGAACTCGGGGTCGTTCACGATGTCGCGGAAGATGCGCTGCCACGTCAGCACGATCTCCTCGGGTACGTCGGGCGGCAGGACGAACGTGCGCGCCAGGGACTCGAGGCTCTGTGCCAGCTTGAAGACGGCCTGCTGTTCCTCATTCGCGTCGACGACGTCGAAGAGGTGCGGGAGCTCGTCGGACTGCAGACCGGTGCCCATGCGGTCCAGGAACTCCTGGGAGACAGGAGTGCGGGACCAGAAGAGCGGCACGAGGAGGCGGTCCTCGTACCAACCCGGGTAGAGGTTGGAGATGTACTCGAAGTCGCACCGCGTGGTGGCGTCCAACTCGCCGCGGTCGATCGCCGCGAGCACCTCGGACGTGCCCTCGTAGCCGTAGATGACCTTGATGGGCCCACCGAGCGCCTCGACGAACTGCCCGCCGACCATGTCGCCGCCGGGGGCGGACGTGCCGGTCGTGATGGGCCTGCCGAGAGCAAGCACCTCTTCCCAGCTGGTGGCGATGTCGCGGCGTACGCACATCGTCAGGTGGTCGTCGTTGAAGCTCGGGGTGCCGATGAGGTTGACCGTTTCGATGTCGAAGCCTTCGCGGTCGATACCGGCCGCCTCGGCTGCGGGGTGACGCGGCGCCATCGGGTGGATGGTGAGGCCGTCGGGCCGGGAGCGCATCGTCTCCTGCAGGCCGCGGAGTCCGCCGCCGCCCGGAAGGTTCGTGACGATGACCTTCGGGTTGCCGGGCATCAGCCGCTCGATGGCCTCGCCGAGCAGGCGGGAGTAGCCGTCGTAGCCGCCACCGGGTGCGAACCCGACGATGATCTTGATGGTCTTCCCGGAGAAGTACGCCTCAGCGTCGAAGCCTTCCACCGCGGGGATCGCCGTGGGCGTGGCCGTGGGGGCCGGCCTGGGCGTGGCTGTGGGAGGAGGAGGCGTCACGCCGGGGGGCAGGGGCGTCGGTGTGGCAGTGGGGTCCGGGGCCGGAGCCGACGTGTCAGGTACTGGCGTCGCGGTCGGCTCGGGTGCCGCTGGCCGCGGGGTAGCGGTGGGGTCCGGGTCGTCGCCGCCGCATGCGGTCAGACCGGCAAGCAGGGCGATGCCCAGCACCACGAGTACGATTGTTCTGCTGGCCCAGGACATGAGCATTCCTCCATTACACGAAAGCCCGCGCCGGGTTGATGCCGCACGCGGATACGTCGGAATGCTAGCATCCTGTTTCTGCAAGGGCAACCATCGCCTGCAAGACGGCCACGTGACGGAGGAGGCAGTTGACGAGCGCAAGGATGTACGACGCCATCGTGATCGGCGTCGGCGGAATGGGCAGCGCAACGGTGTATCAACTCGCGAAGCGCGGGCTTCGCGTGCTCGGGCTCGAGCGCTTCCGCGTGCCGCACGAGATGGGGTCGTCGCACGGCATCACGCGCATCATCCGGCTCGCCTTCCACGAGGGACCGAAGTACGTGCCTCTGGGACTTCGCGCGTACGAATTGTGGCATGAGCTGGAGGAGCGCGCGGGCGAACAGGTGCTGCACATCACCGGCTCCGTCCACGCGGGCGTCCCCGGCTCCACGGGATTCGAGAACACACTGCGCGCCTGCCAGGAGCAGGACGTGGCGCACGAGGTGCTCACGAGCGCGGAAGTGTCGGCGCGCTTCCCGGGCTACGGGCTGCCTCCGGAGATGTCGGCGGTCGTCCAGCCGCAGGGGGGCTTCCTCACGCCGGAGCGATGCGTCGAATCGCACGTGACCGTCGCACGCAGCTTGGGCGCGGAGGTCAGGGAGGAAGAACAGGTGCTCGACTGGGAGGCGTTCTCCGGCGGAGTGCGCGTGCGTACCGAGTCAGGCACATACGACGCGGGCTCCCTCGTGCTCACGGCAGGCGCGTGGGCGGGAAGGCTCGTGCCGGAACTCGCGGAGACCGCCGTGCCGGAGCGCCAGGTCATGGGCTGGTTCGAGCCTGAGGACTCCGCCCTCATCGCGCCGTCGCGCTTCCCCGTGTTCATCGTC
The DNA here is from genome assembly GCA_965208625.1 of Dehalococcoidia bacterium. Classification (GTDB taxonomy): domain Bacteria; phylum Chloroflexota; class Dehalococcoidia; order Lucifugimonadales; family Australimonadaceae; genus Bin16. Next base: position 3,285,018 of record OZ242348.1, read on the forward strand.
ACGATGGACGGCGACGAGTACTACGGCTTCCCGGAGTTCGGCGTGCCGGGCCTCAAGCTGGGCAAGTTCGACAGCACGGGCGTCGCAGCCGACCCCGATGCGCTCGACCGGACGTGGCGCTCGGACGACGAGGAGATGCTGCGGGAGTTCCTCCGCCGGTGCTTCCCGCAGGCGGCGGGCCGTCTGCTGCGCATGGCGGTCTGCATGTTCACCAACTCGCCGGACAAGCACTTCATCATCGGGAATCACGCCGTGTGGCCGCAGGTATCGTTCGCCGCGGGCTTCTCCGGCCACGGGTTCAAGTTCTGCAGCGTGATCGGCGAAATCATGGCGGACCTCGCCGAGCGCGGAGAGACGCGCCACGACATCTCCCTATTCTCCCCCACCCGCTTCGCCTGACCCCCACTCCCTACAAGGAGACCCTTGCATAACTCTTGTTCCGCTCATGGTGAACCTAAGGTTACTGTACTGCGAACTTTCCAGTGGGATGTAGCGCTGTAGGGGCGCCACACGCAACGGGCACCTGGTAGGAATACGCCAGCTCCCTTGCAGACCGAGCCTAGCAGGCTGGCATCACACGCATGCCAACGCCTGCCGCTACGCCCACGGTGCCCTCGCGGCACGAGCATCGGGCGGAATCGTTCAGTAGTGTGACCGCTCGCGCCCGTGGTGCCCTCTTCCGTCGCCCGCCAGCACCGACACTCTTACCAGTCCCTTCCTCTTCAGCGACGGGGGTCGTCGTCGAAGTGGAGTACGCCTACCGCGCCGGTTATGACAGCCGGGCCAGGTGTCAGTGCTCACTGGTGGATGAGAGGGGTCACTCCGTCATGTTGGCGAAGCCCGAGTCTGGCTAAGGCCTAGTGACGCAGGGGAAGGGAGGCCGTCGTCGATTCGGTGCCGGTCTCTTCCGGCTACGCATCGTCATTTAACTGCGTTGGGGGGGCCTTTTTCCCAAGTGTCAGCGCCCATAGAACGATAAAGAAAGCTGCTACACCGAAGACCGTGGCTGTTATGCTGATCACTGGGAGCACCAGGGCAAATAGATTGTCGCTTACATTACACCCTTGGGATGTGACGATCGCAGGGATCATCGTTATGGAAATAGCAATAAGAAATACAATAACTGCCGCCAATACCGGCACGGTCAGAGTCCTCACTAGCTGGTGTTTTTGAGATGCAAACACCGTAAATGGCGCAAACGCCAATATTACGGCAACGAACATTATATCGGAAGCACTAGCACCACTTTCGTCAGCAGCGGCAATCGCCAGGTCTATCTGAATATATGAGCCTACCAGCGATACAATCATTCCGGCGATTGCCATGTAGTTCTTCAGAGTGTGTTCTGATGAAACGGTAGCGGCCGCCATCATTCCTACACCGGCGAAGACCAGTAACAAAGGGCGTGCTGACGACGACACATCCTCATGCAACAGTGCAATGAGGACTACTATGCCCATATAGATAGCCATGCCGATTTGCATGGCCGATACAATTCCTTCTGTTCCTTGCTGTGGTTCTTTAACTTGACGCAGTATGGCCATATTCCGTTTAATGCTTCCATTCATCAGTGCTTTCAAGACTGTCGCTACGATGATAATTGTGCCGGCAGCCGTGAGACCGACCGCAATGCCGCCAAACCAGTTGCACTGTTGCATTGCCCCACTCAGAGTTCCTGTGGTTGCGATTCCGGTAGCCGTAGACCCATTGGCCAAGGTTGGGTGTTTCCGGGTTTGTTGGTATGTGACAAACGCGGTGCCTACCAGCATGAAGGTCATGAGAAGTCCACTGGTCAGCGACTTTGGAGTGTAGCTGCTCCATTCGGTCGGTAGTTTGCGCCCGCCCTCCCACTCTACCCCGTAATATACGGCCAGCAACGCGATGCCCCCAGCTACAGCTGGGGGCAAGACCACGGCGGTATATACGTTTACCTGTTTGAGCCCTTTCCAACCGACTCTTGCGAGCTTGTGGAGTTTCACCTTTGCATACACAGTGCTAACCCTTGTAATTGGCGGTAAGTGATCTTGTCGAGATTGCCTTCGCTGTCTTTCTCGATTGGCGCGGGGTTCTGACCGACCCCAAGACAACTCTATTATGGTATGGCTGTTCCCGCAATGCAACCCCGGGTGTCAGCGCGCGCTCTGTTGCCGTGAGGCTGTCGGGACACTGCGCCAATTCAGAGAGGCGGCAGTCCAATCGCCCAGACGCTCCGGCATCGTCGATCCGACGTTCTAACGGATGCCGTGTCGCAAGTACCTGCAGTGCAGGAGCAGAGCCGCGAGAGAAGCGACAGTTCAACACCGGATGACGGAGATATCAGGATCACAGGGATAGTCGTCAAGTCCATAACTCAACCACGGAACGAGGGCACGCCGGGGAGTGCTCTGTATGCGGTCTCTTTCTCTCTTTCGAACCGCCCCAGCCCTGAATGGTCACGTCTATTTGTACAGAACTGGAACCACCCTCCGCGCTATACCACGATGCACCGGCCAGGCATTGCCAGCGTCAGGGATACCGTCGTGGTCTTGGATGGCACCACCATCGAAGAAGTGCAGAAGTACCACCAGAGCACTCTATCGCTGGCCATCGACGAAACCAATCGACAATACAAGGAACTACGAGAGAGGCAACGCGCTATTCAAGCTCAAAGAGGAAGCTTCGCGCAGGGAGCACAGGCAGCACGTCGAAGACATCGCTAGGCAGATCGATTTCGACAAGCCGTGAATGCTCGTGATTGGCGGATCCGTGAAGGATTGTTGCGAGTGCTTGGATGGAGGCCAGTCGCAATATGTGCGGCTGCGGCGCCCTCGGCGCGAGCCGCGCGCGACGATGTGATTCGAGACGGAGCCCGGCGAGCAGGCGCAGGTGGACTGGGGCAGCTTCAGCTACGTTGGGGCAGACGGCCGCACGCACCGGCTCTGGGCGTTCGTGATGGTGCTGGGCTGGTCGCGAACGATCTACGTGGAGTCGTCCGGCGTGCGGACGTGGCGAGCTTCATGCAGTGCCACGTCAACGCGTTCTAATACTCCGGCGGGGTGCTGCGGCGGTGCCTGTTGACATAGCGATCGACCTGATCCAGGCGATGATGGAGGAGTAGACTCCGGTCGGAGGAGTATACGATGCCAACCTCTAACCGCCTGCGCACCATGGCAGCCCGCATTGGAAGGGGTTGCTTGGTTGCGCTCTTCATCTTCTACGTCGCCATCGCTGCTGTGGTGTTGACAGTACTAGACCTGAGTGTCGGGTACGCGTTTCTCTTTACAGCCATATCGGTGGGGTTTGCTTTCATAGTCACTCTCGATGAACGCGCCCACCTGAAAGAACAGGACCGAAGACTCGACGAGATACTCCAGATACTGAGGAATGAGCCGGCGGAAGTGGAAGGGGCCGTGGAGGACGAGGAGCCCCTATCGTATGCCGTTCGCTACGACATGGACAGGTACCGTCTGAGCCGAATCCACAGGAGCACGTGCGATCACGTTCGTCCGCCCGGGTACACCACGGCGACGACGAAATGGGACAGCGAACGGTATCCAAACTTGGAGGCCGCGGAACGTGCCATGCGCGCGCGAGGGCATACGCCGCATCGGTGCGGGACCTGCCGCCCGTAGCCGTTAGAACTATCTGACGCTTGAGAAGGGGGCCTGCCTCACGGAGAAGCAGGCCCCGTCGTGCGTTTCAGTGTCCTGCCTCACCTTTCCCGGTGTAAAATTCCAGACCTACTAACCCTCCCCAGCTTCTGGCGCAGCCGCTTCACGTAGGCCCGCACCACCCTGGAATCGACGGACTCCCGCGCCGACCAGACCCGGCTCATCAGGCGCTCCCGGCTCAGTGCCTGATGAGTGTTCATGCTCGCCGGGCTCCGTCTCGAACCGCATCGTCGCGCGCAGCTCGCGCCGAGGGCGCCGCAGCCGAACATACTCCACCAAGATCGTGTAGCCGCCTTCGTAGCCCAGCGACCGCAACTCCCGGTGCAGCACGACGCAGTTGTCCAGACCCTCCCCCAACCGGCGGTCGATGTAGCCGGCATAGGCGTCCAGCTTGGACCCCCGCCGCGGGCGCTGCTTCGCCTGCGGCACTCCCGGCGACCTCAGATACTTGCGCACCGAGTTCCGGGAAACGCCCAACTCCCGCGTGATCCCACGGATCGAATACCCCAGACCCCTCATCTCGTACAGGTCTTTCATCGTCCCACCTTTCAGCAACGTTCTCCTCCCCGTCAGTCTGCAGGGAGGATGCTCTTGCTCAGGGGTGGGTCAATTCCATTCCGTCACTACTGGGTCATTTTCAACCCGTCACTAACAGTCCTACGGATGTTCTTTCCTCCATAACGAACGTTGCCGCCGGTCCTCACGCCACAGGCGCGCTCAACTCCCCCGGGCCGATATGGATCTGAAGGTTCTGGTCCGGTCCCTGGAGTCCGTTGAGAGGGGTATTATGACTCCTCTCACCCCCACGGCCTGGACTTGCCACCGTCGTTATCACCCCAACAGGCGACGGAGCCGCCGGTCCTCACGCCATAGGTGTGTTTGGCCTCTGCCCGTGGCCGAGGGTTGCCTTGAGTCAGCCCCTGATGCTAGAACCGCGCCCCCCAGCAGGCGACGGAGCCGTCGGTCCTCACCCCGCAGTTGTTGCCGGCGGGCAGGCTGGGGTCGTAGGCGGCGCTGACGGAGGCGAACTCGCCCTCCGGCGGCGTGACTTCGCCATTTCCGTCGCTGCCCCAGCAGGCGACGGAGCTGTCGGTCCTCACCCCGCAGGCGTAGCTGTAGGCGGTGCTGACGGAGACGAACTCCCCCTCCGGCGGCGTGGCCTGGCCATTCCAGTCATCGCCCCAGCAGGCGACGGAGCCGTCGGTCCTCACCCCGCAGGCGTAGTGCTCCCCGACGCTGACGGAGGCGAACGCCCCCTCCGGCGGCGTGACACTGCCATTAATGTTTCTGCCCCAGCAGGCGATGGAGCCGTCGGTCCTCACCCCGCAGGCGTGGTTCACACCGGTGCTGACGGAGGCGAACTCGCCCCACGGCGGCGTGGCCCGGCCCCTATAGTCGCTGCCCCAGCAGGCGACGGAGCCGTCAGTCGTCACCCCGCAGGTGTAGCCGTTGGCGGCGCTGACGGAGGCGAACTCCCCCGCAGGCGGCGTGGCCTGGCCCCTATAGTCGCTGCCCCAGCAGGCGACGGAGCCGTCGGTCCTCACCCCGCAGGTGTGGCCAGGCCCGGCGCTGACGGAGGTGAATTCCCCTCCCGTTACGCAAAGTTCCCCAAGGGGCGCCAAAATCGAGTTCGGCAAGGATAGGGTCGCATTGGGAAGGCACCTGCCGCCGCCGGTCAGATCGTTCCCGGACAGATACAAGACATTCAGGCTTTCCAGGCTGCCCAGTTCCGGCGGCAGCTCTCCGGTCAACCCCTTCTCTGCCAGGTCCAAGGTTACTACGCGGCCGTTGGCGTCCACGGAAACGCCTTCCCACTCGCTGATGGGCTCCCGGCTCAGCCATTTTTCGAGGTCGGGCTGGCCCCAGGCGTTGTACAGGGCGATCAGCGCTTCAGTGTCGCCGGGGTGGTCTTCGGTAGTACAAATTGGAATCTCCCCGGCCCAGCCTCTCAGGAGGTCGGGTATGCACCCAAGCTGGTTGTCTGCCAAGTCCAAATCTTGCAGGACTCCGAGGCTTCCCAGCTCATCGGGTACATCCCCGGTCAGTTGATTGCGCTCGAGGTTCAGCGATTGCAGGACTCCAAGGCTTCCCAGCTCCGGGGGAATCTCCCCGGTCAGCTGATTGTCGCTGAGGTTCAGCGATTGCAGTCTGGCAAGGCTTCCCAGCACCGCCGGAATCTCTCCACACAGCCTGTTGTCCGACAGGTCAAGCTCCGTCAGGTTGACGAGGTAGACCAGCTCCGGCGGCAGCTCGCCGCTCACGCCGGACAGCGTCAGGGTCGTCAGACCGGTGAGGTGGCCCACCTCGGGCGGAATCTCCGCTCCGCCCAGGTTGACGTCGAGTCCGACGACACGGCCATCATTGTCGGTGGTGACGCCCGCCCATTCACCGATGGGCTTGCGGCCGGCCCAGGTGCCGCTTTCATCCCAGCCATCGCCGTCTGTGGCGTCGAAGATGGTCAGAAGCGCGTCCTTGTCGGTCTCGGCGGAGGTCTCCAGGGGCCGGGGCAGGGTCGCCGACCTGGGTGAGCAGGCGCCAAGCTCTATGGTGGATTCCGTGGTTGGGTCGAGCGCCGAGGATTCCGACAAGGATTGCGATCCCGAGGTTTCGGCCTCCTGCGTCGCTTCCAGCTCAGCCGCCCGTTCGAGGAGCGAGCCGGGAGTTCCTCCGGGGTCGCCCTCGTCATCGGTGCAGGCCGCGAGGGCCGTCGCAAGCAACAGCGCAAGGACGACGCTCAACAGGGTCCCGTATCTTCTCGCTCTACTGGTCATTTTATCTCCATTCACGTCGTTGATGTCCGGCGTAGGCGCCCTCTCTGACCGGCCGACAGGAACGCCGCATCGTGGAGGAACGCGCCCGCGTCTCCGCCGCCGGTCTTGCATCTAACCATTGGACCTGTTGAGGCGAGGGATGAGCCCCAGCACGGTCATCGCCAGGAAGCATCCTCCCGCCAAGAACCAGCCTATGTGGGGAACCGTAATTATGCTGACGTTGGCGCCTTCGGCGGCTTCGCTGAACTCGGCGAAGATGTAGACGTACGAGAGCAGCGTCACCGCCATACCGGCAATGCCCGCGATTATGACCGCCCACCGGGGCAGAACCGTCTTCGAGTTGTGGCTGGGCAGCCCGACTGTCCCTGCGAGCACATAGCATTCCAGCGAGCCGGTCGGCCTGTCCGCCCCGGTGTGTAGGAACCATCGGAGACTACTATGGCAAAGGAGCCGTCCTCCCCGGTCGTGGTATGTGCGCTGCTATCAACGCTTCGGTCCAGGCCCACAGGATATCCTTTCCAACGCTTGGTTGTTCGGCTCAATCACCTTGCCCTGAATTCTGGACTATTGCTTCAGGTCAATGGTCTCATGGCAGGAAGCTGAAACAGTAACGTCGCCAAACACCTCCCGGATCAGGCTGGCGAGTACCGGGTCGTATGCCTCCAACTCGGCGCGCGTGTTTACCTCGTTGTGCATCTCGCCGGGCGGGTCATTCAGGCCAAACCAGGACTGCACGCCCTCCGCCCAATACTCGTCGGGGTTCTCTGCCGCATTGGTGTTCTCCCAAAGACCGGCGTCCAAAGCCTCAGCGTAGGCGACTTCGAGTCGCCCGCGAAACTCCTCGCCCCCGGGTAGCCGCTCGATGCCCATGTTGAGCACCGCATGGGCGAACACGTGAACAAAGATGTCCTCGTAAGGGAACACGTCGTCACCCCCGTAGCAGAGGAGGTTCTCTTCTGCTATTGCCACGACGGGCCTGGTATCCGTCGGCTCGACACCCCCACCCCGGGTCCGCTCGTCCCAGCTTACCCCGGGCGAGTGTTCGGTGAGGTGACTGAATTCCGGAAGATCGGTCAGCACCGACCAATGAGCCATGACTGCCACTCTAACCCCCTGAGCGGCAATTGTGGACCGCAAATCTGGCCGGAGGGCGAGCATTTCGTCGATGATGTCCCGAGCCGTGAAAAGCACTCGGTCAGGCACTACCGATGAGGCAACGATAGGTAGTCCGTCGGCGTCCATGTATTTCTGGTAGAACCGGTCCAGCCCGAGGCTTGCCGGTGGACGACTCAAGAACCCAAGATCTGGATTGAAGAAGTGCGAGCGCATCAGGATTTCCTTGTCGGTGGACCGCAAGTACGTGCCTGGGTACAACGGATACCCCACATGCAGCAGCGCGTCAAAGTCGCAGATCGCATTATTACCCTGATCGCATCCAGGCGGATGAGATAGCCCAAACGCGTGCGCAAGCTCGTGGGCGAGCCCTCCCGTCCATCTTCCAGGGAGTTCGCTCTCCGGGCTGTGGGGTCCGGATGGTTCGTCCCCAATGGATAGTTCGTCCCCAGTACAGTAGGAAAACTCACGCCCGCCGGCGACACCCAGAAGATCCCATTGCGGCAGAATGGTGATACTGCCCCAGCCTCTCCCGAGTTGGTCGCCGCCCAATTCCCATGGTCCGCACTCTGTCAACACATCGGCATACACGATCCATACGTGGTTTCGGTCGTCATGTTTGACGGGAGCGCAGTGCTGCACAGCCGCCAGCACTTTGTCCCAAGAGTACCGGGCATAGAAGTCCGAAGGTTGGCTCATGCGGCACTCCTCAGGCGTGGCCTCATAGATTGAAAACGTAAGCCCTCCGAGTTCCCGGCGATACCAGGACTGCACATCCACAATGGCGTGAGTAATGCCCTCACTGGCATCGGCGATGAAGTCTACGTCCGACGGAACCGCATACAGAACCCGGACGGTGCCCGTGGACCTGGTGGAGACTCGTACGGAAACAGGTACTGCCGTCCTTCGTCCCTCGTAGGCTACGGTGATCATTGCGTTTCCACCCCCAACGGCGGTGACCGTTCCCTCCGACACGGTGGCAACCCAGGGGTCGGAGGTCTCCCACGAGAATTCGGCCACCGCCACCGCATGCCCGTTCGCGTCGAGGGCCTCCGTCGCCAGCTGAAGGGTCTCGCCCCCGGCGGTCAGCCTGGCCATAGACGGCGACACCTCCACTGAGGCCACCTCCTGCGCCACTGTCACCACTACGGATCCTGATGCTGACTCGGCCGACGCTGTAATCTTGGCCGTCCCGTTGCCCACCCCCGTCACGACACCGGCCGCATCCACTGTCGCCACCGAGTTGGCGCTGGTCGTCCAGGTCACGGTGACTCCAGTCATTGCGGTAGAGTCCTGGTCACGCACATCCGCCCTCAATGCCGTTGTTGCGCCAAGCGCAGTCAGCTGCACCGTAGCGGGGCTGATCGTGACCGTCGTAGGGCGGGCAGGCTCAGGTATCGCCGTAGCAGTTGGCTCCGGGCTTGGAGTAGCCGTGGCCGTGGCAGTTGGCGCCGGCGTGGGAAGGGTGGGCTCAGATGTCGCCGTAGCAGTCGGCTCCAGACTTGGAGTGGCGGTCGCAGTGGGCGTCGGCTCCAGCGTTGGAGCGGAATCTTCGGTACAGGCGCCTGGGAGAACGGCAATAGCCAGGACCGTCAATACTGCGAGACAGCGGACATGAACAGATGACGCGGTCATTTCGGTTGTCTTCTCTCATGCCTCGCTGGAATCGCCGGGAGCGAATCCGGCAGTGGCGTGTACGGAACTCCCGCTATGAGACCCCCAGCTCCACCGCTTCGGTGGGAGTCAGCCTTTAGCCCGCCAGACGAACCGGGCGGGCCGGGGCGTTCTGTCGGATTCAAAGGCAGCGAAGAGTGTCCCGGTGATGGGAATCGCTCAAGAGAAGGTGAGTGGCGACTCTGTGCATCCACCGAGGCCCTGTTCCCGTGATTAACGGACGGACGTGGACGGCAAGACCACCTGAAGTCCCATCTCCAACAGTGGACTCGTCCCCCGCGCAGAGTAACTTGGTCAGGCGCAATCAGCAAATGCGAGGCAAGGCGTCCGCGTGGTCCGGAAGCCGTATGACGATGTCTAAGACACTTTCGCCGTCTACCTCAATGCAGGTTACATCTTCCCACTCAGTGGTGAATCCCCCGGGCCGTACCACCCTATGCATACCCCGCCGACGTAAACGTCCAAGGTGTAGGAACCATCAGGGACTACTATGGCAAAGATCCCGTCCTCCCCGGTCGTGGCATTTCCGCTGTTATCCACGCTCCCGGCCCAAGCCCACAGTTTTATCCATTCCAACGGCTCACTATTCGGCCCGATCACCTTGCCCTGAATGGTGACAACTTCACCGGAGGGCTCCTGGACCCTCCGATAGCGTGTAGGGCGACATGTCGAATCCCTGCTCGTCAAAGTAGGCCAGGCGATTCGATATTGCAGCCCGAATCGCAGCCCGGTCAGAATCGGTCAGTCGGTCAGGACGGTAACGCAGGGCGAAGTATGGCAAGATGCTCTCCGCAATATCTTCCCGGTCTGGATAGTCGCGGGCATACTCCGAGACAAAGACGCCATCCCTGGTTCGAGCTGCACGCCATTCGGCGGCACTAGCATGACCATCCAGAGAGATGTGCGCGCCTTCATGGATGAGAACCTCCTCCAGATAGCCGGTGCTGATGTATTCCTTCCCTTGGTCGGTGTGGATGAGGAAACTCCTGTCGTGCCAGTTGCCCCCGGACAGCTCATGGCCAGCATTGACCTGCACCTTCTGGGCTCTCGACAGGAAGACCGCCGGCAGTCGCCCCAACGCGGCCGCGTAAGTGTCGACCTCCTTCCGCGCTGCCTCTCTGCTCCCGAATTCCGGATTGACCTGAAACTCAAGAACTGCGCCCTCGTAGCGCACGCTAAACAGGTAGGCGTTGACCGTGATCCACCCATCGGGTCGTCGATCATAGATGACGCGCTCCCCGCGCCCGACATAGGCGACGCTCTGAAGCGAAGTGGGCTCTGTAGGTCCGAGAAGGTTCGGAGTGATGAACACGGTCCCTTGGTAGGGCGGGATCCCCCTGTGTTCGAGATCGAAGTCCAACGTGCGGTCTTCGTCCACCGTAATCTCGACGGTCTCGGTTCCATGGGTGGGCCCGGCGATGGCCCTGACCGTGACCGTCCCCCAAACGTTCGGGAAGAGGTAGCCCCCGTCGGGACCGATGACCATGGACTCTCGTTTACCGTTCTCGAGCCGCACGATGGCGCCCGCCAGCATTGGCCCGTTTTCCCGGCTGTCCCGTACTGCCCCAGAGAGAGTGAACGTGGATGGAACCGCTACCAGTGCGGACCCGGACGCTGCGCCCGCACTGGCTGTGATCGTCGCCTCCCCTTCCGCAATTCCAGACACCAGACCAAGCGCGTCCACCTCCGCCACCAGAAGGTCAGAGGACTGCCACGAGAATTCGGTTCCCGCCACCTCATGCCCGTTCGCGTCGAACGCCTCCGCCGTTAGCTGAACGGTCTTACCCCATGCGGTGAGCTCGGTCATGGCTGGCGACACCTCCACCGAGGCCACCGTCTGCGTCACCGTCAGCACCGCGGTCCCTGACGCCGCCCCGGCCGTCGCGGTGATCGTCGCCGTCCCGGTGCCCATCGTCGTCACCACACCGGCCGCATCCACTGTCGCCACCGAGTTGGCACTGGTCGTCCAGGTCACGGTGACTCCAGTCATTACAGTGGAGTCCTGGTCACGCACCTCGGCACTGAGTTGTGTTGTTGTGCCAAGTGCGGTCAGATCCGCCGTAGCGGACCAGAGGATACTGTACTGCGAACTTCGAATGGGAGGTTGCACTGTAGTTGGCAGCTACTGCCGGAACTGGTCAGTATTACAACGCGGCCAAGCTCGTTAGTACCCATATGGAGTAGCGTTGACAGGGGGCATGCAGGAGGAACCCCGCCTGTTCCCCTGTGCTACACTCGCCGCCACCCCTACCACCGGAGACGCCGCCCGTTGCGAACGCTTGCGCTCCCCGCCCTCACGCTCCTTGCGCTCGTGGTCGCGGCGTGCGACTCCGCCCCGACGATCGGCGTCGTGGACACCGGCGCTCGCCCCACGCCGACGCCGATCCCCACCGCTACGCCCATCCCACGCCCTACGTCGACCGCCACGTCGACCCCGACTCCGACCGCGACCCTAACGCCTACCCCGACCTTCACCCCAACGCCAACGCCTACCGCAACTCCTACACCTACTCCAACGCCGGCGCCGACTCCCACCGCCACCCCGACGCCAACCCCCGCGCCATTCCCGTGGACCGCGTTCCCACCGGGGTCGTGGCGCGTGGGCGAGCAGATCGTCCCCGGCGTGTACGAGGCTACTCAGGTATCGGGAACGTGCGAGTGGGCGCGGCTCAGCAGGCTCGACGCCGACGGCGCGGACGTACTGTTCGAGGATTCGACGACCGCCCCGCCGACCGTCGCCATCCTGCCGACCGACGCTGGCTTCCGCGCGTCCGAAGGCTGCGGCTGGTGGTCGCTTAAGCCGCCCCCGACACCTGTGCCTACGGACACACCGACGCCTACGGTTACCCCTACACCTACGGCGACGCCGTACCCCGTGCCGGAGGACTTTCGGGCACCGGAGCAGCATACGACATTGAGTAGTGGAGGGAGGCACACATGCGCGCTGCGACCGGATGGCACTGCCGTATGTTGGGGCGATGATCGACAAGGGCAGGCGTCACCCCCAGAAGGAGAGCGCTTCGTATCGATTAGCAGCGGCGGAGCGCACACATGCGGACTGCGACCGGATGGCAGCCCAGTCTGCTGGGGTTCGCACCCAGCGCCATCAGAGAAGGAGCACTTTGTGTCATTGAGCAGTGGGGGCAAGCACACCTGTGCACTGCGGCCCGATGGGAGTGCGGTCTGTTGGGGTGGGAATCAACTAAGACAAGCGTCTCCACCAGAAATAGGGCAGTTTAGAACAATCAGTAGTGGCTCGGAACATACGTGTGCGTTGCATCCTGACGGCAGCGCGGTTTGCTGGGGGAGGAATGCTAGCGGACAGTTGTCACCTCCGGAAGGGCGATTTACCTCCATCAGCAATGGCTCAGGAGTTAGCCCGTCGCATACATGCGCTTTGCGGCTTGATGGTAGTGCTGTTTGCTGGGGAAGAGAACGGTCGTCGCCGCCAGCGAGTGAGCGATTTGCGTTCATCAGCAGCGGTGTTCCCATACATGCGCACTGAGACCAGATGGTAGTGCTACTTGCTGGGGAGGAGGACGGTCGTCGCCGCCAGCGAGTGAGAGGTTTGCGTTCATCAGCAGTGGTGGTTCCCACACATGTGCACTGCGGCCCGATGGGAGTGCGGTCTGTTGGGGTGCAGAAGGCAGCGATTACGACCACGGCAAGCATCCCGCTGAAAGCGAGTGCTTCACTGTTGAGGGCGTGGACGTCGCTGCCCAAAATGCAACCCCACGACAGTGCTCAGGGTCTGTGCGCGTTCCTTCGAGCACATCGGCTCACGAATGGGTACAGACCATCTCACCGTTCCCAATCTTGTACCTAGAGGGCACCGTGCTGCTGGACGGCCAACCCGTCGCGGAGGGTGAATTGGTAGTCCGAGTGGGGAATTGGGAGCGTTCGACGAGGATTCCTGTGCGCGACGGTGTGTTGGTGTGTGGTGACAAGGGTTGCCTCCTCGTGGGCCCGCCGAACTACAGCTACGCCGACGAGCCGTGACCTTCCACCTGAACAGCGAACAGCAGGCTGACCTAACGTATCCATTCCCGTTGCTGGCGAGTCCCTGCTTCGTAGGCCACGTTGAACTGCGTTTCGGTGCGGGCGCAGAGCCGCGTACAGAGGAGCCGTGCCCCGACATCCCGCGAATCGAGGCTGGAGGTTGACGGGATGGGGAGGCGCGGGTAGGGTTGCGGCTCGTGTGCGATAGGAGAGTGTTACGGCAAGATAGGAGACATCCATGGCGAAAGGCAGAAAGTGCCCATCCTGCTGGAACCAGACACTTCACATTGAAGACACAGGGTCGTTCAGCGAGTGCTCGACTTGCGGCTTTATCGGATGGTGCGTTGGGGAATCCTGTGCATCCGGGATCCGGTATGGGACTCAGGTGCGTGAACTGCCAGAAGGCAACATTGCATTCGCTTACGACTGTACCTAACACGAACGTACAAATCTTCAGATGCTCTACCTGTTTGTACGCAGGCATTAAGGAAACCAATGAATCAGCCAGCTGAACGCCGTTAGGGAGACAGCTATGGAATCCAAGGATGTTTACAA